>NZ_CP021645.1:710000-3110000 GCF_006384975.1 Pseudomonas oryzihabitans
TGCGGCTGGATCACCTCCTTAATCGAAGATGTCAGCTTGCTGACAAGCTCCCACACGAATTGCTTGATTCACTGATAGAAGAGCAATTGAGTTAGATAGACTCAAGGTAAGACGATTGGGTCTGTAGCTCAGTTGGTTAGAGCGCACCCCTGATAAGGGTGAGGTCGGCAGTTCGAATCTGCCCAGACCCACCAATCGATGGGGCCATAGCTCAGCTGGGAGAGCGCCTGCTTTGCACGCAGGAGGTCAGGAGTTCGATCCTCCTTGGCTCCACCATTTCCTTGGTGGCCCATGCGCGTCACTGCCAGTCACCTGACTAACACAATTGCTTGAAAGCTCAGAAGTGAGCCTTTGACTTCCTTCATCACCTAGTGAAGAGGGAAGGGCACAAAAGCTGACTTCTGGTCTTTGATCAGAACTGTTCTTTAAAAAATTGGGAAAGTGATAGAAGTAGACTGCATTGATTGTTTTCACTGGCAATCAATGTCGTCAAGGTAAAATCTTGCGAACTCAAGCGCAAGTTTTCGGCGAAATGTCGTCTTCACTCATCTAACGCTTTGCAGATCGGTAGCATCCTTGGATGCCAGCGAGATTGCTTGGGGTTATATGGTCAAGTGAAGAAGCGCATACGGTGGATGCCTTGGCAGTCAGAGGCGATGAAAGACGTGATAGCCTGCGATAAGCTTCGGTGAGGTGGCAAATGACCTGTGACCCGGAGATCTCTGAATGGGGGAACCCACCTAGGATAACCTAGGTATCTTAACCTGAATCCATAGGGTTAAGAGGCGAACCAGGGGAACTGAAACATCTAAGTACCCTGAGGAATAGAAATCAACCGAGATTCCCTTAGTAGTGGCGAGCGAACGGGGACCAGCCCTTAAGTTGATTTGAGAGTAGCGGAACGCTCTGGAAAGTGCGGCCATAGTGGGTGATAGCCCTGTACGCGAAACGCTCTTATCAATGAAATCGAGTAGGACGGGGCACGAGAAACCCTGTCTGAATATGGGGGGACCATCCTCCAAGGCTAAATACTCCTGACTGACCGATAGTGAACCAGTACCGTGAGGGAAAGGCGAAAAGAACCCCGGAGAGGGGAGTGAAATAGAACCTGAAACCGTATGCGTACAAGCAGTGGGAGCCTACTTTGTTAGGTGACTGCGTACCTTTTGTATAATGGGTCAGCGACTTATTTTCAGTGGCGAGCTTAACCGAATAGGGGAGGCGTAGCGAAAGCGAGTCTTAATAGGGCGTCTAGTCGCTGGGAATAGACCCGAAACCGGGCGATCTATCCATGAGCAGGTTGAAGGTTAGGTAACACTGACTGGAGGACCGAACCCACTCCCGTTGAAAAGGTAGGGGATGACTTGTGGATCGGAGTGAAAGGCTAATCAAGCTCGGAGATAGCTGGTTCTCCTCGAAAGCTATTTAGGTAGCGCCTCATGTATCACTCTGGGGGGTAGAGCACTGTTTCGGCTAGGGGGTCATCCCGACTTACCAAACCGATGCAAACTCCGAATACCCAGAAGTGCCGAGCATGGGAGACACACGGCGGGTGCTAACGTCCGTCGTGAAAAGGGAAACAACCCAGACCGTCAGCTAAGGTCCCAAAGTCCTGGTTAAGTGGTAAACGATGTGGGAAGGCTTAGACAGCTAGGAGGTTGGCTTAGAAGCAGCCACCCTTTAAAGAAAGCGTAATAGCTCACTAGTCGAGTCGGCCTGCGCGGAAGATGTAACGGGGCTCAAACCAGGCACCGAAGCTACGGGTATCACCTCTGGTGATGCGGTAGAGGAGCGTTCTGTAAGCCTGTGAAGGTGAGTTGAGAAGCTTGCTGGAGGTATCAGAAGTGCGAATGCTGACATGAGTAACGACAATGCGAGTGAAAAACTCGCACGCCGAAAGACCAAGGGTTCCTGCGCAACGTTAATCGACGCAGGGTGAGTCGGTCCCTAAGGCGAGGCTGAAAGGCGTAGTCGATGGGAAACGGGTTAATATTCCCGTACTTCTAGTTACTGCGATGGGGGGACGGAGAAGGCTAGGCCAGCTTGGCGTTGGTTATCCAAGTTTAAGGTGGTAGGCTGATCGTTTAGGTAAATCCGGACGGTCAAGGCCGAGAGCTGATGACGACCCTTCTTTTAGAAGGGGAAGTGGTTGATGCCATGCTTCCAGGAAAAGCCTCTAAGCTTCAGGTAACTAGGAACCGTACCCCAAACCGACACAGGTGGTCGGGTAGAGAATACCAAGGCGCTTGAGAGAACTCGGGTGAAGGAACTAGGCAAAATGGCACCGTAACTTCGGGAGAAGGTGCGCCGGTGAGGGTGAAGGGTTTACCCCGTAAGCTCATGCCGGTCGAAGATACCAGGCCGCTGCGACTGTTTATTAAAAACACAGCACTCTGCAAACACGAAAGTGGACGTATAGGGTGTGACGCCTGCCCGGTGCCGGAAGGTTAATTGATGGGGTTAGCGCAAGCGAAGCTCTTGATCGAAGCCCCGGTAAACGGCGGCCGTAACTATAACGGTCCTAAGGTAGCGAAATTCCTTGTCGGGTAAGTTCCGACCTGCACGAATGGCGTAACGATGGCGGCGCTGTCTCCACCCGAGACTCAGTGAAATTGAAATCGCTGTGAAGATGCAGTGTATCCGCGGCTAGACGGAAAGACCCCGTGAACCTTTACTGTAGCTTTGCACTGGACTTTGAGCTTGCTTGTGTAGGATAGGTGGGAGGCTTTGAAGTGGGGACGCCAGTTCCCATGGAGCCATCCTTGAAATACCACCCTGGCAACCTTGAGGTTCTAACTCTGGTCCGTCATCCGGATCGAGGACAGTGTATGGTGGGCAGTTTGACTGGGGCGGTCTCCTCCTAAAGAGTAACGGAGGAGTACGAAGGTGCGCTCAGACCGGTCGGAAATCGGTCGCAGAGTATAAAGGCAAAAGCGCGCTTGACTGCGAGACAGACACGTCGAGCAGGTACGAAAGTAGGTCTTAGTGATCCGGTGGTTCTGTATGGAAGGGCCATCGCTCAACGGATAAAAGGTACTCCGGGGATAACAGGCTGATACCGCCCAAGAGTTCATATCGACGGCGGTGTTTGGCACCTCGATGTCGGCTCATCACATCCTGGGGCTGAAGCCGGTCCCAAGGGTATGGCTGTTCGCCATTTAAAGTGGTACGCGAGCTGGGTTTAGAACGTCGTGAGACAGTTCGGTCCCTATCTGCCGTGGACGTTTGAGATTTGAGAGGGGCTGCTCCTAGTACGAGAGGACCGGAGTGGACGAACCTCTGGTGTTCCGGTTGTCACGCCAGTGGCATTGCCGGGTAGCTATGTTCGGAAGAGATAACCGCTGAAAGCATCTAAGCGGGAAACTTGCCTCAAGATGAGATCTCACTGGAGCCTTGAGCTTCCTGAAGGGCCGTCGAAGACTACGACGTTGATAGGTCGGGTGTGTAAGCGCTGTGAGGCGTTGAGCTAACCGATACTAATTGCCCGTGAGGCTTGACCATATAACACCCAAACAATCTGACCGCGTGTCAGAGCGTGAGGAAGACGACGCCGAAAACGGCGCGTGGGTTCGCAAGACCCGAGACGATACGTTTACTTCTGTCACCGACCTAATTGGGCCAGTCAGGCAGCTTCATCGCCTGGCCAGCCAACCGAATTGCTTGACGAACATAGAGCATTGGAACCACCTGATCCCTTCCCGAACTCAGAAGTGAAACGATGCATCGCCGATGGTAGTGTGGGGTTTCCCCATGTGAGAGTAGGTCATCGTCAAGCGCCTAATACCCAGCACCCCCGCTCAGTTCACTCTGACGGGGGTGTTGTCTTTGGGGCGGGAAAAGTTTGGCCTCATCCGCTCTGGCGCGAGGCTCAGCACTGATCAGCTCGACGTGCATCGCCGCCATCAGCCGGCAAGGATCTCGGATCCGCTTCATTTTTTTGAATTTTTTCGGTATACAATGACGAACAGCCTAGGGCTGATAGGCAGGGGTGCGGAACGTCGTACCCCTTTTTTTTTGCTGGACTGACAAAATTTGCAGCTTGGCCTAGGATCCTATCCCTAGGGCCATAAGGTCCTAAGGTATTCTGGCTAAGGCGACGCAAGCGATGAGAGCGCAAGCGAAGAGGATTCGATTTTGATCAAAGTGCTGGTTGTCGACGATCACGATCTTGTCCGTACTGGCATTGTCAGGATGCTCGCCGATGTCGCGGGGATCCAGGTGGTTGGCCAAGCTGATAGTGGGGAGACCGCACTCAAGCTTGCTCGTGAACTTCAGCCGGATGTCGTTCTGATGGATGTCAGGATGCCTGGTATCGGAGGGCTTGAAGCTACTCGTAAACTGTTGCGTAGCCAGTCCGACCTGAAGGTCGTGGTGGTGACCGCCTGCGAGGAGGATCCCTTCCCTACGCGTCTCCTGCAGGCCGGTGCCTCTGGCTATCTGACCAAAGGGGCCGACATTGAAGAGATGATCACCGCTATCAAGCAGGCATTCGCCGGTCGTCGTTACATCAGCGCTCAGATTGCTCAGCAGCTGGCATTGAAACCTTTTCAATCCAAGGCCGAGGCGTCGCCGTTCGATCAGCTGTCGGAACGAGAAATTCAGATTGCCTTGATGATAGCGGGTTGTCAGAAGGTCCAGGTCATATCCGACAAGCTCTGCTTGTCTCCAAAGACCGTTAATACCTACCGCTATCGTATATTCGAGAAATTATCGATTACCAGCGATGTCGAATTGGCCATGTTGGCCGTTCGCCATGGCATGGTGGATGCAACGAGTTGATATGAGTCACTCCTTTGATGCTGCAGCTTTTTTATCCGGCTGTAGCGGTCGTCCCGGTGTCTACCGGATGTTTGATGAGGGCGGCAAGCTCTTATACGTAGGCAAGGCCAAGAATCTTAAAAACAGGCTTTCTAGCTATTTTAGAAAGACCGGCCTTGCCCCTAAAACCGCATCGATGGTCTCGAAGATCGCCCAGATCGAGACGACCATTACCGGTAATGAAACGGAAGCTCTGCTCCTTGAGCAGAACTTGATCAAGCAATGGCGCCCCCCGTACAACATCCTACTTCGGGACGATAAGTCTTATCCCTACGTCTATCTCTCCACTGATGATCAGTATCCCCGGCTGACCATTCACCGCGGTGAAAAGAGAGGGAAGGGGCGTTATTTCGGCCCCTACCCCAGCGCTGGTGCGATCCGAGAAAGCCTCAATTTACTGCAAAAGGCTTTTCAGGTCAGGCAGTGCGATGACAACTACTTCCGCAACCGTACTCGCCCTTGTCTGCAATATCAGATCAAAAGATGCAAGGGGCCTTGCGTTGCCTTGGTGAGTCAGCAGGAATATGCCGAGGACGTTCGCCATTCGGCGATGTTCCTCGAAGGCCGCAGCAATGCCTTGGCTGAAGAGCTACAGGCCAAGATGGAAACGGCCTCGATAGGCCTGGAATTTGAGCGAGCTGCGGAGTTGCGAGATCAACTCGCGTTGGTCAGGCGGGTTCAGGATCAGCAAAGTATCGAAGGTGGCAGTGGCGATGTCGATGTCATCGCGGCCATGGTCAACCCGGGTGGGGCGTGCGTGCATCTGATCAGCGTCCGCGGTGGACGGGTATTAGGCAGCAAGAACTTTTTTCCCGAGGTGGGTATCGAGGAAGACGCCAGTGAGGTCCTGGCCGCATTCCTGGAGCAATACTACCTTGCCTATCTGGAGCGGGATCTTCCGGATGAAATCATCGTGAATTCTGTACACGATGATTTTCCCACGTTGATAGATGCCTTCTCCGAGGTTCACAAACGGCAATTGGTCATCGCGCATCGTGTGCGTGGCACCCGGGCTCGCTGGCAACAATTGGCTGTGACGAATGCTGAGCAGGCGCTCAACACGCGCCTGGCCAATCGACAACATATGGGCGTGCGTTTCGATGCCCTGGTGCAGGCGCTGGATCTACCAGAACCTCCACAGCGCTTGGAGTGTTTCGATATCAGCCACTCCAGTGGCGAGGCAACGGTCGCCTCCTGCGTCGTCTTTGGACCGGAAGGGCCGCTCAAATCCGATTATCGTCGCTACAACATCGAAGGCGTTACGGCTGGCGATGACTATGCCGCCATGCACCAGGCGCTCACTCGACGTTTCAGTCGGCTTAAGGCAGGCGAGGGTAAGCTGCCTGATATTCTGCTGGTGGACGGTGGCAAGGGGCAGTTGGCGATGGCTCGTGAAGTGCTCAGGGAGCTGGCGGTCCCCGATTTGGTTCTGTTGGGTGTCGCCAAAGGTGTCACGCGCAAACCAGGCCTCGAAACGCTGTATCTGGATGACCCTTCGAACGAGTTCACGCTGCCGGCGCATTCTCCGGCTTTGCACCTCATCCAGCAGATTCGTGACGAGGCGCATCGCTTTGCTATTACGGGTCATAGAGCACGTCGCGGAAAGGCGCGGCGCACGTCGTCCTTGGAGGAGGTGGCAGGTATAGGGCCCAAGCGCAGGCAGGAGCTCTTGAAGCATTTCGGTGGTTTGAGAGAGCTACAGCGGGCGAGCATCGAGGAGATTGCCAAGTCGCCCAGTATCAGCAAAAAGCTGGCCGAGCAGATTTATGCCGCCTTGCACAGCGAGTAGAATCGCCCCACGTTCATCAACAGCCGCGCCAATGAATATTCCAAATCTGCTTACCGTACTGCGCGTCTTCCTCATACCCTTGTTCGTCGTTCTGTTCTATCTGCCGGTTCATTGGAGCTACTGGACGGCGAGTACGATTTTCGCTATCGCCTGTGCAACGGACTGGCTGGATGGCTATCTGGCGCGCCGGCTGGGGCAGAGCACACCCTTTGGGGCCTTCCTAGACCCGGTTGCGGACAAGTTGATCGTCGCGGTGGCGTTGGTACTGCTCGTGCAAGAGCATGCCAGTGCCTGGCTGACGCTTCCGGCAGTGATCATCGTCGGGCGGGAGATCGTCGTATCGGCATTACGTGAGTGGATGGCAGAGCTTGGGGCGCGGGCGCAGGTAGCGGTATCCAACCTGGGTAAATGGAAGACCGCTGCGCAGATGTTGGCGCTCGTCATATTGCTGGCCAATCCGCCCCAGCTCACCTTCTGGGTGATCGCTGGATACGCTTTGCTCATCGTGGCTGCTGCCTTGACTCTGTGGTCCATGTGCACCTACCTGATGGCGGCTTGGCCCCATTTGATGAGCGCTGAGAAAAAAAAATAAGTTTTTGAATCAATGGGTTGACATGTCGGGTGGCTCATATAGAATGGCGCCCGTCACCAAGCGGGAATAGCTCAGTTGGTAGAGCACGACCTTGCCAAGGTCGGGGTCGCGAGTTCGAGTCTCGTTTCCCGCTCCAAGTTTACATGAGTGTCGCAAGACATTCAGGTTTGAGGCCGGGTGGCAGAGTGGTCATGCAGCGGATTGCAAATCCGTGTACGCCGGTTCGATTCCGACCTCGGCCTCCACTATTGAGAACCCCGTAGATCCTGGATCTACGGGGTTTTTTCATTTGCACGGCGGAAAGTAAGGTTCCGCAGCTCGTTTCCGCAAGCACCGGTGAGTTCGTGTCATCGACGACCTTGCCAAGGTGTCGGTAGGCGACGGCATGTATGGGATGTGCTCCGGTAGTTTCAACGGTTGCTGTTGTGGCAAAGGGCTTGCGAGTCGCTTCGCTCGCGACTGCATCTATGGGTGCGCAAGACAAGTTGCTATGTCAGGCGCGAGCTGTAGTTGAAGGGTTTTGACGTTGGTAGGGTGTCCATTTGGCCTTCAAAAGAAGTCGAACAGTAGAAACGAGAAGGCGGTAAGCCCTATGGCACCTGCCGTCAGGAAGAAGAGAAGGCCGCCAACATAGGCCGTGCTCTTTCTGGACATGGGTATTTCCTTGCCGAGACCTCAGAGCGACCAGAGCTCTACTCGAAAGGCGGAATCATCGTCGACTCGTTGTGAAAATTTGGTAGATGGTAGCGAACCGCTGATTTTGACGATGTCTGTCTTTACCCCTGTCATGAAAGCCTGGGTTGCTATGTCTAGCCCACCACGTTCCTAGTGGGTTTCTCTGTCCGATGAGCTCGGTTTTGATCTGATGGAGCGGATTAGAAAAAAATTCTTGGTTAAAGCGGCGCGATGGAAGGGTTGGAAAGGGCTTCCAGCTCGATTTTTCGAGCCGCGTCGTTGTTTGGTTCAATAGGCAAATTCGGTAACGCTTGCGGAAACGATTTCACTGTAAGACAATGAATTCACTAGATATTGGGGGCAGAATTCACCTTCGTGTGTGCCGGTTCGAGCCGATCTCGGCCCCCACTATTGATAGCCCCGTAGATTTCGTTCTACGGGGCTTTTCATCATCCAGGGATGTTTTGAGTACTGGATCAGCTGTAACGAGTTCTGCTGGAGCAGGATTCGGCTTTGCCCGAGTGGTGAAACTGGTAGACACAAGGGACTTGAAAATTTGAGCCCTTCCGGGGAAACCCTGAAGGTGACGCCCGTCAAATTCGGCGAACGCCCTGGAGTCATTCCGAGCCAACGCCGAGCCAAGCCCCGGAAGGGGAAGGTGTAGAGAGCAGACGGCGGGCACCTAAGGCCTCATGGCTAAGGTGAAGGCGTGCTCCAGACCACGAACGGCAGCTGTTAGCCGGCGGTGAAAACCGAAGTGGTAAGAAAATCCCTCGACTTAACGGTCGTGCCGGTTCGATTCCGGCCTCGGGCACCATCCATCCAAAAGGCCACTCGTGCATGCATGAGTGGCCTTTTGTCGTTAGGAGGGGATCGTCCAGTAGGGGGGTTCGTCCGCGTCGCGCTCGATGCGTGAGCGACTGTCGAGGATGAAGGCTTCGAGCATGGCGGCGTCGAGCAATTCGGTGCGGGCGATAGGGCGCTTCAGTACCGATTGGCCGCTACGGGAGAATACCTCGACGTCATAGGCTCGTTGATCTCGTGTCGAAATCACGCAGCGCAACGGCTCGAAGCCGCCTTTCAAGGTATTGAAGGCGCTGGCAAGTTCCACATAGAGGGTCATCCGAAAAAGCTTCCTGTTCAAAGGTGGCACTGTGACAGCATTGGCTGCTACAGGGTTTCACCTTCGCAGAGAAGTGCCGTCATATCGCGATGCTAGTCGCAAAATCACGGCCCTGCTTTCGGAGTTTCATTGCCAGCCTTGCAGCCAGCATTCTGCATCCAGCAGCTCGCGCCAGTCCAGCGTCCATGTACGACGAGTGAGAACCGCTTGTAGATCTATTTGCGAGATGGGGGCGGTCTCCAATTCGGGCGCATAGACGCGGGTCACGATGAAGTGGCGTTGGCGCTCACGCGGCTGGACGGCAGTCCATTTGCTATGCAGCAGCTTGCTGGGATTGATGCGTCTGGCCGTCATCCCTGCATGGCTTCCAGTAGGGGAGCACGGCGGTAACGCTGCAAGAGCGCCTCGAGATTGCGATCGGGCATGGCGTGGGCCCTGAGCGCCGAGATGGTGCGCTCTACGTAATCCAGCGTGGTACCGAAATGACCGCAGGCTTCGGTCAGCACGCGGTTGAGGATGTCGTCCGGAAGATTGCCGGCGTAGCAGGGCAGATTGCGCTTGAGGACGAAACCGAGCGCCTGGACCTTGCTGCCGTCTTCCAGATGGCAGTGCAGCCAGCGCGGCCGGTAGGAGCCGTCCGGCATCTCTCGCTTCCACAAGGCCAGCAGATGGTCGTCCAGCTGTTCATCGGGCAGCTGGTAGGCGAAGCCTGAGCAGGAACCGCCGCGATCCAGGCCTAGCACCAAACCGGGTTGTTCGGGTGTGCCTCGGTGCAGTTGAGACCAAAGATAGAGGCCGCGGTGATAGCCATGCACTCTTGCCCTGCGGGCGGCAACTGCCGGGCATTCGGGGCGCCAGATGAGTGAGCCATAGGCAAACAGCCAGACTGGGCCGGGCTCGCGTTGCGCCAGGGTGGCCTCCAGGGAGGCAACGAGTTCCGGGTGGGTGAGGGGTGTGGCAGGCGCGAGCTTGGGCGGGTAGGAAGCGAGAGTGCTGGAAGAAATCTGTCTATGCATGGGTGCCTGGTCCTCAACCGCAAAAGCTGCCGAGTCTTTGGGAGACCGGTCATAAGATCCTAACGAAAGTATGCTCGGAACCCATAGACCGTTCATGCCCATCTTTATGACGCTTGGTTAGGGCGCAGCGAGAAACATGCCAAAGAGCGGAATGGAAAACCTCAGGCGAAAAAAAGCCCGGCCGGAGCCGGGCTTGGGAAAGGTTTTGAATCAAGCGCTGGTGCGGATCAGGTGATCGAAGGACGCCAGCGATGCCTTGGCCCCTTCGCCCAGAGCGATGACGATCTGCTTGTAGGGGACGGTGGTGACGTCGCCAGCGGCGAAGACACCGGGTAGCGAGGTCTGGCAACGAGCGTCCACTTCGATCTCGCCGCGCGGCGACAGCTCCACGGTGCCCTTGAGCCAATCGGTATTGGGCACCAGGCCGATCTGAACGAAGACACCTTCGAGATCCACATGATGGAATTCGCTGGAGTTGCGGTCCTTGTAGACGAGACCGTTGACCTTCTGGCTGTCACCCTTGACTTCGCTGGTGAGAGCGCTGGTGATCACGGTGACGTTTGGCAGGCTGAACAGCTTGCGCTGCAGCACGGCGTCGGCGCGCAGTTGACCGTCGTACTCGATCAGGGTGACGTGAGCGACGATGCCGGCCAGGTCGATGGCGGCCTCGACACCCGAGTTACCGCCACCGATCACGGCGACGCGCTTACCCTTGAACAGAGGGCCGTCGCAGTGGGGGCAGTAGGCCACGCCGCGGTTGCGGTATTCCTTCTCGCCGGGCACGTTCATTTCGCGCCAGCGGGCACCGGTGGCGAGGATCACCGTCTTGGCCTTGAGCGAGCCGCCGTCGGCGAAGCGAACTTCGTGCAGGCCGCCGGCTTCGTGGGCCGGGATCAACTGCTCGGCGCGCTGCAGGTTCATGATGTCCACTTCGTACTGCTTGACGTGCTCTTCCAACGCCATGGCCAGTTTCGGGCCTTCGGTCTCCTTGATGGAGATAAAGTTCTCGATGGCCAGGGTGTCCAGCACCTGACCGCCGAAGCGCTCGGCAGCCACACCGGTGCGGATGCCTTTGCGCGCGGCGTAGACCGCAGCGGCAGCGCCGGCCGGGCCACCGCCGATGACCAGCACGTCGAAGGCGTCCTTGGCGTTGAGCTTGTCGGCGGAGCGGGCAGCGGCGCCGGTGTCGAGCTTGGCGACGATTTCTTCCAGACCCATGCGGCCTTGACCGAAGGGCTCACCGTTCAGGTAGACGCTGGGCACGGCCATGATCTGGCGGCGCTCGACTTCGTCCTGGAACAGGGCGCCGTCGACGGCGACATGCTTGACCCGCGGATTGAGCACGGCCATCAGGTTCAGAGCCTGGACCACGTCGGGGCAATTCTGGCAGGACAGGGAGAAATAGGTTTCGAACTGGTAGTCGCCGTCGAGGGCCTTGACCTGCTCGATGACGTCCTGGCTGGCCTTGGGCGGATGACCGCCGACTTGCAACAGGGCCAGGACCAGGGAGGTGAATTCGTGGCCCATGGGCAGACCGGCGAAACGCAGGTCGATGTTCTGACCAGGGGTCAGCAGGGCGAAGGAGGGACGGCGCTCATCGCTGCCATCGGTGCTCAGGCTGACCTGGTCGGACAGACTGGCGATGTCTTGAAGCAGGCTGAGCATTTCACGGGACTTCGCGCCATCGTCGAGGGACGCGACGATCTCGATGGGGCGCGTGACGCGTTCGAGGTAGGTCTTGAGCTGGGCTTTCAGATTGGCGTCCAACATGGCGACGTGGCTTCCGTAAAAAATGGGCAAAAAAAGAGCGCGCGGGCGAGGCGCCCGGGCGCTCGGGCTAGATCAGGCGGGCTTTAGATCTTGCCGACCAGGTCCAGCGAGGGGGTCAGGGTCGCTTCGCCTTCTTTCCACTTGGCGGGGCAGACTTCGCCCGGGTGGTTGGCGACGTACTGAGCGGCGCGGACCTTGCGCAGCAGTTCGCTGGCGTCACGGCCGATGCCGTTGTCGTGGATTTCGCACAGCTTGATCTGGCCTTCCGGGTTGATCAGGAAGGTGCCGCGCAGGGCCAGGCCTTCTTCTTCGATCAGGACTTCGAAGTTGCGTGCCAGGCGAGCGGTGGGGTCACCGACCAGCGGGTAGTTGACCTTCTTGATGGCCTCGGAGGTGTCGTGCCAGGCCTTGTGCGCGAAGTGGGTGTCGCAGGACACGCCGTAGATCTCGACGCCCAGCTTCTGGAACTCGGGGTACAGGTCAGCAAGGTCTTCCAGCTCGGTGGGGCACACGAAGGTGAAGTCAGCCGGGTAGAAGACGATGGCGGACCACTTGCCCTTCAGATCGGCCTCGGTCACCTGGACGAATTTGCCGTTGTGGTAGGCAGTCGCGGTGAAAGGCTTCACTTCGGTGTTGATCAGGGACATTGATGACTCCTTGAGGGTTTAAGGTAAGGGTTGAAATCGATAGGACGCATGCTAATCGCCTTTTGACGATTTGCCTCATTGTTAAAGGCGATGTCAGTGATTAGGCGCCTCTATCGAATACTACAGGGTTTGTGTCGAATCAGTGATTTAGGCGTGACCGAGCGCTTTCGGCGTGGCCTGGTGCTGGCCCCATTCGCTCCAGGAGCCATCGTACAGCCGCCCATCCGGCAGGCCGGCGACACTCAACGCCAACAGCAGAACGGCAGCCGTGACGCCGCTACCGCAGCTGGTAATGACCGGATGCAGGCCGTCGATGCCCAACGCCTGGAAACGCTGGCGCAGTTCCTGCGGTGACAGGAGGGTGCCCGCTGCGGTCAGCAGGCTGTCGTAGGGCAGGTTCAGGCTGCCGGGCATATGCCCCGAGGCGACGCCCGGACGCGGTTCTGGAACCTCGCCGGTGAAGCGTTTGGCGCCCCTGGCATCCAGCACCTGGGTCTGGCCCACGGCGAGCGCGGTCTGGACATCGCCCAGGCCGCAGAGCAGGCGATTGTTCAAGGCGGTGGGATAGGGCGCCTGGGGTTCAGGGTGGTTCTCGCCGGATTCCAGTGGCAGACCCAGGTCGCGCCAGTGCGGCAGACCGCCATCCAGCACCATCACCTGCTCGTGTCCGAACAGGCGGAACAACCACCAGGCGCGGGCGGCCGAGAAGAGGCCTTTCTGGTCGTAGGCTACGATGAAGGTTTCGGGCGTGACGCCCAGTTCGCCCGCCAGTCTGGCGAAGCGGCCGGCGCTGGGCACCATGTGCGGGAGCGAGGTATCCGGGTCGGAAAAGACTTCGATATCGAAACGCAGGGCGCCGGGGATGTGCTGCTGCCGATAGAGTTCGTCGGCATCTTGCGGCTCGTTCGGCAGATAGAGACTGGCATCGAGGATCATCAGGTCCGTACGACCCAACTGTTCCTGTAGCCAGGCAGCGGTGACCAGGGGGGAAGCGATCATGGTGGCGCTCCTGGGTTGGCGAAGGACGACAGCCTAGCGTGCCGTGGATGGCATGGGCTGTCACGTATGAGCGGATACTTTATCCTCGACGGCTTGGCAACTGGGTAGATGACTTATGAGCGAACTTAACGGGCACTCCAAGGGTGGCAACGACTGGCAGTTGAGCCGCATCGTCGGTGAGCTGCATGCCGCCCGTAGCGATTGGCGGGAAACCCACGGTCGTTTCCGTGAATTCAGCGGCCGCGAGCTGCCCTCGCGCAGCGTGATGGCGAGTGTGATCGAGTCCCTGAGCGGCGCGCTCTTTCCCCTGCGGCTCGGTCCGGATCAGCTGCGCCAGGAAAGTGAGGATTTCTACGTCGGCTTCGAACTCGAGCGCGCGCTCAACGCCCTGGTGATCCAGGCCAAGTTGGAGCTCGATTATTTCGCCAAGCAGCGTGGCGAGAATGGCGTCGATCGCGGCGAAGAGGCGCGGCGACTGGTGCAGGCGTTCGCCCTGGCCTTGCCGGAGCTGCGCCGGCTGCTGGATACCGATGTGATCGCTGCCTACCAGGGTGACCCGGCCGCGCGTAGCGTGGACGAGGTGCTGCTGTGCTATCCGGGCATCCACGCGATGATCCATCACCGTATCGCGCACCATTTCTACCGTAGCGGCCTGCCGCTGCTGGCGCGCATGGTCAGCGAGCGCGCCCATTCGGCCACCGGGATCGACATCCATCCGGGCGCCCAGATCGGCGAAGGTTTCTTCATCGACCATGGCACCGGCGTGGTGATCGGCGAGACCTGCATCATCGGCGACCGGGTACGGATCTACCAGGCGGTGACCCTGGGCGCCAAGCGCTTCCCGGCCGATGCCGAAGGCAACCTCAAGAAGGGGCACCCGCGGCATCCCATCGTCGAGGACGATGTGGTGATCTATGCCGGGGCGACCATCCTGGGCCGCATCACCATCGGTCAGGGCTCCACCATCGGCGGCAACGTCTGGCTGACCCATGGCGTGCCGGCCAACAGCAACGTGAGCCAAGCCAGCCTGCAGGGCTGCGCCGGCTTGGCTCAGGAGTAGTCGGGAGCCTGGTCGCGAACGAACTTGGCGAGAAAACGCCGGGTTCGTTCTTCACGTGGGTGATTGAACAGCTCGGCGGCTGGGCCCTGCTCGACGATGCGACCGCCGTCCATGAACAGCACCCGATGGGCGACGTCACGGGCGAAGGCCATCTCGTGGGTGACGATGAGCAGGGTGCGTCCTTCCTGGGCCAGGCCGCGAATCGTCTCCAGTACCTCGCCGACCCGCTCAGGGTCCAGCGCGGAGGTGGGTTCGTCGAAGAGGATCGCCTGGGGCCGCATGGCCAGCGCCCGGGCGATGGCGACGCGCTGTTGCTGGCCACCGGACAACTGCCCCGGATAGGCATCGGCCTTGTCGGCCAAGCCAACCTTGGCGAGCAGTTCGCTGCCGTGGGCGAGGGCGGCGGCGCGGTCTTCGCCCTGGACGATGATGGGCCCCTCGATCACGTTCTCCAGCGCGGTGCGATGGGGAAAGAGATTGAAGTTCTGGAAGACGAAGCCCATGCGTTGGCGTAACTGGCGGATCGCTGCCTGCTGCGCCTTCAGCGGTCGGGCCGCATCGATGTGCAGGTCGCCCAGGCTGATGCTGCCGGCGTCCGGCGTTTCCAGCAGATTCAAACAGCGCAGCAAGGTGGTCTTGCCCGAGCCGCTCGGGCCGATGATGGCCACCACTTCGCCCTGGGCTACGTCCAGGTCGATGGCCTGGAGGACGGTCTGCTGGCGGAAGGACTTGGACAGCCCTCTGACCTCGATCATGACTGGCCTCTTTCGTTGAGGTGGCGTCCGTAGTGCCGCTCCAGGCGCTCCTGCAGCGTGGACAGCAGGCTGGCGAGGATCCAGTAGAGCAGCGCCGCGGCGAGATAGAGACTGAAGATTTCGAAGGTCCGGGCGGTGATCAACTGGGCCTGGCGGAACAGCTCGGGCACCTGGATGGTGGCCGCCAGTGAGGTGTCCTTCACCAGCGCGATGAAGCTGTTGCCCAATGGCGGCAGGGCGATGCGCAAGGCCTGGGGCAGGATGGCGCGCCTGAGCGTCTGCAGGGGCGTCATGCCAATGCTGGCGGCGGCTTCCCACTGGCCGCGGTCGATGGCGCCGATGGCCGAGCGGATGATTTCCGCCGTGTAGGCAGCCATGTTCAGCGAAAAGCCGATCAGGGCTGCCGGCAACGGATCGAGCTGCACGCCGAGCTCGGGCAGGCCGTAGTAGATGACGAACAGCTGCACCAGTAGCGGCGTCCCCCGGAAGAAGGAAATATAGAGTCGGGCGACGCCGCGCAACAGCAGCTGTTGCGAGCGACGCAGCAGGGCCAGGCCGAAGCCCAGCAGCAGTCCGAAGAACATGCCGCCGAGACTCAGGACCACCGTCCAGATCGCGCCCTTCAGCAGGAAGGGCAGCGAATCGAGCAGAAGTTGTAGCGTGTCGGTCATTGGGTGACGTCAGCCTTGAACCACTTCTCGGAGATCTTCGCCAGGGTGCCGTCGGCCCTCAGCTTGGCGATGGCCTGGTCGATCGCCGCATGGAATTCAGGGTCGCCCTTGCGCTCGGCTATACCCGATTCCTGGCGGCTGAAGGGCTCGCCGGCCAGGGCCAGGCGATCCTTGGTCTTGGCCAGCAACTCCAGGGCGGCGAGGCGATCGACGAGGATGACGTCGATGCGGCCGACGCGCAGATCCTGGTACTTGGTGGGATCGTCTTCATAGGTACGGACGTCCGCCTGTGGGACGTTCTGGCGCAGCCACTGTTCGTAGTTGGTGCCCAGGCCGACGCCGACCTTCTTGCCGGCGAGATCGGCGGCGGTCTTGATCTTGTCGGCGTCTTCCTTGCGCACCAAGGCCTGGATGCCGGACACGGTATAGGGAGTGGAGAAATCGTACTTCTTCTTGCGCTCGTCGCTGATCGTTACCTGGTTGATCACTACGTCCAGGCGGCGGGACTCCAGGGCGGCCAGCAGGCCATCCCATTTGCCGGGCTCGATCTTGGCCTTCACGCCCAACTCCTTGGCCAGTGCCTTGGCGAAGTCCACTTCGAAGCCGGTCAGCTGACCGTTTTCATCCTGGAAGCTGAAGGGCGGGTAGGTGCCTTCCAGGCCGACGATCAATTCGCCGCGCTGCTTGACGGTCTGCAGCAGGTCTTCGGCCTGGGCGGTGGCCTGGTGGGCCAGGCCCAGGGCGAGCAACAGGGCGGCGCTGCGGAAGAGACGAAGGGACAGGGATTTGCGCATGGGTGAGATCCTTATGGGTATGAGGTGCGCCACTATGAAGGTGTCTGATCAGACAACCTTAGTGCGAAAACGGCTGACGTTATGCCATCTCCAGAGGAATTGGGCAGGGGTTCACGCCAGCCAGTCGCCATAGGCGAAGGTGCCCGGTGCGCCTCCGGTGTGCAGGAACACCAGCGGTCCAGGCGGCAGTTCATCGCTGGCCGTCAGGTCCAGCAGGCCGGCCATGGCCTTGCCGGTGTAAACCGGGTCCAGGACCAGGCCTTCCAGGCGGCCCAGTCGGCGGATGGCTGCCAGGGTGCCGGCATTGGGTTCGCCGTAGCGGGGGCCGTGGTAGCCGTCGTACAGGATAGGGGCGTTCCGGGGCGCGGCGACACCCAGCAGCTCGGCCAGTTGCTGGCGCAGCAGCGCCACGCGTGGCAGCTGCTCGGCGTTGCTGCGTGAGACGGTGATCCCTATGACCGGCAGGCCCGGTCGGAGGTGATCCAGCGCCAGATCCAGGCCGGCCTGGGTGCCGGCGCTGCCCGAGGCGACGATGACGGCGGCGGGTTGCAGCTCCAGGGCCTGGAGTTGATCGGCCAGTTCGAGGCCGGCCCGGACGTAGCCCAAGGCACCCCGCGCATTGGAGCCACCGATGGGAATCACCTTGGGCGTGCGGCCCTGCTGGCGCAGGCGCTCGGCTTCGGCTGCCAGCTGGCCGGCCGGGTCGTCGAGGGCCGCGACCGATTTGATCTGGGCACCGAACAGTTCGAGCAGCAGGCGGTTGCCGCCGTGCAGGTAGCCCGGATCGCGCGTGGCGATGGGATTTTCCAGCAGGGCCACGCAGTCCAGGCCCTGCTGGGCGGCGACTGCGGCGGTCTGGCGGACATGGTTGGACTGGATGGCGCCGGCGGTCACTAGGGTGTCGGCGCCTTCGGCCAGGGCCTCGGCGACCAGGTATTCCAGCTTGCGCACCTTGTTGCCGCCAAGGGCCAGGCTGGTGGTGTCGTCGCGCTTGCAATACACCGCCCGCCCCAGCTCCGCCGACAACCGCGGCAGGAAGTCCAGCGAGGTGGCGGAAGGCTGCAAGACCAGGCGGGGAAAGCGGGCGAGGGCGGTAGCGAGCATGACGAGACCTGAGGAAATGACGGGAGCTTCACTCTAGACCGAAGAGGCGACGACCCCTAATGCTGGACTCAGGCCAGGCTCGGGCGCCGCGCCAGGGCCTGGGGCAGCAGCGAACGCAGCAGCATGCCGTAGAGCGGCACGAAGAGAATCAGGCTGACTGTCAGCTTCACACCGTAGTCGACCAGCGCGATCTCCGGCCAGTGGGCGGCCATGAAAGGGTTGTCGCTGCGCCAGAAGGCCACGGAGAAGAAGGCGAGGGTGTCGAGGGCGTTGCCGAACAGGGTCGAGACGGTGGGCGCCAGCCACCAGTGACGCGAACGGCGCAGGCGGTCGAACACCTGGATGTCGAGCAACTGGCCCAGCACATAGGCGCAGAAGCTGGCCAGGGAGATGCGCAGGACGAAGACGTTGATCGCTGCCAGCGCCGCCCAGCCCTGGAAGCCGCCGTCCTGGAAGAGCACGGAAATGACGTAGGACGCCAACAGCGCCGGGATCATCACCCGGGCGATGACCTGCCTGGCGGGCGCCTTGCCCAGCAAGCGGACGGTTAGGTCGGTGGCGAGAAAGATGAAGGGGAAGCTGAAGGCGCCCCAGGTGGTGTGCCAGCCGAACAGTTGCAGCGGTAACTGCACCAGGTAGTTGCTGGCGATGATGATGAGGACGTGGAAAGCGACCAGCGCGGCGACCGCCGTGCGGCGCGCGGAATCGAGACGTGCGAGCATGAGTGGGGCCTTTTTGAAGGTACCTGGGGTGAGGGAACCCAGGCCCCGGGATCCGGGGCGGCGCCATCCTAGCCCAAACAGGGCGCCTATCACCAGCGAGCGTCTGAACAGGGAAGGAGTCGCCCGTCGGGAGCGTCCCCTTCCAGGCTAAAGAGACTCAAGCGGCCGGCTTGAGCACCACCTTGGTCCAGCCATCGTCCCGCGCATCGAAATGCCGATAGGCGTCCGGCGCTTCGGTCAGGCTCAGACGGTGGGAAATGATCTGCGAGGGTCGCGCCTTGCCTGCATGGATCAACCGCGCCAGCTCACGGTTGTAATTCTTGACGTTGGCCTGGCCGGTGCGGATTTTCTGGCCCTTGAACCAGAAGTTGCCGAAGTCGAAGGCCATCTTGCCCTGCTTGGCCAGGTCGTTCTGGCCGCCCGGGTCCTGGGGCACGAATACCCCGACCACGCCGATGCCGCCGGTAGCCCGCGTCGAAGCCACCAGGTTGTTCATGGTGAGGTGATTGACTTCGTGCCCATGGTGATCACAGCACTGGTAGCCGACGCACTCGCAACCGCGATCGGTACCCCGCCCGTGGGTGAGATTGAGGATCTGCTCGACCGCATCGCCCTCCTTGGCATGGATGGCCTTTGCCCCAAGTTTTTCCGCCAGCGCCAGGCGATCCGGCTGGTCGTCGACCACATAGACCTCGGAGGCGCCACGGATCATGGCCGCGTGGGTGGCCATGAGGCCGACCGGGCCCGCGCCATAGATGGCGATGGACTCCCCGGGGCGCAGGCCGGCCAGTTCGGTGGCATGCCAGCCGGTGGGAAAGATGTCGGACAGCATCACATAGTCGTCTTCGCGTTCCGCGGCGTCCTCGGGCAATACCAGGCAGTTGAAGTCGGCATAGGGTACCCGCAGCAATTCCGCCTGGCCGCCCTGATAGGGCCCCATGTCGGCGAAGCCGTAGGCCGCGCCAGCGACACCCGGGTTGGCGGTGAGGCAGAAGCCGGTCAGCCCGCGCTCGCAGTTTTCGCAGAAGCCGCAGCCGATGTTGAAGGGCAGGCAGACCCGATCACCGACCTTGATGCGATCGACGCCGAGGCCGACCTCGACCACTTCGCCGAGGTTCTCGTGGCCGAAGACCCGGCCGCTTTCGAAGCTGGTGCGGCCTTCGTACATGTGCAGGTCCGAGCCGCAGATGTTGGTGGTGGTGATCCTGACGAGGACGTCAGTGGGTTTTTCGATGCGGGCATCGTCTACGTTCTTGACCGCGACGTCGCGCGGGCCCTGGTAAACCACAGCTTTCATGATGTGCACTCCGGAGTGCCACGCCGGTCCGCTACGGGCACCCGTTTGGGTTGATGGAAATCGTCCCTAGGCTCTATACGAAAAATGCCTACGCATCGGTGATGCTTCGTTGAAAAAGGCCTGGGTCGCCAGCCCGGTCGGAATGCTCATTTACCACTCGTAAACTCCGCTTCCTCAGCCTTTTTCGCCTCGCCTGACCTTCGCTCGGCGACTTTTCGTACAGAGCCCAGGAGAGAGCGGCTTTAGCTGTCGCCTCAAGGGGAGGGCACCGTCACGCGGATGGGAGTTCAAATCGTCAGACGAGTTGGGCTGCGCTTAGGAGTCCTGCTAACGTTGCGCTTTTGACGACCAAAGAGGCTTGCCATGCACTATCGATCCCTGGGCCGAACCGAGCTGAAGGTGAGCGCCATTTCCCTGGGCACCATGACCTGGGGCGAGCAGAACACGGAGGCAGAGGCCTTCGAGCAGATTCGCGTCGCCAAGGCGGCTGGCGTCAATCTGCTGGATACCGCCGAGATGTATCCGGTGCCGCCGCGCGCCGAGACCTATACCCGCACCGAGACCATCATCGGCAACTATTTTCGCAAGCACGGAGACCGAGCCGACTGGGTGTTGGCAAGCAAGGCGGCTGGCCCCGGCCGTGACATGGACTACATCCGCAACGGCGGCCTGGCCTTTACCAAGGCCAATCTCACCGCGGCGCTGGACGCTAGCCTGCAGCGCCTGAACACCGACTATCTGGATCTCTACCAGCTGCACTGGCCGGATCGGCGCACCAACTACTTCGGCCAGTTGGGCTACGTGCACAACGATGCCGACTTCACGCCCCTCGAAGAGACCCTGGAAGCCCTGGATGGCCTGGTGAAGGCCGGCAAGGTCCGCCATGTGGGGCTGTCCAACGAAACGCCCTGGGGTGTGCAGCGTTTCCTGCACCTGAGCGAGACCCGTGGCTGGCCGCGGGTGGTGTCGATCCAGAATCCCTATAACCTGCTCAACCGCAGCTTCGAAGTGGGCCTGGCCGAGCAGGCCATACGCGAGCAGGTGGGGCTGCTGGCCTATTCACCGCTGGCCTTCGGTGTGCTCGCGGGCAAGTACCTGAACGGCGCTCGTCCGGAAGGGGCGCGACTGACCCTGTTCGAACGCTTCCAGCGCTACAGCAATCCGCAAACGCAGCGCGCGGCCCAGGCCTATGTCGAGCTAGCCCGGGAGCGCGGGCTGGACCCGGCGCAGATGGCGCTGGCCTTCGTCACCAGCCGACCCTTCGTGACCAGCAATATCATCGGTGCCACCTCGCTGGCCCAGTTGGAAAGCAATCTGGCGAGCAGTGAACTGGAGCTGGACGCCGAGACGCTCACGGCCATCGAGAAGATCCACGTCGACCAGCCCAACCCCGCGCCCTGAGTCAGGCGTTGTCGGGAAGGTCGCCCAACCCGGTAGCCAGCGCCTGGTACAGCACCTGTACCGGGCGGATCGCCCGGCAGCCGGGGCGCATCAGCAGCCAGAGTTCCATCGATGGCAGATCGTGCGGGGTGGCCAGCAGGACCCAGTCGGGATCGATGAGGTAGTCCGGGAGCAGGGCGACGCCCAGCCCGGCGCGTACCAGGCGGGCCACGCCGAGCAGGGTGTCGCAGCGCACCCAGGCCTCGCTGCCCGGATATTCCCGGCGCCGCCAGAGCACGCTGGGATGGTCGGGCAGCAGGTCATCGGGTGCCAGCCAGCGCCAATCGCTGGCCTGGGTGCCGGCGCGTTCGAGATAGGTCTTCGTGGCGCACAGCCGGTACTGCACCTGCCGCAGGCGCCGGCCGACCAGGTGGTTGGGCGGGCTCGCGGTCAGGCGCAGGGCCAGGTCCGCTTCGTGCCGGCTCAGATTGACGAAGGCGTTGTCGGTGGTGAGCTCCAGGCGAATCTGCGGATAGCGCGCCAGGAAGGCATCCAGGAGCGGCACCAGCAGACGCTCGAGCACTGCATCGGTGGTACTCAGGCGCACGCTGCCACTGGGCGGTGCCTCTTCGGCCAGCAATTCGGCACGGGCGGCCAGCAGGGCGTCTTCGGCGGCCTGCGCTGCCTGAAGCAGCGGCAGCACCTGGGGCAGCGGTCGGCAGCCGTGGCGCCCGCGCTCGAACAGCGCCAGGCCCAGGCGCGCCTCGAGTCGTCCGAGGGCGCGGTGTACCGAAGAAACATCCTGCGCCAGCAACTGGGCCGCCCGGGCGAGGGTCGCCCCGCGACTCAGTGCCAGTATCAGCGTCAGGTCGCTGTGTTCCAGTTGATAGTGCATCCGTGCCTGGCCTCCTGACCGCAACGCCTATGTAGGGCATACCGCCTGCCACCTTACTGTGCCTCGCGTCCTTCCACTACCCGCGAGGTACCACCCATGGCAACGCCCCTTATCCTCATGCTGTTGGGCGATCACGATCCTTCCATCGTGGCGCACCAGGCGATTCCCCAAGCCCTGGCGCTGACTGCCCAGGCGCTTGAGCTGACCGTCGAGTTCCGCTGGCTCGACTCCACCTCCGCCGAGCAAGGGCTACCCCGCTGCGATGGCCTCTGGTGCATACCCGGTAGCCCGTATCTCAGTCGCCGTGGCGTACTCGGCGCCATCCGCGCGGCGCGGGAGCGCCAGGTGCCCTTTCTCGGGACCTGCGGTGGTTTGCAGTATGCCTTGCTGGAGCATGCCACCTCGCTGCCGGGCTGCGGCGATCTGGTCCATGGCGAGGAAGAGCCCGAGGCGCAGCGGCTCTTGCTGGCGCCTCTGAGCTGCGCGCTGGTCGAGGTCGAAAAAGAAGTACGCCTCGTACCTGGCACCCGATTGGCACAAGCGGAGGGGCGCGAGCGCGGTCGTGCCGGCTTTCACTGCCGTTTCGGCTTGAATCCCGAGTACCTGGCGACCCTGCTCACCGCTGGTTGGCAGGTGCTGGCCTGGGATGACGAGGGACTGCCGTTGGCCTTGGAGCTGACCACCAGTCCTTGTCATTTCGGCACCCTCTACCAACCGGAGCGCGAAGCCCTGACCGGACAGGTTCCGGGCGCGGTGCGTTCCTGGCTCGCCAGCGTCGCCCGTCAACGGGGGCAGGGTGCATGAAGACGTTCGATTTGCCGCCATCCTATGTGGTCGTCGCCTTCCTCTCGCAACGTGCCGGTGACGATCCGGAATACGGCGTCATGGCGCAGCGCATGCTGACGCTGGCAGCCGAACAGCCGGGTTTCATCGGCGTCGAGTCGGTACGGGACGCGCAAGGCCTGGGGATCACCCTGTCCTATTGGACCGACCGCAAGGCGGCCGCTGACTGGGGGAGGCAGCCTGAGCACCGGGAGGCCCAACGCCTGGGACGGGAACGCTGGTATCTCTGGTACCGCACGCGGGTGTGGGACGTGGTGGCGGGGCGGGACACCGTCACTCCACACGAACCGCTCCCAGCGCAGGAGTGACCCGAATCCAGCCGATCAGGTTCTGGTCGCCACTCAACATGACCTTCTTCCAGGGGCGAAAGGGCGTGCTTTCCAGGATCAGGATGCGGTCGCCGGGCTTGAGCATGGCAATCAGCTGGCGGTTGGCGATCAGGCTACGCTCGGGCATGTAGGGATTCTGCATCAGCGGGATCTGGCCACCGCGAATCTGCCAGGTCTCGCCGCGTGAGGCATTGGTGAAGGTCGGCAGCTGGGTCAGCAGCACGGCGAGGGCCAGGAACGCCGTCAGCAGCAGGACGAAGCGACGCGTCACCGTCCGGACGACAGCGATATCGGGAGACAGCTTGCCAAGGGTGGACATGGGGGGCTCTGGGGGCGCATGACGGTGGCTCGATGCTAGCGTCATGCGGCCGTTTGACATCATTCATCTGAATGAAAGATCAAACGGCTACTCATTTGCCCTTTGCAGACTGTGAACGGCCGCAAAGGGTCTTACTAGAGCGGCTCGCTCAGGGCGTCAATTGGCGGGTGACTTCCACCGCCTTTTCAAAGGACGGATAGCCGCTCTTGGCCACCGCCAACTCCGCATAGCCGCTCTTGTAGGTCTGGGCCTGGATGGGATCGGCCTCCGGCAACAGGAAGGGCTCGGAGTAGATGCGATAGAGCAGGGCGAAGGCCAACGGATAGCGTTTTTCCGCGGACTGGTTGAGCAGTTCCAGCACGTCATCGGTCTGCGGGCCCTGCTTGATGGCGATCACGGCCCGGTAGAACTCCACTTCGCCGTCCAGGCTGCTGCCGCCATTGCGCATCAGCAGGGCATCCGCGAGCCGGAGTTGCTCTTCGCTGCTCCCCAGGATCAGCAACTTGGCCTGGAGTAGGTCGTTCTGGCGCAGGAGGCTGATCTGGTCCTCGCTCAGCGGGGGTGTCTCGTTCGCCTCTTGATGACCGCCCAGGGAGCAGCCAACAAGAGAAATACATAGCAACGGGAGCATCCATTTCTTCATATCGAGATCTATCCGCGGAGTCGTGACGCTGGTTCCAAACTTTGGACGATAGCAGTTCTTTGATGATTTGCGCAGAACCGCGCGGGATTCCTGGAGTCGTATCCGCACGTCCAGCGAGCGCCCATGCCTGGCTATTTCCAGCGCCGCGCGCTTCGGGCATTGTATGCGACAAGCGGCTGGATAGACCGCCGTTCGTTTTGCCTTCACGTACAGATCAAAGGACTCCCATGATCACCAAATGTCTGTTTCCGGCAGCCGGCTATGGCACTCGTTTTCTCCCCGCGACCAAGGCCATGCCCAAGGAAATGCTGCCCATCGTGAACAAGCCTCTGGTGCAGTATGCCGTGGAGGAAGCCCTGGAGGCGGGTCTGCACCAGATCGGTATCGTGACCGGTCGTGGCAAGCGTTCGCTGGAAGACCATTTCGACATCAGCTACGAGCTGGAAAGCCAGATCAAGAACACCGACAAGGAAAAGTACCTGGTCGGCATCCGTAACCTGATCGACAACTGCACCTTCTCCTACACCCGTCAGGTGGAGATGAAGGGCCTGGGCCACGCCATCCTGACCGGCCGCCCGCTGATCGGTGACGAGCCCTTCGCCGTGGTGCTGGCGGACGACCTCTGCCTGAACCTGGAAGGCGACAGCGTCCTCAAGCAGATGGTCAAGCTCTACAACCAGTTCCGTTGCTCCATCGTGGCCATCCAGGAAGTCCCGGCCAACGAGACCAACAAGTACGGCGTGATCGCCGGTGAGATGATCCGTGACGACATCTACCGCGTGAACAAGATGGTCGAGAAGCCCAAGCCGGAAGATGCCCCTTCCAACCTGGCGATCATTGGCCGCTACATCCTGACCCCGGACATCTTCGACCTGATCGAGCAGACCGAGCCGGGCAAGGGTGGCGAGATCCAGATCACCGACGCCCTGATGAAGCAGGCCCAGGACGGTTGCGTACTGGCCTACAAATTCAAGGGTCAGCGTTTCGATTGCGGTAGCGCGGAAGGCTTCGTCGAAGCCACCAACTTCTGCTTCGAGAATCTGTACAAGGCGCTGTAAGCCTGCTGTGCAGTCGAAAAGGCCACCTACGGGTGGCCTTTTCGTTTTGGGCGATCGTCCCCCAGTGGCCGTTGCCCTGGGCGGCTTGCGTTATGCTGGTGCCAGCAGAAACCAAGAGAGTGTTCCATGACGACCTATGATTTCGACCTCTTCGTGATCGGCGCCGGTTCGGGCGGGGTGCGCGCCGCGCGCTTCGCCGCGGACTTCGGCGCCCGGGTGGCGGTGGCGGAAAGCCGCTACCTCGGCGGCACTTGCGTCAACGTCGGCTGCATGCCCAAGAAGTACTTCATCTACGGCGCCTCCTTCCGCGACGAATTCCGCCAGGCGCGTGGCTATGGCTGGGACGCCGAGGTGCCGGTGTTCGACTGGAACACCCTGGTCGCCAGCAAGGACCACGAGATCCGTCGCCTGAATGGCATCTATCGCGCCCTGCTGGTCAACAGCGGGGTGACCCTGCTGGAAGCCCATGCCCGCATCCTCGATCCCCATACCGTCGAGGTGGAAGGCCAGCGCTATCGTTGCGCGCGCATCCTGATCGCCACCGGGGGCTGGCCGGACGTACCGGATTTCCCGGGGCGCGAGCACGCCATCACCTCGAACGAGGCGTTCTACCTGCCACAACTGCCCAAGCGCGTCATCGTGGTGGGCGGTGGCTACATCGCCGTAGAGTTCGCCTCGATTTTCCAGGGCCTCGGCGCCAAGACCACCTTGCTGTATCGCCGCGAGCTGTTCCTGCGCGGCTTCGATCGCGGCGTCCGTGAGCATCTGCGCGATGAGATGCAGAAGCGCGGGCACGACCTGCAGTTCAACGCCGATGTGTCTCGTATCGACAAGGCCGCCGATGGCAGCCTGCTGGTGACGCTCAAGGACGGCCGCACCCTGGAGGCCGATTGCGTCTTCTATGCCACGGGGCGCCGGCCGATGCTGGATGACCTGGGCCTGGAAAATACCGCCGTCAGCCTGGACGAACGGGGTTTCGTGGCGGTGGACGAAACCTTCCAGACCACGGAACCCTCCATCTACGCCATCGGCGATGTCATCGGGCGCGTGCAACTGACCCCGGTGGCGCTGGCCGAGGGCATGACCCTGGCGCGCCATCTGTTCAATCCGGAAAGCTACCGACCGCTGAACTACGATCTGATCGCCAGCGCCGTGTTCAGCCTGCCCAACCTGGCGAGCATCGGCCTGAGCGAAGAGGCGGCGCGTGAGCGTGGTCATCGCCTGAAGATCTTCCAGAGCAGTTTCCGGCCGACCAAGCTGAGCCTGACCGATGTCCAGGAACGCACCCTGATGAAGCTGGTGGTGGATGCCGACAGTGATCAGGTGCTGGGCTGCCACATGGTCGGGCCGGATGCCGGCGAGCAGATCCAGTGCCTGGCGATCGCCCTGAAGGCGGGGGCGACCAAGGCCTGCTTCGATGACACCCTGGGCATTCATCCCACGGCGGCGGAAGAGTGGGTGACGATGCGCAAGCCGGTCCACGAAGACCCGGCGCGCTGATCGCGCGCCTGGCCTCCGCGCGGATCACTTGGTGGCAGGGACCGCCACCGGCGGGGCGACCTCCACCACCTGGCGCCGCGCATAGCGCTGGGCCAGCACCGCGCAGACCATCAACTGGAGCTGGTGGAACAGCATGATGGGCAGCAGCACCGGCCCCATGGCGCTGTTGCCGAAGAGGACCTTGGCCATGGGCACGCCCGTGGCCAGGCTCTTCTTGGAGCCGCAGAACACCACGGTGATTTCGTCTTCCTTGCTCATGCCCAGCAGGCGCGCGCTGTAGCGCGTCGCCAGCAGCACCAGGGTGAGCAGGGTGGCGCAGATGCATACCAGCCCGACCAGCGACAGCACTGGCGTCTGCCGCCACAGCCCTTCGATCACCGCCGCGCTGAAGGCGGTGTAGACCACCATCAGGATGGAACCCTGGTCGACGAACTTGAGCTTGCCCTTGTGGTGATCCACCCATTTGCCGATCAGCGGGCGCAGCAATTGGCCGGCGATGAAGGGCAGCAGCAGCTGGACGCAGATCTTGGTGATGGCATCCAGGGTGCTTTGGCCGTCCGAGCCGCCGTGGGCATCCAGCAGCAGCCGCACCAGCACCGGGGTGAGGAAGATACCGATCAGGCTGGACAAAGAGGCACTGCACACCGCCGCCGAGACGTTGCCGCGGGCCATGGAGACGAAGGCGATGGAGGACTGCACGGTGGCCGGCAAGGCGCACATGAACAGCACGCCGAGATAGAGTTCGGGCGTGACCAGGGGCGCCAGCAGAGGCTGCAAGGCCCAGCCGAGCAGCGGAAAGGCGATGAAGGTGAAGCTGAAGACCAGCAGATGCAGGCGCCAATGGGTGATGCCGGCGACCAGCGCCTGGCGCGACAGCTTGGCGCCGTGCAGGAAGAACAGCAGGCCGATGGCGATGTTGGTCACCACGTTGGCGATCTGGGCGGCGAGGCCCCGACAGGGCAGGACGCTGGCGAGGATCACCGTGGCGACCAGCAGCAGGGTGAAGTTGTCAGGCATCAGGCGGGGACGAGCCATGGTCTCTCTCGGGTTGTATGCAGGTAGCCTCCAAGGCTATCGTCTACCGACTCATCCGGCTAACGCGAAAAGCCCCAATGATATCGCCAAACGGACAGGGCGCCGTGGAGCGCCTGGTTCCCGATCTCGCGACCCTGCCGCGCCGTCTCTACGCGCGGGTCGAATCCCTCGAGCAACCGGCCTGGACTCCCTGGCATCGCCATCCCTGGGGGCAGCTGTCCTATGCCATCAAGGGAGTGCTGACGGTGACGACCGCCGAGGGCAGCTATGTGGCACCGCCGCAGCGGGCGGTGTGGATCGCCGCCGACGTGGAGCATCAGGTGCGCTCTTCGCCCCGGGCCGAGATGCGCAGTCTCTATGTCAGCGCCGAGGCAGCACCCTACGTGGGTAGTCACTGCCGGGTGATCACGGTGAGTGCCCTGATCCGCGAATTGATCAAGACCTTCAGCGGCTTCGAACGGGAGTATGACGAGACGGGCGCACACGGTCGCCTAGTGTCGGTGATGCTCGATCAACTCCAGGCGGCGCCCGAGGTGGGGCTGTCGTTGCCCGCGCCTCAGGATGGCCGGCTACGCCAGCTGTGCGAGGCCCTGGCGGCCAATCCTTCGGATGATCGCACCCTGGCGCAGTGGTCGCAGGTGTTGGGGGCCTCGGAAAAGACCCTGAGTCGCGCTTTCCTGCGCGATACCCAGCTGACCTTCAGGACCTGGCGCCAGCGACTGCGGCTGATCAGTGCCCTGGAGCGTCTGGAAGAGGGCGCCGCGGTCACCGAAGTGGCCTTGGACTGCGGCTACAACTCGCCCTCGGCCTTCATCGCTGCCTTTCGCCGGCAATTTGGAGCAACGCCTGGGGCTTTCGCCCTGGGCGTTTGATCAAGCGGTGGCGCCCAGCAAGCTTAAATAGTCACCAAAGCCGCCACGAGCACGGCAATCGAGACGCGAGCTGGTGCGCACGCGAACACTGTTGCTCCAGGCGATATCGGCACCATCGGCCTTGAGGGCGGCCACCAGGCTGACGTCCTCATTGGCCGCCATGGCGGGAAAGCCGCCCACGCGCAGATAGGCGGAGGTGGCGATACCGAAGTTGGCGCCGTGGATGTGCTGATGGCCTTCGCGGTCGTGATAGGCCGCTTCGTAGCGCGCTCTCAGACTGGCGGAATGCGGCGCCCAGTCGTCCACTTCCACCACCCCGCAGACGGCTTCGGCGCCGTAGGCGAGTTGCGCGGCGAACCAGTCCGGCGCTACCTCGGAGTCGGCATCGGTGCAGGCCAGCCAGCGGGCGCCACGCTGGATCAGATGGGCAGCACCAAACGCCCGGGTCATGCCGACGTTGCAGGCCCAGATTTCCAACATGGTGACGGGCAATTGGCGAACGATGTCGGCGGTGCCATCGGTGCAGCTGTCGAGCACGATGACGACCTCGACCTCTTCACCCAGCAGCGCGGGATGCCTGGCCGCGCGCAAGACCGACAGCAGACAGCGTTCGACATGTTGCTCTTCGTTATGGGCAGGTATCACGGCACCTATCATAGAAGCTGCTCCCGGCGGGCGACGGAGGTGGGGTCGGAGGACCAGAGGGTGAGGACGAAATCGGATTCTTCGAGATGACTCAGGCGGTGCAGGCCGGGCAGGGCGGCCAGACGTTCGTGGACCTGGTCGCCGGTCAGGGAGCAACCGTCGATGGGGTGACGCCAATGACAGCCGAGCAGCACGCCACCCGGCAGCAGGGCGCTGTGGGCGTGATCCAGCAAGGCATCTAGACCCTGCTCGCCGAGGTAATAGCCGATCTCGCTGATGACGATCAGATCGAAGGTACCCGCGGGCCAGCCACCCGGCAGCAGCAGATGGCGCACCTCGACGTGGTGCTGATCGGCCAGGCGCGCACTGGCGGTGGCCACCGCGGAGACATTGCCGTCACTCACCAGCAGGTGGTCGCAGCGTTCGGCCAGACGGCGGGACAACTCACCGGTGGAGCAGCCCGGTTCATAACCCTGCGTGTACCGCCGATGCGGCAGGATGGCCAGGGTCAGATCGCGCTTGCGCGCCTCGTACCAGCGATGGCGATAGTCCCAGGGGTCGGCGTTACCGGCGTAGAGGGTATCGAAGTAGCTCATGGAGACGGTCACGTCAGGTAGACCTCCCAGGCACGGGTCAGCCGGGCGACCACCGCCGGTGGCAGGATCGGACCCTGGCCGGTGCTGGGGTCTTCGCTCAACTGGCTACCGAAGGCATTGACCGCCTGTTTCTTCAGCGCCAGGACGTCCTGTTCCAGATTCAGCCGCCGTGCTCGCTCCCAGGGCACGCGGGGGTCGCCCGGCGTGGCCCAGTGCCAGTTCCAGATCGGCACCTCGATACAGCGGGTACCGCGCAGCCGGCAGGCTTCGACGGCAGCGCGACCGGTCGCCTCGTGGTCGGGATGGCCATCCAGGCGCCAGGTGACGAAGACGATGTCCTGGGGCATGAGCACCTCGAGCAGTCGTCGCTGCAGGGCTTCTTCCTGGACGCTCACCTGGCCATCCGGGATCGCCAAGCGAGTCACGGTGGCACGCTCCAGGTGCAGACGGCGCAAGGCTTCGCGGGTTTCCAGTGGACGGGTGTTGCGCAGCCGGCTCGCCGGCCAGAGGCTGGACTGCGGGTGGCTGCCGTCGCCATCGGTCACCGCCACCAGCGCCAGACGACGCCCGAGTTCGTTGAGCAGGTAGAGCAGGCCGCCACAGCCGAGGATCTCGTCATCCGGATGGGGGGCGACGATCACGGCGCGATGGCCGGGCGGGACAAGCTGGGCCGCCTCGATCTCGGGCATGCTGGCAAAGCCACTCCATTGGGCCCAGGCTTCGGGCGAGGTACCCGCCCCCTGGATCTGACGGTCACCTACAGTTGCCAAGGGGCACCCTCCAGCAGATTGAGATCGCCCAGCACCGCCAGATCGCGCTCGGCATGGCTCTGGCGCAGATAGACGGGCAAGTCGGCCATGTGGCGGGCACAGTAGGCGTCGCGGCACAGCGGCGCGGCGCCGAAGGCACGGCCGGTATGACGCACGACGATTTCCGCGCATTGCTCGACCAGGGCACGCAGTTGGCAAATGCGGTAGCGCGCATCGTCCTTGGGATGATGATCGATCCAGTCGGCTGCCTGACGCAGCGCGGTGGCGGCGCCGAGCAGGGCAGCATCGACATGGCCCAGGTGGGCCAGGGCATGAGGCTCGCGATGACGCTTGCAGTGCGCCCTGAGGGTATCGGCGAGCGCCGTCGCCGAACCGAACCAGCAGGCGGCGATGCCACCGCCGCCATGCCAGAAGCCGGGTCGATGCAGATAGCGACCGGGCGCCCCGACCAGCACGCCAGCGGCCCCGTCGAACACGACATCGACGCTGCCGGTGGCCTGCATGCCGATCGCCTGCCAGCCGTCCTGGGTGACCTCGACGCCGGGCTGGTTCATTTCCACCGCCACCAGCATGGGATGATCGTCCATCCAGGCGGTGACCAGGGCATGGCTGACCAGGGAGGCACCCGAGCACCAGGATTTGCGGCCGTGCAGGGTCACCATGCTGTCGACGCTGTAACGCACCAGCAGACGCGCATCCGGTGGTTCGGCCGCCCAGACGCCCCAAAGGCTGTCCGGCGGTGCGGTGAAGCCGTCGAGTTCGGCCAGGATGGCCAGGGCATCGGTATGGCCTTCGTAGAGCTTGACCAGGCCCAGGTCCAGCTTGGCGACCTGAGCGAGGGCACGCCAGCGGTCCAGGGTCCGACCCTGGCCAGGCAGTGGCAGACGGTCGAGGCCGCGCCGATTGAGCGTTTGGAGGCGTTGCTGCAGCAGTGCGGGAGTGACCTCGTCATAGGCCCACTCATCCAGGGTGTCCTGAAGGCTATCCAGATCGATCGACATCGGCTCCATCCCGTGGCTGGCGACGGCGTTGTCCACGACAACGCTCCTAGTTGCAGACCATGGCGAGCGCCGAGGGGTTTCGCTTCGGCGAGACGTTGGCGACGGCAGGCATGCCTCAGTCCACACCCAGGCGCTGGCGCCGGGCCCTGGTAAGCCCCTGGCGCACCTTGGTATACCCGGCCCAAGGGTCGTCCTTGAGCCCTTCGAGCCGTTGCAGCAGGGTATCGAAGTGCCATTGGTCGCTTCGCTCGAGCCTGGCCAGCTCGCTGCGGGCCACGGGGACGGAAACGCCGAGCTGCGGACGGGCGCGCAGGGAGAAGGCGCTGACCGTGGTGGCGCCATGGCGATTGCGCAGGTAGTCGACGAAGATGCGGCCCTGGCGATTCTGCGCGCCCATCTTGGCGGCGAAGAGCTTGGGCAGGGTGTTGGCCAGGTGCTGGGCCGCGGCCTGGGCGAAGGCCTTGACGGTGTCCCAGTCCTGGCGGCGATCCAGTGGCACTACCAGGTGCAGACCGCGCCCACCGCTGGTCTTGACGAAGGCCTGTAGGTCCAGCTCGTCGAGCAGGGTGAGGGTGAGTTCCGCCGCCTCCACCATGCGTGACCAGGGCAGGGCGGGATCGGGATCGAGATCGAGGATGAAACGATCGGGACGCTCGATGCGGTCGGCGGTGGCGTTCCAGGTGTGCAGCTCCACCGTGCCCATCTGGGCGGCGCCGATGAGGGCGTCGCGACTGTCGATGACCATCAGCGGCGCATGACCGGGGTCCAGTGCGGGATCGAGTTCGCGGATGTGGGGGATCGCCAGGGTCTGTTTGTGCTTCTGGAAGATCTGTTCGCCGGCGATGCCTTCGGGCGTGCGCACCAGGGCCACCGGGCGATCGGCCAGGTGTGGCAGGATCCAGTCGGCGACGGCAGCGTAATAGCCAGCCACGTCGAGTTTGCGAGCGCCACTGGCCTCGTCGATGATTCGCTCGGGGTGGCTGATGCGGACCCCAGCCACCTCGGCATCCTTTTGCTTGCCACTCACCTGGCGCGGGGCGCTGTCGGGTCGTTCAGCCTCACGAGCCGGCGTCGCCTGTTCGAGGCCGATCTCCTGAGCCGGCTTGTCGTCGCGCAGGCCGTGGAAGACACCCTGGCGTACGATGCGGTCCTGGGTCATCTCGGCATAGGCGATCTCGCACAGTTGCTCGGGTCTGAGCCAGGTCACCTGCCGATAGGCCGCACCCTTGGGCGGGTCCACCACCGGTGGCCGGTCGATGATCAGTGGCTGGAACCGCTCATGCAGCTGCTTGAGCTGCGCCGCCGTGAAGCCGGTGCCGACCTTGCCGGCGTAATGCAACTGGCCCTGATCGTCGTGCAGGGCGACCAGCAACGCCCCCAGGTGCTGGCGGCCGCCCTTGGGTGGGGTATAGCCGACGATAATGAATTCCTGGCGATGGGCGCACTTGAGCTTGATCCAATCCTTGCTGCGGCGGGAACGATAGGGACTGCCGAGGCGCTTGCCGATCACCCCTTCCAGGCCCAGCTCGCAGGCGCTGGCCAGGATGCGGTCGGCCGGTACCTCGAAGGCCGCGGAAAAGCGCAGCAGGTCACTGTCGTTGCCTTCTTCCAGCAGTTTGCCCAGGAGTTCGCGGCGCTGCTCCACGGGCACCTCGCGCAGATCCGCGCCGTTGAGATAGGGCAGATCGAAGAGGTAATAGGCGATGCGACTGTCCTTGGCGGTTTCGAAGGCGTTTTGCAGGGCCTGGAAACTCGACGCGCCTTGGGCATCGTTCACCACGATCTCGCCATCCAGCCAGGCATTCTCCAGGCCGAGCGCGGCCAGAGCCTTGGCCTGTTCCGGCAAGCGCGCGGTCCAGTCATTGCCGCTGCGGGTGAAGAGGCGGACTTCGTCACCCTCCACACGGGCCAGCAGGCGGTAGCCGTCGTATTTCACCTCATAGAGCCAGTCACCGGCAGGAGGGCTGTCAACCAGGGTCGCCAGCTCGGCGTCCAGGATCTCGGGCAGCTTGGCTTTGCGTGCCTTGGCGGTAGTCTTGCGCGCGGTGGTTGCCTTGGGTTTGGTAGCGGCTTTGCCCTTGGCCTTGCCCTGGTCCAGGCGCGGCAGGGTCTTGTCGCTCAGTACACTGTCGGGTTCGGCGGCGGTCACCTCGTAGTCCGCAGTGTCCCGGGCCTCGTCGTCGCGCTCCTTGATCAGCAGCCACTGCGGCTTGTCGCTGTGCCCGCGCAGTCGGGTGCGGACCAGTGTCCAATGGCCGCGGAGCTTTTCGCCCCTGAGTTCGAACTTGAGCTTGCCGGCGGCATAGCCTTCCGCCGCGTCGCCGTCGGCCTGCCACTCGCCACGGTCCCAGACGATGACATCGCCCGCCCCGTACTGCCCCTCGGGAATGCTGCCCTCGAAGCTGCCGTAGGCGAGCGGATGATCCTCCACCTGCACCGCCAGCCGCTTCTCCCCCGGATCTAGGCTGGGGCCCTTGGGCACGGCCCAGCTCTTGAGAGTACCCTCCAGTTCCAGGCGGAAGTCGTAGTGCAGGCGGCGGGCATCGTGCTTCTGGATGACGAAACTCAGGGCACCCTTGGCCTTGCGGGGGCGGGGGCTGTCCTCGTCGCGGGGTTCGGCGGTGATGTCGAAGTTGCGCTTGCGGTTGTATTCGCTGGTCGAGCTGGCCATGACGGCGCTCCTCACTTGGCCTTGCGGGTGCGACTGGTGGTCGAGCTGCGCCGGCTGCTGGAGCGGCTAGCGGTCTTGCCCTTGGGTGCCGGCTCGTCCTTGTCCTTGCGCTTTCCGCCCAGGCTGCGGCGCAGCAGTTCGGTGAGGTCGATGACGTCCGCACCGCTGTCTTCGGCCGCCGGTTCTTCGGCGACGGCTTCGAGCTTGCCGTCCTTGAGCTTGCGTTCGACCAGGGCCATGACGTTGTCCTTGAAGGTGTCGTGGTACTGGGTCGGGTCCCACTGCTCGGTCATGTCCTCCACCAGGCGCTGGGCCATGTCCACCTCCTTCTTGGTGACCTTGGCGTCCAGGCCTTCCAGGCCCACGTCTTCCGCAGAGCGCACCTCGTCGGCCCAGCGCAGAGTGTTCATCACCAGGGCGTCGCCCAGCGGCATGATCACCGCCAGGTGCTGTTTGGTATGCATCACCACGTTCGCCACGCCGACCTTGCCGGCGGCGCTCAGGGTGTCGCGCAGCAGCGCATAGACCTTCTCGCCGTTCTTGTCCGGCGCCAGGTAGTAGGGTTTCTCGAAGTGCAGGATGGAGATCTCGCGCGCCTCGACGAAGGTGAGGATATCGATGGTGCGGGTGGCCTCCGGGAGCGCGTTGTGGATCTCCTCGTCGCTGAGCACCACGTACTGGCCCTTGCCGTGTTCGATGCCCTTGACGATGTGCTCGCTGGGTACCTCTTTACCGGTGGTCTTGTTGATGCGCTTGTAGCCCACCGGATCCAGGCTGCGGTCGTCCAGCCAGTCGAAGTCGATGCCCGACTGCCGGGTCGCCGAGACGACCGAGACGGGGATGTGCACCAGGCCGAAGCTGACGGCGCCTTTCCAGATCGAGCGGGGCATGGGCGTTCTCCAGGGAAGGGATGTCCCCTATGGATAGGCCGGCGATCCACGGGGTTCCGCCCCGGGGAACCCCGCTCCGTTGTTGGGTTCTACCCCCGAACAGTGATTTTGCCGCCGCAGGCGCAGGGTAGAGGGGAGTAGGCGTGGACAGTGTCGATCAAGAAGTTTTGCGCACGACGGTGGCCTGGCGCCGGGCCGGCCACCGCGTGAGCCTGTTCACCGTGGTCCAGACCTGGGGCAGCTCGCCGCGCCCGCCCGGCGCCATGCTGGCGCTGCGCGGCGATGGCCAGGTCTGCGGTTCGGTGTCCGGCGGTTGCATCGAAGACGACCTCATCGCCCGGCTGCATGCCGGCCAGTTCGCCGGCGAGCGGCCCGAGGTGATCACCTACGGCGTCTCGGGCGACGAGGCCGCGCGTTTCGGGCTGCCTTGCGGTGGCACCCTGCGGCTGGTGCAGGAGCGGGTCGATGACTGGCGGTGGGTGGCGCAGCTACTGGAACGCTGTGACGGCCACGAATTGGCCCTGCGCGAGCTGGACCTGGCGACGGGGGCGGTGCGCATCACCGCCACGACCCGCGACGAGCCGGTCGCCCTGGACGAACACCGTCTGCGCCTGGTCCACGGACCGCGTTGGCGCCTGCTGTTGATCGGCGCCGGGCAGCTGTCGCTGTACGTGGCCGACATGGCCGCCATGCTCGATTTCGAGGTGCTGGTCTGCGATCCGCGGGAAGAATTCCGCCTGGGCTGGGAGACGCGCCAGGCGCGTTTCATCGCCGGTATGCCGGACGACGCCGTGCTGGCGATCCGGCCGGACGAGCGCACCGCCGTGGTGGCCCTGACCCACGATCCGCGGCTGGATGACCTGGCCTTGCTGACGGCGTTGCAATCCGACGCCTTCTACGTCGGCGCCCTGGGTTCGCTGCGCAACAACGACAAGCGCCGTGAGCGCTTGCTGCAGCTGGATGTACCCGTCGCCGCAATCAATCGCCTGCACGGCCCCATCGGCCTGCATATCGGCAGCCATACGCCGCCGGAGATCGCCCTGTCGCTGCTGGCCGAGGTGGTGGCGGTGAAGAATGGCATCGCCCTGACCCAGAAGAAGCGCGCGCTGGTGGCGGTGGAGCAGGTCGCCTGAGCGTGGCGCCGGTACAGATCCTCATCCTGGCTGCCGGCGTCGGCAGCCGCTTTCGCGCGGCGGGCGGGGGCGACAAGTTACAGGCGGCGCTGCCGGGATTCGCCGAGTCGAGCGTCTTGCAGGCAACCTTCCGCCTCTGGACGACGCTCGGCCTGCCATGCCTGGCCGTGGTTTCCGGCGCAGCGCCCTGGCGCGCCGCGTTGGCTCGCCAGGAAGGGTTGCAGGTGCTGAGCCTGCCCACCACGGGGATGGGCGACAGCCTGGCCGCTGCGGTGCGGGCGACGTCCGCGGCCGGGGGCTGGCTGGTGGCCTTGGGTGACATGCCCTTCATTCATCCGACGACCGCTCGCCAACTGCTCGAGCTGCAGCGGCCCGACCGTATCGTCGTACCGGTCCACGCGGGGCGACGGGGACATCCCGTGTTCTTTGGTCGGAATTATGCCGCTGCGCTTGGCGAGTTGAGTGGCGACGAAGGAGCGAAACGGCTGCTGCGCGAGGCGTCGGTGCTAGAGCTGGAGGTCGCCGACGCCGGCATCCAGCTCGACATCGACACCCCGGCCGACCTGGAAAAACCAGCCGCGACCGGCCTCGAACTTCCCCAATTCGCCGCTCTTCCAACGGGGGTGAAAGCCCTGTGGTGGAAGACGTCCATGAATATGATCGAGTCCATGCTGGACTATCTCAAGACGCGTGAGCTACAGCTCACCACGGCGGAGTCCTGCACCGCCGGCAAGGTGGTCGGGCTGTTGTCCGAAGTGCCCGGCAGCGGCAGCTGTATCGAGTCGGGTTACGTCGTCTATTCCCCGGAGGCCAAGCAGCGCCTGCTGGGGGTGAAGCCGGAGACCATCGAGCGCTACAACCTCACCAGCGAGGAAATCGCCCGGGAGATGGCCGCCGGTGCCTTGCGCGACAGCCCGGCCCAGGTGGCCATCGCCAATACCGGGCTGGCCGGGCCGGGCGGCGCTGACGGTATTCCCCAGGGCACCGTCTGTTTCGCCTGGGGCTATCGAGCGGGTGACGACATCGTGCTCTATGCTGAAACCCAGCATTTTTCCGGCGACCGCGAAGCCGTCCAACTGGCCGCCGCCCGGCACAGCCTGGCGGGTGTAGTGCCCTATCACCAGCGTCTCGAACGCGAACTCAAGGAGAAAGCCCGATGACCGACGCCCAGCAGCGCGACATCATCCAGGCCCTGCAGGTGCCCGCCCATTTCGACCCGGCCGAGGAGGCTGAACGTCGCATTCAATTCCTCAAGGACTACCTGCTGCAGAGTCGGCAGGAAAGCTATGTGCTGGGCATCAGCGGCGGGGTGGACTCCTCCACCGCTGGCCGTCTGGCGCAACTGGCCGTGGAGCGGGCGCGGGAGGAGAGCGGCAATGCCCGCCTGAGATTCATCGCCATGCGCCTGCCCTATGGCGTTCAGCGTGACGAGGAGGATGCCCAGCGCGCCTTGCAATTCATCCAGCCCGACGAGACCCATACCGTCAACGTCAAGCCGGCCAGCGATGCCATGCTCGCGTCGGTGCGCGAGGCACGGGTGGCCTTCGACGACGAGCTGCACGAGGACTTCACCCTGGGCAACATCAAGGCGCGCCAGCGCATGATCGCCCAATACGCCGTGGCCGGCGCCCGCCGGGGCCTGGTCATAGGCACCGACCATGCCGCGGAAGCCCTGATGGGCTTCTATACCAAATTCGGCGATGGCGCCTGTGATCTCACGCCGCTGCATGGCCTGAACAAGCGGCGTGTCCGGGCGGTAGCCGAGTGGCTGGGCGCGCCCGATGCCCTGGTGCACAAGGTACCGACTGCGGACCTCGAATCCCTGTCACCGGGCAAGGCGGACGAGGATGCCTTCGGCATCACCTATGCCGAGATCGATGACTTTCTCGAAGGCAAACCGGTTAGCCCGGCGACCCTGGAGATCATCCTCAATACCTATAGGCGCAGCGCCCACAAGCGCGATCTGCCCTATACGCCTTTCAGTTAAATCAATGGCTTATGGCATTTATGTGAAGTTAATTTTCATACAATTCACGTGAGGAAGGCGTCGATTGGCGCTTTGCGTGGCTGAATGGACTCTGTCTGCAGGGCCAATTTTCACCTAAGAGAATCAACTTTAGATTGGTTGGGTAAATTTTTGTTTTTAAAGCTTTTTAATCTGTAAAGGAGGGCCGTTGATCGATGTTGCAGCGCTGAACTTTTGCGCGCCCTCGTGGCTCAGACTCTTTCAGACACACCCGCGCTAACCTTTCCGGTATCGAAGCTGACGTGGTTGTCTGGAAAGGTGGCTGCCGGGGTTCGCGGCGCATCCTTCCAGATCCAGGACATCCCCCAGATAAAGGGGGCCTGCCAGCCGGGTTCTCGGAAATACGTCAGGCATTGGCGGGGTCATGACCTAGGTCGTATCGTCTGGGCGGTACGACCTTTCACGCGTCCCAAGATGATGGAGTCAGGCTCGATGTCGAACACCGATCTCCCCGGTTCTTTTTCCACCCTTTCCCTCGATCCCGCTACCGCTGCGCAAACGCCGCGCATCGCCATCGAATCGGTCACCCCGGCGGTCGATAACGGCCAGTTCGCTGCCAAGGGCATCGCCGGTCGGGTCGTCGAAGTGACCGCCAAGATCTTCGCCGATGGGCACGATAAGCTCGCCGCCGCGATTCTCTGGCGTCAAGAGGGCGAGGAAAACTGGCAGCAGGCGCCGCTGGTACTGGAAACCAATGATCTCTGGCGTGGCCGCTTCACTCCACAGACGGTGGGCCGCTACGAATTCGTGGTCCAGGCCTGGTGGGACGTCTGGGGCACCTATCGCTACGAGATCGAAAAGAAGCATGCCGCTGGTGTGCCGCTGAACCTGGAGTTGCAGGAAGGCCGCATTCATGTGGAGCAGGCGCTGTCCCGCGCGGAAGGCGAGCAACGGGCACCACTGGAGGCCTTGCTGCAGCGGCTGGAGCAAGCGCCCAGCGAAGGTGACAAGGTCGCGGTACTGCTGGCGGCCGAGGCGAGCCAGGCGATGGCGCCGGTGGACGCCTATGAGCACCTCACCCACAGCATCGAATATCCGTTGGACATCGAACGGGTCCGGGCCGAATTCGCCAGCTGGTACGAACTCTTCCCGCGCTCCATCACCGACGATCCCCAGCGCCACGGCACCTTCCGCAACGTGATCGGTGAACTGCCGCGCGTGCGTGACATGGGCTTCGATGTGCTGTACTTCCCGCCGATCCACCCAATCGGCCTGGCCCACCGCAAGGGCAAGAACAACACCCTTGGCGCCGGGGCGGATCAGCCGGGCAGTCCCTATGCCATCGGCAGCCCGGATGGTGGCCACGATGCAGTGCATCCCGAGCTGGGCACCCTGGAAGACTTCCGTGCCCTGGTCGCGGCGGCGGCCGATCACGGCCTGGAGATTGCCCTGGACTTCGCCATCCAGTGCTCGCCCGACCATCCCTGGCTCAAGGAACATCCGGGCTGGTTCTCCTGGCGCCCAGACGGCTCCATGCGCTATGCCGAGAATCCGCCGAAGAAGTATCAGGACATCGTCAATGTCGACTTCTACGCCAAGGACTCGATTCCCGATCTTTGGCTGGCCTTGCGCGACGTGGTTTGGCACTGGGTGGAGCAGGGCGTGAAGATCTTCCGCGTCGACAATCCCCACACCAAGCCGTTGCCCTTCTGGGAGTGGCTGATCGCCGATATCCGCGGTCGCGACGCCGATGTCATGTTCCTCGCCGAAGCCTTTACCAAGCCGGCGATGATGGCGCGCTTGGGCAAGGTCGGCTACAGCCAGAGCTACACCTATTTCACCTGGCGCAACACCAAGGCCGAGCTGACCGAGTACTTCACCCAGCTCAACGAGCCGCCGCTGCGCGATTGCTACCGGCCGAATTTCTTCGTCAACACCCCGGACATCAACCCGACCTTCCTGCAGACCAGCGGGCGCCCCGGTTTCCTGATCAGGGCGGCGCTGGCCACCATGGGTTCCGGCCTGTGGGGCATGTACGCCGGCTTCGAACTCTGCGAAGGCGCGCCGCTCACGCCGGGCAAGGAAGAGTATCTGGACTCGGAGAAGTACGAGCTGCGCCCGCGCAACTTCTATGCGCCGGGCAACATCATGGCCGAGATCGCCCAGCTCAACCGCATCCGCCGGCAGAACCCGGCCCTGCAGACCCATCTGGGGCTGGAGTTCTACAACTGCTGGAACGACCAGATCCTTTATTTCGGCAAGCGCACCGATGACCTGGGCAACTTCGTCCTGGTCGCCATCAACCTCGATCCCTTCAAGGCGCAGGAAGGCCAGTTCGAACTCCCCTTGTGGGAATTCGGCCTCGATGACAATGCCACCACCCTCGGCGAGGACCTGATGACCGGGCATCGTTGGGCCTGGCATGGCAAGACCCAGTGGACGCGCCTGGAGCCGTCGATGCCCTTCGGCATCTGGCGCATCCAGCCGGCCCACTAGCGATCTCTCCGGTGGCGCGGGCCCCAGGCGCAGGAGGCAATCCTGCGCCTGGGGCCCGAGCCACCACCATCGCCGGTGGCCTGGACGACCGGTGCACGCATTCGATTCAGACGCCCTGTTAAGGACCTGACGACATGGCAAAACCCAATAAAGCTCGTTCCCGCAAACCTGCCGCCTTCATCGACGATCCGCTCTGGTACAAGGACGCGGTCATCTACCAGGTGCACGTGAAGTCGTTCTTCGACTCCAACAACGATGGCATCGGCGACTTCCCCGGCCTGATCGAGAAGCTGGACTACATCGCCAGCCTGGGCGTCAACACCATCTGGCTGCTGCCGTTCTATCCCTCGCCGCGCCGCGACGATGGCTACGACATCGCCGAATACCGCGGCATCCACCCCGACTACGGCACCATGGCCGATGCCAAGCGTTTCATCGCCGAGGCCCATGCCCGTGGCCTGCGGGTGATCACCGAGCTGGTCATCAACCATACCTCCGACCAGCACCCCTGGTTCCAGCGCGCCCGCCGCGCCAAGAAGGGCTCGGCCGCGCGCAACTTCTACGTCTGGTCCGACGACGACCAGAAGTACGACGGCACCCGCATCATCTTCCTCGATACCGAGAAGTCCAACTGGACCTGGGACCCGGTGGCCGGCCAGTACTTCTGGCACCGTTTCTACTCCCACCAGCCGGACCTGAACTTCGACAATCCCCAGGTCATGAAGGCGGTCATCTCCATCATGAGGTACTGGCTGGACATGGGCGTCGATGGCCTGCGCCTGGACGCCATTCCCTACCTGGTGGAGCGCGACGGCACCAACAACGAGAACCTGCCCGAGACCCACGCGGTGCTCAAGGAAATCCGGGCCGAGATCGATGCCAACTATCCCGACCGCATGCTGCTGGCCGAGGCCAACCAGTGGCCGGAAGACACCCAGCTGTACTTCGGCGACGGCGACGAATGCCACATGGCCTTCCACTTCCCGCTGATGCCGCGCATGTACATGGCCATCGCCCAGGAAGACCGCTTCCCCATCACCGACATCCTGCGCCAGACCCCGGAGATTCCGGCCAACTGCCAATGGTCGATCTTCCTGCGCAACCACGATGAACTGACCCTGGAGATGGTGACCGACCGCGAGCGGGACTACCTCTGGAACTACTATGCCTCGGATCGCCGCGCGCGCATCAACCTGGGCATCCGCCGCCGTCTGGCGCCGCTGCTGGAACGCGACCGTCGCCGCATCGAACTGCTCAACAGCCTATTGCTGTCCATGCCCGGTACCCCGACGCTGTATTACGGCGACGAGATCGGCATGGGTGACAACATCCACCTGGGCGACCGCGATGGCGTCCGTACCCCCATGCAGTGGTCGGTCGACCGCAATGGCGGCTTCTCCCGCGCCGACCCAGCCAGCCTGGTGTTGCCGTCGATCATGGACCCGCTCTACGGCTACCAGGCGATCAACGTCGAGGCCCAGTCCCGCGATCCGCATTCGCTGCTCAACTGGACGCGACGCATGCTCGCCGTGCGCAAGCAGCAGAAGGCCTTCGGTCGTGGCACCCTGAAGATGCTGTCGCCGACCAACAGACGCATCCTGGCCTACCTGCGCAACTTCACCAACGCCCAGGGCGAGCACGAGACCATCCTCTGCGTGGCCAACGTCTCCCGCGCGGCTCAGGCGGTGGAGCTGGACCTGTCCAGCTTCGCCGGCCAGGTCCCGGTGGAGATGATCGGTGGCAGCGCCTTCCCGCCCATCGGCCAGCTGCCCTACATGCTGACCCTGCCGCCCTATGGCTTCTACTGGTTCTACCTGGCGGGCCATGAGCATCTGCCGGCCTGGCATACCGAGCCGCCGGCGCCCATGCCCGACTACCAGACGGTGGTGATCAAGCGTCATCTGCAGGAGCTGCTCAGCGGCGATCCGCGACGCATCTTCGAAGAGGTGCTGCCGGTCTATCTGCCCAAGCGTCGCTGGTTCGGCTCCAAGGACGAAGCCATCACCAGCGTACGCCTGGACTATGCCGCCCAGATCAACACGCCCAAGTTGCCGGTGATGTTCACCGAGGTGGTGGTGACCAACGCCAAGGGCGAAGAGCGCTATGCGCTGCCGCTGGGCTTCCTCGCCGAAGAGGACCAGCATTGCAGCCCCCTGGCCACCCAGCTGGCCATCTCGCGCATCCGTCATGTGCGTCGCGTGGGTCTGGTGACCGATGCCTTCGCCCTGACCAGCTTCGTGCACGGGGTGTTCGATGCCTTCCGCAAGGGGGCCAAGATCGCGCTGCCCGAGGGTGAACTGAGCTTCGAGGTCTATGACAATCCCGAAGACCTGGCGCTGGACCCGAACGTCGAGATCAAGCACCTCGGCGTGGAGCAGTCCAACAGCTCGTTGATCGTCGGCGATCATCTGATGCTCAAGCTGATCCGCAAGGTGGCCGCCGGCATCCATCCCGAGGTGGAGATGGGTCGCTACCTGGCCCAGGCCGGCTTCGCCAACATCGCCGCCACCCACGCCGTGGCCCAGCGCATCGCGCCGGACGGCACGCCCCATGTGCTGATGCTGGTGCAGCAGCACATCCACAACCAGGGCGATGCTTGGAAGTGGAGCCTGGATACCCTGGACCGCGTGACCCGCGATCTGCTCAGCGGCGGCATCTCCAACGTGGAGAACGAGTTCACCGCCATGGGCGATCTGACTGCCTTCGCCGGGGTGCTGGGCAAGCGCCTGGGCGAGATGCACGTGGTCCTGGCCCGGCCCACCGAGGATGCGGCCTTCGCGCCGGAAACCGTGGATGCCGCGGCGGCCAAGGACCTGGCGCACCGGGTGCGGGTACAGGTGGATGGTGCCCTGGATACCTTGCAAGGCATGCGCGACCAGCTCGACGCCGCCAGCCAGGAGCTGCTCGCCGGATTGGTCGGCAAGCGTGAGGCCCTGGCCAAGCGCATCGAAGCCCTGGCGGCCGACGTCGAGGGTGGGTTGCGCATCCGCGTCCATGGTGATCTGCACCTGGGCCAGGTCCTGGTGGCCCAGGACGACGCCATCCTCATCGACTTCGAGGGTGAGCCGGCGCGTTCGCTGGAAGAGCGGCGCGGCAAGTACGGCCCCTACAAGGACGTCGCTGGCGTGCTGCGCTCCTTCGACTACGCCGCGGCCATGGTGACCCAGGTCAGCAACAGCGGCGCCGATACCTCGGAAGAGCACCAGCGGCTGCGTGCCCAGGCCGCGGAAACCTATCGGACGTCGTCCTATGCAGCCTTCCTGGAAGCCTACCGCACCGCGGCGGCCGACATCGGCCACCAGTGGGGCGAGCGGGGCGAACAGGCGGCGCTGGATCTCTACAGCCTGGAAAAAGCGGTTTATGAGATAGGCTACGAGGCTGCCAATCGACCCACCTGGATCAACATCCCGCTACGCGGCGTCGCCGCTATCGTCGAGACCCTCTTGTCTGGAGCCCGCGCATGACCGATCAGTCCACCGCCCCCGTCGTCCCCTTCGACGACGTCCGCCTCTCGGCCGCCGAGGCCGAGTCGCTGGCACGTGGCGAACACGGTAATCCCTTCGCCATCCTCGGCCCCCATGCCGATGGCGAGGGCGTGATCGTCCGCGCCTTCCTGCCCAATGCCCTGGGCGTCGAACTGGTCGACCGCATGAGCGGTCGGCCCCTGGCCCAGATGCAGCCCGGGCGCGTGCCCGGTCTGTTCGTCACCCGGCTGGACTACGCTGCCCCCTACAAGCTGGTCATTCGCTGGCCGAGCGGGGTTCAGGAAACCGAAGATCCCTATTCCTTCGGCGTCCTGCTGGGCGAGACCGATCTCTATCTGTTCAACGAAGGTCGTCATCGCAATCTCGGCGAGACCTTCGGTGCCCAGCGCTGCCAGGTCGACGGTGTGGACGGCGTGCGCTTCGCCGTCTGGGCGCCCAACGCCCGGCGCGTCTCGGTGGTGGGCGACTTCAACTCCTGGGACGGTCGCCGTCTGCCCATGCGCCTGCGTGCCAACAGTGGCGTCTGGGAACTGTTCGTCCCCCGCCTGCCGGTGGGCACCGCCTACAAGTACGAGATCCTCGGCCAGCACGGCGTGTTGCCGCTCAAGGCCGATCCCATCGCCCTGGCGGCGGAGTTGCCGCCGCGCACCGCCTCGGTGGTGGCCGACAACACCCCCTTCGTCTGGCGCGACCAGGATTGGATGGCGCACCGCCGCGAGCGGCAGGGGCTGGAAGCACCGCTGTCCATCTACGAGCTGCACGCCGGCTCCTGGCGCCGCGAAGGAGGGGACGAAGGTCGCCTGTACACCTGGCGCGAGCTGGCCAAGCATCTGATTCCCTATATCCACGAGATGGGCTTCACCCATATCGAGTTGCTGCCGATCATGGAGCACCCCTTCAGCGGCTCCTGGGGCTACCAGCCGCTTGGCCAGTTCGCGCCGACCTCGCGCTTCGGCACGCCGGCAGATTTCGCCGCCTTCGTCGACGCCTGCCACCAGGCCAATATCGGCGTCATCCTCGACTGGGTACCGGCGCACTTTCCCACCGACGAACACGGCCTGGCACGTTTCGACGGTACCGCCCTGTACGAATACGAGCACCCCTTCGAGGGCTTCCACCAAGACTGGAACACCTACATCTACAACCTCGGTCGCCACGAGGTGCATGGCTTCATGCTGGCCTCGGCCATGCACTGGCTGAAGCACTTCCATATCGATGGCCTGCGCGTCGATGCGGTGGCCTCCATGCTCTATCGCGACTATTCGCGCAAGCAGGGCGAGTGGATTCCCAACGTCCATGGCGGTCGCGAGAACCTGGAGACCATCGCCTTCCTGCGGCACCTCAACGAGGTGGTCCATGAAGAGGCGCCGGGTGCCCTGGTGATCGCCGAGGAATCCACCTCCTGGCCGGGCGTCAGCGTGCCGGTGAGCGAGGGCGGGCTGGGCTTCGACTACAAGTGGAACATGGGCTGGATGCACGACACCCTGCACTATGTGGAAGAGGACCCGGTCTATCGCCAATACCACCACCACCAGATGACCTTCGGCCTGGTGTACGCCTGGTCCGAGCGCTTCGTCCTGCCCATCTCCCACGACGAGGTGGTACACGGCAAGGGGTCGCTGATCGAGAAGATGCCGGGCGACAACTGGCAGAAGTTCGCCAATCTGCGTAACTACCTGAGCTTCATGTGGACCCATCCGGGCAAGAAGCTGCTGTTCATGGGCTGCGAATTTGGCCAGTGGCGTGAATGGAGCCATGACCGCGAGCTGGACTGGTTCCTGCTGGAGCACGGTACCCACCGTGGGGTGAAGCAGTTGCTGGTCGATCTCAACCGCCTGTATCGCCAGGAACCGGCCTTGCACCAGCGCGACCATCTGCCCGAGGGCTTCGATTGGGTGGTGGGCGATGACAACGGCAACAGCGTCTTCGCCTGGTTGCGGCGCGATGCCCAGCAGCGGCCGTTGCTGGTGATCGCCAACTTCACCCCGGTCCCGCGTCACGACTATCGTGTGGGCGTGCCTGCGGCGGGCCATTGGCAGGAAATCTTCAACAGCGATGCCGAATGCTATGGCGGTTCCAACGTCGGCAATGGTGGCGGTGTCAACACCGAGGAAATCGCGGCCCACGGCCAGCCGACGTCCCTGAACCTCAATCTGCCGCCGCTCGGTCTGCTAGTGTTCAAGCCGCAGGTCTGAACCTGGATGCGCCCGGATTCGGGCGCTGCTCGCTGACAGCGTCGCCAGACTGCGCGATGCTGTCAGGCTTTGTCGGAAAAGTGCCTGCGCATCGGCGATGCTGCGTTAAAAATCAGCTCGGAATGCTCATTTACTGCTCGTAAACTCAAGCGCGAGCCCGGTCCACTTCCTCGCTGATTTGATTCGCTGGCGCTCACCCTTCGGGCCAGCCCTTGGCTGTTACTCCCGTTGGTCGTTGCGCCTTGCCTCTCCTTCGCTCGGCGACTTTTCAGACAAGCCTTAGGCCTCTGGCAACCGAGAAGCCCATGATCGATCTCGCCGAATGGAATCTAACGGTACCCGTGCCGCTACCCGTGGCCCAGGTACAGACCGCCGAGCTGAACAGCAGCCGCTTTCATAGTCCCTATCTCGTCCGCGGCGAGGGCGGCTCGCTGCTGTTCTGGGTGCCGGTGACCGGTACGCCGCAGCCCTTCAACGACTATCCCGCCACCGAGCTGCGCGAGACGCGCCCGGATGGCAGCGCCTATGCCTGGAAGTATCGCGAGGGCGATGCCCTGCTGCAGGCGGAAGCGGCGGTGCAACAGGTGCCGTCCCGTCCCGAAGTCATCATCAGCGAGATCGAGGATCAGGCGAGCAGACCCGATTCTCCATCGCAGGCACTGCTGCAACTGGTCTATCGGGTGGACGATGCGGCCGAGGCCAAGGGTTCGGTCCAACAGGGCCAATTGATCGCCCGCCTGCGCGAGAGTCCGAACGACAGCCCGAAGGACGTGATCCTCTTGGAGCACCTGCCACTCAACAGTCGCTTCACCTACGACATCAAGCTGGCGCGCAGTGGCGTGCTCAGCGTGCGCGCCCATGGCGTGGGTTCACGTACGGGTGACCTGGGCCTGCAACTGGACAATGCCTGGAGCAGCCACCACCTCTATTTCAAGGCGGGCGCTCGACTGCGGGATGGGGAAGGGCCCAGCAGCGAAGGTGGGCGGGTGCTGTTCTATCGGCTGATCTCGATGCACCAGCCCAACAATCGGTAGTAATTTACCGTTGGCTATTCTGATGTGCTAGATGAAATTTGAGTTGCCATGTCTAGTGGTAGATAGCCAAACTTAACATAGGGGAGCTTTATTGTTCCGTCTGGGTTTTCTATATAGTTTTCCAGTTTTCGGTATTCTTCGTTTGATTTGTCATATGGTACATCAATAAATATCGTGCCGTCATAACCTTCTATTTGTCCGGAGGTTGAGTATCCGGCACAGGGCTTCCATTTTATGCCATTTTCATTCAACCATTGAGTTATTTTTATTCGGGATGGGTGCTTTTCCCAATCGATCCAGCCAATCCTTTCTAATACAGAAGGATTTTTTTTGGGAGGGCTGAACATCAAAAATAGGACGGTTGATTGCTTTTGAATAGCAATACGATCAATGTATTCAAGTAGTCTAGGCATTTTATTCTTCGCTAATTAGCCGTATTCTCCACATTCCTTGCGACTGCTCCTCTCTCCATGAACCTTCTACGACTTTTGAGTCTTCAAAACAATGGAGCGTTGCGCGACAGTTAGGGTAGCCATCACAGCGAAGATTGTAATGCCCCTGTCCAATTGAAGATCCTGTGTATGAATATTGCTCGCCATCTTGTTTGTATTCTACTTTTATGTGGTCAGTATCTATTCGGACTATGCATTCTATGTCGAGACTGATCTTGTGCTCGGAAAAAGAATCCATCTTCGACTTGTTGTATGACTTCATTTATTCCTCTTGCGCCTGAATTTTTAGCTGAGCCGAGTTTGTCGCATTGATATCTTGCGACGCCCACCCAGTTGATGCAAGTCGCAAGTTATGTGGGTTTCGTACCTTTTTTCTTACGCTCTTCACGCCGATCATTGCTCACCTTGAGCTTCTTGGCCCGGCTTTCCAGCGCGAAATAGAGGACGGCCGCGATCAGCAGCGGGACGATGAAGTAGAGCGTTCTATAGCCGAGCAGGGCGGCGATGATCTTGCCCTGGGACAGGCCATCGTTGGCCAGCAGGGCGATGAACACCGTTTCCAGCACGCCCACGCCCGCAGGGATATGGACGATGACCATGGCGATACTGGAGAGCAGCAGCACGCCGAGCACGTGTAGGTAGTCCACCTGGCGTCCGAGGAACAGGTAGACGATGGCGGCCATGGCCATCCAGTTGATCGAAGACACCACCAGCTGGATGCAGGCCATGCGCAGCGAGGGCAGGGCGAGGCGCTGTTTGCGTACCGTCCATTCCCGTTGTTTGGCGAAGGCGCACACCGCCAGGTAGAAGACGATGAAGGCCAGCAGGCCGACGCCAATCAAGCGCAGGGTGGTATCGCCGATGAACCAGTTGGGTGGCATGTCCACCACGCCACTGACAAAGATACCGCCGGCCAGCAGGATGTAGCCGAGCCAGTTGGTGGCGATGCTCAGGGAAAAGATGCGGGTAATGGTGCCGCTGGAAAGCCCCAATCGCGAATAGAGCCGGTACCTCATGCCGATACCGCCTACCCAGGTACTCAGAGTTAGGGTGAAGGCATAGCAGATGAAAGACACCAGGAACACCTGCCGCTTGACCAGCTTGTGACCGCAATAGGCCCGGCCGATGAGGTCGTAGCAGCCGTACATGATGTACGACAGCACCACCAGGCCGCCGGCCATGGCCAAGGTCGTCCACTTGTAGCCGGTGAAGACCTTCCAGACCTCGCCCCAGTCGACCTTGCGGGCATAGATCACCAGCAGCACTACCACGGCGATCAGGAAGGCCCAGGTCAGGATCTTCTTGGCCAGGGCCCAGCGGCCGTTCTGCGGCTTGTCGGCCGCCTGCTGGTCGTCCTCGTCGCCAGGGGCGTGATCGAGGGTATCGCTACGGCTGGTCATCGTTGGCACCTTGAAATCGAGGAGTCCACCCGGTCCTGGGTTTCCAGTTCGGGCTGGGCCGGAGGGTTGATCAGCTCGATCTTGGGCGTATGGCCGGGAAGCCAGCCCACCCAGGCGGGGAAGTGACGCAAGAAGTGGAACACCAGCATGGTCTTGGCCAGGTGCCAATAGGTACGCTTGGGTACCTTGCTGCTGTCCACGTGTTCGCAATGGTTCTGGATCAACTGCTCCAGGCGACCACGCAATTCGCGGTTGAAGTCGTGATCGTGGAAGATCAGGTTGCACTCGAGATTCAGCGACAGGCTCAGCGGATCGAGGTTGCTCGAACCCACCGTGGACCAGTGTCCGTCCATGGTCGCCACCTTGCCGTGCAGGGGTCTCAGGCAGTATTCGTAGATCTCGACGCCGGCCTTCACCAGATAGTTGTAGAGCATCTGGGCGCCCACCTTGACGATGGCCATATCCGGCTCGCCCTGGACGATCAGCACTACTCGCACCCCGCGCTGCGCCGCGTTGCGCATCTCACGCAGGAGGCGGTAGCCCGGGAAGAAGTAGGCGTTGGCGATCACCACCTCATGCTTGGCCGTGCGCAGCATTTCCAGGTAATGCTGCTCGATGTCGGCACGGTGCTGGTCGTTGTCGCGATAGACGAACAACGCCTGGGCGTTGCCGGGATGGCGATTGTTGGCGGGCTTGCGCGAACGCTTGCCCCACCAGCGGTGAGTCTCTTCCGGGGAATCGATGGCGTCGCGGGCGAAGCGGTGGATGTCATCGACGATGGGGCCTTCCACCTCGACGGCGTAGTCCTGCTTGGCTTCGGGCCCGAAGTCGCCCAGGTGCTCGGCGGAATAGTTGATGCCGCCGATGAAGCCGAGGCGGGCATCCACCACCACGATCTTGCGGTGCAGGCGACGGAAGAGGTTGGTCCTCATGCCCATCACCAGGGGGCGCGGATCGTAGTAGCGAAAGCGCACGCCGGCCTGGACCATCTCGTCGATGAACTCGCGCGGCAGATCGGGCGAGCCGTAGGCATCCACGGTGATATCCACCTGGACGCCGCGTTTGGCTGCCGCCACCAACTCTTCCTGCAGGGCCTTGCCGACCTTGTCGTAGAAGAGGATGAAGGTCTCGATGATGACCTCGCGCTCGGCGGCGCGGATCGCCTCGAACACGCGTGGGAAGAAGTCCTCGCCGTTTTCCAGCAAGGTGATGCGGTTTCCGTCCCGCCACTCGAAGTTCATAGGTGGAAGTCCGCGGCGAGGGGCGCGTGGTCGGACAGGTGCGACCACGGCTGATTGCCTAGCACCTGGGGGCGACCCACACTGACATTGCGGGTGTAGATGCGATCCAGGCAGAGCAGGGGGCGCTTCGCCGGGAAGGTCTTGGGCAGCCGCCCTGCGGTCTTCATGAATACCTCTTCGAGTCCTGCGCCCTGGCCAAGGATGTCGTTGGCCTTCTGGCGCCAGTCGTTGAAGTCCCCCGCCACCACGACGGGGGCGTCGCTGGGCAGGGAGTTGATGTGTTCGCAGATCAACTTCATCTGCATCTGGCGATGTTTCTCGCGCAGACCCAGGTGTACGCAGATCACGTGGAGATCCACCGCCTGGTCCGGGATACGCAGGACGCAATGCAGCATCCCGCGTTTTTCCGGACCAGCGATGGAGATGTCGAAGTTGTCGTAGCTGACGATGGGAAACTTCGACAGCACCGCATTACCGTGGTGGCCGTCCGGGTAGACCGCATTGCGCCCGTAGGCGAAGTCGGTCCACATCGAATCGGCCAGGAACTCGTACTGCGGCGCCGCCGGCCAGTTCTCGAAGCGCAACGGGTGTTTTTCGTGGGTGCCCAATACCTCCTGCAAGAAGACAATGTCCGCTGACACCGTCCGCACCGCTTCGCGCAATTCCGGCAAGATGAACTTGCGGTTGAAGGACGTGAAGCCCTTGTGCGTGTTGATGGTCAGGACCTTGAACGAAAAACCCTGTTGCGCGTTCGTCATGCCTGGCGTTTCCTCCGCTTGGTCTGGGTCAGCTCGAACAGCAATACCGAGCGTCCGGTGACCTGATAGGTGTCTCCGAAGTTGAAGACGTCACCCGCGTCCAGGTCCGGCTGGTTGGTATCCAGCTGCAGGGCCCAATGCTCGCCCTGGGGGACCTCGGGCAGAGTGAAATCCACTACATCATAATGAGCATTGACCAGAATCAGCAGCGAGGTATCCGCACCCTTGCGACGAATACCGGTCGGCTGGGCGCGGCCATCGAGCAGGATGCCCATGCACTTGTTGCTGCCGTCCTGCCATTGCTCCACGCCCATCTCGTCGCCACTGGGCTGCAACCAGGTGACGTCCTTAACGCCCAATTCCTCGTTGTAGACGCCGGTGAAGAAGCGGCTCCGGCGCAGTAGCGGGTAGCGTCGACGCAGGTCGATCAGGGTGCGCACGTATTCCTGCAGCTCGGCGCTCTTCTCGCTGATCTCCCAGTTGACCCAGCCGATCTCGCTGTCCTGGCAATAGGCGTTGTTGTTGCCGCCCTGGGTGCGGGCAAACTCGTCGCCGGCCAGCAGCATCGGCGTGCCCTGGGAGAGGAAGAGGGTGGCCAGCAGGTTGCGCATCTGGCGGTAGCGCAGCTCGATGATTTCCGGATCGTCGGTCTCGCCTTCGACACCGCAGTTCCACGACAGGTTGTGGGAGTGCCCGTCCTTGTTGTCCTCGCCGTTGGCCTCGTTGTGCTTGTCGTTGTACGACACGGTGTCGGCCAGGGTGAAGCCATCGTGGGCGGTGACGAAGTTGACCGAGGAGTAGGGCTTGCGGCCACGGCGATTGAACTTGTCGCCGGAGCCCAGGAAGATCTTCGCGAAGTCGCCGATCTGGTCTTCGTCGCCCTTCCAGAAGGCGCGGGCGGTGTCGCGGAAGGTGTCGTTCCACTCCATCCAGCCGGGCGGGAAGTTGCCCACCTGGTAGCCGCCGGGACCGCAGTCCCAGGGTTCGGCGATGAGCTTGGTCTCGGCCAGGATCGGGTCCTGGCGGCAGGCGTGCAGGAAACCGCCGCCTTCGTCGAAGCCATCCGGCTCGCGGCCGAGAATGGTGGCCAAGTCGAAGCGGAAGCCGTCCACGCCCATCTCGGTGGCCCAGTAGCGCAGCGAGTCGGTCACCATCTGCAGCACGCAGGGGTGGCTCATGTTCAGGGTGTTACCGGTGCCGGTGTCGTTGATGTAGTAACGCGCATCGTCGGGCATCAGGCGGTAGTAGTTGGCGTTGTCGATACCCTTGAGCGAAAGGGTCGGCCCCATCTCGTTGCCTTCGGCAGTGTGGTTGTAAACCACGTCGAGGATCACCTCGAGGCCGGCGTTGTGCATGCGCGCGACCATCACCTTGAATTCGCCGATGGATTGGCTGGCCATGTAGCGCGAGTGCGGGGCGAAGAACGCCAGGGTGTTATAGCCCCAGAAGTTTCTCAGACCCTTTTCCAGCAGGTGGTTGTCGTCGAGGAAATAGTGAATCGGCATCAGCTCGACGGAGGTGATGCCGAGCGATTTGATGTAGTCGATGACTTCGCTTTCCTGCAGCCCCGAGAAGGTGCCACGGGCGCTTTCCGGGACCGCGGGGTGCTGCATGGTGTAGCCGCGGACGTGGGTTTCATAGAACACGGTGCGATCACGCGGGACGCGCGGATGGGTGGTGTTGCCCCAGGTGAAGGCGGGGTCGATCACCCGGCAGCGCGGCATGAAGGGCGCGCTGTCACGCTCGTCGAAGGAGAGGTCGCCATCGGGATGGCCGATGGTGTAGCCGAACAGGGCGTCGTTCCACTCCAGCTCACCGACGATCTGCTTGGCATAGGGGTCGATCAGCAGCTTGTTGTGGTTGAAGCGGTGCCCGTTCTGCGGCTCGTAGGGGCCGTGGACGCGGTAGCCGTACAGGGTGCCCGGGCGAGCGTCGGGCAGGTAGCCGTGCCAGATTTCGTTGGTGAATTCGGGCAACTCGATGCGCTCGATCTCTTCCTTGCCTTCGTCATCGAAGAGGCACAGCTCCACCTTGGTGGCATTGGCGGAAAAGATGGCGAAGTTCACGCCGGAACCGTCCCAGGTGGCGCCCAGTGGATAGGGTAGCCCCTCACGCACACGAGACTTGGACTTACTGATGAAAGTGGTCGCTTCGGTTAACGGCTTGTTGGAATCAGTTGAAGTCATTTCGACGCTCTCGGGATAGCTGGGAAGGAAGTCGCTCTGATGGGGCTCTCATTACCTGCCGGTGGCTGAATCGATACAGATCCGGCTACGTGCATATGAAAGGCCCGACGCAGCGCAGTTCCGGCACTCCTGAGCGAGCCGACAAAGCGTTGTTTTTTCTAGAAAAAATCGGGGAATTTTGGCTGAAGCGGAGGCCGCATCGAAGCGGTGAGGGATGGCCTGGCCGAACGGCCAGGCCGAGGCATCACATCACTCGCTGACAGCCGGCTTGGCTGCAGGGGTCTTGGCACGCGAAGCACGCGGCTTCTTCGGTGCAGCGGGAGCGACACCAACGCCCGTCGCGTCAACCTCGGCAGCCGGCTTGGCCTTGCTCGCACTGGTCTTGCCGGTGCTGGGCTTGACCGCCTGCTTGACCTTGGAAGCGACTTTCTTCGCTGCCGATTCGACCTTCTCGGTCACGGACTCACCCGCGGCGGCCGCCTCGGTCGCGGCCTTCTCGCTGCCGCTCTTGGTCTTGCCAGTGGTGCTGACCTTGCCGGCAGGTGCCTTGCTGGTGGTGGTCTTGGTCGCTCGCGGCTTCTTGGCGACGGTTTTCTTGGCCACGCCTTCCTGTTCGGCTTCGTACAGTCGGGTCGCCATTTCCCAATGGCGATCATGTTCGTGCGCCGGCCGTCCTTCAGACTCCCAGATCTGATAGGCGAGCTGCTGAATGCGTTCGTCTTTTTGGGTCATTACGGTGCGGCTCCTTGAGTGGTGTCTTGTGTGCTGAGCAATCCAAGCGGAAAACGTGCCAGAACCTCGCCAATGGATAGCTCTTTCTTTTGGTCATGGACAGATGAGGGGACGAAAGTTTCCCCGAAACGGTACATGGACAAGGTTTCAGGGAGTTTTATCCGAGTGTCTTGCCAGGCATCGGCAGAAAAGCTGATTTTCCCGCCGGCTTCCAACAGGCTGGACGTGTGTAGCGGCACCACGACGATCACTGCCTGCTCTTCCCAGGTGCGTGCGAAGGCGAGCACGTTCGCCGCGCGAGCACCTTCGACCGTCAGGGGTACATAACTGCCTTCGGTGAACAGGCGCGGATGCTGCTTGCGCAATTCCAGCACGGCGGCCAGTACCTGCTGCTTGACCTCGCCGTTCTGCCAATTCGCCAGGGCTTCTGCAGCCGAAACCTGCTGCGCCAGGGCATCCTTGCGCGGGGCGTAGTCCACCGCGCGGCGGTTGTCCGGCTCCACCAGGCTGAAGTCCCAGAATTCACCGCCCTGGTAGAGATCGGGAACGCCCGGCGCCGTGTTGCGCAGCAGCAACTGGACCAGGCCATTCAGGGCTCCGGCCGGGGCCAGTTTCTGCACGGCAGCGACGATTTCGCCACGCAGCGAGCGGTATTTGTCATCGGTGAGCAGGCCTTCCAGAAAGGCTTTGCAGGCGGTTTCATAGTCGCCATTCGGCGCCCACCAGTCCGACTCCAGCTTTTCTTCGCGCAGGGCTTTTTCCTGCCACTGCAGCAGGCGCTCCAGATAGGCCTGCAGGCCCTTGCTGTCGTCCGCCTGCAGGTCCAGCGGCCAGCTGGCGAGCAGGGTCTGGTAGAGCATCAACTCGTCACCCGGGGTCGGGGCGGGCGCCTCGTTCCACTGGCCACGCAGGGGGGCTGCCTGCTGCATCCAGCGACTGACCTGGGCGATATAGGCGTCCGGCCGCTCCGAGACCACTGCCAGCCGGGCACGGGTGTCCTCGCCACGCTTGTGGTCGTGCGTGGCGGTGGTCAGCATGTTGCGCGGGAAGTGCTCGGCGCGCCAGCCGCTGGCTTCGTGGAAGGCACTGACCGGCTGGGCGAAATGCTGGGGGTCGAAGCCGACGTCGTTACGCGAAAGCAGAGGAGCGGAGCGATAGCAGGCGGTGTCTTCCACCGCCTTGGCGGCGATGGGCGAGGTGAGCTGCTGGAACTTGGTGATGGCGCGACGCTGTTCGCGACGGGCCAGGCTGCCCACCGGCTTATGGCGCGGCGCATCGCCACCCAGCCAGGCACGCAATTGCTCGAGCAAGGGTTGCTCCGCTTCGCTGACGTGGGGCCGCGCCGCTTCCAGGGCGGTGTCGAACCACTGGGCATCGTTGCCGACGAAACCCGCCGCGCCGGCGTAGGTGCGATAGACCTTGAACTGCACGATCAACTCCAGCAGCACCCGGCGAATGGCGCCTTGGCTGGTGTCACGGGTCCGCCAATCCTGCTGGGCCAGCAGGTGCAGGGTGTGCACGGCCGACTCGAATTCGCTGTTCAGCGCCGTGGTGAGCACCAGGCGCCGCGCCTCCCGTACCTCTTCGAGGAAGTCTTCGGTACGCCCGGTGGTTTCCGCCCAGAACTTGCGCAGCGGTGCTTCACCACGGGCATCGTGCTGGACCGCCGAGACCTCGTTCATGAATTCGTAGCCGGTGGTGCCGTCGATGCCCCAGCCTTCACGCAGGTGTTCGCCCTCGGCGAGGATCTTCTCGATGTAGATGGGGAAGCCATCTTCCGGTGCACCGCCGGATCGGCTGGCGCAGAGATTGTCCACGCGGCGACGCAGCTTGCGACAATAGGCGCGCGGGTTGGCCAGGCCATCGATGTGGTCCAGTCTCAGGCCGTCGAGCAGGCCTTCGCTGATCAGGCGGAAGATCAGCGAATGGGTTTCCTCGAACACCTCGTGGCGCTCCATGCGCAGGCCACCCAGTTCGGTGATGTCGAAGAACCGCCGCCAGTTGATGTCATCCGAGGCGGTGCGCCAGCTGGCCAGGCGATAGTGCTGGCTCTCCAGCAGGGCATGCAGGCGTTCCTGGTTGGCCGGCTGGCTGCCGTCGAAGGCGGCGATGGCCTTGTCGATGGCGGCGGCGACAGCGGGCTCCTTGGCGGCATCCGCCAGCTGGCGCTGGGCACCCCGGGCTTCTGCCTGGTCCTTGGCGCGGGCGGAGAAGGCATCCGCGAACAGGCTCAGCTGGGGTAGGTCGCTCTCGCGCAGGATCTGGCCATAGGTGCCGGGATTGATGGGGAAGTGGTGAGCGTAGTACTCCACGCGGAAGGCGCCTTTTTCCGCATCGAACACCAGCTTGAGTTCGCCGGCCTGCAGGACGTTGCCATAGGCATCGCCGAGGAAGGGCAGCAGCACCTGGCCTTGCAGATCCGGGTCGGGGCCGTACCAGTTGATGTCGTAGAAGCCGGCGTAGCGGCTCTGGCGGCCCCATTCGAGGATGTCCAGCCACCAGGCGTTTTCCGAACCGCCCACGTTGGTGTGGTTGGGCACGAAGTCAGCGATCAGGCCCATACCATGCTCGCGCAGCCGGGCGACCAGGCGGCGCAGCGCCTCTTCACCGCCCAGCTCCGGGTTCACCCGGGTCGGGTCCACGACGTCGTAGCCGTGCACGGAACCAGCGCGGGCGGTGGTGATGGGGGACGCATAGAAATGGCTGATACCCAGCTTGGCGTAGTACTCCACCAGGGGCAGGGCATCGTCGAAGGTGAAATCCTTGTGGAACTGCAGGCGTACGGTAGCGCGCAAGCGACTCATCGAGTGATCTCCGGATTGTTACGAGCAGCGCTCAGCACGCTTAGGCGTCGTTCAGGGGGGGCGGCGTCCAGCAGACGGTCCGCGGGCGCATCCCAGCGGCGCAGCCAATTGGGGTGTTCGTTGGTGGTGCCGGGCAAATTGGCCTGCTCCAGCTGCCCCAGGGCGTCTTCCACCGGCAGGATGATCAAGGGCGCCGGGGTGCGACCGATGAAGTCGATGGCCGCGTCAACCGCCGCCTCGACGTTGTCGACGCTGGTATCTTCCAGGTGCAGCACCTTGGCCAGGTGACGGCGATCCTCGGCGCGTTCGGCCAATTGGTCTTCCCGGCTGGTGCCATCGGGCAGCAGGCCGAGCTTTTCCTGCCAGTCGGCATCGCGACCCTGCCACCAGCCGGTGAGGGTCGGCAGATCGTGGGTGGTGGGCATGCCCATGGCCGTGGCGGACCAGGCCTTGGCCGCCTTGAACGCCTTGCCATCGCGCTCGAACAGCAGGATCTGCATGCCCATGACGGCGCGTTCGGCCAACCGCTCGCGGAAGCCTTCGGGCACCGTGCCCAGGTCTTCGCCCATGACCACGCAGCGATAGCGCCAGGACTCCAGCGCGACCAGCCGCAGCAGATCGTCGATGGGGTAAGAGAGGTAGGCGCCATCGGCGGGCGAGGCACCCTCGGGGACCAGCCAGAGGCGTTGCAGGCCCATCACGTGATCGATGCGCACGCCTCCGGCATGGGCGAAGTTGGCCCTGAGCATCTCGATGAAGGCTCGGAAGCCGTGCTTGACCATGCCGGTGGGCGAGAAGGCGGAAATGCCCCAGCCCTGGCCTTTCTGGTTCAGCAGGTCCGGCGGGCAACCGACGGTGACCGAGGCCAGCAGCTCTTCCTGGCGACTCCAGGCCTGGCTGCCGCCACCGTCCGCGCCGACGGCGATGTCGGCGATCAGGCCGATACGCATCCCGGCATCGCGGCACTGCTGCTGCGCCGCTGCCAGCCCTTCGCTCGCCAGCCACTGGGTGAAGGCATAGAACTCCACATCCTGGGCGTGACGTTCGGCGAATTCGGCGACGGCGGGGTCCTTGGGATCGCGATACTGCCGCGGCCAATGCTGCCAGCTCGGCGAGGCTTCTCCCTGGGTAAAGGAGGCGTGCAGGGCCTCGAAGCGGCAGTGATTCTCCAGGGCTTCACCGCCCTCGCGGCGGAACGCCTCGAAGCGCTGGCGCAGTTCGCCGTCGGCGGTACGGAAGTCCAGGTGCAGGGTACGCAGCAGGCGCAGGCGCAGCTTCGCCAACGCCGGCCAGTCGATCAGCTCAAGCCGTTCGAGGCGCTCGGCTTCCGCCTGCAGGCCGGCTCTTTGCCCGGCCTGGCGCACGCGCTCGGCGCCGAAGACCAACTCCGGCGCCGCATAGAGCACGTTGAAGAACACCCGGCTGGAGGGGGAGTAGGGGCTGTAGCGACTGCCATCGGCGCTGAACATGGCATGCAGCGGGCTGATGGCCAGGGCGTCGGCACCCTTGCCGGCAGCCGCCTTCGCGAGTTGCACCAAGCCCTGCAGATCCCCCGCGCCGCTACCACCTTCGCGTCGCAGGCTGTAGAGCTGCACCGCCAGCCCCCACAACCGGGCGTGCTCGTCGCCGGTCGCGTCGGCGATGGTGTAGCACCGCTCGGGCGCTACCGCGAGGGTCAGCTGTTTGCCGTCGATTTCTGCCTGGTGGTAGCCCGGCTCGTCGATAGCCGCGAGTTGCCCCCGGGCATCCACGGTACCTTCCAGGCGCTCGCCACCTTCCAGTTGCACCTGGTAGCGGACGCCGCTCCTGAATTGATCCGGCGTCCCGACGGGTTTGCCCACCAGCGCGGTGATCAGGGGCGGCAGATGGTCCTTGTCGCCCACCTCGGCCAGCTTGCGCAGACTCGCATCTATGTCGGCGTCGCTGTCGGCCGGCAACTCGATGGCCTTGAGCAGATTGCGTAACGCCTCTGGGCTTACCTGCTGGCGCTGGCCATCGTAGGCCGTCCATTCGATGGCGATGCCGGCCGCCTTGGCCAGCTGTTCCAGGCGATCCCCGCTCATGCCTTTTTCTCCAGCCAGACCAGCGCCGTATGAGCGGCCAGTTGGCCCTCCTGGCGCTGAGCGATAGCCTTGGCATCGCTGCTGTGCAGCAGCTCGCCATTCGATTGCTCCGCCACCTTCACCGGGCTTTCGCTGAGGTTGAGCTCGATGGTCAGGCGACTGCCATCGGCCAGGGTCCAGCCGGCACGCACGGCGCGGTCGGCCAGCGCCTCGGCGCCAGTGGCACGGGCGCCCTGCAGACGCGGGAAGAGTTCCTTGCGGCGGATCTCCAGCAACTCCCGATAGAGCGCGATCCAAGCGGCATGGTCGGGCTGATCCGCCTCGCCGAAGTTAGGTTTGGAGTCCTCGAAGGTCTTGGGCGCGTTCGGGTCGGGGATCTGCTGGCGATGCTCTTCGCTGGTGAAGAAATCGAAATCCTTGAATTCGTTGCGGCGCCCGTCGCGTACCAGTTCAGCCAGCTCTTCGTTGTGGCTGGTGAAGAACAGGAAGGGTTGGCGGCTGCCCCATTCCTCGCCGATGAACAACAGCGGGATCATCGGGCTGAGCAGCAGCAGGGCGGTGGCAGCACGCAGCGCCGGCTCCGGGGCGAGGCGGGTGATGCGTTCACCGAAGGCTCGGTTGCCCACCTGGTCGTGGTTTTGCAGGAAGACGATGAAGGACGAGGCGGGCAGGTCCTTGCTCGGCTCGCCGCGAGCCTTGCCATGGCGGGTCTGCTCGCCCTGGTAGATGAAGCCCTCGCCCAGGCAGCGCACCAGCTTGGCGGTCGCGTCCTGAGTGAAGTCCTGATAGTAGCCCTCGTCCTCGCCGGTCAACAGCGGATGGATGACGTTGTGCCAGTCGTCCGTCCACTGGGCGTTGTAGTGCTTGCCGCCGAGCAGGGTGGCGGTATTGTCCTCGTTCTCCAGCATCAGGTGCACATGGCGACCCGGTTCCACGGTGGCACGGATTTCCTCGGCCATCTCTTCCAGGAAACCCTTGTCATTGATGGCGTGCACGGCATCGAATCTCAGGCCGTCGAAGCGGTACTCCATCAGCCACATCAGGGCGTTGTCGATGAAGTAACGGCGTACGGCGTCCTGGCGGAAGTCGATGGCGGCGCCCCACGGCGTGTGGATGTCTTCGCGGAAGAAACGCTCGGCGTAGGCGTGCAGATAGTTACCGTCCGGGCCGAAGTGGTTGTAGACCACATCCAGATAGACCATCACGCCATTGGCGTGGGCCGTGTCGATCAGCGACTTGAGGTCGTCCGGCGTGCCGTAGGACGCTTCCACGGCGTAGGGCAGCACCCCGTCATAGCCCCAGTTGCGGCCACCGGGAAATTCCGACAGCGGCATCAGTTCGATGGCGGTGATGCCCAGAGCCGCCAGGCGGGGCACCAGTTTCTCGACCCCGGAGAAACCGCCGAGGGTGCCGACGTGCAATTCGTAGATAACGCTCTCGTGCCAGGGGCGACCCTGCCACTCCACGGTTTGCCAGTGGTAGGTGGTGGGGTCGATGACGATACTCGGCTCATGGACGTCGCCGGCCTGGGCGCGGGAGGCAGGGTCGGGTACCAGTTGATCGCCGATCTGATAGCGATAGCGCGTTCCCGCGCCACACTGGGCCTCGACGCTGAACCAGCCGTCGTCCTGGGCTTCCAGGGGGATGGTCATGCCGCCTTCCAGGGCCACCGACACGGCGTCGGCACTGGGCGCCCAGAAATGAAACAGCGTGCGGTCCTTGCTCAACAGCGTGGCACCGGCACGGGTCTGCCAGGCGTAGCCCCCGGTCACTGCGGCTGCGTCGCGCGAAATATCAGTCATGGATGGAAAACTCCCGAAGCCAGACGGCAGAAAAGAAACTGCGGCCCTGATGGCCGCAGTTGCAGTTATGACCGGTGGGAGTCGCTCAAAGTTGAGCGGGGCAAGCGCTTTTCGTCGGTCCGTTGTCGGCGGAAAAGCGCTTGGCAGCCAGCCTGGGCATCAGGCGCGGGCCTGACGCTCCTGCTGGACGGTGGCATCGAGCAGATCGAGGTACAAGGCAGCGTAAGGCTTGGCGCATTCGGACCAGAAGAACGGACCCTGCATGGCCCGACGGCGCATGGCGTTGAGCAGGTCCTTACGCTCGAAAACACCCAGGGCGCGGTCGATGGCGCTGACGTAGTTTTCCAGCGACAAGGGGTTGAACAGGAAGCCGGTGGTGCCGTCTTCGATGCTGTCGGCCAGCCCACCCGTGCGGGTAGCGATCGGCAGCGAAGCGAAGCGCTGGGCGTACATCTGGCTCAGGCCGCAGGGTTCGAAACGCGACGGCATCAGCAGGAAGTCGCTGCCGGCATACATGCGGCGGGCTTCCGTCTCGCAGAAACCGATGTGGGCACTGACACGGCCGGGATGACGCAACGCCAGGGCGCGGACCTGCCGCTCGATGTGCGGCTCACCGCAACCGATGATCATCAGCTGGCCACCGCGGGCGACGATGTGGTCGGCGGCCTCGATGGTCAGGTCGATACCCTTTTGCTGCACCAGGCGCGACACGACGGCGAACAGTGGGCCGTTGGAGGGCTCCAGTCCGAATTCCTCGCGGATGTGCGCGGCATTGACGGCCTTGCCATCCCAGTCCTGTTCGGTGAAGCACTGGCTCAGGTGGGGATCGCTGCAGGCGCTCCAGTCGTCATCGATACCGTTGAGCAGGCCGGTGAGCTTGCCCTGGCGCGCTTTGACCTGCAGCAGGCCTTCCAGGCCATAGCCGAACTCGGGCGTGGTGATTTCCTGGGCGTAGGTGTGGCTGACGGTGGTGATGTGATCGGCGTAGACCAGGCCGGCCTTGAGGAAGGACACCTTGCCCCAGAATTCGAGACCTTCCATCTGGAAGGCATGATCCGGGATGTCCAATTCGGCCAGTACCGAAGCCGGGAACAGACCCTGATACGCCAGGTTGTGGATGGTGGTCAGGCAGGGGGTGGTGGAACCCTTCCAGCGCAGATAGCCTGCAGCCAGGCCGGTCTGCCAGTCGTTGAGATGCAGCAGATCCGGCACCCAACGAATGGAGGCTTCGCCCAGGGCGAAGTCGGCGGCGGCGCTGGCCAGGCGGCCGAAGCGAATGTGGTTGTCGGCCCAGTCGGCGTTGTTGAGATCGCCGTAGGGATTACCCGGACGCTCGTAGAGCTCGGGGCAGATCAGGACATAGACGACCAGCCCGTCTTCCAGGTTGACCCGGCCAATGTCGCAGGCCGGCATCGCGGCGCGAGCAGCTATACGACCGACCATCTGCATACGATCCTTGACCGCTGCCATGACCTGGCGATAACCGGGAATCAGCACCCGGACATCATGGGAGGCAGCCAGGGCGCGGGGCAGGGCGCCAGAAACCTCGCCCAGGCCACCGGCCTTGACGAAATCGGAAATTTCCGGGGTCACAAAAAGAATGCGCTTGCGGGTTTCGACGACGGAGCTCAGCGTCAGCTGGGGCTCGTCCGTACGCTTGCGGAGAGAGCTGGATCTGGTAGTGCGGGTGGCAGTTTCAACGGGCTCCAGGGCCCCAAATTTCCCCACGACGGCGTTTGCCATGGTGCGCTCCCAATGCAGCAAGTTCGAGACTGAGGTTTACCTGATTGCTTCTTTCCTGAAGCGCGATGCTCCTGGTTCAAAAACGCCTACAGCCGAGCTGCTACAGCCTTTTTGCCGGTCACCTCTTCTGAGATGTCTGGATCTGGGCGAGAACTGCTTCGCGGATTTCCAGATTGCTCTCGCACTGACTCACGGACACCGTCACAAGTTTCCCGCTCGAATGTTGCGGTCCTGCTTTGCTTTGCCAAATACATGCCCAAAGCCCATAGGTCTTCATTAGTGCGTTAAGAATTGAGGCTCCCTGCCGCCGCTTGATGCCTCCACGATTGGCGCTGATGGGCACAATAATCAGACTTCTGGTTGGCGTACGACAGGCTCTTGCCTTTCGTCGGATTTCATGGATGGTAGGCTGTCCCGCCGACCAAGCTCCGTCCGGAGCTTGGGCAGGCACAGGGGAAATTCGCGATTGATATAGGTGATCAGCCGCTCCCGCACGAAGCAGCGCAGGTCCCAGTTCTTCGAAGAGTCGCCCGAACTTACCAGGACGCGAATCTGCATGGATTCGCTGGAGGCATCGGTCACCTGGAGAACGCAGACACGGCCATCCCACAAATGGGGCACCTCGGCGCAGGCGCGTTCCAATTCAGTGCGAATGGGCGCCAGCGGCAGCGAGTAATCGACCCAGATGAACACCGAGCCGATGAGGCTCGACGAGGAGCGCGTCCAGTTCTGGAACGGGGTCTCGATGAAGTACTGCAGGGGCACCACCAGCCGCCGATCGTCCCAGATCCGCACCACCACATAGGTGCCGGTGATTTCTTCCACCCGGCCCCATTCGCCTTCGACGATGACCACGTCGTCCAGGCGGATCGGCTGGGTCACCGCGATCTGCAGACCGGCGATGAGGTTGCCCAATACCGGGCGGGCGGCGATACCGGCGACCAGGCCGGCGACGCCAGCCGAGGCGAGCAGGCTCGCGCCCACCTGACGCACTGCGGGAAAGGTCATCAGCATCAGGGCGATACCGACCAGCAGCACCACGAAACTCAGGCTGCGCACCAGAACCCGGTTTTGCGTCTGGATTCGCCGCGCCCGCAGGTTGTCGGCCACGTCCACCGGATTGCGCAGGGCGATGGTCGCGCCCACTGCCTTGACCGCCCGCAGTCCCAGCCAGGTGAAGGCGGCGATGCTGAGCAGGCCGGTCACATGCTGTACTGCACGCAACAGGGGGAGGGCATCAGGTGCTGAATTCCACACACCCTGGAGCACCACCAGCGGCACCGCGAGGCGCGCGGGTTTTTCGATGAACTTCACCAGGTTGCGCGCCAGCAGGAAGGGATTGGCCAGGCGACGGATCGCCGCGAAGGCCACGGTTAGAGCAATGCTGGTGATGACCAGGGCGATCATCGCCGCGATCAGCGTGGTGATCCAGGGGGCGTGTAGCCAGCCCGTCCAGTCGATGTCCGTCATGCGCTTTTCCTTTGGCTGACGGCTTCCCATGATCCTTAGAGCTGACGCGTCCGATCGCGGGAAGCCCTTCGAGATACCTGATTTCCGACTGAACCGATTGAGCACGGTTCCCACATTTCCAAACGAATCGTATGGGTCCTTTAATACCACCCCTATATAAAAAGCCTGGCTATTGGACCTGCCGAATTTTCGCAAGCTGATGGGTCGAAATGTCGCAATGCCGGTCCAATTCGCGATGGAACTGCGCAGCAGGCGTGGGATAGGAGTAGAATTCGCGCCCCAATGAGACACGTCCAGTCAGATGGCGGACCTGCGGAGATCGAGACGGATTTATGAAACCAGTGGTAGTGGTTGTCGAAGACGAGAACATGTTGCTCGGGCTGATGGAAGAAGTGCTCGAAGGTGAAGGCTTTCAGGTGCGGACCTTCGGTACCGCGGATCTGGCCTGGGAATTCCTGTCGACCGCGCGCCCCACGCCGAACCTGCTGATCACTGACGTGCGCATGCCGGGTGTCATCGATGGTCTCGAACTGGCTCGTCGCGTCAAGCAGCACCTGCCGGGGCTGCCCATCATCGTCTCCTCGGGCTATTTCGAAGAGTTGCAGCCCGAACGGGCGCCGGATATCTACTATCTGCCCAAGCCCTGGCGCTTCGATGACCTGCTGGCCGGTTGCTACCGCTTCCTCAATCAGCGCAAAGCCTGATTCCTGCTTTTTGGCGGCCCATTAGCGGGCCGCGCCCTCTTTGAATCTCCAACCGCGATCCTCCGTGTTCCTTCTACGGACGCCCTCCGCCGTGCCTAAGCTGATTCCATTTCGTTATTTAATCTTCGGTACTTAGATCCTTTAGTGTGGCCTTCAGTGGACGTCGCTTCGACGTTACCGAAGGCGCAGGTGGCGCCTTCACCTACAAGGAAGGCCTGCATGAGTTCTCTGATCAAGTCCCTAGTATTGGCTATCGGCGCGGTGGCATTCGCTGGTCAGGCGTTCGCCGCCGACCTGGTGATCGGCTACCAGACCGGTGTCGATCCGTCCAAGGTCGCCCAGGCCGACGGCCTCTACGAAAAGGCCATTGGCCAGAAGATCGATTGGCGCCGCTTCAACAGTGGTCCCGAGGTCGTTGCGGCCTTGGCGTCGGGCGATGTCCAGATCGGCAACCTCGGCTCCAGCCCCTTGGCCGCCGCTACCTCGCGCAAGTTGCCACTGGTGACGTTCATCGTCTCGGCGCAGATCGACTCCGCCGAAGCGCTGGTGGTGCGTAACGGCAGCGGTATCGACAAGCCCGAGCAATTGGTGGGCAAGACCATCGCCACGCCTTTCGTTTCCACCTCGCACTACAGCCTGCTGGGTGCGCTCAAGCACTGGGGCGTCGATCCAACCAAGGTCAAGATCGTCAATCTCAATCCCACCGAAATCGCGGCCGCCTGGCGCCGGGGCGACATCGATGGCGCCTTCGTCTGGTCGCCGGCCCTGGGTGAGATCAAGAAGAACGGCAAGGTACTGGCCGATGCCGCCCAGGTGGGCGCCTGGGGCGCGCCGACCTTCGAAGTCTGGGTCGCGCGCAAGGATTTCGCCGAGAAGCATCCCGAGATCGTCAGCCAGTTCGCCAAGGTCACCCTGGATGCCTTCGCCGACTACCAGGCCCATGGCAAGGAGTGGGGGCCCGATTCGGAACAGGCGAAGAAGATCGCCCGCCTCACCGGTGCGGACGCCGCCGACATCCCCGAACTGCTGGCCGGCTCGCGCTATCCGGATGCCCAGGCCCAGCTCGGCCCGGACCTGCTCGGCGGTGGCACCGCCAAGGCGATTGCCCGCACCGCCGAATTCCTCAAGGAACAGAAACGCATTCCCACGGTGCCCGCTGACTACTCGCCCTATGTAAGCGCCGAGTACGTCCGCAAGGCCCAGTGATTCCGAGTTCTTCACGCCACGACTCGCCCCTCTTCGGAGGGGCTTTTTTTCCCTCCCGACAGGAGCCGATCATGAGTCGACTTAGCCTGGAACAGGCCAGTCTCGGTTTTGCCCGCCGTGGCCGTATCCAGCCGATACTGCAGAATCTCGATCTCGCGGTGGAGAAGGGCGCCGCGGTGGTGGTGCTGGGGCCTTCCGGCTGCGGCAAGTCCAGCCTGCTCAATGTGCTGGCGGGTTTCCAGCCGCTCGACGGCGGACGGGTACACCTCGACGGTCGCACCCTGGAAGGGCCCGGTGGTGAGCGCGGCGTGGTATTCCAGGATGACGCCCTGATGCCCTGGCTCAATGCCCTGGACAATGTCGCGCTCGGCCTGCGCCTGCGTGGATTGCCGCGTAGCGAGCGTGAGCGCCGGGCGCAGGAGATGCTGGAACTGGTGGGCCTGGCCCAGCACGGTGAGCACGCCATTGGCGAGTTGTCCGGTGGCCAGCGTCAGCGCCTGGGGTTGGCGCGAGCCTTGGCGGTGGATCCGGATTTCCTGCTGCTCGACGAACCCTTCGGCGCCCTCGATGCCCTGACCCGGGAGCGCATGCAGCTCCTGCTGCTGGAGGTATGGAAGCGCACGGGCAAGGGCCTGTTCCTCATCACCCACAGCGTCGACGAAGCCCTGTTCCTGGCCACCGATCTGCTGGTGTTGGACGGTCCTCCAGCGCGCATCGTGCGGCGGCTCGAGGTTCCGTTCGCCCGTCGCTATCTGGCGGGCGACTCCGTCCGCGCGATCAAGGCCGATCCCCGTTTCGCCGAGCTGCGCCAAGAGCTGCTCGACCTCTTTCTGCAGGAGACGCCCGACCATGTCCTCTGAAACCCTTGCCACCCCAGTTCGCGAAGCCCGTGAAAGACGGGTGCTGCGCCTGGATCGCCGCCGCGTCGCCGCCCTGGGTACCTTGACCGGCGTGGTAACGCTCTGGTGGACCGCGACTCACCTGGGCTGGGTCGACACCCTGTTCCTGCCATCACCCGAGCAGTTACTGGTCGCCCTGCAGGGCCTCCTCGCGGACGGTTACCTGGATGCCAGTCTCTGGCAGCACCTGAGCACCAGCCTGTTGCGGGTGCTCGCGGCCTTGCTGGCGGCGTTGCTCACCGCGGTCCCCTTGGGCATCGCCATGGGGCTCAACCCCACGCTGAACGCCGCCCTGGACCCTCTGGTGGAGTTCTATCGACCGATCCCACCGTTGGCGTACCTGCCGCTGATGGTGATCTGGTTCGGCATCGGTGAGCTGTCCAAGGTGCTGCTGATCTATCTGGCGCTGTTCGCGCCGCTGTTGATCGCCACTGTGGGCGGCGTACGCCGTGTCGATCGCGCGCGGGTCCAGGCGGTACGTTGCCTGGGCGCGTCGAAGGTGCAGGTGGTGCGCCACGTCATCCTGCCCAGCGCCTTGCCCGACATCCTCACCGGCCTGCGCATCGCCCTAGGCGTGGGCTGGTCGACGCTGGTGGCGGCCGAGCTGATCGCCGCCAATCGAGGCCTGGGCTTCATGGTGCAATCGGCGGCCCAGTTCATGGCCACCGATGTGGTGGTGGTGGGCATCCTGCTGATCGCCAGCATCGCCCTGTCCATCGAACTCGGCCTGCGCGCCCTGCAGCGGCGCTATGCCGGCTGGAATTGAAGGAGCCTCGGGATGACCATTACCTTCGAACGTCTGAGCCCCGCGCTAGGTGCCCGGGTCCATGGCCTGGATCTGCGTGAACCCTTGGATGCCAGCCGCCAGGCCGCCTTGCACCAGGGGCTGCTGGAGCACCAGGTCCTCTTCTTGCGCGACCAGTTGCTCACGCCACGTCAGCAGCGTGATGTGGCAGCGCGGTTCGGTGACCTGCACATCCACCCCATCTATCCCAAACATCCCGCACAGGCGGAGATCCTGGTGCTGGACACCGAACTCAACGACCTGCGGGATAACGCGCTCTGGCACACCGATGTCACCTTCATCCAGACGCCGCCGCTGGGTTCGCTGCTCAGCGCGCGTCAGGTGCCCGCTTATGGCGGTGACACCCTCTGGGCGAGTAATTCGGCGGCCTACGCGGCGCTGTCCGCACCGTTGCGCGAACTGCTCGACGGCCTGACGGCCTGGCACGACCTGAGCAAATCCTTTCCGCTCGAACGCTTCGGGCACACCGCGGAAGGGCTGGAGCGTTTCAATGCGGCGCGGGCAGCCAATCCACCGGTGCGCCATCCGGTGGTGCGGGTACACCCGGAAACCGGGGTGAAGGGCCTGTTCGTCAGCGCGGGCTTCACCACGCGTATCGTCGAGCTGGAAGAGGCCGAGAGCGACGCCTTGTTGCAGCTGCTGTTCGCCCATGCCGCGCGGCCGGAGTTCCAGGTGCGCTGGCAGTGGCAGGCCGGGGATCTGGCCTTCTGGGACAACCGCATCACCCAGCACTACGCCTGTGACGACTATCGACCCCAGCGCCGGATCATGCATCGGGCGACCATCCTCGGCGATCGACCACGCGGACCCCGCGAAGCGGTTTGACCGGCTGCGTGGCGGGGGCGATGTGTCAGGAGTCGCTGAGAACGTCGACCAGGCCCAGGACGAAGAACAGTACGATGCAGACTACCGCGACCACGACCGGGATGAAGCGTGGGTCCTTGATCGCCTTCCACATGACCTGACGATTGCTGCGGGACTTTTCCATGGTGCTGCTCCAAGAAGTAAGTCCCGATGTTAATGCATCGCCGGGCAGGGCGAATAGCGGCTCACGGCGTCTATCTCGAGGCGCCCGAGGGTTGCTCGGGCAGCTAGGCCACGCCAATTTTCCACTGTGGCGGCGGTGGGGTGCCGTTGACCGCGTAGTCGCCGACGATGCGATCCTTGTAGATGCGCGGGTTGTGCGAGGCGAGGGTGCGGGCGTTGCGCCAGAAGCGATCCAGCCCCTGGGGCCTGAGGGTCGCCGAAGCGCCCAGGGCGTCGAACAGGCGACCGGAGGCGTCGATGATCAGATCGGTGACCACGTTCAGCGACTGGCAAACCTCCAGCTCAGCCAGCTCCACCGCGCGATCTTCCGCCGCCTGGTCATCCGCGTGCCTGAGGTTGTACACCCGTTGCAGCGCCTCGGCATTCTTCAGCGTGATCACCCCGGCGCAATAGGCGGCGCTACGCACCTGGCCCACTACGGCCAGCACCTGCGGGTCCTGACTGACGCGGTCGGCATTGCCAATGGTGAAGGTGCGGGTACGCGCCGCCACGGCGGCTGCCACCTCGCTGCTCATGGCGCGTCCCATGCCGGCGAGGTTGGCCAGGTGGAAGACCTGGAAGAAACCCGGCGAATAGCGGAAGCGCTCGCCCACCGCCACCACGTCCGCCGGCGTTACCCGCACGTTGGTGAAGGTCGCGGTCCCGCTGGCGGTAAGGGTCTGGCCGAAACCGTTCCAGTCATCCACCACCTCCACACCCGGCGCGTCACGGCGAACCGTGGCCATCACCCGGTTACCGGCTTCGTCGGTGGCGCCCACGTCGATCCAGTCGGCGTAGAGCGAGCCCGTGGTGTAGAACTTGGTGCCCGAGAGCAGTAGTTGGTCGCCGTCGCGGCGTAGGCGGGTACTGAATTCGGCGCGGCGGGCATCGCCGACTTCGCTGGAAGCCGGCCCTATGGTCTCGCCAGCGGCGATACGGGCGAACCAGCGCGTACGGCGATCCTGGTCGTCGCTGTTCAGCAGGCCCTCGACGAAGCCCATGTGGCCGCGCACCGCTTGCACGAGGTTGGAATCGGCTTCGCCCAGCTCGATGAGCAGGGCGAACAGCTCCGGCAACGTCACCCCCGCGCCGCCCTGTTCGACGGGCAGGCGCAGGGCAGTGAACCCCGCAGCCTTGAGCCAACCCAGTTCTTCGACGGGTAGGCGCCGCTGCACCTCGCGCTCGATGGCCCCCTCCCGAATGCGTTCGAACAGGGGCTGGAAACGTGCCGAGAGTTCGGCGTGGCGAGTGGATGGGCCGGCGCCCCAGCCTGAGGATATGACGGTCATGCGCAGCAGATTCCTTCTGGAAGATTCAAAGCTCGTGGACGATGCCGAGGCGCCGCATTTCGGTGTGGGCAGCGCCAGTAGTGCCGATTAGGGTGATGGCCGCGACGAGGCCGCGGCCCAGGGTGCGAAGACGCTTCATGAATGGCTCCTTGCGTATCGGGTCAGGCGGCCAGGTGTTTCTTGTCGGCTTCGCTACGCGGCGAGCGGGCCTCGGCTGAGGGCCTGATGGCTTGGCTGGGGCGGCCGTCGACGCCGAGCGGTACCTCGCCAGCGATGGTGGTGCGCCGCACGATCCGCTCGGCACTGCCGTAGTCGTCGACGGCGATATGCTGGGTGGCGCGGTTGTCCCAGAGCACCACATCGCCCGTCCGCCAGCGCCAGCGCACGGTGTTTTCCAGCGCGGTGATGCGGTCCTGGAAGAGGCGCAGCAGTTGCTTGGAGTCGTTGGCGCTGACGCCCTGGATCTGCTTGACGAAATGCCCCAGCACCAGGACGCGTTCACCCGTTTCCGGATGGATCTGCACCAGCGGATGCTCGGTCTCGTAGATTTCGGCGGTGAATTCCTCGCGATAGCGGCGCAGGCCGTTGGCCTCGGCGTGGCGCGACGGTGCGTAATCGTAGACATTGCTGTGCAGGGCGCGTAGGCCGTCCGCCAGCGCCTTGAGCGGCTCCGGCAGGTCGGCATAGGCCGCGGCGGTATTGGCCCAGACGGTATCGCCGCCTCGGTCGGGTATCACCACGCCACGCAGGATGGAGATCTTCGGGTAGTCCACCACGAAGGTGACGTCGGTGTGCCAGGAGTTGGCCCGGCTGTGTCGTGAATCCAGGTTGAGAATGGCCGCGCTGCGCTCCGCCGAACGCACGGTGGGGTGGGGCACCTGCTCACCGAAGCGCCGGGAAAAGGCTTCGTGCTCGTCATCGCTCAGATGCTGGTCGCGCAGGAATATCACCTTGTGTTCGAGCAATGCCCGGTGCAATGCGGCAAAGGTCGACTCGTCGAGATCGGCGGACAACTTCACGCCGGAAATCTGCGCGCCGATACGACCGGTGAGAGGTTCGATCACGAGGGACATGGCAACACTCCTGGCGGCTGAGAGAGCGCTGGAGTTTAAAAGTCTAGTTTGGGGCGTTTCCAATCTTCATTGCTGCTAAGCATATGCTTGGCAGTCTGTCTTGATCGAAGTGTTCGCCAGGCAACACTTGGAGATCAGTTGTTTATATTTGGTTCGTTTTAAGTTTCTGATTTCTTTGATTTTGTTTGATTTAAATTTTCCCTGCACGACGTTTGGAGAAGTAACTGTTCGTGGGCAGTCATCTATCTTTCGATAATGCCGGGATCCGTAGCCAGCTTCTTCATGAGTTAATGCCAGAATGTTATTTGGCCAGGACCTATCCTTTGCTTACTGTCGCGCTACACCTGAATGCGATGGGATTTAGTGGTGACTGTCTACCTGGATACGCGGCATCGCCGCCTGGTGAAATTACTCGCGCGAACCTTCATGGCCCGTAGCGAATGGCCTACCTGGATTTTGCTGATCGGTGTCTACGGCAGTTGGCTGGGCCTGATCGCCGCCTGGCCGCTGCTGGGCTACTGGACGCTGCCACCGTTGATCCTGGTGGTGGTACTCCAGCAATCCCTGCAGCACGAATTGATTCATGGCCACCCCACACCCTGGCCGCGAATCAATGCCGCGCTGGCCTATCCGCCGCTCGGGCTGTGGTTTCCCTATCCGCTCTATCGCGACAGCCATCTGGCCCATCATCGCCGCGAACATCTCACCGACCCGACTCTCGATCCCGAAAGTCGCTATGTCGACGGCGAGCTCTGGGAGCGCAGGGGAACGACCGGACGTGGACTGCTTTGGCTGGACAAGACCTTGATCGGCCGGATCCTGATCGGGCCGCTGCTGGCGCTGCACGGGATGGTCGGGCACGAAGTCCGTCGCTGGCGCCAGGGCGAGCAGGGCGTGCTGCGCGTGTGGCTGGTCCACCTGGGATGGGTCGCCGCGCTGCTCACGAGCATCCAGCACTTCTCCGGCATGCCGCTATTGGTCTACGTCCTGGGGATCGCCTGGCCCGCCCTGGCACTGGCCTTGGTCAGGTCCTTCTACGAACACCGCCCCGCGCAGGACCCGGCACAGCGCTGTGTGCTCAATGAAAGCGCTGGGGCGTTGCGCCTGCTGTTCCTCAACAACACCTTGCATCTCGTCCACCATGACCTGCCTGGCTTGCCCTGGTATCTCATCCCGCGGGTCTATCGGGCGAGACGTAGCGCCTATCGAGTGCGCAGCGGTGACTTCGTCTTCTCGGGCTTTCTCGAACTGGGACGACGCTTCGCCTGGCGGGCCGTGGATGCCCCCGTGCACCCCAGTGCGAAAGTCTCACGGGGCGAGCGGGCCGGCGGCGAGCGTCCCTGCGTGCATTGCCTCCCATGGTAATACCACCCCTATAGTCGCTGAGTTCTCCTGGTCCGGCTCCCTGCCTCTTTCAGTCGCCAAGAGGGCAGGGCGTTGCCGCCTGCCTGTCCGGACCTTTGCTAGAGTGCCAGGCTTGGTCCGGGTTGCGAGGGGTGACAGGTGCAGGAATCGACGTTCGAGGTGATCGTGCTGGGGCTGGGCGCCATGGGAGCGGCCAGCCTGTATCAGCTGGCCAAGCGCGGCGTGAGGGTCGCGGGCATAGATCGCTTTGCGCCGCCCCATGAGCTGGGCTCCAGCCATGGGGCAACGCGCATCACGCGCCAGGCGGTGGGCGAGGGTGCCGCCTACGTCCCCTTGGCGCTGCGCTCTCATCAGCTATGGCGTGAACTGGAGGCGGAGCGAGGCGTGAGCCTGTTCGAGCAGTGCGGCGTGCTGATCATGACGGCGACGGCCACTGCCACGTCTCATCACGGGCGCCCGGATTTTACTCGGACCACCCTGGAGCTGGCGCGGCGCTACGGTATCGCCCACGAGGAGTGGGACGGCCCCACCATTCGCCAGCGCTTTCCACAGTTCCAGGTGGCGGACGACGCTCTCGGCTATTTCGAGCCTGGGGGCGGTTATCTCTACCCGGAAGCCTGTATCCAGGCCCAGTTGGACGGTGCCCTGGAGCGGGGCGCCCGGCTGTTCACCGACACCGTCATCGACCGCTTGGAGCAGGATGCCCATGGCGTGATCCTGCATTCGGCTCAGGGGCGCTGGCGTGCCAAGCGGGTAGTGGTTGCCGCCGGCATGTGGAGCGCCGAGCTGCTGGGAGCGCCTTTCGACAAGCTACTGCGCGTCTGTCGCCAGACCCTTCATTGGTTCGAAGTGGTCGAGCCCGAACGGTTTCCCGTTGACTCTCCCAGTTTCATCCTGGCCCATGGCAGCGGCGACAGCGATCTCTTCTACGGCTTTCCGCCCTTGCCCGGTGAAGGCTCGATGAAGGTGGCTACCGAACAATATGAAGATAATACCACCCCTGTAGGAATTGATCGCTCACTTCATCCTGAAGAATCGAGCAGGCTGTTCAGTGATCAAGTGGAAAGGTGGATCGCCGGACTGGGGCCACGCGCCCTGCGCAGCGCGGTCTGTGCCTACACCGTGACACCGGATTTCGGCTTCATCGTCGATGAGCATCCGGCCATGCCCGGCGTGACCGTGGTCAGTGCCTGCTCCGGGCATGGCTTCAAGCATTCGGCGGCGCTGGGCGAGGCGCTGGCGCAACGAGTCACCGAAGGGCGCAGCGATCTCGACCTGAGCAGCTTCAGTCTGGCGCGGTTCGGCTAGCGACTGCGCACCGTCAGGGTCACCAGCCGCGTCACCACCAGGGCGATATACATGACGCCGGAGAACTGGCCCAGCATGACCAGCGAGCGCGCCATGGGGCGGATGGGATAGATATCGCTCAGGCCGACGCCGGAGAGGATCGCGAAGCTGACGTAGAGCAATTCCGTCCAGGTCCGCGCGTCCATGGGGTCGTTGGCGGCGGTGAAGCTGTGCGGCTGCAGGATCTGGCAGGCCGAGTAGGCGTGGGCGAAGGCCCAGGCCAGCAGGGTGAAGGTCGCGCCGACGGCGAAGAGTTCATCGGTAGTCGCGCGCTGGTCTTCCATCATGTAGGCGATGAGGCTGCCCGCCGCATAGAAGTAGAAGACCGCATCGAGGATCGCGAGGGACACTATCAGCTGGGTGTTGCCGTGCCATTCGACCAGCACCGTCAGCACCAGGATGCAGCCGGCGAGAATGAAGCCTAGCCATTGGATGGTCGGACTGCGACGCACCATGCGCAAGGCGGTGGCCAGGACGATGATGCCGAAGGCGCCGATGAGGGCGCGGCCATGCTCTTCCTGTTCCACCAGCGGATAGAGGAGCAGGCCGAGCAGCTGGATGAACAGCAGGTTGGCGGAGGGGTAGCGGACCAGGTAGTGCAGCGGGGTTTTCATCGGAGCTCGGTGACAGGTCGGAGGGCGCAAGCGTAGCGGTTGGTGAGGGGAGCCGCCACGGGCAACGTCCCTGCCCATGGCGTAACGCTCAGTTGCCTTTGCGGCGCGTGACCGGCAGCAGAATGGTGAGCACGCCCAGCAGCGGCATGTAGGAGCACAGCTGGTAGACGTATTCGATGCCGCGGTGGTCCGCCAGGTTGCCCAGGCCCGCCGCGGCGATGGCGCTGACGCCGAACATCAGGCCGAAGAAGACCCCGGCGATCATGCCCACGTTGCCCGGCACCAGTTCCTGGGCATAGACCACGATGGCGGAAAAGGCCGAGGCCAGGACGAAGCCGATGATCACGCTGAGGACACTGGTCCAGAACAGGTCCACGTAGGGCAGGGCGAGGGTGAAGGGCGCCGCCCCGAGGATGGAGAACCAGATGACCGCCTTGCGACCGATGCGATCGCCGATGGGGCCGCCCAGGAAGGTCCCGGCCGCCACCGCTCCGAGAAAGAGAAACAGGTGCAGTTGGGAGCTGGCTACCGACAGACCGAAGCGCTCGATGAGATAGAAGGTGAAGTAGCTGGTGATGCTGGCCATGTAGATGTACTTGGAGAATACCAGCAGCGCCAGTATGACCAATGCGAAGGTCACGCGACCGCGCGAGAGGCCGTGGCCCAGGTTCACCGGCTTGCGGCCCTTGGCGTTGCGCAGGTGGTTGCGATACCAGCGCGACAGCCCGTACTGCATGCCAATGGCGAAGAGCGCGAACAGGGCGAACCAGGCCACATGACTCTGGCCATAGGGAATGATGATCGCCGCCGCCAGTAGGGGGCCAATGGCCGTGCCGGCGTTGCCGCCCACCTGGAAGGTCGATTGGGCCAGACCGAAGCGACCACCCGAGGCCAGGCGCGCCACGCGTGAGGTTTCCGGGTGGAAGGTCGAGGAGCCGACTCCGATCAGGGCGGAGGCGGCAAGTATCGCCGGAAAGCTGCCGACGAAGGCGAGCAGCAGAACACCGAACAGGGTGCAGACCATGCCGGCGGGCAGCAAATAGGGCTTCGGGTAGCGATCGGTATGGAAGCCGATCCAGGGTTGCAGCAGCGAGGCGGTGATCTGGAACGCCAGGGTGATCAAGCCGATTTGGGTAAAAGTCAGATCATAGCTGTCCTTGAGCATCGGATAGATCGACGGCAGGACGGACTGGATAAGGTCGTTGACGAGGTGGGCGAGCGCGCAGGAAGCGAGGATCCCCATCACCAGAGGCGAGGCTCCGGAGGTGGCGGAGAGGGGTGTTTCGCCGGGTGCCGCCGGGGTGGCAGAGGAGACGGCCATGCAGGTATTACCCTTATTATTTATGTACAGCCACTCACTGTGGCATTCTGTCGACTCCGAATCCAGTGCTAGTTACCGGATATTTCCGGCGGCCGATCACGCGGATCCGGGTCTTGTGGCACGCTACGGTGCTGCTGGCTCTGACCAATCCTGTTCACGCCTTTCGCAACGGCATATCCCATGACTGTTAAAGATCCACTGCTCCTCGACCAGCAACTGTGCTTCTCCCTGTACTCGGCTTCGCTCGCCATGACGCAGCTCTATAAGCCATTACTGGAGAGCATGGGGCTCACCTTCCCTCAATACCTGATCATGCTCGTGCTGTGGGAGCATGACGGTTTGACGCTCAAGGAGCTGTCCAATCGGCTGCGCCAGGATTCGGGAGCCCTGACCCCGGTGGTCAAGCGCCTCGAAGCCGCCGGCCTGGTCACGCGCCGCCGCAGCACCGAAGACGAGCGCAACCTGTCGATCGAACTCACCCCTGCCGGTCGTGGCCTGCGTGATCAGGCCAATGGGGTCAACGGGCGGGTACGGGAAGTCTGCGCCCTGGGCGATGCCGGCCTGGACGACCTGCGGGAGACCCTGATCATGCTGCGTAGTCGGCTGGACGAAGAAGGCGCGACCCGTTCCTGAACCAACCGCGGGGTGGCGGTTCCCATGGCTACAGTCGCCGAGGAAATCGTATGACCTTCACCTACCAGCCTGACCAAGACTACTTGCTCGTCGATCTCGCCAGCGGTCGTACCGCCGGCAAGCTGTTGCAGGGGGAACTGCACATCGCCGAGGGCTGCCAGGACGAGGATCCGCGAACCTATGCGCGGCTGCTTGGCGAGGAACTGCGCAGTACCCTGGGCGACGTGGTCGGCCAGCGCGAGGGCGATATCCTCACCCTGCGCCGCACCGGTATCCAGTTGCGGCTGGTGCCCCGGGAAGTCGCCTGTGATTAGCCGGGTTTTCCGTGCCGTCCGAACAGCGCCTTGAACAGCCAGGCGACCAACGCCACGTTGATCAGTGCCAGCAGGCACAGCAGCCCCAGTACCGCCTGGGTGCCGTAGTGCTCCAGTACATAGCCGCAGATCAGCGGTGTCGCTGCCTGCCCCAGTAGCGCGGGGCGCGCCATTCGCCCCAGCACCTGGGCATATTCAGCCGGGCTCCAGAGCACCAGTGGCAGGGTGCCGCGAATGATCGCCCGCAGCCCATTGCCCGCCCCGAAAATCACCAGGCCGACCACCGTGACCCAGGCGATGGCGGGTCCCAGGGTCACCAACAGCAGTCCACAGGCCGTGCAGACCACCGATGCCAGGGCGGTCCAGAGTGGATGACTGTTGCGGTTGAGCAGATCGATGACGCGGGAGGCCACCTGGCTCGGACCCAGGCAGGCACTCAGCGCCACGGCGCTGGCCAGGCCATAGCCCAGGCCCTGCAGCAGCGTGATCAACTGGATGGAAATCGCCGTCATCAGGACGGCGCCCAGGGTGAACAGGGCGGTGAGTACCCCATAGAGGGCGCGATTCACCGGCGCCACTGGTTGCTCTTGATTCGCCGGAGACACCTTCCGGGTCGTCGCGGGTGCGGGCAGGGCGTACCGGTACAGCGGCGCGACCGTCAGCAGCAGGACCGTGGCATAGGTGAGGCAGGCGCCGCGCCACCCCAGATGGGTGACCAGCAAGGCGGCCAGCGGCCAGGTGATGGCGGTACAGAATCCGGACACCAGGGTGATGCCACTGATCGCCGCCCGGGCCTGGGCGCCGTAGCAGGTGCCCAGGGTGGCGAAGAGGGCATCGTACAGCCCGGCCGCCATGCCGATCCCCATGATCACCCAGGCCAGCACGAATACCGGCAACTGGTGAGCGCTGGCCATGAGCGCAAGACCACTGGCCACGATCACGCCACTCAGCGACAGCAGCGTGCGCCCGCGGTGGCGGGCGATCAGGCGGCCACAGGCTGGAGCCAGCAGGCCGGATACCAGCACGCCGAGGGAAAGCCCGCCATAGACCCACTGGCGCGACCACCCGGTGTCCCGCACCACCGGATCGGCCAGCACCGCGAGAATGAAGAAGGAGCCACCCCACACGAGGATCTGGGCGATACCGAGCAACAGGACCTGGCGCCTGGACGCCTTGGGTGTAGCGGAAGTCATGGCAATGAGGCTGCGCGAAAACGAGGGGCGGACGTTAGCGGTTGCCAAGGTCTGCTGCAATCATAAGACGTCATAATTCAGGCGCCATTTTGTAATCAAGCCGACATCTGCTCGTCCTAGGCTTCGACATACAACCGTCTTTTAGCAGTGGCGAACCATGCTCCGTCTCCTCACTCCTCTCCGTCGTTTATCGCGTCGTTCCTGGCTGAGATCACTCAGGACCGGCCCGCGGATGCTTTGCTCCTTCACCCTCGCTGCCATGCTGCTGGCCGGCCTCGGCACCTTCTCGCTGTGGGAAATGCAGCAACTGCGGCGCCAGGCACTGATCATGGAGCAGGATTGCCTGCCCAGCATCGCCATCGCCGATGCCCTGGCGGTCAACCTCGGCAAGTTGCGTAACCAAGCCTCGGTGGTGTTGCTCAACGCCGAGGACCCGGGTGCCGTGGCCATGACCAAGGTCACCCTGGAGCAGCTGGTGAACGAGACCGACCAACTGTTCCGCGACTATCAGCCGGTGATCAGTAATGCCACCGAGGGCGACTCGGTCAAGGCGCTGCACGCTGCCTACCAGCCCTTCGTGAGCGGACTGCGCAAGGAAGTGCAACTGATCGAGGAAAAACAGCTCGCGGCGGCGCGGGTCCAGCTGGACACCGTGGTTAACTTGCAGGGCGACCTGATGGACATGCAGGTCCAACTGCTACGTGAACTGAACAAGCAGAGCGCGGCCCAGGCCAAGGATCGGGCCGAAGCCCAATTCGTCCAGGCCCGTACCATCGTCTGGTCGGCCATCGGCGGGGCCATCGTGCTGCTGCTGCTCCTGGCCTGGCGCCTGACCCGTAGCGTGGTACAGCCGCTCCGGCAAGCGGTGGACATTTCCACCGGCATCGCGGCGGGCGATCTGCGGCAGAACATCCAAGCCCAGGGGCGCGACGAGGCGACCCAGTTGCTGCTGGCGCTGGAGCGCATGCAGGGCAATCTACGCGAGGTGCTGGCACATACCGGCAATGCGTCCGAGCAACTGGCGTCGGCCTCGACGCAGATGTGCGCGGTGATGGAAGAGAGTTGTCTCAACCTCGAGCGGCAGACCGCCGAGATCCAGCAAGCCGCAACGGCGGTCAACGAACTCAACCAGGCGGTGCAGGTGGTCTGCGAGCACGCGACGTCCACCTCGGAAGAGTCTCGTCGTTGTGTCCACCAGGCCTATGAGGGACAGGCGCAGGTCCAGGAGACCCTGGCCGCCATCACCCAGCTGGTGGGCAACGTCGACGAAGCGGCTGCCCAGGCGGAGCATCTGGCCGAACAGTCCCAGGGCATCAGCAAGATGCTCGATGTGATCCGCAACGTGGCCGAGCAGACCAATCTGCTGGCGCTCAACGCCGCCATCGAAGCGGCGCGCGCGGGTGAGGCCGGCAGGGGCTTCGCGGTCGTGGCGGACGAAGTCCGCGGCCTGGCGCGGCGTACCGGTGATTCGACCCGCGAGATCGAAGACCTGATCGGGGGGGTGCAGCAGGTGAGCCACAAGACCGCGGCGGCACTCGATCAGAGCCGTGCCCAGGCCAGCCAGACGCGCGACAAGGCCCAGGCCACCTGGCAGGTGCTCGAGGGCATCACCCAGGCCATCGCCGCCATCGAGCGACGTAACGATGCCATTTCCGCGGCGACCCAGCAGCAGACGGCAACCACCATAGAAGTCGACCGTAACCTGACGCTGATTCGCGACGCCGCGACCCAGACCTCCGCCGGGGCGCAACAGACCAGTGCCAGCAGCCAGCAACTCTCGAGTCTGGCCGCCGATCTGCACGGCACTCTGCAACGCTTCGTGGTCTGAAGCCGACCCCTGGGCGGACCAGGGGCCTCAGGCGGCCAGCATCACCCGGTCGCGGCCTTCCTGCTTACCCCGGTAGAGCGCCTGGTCAGCGCGCTCCAGGGCGCTGGCGAAGGCCTCGCAGTTGCGGATCTCGCAGACCGCCAGGGTCGCCGTGACCCGTGCCGGCCCGCGTTCGAGGGCTTGGGTCACCTCGGTGAGGCGTTGCCGGATGCGCTCCGCGACCGTCCAGGCCACGCTGGTCGGTGCGCTGGGCAACAGGACGAGGAATTCCTCGCCACCCCAGCGCGCGGCAAGATCCGATTGCCGGACCTCGCGGCGGATGACATCAGCGATCCCTTGTAGCACCAGATCGCCGCAGTCATGGCCGAAGCGATCATTGATGTGCTTGAAATGATCGATGTCGAACAGGATGAGACTGCCGTTCAGGCATTGGCCGTTGACTGACCGGTCGAGGATGCGCCGCCGGTTGTACAGATTGGTGAGGCTGTCATGGCTGGCGGAGTGCAACAGGTCCAGCTGCATCTTGGTGCTGTGGTGGAAGGACGCGCCGGTACCATACAGGAGCAGCAGCAGGGCGCAGATGATATTGCTGGTGCCGAAGAGGTGCAGGACCCAGGGCGAAAGCCCTGCCGCGGGGTGCAGCAGGTAGCCGCCGGCCAGGGTGACCAGGATGGCGATGACCAGCAGCAGATGCCGTTTGGGCGCGGTACGGTAGTTGTAGATGACGATGGGCAGGATGCACAGCATGTAGTAATGAAAGTTACTGTCCCAGCCGAGCTGCCAGGTGGCCAGCCAGGCGTGGGCGACGATTTCGCTGCACATGGTGAGGCTCGCGGCCCGATAGCGGCGGCGGCGCAGGGCGGCCAGGCACCCCAGGTACATCGAGACGCTGAGCACATTGGCCCAGACCATCAGGGTCTTGTCGAGCAGGACGAAGACGGTCAGCAGGACCAGGTGAATCGCCATGGCCGATTGCACCACGGGTTTGGCGACGCACCAGAACTGTTCCAGGGAATCTTCCAGGGCCTGGTCACGATCGCGGGAGGAAAGAACACTCATCAAGGGATCCGTTAAGCTACATTGCGCCAACAATAAACGCGCTAATAGTAAGCTTAATGGCAAACGGCCAGCCTGGCCAATCCTCCGGTCGAGCGGAGCGGAAGCAGTGCCCAATGGATCACCAGGCGGGACGACCCGTCGGTCACCTTTGGAGATCGCGAGTACTCCCAGCCCGTATGGCCCGTCACCACGCTGCTCGGTCGACACAGGCCGAGCGATCCACGGCGTTTCGCCGAAGCCACTGAGCTGTACTGCGGGCTGCTGCTCCTGGATTCCGGGTGGGCAGGCTCACAGTCTTGATCGGTCCTTACTGGGCATTCGTCCTGTTGTCGTCGCCTGCTAACCAGGAAACACTCGGGACACAACAACGGAGAATCGCCCATGAAGATCGTCATCGCCCCGGATTCATTCAAGGAAAGTCTCTCTGCCGCCGGCGTGGCCAGCGCCCTGACCCGCGGCCTGCGCCAGGCCCTGCCGCAGGCCGAGCTGGTCGAATGCCCGCTGGGCGACGGCGGTGAAGGCACCCTGGACGCCGTACTGGCCGCCACCGGGGGCGAGGTACGGCAGGCGCAGGTGACCGGGCCCCTGGGCGGGTCGGTAGAAGCTCGCTGGGGTTGGCTGGCCGAGCAGCGCACCGCCTTCGTCGAGATGGCCAGCGCCAGTGGCCTGGAGTTGGTACCCAAGGCCCGTCGTGAGGTGCTGGTGGCTACCTCTCGCGGCACTGGCGAGTTACTGCGAGCGGCGCTGGATGAGGGGGCCGAACGCCTGGTGCTGGCCATCGGTGGCAGCGCCACCAACGATGGCGGCGCGGGGCTGCTGCAGGCCCTGGGTGTACGGCTGCTGGACGAACACGAGAAGGAGCTGACGCCTGGTGGTGCGGCCCTGGCCAAGCTGGCTCGGATCGAACTAACGGACCTGCATCCCCGGCTGGCGGAGGTAGAGGTAGTTATCGCCGCCGACGTCGACAATCCCCTCTGCGGCCCCCAAGGGGCCAGTCACATCTTCGGCCCGCAGAAGGGCGCCTCACCCGCGCAGGTCCGCCAGCTCGATGAGGCCCTGGCGCATTTCGCGGCAATCACCGCGGCTACCCTGGGACGTGACGCCAAGGACCAGCCGGGCGCGGGTGCCGCTGGCGGCGTGGGTTTCGCCGCCCTGGCGTTTCTCCAGGCGACCTTCCGCCCCGGTATCGAGGTGGTGGCCGAACTGGTGGGGCTGGAGGCGGCGCTGCAGGGTGCCGACCTGGCGCTGACCGGGGAAGGGCGGTTGGACGGCCAGACCCTGAGAGGCAAGACGCCCGCCGGCGTACTGCGCCTGGCTCGCCGCCACGGCGTGCCGGTGGTAGCCGTGGCGGGTTCGCTGGGTGACGGGTACGAGGCTCTCTACGAGCAGGGCCTAGCGGCCGCCTTCAGCCTGGTCCCTGGGCCGCTCAGCCTGGAGGAGGCGCTGACCCAGGCCGAGGTATTGCTGGAGCGAACCGCCCGCGATATCGGTCGGCTCTGGGGAATGGCCAGACGCTGAAGCCAGAGCCTTTGGCTACGGGGCTGCCCGCCTTTCGCGGCTGGCAGGGCCGCGGGATTTGCCGCATGCTAGGCGTCCCGCTCCCGACCGACTGCCGCGATGATCCCGTCTGCCATCCTGCGTAACGGCCTGTTGTCCGCCTTGCTGCTGCTTGGGCCGCTGTGTTCCGCTGAGGCCGCCATTCCCAGTCTCAAACCCGCCAACACCTGCGTGCGCAGCGCCTTCGTGCTGCGTTGCCAGGATCGGCAGGGCGGTTGGTACGGGGTGGCGGTGCAGGGCAACGACACCCTGATGCGCGGTTTCGATCCGGTCTCCGGCCTGACCTGGGCCCAGACCAGTACCCGGCTGGGGCGGCTGCAGTTCTTCAGTGGTCTCACCAGCGATGGCCAGGTCTGGCTGGGTCGCACCCGTCAACTGGGCTGGAACGTGATCAGCCGCTTCTCCACGTCCCAGGGCGACCGCGCCCGCACCAGTTGCAACCGCGTCGCCGGGTGCGAGTGGCGTTAGGCGAGTGCCTGTTCGTCCAGCAACACCCGATTGCGTCCAGCATGCTTGGCGCGATAGAGCGCGGCGTCGGCGCGGGCCAGGGTGGCGGACCAGGAGTCGCCTGGCCGGAGCAGGGCGATGCCGAAGCTGGCGCTTACCTGGTCGAGTTGCGGATGGCTGGCGGTGAAGCGGCTCGGCACCCCGGCACGCAGGGCATCGATCAGGCGGTAGGCAGCGTCTCCACTGAAGCCGGGCAGCAGCAGGACGAATTCCTCGCCACCCAGGCGGCCGGCCACCCCCTGGCTGCCCAGTTCTTCGCGCAGATGCTGGGCGAAGCGGCGCAGTACGTCGTCCCCGGCAGCATGGCCGAGGCGGTCGTTGATCGACTTGAAATGATCGAGGTCGGCGATGGCTACCGCCAGCGGTTGTTGCCGCGCCGCGCCTGATAGCAGCTCCTCGGCCCGCTCCTCCAGTCCGCGCCGGTTGAGCAGGCCGGTGAGGGCATCGGTACGGGCCTGGCGGCGCAATTCGGCGGCGAGATCGGCCGATACGATCAACAGCGTCAGGATGCCACTGCCGATCATGCCCGTCGGCGTCCCGATCGACAGCACGATGATGAAGACCTGGTTGCCTACTTCACCACCCGGTCGCGCCAGCCAGGCGGTGATGCCGACACTGACGATGTACAGGCCGTAGAGCAGCAGGTAGCCCTGCAGGATGCGCGCGGTACCCCGGGTACGGCGCAGGGTCGCGAGCACGATGGCGATCATCAGGGCATCGACCGCAGCGGTGCCGATCCGCGAGAAGGTGCGCCATTCCGCGAGCTGGCCGTACCAGACGGCGGTGATCACCAGCAGGGAGCCGAGCCAGCAGCCGATGACCAGGCGGCTGTCGCGCCTGACCCGCAGGCGGAAGCCCCAGGCCAGGAGGGCGAAACTGGCAATGGAGGCATGGCAGGCCAGCATGGCGAGCAGCCCTTGCTGGGCGACCCACAGGCCACCGGCGATGCGCAGGCCGTGGCCAACGGCGGCGGCCATGAACGACAGGGCCCAGAGCGCCACGTGCCGCTGCAAGCCGAACTCGCGCCAGGCGACGAGCAGGCCGGCACCGAACAACAGGCTGATGACCACGATGCTGGAAGAGGTAACAAGCGTGTAAAGCATGACGAGACCGTGCGTTGGTGTTCGCTATTCAGATTAATCCTACAAATGACCAGAACCGTCCCGCGACTGACCGAGCGGTGCCGGGCGGTGGGCAGGCGGCCAGCGCTCTTTATCGAGCGCCTCGGTCGCCAGTCCCAGGGCACCTCAACGGCGCCCCGAGGGCTTGGATAGGGCGCTGACGGGCGCAGGCCGCGCGCCGTTCAGTCCCTGGGCGCCGCCACCTTGCGGATGGCCACGCGGCGTGGCTTGAGGCCGTTGCCTGGCGTAGCGGGCTCCGCCACGGGCTGCAGCCTGGCGCGGGCGGCGTGCAGCTTCTTGTAGCTCTCGATCAGCCGTAGGTGCCGGTCGAGGCCTTCCAGTTTCAGGCTGGTGGGCGTCAGGCCGTGGAAGCGCAGGCTGCCGTCGACCGAGCCCAGCACCGCGTCCATCCGCGCGTTGCCGAACATGCGGCGGAAGTTGGTCTCGTAGTCGGCGATCTGCAGCTCGTCGTCCAGCTCGACTTCCAGCACGGCGTTCAGCGCCTGGTAGAACAGGCCGCGCTCGACGGTGTTGTCGTTGTACTGCAGGAAGGCCTCCACCAGCTCCTTGGCGTCTTCCAGGCGCTGCAGGGCGAGGTTGATCAGCAGCTTGAGTTCCAGCAGGGTGAGCTGGCCCCAAACGGTGTTTTCGTCGAATTCGACGCCGATCAGGGTGGTGATGTCGGTGTAGGCATCCACCTCGCTCTCTTCCAGGCGTTCGAGCAGCGCGGCGAGCGCGCCGTCGTCCAGGCGATGGAGGTTGAGGATGTCCGCACGGAAGGCCAGCGCCTTGTTGGTGTTGTCCCAGATCAGGTCGTCGATCGGATAGATTTCCGAATAACCCGGCACCAGGATGCGGCAGGCCGGTACGCCCAGGTGCTGGTACACCGCCTGGTAGACCTCCTTGCCTTGGGCCGCCAGCAGGCCGAATAGCGTCGCCGCTTCCTGGGCGTTGGCGTCTTCCCCCTGGCTGGTGAAATCCCAGTCGACGAAGGCGAAGTCGGCCTTGGCGCTGAAGAAGCGCCAGGACACCAGGCCGCTGGAATCGATGAAGTGCTCGACGAAGTTGTTCGGCTCGGTCACCGCCTGGCTTTCGAAGGTCGGCTGCGGTAGGTCGTTGAGGCCTTCGAAGCTGCGGCCCTGGAGCAGTTCGGTAAGGCTGCGCTCCAGCGCCACTTCCAGGCTCGGGTGCGCGCCGAAGGAGGCGAAGACGCCCCCGGTACGTGGATTCATCAGGGTCACGCACATCACTGGATAGCGACCTCCAAGGGAGGCGTCCTTCACCAGGACCGGGAAGCCTTGTTCCTCCAGCCCCTGGATGCCGGCGACGATGCCGGGATAGCGCGCCAGCACCTCCGCGGGTACGTCGGGCAGGCAGAGTTCGCCCTCGAGGATTTCCCGCTTCACCGCGCGTTCGAAGATCTCCGACAGGCACTGTACCTGGGCTTCGGCCAGGGTGTTGCCCGCGCTCATGCCGTTGCTGAGGTAGAGGTTCTCGATCAGGTTGGAGGGGAAGTACACCACCTTGCCATCGGACTGGCGCACGAAGGGCAGGGCGCAGATGCCGCGCGCCACGTTGCCGGAATTGGTGTCGTGAAGGTGCGAACCGCGCAGCTCGCCGTCCGGGTTGTAGATCGCCAGGCAGTAGGGATCGAGGATGCCCAGCGGTAGCTCGTCCTGGCGACCCGGCTGGAACCAGCGTTCGTCCGGATAGTGCACGAAGGGCGCGTTGGCGATCTCCTCGCCCCAGTACTGGTCGTTGTAGAAGAAGTTGCAGTTCAGCCGCTCGAGGAACTCGCCCAGCGCTGAGGCCAGGGCGCTTTCCTTGGTCGCACCCTTGCCGTTGGTGAAGCACTGCGGCGACTGGGCATCGCGGATGTGCAGCGACCAGACGTTGGGCACGATGTTGCGCCAGGAGGCGATCTCGATCTTCATACCCAGGTCGGCGAGGATGCCCGACAGGGTGGCGATGGTCTGCTCCAGCGGCAGGTCCTTGCCCGGAATGTAGGTGCGGGTGTCGCCGTTGCCACTGGGCATCAGCAGCGCCTGGGCATCGGCGTCGAGATTGGCGACTTCCTCGATGACGAACTCGGGACCGGTCTGCACTACCTTCTTCACGGTGCAGCGGTCGATGGATCTCAGGATGCCCTGGCGATCCTTGGCGGAGATATCGGCGGGCAGCTCCACCTGGATCTTGAAGATCTGCGCGTAGCGATTTTCCGGATCGACGATGTTGTTCTGCGACAGCCGGATGTTGTCGGTAGGGATGTTCCGCGTCTGGCAGTAGAGCTTGACGAAGTAGGCCGCGCAGAGCGCCGACGAGGCCAGGAAGTAGTCGAACGGACCGGGCGCGGAGCCGTCGCCCTTGTAGCGGATAGGCTGGTCGGCGACCACCGTGAAGTCGTCGAATTTGGCCTCGAGACGCAGGTTATCGAGGAAATTGACTTTGATTTCCATGCAGGATTACCACGAAGAAGAAAACGAACTGGCGGGTATTATCCGGACAATTCCCTTCTCGCGATATCGCAGCGTGCGCCTTAGCCCGCCGCGCCCCGGCCCGACGGTAGCGCCACCCGGTCGAGCGGCTGCCGGGCTTCGGGTAGAATCGCCGGCCCTCGGGCCGCTTGCCCGCTGCCAGTAGACAAGGAACCCGCCGTGCTTTCATCCCAGGTCATCATCATTGGCGCCGGTGCCGCCGGGATGCTGTGTGCCATGAGCGCCGCCGCGCGCGGTCGCCAGGTATTGCTGATCGACCACGCCAACAAGGCCGGCAAGAAGATCCTCATGTCCGGCGGCGGGCGCTGCAATTTCACCAATCTCTATGTCGAGCCGGCCAATTTCCTGTCGCAGAATGCGCACTTCTGCAAGTCGGCGCTGGCGCGTTTCACCCAATGGGATTTCATCGCCCTGGTGGCCAAGCACGGCGTGCCCTACCACGAGAAGAAGCTTGGCCAGCTGTTCTGCGATGGCAAGTCCAGCGACATCCTTCAGTTGCTGCTGGACGAATGCGCCCAGGCCAGGGTGGACCTGCGTCTGGATACCTCGGTGAACGAGATCGCCCGGCTCGACGAAGGTGGCTATCGACTGCAGACCAGCTTGGGCCCGCTGCGCTGCGAGTCCCTGGTGATCGCCACCGGTGGGCTGTCCATTCCGACCCTCGGTGCCACCGGCTTCGGCTATCAGATCGCTCGCCAGTTCGGGCACAGCGTGTTGCCGACCCGCGCCGGCCTGGTGCCCTTCACCCTGACCGATCCGCAGCTCAAGGGGCTGTGCGGCGAGCTGTCCGGTACCTCGGTGGAGGATTGCCGGGTGAGCTGCAACGGCCAGAGCTTCGTCGAGAACATCCTCTTCACCCATCGTGGCCTCAGCGGCCCGGCGATCCTGCAGATTTCGTCCTACTGGCAGCCCGGCGATACCGTCAGCATCGATTTGCTGCCGCACCTGGATCTACCTGTCTGGCTGGCCGAGCAGCAGCAGACGCGCCCCAACAGCGAATTGAAGACGCTGCTGGCCGAGCTGTTCACCAAGAAGATGGCCGGCCTGCTGGCGGACCTGTGGTTCACCTCCAAGCCGCTGAAGCAGTACACGCCGGGCGAGCTGAAGACCATCGCCGAACGCCTGAGCGACTGGCGCCTCGTGCCGGCGGGCACCGAGGGCTATCGCACCGCGGAGGTCACCCTGGGCGGCGTCGATACCCGCGAGGTGTCGTCCAAGACCATGGAATCGCTGAAATCGCCGGGGCTGTACTTCGTCGGCGAGGTGTTGGACGTCAGCGGCCACCTGGGTGGCTTCAACTTCCAGTGGGCCTGGGCCTCCGGCTACGCCGCCGCCCAGTACGTGTAGCGTCCCGCGCGACAGGCTCAGCTACAGACGAAGGCGAGCACGCGCTGCAGCATGGCATCGCAGCCATCGAGTTGCGCCTTGGTGACGAATTCGTCGGGCTTGTGGCCCTGGGCCATGCTGCCGGGGCCGCACACCACCGTGGGAATGCCGGCCGCGGCAAAGAGGCCGCCTTCGGTACCGAAGGCCACGGTGCCGAAGTCCCGCGAGCCGCAGAAGAGTGCGACCCACTCGGCCGCCTCGCTTTCGAGGGCGGTATCCAGGCCGGGATAGCTGGACAACTCGGCGAAACTCACGGCGCTCTGGTCGCTGATGGCCTTCATGGCCGGTAGCAGTATCTCTTCGGCATGGGCCTGCAACTGGCGGATCACCTGGTAGGGGTCCTGGGCGGGCAGGGCGCGGATCTCGAAATCGAAGGCGCAATCCTGGGGGACGATGTTCAGCGCCTGGCCGCCGCCGATCAGCCCGGTCTGCACCGTGGAGAAGGGCGGATCGAAGCGGGCGTCCTGCCGTTCCGGCGCCTTGAGCGCCTCGCCCAGCCGGCCGAGTTCGACGACCAGGCGGGCGGCGTATTCGATGGCGTTGACGCCCTGGGGCGCATAGGCCGAATGACAGGCCGCGCCGTGCACCTGGCAGCGCATGGCCACCTTGCCCTTGTGGCCGAGTACGGGCTTGAGCTCGGTGGGTTCGCCGATGAGGCACAGCAGCGGCTTGACCGGACGCTGTGCCAATTGCTCGAGCAGGCCGCGCACCCCCAGGCAACCCACCTCTTCGTCGTAGGAAAGCGCCAGGTGCAGCGGGCGGCGCAGGGGCGCGCGGCTGGCCTCGGGTACCAAGGCCAGCAGGCAAGCCAGATAGCCCTTCATGTCGGCGGTGCCGCGGCCATAGAGCCTGCCTTCTTCTTCACTGAGTTCGAAGGCGGGCCGGGTCCAGGCTTGGCCATCCACCGGCACCACGTCGGTATGCCCCGAGAGCACGATGCCCGGTACGTCCGCCGGCCCTAGGGTGGCGAACAGGTTGGCCTTGGTGCCCTCGGCGTTGTAGATCCGCTCGTAGGGCACGCCGAAGCCATCCAGATAGCGGGCGACGAAGTCGATCAGCGCCAGATTCGATTCGCGACTGGTGGTATCGAAGGCCACCAGCCGGGCCAGCAGGTCACGGCTGGCGCTCATCGGTCGTCACCCGGCACGCCATAGCCCGGAGCGAGATCCGGGCGGACCGCCCGATCGAGATAGTCCTGCAACTGCGGCTGGTAGGCGCGCCAGAGATCGGCCAACTGGCCGATGGGGTCCGTTTCAGCCCAGTCGACGCGCAGATTGACGATGGGCCAGCTCGGCTCGCCCACCACCAACAGCGCCGCCGAATGCACCGGACCGGCTTCGCCACCGGCCGCCAGCGCCGCTTGCATGGCCTGCACCAGCCGCTCGGCGAGGACGCCAGGGGTCCGCTCGAAGGCTTCCACCAGGGCATCCACCACCGCAGGGCTGGCCAGCATGTTGCCGGCGGCCACGCAGTCCCGGCCGCTGCGGGCGTGATGCACGCCCAGGGTCTGGGCGCCGCTGTGGTGGGCACTGCGCCCCTGGCCATCGATCACGGTCACCTGGCGATAGTCGGCATAGGGATCGCCGGCCAGGCTCTGGACCAAGGCCTCGCTGGGTGCCAGGCCCAGGGCCAGTCCGTCCAGGGTGAGCGGCCCCAGGGCGGGCAGGGTGATGTTCTGCGAGCTGACGGCGCCGACCCCCGGCCGCAGCCAGGGGCAGCGGGCGCCCACGGCGATGCTGGAGGAACTGATGGCGATGCCGAACTGACCGGTCTCGGCGCCGCGGGCGGTGATGGAAAAGGTCATGGCGGGCCTCAGTCGGGAATCACGGCGATGACGTCGATCTCCATCAGCCATTGGGGCTGACCCAGGGCGGAGACCACCAGTCCGGTGGAGATGGGGTAGACACCCTTGAGCCACTTGCCGACCTCCTGATAGACCGGCTCGCGGTAGCGCGGATCGATCAGGTAGGTGGTGGTCTTGACGATGTGGCTCAGGTCGCTGCCGGCTTCCTCCAGCAGCTGCTTGACGTTCTTCATCGCCTGCTCGGCCTGGGCCCGGGGATCGCCCAGCCCGACCAGGTTACCCTCGAAGTCAGTTCCCACCTGGCCACGTACATAGACGGTGTTGCCGGCGCGCACGGCCTGGCAGAGGTCGTTGTCCAGGGTCTGGTTGGGGTAGGTGTCCTTGGTGTTGAACATGCGGATACGGGTGTGGGTCGGGGTGGCCATGGGAATGCTCCTTTTTTGAAGTAGGTTGGGCTGAGAGGGCTCCATCGTCGAAGCCCAACACGGCGGGCTCGACCTCGATCCTGTTGGGCTTCGCTGGCGCTCAACCCAACCTACGCGCCTGCAGGGGTTGGGCGGTCGTCTCGCCGCTGGGACGGTACTCTTGGTAGCGACGCTGGATGGCGATCTGGTCGGCCACGTGGCGCGCGTCGTGCCAGCAGCCCCAGATGAAGGCCGAGCCGCGGCGACTCAGCCAGGGCAGGCCGACGAAATAGATGCCCGGCTCGGCGCCGACACCGCGCTGGTGCCTGGGCTTGCCGTTGTCGCCGAAGGTATCCACCTGCAGCCAGCTGAAGTCGGTGGCGTAGCCGGTCGCCCAGATCACCGAGGTCACGCCGGCGGCCTGCAGGTCCAGCTCCTGCAGGGGTTCGCGGATGCAGGCGGCGTCCGCCACCCGCTCGCGGGCCGTGGGTTCTTCGGGCAGGTCCAGGCCATGGCGTTCGGCATAGGCGTCGGCGGCGTCGAGCAGGGCCAGGTAGTTGGCATCGCCGGCGTCGAGGTTCTGCTTGAGATCCGGGCGGAAGCGCACCACACCGTCGGCGAAGGTGTCGGTGAGGCCCACCAGGGTCATGCCGGCCTGGGCCAGGCGACGGAAGTCCACGGTGTGGCCGCCGCGGGCGCCGCTGACGGCGATGGTCACGTGCTCGCGGCCCGGCTGCATGGTCTCGGTGTCCCACAGGCCGAGTACGCCCAGCCACCAGCAGAAGTCGCGCCCGCGATAGGCTCGTGGCGGCCGGTCGTGCGGGCCTACCGAGAGATAGACGCGCTTGCCGGCGAGCAAGAGTTCCTCGGCGATCTGCACCCCCGAGGAGCCGGCGCCGACTACCAGCACCGCGCCGTCGGGCAGTTGCTGGGGATTGAAGTACTGGGCGGAATGGATCTGGTAGAGCTCCTCATCCTTTGGCGCGATGGCCGGGATGACGGGCTTCTGGAAGGGCCCGGTGGCCACCACCACCCGCTGCGCGCTGAGACTGCCCGCCGAGGTCTCGACCAGGAAGCCACTGCGGCCCTCCTGACGGCATACCCGGGTGACCGCGACACCGGTACGGATGGGGGCGTCGATCTGCCGTGCATAGGCCTCGAAGTAGGCGGCGATCTCGTCCTTGCCGGGGAAGCCGTCCGGCGGCGTCTGGAATTCCAGGCCGGGGAAGCGATCGTGCCAGGCCGGGCCGTTGGCCACCAGGGAATCCCAGCGACCGGTACGCCAGGCTTCGGCGATACGATTCTTTTCCAGCACCAGGTGTTCGATGCCCAGGCGGCCCAGGTGCTCGCTCATGGCGACCCCGGCTTGGCCGGCGCCTATCACCAGGGTGTCGATAGCGGTCGGTAATGTAGACATGAGGGTACCCTTCGGCCGCTCCGCAGGGGGCGGCCGTCATCTAAGAACCTTTTCAAAATCTGCTGCGCGTCGGCCAAACTGCGTTGAAAACGCCTTCGGAATGCTCATTTACTACTCGTAAACTCCGCTTCCTCAGGCGTTTTCGCCTTGTTTGGCTCTAGCTCGCGAGATTTTGAACAGGCTCTAAGCAGTAGGAGGGCGGAGCGCAGGGCTCCGCGGCAATCAATCCAGCACGGAGGGATCCTGCTGGATCATCAGTTCTTTCATCTCGGCGAAGTGCTGCTCGGAGAAGTCGGTGATGCCTTCCCAGGCCCGTGCGGTCTTCTCCGCGACCTCGTCGGACAGCACCTTGAGCGGCTGGCCTGTGGACCAGGCGGTGACCAGGATTTGGCAGGCGCGCTCCAGCGTCCAGATGTCATCGAAGGCCTGGCCAATGGTGGGGGCGATCACCATGACGCCGTGGTTGCCCATCAGCAGGCGTTGCTTGCCGTCGAGCAGCCCGGCCAGGCGCGCACCCTCCGCCTCGGTGTCGGCCATGCCGCCGTAGAGTTCGTCCACCGCGATGCGGTTGAAGTAGCGCGCCGTGTTCTGGTCGATGGGCGGAACGTGCGGCTTGGCCAGGCAGGCCACCGCCGTGGTATGGACCGGGTGCAGATGCAGCACCACCCGAGCCTCCGGCAGGCGGCGATGGATCTGCCCGTGGATCGACCAGGCCGTGGCATCCACATCGGGCCGCTCGGCGCCCTGCGGATCGTCCGCGTCGAGCAGCAGCAGGTCGCTGGCGCGTATGCGCGAGAAGTGCTTCCATTTGGGATTGATCAGGAACTGCTTGCCGTCGGCGGAGACGGCCGCGCTGAAGTGATTGGCGACCGCCTCGTGCATGCCGAGGTGGGCGATGACGCGAAAGGTCGCCGCCAGATCGATGCGCAGCCGTTCCTCATGAGAAGGTGCCATGGTCGTGACTCCAAAGGGGGCGTCCCAGCCGCGGGGACGACCGGTTAGAACTTAGGGCTTGGGCATCAGGGCGGCGATATCCGCCTCGGTGGGCGCCTGGAAGTTGTACTTCTTCAGCAGCGCGGCGTACTCGGGAGTGGCGCTGTACTTTTTCAGTGCCTCGACCAGGGCGTTCTTCACCTCTTCGTTACCCTTCTTCACGCCGAAGCCGTTGAGTACGGGGTAGATCAGGCTGTCGGAGGAGATCACCACGCGATTGCCGAGCTTTTCCACCAGGCCACGGGCCACGGCGGCATCGGTGATCTGCGCCTCCACCGCCCTGGACAGCAGCGCCTGGGTGGTCTGGGGGTCGGTGGCGTATTCGCTCACGGCAATGGGCTTGAGGCCGTTCTTCACGCAGTAGTCATCGGACAGCTTGTGTAGCTGCTGCAGCCAGGAGGTGGCACCCATGGAGCCGATCTTGTGGCCGCAGAAGTCTTCCGGTTTCTTGGGTTGATAGTCGCTGCCCTTGAGCGCGATGATCGATTCACCACTCTTGAGATAGGGGATCATGTCGATCACCTTGAGGCGATCCGCGGTGATGTACATCGAGGAGTTGACGATGTCGAAGCGCCCACCCTGCAAGCCGGTGATGAGGTTGGGGAAGCGGGTGTCGAGCGTCTCGACGGTGCGGCCCATGAGCTTGCCCAGGCCATCGACCAGTTCGATGTCGAAGCCTGCCGGCTTGTTGTCCTGCACGTACTCGTAGGGGAAGAAGGTCAGGTCGGAACCGGCGACGAGCTTGCCCGGCTGCAGGAAGTCGGCCGAGGCCAGGGTCGCGGTCAGGGCCAGGGTGGCGCCCAGCACGGTGGTGGTGAGGGTCCGAATCGAGGCGCTGCTGAATCTTTGCATGGCGATGCTCCTTGAGGGGATGGGAAAGATCAAACGGCGGCCTGGTCGAGCCCGGCCTGTTGGACGAAGAAGGAGGCGCCGCGCGGCTTCTGCGGCAGGCGCACGCTGTTGGCCACGCTGCGCACCAGGCCGCTTTCCTGGCCGGCCACCAGCACCCCGGCGTGCTCGCTGGGCAGCGGGTTCTCGCCGAAGGGCAGGGCGTCCTCGGCGGCGTAGACGCTGATGAACAGGGTGCGCGGCAATTCGGTCTGGTTGGGGCTGGAGGCATGCAGCAGGCGGGTGTGCATGAAGCACACCGAGCCGGCCGGGCCGAAGCAGGCCACGGGCTCGCCGCAATGCACGGCGACCACGCTGTCGTCCACCGATCCGGTGAAGCGACCGTCCTGCCAGTGCGACCACAGCGGGCCCTTGTGGCTGCCGGGGATGACCGTGAGCGGACCGTTCTCCGGGGTCACCTCGCTGACCATTAGCAGCGCGGTGACCACGTCATCGTTGCTGTGCGGCGTGAACAGGAAATCCTGGTGCCACTTCACCTGGGTGGCGGTGTGCGGCAGCTTCGAGTTGATCTTGCTGTGGTGGAATCTCGTGCCGCTGCCGCCGATCAATTGGGCGGCCACCTGGGCCATCCGCGAGGACAGTGCGACCTCGCAATAGGCCGCGGAGATTTCGGTGGGCGAGCTGACCCGGCGCAGGGAAGGGTGGTCGGGCCGGTGGTCCAGCTCCACGTCGAAGCGGGCGCGGCCATCCTGGGTTTCGCCCCAGGCTTCGGTGTGGCTGCGGCTCTCTGCCACCCAGCCGTCGAAATCGGCCTGCAGGGTGGCGATCTCGTCGGCGGTCAGCAGGTTCTCGACCACCAGGTAGCCGTCTCGGTGGAAGCTGTCTATTTGCGCTTGCTCGATCATCTCTGTTCTCCAGAAGCCAAGGGTGGGGGGTCAAGCCAGGGACACGTCCTTGAGGAAGGCCTCGACGCGCGGATGCTGGCCGTTACGCAGTACCTGGGGCGCGTCGTCGCAGACTACGCGGCCCTTTTCCATGAACACGATGCGGTCCGAGACCTTGAAGGCGAAGTTCATCTCGTGGGTGACGATCACCATGGTGATGCCCTCCTGGGCCAGGGTCTCGATCACCTGCAGCACCTCGTTGACCTTTTCCGGATCCAGCGCCGAGGTGGGCTCGTCGAAGAGCATGATCTGCGGCCGCATCATCAGCGCCCGGGCGATGGCCACGCGTTGCTGCTGGCCGCCGGAGAGCTGGTGCGGATACTTCCAGGCGTGGTCGAGCATCCCGACCTTGTGGAGCAGGGCATAGGCCTGCTGCTTGAGCGCCTCGGGGCGGTCGAGCCGGTGATAGCGCGGGGCGAGCAGCAGGTTGTCCAGCACCGTCAGGTGGGGGAAGAGATTGAAGCTCTGGAACACCATGCCGATGTCCAGGCGGTGCTCGCTGTGTTCGATGAAGCGCGGCTTCTGGGCGCCGTCCTTGCGTAGGTGGATGAACGGCTGGCCGTTGATGCGGATCTCGCCGTTGTCCAGTTGCTCCAGCCCATTGAGCAGGCGGATCAGGGTGGTCTTGCCGGAGCCCGAGGGGCCGATCACCGACACCACTTCGCCCGGCTGGATCTGCAGGTTGACCGAACCCAGCACCTCGACGTCGTTGTAGGCCTTGTGCAGGCGGGCGGCCTGCAGCGCCGGAGTGGCGGCGTCCCATTGCGGCTTGGCACTGGCGGTCGAGGCCTGGGTAGCCAGGGCCAGTACCTGGGCGTCGGGCGTGCGCACCACCTTGCGTTGGGTTACGTCGAGGAAGCGTTCCAGGCGCTTGAGCAGGAAGTCGAACAGGGTGACGATCAGCACGTAGTAGAAGGCCACCGCCGCCATGGTCTCCATGACCAGAAAGTTCTGCGAGTAGAGACGCTGGCCGACCATCAGGATCTCGGTCAGGGAGATCACCGAGACCAGGGAGCTGAGCTTGACGATGGAGATGTATTCGTTGGCCAGCGACGGCAGCGCCACCCGCAGCGCCTGGGGGATGACGATGCGCCACTGGGTGCCGAGAAAGCGCAGCCCCAGGGCCCGTGCTGCCTCGTTCTGACCCTTGGGAATCGACAGCAGGCCGCCGCGGTGGATCTCGGCGACATAGGCCGTCTCGCTGACGACCATACCGATGAGCCCCGCCCAGAAGGGATCGGCCAGCACCACCGAGGTCGAGGGCAACGCCTGCGGTAGGTTGTAGATGAAGATCAGCAGCACCAGCAGCGGCACGCTGCGAAAGAACCAGATGTAGCCGCGCGCCGGCAGGCTGAGTACGGGATGCCGGGACTGTTTCGCCAGGGCGATGAAGAAGCCGAGGGCGATGCTGATGACCCAGGTAAGGGTACTGAGTTTGATGACCGTCCAGGTTGCCAGCCAGAATTGAGTGTCGCCGATCAGGCTGAACATGTAGTTCCAGTCGAAAGTCATCGTGAAAACCTGTCGCCGTTCATTGGAAGAACAGGGCCGAAGAGGTAGGCCCGGTCGCTGTAATTACAGAATTGGCAATCGACGGACTTATCGTCAATTAACAAATTACGGGCCTCTGTATAGGACTTGCCTATGCAGAAACGTCAGTCGACTCAGTGAGTTCTTTATATGCCCCGATACGGGGCGAAGTGTCGCTATTAGGTGCTGGAGTGCAGGATTTTGGTGCGCTGGCTGGAGATCGATGCAGGCCGTGTCTGCTGGATTTTCAAGGGTTTGGCTAGGGCGTAAGGCAATGGGAAGCTGCCTGGCATGGCTTTCGCTTCGAAGGTTAAGACTATGCAGGATCAAGCTCTGCAGTGATTTTTTCTATAGGAAATCCGTGACGCATTTTACGCTCAGGCAACTTCGTTATTTCGTCGCCGTGGTCGAGGAAGACAGCATCGTCGAGGCGGCGCGACAACTGCACATATCCCAGCCGTCAATATCCGTCGCCATCAAGAATCTCGAAGAAAGTTTCGAGCAGAAGTTGTTCGTGCGCCATCACGCCCAGGGCGTTTCCCTGACCGCCAGCGGGCGCCGGCTTTATGAAAAGGCCAAGGAATTGCTGCGGCTTTCCTATGAGCTGGAACAGAACGCCCGCGCGGAAAGCGAGATGGTCTCGGGCACGGTGGCGGTCGGTTGTTTCGAATCCGCGGCGCCGCTCTATCTGCCCAAGCTGGTCGCCGGCTTCAAGCGGCTCTATCCGGAAATCACCATCCAGTTGCATGACGGCGAACAGCACGAATTGATGCACGGGGTACACCGCGGTCGCTTCGATCTGGTGTTTCTCTACGACCTGGAACTGGGTGATTCCATCACCAAGGAAAAGCTCAACGCCCCGCACAAGCCCTACGCCTTGCTGCCCATCGCCCATCCCCTGGCGCGCAAGAAGGCGGTGACGCTCAAGGAGCTGAGCCGCGAACCCATGATCCTGCTGGACGTGGTGCCCAGCCGTAACTACTTCATCGATATCTTCAAGGAGAAGGGCTACCACCCCACGGTGGCCTACAGCTCGCCCTCCATCGAGATGGTGCGCTGCATGGTGGGGCAGGGGCTGGGCTTTTCCGTGCTGGTCACCCGGCCGACCACCGACATCACCTACGATGGCAAGCGCCTGGTCCAGGTCAATATCCACGACGACATGCCTGCCTCGACCTTCATCATGGCCTACCTGCGCAACAATGAGCCGACCAAGGCTACGCGGCTGTTCATGGATTATTGCCGCAGCGTGGATCTTTCGCCGCTGGCGCCGGAGCGACAGGGCGAGGAATTGCCGTCCTAGTACGCTTCGCGCACCTCTGGCGCGCGCGATAGGCTGATCACGAATCGTTAAACGATTCATTGATGTGAGAATGAGTATCAATTAGAGTTTTGCGCTCCTAGTTTTACAGGGACGCAGAAATGCTATCGCCGCTCGCTTCGCCTCAGGCGTCACGTCAGCCCAGGTTCCCCCTTGATGAGGTCAATCCGCCGACCCTTCAGGGTTCACTTCCGCAGCCGGTCAGGCAGGGTCGCGCCGCTGAGGATTCAGCGCTGGGAACATTGTTCGATCATCACCGTAGCGGCTTGCTCAATATCGCGACGCGCCTGCTCGGCTGTCGCAAGCGGGCCGAGGATGTCGTGCAGGAGGCCTTTCTCAAATTCTGGGAGCGGCGCGATTCCCTGGCTGTCTTGGAGCCTTCGCGCTATCTGTATCGAGTGGTGCAGAATCTGGCGGTCGATCAACTGCGCCGCCGGAAGTGGGAAGAGCGCTGGTTCGCCAGCCCTACGGAACAGGACGAAGGGATACCCGGCGAGCTTTCCGCCGAGCGAGTCGTTCAGGCTCGAGAGGAGATCGGGTTGGTGGTCCGCGCGTTGCGGCAGCTACCGGCGCGTACCCAGGATGTGATCACCCTGTGTCGGGTCGAGGGCTTGACCCAGCGCGACGTCGCCCGGCGGATCGGTGCCTCGCCAGCGCTGGTGAATTTCCTCTTGCAGGATGCCACCGTGCATTGTCGCAATTCCCTGACCGGCAACTGTCTTGCCCGCCACTGTCCGAAGCGAGGTCGCTCATGACCCTGATCCGCCTCATCCTCCGCTATCGCCCCCTGGCCACGACGCTCGTCCTGCTGCTCAGCCTGGGGAGTGCCTTGCTCAGCGTCGGGGTGATCGCCTTCATCAATTGGCGGCTGGTAACCACTCTGGCGGCGCCGACCGAGGCACTGCTGCAATTTCTCGGCTTGCTCCTGTTGTTGCTGGTGATGGCTGCCGGTGCCCAGGTGGCCCTGACCGCGCTGGGCCATCGCTTCGTCTACGATCTGCGACGGCAGGTGGTGAAGCGGGTGCTGAACACCGATATCGAGCGCCTCGAGGCCGTCGGAGGGCCCGCCATCCTGGCTAGCCTGTCCAGTGACCTGCGCAATCTGACCCTGGCCTTCGTGCAGTTGCCCAGTCTGCTCTACGGTGCGGTGCTGAGCCTGGCGGCCTTCCTGTATCTGGCCTGGCTGTCCTGGTCGTTGTTCCTCGTGACCCTCGCCTGGATGACCCTGACCCTGGGCCTGGGCTGGCTGCTGGTGGCGCGGCTCTATCGCCACCTGCATCTGTGGCGGGATGCGGAGAGTCGTCTCTATGCGGACTACCAGGCCCTGATCGAGGGCCGCAAGGAACTCGCGCTGAATCGGGCGCGTGCCCAGCGTTTCTTCGACGAAGATTTCGAGCTCAACGCCAGCGCCTATCGCGAACACGTGACGATGGCGGATCGCTATAACGCCATCGCCAGCAACTGGGCCAATACCATGGTGCTGGGCACCATAGGCCTGGCGTTCTATCTGGCCAACGGCCTGGGCTGGGCCAGTACCGAAGTGGCTGCCACTTATGCCCTGACCATCCTCTTTTTGCGCACGCCGCTGGTGATGGCGATAGGGGCACTACCACCGTTGATGACGGGGCAGGTCGCGCTGCAACGGGTGGAGACCCTGGCCCTGGCACCCGCAACGGACGGTTTCGCCGAGCCGGCGCCGGCCTTCGCGACCGACTGGCAGCGCCTGGAGCTGCGTGGCGTGGAGTATCGCTATGAGACCCAGGGCGATGAGCCGGGCTTCGATGTCGGTCCCTTGAACCTCACGCTCAGACGCGGTGAGACGGTATTCCTGATGGGCGGCAACGGCAGTGGTAAGTCCACCCTGGCGCGCCTGTTGACCGGACTTTATCGCCCGCAACGTGGCGTCCTCGCGGTGGACGGCAGGGAAGTGAGCGCGGCTGACTGGACGGCCTATCGCCAGCTGTTCGCCTCGGTCTTTACCGACTTCCATCTGTTCGATCGTCTGCTCGGGCCGGATGGCAGGGTTGCCGACGAAGCTCAGGTACAGACCTGGCTGCGGCGCCTGCACCTGCAGCTCAAGGTGCGGGTGGCGGCAGGGCGGCTGAGCGATACCCGTCTCTCCCAGGGCCAGCGCAAGCGTCTGGCGCTGCTGTTGGCCATGCTGGAGGGCCGTAGCATCGTCCTGCTGGACGAATGGGCGGCCGATCAGGACCCGCTGTTTCGCCGGCTGTTCTACCGCGAACTGCTGCCGCAGATGAAGGCGGCGGGACTGACGGTATTCGCCATCACCCATGACGACGCCTATTTCGATCAGGCCGATCGCCTGTTCAAGATGGACGGAGGGCGCCTGGTGGAACTGGTCGGCGAGCAGCGCGAGCGGGCCAGTCGCGATGCGCTGCAAGAGATCGCGGGCTAGCGCCTGAGAACCCGGTGCCGATCTGGGTATAAATCGGCAAAAAGCCTTGAACAAGCGAAGGGTCTGTTCGTCGATGAGGGTGAGAATGATTGTCAGTCGTGCTACGGCGCGGGGGCAATCCCACCCGGTTATCGACGAGAGGTTCGCATGGAACAGGTCCACGACTACATCGGCATCGGCTTCGGGCCTTCCAACCTGGCGTTGGCCATCGCTGCGGACGAGCAGGCCGCCGACCGCCAGCCCCAAGGATGCTTCATCGAGCGCAAGCCGGCCTTCAGTTGGCACGAAGGCATGCTGCTCGAGGGCAGCACGATGCAGATCTCCTTTCTCAAGGACCTGGCGACCCTGCGCAATCCGGCCAGCCGCTTCACCTTCATCAACTATCTGAAGGAACGCGGTCGGCTGGAGGATTTCATCAACCTCAAGACCTTTTTCCCCAGCCGCGAGGAATACAACGATTACCTCGGTTGGGCGGCTGCCGCCTTCGCCGATCAGGTGCACTACGGCGAGGAGGTGGTGGCGGTGGAGCCCTGGTACCGCGACGGCATCCTGGACGCCGTGCAAGTGGTGTCCCGCGACCAGCAAGGCACCTTGCACCGCCGCTTGGGCCGCAACCTGATCCTCGGCATCGGCGGGACCCCGCAGGTGCCGCCGGCCTTTGCCACGCTGAGCGACCCGCGGGTGCTGCATTCCTCGGCCTATCGCGGTCGGATCGAGGCGCTACTGGCCGATCCGGCGCAGCCCCGCCGGGTGGCGGTGATCGGCGGCGGCCAGAGCGCCGCCGAGATCTTCCAGGATCTGACCCAGCGCTTTCCCCAGGTCGAGGCATCGCTGATCCTGCGGGGCGGGGCACTCAAGCCGTCCGACGACAGCCCCTTCGTCAACGAGATCTTCAATCCATCGTTCACCGACCGGATCTATGCCCAGTCGCCGGAGCGGCGCGAGCGACTGTTCGCCGAGTACCGCAACACCAACTATTCGGTGGTGGACCTGGAGTTGATCGAGAGCCTCTACCAGCTGTTCTACCTGCAGAAGCTGCGTGGCCAGGAGCGCCATCGCCTGCTCTGCGAACGCTCCGTGGCGGCCTGCCGGCCGTCCGCCCAGGGGCTGGAGTTGGAGCTGGAAGGGCGGCTGGACGGGGAGCGCACCACCCTGAGCTATGACGTGGTGATCCTGGCCACCGGCTATCGCCGCGACTACCACCAGCACCTGCTGGCCGGCCTGCGCGAGCATCTGCAAGACGGGGAGCCAGACCGCCACTACCGCTTGCCGCTGGCCGCGGGCGGCGCGGTCCAGGTGTTCCTGCAAGGCGGCTGCGAGGTCAGCCATGGCCTGTCCGACACCCTGCTGTCGGTCCTGGCGATTCGCTCCGCCGAGTTGGTCGAGGCCATGACCCTGGCCAGCGCGACACCGGTGGCCAGGCGTTCCGCCTGAGCCACCCGCCACTTCCTTCTTTTCAGGACGCTGTCGCGGCGGCGTCCGGCATTCTTTCTTGCAGGTGAAGCCATGACCTCCCGAGCGGATCAAGCCGAGCACTTCGTCGACGTCCTCGATTTCTACGCCGAGCGCCAGCCGGACAAGACGGTGCTGCGGCACCTGACCAATGACGAGACGCCCCAGCTGACCTCCTATGCCCAGCTGCGCGAACGGGCGCTGAGCCTCGCCGGCTGTCTGCAGGAGCGGCTCGGGCAGACCCGTGGCGAGCGTTGCGTACTCTTGCTGCCCAGTGGCCCGGATTACGCGGCGGCCTTCTTCGCCTGCCTCTATACCGGGGTCATCGCCGTACCGGCCTTTCCCCCGGAAAACAGTCGGCAGATGCACATCGAGCGCCTGCGCGGCATCCTCGACGATGCCCAGCCGCGGGTGGTGCTCGGCGAGCGGGCCTGCCTCGCTGCCCATGCCGGGACCCTGGCGCAGGCGCTGCCCGAGGGCGCGCTGTGCCTGGCGGTGGAAGACATCGAGGCCAGCTGGGCCCTGGCCTACCGACCACAGGTGGTGGACCCTTCGGCGCTGGCCTTTCTGCAATACACCTCGGGTTCGACCTCGGCGCCCAAGGGCGTGATGGTCAGCCATGCCAACCTGATCGCCAACGAAAAGGCCATGCAGCGCGGCTTCTTCACCGGGCGCGACGAGGACTGGGTGAGTTGGTTGCCGCTCTACCATGACATGGGCCTGATGCTCGGGCTGCTGCTGCCGATCTACCACGGCGGCACCTTGACACTGATGTCGCCCAACCACTTTCTCACCCGTCCGGCGCGCTGGCTGCAGGCCATCAGCCAATACGGCGGTACCGTCAGCGGTGGACCGGACTTCGCCTACCGCCTGTGCGTGGAGCGGATCAGCGACAGTGCCCTGGCCGAACTCGACCTGAGTCGCTGGAGCATGGCCTTTTCCGGTTCCGAGCCGATCCGGGTGGACACCCTGGATGCCTTCTGCGAGCGTTTCGCCGCCGCCGGCTTCCGCCGCCAGGCGCTGACGCCGGCCTATGGCCTGGCCGAGGCGACCCTCTATGTCTGCGCCCATGAGCCGACCGACGAATTCCGTATCCAGCGCTTCGCCGGTGACGCCCTGAGCGCCGCCGGTGCCGAGGCGGCGCTGCAGCAGGGGCGCCTGGCCGGGTGCGGCTGGTGCGATGCCGAGCACGAACTGCGCATCGTCGATCCGCAGACGCTGGAGCCGCTGGCCGAGACCCGCGCCGGCGAGGTCTGGGTCGCCGGCCCCAGCCTGGCGCAAGGCTACTGGAATAATCCCGAGGCCACGGCCGCCGCCTTCGTGGAGCGCGATGGCCGGCGCTGGCTGCGCACCGGGGACCTGGGCATCGCCGCCGAGCGCGAACTCTATATCGCCGGGCGGCTGAAGGATCTCATCATCCTCAATGGCCAGAATCTCTATCCCCAGGACGTGGAGCTGGTGCTGGAAGAGCAGGTCGCCGACTACCTGCGGCGGGGTCGCGTGGCGGCGTTCGCCTTGGTGGGGGAGGACGGCCGCGAGGGCATCGGCCTGGCGCTGGAGATCAGCCGCAACGTGCGCCGCCTGGTGCCGGCCGAACGTATCTGCGCGGCCTTGGTGGAGACGCTGACCCAGGCCTTCCAGGTGGCGCCCAGGGCCATCGCCTTACTCGAACCGGGCACGCTGCCGCGCACCACCAGCGGCAAGCTGCAACGCGCCGCCTGCCGGGCCGGCTGGTTGGCCGGCAGCCTGGACAGCTTCGCCGAGTGGCGTGATGGCGCCTTGGCCCAAGGTGAGCCTCAGGTAGCGGCACCGGCCGTGCTGCGTGAGGTGCGCCAGGCCTGGGCCGAGGTGCTCGGCCGTGACGATCTCACCGCCCAGGCGCATTTCTTCGCCCTGGGCGGGGATTCGGTCGCCGTGGTGCAGGTGCAGGCCCGTCTGCGCGAGACGCTCCAGGTGGTGCTCGACCCGGCGCTGCTGTTCGAGGCGCCGACGCTGGGCGCCTTTTCCGCGCGGGTGGCCGCGCTGCCGCGCAAGGCCGAGGTGGACGGTCTCGTCGCCGAGGACGCGACCCGCGCGCCCCAGTCCTTCGCCCAGCAGCGCCTGTGGTTTCTCGATCAGCTGGAGCCGGGCAACGCCGCCTATCACCTGGCCGGTGAAATCCAGCTGCGTGGGGTCCTGGACGTGGCGCGGCTGGAGCGGGCGCTGGACGCCCTGGTCCAGCGGCATGCGGCGCTACGTACCCGCTTCAGCGCCGGCGCTGGCGAGGTGCCCGAGCAACGCATCGAAATGCTGGCCCAGGGGGCGGTGGAGCACCATGACCTGAGCCAGACGGCAGCGCCGGAGCAGGCCCAGGCCACCTTGGTCCAAAACCTGGTGCGTCGCCCGCTGGACCTGCGCGAAGGTCCCCTGTGGCGCATGGCGCTGATCCGTCGTGACGCCGAGGATCACCGCTTGCTGCTGGTGCTGCACCACATCATCGCCGACGGCTGGTCGATCCAGGTCCTGCTGGAGGATTTCGCCGCCCTCTATCGGGCGGAGGATGGCGAGACGCCCGCGCTGGCGCCGCTCGCCATCAGCTATGCCGACTTCGCGCGCTGGCAGCGCCGCGAGTTGGCCGGTGAATCCCGCGAGCGGCAACTGGCGTACTGGCGGACGCAACTGGCCGACGCACCCGCGCGGCTGGATCTGGCCAGCGACCGCCCCCGGCCGCCGCAGCAGAGCGGGCGCGGGGCGCGCTTCACCTTCAGCCTGCCCGCCACGGTCAGCCAGGGGCTGCGGGAGTTGGCCCAGGGCGAGGGGGCGACCCTGTTCATGGTCGGCCTGGCGCTGTTCCAGCTGCTGGTGCAGCGCCATAGCGGCTGCAGCGACCTGTGCGTGGGCGTTCCCGTGGCCGGGCGTACCCGACGGGAAACCGAGCGGCTGATCGGCTTCTTCGTCAATACTCAGGTGCTGCGTTGCCAACTGGACGGCGCTCGTTCGTTCAAGGTTTTGCTGGAGCAGGTCAAGAAGCGTGCCCTGGAAGCCCAGGCGCACCAGGACCTGCCGTTCGACCTGCTGGTGGAAGCCCTGGCGCCGGAGCGGCACCTGGGCTGGAATCCGCTGTGCCAGGTGAAGTTCACCCAGCAATTCCCGCTGCCCCAGGCGCTGGACCTGGGCGGGGTGACGCTCTCCGCGCGGCAGCTCGACGACGGCGCCGCGCACTTCGACCTGGGCCTGGACATCACTGACGTTCCGGCGGGCATCGAGGCGGTGTTCACCTATGCCACCGACCTCTTCGACGCACCGCGCATCGCCGCGCTGGCGGCCGACTTCGCGCTCCTGGCCCAGCAGGTGGTGGCCGATGCCGAGCAACCCCTGGCGCGCTATCGTCTGGCCCAGGAGGCCCCGGGTCTGGCGGGCGAGTCCCTGGCCTTCCCGGCGGCGGATCTGCTGGCGCTGTGGCACGCGGGGTTGGCGCAGGCCGGGGAGGGGCCGGCGGTGGTGGCCAGCGATGCCCACCTGAGCCATGCGCAACTGGAGGCCGACAGCAATCGCCTGGCGCGGACGCTGCGGGACCGGGGCGTCGGCGCCGAGGTGCGGGTCGCGCTCTGCCAGCCGCGGCAGGCGAGCTTCGTCGTCGGCCTGCTGGGGATTCTCAAGGCCGGCGGCGCCTGTGTCTTCGTCGATCCCAAGTGGCCCGCGGCGCGCCAGGCCCAGGTGCTGGCCGACAGCGGCGCCCAGTTGCTGCTCGGCGCACCCTTGCCCGAGGGGCCGCCTGCACTCGCGCTGGACGCCGCGGCCGACTGGCGGCAGGCGTCGGCGGAGGCATTGGCGGTCGAGGTGCTGCCGGCCCAGGCGGCTTACCTGATCTACACCTCCGGGACCACCGGCCGGCCCAAGGGGGTGGTGGTCTCTCACGGCGCCATCGCCAACTATGTGCAGGGCGTGCTGCAGCGGCTGGCGTTGCCGCCACAGGCCAGCTTCGCCATGGTTTCCACCGTCGCCGCCGACCTGGGGCATACGGTGTTGTTCGGCGCCCTGGCCAGCGGCGGTACCTTGCACCTCCTGAATGACGAACTGGTCCAGGATGCCGACCGGTGCGCCGAGTACTTCGCGCGCCAGCCGGTGGCGGTACTCAAGATAGTGCCCACCCATCTGAGCGCCTTGCTGCAGGCCGCCGACCCGGCGCGGCTGTTGCCGTCCGCAGCCCTGGTACTGGGTGGGGAGGCGCTGCCCGCGCCGCTGGCCGAGCGAGTACGGGAACTCAAACCCGGCTGCCGGCTGTTCAACCACTATGGCCCCACCGAAAGCACCGTAGGTGCCCTCACCGCGGCACTCGACGATCCGGCGGCCACAATCGCCCTGGGCGCGCCACTGCCCAATCTGCGTGCCCGGGTGCTGGACGCCGAGCTCAATCCGCTGCCCGCCGGGGCCGTCGGCGAGTTGTACCTGGGCGGCGCGGGATTGGCGCGGGGCTACCAGGGGCGACCTGGTGATACCGCCGCAGTCTTCCTGCCGGACCCCTGGAAGCCGGGCGACCGCCTCTATCGCACCGGTGACCGGGTACGCCTGGCCGCGGATGGCCGGCTGGAATTCCTCGGTCGCAGCGATGACCAGCTCAAGGTGCGCGGCTATCGCGTGGCGCCGGGCGAGGTCGTCGCGGTCCTGCTGGCGCAGCCCTGCGTCGGGGCGGCCCATGTGCAGCTGGATGGCCGCGGCCAACTGGTAGCCTATGTGACGGGTAGGGATCTCGACGGCGAATCCCTGCGCGAGCATCTCGCGCAGCACCTGCCCGAGGCGCTGGTGCCGGCTCAGATCCTGGTACTCGAAGCCTTCCCGCTCACCGCCAATGGCAAGCTGGATCGCGCCCGGTTGCCGGAGCCCGAGGCCCGCCAGGCCGAGTTCGCGGCGCCCCAAGGCGAGGTGGAGACCGCCCTGGCGGCGCTGTGGAGCGAGGCGCTCAAGGTGGAGCGTGTCGGTCGAGAGGACAATTTCTTCGCCCTGGGCGGCGACTCCATCCTCAGCCTGCAGATCATCGCCCGGGCCCGGCGCCAGGGCCTCAAGCTCACGCCCAAGCAGCTGTTCGAACACCAGACCATCGCCGCCCTGGCGGCAGTCGCCGTGCCCGCCGCCGCGCCCGTCGTGGCCAAACCGCCGGTGGCTGCCGTGACGGACGAGCTGCCCTTGACGCCCATCCAGGCCCGTTTCTTCGCTGAGCCGGTCAAGCAGCGCGCGCACTGGAACCAGTCCGTCATCCTGGAATTGGCCGCGCCGCTGGATGCCGAGGTCTTGCGCCGGGCGTTGGCAGCCCTGGTCGACCGCCACAGCAGCTTGCGCCTGGCCTTCGTACCGACCGAGCAAGGCGGCTGGCGCCAGCAGGTGCGTCCCCAGGAAGACGCGGAGCGGCTGCTCTGGACTTGCCAGGTGGCCGCTGAGGCCGAGCTGGCGCCGCTGTTCGAGGAGGCCGAGCGCAGCCTGGACCTCACCCGTGGACCCCTGCTGCGGGCGGTGTTGGCCGAGGGACCGAAGCAGCGGCCTCGGCTGTTGATCGCCATCCATCACCTGGCCGTGGACGGCGTCTCCTGGCGCATCCTGCTCGACGACCTGGCGCTGGCCTATCGACAGTTGGCAGTCGGTACGCCCCTCGCGCTGGGCGAGACGGGCAGCGATTGGAGCGCCTGGACCCAGCACCTGGCGCAACGCGCCGCCGAGCCTGAGCTGCAAGGTCAGCGCGGTTACTGGGAGGCGGTCACCGCGGTCCCCGAGACCCTGCCTTGTCTAGATCCACACGGCCGCTGCCAAGTCCGCGATGCCGGTAGCCTGGCGCGGCGACTGCCGGTGGCGCTGACCGAGCGGCTGCTGAAGATACCCGGCACCGAAGCCGTGTTGCTGGCGGCGTTGGCCGAAGCTCTGCGGCAGTGGACGGGCCGCGCGGCCACCCGGATCGCCGTCGAAGGCCATGGCCGCGAGGATCGCGACGGCACCCTGGAATTGAGCCGCACCCTGGGCTGGTTCACCTGCCTGTATCCGCTGGTGCTGGGCGCCGAATCCACGCCGGCCGCTACCCTGGCGCGGGTGCGGCGGACCCTCGCCGAGGTGCCCGAGCGCGGCCTGGGCTACGGCCTGCTGCGCTACCTCGGCGGTGCCGCCCTGGCCGATACCCGGGATGGCCTGACCTTCAACTACCTGGGCCGTTTCGAACGCCCGTCGATAGATGGCTTCCCGCTGCGGGAGCTGGAGCTGCGCAGCAGTCGCGACCCCGAGGGATCTCTGGCCAGCGCCCTGGTGCTGGACGCCCAGCTGCGTGACGGCCAGTTGCGGCTGGACTGGCGCTACAGTGCCGCGCGTTTCGCGGCGACCGCCATCGAAGAGCTGCACCAGGGGTTCGTCACCGCCTTGGACGACCTGCTCGACGGCGCCGGCGACCAGGCGGACCACGAAGCCGTGCTGCCCCTGGCGCCCATGCAGGAAGGCATTCTCATGCACAGCCTGCTGGAGCCGGGCAGTGGCATCTACCTGATGCAGGACCGCTACGAATTGCGCCAGCCGCTGGCGGCCGAAGCCTTCTGTCAGGCCTGGGAAGCCGTGGTGGCGCGGCATCCGGCGCTGCGTACCGGCTTCCAGGAGTTGGACGGCGAATGGTGCCAGGTGGTGCATCGCCAGGTGCCGTCGCCGGTCAGCCTGCTGGACTTCAGCGACCGGCCGCGGGAGGAGGGCGTGGCCGCGTTGGAGGCGCTGCTGGCCGAGGAGCGCCGCATGGGCTTCGATTTCGCCCGGCCACCGCTGCTGCGCCTGCGCCTGGTGACCTTCGGCCCGAACGACTACCAGCTGGTGCAAACCCACCACCATGTGCTGATCGACGCCTGGTGCCGGGGCCTGATGCTGGGTGAATTCTTCGCCCGCTATCGCGCGGCCGTCGCCGGGACTGAGCTGGCCTTGCCACCCGCCCGGCCTTATGCCGACTTCCTCGCCTGGCTGGCGGCCCAGGATGCCACGGCGGGCCGCGCCTGGTGGCGCGCCGAGCTGGCTGGGGTGGAGGCGGCGACGCCGCTGCCCTATCGGCGCCAAGGCCTGGCCTCGGGCGAGATGCGCGACGAAGCCGTGGCCCTGTCGGCAGAGGCGACCCGCGCCCTGGCCGCCCAGGCGCGGCGTCACCAACTGACCGCCAATACCTTCGTCCAGGCGGCCTGGGCGCTGCTGCTCATGCGCCACAGCGGCCAGGACGAGGTGGTCTTCGGCGTCACCGTCGCCGGCCGGCCGCCGGAGCTGGACGGCATCGAGGAGGCCCTCGGCCTGTTCATCAACACCCTGCCGTTACGCGTCGCGCGGCCGACCGCCGAGGTCCCGGCGCTGGAATTGCTGCAGCGGTTGCAGGCGCGCAACGTGGAGTTGCGCCAGCACGAGCACCTGCCGTTGGCCGAATTGCAGCGGCTGGCCTCGGTACCGGCCGGTGAGCCGCTGTTCGAATCGCTATTCGTCTTCGAGAACGTGCCCCTGGGCGGCGCGGTGGAGGAGGCCGTGCGCGAGTTCGGCATCACCCCGCTGGCCAACCGCACCCACACCAACTATCCGCTTACGGTGGTGCTGCTGCCGGGTAGCGAACTGCGCCTGCAATTCACCTTCGACTGCGGGCTGTTCGCCGCCGCCGACATGCGCACCCTGTTGGGCCAGTTCGAGCGCCTGCTGCTGGCGCTGATCGAGGCGCCGGAGCGCTCCCTGGAACAGCTGGAACCCCTGGCACCGGACGAACGCGAACGCCTGCTCGGCTGGGGCCGCGGCGCGGCTCAGCCGCACTGGTATCAGTTGCCCTGGATCGAGCGCTTCGAAGCCCATGCCGCCGACCATCCACAGCGCACCGTGGCGCGCTGCGGCGAGGCCAGCCTGAGCTATGGCGAGCTGGACCACCAGGCGGGCCGGCTGGGCCGTGCCCTGGTGGCTGAAGGTATCGGCCCGGATCAGGTCGTGGCGCTCTGGGCGCCGCGGGGCTTGGCATTGCTGACCCTCATGGTCGGAGCCTTCAAGGCCGGCGCGGGCTACCTGGCGCTGGACGAACGACATCCCCCGGCGCGTAGCGCCCGGCTGCTGGACGGCAGCGCCGCGCCGGTGCTGGTGGTACCCCAGGCCGAGCGTGAGCGGGCCGCGGCGATACTGGCGCTGACCCGGAGACCGCCACGGCTGCTGATCCTCGAAGAACTCCTGGCCGGGCAGCCCGAGGGCGGCCCTGGCGTGCGCAGCCGGCCCGACCAACTGGCCTACGTGATCTTCACCTCCGGCTCCACCGGCGAGCCCAAGGGGGTGATGGTCACCCAGCAGGGCATGCTCAACAACCAGCTGAGCAAGCTGCCCTTTCTGCAACTGGGCGAGGACGACGTTATCGCCCAGACGGCCGCCACCGGCTTCGATGTCTCGGTCTGGCAGTTCCTCACCGCGCCGCTGTTCGGTGGCCGCGTGGAGATCGTCGCCGAAGCCGAGGTGCAGGACCCGGCGCTGTTGCTGGCGCGCGTCGCCGCCAGCGGGGTCAGCGTCCTGGAATGCGTGCCGACGGTGATCGCCGCGCTGCTGGAGTTGCCGCCGCAGGCCTTGCCGGCGCTGCGCTGGCTGCTGCCCACCGGCGAGGCGCTGGCGCCGGACCTCGCGGCACGCTGGCTGCAGCGCTACCCCGGCATCCCGCTGGTGAATGCCTACGGCCCGGCCGAGTGTGCCGATGACGTGGCCTTGCAGCTGCTGCGCGCGCCCCAGGCGGACATCCCCATCGGCAAGCCCACCGACAACACCCGGCTGTTCGTGCTCGATGCGCGGCTGCGCCTGGTGCCCCGCGGCGGGGTGGGTGAGCTGTACATCGGCGGTGCCGGCGTCGGGCGCGGTTACGTGGGCCGAGCGGGCCTGACCGCCGAACGCTTCGTGCCTAGTCCCTTCGCCACCGGAGAGCGTCTCTATCGCAGTGGCGACCTGGTGCGCTGGAACGCCCGTGGCGAACTGGAATACGTCGGCCGGACCGACTTCCAGATCAAGTTGCGCGGCCAGCGCCTGGAGCCGGGCGAGATCGAGGCCCTGCTGCGAGCGCAGCCGGGCGTGCGTGACGCCGCGGTCGCCGCCCAGCCCACGCCCCAGGGGCCGCAACTGGTGGCCTACCTGGAGCCCCAGGGCAGCGAGCGGCCTGGCCTTGCCGCGTTGCGCGAGGCCCTGGCGCAGCGCCTGCCGCTGTTCATGGTACCGACCCAGGCGCTCTGGCTGGAGCGGCTGCCGCGCAATGCCAACGGCAAGCTCGACCGCCGGGCACTACCGGTACCGGAGCTGGATGCCGCACCGGGGCAGCCGCCGCAGAACGACACCGAACGGCAGCTGGCCGCCTTGTGGCAGGACCTGCTGCAAGTGGCGGAGGTGGGCCGCGATGCCGACTTCTTCGCCCTGGGCGGCCACTCGCTGCTGGCCACCCGCCTGTTGTCGCGCATCCACGAACGGCTCGGCGTGCGCGTACCCCTTGCCGCAGCCTTTACCGCCACCACCGTGGCGGCCCAAGCCGAACTCATCGACACCCTGCGCGAGCAGACCCTGGACGACGATCGCCTGGACGCGCTGGACGCGTTGCTGGACGAGCTGGAGGAGACCCCTTGATGTTGCACGACAAAGCCCAGGCCCTGGCCAAGCGTTTCCTCGGCCTGCCGCCGGCTCAGCGCCGTACTTTCCTCACCAAGTTGCGCGACCAGGGTCTCGATGCCGGGGCGCTGCCGATTCCCGGCGGCGCGGCGGCGGCCTGTGCGGAAGCCTCCTATGCCCAGCAGCGACTCTGGTTCCTGGAGCGCCTGCAACCGGGCAATGCCGCCTACCACCTGCCGGGTGCCTTGCGCCTGCACGGCCAACTGGACGAGACCGCGTTGCGTGAGGCCTTCGCGGCCCTCACGGCGCGCCATCCCAGCCTGCGCACCACGCTGGAAGAGGGGCCGGGCCGTACGCCGCTGCAACGGGTAGCCGAGAACTGCGCGGTGCCGCTTGAGGCACTGGGCGAGGTTTCGCCCCAGGACCTGCCGGCCGTGGCCCGCGCCTTCGCCAACCGGCCCTTCGACCTGGAGCGCGGGCCGCTGTGGCGGCTGGGTCTGGCACGGGGCGTGGACGGGGCGCCGGCGCATCTGCTGCTGTGCCTGCACCATGCCATCGCCGATGGTTGGTCGATCCAGATCCTGCTGGACGACTTCGCCGCCTGTTACCGCGCAGCTGTGGAAGGGCGTGCGGCCGAATTGCCCATCGTGCCGGTCAGCTACGCCGATCATGCGCTCTGGCAGCGCGCCTGCCTCGCTGCCGGGGATGGCGAGCGCCAGTTGGAGTTCTGGCGCATGCGCCTGGGCAGCGAGCATCCGGTGCTGGAACTGCCGGCAGACCGGCCGCGCCCGGCAGCCCCCAGCCAGCGCGGCGCGCGGCTGAGCTTCGAATTGCCGGCGCCCCTGGCGCAACGCTTGGGCGACTTCGCCCGGACCCAGCGCACCACCCTGTTCACCGTGCTGCTGGCCGCCTATGCGACCCTGCTCGGCCGCCTCGCCGGCCAGCGCGACCTGCGCATCGGCGTACCCGTCGCCGGGCGCCAGCGTAGCGAGGTCGAGCGGGTCATCGGCTGCTTCGTTAACACCCAGGTACTGCGCCTGGAGCTGGGGGCCGAGGCGGATTTCCTGGCGCTGCTGACCCAGGCCCGGGAGCGGGTACAGGAGGCCCAGGCCCATCAGGATCTGCCCTTCGAACAACTGGTGGACGCCCTGGCCCCGGAGCGCACCCTCAGCCACCACCCCCTGTTCCAGGTGCTCTACAACCACCAGCCGCGCCAGCTCGACGCCCTGCAACTAGGTCCCGAGCTGCGCGCCGAATTGCTGCCGCTGGACAGCGGTAGCGCCCAGTTCGATCTGGCGTTGCATACCTGGGAACTGGCTGACGGCAGCCTCGGTGGCAACTGGAATTACTCCAGTGACCTCTTCGAACCGGCGCGCATCGAGCAAATGCACGCCCGTTTCCTGGTGCTCTTGCAGGCGTTGCTCGATGCCCCGCAGCAGCCCCTGGCCGAGGCGCCCCTGCTGTTGCCCGAAGAGCCCAAGCGGCTGGCTGCCTGGAATGCCACTGCGGAAGCCTATGCACCACTGCCGCCCACTGGCGTGCTGGGTGGCTTCCTCCAGCAGGTCGCCGCCCATCCCGAGCGCGAGGCCCTGTGCCTGGAGGAGCGCCGCCTGAGCTACGCCGAGCTGGACCAGGCCACCAATCGCCTGGCCCACCACCTGCGCCGGCGCGGCATCGGCCGCGAGAGCCGGGTCGGCGTCGCCATGCTGCGTTCGGTGGAGATGGTGATCGCCCTCTACGGCGTGCTCAAGGCCGGCGCCGCCTACGTGCCGCTGGACCCGGATTATCCGGCCGAGCGCTTGGCTTTCATGCTGGAAGACTGCGGCGCCAGCCTGCTGCTCAGCCACGGGCCAGCAATCGCGTTGTTGCCTGAAAAGCTGTCGCTGGATGTCCTGGATCTGGAACGGCTTGACCTATCCGGCGAACCGGCCAGTCCGCCCGACCTCCAGGTACATCCCGAGCAACTGGCCTACCTGATCTACACCTCCGGTTCCACCGGTCGGCCCAAGGGCGCCGGCAATACCCAGGCGGCGCTGTACAACCGCCTGCAGTGGATGCAGGCTGCCTATGGGTTGGATGTCCGCGATCACGTCTTGCAGAAGACCCCCTTCAGCTTCGACGTCTCGGTCTGGGAATTCTTCTGGCCGCTGCAGGCCGGGGCCCGCCTGGTGCTGGCCCGTCCGGGCGAACATCGCGATCCGGCGGCGTTGAGCGCCCTGATCGCCCGTGAGGGCATCACCACGCTGCACTTCGTGCCGTCCATGCTGGCCGCCTTCCTGGCCCAGGATGACCTGTCCGGCTGCGCCAGCCTGACTCGCATCGTCTGCAGTGGCGAAGCCCTTCCCGCGGAGCTGGCCCAAGAAGTCCGTCGGCGGCTGCCCCAGGCGGCGCTCTACAACCTCTATGGCCCCACCGAGGCCGCCATCGACGTCACCCACTGGACCTGCCAAGAGTCCGATCGACTGGCGGTGCCCATTGGCCAGCCCATCGCCAACCTGCAGATCCATATCCTCGACGAACGCCTCAATCCGCAGCCCATTGGTGTCGCCGGTGAGCTGTACATCGGTGGCATTGGCCTGGCGCGCGGCTATCTGGGTCGCCCTGGGCTGACCGCCGAACGCTTCGTCCCTGATCCCTTCACCCCGGGCGGTCGGCTGTATCGCAGTGGCGATCTGGCCCGCTGGCGCGACGACGGCGCCCTGGACTACCTGGGCCGACTGGATCACCAGATCAAGTTGCGTGGCCTGCGCCTGGAGCTGGGCGAGATCGAGGCGGCGTTGCGCGAGCTGGCCGGGGTGAGCGAGGCCGTGGTGCTGCTGCGCCACAGCGCCACCGGCCCGCAACTGGTGGGCTACCTGGTGACGCCAGGTATGGACGAAGCTGCGCTGCGCCAGGCGCTATTGGCCCGGCTGCCGGACTTCATGGTGCCCAGCCATCTGCTGGCGCTGGACCAGCTGCCGTTGACCCCCAACGGCAAGCTGGATCGTAAGGCTCTGCCGGAGCCCGAAATCACGCAACAGACCTACCGCGCGCCGGAGCCGGGAATCGAGACCGAACTGGCCACGCTCTGGGCCGAACTGCTGCAGGTGGAGCGGGTAGGGCGGGACGACAATTTCTTCGCCCTGGGGGGCGATTCCATCCTCAGCCTGCAGATCATCGCCCGCGCGCGTCGCCTGGGGCTGGTGTTCAGTCCGCGCCAACTGTTCGAACGCCAGACCCTGGCCGAACTGGCCCCCGTGGTGCAGCGTCTGGACACGCCCGGCGAGATCGCTGCCGAACCCCGTGAACCCTTTGCCCTGGCACCCATCCAGCACGCCTTCTTCGCCCGCGAGTTGCCGCGCCCCGAACATTGGAACCAGGCCCTCTTGCTGGAACCGGAGACGCCGCTGGAGCCCGAGCGCCTGCGCCGGGCCCTGGGGCGGCTGGTGGCCACCCACGGCGCTCTGCGGCTGAGCTTCGCCCAGGCCGAGGGCCGCTGGCAGCAACGCTATCGCGCCAGCGAAGACGCCGACCTGCTCTGGCATTCCTCGGTGACACGCGCCGAGCTACCGGCCCTGGCCGACGAAGCCCAAGCCAGCCTGCATCTCGACCAGGGGCCACTGCTACGCGCCGTGCTCGCCGACCTCGCCGAGGGCGGTCAGCGCCTGTTGCTGGTGATCCATCACCTGGCGGTGGATGGCGTGTCCTGGCGCATCCTGCTGGATGACCTGGCGCGTGCCTACGCTGAGCCCGAACAGCCCCTGCCGGCTGCGACCCCCTACGCCAGCTGGGTCCAGGCGCTGCAAGGCATGGAGCTGGACAGCGAACGGGCCTATTGGCAGCAGCTGCCGGCGGCGCCGGCCTTGCCCTGTGACGAGCCCAGCGGGCGTGCCTGGGAGAGCGACGCCCAGCGCCTGAGTCTGCGGTTGGACGCCGAGCGCACCCGTGAGCTGCTGACCCAGGCGCCTGCGGCCTTTCGTACTCAGGTCAACGACCTACTACTCACCGCCTTGGTGCGTGCTCTGCATGGCTGGACCGGGCAGGCCGAGGCGCGGCTGCTGCTGGAGGGGCATGGCCGGGAAGACCTCTTCCCCGGTCTCGACCTGAGCCGGACCCTCGGCTGGTTCACCAGCCTCTATCCGGTCCGGCTGACCGACCAGGCCGATCTCGCCACCAGTCTCAAGACGGTCAAGGAAGGGCTACGCCTCATCCCACGTGGCGGCCTGGGCTATGGCCTGCTCCAGGCCCAAGGCGAAGCGGGATTGCCGGAGACCGCCGGTTCGCTGCTGTTCAACTACCTGGGCCAGCTCGACAGCGACCTAGGCGGCTTCCGTCTGGCGGAGGAGTCGGCCGGGCGGGCCCGCGACTCCCGCACCCCACTCGAAGCTGAACTGGCCGTGGAAGGCGCCGTCGGCGGTGGCGAGCTGCACTTCGTCTGCACCTACAGCGGCCAGCGCCATGAGTCATCGCGCATCCAGGCGCTGCTGGATGCCTTTGGTGCGGCGCTGGACGAGGTCCTCGCCCTGTGCCGCCAGGCCCGCGGCGCGACCCCCTCGGACTTCCCGCTGCTGGCCCTGACCCAGCCGCAACTCGATGCGTTGCCGCTGGCCACCATCGAAGAGCTCTATCCCCTCACGCCCATGCAACAGGGGCTGTTGTTCCATGCCGAACTGGGCGGCGCGGGCGATCTCTACGTCAACCAAGTCAGCGTCGAGTTGGACGGTCTGCCCAAGGCGGCCTTCCTCGACGCCTGGCGGCAGGCCATGCGGCGCCATGCCGGGCTGCGCGCCGCCTTCCTGCGGCTGGCCGGTGAAGGCCGGGCGGTGCAGGCCATCTGGCGCCACGTCGAACTTGCCGTGCGCGAACTGGACTGGCGCGACCGCCCTCTGGACCCGGCCGCCCTGGCTGACCTGCAGCGGGAAGAGCGCGAGCGTCTCTTCGATCTCGCCACGCCACCGCTGATGCGCCTGCTGCTGGTGCGACTGAACGACGAGCGTTGGCAACTGGTCTGGACGCTGCATCACATTCTGCTGGATGGCTGGAGCAGCGCGGCGCTGCTGGCGGAAGTCCTCCAGGCGACTCGTGGCGCGGTACTTCCTGCACCGGGTCGCTACCGCGATTACCTCGCCTGGCTGGCCAGCCGCGACGCGGCCCGCAGCAGCCAATTTTGGCAAGGGCAACTGGCCGACTTCGAATTGCCGACCCGTCTGGCCGACAGCCTCCGCCGCTCGGCCACGGCGGACGACCCCCGCAGCGGCGAACAGCACCTGATCCTCGACCGGGCTCCCCTCGAAGCCGCCGCGCGGCGCTTGCGCGTCACCCTCAACACCCTGGTGCAGGCGGCCTGGACGCTGCTGCTGCAACGCTACACCGGCCAGCGCCGCGTCGCCTTCGGCGCCACCGTCGCCGGTCGTCCGGCCGAGGTTGCCGGCAGCGATCGGCTGCTAGGGCTGTTCATCAATACCCTACCGGTGGTCCAGGCACCCGGGCCAGAACTGACTGCCGCCCAGTGGTTGCCGGCCTTGCAGGCGCACAACCTGGCCCTGCGCGAGCACGAGCATACGCCGCTGTTCGAGGTGCAGCGGCTGGCCGGGCATGCTGGTCAGGCACTGTTCGATACGCTGCTGGTGTTCGAGAACTATCCGGTGGACGCGGCTCTGCGCGGCGCCACGCCCGCGGCGCCGGCCATCGGCGCGGTGACAGTGAGCGAGCGCACCCACTATCCGCTGAGCATCGCCGTCATGGCCGGTGAGCGTTTGGAACTGCACCTGCATTACCAGCGCGCCCGCTTCGCGCCGGTGCAGGTGCAACACCTGGCCGCCCACCTGGGGCAGTTGCTCGACGGCCTGGTCCGCCAGCCGGAAACGCCCCTGGGCGACCTGCCGCTGCTCGACACCGAGGGCCTGGCAACCTGGCAATGCTGGAATCCACCGGCAGCGGCGCGCCTGGACGAGCCACTGCTTCCTGCCCTGATCGCCGAGCAGGCCCGCCGCCAACCCCAGGCCATCGCTCTGGTGCATGGCAAGGAGCGGCTGGACTTCGCCACCCTGGAGGCCCGTTCCAATCGCCTCGCGCACTGGCTGCGCGGGCAGGGTGTCGCGGCGGAAACCCGGGTAGGCGTGGCCTGCGAACGGGGTGTCGAGTTGTTCGTCGCCCTGCTGGCGGTACTCAAGGCGGGTGGTGCCTATCTGCCGCTGGACCCGGACTATCCAGCCGAGCGCCTGGCGCTGATGCTGGAAGACAGTGGAGCTCGTCTGTTGCTGACCCAGCAGCACCTGCTCGACCGGCTGCCCCAGGTGGCTAGCGTCGAAGCTGTCGCCCTGGACCGACTGGATCTCACCCCTCAGCCCGACACGGCGCCGGACGTGGCCCTGCATCCCGAGCAGCTGGCCTACGTCATCTACACCTCCGGTTCCACCGGGCGGCCCAAGGGCGTGGCCGTAGCCCATGGTCCCCTAGCGCTTCACTGCCGGGGGATCGCGCAACGTTATGAACTCACCACGCAGGACCGCGAACTGCACTTCCTCTCCATTAGTTTCGATGGCGCCCAGGAGCGCTGGCTGACGCCGCTGAGCCAAGGCGCCCGCATCGTCATCCGCGACCAGGCCCTGTGGAGCGTGCAGGAGACCTGGCAGGCGCTGGAGGAGGAGGGCATCACCGTGGCCGCCTTCCCACCCAGCTATCTGCGCCAACTGGCCGACTGGGGCCGGGTGCAGGGTCGCGGCCCTGGTGTGAAGACCTATTGCTTCGCCGGTGAAGCCTATGACCGGGACCTGCTGCGCGAGGTGGTGGAGTACCTGCAGCCCGAGTGGGTCATCAACGGCTACGGCCCGACCGAAACCGTCATCACCCCAACCCTCTGGCGCGCCGCGGCGGCGACTGCGGACTTCACCAGCGCCTATGCGCCTATCGGCGACCTGGTCGGCGAACGCCAGGGTTATGTGCTGGACCAGGATCTCAACCTGCTGCCCGTGGGCGTTGAAGGCGAGCTGTACCTGGGCGGCGCCCTGGCTCGTGGCTACCTGGAGCGCCCCGGCGAAACGGCGCAACGCTTCGTGCCCAATCCCTTCCGCGCCGGCGAGCGGCTCTACCGCACCGGTGACCGGGTGCGGCTCAATGCCGAGGGGCTGCTGGAATACCTCGGCCGTGCCGACCAGCAGATCAAGCTGCGTGGCTTCCGTATCGAAACCGGCGAGATCGAGGCGGCGCTCAAGGCCTGTCCCGGCGTACGCGAGGCCCTGGTCATGGTCCGCGAGACCCCGGCCGGCATGCGGCTGGTGGGCTATGTCGGTGGCACCCAATTGCAGGAGGCGGCGCTGCTGGAGCGACTGCGCCAGCAACTGCCGGGCCATCTGGTGCCGCAGCATCTGGTGCTGCTGGAGCGCCTGCCGCAACTGCCCAATGGCAAGCTGGATCGGCGGTCGTTACCGCTGCCTGAGGTGGCGTCGAGCGACGCCTATGAGGCGCCGGCCACTGCCCTGGAGCAGCGCCTAGCCGAATTGTGGCAGGCCCTGTTGCATGTCGAGCGGGTGGGGCGTCAGGACAACTTCTTCGCCCTGGGCGGCCACTCCCTGCTGGCGACCCAGCTCATCTCCCGTCTGCGTCTGGAAGAAGGGCGGGAGGTGCCGCTGCGCCTGGTATTCGAGGCCCCGCACCTGGCGGAACAGGCCGAGCGGATCGCCGCCTTGGCGTCCGCGCGCCAGGGGCCCGAGCTGCACGCCCAGGCGCTGGACGAGGCGCCACAATCCCATGCCCAGCAACGGCTGTGGTTCCTGGCGCAGCTGGAACCCGAGAGCGCGGCCTATCATCTGCCGGGGGTACTGGAGTTGCAGGGTGTCCTGGATGAGCAGGCCCTGAACTCGGCCTTTACCGCCCTGGCGGCGCGGCATGCCAGCCTGCGTACGCTGTTGCTGCCGGGCGAGCCGCCCCAGCAGCGCATCCTGCCGCCGGCCCCCGTGGCAGTGGAGCGCTTGCCGCTCGCCGTCGGCACCGACGAGGAGGCCGAGTTCGCCCGCCTGTTGCAGGCTTTCATCGCCCGGCCTTTCGCCCTCGCCAGCAGTCCGCCCTGGCGGCTGGCCCTGGTGCGCCTGGACGAACAGCGCCATCGCCTGCTGCTGTGCCTGCACCATGCCATCTCCGATGGCTGGTCCGTCGGTATCTTGCTACGTGACTTCGCCGAACTCTATCGGGCAGCGCTCAGCGGCGCGGCACCGAAGCTGCCGGCGCTGCCGGTGCAATACCCCGACTATGCATGCTGGCAGCGCGAGCAACTGAGCGCCGGCGAGGCGGAACGGCAACTGGCCTACTGGCGCGCCCAACTGGGCACCGAATCGCCCACCCTGGACCTGCCAGCGGACCGGCCACGTCCGGCGCGGCGCAGCGGTGCCGGGCAGCGGCTGGACTTCCGCCTCCCCGCGGAGCAGGCCGCGGCCTTGCGCCAGACCGCCCGCGCCCAGGGCGTCACGCCCTTCATGCTGCTGCTGGCCAGCTATGGCGTGCTGCTGGGCCGGCTCAGCGGACAGCGCGACCTGCGCATCGGGGTCCCGGTGGCGGGGCGCACGCGCGCCGAGCTGCACGACCTGATCGGCTGCTTCGTCAATACCCAGGTCTTGCGCCTGGACCTCACCACCCCAGCGGATTTCACGGCCCTGGTGCACCAGGTGCGCGAGACCCTGCTCGAAGCCCAGGCCCACCAGGATTTGCCTTTCGAGCATCTGGTGGAGCACCTGCAGCCGGAGCGGAGTCTCAGCCAGCATCCGCTGTTCCAGGTCAGCTATGACCATCAGCTGCGCGATCACCGCGCCCTGGCCGACTTGCCGGGGCTGCAGGCCCGTATCCTCAAAACGCCAGCCACCCAGACCCAGTTCGACCTGGCCCTGGCGACCTGGGAAGACCCGGACGGGCAACTCGGCGGTAGCTGGACCTTCGCCCTCAACCTCTTCGAACCGGCGCGTATTGAGCAGTTGCACGCCCGTTTCCTGGTGTTGCTGCAGGCACTGCTCGACGCGCCACAGCAACCCCTGGCCGAAGCACCGCTGCTGTTACCCGAAGAGCCCAAGCGCCTGGCCTCCTGGAATGCCACCACGGAAAGGTATGCGCCACTGCCGGCTGCTGGCGTGCTGGGCGGTTTCCTCGCGCAGGTTGCCGCCCACCCTGAGCGCGAAGCCCTATGCCTGGACGAGCGCCGCCTGAGCTACGCCGAGCTGGACCAGGCCGCCAATCGCCTGGCCCACCACCTGCGCCGGCGCGGCATCGGTCGCGAGAGCCGGGTCGGCGTGGCCATGCTGCGTTCGGTGGAGATGGTGATCGCCCTCTACGGGGTGCTCAAGGCCGGCGCCGCCTATGTGCCGCTGGACCCGGATTACCCGGCCGAGCGCTTGGCTTTCATGCTGGAAGACTGCGGCGCCAGCCTGCTGCTCAGCCACGGGCCAGCAATCGCGTTGTTGCCTGAAAAGCTGTCGCTGGATGTCCTGGATCTGGAACGGCTTGACCTATCCAGCGAACCGGCCAGTGCGCCCGACCTCCAGGTACATCCCGAGCAACTGGCCTATCTGATCTACACCTCGGGCTCCACCGGCCGGCCCAAGGGCGCCGGCAATACCCAGGCGGCGCTCTACAACCGCCTGCAGTGGATGCAGGCAGCCTATGGCTTGGATTCCCGCGATCACGTCTTGCAGAAGACCCCCTTCAGCTTCGATGTCTCGGTCTGGGAATTCTTCTGGCCGCTGCAGACCGGCGCCCGCCTGGTGTTGGCCCGTCCGGGCGAACATCGTGATCCGGCGGCGTTGAGCGCCCTGATCGCTCGCGAAGGCATCACTACGCTGCACTTCGTACCCTCCATGCTGGCCGCCTTCCTGGCCCAGGACGATCTGTCCGATTGCGCCAGCCTGACCTGCATCGTCTGTAGTGGCGAAGCCCTTCCAGCGGAGCTGGCCCAAGAAGTCCGCCGACGGCTGCCCCAGGCGGCGCTCTACAACCTCTATGGTCCCACCGAGGCGGCCATCGACGTCACCCACTGGACCTGCCAGCCGGAGGACCGCCTGGCAGTGCCCATCGGCCGCCCCATTGCCAACCTGCAGATCCATATCCTCGACGAACGCCTCAATCCGCAGCCCATCGGCGTGGCCGGTGAGCTGTACATCGGTGGCATTGGCCTGGCGCGCGGCTATCTGGGTCGCCCCGGGCTGACCGCCGAACGCTTCGTCCCCGATCCCTTCACCCCTGGCGGACGGCTGTATCGCAGCGGCGATCTGGTCCGCTGGCGCGACGACGGCGCCCTGGATTACCTGGGCCGGCTGGACCACCAGGTCAAGCTGCGTGGCCTACGCCTGGAGCTGGGTGAGATCGAGGCCGCGCTACGCGAGCTCGCCGGCGTGAGCGAAGCCGTGGTGTTGCTGCGTCAGAGCGCCACCGGTCCGCAGCTGGTGGGTTACCTGGTGACGCCGAGCCTGGACGAAGCCGCGCTGCGCCAGGCGCTGCTGGCGCGGCTGCCGGACTTCATGGTGCCCAGCCATCTGCTGGCGCTGGACCAACTGCCGTTGACCCCCAACGGCAAGCTGGACCGCAAGGCCCTGCCAGAGCCCGAAATCACGCAACAGACCTACCGCGCGCCGGAGCCGGGCATCGAGACCGAACTGGCCATGCTCTGGGCCGAATTGCTGCAGGTGGAGCGGGTAGGGCGGGACGATGATTTCTTCGCCTTCGGCGGACATTCGCTGCTCGCCCTGCAGGTGGTCGCCCGGTTGCGCCGCGATCACCACTGGGAGGTACCGGTCCGGCTGCTGTTCGAAGCCGCTACCTTGGCGGCGTTCGCAAGGCGCCTGGTCGACGTGGCCCAGGTGGACGAGGCGCCGCTGCGGCGTCGTGACTGGCCCGGTACGCCCGCCCGGGCGCCGCAATCCTTCGCCCAGCAGCGCCTCTGGTTCCTCGCCCAGCTCGATCCGGACAGTGCGGCCTACCACCTGCCGGGTGGGCTGCACCTGCGTGGTCGACTCGACGAAGCGGCGCTGCGCACGGCCTTCCAGCGGCTCACCGAGCGGCACGCCAGCCTGAGGACCACCTTCGGCCATGGCGAGCGTGGCGCTCAGCAGCTCATTCTCGCCGCTCATGAACCCGACTTCGAGGTCGTGACGCTGGATACGGCGGCGGCCGCTGCCTATCGCCGCGCCTTCATGGCCCAACCCTTCGACCTGGAAGACTCGCCGCCCTGGCGTCTGGCTCTGGTACGCCTGGCGCCGGACGAGCACCAGCTCCTGCTGTGCCTGCATCACCTGTTGGCCGATGGCTGGTCGATGCGGTTGCTGTTGGAAGACTTGGTTAGTCTCTATCGCCAGGCCCTGGGCGATGAGACGGTGCAACTGAAGCCCCTGCCGCTGGACTATGCCGACTACGCCGCCTGGCAACGCGAGCGCCTGGCCGCCGGGGAGGGCGCACGGCAACTGGCCTGGTGGCGCGAGCAACTGGGGAGCGAGCAGCCGCTGCTGGAGTTGCCGGCCGACCATCCACGCCCCGCCCAGCGCGATGGCCGTGGCGGGCGCGAAACCTTCGCCCTGAATGCCTCTGCCTCTCAACGCCTGCGCATCACGGCCCAGGCCCTGGCGGTGACTCCGGCCATGCTGCTCTTGGCCAGTTGGCAGACCCTGCTGTTCCGCCTCAGCGGCCAGACCGACCTGCGCATTGGTGTACCGGTCGCCGGGCGGGTGCGCGCGGAGACCGAGGCCCTGGTCGGCTGTTTCGTCAACACCCTGGTCCTGCGTGGCGAACTCGCCGGGCGGATGCCGGCCAGTGCCCTGGCTGCCCAGGTGCGCACCCGACTGCTAGAGGCACAAGCCCACCAGGAGCTGCCCTTCGAGCAACTGGTCGAGGCGCTGCAGCCCGAGCGTCATCTGAGCCACAATCCCCTGTTCCAGGTGACCTTCAACCATCAGGCGCGTGGCGAACAGGCGCTGGCCCGGCTGCCCGGTCTCACGGCCGGAGCCCTCGACGGCGCGGGCGACCAGGTGCACTTCGACCTGTCGCTGGGCACCTTCGACGAGGCCGACGGCGGTATTTCCGGTTACCTGGACTTCGCCAGCGATCTCTTCGAGCGAGCCACTGCCCAGCGCTTCCTGCGTACCTGGCTGACCCTGCTCGACGGCCTGGTCCGCCAGCCGGAAACGCCCCTGGGCGACCTGCCGCTGCTCGACACCGAGGGCCTGGCAACCTGGCAATGCTGGAATCCACCGGCAGCGGCGCGCCTGGACGAGCCACTGCTTCCTGCCCTGATCGCCGAGCAGGCCCGCCGCCAACCCCAGGCCATCGCCCTGGTGCACGGCCAAGAGCGGCTGGACTTCACCACCCTGGAGGCGCGTTCCAATCGCCTGGCGCACTGGCTACGCACACAGGGTGTCGCGTCCGAAACCCGCGTGGGCGTGGCCTGCGAACGGGGTGTCGAGTTGTTCGTCGCCCTGTTGGCCGTGCTCAAGGCCGGCGGTGCCTATCTGCCGCTGGACCCGGACTATCCGGCCGAGCGCCTGGCGCTGATGCTGGAAGACAGCGGCGCCCGTCTATTGCTGACCCAGCAACACCTGCTCGACCGGCTGCCTAAGGTGGCTAACGTCGAAGCTGTCGCCCTGGACCGACTGGATCTCACCCCTCAGCCCGACACGGCACCGGACGTACTGCTGCATCCCGAGCAACTGGCCTATGTCATCTACACCTCCGGCTCCACCGGGCGGCCCAAGGGCGTTGCCGTGGCCCATGGCCCCCTGGCGCTCCATTGCCGCGGGATCGCGCAACGCTATGAACTCACGGCGCAGGACCGCGAACTGCATTTTCTCTCCATCAGCTTCGACGGCGCCCAGGAGCGTTGGCTGACACCGCTGAGCCAGGGCGCCCGCATCGTCATCCGCGACCAGTCGCTGTGGAGCGTGCAGGAGACCTGGCAGGCCCTGGAAGAAGAGGGCATCACCGTGGCCGCCTTCCCGCCAAGCTATCTGCGCCAGCTGGCCGACTGGGGCCGGGTGCAGGGTCGTGGCCCTGGCGTGAAGACTTATTGCTTCGCTGGTGAAGCCTACGACCGCAGCCTGCTGCGCGAGGTGGTGGAGTACCTGCAGCCCGAATGGGTGATCAATGGCTACGGTCCGACCGAAACCGTCATCACCCCGACCCTGTGGCGAGCGCCGGCAGCCACGGCGGATTTCAGCAGTGCCTATGCGCCCATCGGTGACTTGGTAGGGGAACGCCAGGGTTATGTGCTGGACGCCGATCTCAACCTGCTGCCGGTGGGCGTGGAGGGCGAGCTGTACTTGGGCGGTGCCCTGGCTCGTGGCTACCTGGAGCGCCCCGGCGAAACGGCGCAACGCTTCGTGCCCAATCCCTTCCGCGCCGGCGAGCGGCTCTACCGCACCGGTGACCGGGTACGGCTCAATGCCGAGGGGCTGCTGGAATACCTCGGCCGCGCCGACCAGCAGATCAAGCTGCGCGGTTTCCGCATCGAGACCGGCGAGATCGAAGCGGCGCTCAAGGCGTGCCCGGGCGTGCGCGAGGCCTTGGTGATGGTTCGCGAGACCCCGGCCGGTGCCCGCCTGGTGGGCTATGTCGGTGGCACCCAATTGCAGGAAGCGATGCTGCTGGAGCGACTTCGCCAACGCCTGCCGGGCCATCTGGTGCCGCAGCACCTGGTGCTGCTGAAGCGCTTACCGCAGTTGCCCAACGGCAAGCTGGATCGCCGGGCGTTGCCGCTGCCGGAACTCGCCAGCCAGACCCTCGACGAACAGCCCCAGGGCCCACGCGAGGAACTGCTGGCCGGACTCTGGCGCGAATTGCTGGGTGTCGAACGGATCGGGCGGGCGTCCGGCTTCTTCGAGCTGGGCGGGGATTCCATCCAGTCCCTGGCGCTGATCAGTCGCCTGCAGCGCGCGGGCTGGCAACTGGGGCCCAAGGCCGTCTTCCGCAGTCCAAGACTCGCCGACCTGGCGCTCTGTCTCGAACCTCTCGCCACGCAACCGGTCTGGGAGCCGGCCCAGGGCGAGCAGCGCCTGACGCCGATCCAGGCGCATTTCTTCGCCCAGCAGCTGCCCAACCCGGCGCACTGGAACCAGGCGTTGCTGCTGGAGGTGCGCGAGCCCCTCGACCCGGTGCGGCTGGAAGCCACGGTGGCCTGGCTGCTGCAACGGCACGACGTGCTGCGCCTGGCCTTCTGGCCGACCGCGCAGGGCTGGCAGGCCGGCTACCGCGACGATGTGGGTGTCGAACAACTGCTGCAGCAGGTCGAGGTGGCCGATGCGGCGGCGCTGGAAGCCCTCTGCGCACGGACCCAGCGGAGCTTCGATCTGGCGCGTGGTGGCTTGCTGCGGCTGGTCCTGGCGCGCTATCCAGGCGGCGATCAGCGGCTGTTCATCTGCGCCCACCACCTGATCATGGATGGCGTTTCCTGGCGACTGCTGCTGGACGACCTGGGGCGGATCTATTCGGCCCTGGGGCGCGACGAACCCCTGACCGACGAGCCCCGCCCGCCGGCCTACCAGGCCTGGGCCGAGCGCCTGGCCGGCTGGGCGGCGCAGTCCGCCGCCCAGGCCCGCTTGGAATTCTGGCAAGCCCTGGCGCCGCGGCCGGACTGGCCGGTGGACCGGCCCACGGGCGGTGCCACCCAGGGCCAGGTGTGCACGGCCGAGCTGCAACTCGATCCGGCGCGCACCCGCTGGTTGCTGCGCGAGGCCCCGGCCGCCCTGGGTGCGCGGCTCGACGAGGTGCTGCTCGCCGCGCTGGCCCAGGCGGTGCGCGACTGGAGCGGCCAGGACGGACACGTCATCGCCCTGGAAGGTCACGGCCGCGAGGCCCTGTTCGCTGATCTCGATCCGGGCCGCACCCTGGGTTGGTTCACCAGTCTCTATCCGCTGCGGTTGAGCTGTGGCGAGAGCCCACGGGCCACCCTGCAGGGCCTGCGCGCCCAGCTTGCCGCGGGTGGCCAGCGCGGTCTGGACTATGGCGCGCTGCGCTACCTGGCCAAGGCCGCGGCCCTGGTCGACCAGCCGGAACCGCCGCTGGCCTTCAACTACCTCGGCCAGCTCGACGGCGCCCTGGGCGACGGCCGTTTCGTCCCGGCGCGGGAAGCCTTTGGCGAACTGGTCGATCCGGCCACCCCGTTGCTGCAGGAGTTGGAGATCAACGCCCAGGTCTACGACGGCCGGCTGGGGCTGAGATGCCGCTACAGCGGTGAACGCTATGCGGCGGCCACGGTGGAGCGGCTACTGGCGGCCTTCGACCAGGCACTGGCTGCACTCACTGCCAGTGCCGAGGAATCGACGCCCATCGCCACCACCCAAGGCGCCGATCCACGAATCCAGCTGACGCCGAGCGCGACAGGTCGGCCACCGCTGTTCTGCCCCCATCCGGTCAGCGGGACCGTGGTGGGCTATTACCCGCTGGCAAGTCAGCTGGCTGGCCAATGGGATGTCTGGGGCCTGCAGAATCGCCAGATCCTCGACCCAAGCTGGCGCGATACCAGCCTGGCGCAACTGGCGCGCGACTATGTCCGGGTGCTGCTGGAGACCCAACCACGCGGACCCTATCGGCTGCTGGGCTGGTCCCTGGGCGGCGCCCTGGTGCTGGAAATGGCCAGTCTGCTCGAACGCCTGGGTAAGCCGGTGGCCTTCGTCGGGCTGGTCGATGGCTATGTTCCCGGCGCGGGCCTGGTCCGGCGGCCAGCACCAGCGGCAGGCGATGCCGAGCTCGAGGAGAGCGGTGCCTGGGCCCAGTTGCTGGCCGTCGAGGCCCATTTGCATGGCCTGGCCCACCAACACCCGCAGCTGCAGCCCCTGCGCGCTCCGGTCCACGCCTGGTGGGCCAGCCGCTCGCCGGAAAACAACCATAACGGCCAAGCCCTGCTGGAACAGGGACTGGGACGCCCCCTGGCGCAGTCCCGTTGGATTGATGCCGACCACCTGGGCATCGTCCGCGATCCGCGCCTGCTGGCCGACGTCGCCGAATGCCTGAATTCATCTCTTGCCCACAGCGCCCGTACCCCGGGTTTCGAGGAATACGCTCATGTCCGCTAGTCATTCGTTGCCGCGCGTCCCCGCCGATGCCGACTACCGCTTCACCAGCACCCCACGCCTGGAGCGCCAGGCTGCCCTGGAATCCAACGCCCGTAGCTATCCACGGCGGTTGCCGCTGGAGTTGCGCCGGGCCCAGGGCATCCATGTACAGGACAGCGAGGGCCGCTGGTTCATCGACTGCCTGGCCGGCGCCGGTACCCTGGCCCTCGGCCACAATCACCCGGTGGTTCTCGACGCCATGCGCGGCCTGCTGGACGGCGAGCGCCCCCTGCACACCCTCGACCTGATGACCGAAACCAAGGACGATTTCATCCGCGAGCTCTATGCCCTGTTGCCGGAAGGTTTCGCCCGCAACGCCCGCATCCAGTTCTGCGGTCCGGCCGGTACCGATGCGGTAGAGGCCGCCATCAAGCTGGTCCGTACCGCCACCGGCCGCCGCCAGTTGCTGGCCTGTCACGGTGCCTATCACGGCATGACCCAGGGCGCCCTGGGACTGATGGGCAGTCATGGACCCAAGCGCCACCTGGACGGCATGAACGGTGGTGTGCAATTCCTGCCCTTTCCCCACGCCTATCGCTGCCCCTTCGGCCTGGGCGGCGAACTGGGCGAGCGGGCGGCGCTGAACTACCTGGAGACCATGCTCAACGATCCGGAGAGCGGGGTGCTGCCGCCGGCGGCGCTGATCGTCGAGCCGATCCAGGGGGAGGGCGGGGTGAATCCGGCGTCCATCACCTGGCTGCGCGAGGTTCGGCGGATCACCCGGGAGGCCGGCGTCCCGCTGGTGCTCGACGAGATCCAGTCCGGCATCGCCCGCAGCGGTCGGCGCTTCGCCTTCGAACACGCGGACATCGAGCCCGATGTGCTGGTCCTGTCCAAGGCCATCGGCGGCAGCCAGCCGCTGGCGGTGGTGGTCTACCACGAGTCGCTGGATCGTTGGTCGCCCGGTGCCCATGCCGGCACCTTCCGTGGCAACCAGCTGGCCATGGCCGCCGGCACCGCCACCTTGCGCCTGGTGCGCGAGCAGCGTCTGGAAGTGCACGCGGCCGCCATGGGCGAACGCCTCGCCGGCCACCTGCGAGCCTTGCAGCGCGACTATCCGCAATTGGGCGACGTGCGTGGTCGAGGCTTGATGCTGGGCGTGGAAGTGGTGCGTCCCGATGGCCCGACCGATCGCCAGGGACACCCCCTGGCCGACGGCGTCTTGGCCGCGCGCCTGCAGCAGGAATGCCTACGCCGGGGCCTGATCATCGAAGTCGGCGGTCGCCACGGCGCCGTACTGCGCTTCCTGCCACCACTCATCGTGCAAGCCGAGCAGATCGACCAGATCGCCGACTGCCTGGCGACCGCCCTGCGCTCGGTCATGGCGGCTGGCTAGCCATACCTGCGGGCCAGGGAAGGCAGCAGCCCGTTTTATTTTCTAAATAGTAACGATTCTGATTTGATATCTTATTGCCATGTAATAAAGTAGGGCCGGTTTAGGGGGAGGCGCGCCTAGCGCGCGGTTTTAAGGATCATTTCAAGGACAGTTGCTAGCCATGCACAAAGTCGTAGCTCACGGATTCCATATCACTCTGCTGGCGGCGGCCGTCGCCTGGCATACCCAGGCGGTGGCCCAGGCGAAGGAAGCACCCGCCGCCATCGCGCCGACGACCATCACCGCCGAGGCCGAACCCTCGCCGGTCGGCCCGGATGTGGGCTACAAGGCCAACAACAGCGCGGCCGCCAGCAAGACCAATACCCCGCTTGCGGAAACGCCGCGCTCGGTGTCGGTCGTCACCCAACAGCGCATCGAGGACCAGCAGGCGCAGACCCTGACCGATATCCTGGGGTATACGCCGGGCATCTTCGCGCCGCCGTTCGCGGTGGGCGATGGTCTGGCCGGCGACTACTTCTTCATTCGCGGCTTCAATGCCACCGACTACGGCTACGGCCTCTATCGCGACGGCTTGAGAGTGCAGGGCAACCGCTACGACACCAGCACCGAGCCCTACGGCTTGGAGCGGGTCGAGGTGTTCCGCGGGCCCAGCTCCATCCTCTACGGCGAGAACGCCCCCGGCGGCCTGGTCAACCTGGTCAGCAAGAGACCCACCGCCGATGCGCGCGGCGAGGTCCAGGCCAGCTATGGCAGCAACAACCGGCGCCAGCTGGGCGTGGACGTTTCCGGGCCGCTCACCGACGACGGCAGCGTGCTCGGGAGGGTCGTCATGCTGGGACGCAAGTCCGATACCCAGGTGGACCATGTCCCCGACGACCGCTTCTATATCGCGCCTTCGGTTACCTTCAACCTGAACGACAGCACCGCCCTGACCCTGCTCTCCAGCTACCAGCGCGACCGCACCGCCATCGAACTGGGTTATCCGGCGGCGGGCACCCTGCTGCACAACCCCAATGGCAAGTTCAGCCGGCACGCCATGCTCGGCGACCCGGACTGGGACAAGTTCGAGCGCGAGACCTGGAGCCTCGGCTACGAATTCTCCCACCAGTTCAACGACGTCTGGACCTTCCGCCAGAATTCCCGCTACATGCAGTCGCGCATCGACCGCCACGAGATCTGGCCGAACACCCTGAACCAGGGCGGCTTCGGCACCACCCTGTCGGCCTCGGCCTACGATCGCCAGAACAAGGCCATGGTCTACTCCCTGGATAACCAGCTCGAAGGCAAGTTCGATACCGGCGATTTCCATCACACCCTGCTGTTCGGCGCGGGCTATGACCGGACTTCCTTCAACCAGGATTGGGCTGCCGGGGCGATCAGCAGCATCAATGTGTTCGATCCCGTCTACCGCGTTGAACCGACCACTCCCTTCTCGGTGACCAACAGCCTGCTCACGCAACATCTGTACGGCACCTACAGCCAGCTGCAGACCAAGTACGACAACTGGATCTTGCTGCTGGGTGGCCGCATGGACTGGGCCCAGAGCGAGTACCGCAACAAGCGTACCCAGCTCAATCCCGCCCAGGACGATGACGACTGGAACCACAAGTTCACCTGGCAGACCGGGCTGATGTACCAGTTCGACAATGGCCTGTCGCCCTACGTCAGCTATGCCCGCGGCTTCGTGCCGGTGCAGCAGCCGCCGGTGAACGGCCCGGCTTTCAGCCCCATCACCAGCGAGCAGTACGAAGTCGGGGTGAAGTACGAACCCAAGGGCTGGAACACCAGCGTCACCGCCTCGGCGTTCGACCTGCGCAAGGACAACGACGTCATCACCGAGAACAACCTGCCGCGCCAGGTCGGGGAGAGTCGCTCCAAGGGCTTCGAGCTGGAGGTCAACAGCAACCTCACCGACAACCTGAACTGGGTAACGGCCTACACCTACACCGATGCGCGCATCACCAAGGATGCCCCTGGTTCGCGCTTCGAGGATCGACAGATGACCGGGGTGCCGCGCAACTTCGCCTCCAGCTGGCTGACCTACCGCTTCAAGGACGGTGAGCTACGCGGCCTGCGTCTCTCCGGCGGGGTGCGCTACATCGACAGCGTGTACTCCTACACCACCACCTACGGCAAGCTGTCCACCGGCGACGTCACCCTGGTGGATGCCGGTATCGGCTATGACTTCGACCGGCACTGGTCGCTGGACGTCAATGCCAAGAACCTGTTCGACAAGGAGTACGTCTCGGGTTGTAACGATGCCGGTCGTTGCTACTGGGGCGACGAACGCAGCGTCATAGGCACGGTTGCCTATCGCTGGTAAGGTCGAATCCCACGCCGTCGTCGGCGTGGGTCCCGCTCTCCCGTCACGGGCGAAGCCAACTGGCTTCGCCCGCGTTGCTTAAGCGAAGTCTCCATGTCGCAGTCTCCCAGGGGCGCCGTTTCGCGGTCGCCCGCTTGGTCTCTTTCCATCGGTCTGGGCGGCCTCTTGCTGCTCGGCCTGTTCCTCTGGCAGGCGTTGTTCGCCTCTGGCTGGCCGAATGCGCAAGCCTGGATCGCCCCTTGGTCCGCCACTCCTTCCTGGCCGGGGTTGGCACTCTGGTGGCTGCAACTACCGCGCGCCGTGGCCGGCCTGGTGGTAGGGGCGAGCCTGGGGATCGCCGGGGCGCTGATGCAGGTGGTCACCCGCAATCCGCTGGCCTCTCCCGACCTGCTCGGCATCACCGCCGGGGCCCAACTCGGCCTCATCCTGAGCCTGCTAATGCCAGCCTTTCTCGGCCTGCCGCTGGTGTTTCTCGGCGGCTTGCTGGCCGCGCTGTTCACCTTCGCCATGGCCGGCGGTTGGCACACCACGCCGCTGCGCCTGACCCTGGCCGGGGTGGCCATCGCCCAGGCCGCGGCTGCGGCCATCACCCTGTTTCTCAGTCTCAACGACCGGGCCGCCATGGTCCTCTCGTTGTGGAATACCGGCTCGTTGCGGCAGCTGGGCTGGGATCACCTGGAGATCGCCGCGCCGCTGCTGCCCCTGGCCTTGCTGCTGGTCTGGCTGCTGCGGCGGCCGTTGGACCTGTCGCGGCTGGGTGACGGCCAGATGCGCGGCCTGGGTCTGCCGCCGGCCGGGGTCAAGGTCATCAGCCTGCTGCTGGCCAGCGCCTTGACCGCCCTCGCTATCCAGTTGGCCGGCCCGTTAGGCTTCATTGGCTTGATCGCTCCCAACCTGTTACGTCTCGGCTTGGGCGTAAGCAAACCCTCCCAACTGGTCGCGCTCTCCGGCCTCTGGGGCGCCGTGCTGACCCTGGCCGCGGATATGCTGGTACGCCTGCTGTCCGGTTGGATCAGCCTGCCCCTGGGGGTGCTCTCGGCACTTCTGGGTTCGCTTTGCCTGCTGCTGTTGTTGCCGCGTCTCGGCGGCGGAACCCGTGCCGCCATCGGGTTGCTGAATAGCGAGGCACCTACGCGGCGGGGCGCTGCCTTGCCCCTCGCTGGCGGCCTGTTGGTGCTGTTGCTGGGCCTGGTGCTGGCCGGCCTCTGCGGCGGGGTCGGCCCGGGCGCCTGGGCCTTCCTACAGGCGCTGCTCCATGGCGCGCCCGAGGCCCGGGTGCTCCTGGATCTGCGCTTGCCACGGCTACTGGTGGATGCCGGGGCCGGCGCCCTGTTGGCCACCAGCGGGCTGCTGCTGCAGGCGGTGACGCGCAATCCCTTGGCCGGACCGGAAATCCTCGGGGTCAGCCAGAGCGCCGGCCTGGCGGTGCTGGCCGCGATCATCCTGGTGCCGGATCTGGCCGCCGAATGGCGCTTTTCCCTGGCCTGGCTTGGCGCTGGCCTCGCCCTGGCCTGGGTGATAGGTGCCAACCTGAGGTGCGGGCTGGAGCCCCTGCGCTTGGTGCTGACCGGCTTTGCCATCAGCGGCCTGGTGCTGGCGCTGTCCAGCGTGCTGATCGCCCAGTATGCGAGCAACGTGGCCCAGGCGCTGACCTGGCTGGTGGGCAGCAGCTACGGTCGCACCTGGGACGACGTCGGTGCGCTGCTACCCTGGCTGGTGCTGGGATTGGGGGCTGCCGCCCTGACCGCACGTTGGTTGGATCTCTTGGGGTTGGACGAAGGCGTGGCCACTGGCCTGGGCCTGTCCGTGGCCAGTCGCCGGCTGCTGCTGGTGGCCTTGGCCAGTGTGCTGATCGCGGCCGCCGTGGCCGTGGTGGGGCCGGTGGCCTTCGTCGGGCTGCTGGTGCCCCATGGCGTGCGCCTGCTCGGCTTGCACCGGGCGCGCCAGCGGCTGCTGGTGGCGCCGCTGCTGGGGGCCTGCCTGCTGGTGCTGGCCGATCTGGTGGCGCGCTGGAGTCTCGCACCGCTGGACATTCCCCTGGGCATCACCACCGCGGCCCTCGGCGCACCGGCCTTTCTATTGCTGCTGGCGCGCAGCTATCGGCGGGCACGCCGATGAGTATTCGTTCCTTACTCGTCCTGCTATTGGCCCTGTGGTTCGCCACGGGCGCGGCGCGCGCGGCCGACGACCTGATCGCCCGCCAATCGGCGCAGCTACCCGAGCGGCCGCTGCGTATCGTCACCCTCGACGACGTGGCCACCGAACTGGTGACCTCCCTGGGCCTGGCGCCGGTAGGGGTGGCCAACCTGGCAGGCTATCGACGCTACGTCGGTCTCGGCGCTGACCTGCTGAAGGACAGCCAGCCCCTCGGCAGTGGCCAGCAGCCCGACCTCGAAACCATCGCCCGGCTGCGGCCGGATTTGATCCTCGGCTCCGGCTATCTCCACCTGGGGTTGTTCCGCCGGCTGGAGAGCCTGGCGCCGACGCTGCTCTACCGCTACGGCCTGGAAACCGCGGACGATGACGCCGTGGCGCGCGCCAGTGCGCTGCTCAGCGATCTCGGTAGGCGGCTCGGACGGACCGGGGAGGCGGCAGCGGTGAATCTCCAGGCGGACCGCGCCCTGGCCGACGCCGAGGTCGCCGCCCAGCAGGCGGGCGTCGTCGGGCGGCCCTTGGCCGTACTCTTCCCGTTGCCGCAGCAGGGGGTGTTCATCGCCCTCAACCGGCGCGTGCTGATCAATGCCCTGGTCCGCCGCCTGGGTGGTCGTGATCCCTGGCCGCTGGCCTCCGACCGGGTGCTGCATCGCTACCATGACGTCCAGGAGATCGCCGCAGTACCGGACCTCACGGCGCTGTTCGTCGGCGAGCAGACCGGGCATCCCTTCTTTCGCTCGGCGCTCTGGCAGGCCATGCCGCTGGCGCGCAGCGGTCGCTATGCCAGCCTGCTCAGTCCCTACTGGACCTTCGGCGGCCCGGCCAGCGTGGCGGTACTGGCGCACCAGGTCGCCACCGCGCTGCGGGGCCTGCCGCCACCGCCATGAAGGTTACTGAACAGCCGCGCGCCTCGTTCGTCCTCTAAGAGGAAAGCCGCACGAGGCGGTTGCCCTGCAGGAGGATTGCCATGAGTTTCGACAGCGACACCACCCAGTTCCAGGTCGTCATCAACGCCGAAGAGCAGTATTCGATCTGGCCGGACTACAAGGCCCTGCCGGCCGGCTGGACCGCCGTCGGCGTCAGCGGCGACAAAGCCACCTGCCTGGCCCATATCGAGCAGGTCTGGACCGACATGCGCCCGCTGAGCCTGCGCCAGGCCATGTCCAACTAGCCGGGAGGCCCGCCATGACCACGCTACCTGCGGATCTCCTGGAGCTGGAGCCCGGTCTGCCGCTACGCCTGTCCCCGCGCGAGCCGGGATGCGGGTTGGGCGATGTCTTCACCGCGCTGCGGGAGCGGGTGGACCAGCACCTGGAGACCTCCGGCGGTATTCTCCTGCATGGCTTCGCCGATCCCGGCGTCGCCGGCTTCCAGGCCTTCGCCACCCGTTTCGGCCATCCGCTGCTGAACTACGAGTTCGGCTCCACCCCGCGTAGCCGGGTGACGGCCGATGGCGTCTACACCTCCACCGAATACCCGGCGCGCCAGTGGATACCGCTGCACAACGAGCAGGCCTACACCTGCGACTGGCCCATGCGCATCTGGTTCTATTGCGCCCAGGCCGCGGAAGAGGGCGGCGAGACCCCCATCGCCGATAGCCGCCAGGTATTCGCCCGTATCGATCCGGCCTTGCGCCGGCGCTTCGCCGAACGCCGGCTGAGCTACGTGCGTAACTACGGCAACGGCCTGGATGTGGCCTGGCAGCAGGTGTTCGACACCGAGGACCGCGCAGCCGTGGAGCGCTTCTGCGCCGACCGTGGCATCGCCTGCGAGTGGAAGTCGGATGGCGAATTGCGCACCCGCCAGCTGTGCCAGGGCGTCGCCCGGCATCCACGCACTGGCGACTGGGTCTGGTTCAACCAGGCGCACCTGTTCCATGTCTCTGCGCTGGAGCCGGAGATGCGCGAGGTCCTACTCGAGACCGTCGGCGAGGAAGACCTGCCACGCAATGTCTTCTACGGTGACGGCGCGCCGCTGGAAGACAGCGCCCTGGACGAGATTCGCGGTGTGCTCGACGAGAGCCGCATCCTCTTTCCCTGGAGCACCGGCGACATCCTGCTGCTCGACAACATGCTCACCGCTCATGGACGCGCCCCCTTCAAGGGGCCGCGCAAGGTGGTGGTGGCCATGACCGAAGGCCGTCACGAAGACCCCCTGCCACGCGAGATCCCGCTATGACCTCGGTCCTGCAATTGCCGGGCGGGTTGCGCCTGGTCCACGAAAGCCTCGATGGCGACAGCCTGTGGCGCGTCGGCGACGAACTCTGGTTGCGTTGTCGCGAGCAATCCGTGCCGGAGGGGCTGAAGGTCGCGGTCAAGGGCGGGGGCGCCGACCTGACCGTCGAACGCCTGGCGGTGCTCGCCCTGGGCTTGCTGCTGCGCGCGCCCGAGGCGCCTGCGCTGCTCTGGGAAGGCTTGCCGACGCTGCCCGAGGCCTTGCGTCAGGGATTGCTTGCCCAGACCGCCGAGGGCGACTTGCGCACCTGGCGTGCCCAGTTCTGGCAAAGGCCACAACCCTGGTTGCGCCAGCCGAGCAGCGCGGGCTATCCGGCCTTGCCGCAACTGACCGGCCAGCGCCGTCACCCGCGCCGCCCACCCAAGCCGACGGAGGAAGTCTATCGCCGTTACGATCATCGGCTGGGCGCCTGGATCGCCCTGCGTGCCCTGGCGGTCGAGGAGGACCTGCCGCTGTTCCATCGCTGGCAGAATCAACCGCGGGTAGCGGCCTTCTGGCAGGAGGAGGGCAGCCTCGCGCAGCACCGCGCCTACCTGCAGCGGCAGGCCGCCGATCCCCATGTGCTGACCCTGATCGGTAGCCTGGACGACCAGCCCTTCGCCTACTTCGAAGCCTATTGGGCGGCCGAAGACCGCATCGCGCCGTTCTACGCCGTGGATGACTATGATCGTGGCATCCATATGCTGGTGGGCGAAGAGAGTCTGCGCGGCCCCCAGCGCGTGGCCTGCTGGCTGCCGGCGCTGGTGCACTACCTGCTACTGGACGAGCCGCGCACCCGGCGCATCGTCAGCGAACCCCGCGCCGACAACGAGCGCATGATCGGCCACCTGCAATGCCAGGGCTTCTATCGGCAGAAAGACTTCGACTTTCCCCATAAACGCGCCGCGCTCATGCTGCTCGAACGCGAGCGCTTCTTCGACCGTTGCGTGTTGGCATGAGAGGGAAGTTGCCGCCGCACTTGGCCTCAATCGGGCAGCCGCCTAAGGTAACGGGATGAATCCCGATCTCATCGCTATCGGATCGCCCAACCGATGATTCCCGCTCTCGCCCCTCTGTTCACCGGCCCCCTCCAGTCGTTCGCCACGGTATTGCGGCTGCCGACGGCAGGGGAGTCGGTGATCCCACTGGGCCGGTTGCTCGAAGAGGGCTTGCCGGATCTGCTGGACAGCTACGGCGGGGACCCGAGGCTGGATCGGCGGGCACTGCTCTCTGTCTGGTCCAAGTACTACTTTTCGCGACTGATTCCGCCGGTGGTGGCGGCGGCGTTATTGCTGCGCTGGCGCCTGCCCTTGGCGGTGGATCAGTTGGGGCTGGTGCTGAACGACGCCCGGGTGCCGGAAGCCTTCGTGCTGCCCCACGCGGGCGCGGCCTTCGCGGCGGACCATCCCGACCTGCTCCAGCCGCTGGTGCTGGAGAATCTACGCCCCTTCATCGAAGGCGCCTGTGCGCAGATCAGGGTGTCACCCAAGGTGCTCTGGAGCAACGCCGGCAACTACCTGGAATGGTTCCTCGGCGAATTGCGCAAGGTGCGGCCCCGGGCCGGTGCGCTACCACCCTTCGAGCACTGGCTGGAGCAGCCGACCGATGCCCAGGGCGCGCGCAATCCGCTGTTCAAGCCGGTGATCTACGTCGAACTGCCCCTGGAAGGCGGGGCCGAGTCGTCAACCTGGCAGTGGCGGCAACGGCGGGTCTGTTGCATCCGCTACCGCTTGCCCGAGGAAGAACTCTGCAGCAACTGCCCGCTGCTCAAGGACCCGCAGCCCGCGACGGCGGACTAACGGTGTCGGGCTAGCGGTGAAAACCCAGCGGGGTGCCATCGTGGGGATGGGGTAGGACATCCATGGGAATGCCATAGATGGCCTGCAGCGTATCCCCGTTCATCAGCTCGGCAGGGCTGCCCTCGATCAATACGCGGCCCGCCCTTAGCGCGATCAGGTGGTCGCAATAACGCGCCGCCATGTTGATCTCGTGCAGCACCAGGATGATACCGAGGTCCAGTTGCCGGCCCAGCGCCTGGACCTGCTGCAGGACCTCGACCTGGTGCGCGATATCGAGCGCGGAGGTGGGCTCGTCGAGCAGCAGATAGCGGGTGTCCTGTGCCAGCAACATCGCCAGCCATACTCGCTGCCGCTCACCGCCCGAGAGGGTATCCACCAGTTGGTCGGCGAATCTATCGGTCCCCGTCAGCTGCAGCGCCCGCGCGATGTGATCGCGATCCTTTTGCCCGTAGCGACCGAGGGCGCCGTGCCAGGGATAGCGGCCCATGCCAACGAGTTCTCTGACGGTCATGCCTTCCGCGGGCGGCAACTGCTGCGGCAGGTAGGCCACCTGCCGCGCATAATGCTGGGTCTTCCAGTTGGCCAGATCCTCACCGTCCAGGGTCAGGGTGCCGCTGGAGGGTGTGAGCTGACGCGCCAGCAACTTGAGCAACGTGGACTTTCCCGAACCATTGTGGCCGATCAAGCCGATGACCCGCCCGCGTGGCAATTGCAGGGATACCGGATGCAGCAAGGCGCGACCGTTGAGCGAAAAGCTTACATGGGTTAAGTCGAACATCGCTTTCCCTGGGCAGTTACAGCGTTAGATGAGAATCGTTCCGCAATGCTACCTGGGCGATGGGCAACCAGCCAGATCAAATAGCTACCTGGGGTTAGGGCACCTTCTACTCCGGCTTGGTCCCGATCTGCTCGCGTAGCAATTCCAGATAGCGCCGCGCCCCCAGGCCCTGGGGGCGGTTCTTGATCCAGATGACGTCGATCCAGCGGCGGATCTGGCTGGCCATGTTGTCGAATTGCACCTGTTCGAGCAGCCCGGCGACGATCAGCGGCCGTACCAGCGGGTGGGGCAGATAGGCCCAGCCGAGGCCGGCTTGGACCAGGTCGAGGGTGGCCAGGTAACTGTCGGTCAGCCAGACCCGCTGCGACAGCACGATCTGGGGATCCGAGGCATTGCGGTCGCCGCCGGCCACCACGATCTGGCGGGTGTCGGCCATCAGCGTTTCGTCCAGCGGCCGGCCGCCACTGGTGAAGGGATAGCCAGGGGCGGCCACTGCGGTCAGCAACTGGCTGCCGGCCTCGGCGAAGCCCTCGTGCTCGTCGATCCCGGGACGCTCGAAGATCAACGCCATGTCCACGCTGCCTTCGTGCAGCAGACGAATCGCCTCGGCCCGCGCCGCTGAGCGGATCTCGATCTCCAACGCCGGGAATTCCTCGGCGAGGGTGGCGAGCGGCCGGCTCCAGGCGCCGGTTTGCAACTCGGGCGCCATCACCAGCACGAAGCGCCGCTCCAGGCCCGCATGCAGCTGCAGGGCATGGGCGTCGAGCAGATTGAGCTGGCTGGCCACCTGGCGTGCCTGGGGTTCGAGGGCGCGGGCTGCGGGCGTGGGCAGGGCCTTGCGGGTCGCGCGGTCGAACAGCACCAGGTCCAGCTCCGCTTCCAATTGGGAAATGGCCATGTTGACGGCGGACGGTACCCGGCCAAGCGCCCGGGCGGCCGCGGAAAAGGAGCCTTCGTCGATCACGGCCAGAAAGACCCGGAGCGTTTCGCTGGTGAAGGCCATGGTTGTCAGTTTCTCTGATAACGATCGTCTTTTTGTATCAGCCAGAGGCGCCTAGAGTCCATCGAAACAGCGAGGGAGCGCAGTCCGCTATGTTCGAGACGATGACGGGTCAGGTGGCCTTGATCAGTGGCGCGGGGAGTCGATCCGGCATTGGTATGGCCATCGCTCGGCGTCTGGGGGCCGCTGGGGCGAAATTGATCGTCACCGCCAGCGGCACGCGGATCAGCGAACGGGTCGAAGAACTGAAGGATGCTGGCTTCGCCGTGGAGGGCGGGGCGCTGGACCTCACCGAGGAAGCGGCGGTCGTCGATTTCGCCCAATGGGCCGAGGCCTGCTGGGGACGTATCGACATCCTGGTGAACAATGCCGGTATGGCCATGCAGGGCAGTCCCGAGCCCCTGGCCGAGGTGGCGCACATGAGTCTCGCCGAGTGGAACCTGTCCCTGGCGCGCAACCTGACCACTGCCTTCCTGCTCACTCGCGCGGTGCTGCCCGGCATGCAACGGCGCGGCTATGGCCGCATCGTCCATGTCAGTTCCGCCACCGGTCTCCGCGCCGGCAATCCGGGTGAGGCGGGCTACAGCGCGGCCAAGGCCGGCTTGGTCGGCCTGAACATGAGCCTGGCCCTGGAAGTGGCCGGGCAGGGCATCACGGTCAACGCCGTGGCCCCCGGCTGGATCGCCACCGGCTCCAGCCTGCCGCAGGAACTCCGGGCGGCGACCCGGGTGCCGGTCGGTCGGGCCGGGCGCCCCGATGAGGTCGCCGCGGCGGTGGCCTTTCTGGCCTCGCCCTCGGCGAGCTACATCACCGGTGAGTGGCTGGTGGTGGATGGCGGCAACAGCCGTATCGAAAACAAAGGAGCCTGATATGCAGCCAGTCGTGTTGATCACGGGAGTCTTGGGTGGCATCGGTCAGGCCATGCGTGCTCAGTTCGCCAACGACGGCTGGCAGGTTTTCGGCACCGATCTCGATGCCGCGGCCCTGGCTGAGCTGCAGGCCGAGGGAGCGTTGGCCGGTTGCCACGCCGCGGACCTGCGACGCGCCAGCGCCGCCCAAGAGGTGGTCGCGGCCGCGCAGGCGACGCTGGGGCGCCTCGATGCCCTGATCAACTGCGCAGGAATCTGGCGGGAGGGCCCGGCGGAGAGCTTCAGCGAGGAAGACTTCGACCTGGTACTGGACGTCAATCTCAAGGCGACCTTCTTTCTCTGCGCCGCCGCCATCCCGGCGCTGCGCGCCACGCGGGGCGCCATCGTCAACATCAGCAGCGACGCCGGTCGCCAGGGCAACCGCAACGCCGCCGTCTATTGCGCCAGCAAGGGGGCGGTGACCCTGCTGACCAAGGCGCTGGCGCTGGATCTGGCACCCAGCGGCGTGCGCTGCAACAGCATCTCCCCGGGCGATGTGGCGACACCGATGCTGAGCTTCCAGGCCGAGCGCTATGGCAATGGCGATCCAGCCGGCTACCTGCAGGAGCTGCTGGCGAAATATCCGCAAGGCGAGGAGGCACGTTTCATTCAACCCGAAGAGGTCGCCGAGCTGGCCTTTTTCCTGTGTCAGCCCGCCGCCCGCTCCATCACCGGGGCGGACATGGCCATCGATTGCGGCGTGTCGGCCGGCCATTGAGCCCGGTCGTCCAGCCCTTAGCGCAGAGGATTTTCCATGACTACCAGTGGCATCGGCGAGGCGGCGATCGAGACGTTCACCGCCCGCGAGCGTGAGCGTTTCCTGGCGCGCAATCCCAAGTCCCTGGCCTTGGCCGAGCGAGCGCGGCACTCCTTGTTCGGTGGCGTACCCATGCACTGGATGAACGACTGGTCGATGCCCAGCGCACTCTTCGTCAGCCACGCTCAGGGCGCGCGTTTCTTCGATGTCGATGGGCACGAATACGTCGATTTCTGTCTCGGCGATACCGGCAGCATGTTCGGCCACTCGCCCGTGCCCATCGCCCGGGCCTTGGCCGAACAGGGCGCACGCGGCCTGACCACCATGCTGCCGGGCGAGGATGCGGTGATTGCCGGCGAATTGCTCGCCGAGCGCTTCGGCTTGCCGTTCTGGCAGGTGGCGACCACCGCCACCGATGCCAATCGCTATGTGATCCGCTGGGCGCGCGCCATCACCGGGCGCAAGACGCTGCTGGTATTCGACGGCTGCTACCACGGCACCGTCGACGACGTGATGGTGCGCCATCAGGACGGGCGCACCGTGCACCGGGGAGGCCTGATCGGTGAGGTGCGCAACCTCGCCGAGACCAGCCGGGCCGTGCCCTTCAACGATGTCGCGGCGCTGGAGGCGGCGCTGGCCCAGGGCGACGTGGCCGCCATCCTCTGCGAGCCGGCCATGACCAACATCGGCATGGTCTTGCCGGCCCCCGGCTTCCTGGACCAGGTGCGCACCCTGAGCCGCAAGCATGGCACCTTGTTGATCATCGACGAGACCCACACCCTGTCCACCGGCCCGGGCGGCTGCACCCGGGCCTGGAACCTGCAACCGGACTTCATCACCTTCGGCAAGCCCATCGCCGGGGGCGTGCCCTGTTCGGCCTATGGCTGCACCCACGAGATGGCCCAGGCGATGCGGCTGGCGCAACAGCACGCCCGCGCGACCAGCCATGGACACGGCCACAGCGGCATGGGCACCACGCTTTCGGCCAACGCCCTGGCCATGCGCTGCCTGCGGGTGAACCTGGAAGAGGTGATGACGCCTGCAGCCTATTACACCCAGATGCTGCCGATGGCCGCGCGCCTCGCCAGCGGCTTGCGTGAGCTGATCGCCCGTCACGGCCTCGCCTGGTCGGTCACCGAACTCGGCGCCCGCTGCGAGTTCCAGTTCTGCGCCACGCCGCCCACCAATGGCGCCGAGGCCGAGGCGGCCTTTCACGACAGCCTGCAACAGGCGCTGCACCTCTATCTGATCAATCGCGGCATCCTCATCACGCCGTTCCACAACATGACCCTCTGTTGCCCGGACATTCAGTTGGCGGATGTCGACCGGCTGCTCGCCACCCTCGACAGAGGCCTTACCGAGCTGCTGGCGCTGCCGGGTGCCCGGGTCTGACCGCACGAGATATCCATGAGATTCGCCGACCCCCAGGAAGCCCGTAGCTTCCTCGCTGCCCATCCCGAGGTGCGCAGCATCGAACTGCTGCTGATCGACGCCAATGGCGTGCCCCGCGGCAAACTCTTGCATCGCGACGAACTGCTGGCGATCTACGAGCAGGGCCGACCCTTGCCCAGCTCCATCCTGGCCCTGACCCTCCAGGGCGAAGACGTCGAAGCCACCGGCCTGGTCTGGGACGTGGCCGATGTCGACTGCTGGACCTATCCGCTGCCCGGCAGCTTGACCCTGCAACCCTGGCGCAGCACCCCGACCGGACAGGTGCAGGTGAGCATGCACCCGACCCAAGGCTTGCCGGCGGCGCCCGCCGATCCGCGCCATGCGCTGGTGCGAGTGATCGAGCGCCTGCAAGCCGATGGCTACTACCCGGTGATGGCGGTGGAGCTGGAGTTCTACCTGCTCGATCGCGAGCGCGACGCCCAGGGCCGCCCGCAACCGGCGCTGCAGATGAATGGCACCCGGCCCGGAGCCCCCCAGGTCTATGGCGTCTATGAACTGGAACAGCTACAGCCCTTTCTCGATGATCTCTACGCCGCCTGCGAGGTGCAGGGCCTGCCGGTGCGCACGGCCATCTCCGAATACGCCCCCGGCCAGCTCGAACTGACCCTGCTGCATCGCCTCGATGCGCTCCAGGCTCTCGACGAAGGCGTGCGCTACAAACGCCTGGTCAAGGGCGTGGCCAACCGGCACGGGCTGCAGGCCTGCTTCATGGCCAAGCCCTTCGGTGACCAGGCCGGCAGCGGTCTGCACCTGCACCTCAGCCTGGCCGATGCCGCCGGCAACAACCTCTTCGCCAGCGAGGACCCACAGGGCACGCCGCTACTGCGCCACGCCATCGGCGGCATGCTGCACCGACTGCTGGATTCCCTGGCCATCTTTTGCCCCAACGCCAATTCCTATCGGCGCTTCCAGGCCAATAGCTACGCGCCGCTGGCCAAGAGTTGGGGCGTGAACAATCGCAGCGTGTCCCTGCGCGTACCCGGCGGTCTGGCCAGCAGTCGCCATATCGAACATCGCATCTGCGGCGCCGATGCCAATCCCTACCTGGCCGCTGCCGCTATCCTGGCCGCTGCCCACGAAGGCATCCGTGATCAGCGCGGTCCCGGCCCCGCCATCGTCGGCAACGGCTACGAACAGGCCACCGAGTGCCTGCCCACCGACTGGTTCACCGCGCTGCAGGCTCTGGAGCGCTCCGCCTGGATCCGCGAGGCCTTGGGCGAGCGCTTCGTCGAGGTCTTTCTCGCCATCAAGCGTGCGGAGTATCGACAGTTCATGGCTGAAGTGGGCGAGCAGGATTGGCGGTGGTATCTGACCCATGTCTGAGTCTGCACCTTGGGCAGCTATTCTCGCGTTCGACTGATCGACGGGTGTTCAACTGGGCAGTGCACTGATCCGGTTGACGCTGATGATGCCGCCGCTCCAGATCATCTCCACGGGCGCGGCCTGAACCACGGCGGTGACCGATCTGGGTGTCAGCAAGGCCCAGCAGTGCCCGCCCGACCGTCGCACCGAGTGATAACTCAATCCTGGGCAGCCCGCTCGTTTGGCATCCAGCCCCAGCGCGCGGGCGGCACCATAGTGCTGGGGGTCGTATATGGGATCGCTGATGGCGACCGACATCGCATCGCGCAGACCTTGGTCGGAAAAGCTCACTGTCAGGGCGCGAAAGACGAAGCGTTCATATTTCAGCGCCGGGACCTTCGACCAATAGGCCTCCTGGTGATGGCGAACTTCGGCCAATGCCGTATCGGGGTGGTCGGCCAGGTAAAGAACGCCGAAGCTACCATCGCTGAAACGCGAACCCGCGGGATTCACATGAGTGAAGGGGGCTACCGCATAGGTGCATCCGGAAATACCAAATGGAATCTGATCTCGCGGGATCAGCTCCAATCTTCCCAATTCGTTCTGTAACCGCGGGTTGGTCAGCATCTGCAACTGGTAAAGAACCTCGAAGTCCTCGGCATCGGCGACATCCTCGAACAGGGCAATGGGCGGAAACTTGGAGTTGACCAGCCGATGCCCCTGCAGGCCCTGGCCCGGTCGCAGGGGCAGAGCCTCCAGCCTTACCACCCGGCACCCCGCAGAACATCGATTCGCCGAAAGGTTTCGTAGAGCGCGATCATGTCACCCTGAGCCATGACTTCAAGCGGCGAACGGCCATTGAAGAACTCGTGGTAATTCGCCATGGCGACGAAACCGTAGACGTTTTCCGGGTTGTCAAAGACTACGCGGAGAGCGGAATGGATGTTGAGCACCAGACTGATGCGCTGAAGTTGATCGGTATCCAGACTCACCGACCAATCGCCCTCGCGTTGCAGCGCTCGCGTGTAGGTACTACGCGAGATGCGCAGGATCCTACAGCTCTGCTCACAGGAGGCCTGCCATCTTTCCAGAATATTGAGCGCCGCTCGTAAGCCAACCGCACTTTGACTTTTCGAAAACTTGGCGACTGCTGCTGCGTTGGACATGATATTTCTCCATCCTTAGAGGCAAATATAGATTTTTTGCGTCCATAGATAAACAGCTGTTCGTCTAGTTACGACAGCCCCTGGCTAGAGTGGCGTCTACGAGCCAAGACTCGCCTGCCAACGGCGATCTCGCAACGAGGGACGGCGATGCAGCCGCTCATCCAGCAGCGCCTGCGCCTTGGCAGGCTCGCCGCCGCGCATCAGGGCCACCAGCAGGGTATCTTCGATGACTTCGCGCTGGGCACCACTGCCACCGATCCGCACTACGTCCACCCGCACCGGTTCCAGCAGGCGCGCGCAGCCCCGGTAATCCTCCTCGGCGAAGGCCAGCAGGGCGCGGCAGAGGGTGGCGACGACCGGTCCGGCCGCTAGCTTGCCGGCCTGGCTGAGTGCTTCGAGACCCTCCACGCGCGCGGCTACGGCGGCGCGATCCCCGGTCGCCGCTGCGATCAGCGCCATATGCACGTCGATGAAGGCCAGGCCCGGTTGCTCGAACAGCCCGGCGGCGCTGGCGGCCATGGCTTGCCAGAGTCCTGGCGGCACCTCATGGCCATAGAGCGAAAGACGCCAGAGGAAGGAGGCATTGTCGCTCACCCGATTGAGCGGACCCGCGGTAGAGACGGCAGGCGCCACATAGCGCTCGTAGAAGCCCAGCGCGCCTTGGCTGTCCCCCTGTTCCAGGGCCACCAGGGCGCCATGCCAGGCGATATGGCCGTGCAGGGTGCCGTGGCGCGGATACTCGGGCAGCCAACCGGCGATCAGCGCCTTGGCCGCCGGGCTATCGCCGGATTCGTGCAGCACATGGGTCAGCGCATGGGCGGCGTTGACATTGTTCCGACGGAGTTCGAGGGCTCTTTCGGCTAGCGCCCTTCCGCGGATGACATCGCCGTTCTCGCCATGGGACCAGCCGCGATAGGTCAGGAACCACCAATCGTCCGCCGCAAAATGGCGGGCGTGGCGCTCGCACAGGTCGACTCGCGCCTGGTCGTGATCGGCCCGCCCGGAAAACGCCAGCAGCCCGAAGGCGCCTAGCGGCAGACCCAGGATGAGGATGTCGCGCGGCCAGCGATCGGCATGGTCCAGCGCCCCTTGCAGCGCCCGCGCGGATTCACCCGCCACCAGCGCCTGCACCACCTGCACATGGCTGAGCTCACGCTCCGTCCCACGCCGCTCGACCAGCCGCCGCGCCAGGGCGATGGCTTGGCGCGCTGCGCTGATCTGGTTATCGATCAGGTGCAGGCGCGCCCGGGCGGCATGGGCGAGGGCGAAGTCAGGGTCCAGGGCAATGGCTTCGTCCAGGGCTTGCGCCGCACCGGGCCACAGCGACAGGAGCAGGTCCACGCCATTGTCGTAGGCGTCGGCAGCCTGGGTGGAAGCGGTCGAAAGGGGCAGGCCGTAGCGGTCGGTAGGGGGCACGGGTGTCTCGGAGCTGGCTAGCGAAACCGCCATCTTCCCACAGTGCCTCTGCATGCGATGCCCAAGGCTGCTCATCCAAAAGGAGCTCGCTAGGTTCAGCCAGTGAGCAACCTGTACAGCGGCGATAGGGTCGCCAGCAGCAGGAGGGTTGCCATGGCTAGATTGAACGCCTGGGCACGGCGTGGCTCTGTCAGCCAGTTGCGCAGAGCGCTACCGGCCACAGCCCAGATGCCGACGCAGGGGACGCTCAGCATGGCTAGCAAGGTGGCCGCCAGGGCTACGTTCAGTCCGTGGTTTTCCACCGGGATATAGGCCGCCGCCGCGCTGATGGATAGGGTCCAGGCCTTGGGGTTGAGCCACTGGAAGGCGGCGCCGCCGAGCAGTCCTGGGTGCCCGCTGGGTTCGGCGTCGAGGCGTACCGGGCCGCTGGTGGCGATCCGCCAAGCCAGCAGCAGGAGATAGGCGAGTCCCAGCACGCCGAGGAGCCGCTGCAAGCCAGGCAGGGCGTCAAGGATTACGCCGAGGCCAAGGCCCAGCACCGCCAATTGCAGCCCCACGCCGAGGGCGATCCCGAGGATCAAGGGTAGGGTGCGTCTGACGCCGAGGTGCGCGCCACTGGCGAGGACCAGCGCGTTATTAGGGCCGGGTGTGGCGGTCATGATGAGGCAGAACAGCAGGAACGGCAGGAGCACGGCGAGATCGGTCATGAGCAAGGACGTTGCGTAGCGGCTGGGGGAGCGCCTATTTTATTGCTCGGTATCCGGTCTAAGATTGCAAAGATTGGGTAAGTCCATGCAGGAATGCAATCAATGATCGAGCTGGATCGTCTCAGCCGCCGAATATTGCGTGAGCTCGAAAGAGACGCGCGGCAGACCAACGTCAAACTGGCCGAGCGGGTGGGGCTTTCACCCTCTGCGTGTCTGAGGCGCGTCCAGGAGCTGGAGCGTTCCGGTGTCATCAAGGGCTATCGCGCGGTGGTGGATCGCACGCTGGTAGGTCTTGGCTTCGTCGTCTACGTCGCCGTGGGCATGTCCTGTCACACTCGCGAGGTGCTGGATGCCTTCGAAAAGGCCATCAGCGTTTCGGCCGACGTGGTGGAGTGCCATACCGTGACCGGCGCCGTGGAATACCTGCTGCGCGTGGAGGTGGCCGATATGCAGGCCTACCGCGCCTTCCACACTCAGGTCCTGGGGGTGCTGCCGCATGTGCATTCGGTGGTCAGCTATATCGTCATGGATACCGCCAAGGACGAGCGCGCCTAGCTCAATAAACCGGGGTAGGCGCTCGCCCTGCAGCTGCACTCAGTCTTTCTTCAACATCCCCGCCAGGGCGGCGAAGGGATTGTGGGTGGCCTTGGCCACCGAGGGGGTGCTCAGCGAGCCCTCCGTGAAGTACTGCTGATCGGTATAGCGGCTGTGTTCGTTATCGTGACAGTACAGGCAGAGCAATTCCCAGTTGGAGCCGTCCTGGGGATTGTTGTCGTGGTTGTGGTCACGGTGATGCACGGTGAGTTCGCTCAGGCGCTTGCCGGAAAACTCGCGGGCGCAACGGCCGCAGACGTGGGGGTACATCTTCAGCGCCTTTTCCCGATAGCCGCGTTCACGCTCGCGTTGGGTTTCGGCGAGGATGCGGTCGAGCTTGGACGTATCGTTGGCCATGGGGCACCTCGGGGTAGGAAGTGGCGAGTATAGTGCGCGCGCTGCCGCATGCCACTCGCTGGCGATACCGGTTGGGAGCCGTGGTGCGAGCGCGGGTCCTGCCAGGATGCCGCGCCGACTCGAGCGCTGCCAGCGCCAAGCCCTGTCTGCTGACCAACAGCTCTTCAACAGAATGTTCGTCTGACAACTGTCAGGTAGCGCAAACTTACCTTAGATGTCTGAAAAACAACGACTTTTTGATTTGGCATGGGGCGTGCTCTACCTGCTGGGTATCCTTCTGGGAGTCCCTGTATGGCCGCTGTCACTCCGCTCAATGCCATTCCCCGCGCCGCCCCCGAACGTCCCGCCACCGTCCTGCGCGACGCCGCCGAAGCCCTCGACGCGGCAGCCGCCCTGGCGGACGACTTCGCCCGCGAGGCGCGTAGCCGCGATCAGGAGCGGCGTCTGCCCTGGGCCGAACTCGAACGCTTCTCGGCCAGCGGGCTGTGGGCCATCACCGTGCCGCGCGCCTTCGGCGGCGCCGGGGTCGGTTTCGGCACGGTGGCGGAAGTCATTGCCCGCATTTCCGCGGCCGATCCGTCCCTGGGGCAACTGCCGCAGAACCACCTGGGGGTGGTCAACAACCTGTTGTTGACCGGCAATCCCGAGCAGCAGCGGCATTACCTGGGGTTGGTGCTCCAGGGCTATCGCTTCGGCAATGCCTTTTCCGAGGCGCGCAGCAAGACCGTCACCCAGTTCGAGACGCGCATCCGCTTCACCGGTGACACGGCCTGGATCGATGGCGAGAAGGCCTATTGCACCGGTGCGCTGTTCGCCCATGTGGTGCCCACGGTGGCGCTGGACGAGGAGGGGTTGGCGCATCTGGCCCTGGTGCCGCGCGACGCCGGCGGCCTGACGGTGATCGACGATTGGGATGGCTTCGGCCAGCGCACCACGGCCAGCGGCCGCGTGCTGCTCAAGGGGGTGAGCGTGCCGCGCAGCGCGGTGCTGCCGGCCTGGAAGGCCTTCGAGCGACCCACGGCGGATGGCCCGGTGTCCCAGATCATCCAGGCCGCGGTGGATGTCGGCATCGCCCGGGGCGCCTTCGCCGCGACCTTGGCGGCGGCGCGCCAGGCCCGCCCCTGGACCGACAGCGGCCTCGAACATGGCTGGCAGGACCCGCTGAGCCAGGCGCTGATCGGCGACCTGAGCTGGCGCCTGGCCGCGGCCGAGGCGCTGCTGGAAGAGGCGGGGACGGCGGTGGATCGGGCGCTGGCCGCCCCCTCGGCGAAGGTCGTCGCCGAGGCCTCGGTGGTGGTGGGTCAGGCCAAGGTGGCCTCGACCGAGATCGCCCTGGCAGCGGCCAATCGCCTGTGCGAGCTGGGCGGCACCCGTAGCGTCTCGGAACGCTTCGGCCATGACCGTCACTGGCGCAATGCCCGCACCCATACGCTGCATGATCCGGTGCGCTGGAAGTATCACCTCATCGGCAACTACCTGCTCAACGGCGTCGAGCCGCCCCGTCACGCCTGGAACTGATGCCATGACCGATCTCGCCTTCGCCACCCAAGCAGAGTTGACCTTTGCCGAACAGGTTTTCGAGCAGCTGCGCCAGGCGCTGCCCAAGTCATCACGCGCCCGCGACCCCTTGGTGATCGCCGCGGTCGGCGACCTGCAGGTACGCCTGGCCGCGGCGCGCGCCCTGCAACGCGCCAGTGCTGCCGATGATGGACCGGTGCGGCAGATTCAGGCACGCCTGGCGGCCGACAGTGCCCGCCAGCTCGCTGCCGAACTCCAGCGCGAATGGCTAGGCGGAGCACCCTCGCAGCGTCCGCTCGGCGCGGCGCCCCGTGACCTCAAGCGCCTCCTGGGCGAGCACCACCTGACGATCACCGACTAAAACAGAAAGGATTCCCATGGCTCTTCGCACACTGCTCCGCTCCCTCCTGCTGTTACCCCTGCTGGCGACTACCACCCTCGCGTTTGCGGACGAGATTCCTTCGCTGGCCGGCAAGCGCATCGCCATCAGCATGACCGGCACCAGCCACTACTTCGATCTCAAGGCATTCCAGGCCCAGGTGGAGGAGGTCAAGCGGCTGGGCGGCATTCCCATCACCCTGGACGCCGGTCGTAACGACAAGAATCTGGTGACCCAGCTGCAGACCCTGGTGACCCAGAAGCCGGATGCGGTGATCCAGACCCTCGGCACCCTGAGCGTCATAGATCCCTGGCTGAAACGCATCAAGGCGGCCGGCATCCCGCTGTTCACCATCGACGCGCCGTCCCAGTACAGCCTCAACAACACCACTTCCGACAACGCCGCGGCCGGTCGTGAACTCGCCGAGCAACTGGCCAAGGACACCGGCGGCCAGGGCAATATCCTGGTGTTCAACGGCTTCCAGGGCGTACCCGTGTGCGCCATCCGCTACGCCGAGCTGCGCAAGGTGCTGGAGGCTCATCCGGGGCTGAAGATCATCCAGCCCGAGTTGCGCGATGTGATCCCCAATACCGTGCAGGACGCTCGGGGCCAGATCGCGGCGCTGCTCAACAAGTATCCCAAGGGCCAGATCGCCGCCATCTGGTCGGCCTGGGACATTCCCCAGCTCGGCGCCAGCCAGGCCTTGATCGAGGCGGGCCGTACCGAGATCAAGACCTATGGCGTCGACGGTACGCCCGAGGTGCTGGAACTGCTCAAGCGCGACGACAGCCCGGTGGGCGCGGTGGTCGCCCAGCAACCGGCTCTGATGGGTCGTACCGCGGTGCAGAACGTCGCCCGCTATCTGGCCGGCGCCCGCGACCTGCCCAAGGAAACCCATGTGCCGACCCTTCTCACCACCAAGGCCAATCTGGACCAGGTCGCGGCGCTGCGGGGTGATCAATGAGTGCGGCGGTACTCGAACTAATCGGCATCGCCAAGCGCTACGGGGCGACCCAGGCGCTGGCTGGCGTCGACCTGACCCTGAGGGCCGGCGAGATCCACGGCCTGATCGGCGAGAACGGCGCCGGCAAGTCGACCCTGATCAAGGTGCTCGGCGGCCTGGTGACGCCCGATGCTGGCGACCTGCTCCTGGCGGGCCAGTCGCTGCTTGGCGCCGGACCTCGGGAGTTGGCCCAGCGCGGGGTGTCCATCATCCACCAGGAGCGGTTGCTGCCGCCCAACTTCACCCTGGCCGAGGCGCTGTTCTTCGGTCAGGAACGGCGCCGTGGATTACTGCTGGATCGCCGCGGCCAGGAGCGCGAAGCGGAACGGCTACTGGCCGAGCGCTTCGGTCTGCAATGCCGGGCGCGCACCCGGGTGGCGGAATTGAGCAGCGCCGAACAGCAACTGCTACAGATCAGCCGGGCGCTACTGGGTACGCCCAAGGTGCTGGTACTCGACGAGCCGACGGTAGCCCTGGCCCATGGCGAGGTGGAGCGCCTGCTCGGGCTGCTGCGCCAGTTGCGCGATCAGGGCCTGGCCTTGCTCTATGTGTCCCACTACCTACAGGAGGTGGAACGCCTCTGTGACCGCGCCACGGTCCTGCGTGGCGGCCAGGTGGTGGCGGAGGTCGAGCCCCGCGTCACGCCAGCGGCCGCCATGGCGCGGTTGATGATCAACCGGGAACTCGGCGAGGCCTATCCCAAGGCGCAGGCGGTGCCGGGCGAGGTGCTGCTGGAGACCCGCGGGCTCGGTCGACCGGGTGCCTTCGCCGAGGTCGATCTGCAGGTTCGCCGGGGCGAGGTGGTGGGCGTCGCCGGCCTGGTCGGCTCGGGCGCCAAGGAATTGCTGAAGACCCTGTTCGGTCTGCTGCCGGTGGCGGAGGGCGAATTGCTGCTGGAGGGCCGGCCGCAGCGTTTCGCCCAGCCCCGGGCGGCGGTGCGGGCGGGGCTGGCGCTGTTGCCGGAGAATCGCCGGCAGCAGGGCGTGGCCCTGGATCTCACCGTGACCGAGAATCTCACCCTGGCCGCCCTGGAGCGTTTCAGCCGCTTCGGCCTACGCCGGCCCGGTGTCGAGCGCCGCGCGGCACGGGAGCTGCGCCAGGCCCTGGACATCCGTACCCCGGACTTGGATACCCCGGTACGGCAGCTCAGTGGCGGCAACCAGCAGAAGGTCGCCCTGGGCAAGTGGCTGGCCCGCGACGCCCGACTCTATCTGCTGGACGAACCCAGCGTGGGCATCGACCTCGCCGCGCGGGCCGAACTCTATCGCCAGATCGCTCGGCTGGTGGAGCAGGGCGCCGGGGTGCTGATCCTCTCGGTGGATCTGCCCGAGTTGCTCAATCTCTGCGACCGCATCCATGTGATGCATCGCGGGCGCTTGCTGCCGGCGCGCCCGGCCAGGGGGCTGAGCGCCGAGGAGCTACTGGCAACGGCGACCGGCGCGGTCGCACCGGTCGCGGAGTTGGAGAGGAGGGCGGATCTTGGCCTCGTCTCCTGAATCCTTGACGGCACCCGTCCCGACGGGGCGGCTGGACCCCTGGCGCCATGGCGCGCTGTTGGCCTTTGCGGTGATCGCCGTCCTGTTCGCCTGGCGAGCGCCAGGGTTCCTGGGGGCCGGTAATCTCGCCAGTATCCTGGCCCAGGCCGCCATTCCGGGCATCCTGGCGCTGGGCCTTACCTTGGTGATCGTCGGCGGGGGCGGCAACGTGCTAGCCGGTGGCCTGGATCTGTCGCTGGCGGCGAATCTCGGCCTCTGCGCGGCGGTCCAGGCGACCCTGGTCAACGCGGGATACGGCGCGCCGGTGGCGATTGGCCTGACCCTCGCCTGCGGCCTACTGGTCGGGGCGGTCAACGGCCTGGCGGTGACCCTGCTGGGGCTGCCGCCGCTGCTGGCGACCCTGGCCAGTCTTAATGTGGTGGCCGGCCTGGAGCTGGTGCTGAGCGAGAACACCGTGTTGCCCGCCAGCGCGCCCTGGCTGGATCTGCTCGGGATGGGCAGTTTCCTCGGCATCCCGGCGGCGGGTTGGGTGCTGCTGGGCAGCGCCCTGGTGCTGGCGGTCCTGCTGCAACGTACGCCCTATGGCCTGCGGCTGGCGGCGGTGGGGGACCACCCCGAAGCGGCTCGGGCCGCCGGCTTGCCGGTGCGTACCCTGGTATTTTCCAGCTACCTGCTGGCGGGTGGCTGCGCGGGTCTCGCGGCGCTGCTGTCGGTCGCCTGGTTCAGCGGCAGTACTCCGGGTTCGGGTGAGTTACTGCTGCCGGTGGTGGCCATCGCCTTTCTCGGTACGGTGTTTTCCTGGCGCTCGCAACCCAGTGTCGGCGGCACCCTGTTGGCGGCCTTGCTGGTGGGCATGCTCGGCAACGGCTTCCAGTTGCTCGGGGTGAGCAGTTTCCTGGTCAACGGCGTGCAGGGCACGCTGATCCTGCTGGTAGTGGCAGCGGCCAGTCTGCGCCAGGAGGGCAGCCGATGAGTGCGACGATCTCTCTCGGCCGCCCGGGCCTGCGCCTGGCGCTGCCTCTGCTGTTCCTGACCCTGGTGTTGGTCTTCGCCCTGGCCGCGCCCGGCTTTCTCAGCCAGGGCAACCTGCTCAGCCTGCTGCTGAACAATGGCCTGGTGCCGGCGCTGGTGGCCCTGGGGCTGACCTACGCCATCGCCGCGGGCGGCATTGATCTCTCGGTGGGTATCGCCCTGGACCTGGCGGCCTTCGGTTGCATCGCCTTGCTCAACGCCGGTTGGCCGCTGGCCGTGGCGCTCGCCGGTGGCTTGGGTCTCGGGCTGCTGGTGGGCGTGGCCAATGCCCTGCTGGTGGCCGGGGTAGGGCTGTCGCCCTTTCTGGCCAGCCTGGGGCTGCTGTTCATCGGTACCAGCCTGCAACAGCTGTTGTCGGAGGGCGGGCTGCCGCTCTATCTGAAACCCGAGTTCCGGCCGGCGGCGAGCAGCTGGCTCGGCGTACCGGCGGCGGTCTGGACGGTACTGCTGCTGGCTGGGGTCTACGGCCTGGTGCTGGCCCGTGGGCGCCTGGGTCGCGCGCTGCTGGCCCTGGGTAGCCAGCCGCTGGTGGCGCGTTATTCGGGGCTGGCGCTACGCCGCCTGGCGCTCTGGACCTGTCTGGCCACCGCCCTGGCCGCGGCGGTGGCGGGGATGCTGCTGGCGCTGCGCATCGATGCCTATGTGCCGCTCTCGGGCAATGCCTATCTCATCAACGGCATCGGCGCCGTCTTCATCGGCGCCAGCCTGAACCGCCATGGTCGGCCCAATGTGCCCGGCACCCTGCTGGGCGTCCTGCTGCTGGCAATAGCCGCCAACGGCCTGCTGCTGGTGGGCTGGAATTTCTACTGGCAACAGGTGGCCACCGGCCTGCTGATCCTCCTGGTGCTGACTCTCAATCAACTCGCCCGGCGCCACGACGCGTCCCTCTAGGAGCCCCCATGTCCCGTGAAATCCGCCTCAACGCCTTCGACATGAATTGCGTGGCCCACCAATCCCCTGGACTCTGGCGCCACCCGCGCGACCGCTCCTGGGACTACAAGGACCTCGACTACTGGACCGAGCTGGCGCAGCTGCTCGAACGCGGCCTGTTCGACGGGCTGTTCATCGCCGATGTCCTCGGTCTCTACGACGTCTACGGCGGCGGCCCCGAGGCCACCCTGCGCGAGGCCACCCAGGTGCCGGTCAACGATCCCCTGGCGCTGATCACCCCCATGGCGGCGGTGACCCGCCACCTGAGCTTCGGGCTCACCGCTTCCCTGAGTTTCGAGCATCCCTATCCCTTCGCCCGCCGGCTCTCCACCCTGGATCACCTGACCAAGGGGCGCATCGGCTGGAACATCGTCACCTCCTACCTGGAAAGCGGCGCGCGCAATCTCGGCCAGTCCGCCCAGGCCGACCACGATGCCCGCTACGACTATGCCGAAGAGTATCTGCAGGTCGTCTACAAGCTGCTGGAGGGCAGCTGGGAGGAGGGCGCGGTGCTGCGTGATCGCGCCTCCGGGCGCTTCACCGATCCGGCCAAGGTGCATCCCATCGGCCATCACGGCCGGCATTTCCAGGTGCCGGGTTACCACCTCTGCGAGCCCTCGCCGCAGCGCACCCCGGTGCTCTATCAGGCCGGCGCCAGCAGTCGCGGTCGCCAGTTCGCCGCCGAGCATGCCGAGTGCGTCTTCGTCGCCGCGCCCTCCAAGACGGTGCTCAAGAAGACCGTGGCCGACATCCGCCGCCGCGCCGCCGAGGCCGGTCGCGATCCGCGCCAGGTGCTGATCTTCAACCTGCAGACGGTCATCGTCGGCGAAACCGATGCCCAGGCCCGGGCCAAGTGGCAGGAGTACAAAGGCTACGTCAGCTACGAGGGTGCTTTGACGCTGATCTCCGGCTGGACCGGGATCGACTTCGCCGCCTACCGCCCGGACCAGGTGCTCAAGCACCTGCACACCAACGCCATCCAGTCGGCGGTGGAAGCCTTCTCCACCGCCGACCCCGGCAAGCAATGGACGGTGCAGGAGCTGGCCGACTGGGTCGGCATCGGCGGCTTCGGCCCGCTGCTGGTGGGCAGCCCCGCGACGGTCGCGGACGAATTGCAGAGCTGGGTAGAGGAAACCGACGTGGACGGCTTCAACCTGGCCTATGCCGTGACCCACGAGACCTTCGCCGACGTGGTGGAACTGCTGGTCCCCGAGTTGCAACGGCGCGGCGTCTACAAGCACGCCTATCGGGAGGGCACCCTGCGCGAAAAACTTGGCGGTGCTGGCCCGCGGTTGCCGGTGGAACATCCCGCCGCAGGCTATCGCGATCTGGCGCGGCTGCGGGAGGCGAGCGCGGTGCCTGTGACAGGCAAGCGTTACGCAGACGTCAGCTCCAGCGCCTGACGTTTCCCAGCCCTTGGAAACAACGGCACGCTGGCCAGGGCGCAGCCAGCCGCCGCCAGCCATACCGCTGCCCAAGACAGTCGACTCGCCAGGGCCGCCACCGCGATGGGCGTGAGAAACAGCATGACGAACACGCAGGTGTTACCCATGGCCAAGGCTGTCCCGGCGCGCTGGGTACCGGCCAGGGTGGCCAGCTCGGTGTAGGCGACACCATGCCAGGCCGATACGGTGATGCCGGCCACGATCATCACCGTGATAGTCACCCAGTTGGCCAGAGGTACGGTGCTTAGAGCAGTGGTACTGAGCGCACTGACGCTGATGCCCAACACCAGGAAGGCAAGAGCGCTCAGCCAGGCGCAGCGCTTGAGGTAGGAACGGCGGTTGTCATGCCTGTCGGTCCAGTAGCCGCTCCAGATGCGGCTGATAATGGCACCCGCCTGGATGATCGCGAGGGTGGCGGAGACGAACCTGATGTCGACCCCGCCAACGTCATGCAGGAATACCGCTGCATAGGTAAGGATGGCGAATTGCGGCGCGCAGAGTAGGCCGATGGCCAGGACGATCCGCCAGACCGCGGGATCGTATAGCGGCCCCTTGCTGGCCGGGATCTCTTTGGCCCTGGCAGGGCTAGTGAAATCAGGCTCGAACAGCCACGCCCAGGCGAAGAGACCTGACAGTAGGCACAGCGCAGCGGAGGCTGCGAAAACCTCGACGAAGCCATAGCTGTGCGCCAGCCAGGGCAGCAAGATCGCGCCCAGGGCATAGCCGCCCGGTACGGCGGTCTGGCGCAGGCTCATGGCCAGGCCGCGCTCGCCCTCCCGGAACCAAGCCAGGATCGCGCGACCGCTGGCACCGTTGACGCTGCTGCCCAGTAGGCCCACCGCGAACAGGCCGGCCGCCAGCAGCATGACCACAGGCGCCAGGGAAGCGAGCAGCGCCAGCATCGACAAGGCCACGGCCGAGCTGAACAAGCCCATCAGCAATACCGGACGGTCTCCCCAGCGGTCGGTGAGCAGGCCCCAGGGGATCTCGCTGGCAGCAATGCCCAGTCCTAGTACGCCCAGCACCATACCGAGTTCACTGTCATCCAACTGGTAGGAGGTGCGCAGGTATACCGCGGTCGCGGGAAGACCGCCGACCAGACTGGAGAAGCTGGCGTTGGCGGCAATCCCGACGCCCAGGACTTTCCAGCGGTGATTGTTGTTCAGGGTCATGGCGAGGCTCGCTGTCCAGAAAAGGTGGGCAGGAAACTCTCATGACGGTATCGTTCGGAAAATCAAATTATTTTTCGTTGTCGTCCCATAAATCAGGATGGTCATGCGGCTGGTCAATCTAGATCTCGATGCGCTGCGCAGCTTCGTGACGGGCATGGAAGTGGGCAGTTTCGCCAAGGCTGCGAGCAAGTTGGCGCGCTCTACGTCGGCCATCAGCGCTCAGTTGAAAAAACTGGAAGCCCAGGCCGGAACGCCCCTGTTCAAGAAGGCGGGTCGGCAACTGGAGCTGACCGACGCGGGAGAGGTGCTGCTGGGCTACTCTCGCAAGCTGCTCAGCCTGAATGACGAAACCGTCGCGGCGGTTGCGGAACTCAAGCTCAAGGGCTGGGTGCGCCTGGGCTTGCAGGAGGATCTTGGCGGTTTCCTGCCCCAGGTTCTGGGCCGCTTTATGCGTGCTCATCCGAACGTGCAGGTGGAGGCTTGCATCGCCCGTAACGCCGATTTGCTCAGCCGGCTGGACAAGGGGTCGCTGGACTTGGCCGTAGCCTGGGACGGCGTGGATCGCGCTGGTTACCGGGAAACGGTAGCCGAGCTACCGATGAGCTGGATAGGTTCTTCCCAGCACCCACTGGCCTGGCATCCGGATGGTCAGGTGCCGCTACCGATCATTGCCTTCGAGGCGCCTTGCCCGTTCTTCGCCCTGGCCACCGAAGCCCTCGACCGCGCCGGTCTGCCCTGGCGCCTAGCCTTCACCAGTTCGAGCCTCAGCGGCCTCGCTGCGGCTACCGAGGCGGGCCTGGGCTACACCATCCGTACCCGCCTGGGCTTGCAGCGGGGTACCGAACCGTTGCCGGTGGGTAGCCAGGATTTGCCGCAACTGCCATCCATTGCCCTGACCCTGCATCGCCCTGAGGCAACTGCCGATCCTGTCACCGAAAAGCTATCAGCCATCGTGCTGCAGGCTATCCGCAGTGAATTGGCCGCTGGACAGCCATAACGTATTCGCCTGCCGATAAGAGCCAGCGATTGGTCGTCACTCCGCCGCCACCGGCCGCTTGCGCCGTCGATAGGCTCCGGGCGGCAGGCCGTATTCCTTGCTGAAGGCGCGCACGAAGGCGGCCACGGAGCGATAGCCGACCCGCTCGGCCACGGCTTCCACGCTGCGGTCCGCATCCAGCTCGCGGCAGGCGCGGCGCAGGCGCAGGGCCAGCAGCACCTGACCCGGGGACTGGCCGCTGACTTCGAGGAATCTCTTGCTGAAGGCCGAGCGCGACAAGCCGGTCACGGCAGCCATGTCCACCAACGACCAGGGCTGCTCCGGCGCCTCGATCAGGCGCTCCAGCAGCGGACCGAATTGGGCGTGGCGGGCCAAGGCCACCAGCCCGCCGAGTTGTTCGGCCGGCCGATTCAACTGGTCGCGCAGCACATAGAGAAACAGCAGCTGACTCAGGCGCTCCAGCACCAAGGCCGAGCTTTGCGGATCGGCGGCTTCCTGGCGGATCAACTGGAACAGCGCCTGGGGGCCCTGGGCCTGGGCGTCGTCGGCCCGCAACACCAGCACCGCTGGCAAGGCCTCGATGATGAGCCGCGACAGGCTACCGGTGAAGTCGAAGAAGCCGCAGACCAGCCCGGCGCCCTCGCCGGGACGCTCGGCCAGGGCGCCAATCTGGCCCCGGGGCAACTGGCAGGCATCAGTTGAGTTGGCACTGCTGGCCAGGCGAAAGGGCAGGTCGTGCAGCAGGAAGACCGCATCGCCACTGGTCAGGGCCTCCGGCGGCTGGCCGTCCAGATGCAGCCAGCACTGGCCGTCCACCAGCAGATGAAAGCTGGCCCGGGCCGAGCCCTGGGTGGAGGCCTGCCAGCCACCGCAGTAACGACCGGCGTGGAACAGGCTGGCGTCGCATTCGAGGCTGTCCAATAACCATTCGGTAGAAGCACAGGAAGAAGTCATCTAAGGCTTGGACTCTGGAGCAAGTGATGGCGACTTTAGAATATGGATCTCTGTTCTTATTACCAAGACACTTGTCGACATTCCTTATCTGCCCTGGAGTCGAAACCATGTCGCGTCTGCCCATCCTCACCCCGGAAACCGCCCCGGAGGCCGCTCGCCCCTTCCTGGAAAACGCGCGCCAGGCCTCGGGCTTCATCCCCAATCTGCTGGGCGTGCTGGCCAACGCACCGGCGGCCCTGGAGACCTATGTCACCGTCTCCGGCCTCAATGCCAAGGCCAGCCTGGGGCTGCCCGAGCGCGAGGTGGTGCAACTGGTGGCGGCGACCACTCACGGCTGCGATTTCTGCGTGGCTGGCCATACCGCCGTCGCCACCCACAAGGCCAAGCTCGATCCGGCGACCATCGCTGCGCTGCGCGAGGGTAAGACCCTGCCCGAGCCGCGTCTGGAGGCCCTGGCGGCCTTTGCCCGGGCGGTGATCGCCAGTCGGGGCGCGGTAGCCGATGCCGACCTGGCGAACTTCCGCGAGGCGGGCTATAGCGACGGCCAGGCGCTCGAAGTGGTCCTCGGCGTCAGCCTCGCGACCCTGTGCAACTTCGCCAACGTCCTGGCGCAGACGCCGCTGAATGCCGAGCTGGCGGCCTACCGGTGGGAGCCGAGCCGTGGCTGAATTCGATCCCCGCGGGCCAGCCGCTCCCGGCGCGGCGCTGGGCGACTGGCTCGACGAGCGCGCCGAGGCGCTGGACCAGGGAATCTGCGATCCCGAGGCGCTGCTGCCGCAACTGGCCGAAGGCGGTTGCTTCGGCCAGGGCGTCGCCCCGCTCCTGGGCGGTAGCGGCGGCACCCTGGGTGACGCGGTGGAAGGCATCGCCTGGCTCGCCGAGCATTCGCTGACCGCCGCCTTCGTCTGCTGGGGGCAGCGCGCCTTCATCGAATACCTGCTGCAAAGCCCCAACGGCGGCTTGCGCGACCGACTGCTACCCAGGTTGCTCAGCGGCGACCTGGCCGGGGCGACCGGTCTTTCCAACGCCATGAAGTTCCTGTCCGGCCTCGAGCAATTGCAGATCGAGGCCCGGCGTACCGAACACGGCTGGCGCCTCACCGGCTGCATGCCCTGGGTGACCAACTTGCGCAAGAGCGGCTTCGTGGTGGCGGGCGCCGTGGCTCGTGCCGGTGAGGCGCGACCCTTCGTCACCGCCCTGGCCAGCCATGGCCCCGGCCTGTACCGCTCGCCCGATCTGCAACTCATGGGGCTGCAGGGGAGCAACACCGCCGCCCTGACCCTGACCGACGTCGAGTTGACCGAGGACTGGCTGCTGCACGACGAGGCACGCCTCTATCTACCCCGGGTGCGACCGGCCTTCCTCGGCCTGCAGTGCGGCCTGGCCATCGGCCTCGCCCGGCGCAGTCTGGCCGAGGCGCAGCGCTTGGAAGGCGAGGGGCGACGCGCCCTGCAAGCCGAACTCGACGCTCTGGGCGAGGCGCTGGAGCGCAGCGTGCGGAGGCTGCACGAAGGACTGGCGGACCAGCGCTTCATCGAGCAACCAGCAGAGCTGTTCCGCCTGCGCATCGCCCTGGCCGAACAGGCCGCCGCGGCGGTGCAACTGGAGCTGCAAGCCAGTGGCGGCGGCGCCTATCTGCGTGAGCGCGGCGAGGCCTTCGCGCGGCGCTGGCGGGAGGCTGCCTTCGTGCCCATCGTCACCCCCAGCCTGACCCAGTTGCGCGGCGAGCTGGCGCGCCAGGCGGCCAGCGCATGAGCGCCATCCTCAGCGCCCAGGGGCTGGCCATCGGCTATGCCGGCGCGGACGGCTGGCAACCGGTGCTGGACGGCTTCGACCTGGAAGTCAAACCCGGTGAGGTGGTGAGCCTGCTCGGCCCCTCCGGGGTCGGCAAGTCCAGCGTGCTGCGGGCCCTGGCCGGGTTGCAACCGGCCGCCCAGGGAGAGGTGCGCCTGCTCGGCGAGCCGCTGCGGCAGCCGCACCCCCAGGTCGCCGTGGCCTTCCAGGACCCCTGCCTACTGCCCTGGCTGAATCTGCGCGACAACGTGGCCTTCGGCCTGGATTTTCGTCGCCAACCGCGGCTGCCGGCAGCCGTGGCCCGGCAGCGGGTGGATGAAGCCATCGCCGCGGTCGGCTTGAGCGCGGCGGCCAGGCGTTATCCCGCCGAACTCTCCGGTGGCATGGCCCAGCGCACCGCCCTGGCCCGCTGTCTGGCGCGGCAGCCCCGAGTGCTGCTGCTGGACGAGCCCTTCGGTGCCCTCGACGAGGTCACCCGCGCCGACATGCAGCTACTATTGCTGCGCCTGGTGGCGGAGCAGGGCACCGCGGCCGTGCTCATCACCCACGACATCGACGAGGCGCTGCTGGTCTCCGACCGAATCCTGCTACTGGGCGACCACCCGGCGCGGGTCATCGGCGAGTGGCACCTCGACCTGGCGCAACCGCGCACCGAGGCCATCGAGGCCTTGGGCACCCTGCGTATTGATATCCTGCAAACCCTACGGCGGGCGAGCCGACCCCATCCTTCACCTTCTGCAGCGGAGCCTGCCCATGTGCCTGCAAGATCCCCGTCCCTCGCGCCGTGAATTCCTCAAGCTGGCCGCGCTGTTCAGCGCTGCCGGTGCCTTCCCCCTGTTGCGCAGCCTGGAGGCACGCGCGGCGGCCGAGCCCGATGCGCCAGTACGCATCGGCTACCTGCCGATCACCGATGCCACGCCCTTGCTGGTGGCCCACGCCCGCGGCCTGTTCGATGCCGAAGGGGTCAAGGCGGAGAAGCCGGTGATGCTGCGCAGTTGGGCGCAGGTGGTCGAGGCTTTCCTGTCCGGCCAGGTGAACGTCATCCATCTCCTGTCGCCGATGACCGTCTGGGCCCGCTACGGCAGCCAGGTACCGGCCAAGGTGGTGGCCTGGAACCACATCGACGGCTCGGGCCTGACCGTGGCGCCGGACATCCATGAGGTGCGCCAACTGGCCGGGCGCACCGTGGCAATTCCCTTCTGGTACTCCATCCATAACGTGGTGCTGCAGGAATTGCTGCGGCAGCATGGCCTCAAGGCGGTGAGCCGCCCGGCCGACGCCAGCCTGGCCGCCGATGAGGTCAACCTGCTGGTGCTGGCCCCGTCCGACATGCCACCGGCGCTGGCCAGCGGACGTATCGCTGGCTATATCGTCGCCGAACCCTTCAACGCCCTGGCGGAAAGCCAGCAGGTCGGGCGCATCCAGCGCTTCACCGGCGACATCTGGCGCAATCACGCCTGCTGCGTGGTGTTCATGCACGAGCGCGATCTCAACGAGCGGCCGGAGTGGTCGCAGCGGGTGGTCAATGCCATCGTCAAGGCCCAGGTCTGGACCCGGGAGAACCGGGCCGACGCCGCGGCCTTGCTGTCCCGCGAAGGCAGCGGTCACTACACGCCTCATCCGGAAAGCCTGCTCAAGCAGGTGCTGGTGCCCAATGCCGCGGCGCGTGGTCGCTACCTGGCCGATGGCGCCATCCGCCACGCTGACTGGCACGAGGAGCGTATCGACTTCCAGCCCTATCCCTATCCCAGCTACACCCGCGAATTGGTGAAGAGACTCAAGAACACCCTGATCCAGGGCGACGCCGGCTTCCTCGCCAGCCTGGACCCGGAATTCGCCGCCACCGATCTGGTGGACGACCGCTTCGTTCGCCAGGCCATCGCCGCGGTGGGCGGCATGGGCACCTTCGGCCTCGCCGAAGGCTTCGCCCGCCAGGAGGAGATCCAGGTGTGAGGGAGTCTCGCCTCGAACGCATCCTGCTCGGCAGCGCTGGCCTGCTGGTTCTGGTGGTGCTCTGGTGGGCGGCGGTGCAGGGTCTTGCGGCTCCGGGCAGCATGGCCCGGCGCTTCGGTCCTGGCACCACCTTCGTCAGCCTCTGGCACCTACTGGCCAGCGGCGAACTGTGGCCGCACATTCTGGTCAGCCTGGAGCGGGTACTGATCGGCCTGGGCCTGGCCTTGCTGGTCGGGGTGCCGCTGGGCTTGCTGGTGGGCTCCTGGCGCGCCCTGGAAACCGCCACCACGCCAGCCTTCCAGTTCCTGCGGATGATCTCGCCGTTGTCCTGGATGCCCCTGGCGGTGATGGTCATGGGGGTAGGGGACAAGCCCATCTACTTCCTGTTGGCCTTCGCCGCGGTCTGGCCGATCCTGCTCAATACCGCGGCCGGCGTGCGCAACCTGGACCCGCGCTGGCTGCAACTGGCCCACAGCCTGAGCGCCACCCGTTGGGAAGTGCTGCGGCGGGTGGTACTGCCGGGCGTGCTCGGCCAGGTGCTGACCGGGGTGCGCCTGGCCATCGGCATACTCTGGATCGTGCTGGTGCCTTGCGAAATGCTCGGCGTCAGCGCCGGCCTCGGCTACTACATCCTCGATACCCGCGATCGCCTGGCCTACGGCGAGCTGATGGCCCTGGTGCTGCTGATCGGCCTGCTGGGCTTCGCCCTGGACTTCCTGGCGCGGCAACTGCACCAGCGGTTTTTGCCCAGGGGCTAAGGCGGAGCGGGGCGCGCTAAGGACTCATCTGGGTTTCGCCTAGGTTCTGCCGAAACCTTCCGCAAGCCCGGCCCGCTTCCTATGCTCTGTACGAAAAGCCGCCGAGTGAAGGTCAGGCGAGGCCTAGGCGGCCCCGTGAAAAAGGCTGAGGAAGCGGACCGGACTCGCGCTCGACCAGGCTCGCGCTCGAGTTTACGAGCGGTAAATGAGCATTGCGACGGGGCTGGCTAGGCCGGGCTGGCGACCCAGGCCTTTTTCAACGAAGCATCACCGAGCGCAGGTATTTTCCGTACGCTTTGATTGGCTGGCCCTCTCCCTCCGGGCCAGCCCTCAGCCTTCGCGGCTGGCCTGAGGCTGCCTGGGATTTCTTCACCAAGAATCTCAGGCTCTGCAGATTGACCGCTCGCCGCTGTGCTCTGTCACCACCCATCGCCTCCTCGCTATTGCCGTAGCGGAATTTTTTTGCCGCATCACGGCTATTTATTGCCCATGCAGCAAGGCAAAAAAAATTAATTAAACAAAAGACTGGCTATTAAGCCTGTCGCCTCGCTTGTTGTCCGCCCTGAAGAATGTAACCCCAATATTTAAAATAAACCGTATTACAATATGGATTTGGCATGCAAGCTGCAATTGTCGAGTGTGCAGCCAAAACTCTTGTTTGGCGTGCGCTATAAAACGAAGCCGGCAGCCGCCAACATAGAATGGAAGTACGACGATGAGCCCTTCTTTGATTTCAGCCAATAGTGGCTTTGACACCACTTCAAAGTTTATGAGCAGCCTGTCCAGGAACAAGGGTGAAACCTCATCAAAGATCACTGACGAGACCGCTAACGGCGCTGATAGCAAAGCGAAACGTAGGGACGAACTGGGTAAGAATCAGTTTCTGAAGTTGCTCGTGACCCAGATGAATAATCAAAGTCCCTTACAGCCTCAAGCAAATGGCGAGTTTATCGCCCAGCTTGCGCAGTTCAGTACGGTCGAAGGTATCGAAAACCTGAACAAGAATGTGAAAGCCCTTCTTGATGGGGGGAAGGCTTCCCAGGCGCTGCAAGGGGCTGCTCTGGTTGGGAAGAATATAATCGTTAGTACCGACAAAACCCAGGTCAATACGGCAGAAGGCACCAAGGGTGCAGTAACCATCCCTAACGCTAGCGCAAATGTTTGGGTCAATGTCTACGACCCCGCAGGAAAGTTGGTCAATCGCCTGGATCTAGGGCAACAGCCGGCTGGAGTGAGTAGCTTCAAATGGAATGGAAACGATTCCAGTGGCAAGAAACTCAGCTCTGGTATGTATCGATTTGAAGCTCAGACCACCCTTAAAGGCGTCAATACCGCCCTGAAGACCGATCTCTCCGCCAAGGTCGAAAGTGTGACTCTCGGAAGAAACGGCAGTGAGATGATGGTTAAAGTGGCGGGCGTTGGAAGCATCCCGCTATCAAAGATCCAGGCAATCGGTCAATAGCAGACAGGTATCCCGTTTGAAGCGAGGTCTGTCGGAGCCTTTGATCGTTATAGATGCGAGCACGGCCAAGTGGTTGAGCAAACACTGGAAAAGGATTTAAAAGATGCCTGGGATAGTGGGGATAGGCGGTTCAGGACTCGATATTGACGCTATCGTCAAAAAAAGCGTTGAGGCTGAGAAGGCACCTAAACAAAATCAAATAAGCAAGACTGAAAAATCGACCACGATCAATATCACCGCATTGGGAGCGCTCCGGAGTGCCATTAGCGAATTCCAAAGCGCTTTGGCGGAGCTCAGCAAAAGCTCGAGCTTCACCGTTCGATCAGTCAGCTTGTCAAGCAAGGGTCATTTCACCGCAAGTGCCGGTTCGAATGTCACCACTGGCTCTTACAAAATAGAGGTTACGCAACTTGCCAGCAGCAGCAAAATTGCCCTGGCCGCGATACCCGCAGGTGCAAAACTAGACTATGGAACCCTGACCATCAAGGTTGGCAGCAAGATCGCTTTAGAGGTCAACGTCGATAAAAACAACAACAGCCTGGCCGGTATCCGAGACGCGATAAACAAGGCTGGGAAGGAACAAGGGGTCAGCGCTACGATAATAAATGACGCCTCTGGCTCTCGCTTGATCCTTTCAACAACCAATACCGGCGCAGGAAATGACATATCGGTTAGCGTGAAGGAAGGCCAGCGAGCAGGTCAGCAGAGCTTGCAACGGCTAGCGTTCGCGCCAGGAAATGGTAATGGTAACGCCGGCTCCGGTGATGATGGCGCCAAAGTCATAAGCAAAGCCGCTGACGCATTGTTAACGGTCGACGGTCTGAAGTTGTCCAGTGCCTCAAATGTCGTGAGTAACGCCATAGAGGGTGTGACCTTGACACTTACGGCAACGACTCAAAAGGGCAGTGCCGTTACGCTGGGTATAGAAAAGGATGAAGGTGCGATCAAAGGCAACGTCAAGAAATTTGTAGACTCCTACAATAAATTGATGGGCGTCATTGCGACGCAAACCAAAGTCACTATTGTGAACAATAACAGCAGGCCTGTGGCCGGAGCCTTGGTGGGCGACGCCACGGCTCGCACGCTAACAGCGACGATCAGAAATGAACTGGTAAACATGCAAGGTGCTGGCTCTGTAAAGGCCCTTGCCCACTTGGGTATCACAACGACGAAAGAAGGAACCCTGGCACTCGATGATGCAAAGTTGAGTAAGGTTGTTTCGGAAAAATCAGATGATATTACCGATTTTTTTACCAGCTCTCGCGGTCTTGCTTCTAGAATGAAAGCAAAACTCGATCCTTACGACAAAGCCGGCGGAATCCTGGAGCAACGTAATTCTGCACTTACCGATAAATTAAAGAAAGTCGACTCGCAAAAGGCACAGCTCGATATGAGAATGACTGAGCTCCAGGTTCGACTATACAAAAAATACAACGCCATGGATGCACTTTATTCAAGGCTTTCGGCCACGGCGGACAGCTTATTGAAAAGCTTGGCATCAACGCCTTTTGCTAGAAAAGACTAGCATTGATTGTCGGCAGTATTTCAATGAAGCCTTCGAGAGCCCATGGATGATCGCTCACAGGCGATTAGCTGTTGCAGAACGATGGGAATTGGCAGGATGAAATCCATCGGTACCCATGACGATGCGCGTAAGCTCAGTTTAAGCCGAAGCGGCACAGCAACAGACAGAAGCCTGGGTCTGAGCAGGCCCGCAACGGCCACTCGATCTGGGGGCGAGCCCGAGCATGACCTGCTGGGCAGGCAATTCCGGTCGTGCGGGCTGCTGGCGGAAGTCGCGGACTCAGCCCTCCGCGGGTGCGTCTAGCTGTTGTCGATGGGCTGTGCGGACCGCCGCGGTCTGAGCGCCAATGGATACTTACCGGGCGTGATCAGATCCGGGAGTGGCTCCTCAGCCCAGCGCCTGGGTCAGCAGGGCGAACTGATCCAGGCCGTCGCGGGGCTCGGGTGCCTTGCCCTTGGCCATCTGTTCCACCTCATCGACCTGCGGGATGCCCCGCTCGATGAGCCAGGGATTGAGGCCACTGCGCCCGGTCACGTCGAATCTCACGTAACGGCCCTCGGCGTGGCGCAGCAGGGCCAGGCTGAGCGCCTGGGCCTGCGCGGTGGATTCGGCTATCACCGGGCCGACCGACAGACCGCGGCCATAGGGGCGGAGCAGGGCGAAGCCGCGTAACTGGCCGTCGCGCTCCAGGCCGACGATAGTTTCGGCCTGCGGCAGCAGTTCCCGGAGCAGGGCGGTGCGCTCCAGTCCGGTAGCGGCCTGGGCCAGGCTTTCCAGCTGCGGGGCATCCGCCAGGGACAGCACACGAACCTGCGCTTCCAACGGGTGCGGCGCGCCCATGGCCGGTAGCGCCGCGATCTGGTGCTGATAGATGCGCTCGTAGGAGGCGAAGCCCTGGCTGCGGTAGAGCGGGGCGCCGCGCAGGGTGGCGACCAGCAGCGGGGTGCGGCTGCCGGCCAGTTGCAGCAGGCCGTCCATGAGGCGTCGGCCATGGCCTTGGCCCTGGTGGCTATCGGCGACGATCACCAGGCCGATGGTGGCGTAGTCGCCCTGGGGTACACAGAAACCGGTGCCGAATACGCCCTGGTCGTCCTCCAGCACCAGGCCTTCGCCGGTATGGAACAGGCATTGCCAGTCTTCCAGGCGATGGGGCCACTGCAGCGCCTGGGACAGGCGGTGGGCGGTGGCGAGGTCGGTTTCGCGCAGGGGTCTCAGGGTGACATTGGACACGGCAAGGCTCCGGTTCGGGTCTGACAGATTCGGGCATCAGCCTAGCAAGCGCCGACGGCAGATTCGGTTGCGCTGTGGTGGCCGCACCGGCGCGAGCCGCCGAAGGTCTGGGCCAGTTCGGCAAAAGATGATGACCCGTCCGCCTAGCATGGGGCCAAGCCCACAGCCCTAGCGGAGCGCGCCATGGCCTCGTTCGACCCCACCGCAGTTGCGGTTCGTTGTGCTCATTTCATCGGCGGTCGCAGCCGCGAAGCCGCCGCCGGGCTGGAGGTGTTCCGGCCCTCCGACGGCGAGTTGCAGAGCGGCTTACCGTGCGCCTCGGCCGACCTGGTGGACGAGGTGGTGGAGAGTACCTGGCGCGCTTGGAAGACCAGCGACTGGGCGACCCGCCCGCCGCGGGAACGGGCGCGGGTGATGCGCCGCTGGGCCGACCTGGTGGAAGCCGATGGCGAGGTACTTGGCCCCCTGGAAGCCGTGGGCTCGACCCGTCCGCTACGCGAGGTGCTGGCCTGGGACATCCCCTATGTGGCCGAGGGCATCCGCTTCTTCGCCGAATTCGCCGACAAGCACGGCGGCGAGGTGGCGGCGACCGCTACCTCCCATCTGGGTATGCAGATCACCGAGCCCTATGGCGTGGTGGGCGCCATCGCTCCGTGGAATTTTCCACTGAGCATGGCCGGCTGGAAGATCGCCCCGGCGCTGGCCGCGGGTAATGCCGTGGTGATCAAGCCGTCGGAGCTGACCCCGTTCTCCATCCTGCGCCTGGCCGAACTCGCCACCCTGGCCGGGTTGCCCGCCGGTATCCTCAGCGTGGTCCAGGGCGATGGCCGGATGACCGGCGATGCCCTGTGCCGTCATCCACGCATCGGCAAAGTGACCTTTACCGGCTCGACCGGCACCGGCAGCGCCATCATGACCGCCTGCGCCGAGAGCGGTCCCAAGCCGGTGACCCTGGAATTGGGCGGCAAGAGTCCGCAACTGGTATTCGCCGATGCGCCGGATCTCGCCCGTACCGCCCGCAGCGTGGCCGCCGCCATCACCGGCAATGCCGGCCAGGTGTGTGTCTCGGGTTCGCGGCTGCTGGTCCAGCGCGCTGCCCTGGAGCCCATGCTCGAGGGCATTCGCGCCGCCTTCGCCGAATTGCGTCCAGGGCCGACCTGGTCGGCCGAAGCCACCCTGGCACCGATTATTTCCCATCGCCAGGGCCAGCGCATCCACGACATCGTCACGCGCAGCCGGGCGGCCGGGGCGGAGATCCTGGTCGGTGGCGAACTGCAGGACGGACTGGGCGGCGCCTACTACCAGCCGACTCTGATCGCCGGCGTGAGCGCGGACAACCCGGCGGTGCGCGAAGAGATCTTCGGCCCGGTGCTGACCGTGCAGGTATTCGACGACGAAGCCGAGGCCTTGGCCTTGGCCGAGCACCCCACCTATGGCCTGGCCGCGGGCGTGCACACCGCCGATCTCGGCCGGGCGCTGCGCCTGACCCGGGCGCTGGAAGCGGGCACCGTCTGGGTCAACCGCTATGGGCGCAGCCACGACTGGATCATCCCTACCGGCGGCTACAAGAGATCCGGTATCGGCAAGGACCTCGGCCGTGCGGCCTTCGAGGCCAACCTGCGCAGCAAGAGCGTATTGATCGATCTGGAGCACTCCTGAGTGCCCCGCAAACAATGCTGGAGCCTGCCCGTAAAACGGTTTTTTCTGTCTTCGGTGGTGCTTGAAAGCGGACAACTACCAGGCCCGCCGATGCTGTAATGCTTGCCAGGGACGCCACCGGCGCCCCAGCCTCCACTCACGACTCTCCGTCAAAGGACCCTTGCCATGACCGCCTTTCGGCCCAAGTACATCACCTTCGACTGCTACGGCACCCTGACCCGTTTCCGCATGTCCGACATGGCTCGCGAGATGTTCGCCGACCGCATCCCGGCCGAGGCCATGGACCAGTTCTGCAAGGACTTCAACGGCTATCGCTTCGACGAGGTGCTCGGCGCCTGGAAACCCTATTCGGAGGTGCTGTACTCGGCAGTGGAACGTACCTGCAAGCGCTGGGGCATCTCCTTCACCGACGCCGAAGCCAATGCCTACTACGAGGCGGTGCCGACCTGGGGCCCCCATGCGGACGTGACCGCTGGCCTGGCCAAGATCGCCGACAAGATCCCGCTGGTGATCTATTCCAATGCCGCCGACGAGCAGATCATGTCCAACGTCGACAAGCTGGGCGTGCCTTTCCACCGCGTCTTCACCGCCGAGCAGGGCCAGGCCTACAAGCCGCGCCTGCAGGCCTTCGAATACATGCTGGACAACCTGGGCTGCGGTCCTGAAGACGTGTTGCACGTCTCCTCGAGCTTCCGCTACGACCTGATCCCGGCCGACTACATGAACATCAAGAACAAGGTGTTCGTGAACCGTGGTCACGAGCCGAGCACCCCGTACTACAGCAACACCGAGATCAAGGACATCGGCGGCCTGGCCGCTGTGGTCGGTCTCGAGTAACCCCCTTGCCGCAGGAGAGCCCGCCCATGAGTCACGGCCCAGCATCGTCCGAATCCTACTGGCTGGCGACCGCGCCGACCTTTACCGGCGGCGCCCAGGGGCCGGTCGCGGGGGAAGTCGATGTCGCCGTCATCGGCGGCGGCTTCACCGGGCTGTCGGCGGCCGTGGCGCTGCGCAAGCGCGGTGCCAGCGTGGCGGTACTGGAGGCCGGCCGGGTGATCGGCGAAGCCTCCGGCCGCAACGGAGGGCATTGCAATACCGGGGTCGCGCAGGACTATGCGTCCCTGCGTGCCAGCCTGGGCCCCGAGCGGGCCCAGGCCTTCTACCAGGCCTATGCCGATGCGGTGGCCAGCGTCGAGGCGGTGATCGCCGAAGAGGGGATCGCCTGCGACTTCCACAAGGCGGGCAAGCTCAAGCTGGCGGCCAAGCCGCAGCATTATGACAACCTGGCGCGCACCTGCGAGCTGATCCGCGCGGAGGTCGATCCGGACGTGGAACTGCTCGGCCCTGCACAGACGCGGATCGAGGTGGCCTCCGACGGATTTTACGGCGGCCTGCTGCAACGCAATGGCGCCCAGATGCACATGGGGCGCTTCGGCGTGGGCTTGGCGGAAGCGGCGGTACGCCGTGGCGCCCAGGTCTACGAAGGGGCGGCGGTGAGCGATCTGCAGCGCCTGCCGGACGGCAGCTTCCGCGTGGTGAGTGCTAAGGGCGAATTGCGTGCCCGCCAGGTGCTGGTGGCCACGGGCAATGCCAGCATTGGGCCCTTCCAGTGGTTTCGCCGACGCATCGCCTCGGTGGGCAGCTTCATCATCGCCACCGCGCCACTACCGAAGGAGCAATTGGATGCACTGCTGCCCAACCGGCGCACCTATGTGACCAGCCGCATCATTGGCAACTATTTCCGCACCACACCGGACCACCGGCTGATCTTTGGCGGCCGGGCGCGCTTCGCCTTGTCCGATCCGCGCCAGGACGCCAAGAGCGGTGCCGTGCTGCGCAACGCCCTCGGCCAACTCTTTCCCAGCTTGGCCCAGGCGCCCATCGACTATTGCTGGGGCGGCCTGGTGGACATGACCGCTGACCGTCTGCCCCGGGCTGGTGAGCAGGATGGCCTGTTCTACGCCATGGGCTACAGCGGCCATGGGGTGCAGATGTCGGTGCACATGGGCCGGGTGATGGCCGAGGTGCTGGAAGGGCGCAGCCAGGCCAATCCCTGGCGCGTGCTGGATTGGCCGGCCATTCCCGGCCACTTCGGCAAGCCCTGGTTCCTGCCGCTGGTAGGGCTGTACTACCGGGTGCAGGATCGACTGCACTGAGCGCCTGCATTAACCGCTGAACACCGCGAACCGCCAGCCGCGGCGCTCCAACAGAAGAGCCGCGGCTGGCGGTTTTTGCCTTTCTACCTCGCCAGGACCGTCCCCTGCCGCTCTGGCCAGGTAGGGCAACACCCCGGAGCAGAAACTGCTGAAACGTCCGGCTTTTGGACCCTTGCAAGCCTTTTAGCGCCGCCAGAAACGCCGTTCGGCAACCAGGCAAGATAGCCTTCAAACGCGCCAAATCCGGGCATTGGCGGCCCTGTTGCGCCGTCGCGAAGCACACCGCAAACAATGCTGAGCCAATCGGGCAAAACAGTCTTTTCTATCTCGTCACAGGCTCAATTCGACGGTAATCGACAGGGGCCCGGTGCTGTAATGAACCAGGCCGCGAGACAAGGCGGCCGAGAGGACAGCTCCGTGCTCCCGGGGAGGGGGGCGCGGACTGGCGACAGAGCCCCCAACGAGCGAGCCGACATGACAGAGAAAAAGACTGGAAGTCCCCTGATAGGTCCTGCAGAAAGCGTCCGGGCCTTCGAGGCCATGCAACGGGGGGTGTCGCGACGCGATGCGCTGCGGCTGCTGGGCGCCGCCGGGCTGATGGCGACGGGTGTGGGCAGTCTGTTGGGCCGTGATGGTCACGCCTTGGCCGCCGAGGACGCCAGCGGCGGTACGCCGCGCCGGGGCGGTCGGGTTCGTGCCGCCGCCGCTGGATCGTCCACCGCCGACACCCTCGACCCGGCCAAAGGCTCGTTCTCCGGCGACTATGCGCGCCAGTATTTCTTCTACAACGGCCTGACGGTGTTCGACAGCCATCTCGTGCCGCAGATGGCGCTGGCCACCAGCATGGACACCCAGGACGCCACCACCTGGACCATCAAGCTGCGGCAGGGCGTGCAATTCCATAACGGTAAGACCTTCGACAGCGCCGACGTCGTCTACTCCCTGCTGCGCCACAAGGACCCGGCGGTGGGTTCCAAGGTCAAGGCCCTGGCCGACCAGTTCGCCGAGGTCACCGCGATGGCGCCCGACGAGGTGCGTATCCGCCTGGTATCGCCGAACTCAGAGCTGCCGGCGGTGCTGGCCATCTCGCACTTCCTGATCATCGCCGACGGCACCAAGGATTTTTCCACCGCCAACGGCACCGGGCCCTTCAAGGTCAAGGAATTCAAGCCGGGTGTCCGTACCGTGGGCGCGCGCAACGAGAATTACTGGAAGTCCGGCAAGCCCTACCTGGACGAGATCGAACTCATCGGCATCACCGACGAGCCCTCGCGGGTCAACGCGTTGCTGGCCGGTGACATCCAGCTCACCGTCTCGGTAGACCCGCGCTCGGCCGACCGCCTCAAGCAGGGCGACAAGGTCAAGATCGTGGCCAACACCTCGGGCAGCTACACCGACCTGATCATGCGCATTCCCAACCGGCCGTTCAACGATCCCAACGTGGTCGAGGGTATGAAGCTGCTGTTCGATCGCGAGCAGATCCTCAAGTCGGTGTTCCTCGGCTACGGGGTCGTCGGCAACGACCAGCCGATCATGCCCGGCACCCCCTATTATTCGGCCGATGTACCCCAGCGGCCCTACGATCCGGACAAGGCCAAGTTCCTGTTCCAGAAGGCCGGTATCGCCGGGGCCAAGCTGCCATTGGTGACCTCCACCGCCGCCGACAACGCCAACGAGATGGCCCTGGTATTGCAGCAATCGGCGAAGCGGGCCGGGCTCGACCTGATGGTCAACCGCGTCAGCGCCGATGGCTACTGGAACACCCACTGGATGAAGGACCCGCTGGGCTTCGGCAATATCAACGCGCGGCCCACCGCCAACATCCTCTTGTCGCAATTCTTCAAGTCCGATGCACCCTTCAACGAATCGGGCTGGAAGAACGAGCAATTCGACCAGTTGGTGGTGGCCTCCCGCGGCGAAACCGACCTGGCCAAGCGCAAGCAGATGTACGCCGACATGCAGCTGTTGATCAACCAGCACTGCGGCATCGGCCTGCCGATCTTCACCAGCTCCATCGATGCCCATTCGCCCAAGCTCGGCGGCTACGGCATCATCCCCATCGGCGGCTTCATGGGCTACATGTTCGGCGAACACGTCTGGCTGGAAGCCTGACGCTTTGTGCCTGGTGGCGAGCGCGGTCCGTAGTGGCCGAACGCTCGCCGCTCCACGCTCAAGCAGGAGGTGGCTGTGGATCGTTCCGTCTTTTCCCTCATCATCAGGCGCGTCGGCGGCGGGGTGCTGACCCTGTTCATCGTCTCGCTGCTGGTGTTCTTCGTCTCCGCGCTGTTGCCGGGCGATGCCGCCCAGCAGGCCCTGGGCCAATTCGCGCTGCCCGAGCAGGTCGCGGCGTTGCGCGCCCAGATGGGGCTCGACCAGCCGGCGTTGCTGCGCTACTTCCACTGGCTGACCGGTCTACTGCACGGCGATCTCGGCCAGTCCCTGGCCAGCCAGGCGCCCATCACCAGCCTGATCGGCGACCGCCTGCTCGGCTCGCTGATGCTGGCCGGGGTGACCGCCCTGGTCTCGGTGCCGCTGGCGCTGGTGCTCGGCATCGCCTCGGCGATGAACGCGGGCGGGCGACTGGACCGGGGGCTCAACCTCTTCACCCTGGGCATCGTCGCGGTGCCGGAATTCCTCGTGGCGACCCTGGCGGTGCTGGTCTTCGCCGTGCATCTGCACTGGACCTCGGCGCTGACCTTCGCCCATGACATTTCCGGCCCCCTGGATTTCCTGCGCGCCTATGCGCTGCCGGTGGGCACCCTGTGCTGCGTGATCGTGGCGCAGATGGCGCGGATGACCCGTGCGGCCCTGGTGGAGCAACTGCAGAGCCCCTATGTGGAGATGGCGCGCCTGAAGGGCATCGGCCCGGTACGTGCCGTGTTGCGCCATGCCTTGCCCAATGCCGTGGGGCCCATCGCCAACGCCGTGGCCCTGAGTCTTTCCTACCTGATGGGTGGGGTGGTCATCGTCGAGACCATCTTCAACTATCCCGGTATCGCCCAACTGATGGTGGACGGCGTCGCCAGTCGTGACCTGCCGCTGATCCAGGCCTGCGCCATGCTGTTCTGCTGCGCCTATCTGGTGCTCATGACCCTGGCGGACCTCTGCGCCATCCTGTCCAACCCGAGGCTGAGAACGCTATGACCCGACCCGTGACGCCCGTGCGCAGCGCCGCCGTCCTGCCGGTGGACGGCAAGACGCTCGACGCCCAGCTGTCCCCGCCCCGTACCCGTCGCCCGGCACGCTGGTCCCTGACCGGACTCATCGGCGGCTTCCTGGTGGCCTTCTGGCTGTTCATCGCCGTATTCGGCGTGTGGCTCGCGCCCTATGATCCGGGCGCGCTGGGCGGCTCCGTGCTGGCCAGCTACAGCGCGGCCCATCCCCTGGGGACCGACTACATGGGCCGCGACGTGCTCAGCCGCATCCTCGACGGTGCTCGCTTCACCGTGGGCCTGGCGCTGATCGCCGCGGTGCTGTCCTGCGCCCTGGGCACCGGCCTGGGCCTGCTCGCAGCGCTCTCGGGGCGCTGGGTGGACGAGCCGCTGTCGCGGCTGATCGATGCGCTGATCTCCCTGCCAAGCAAGATGCTGGCGCTGGTGATGGTCTCGGCCTTCGGCTCCTCGGTGCCGCTGCTGATCGTCATGGCGGTGGTGGGCTACGCCCCGGGCTGCTATCGCATCGCCCGCAGCCTGGCGATGAACCTTACCGAACTGGAATACGTCCAGGTCGCCCGCACCCGTGGCGAGGGCCGGCTGTACATCGCCCTGGTGGAGATGCTGCCCAACATGCGCCTGCCGCTGCTTACCGACCTGGGCCTGAGATTCGTCTACATCGTGCTGCTGCTCAGCGGCATGAGTTTCCTCGGCCTTGGCGTGCAACCGCCCAATGCCGACCTGGGTTCGCTGGTGCGGGAAAACATCGGCGGCCTGGCCGATGGCGCCCCGGCGGTGCTGATGCCGGCCCTGGCCATCGGTACCCTGACCGTGGGCGTCAACCTGCTCATCGACCGGTTCGGCGCGCGGCGCCGGGGAGGGCGTTGAGATGACGACGCTGGTAGAGGTCAAGGACCTGCGCGTGGTCGCCCAGTCCGAGGATGGCAGTGAAACCCTCATCGTCAAGGAGGTCGGCTTCAGCCTGGCCAAGGGCGAGGTGCTGGCGCTGATCGGCGAGTCCGGCTCGGGCAAGACCACCATAGCGCTGTCGTTGCTCGGCTACGCCCGCGCCGGTTGCCGGCTCGCCGGCGGCTCGATCCGGGTGGGCGACACCCAGGTACTGGAGCTGGATGCGGCGGGCCTGCGGCAGTTGCGTGGCCGTACCGTGGCCTATATCGCCCAGAGCGCGGCAGCGGCCTTCAATCCGTCTCGCCGGTTGCTGGAGCAGATTATCGAGAGCGCCCTGATCCACGGCGTACTGACACGGCGCGACGCCGAGGCCCGCGCCCTGGAACTGTTCCGCGAACTGGCGCTGCCGGACCCCGAGCATATCGGCGAGCGTTATCCGCACCAGGTGTCCGGCGGCCAGCTGCAGCGGCTGATGGCGGCCATGGCGCTGATCACCGATCCGACCCTGGTGATCCTCGACGAACCCACCACGGCGCTGGACGTGACAACCCAGATCGAGGTGCTGCGCGTCTTCAAGCAGGTGGTGCGCGAACGTGGCGTGACCGCCATCTATGTTTCCCATGATCTGGCGGTGGTGGCCCAGATGGCCGACCGTATCCTGGTGCTCAATGGCGGTGAGGTCTACGAGAACCGTCGTACCGAGCGCCTGCTGGCCAGTGCCCGGCATCCCTATACCCGCAGCCTGCTGGCCGCGGCTCAGCCGGAGCCCCTGGCCGAGCGCGGGTTGCCCGCGGTGGAAACCCGGGCGCCCGTGCTGGAGGTAAAGGATCTGGTCGCCGGCTACGGCCCGCTGAATGCCGAGGGACTGCCGCGCTATCGGGTGCTGGAAAACATCAACCTGAGCATCGCACCGGGGCAGGCCCTGGGGGTGATCGGCGAATCCGGCTCCGGCAAGTCGACCCTGGCGCGGGTGATCGCCGGCCTGCTGCCGCCCGCGCGGGGCAGCGTGCACCTGGGTGGTGAGCCCTTGCCGCCGGGCCTGGATGGCCGCACCCGCGAGCAGTTCCGCCGCGTGCAGCTGGTCTACCAGAACGCCGACACGGCGCTGAATCCGGCCCATAGCGTGGAGCGCATCCTGATGCGCCCGCTGGAGACCTACCATGCCTTCGACAAGGCCACCCGTCAGCGCAAGGTGCGCGAATTGCTTGACCGGGTGCAGTTGCCGGCCAGCCTCGCCAACCGGCGTCCAGGGGAGCTGTCCGGTGGCCAGAAGCAGCGGGTCAATCTGGCCCGGGCCCTGGCGGCCGAACCCGAGCTGATCCTCTGCGACGAGGTCACCTCGGCGCTGGATACCGTGGTCGGCGCCGCCATCCTCGACCTGCTGGTGGAGCTGCGGCGCGAGCTGGGGCTGGCCTATCTGTTCATCAGCCACGACATCTCCACGGTGCGCAGCCTGTGCGACGAGGTGCTGGTGCTCTATTCCGGTCAGCCGGTGGAGCTGGGCACCCCGGCCACGTTGCAGCATCCACCGCTGCATCCCTACACCGAATTGCTCACCGCCTCGGTGCCCGCGCTGCGCCAGGGCTGGCTGGAGGAGCAGCCGGTCCGTACGGTGGCGCCCCTGGCGCCCAAGATCCAGGCGACCGGTGCGCTCTGTAGCTTCCTGCGCCGTTGTCCGGTGCGTGTCGAGGGCCGCTGTGATCGTGAGGCGCCGCCGCAACAGCGGCTGCCGGGCGGCAACCTTATCCTTTGTCACCATGACGGCGAGACCTTGCAGCACCTGCAAGGCGGCGCCGTGCTGCACACCCAAGGAGTTCGCGCATGACTTCCCGCTTCCAGCGACTCGCCGAAACCGGTCGCCCGCAGGTCAGCCTCACGGTCGACGGCCTGCCGGTCACGGCGCTGGCGGGTGACACCCTGATGGTCGCCTTGCTCGCCAACGGCCCGGCGTTGCGGCGCTCCGAATTCGGCGAAGAGCGCCGTGCCGGCTTCTGCCTGATGGGGGCCTGCCAGGATTGCTGGGTGTGGACCGCCGAGGGCGAGCGCCTGCGCGCCTGTGGTACCGAGGTCCGCGACGGGCTGCAGATCCTCACCAAGCAACCGGAGGCGGTATGGAATCTGGCCTAGCATCCTCTGACTCGAAGACGCCGCGGGTGGTCATCGTCGGGGCCGGCCCGGCCGGCGTACGCTGCGCCGAAACCCTGCTGGCCGCGGGTATCGCCCCGGTGGTGGTTGATGAGAATCGCCGCGACGGTGGTCAGATCTATCGCCGCCAGCCCGAGGGATTCCAGCGCTCCTATGCCACCCTCTACGGCAGCGAGGCGGCCAAGGCCGAAGACCTGCACCGCACCTTCGACGGGCTGCGTGGGCGGCTGGACTATCGCCCGGAGACGATGGCCTGGCACCTGCACGAGCGCACGCTCTACACCGTGCAGGGCAATCGCCAGCGCACCCTGGACTTCGACGCCCTGGTGCTCTGCACCGGCGCCAGCGACCGGCTACTGCCGGTGCCGGGCTGGAACCTGGCGGGCACCTATACCCTCGGCGGCGCCCAGATCGCCCTCAAGGCCCAGGCGGTGTCCATCGGCCGGCGGGTGATCTTCCTGGGTAGCGGTCCCTTGCTTTACCTGGTCGCCAGCCAGTACCAGCAGGCTGGTGCCACCGTCGCAGCGGTGCTCGATACTGCGCCGCTGCGGCTGCGCGCCCTGGCGGCGCCCAAGCTGCTGGCGCGGCCGGGTGTCGCCTGGAAGGGCGTGCAACTCATGGCTTCGCTCCAGCGCGCCGGGGTGCCGTTGCACTTTGGCGTCACCCCGCTGGAAATCCTCGGCGATGCCGAGCAGGGCGTACGGGGCGTGGCCTTCGCCGATGCCCGCGGCCTGCGCCAGGAGGTGGTCGGCGATGCCGTGGGCCTGGGCTATCACCTGAGACCGGAAACACAGCTGGCCGATCTCGCCCGCTGCGCCTTCGAATTCGAGCGGGCGACCGGGCAATGGGTACTGCAACTGGATGCCGAAGGGCGGACGTCCACGCCGGGCGTCTATGCCGCTGGCGATGGTGCCCGGGTACGCGGCGCCGATGCCGCCGAACTCGCCGGGCAGCTGGCCGCCTGTGCAGTGTTGACGGATCTCGGACGCACGCCACCAAACGGCCTCGCCGAGCGCTGCCGCGAGGGCCTGGAGGTGCAGGAGCGCTTCCGCCTCGGCCTGGCCGAGGCCTTTCCCTGGCCGGCCAAGCAGATGGCCAGCCTGCCGGATACGGCGGTGGTCTGTCGCTGCGAGGGCATCACCGCCGGTGAACTGCGCGCCGTGGTACGCGAGAAGGGCGCCCGCGAGGCCAATAGGGCCAAGGCCTTCAGCCGCGTTGGCATGGGCCGTTGCCAGGGTCGCTACTGCGCCCAGGCCGGTGCTGAGATCATCGCCGCCGAATCCGGGGTGCCGGTGGAGATCGTCGGCCGCCTGCGCGGCCAGGCACCGGTACGGCCCCTGCCGCTGGGCATCGTCGCCTGCGAAGAAGAGGTTTCGTCATGAGTCAGATCGCCGCCAACCGCGCGGACGTCATCGTCGTCGGCGCCGGCATCATGGGCAGCGCCAGCGCCTTCTTCCTGCGTCGCCGGGGGCTGTCGGTGCTCCTGCTGGAGCGCGACCAGGTCGGGCGTTTCGCCAGTGGCACCAACTTCGGCAACGTGCGCCGGCAGGGTCGCTACCTGACCCAGGTGGCCCTGTCCAACCGCTCCCGTGGCATCTGGGGTCGCTTGCCGGAATTGATCGGCGATGACCTGGAGTTCATCCCCGGTGGCCACCTGCGGGTGGTCTACGATCCCAGCCGCATCGCCATGCTGCACGACTACGCCCGGGCGCCGGAGACCGCTGCCCTGGAGCTGCAGGTGCTCGAAGGCGCGGCCCTGCACGAGAAGTTTCCCTACCTGGGCCCCGAGGTGGTGGCCGGCTCCTATGCGCCCCACGACGGCCATGCCAATCCGCGCCTCGCCGCGCCGGCCTTCGCGCGCGCCGGGGTACGCGAGGGCGTCAATCTGCAGGAGGGCGTGGAGATCACCCAGGTGTCCAAGTCGGGCGCCGACTTTCTGGTGCAGGCCGCCGATGGCCGCCGTTTCCAGGCACCGCGCCTGCTGATCACCGCCGGCGCCTGGGGCAGCCGGCTGTCCAGCCAGTTCGGCGAGCCGGTGCCCATCGAGACCCATGGACCGCAGATGGGCGTCACCGAGCCCTTGCCTTATGTCTTCAAGGAGGCGGTGGGCGTGTCTTCGCCGCTGGTGGCGGAGACCATCTATTTCCGCCAGATCCCGCGCGGCAACGTCATCTTCGGCGGCTGCTTCCGTACCCGCCCGGACCTGGACACCCGCCTGGCTCGCGCCGAACCCCATGGCCTGCTCAACCAGCTCACCCAGTTGCGCCGCCTGGCGCCGGCCCTTGGCCGGGTCAACGTGATCCGCACCTGGAGCGGAGTGGAGGGCTATATCGCCGACGACCTGCCAATCATGGGCCCGAGCAGCCAGGTGGACGGTCTCTACTATGCCTTCGGCTTCTGCGGCGCCGGCTTCCAGCTTGGCCCAGGGGTGGGCGACACCATGGCCGAACTGATCGCCACCGGCCGTACCGACACGCCCCTGGCGGCCTTCGACGTGGCCCGTTTTGCCCAAGCCCGCACCGAGAGTCTCGCCGGATGACTAGCCAGGAACTACTGCGTACCCTGATCGGTTTCCCCACGGTCTCCGCCGACTCCAACCTGGCGCTGATCCATCACGTGCAGGGCCTGCTGGAAGCAGCCGGCATCGCCTGTCGCCTGGTGCTCGACGAGAGCGGGCGCAAGGCCAATCTTTTCGCCAGCGTCGGCCCGGCCGACGTTCCCGGCGTGCTGCTCTCCGGCCATACCGACGTGGTACCCGTGGAAGGTCAGGCCTGGACCCTGCCACCCTTCGAAGGCACCCTGAAGGACGGCCGGATCTATGGTCGCGGCGCCTGCGACATGAAGGGCTTCGTCGCCTGCGCGGTAGTGGCCCTGCTGGCTGCCGCTCGCGGTGAACCTTTGAAACGACCGCTGCAACTGGCGCTGTCCCACGACGAGGAGATCGGCTGCGTCGGGGTCCGGCGCCTGCTGGATGTGCTGGAATTGGCGCCCGTGCGACCCTTCCTCTGTATCGTCGGCGAACCCACGGAATTACAGGTTGCCCTCGGCCACAAGGGCAAGGCGGCGCTGCGCGCCCACTGTCATGGCCAGGAGGGGCACTCGTCGAAAGCCCCCCTGCATGTGAATGCCATCCACCTGGCCAGCGATCTGGTCGGCGCACTGCGCGCCAGCCAGCGGCGCCTGGCGGAAGAGGGCGCGCGCGATGCGGCTTACGACATTCCCTACACCACCCTGCATGTCGGGCGTATCGACGGCGGCAAGGCGCTGAACATCGTGCCCAATCTCTGCACCCTGGATTTCGAGATCCGCCATCTGCCGGCCGACGATCCCGCTGCCCTGGTGGCCGCGCTGCAAGACACGGCGGATGGCCTGGTCCGCGAGGCCCGCCAACTGTCACCCAAGGCGGCCATCGAAATCGAGACCGTCAACGCCTATCCCGGCCTGGACACCCACCCCAGCGTCGAGGCCGTGCGTTTCCTGCAGACCCTGGTCGAACCCGGAACCGCGCAACTCAAGGTGGCCTTCGGTACCGAAGGCGGGCTCTTCGCCAGTCGGCTGGATACCCCCGTGGTGGTCTGCGGCCCCGGCAGCATCGACCAGGCGCACAAGCCGGACGAGTATGTCGAGCTGAGCCAGTTGGATGCCTGTGATGCCTTGCTGGGGCGGTTGCGGGTGGCTTTGAGTTAAGCCACCCCGACCGCTACCTAATAACCCCGCTGCCGATCCACCAACCCCCGCAGCGGCTCACCACGCTGATGGCGACGAATGTTCTCCAGCAGCACCGTGAAAGCCGTTTCCGGCACCGTCATGGCGCCTACGTGGGGCGTCAGCCAGATCCTCGGGTGCTGCCAGAAGGGATGGTCGGCAGCCGGCGGTTCCGTTTCCAACACATCCAGCACCGCCTGGCTCAGCTGGCCATTGTCCAAAGCAGCCAGTAGATCCGCTTCCACCAACTGGGCGCCGCGGCCCAGGTTGATCAGGCTGGCGCCACGGGGCAGGGCGGCGAACAGGCGGGCATCGAGGAGGCCACGGGTCTCCTGGGTCAGGGGCAGCAGGCAGATAAGGATCTCACAGTCGGCCAGGAACGCCGGCAACTGCTCGGCGCCGGCATGGCAGCGTATGCCGGGTAGCTCATGGGGCGAGCGCGACCAGCCCGATAGGGCGAAGCCGAAGCTCGCCAGCCGCTCCAGCACCGCCTGGCCGATCTGACCGAGGCCAAGCACCCCGACACGTCTGTTCTCCGCTGTCACCAGGGCATGTTCCTGCCAGCGCCCCGCACCCTGCTGGTCTAGGTAGAGTGGCAACTGGCGATGCAGCGCCAGGACCATGAGCGTCGCGTACTCCACCATGCCAGCGACGATGCCGGGATCGAGCATCCGTACCACTGGCAGCTCCGGTGGCAGCCGGCTCAGGTCGAACTGGTCGATGCCGGCGGAGGTGGCGAATAGCACTTCGAGATTGGGCAAGCGACTGGCCAGGTCTTCCGGTGGTTGCCAGCAGGCCAGGTAGCGGATCTCTTCGGCGTTACCCACCTCCGGCCAGTGGCGAAATTCGATATCGGGCGCGCGTTCCTGGAACAGGCGTCGCCACGCCTGGCCCCGCACGGGATCGGCCTTGTATAGCAGCGTCATGGTGAGGTCTCCGGCAAAGCCCAAGCATGGCGCACCGGGGCGATAGTTTGTCCCGAAATTCCGGGGGCTGCCGCCATGATCGGTGGTCCAGTGAAAACTGCGCCGCACCTTCGAAAAACGGCAGCTTCTGTGCTGCCTACCGCCCGAAACGCCATAACCCGGGTGCCTCGGCGGTCGATACTTGCCCTGTCCGCGGCACGCCTGCCGCACCTCTGATCGCGAGGAACCGCCATGCCCCTGCTGCACTACTGCCAGCCGTCCAGTGACCGCCAACTACCCCGGGCCCTCTATGCCCTGCATGACGATCCCCTGGCCGCCGGGCGCGAGTTGCATCTGCACGATGCGAGGCTGGGCTATGTCATGGGCAGTGCCGTCAGCCATTCCGCCGACTGCCAGATGGAGGACTATCCCTGGGTGGAAGTGAGCGTCATCGAAGCCGGCGAATTGCAGCTCGAATGGACCGGTGGTGCCTTGCAGCTCAAGGCCGGCGATGCCTTCGTCCTGCCGCGCGGGGTGCAGTGCCGCTGGCGGCACCAGGGCGAGCTGCGCCGCCTGTTCATGGCCTTTCCCGGCCGCGCCAGCGAAGGCCCCATGCCCTCGGCACCGCTGCTGCTCGATCCTGAGGCCCCGCGTGAGCCTTCACCGCCGCCGGCGGCCAGCGTGCTGCTGAGCCCCGAGCCCAGCGCCACGGGTTGCGATCTGTTCGAAAGCGGCGGCGGTGCCCTGCGGGTGGGGATGTGGGAATGCACGGGCTACGCGCGCAAGGCCGTGAGCAATCCCCACTGCGAATTGATGCTGCTCTATGCGGGGGCGGTGACTCTGGCCGTCGACGGGGACGCGCCCTGTCACGTCAGGGCGGGCGAGGCGGTGCTGGTGCCGGCGGAAACCCCCATGGCCTGGGACAGCCGCGAGACGGTGCGCAAGCTCTACTGCATTCTGCACTAACGGTGGAAATCACGTTAAGCGATAGGTGGCGTCTATCGGCTACGATTCTAGGGCATCCGCAACGCCGAGCTGAGCGTACGAGAGTTTTCGCCTTTTTTTTGACGAAAGCCGTGGGTTTGCCGAATTTTGGACAGGCGAAGTGCTGCGCCAGAGCACTTTGGTATAGATAGGCCGACACTTAAGATAGCAGTCCCGCTACTGCCGTTTACCGGTAAAGTCCCCCCATTTATCGGTTGATATCACAATGCCACTACACCTTTGTGATTAATTTATCAAATCGAGCCTGGGTTGCCAGGGCTAGGGTGGTGCCACACGGAAGTCAGTACTTTCCAGGGATAGAGCCATGTTCGTTCTCCTTCGCCAAGGTGTTGCCTTGGCTTGTCTTTTTTTGCTGTCGAACGCCTATGCCCAGGTGGTCCCCACCAATCCCGGAGATACCGACCTGATCCGCAATCGGCAGGAGCGTCTGCTCCAAGAGCAGCAAAAGCGCCTGCAGGATCTTCAGGAGCTGCCAGGGCCGGCCGCCCAACCGGCGCCACCGCCACCCAGCGAAGCAGGGCGCTGCTTCACCATCCAGCACATTGAGCTCAAGGGCGCCGAGCATCTCTCCGCTCAGGACCAGGCGACCCTGACACAGCCCTACGTCGGCCAATGCCTGGGTGTGAACCAGCTCAACGCCCTGCTCAAGACCATCACCGATCACTACATAGGGCATGGCTACGTCACCAGTCGGGCCTATCTGCCACAGCAGGATCTCGCCAAGGGCACCCTTACCATCCTGGTGGTGGAGGGCAAGCTGGAAAGCCTCAAGCCCGCGGCGGGCAGTGGCTTGACGCCCCGCGAGCTGATGCAGACCTTTCCCGGCGCGCCGGGCGAGTTGCTCAACCTGCGCGAGCTGGAGCAGATGGTCGACCAGCTCAATCGCTTGCCTTCCAACCAGGTGCAGATGGACCTGGTACCGGGCAAGGCGGTCGGTGGCAGCGATGTCGCGGTCAAGAACACCCCGAGCAAGCCCTGGCGCACCTCCCTGTCGCGCAACAACAACGGCCAGCGCAGCACCGGCGAGCAGCAGTGGGGTCTGGGCCTGGAATGGGACGACCCGCTGGGCCTGGCCGATCAGCTGGTGCTGCGGGGCGGTCACGATGGGGTGAGCGATAGTAACCAGCTGTCACGCAACGGCTACCTTGGCTACAGCCTGCCGTGGGGCTGGTGGACCTTCAACTACAGCTACAGCCGCAACGACTACCGCTCCCAGGCCAAGGCCAACGGCTTCGCCTTCCAGCAGAGCGGCGACAGCCAGAACCAGCAATTCAAGGCTGAGCGGGTGGTGCATCGCGACGCGGTGAGCAAGACAGCGCTCAACTCGGGGCTGTCGCTGCTGAGCACCAATAACTACATCGAGGACAGTCGCCTCGGGCTGAGCAGCAATCGCATCAGCGAGCTGCAACTGGGCTTCAACCACGGTCGCCGCTTCGGCAGCGCCTTCGTCAACCTGGATCTGGGCTGGCAGCGCGGCGTCGGGATCTTCGGCGCCCAGAGCGATCCCACCTCCGGCCCCGGCCAGCCCACCGCCCGCTACCGCAAGTACACGGGCACCCTGAGCTATCTGCAGAACTTCCAGCTGCTCGGCGAGAACCTCAGCTTCAGCAGCCTGGCGACCGGCCAATACAGCGACGACGTGCTCTACAGCCCGCAACGGATGAGCCTGGGCGGCCTGGCCTCGATACGGGGCTTCAAGGATCAGTCGCTGTCGGGCGACACCGGCGGCTACTGGCGCAACGACCTGCGCTGGACGCGGGCGGTGACCTGGGGCTGGTTGCAACCGCTGTTCAGCCAGTACGGCATCGGCCTGGGCTATGACCAGGGCGTCATTCATCACGGTCGCTACAACCCCGAGATGCATGGCCGGCTGTCCAGCGATTCCTTGGAACTGTTCGCCCGCGGTCGCTACCTGTCCGCCAGCCTGACCTTCGCCCAGTCGCTTGAGCGCCCCGCGGCGCTGCCCGAGCGCGAGCACCCGCTCTATTTCAGCGTCGACCTGTTTCTGTAAATCACCCGTTTCGCTACACCGCACTACCTGAGGAGCTGACATGGACGTCCGCCAATTCGACTTTCTCGCCGCCCAACCCAGCGCCGAACTCAAGCCGCGTGACACCTTCTGCGGCATTTCCAAGCGCGCCTTGGCCCTGCTGCTGGTCAATGCCCTGTTCTGGCAGCCGATCTGGGCCCAGGCCGAGGGCATCGTGGTCAGCAACGGCAATGGCGCCCGGCTCGATCAGGCGGGTAATGGCGTCCCCATCGTCAACATCGCCACGCCCGGGGCCAACGGCCTGTCGCACAACCAGTTCCAGGACTACAACGTCGACAGCCGCGGGGTCATCCTCAACAACGTCACCGACCGCACCGGCAATACTCAACTGGGCGGCATCATCGTCGGCAACCCCAACCTCCAGGGCCGGGCGGCCGGCGTCATCCTCAACGAGGTGGTGGGCGGCAGCCCCAGCCAGCTCAGGGGCTATACCGAGGTCGCCGGCCAGGCGGCGCGGGTCATCGTCGCCAACCCCTATGGCGTGACCTGCAACGGCTGCGGCTTCATCAATACGCCGCGGGTGACCCTCACCACCGGCAAGCCGATCCTCGACGGCAATCGCCTGGATCGTTTCCAGGTCGATGGCGGCAGCGTCACCATCGAAGGCAATGGCCTCAACGCCGACAACGTCGACCAGTTCGATATCGTCACCCGCTCGGCCAAGATCAATGCCGAGCTGCATGCTCGCCAGCTCAACATCGTCGCCGGCCGCAACGACGTCGCCGCCGATAGCCTTGCGGCTACTCCGCGCCCCGCCAGCCCTGGCGACGCCCCGCAACTGGCCATCGACTCCTCCGCCCTGGGTGGCATGTACGCCAACACCATCCGCCTGGTCGGTACCGAGGCTGGCGTAGGGGTGAAACTGGCCGGCAACCTGGCGGCCAGTGCCGGGGATATCCAGCTCGATGCCAACGGCCAGCTGACCCTGGCCCAGGCCGCCGCCAGCGGCAACATCGCCTTGAAGGGGCAAGGCGTCGACGCCCAGGGCCCGGTCTATGCCGGGGGTCGCGTCAACGCTCGGAGCGGGGGCAATCTCACCATCCACCAGAGCGTAGCGGCCCGTAACGCCATCACCCTCAACGCTGCCGGGCAACTCACCAATGCGGGTGTCATCGAAGCCGGGATAAATCCCGACAACAGCCGCAATGCCACGGGCGATGTCAGCCTGCAAGGCGCCGGGATCACCAACCGGGGCTCGGTGATCGCCAGCCGCAATCTCAGTGCCACCACCGGCGGCGGCCTCGACAACACTGGCGCCACCCTGAGCGCCGTCAGCCAGGCGCAACTCCAGGCCAGCACCCTCGGCAACGCCCAGGGCCGTATCCAGAGCCAGGGCAGCCTGGCGGTACAGGCCACCACCCTCGATAACACCCAAGGCCTCGTGACCAGCGCGGGCGCGCTCACCGCGACCCTTGGCCAGACCAGCAATGGCAAGGGCGAGATTTCCAGTCAGGCGCGCCTGACGCTGCAAGGCCAGGGCCTCGACAACCGCCAGGGCAAGCTCATCGGTACCTCGGGCCTGGACCTAACTCTGAATACCCTGGACAACCGTAGCGGCACCCTGGTCAGCCATGGCGACCTCCAGGCACGCCTCAGCGGCGCCCTGGACAACCGCCAGCAGGGCACCCTCCAGGGCGCCGGCAACACCACCCTGAGCTTCGGCCAACTGCTCAATGCCCAGGGCGTGCTCACCAGCGCGGCGGCCCTGAGCCTGAGCGGTAATCAGGTCAATAACGACAGTGGCCAACTCGGCAGCCAGGGCAACCTGACTGCCACCCTGGGTAGTCTCGACCAGCTCAATGGCCAGTTCATCAGCCAGGGCCAACTCAGCCTCATCGCCGACCGGCTGGGCAACACGGGCAACAGCCTGGTCGGTGGCCAGAACGGCGTCGAGTTGCGGGTAACCGCAGTCGACAACCGCGGCGGCGAAGTGTCCAGCCAGAGCGGCAGCGTCAGCCTCACCGGGCAGAGCCTGCTCAATAGCGGCGGCAAGGTCATCGCTGGGAGCGATCTGACGGCCAGCATCACCACCCTCGATAACAGCGGTAGTGGCTTGCTGTCGGCCAAGCAAGGCTTGCGCCTGAGCGGCCAGACCCTGGCCAACGGCGCTGGCGGTGTGTTGAACGCAGGCGCTGGCCTCCAGGCGACCCTGAGCGGCGCGCTGAACAATGCCGCGGGTAAGCTCCTCGCCCAGGGCGGCCTGACGCTCGGTAGCGCCAGCCTGAATAACCTCGGGGGCCTCCTCAGCGCCCAGGGTGCCCTGGCCGTGACGACCGGAGACCTGGGTAATACCCAGGGTCGTCTCGTCGGCCAAGCCGCCCTGAACCTCACGGCCGCCAGCCTGGACAATCGCCAAGGCCTGGTGTCCAGCGTCGGCCAGCAGACCCTGACCGTCACCGGCGGCGCGGTGCAGAACGACGGCGGTCAGCTGGTTACTAACAGCGGCCTGACCCTCAGCAGCGCCAGCCTGACCAACGGCAGCGGCACCCTGAGTGCCAAGGGTGCCGTGAGCCTGACCACCACCGGGGCGCTCAGCAACGCCCAGACCGGTCGCCTGATCGGCAGCGATACCTTCAGCGTCACCGCCGGCAGCCTCGCTAATGCCGGTCGCCTGGCCAGTGCCAAGGATCTACAGGTCACCACCGCCAGCCTGACCAACAGCGGTGAATTGTTCAGCCAGGCCGGCCTGACCCTGGACCTGCAGCACGGCAGCCTGAGCAACGCCAGCGGCGCCCTGATCACCGCCCCCGGCGCCCTGGTACTGAAGAACCTGGGTGATGTTCGCAATGCTGGTGAATTGAGTAGCGGCCAGGCCTTCACCCTGGTGGCGGCCAGCCTGGACAACAGCGGCGGCAAGCTGATCAGCAACGCCAGCCTGACCTTGCGCATCGCCCGTGCCCTGGCCAATGCCAAGGGCGTCCTGTCCGCTGCTGGCCTGGACATCGAGGCAGCCAGTCTCGACAACAGCGCCGGTATGCTCACCAGCCATCAAGACCTGAAGGTGATGCTGGCGGGTGACCTGCTCAACGGCCAGGGTCAACTGCTCAGCGACGGTGCGCTGGGCGTTACCGCGGCCAATCTGGACAACCGCCAGGGCGTGATCTCCAGCGCCGGTCAGCAGACCCTGACCTTCACCGACGGCGCCGTGCAAAACGACGGCGGCCAACTGGTCACCGATGGCGGCCTGACCCTCAGCAGCACCAGCCTGGACAACGGTGCCGGCACCCTGAGTGCCAAGGGCGCCGTCAGCCTGACCACCACCGGAGCGCTGAGCAACGCCCAGACCGGTCGCCTGATCGGCAGTGACACCTTCAGACTCAATGCCGGCAGTCTCACTAACGCCGGTCGCCTGACCAGTGCCAAGGATCTCTCGGTCACCACCGCTAGCCTGACCAACAGCGGCGAACTGTTCAGCCAGGCCGGCCTAACCCTGGACCTCAAAAACGGCAGCCTGACCAACGCCAGCGGCGGCCTGATCACCGCACCGGGTGCGCTGCTGCTCAAGAACCTTAATACGGTGCGCAACGCCGGTGAACTGAGCAGTGGCCAAGCCTTTACCCTGGCCGCGACCAGCCTGAACAACAGCGGCGGCAAGCTGATCAGCAACGCCAGCCTGACCCTGCGTATCGCCCGTGCCCTGACCAATGCCAAGGGGGCGCTATCCGCGACGGGGTTGGATGTCGAGGCGGCCAGCCTGGATAACAGCGCCGGGGTGCTCACTAGCCACCAAGACTTGAGTGTGAAGCTGGCAGGTGACCTGCTCAATGGCCAGGGCCAACTGCTCAGCGACGGTGCCCTCGGCGTTGCTGCCGCTAACCTGGACAACCGCCACGGCCTGGTCTCCAGTGCTGGTCAGCAGGCCCTCACCGTGACCGGCGGCACCGTGCAGAACGGGGGCGGGCAATTGGTTGCCGATGGCGGCCTGAGCCTGAATAGCGCCAGCCTTGATAACGTCGCGGGCACCCTCAGTGCCAAGGGCGCCATGAGTCTCACCACTGGCGTCCTGGCCAACAGCCAGAAGGGCCGCCTGGTGGGTGGCGATCGCCTGACGATCAGCGCCCTGCGCCTGGACAATACCGCTGGCCTGATCTCCGCGGCCAAGGGCCTGCAACTGGCGCTGAGCGATGGCTTGAGCAATGGCCAGGGGCAACTCCTCAGCGAAGGTACCCTGGGGATCACCGCGGCCAACCTGGACAACCGTCAGGGCGTGATCTCCAGCGCCGGCCAACAGACCTTGACCGTCACCAGCGGCGCGGTGCAGAACGACGGCGGCCAACTGGTCACCGATGGCGGCCTGACCCTCAGCAGTGCCAGCCTGGACAACGGCACCGGTACCCTTAGCGCCAAGGGCGCCGTGAGCCTGACCACCACCGGAGCGCTGAGCAACGCCGAGAACGGCCGCCTGATCGGCAGTGATACCGTCACGGTGACCGCCGGCAGCCTGACCAACGCCGGTCGTCTGGCCAGCGCCAAGGACCTGCAGGTCAGCACTGCCAACCTGACCAACAGCGGCGCACTGTTCAGCCAGGCCGGCCTGACGCTGGACCTGCAGAATGGCACCCTGACCAACGCCAGCGGCGGCCTGATCACGGCCCCTGGCGCACTGCTCCTGAACAACCTCGGCACGGTTCGCAACGCCGGTGAACTGAGCAGCGGCCAAGCCTTCACCCTGGCCGCGACCAGCCTGGACAACAGTGGCGGCAAGCTGGTCAGCAACGCCAACCTGACCCTACGCATCGCCCGCGCCTTGGCCAATGCCAAGGGCACCCTGTCTGCGGCCGGCCTCGACCTCCAGGCCGCCAGCCTGGCCAACGCGGGTGGCACCCTGGTCAGCCGCGGCGCCCTGAGCGTGACCACTACCGGGCTGCTGGACAATAGCGCCGATGGCCTCTTCAGCGCGGCCACCACCCTCGACGTCACGGCCAACAGCCTGACTAACAGCGGTGGCAGCCTGCTGGCCAAGGGCGCAGCGGCGGTCACCACTGGCCAACTGGACAACACGGCTAAGGGCCTGATCAACAGCCAGGCCAAGCTGACCCTCACCGCCGACCACCTGGACTCCAGCAATGGCGGCGAAGTCTCGGCCAAGGGTGACCTGCAACTGACCTTGGGTGAACTCAAGCAACAGGGTGGCCGTCTGATCGGTGAGGGTGCCCTGGCCCTAGACCTGGGGCGTAGCGGCGGGACCGGCAACCTCGACAATACGGGGGGCCTGATCACCACCACCGGCGTGCTCAGCTTTGCCCACCTTAACCAGGTCACCAATACCAGTGGCGAGATCAGCAGCGCCCAGTCTTTCGACCTCATCGCCCAGGCGTTGGATAACAGCAAAGGCAAGCTCATCAGCCAGGGCCTGCTCAAGGTCCAGGCCGGCCAGATCACCAACGATGGCGGTCTGCTCTCCGGCTGGCAGGGCCTCACCGTCATCGGCAGCAACCTGAGCAACCGCCAGAGCGGCACCCTGTCCAGCAAGGCCGGCGACGTGACCGCCACGCTCACCGGCACCCTGGACAATGGCGACAACGGCGCTCTGGCCACCCAGGGCGCTCTCACGGTGACCGCCGCCAACCTCAACAACACCGGCGGTGTCCTCTCCAGCGGCGGTGCCCAGACCCTGACCGTGACCGGCACGCTGCAGAACGGTAGCCAGGGCCTGATCGACGCCAAGGGAACGCTCACCGTCAATGCCGGCCAGTACGCCAACGGCGGCACCACCCAGGCCCAGCAGGCGTTGAGCGTCAGTGCGGACAACCTGGACAACAGCGGTGGCACCCTCAGCGGCCAAGCCGCTGTCACCCTCGACCTGCTCGGCGCCCTCACCAACAGCGGCGGGGCCGTGCTGGCCCAGGGTGACCTGCTGCTCAAACGGGCGACTCAGGTCGCGAATAGGAAGGGCCGACTCAACAGCGGTGGCCTGCTGACCCTCTTGGTCGGTGGCCTGGACAATAGCGCTGGCGGCACCCTGGCCGGCCAGAGCGGCCTGAGACTCACCGCCAGCGGCCAGGTGAGCAATGGCGGCGATGGCCTGCTGGCCAGCCAGGGCGGAGCCCTGAGCGTCACCGCCAGTGCCCTCGACAACAGCGGTGGCACCCTGCAAAGCGCCACCGGCCTGACCGTTGCCACCGGCTCCGGCACGGTCGGCAACGCGGGCGGCAAGCTGCTGGCCCAGAACGGCGACCTCAGCATCACCGCGGGCAGCCTGGACAACCGCGGCGGCATCCTGGCCAGCCTTCAGGGCGCCTTCACCGCCGGCATCAGCGGACTCCTGGCCAACGGCGGCCAGGGCCAGACCGGAGGCACCATCCAGGCGCAGCGCCTGGATCTCAGCGCCGGCACCCTGAGCAACTACAACGGCAAACTCTCGGCCCTGGGCGGCGATGCCCTGATCCAGGCCAGCAGTGTCGATAACCGCAACGGCAGCCTCTACGGCAAGGGCCTGGTGCGCGTCCGTGGGGGCAGCTTCGACAACAGCGGCGACAACGACGGCCAGGTCTTCGGCAACCAGATCGATTTCAGCCTGAGCGGCGCCCTCAATAACCGCCTGGGCATCATCGAAAGCAACAGCACCCTGAGCCTGGCCGCGGCCAGCCTGGACAACACCAATGGTCGACTGCGTGCCCTGGGTAGTGGCGGTACCACGCTACTCAACCTCGGCGGCACCCTGGACAACACCAATGGCCGGCTGGAAAGCGCCAACCAGAACCTGCAACTCAACCTCGGCGGCCTGACCAACACCAACGGCACCCTGCTGCATGTGGGCACCGGTACCTTCGGCCTGGGCCTGCCCCTGCTGCAGAACGCCGGCGGTAGCGTGACCAGCAACGGTACCCTGACCCTGAGCGGCAGCAGCTGGACCAACAGCAGCACGTTGCAGGTGGCCAACCTGGTGGTCAACGTCGACAACCTGACTCAGACCGGCAGCGGCCAACTGCTGGCCAGCAATAGCTTCAACGGCAACGGCGGCAACTGGACCAACGACGGCCTCATCTCCGCCGGTGGCAATTTCAGCCTCGCTCTGGGCGGCACCTACCAGGGCGTAGGGCGCCTGAGCAGTGGCTACGACTTCACCCTGAACGCCGGGCAGCTACTGCTGGACAATCCCAACGCCCGCCTGACGGCTGGCAGCGGCACCACCACCTTCAACATCGGCGGCCTGCTACGCAACCAGGCGCGGATCACCTCGGCGGGTAATTTCACCCTCAATGCTGGGCAAGTCGACAACCGGGGCACCCTGGGCGCGGCAGGCAACCTGGCAATCAGTACCCCTAGCCTGACTAATCAGAACAGCAGCCTGATCTTCAGTGGCGGCAATATGGCATTCGGGGTGAATGACTTCACCAACCGCTATGCCGATGTGTATAGCCTGGGTCGTCTACTAGTCGCTCGTGATAGCTCAGCTACTCAGCGTGCCAGCCGCTTCGAAAATATATCCGCGACGATGGAAAGCGCAGGCGATATGACACTTCGCGTGGATGAGATAATCAATCGTAAAGATATTCTAAATTATAATGAGCAATTCCTTTCTGGCGACATAGCCTACGAGTGCCTTAACTGTAAAGGTAGGTACTACGACCTGTATTATTATGTCACTCAAAAATTGAAAAGGGTTATTAGTGCTGACTCGCGGAGCGCCTCTTTGCTTTCTGGGGGAAGTCTCCAGGCTGATAGTAATAACTTCAGTAATAGATATAGTGTTATCAGTGCTTCTCGCGATATCGACATCCGGACGGGTAACTTCGAGAACACTGGTGCTGCGGACTCGGTAGTGGAAAGATTTTTACAGTACCGCAACCCAAATGATTCCGAAAGTAAAGATGTTTTTTATTCTTTGATCGGAGAGGGTGGAGCTGTTAATGAATACAATAAGTATATGGCCGAGAGGAAGCACCGCTATTTAGAGACTGTTCGTTTTGGTGGGAGAGATGGCGGTACGGAAACTCGATTTCTTAATAGAAATGAACAGGTTTTAAATGAGTCGAATCCTGACTACTCACCTTCTAGGCAGGTGGCTCTGCCTGGCATATTTTCCACCTATACCCAAGTAGATTCCCGAGAAACCGTTACCAGCACTGGCGCCAGCGCAATGGCGGTAGTGCAGGCCGGAGGCAGTGTCCGTATCGAGGCCTCACAAAACCTTTCTAATGGCCTCGTACAGCAGGGCATAGGCGCACAGCGTGGGGGTAATCGTACTCAAAATACCCAGGTTCCGGGTGTTGCGGTTCAAACGACGGTTACCTTTAATTCCCAACTACCCCCAGACCTAGCCCAACAACAAGTCAACCCCACCACGCTCCCTGGTTTCTCGTTGCCCACCGGCCAAAACGGCCTGTTCCGCCTCAGCGGCCAACAGAACAGCGCGGCAGACATCAATACGGGCAGCCAGGCTCAGTGGCTAGCCAAAAGCCAGGCCGCCGTCGGCGATCAGGTCAATACTCAGATTGCGACCTACACCGCGGGCCGTATCGGAGATATTGCCAAGGCCTTGGTCGGTACTCAGACAGAGGCTGTCGCGTCGCTGCAGATTCGTACCCCCACCGACACGCCCCTGGCCAATCAGATGGCGCTCGGTACCCTGGCGCAGGCGTCAAAGCTTGTCGATTCGACCACCAACCAGCCGGCTACCGGGGGTAGCAAGCTACGTTGGAGCCCGCTTGCCGAGGGTTCGCTCAAGAAGGTCGTCGCCGCCCAAGGCATCATGGCGCCCGAGGTCTCCGTAGTCCTGCCCACCACCGTGGGCCATGACCTGCCACACCGCTACCTGGTGGAAACCAACCCGGCACTGACCGACCTCAAGCAGTTCATGAGTTCGGACTACCTGCTGGGCAACCTCAACTACAACCCGGACACCAGCTGGAAACGCCTGGGCGATGGCCTCTATGAACAGCGCCTGGTCCAGCAGGCCATCGTCGCCCGCACCGGGCAGCGCTTCATCGACGGCCTGACCAGTGACGAAGCCCAGTTCAAGTACCTGATGGACAACGCCATCGCCAGCAAGCAGGCGCTGGGCCTCAGCGTGGGCGTGAGCCTGACCGCCGCCCAGGTGGCGGCCCTGACCCACGACATCGTCTGGATGGAAGACCAGGTGATCAATGGCGAGCACGTGCTGGTCCCGGTGCTCTACCTGGCCAACGCCAACAACCGCCTGGCGCCCAACGGTGCGCTCATCCAGGGCAGCGACGTCACCCTGATCGCCGGCAACGAGCTGACCAACGCCGGCACCCTGAGAGCTACCAACAACCTCACGGCTACCGCCACCAGCAACCTGGTCAACAGCGGCCTGATCCAGTCCGGTGATCGGCTGAGCCTGACTAGTACTCTGGGTGATATCACCAACCGTGCGGGCGGCATCATCAGTGGACGCGACGTGAGCCTGACGGCCAGCCGCGGTGACATCCTTAATGAACGCACTGTTACCACCCATACAGCAAACTATGCAGGCCAAACCCTGCGAGAAGACTACGCCGATACCGCCGCCCGTATCGAAGCCAGCAACAACCTCAGCCTCATTGCTGGGCGTGACATCAACAACGTCGGCAGTGTGCTGAGCGCCGGTGGTAATGCCACCCTGATCGCAGGGCGCGACGTCAACCTGGTAAACGCCCAGACGCAGACGGGCCGTAGTAGCGGTGCCAACAACACCAGCTCCAGCATCACCCAGCTGACCGGCAGCCTTACGGCAGGCCGTGACCTGGGCATTGGTGCCGGACGTGATCTCACCGCCGTTGCTACGACCCTCAGCGCAGGTCGCAACGCCAGTCTGGCTGCCCAGGAGAATCTGACCCTGGGCGTGGCTGCCAACGAAAGCCACAGCTACAGCAAGAGCAAGAAGACCACCCGCCAGGAAGACCACGTCGACCAGCAGATCACCACCCTGACTGCGGGCGGCAACGTCAGCCTGGTGGCAAGACAGGGCGACCTGACCCTGGTGGCCAGCAAGGTTGCGGCGGGTGGCGAGGCCTATCTCTACGCGGGCCAGGACCTCAACCTACTGGCGGCCCAGGACAGCGACTACTCGCTGTACGACATGAAGAAGAAAGGCAGCTTCGGCGCGAAGAAGACCAAGCGCGACGAAGTGACCGACGTGCGCAACCTCGGGAGCGAGATCAAGGCCGGCGGCGACATTACCCTGCAGAGCGAAGGCAACCAGACCTACCAAGCCGCCAAGCTCCAAAGCGGCAAGGACCTAACCCTCGACAGCGGTGGCAGCATCACCTTCGAGGCGGTGAAGGATCTGCACCAGGAGAGTCACGAGAAGAGCAATAACAATGCTTTCTGGGTTTCGTCCAAAGGCAAGGGCCAAACCGATGAAACCCTGCGCCAGACGCAGATCATCGCGGAGGGCAAGGTCAGCATCCAAGCCGTCGAAGGGCTGAAGATCGACGTCAAGGAAGTCAACGGCCAGACGGTAAGCCAGACCATCGATGCCATGGTCAAGGCCGATCCAAACCTCGCCTGGATCAAACAAGCCGAAGCACGCGGTGACGTGGACTGGCGGCAGGTCAAAGAGATCCACGACAGCTTCAAATACAGCAACTCCGGCCTTGGCCCGGCCTCGCAGATGATCATCGCCATCGCGATGGCCGTCATCATCGGCCCCATGGCGGGCGGTTTGATGGGCGGCACCGTCACCCAGGCCGCCATTACCACCGCTGCGACCAACGCCGCCGTCAGCACCATCAACAACCGTGGCAACCTGGGCGCCGTATTCAAGGACGTGACGTCCTCGGACAGCCTCAAGAGCTACGCCATGGCCGGTGCCTCTGCGGGCATCCTGCAGATGGCCGGCTATGACGCGACCAAGCTCAAGTTCGATACGGCCAGTGCCCAGGCGGTCGGCACCAAGCTCATGGCCGACACCCTGGCCCGCACCCTCATTTACGGTGGCAGCTTCCAGGACAACCTCAAGCAGGCGGCCTTGGGAACCGCCGTCGGTATCGCGGGCGTCAATGCGGCGAACGCAATCGGGGATCTAGGCCTCGCTAGCGGGAGCCTCTCTAAGATCGCGCTGCATGCTGCCCTGGGTGGCTTGATGGCCGAAGCCATGGGCGGTGACTTCCGTAGCGGCGCCTTGGCCGCCGGCGCCAGCGAAGCCATGGTGGGGATGCTGGGCGATAAATTCCTGCCGCCGGGCACCCAAAAAGGTAGCCCAGAGTATCAACGCGGCATGAGCAATCTGCTGGCCGCTTCGCAGTTGGTGGGTGTACTGGCCGCGAGCCTGAGCGATGGCGATATCCAGGCCGCTGCCACGGTAGCCGCCAACGCCACGGCGAATAACTACCTACGCCACCAAGACGTGGAGAACCTGGCCAAGGAGCTGCAAGGCTGCGAAGCCCGGGGCGATTGCCAGGCCGTCCGCGACAAGTACCAGGCCATCAGCGATGCCAACAGCGCGCGTGCCAAGAATTGCCAGCAAACGGGCGACTGTCAGCAGATCGAGCAAGAGATCCTGGCGGGCCAGCGGGCGATGGATCAACTGCACGGCTATGCCGACCAAGTGGTTAATGAGCAGTTTGCGAATCAACAACAAATAGACAGGAATACCGTTTCTAACAATATCATTGAGACTGGATACAAGGATCTAGAAAGTCAGCGTGAGCGTGAGCAAGCGCAGGCTCGCCAAGACGCTGAGCGTCTGAAAAATGACCCTGCCGCCCTGAAGCAGGAACTGAATGCCCAGGCCACGGACCTGGCGCGGAAGGATCTTGAGCAGCAGATGGCCAGCCAGGCCGACCAGCTTCGTGACAAGCTGGCAAACGATGCCGCTCTACGAGCAGAGGTTGGCGACCTCTTGGATTATCAGCAACGACTGGCAGGTGCTGCCGCCAATGTCGCCGGAGGTGCCAAGGCCATCGGCGAAATGCTCGAGCCGAGTGTCTGGGATCTGCTGACTCCGGCGGCTAAGGCAGTCAAGCTGGGCATGATCGTGGCCGCCCTGAAGGGAGGCGCCACTGAGTTCAAGATTGGCAGCCAAGTGGCGGGCGATCTGGCCACTATCGAGCAACTGTCCGGCAAGCTGAATGACCTGAACGCCGGTAAGTTGCCTGGCGAAGCGGAGCTGTCGAAGTATTATGACAAGACGCCGTTGGGGCAGGCGATCAGTGAAGCCAATAAGACGGGTTTTGGTGGTGCAAAAGGAACGACAACTGCTGGGGAGCTTGCTGGCGCACCTGCCAAAAATCCATTGCTTGATGATTCGATTCCGAGAAATGGTGATCGTCTGGTCGTGAACCAAGGGCCCGCGCCTACTTGCGGACATAACTCCTGCGGTATGGTTCTGGATACGTTGGGCAAGGAGGTTGATATAGAATCTCTTATCCAAAGGATTGCGCCTTCTGAGGGTGGGATTTACGCTCGAGATGTCGCAAACCTGATGACTTCTGAAGGTGTTCCTGCAAGTGCCTTTGGAAGCAGAAATGTTGCTGATTTGGCCAGGTACACCGGTGATGGAACTCCGGTGGTTGTCCGCATTGTTGACAACACGAGAGGCACTGACTTCTCCCATTTTGTTGTGGTGGATGGGGTTACAACTAGAAATGGAATCTCCGTTGTAGCTATTCGCGATCCGCATGGGTCGCAATACTTTAGTCCCGTCAGTACCTTTCAAAGAAATTTTTCAGGTGAGGTTGTTGTTCCTCGGAGTGCAATTAAGTGAGATTAAATATTGATTTTCCTAAAAACATGATTACGGATGAATTGCTCAGGCAGGAACGAATACCGTGCTTTTGCAAGGTTTCAAAAGAGTTTGAAATTTCGTTTTCGGATACTGTCCCTGAGTCATCGGGGGTGGTATCAGAATGGGATCGTAGAGAGCTGGAGTTAAGAGCCGTTGCAGGAGCGGGAGGTCGATATACGCATTTCGCTAATGGTTTGATTACATTGCAGAAAATTGATGAAGGCGCTTACAAGATCCTTGATCTTGACATGTTTTATAGAAGTTACGGCTGGTGCGCTGTCTTACGGGGTGGGGAGTATGCGCCTCCTGGAAATTTTTGGGATGAAGAGTAAAGGCATTTCTGATGAATGCTAGGCTGGGGATTCAATTGTATGAATGGACTCTCTCAGTCGAATTCCGAATCCAATCATTGATTATGCGTTTAGAAATGGTGCAAAAGCGGCAGGTGCAGTCAATGAAACGGCTGGTTCGATCAGAGGCGTCAATCCCTGCTTTCCAGAGGCCGGGCCGACTCATAACTGCATAAACTGTTCAATTGCAACTGATGCAACCTTGGCAGAAAATCCGGCTTCAGCGCTTCCGATAAAGTCAACAGATGGTGTCCAGGCCGCTGCCACGGTAGCCGCCAATGCCATGGCGAATAACTACCTGCGCCATCACTAACAATATCATTGAGACTGGATACAAGGATCTAGAAAGTCAGCGTGAGCGTGAGCAAGCGCAGGCCCGCCAAGACGCTGAGCGTCTGAAAAATGACCCTGCCGCCCTGAAGCAGGAACTGAATGCCCAGGCCACGGACCTGGCGCGGAAGGATCTTGAGCAGCAGATGGCCAGCCAGGCCGACCAGCTGCGTGACAAGTTGGCAAGCGATGCCGCTTTGCGGGCCGAGGTTGGCGACCTTTTGGACTACCGGGAGCGGCTGTCAGGTGCTGCCGCCAATGTCGCCGGAGGTGCCAAGGCCATCGGCGAAATGCTCGAGCCGAGTGTCTGGGACCTGCTGAGTCCGGCGGCCAAGGCGGTCAAGCTGGGCATGATCGTGGCCGCCCTGAAGGGAGGCGCCGCCGAGTTCAAGATTGGCAGTCAAGTAGCGGGCGAGTTGGCTACTATCGAGCAACTGTCCGGTAAGCTGAATGACCTGAACGCCGGTAAGCTGCCAGGCGAGGCGGAACTGTCGAAGTATTATGACAAGACGCCGTTGGGGCAGGCGATCAGTGAGGCAAGGGCGACAGGTTCTGGAGGGGCAAAAACAAATCTAGAAGGCTATCCAACACTTGCTAGGCCGAATCAAACTACACCTGGCAATGTGATTCTTGGTGATCTTGACTCACTTGGCCGTCCTACGGGGGTAACTGCAGTACTTAAGCCGGAAACATTGGGTGGTGGTTCCAGTGCTAACCCTGCAATTCGCCCACCGGGCTTCGAGGGGCAGGGAGCTAATCATGCACGTGGGCATTTGCTCGCTAATTCACTTGGGGGCGCCGGCGATGACGCAAGAAACCTGGTGACGCTTTTTCAGCGCAACGCAAATCATCCCAATATGAGTTCATTTGAGCGTCAAGTGAAGGCCGCTATTCAGAATGGAGAGACCGTTAGCTATAGAGCAATTCCGATTTACAAAGGGAGTGATCCGATACCTACGGGGGTTACATTGACTGCTCGTGGGTCAGGAGGTTTTAATCTCGATGTTTCAATTCCAAACATAAATGGAGTTAGATAAATATGATTACTGATTTGTTCAGTATCCTTCCTCCTACGCGCGAGCAGCGCTTTTTTGATGATATGACTTGGTCTCATTTTGAGTCCGCATGGCAAGTCAGTCTGCCTAAAGACTTTAAGGGGTTTATATCTGTATATGGTGGAGGGGTGATTGATGATTTTGTATGGATCCTTAGTCCTTTCTCGAAAAATTCTAATTTAAATTTTGAAAAAAGCAGGTATTTTCGAGAAGCTTACCTTGTGATGCAGCAGGATTTTCCGTTGGACTATCCAAGACCAAATTACCCTTTGCCAGGTTCGTTCTTACCTTGGGCGGTAACGGACAATGGAGAGACTTTTTTTTGGGTTGTTTCCGGAGAAGCTGACTCATGGAAGGTTGGTATTCATAGTGTCGATCAAGGAGAGGAGGAGATTTATAATTTAGGGTGTGTCGAGTTCTTATTGGGTCTCCTTCGTGGGGATTTTTTATCAAAAATTTTGCCTAGGCAATTCCCGCCGGTAGGCATAGAAAAGCATATATTTACAGCGGTTGAATAATAGCAAGGCTTCTTGTTTTTGAATTTTATTGAGTTGGTGTGATTACGCAGGGTGGCTGTTATCAGCTTGGCGGAAACCTCAAGATGGTAGTGTGGTGTCGTGATTATGTGTGGTTATGGTGGCTTTTACATCTATAACACATATAGCTTTAATAGGCTTCGGTGATATCGATTATTTGTTGCTGTATAAGATTCAATTTTTCTGTTTAAAGTGGATTTATTCCCTTGACTCGAAGTGGTGCGCGTCGTGCCGCTTCAAGCATTTTATTTTTAGTATTCTCCCTGTCGATCCCTAACAATCTGAGCACGTTCGATCAAACAGCTTCAAAACGTCCAGGCAGCCGAACTGGCGCGGCAGGACCTGGAGCTGCAGATGGCCAGCCAGGCCGACCAACTGCGTGACAAGTTAGCTAACGATGCCGCTCTACGGGCTGAGGTTGGCGGCCTCTTGGACTACCAGCAACGACTGGCAGGTGCGGCCTCTAATGTCGCCGGAGGAGCCAAGCTCATCGGCGAAATGCTCGAGCCGACTGTCTGGGACGTGCTGACTCCGGCGGCAAGGCGGTCAAGCTAAGCATGATCGTGGCCGCCCTGAAGGGAGGCGCCGCTGAGTTCAAGATTGGCAGTCAAGTAGCGGGCGAGCTGGCTACTATCGAGCAACTGTCCGGTAAGCTGAATGACCTGAACGCCGGTAAGCTGCCAGGCGAAGCGGAGCTGTCGAAGTATTATGACAAGACGCCGTTGGGGCAGGCGATTAGTGAAGCCAATAAGACGGGTTTTGGAGGTGCAAAAGGAGTTCCAGAGCTTGTCGAGGGAGCTCATTCACTTATAGGTGCCAATCGTGCGGTTATCGATCCACGCAAGCTCACAGACTACGCATTGAATCCAGATCATCCGGTTGGTGGTAACAAAGCACGTGTTTTTGAATCGGCACTCGGATTTACGAAGGACAATTCTGATCTGCTTATGAAGCAGCTTAAGGAGGGGGTAATGAACAATACACCAATTCCTGGAAAGGTGGATCAATATGGTGCTCGCTTTACCGTAGATATTCCTGTTATGGGGCCGGATGGAAGCGGAGTCGTTAGGAGTGGATGGATTTATAAGCCCGGCTCAAGCACTCCAGAGCTGACAACAATTTTTGTGAAGTAATTTATATGTCTTTAAAAGTTAATGAAGTCGTGCGCCTATTAGAGGATATTCCTGCTGAGGGGGTTTATAGTGGAAGCCTCGGGGTAATAGTAGCCGTCTTCTCGGGGCCTGAGGAGGCTTATGAGGTTGAGTTCTGCAATGAGAAAGGTGCCAGCACTGCACAGGTGGCACTGAGACCGTCTCAGTTTGAGGTTATGACATAATTAATTTATTGTAAAAGCCACTATCAGAGCAGGCTGCAAGGAGAGAACCCTACTGATTTTGGTCTCATGACGGTTTTTCCTAGCGACAGCTGGCTAAGCTTGGCAAGCTAAATTAAGAAAGCTTGGATTGGTGAAGAGTAAAAATAACCTTGGCGCTGCTGAGGCTTTTTTCCACTCGATGATTTGTGCAAAGCAACCCTGCATTACTCGAATGTGTGTCTGCTCGTTGACCTCTTCCTCGTCCTGTTACATCCAATAACCGCGTAGCTTGATACCAGGGAACGTTTGTTACCCGCTTTGGGGCGGTTAAAGGTGGGGCGTTTTCGTTCAGTCTTAAAAGCTCCGACACGCCCTGCGCTGAGACCGTCGGTACTATGCTCATGGCCGACACCCTGGCGTGCAGTTTGGCAATCAGCAGTGGCAGGACAATATCCTCGACTCTGCACACAAAGCCTTGGAAAGCCAGCACGAGCGGGAGCAAGCGCAGGCGCGCCAAGACGCTGAGCGTCTGAAAAATGACCCTGTAGCCCTGAAACAAGAACTGAATTCTCAGGCCACGGACCTGGCGCGGCAGGACTTGGAGCAGCAGGTGGCAAGCCAAGGGGATCAGCTGCGTGACAAGTTGTTAAATGATGCCGCTTTACGGGCCGAGGTTGGCGACCTCTTGGACTACCGGGAGCGACTGGCAGGTGCAGCGGCCAGTGTCGCTGGAGGTACCCCGACCATCGGCGAAATGCTGGAACCGAGTGTCTGGGACGTGCTGAGTCCGGTGGCCAAGGCGGTCAAGCTGGGCATGATCGTGGCCGCCCTGAAGGTAGGCGCCGCTGAGTTCAAGATTGGCAGCCAAGTAGCGGGTGAGTTGGCTACTATCGAGCAACTGTCCGGCAAGCTGAATGATCTGAACGCCGGTAAGCTGCCGGGCGAAGCGGAACTTTCGAAGTATTATGACAAGACGCCGTTGGGGCAGGCGATCAGTGAAGCCAATAAAACGGGTTTTGGCGGTGCAAAAGCAACAAGTAAGGTAATTGCTCGGTATGGGCCTATGAATCAAGGCCCACTACCTAAGGGCATCGCGGACACCTTCCGCAGCGGTACGTATTCTGAGGTAGTCACTGAACAGCCAAGCACACTGTATCGAGTCTATGGTGGAGCGGCGCAGGAGTTGGGCGGCTATTGGACCGCGACAAAACCAGCGGGCCCAGTCCAGTCTATTATTGACCGTGCTTTGGACCCCCAATGGTGGAATACCGCTACAAAAGTCGTTAAAATTGAAGTTCCTGCAGGTGTCAAATATTTTGAAGGTGTGGCTGCTCCGCAACGTGGCTTGGTTGCTGGTGGTAGTCAAGTGCTATTTCCCAAAGATTTTAAAATTGATGCTTCGTGGATAAGTAAATGAATAAGTGTAATTGGGAAGTCATAGATGAGTTTTTGTCGCCTCAGGAATACGAGAGGTTTGTCGCCTGGATTGCTGATCAAGTTGGCACTGGGATGGTAGAACAGGTTCCTGTTCAGGAAAGCTATGCAGGGCCAGGGTTTGAAGAAAAGTGGTTCAGATGTATAGTGGAAAGTGAAACATGGAGATTGGTTGCTCCTCAAGTCCCTTTTCGCGGCTATTGGGTGCCAATAGAATAAAATAATTTCTAAGAAAAGATTAGAGTTATTGATCCATCCTCCGGGTTTAAGCCGGGCACTATTACTAGCGTTCAGCAATATTTTGATACTAGCGGGAACAGATTAAGGTATGAGGCTGATCGGTGGAGGCCTTGGGAATAAGTCAATGTTTTTTTACGTTCCTGACTTAATTGCAGAGCTGGTTCCTACTAAAAGAGCTGCTGGGTTTGAGATTGGCGATGACTTCGAGTCAATTCTAAAGCGAATAGGTTCCGTTGGATGGCATAATAAGGACTCTGAGCTAGATGAGAGAATCCACTCGAACACTGGTTGGATCGGTGTGAAATCGAGATCTGGCTTTCCCGGCGGCCCTTACAAATTGGTTCATTCACTTATATATCTAATAGCTCCAGGGTAAAAATTGAGGTTGGTGAATAGTGAGAAAAAAATACAAGCTCAGTGGTTTAGTTGAAGATTCATGCTCTCCATTAAATGGTAATGTGCCTGTAATTAATGATGAGATGCTATCTCTAGCCGGGCGACTTGCTGACCAGTTACTCGAGATGCTAACTATACGGAATGGGTTTTATACTTTAGAAAATGCTTTACATGTTTTTCCATCAAGCTCCACTGAGGAAGAAATAGGATTGCACGAGTGGAATGATCCTCAGCTGTGGCGCAATGGGTATGAGGATGCGGTGACGAATTGCTTGTTCTTTGCTGAAGATGTTTTTGGTGGTCAGTTTTGTGTTAAGGAAAACAATGTTTTATATTTGACCCGGAAGCGGGTTCTTTAGATCACTTGGCTGATAGTATCGACGGCTGGGCTGAGGAGATTCTTTCTGACTATGATGTTTTGACGGGGGCGTCACTTGCCCGTTTATGGCAAAAAAACATGGCAGGATTTTGACCGGGAAAAGGCTTATTCCTAACGTGACTTTTTTCTTGGGCGGCGAATATTCTTTGAGTAATCTGCGTGCCGCTAGTGCTGTTGAAGGCATGAGGTTTAGATCTGATATTTTTTGGAAAGTCAGGGCATGCCTGATGGGGCGAAAGTCAAATTAAAATTTAATTATTAGTATTTTGCTGGTCTTTTTTTGAGAACTTGTGCTTGCTACGGCGTGGTATCAGTAGAAACCCCTGCAGTTGAAGTTCCGGAAAAAGGGGGCAGGTCACGAACGCCTTCTGTTTGTGAAAGTGTTTCGAGGGGAATTAATGAGTCGGGCATCATTGGGAAATCAAGATTATTGGGAAAAACAATTTCTCTATAGGGCTGAGCGTGCTCGGCTTGAATGGGAGCGCATAGTGCAACCTAGTAAAAACCCTGACTATCGCCCTCAGTATGTTTGGGATACAGCAAGAGGAACTTGCTTTCGCCTTTTATTGACAAGCTATTCGCGCGGCGATTCTGTACTTGAGTTAAACAAGTACTTTATCAGCGTTCTTGATGCTTGGGAGCTGTCTGATAGGTTGGCACAAGAACTGAACACTCGATTAGCGCCGGGACAGGGCTGGGACCATCGGCATCTGTTAACTGCTCCTTTGGCAAGTGATGATCCCCGTAGCCACGATGACCCGCGTGCTTGGATATTTAAATTAAGCAATCTTAATCACTACAACTGGTGCTTTTGGTTGGTAGGGCTAGCACTCGCTTTGGATATTCCAGAGGAGCAGTGGCAGCGGCTATTGCTTCTGGTCGGCGGCGAAGGTGATGACGAACTGCTAGACCGAGTCATCGCGAGCCGAGCGCCTTCACGTCGTATTGGTGAAACGTTACTGCATCCTAAACCTTACGCGCGTCTACTCAAGGCGGTAAATGCTCCAAAGGAACAGCAGGCAGTATTGCTGCGCGACTTTGTTGATCATTGGTATCCGGAGTTGAAGCGCAAGGGCAAAGACGAATTGTGGTGGTACATATATGGCGATCCTGAAAAGCATCCTCTAGAAAAAGGTAGTTATTTTGGCCGTTGGTGTGTCGAGGCAGTAGCTGCGGTAAAGGCATTTGGAATGGATGATAGTTTGTGCTTAGGGCATGAATATTATCCGGGTGATTTGTTAAGGCCAGATGGACCTACCACTCATCCGCTTAGAGTAGAGCCAAAGAAGGGCTTACTGGCCAGGTTATTTTTGAAATAGGTATGTATAGACTTGCTGCGTTGCTCCGATGTGAATTGGTGACACTGTAACGCGCCGGTCAGCGCTTCATCGATGGCCTGACCAGCGACGAGGCCCAGTTCAAGTACCTGATGGACAATGCTCTGCGTAGCAAGCAGGCATTGAACCTTAGCGTGGGCGTGAGTCTGACCGCCGAACAGGTAGTGGCCCTGACCCACGACATCGTCTGGATGGAAGACCAGGTGATCAACGGCGAGCACGTGCTGGTGCCGGTGCTCTACCTGGCCAACGCCAACAATCGCCTGGCGCCCAACGGCGCCCTGATCCAGGGTAGCGACGTCACCCTGATCGCCGGCAACGACTTGAGCAACTCCGGTACCCTCAAGGCTACCAACAACCTCACAGCCACCGCCAACAACGACCTGGTCAACAGCGGCCTGATCCAGTCCGGTGATCGCTTAAGCCTGACCAGCACCCTGGGGGACATCACCAACCGCGCCGGTGGGATCATCAGCGGACGCGACGTCAGCTTGACCGCCAGCCGTGGCGACATCCTCAACGAACGCACTGTCACCACCCACACGGCAAGCTATGCGGGCCAGAGCCTGCGAGAAGACTACGCCGACAGCGCCGCCCGTATCGAAGCCGGCAACAACCTAAGCCTGATCGCCGGTCGCGATATCAACAACATCGGCAGCGTGCTGAGCGCGGGTGGCAACGCCACCCTCATCGCCGGTCGCGACGTCAATCTGATCAGCGCCCAGACCCAGACCGGGCGTAGAAGCGGCGCCAACAACACTAGCTCCAGTATCACCCAACTGACCGGCAGCCTTACGGCAGGCCGTGACCTGGGCATTGGTGCCGGACGTAATCTCACCGCCGTTGCTACCACCCTCAGCGCAGGTCGCAACGCCAGTCTGGCTGCCCAGGAGAACCTGACCCTGGCCGCGGCGGCTGACGAAACCCACAGCTACAGCAAGAGCAAGAAGGTCACTCGCCAGGAAGACCACGTCAGCCAGCAGATCACCACCCTGACCGCAGGAGGCAACGTCAGCCTGATGGCGAACCAGGGCGACCTGACCCTGGTAGCCAGCAAGGTTGCGGCGGGTGGCGAGGCCTACCTCTACGCCGGCAAGGACCTCAACGTCCTGGCCGCCCAGGACAGCGACTATTCGCTGTACGACATGAAGAAGAAGGGCAGCTTCGGCGCGAAGAAGACCAAGCGCGACGAAGTGACCGACGTGCGCAACCTCGGCAGCGAGATCAAGGCCGGTGGTGACATCACCCTGCAGAGCGAAGGCAGCCAGACCTACCAGGCGGCCAAGCTCCAGAGCGGCAAGGACTTGACCCTCAACAGCGGCGGTGACATCACCTTCGAAGCGGTGAAAGACCTTCACCAGGAAAGCCACGAGAAGAGCAGCAACAGCCTGGCCTGGACCAGCATGAAGGGCAAGGGCAGCACCGACGAGACGCTTAGGCAGAGCGAGTTGATGGCCCAGGGGCAGTTGGCGATCCAGGCGGCGAACAAGATTCATATCGACGTCAAGGACATCAACGCCCAAACCGTCAGCCAGACGGTAGACGCCATGGTAAAAGCCGACCCCAACCTGGCCTGGATCAAACAGGCCGAGGCCCAGGGCAATGTCAATTGGCGACAAGTGAAGGAGCTTCATGACTCCTTCAAGTACAGCCATTCGGGATTGGGCCAGGGCGCCATGCTGGCGGTGATCATCGTCGTTACCGTGCTAACGGCCGGGGCGGCTTCAGGTCTAGCAGCGACCGCCGGTACAGCAGCTAGCAGCGCCGCCACAGCAGCAGGGGTTACCTCCGCCTCTACGGCTGCCGCCATAGGCTCGGCTGCCTCCGCCGCCACTACTGCGACACTCTCCTCCATAGCCTCGCAGGCGGTGGTCAGCACCATCAATAACAGAGGCAACCTAGGCGCCGTCTTCAAGGAAACATTTAGCAGTGACAGCATAAAAGGCTATGCCACGTCGGCGCTCACTGCTGGCTTCACGGCAGGGGTCATCGATACCAATCTGGGAGGCAAAACCGGAACCAACAGCTTGACCAAGGGCTTTGATCTTTCCAAGGCCAGCGATATAGGCGGATTTGCCCTGCATGCCGGCGCTCAGGGTGTCGCCTCGGCTGCCATCAAAACGGCTATTCAGGGCGGCAGCCTCGGTGACAATCTCGTCTCCAGCCTGACCTCCCAAGCCAATGCCGTGGTAGCGGCAGTCGCCTTCAATGCCGTGGGTAGTTTTGCCGAGTCCCACTGGAAGGAGGCCAAGGATGCCGGGGATGTTGCCGGCATGGACTATTGGAAGGAGGGTGGCCTAGGGCGAACGGCCCTGCATGCTGCCGTGGGCGGCCTGGTCTCCAGCGCCAGCGGTGGCAACTTCGCAACGGGAGCGATTGCGGCCGGCACTAGCCAAGCGTTCGCAGGTGTCCTGAACAGCACCTTCGCCGAGCATCCCGAGCTCAGGCAGGCCGCCGCGCAAGTGGTCGGCCTGACGGCGGCAGGGTTAGCTGGGGAAGATGTAAACAAGGCCGCCTGGGTTTCGCAGATGGCGGACCAGTACAACCGGCAACTGCACCAGAAAGAAGCCTTGGCATTGGACAAGCTTAGGCAGGAGCCGGGTGCGAACAAGGAGCGCTTGGACGCTGCTGCCTGTGCTTTGACCCACTGCAGTGCCTCGGTTCCGGAAAGCGATCCCAATTACTCGAAGTTACTGACCCTCGAGCAAAACGGGAGAGGCTACACGGCTGAGATCACTCAGCTCAAGGGAACAGGCGCGTTCGACGAGTACACGGCCTGGGACTCGGCCAACGACTTTCGCTTGAAGCACGATGAATTCTTCCAGCGCAGCGGCGCGGCTGGTCAAGCGGTTGCCAATGCGCTCGGGGCAGGGTTCTCCTATGCGGGTGCCCTCGCCATGGCTCCTGGCTGTGTCACCGTCGTAGGCTGCATGCCTTCGCTGGGGCTTGGCGCTGTAGGTTCGATGCAGGTTGGGGCAGGGTATGAGGCCAGTGGACGGGCCATGGCCGACTACGTGCCGCGGCAAGGTCAAGCTGTCCTGGCCTCCTTCAATCCGAGCACGTACCCCGGCGAGGCCACGCCTATACTTGATGACTTGCCGCATGTGGTTATGGCAGGGGCTGAGGTCGCTTTACCTTTGGGGGCTGGGCGGCTGGTTAGGGCGGGTGAAACAGTAACGGTAGCTGGTGCAAAAGCAACTGCTACAGCGGGAGACACTGTAGCTACCGAAGCCACAAGTGCAAATGCCCAAGCTGCATTAAGAGCGAAGCTATCAGGACTACAAAAAGCTCAAGAGACGGCAGAGGTCACTAGAACACTGCCTGATGGTCGAATTCGTTACTACACACAAGAGGTTCCAGCTAGAACGGAAGGTCCTACTCGGGGAGCCTCTTTCGTTACAGAGTTTGATCCTAAAGCGGGTACTACGAGGCAGTGGATGGAAAGCTATGATCAATCAGGAGAAGTAATCCGTGTCCATCCGAAAAGTATTAATGGACAGCCGGTTGATGCTCAGCACTATCCTCCGACTGGAACAGAACTGAAGAGTTGGGGGCGGCAATGAGCATGGAGGACGTAGTGGCTGACCGACTTGAAAAAGTAAGTGCGGATGGTTTTGATATTTTTAAAATCTCACAAGAGGCGCTTAATATTTATCAAGATCCACATTTTTCACTTACGAAAAAGCTTGATCTTGCGTTGTTATCCTTAGTGGCAATGGTCGAAGGACCAGAGTTTGAGATGACAGAAAAAGAGTTTCGTGATTTTTTATTTGATATTCGACGGGTGTAGTATCTTAAAATAGCTATATTGATCAGGCACTATCGACACCTGCCTGGCGTCCGGGACTGGTCGTTCAAAAACGTGCCGCGACGAATGGGAACTACGCACTCGGAAGTTCGAAGTTTTCTGTCGAAGTGGCGGCCGCGTTGGGTCGAAGAGTTACAAGAGGTAAGCCAGGGCGCCCCAAGAGCGCACCCGATCTCTAGTAGTAAAACGTGGTCTGTCCCCTATTAATCGCCTTCGAAAAACGGCAGCTTCTGTGCTGCCTACCGCCCGAAACGCCATAACCCGGGTGCCTCGGCGGTCGATACTGGCCTCGTCCGCGGCACGCCTGCCGCACCTCTGATCGCGAGGAACCGCCATGCCCCTGCTGCACTACTGCCAGCCGTCCAGTGACCGCCAACTACCCCGGGCCCTCTATGCCCTGCATGATGATCCCTTGGCCGCCGGGCGCGAGTTGCATCTGCACGATGCAAGGCTGGGCTATGTCATGGGCAGTGCCGTCAGCCATTCTGCCGACTGCCAGCTGGACGACTATCCTTGGGTGGAAGTGAGCATCATCGAAGCCGGCGAATTGCAGCTCGAATGGACCGGTGGTGCCTTGCAGCTCAAGGCCGGCGATGCCTTCGTCCTGCCGCGCGGGGTGCAGTGCCGCTGGCGGCACCAAGGCGAGCTGCGTCGCCTGTTCATGGCTTTTCCCGGTCGCGCCAGCGACGGCCCCATGCCCTCGGCACCGCTGCTGCTCGATCCTGAGGCCCCGCGTGAGCCTTCACCGCCGCCGGCGGCCAGCGTGCTGCTGAGCCCCGAGCCCAGCGCCACGGGTTGCGATCTGTTCGAAAGCGGCGGCGGTGCCCTGCGGGTGGGGATGTGGGAATGCACAGGTTACGCGCGCAAGGCCGTGAGCAATCCCCACTGCGAATTGATGCTGCTCTATGCGGGGGCGGTGACTCTGGCGGTCGCGGGTGAAGCGCCCTGTCACGTCAGGGCGGGCGAGGCGGTGCTGGTGCCGGCGGAAACCCCGATGGCCTGGGACAGCCGCGAGACGGTGCGCAAGCTCTACTGCATTCTGCGCTGAAGGGGCTGGCCGCTGCGCCAGCCGAGCGTTGGCGAAGCTTCGCTCAACCCGCCTTGATCAGACTACGCAGCGGCAGGGCGTTCTTGACCACCGGTGACTTGATGACGATGTAGCTGAAGTACTTCTCGATGCCCACGTTACGGTCGAGGATGGATTCCATCAGTTCCTGGTAGTGGCCGATGCTGCTGCACATGAAGCGCAGCAGGTAGTCGTAGCCGCCGCTGATCAGGTGACACTCGAGGATCTCGTCGACGCCCCGGATGAAGGATTCGAATTTCACGAAGTCGGCGCGCTTGTGGTCGGAGAGGGTGACTTCGGTGAACACCGTTACCGAGTTGGCGATCTTGGCGAGGTTGACGTGGGCCTCGTAGCCGCTGATGTAGCCGGCCGCCTCCAGGCGCTTGACCCGCTGCAGGCAGGGGCTGGGGGAGAGGCCCACGGCTTCGGCGAGGCTGACGTTGGTCATCCGGCCGTCCTTCTGCAATTGCACCAGGATATTGATATCGATGCGGTCCAGTTTCGTTGCGGCGTCCATCGTCATTCCTCGCAGTCGTGAACGGCAGGCTAGGCACGCAGGGCGGTCTGATGCGCATGCACCAGATCGGCGAGACTCGCGTACTCGCATCGCGTGCCATCCAGGGCCTGCCGCGAAAGGTTCCAGGGCCGCGAGCGATCACGGCGCAAGGTACACAGTGGAAAATCCACCAGGGGGTTCCAGGGGTCGTCCGGTTCGCTGCCGCGTACCGGCAACAGATCCTCGCGCGCCAAGCCCAGCTCTTCGAGGGTGGTATCCAGCGCCAGGCGCAGATCACCACCCCGATTGGGTACCACGGCGGCGAAGACGTCTGGCAACCGCGCCGTGACCGCTGCGGCTTCGCTGTCATCGGGCGAGGCCAGCAACACCAACCGATAGAACTTGCTCAGGTACTGCAGCGCGCCCGGCGCATCCTCGAACACCGGCCAGCACGTCGTGGCGTTTCCAAAGGCCACGCTGGCATCCAGGTCAGCGTCCTGCTGCAACTCCTGCGCCAGGCGCTGGTGGATGCGCAGGTGCAGGCTGGCCTGGCTGGCGGCGGGAGCCGCCTCGCGCAACTCGCGGGCCAGGCGGTGATAGCTGCCGAGCAGCCAGTCGGGATGGGTGCTGAGGCCAGCCTGCGCCACTATGGGGCGCAGGGCTTCCAGGATGCCCCCTTCACGATCGATAAGGGTGCCGTAGCAGGAAAAGCCAATGGCTTGGTAGCGCGTTATTCTCATGATCGGTTTCCCCTGGGCGCCGCTCCGGTGGGTCCTGGCGGCGTTGCGTTCGACCTCCGTGAACAGCTTCTCAGGCGCCGGCCTGGGCGAGGGCCTGGCCGAACATCTGCAAGGCTTCGGCCAGTTGTGTCTCGGTGGTGGTGAGCGGAGCCAGGAAGCGAATGACGTTACGCTCCACCCCGCATTTGATCACCAGTAGCCCGGCCTGGCGGGCGCCGTCGATCACCTGCTGGGCGAGGGTGGCATCGGGGCTGTGACCGTCCGCGCCGACCAGCTCCACCGCCAACATGAAGCCGCGACCGCGGACCTCGCCGATGCGCGGATGGCGGTTCTGTAAGTCGAGCAGACCGCTGCGCAGTTGCTCGCCGAGAGCTACGCCGCGGGCGACCAGCTCTTCTTCCTCGAAGATGTCCAGCACCGCCAGGGCTGCGGCGCAGGCCAGGGCGTTGCCGCCGTAGGTGCCGCCGAGGCCACCGGGTTGGGGCGCGTCCATGATGGCCGCGCGGCCGACCACGCCGGAGAGCGGTAGACCGCCCGCCAGGCTCTTGGCCACCGTCACCAGGTCGGGCTGGATACCGGTCTGCTGGAAGGCGAAGAGGCTGCCGGTACGGCCGAAGCCGGTCTGGATCTCGTCGGCGATGAGCACGATGCCGTGCTGGTCGCACAGGGCGCGCAGCGCCTGGAGGAATTCCACCGGCGCCGGGCGGAAGCCGCCGTCGCCCTGCACCGGCTCGATCAGGATGGCGGCGACCTGATCGGGGGCGATCTGGGTGGCGAACACTTCGCGCAGGCCGGCCAGCGCCTGTTGGGTATCCAGGCCGCGGAAGGCATCGGGGTAGGGCGCATGATGGATGTCGGCGGGGAAGGGGCCGAAGTTCTGCTTGTAGGGCTGGGCGAAGCCGGTCAGGGTGACGCCCAGCAGGGTGCGGCCGTGGAAGCCGCCGCGGAAGGCGATCACGCCCGGCCGCTTGGTATGGGCGCGGGCGATCTTGATGGCGTTCTCCACCGCTTCGGCACCCGAGGTGAGCAGCAGCGTCTTGTAGGCTTCGCCGTTGCCGATCAGGGTGTTGAGGCGGCTGGCCAGTTCCAGGTAGGGCTCGTAGGCCATCACCTGGAAACTGGCGTGGGAGATTTCTCCGACCTGGCGGCGCACGGCCTCCACCACCCGTGGATGGTTGTGGCCGACGTTGAGCACGCCGATGCCGCCGACGAAGTCGAGGTAGCGGCGACCGTCCACGTCCCAGATTTCGCTGCCCTGGGCGCGAGCCACCACGACAGGATGGGCGGTGACGATACCGCGGGGCACGCTCTGTTCGCGATGACCCAAGAGGCGATCGGTGGCTTTGGCAGCGGAATTCATGCAGCTATCTCCAGGCAGGGGCGAGGCTTTCAGCCTACGCAGACAGCGGGGTCGGTAACGCTGAAGTTGCCGGCCCTGGCATCGTGATCGACTGTTTTGGTCCGGGGTAGCGGCATTTTCGGTTGTCCACCGTCAGGGGTTTTAATCGAGCCCGCCGAGGTGCCAGGCCTTAACCTCCAGGTACTCATCCAGCCCCAGGTGCGAACCTTCGCGACCCAGTCCGGACTGCTTCACGCCGCCGAAGGGGGCGACCTCCATGGAGAGGGTGCCGGTATTGAGCGCCACCATGCCGAACTCCAGGCGCTCACCCACTCGCCAGGCGCGACGCAGGTCCTGGGTGTAGTAGTAGGCGCCGAGGCCGTAGGGCGTGGCATTGGCCAGGGCCAAGGCTTCGGCTTCGTCACGGAAGCGGAACAGCGGCGCCACCGGGCCGAAGGTTTCCTCGCGCGCCAGCAGCATGTCGGCCGTGGCACCGGTGAGCACCGTGGGGGCGACGAACTGGTCGCGGCCGCTGGGCGGGCCACCGAATAGGGCCTTGGCGCCCTGGGTCAGGGCGTCGTCGATATGGCGGGCGACCTTGTCCACCGCCAGGCGATTGATCAGCGGGCCAAGGGTCACTCCGGCCTCCAGGCCGTTACCTACCTTGAACTTGGCCACCTCGGCGGCCAGGCGTTCGGCGAAGCGGTCGTGGATACCGTCCTGGACCAGGATGCGATTGGCGCAGACGCAGGTCTGACCGGCATTGCGGAACTTGCTTTGCAGTACCCCGGCGATGGCGAGGTCCAGGTCGGCGTCATCGAAGACGATGAAGGGGGCATTGCCACCCAGCTCCATGCTGGTGCGCTTCACCGTGGCCGCGCACTGGGCCAGCAGCAGCTGGCCGATCCGCGTAGAGCCGGTGAAGGACAGCTTGCGTACCGCCGGATTGCCCGTCAGTTCGCCACCGATGCCGACGGGCAGGCCGGTAAGGACGTTGAACACGCCGGGCGGAAAGCCCGCGCGTTCGGCCAGTTCGGCCAGCGCCAGGGCCGACAGCGGGGTGAGATCCGAGGGCTTGACCACCACCGGGCAGCCGGCAGCCAGCGCCGGCGCAGCCTTGCGGGTGATCATGGCATTGGGGAAGTTCCACGGGGTGATGGCGGCGGCCACGCCCACCGGCTGCTTGAGCACCAGCACCCGGCGGTCCCGGGCGGGGGCAGGCAGGATATCGCCATAGCTGCGCCGGGCTTCTTCGGCGAACCATTTGACGAAGCTGGCGCCATAGGCGATCTCGCCGCGCGCCTCGGCCAGCGGCTTGCCCTGTTCCAGGGTCATGAGCAGGGCCAGGTCGTCCTGGTTTTCCAGCATCAGCGCGTGCCAGCGCTCCAGCAGCGCCGCGCGTTCGGCCGCGGGACGCTCGCGCCAGGCGGGCCAGGCCGCTTCCGCGGCGGCGATGGCGCGGGCGGTTTCCGCGGCTTCCAGGGCCGCGACCTGGGCGATCACCGCGCCGGTGGCGGGGTTTTCCACGGCGAAGGTGGCGCCGTTATCGGCACTTATCCAGTGGCCATCGACATAGGCCGATTGTTTGAACAGGCGAGGATCACGCAGATCGAGGTGCAGCGGCATGGTGGCGCTCCCAGTGGCAGGTCAGGCCCTGAGTCTAGGGAGGCGCAGCGGTGGCGAATGCCGAATTCGACGGGCCCGAGCGCCCGCGCAACGCGTTCGTCTCGCTGTGGCCGCAGTTTGTGCGGAAGGTTTGCATCGATCCGCCAGGCTAGCTGGTAACCACGAGCCTGGCGGATTGACGTCAGTGAAAAGCGCGACCGGAAGGCCGTAGCGCTACAGCGGCCGCCGGGTTCAGGCGCTGGCGCCTGCCCGGCTTGCGCGGGAGGCGGGGTTATTGAGCCGATTCCGCCTGGGGGGCGTCGCTGGTCTCGACTGGCTTTTCCTTCGCAGGTGCCTTGTCGCGGCGGGCTTGTGCCCGTTGCCGCCGGGCCTGGCGCGCGGCATGCAGCGCCTGCGAAGCGGTGACGACGCCGGCCGGCTGACCGTTCAGGTCGAGACGGGGCGCATTCTCCTTCATGCTCGCCCAGTATCTGTGACCCTGGCACCAGGCCGCGATGCCGAGCTTGAGCTGCTCGATGGACAGGCCGAGCGATCCCAGGTGCTGCTCGGCATCCTTGAGGATGCCTTCCTTCAAGGGCACCTTGGGCGCCGGATTGACCGGGAAGGCTAGCGGAAAATGCTTCTGCAGGGCGCGAATGGCATTGAAAGCCGCTTCCTGCTCGGGAGTCCTGGCTTCGCGCGGCGGCTTCTGCGGCTTCTGAGGCTTTTGCGCCTTCTGAGACTTCTGCGGAGGTTGCTGCTTGGCAGCAGGTTGCAGCTGCGCCTTTTCGGCGCGGAGCCGGTCGCGAAGCTCGGCTAGTTGTTCAAAACCCATTGTGTAGCTCATCGGTAGCGGATTTGGTCGGGCGTGAGGGTACCTCAAGCCGCGCCTTTGCACAGCCTCGGGCTGCCTTGAACTTCGATCAGCCGACGAAGCCTCTGCCCAATAGCGGGTCGCTCCGCAGACTGGCCACCGCCAGCTCGACAAAGGCGCGGACCTTGGCCGCCGCCTGGCGACCTTCCGGATAGACCAGGTGCACCGGCAGCGGGGAGTCCTCATGGTCTTCGAGCACGATCCGCAAGGCGCCCTCGGCCAGCGCCGGGGCGATCTGGTAGTGCAGCGCCCGGGTGAGGCCCCAGCCGGCCTTGGCCGCGGTGATGGCGGCCTCGTTGGTGTTGCACTGCAGCAGCGGATCGACCACCACCCGTTGCCCCCGGGCGAAGCGCCATTCCGGCGAGGCCCAGGCGCCCTGGCTGGCGAGGATGCGATGGTCCCGCAGCGCCGCGGGAGTGGTGGGTGTGCCCTCTGCCTCCAGATAAGCGGGCGAGGCGCAGACCACCCGCCGCATGCGGCCGACCTGGATCGCGGTGAAGCCGGAATCCGGTAGCTGGCCGATACGCAAGGCGACGTCCAGCCCCTCGTCCAGCAGATTCACCTGGCGATCGACGAACAGGGTGCGCACCCGCATCTGCGGATGGCGCCCCAGGAACTCCAGCACCAGGGGCAGCACGTGCAGTTGGCCGAAGAGCACCGGTGCGGTGATCGCCAGGGTGCCGGATGGCTTGGCCTGGTGCCCGGCCGCGGCCAATTCCGCTTCGGCGATCTCGTCGAGGATGCGGCGGCAATCCTGCAGATAGCGGACGCCGGCTTCGGTAGGCTTCACCGAGCGGGTGGTGCGCACCAGCAGCCGGGCGCCGATGAGGTCTTCCAGGCCGGCGACCATGCGGGTCACCGCCGGCGCGCTCAGGTGTAGCTCGCGGGCGGTGCGGGCGAAACTCTGGGTTTCGGCGACCTTCACGAACACGCGCATTGCCTGCCAACGATCCATCTGCCTCGCCACCCTGGGCTGCCGACCAGGCTGCATGGTAGCCAACTTCACAACCCTGAGGACTAAAGATCGAGTTCCAGGCGCGTACTGCCGGCAGCCGGTACCGCGCCGCACAACAGGGCTTCGCCCTCGGCGACGGCGGCCGCCGGTTCCCGGGGATAGGTGACCGCACCGCTCAAGACTCGGGTTCGGCAAGTGCCGCAGTGGCCTGCACGACAACTGAAGGCCGGGGCGAGGCCGCGGGCTTCGGCCAGCTCCAGCAAGGAGCCCGCAGCGGGCGTCCAGCGGGCTTCCTTGAGTGACTCGGTGAAAATCACCGGTACGGTTTCCGTTGCGGCGGGTGGCCGCGCGGGTACCACCGCACCCGCGGGCAGGCTGCGTTGCAGCGCAGCCGGGCCGAAGGCTTCCGCGTGGATACGGGCATCTTCGATGCCGTAGCCGCGCAGGCCGTCGTACAGCGCCTGGGTGAAGGCTGCCGGGCCACACAGGTAGAAGGCGTGATCGCCGAAGGGCAGGAAACGGGCGAGCACCTGCATGTCGATCCGCCCGGCCACCTCGTAGTCGACGCCCGCCACGGCGTCCTGGGTATCGCTCAGCGCCCGGACCACCTGGATCGCGCCACCGGCGGCGGCCACCAGCTCGGCGAGTTCCGCGTCGAAGGCCCGCTCGGCCTTGCGACGGGCGCCGTAGAAGAGGACGACCGGACGAAAGCGTTGGGTACGGCGCCCTTCATGGACCAGGTGCCGCAGCATCGCCAGCAGCGGGGTGATGCCGATCCCCCCGGCCAGCAGCACCAGGGAGTGATTCCCGGACGCCGCCAGGGCGAAGTCGCCGGCCGGCAGCCGGGTATCCAGCAGGTCACCCTCGCGCAGCTGGTCATGCAGCCAGCCGGACACCCGGCCCTCGCGCTTGACGCTGATGCGGTAGTGGCCATCGGCGGGCGCGTTGGACAGGCTATAGCTACGCAGCAGCGGGGGCTGGCCCTCATCCGGGCTGATGCGCAGCGGCAGGAACTGGCCCGCCTGGGCGGGTACCAGGTCGGCGCCATCCATGGCGGCCAGATGAAAAGAGCGGATGCTGGCGCTTTCTTCGACGATGCGCGCGACCCGCAGCGACTGCCAGCGGTTGCCGCGCTCGAGGGCCTGGAGACGGGCGCGGGCCTGCGGCCAACTGCCGGTCAGCTGCACGCTGTCTGCCTCCTCGTCGGGGTGCGCCGTCCAGCTTAGGGCAAGGGCGGCGCGGCGCCGTACCAGCCGCTGCGGGCGGAAGCTCCAGAGCCGCTCGGCACCGGAGAAGGCGGCGATCTCGGGCGAGTCGAACAACACCTCGGCGGTACCGCTCAGCTGCAGCAGCTCGCCGCTCTGGTAATCCACGAACAGTAGGCCGGCCTGGCCGTTGAGGACGATATTGCCCAGGGTGTTGAAGAACAGGTTGCCGTTGAAGTCGGGAATGGTCAGCAGCCCGTCCCCGTCCACCCGGACGAAGCCCGGCTTGCCGCCGCGATGGGAGACGTCCACCCGGCGTTGACCCTCCTGTTCCGCGTAGGAGGCGACGAAAAAGGTATTGGCGCCCTCGATCAGCCGTCGCGCGTCGTCATCCAGGCTCGTGAGGTGTTCGGCGGGCGGGACGGGCAGCGTGTCTGGTTCAGCGGGGAGGTGTAGGTCGCGCGGTTGGATGTAGCGTGGGCAATTGCCGAAGCTCTGATCGACCGCCAGGTGAAAACCCTGGGGAGTCATGCCGATCACGCCGTTGACGCGATTGCGCCGCCGGCTGTGCAGCTCGATGCCCAGCAGGCCCACCGCCGCGCCGTCGACCAGTCCTGGCCCGGCTGGATCGTCGACCGGCAGCGTGGCGGTGATCTCCAATCGAGTCGGGGTCGGCGCGGCGACGAAGCCCGGTGGGCCTTCCAGGATCGTCGCCCAAGCCAGGCCCGCCGCGTCCACGCTGCCCAGTACCAGGAAGGGCAACTGTTGGTAGAAGGCGCGGTGCTGATCGGGCATGAAGGAGCGGATCACCCGCGGGCCGACCTCGGCCATCCGCTGGCGGACACCGACGCGCTCCTGGATGAGGGTTTCTCCCGGGTGCCAGGTGGGCAGGGTGGTCAAGGACTCGTTCATCGATGGTGCTCCTCGCGGTGGAGAGGGGGCGTGGCCCGGCGTTCGTCAGCTACGCAGACCGGCGGCCGTCTGCGGAAAGGGGACGAAGCCCGGCAAGGCCTCCACCCGTTGCAGGAAGGCGCGCACCGCCGCATAGGGCGCCAGATCGACGTTGCCCTCCGGCGCTCCGGCGAGATAGCTGTAGAGAGCCACGTCGGCCAGGGTGGGATGGTCGGCGGCCAGCCAGTCGCGGGTGGCCAAATGACTTTCCAGGCGTTGCAGCAGTACCTGGGCGCGGGCGATGACTTCCCTCGCATCGAGCGGGGCGCCGAATACCGTGATCAGGCGCGCCGCCGCCGGACCATAGGCCAGTTCGCCAGCGGCTACCGACAGCCAGCGCTGTACCGCCGCGGCGCCGGCGGCGCCTTCCGGCAGCCAGTCGGTGCGGCCCAGTTTCTTCGCCAGGTAGACGAGAATGGCGTTCGAATCGGTGATGACCAAGCCGTCGTCCTCCAGCACCGGCACCTGGCCAAAGGGATTGAGCGCGAGAAAGGCCGGCGAGCGGTGTTCACCGGCGGCGAGATCGACCTCCACCAGCTCGGGCGCAAGGCCCAGCAGGGAAGCGAACAGCACGGCGCGATGAGCATGACCGGATAGCGGATGGTGATAGATCTTCATGATGCAGCTCCTGGCAGGTAGCGGGCCGGGGATGGTCCCGCTGGGTGCTACCAGCTTGGGAGCTAATGGGTATTGCGGGAATGGGCGTTCTCGTCAGTTCTTTATTCCGCAAACTGGAAGGATGCGGCAGGCGGTACTTCTCGCCTCAGCGACAGGCCGCGATGGCCAGGGTGGCGGCGGCGGTGCGGGTTTCCACGCCGAGCTTCACATAGACGTGTTCCAGGTGCTTGTTCACCGTCCGCGGTGAGAGGCCGAGGATGTCGCCGATGTCGCGGTTGGTCTTGCCGCAGGCCACCCAGTGCAGCACCTCGACCTCGCGGCCGGTCAGTTGGTAGCGGCTGCTGAGGGGCGCGAGGTCCAGCGCGGTCCTGGCCTGGGGCCGGCTCACCGGCAGGCTCCTGGCCGCCTGGAGTTCGCGGGCCGTGCGCAGGTGGGCGGCCACCCGTGCCAGCACCTCGTCGGTCTTCAGCGGCTTGGTGACGTAGTCGATGCCGCCCGCGGCGAAGGCCTCCACCACATGTTCGCTCTCGGTCAGGGCGGTCATGAACAGCACCGGGATGTCGGCCAGTTCGGCCTGGGCCTTGATCCGCCGGCAAGTCTCGAAGCCGTCCAGGCCAGGCATCACCGCATCGAGCAGCACCACGTCTGGCCGCCGGCGCTGCATGCGTTCCAGGGCGCTGGCCCCGTCCATGGCCACCAGCACCATGTAGCCGCTGGCGTCCAGCGCATCGGAGAGCAGCGCGAGGTTGTCGGGGGTGTCATCGACGATCAGCACGACGCCGGCGGGAGCGGGCTGTAGGACGGCATTCATGGGTGTTCTCCTTCCAGGGGCAGGTCGGCCGGCTGCAGGCTGTCCTTGAGGCGGCGGTTGAAGTCGTTGAGCTGGAAGCGCTTGACCAGGCTGCGCAGGCTGGCGACATAGGCGGCGCTGAGCGGCTCGTCGCGCTCGATGCGCTCCAGGCATTCGAGGATACCCTTGACGTAGCCCAGGGCGCCCAGCTCCCGTAGCTCGGCCAGACTGGCGGCGCTCGGTGCCTGCAGGGGCAGCGGCGATGCCTGGGGTGGCCCCGCTGGGCGCTCCAGCCATTCCAGGTTCAGGTGCTTCCTGATCTTCTCCAGCAACTGCGGCGTGTGCACCGGCTTGGCCAAGTAGTCGTCGCAAGCGGCGGCGGCGCTGCGCTCACGGTCGTCGGCGAAGGCATTGGCGGAGATGACGATGATCGGCGCCCGGGAGAGGCCGTTGCGGCGGATCAGGGTGCTGGTCTCCAGGCCGTCGAGCAACGGCATGGACAGGTCCATGAGGATCAGGTCCGGCTGCCACAAGGCCACCTGGCGGATGGCGTCCTGACCGTTGCTGGCCTCGGCCAGTTCGAAACCCAGGGGTTCGAGCATGCCGGCCAACACGCGGCGATGGTCGAGGTGATCGTCCACCAGCAGTACCCGACGGCGCGGCCCCTGGTAGCCGCTGATAGGGTGCTCGACGTGGACCAGCGCCTGGGGCACCCGCACCTCGGAAAGGAACAGCCGCACGATGAAGCGGGTGCCCTGGCCTGGCGTACTCTGGACATCCAGGGCGCCGCCCATGAGGGTCACCAGCATGCGGGTGATGGTCAGGCCCAGGCCGAGGCCGTTGTCCTGGCGCAGCGGGTCACCGCGTTCGAAAGGCTGGAACAGCCGCTCCAGCTGCTCCGGGGCGATCCCCAGGCCGCTGTCGAGGATCTCGAAGGTGGCGGTTTCCCGCGCGTAGGTGACCCCCAGCACCACGCCGCCCCGGTCGGTGTAGCGCACGGCATTGCCGAGCAGGTTGATGAGGATCTGGCGGACGCGCTTTTCGTCGCCGCGGACCACCGCTGGCAGGCGCCCTTGGGCGTCGAGGCGGAAGCCCAGGCCCTTGTCCTGGGCCTGGGGGGCGAACATCTGCTGCAGCTGCTCGATGAATTCCGGGAAGGGGATTTCCGAGGGTTCCAGGTTGAGCTTGCCGGCCTCGATCTTGGCCACGTCCAGCAGGCCGTCGATCAGCGACAGCAGGTGCGAGCCGCTGCGGTAGATGGTGGCCAGGGCGTCCTGCTGGCGGCTGTTGCTGGCTGCATCGCGCTGCAGGATCTGGGTGTAGCCGAGGATGCTGTTCAGCGGCGTGCGCAGCTCATGGGACAGGCCGGTGACGTAGCGACTCTTGGCGGCGTTGGCGGCCTCCGAGGCTTCCTTGGCGCGCTGCAGGGCCTCGTCGGTCTTGCGGTGGGCCTGGATTTCCTGCATCAGCAGCGCGGTCTGGCGGGTCGACTCCTCCAGGGCCACGTGGCGGCTCTCGCGGGTCAGCACCACCCACCAGGCCAGCGCCCCGGCGAACAGGGTGAGCACCATGAAGGCCTTGAAGAAACCCTGGTAGAGCAGGTGGCGCTCGTCGCCCTGCAGGCCCTGGGAGACCTGGCTGTAGATCAGCGCCAGGGCGCAGAACATCAGCCCGACCATGACCAGCAGCACGCCCAGATAATGCGCCAGGCGGGTATGCAGGCGCGGCACCGAGGTGTTCGGCAGCAGCCAGCGCAGCAAGGTATCGAACTGCGCGGACAGCCGCGCCGCGGGCTTGCACAGGTCGCCGCAGCGCGCGTCCAGGGCGCAGCACAGCGAGCAGATGGGCGCGCCGTACGCTGGGCAGAAGGCGATGTCTTCGCGCTCGAAGGCGTTGGTGCAGAGCACGCATTCCAGGTGGACCTGGGCGGGATGGAGCAGCTTCAGCACGCTGGTGCGGGCGATGTAGTAGCGGCCCCGGGTGAGCCAGGCCAGCAGCGGGGCGCAGACCAGTGCCGCGAGCAGGGACACCGCCGGCGAGATGGCCTGGGCCAGGGCGCCGAACACCCCGGCGTGGGCCAGGCCGGAGAGCAGCGAGGCCAGCAGCATGGCCCCGACCCCCACCGGGTTGATGTCGTAGAGGTGCGCGCGCTTGAACTCTATGTGCCTGGGCGACAGCCCCAGCGGCTTGTTGATCACCAGGTCGGCGACCACCGCGCCGATCCAGGCGATGGCGATGTTGGCATAGAGCCCGAGCACCTCCTCGATGGCCTGGAACACCCCCAGCTCCATGAGCATCAACGCGATCAGCACATTGAACACCAGCCAGACCACGCGGCCGGGATGGCTGTGGGTGACCCGGGCGAAGAAGTTGGACCAGGCCAGGGAGCCGGCATAGGCGTTGGTCAGGTTGATCTTGATCTGGCTGACGATGACGAACAGCACCATGGCGCCCATGGCCCAGCCCGGCGACGAAAAGACGTAGCCGAAGGCCACCAGGTACATCTGGGTCGGCTCGGCGGCGCGCTCCAGGGGGATTTCATGCTGCAGGGCGAGAAAGGCCAGGAAGGCGCCGGCGAGCATCTTCAGCGCCCCGGGCAGGATCCAGCCAGGGCCGGCCAGGAGCAGCGCGGCCCACCAGCGGCGGCGGTTGGCGGCGGTCTTCTCGGGCAGGAAGCGCAGGTAATCGACCTGTTCGCCGATCTGGGTCACCAGCGCCAGGCCCACGGTGCAGGCGGCGCCGAAGGACAGCAGGTTGAAGGCACCGGCCTCGCCCTCGCGGCCGGCGAAGGTGGTCCAGTCCGCCAGGGCACCGGGATTCTTGGCGATGACGAAGGCGTAGGGCAACGCCAGCAGGATCAGCCAGAGCGGCTGGCTCCACAGCTGCAGGCGATTGATCAGGGTGATGCCATAGGTGACCAGGGGAATCACGATGATCGAGCAGATCACATAGGCCAGCGCCAGGGGGATGCGGAAGTACAGCTCCAGGGCCAGCGCCATGATCGCCGCTTCCAGGGCGAAGAACAGGAAGGTGAAGCTGGCGTAGATCAGCGAGGTGATGGTGGAGCCGATGTAGCCGAAACCGGCGCCGCGGGTGAGCAGATCCATGTCCACCCCATAGCGCGCCGCGTAGTAGCTGATCGGCAGGCCGGTGAGGAAGATCACCAGGCTCACCGCCAGTACCGCCCAGAGGGTGTTGGTGAAGCCGTAGCTGATCGCCAGGGCGCCGCCGATGGCCTCCAGGGCCAGGAAGGAGAGGGCACCCAGGGCGGTATTGGCGATGCGGAATTCCGACCATTTGCGGAACGACCGGGGGGTGTAGCGCAGGGCGTAGTCTTCCAGCGTCTCGTCGGCGACCCAGCTGTTGTAGTCGCGGCGGATCTTGGCGATGCGTTGCGTCCCGGTCTGCTGCACGGCTGGGCTCCTGAGGGGGCGGTGGGCTCGTCAGGCAAGTTCCGTGCCCCACCATGGGGCCCGTGCCTGACGCCTCGGCATATATCGCCCGGGCAACCTTGCTCCGCGCGGGCGCGCGATGGACCCAGCATGCCCCAGGGCGTTGCAGCCGGCAGTACGTCAGATGACGTATGCCCTTACGTCATCCTGCGTATGTTCGGTAGCGGCACCGCCACCCCATTCTTGCTCCGCAGCGAAAACCCGCAGTCCTGGCCCCCAGGGACGAACGGCAATCACCTAGAGGAGCGAGAAGATGCACAGATCATCGGGCGTGAAATCCAGCCTTCCCCGGCGCCTGGCGCTGGGCGCCGCGGCGTTGTCCCTGCTGGCGGCCAGCGTGTTCAGCCAGGGCGTGATGGCGGACGCCGCCAATACCACGGGCCTGGCCGTCACCGACAAGGAGGTCACCGTTGGCCAGTTGCATTCGGCCACCGGCACCATGGCCATCTCCGAGACCGGCGCCATCCAGGCCGAGCGCCTGGCCATCGAGCAGATCAATGCCCAGGGCGGGGTGCTCGGCCGCCAGGTCAAGATCATCCAGGAAGACGGCGCCTCCGACTGGCCAACCTTCGCCGAAAAGGCCAAGAAGCTGCTGGAGGCCGACAAGGTCGCCGCGGTGTTCGGCTGCTGGACCTCGGCCTCGCGCAAGGCGGTGCTGCCAATCTTCGAGAAGGACAACGGCCTGCTCTACTACCCGACCTTCTACGAGGGCCTGGAGCAATCGAAGAACGTCTTCTACACCGGCCAGGAAGCCACCCAGCAGATCCTCTCGGCGCTGGACTGGCTGGCCAAGGAGAAGGGCGCCAAGACCTTCTACCTGGTGGGCTCGGACTACATCTGGCCGCGCACCTCGATGAAGATCGCCCGCAAGCACATCGAGAACGTGCTGCACGGCGAGGTGGTGGGGGAGGAGTACTACCCGCTGGGCGGCACCCAGTTCGGCTCCCTGACCAACAAGATCAAGCTGAAGAAGCCCGACGTGGTCTTCGCCGCGGTGGTCGGCGGTTCCAACGTGGCCTTCTACAAGCAGCTCAAGGCGGCCGGCATCACCTCCGCCAAGCAGAATCTGCTGACCCTCTCGGTGACCGAGGACGAGATGCTCGGCATCGGCGGCGAGAACATGGCCGGCTTCTACTCGTCGATGAAGTACTTCCAGACCCTGGACAACCCCAACAACAAGGCCTTCGTCGAGGCCTTCAAGGCCAAGTACGGCAAGGACGCGGTGATCGGCGACGTGACCCAGGCCGCCTACCTCGGGCCCTGGCTGTGGAAGATGGCGGTGGAGAAGGCCGGCAGCTTCGACGTCGACAAGGTGGTCGCCGCCTCGCCGGGCCTGGAACTCAAGACCGCCCCGGAAGGCTACGTGAAGGTGCATGACAACCATCACCTCTGGAGCCGCTCGCGCATCGCCCAGATCCAGCCGGACGGCACCTTCAAAGTGGTCTACGAGTCGCCCGAGCTGATCGAGCCAAACCCCTTCCCCAAGGGTTATCAGTAAGCGCCAGTTCGGGGCCGCCTCTGTGGCGGCCCCGCCCACCTCCGCGGGAGAGTCTCATGGAAAGCTTATCGGACTTCGGCGCGATCGCCGTGATGCAGGGCTTCAACGGCCTGTCGGTGTTCTGCGTGCTGCTGCTGATGGCGCTGGGCCTGGCGATCATCTTCGGGCAGATGGGGGTGATCAACATGGCCCATGGCGAATTCCTCGCCGTCGGCGCCTACACCACCTATGTCGTGTCGACGTTGATCCAGCATCATTTCCCCGCCTTGCAGCCCTATTACTTCTTCTTCGCCATCGTCCTGGCCTTCTTCGTCGCCGGCGCCATCGGCTGGCTGGTGGAGTGGGCGATGATCAGCCGGCTGTATCAGCGGCCGCTGGACACCCTGCTGGCCACCTGGGGCCTGTCGCTGATCCTGCAGCAACTGTTTCGCTCGGTGTTCGGCGCCCGCGAGGTGAGCGCCGAGATGCCGGAATGGCTGATGGGCTCCTGGAGCCCTACCGCCAGCATCGACATTCCCAAGAGCGGCCTCTTCGTGATGGCGGTGACGGTGCTGCTGACCATCACCCTGTTCCTCATGCTGTACCGCTCGCGCTGGGGCCTGCAGGTCCGGGCGACGGTGCAGAACCGGCTGATGGCGCGGGCCGTAGGCATCAATACCCGGCGGGTGGACCGCATGACCTTCGCCCTGGGCTGCGGCGTGGCCGGGGTGGCCGGCGCGGCCTTCACCACCATCGGCTCCATCGGCCCCACCGCGGGTTCGCTGTACATCGTCGATACCTTCCTGGTGGTGGTGTTCGGTGGCGCGGCCAGCCTGCTCGGCACCATCGCCTCGGCCTTCGGCATCGCCCAGGCGCAATCGCTGCTGGAGTTCTTCCTCTCCGGCTCCATGGCCAAGGTGCTGACCCTGTCGGCGGTGATCCTCATCCTGATGCTGCGGCCCCAGGGGCTGTTCTCGGCAAAAGTCCGCAAGTAGGGAGCGCGAGATGAACAAGGCAATCGACAACCTGCTCGGCGGTCGCCAGGGTGCCCTCGGCCTGCTGGTGCTGGCCGCGCTGATCCTGGTGGTGTTCCCGCTGGCGCTGGATACCTTCCGCCTGAACCTGGTCGGCAAGTACCTGACCTATGCGTTCGTCGCCGTAGGCCTGGTGCTGTGCTGGGGCTATGGCGGCATCCTCAGCCTCGGCCAGGGGATCTTCTTCGGCCTCGGCGGCTACTGCATGGCGATGTTCCTCAAGCTGGAGGCCTCGGACCCGGTGAGCACCAAGATCCAGTCCACCCCCGGCATTCCGGACTTCATGGACTGGAACCAGATCACCGAACTGCCCTGGCTCTGGCAGCCGTTCCACAGTTTCGGCTTCACCCTGGTGGCGGTGGTCGCGGTACCGGCGCTGCTGGCCTTCATCATCGGCATGGCGATGTTCAAGCGGCGAGTCGGGGACGTCTATTTCTCCATCGTCACCCAGGCCATCGCCGCCATCCTGAGCATCCTCATCATCGGCCAGCAGGGCCTGACCGGCGGGGTCAACGGCATCACCGACCTGAAGACGGTACTGGGCTGGGACATCCGCCCGGACAGTGCCAAGGTCACCCTGTACTTCATCAACGCCGGCCTGCTGTTCGCCTGCATCCTGCTCGCCCGCTTCGTGCTGGCCTCCAAGCTCGGTCGGCTGCTGGTGGCCATGCGCGACAAGGAAGAGCGGGTGCGCTTCTCCGGCTACGACGTGGCCAGCTTCAAGATCTTCGTGTTCTGCGTGGCCGCGGCCTTTTCGGCGGTGGGCGGGGCCATGTTCGCCCTGCAAGTGGGCTTCATGTCGCCGTCCTTCGTCGGCATCGTGCCCTCCATCGAGATGGTGATCTTCGCCGCCGTCGGCGGGCGCCTGTCGCTGCTCGGCGCGGTGTACGGCACCCTGCTGGTGAATTTCGGCAAGACCTATTTCTCCGAGTCCTTCCCCGAACTCTGGCTGTACCTGATGGGCGGGCTGTTCATCGCGGTGGTCCTCTACTTCCCCAACGGCCTTGCCGGCCTGTGGAAGAGCCATGGACTGCCCCTGGTCGCCCGCCTCAGACGCCAGCCGGCCCGCACCGTCGCCGCACCAGCCAAGCCCACCGCTGCCAAGCCATCCCCGCTGGAGACTACGCCATGAACACCAGTCCCGTCGGTTTCCAGCTGGCCAAGCCGGTGCTGGCCATCGAAGGCCTGACTGTCTCCTTCGACGGCTTCAAGGCGGTGAACGACCTCAATCTCTATGTCGACCGCAACGAGGTGCACGTGGTGATCGGCCCCAATGGTGCCGGCAAGACCACGGTGCTCGACCTGATCTGCGGCAAGACCCGCGCCACCGCCGGCAGCATCGAATTCAACGGCCGCGAGCTGACCAGGATGAAGGAGTTCGACATCGTCCGCGCCGGCGTCGGTCGCAAGTTCCAGAATCCCTCGATCTACGAAAACCTCACGGTGTTCGAGAACCTGGAGATGTCCTATCCCGAGGGCCGTAAGGTGTTCGGCGCGCTGTTCTTCAAGCGCAGCGCGGCAGTGGTCGCCCGGGTAGCGGAGGTGGCCGAGCAGATCTTTCTCGCCGACCTGCTGCACCAGCAGGCGGACCTGCTCTCCCACGGCCAGAAGCAGTGGCTGGAGATCGGCATGCTGCTGATGCAGGACCCGGAACTGCTGATGCTCGACGAGCCGGTGGCGGGCATGAGCGTGTCCGAGCGGGCCCAGACCGCCGAGCTGCTCAACCGGATCAGCCAGGGGCGCTCGGTGCTGGTCATCGAACACGACATGGAGTTCGTCAAGAGCATCGCCCACAAGGTCACGGTGCTGCACCAGGGCAAGGTGCTGGCCGAAGGCAGCATGGAGGCGGTGCAGAGCGATCCTAAGGTCATCGAGGTGTACCTGGGGCATTGAGACCCCGGCTATCCCCATCCACCCAGCCGATCACGGAGATCCCGGCCATGTTCACCATCCAGAACCTCGTCTCCGGCTACGGCCAGAGCCGCATCCTCCACGAACTCAGCCTGGACGTGGCGAAACAGGAAATCGTCGCCGTCATGGGGCGCAACGGCATGGGCAAGAGCACCTTCTTCCGCAGCCTCATGGGCATCCTGCCGAGCTGGAGTGGCAGCGTCGCGGTGGACGGCCAGGATGTCTCGACATTGGAGACCCACCAGCGGGTCGAGCGCGGCATCGCCTACGTGCCCCAGGGGCGGATGATCTTTTCCCACATGACGGTGCTGGAGAATATCCAGACCGGCCTGCCGGCCTCGGCCAGGGGCAGGGTGCCGGACGATCTCTATGCGCTGTTCCCGGTGCTGCACGAGATGCGCCAGCGCAAGGGCGGCAACCTCTCCGGCGGCCAGCAGCAACAACTGGCTATCGCCCGCGCCCTGGCCACCAATCCCAAGGTGCTGCTGCTGGACGAGCCGACCGAGGGCATCCAGCCCTCGATCATCAAGGACATCGCCCGCACCCTGAAGGAGATCCGCACCATGCGGGACTTGACCATCGTGGTGTCCGAGCAGGTGCTGTCCTTCACCCTCGATATCGCCGACCGCTTCCTGGTGATCGAGAAGGGCCGCTTCGTGGTGGAGGAAACCCGCGACAAAGTCGACGAGGCGACCATCAGCCGCTATCTGTCGGTCTGAGCGCCTGTGCGCTATCCACATCGGTCTCGGCCATGCCGGTGCGCTGTAGCGACCGCTCTTACAGTATGGATTGCCCTTTATGAGCAACTGTCTTACCGCCGCCATGGCCGTGATAGACCGTAGGTTGGGTTGAGACGGCTCCATCGTCGAAGCCCAACATGACCGGCGCCCGGAGACCGTGTTGGGCTTCGCTGCGCTCAACCCAACCTACGCCGTCCGGCAGGAACAGTCGCTACGGCGCACCGGCATGGCCGCGATAGCGAACGTCCGCCGTCCGCTTGCTCGTGTGATGTTTCAGACGTTCGCCTCTGAAACACCACACGAGAGGATCCGTCAGGACGCCCGGGCCAGCACCGCATGCAGCAACACATTGGCGCCTGCGGCCAGGTGCTCCTGCTGGGCATCCTCCAGCTCGTTGTGGCTGATGCCGTCCTTGCAGGGCACGAAGATCATGGCGCTGGGTGCCACCGCGGCCAGGTAGACGGCGTCGTGGCCGGCGCCGCTGACCACATCCATGCTGGCCAGCCCCAGGGTGTCCGCCGCGCTGCGCACCAGCCCGATGCAGTCGGCATCGAAGTGACAGGGCTTGAAGTAGACGACCTGTTCCACGGCGACATCCAGCCGCGCATCGCTGGCCATCAGCGCCGCGCAGCTGTCTCGTAGCGCCTGGTCCATGGCGGACAGCACGGCGTCGTCGAGGGCGCGCAGGTCGACGGAGAACTTGACCGTACCGGGGATGGTGTTGCGCGAGTTGGGCGACACCTGTATGAAGCCGACCGTGGCCCGCGCATGGGGGGCGTGGTCGAGGGCGATCTGGTTGATCCGCTGTACCAGCTGGGCGGCGGCCAGCAGTGCATCGTGGCGCTGGTTCATGGGCGTGGGACCGGCATGGGCCTCCATGCCGGTGACGACCACGTCGTACCAGCGCTGGCCGAGGGCGCCGGGGACCACGCCGATGGTCAGGTCATGGGCTTCGAGGACCGGTCCCTGTTCGATATGGGCTTCGAAATAGGCGTCGAACATCCCGTTGGGCACCTCGCCGGGCGCCTGGCTGCCGGCGTAGCCGATGCGCGCCAGTTCACCGCCCACGGTCAGGCCGTCGATGTCCTGTTGCGGCAACACCTCGTCCAGGCCGAAGGCACCACTGAACACGCCGGAGCCCATCATGACCGGGACGAAGCGCGAGCCTTCCTCGTTGGTCCAGGCCACCACCTCCAGGGGCGCGGCGGTGCGGATGCCGGCGTCGTCGAGGGTGCGCAGCACCTCCAGGCCGGCGAGGACGCCGAAGTTGCCATCGAACTTGCCGCCGGTGGGCTGGGTATCGATATGGCTGCCCATGGCGATGGCCCGGCGACTGGGGTCGCTGCCTTCACGGCGGGCGAAGATGTTGCCGATGGCGTCCACCCGTACGCCCAGCCCGGCTTCCCGGCACCAGGTCACGAAGAGGTCACGCCCTTGGCGGTCCAGGTCGGTCAGCGCCAGGCGGCAGACGCCACCCTTGGCGGTGCCGCCGATCTCGGCGAGGTGCATCAGGGATTGCCAGAGGCGGTCGGAGTTGATCTGCAGGGTCATGGGTAGCTCCAGTCAGGGCAGACGCTGGCCGGTCAGGCGACGGGCCAAGGCGATGAGGGAGAGATCGCTGCCACGCGGGCCGATCAGCGACAGCCCCAGGGGCGCGCCTTCGACCTGCAGCAGCGGCAGGGAGAGCTGGGGGCACCCCGACAGCACCGACAGGCAGAGCAGGCGGATGGACAGGTTGCGGTAGTCCTCCAGCGCCTCGTCCGAGGTGCTTAGCAGCGGTGCGACATCGGGCATGGTCGGCAGCAGGAGCACGCCGTCCCGGCCGAGCAGCGCCTGGAAGCGTTCCGCGAAGTCCCCTGCCGTCTGCCTGGCGGACGCGACCTGGCTATCGTCGAGGGTCTGGGCCCAGGCCACACGCTCCTTCACGCCCGGACCGAGCTGGACCGGATGGCGCGAGAGGAAATCGCCCTGGTTCTCCCAGACCTCGCGGCCCTGGATGTGGCGGAACGCCCAGTAGAGCTCGTCCAGGGGCAGCACCGCGCCCTTGACCGGGGTCGGCAGCAATTCGAGCTCGTCCAGCAGGGCGCGGGTGGTCTCGCGGACGCTGGGGGTGACCAGGGCCAGGAGGTCGGTCGCCAGCAGCAGTCGCGGCAGCGCTGGCAGGGGGCTGGGATCCGCGCCGAGCAGCACGTCGCCGACCCGGGCGAAGGTGTTTAAATCGCGGGCGAACCAACCGCAGGTATCGAAGCTGTGGGCCAGCGGCATGCAGCCGTCCAGGCTGATGCGGCCGTGGGTGGGACGCAGCCCGATCAGCCCACAATGGCTGGCCGGCGCCCGTACCGACCCTCCGGTGTCGGTGCCGAGGGCGAAGTCGCACAGACCGTTGGACACCGCCGCAGCCGAGCCGGAACTGGATCCACCGGGAATCCGCAAGGGCGCGGCGCCATTGCGCGGCGTGCCGAAGTGGGCGTTCTTGCCGGTCATGGAAAAGGCCAGTTCATCGGTGATGACCTTGCCGGTGAAGCGGGCGCCGGCCTCCAGCAACTGCCGGACGACCGGGGCATGGCTGGACTTGAGTCCGGACGCGGCCAGCTTGTGCGGATTGCCGCAGCCGGTGGGATAGCCGGCGACGTCGAAGAGATCCTTGACGGCGAAACTCAAGCCGCCGAGAGGGCCGCTGTCCGCGTGGGGTACGGGACTGTCGGGATAGGGCAGGTAGCAGTGGGCTTGGGCGTTCATGGGGGCTCCGCAGGCGTTCGAAAGGGCGATTCAGTGAAGGGCGCTAGGCGGTGCGGTCTGCGCCAGTTGCCAGCAGGCCGCGCGGTGGCCGTGGCCGAGCGGGGTCGCCTCCGGCACCGCCTGGTGGCAGTGTTCCTGGGCCAGGCCGCAGCGCTCGGCGAAGGCACAGCCGGGCGGCAGGCGGGACAGGTCCGGCGGGGCGCCGCCGATGCTGTCCAGGCGCTTGCCTTTTTGCAGGGCGCCTTCGCTACGGCTCTTCAGCAGCGCCTGGGTGTAGGGATGGCGGGGTTGGGTCAGCAGCACGGCCGCCGGGCCTTCCTCGACGATGCGCCCGGCGTACATCACCGCCATGCGGTCGGCGACTTCCGCAGCGGCGCCGATGTCGTGGGTGACGAAGACGATGGACAGGCCGAGTTCGCGTTGCAGCTCGCGCAGCAACAGCAGGATCTGGATCTGCACCGTGGCGTCCAGCGCCGTGGTCGGCTCGTCGGCCAGCAGCACCTGGGGATTGCAGGCCAGGGCCAGGGCGATCATGGCGCGCTGGCGCATGCCCCCGGACATCTCGTGGGGGAAGGCGTCGAGGCGGCGTTCCGGGCTGGGGATACGCACCCGTTCGAACAGCTGCAGGGCGCGCGCCCGGGCCTCGGCCTTGCTCAGCCCCTCATGGCGGCGGATGGCCTCGATGATCTGCTGGCCGAGGGTGTAGACCGGGTCGAGGGCCAGCAGCGGCTCCTGGAAGATCATGGCGACGCGCTTGCCGCGCAGCTGGGTCAGCGCCTGGGCCGACAGCGCCAGCACATCTTCCCCGGCGATCTGCAGCCCGCCGGCATAGCGGGTGGTCTTTTCCGGATGCAGCCGCATCAGGGCGCGCAGCGTCACGCTCTTGCCGGAGCCGGACTCGCCGATCAGTGCCAGCACCTCGCCCTGGCCGACCTCCAGGGACACGCCGTTGACCGCCTGGATGCGCTTGCCCGGCGGGTGGAATTCCACGTGCAGGTCACGCAGCTGGATGAGGGCCTCAGACATGGCTCGCCTCCGGGGACGGGTTGGGGGACAGCACGTAGCCGGAGTCGGGCTCGTAGCGCAGGCAGGCCACGCTACGACCCGGCTCGGCCTCGGCGAAGCGCGGTGCGCGTTGGGCGCAGACGGCTTGCGCGAACTCGCAGCGGGTATGGAAACGGCAGGCGGACGGGGGCGCTATGGGATTCGGCGGATCGCCCGCCAGCGGGGCTTCCTTGGTACGGTGCAGGGGATCGGTACTGGGCATGGAGCGCAGCAGCGCCCGGGTATAGGGGTGCAGGGGGCGCTCGAACAGGGCATCGGCCTCGCCCACCTCGACCACCTCGCCGAGGTACATCACCAGCACCCGGTCGGAGACGTAGCGCACCACATTGAGGTCATGGCTGATGAAGACATAGGTCAGCCCCAGCGCCTCTTTCAAATCTGCCAGCAGGTTCAGCACCTGGGCCTCCACCGACTTGTCGAGCGCGGAGACGGATTCGTCGAGGATGATCAGCCGCGGCTCCAGCGCCAGCGCCCGGGCGATGTTGACGCGCTGCCGCTGGCCACCGGACAGCTCGTGGGGATAGCGCCCGGCGAAGCGACTCGGCTCCAGCCCGACCCGCGCCAGCAGGTCATGGGCGCGGGTCAGGGACTCGGTGCGGGAGACGCCATGCACGCTCGGGCCGAAGGCGATGGAATCCTCGATGGTCATGCGCGGATTGAGCGAGGCGTAGCTGTCCTGGAAGACCATCTGGGTCTGCCGGCGATAGTCGCGTAGCGGCAACACCTCGCCGACGGTCTGGCCATCGAATACCAGCTCGCCGCTGTCCTGGCGGGTGAGTTGCATCAGCAGCCGGGCGGTGGTGGATTTGCCACAGCCGGATTCGCCCACCACGCCCAGAGTCTCGCCCTTGAGCAGGGTGAAGCTCACGCCGTCCACCGCGCGCACTGCCAGGCGCTCCCGGCGCAGGCTGAAACCGGTCTTCTTCAAGGGAAAGTGCTTCTTCAGGTCGCGCACGATCAGCAGCGGCTGGGCGGGACCGCCGACGTCGCGCGGGTCAAGCGGGGCTGGCAGGGGCGACGGGCTCATTGCTTGACCTCCATGGCCGAACGCAGGCCGTCGGCCAGCATGTTGAAGGATACCGAGGTGATGAAGATCAGCAGGCCGGGCAGGGCGGCGACCCAGGGCTGGCTGTAGATGGCGGTGCGCAGGGTATTGAGCATCAGCCCCCATTCGGGCTCGGGCGGCTTGACGCCGAGGCCGAGGAACGACAGCCCCGAGGCCAGGATCATCGACACCGAGATCAGGCTGGTGGCATAGACGAAGATGGGCCCTATGACGTTGCCCAGCACGTGCTTGCGCACGATCAGCAGGGCCGAGGCGCCACTGGCCCGTGCCGCGTCCACGTAGTCGCTGCGCCGCACCGCGGTGGTCACGCTTTCGGCGATGCGGGCGATCTGCGGCACGAAGACGATGGTCAGGGACACCAGGGCATTGGTGATACCCGCCCCCAGGGCCCCGGACAGGGCGATGGCCAGCAGCACCGAGGGGAAGGCGTAGAGCACGTCGATGCAGCGCATGATGACCGTGTTCAGCCAGCCACCGGCGTAGCCGGCGACGATGCCGAGGGTGCCGCCGAGGACGAAGGCCAGGATCACCGGGGCGATGCCCATGAACAGCGACAAGCGGGCGCCGAGGATCAGCCGCGAGAGCAGGTCCCGCCCGAGTTCGTCGCCGCCCAGCGGCAGCCCCGGCGTGCCGATGGGCTTCAGCCGCTTGAGCATCGAGGTGGCGAAGGGATCGTGGGGCATGATCCAGGGCGCGAACACCGCCATGAGGAGCAGCAGCAGGATGATACTGGCCGAGACCATCGCCAGCGGGTTGCGCACCAGGCGGTGCAGCACGTTGGCGAGGTGGCTGCGCGAGCGCGCGACACCGGGCGCGGCGGGGGTGAGGGACGTCTGGATGGCGGCGGTCATGTCAGCCTCGTTCGATACGGGGGTCGAGGACGGTCTGGAGGACGTCGACCAGCAGGTTCAGCAGCACGAAGAACAGCGCCAGGATCAGGATCGAGCCCTGCAGCAGCGGCAGGTCGCGTTGGAAGATCGCCTGGTTGAGCAGGAAACCGGTGCCGGGCCAGGCGAATACCGTCTCGATCAGGATCGAGCCGCCGAGCAGGTAACCCAATTGCAGCCCCACCACCGCCAGGGCGGTGGGCGCGCAGTTCTTCACCACGTGGCGCAGCACCCCGCCTTCGCTCAGGCCGCGGGCGCGCAGGCCGATGACGAATTCCTGTGCCAGGGTGTCCGCCACCAACGCCCGTACGGTACGGGCGACGATGCCCATGGGAATGAAGGACATGGTCACCGCCGGCAGGATCAGGTACTGGACGTGAGCCCAGTCCCAACGCCAGTCGCTGGAACCGCCCGGTCCGGCGCCGGTGGCCGGCAGCCACATCAGCTGGGCGGAAAAGACGATGACCAGCACCATGCCCAGCCAGTAGTTGGGCAGGCTCACGCCGATGACCGACACCAGCGAGGCCAAGCGGTCGGCCCAGGAGTTGCGGAAGTAGCCGGCGACGAAGCCGAACAGCGAGCCCAGGCTGAAGCCGATCAGGCTGGCGAGGACGGCGATCATCAGGGTATTGCCGACCGCCTTGAGCACCTCGCCGGTCACCGGCCGGCTGGTGGCGATGGAGGTACCCAGATCGCCGTGCAGGGCCCGCCACACCCAGCGCAGGAATTGCTCGGGCAGCGGTCGATCGAAGCCGTAGACCCTCATCATCTGCCGCTGCAGTTCGGCCGAGGCATCGGCGGGCAGGATGGACACCAGCGGATCGCCTGGCGCTATGTGCACCAGCATGAAACAGAGGAAGGCCACCCCGAGCATGATGGGTAGCGCATAGAGCAGACGGCGAAGCAGATAGCCGAGCATGGTGGTAAGCCTCCGGGCCTGTGCCTGCGGGAGTCCGTGCCGGCGAAGCACGGGGCTGACCGCCCCGGGGGGGCGGTTCAGGCGGCGTCAGTCCATGGTCATGGTGGCGATGTCGATGAACCAGCTGCGGGGTTGCACCACGTGCCCGATCTTCGGCGAGAGGGCGCGCGGGCCGACGTCATGGGCGACGAAGAGGAAGGGCGCCTCGTCGACGATGTTGGCGTGCAGCATGCCCAGGGCCTGGTTGCGCGCCTGTTCATCGAAGGCCGTGCGTGCCTTGGCGATGAGTTGGTCGGTCTGCTCGTTGGTGTAGTAGCCCCAGTTGTTGGAGACCGGCGGCAAGGCCTTGCTGCTGACGAAGCGCACCATGGCGAAGAAGGGATCCATGGTCGCCGCGCTGACGTTGGTCGCGTCCGCGCCGTGCGCCGCCGGGTCCTTGGCACCGAGGCGCCAGCTCGAATAGAGGGTGTTCCATTCCAGGACGTCGAACTGCACGTCGAAGAAGCACTGCTTGAGGTTTTCCTGGATGTACTCGTTCATCGGCAGCGGCTGCATCTGGCCGGAGCCCGAGGCTGAGGTTTGCACCTTGATCTTGGCCGGGTGGTCGGCGGAATAGCCGGCCTCGGCCATCAGCTTCTGTGCCGCGGCCACGTCGTAGCGAACCTGGAAGCTGGGCGAACCGCGCCAGGGGTCGCCCGGCTCCACCACCCCGGTCGCCGGCTCCATCTGCCCGCTGAGCAGGGTCTTGAGTTCGTCGCGATTCACGCAGAGGTTCGCCGCCTGGCGCACGCGCTTGTCATGGAACGGCGATTGCGGCAGCAGGGAGAACTGCCAGGGCCAGAGATGCGGCTGCAGGTTGGAATAGATCTTGTAGCCACGCGCTTTGATCGCATCGAGGGCATCCGGCGCGGGTGCTTCGATCCAGTCCACCTGGCCGGACAGCAGGGCGGCGGTGCGGGCACTGGCTTCGGGCAGGGGCAGTAGCACCACGTGATCGATGTGCGGGCGGCGCTTGGGGTCCCAGTAGGCGGGGTTGGCCGCCAGCTCCAGGCGCTCGCGCGGGACGAACTTGGCCATCTTGAACGGACCCGTGCCGGAGGCGTCGGCGGCGAAGGCCGTCCAGGCCTGCTGGGCGCGTTGCGCCGGATCGGTCACGGCGGCCGGTACGGCGTCGAACTTGGCCTGCCAGTGGGTCGGCGAGGCCATGAACAGGTTGGTGAGGTTGTAGGGCAAGAAGGAGTCCGGTTCGGAGGTAGTGAGCTCGACGGTATAGGGGTCGATCACCCGGGCGGACCTCAGAGTCGGCATGCGCGAGGCCGTGACGCCGATCTGCGAGGGATCGTATTGCGGCGCCGCCTTGTTCAGCACCTTGTCGACGTTCCAGACCACCGCCTTGGCATCGAAAGGCGAGCCATCGTGGAAGGTCACACCCTGGCGCAGCTTGAAGATCCACTTGGTGTGGTCGTTCGGGTCGACCGCCCAGGACTCCGCCAGGTCGGGAATGAGCACGCTGGGCTTGTCCGCCGCGCTGAGGTCCCACTGGGTCAGGCCGTCGTAGAGGGTGATACCGGTGAAGCGATTGCCCTCGTAGCCCTGGTCCGGCTGGCCCAGGGTACGGGGGATGTCCCCGGCGGTCATGGCGATGCGCAGGGTCTTCTCCTGCGCCGCAGCCAGGCCGCTGCCACCCAGGGCGCAGGCCAGGGCGAGGGTCAGACCGGCAAGCCGGGCAATCGGCGTGGAACGGTTGGCGTCATCGCTCATCGGTATCCCTCATCGGTTGAAGTTGGCTGAGGGTGAAAAAGCAACGTGTATGCCAATCGATACTAAAGTATCGATTATCGATTCAAATTCGCGATCACTTGAGGTGAGGGAGCGTGCCAGACGGCCCTCCGTACCAACCGGGTGTCCAAGCCGCCCACCTGGCCACATTCAAAACGGTGCGCAGACCTGCGGGCAGTGCGCCGTTAGTGCGCGAGGGACTCGGAAATGCTGCGGGCGCAGTCGCGTACCAGGGGCGCGAGTCGCTGCGTCGCCTCTTCCAGGGTCCAACGACTGGTCGGCGGCGAGAGGTGCACGGCCCCTGCCGGCATGCCGTGCCGGTCGACGATGGGGGCGGCGATGCCCATGTCGCCGAGGAACAATTCCTCGCAATTGATGGCGTAGCCCAGGTGGCGAGCGGTCTGGATGCGGGTGAGGATGGCCTCGACATCGGTCAGGGTGCTCGGGGTGCGGGCCTCGCGCGGCGCGGCGGCCAGCACTGCCCGTACTTCGGCGTCGTCCAGGCAGCCCAGGTAGGCGCGGCCCGAACTGGTGCAGTACATGGGAATGCGCATCCCTACCGGGGTGAGCACGGGGATGGTCTGGGTCGTCATGATCTGGGCAATGTAGACCATGCTCTCGTCGACCGGCTCGGTGAGGCTGGCGGTCTCGCCGGAGGCCTGGGCGAGCTGAGCCAGGTAGGGATGCGCCAGCCGCACCAGGGGATGACCTGCCAGGTAGTTGAAGCCCAGTTCGATGACCTTCGGCAGCAGCCGAAAGCGCCGGGTGCTGGGGTCCCGACCGACGTAGCCCAGAACTTCGAGGGTGTGCACGGCGCGCTGCGCGGAGGCCTTGTTCATGTCGGTCAGCCGCGCGATCTCGCCGAGCGTCAGGGTGCGCTGCGCCATGAAGGTCTGCAGGACCTGCAAGCCTTTGCCCAGGGATTGGTTGAACAGCGGATCGGGGAGGGGAGTATTGGTTGGCGGGGCCGAGTCTTCTGCACTCATCGACGGGTCCAGGCTTGAGCGGGTTGCACCAACCTCGGGTTGGTGGTGAGAGCCGGCAGGGCGCCGCTGGCGAACTGTAGCGCAATCACCGATCCAGAAGGGCGGGACGTGGGCAACCTCCGAGAATAGGGCTGCGGCAGGCGGTGGCTACGTCATCCGACGTATTTCCCCCTTTCGCCCTGGCATCAAGACTAGCTCCCGACACCCCGCCCTGGCCCCGATACGCGGGCCCCACCAGGTCCAAGGAGCTTCGTCATGACCGACACCCTGATCAAGGTCGACCTCACCCAGGCCGCCACCGAGAACGAGAACGTCCACAACCGCTGGCACCCCGACATCCCCATGGCCTGCTGGGTCAAGCCGGGTGACGACTTCATCCTGGAAACCTACGACTGGACCGGTGGCGCCATCAAGAACGACGACGACGCCAGCGACGTGCGCGATGTCGACCTCTCCACCGTGCACTACCTGTCCGGTCCGGTGGGAGTGCAGGGTGCCGAGCCGGGCGATCTGCTGGTGGTCGATCTGCTCGACATCGGCGCCAAGGCCGATTCGCTGTGGGGCTTCAACGGCTTCTTCTCCAAGCAGAATGGTGGCGGCTTCCTCACCGATTACTTCCCCTCGGCGCAGAAGTCCATCTGGGACTTCGAGGGCATGTTCACCAAGAGCCGGCACATCCCGGGCGTGCGCTTCGCTGGGCTGATCCACCCCGGCCTGATCGGCTGCCTGCCGGACCCCAAGCTGCTGGCCAACTGGAACGCCCGCGAGCAGGAATTGATCGACAGCAATCCGACCCGGGTACCGCCGCTGGCCAACCCGCCGTTCGCCGCCACCGCGCACCTGGGCAAGCTCACCGGCGCTGCCCGTGATGCCGCCGCCGCGACCGGCGCACGCACGGTGCCGCCGCGCGAGCACGGTGGCAACTGCGATATCAAGGACCTCTCGCGGGGTTCGAAGATCTTCTTCCCGGTCTACGTCGAGGGCGCCGGGCTCTCGGTGGGCGACCTGCACTTCAGCCAGGGCGATGGCGAGATCACCTTCTGCGGCGCCATCGAGATGGCCGGCTGGGTGCACATGAAGGTCGAGCTGATCAAGGGCGGCATGGCCAAGTACGGCATCAAGAATCCCATCTTCAAGCCCAGCCCCATCGTGCCCACCTACAACAACTTCCTGATCTTCGAAGGCATCTCGGTGGACGATGCCGGCAAGCAGCACTACCTGGACGTCAACCTGGCCTATCAGCAGGCCTGCCTCAACGCCATCGAGTACCTGAAGAAATTCGGCTACAGCGGCGCCCAGGGCTATTCGCTACTGGGCTCGGCGCCGGTGCAGGGGCATATCAGCGGGGTGGTCGACATCCCCAACGCCTGCGCCACCCTCTGGCTGCCGACGGACATCTTCGAATTCGACATCAATCCCAGCGCCGCCGGCCCGACCCGCTACCTGGACGGCAGCATCGACATGCCCATCGCCTACGACAAGTAGCGGTCCGCCCGCCAGGAGTTCGCCATGCCGATCTACGAATACGACTGCCCGCACTGCGGTGACTTCACCCTGCTGCGACCCATGGCCCAGCGCGACGATCCCTGCAACTGTCCCGCCTGCGCGACGCCCAGCCCGCGAGTGATCCTCAGCGCGCCGGGTCTCGCGACCCTGGCGGGCGGCCAGCGCCGTGCCCATGAGACCAACGAGCGGGCGCGCCACGCGCCCCAGTCGCTGGAGGAATACAAGGCCAGGCGCAGCCATGCTGCCGGCTGCAGCTGCTGTGCGCCGAGCAAGCCGGTGGCGCGCAGCAAGGCCAATCCCCATGGGCTGAAGACCAGTCCGTCGACCCGGCCCTGGATGATCAGTCACTGATCTCCGCTTCATCTCTTTCGAAGGAGCAACCCGATGCGCCATGGCGATATCTCCAGCAGCCCCGACACCGTCGGCGTGGCTGTCGTCAACTACCGGATGCCGCGTCTGCACAGCAAGGCGGAGGTCCTGGACAACGCCCGCCAGATCGCCGCGATGATCAAGGGCATGAAGCTCGGTCTGCCGGGCATGGACCTGGTGGTGTTCCCCGAGTACAGCACCATGGGGATCATGTACGACCGCGACGAGATGATGGCCACCGCCGCGACCATCCCCGGCGAGGAGACGGCGATCTTCGCCGCCGCCTGCCGCGAGGCCAGGACCTGGGGCATCTTTTCCCTCACCGGCGAGCGCCACGAGGAGCATCCGCACAAGGCCCCGTACAACACCTTGGTGCTGATCGACGACCAGGGCGAGATCGTGCAGAAGTACCGCAAGTGCATTCCCTGGTGCCCCATCGAAGGCTGGTATCCCGGCGACCGCACCTACGTCAGCGAGGGTCCCAAGGGCCTGAAGATCAGCCTGATCATCTGCGACGACGGCAACTACCCGGAGATCTGGCGCGATTGCGCGATGAAGGGCGCCGAGCTGATCGTGCGCTGCCAGGGCTACATGTATCCGGCCAAGGAGCAGCAGGTGCTGATGGCCAAGACCATGGCCTGGGCCAACAACTGCTACGTGGCGGTGGCCAACGCCACCGGCTTCGACGGGGTGTACAGCTACTTCGGCCACTCGGCGCTGATCGGCTTCGACGGCCGCACCCTGGGCGAGTGCGGCGAGGAGGAGATGGGCATCCAGTACGCCCAGCTGTCGATCTCGCAGATCCGCGATGCCCGTGCCAACGACCAGTCGCAGAACCACCTGTTCAAGTTGCTGCACCGGGGCTACACCGGCGTCTACAACTCCGGCGATGGCGACAAGGGCGTGGCCGATTGTCCCTTCGACTTCTACCGCACCTGGGTGCTGGATGCGCAGAAGGCCCAGGCGGACGTCGAGCGGATGACTCGCTCCACTATCGGGGTGGCGGACTGCCCGGTGGGCGAACTGCCCCATCCGGGCCAGGAACGCCAGCTCGGCTGAAGAGTGCCGCGCGGGGAGGGAGCATGCCATTCGTCAACGATCTGCTTGAGCATAACCGCAGCCAACTGGCCCCTGAGGGTCAGGCGCCGCTGCCCTCGCGCTTCCTCTTCGAGCCGGCGGCGGTCATGGCGCTGCTGCGGGGACGCATCCTCGGTCAGGACAGGGTGCTCGACCAGGTGGAAGCCCTGCTCAAGGTGGTCAAGGCCGACATCGGCGATCCGGAACGGCCGCTCGGCGTCAGCCTGTTCATCGGCCCCACCGGGGTCGGCAAGACCGAGATCGTGCGGCTGCTGGCCCAGGCCATCCACGGCCGCGCGGATGCCCTCTGCCGCATCGACATGAACACCCTGGCCCAGGAACACTACGCCGCGGCCCTGGCCGGGGCGCCACCCGGCTACGTGGGCAGCAAGGAAGGCACCACCCTGTTCGATGCTGAGGCCATCGCCGGCAGCTATGGCCGCCCCGGCATCGTGCTGTTCGACGAGCTGGAAAAGGCCGATCGCCAGGTCATCCGCACCCTGTTGAACGTGCTCGACAGCGGCCAACTGGTGCTCAGCGCCGGCAGCAAGCGCCTCGATTTCCGTAACGCCCTCATCTTCATGACCAGCAACCTGGGCGCCCGCGCCGTGCAGGCCTATCGCGCCCGCTTCGAGCGTGGCTGGCGACGCTGGCTCAACCTGCTGCCTCTTGACCAGGGTCGCGTGCTGGAGGACGCGCTGCACGACCATTTCGACCCGGAGTTCCTCAATCGTATCGATCGGATCCTGGCCTTCCAGCGCCTCGAACACGACTGGCTGCCCGGCCTGCTCGACATCGAATTGGGCAAGCTCAACCAGCGCCTGGGTCGCCGCGGGCGCCGCCTGGAACTGGATGAGAGTGCCAAGGCCTTCCTCTGCCAAGGTCACGATGCCCGCTTCGGCGCTCGCGACCTAGTCCGGCGCCTGCGGCGGGTATTGGAACCGGCCGTGGCCGACTTCCTGCTGGAACGGCCCCAGGCCGTTCGGTTGCTGGTCGAAGCCCGCGGCGCGGGATTGCAGCTGCGCTGCCTCGACTGAGCGGCGGCTCGGGCTGACCGCCCATGCACGCGGCGGATGGTCCGCCTTGGCGGGGTAGCGTTCTGCGGGCTTCGCCCATAGATGCCCAGCCCCGGCGTCTCACGTCGCTCATCCACCTATCCCGCTACCACCCATAGCCCGACATGACGGTCACTGTTGACGTCTTTCCGTCGCTCGTCTTCCTCCCGTTGCTGCCGTGGTGGGAAGGGGCCTTCTGCACTGGTAAATAAATCCCACATATTCCACAAAATCAACGAAACAGACTTGACCTCTTCTGCCGCCCGGTTATTCAATAGACGCAGTCACCCGGGCTTTGGAACGGCATCGAATCCATGAGAATCCCTCTTTCCAGCAAGGAATTACCCGACGTACTGGCATCCGCTGCCGGTATTCGCCAGGGCGAGCTGACCTCAGTGGGGCTTGTGGAATGCTGCCTTGAATCCATAAAAGCCAACAATTCCACGCTCAATGCCTTCGGTGACGTCTATGCCGACAACGCCCTGGCCGAAGCCCGGCTGTTGGACGCCGAAGCGGGCGAAGGCCGCTTCCGCGGCCCCCTGCATGGCGTGCCCTTCGGCATCAAGGATCTCTTCCATACCGCCGGCCTGCGCACCACCCGGGGTTCGCTCACCGGCCTGGACAATGTCCCGGAGCAGGATGCCCCTATCGTTCGCCGGCTGAAGGCCGCTGGCGGCATTCTGCTGGGCAAGACGGCGACCACCGAATTCGGTTGGACGGGCGCCAGCACCTCGCGGGTGTTCGGCGATGGCCGCACCCCGTGGAATCCGCACCTCAGCAGTGGCGGTTCGAGTTCCGGATCGGCCATCGCCACGGCGGCGCGCATGGTGCCGGCGGCCCTGGGTTCGGACGGTGGCGGCTCGGTGCGCATCCCCAGCGCCTTCTGTGGCACCTTCGCGCTGAAAGGCTCCCTTGGCAGAATCCCCACCTGGCCATGGTCGGCGACGGAAATGCTCAGCCATGCCGGCCCCATCACCCGTACCGTGCGTGACAGCGCGCTGCTGTTCGACGTTCTCTCCGGTCCGCACGCCCTGGACCACCAGGCGCTGCCGGCCCCGCAGGAGTCCTACCTGGCCCGCTGCGACCAGCCGCTGCGTCCCTTGCGCGTCGGCTATTGCCCCACGCTGTTCGAGACCCCGGTCCAGCCGCAGGTGGCCGCAGGCGTCGAAGCGGCGGTGAATACCCTGGCGCGTAATCTGCCGCTGGAGATCGAGCGCCTGACCCTGGACTGGCAGGACCCGCTGGCCATCTTCGAGACGCTCTGGGTGGCGGGCCGTGGCATCGCCTATGGCAAGACCCTCGCCGAGCGTCTGGATGAACTCGATCCAGGCTTTGCCAGCTTGATCGAGAAGGCCGCGGGCTACGACCTCGCTGATTATCTGAAGGCCACGCAGCGGCGGGCAGCGTTCGCCAACCAGGTACACGCCTTGTTCGACCGCTATGACCTGTTGCTGCTGCCGACCTTGCCCATCCTGCCGTTTCCCGCGCACCTCACCGGGCCGGAGGAGGGCTTCGAGGCGCCTGGCAGCGCTATCCCCTGGGCCCGCTGGACGCCCTTTACCTACCCCTTCAACCTGTCCGGGAATCCCGCCGCCAGCCTGCCTTGCGGCTGGAGCGAAGAGGAGTTGCCGATCGCGTTGCAGGTGGTCGGTCCGCGGCATGCCGACGGCGAGGTCCTGCAATTTTGCGCGGCGGTTGAAGCCTTGTTGCCCTGGGCACACCGACTGCCTCCACTGCTGCGCTAGCCCGATTCAGACGGCGCCCGCCCACCCAAGAGGCTGGCCCGTTGCGGTACCTTGACCTTCTGCCTTTCACCCTTGCCCGTGAAAGGAGTCCTTACATGGCGTCAGCCTGTTCCATCTCGTTCCGTCGCGCTGCGCCTCCAGGGGCCAGGGCCAGGCTGCGCATGCGAGTCGGCGAATCGGTCAGAGCGGCCCGTTACACTGAGCGCTTCTCTCTGCCGCGGACGACCCACGCCATGCTGAACCAGCCTCGCCTCGACGAAATCATGCGTCTCATCAACCTGCAGCAACGCGTCAAGGCGGCGGACCTGGCGCAGGCCATGCAGGTATCGGAAGAGACCATTCGCCGCGATCTCAAGCATCTCGAGGAAGCCGGCAAGCTGAGGCGCATCCATGGCGGCGCGGTGCTGCCCAAGCCCAACGAAGAGCAGCCGCTGCAGGTGCGCAGTCGCATCCAGACCCGGGCCAAGACGCGCCTGGCGGTGTGCGCGGCGGAACTGGTCCAGGAGGGCATGGCGCTGTTTCTCGACACCGGCACCACCACCCTGGCGCTGGCGCAACAGCTCACGCGCTTCAGCACCCTGCGCGTCGTCACCAACTCCCTGGACATCGGCCTGCTGCTGACCCAGCACAGCGCCAACCAGGTGCTCATGACACCCGGCGACATCCGCCGCAACGACAACGCCCTGATCGGTCCGCACACCCTGGCATTCGCCGGGGGCTTCCATTACGACATCGCCTTCATGGGCATAGGCGCGGTGGATGTCGAGCTGGGCCTGATGGATTACGAGGAACCCGAGGCGCATCTGCGCCGTACGCTGACGGCGCATTGCCGCCGCAGCGTGATCCTGGCGGACGACGCCAAGTTCGGTCACCGCACCTTCATCAACACCTTGCCGTTCTCGGCGGTGGATACGCTGGTGAGCAACCGGCCGCCAGCCGTCGAGTTCGTGCGCTGCCTGGAGTCAGCCGATGTCGAGCTCCTTTGTCCCTGATCTTCCCGTCGCCGACGCGGCTGACCTCGATGCCTTCGATGCGCTGTTCGCGCAAAGCTCGGCCATCGGCGTTACCGCCAATGGTGGCCTGCATCGTCTCGCCGCTTCAGCGGAAGACGGCGCCATGCGTGACCTTTTCAGCGCCTGGCTGCTGGCCCATGGCTTCAGCGTAAAGGTCGACGCCGTAGGTAACCTGTTCGGCCTGCTGACCTTCGATCCTGCAGCGCCCTATGTCGTCTGCGGCTCCCATCTGGATACCCAACCCAAGGCCGGGCGTTTCGACGGCGTCTATGGCGTCCTCTCCGGTGCGGTCGCCAGCGCCAGCGTCGCGCGCCAACTCGCGGCGCGTGGCGAAACGCCGGCCTTCAATCTGGCCGTGGTGAACTGGACCAACGAAGAGGGCGCGCGCTTTCAGCCCAGCCTCATCGGTAGCAGCGCCTTCATCGGCAGCCTTGCGGTCGAGGACGCCTGGGCCAGCCAAGACAGCGCGGGCGTAACCCTGGGCGAGGCCCTCACGCAGATCGGCTATCGCGGCGCGGCGATGCTGGACTTGCCGGTGGCCGCCTATCTGGAGCTGCACGTCGAGCAGGGCGTCCAGTTGGAGGAGCAGGGGCTCGCCATCGGCGTGGTGCGGCACACCTGGGCCGCGCTGAAATGGCGGCTACGTTTCGATGGCGAGCAGAACCACACGGGACCGGCGCCCATGGCCGTGCGCCGTGATGCCCTGCTGGCCGCGGCCGAGGCCATCGTGGCGGTCAGGGCCGAGGCCGAACGCCACGGGTTGGCGATGCACACCTCGGTGGGGCGCCTGGAGCTCGAACCCAATTCGCCCAACGTGGTGCCGGCCCTGGCGCGACTCTGGGTGGAATTCCGCTCGCCGGACACGACGTTGTTGGCGGAGGCCGAAGAGCGCTTCCGCGCCACTCTCGATTCCATTGCCGCCAGAACGGGTACTACGTTCTCGCTCGAAAGCGCGCAATTGCGCGAGCCCAGTCACCTGCACGATGGGTTGAGCGATCTGGCACGCCAGACCTGCGCGGCCCTGGGGGTACCCGCGGGAGATAGCGCCACCGTCGCCGGACACGACGCCATCAGCCTCGGGCGGCGCTTTCCCGCGGCCCTGTTGTTCGTACCCAGCCGGGGCGGACTCTCCCACAACGAAGCGGAATTCTCCGCTACCGCCGACCTGCACCAGGGACTCCGCGTCCTTACCGCGTTGCTCTATCGCGCCTGTTGCCAGCCCGAGCTGTATCTCTGAGGAGCCCGCCATGACGTCGACCCTCGAATTCAATCGCCTGCAAGCCGCCCTGATTGGGGCCGGGCTGACGGGCGTGCAGATCACCACGGGTACTGCGGGCGTGGCCTCGCCGACCCGCCTCGCCTGCGAGTGGGCTGGCTTCCACGTCCTGAGTGACCAGGGCGCCTTCTATGCCAAGGTGCTCTACGACGACATGCGGCCCGTCCTCGACTTCGCCCAGAGCGCCGAGGCGACTCGTTGCGCGGCCATGGCCGGGGTGACGCCGGCGCTACGGCTCGCGGATGAAGACAACGGTGTCTTGCTGCTCGAACGTCTGGCACCCGAGGACTGGCATTGGGCACGCCTCGACCGGCTCCAGCCGCAGCACCGCCTGGACGCCCTCTGGCGGTTGAAGCTCAAGGTGCAGGAAGGGCCGACGCCAGCCTTCGAGCGCTCGCCCTGGGCCGATATCGAGCGGCTCCGCACGCTTTGTCGAGCCCAGGCGGTGGTCTTGCCCGATGACCATGCCTGGATCGATGACTGTGTCGACCAGGCGTGGGCCGCCGTGCAACGGCATCCCATCGAGCGCCGTCCGCTGCACGGCGATGGCCTGGCCGGCAATGTGATGATCAACGCGGCGGGCGAGTTGCGGCTGCTGGATTTTGATCGGGGCGGTTGCTTCGATCCCTGGTACGACGTCGCCATCACCCTCAACGAGCTGTACCCCTTCGAGCCGCAATGGCGCGCCGGTATCGCACGCTGGAGCGCGACGGCGAGCGACGCCGACTACGCACGCTGCCGCCTCTACGGCCTGTTGGATGACTGGTACTGGACGCTGTGGGGCCTCTGGGCTGGCGTCGCCTCGACGCGGCCGCTGGAGTTCTCCAAGGTCGGCCAGTGGACCTTGTTGCGTTGCCGCACGACGATTCAGGAGTCGCGCTTCGAAAGCTGGCTCCGTCAGGTAGGAGGATAGGCCAGATGAAGCGACTAGGCGAAGCGAGCACCCAGGCGGAACGGCAGCTGGAGCAGGCGATTCTCAGTCATGCGCCCTGGGCTGGCTGTGCGGCCCACTATGCCCCGGTCAGCGGCGGCATCTCCAACACCAATTGGCGAGTACAGATCGAGGGTGCACCCACGGCGTTCTTCCTGAAGGTGCCGGGGCAGGGCACGGAACTCTTCATCGACCGGCGCACCGCCCACGATGCCAGCCTCAAGGCGGCGGCCACCGGTTATGGCGCCCCGGTGGTGGCCTTTCTCGAAGCGCACGGCGTGGAGGTCTTCGAATTCATGGAGGGCTGGCGCGCCTCGTCCAATCGCGACTTTCTCGACCGCGACGTTCGCCACCGGGCGTTGCACGCCCTCAAGGCCTTCAACGACCAGCCACTACTGATCCAGACCAAGACCGTCTTCGACATGATCGACGAGCACCAGCGCCAGGTGCGGGAACTCGGTGGCCAGTGGCCGGACGACCACGCTTGGCTCGACCGCCAGTATCGGCGCGCGATGCAGGCGCTGGAGGCCTCCGGGATCGATCTTGCGCCCTGCATGAACGACACCCTGGCCGGCAACTTCATGCTCAACGCCACGGCCGAGGTGCGGCTGGTGGATTTCGAATACGCCTCCAACAACGACCGCCACTACGAACTGGCGCTCTGGTTCGGCGAGATGTTCTTCGCCCCGGACATGGAGCTGGCACTGGTCGAGGACTACTTCGGCGCGGTGACCACTCAGACCCTGGCGCGGGTGTACGTCAACAAGGCCCTGGCCGATCTCAAGTGGTCCACCTGGGCCATGGTGCAGCACGCCGTCTCGCAGCTCGATTTCGACTTCTACAAGTATGGCGCGCTCAAGCACAGCCGCGCCCGCAGCGTCATCCACGATTCCCGCTGGGAGACCTGGCTCAGGCAGGTCTGACGGATCCCCGAGCCACCTCGCAGAAGGTGGCCGACAACGACAGGAAACACCGGCGTACGCCAGGGGATGAGTTGCTCAGCCTCCTGGAGCGCCCCTCGACTGCCTCGCGAAGCCTCTTTCGATCAACCGTCGGCCTGCCACAGGAGCCAGCCCTCGTGAACAGTCTCTTCTTCTATCGCCACGTCGGCGCAGCGCTGCGTCGCTGCCTGCGCCAGGGGGTGTCGGCATGACGTCCGCCAGTCCCTTCTCGCTCAAGACCTGCGCTTTCGGTCTGTATTTCCTCGCCCTGCTGCTGATGGCGGTGTTCCCGCCGTTCTACCTCAGCGTGAGCGGCAGCTCCCGGCTGGTGCTGGGCATTCCCTTGCCGATCTTCTACTGGATCCTCATCGCCGTGCTGCTGGGTATCGGCGTGGGGGCGCTCTATCTGGTCGAATCCGCCAATGGCGACATCCCCGAGGAGACTCAGCCATGATCCCTTCCGGTAGCACCTTCGACATGCTCGTCAGCTTCGGCGTCATCGGCCTGTTCCTCGCCGGGATGATCGCCGTGCTCTATCTCACCAACAAGCAGAGCCACGACTTCGCCGACTATGCCGTCGGCGGTCGCTCCTATGGACCCTGGTACATCGCCATGTGCTACACCAATTCCTGGTGGCCGGGCGCGACCTTCACGGCGTTCTTCTCGCTATCGGTGGGCGGCGCCCTGGGTTTCTACGGCATGGTCTATTCGACTCTCGGGGTGACCGCCATGTACCTCATGGCCAATCGCGCCTGGACCTGGGGCCAGAGATTCAACCTCACCACCCAACCCGACCTGCTGGGCATGAGATTCAACAGCCCGGCGGTCAAGCGACTCGCCTCCATCATCGGCATCATCTCGGTGTTTCCCTGGGTGGTGATGGGCATCCAGGCGCTGGCCATGCTGTTCCAGTTCGCCAGCTTCGGCAGCTGGGGCATCACCGCCTGCCTGACCGCCGGGGTGCTGGTGGTACTGATCCGCCAATACTGGACGGTGAGCATGGGCATGCGCGGCCTGATCATGACCGACATGTACCAGGGGCTGATCGCCTACGTGCTGGCCGCCGGGCTGTGTATCTTCTTGCTCGGTGGCAGTCAGAACGCCTCCTTCGCCAACCTCGCCGCACTGCCGGCCAAGATGCTGCTGATTCCCGGGGATTCCGGCACCGGCTATGGCGCCTGGTATATGTTCAGCCTGATCTTCACCGGGGTCATCGGCTCCATGTGCTGGCCCATGAGTTTCCAGCGTATCTACACCGCCAGCGGCGTACGGTCGGTGAAGAAGGGCACGGTCTACACCATCCTGCTGGTGGGCGGTTTCTACGGCATCCTGATGCTGTTCGCCGCCGCGGTCAGCCAGGACCCGAACGTGGCGGCTCATCCGCAACAGGGCTGGTTCCTGGCGCTGTTCGACATCGGCGGCCCCTGGCTGTTGGCCCTGGCCATCGCCATCGTCCTGGCCGCGAGCATCGGCCACGTCGACGGCTGCGTGCAGGTCTGCGGCGTGCAATTCGCCAACGACCTCGCCACCTGGACCACGCCGCGCACCGACCGCCAGCTCACCGCGCTGGCCAAGGGTGGGATGATCGTCTTCATCGCCGCCGCCGCGGTGGTGGCCTATCTGACGTTCAACTACTCGCGCCTGCAACTGCTGGCGCAGATCTCCTACCAGGGCATCATCCAACTGGCCGTACCGCTGTTCTTCGGGATCTTTACCCGCTGGGGTAACAAGCAGGGCGCCATACTCGGCATGCTCACCGGGATCCTCATCGCCATCGTGCTGACCGTTATCTACCCGGACGACATCGCCGTGCTCGGCTCGCTCACCAGCGGCATCGTCGGGGTGATCTTCAACGCCCTGGTGTTCGTCGGGTGCGCCCTGGCCATCAAGCCCAGCGAGGCGGAAAGCCGGCGCGTCGCCGAGCTGTTCGAGCTCGGCGTGGCTTCGCGTTCGGCTGCCAAGGGCGCCGTTGCACCAGCCATGGGCTAGATAGAGCGCGCCAGCCAGGCGCGCCAGCCGCCGTAAGCCGTGATGTCCTCGGCCCCCGCCAGGCCATAAGGCTCGCAGATGAAGCCGGTTTCCCAGCTGCCGTCGGCCAACTCCACCTTGCCCAGGCCGAGCGGGGCGGGGATGCCGGCGAGGAAGCTGCCCAGTTCGCTGCTGGGCAGTTCCCAGACCTCCACCTCGATGGCCGCGCCGTCCTGCTCGACTCTCACCATGCCGGGCCGCAAGGGCGGTCCGCCAGCCAGGGCGTAAAGGCGATAGCGTGGGGCGCTCTTGGTCAGGGCCAGGCGGCGGGCGCCACGGGCGAGCAGTTGGCCGTTGAGCGGTAGGCCCTGCAGATGGGCGCCGCAGACCACCAGACGGGTGCGATCATGGCGCGCGGCGCGAGTGGGCAGGCTGGCGTTCGGCAGATTGCCGCCCACCAGCGGCAGGCCCTGGCTCTCTTGCAGCGCCGCCGCCAGGCTGAGCAGGTACTGGTCGGTGAAGACCCGGCCGAACAGCGTCACGCCCCAGGGCAGGCCGTTGCTCATCACCCCGGCGGGTACCGCCACCGCCGCATAGTCCAGCAGGTTCATGAAGTTGGTGTAGTAGCCGAGGTCGGCGTTGCGCGCCACCGGCTCGGCGGCCAGCTCCGCCAGGGTGACCGGCCGGGGATAGGTGGGGGTGAGCACGCAATCCAGCTCGGCCAGCAGTGCATCGCACTGGGCCTTTAGCGCCTGCAGCCGGTAGCCGGCGCGGAAGGCGTCCACCGCCGAGGCACCGGGCGCCTTTTCCAGCACGGCGCGGATCACCGGCAGCACCGCCTCCGGATCGGCTTCGATCAGGGCTCCGGCCACGCTGTAGCGCTCGGCTACCCAGGGGCCCTCGTAGAGCAGGCGGGCGGCTTCCAGAAAAGGCGTGAGATCGAGCGGCACGGCTTCACCACCCAGGGCTTCCAGCTGGGCCTTGGCCGCTGCGAACAGCGCGGGGCTTTCCGGGCAACCGAGGAATTCCAGCTGGGTCGGCACGCCGAAGCGGAAGGGGCGTGGGCGGCCGAAGGCGCTGGCGTCGTTCCATTGCGGATTGGCGCGGCTGTAGGGATCGCGCGGGTCGGGCTGGGCGCCCAGGGCCAGCAACTCGCTGGCCTCCAAGGCGGTGGCGGTAAAGAAGGTCACGCAGTCGAGGGTCTGGCAGGCCGGTACCACGCCAGCGGTGGACAGCAGCCCCTTACTGCCCTTAAGGCCGACCAGGTTGTTCAACGCTGCCGGTACCCGTCCGGAGCCGGCAGTATCCGTGCCCAGGGCGAAGCTGGCGACGCCCAGGGCCACGGCCAGCGCCGAGCCGGCGCTGGAACCACCGGCCGGATAGTCCGGATGGACGCTGTTGCGGCAGGCGCCATAGGGCGAGCGGGTGCCGTTGAGGCCGGTGGCGAACTGATCGAGATTGCACTTGCCCAGGGGTATGGCGCCCAAGGCCACCAGCCGCTCCACCAGGGTGGCGGAGCGCTCGGGCACATAGGCGTAGGCCGGGCAGGCCGCCGTGGTGGGGATGCCGGCCAGGTCGATATTGTCCTTGAGCGCGAAGGGAATGCCGTACAGCGGCAGCTCGGCCGGCTCGCGGCCGTCGAGTGCGGCCAGATAGGGCTCCAGTTCCGCCGGGGTCAGCAGGTGGATGAATAGCCGATACTCAGGGTTCAGCTGCTCAGCCTTTTCCAGAAGTTCGGCCACGAGAGCCCGTGGCGTCCGGGTACCGGCGGCATAGGCGGCGCGCAGGGTGGCGAGGCGCAGGTCGAATGTCATGGCGGCTTCCTTCAATTCTTGTCGATGACGAGCAGGCGCTGGCCGGCGCGGACCGGAGAACCTGGCTGGACATGGAGGTCGCGAATCCGGCCGCTGCAGGGAGCAAGCAGGGGGATTTCCATCTTCATGGATTCAAGGACGAGTAGCGGCTGGCCGGCGTCCACCTGATCGCCAGGCTGGACCTGCGCCTGCCAGAGATTGCCGGCGACCGGACTTTCCAGTGCCTGCTGGCCAGCGGTGAGCGGCGCGTCCGTGGTCGGCTCGGCAAGGGGCTCGACGCTGTCGAAATGCGCCTGGCCGGAGTCGATCCAGCGTTGCCGCTCGGCGGCGAAGGCGGCTTGCTGGCGGCTGCGGAAGGCGGCGATGCCCTCGGCTTCGCGGGCCAGGAAGGCCTGGTAGTCGGCCAGCGACAGCTCGCTGTCCTCGATACGTAGCGGCACGCGCCCCAGGGGAAAATCCGCCCGGATGCGCAGCAATTCCTCGGCCGAGACCTCGTAGAAGCGGATCTGGTCGAAGAAGCGCAGTAGATAGGGCTGGCCCTGGAAGGCCTCGACCTCGCGGTAGCGATTCCACATCTGCAGGGTGCGGCCGACGAACTGGTAACCGCCCGGTCCCTCCATGCCGTAGACGCAGAGATAGGCGCCGCCGATACCCACCGAGTTTTCCGCGGTCCAGGTGCGGGCGGGGTTGTACTTGGTGGTCACCAGGCGATGACGCGGATCGAGCGGGGTGGCGACCGGTGCCCCGAGGTAGACATCGCCCAGCCCCATCACCAGGTAACTGGCGTCGAAGACGATGCCCTTGATCGCCTCCAGGGAATCCAGGTCATTCACCCGACGGATGAATTCCAGGTTGCTCGGGCACCAGGGCGCGTCCTTGCGCACCGTGGTGGCGTACTTCTCGATGGCCAGGCGGCAGGCCGGATCGTCCCAGGACAGCGGCAGGTGGACGATGCGCGAAGGCACCCGCAGATCCTGGGCATCCCCCAGGGCCTGCCAGCAGCGGGTCACAGTCGCCAGCAGCTCGGCCAGCGGCAACGCCTCGGGCTGGTAGTGCACCTGCAGCGAACGAATGCCGGGGGTAAGTTCGCGCAGGCCGGGCAGGGCCAGGGCGGCCAGTGCCTGCATCAGGCCATGGCCGCGAAAGCGCAGGGCCAGGTCCAGCTCCGGCGGGCCGATCTCCAGCAGCAGATGGGTATCGCCGGAGAGCCGGGCCACCAGTCGTTCGGCGCCCTGGCCGAGGTCCAGCACCACGGGATCGCCGCGCTCGGGGGTAACGGCGATCTCCGCCTGCGACTGCAGACTGCTTTCCTCGGCCAGGCGTGCCTGCTGCAGGCGCCGAGCGGTCCCCAGGTTCACCGGCAGGAAGCGTACCCGGTCGCCGGCCTTGAGTTGGCCCAGTTGCCAGAGATCGGCCTCGATCACCGTGACCGGGCAGACGAAGCCGCCCAGGCTCGGGCCGTCCGGACCGAGGATGACCGGCATATCGCCGGTGAAATCCACGGCGCCCACCGCATAGGGGTTGTCGTGGATGTTGGAGGGATGCAGGCCGGCCTCACCGCCGTCCTCCCGCGTCCATTCCGGCTTGGGTCCGATCAGGCGCACCCCGGTACGGCTGGAATTGAAGTGCACCTCCCAGTCGGTGGCGAGGAAGAGGTCGAGATAGGCCGGGCTGAAATAGTCCGGCGCGCCATGGGGACCGTAGATGACGCGCAAGGTCCGGGTGGCGGGCAGGTGGGTGGTCAGCGCCTCCGGCAGACGGGCGCCCACACTGGAGTCGTTGAGCCTGTGCAGATGGAGCACGTCACCGGCGCGCAGGGCACGGCCGCCATGGCCGCCGAATTGGCCGAGGGTGAAGGTACTGCGGCTGCCCAGGTACTCGGGCAGGTCAAGGCCCCCGCGCAGGCAGAGATAGCTGCGCGCACCCGCACCCTCGATGGCGCCCAGTTGCAGGGTGGCACCGGCCGGCACCCGGAAGGCGCTGTCCATGGCCTGGGGCTGGTCATCCAGCAGGATCGGCAGGGCCGCGCCGGTGACCGCCACCACGGCCTCTGTGTTGAACCTGAGGGTGGGGCCGGCCAGGGTGATTTCCAGGGCGGCGGCGCGCTCGTCGTTGCCCAGCAGGCGATTGCCCAGGCGCAGGGCGCGGTCGTCCATGGGGCCGGACGGCGGAATCCCCACCGACCAGTAGCCGAGTCGACCGGGGGCATCCTGCACCGTGGTCTGGGTGCCGGCGCTAAGCACCTCCAGGGTAGTGGCCTGGTAGCTGAGGCCTTCCAGGCAGCGGGTCCAGGGGTGGCCCTCGGCGAAGGGCGCGGCGGCGAGGATCTGCCGCAGATAGTCGCGATTGGTTTCCACGCCGTAGAGCTGGGTCTCGGCCAGCGCCTGGTCGAGGCGCTGGCGGGCAGCCTCGCGATCGGGCGCCCAGGCGATGAGCTTGGCCACCAGGGGATCGAAGTAGGGCGGGATCTCGCAGCCAGCCTCGACCCAGGTATCCAGGCGCAGGGCGCGGCCATCCGCTGGTGGGAAGTCGACCTGGGTGAGCAGGCCTGGGCTGGGCTGGAAGTCACGGCCCGGGTCCTCGGCATAGAGGCGCGCCTGGATGGCATGGCCCGAGGGATTGAGACCCTGGGCCAACTCGGCCAGCGGCGGCAGCTCGCCGGCCGCCAGTTCGATCATCCAGCGCACCAGGTCGACACCCCAGGCCTGCTCGGTGACCCCATGCTCGACCTGCAGCCGGGTGTTCACCTCAAGGAAATAGAAGCGGTCGGCGGCGCTGTCGTAGACGAATTCAACGGTGCCGGCGCTGCGATAGCCTACCGCGCGGGTCAGGGCCAGGGCGGCGGCGCAGAGGGCCTCGGCCATGCCGGCCGGCAGGTTGGGCGCCGGGGTTTCCTCCAGTACCTTCTGGTTGCGCCGCTGCACCGAACAGTCGCGCACCCCTAGGGCCAGCACCTCGCCCTGGCCATCGCCGAACACCTGCACCTCCAGGTGCCGCGCCCGTTCGATGTATTTCTCCAGGAACACGCCAGCATCGCTGAAGTTGTTCTGGCCCAGCCGGCGTACCGTCTCGAAGGCCTCGCCGAGTTCGCTGGCCGAGCGGCAGACGCGCATGCCGATGCCACCGCCACCCGCGGTGCTCTTGAGCATCACCGGATAGCCGACCTGCTCGGCGGCGCTCAGCGCGGCGGCCAGGTCTTCCAGCAGCTCGGTGCCTTCCAGCAGGGGCACGCCCTGGGCGCGGGCCAGGGCGCGGGCGGTGTGCTTGAGGCCGAAGGTGCGCAGCTGCTCGGGGGTGGGGCCGACGAAGGCGATGCCGGCGACCTCGCAGGCTTCGGCGAAGGCAGCGTTCTCCGATAGAAAGCCATAGCCGGGGTGGATGGCCTGGGCGCCGCTGCGGCGGGCCACGTCGAGCAGCTTGGCGGTGTCCAGGTAGGTCGCCGCGGCGGCGCCCTCACCGAGGCTGAAGGCCTGGTCGGCCCCGCTGACATGGCGGCTGGCGCGGTCGGCTTCGCTGTAGACGGCGACCGAGGCAACGCCCAGCTCGCGCAGGGTGCGTTGGATCCGGCAGCCAATGGCGCCACGGTTGGCGATGAGCAGGGTGGTGAACATTCGAGGCGTCCTCGAAGGTGGCGGGCCGTCCCGCCGGGTAAGAGCTCTTGGGGTCGTCCCCGAGAGGCGCACGAAGGTGGCTGATTAGGGCTGGCGCGGATCTCAATAGCGCCCGGCGCGTATCTCGCAGAAGCGCTGGAGGCGCGGGCGCAGCCAGTGCCAGAGGCGCGCGGTACGGCTTAGTCCCATATGAGCACCTCCGCCGGCGTGGGATTCCAGCCATTGCAAGGGTTGTTCAGCTGCGGGCAATTGGAGATCAGCAGAATGACGTCCATCTCGGCACGCAACTCCACGTACTTGCCGGCGCCGGAGATGCCGTCCTCGAAGGTCAGGCCGCCGTCGGCGGTCACCGGTACGTTCATGAAGAAGTTGATGTTGGCGCCGATGTCGCGCTTGCCCAGGCGCCCGTCATGGCCACCGGCACAGAGGAAGTTGTCGCGGCAGCTGTGCATCTGGCGGCGGTCGAGGGCGTAGCGCACCGTGTTGCTTTCCTGGGAACAGGCGCCGCCCAGGGTGTCGTGGCGGCCACAGGTGTCGGCGACGATGGTCAGCAGCGGATTGCCGAGGTTGGAATAGAGCACGCTGCCGGTCGATAGATAGACCCGCCCCTGACGTCTCAGGGTGCGCTGGGGATCGTAGCGCTCCTGGGGATTGGCGGCGGCATAGAAGAGGGTGTCCACCGCCTGGTTGCCTTCCAGGTCATGGATGCGCAGGGTCTGGCCGGCCTTGATTTCCTTGAGGTACGGCGCCCCGGCGGGCAGGACGGCGCGGTAGCTGGCTTCTTCCGGGCGTTTGGTGCTGGCGTTCAGGGTCATGGCGAGGCCTCAGACGAAGTAGCGGGCGGTGTTGAGGAAGGCGCGCTCGTTTTCCGGGCGCGAGGTGCGGCAGCCCTCGGCCACCTCTGGCGTGGCGCGCAACTGGGTCAGCTCGACCGGCCGCGGCGCATAGACCGGATCGGGGTCCAGCGGATGCTGCAGGGCGGTGAGCACCACCAGGGTGTTCATGGGCGCATAGAGCTCGACGACATCGCCGGCGCGGGAATTGCCCGGGACGAAGCTGAAGGCGCCCTCGGCATCCACGTCGACCCGGCTGAACAGATTCAGGGTCATCAGCAGGTCTTCGAGGCCCAGGCCCCACTTGGCCAACTCCACCAGCAGGTTGTCGGTACCGTTGCGGTGGAAGCCGTTGCGCAGCTCCTGGTAGCGCCCCTCGCCGTACCGCTCGGCCACCTCGGCGGCGTTGGCCACGCCGCCGAAGCTGTCGTGCCAGCCGCAGGTGTCGCGCACCAGCGCCGCCAGCACCCGGCCCATATCGGAATAGAGGCAGTGGCCGGCGGTGAGGCGGGCGGTGTGCTGGCCCTTGAGGGTGTCGGGCAGGTTCAGGCGTTCGCTACGGTCGTCGGCATTGAACAGCAGCAGGCTGACATTGGCGCCGCCCTCCACATCGGTCAGCCGCAGGACCTGGCCGCGGCGGAGGATGAAGGAGGCGGTACCGCCGCCGGGAATGCGTTCCTGGTAGAGCACGTCGTCAGGCATGGGTGACCTCGTCAGGTAAGGGCCGGCCGGACCGTCGCCGGAGCGACGGTGCGAGCCTTGGCGGTCAGGGGAATGTCGTAGGTGATGCGGGCGCCATAGGCACCGGGGGCTTGCGGGTCCTGGCGGACCTTGTCGAACACCAGCACCCGGGTGGCCAGGCTGAAGCCCTCGTGCAGGTCATGGGTGACCATGAACACGGTCAGCGGCCGCTCGTGCCAGAGTTCCAGCAGCAGGGCATGCATGTCCTTGCGAATGCCCGGGTCCAGGGCGCCGAAGGGTTCGTCCAGCAGCAGGATGCGCGGCCGGACGATCAGCGCCTGGGCAATGGCGAGACGCTGCTGCATCCCGCCGGAGAGCTGGCCCGGGTACTTGTCCAGCGCCTGGCCCAGGCCCACCCGTTCGAGCAGCGCCGCGGCCTGGGCCCGCGCCTCGCGCTTGGCGCCGCCCAAGAGCCGGCCGAGCAGGGGAGCCTTGGGCAGTTCCAGGCCCAGGGCGACGTTGTCCAGCACGGTCAGATGGGGAAACACCGAGTAGCGCTGGAAGACCACGCCGCGCTCGGGGTCCGGCTCCGCCGACAGCGGCCGGCCGTCGATGCGGATCTCGCCGCGGCTGGGCCGTTCCTGGCCGAGCAGCAGCCGCAGGAAGGTGGACTTGCCGCAACCGGAGGCGCCGACCAGGGCGCAGAATTCACCTTCGCGCACCTGCAGGTTCAGGCCTTCCAGTACCACCTGCTCGCCATAACGCTGCCAGAGATTGCTGACCTCGATCATCAGCGAGCCTCCCCGAACCAGGGAAAGGCGCGCCGGGTGAGCAGGCGCAGTCCCGCATCCATCAGCCAGGCGAGCAGGGTGATCCAGGCGACATAGGGCAGGATCACGTCCATCGCCAGATAACGCCGCACCAGGAAGATGCGATAGCCCAGGCCATCGGTGGCGGCGATGGCTTCGGCAGCGATCAGGAACAGCCAGGCGCAACCCAGCTGCAGCCGCAGGGCGATGAGCAGGCGTGGCAGCAGCTGCGGCAGCACCAGCCGCAGGATCACCGTCCAGCTGTTGGCCCCCAGGGTCTGGGCCTTGATCAGCAACTCCCGCGGCAACTCCCGGGCGCGCTGATCCAGCTCGCGGATCAGCACCGGCGTCACGCCGATCACGATCAGCATTACCTTGGCCAACTCGCCCAGGCCGAAGACGATGAAGAGGATCGGCAGGATCGCCAGCGGCGGGATCATCGACAGCACCGTGACCAGCGGTGACAGCGGCGCTCCCACCAGCGGCAGGCTACCGGCGGCGATGCCCACCACCAGGGCGATCAGCGCGGCGATGCCCAGGCCGATACCGAGGCGTTGCAGGCTGGCCAGGGTGTCCTGCCAGAAGGGATAGCCGCCGGTGCGGACATCGGCGGTGAAGGCCAGGCGCTGCATCGCATCGGCCATCTGCGCCACGCTCGGCAAGAGCTTGTCGCTGGGGTTCTCCGCCAGCCGCGTGGCCGAGCCGACCAGATAGAGTAGGGCGAGCAGGGCGAAGGGCAGCAGCACCAGCAGGAGCCGGCCACCGCGGTCGGGATGCCGATTGATGAAGCGCATGGGAGTCTTCCTCGCGACCGGGCTCAGAGCTTGCCGTCGGCAGCCAGCTGCACGAAGGTCGGGTCGAAGCGCAGCTTGACGTTGTGGGCGTCGCCCGTGGTCTTGCCACCGGGATAGGCGATGCCGATGGCGTCGGCACTGGGCGCGCCCTGGCCCAGCAGGCCGTGGTCGAAGGAGAACTGGGCGATCCGCTGCATGGTGGCGGGCAGCGCGGGGTCCTTGACGAAGGCGACGGCCTCGGCAGGCGTGCTGAACAGGCGGGTGTTGTCGAGTTGCGCCTGGAAGCCGGCAAGGTCGGTGCCGGAGGCCTTGGCCATGGCTTCCAGGGCCGCCTTGCCCTTGGCATCGCCGGACTTCATCAGCGCCATCATCTCGAACCAGGCACCGGTCAAGGCCTTGCCCAGGGCGGGGTTATCCTTGAGCGTGGCCGTGTTCACCACCAGCATGTCGAGGATCTCGCCGGGGATCTTGCTGGAGTCGAACACCTCGGTGGTATCCGGCTGGGCCTTGATCTCCGCCAGCAGCGGATTCCAGGTCACCACGTTGCGCACGTCAGGCGTCTGGAAGGCGGCCACGATATCGGCGTCTGAGGTATTGACGGTGGTGAGGTCCTTTTCACTCAAGCCCACGGTCTGCAGTGCCCGCGCCAGCAGGTAATGGGAGACCGAGAATTGCACCAGGTTGACCTGCTGGCCCTTGAGGTCGGCCAGGGTCTTGCCCTGGCCCTTCATCACTATGCCGTCGTTGCCGTTGGAATAGTCACTGACGATCAGTGCCGTGCTGTCCACGCCACCCGCGGCCGGAATGGTCAGGGCGTCCATGTTGGTCATGGCGCAACCATCGAACTGGCCGGCGGTGTATTGATTGATGGATTCGACGTAGTCGTTGAGCTGCACGACCTCGATGTGGATGCCGTATTTCTTGGCCCACTTGTCGATGATGCCCTGGGCCTGGGCTTCGCCCCAGGGCATCCAGCCGGCGTAGATCGTCCAGCACACCTTGAAGTCGTCGCGCGGCGCCGCCTGAGCGGTGGCACCGAGCAGCAGGGAACAGCCCAGAACGAGCGAGGCGAGCAGGGGATGGCGCATGGGACCTCCAATAGGATGGACGACGGGACAGGAGCACGCGACTGGCGCTGTGTCTCCCGGGCTTTTATCCCGCCGTGTAACCCCATCAGAGGTCGACGACTCTCGGACCAGACACTCGCCGTGGCGAGTCGGAACCCTAGTCATCCATTGCAAATTGTGGTGCATCAAACCGGCTGGCCGGTGCTCCTGCACGCTTTAGGCGTAGCCAGATGCGTGCCAATTGTCGCCAAGTCCCGTGGCCAGGGGGATGGCGCCGGTCGGAGAAGGCGGGAGAGGGCAGGTGGTGCGCCGTTGCAGTGCTCCTGGGAAGTCGTTGCGCACCGCTTTGATACACCGCCCCTTGCTCAGACTCCGAGCGCCTCGACCAGCACCTCGCGAAAGGCCGCTACCGCCGGTGGCAGTTCTCGACCGGCCATGCTCTGCAACTCGACCCGCCGCGCCGCCAGGCCTTCGTCCAGCAGCGGCAGGGCCACCATCTGGCCGTCGCGCAGCCGACTGCGCAGACTCAGTTCGTTGAAGAACCCCACGCCGTCGCCCAGGGCGGCGAAGCGGTAGAGCGCCTGCATGTTGTTGCTCACCAGCACCGGCTCGAAGGACAACCCCTGGACGCCGCAGCAGATGTCGAACAGCTGACGTACCGTGGTATCCGATGTCGGTAGGGCCACGGGATAGGGCTGCAGATCGGCCAGCGCCAAGCCCGTGCGTCCGGCGAGTGGATGGCCGGGTGCGACGATGGCCTTGATGGCACCGCTCTGGGTGGCTTCGACGCGGATGTCGGGCTCGGGCTTGAGGCTGAAGGTGAGGCCCAGGTCGGCATCACCGTCCTGTACCCGCCGGGTCACCGTCGCCGGTGCGCAGACGTCCAGGGAGAAGTGGATACCGGCGAAGTCCCGGCGAAAGGCGGCGATCACCTCGGGCAGGAAATCCAGCGAGAAGCCCTCGGTGGCCGCCAGGCGCACCTGGCCGCGGCGCAAATCGGCCAGGCCCCTCAGCTCGGCCGCCACCTGTTCGCTGGCCAGTTGCGCCTTGCGCGCATGCACCGCCAGGCGTTCGCCGGCGGCGCTGGGCACCACGCCGCGGGCGCGGCGCTCCAGCAGCGGCGTCTCCAGTTCCCGTTCGAGCTTGGCGATCTGTCGGCTCACGGCACTGGCCGCGACATTGAGGCGCTGGGAGGCTTCGCTGATGGAGCCGCAGCGCACCACCTCGAGGAAATAACGCAGGGCGGTCGACTGAATTCCGTGCAGATGCATGACGTCTCCTTTGCCGAATTGGCATGGCTTGCATCTAAATATTCTGCTTGTGGCATGGGATGGCAAGACCTAGAGTCGGGCCAAGGGACCAAAAACAGTCTCACGCAAAACAGCAAAACCTTCTTTCCCGCGCTTCGCGGACCTGCCTTTGACCAACCACAGCTCTGGAGACAGACGGCATGGGATTCAAAGGTTTCGTTTGTAGCTTCGCGCTTTTCCTCGTCCTGGCCCAGGGCCAGGCCTTCGCCAGCAAGGCCAACGACACCCTGGTCTACGCCTCCGATACCGAGCCCGAGAACGTCAGCCCCTATCACAACGATGTCCGCGAGGGCGTCATCCTGGCCCACCTGGCCTGGGACGACCTGGTTTATCGCGACCCCAATACCGGCAAGTACCTGCCGATGCTGGCCACCCACTGGGAGCAGGTCGATCCGCTGACCATCGATTTCGATATCCGCAAGGGCGTGACCTTCCACAACGGCGATCCCCTCACCGCCGACGACGTGGTCTTCACCTTCAACTACGTGACCTCGCCCGAGGGCAAGGTGGTCACCCAGCAGAACGTCAACTGGATCAAGAGCGCCGAGAAGCTGGGCGACTACAAGGTCCGCCTGCACCTCAAGCAACCCTTTCCCGCCGCTCTGGAATACCTGGCCAACGCCTTGCCCATCTATCCGGCCAAGTACTTCCAGCAGGTGGGCCTAGCCGGCTTCGCGCAAAAGCCGGTGGGTACCGGTCCCTACCGCATCGTCTCCGTCACCAGCGGGCAGGGCGTCAAGCTTGCGCGCAATCCCAACTACTTCAAGGACAGCCCCCAGGGTCAGCCGCGCATCAGCCATATCGAATTCCGCGTCATCCCCGATCCCGAGACGCGCATGGCCGAACTCATGACCGGCGGCGTCGACTGGATCTGGCGCGTGGCGCCGGACCAGGCCGCGCAGCTCAAGGGAATCCCCAATGTCACGGTGGAAAGCGGCGCCAGCATGCGCATCGGCTTCCTCAGCATGGATGCCCAGGGCACCTCTTCGCCGGATTCGCCCTTCGCCAAGTTGCAGGTGCGCCAGGCGGTCAACTACGCCATCAACCGCCAGGCCATCGCCAGCCAGCTCATGGGCGGCGGCAGCCAGCCGCTACAGGTAGCCTGCTATCCCGGACAGTTCGGCTGCGATGCCAAGGCGGTGACGGGTTATCCCTACGACCCGGCCAAGGCCAAGGCGCTGCTCAAGGCCGCTGGCTATCCCAACGGCTTCAGCACCGAGCTGTTCGCCTACCGCGACCGCGACGTGGCCGAGGCGATCATCGGTGAACTGCGCGCCGTGGGCATCGACGCCAAGTTGCGCTACCTGAAGTTCGCCGCCCTACGGGACCAACAGCGCGCCGGCAAGGTGCCCATGGCGCTGCTCGCCTGGGGCTCCTTCTCCATCGCCGATGCCTCGGCGTCCACCGGCGTCTATTTCAAGGGCAATGCCGACGACGTGGCCAAGGACCCGCAGGTGATCGACTGGCTCAAGGAAGCCGATACCTCCATGGACCCGGAGGTGCGCAAGGCGGACTACCGCAAGGCGCTGCAGCGGATCGCCGCACAGGCCTACTGGGCGCCCCTGTTCAACTACTCCGTGAACTACGCCTTCAACTCGGACCTGGCCTTCCAGCCCTATCCGGACGAGTTGCCCCGTTTCGCCCTGGCGCACTGGAACTGATCCGTCCCGGCGCCCCCGGTCGGGGCGCTGCCATCCGAGGAACCGAGCATGTCCGGCTATCTCTTGCGTCGCCTGGGTATCGCCCTGGCCGTGGCCTTCACCGTTTCGCTGATCAGTTTCTTCCTGCTGCACCTGTCCGGTGACCTGGCCACCGCCATCGCCGGACCGGAAGCCACCGCCGAACAGATCGAGGTGGTGCGCCATCAATACGGGTTGGACAAGCCCCTGCCCACGCAGTACGTGGAGTGGGTGGGGGATCTGGCGCACCTGGACCTGGGGCAGTCGTTCTTCTTCCAGGAATCGGTGCGTGACCTCATCGCCACCCGGCTGCCCATCACCCTGACTCTGGGCGCCATCGCCCTGGCGGTGGCCTTGCTACTCGCCATCCCGCTCGGCGTGCTGGCGGCGGTCAAGCGCGACACCTGGGTCGACCGGGTGGCGCTGACCCTGGCCACCTTCGGCCAGGCGATGCCCAGTTTCTGGTTCGCCCTGGTGCTGATCGTCATCTTCGCCGTCAACCTGCACTGGCTGCCGGTCTCCGGCAACACCAGCTGGAAGAACTTCATCCTCCCGGCGATCGCCCTGGGCTACTACGCCACGCCCTCGCTGATGCGCCTGACCCGCGCCGGCATGCTCGACGTGCTGGGCGCCGACTACATCCGCACCGCCCGCGCCAAGGGCCTGAGCCCGGCGCGGGTCCTGTTCAAGCACGCCTTGCGCAATGCGCTGATCCCGGTGGTAGCCCTGGCCGCGGTGGAATTCGGCTTCATGCTGGGCGGCTCGGTGGTGATCGAGGCGGTGTTCTCCCTGCAGGGCATCGGCCAACTGGCCTGGGATGCCATCGCCCGCAACGACTTCCCGGTGGTGCAAGCCATCGTCCTCTTGATCGCGCTGATCTACATCGTGCTGACGCTGGTCGCCGATCTGCTCAACGCCATGCTCGATCCGCGCATCCGCGTGCGCTAGGAGGCTCCATGACCGTCGCCAATCCCTTCGTCCTCGACGACTATCTACCGCCACGCCCGACCTTCGCTCGCCAACTGCGCCGCTGGTTCGGCCACCGCGGTTTCGCCATCGGCGCCGTGCTGCTCCTGCTCATCGTACTGGCCGCCCTGGCCGCGCCCTGGCTGGCCCCCCACGATCCCTATGCCCAGGACATGATGCAGCGGATGCACCCGCCGGTGTGGATGGCCAAGGGCACCTGGAGCCATCCGCTGGGCACCGACAAGCTCGGCCGCGACTACCTGTCCCGGCTGCTCTATGGCGCCCGTATCTCGCTGTTCATTGGCCTCGCCGCCGCGCTCATCTCCGGCGCCATCGGCACCCTGCTGGGGGTGCTGGCCGGCTACTACGGCGGCAAGGTGGATGCCCTGGTGAGCTACCTGGTGACCACCCGCCTGGCGCTGCCGATCGTGATGGTGGCCCTGGCCTCGGCCGCCCTGGTCGGTGGTTCGCTGAAGGTGGTGGTGATCCTGCTCGGCTGCCTGCTGTGGGATCGCTTCGCCGTGGTGGTCCGCGCCGCGGTGCAACAGATCCGCGATGCCGAATACGTCACCGCCGCCCAGGCGCTGGGCTGCTCCACCTGGCGGGTGGTGGTCGGCGAGATCCTGCCCAACCTGCTGGGCGCCCTGATCGTGGTGATCACCCTGGAGATGGCCCACGCCATCCTACTGGAAGCGACCCTGTCATTTCTCGGCGTAGGGGTACAGCCGCCGCTGCCGTCCTGGGGCCTGATGATCGCCGAGGGCAAACCCTACATGTTCTTTTCGCCCTGGGTGATCGCCATTCCCGGCGTCGCCCTGATGCTGCTGGTGCTGGCCATCAACCTGGTCGGCGATGGCATCCGCGACCTGGCCGCGCCTGACGGCCGCAACTAAGCAGAGGATTGGATATGGCACTGCTCGACGTACGAGACCTGCGCATCGACATCCCCCTGGGTGGCGATACCCTGCATGCGGTCCGCGGGCTGGACCTGCAGGTGGAGCGGGGCGAGATGCTCTGCCTGGTGGGGGAATCCGGTTGCGGCAAGTCGCTCACCTCCCTGGCGCTGATGGACCTGCTGCCACGCCAGGCCCGGCGCCAGGCGGCGCGGCTGAGTCTGGGCGAGCACGATCTGCTGACGGTGGGCGAGAAGGGCATGCGCGACCTGCGCGGCAATCGCCTGGCGATGATCTTCCAGGAGCCCATGACCGCCCTCAATCCGGCCTACAGCATCGGTGACCAGCTCGCCGAGGTCCTGCGCCGGCATCGCCAGCTGGACCGCAAGAGCGCCTGGGCCCGCGCCGAGGCCATGCTGGAAAAGGTCGGCATCAGCAACGCCGGCGAACGCCTGCGGCAGTATCCGCACCAGCTCAGCGGCGGCCTGCGCCAGCGCGTGGTCATCGCCATGGCGCTGCTCTGCGAGCCGGACCTGATCATCGCCGACGAGCCCACCACGGCGCTGGACGTCACCATCCAGGCGCAGATCCTGCACCTGCTGCGCGACCTGCAGCGCGAATTCGGCACCGCCATCGTCTTCATCACCCACGATCTGGGCCTGGTGGCGCGCATCGCCGACCGGGTAGCGGTGATGTACGCCGGGCAGATCGTCGAGCAGGCGCCGGCCGCCGAGCTCTTCGCCGAACCGCGACATCCCTATACCCGCGGCCTGCTGGCGAGCATCCCGGTGCCCGGACGTACCCGGCCCGGGCAACCGCTGGGCGCCATCCCCGGTCTGGTGCCGAGCCTGGTGGGCGAGCAGCACGGCTGCGCCTTCCGCAATCGTTGCCCGCAGGCGGTGGCGACCTGTGCCGAGAGCGTGCCGCTGATAGAGGAGGGCGCGCACCTCATCCGCTGCCATTTCGCCGTGCAGGACGAGCCCCTGCGCCTGATGGGAGGTGTGCGATGAGCCGCGAGATCGCCCTTGAACTCTGTGATATCCGCCGGGAATTCACCCTGAACCGTGGCCTGTTCCGGCCGCCGGCGACCCTCAAGGCGGTGGATGGCATCTCCCTGCGGCTCCACCGTGGCGAGACCCTCGGGCTGGTGGGAGAGTCGGGTTGCGGCAAGAGCACCCTGGCCAAGCTGCTGCTGGGCCTGCTGGCGCCCACCAGCGGCGACATTCTGGTAGGTGGCGAACACCTGCGCGGCGTGGATCGCAAGCGGATGGCGCGGCATATCCAGCCGATCTTCCAGGATCCCTATTCCTCGCTCAATCCGCGCAAGACGGTGCGCCAGATCGTGGCGCTGCCGCTCAAGGTGCATGGCCTGGGCTCGGCCGCCGAGCAGCAGCGCCGGGTCGCCGAGATGCTCGACGTGGTGGGCTTGCCCCGGCGCGCCGCCGACAGCCATCCCGGCCAGCTCAGTGGCGGGCAACGCCAGCGCGTGGCCATCGCCCGCGCCCTGGTGATGCGCCCCGACGTGCTGATCTGCGACGAACCCACCTCGGCGCTGGACGTCTCGGTGCAGGCGCAGATCCTCAACCTGCTGCTGGAACTCAAGCGTGAATTCGGCCTGACCTACCTGCTCATCAGCCACAACCTGGCCGTGGTGGAGCACCTGGCCGACCGGGTCGCCGTGATGTACCTCGGCAAGATCGTCGAGGAGCGCGAGCGGGCGGCGTTGTTCGCCCAACCGGCCCATCCCTATACACGGGCGTTGCTCGATGCGGTGCTCACGCCCGATCCGTCCCTGGGGCTGCCGGCCTTGGGGCTCGGCAACAGCTTTCCCAATCCCATCAATCCGCCCAGTGGCTGCGCCTTCCATCCGCGCTGTCCGCGCTGCTTCGCCCCCTGCGCCGAGCGCTATCCCGAGCGCGAAAACATCCCTGGCGGCACCAAGCGCTGCCATCTGCCGGAACCCGCCTGAGCCGGGGCGGGCGCTGGCGCCCGCTACCCCCGAATACCCCTGGAGCCTGCCATGACCAGCCGTACCCACGCCCTCGAGCTTGCCGCCGCCCACTTCGACGACGGCGCCTTCCGTGACCGGCTCGCCGCCGCCGTCGCCCAGCCCACCGAAAGCCAGGAACCCGAGCGCCAGGCGGAGCTGGGACGTTACCTGGAGGATTTCATCGCCCCCTATGTCGCCCGCCTGGGCTTCACCAGCCGGCGCCTGGACAATCCCGTCGCCGGCAAGGGCCCCTTGCTGATCGCCGAGCGCATCGAGGACCCGGCGCTGCCGACCTTGCTCAGCTACGGCCACGGCGACGTGGTACGCGGCGACGCCGCCAACTGGCGGCCCGGCCTGGCACCCTGGACGCTGGTGGAGGAGGGCGAGCGCTGGTACGGCCGGGGGACCGCCGACAACAAGGGCCAGCACCTGCTCAACCTGGCGGCGCTGGAACAGGTCATCGCCGCCCGGGGCGGGCGCCTCGGCTACAACGTCAAGCTGCTGCTGGAGATGGGCGAGGAGATCGGCTCGGTGGGGCTGCGCACCTTCTGCCAGGAGCAGCGCGAAGCCCTGGCCGCCGACCTCTTCATCGCCTCCGATGGTCCCCGCGTGTCGGCGCAACGGCCGACGCTGTTCCTCGGCGCCCGCGGTACCTTCAACTTCGACCTGCACCTGGACCTGCGCGAGAGCGGCCATCACTCCGGCAACTGGGGCGGGCTGCTGGCCAACCCCGGCATCATCCTCGCCCATGCGCTGGCCAGCCTGGTCGATGCCCACGGGCAGATCCGCGTGCCGGGTCTCAAGCCAGCCGAATTGCCCCTGCCAGTAAGACGCGCCCTGGCCGACATCGAGCTCGATAGTGCCACGGGCGATCCGCAGATCGATCCGGACTGGGGCGAACCGGGGCTCACCCCGGCCGAGCGCGTCTACGGCTGGAACACATTCGAGGTGCTGGCCTTCACCACCGGCAACCCCGAGGCGCCGGTCAACGCCATTCCGCCCCGCGCCCGCGCCCACTGCCAGATCCGCTTCGTCGCCGGCTGCGATTGCGACTCCTTCATCCCGTTGATCGAGGCGCACCTGGCCGAACAGGGCTTTGGCGCCGTGCGCGTGACCCGCACCAAGGATGAAATCCTGCACGCCTCGCGCCTGGACCCGGAGAATCCCTGGGTCGACTGGGCCATGACCTCCCTGACCCGCACCCTGGGCGAGAAGCCGGCGCTGCTGCCCAATTTCGGTGGCGGCTTGCCCAACGACATCTTTGCCGACATCCTCGACCTGCCCACCCTGTGGGTACCCCATTCCTATCCCGCCTGCTCCCAGCACGCGCCCAACGAGCACCTCCTGGCCCCGGTGGCGCGGCAGGGGCTGCAATTGATGGCCGGGCTGTTCTGGGACCTGGGCGATCGCTGGAGTCAGCGCTAATGTCCCTCGCCAAGTCCGCTGCCCTGGAGTGGCTCGCCACCCAGCGCGAGCCCATGACCCGCCTGCTGCAACGCCTGGTCGATACCGATTCCAACAGTTACGACAAGGTCGGCGTCGATGCCGTCGGTGCGGTGCTCGCCGCGGCCCTGGCCGAGGATGGCATCGACGTCGAGCGCACACCGATCGCCGACTTCGGCGACATTCTCGCCGCCCAGGTAGGCCCCGCCAGCGGTGCCAGCGTGCTGCTGCTGGGGCACCGCGATACCGTCTTCCCGCCGGGTACGGTGGCCAGTCGCGGCTTCACCCGCGATGAAAAGCAGGCCTACGGACCGGGCGTCGCCGACATGAAGGGTGGTCTGGTGGCCAGCTGCTTCGCGCTACGCGCCCTCAAGCGCGCCGGCCAGTTGCCGTTCCCGGTCAGGGTGCTCTACACCGGTGACGAGGAAATCGGCTCCGGCAGCGCCCGCCCGCATCTGGAGGCAGCGGCGCGCGGGGCCCGTGCCGTGCTCAACTGCGAGCCCGGCCGCATCACCGGCAACGTGGTCAAGGCGCGCAAGGGCGGCGCCAGCCTCACCATCAGGGTAAGCGGGCGAGCGGCGCATTCCGGGGTCAACCACGCCGACGGCGCCAGCGCCATCCAGGCCCTGGCGCTCAAGGTCATCAAGCTGCACGCCCTGACCGACTACGGCCGTGGCATCACCACCAACGTCGGCCTGATCGAGGGCGGTACCTCCAGCAATACCGTCGCCCCTAGCGCCACCGCACGACTGGACGTGCGCTTCGTCGCCCTGGCCGACTGGCCCGAGCTGCAGGCCCGCATCGCGGCCATCGTCGCCGAGGAAGAGCTGCCGGGTACCAGCGCCAGCCTCACGCCCACCGGTCTGTTCCTGCCCATGGAAGAGCATCTGAGCACCGACCTGCTCGCGCTCTACCAGCGTGAAGCGCGCGAACTCGGTTTCGCGGTGGAGGGCGAATTCACCGGCGGCTGCGCCGACTCCGGCTTTACCGCCAGCCTGGGTATACCCACTCTTTGTGGCCTGGGCCCGGTGGGCGGCAAGGTCCACACCGATGCCGAATTCCTCGTGCTCGACACCCTGGTCCCGCGCACCCAAGCGCTGGTCGCCACCATCCTGGCCCTGGCCGCCTCTGCCTGATCTTTGAGATTGCGCATCGGTGGCGCCTCAGCTGGACTGTACGACGCGAGCGATGACTGCTTCTTCAACACTGAGGCGAAGTCTCGCGTCGCGATACAGGAGTTCGGATGCGGCGGACGATCAATACGGAGATCCCATCCGAATTGAAGACGTCACCCTCCAGTTCCACTGTTCATCTGGTGCTCAACGCCTACAAAATTACCGAGGCGCGTATGTCGGACACAATCGCTACTAAACATTGAACCGACTAAAAGCCGCTTGTGACCACCGATGTCATAGAGGCTCACCCGAAAGGGTGAATCCCCTACAGCGTAATCAATATCAGTAGATTTTCAATCATCAAAAATATATTAGGCAGATTGAAAAGCGAAGGCAGGGCTAGATGTAGTTAAAGGTCGGTTTGCGATGACTTTATTGTTAATTTTTTGTTTTGCTCCAAGCCTCAAGTAGCGACTTTGATTGCGCAACAGTGGTCGCAACCAATTCAATACCTGTCGTGTCCGTTGTGGCGGCTGCTGCTAGGTTGGCACCGCATACTGAGTGAAAACTTATGGTGCCCTTCTTAGGCAGTGGAATGGTTTGAACGTAACTGGGGTCTGCAACTTTCGTAGTGAACGATTTTCCTCTAAACTTTCCGCTTCGAATTTCCACATTGATGGTTCGGCAGGCAGAAGTGAGCAATACGTGGCGCATCTGGTTGAGTTCTCCTCGCGATTCTTTGTCTCTAAAGAGCGCTGCTCCTGGCGGAGCGTCTTCAAGAAAGTTGACAAATAGAGTTATGGAGGATTTTCCAGATTTTAGCACGAACTCTTGGTTAATCTTTACCCTAGGAAAATCATACGGGTCGAAGGCTACTGGATAGGGTTCCTGTGGCGGTGTGGCTACCGGATCTGCCGATATGGCTCCAAGCACGTTACCCTCAAGGGTGCCACTCCAGAAGGGGCTTTTCACAATGCTTAGCCCATCCACAGCGGCGGCCCCAATTGCTGAGATGACAGTTTTTCGATTATCCACCACCTCAGTCCCTACGCTTGCAAGAAGATCAGTATTGGAAATTTTAGTCCATTGTAGTGTGGTTTTGCGCCCCCAAGGATCATTGGCTGCGACTGCGAGAAATGTCTTCGACTCTGCAGGAACAGCGGTCAGTTCTATTCCCGACTCTCCTGAACTGATGCGCTCCCCGTTTTTGTCTTTCGGATAATCAATTACGATGATTGACTTGGGCAAGGCGTAACGCATCCGTCCCTCTGGATCCCACCCATCTAGCTTCTTATACTCTACTGTCGGTAACGAGCCGCAACCGGCCAGTGCTCCTAATGCTACGAAAGCCCACTTGCACTTTTTCATCGCAATGCCCTCCGTTGCACGGCCCCAAACGGCCGACTCAAGCAATAGATTGCTCCGACATGTTTTTATGTCAAGTGTCAAAAACAGTGACGACCACTCTTGCCGTTTTTAGATAACATTGTGCTGGTAAGCTGGAAGCCGGGATTAGCTCCTTCCTATAAGGGTTTAGTTCTTTTTTCCTAAGTGCACGGCATTCAATAGGAAAAATTAATTCCGCATAAAATAAGGATTGAATAGAAAATCAATCCATTAAGAAAAAGAGCATTTGACTCGGGAGCCCTGGGAGCAAAAACCCTCCTACGGTGCTCTGTAGCCTCTTACTAGATGGGCAACAACCCATCGGTCTTGATCTCGTTCAGCACGAAAAAGGTGCGTACCTGGCGCACGCCGGGCAGGGCGATCAGCCGCTCGCTGTGCAAGCGATTGAAGGCCGCGATGTCCTTGACCCTGAGCTTGATGAAGTAATCGACGTCACCGGCCACCAGGTAGCACTCGAGGACCTGGGGCAGGGCGCGCGCGGCTGCCTCGAAGGCCTGGAAGGAGTCCGGCGTCGACCTATCCAGCACCACGCCCACCAGCACCGCGGTTTCCCGCTGCACTGCCTTGGGGTCCACATGCGCCCTGACACCGGTGATGACGCCGCTCTCGAACAGCTTGCGCGTGTGGTTCCAACAGGCGCTCGGACTCAGGGAAACTTGGCGCGCCAACTCGGCATTGCTCAGGCGTCCATCCTGCTGCAGCGCCCGTAGGATCTTGCGTTCGACGGGGGTCAGTTCAACGGCTTCATTCATCGAAAGAATCTCCATTAAAAATTGGTTTTTACTGAACGCTATGACCGATAGGTCGCAATTACAGAAAGAAAAGCATCTTTCGTACCGCATCTTCGAAAGCACCTTTTTCGAGGTTTTCCCTAGCATTGAAAGCGTTCTCTCACCACTGGAGTCGCCGCCATGTCCCTGGATCTCGAAAAACGTTTCCCCCGCGTCAAGCTCGGTTATTTCCCGTCGCCCCTGCACAAGCTCGAGCGCATGTCGAAAGACCTCGGTGTCGAAATCTGGGCCAAGCGCGATGACGTCTCGTCCGGCCTCGCCTATGGCGGTAACAAGGTGCGCAAGCTGGAATGGCTGGCCGCCGATGCCCTGGCCAAGGGCTGCGACACTCTGGTGTCCATCGGCAACATCCAGTCCAACCATACCCGCCAGGTCGCCGCCGTCGCCGCGGCGCTGGGTCTGAAGTGCCGCCTGGTCCAGGAAGAGTGGACCAAGTGGGAAGACCCGGTATACGACAAGGTCGGCAACATCCTGCTGTCCCGCCTCATGGGCGCCAAGACGCTGCTCGAAGGCGAGGGCTACTCCACCGCGGTGAAGGCCACCTGGGAACGTGCCCTGGAAGAGGTGCGCCGTGAAGGCGGCAAGCCCTACGCCATCCCCGCTGGCGCCTCGGACCATCCGCTGGGTGGCCTCGGCTACGCGCATTTCGCCGACGAGTTGGCCGCCCAGGAACAAGACCTCGGCATCTTCTTCGATACCGTGATCACGGCGACCTGCACCGGTTCCACCCAGGGTGGCATGGTGGTGGGCTTCCGCGCCCAGGAGCGTGAGCGCCGGCTGATCGGTATCGATACCGCCGCCGATGCCGAGATGACCCGCACCGCCGTCACCAAGATCGCCCGCAACACTGCCGAACTGATCGGCCTGAACAAGGAGATCCGCGACGAGGACGTGATCATCGATCCGCGCTTCTGCGGCCCGGACTATGGCTTGCCGGACGGCCCGACGGTCGAGGCCATCCGCTACACCGCGCAGATGGAAGCGATGCTGACCGACCCGGTCTATGAAGGGAAATCCATCGCTGGCCTGATCGCCATGGCCCGCAGCGGCGAACTGCCCAAGGGCAGCCGGGTGCTCTATGTGCACCTCGGCGGTGCGCCGGCGCTCAACGCCTACCACAACGCCTTCGAGTAACCCCAGGCCACCCAGACCCAGCCACGTCCGGTCAAGAGGAAATCCAGCATGGCGATCCCCCCATGGAAAACCCTGGACCACACCCGACCGGCCGTGGCGCTGGTCATCCTGCATGGCAGCCTCGAGCTGGCGGTAGCGAACGCGCTACTAGCCGGCCTGCCCAGTTGCCTAGAGCTTCCCGTCCTGCAATTGGACGAGGTTACCGCCTTACATGACGACTGGGCATCCCACGGCTCGGGAAGCCAGGTCGCCAGCCAACTGGCCCGCCTGGGCAGCGATTGCCTGCTGCTGGCCGTCGAACCGGAAGGGTCGAACGAACTCGAGTGGCTCGGCTCGGTTACCGGTCAGCGGCTGCTGCATTTCCACACCGGGGCGCAGGTGCCGGTTGAGGATTTGGTCGCGCAGCTGCAGCAGATCAGGCGGGAGCGGTTGTTGTCGGTGTTGCCGCTTTGAATGACTAGAGCGATTTATGGCAGTTTGATATCTTTTCTCTCGGTTATGGGATGAGATCTCCGACTAGGAATCTCAGTCTTGGGCTTAGGAGAAGGTAGGCGAACGAGTGGTAAGTCGAAATAATCGAGATGAGTTTGGAGCGGCGAATACTCGTATTTTGCAAGAGCGTGTTGGCAACAAGTGTTCTAATCCAGATTGTCGAAGAACTACCTCTGGTCCAAATTTTCAAGAGGATAAATCTACGAGGATTGGGGTTGCTGCTCACATTACCGCTGCTGCACCCGGCGGTCCTCGTTTTGATTCTTCCCTTACGCCGTCTGAGCGTAGCTCAATCTGGAATGGCATTTGGCTATGCCAGACTTGCTCTCGATTAGTCGACGTCGACCAGTTCCGATATCCGGCAGTAATGCTTCATCAGTGGAAGCACGACGCGGAGAATAGTGTGCTGGAAGAAATCGAAGGAAAAACCAAGCCGCTGAGGGTAAGTTACCCCTCTGAGCCCGAGGAAAAAGAGGGATGGATTTGTCCGTACTGCAAAACAATAGCCGATTACGATCAGCTGGTTTGTCTCGGGTGTCACGCCGATATTGTTCATGGATCAACAAATAAAGAGCGTGAGGAAGCCGCAAAATTTGGACTGATGATCGGCGGAGCTTTTTCATTTTTACTATTCATGCTTTTTCCAGGCTGGTTAAATTCAACTTTTGACTGGCATGTTCCGGTGGCATTTGGCTTTGGCTTCTATGCACTTTTGTTAGGGGTAGTGGTTAGCGTAGCCTTGGCTAAATTATGTCTTTCTTTCGAAGTCAGACGTCGCGCCTCTCAGCCGCCTAGATTTTTTAGAAATACTTTAAATTGACCTACCTTGGTTAGCGAGATGAGCTCCTAGAAGAAATCATGCTAGATGATCCGGACTTTAGCTCTAGCAGCCCTAAGCGCCTTACGAAATGAAGTCTACGCATCATAGGGAAATAGCATATGGCTTGTCTGGAAATTCGCCGAGCGAAGGCTAGGCGAAAATCAGTGAGGAGGGATGGTTCTAAGTGGTAAATTAAAATTCTGAGTTGATTTTCTAATGCAGGACGGAAAAGTACAGGAACTTTCCCGAACAGCTTAACGTGGTAGTTGCACTAAGGAAGTGCAAAAGCTTGATGTTACTCTAATGTATCCCCCATTTTGGCAACTAAACGAGATGAATTTTTTTGTGTTCGCTTGGACTCAGGTTTGCACTGGTTCGGCGCGAGGACCAATAAACCGAGTGAGCCTGGAGAGTTTCTAAGGTAGGTTGCCAAGTATCTGAAACCACACTTGAAACGGGCTCTTCCCTCTTAATTAGTGGGAACCAAAGCTGTGGCGGCAATGGAAGCCGACTATGACGGCAGGCCATTACAAAGACCGGCCAATGGCCAAGGCGTACAGAAGACAGAGCAGTATAGTGCCCCCCGTCAGAACACTCCCTTATTAGGATATCTCTGGCTGCAGCACCATCGGCTGTGATAGGTATGTCACAAAGGGCAAAGCCATGCGAGGAGTCACCGTGATACAGGGCAACCTCCGTATCAGGCCCGGGCATCCAAAGCTGGTGATTGCAATGCTTCATTTCGCTTCGTGCGAATCTAGCGAAATGTTCGCTAGCCTCCGTTTTGCCACCCAGGGTGGAAAAGAGCAGCATGATCGGAATGAGAGTGCTACCCTTTGTATGCTGCGCCCGACATTCTTCAGTCCTGGCCTGGGGATGCCTTATAAGCTCCTGGTAGCTGCCGTAAATGGTTGGGTATCGATAGTGTCTAATAAAATTGAAGTGGTAGTAGTTTAGAAGCTCACGGCAGTATTCCTTCGCATGGCTGCGCCAGTCTTTCATCATCGATAGGAAGGTTAAAGCGCAACTGATATTAGTGACTTGCTCATCGGCTATTGGCGAGAACAGAGCTTGATTATTATTGATGAGTTCGACGATGTGCCGGGCAAGATCAGATGCTTCCTCCGGTACATCTGAGGTATCAAGCACTTGTAGCGCATTTGTATCTAAGTGAGGCCAGAGCACCCACAGCCCCCTGACCGCGATACGTCCCAAAACCTCAAACAGCTTGAGGTTGATGTCCACTGCACTGTGGGAATTTACGGAGCTGGCTAACGCATCTCGTTTGGCCGTCAGCGGCAGAATTTTAACTTCTATCAGCTCTGACCAGATATTGGTGTGCAGATCGAGCAGTTCATTGAAGGTCAACCCAATATGCTTGTGTCCTATCGATGCATCCTCAATATCTCTCTTGACCAGCTCCCATGCACGTAGAATAACTAGTTCGCTGGCTCGATATGGGGCTTCTAGGTTTTCCTGCGTGCGCGCCCAGACGAACAGCACCGAGAGACAAATATACATTTGTCTTAGCGTGGCAAGCCGCTGGGAGGCTTCGAGGTTTTCGGCCTTCACTAACCCTTCAATTAATGCGGTAAAGTGGCGAATTGAGACATCAGGCTCATCAAGCATTGCGATAGACTTCTGGAAGTGAGACTGCAGGGTCTTGCTTACGTGCTGGTGCTGGAGCACTCCATTAGCAAGCAAGCCTGCCATGTAATCGCCATTCCACTCCTCAAAGGAAATTCGGTCATTAGCAAGCCTGCTCATCAAGCCTGTCAAATTATCTCTTACAGCCTCTTTAACATCACCCCCGAAGCACAGGCAGATTACAATCCTCAATGACTCGTATTGGGTAGAAATCCGCTTGGGGATGTATACGTCTATGATGTCGTTGATTGAAGTTCTTACCCCTTGGGGTACTGCGTCCCACTCTGCCCGAGTTAGGTCTCCCTGCTTGATTGTAAACAGGTAAAGCTTCCGCTCACCATCTATCTCTGGGCCTACAGCGGCCACATCAACTCCAAATTGACGTGGCCCCGTCGATGGACGCGAGATAACATTAAAGCCAAGTTCGCTCAACAGATCGGGTAAAACGACGTCCAGTTCATTACGCTCGCGGAGCGAAGCGAGGTATTCACGGAATACGAGTTTCATTGTGATCGCTTCTCGTACAGAAAGTGGAGGATCTGAAGCTCCAGCGTAGAGGGTTCTAGAATCGAATGTCTTGGCAACTGAAATGAATGTTGAATAGTGGCGAGCGATTGCTCCACACGTCGCATTGACCCTGTTTCACCTTCGGCCGATCCCTGTGGGGGAGGGAACTCCGGAACCCAGCTAGCAATACTATTGCCGTAAAGCATGATTTTTTCAGTGGCCAGCTTCGCTATAATTGAAGATTTACGAGCCTTTATCATCTGACTTTGCATTTCCTCATTGCCCCGATGACGCTCCAGCTGACGCTCACGCTCCGAGGGCTGCAGTTCGCGGATGTGCCTGCTGCCGAGGTCTTCCAAGTATTTCTGCAATTCCTGCAAGACTTTCTTAACAGCCTTCGAAGCGAGATCTGTGCTACTCCCTGCAATCTCATCCAGGTAATCTGATCGCAGACCAGAATAGTTGATAAGAATAGGATCGAACAGAAGACTCTGCAGTGCACCCATGGTCATGTCCGTGGCGTTACGCATTAGGCTGACTATAAAAGAAGCAATGAAGACTGGTTTCAAGAAAAAGCTCCCAAGAGCTTTTTTTGCAATGAATATGTAATCACTTTCCGGCACATCCAACGCGTGACAAAAAATGAGCGTAAACACTCGACCTTCACTGGCTACAAATAGGCTGTCTCTGATCGCAATAGATAAACGCAATGGCTCAGACCGGAGCCAGTTGACTATCCACTCGTCCAAGATTCTATGTTCGCCGCTCTCAAGTTGATGTAGCACTGAACTGAAACGAATGAATGGAACGCCGGGCTCACTGAGGATGAACTTCTCAATCACATTTCGAGCTTCTGAAACATCACCTTTCCTGATTAGTTCAGCTAACAAGATGTCTAGTAACTGGACAATTTCATCCTCTGGCTGGCCTGAAGCTACAAGCTCAAGGAGGTCGCGACGGACTTGAGCACTGTAGTAGCTGGAGTTGCCCAGTAATTGACGAGCAACCGTTTCTTTTGCTGTCAATGTAATGGGAGTACTAGCTCGCTTTATTAGTTTGTATGTTGATTGCTCAAGTTCTACTGGAGCTTCTTTTTGCCATGCAAGTGCTAAGGCGAGGAGAGCGTCTCGTACCATAGGTTCGGTCTCACGCTCGACCACGACAAGGATGGTCTCGATCAAGCCAACGTTCGAACGTCGTACTTCAGCAGACAAATTGCAGAGGGCTCTGGCTGCCTGGGCGCGCTGAGAGGCGTCGCCGTTTTCAAGAAACTTAATCGCCTGATCCAAGTAAAATTCAGCATCCACCATGACTCCAGCGCTTATGCATGCTTGGAGGCAATGAAATCGCTGAGAAAGTAGAGCGTCTGATTTGATGAGCTGCAGCAGTTCAACGGGCCGCTCCGGCGATGTTTGACACCACTTAAGTATCTGAGCGTACGAGGAATGGCTGAGTATGGGATTGTCATTAGGGATTACCCGAGAAATTAGCTCAAGTAAATCTTCAGTGCTAATGGCAATTGAGCCAAACGCCGGTAGGAGAATCTCCATCCCATATAGCAATTCGTTGTTCGAAAAGCGGGAATGCTCAGGCAGAGGGATGAGGGTGCGCAGATCGACATCCATTGACTGATGAGCATCGATCAAAGCTTGGGAGAAGAGCGCGCTATCGTGCCGCCAGCTATTCTCAATTATTAGATCTAATAGCTTGTTTTCTGCAAAGGCTCTAACAATTTCATCTCGCGATTGGGTAGTCATAGCAGCTCCTGCCAAGAAGTCCATTGCTCAGGTATCGCTTAGCTTGGTCGTATACTAGATGTTACGACCGCCATGAAGCGAGTGACTAGCAAGTCTTTTATTTAACATAATATACATTATGCGAAGTTACGGTTATGCCTGCCTGCACCGAGACGACCTTTGCCTATCCATCTCTCTGGCTCACCGCCAGGCGATCCCGGTCACAGACTATCAGCCACCAGCGATTCAGAATCTGAGCCCTCTGCCGGCTTGCTCGGTTTTGTCTGGCAAATCCCGGCGACGGTTTGCTCAAGGTGCTGCTGCCGGCTTTACTCTCGTTGGCGCTGCCTTTCCACTCGCTGCATCGCGGTCTGTGTCGTACGCGAATATCTTGTTCGTTCCGTCGATCCAATTTCTCTCCACAGGAGCTGTTCATGGCTTATCAAGCCGCTTCCGATCGCTACGACCGTATTCCTTACCGCCGAGTCGGCCGCAGTGGCCTGGTGCTGCCGGCGCTGTCGCTTGGGCTGTGGCACAACTTCGGCGATACCACGCCGCTGGATCGTCAACGCGCCTTGCTGCGGACCGCTTTCGATCTGGGCATCAACCACTTCGACCTGGCCAACAATTACGGGCCGCCCTATGGCAGTGCCGAGATCAATTTCGGCCGGCTGCTGCGTGAGGACTTTGCGGCCTATCGCGACGAGCTGATCATCTCCAGCAAGGCCGGCTGGGACATGTGGCCTGGCCCCTATGGTCAAGGTGGCGGTTCGCGCAAGTACGTGCTGGCCAGCCTGGACCAGAGCCTCAAGCGCCTGGGACTGGACTACGTCGATATCTTCTATTCGCACCGTTTCGATGAGCATACGCCCCTGGAAGAAACGGCCGGTGCCCTGGCCAGCGCTGTCCAGCAAGGCAAGGCGCTCTATATAGGCATCAGCTCCTATTCGGGGACCAAGACCCGCGAAATGGCCAAGCTGCTGGCTGAATGGAAGATCCCGTTGCTGATCCATCAACCAGCCTACAACTTGCTCAATCGCTGGATCGAGAAGGATCTGCTGGATGCAACCGAGGAAATCGGCAGCGGCGTGATCGCCTTTACGCCGCTGGCCCAGGGGCTGCTGACCGATAAATACCTCAACGGTGTGCCCGCGGAAGCCCGGGTCAATCAGCCCGGTGGCCAGTCGCTGCAGCAAGGTCATCTGTCGGCCGAAAATCTCGAGCGGGTTCGCGCCCTGAACGCCATCGCCCAACGCCGTGGGCAGAGTCTCGCGCAACTGGCATTGGCCTGGACCCTGCGCGATCCGCGGATCACCAGCGCCCTGATCGGCGCCAGTCGGCCGGAGCAGATCGTGGAGAACGTGGCGGCCTTGGACAACCTGGCCTTTACCGCCGAAGAACTGGCCGAGATCGATACCCATGCGGTCGAAGGCGATATCAATCTCTGGGCCAAGCCGTCGAGCGCCGAATAGTCTCGCATCGTCACCGCGGGTGATGGGGTTACCACCACCCTCACCCGCCCTCACCCTCCGTCCTGGTCAGGGCTCCACACTGGCCTTGCTATTGGTTAGCTTGCGCCGGTACTCGCTTGGCGTCTGCTGCATCTCGGTGCGGAAATGCCGATTGAAATTGGACAGATTGGCGTAGCCCACCTCGAAGCAGATGGCCGCGATGGACAGCTCCGGACGCATCAACAGGCGGCAGGCGCGCTGGATGCGCAGCTTGCGGGCCAGTTCGATGAAGCCATGGCCGGTGACCTTCTTGAAGAAACGGGAAAAGCCGGCTTCGCTCATACCCACGCGCTGGGCGATCACCGGTAGCCGGATGTCCTCCGTCAGTTCGCTCAACAGGTAGTCGAAGGCGTGATGGATGCGCGCCGAACTGCGGGCGTCCAGGGCCGGTGCATAACAGGCACTGGCCAGACAGACCACCTCGGCAGCCGGTGCGCGAGCCAGGAGCTCCAGCAGGGAAAACAGCCCCAGCAGCCGCCGGGCGCCCCGTAACGCTCCGATTTCTTCGATCAGCTCGGCCGCGCCGCGGGCCGTTGCACCGGTGAATTCAAGGCCGCGCCTGGCTCGTTCGAGCAACGGCAGATACTCGCCGAGCTCCGGGGCCAGGGTACTCAGGGAGCGCAGCAGTTCGCCGCTGAACTGGATGACCACATCGCGACCTTCCAGCACCTCGCCCGGTGAGAGGTCACCGATCCAGTCATGCGGTAGGTTCGGGCCGATCATGGCCACATGGCCTGCGTCGAAGGGACCGACATAGTCACCCGCCAAGAGGCGTCCACTGCCCTTGCGGATCAGGTGGATCTCGTACTCGGGATGATGATTCCAGCGTGCCAGCGCGAAGGGATAGTCGTGCTGGTACCAGCGAAAGCTCTGGTCGGGCTCGGCGAGGATCACCTCCAGCTCCGCAGGCCGGGGTTCCAGAAAGGCGGCGACGTGCATGGGGTGACCTCGATGTGCCTGGAGCGAATCGGACCACCCTAGGCCGATACGGCCGTCCAGACAAGCTGCGAGTCCTGCCGGATCGATACTTTTTTGACTTGGATAGGCAGACACGCGACTGATCAAAAAAGTATCGGTGGCCGGTCAGAGACTCGTTAGCAAAGGCCGGAGCTGTGCTGCTGTAATCAGCGCCAGCCTAGGTGCCGAAATCAAATTCCTACCGATGGCGATCTTTCATAACAACAACAAGCTGCCGTACGCGGCAGTCACGGAGAGAAGACGATGAAGCCCTCCTTCGCTTTGCTGCTGTCCGCCAGTCTCAGTTTCACCGGCGTCGCCCAGGCTGTCGAGTCGGTCACCATCGCCACGGTCAACAACAGCGACATGATCCGCATGCAGCGGCTGTCCCAGGTGTTCGAGCAGCAGCATCCCGATATCAAGCTCAATTGGGTGGTGCTCGAAGAGAACGTCCTGCGCCAGCGCCTGACCACCGACATCACCACCGGTGGCGGCCAGTTCGACGTCCTCACCATAGGTACCTACGAGACTCCGCTCTGGGGTGCCAAGGGCTGGTTGGAGCCGATGAAGGAGCTACCCGCGAGCTACGACGTCAACGACATCTTCCCGGCCGTAAGGGAGGGCCTGTCGGTCAGGGGGACCCTCTATGCCCTGCCGTTCTATGGCGAGAGCACCGTCACCTACTATCGCAAGGACCTGTTCCAGCAGGCCGGCCTTACCATGCCCGCCCAACCCACTTGGTCGCAGCTGGGCGCCTTCGCCGCCAAGCTCAACCAGCCGGACAAGGAACAGTACGGTCTGTGCCTGAGGGGCAAGCCCGGCTGGGGTGAGAACGTCGCGCTCATCAGCATCCTGGCCAACGCCTTCGGCGCCCGCTGGTTCGACATGCAGTGGCAGCCACAACTCACCAGTCCCGAGTGGAAGGCCGCCGCCACCTTCTATGTCGACACCCTGCGCAAATACGGGCCGCCCGGTGCTTCCAGCAACGGCTTCAACGAAAACCTGGCACTGTTCAACAGCGGCAAGTGCGCCCTCTGGGTCGACGCCAGCGTGGCCGGCTCCTTCACCACCGACAAGAGCCAGAGCAAGGTAGCCGATCAGGTCGGTTTCGCCGCCTCGCCCCACGAGGTCACCGACAAGGGCTCGTCCTGGCTGTACGCCTGGTCACTGGGCATCCCGGCCACCTCCAAGCACAAGGACGCGGCCAAGGCCTTCATCACCTGGGCCACTTCGAAGGACTACATCAAGTTGGTGGCGGACAAGGACGGCATCGCCAACGTGCCGCCGGGCACCCGCGAATCCACCTACAGCCCGGCCTACCTGGCGGCGGCGCCCTTCGCCAAGATCACCCTGGAGATGATGCAGCACGCCGATCCGGCGCATCCCTCGGCCCAGCCGGTGCCCTATGTCGGTATCCAGTACGTGACCATCCCCGAGTTCCAGGCCATAGGCACCAGCGTCGGCCAGTTGTTCGCCGCCGCGCTCACCGGGCAGATGAGCGTCGACCAGGCGCTGAACGCCGCACAAACCTCCACGGCCCGCGAGATGAAGCGCGCCGGTTATCCCAAATAGCGCCCGAATCACCCAAGGCCCTGGCGCTGTGCCTTGCCTGCACCAGGGGCCTTCCTCGATAGGAGTACAACACGTGAACAGACTGGAAGGAAAAAGCGCCCTCATCACCGGCGCCGCGCGTGGCATCGGCAAGGCCTTCGCCCAGGCCTATCTCAAGGAAGGGGCAAGGGTGGCGATCGCCGACATCAACAGCGAAAGAGCCCAGGCGACCGCTACGGAGCTGGGGGAAGGCGCCTATGCGGTGACGATGGACGTCACCGATCAGGCCTCCATCGAGGCGGCCATCGCCCAGGTGGTCGCCACCGCCGGCAAGCTGGATATCCTGGTCAACAACGCGGCCCTGTTCGATCTGGCCCCCATCGTCGAGATCACCCGGGAAAGCTACGACCGACTGTTCTCGATCAATGTGGCCGGCACCCTCTTCACCCTGCAGGCCGCGGCGCGGCAGATGATCGCCCAGGGCCATGGCGGCAAGATCATCAACATGGCCAGCCAGGCGGGCCGCCGCGGCGAGGCGCTGGTGGCCGTCTATTGCGCGACCAAGGCCGCGGTGATCAGCCTTACCCAGTCGGCCGGGCTCAACCTCATCGAGCACCGCATCAACGTCAATGCCATCGCCCCTGGGGTGGTCGACGGCGAGCATTGGGAAGGCGTGGACGCCCTCTTCGCCCGTTATGAAAACCGTCCCCTGGGTGAAAAGAAGCGCCTGGTCGGCGAAGCCGTGCCCTACGGTCGCATGGGGACGGCAGAGGATCTGGTCGGTATGGCGATATTCCTCGCCTCCAGTGACAGCGACTTCGTGGTCTCCCAGACCTATAACGTGGATGGCGGCAACTGGATGAGTTGAGCGGGTGCGGCTAGCTCAGATCGTGCAAGTCCTTGACGATCGCCGGCCCGATCTGGAGGTCGGCGAAGGTCACCTCCAGGCCTTCCCGCTGTGGCGAACAGCAATAGGGGCCGACCTCCAGCGTTTCGCCTTCATCCGCCGTAAAACGACACAGGCGCAGCAGCGGCCAGGTCAAGCCATCCAGGGAGTACTGGATGCGCAGCACCTCGGCATGCAGCGTCAAGCGCAGCCAGAAACCCCAGACCGCATCGGGCATGGGCCCCAGGGCCCAATCGGAATAGCCCTGGGTCAGCACGCTGCCCAGGTGGGGGATGTCATCGCTGATCTCCAGCCCGGTCTTGCACCAATGTTCGGTACTTGCCCGGACCATCAGGCCGGCCTGGTCATAGAGCTGGGTAAAGGTGCCGGTGATGCGCACCTGGACGGTGAAGTCGTTTCCGGCCGCATAGCCGAGAAAATGCCCGCTATCCCGCTCAAAGCCGTATTGAGTCTTCTGCCAGAAGTCGGTGCCTGCGTCGGTGCGGATCTGTAACAGCCCGTCCGCCTCCGACCAGTGCGTCGGCTCATTCAGCCAGAGGGATGGCAGGGTCTTGGCGAGAGTCATGGCTGGCTATCCGCAGTCGATGGGCTGTCGAAACCTTAGATCATGAATCTCACCTGCGCCAAAGCGTGATTGGCGGATCTAGGTCAGGAAGACCAGCAGCTGATGGGGATAAAGCTTGGTGACCATAGTCACCGGACTCGTGCTGGCCAATGGGTTGGTGCTGGGCCTGCTCGAGGGCTTTCAGCCGGCCTATATCAGCGAACTGCTGCCGGCGCGGCTACGCTTCTCCGGCTTGGGTATCGGTCGGGAAGTAGCGTCCGTTTGGCCCCGATCATCGCCACCGCGCTGCTGGCGCACTATCGCTCGCCAGAGCCCACTGCTCTGTACCTGGGTTGCATGGCCTTGATCACCGTGGTCGCCACCCTCTTTACGCCCGAGACCTACACCCGCCAGCAGCGTCGGGAAGACCGAGCTGTGCTCAACTCGAGGCAGCAGCCCTATCCATCCTCGCCGTCAGCGGTTATGCCCTGACTCTTGGGAAGGACGAAAAGATTGACGATTGTCACTACCCGCGTCACGGTGCCTCTTCTAATGACTGAAATCGGCTTTACCCCTGATGACAAGCTCGCAGCGCAAGATCCCTTGGTTACCTCTACTGGGCATAGGCGCTATCGTCAGTGGCCTTTCCTTCACCTTTGCCTGGGCCTCTGGTTGGATAGGCAACCGTGTCACCACTCGCACCTTCCTCGGCGCGAGCTTAGACGACTTCGAACCAGGCTACCGCCGCGCCCACGGCAAGGGCGTCTGCTTCGTCGGCGTTTTCCGCAGCAGTGGCGCTGCCGCCTCCCTATCCCAAGCGCGCGTCTTCTCCCAAGCTGCACTGCCCGCCCTGGGGCGCTTTTCCATCGGTGCCGTGGATCCCCACGCGGCGGACAACTCGACAGCCACGGTCAGCATGGCACTGCTGCTCACCGCCGATGATCACTCCCAGTGGCGCATGAAGCTCAATAACGCGCCTTACTTCGATACCCGCAGTCCAGAAGGCTTTCTTGCGCAACAACAGGCATTTGCGCCGGATCCGCTAACTGGCAAACCCGACCCAGTGCGCGTCACCGCCTTCCTCGCGGCCTATCCTGAAGCGCGCAAGGCAATTGAACGCAAGGCCAAGGCGCCATGGCCCAGTAGCTTTGCCGGTGCCCAATACAACGTCATCAACGCCTTCATCCTGGTCACAGCTGACGGCAAGCGCCAACCGGTACGCTGGTCCATGCGTCCCCACACTGCCTTTGTCGGCGTTTCTGGCGAGCAGCGAAGCCAGGCGCGTCACGACGTCCTGTTCGAAGACGTGGCCCAGCGGCTGACCAAGGGGCCGCTCTATTGGGACCTGGTTCTGCAGCTCGCCGATCCGGGTGATCCGGTCGACGACCCCTCGCAACCTTGGCCATCGGAGCGCCGTCAAGTGGTGGCCGGTACCCTGGAGGTCCGCAGCGTGGCCGACCAACGCCTGGGCGGCTGTCGCGACGTCAACTTCGATCCTACACTGGTGCCTCCGGGTATCGAGTTGTCTGCAGATCCGGTTTTAGCAGCCCGCGCCGGAATCTATTCGCACTCTTATAACGCTCGTTTACGCGAGATCGCCCAGGGCAAGGCGAAGGATGCCGTGAGCCAGCAGGAACCCACGCCATGAACCACCGCCCCAAGCATTTCAACGGACTCGCTCGTACGCTTCACTGGCTGATGGCCGTCGCGATCATCGCCATGCTATTCATCGGTGCGGGCATGATGACATCCCTGACCTGGCGGCCCTGGTTGATCAATCTGCACCAGCCGCTCGGCATCGCCATCTTGCTATTGGCCGTGCTACGCCTGGCTAACCGGCTGCTGAGTCCCGTTCCCGAGTTGCCCTCCAGCCTGCCGCGCTGGCAGGTAAGCGCGGCCCTGGCCTCGCATCGACTGCTCTATCTACTGATGATCTGCCTGCCCCTGTTGGGCTGGGCCGTGCGTTCAGCCGGCAACTGGCCGGTCACCTTGGCACCTGGCTGGTATCTACCCGCCATCGTTGCCCCTAACAGCACGCTCTACGCCTGGCTGCGCCTGGCACACACGGCATTCGCCTGGTTGCTCTTCGCGTTGATCCTCGGCCACCTCGGCGCCGCCCTGGTGCACGCCTGGATTCATCGGGATGGCGTCTTCTCCAGCATGGCGCGCGGCCAGAAAAAAACTGAGGTCGAGGCTTAGGGTTGGTAGCCTTTGGAGGCTACGAAGTGCGTGTAAACGTGGAAAAGGTGGGCTTAAGCGCCCAGTCTTAGTGCGCCAATGCGGGGCGATGCCTGCCTAGGAAAAGCATTTTTAGGTGTTCGAACGGGTTACTGCTGTTCAGTAGACCCGCATCAGATAGGCGTCCCGATTGCCGTCCAAGGCTCAGGTAGAAGACAACACCTCGAACCTGACCGCACTTTCCGCCAGGCATGAAAAAAGGGAGCACTAGGCTCCCCTATCCAATACGTCGTTGTCCTCTTGTTTTTGTTGTCGGACGCCAACGCCATCGATTGTCAGTACGCCCCACCAAGGGGTGGGAAGTGAACAGATTACTTTGGTGACTCAAGGGAGCTCCAAAATGATCGGTTCGCGAGCCTAGGCCTTCTTGTTTTTGTTGTGGGCTGTTAGCGGCGCATCTTGTTGTTCTTGTGCCAATAATAAAGCAGGCACTGTGCCAACATTTTCAAGCTATTGAATTTGATGGAAATTTTAAAAAATCCCCTAATGTCGGGGCACCTGTCGCCTAAGATTTCGTTACCTTTCCACTCGCTTGCGAGGGCTCTGGTTACGACACCGAAGCATCCGGTAACGCTATGAGCGCTCGGGTCGCCGTCACCGGCTATAGGTGGATCTCTTGAGGGTCGCTTCGTTGTGCCGCTGCGCGACCGGTCGCGCCGGGTTCTCGGTGGGGAGGTACAGCAATCGTGTTGCCAGTACTTCGCGACGAGGCTTGATATCGGGTCGTAGCGCGCCACGTTGGGTGCGATCGAAATCCCGCAAATCCACCACCTGCATGCCGTCCTGGGCCGGCACCACGAATACCGGCAGGTTCGCGTGGATCATGGCGTCGTAGCGGCTCTCTTCACCGAACCACAGCATCGCGCGCGGATGCGGCGCGATCTTCTTGTGCCTGACCAGGATGTCATCGTCCGCCATCCGGTTGAGCGCCTGGTGCTCCTGCCATTCCGGTGTGCGATCGAGGGCGATCCGTTCGCGGTCCGCGCGGGCCAGGGCCAGGGTCTTCAACTGTTCCCTTACCTTCGCCACCTTGACCCGCTCACCGCCAGAGGTATGACCGGCCCAGGTAAAGGTCAGCTGCCGTACTGGATCGGGGAAACCCTGCACCTTGCGGATCAGTTGCTTGGTATTGAACGCCCCACCCAAGGCCTTGCGCATGATCCGCGGCCGCGCCTCTGGAGCCAGCTCCAGTTCCAGGCGTGTCTGCTCGATCGCCGCGCTGAAGGCGCTCTTGCAGGTGTTGATGGCCAGGATTTCCTCGACCAGAGGCTCGGCGAGCGCGATGTAGCCTGGCAGCCGGCTCACCGTGCCCGGCGCCTGGCCAGGCTGCAGGTGAAAGGCCAGCAAGGCCTCCTGGGTGAGCGCCACCGCCTCTGCGCCATCGAAGACTTCCACGGCGATGTGATCCGGCACCCGCTGCTGAGCCAGCAGCGGCAGTCGCCAAACCTGAGCAGCCACCACCTTGCTCGGCCATAGCTCGTTGAAGGCATTAATGGTGCTCTTGAGGGTCTCGAAGGCGTTCTTGATGTCTTCGTACATGGGTCGCATCCAACCTAATGACCACTAGATTGTAGCATTTAGCGCCATTTTCTCCTCCTTTTTGTTAACTAAGGCAGAGGATCAACGTTAAACACTCCCACTATATAGGGGTGGTATTACTCTGGACGGGTTTCAGCAGTTGAGCGAATTGGGCTTCCCCATCCTGATTGCGCAAGGTGACCTTCAACTCGGCCGATTCTCCATCGATCTCCACTTCCCCAAAGAACTGGAATTTGCTCAGGGGTGAGGTGTTTGGCTGGGGCGGCGCCTTCTGGAATACGACGCTGGGGCCAAAGGTGGCATCCAGCGGATTCGGCCCGAAGCTACCGGCGTTGAGCGGGCCGGCGACGAACTCCCAGAAGGGTTCGAAATCCTGGAAGGCTGCCCGATCCGGGTGGTAATGGTGAGCCGCGCAATAATGCACGTCGGCGGTCAACCACAGGGTGTTGCGGATTTGCTGGCGAGCAATGAAACCCAGCAACTCGGCTATCTCCAACTCCCGCCCCTTGGGTTGGCCGGGATCGCCATTGGCGATGGCTTCCCAACGCGGCTGTCCCTGATCGTCCTTGCCGTCCGGTACCTGCAGTCCGATAGGCATGTCGGCGGCGATGACCTTCCAGGTGGCCCGCGATGACTGCAGCTCCTGCTTGAGCCAATCCAGTTGCTCTCGCCCGAGGAACGCCCCTTTCCCGCTCGCGTCATCTCCCAGGTTGCTGTCGTTCCCAGCGCGATAGCTGCGCATATCCAGGACGAAGACGTCCAGCAGCGGGCCGTAGGCGATCCTCCGGTAGATGCGCCCTGCCCCGTCGGCGGATACACCGCGCATGGGCGCGTATTCCAGGAAGGCCTGGCGAGAACGACCGCTGAGGAGACCGATATCCTTGACCTTGTAGCGGTCGTCCAACTGCTTGCTTGGCGACCAGTTGTTGGTGGTCTCGTGGTCATCCCATTGCCAGACCTGGGGCACCTCGGCATTGAACCGCCGCAGATGGTCATCCATCAGGTTGTAGCGATAGTTGCCGCGGAATTCGTCGAGCGTCTCGGCCACCTTGCTCTTGGCTTCCGTGGTGACGTTGCGCCAGATGCGGCCCTCTTCCACGGTCAATTGGGCCGGCACCGGGCCGTCGGCATAGATGGTATCGCCGCTGTGCAGGAAGAAATCCGGACGGCGCTCGCGCATGGCGTTGTAGATGCGCATACCGCCGATATCGGGATTGATCCCGAAGCCCTGCCCCACTGTATCGCCACCCCAGACGAATCTGATGTCGCCACGCTGCGTCGGTGCCGAGCGCAGGTGTCCGGCGACTGGCTCGCTGAGCGCTCCGGTATCCACGTCCTCGAAGCGGACCCGATAGAAGATGTGCTGATCGGCGGGCAGCCTGGCGAGATCGAGACGGGCCGTATAGTCCTGGGCCGCCGTGGTTACCGGCCCCAGCACCTTGCGCGGCGAGCTGAAGCTCGCCTGGGTATCCCACTCCACCAGGAGGCGTGCCGGTCGATCCGTCCGGCTCCAGATCAGGGCCCGATCCTGGGTCACATCCCCGGCCTGGACGCCGTCGGTCACGACAGGCCGGCCGGAGGGCGCCGCCCAGGTACGGGAGCCCAGGGCCGGTAACAACAGCGTGGCCCCCAGGCCTTGCAGGACACGGCGTCGATCAGGACGAAGCAGGGACATGGCAGGTTCCTCGGGTAGAAAACAGCTAGCACTACCCCGACCTGATGACCTGTTCGTGACAGTAGAGGGTGGATGACGACTCGATCACACCTATAGGGGTGGTATTACGAAACAAGCCGCCTGGGCCTGAGCCACGCGAAATGGCATCATGGCGCCCTTGTTGCGATCCGCCGCCATGGCCTGTCGCGAAGTTGCTTGGAGCCCCCATGTCTGCCAGACCCTACATCACCGTTACCCCTCCCAACGCTGCGCTGAAGGGGCGGATCGCCCCGCCCGGCTCCAAGTCCATCACCAATCGCGCCCTGCTCCTGGCCGCTCTGGCGAAGGGAACGAGTCGCCTGACCGGCGCGCTCAAGAGCGATGACACCCGCCATATGTCCGAGGCCTTGCGGCTGATGGGCGTCACCATCGAGGAGCCGGATGCCACTACCTTCGTGGTGACCAGCTCTGGTCGCCTGCAGCAGCCCTCCCAACCGCTGTTTCTCGGCAACGCTGGCACCGCGGTGCGCTTCCTTACCGCGGCGGTGGCGACCGTTGATGGCGCCGTCACCCTGACCGGCGATGCCTATATGCAGAAGCGCCCCATCGCGCCCCTGCTCGACACCCTGAACGCCAATGGCATCCAGGTAGCAGCCCCGACGGGCTGCCCGCCGGTGACGGTCCAGGGTCAGGGGCGCCTCACCGCCCGGCGTTTCGAGGTCGATGCCGGGCTGTCCAGCCAGTACGTCTCGGCATTGTTGATGCTGGCCGCCCTGGGCAGCGAGCCCGTGGACGTGGCCTTGCGCGGTAGCGAGATTGGCGCGCGTGGCTACGTCGATCTGACCGTGGCCGCGATGCGCGCCTTCGGCGCCGAGGTGGAACAACTCGATGCCGCTACCTGGCGGGTCGCCCCGACCGGCTACGTGGCCCGCGACTATTTCATCGAGCCGGATGCCTCGGCCGCCACCTACCTCTGGGCCGCCCAGGCACTGACCGGCGGCGCCATCGACCTGGGGGTCGCCGACGATGGCTTCACCCAGCCCGATGCCAAGGCCCGCGAATACATCGCCGCCTTTCCGCAGTTGCCGGCCGTGATCGATGGCTCCCAGATGCAGGACGCCATTCCCACGCTGGCCGTAGTGTCGGCCTTCAACGAGACGCCGGTGCGTTTCGTGGGGCTGGCCAACCTGCGCGTAAAAGAGTGCGACCGGGTAGCCGCGCTGCACGATGGCCTGAATGCCATCCGCCCCGGCCTGGCCAGCGTGGAAGGTGACGACTTGCTGGTGGCGGCCGATCCGGCATTGGCGGGCAGCCAGGTCGACGCGGTAATCGAAACCCACGCCGATCACCGCATCGCCATGTGCTTCGCCCTGGCCGGTCTCAAGGTCGCGGGCATCCGCATTCTCGATCCGGAATGCGTCGGCAAGACCTATCCTGAGTACTGGAATGCCCTGCGCAGTTTGAATGTCCAACTGCACGAGGGTGTCGAGGCCTAACCGCCAAATTGCCGCGCGCCAGTCCAAGGGAATCCCTGAATGTCGATCTCTCCGCTCGAACAGCTGGCGCTTCTGCAATTGACGTCCCATGCCCTGGTCATCACCGACCGGCACGGGCGCATCGAGCGCTGGAATCGCGGTGCGGAGCTGCTGTGTGGCTGGAGCGCCGCGGATGCTGAAGGTCAGCTCTTCAGCGAGTTGCTGACAGCCGGTCGCGATGCAGCCTTTCTCGCGACCGCTCAGCACCAGGCGCTGATCGACGAGTATGGGCAAGGGGCAGGCTGGATCGGGCTTCGCAAAGGCCAGTCCCGCTGGGTGGAAGTGGCGACGACCGCCCTGAGGCAAGCCACCGAGCTGCTCGGTTTTGCCCATGTCCTGCAGGACCGGACCGAACAGCTGGTGTCCGAGGAACGGGTACGCCTCGCCCAGCAGGTCGGCCGGGTCGGGACCTTCGAACTCCTGCCGGGCGAGGCGCGACTGCTGGTGTCGTCGGGCTTTTGCCACCTCTGGGGGCTGCCGGAACGGCGCAGCTACCCCTTGGAGGAATTGATCAAGCAACTGCACCCCGACGACGTGGCCAGCCTGAGAACGCTCTCGGCGGAGCCCGACGATGATGCCTTGGATTATCTTGAATACCGCATCCGGCGCGCCGATACCGGCGAGGAGCGCTGGCTGGGGCGGCGCGGCCAACTGATGTCCAGCCAGGGTGCGGGGCGCTACCTGGGGGTGTGCTACGACATCACCGAACGCAAACGCAACGAGGCGGCCATCACCGAGCGGGATATCTGGCTGCAGGAGCTGTACCACGGCATGCGCGAGGGCTTCTACATGGCCCAGGCGATCCGTGATGACGCGGGCCTGATGCAGGATTTCCGTTTTCTCGAGGTCAACCCGATCTTCGCCACCCTGACGGGCATTCCGCTGGACCAGGTACTGGGCAAGACGCTGCGCGAAGCCCTCCCGCCATTGGAAGCGGATCTGCTACCCGCCTACGCCGACTTCATGAACTCCGATGCGGAATTCACCCAGTTCGATATCCTGCTGAATCTGCAGCACGAGCACTGGTACGAGGTACGCGCCCACAAACTGCCGGCGGATCGCTTCGCCGTACTGTTCATCGACATCAGTGGCCATCGACGCCAGGCGCAAGAGCTGGCCCGCAACGAGGCGCAGCTGCGCGCCATCATCAACTCCATCGACCAGATGGTGTGGGCCACGCGCCCGGATGGTCATCATTTCTACTTCAACGATCGCTGGTACGAATTCACCGGTGTCCCGGAGGGCTCCACGGAAGGCGATGGCTGGTCCAATGTCTTCCATCCGGAGGACCAGGAGCGCACCTGGAAGGTCTGGCACCACAGCCTCAGTACCGGCGAGCCCTACCATATCGAGTACCGCCTGCGGCATCGCTCGGGCCGTTACCGCTGGGTGCTCGGCCGTGCCCAACCCGTGCGTGACGCCAAGGGACGCATCGAGCAGTGGTTCGGCACCTGTACCGACATCCAGAGCATCGTCGATGCCCGCGAAGTCCTCACCCGCTCGCGCCAGGAGCTCGAGCACCAGATCGAATTGCGCACCCGCGAGCGCGATCGGATGTGGCGCATCAGCCACGACCTGATGGTGATCTGCCGTGCCGATGGCGAGGTGAAGACGGTGAACAGCGCCGCCACCCGGCTGCTGGGCCGTCGCGAAACCGACCTGGCCAGTCTCCAGCTGACCGAGCTGCTGCATCCTGAGGACCAACGCCGGGTGTTCGATACCTTGCACAGTCTGGGCACCAATCAGGGGGCGGCGAACCTCAGGGCGCGAGTGCGGGCCCGGGATGGTAGTTATCGCATCCTCGACTGGACGGCCAGCGCCGAGGACGGCCTCATCTATGCCGTCGGGCGCGACGTCACCGAGCAGGAAGAACTGCAGGAGCAGTTGCGCCAGGCGCAGAAGATGGAAGCGGTGGGCCAGCTCACCGGCGGGATCGCCCATGACTTCAACAACTTGCTCACTGGGATCATGGGCAGCCTCGATATGCTGCAACGTCACCAGAAGGCCGGCCGGCAGGAGAAATTCGAGCAGTATCTGGGGAGTGCCCTTACCTCGGCCCAGCGTGCCGCCGCCCTCACCCAGCGTTTGCTGGCCTTTTCCCGCCGCCAGGCGCTGGACCTCCAGCCGGTCCAGGTCAATGCCAGCGTGCAATCCATGGAAGAGTTGCTGCTGCGCAGCCTGCGTGGCGACATCGCGCTCGTCCTGGATCTGTATAGCGGTCTCTGGCAGGCACTCACGGATCCCCACCAGTTGGAAAGCGCCCTGCTCAACCTGGTCATCAATGCGCGAGACGCCCTGCCCCATGGCGGTAAGATCAGCATCGAGACGCACAACGTCTATCTGGCTGAAAGTGGCAACGGCCTGGATGCGGTGAGCGCCGGTGACTACGTCGCCCTGCTGGTGACGGACGATGGGACCGGGATGCCACCGGAGGTCATGGCCCGCGCCTTCGATCCCTTCTTCACCACCAAGCCCATCGGCCAGGGTACCGGCCTGGGGCTGTCGATGATCTATGGCTATGCCAAGCAATCCAAGGGGCATGTGCGCCTGGAGTCCAAGCCCGGCAAGGGGACGACCGTCGGTCTCTACCTGCCCCGCTACCTGGGCGCCGACGTGGAGCCAACCCCGGTCGCCCCACCGGCCATCACGCCGCGAGGCGGTGGCAAGATCATTCTGGTGGTCGAGGACGAGCCTGTGGTCCGGCAGATGGTGGTGGAGCTGCTCAGGGAGCTGGGCTATGCGACGCTACAAGCCGAAGATGCCCGTGCCGCCCTGCCCATCCTGGAAAGCAGCCAGCCCATTGATCTGCTGCTATCGGATGTCGGCCTACCCGGCATGAACGGTCGCCAACTGGCGGAAATCGCGCGCCAGCGCCGACCCCGGCTCAAGGTGCTCTTCGCTACCGGCTATGCGGAAGGGGCTCACCTGGAAGGCTATCTGGAGCCAGGGATGACGCTGATCACCAAGCCTTTCAATCTGGATGCCCTGGCCAACCGGGTGGCGGAAACCCTGGATGCCCCGGTTGAAGCTTCCAGCCCTACCCCGGCACTGCTGCCTGACGGCGATAACTGAGCGGGCTCTCGCCGGTGCCACGACGAAAGAAGCGCGCGAAGTAGGCGGGATCGGCGAAGCCAAGGGCATCGGCGATCTCCGCCACCGATGCCTGGGTGAAACTCAGATTGCGCCGCGCCTCCAGCAGCAGCCGCTGGTGGACGATCTCCAACGCCGAGGTGCCGGCCAGTTGGCGGCACACGGCATTCAAATGCACTCCGGAGATACCCAGGGCGCCGGCGTAACGGCCCAGGTTCCAATGGTCGCGATAATGCTGCTCCACCAGGGCCAGAAAGCGCCCCAGATGCTGCTCGGCACGCCTTGGCAGCGCAGCCGCCTTGTTTCGCGTCTGCTGCCGTACCAGCCAGACGGCCAGGCTATCCAGCAAGGCCTCCAGCATCACCTCCCGCCCGGGCCGCCGCCCCTCGTATTCGCCGACCAGTTGGCCGATCAGCCGTTCGATCCACAGCGCCTCCTCACCGACGAGTTCGAAGCGCGTCGCACTGAGAAACAAGCCCTGCCCATTGCCCTGGCAGCGCTGCTTCAGGCGCTCCACCTGGGGCAGCGGCAAGGTGATCACGAAGCCTTCGACGGCGGGATCGAATTCGAAGGCATGTACGCAGAGCATCGGCAGCACCACCAGTAGCGGACCGGACAGCGCGCCGTGCCAGTCCTCCAGTTGCAGGCGCAACGAACCCGTTCGGACATAGAGGATTTGCACCAGATCGGCGTGCCTGTGGGTATCGATGCACCAGGCATGCAACCGGCTCCGACTCGCGATCGTCTCGCAATGCAGCAGGTCGGGAGCGGGCCAGGCCTGCGCCTCGCCATACAGCTTGAAAATAGGTGGATAGCCGTCGTTCATCGTCAGACCTCGGGCGATAGCCGCACGAACCATCGGAAAGTACCAGAAATTGGTGGATAGCAGCCTGACTATCCTGCCTCTAATCGTCCAAAAATACCGAAACCATACAAGAACGCGGCGTTCACGCCCGACAAGAGGGATTCCCCATGCACACCCAAGTCGTGATCATCGGCGCCGGTCCGTCCGGCCTGCTCCTGGGCCAGTTGCTCAGCCGCTCCGGCATCGACAACGTCATCCTCGAGCGCCAGAGCGCAGAGCATGTCCTCAGCCGTATTCGTGCCGGCGTCCTCGAACAGGGTACCGTCGACCTGCTCCACCAGGCCGGCGTGAGCGAGCGGTTGGAGCGCGAAGGCCAGGTGCATCACGGCGTGGAATTCGCCATCGATGGCAAGCGCGAGCGTCTGGATCTGCATGAGCTGCTCGATGGCCGTTGCGTCACCGTCTATGGCCAGACCGAAGTGACCCGCGACCTGATGGCCGCGCGCAAGGCCAGTGGCGGGATCACGCTGTACCACGCCAGTGATGTCCAGCCCCACGAGATCGCGGGTGAGCGCCCCTATGTCACCTGCCAGATCGCCGGCGAGTCGGTGCGTATCGACTGCGACTACATAGCGGGTTGCGACGGCTTCCACGGGGTGTCCCGCCAGGCCATTCCGGCGGGGGTACTGACCGAGTACGAGCGCGTCTACCCCTTCGGCTGGCTGGGCCTGCTGAGCGACACCCCGCCGGCCAGCGAAGAACTCATCTACGCGAGCCACGAGCGCGGCTTCGCCCTGTGCAGCATGCGTTCCGCGACCCGTAGCCGCTACTACCTGCAAGTGGATGCGGGCGACGCGGTCGAGAACTGGTCGGATGAGCGCTTCTGGGAAGAGCTCAAGGCCCGCCTGCCCAAGGAAACCGCTGCGCAGCTGGTCACCGGGCCCTCGCTGGAAAAGAGCATCGCCCCGCTACGCAGCTATGTCGTGGAGCCCATGCAGTACGGCCGGCTGTTCCTGGTCGGCGATGCCGCCCACATCGTACCGCCGACCGGCGCCAAGGGGCTCAACCTGGCCTTGGGTGACGTCCGCAACCTGCACCTGCTGCTGGAGCGGGCGTACCGTACGGGCAACCCCTCTTGCCTGGAGCGCTATTCGGAGCTGTGCCTGAAGCGTATCTGGGCAGCGGTGCGATTTTCCTGGTGGATGACCACCGCGCTGCACCGTTTTCCCGACACCGATGCCTTCACCCAACGTGTCCAGGACGCCGAATGGCGCGCCCTCCTCGATTCCAGAGCGGGGCGCACCACCATCGCGGAAAACTACGTCGGCCTGCCCTTCCCGACCCTGGATTGAACCTGCGGGGAGACGGGTGGTGACCAGGGCGTGACTGGTGCATGATGGCGCCCCCGTTTGATCTGGCCCGCCGCTCCCATGCTCGAATTCGCCTTGGACCCCACGACCCTGGTACTGCTCGCCGGGGTCGCCTTTCTCGCCGGTTACATCGATGCCATCGCCGGTGGCGGGGGATTGCTGACGGTACCCGCGCTGCTCATGGCCGGTGTCCCCCCGCACCTGGCCATCGGCACCAACAAGCTCAGCTCCACCTTCGGCAGCGCCACGGCGGCCTACACCTTCTACCGACGCAAGCTCTTTCAGCCGCGCCAATGGCGCCATGCCCTACTCGCGACCGCCATCGGCGCCGGTGTGGGTGCCCTGGTCGCGCATCATCTGCCTGCGGATTTCCTCAACCAGCTGCTGCCCGTGGTGGTCTTCAGCTGTGCGCTGTATCTGCTGTTCGGCGGCACGCCCAAGGCGCCCCTACTCAGCGATGCCCCCATCCCGCAACGTCGCCAATGGCCACAGGGCGTGACTCTGGGAATGTACGACGGGGTCTTCGGTCCCGGCACCGGGGCCTTCTGGACGGTCAGTAGCCTGCTGCTCTATCCACTGGACCTGCTCAAGGCCAGCGGCGTCGCCCGCACCATGAATTTCGTCAGCAACGGTGTCGCCCTGGCGATGTTCATCGCGCTCGGTCAGGTCCTGTGGGTGCTGGGCCTCACCATGGGCCTGTCGCTGACCCTCGGCGCCTATCTGGGGGCCCGCAGCGCCATCGCCGGCGGAGCCAAGTTCATTCGCCCGGTATTCATCTGCGTCGTACTGGCGCTGACGATCAAGCTAATCTGGCAGCACTGGTTTGGCGCCGCCTAAGCGTTCGGCGCGATAGAGATCGATCAGATAGCGGGAGATGGAAAAGGCAGGTGGCAGCGTCGGCAGAGCCCGCAGCTCGAACCAGCGAGCATCCTCGATCTCATCGGGCTGGCAGCGAATCTCGCCGGCCACGTAATCGACGTGGTAACCGAGCATCAGGGAATGCGGATACGGCCAGTTCTGGCTGCCCTGGTAGCGCAGGTTGGTCACGCTGACGCCCACCTCTTCCATGATTTCCCGGTGCACACAGGCCTCGGCCGACTCCCCCGGTTCGACGAAGCCCGCCAGGGTGCTGTAGACGCCCGGGGCGAAACGGGGCGAGCGGGCCAGCAAGACCTCATCGCCCCGGGTGATCAGCGCGATCATGCTGGGCGACAGCCGGGGATACTGGGTGAGCTGGCAGTTCGGGCATTGCAATCCGCGCTGGCCATCGAGGGGGAAGGTGCGGGTCCCACACTGACCGCAGAAGCGATGTTGCCGCGCCCAGGTACCGATCTGATTGGCGTAGCCCAACAGCTTGAACAGCGCATGGGGCGATTGCAGCATCAGCGGTCGCAGTGGCTGCCAGTTGCACCCTTCGACGTCTTTCGGGCTATCGAGCTCGATCAGGGTGACGGCCTGACCCTGCCATTGGCCGAGTCCATGCAGATCCCCTTCGAGCCCCTGGAGGAGCGGATCGTCGCTGGTGAAGAGTACGTTCGCCCCACAGGTGAGAAAAACCTGGCCACTGTGGACGACCAGCCAACCGGGCGATGTTCGCGCCGCCTGGAACCAGCCAGGTTGCCACGGCGTCATGCGGCAGCCGACGTCCAACCCAGGGCGCGAATGCTTTGCGCCGCGATATCGAGAATGTCCGGCGTACCGCCATGGCCCTCGGTACCACCGCTCTCGACGAAGAACTCGATGCTGCTCAAGGCATCCGCCAAGACTTCCAGGGTAGCCGGCTCGCAAGCCTGACCACCGTCGATCAAGCACCGTTGGATATAACCGGTGCAGGCCCGCACCAACTCGGCGGCGCGCGGATTACCCAAGAAGAACAGGGCTCCCCGTACCGTATCGAGCAAAGCAGGGACGGTGGTGAGGTGAAGGGTATCGCCACGCGAGTCGAGGAAGGCGCCAATGGCGCGCTTGGCATCGGTGAGCCCCTGGTAGGCCTCCTTGTGCAGCAGCGCCTGGGCTTCACCCAGCTGGTAATTGGCCACGCTGACCTGGACATCCTGGGCGTCGAGGGTGGCATCGAGCAAGGTACCCTGCCCCTCGGGCTGACCGATCAGGCTTTCCACGAGCAACAAGGCATCCGCCAGCGGTGCCAGATCCTCGAGCACCAGCGTCTTGTCTTTCCATTCGGAGATGCTCGGCAGGCACTGCTGCAGCACACGGCCAGCGTTGTCCTGGCCCACCATCTCCAAGGTCTTGCCCAGCAGGCCGACTTGGATATACAGCCGCGAGAAATTATCGGAGACCGCGGAACGGCCTTGTTCGCCGCCGTTGCGCACCTCGGTCTCGATGAGATCGATCAGATCCTTGACCGTTTCCAGCTCTTCGCGAATGGCGGCGGACAGCGAGTGCAGGACCGCATGACCGGGCCCGGCAAGGCGTTTCTTACCGGCCTCCAGTTGCGCGTCGGTGAAGCCCAGCCGCTCGATGCCGTAGGCGTTCATCACCTGCTGCGGATGGGCCGCATCGACACCGGCGAGGGCCAGTAGATACAGGAGTTCCTTGAGCGTACTGCGCGCCGGCTCGTGCAACTCGTTACCCAGCATCTGGCGCAGTTCGCGATCGACGCGGGCGAACAGTTGCTTACGCTCCCGCGTGGGCGTCAAACGACCCTGGGCGAAGCCCTCGGCAGTCGCCGCAGCGACCCAGGGCAGGTAGCCGCCGACATGGTCGTGCAGCAAGGCGGCCGAACGTTCCAACGCCCGGGCCATGAGCCTCAGGCTGGCCAGGCTATTCACGTCGCGCAGGAAGCCGAGCAAGCCGACCTGGTACATCTGCCGCATTCTGCGCGCCTGGGCCGCCCGCTCACGGACCGCCAGCCGGGTTGGCTCGGTGATCTGCGGACGTTGATCCAGGCGCACACTGAAGAAATAGCTTTCCGGCAACTCCGGCTCGCCTCCCGCCATGCGCAGGGCATTGATGGCAGGCAGCAGCAATTCGGGCATCTCCTCCTGCCCGCTGCGGAGTTGCTCGAGGTAGCGGCGCAAGATGTGCAGGCCGCGACAGATCGACATCAGGTGCTCGTCATGTTCCGGACCAGCGCCTGCGGGAATGTCGTTGGCAATCTGCAGGGTCTCGTGCGCCAGGAGTTGGGCACCTGTCAGCTCGATGAGTGTCAGGGCACCACGAATCTGGCCGATACTCTCGACAGCACGTTGCAGCAGGCTGCTGCAATGCCGCTCGACGATGAATCGTTCAAGATAGGATTCAGCTTCCTCTATGGTCGCGAACAGCTGTTCACGAACCAAGCTCAAAGCTCTCGCTCCAGTCACCATGGTGCCTTACGCCTCCTGCGCCAATACAACTTCGCAAACGTCACCCTAGACGGGGAATAAGGCTTGCTATTCCTGATGAATCTTAAGTGCCGCGTCATCCTGACGAGGCAACACTAGGCGCCATACGGCAAAGGCTCAGCTCGGTGCTGCCTCATCGTACGAAACCTAACAATCCAGTACTGCTGGTGCTCAAGCGCGCCGGACGGTCACTACGACCTATCCCGCTGACCGCTCCGCCCTGCATCCGCAGCAGCGAAGCGACAGTTCCAATTCGCCATATGAATGCTTGGAAGCGATAAAAGTTCCCAGGAGATCGAAATTCGGCGACCCGTCCAGGTTCAAACGATCAGCCTGCACCGTCTTTGTTGAACGATAGCTGAAATTTGTGAAGTCTTTCCGCCTATTCGGACGAGCGTAACCGCGCGCGCCTTACCGATTGAGCAAGCCGCCTTGCCCCTACCGCGCCTCACTCAGCGCCAGTCCCCGCGAGCCAGAGCGGAACCTTGCCGCAACTCTTCTCGATGGCAGCCATGCGCACGGCATGAGCCTCGAGATCCGCGGAACTGGCACTGATCACCCGGGTGCGTGGACGATCGGCCGGCAGTCGCTTGATCGGCATGACGTAGTTACCGTCACCGTTGCCTTCCTGGCCATGGGCTGCCAGGGAAAGACTGGTCTGGCCACCGGTCATGGCCAGATAGACGTCGGCGAGGATCTCGGCGTCGAGCAGTGCGCCGTGCAGCTCGCGATTGGAGTTGTCTACCCCATAACGTTTGCACAGCGCATCCAGGCTGTTGCGCTGCCCGGGATGGCGCCCACGGGCCATGACCAGGGTATCGAGTACCGAGCAGTGCTGGGTGATGTCGGCACGCTCAGGGTGAACGCCCAGGCGCGCGAATTCGCTGTTGATGAAGCCCACGTCGAAGGGAGCGTTGTGGATGACCAGCTCGGCGCCTTCGATGAACTCGAAGAAGCTATCGGCGATCTCGGCGAAGCGTGGCTTGTCGGCGACGAAGTCATTGGTGATGCCGTGTACCGCGATGGCGCCTTCGTCGATCTCTCGATCCGGATTGAGATAGACGTGGAAATGACGCCCGGTCAGGCGGCGCCCGATGACCTCGACCCCACCGATCTCGATGACCCGGTGGCCGTCGGTTACCGGCATGCCGGTGGTTTCGGTATCCAGAACTACGTATCTCATCGCTACCTCTTGGCCTGTTTCGCTCGGCCGGTGTTAGGCCTTGGCGGCCTGCTTGACTTGTCTTACCTCATCCACGCCACGATTGGCCAACTGATCGGCCCGCTCGTTTTCGGGATGACCGGTGTGCCCTCTTACCCAGCGCCATTCCACGTCGTGCCGCTGTACCTGGGCATCGAGTGCCTGCCACAGCTCGGCGTTCTTCACCGGCTGCTTGGCGGCGGTCTGCCAGCCACGCTTCTTCCAGTTCGCCAGCCACTGGGTGATTCCCTTCATCACGTACTCGGAGTCGGTGGTCAGCCGGATACGACAGGGACGCTTGAGCGCCGCCAGCGATTGGATGGCCGCCATCAACTCCATGCGATTGTTGGTGGTGTTGGCTTCGCCGCCCCACAACTCGCGCTCCGCACCGCGATACTTCAGCAGGGCGCCCCAGCCGCCGGGACCCGGATTGCCCTTGCAGGCGCCGTCGGTAAAGACCTCGACGATGTCGTCACTCATTGGATTCACTCGATTCGCGCCGGGCGATCTTGGCGACCGGCATGGGCACCAGCTTGCCGCGAGGTTCCTTGCGGACCTGGGGCACCGGGCGCAACCCGAACATCAGCTTGCGGGCCGATAGCAGGTAGAAGCCGGCACCGGCGGCCTGCTCGCTGCTGGGATCTATGTCCCCCTGCTCCATCCAGGCCAGGCGCTGCTGCCACTTGTGGGATGAAAGCGGCGGACGATAACACCCGAAGCGCCGTTTCTCCAGCGCGAAGCCCAGTAGCGACAACCAGTCCGCGACCCGGCTGGCTCCGAAGCAGCGGGCCTTGCGCAAGGCGTCGCGGGCCAGATAGTGGCGCACGCCCCACAGGCTCCAGGGATTGATGCCCACCACCACCAGATGCCCACCGGGCCTCACGCTCAGCGCCGCTTCGCGGAGCAGACGATGGGGCGACAGGGAAAAATCCAGACCGTGTTGCAACAACACCACATCCGCGGCGTGCTCGCCCAGCGGCCAGGCGCCTTCCTCGCAGATGATGTCGACATCACCCAGCGGTGGCCCGATCCGCACCGTATGCCGGAGCTGACCGCAGTTGGCCGGAGATTCCGGATGCGGCCCGTAGTGGACGAGGTAGCTGCCGAAATGCCGCTTGAGCTCTTCGTCGATCAGCACCCGCTCCTGCTCGAGCAACAGTTGCCCCAGTGGGCCGGACATCCACTCCCGCGCCGAGCTCATGAGCTTGAGCCAGCGTGGATCGACCTGGGCCGAGAATTCGTCGTGCATCGTCTGGTCCTCTCCTGAAGAAGCCTGAGCTGTTGCCGTACCACCTGCTGCTACCCTAGAGACTCGCCGTCCGACCAGAGAGCTCACCCCATGTTCGATATCGTTCCTCTACCCGCTTTCAACGATAACTATATCTGGCTCATCAAGGACGCCGGGACGAGACGGGCGGTCGTCGTCGACCCGGGCGATGCCGCTCCGGTAATGACTTGGCTCGATAGCCACCCCGACTGGCAGCTGACCGACATCCTCATCACCCATCATCATCACGATCACACCGGCGGGATCGCCCCCCTCAAGCAGCGCACTGGCGCCCGGGTCACGGCGCCTGCCGACGAACGTATCGCCGACGTCGACCTGCCGCTGGCGGATGCGGACCGTCTCGAGGTGCTGGGGGCCACCTTCGAAGTCATCCGGGTGCCCGGTCACACCGCCGGCCATATCGCCTACTACCAGGCTGGCGAGCGACCGCTGCTGTTCAGTGGCGATACGCTGTTCTCGGCCGGCTGCGGCCGGCTGTTCGAGGGTACGCCTACGCAGATGCTGGAGTCCCTGCAGCGATTGGCCAGCCTGCCGGATGCCACCGAGATCTATTGCGGCCACGAGTACACCCAGAGCAATCTACGCTTCGCCCGCGCGGTCGAGCCGCAAAGCGCTGCGGTGCAAGACGCGCAGGAGCATACGCGGCGCTTGCGGGAAGCCAACCGCCCCACCCTACCCACCACCTTGGGGCGCGAACGCGGTATCAATCCCTTCCTGCGCACCGCCGATCCCGAGGTTAGACGGCAGTTGCAGGAGCAACGCGGCGTGGCAGCGGATGCGCCGGAGGATACCTTCTTCGCCGCCCTGCGCGCCTGGAAAGACACGTTCTGACACGCATTGACAACCCCCCGGCAAGGACGCCGCAGGGCCTTGTTTTACGTCGTCGTACAGGTCACAGGCTTACGGGTTGTTCCTTGACCCTCCGGGAGACGGTTCCTAGAATCGCCCATCATCCAAATCCCGGAATGCCCAAACCAATGCCGCCAGCGACGCCGAAAACCCGCGAAATAGACGTGCTGGCCACCTCCTTCAAAGTCTCTGCGCTGTGCCTTGCCATCTTTCTCGCCGGCTGTCAGAGCAACAACCAGACGACAGATAATAGCTATCAAGCCGACCTGGAAATGACGCCGCACAAGATGCAGCGTCCGCCGGAATGGCTGCGGAAGGCACCCTCGGTGGCAGCCACCAGCGGCGATATTTGGGACCGGGTTCGGGATGGCTACCAGCTCCAGGACCAGGGCGAAAACGGCACCAATCCGCGCATCGATCGCCAGCGCCTCTGGTACGCCAGCCACGAGGCCGACCTCGCCCAGTCCTGTAGCCGTGGCGCGCCCTATCTGCACTACATCGTGGAGCGGTTGGAAGAGCGCAAAATGCCCCTGGAACTGGCCCTGCTGCCAGTCGTGGAAAGCTCTTTCAACCCCAACGCCCTCTCACGCAGTGCCGCCGCCGGTCTCTGGCAATTCATTCCGACCACCGGCAAGTACTTCAATCTGCGCCAGACCCGCTTCTATGACGGTCGCCGCGACATCACCGCCTCGACCAACGCCGCGCTGGACTACCTGAGCAAGCTGCACGACATGTTCGGCGGTGACTGGCTGCTCGCCCTGGCCGCCTACAATGCGGGCGAAGGCACGGTCAGTCGCGCCATCGAGCGCAACCAGTCGCTGGGCCTGCCGACCGATTACTGGAACCTCTCCTCACTGCCGCAAGAAACCCAGGATTACGTTCCCAAGCTGCTGGCGGTCTCGCAGATCGTGCGTAATCCGGGCGCCTATGGCCTCGCCCTGGAATCCATCCCGGACGAACCCTATTTCGAAGTGGTGGACATCAAGCAGCATCTGGACCTGAACCGTGTCGCGGAGCTGGCCAACCTGGATGCCAAGGAGCTCTACCGACTCAACCCCGCGTACACCCAAGGGGTGACCATGGACGGCCCCAAGCATCTGCTGGTGCCGGCGGAGAAAGCCAAGCGTCTCGCCGCGACCCTGCCGTCCATCGCCTCCGATGCGGTCGTTCAGTGGCAGGAATATCGTGTCCGCCGTGGCGACACCCTGCGCGGCATCGCCAAGCGCAACCACGTCAGCGTCGAGCAGCTCGTCGCACTCAACAAAATCAGCAGCCATAGCCGCCTATCCGCCGGACGGGAACTGATGCTTCCGCGGCGAGAGACCGGCAATACCACGACGCCGCTGGAGACCATCGCCGTCGCCGAGGAACCGGTGGTACGCACCTACAAGGTCCGCACCGGCGACAGCCTCTGGTCCATCGCCCGCGCCAACGACGTGGAGCTGGCCGATCTCAAGCGCTGGAACGATCTGGGCAAGCGTGGCCTGAAGGTGGGCGAGACCCTGAAGCTACACGATACGGGCAGTACGACGACCACGGCGGCAGCGGCCCTGCCCGCCGCCTACACGGTCAAGCTCAAGACCGCCAAGGCCACCCAGAATGCCAAGGGCGCGCCAACCTACTATCGGGTCAAGGCCGGCGATTCGCTGTATCAGATCGCCAAGCGCTACAAGATAGGGGTACAGGCCCTGCAGGACTGGAATCCGCGGATCGCTTCCGCCCTGACTCCCGGCCAAACACTGACGCTCTTCCTCAACTGAGCCGCGACCGCTCACCGCAGCGGTCATCCAGCGCTTTTGTCGAAGGTATCGACCTGCTACCTTACCGCCCCACCCGTGCCCGCCCCTCCGGGGATCGGGACAAGATCTTGCTCTGACCTGCGCAGAGCCCTGCCCAACCCGACCGTCGGCCCTGCGGCTGAGGCGTCGGATTCAACATAGAAAGAGGAAAAAACCATGGGATTTCTCGCCGGTAAGCGCGTTCTCATCGTCGGCGTCGCCAGTAAGCTGTCCATCGCCTCCGGCATCGCCGCCGCCATGCACCGCGAAGGCGCGGAACTGGCCTTCACCTACCAGAACGAGAAGCTCAAGGGCCGCGTAGAAGAATTCGCTGCAGGCTGGGGCTCCAACCCCGAGCTGTGCTTCCCCTGCGACGTTGCCGACGACGCCCAGATCGAAGCCGTCTTCGCCGCCCTGGCGCAGAAGTGGGACGGCCTGGACTGCATCGTCCACTCGGTCGGTTTCGCCCCCGGCGATCAGTTGGACGGTGACTTCACCAGCGTTACCACCCGCGAAGGCTTCAAGATCGCCCACGACATCAGCGCCTACAGCTTCGTGGCCCTGGCCAAGGCCGGCCGCGAGATGATGCGCGGCCGCAACGGCAGCCTGCTGACCCTGTCCTACCTGGGCGCCGAGCGCACCATGCCCAACTACAACGTCATGGGTATGGCCAAGGCCAGTCTCGAAGCCGGCGTGCGCTACCTGGCTGGCAGCCTCGGCCCGGAAGGCACTCGCGTCAACGCGGTGTCCGCCGGCCCCATCCGCACCCTGGCCGCGTCGGGCATCAAGAGCTTCCGCAAGATGCTGGCCGCCAACGAGCGCCAGACCCCCCTGCGTCGCAATGTGACCATCGACGAAGTCGGTAACGCTGGCGCCTTCCTGTGTTCCGATCTGGCCTCGGGCATCAGTGGCGAGATCCTCTACGTCGACGGCGGCTTCAACACCACCGCGATGGGCCAGCTCAACGACGACGAGTGATGGCAGACAGAAGGGCCGGCATTTGCCGGCCCTTCTGCTTTTCAGTTCTCGCTACGCACCTGGGCGTGGCTGATCAACGCGAAGATCAGACTACCCCCGACGATATTGCCCGCCAGCGTAGGCCCGGCGAAGGTCAGCCAGAACTCTCCCCAGGTCGCCTCCCCGGCGAACACCAGATAGGCCACCTCCAGGCTGCCCACCACGATATGGGTGAAATCGCCTAGTGCCATCAGATAGGTGATGAGCACGATGATCCAGATCTTGGCGCTCTCCGCTGCCGGCAGCATCCAGACCATGGTGGCGATCATCCAGCCGGACACTATGCCCTTGGCGAACATGCCCGTGGCGTCGTTCTCCATGACCTTGGTGCCAATCGCGAGAAATTTCGCATCAGCCTTGGCATCGAACAGCGGCAGATGCAGGATCACGTAGGCCACCAGTATCGTACCCAGCAGGTTACCGATGAGCACCACGCCCCACAGCCGCCCAAGTCGACCGAAATTGTGCAACGTGGGCTCGCTCATCACCGGCAGGACTGCCGTCAGGGTATTTTCGGTGAACAGCTGCTGGCGCGCGAGGATCACCCCGAGAAACCCGGCTGAATAGCCAAAGCTGGCGATGATCTTGCTATAACCACCTTCGGGCAGATTGGCGTTGAGCAAGCCCATGGCCATCAGCGAAAGCCCCATGGTCAGCCCTGCTGCCAGCGCCGACCAGAACAGCGCGGCGATGGTGCGCTCCAGCTCGTGATCACCCTGGGAACGAATGATCTCGTGCAGCACCACGGCACGTGGCAGTTGGCTCTCGTCGACGTTTTGTTCTTCCTCGCGTGTCAGTTCTGGATCGTCCGGACCGGACTCATGACGCTGTCGTGGCTCTTCGGCCTTTCCCTGGTCTCGACTCATCAGACGGCCTGCTCATCCCAAAGGAGTTCATCGTCGTCACCTATTTCCGTCACTCGGTTGAGTGCGGCGTCGGCGGCCTCTTCTGCTTCGGATGCCAGATCGAAATGACGCTCGGTGGCCACCTTGTGGAAGGTGGGCTGGGCGTCGTCCCGCCGTGCCTTGACGGCGATGACCGCCTCGAATCCCTGTTCAGCGGGAACGGCGGACGAGATAGCTTCGTGATGAGTGAAATGCTTGATGGCCATGGGCGCCGATGTCTCCTGAAAACTGAGGCGACCGGATTGGTCGCGTCTGTTCTAGTAGACTGTTTCGGCGGAAAAACGATCTCCGTGACGAAGCGGATCAGCTACCCAGCAGTTTCTGAACCTGCAGGTGGAGACGTTCGAGAGAGAAAGGCTTGGTCAGCAAGGGGACCTTGCCCAGTAGCGAGGAACCGGTATCGATGATCTCGGCGGGGTAACCGCTGATGAACAACACCTTGAGATCCGGACGCAGCTTGAGGGCGGGTTCGGCGATCATCACACCGGAGACACCATCAGGCAGGCGGAAATCGGTGATCAGCAGATCGAGACGCGGACGCCCCGCGAGGATACGAAAGGCTTCCAGTGAGGAAGGTGCTTGGAGAACGGTATAGCCCAGTTCGGAAAGATAGTCCGCGAGAATCATCAATATCTGCGGCTCGTCCTCGACTACCAGGACGACCTTGCTCGTTTCCGCGCTCACCATCAAACCCCTATACGCACTCGCTCGGCTCCCTTGGACCGAAGGAGACCGTAAAGTTCAAACTTGTAGGATCAGTTACAGGCCGCCGGCTCGCCAGCGGCCTGTCGCCATTACTGCTGTTGCTTTTGGCCTTGATCATTGAGCGTGGTCTTGCCACCACCGGTGGCGGCGCCAGCACCTTCACCGGTCTTCTGGCCAGCCGGCGTACCCAGACCAGAGCTGTTGGCCTTGGGCGGATTGCCCACGCCCTCGGCAGCGAAGGCGGCGCCACTCACGGCGATCAGACCAGCAAACATCAAGGCAGCGGTTTTCTTAGCGTTCATGGTAGGACTCCGGTTTGATTGGACACTGTTTAGGCAGGCCAAGCGCCGATTCGTTCTCCATTCCCGCTCGCATGGGCTGTAACCGAATGCGAAATACCGCGTAAGCCACCACTTTAGCACAGAAGCCTTATGCCAGAGCCATCGCTCAAGCCTGAGTGCTTTCTCGTGCCCCCGCCCGACAATTCTGGCGCCCGCACAAACCAGTCCATCACCGGCAACCCTTTGGCCTGGCAGCCGCCGATTTATACGACGAAGCCCGGAACGCAGGACGTTCCGGGCTCTTTATCGACTGGTTCCGGTTCAGGCCTCGAGCGCCCGGACCCGCTCACGCCGCTCCTGGGCCGCCGGCTCCGCGGTGGGTTGCAGCTCGAAGTCGAATTCGATTTCGGCGAAACGTCCGCTCACCCCTAACGCCTCCGCGCGCGCCGGGTCCTCGTGGAAGTCGATCTGGGCGATCAGCTCGTCCCGTGTGGCATAGGCGAAATCATCGTGCAGGTACTGGTCACCCGCCAGGTTGATCTGGGTGGTCAGGTGGCGATGCTGGGGTGCCGAGATGAAGAAGTGGATATGCGCCGGGCGCTGGCCATGACGGCCCAGTTGGTCCAGCAGCTGCTGGGTCGGACCGTCCGGCGGGCAGCCATAGCCCGAAGGCACGATGCTCTGGAAGCGATAGCGTCCTTCGCTGTCGGTGACGATCCGCCGACGCAGATTGAACTCGGACTGGCTTGGATCGAAGTAGGAATAGGTGCCACCGGTGTTGGCGTGCCAGACATCGACGATGGCACCGGCCAGCGGCTGGCCATTCACGTCACGCACCACGCCCTGCATGAACAGCGGCGTACCGGCGTCGGCGCCATCGTCCAGACGTGCGCTGCCCTGGCACAGGGGCGCACCCGCGACATAGAGTGGGCCTTCGATGGTACGCGGCGTACCGCCCACCTGGCCTTGCTGGGCGTCTTCGGCGTCCAGGCGCAGATCCAGGTAATGCTCCAGCCCGAGTCCGGCCACCACCAGGCCCGCTTCCTGCCGCGCCCCCAGGACGTTCAGGTAGTTCACGGCGGCCCAGAATTCCTCGGTCGTGATGTCCAGATCGTCGATGATCTTGATGGTGTCGGTCAGTACCCGATGCACGATGGCCTTCATGCGGGCGTTGCCTGCGGGCTGCTCGAAGCCGCTGACGGTTTCGAAGAATTTCTGCACCTCGGCGGTGTGGGCGATACGTACGGTCATGGCGGTAATCCTCGTATTGTTCTTATCAGGCAGTCAGGCGAAACACAGCGTCGTTAGCGGTCGTCGGCATGGATTGACGAAGGATGTCGGCAGAGGGCGTTAACCTCGATCTCCATGTAGGGATACAGCGGCAGTTGCATCAGGGTGTCGTGCAGCGCCTGGGCGTCGGGTACGTCGAAAAGGCTTACGTTGGCGTACAACCCGGCGATGCGCCAGAGGTGACGCCAGGTACCCTCGCGCTGCAGACGCTGCGCTAATTCCTTCTCGTCGGCCTTGAGCCGGGCAGCCTGTTCAGCGGGCATGTCGGTAGGCAGCTTCACGGTCATGCGGACATGGAAAAGCATGGTAGGGACTCCTGGGCGAAAAGGGGGTCAACGGCGGGCGAAGCGCGCCAGGCGTTCTTCATCGAGCTGGACGCCGAGTCCCGGAGTGGTCGGGACCAGTAGCTGGAAGTCGCGGTACTGCGGCGGATCGATGAGGATGTCCTCGGTCAGCAGCAAGGGCCCGAAGAGCTCCGTGTGCCACTCCAGGCGGTCCAGGGTGGCGAAGGCATGGGCACTGGCGAGGGTACCGATGCTGCCTTCGAGCATGGTGCCGCCATAGAGTCCGATGCCGGCGGCTTCGGCGATGGCCGCGGCGCGCAGGACGGCCCTGGGGCCGCCGGTCTTGGCGATCTTCAAGGCGAAGATGGGAGCGACACCGGCCTGGGCCAGGGCAAAGGCATCGGCAACGGACTCGATGGCTTCGTCGGCCATCAGCGGAATCGGGCTGTGGGCGTTCAGGCGAGCCATGCCCAGGCGGTCATAACGCGGCAGCGGCTGCTCGACCAGCTCAACGCCGGCGGCGGCCAGGTCACGCACGGCCTTGATCGCCGCCGCCTCGCTCCAGGCCTGGTTCACGTCGACCCGTACGGAGGCGCGCTCGCCGAGCGCACGCTTGATGGCGGCGACATGGGCGACGTCCTGGGCGGGGCTGCGACTGCCGATCTTGAGTTTGAAGTGCCGATGCCGACGCAGGTCGAGCATGAGTTCGGCCTCGTCGATATCCTTGCCGGTGTCACCGCTGGCCAGGGTCCAGGCGCACTCCACCCCGTCGCGCACCCGCCCCCCGAGCAATTCGGCCACCGGCAGCCCCAGGCGCTTGCCCTGGGCATCCAGCAGCGCGGTCTCCACGGCGCTGCGGGCAAAGGTGTTGCCGCGCACGCTGCGATCGATACGCTGCATGAGCGCATTGAGGTTGGTGGCGTCCTGGCCGATCAGCGCGGGGGCGATCCAGGTATCCAGGTTGGTCTTGATGCTTTCCGGACTTTCGCCGGCATAGCTGAGTCCGCCGATGGTGGTCGCCTCGCCTAGACCGACGATACCGTCGCTGCAATGCAGCTTGAGGATCACCAGGGTCTGCCCGTGCATGGTATGCATGGCCAGCTTGTGCGGGCGGATGGTCGGCAGGTCGACGATCAGTGTCTCCAACCTTTCTAGAGTAGGACTGGCCATGGGCTCTGTACCAATGCGCGTTGTTGTTTGAGCCGAGATTGACGCGCAGGGAGGGTTACCGTCCAATATGGATTAGGTCTGGCTCCATACCTTGGAGGTATTGTGGAACTCCGGCAACTACGCTACTTCTGCGTGCTGGCGAAGACGCTCAACTTCACCCGGGCAGCGGAACTCCTGCACATTGCCCAGCCGCCGCTGAGCCGGCAGATCCAGCAGATGGAAGATGAACTCGGTGTGGTACTGATCGAGCGCGGTCGCCCGTTGAAACTGACTGAAGCCGGTCGGTTCTTCAACGAGCAGGCGGCGCAACTGCTCGAGCAGTTCGAACGTACCTGCGCCGATACCCGTCGTATGAGCGAGGCCAGCAAGAGATTCCTCAGTATCGGCTTCGCGCCGTCGACCCTCTATGGCCAACTTCCCGATCTGATCCGCCGGCTGCGCAGCCACGGCGACATCGAGCTGAATCTCGCGGAGTTGATCACCCTGCAGCAGGTCGAGGCGCTCAAACGCGGACGCATCGATATCGGCTTCGGGCGCATCCTCATCGAGGACCCATCCATCACCCAAGTCATCCTCCGCGAGGATCCCCTGGTGGCAGTGCTACCCAAGGGCCATCCGCTGCTGGCGGCACCGGTCAGCCTGGCTCAGCTGGCGCGACAACCCTTCATCCTCTATCCGGGCTCGCCCCGCCCCAGCTACGCGGACCATGTGCTCAAGCTGTTCGCCAGCCAGGGCCTGAACATTCATGTGGCCCAGACACCCAATGAACTGCAGACGGCCATTGGCCTGGTGGCAGCCGGGGTCGGAGTGACCCTGGTGCCGGCGTCGGTGCAGCGCCTGCACCGCGATGACATCGGCTACACCCCGCTGCTAGACGCCCAGGCAACCTCGCCCATCGTGGTCAGCTACCGTGCCGACGACCACTCCGCCATGCTGCTGGAAGTCTTGGCGGAACTGGAACAGTTAGCGCCCACAGGCGTGTGAGAACCCGGCGACCGCTGCAGGAGCGGCCGCCGGGCCTGCTGCTTAAAGCAGTCGCAGGGGGTAGTCCACGATCAAGCGCAACTGATCGACCGAACCACCGGTGGACGGCGATCCGCGGTGCCAGGCTTGACGCACGCGGATCGACAGCCCTTTGGCAGCGCCCGACTGAAGGACGTAGCGACCTTCCAGGTCGAGTTCCCGCTCGCGATCATCGGCCCCATACAGCCCGCGGTAGGCGCTGTTGGCAGGAAGACCGCTACCGTCGATATCGGTACCCTTGACGTACCGGGTCATCAGACTAAGACCGGGCACCCCCAGTGTCTTGAAGTTGAGGTCGTAGCGTGCCTGCCAGGAGCGTTCGTTGGGGGCGTTGAAGTCGGAGAACATCACGGCGTTGCCGAGGAGCAGCCCCGAGCCGAGGCGGTTGTTATCGCCCATGCCAACATAGTCGGCCGGGGTATCGCCGTTGATCTTCTGCCAACCCAAGGTGAACGTCTGAGGGCCCTGAGTGTAGGCAGCTGCCAGGCTGTAGGACGTATTATCGATAGGACCAGCGTTCGCCTTACCTGTATCGACCGTGTGATAGAGGTTCGCATCGAAGGTCAGCGACTGGGTGCTGGACAGCGCCTTGACCAAATTCAGGTTGCCGTAGTACTGATTCCAGATGTTATCCAGTTGCGCCCCATACAGCGATACACTGACGCCTTTTACCGGGCTGTACTTACCCCCGGCGAAGTCGATGCTAGCGGCCCGCCGCCGTGCGTAGCCGGCCCAGAGATCCCCGTCCCTATTAGTACTGACCTGATCGGTAGCCGAGGTGAAATGCCCAGCCTCCATCATCAGATCGGCAACGTCGGCACTGACCACGCTCCAGCCCGTTGCGGTTTGCGGAAACAGCCGACTGGTACTGATGGCGAAAACCGGCGCCGAGGGTGCCTGCTGGCCATAACGAACCACCGTCTTGCCCACGCGTAGCTTGACCGCTGCACCAGCACGAGAGTACTCATCCGCCGGCTCGTTCCCCGCATGGACGGGTAAGTTACCCGTCCCACGACGGCCCGGGCCACCATCTAGCTTGAGCCCTAGATAGCCAAAGGCGTCGACCCCGACACCCACGGTGCCCTGAGTGAACCCCGACTGATAATCCATCAGGAAGCCCTGAGTCCAGTCCTGCTGATTAGCCCGGCGGTTGGCACGGTCACTACTGAAGTAATAGTTACGCAGGGTCAGCGTAAGCTTGCTGTCGTCCACGAAACCTTCGGCAAGGGCCGCTTCGCCGCTCGATAACAGCGCACAGCCTCCCACCACACCCAGTGCCAAGGGGCGGAAAAGTCGGCTAAGACCTGGTTTATAAATATTAGTTGGTGTTCCTATCTGACAATGCGAGCGTTCCATGACGTCCTCTGTTCGTTATTGGCAAGGCTTGATGGGAGGGGCGCGCAGCCAGGAGCACTAGGGCAGCGAGGCCACCCCATCACGCCATGTACTGCGCGTTGGATAGGGCCCGCACTCCCCCATGCGGGCCCAAATATCGGGTCAGAGAGCGCCGGCAAGTCGACCGCTGAAAAAGAAAAAGCTTCGAAGAAAGGCCTCGAAGGGTTTCTTCAATTTGAATAGGATGGATTTATTGCTCAATGCAGCAACGTCTACTGATAAGTAATCTGGCGGCTGCATCTTCATTTTGGAATCATTGGCGGAAAACGGTATTTTTATCGATGTCATCGGTTTGCCGTCTTACAACATGAAGAAAATAGCCGAGCCATTGGATGTGCTCCATCATTTAACGAGAAACGACGCTGACTGAGGTTCTCACTATAGTGCAGCAGGCCTTCGCATAGGCTTTACCGAAAACTAGAGACGAACGCTTCGAGATGGTGCCGGTTACGATGCTTGACGGCTCAAGCCCAATGTAGAAACAAATTGTCGCTTGGGTTCCCTCTATGGATTTTCCGTTCAGATGTCACGTTGCAACCGGAGAAAATCTACGACATGAAATATAAAGAGACCTCATCCTGCTTTCTTTTTTCGTCATGTGTCAAGCACCTAGAGAAACACTTTTAAAAAGTCTTAAAAGTAAAACTTTTATTACGTAAAAATGATAATTCAATTTAGACCACGACCCCATGCTCTTCGACCACAGAAAAGCAGCAGAGATAAAAGACAAAGATATACTATGACCAGGATATAACTGAAGGAGTGACAACCAACAAGCTCTGCGACAGCTGTATTCATATCGCCAGGATCGACGACCAGCAACGCCGCCTAATGCCTTGACCCGCCTGGTAATTGCGGATCTTGTCGCCTAGGCGAGCCAATCATTAAGACCAATAACCAATAGGACCCAAAGCAATACCTGATCAGTACTAAGATATTACTAAATAATTCGCGACACTCAAACGTTTGCCTTAACACCTAGCTACCGGCTGCTATTCGTCTCTTATTGCTCGTCGCTAATACCTAATCGCAGGTCGCTATTCATTAGCCTCCATACTGAGCAGTATGCTGTGATTGACAGTTTTTAATGTATAGCCTGTAGACTAATTCAATAGATGAATGATCGTTGATTTTCTCGAAGACGCGTTGAGCAAACCCCGCCAACACCCATCCATTGAGCGATCTCCGGCAGCTAAATGTCCGCCAGCACCTTCAATAGATGGGTGATATTCTGAATTAGCGTCCCGCGTACCAGGGCAAAAGGTTAGTTGTGCGAATGCCAGCGAAAGCTTTAGACAGTCTTGGTTAGGATCTCTTCCAGGTTCTCAGGACGAGGCTCCAGATCTGGCAGATTCCGCGTGAGCGCCGCCGGGTCTGCCAGATGGATGCGCCGATCGGCCACAGCCTCGACCAGAGCTTCGTCATGACTCACCAGCAGGATGGCGGTTCGTGCTTCCTCGGCCATTTCCACTAGTAACTCGATCATTTCCCGTTGGGTGATGAGATCGAGTCGTGAGCTGGGTTCGTCCGCGAAGATCAGCGCGGGCTCCAGGAGAAGCACGCGCAGCAACGAAAAGCGCTGCAGCTCGCCCCCGGAGATGTTGCCCGGCAGCCGATCCAACAGGCGCTCGTCGAGCCTCAAACGCTGCATCAGCCGACCGATGCGGGACGCATCCAGACGATGCAACCGGACCAGATCGGCCAGCAACTGACGGACTGTAGCCGCTGGGGCGAAGGCAGCCACCGGATCCTGGTGCAGCTTCTGGAAGGCGAAACGACTGAGCCCCGGCTTGCGTCTCATGGTGCCCGCACTAGGCGCGGCGAGCCCTAGGATAACGTCTCCCAGAGTCGACTTGCCGCAGCCGGATGGACCGGTCACGCCCAGGATTTCGCCTGGCCGGACCTCGAAGGACAGCGCCTCGAAGAGTTGCCGACCGCCCCGCTGGACGGCCAGGTTCTCGACCGCCACAACGGGCTCACCTTTCTCGCCGCGACGCTCCCGACGCGGCCAACGAGTCGGATCGGCTGCCAGCAACTGACGGGTATAGGCATGCCGTGGTTGACCGAGGATCTGCTCGGCGCTACCGGACTCGATCACCCGCCCCTTGAGCATGATCATCACCTCACCGCCCAGACGACGCGCGACTTCGAGATCGTGGGTGATGATGAGCAGGCTGCCACCTTCGGCCAGCATGGCCTTGAGTAGTGCGATGACCTCGTCGATCCGGTCACGATCCAGCCCCTTGGTGGGCTCATCGGCGATCAATACCGGCGCACCGCCTGCATGGGTGGCGGCGAACGCCAGCCGCTGCGCCATGCCGCCCGACAGTTGGAATGGATACTTGCGCTCGGCCCCTGCCAGCCCCAGGCGCGCCAGAGCCGCCATGGCCTTTTCACAGGCCTGGGTGCCCGAAAGGCCGCCTACCTGGGTATAGGTCTCCGTCACCTGGGCCAGCGCCCTCATGGTCGGGTCCAGGCTCAGCCAAGGCTCCTGCGGTAACACGGCAAGTCCCCTGCCCCACTGCTGGCGGCGCCCGACCTGGCGGCCCTCTTCGGCGAAGCCATCCGGCAAACGAATCTGGCCATGGGCCTGTAGGCCGGCCGGCAGGTTGCCGACCAGTCCCTGGGCGAACAGGCTCTTGCCCGAGCCGGTCTCCCCGATGATCGACAACACCTGGCCTGGCGCCAGGCTGATGGACAACGGTTCCACCAGTTGCCCCTGCTCGCTACGGATTTCCAGGGCGGTGGTCATGAGCGATGACGTCATGGCTTGCGTCCTCCGGTGATGAGCATCAGTGACAACACGGTCAGAAAGATAGCGATGATCGGCAAGGCGATGACGAAGGGCGCCTCGGCGTAATAAGGCAGCAACTCGGTGATCATCAGCCCCAACTCGGCGGTGGGCGGCCGCACTCCGATACTCACGAAGCCGAGCGCGGCGATGGCCATGATGGTCGAGGCGGCACCGAAGGCGGCGATGGTCAACAGCACCGGAGCCAGTTGCGGCCAAAGATGCCGCCGCACGATATAGACGGGGCCGAAGCCCAGCAGTTGGCTGGCCGCTACCGCCGGCGATGCCAGCACCGTGCGGGAAAGCGCGCGGGTCATGCGGAAATACTCCACCCACAACACCAGGGCGACGGCGCTATAGAGCGCGATAAAAGAGCCCGGGAATACCGCGACGATCAATAGCACCAGGAGCAGACCCGGCAATGCCAGGAACAGCTCAGCCACTCCGCCCAGCAGCTTGTCGACCGCGCCGCCCTTCCAGGCGGCCAGGATACCCAGCAGCACACCGGGAATGGCCGCGGTGCAGACGCTGATGAAGGCCAGCCCCAGGGAAAAGCGGATGGCGACCGATAGCCGCGCCAGCATGTCCCGCCCCAGGTGGTCGGTGCCCAGGGGATAGGCATCGCTGGGCGCCGTGAGGATCGCCAGATAGTCCTGCCGGGCGATGTCGCCCGACCACAGCAATGGCGTGAGCACGGCGAAGGCGACCATAGCGGTCAGCAATCCCATGCCCAACCAGCGGGCCGAAGCGCGCGCAGGCGGCGCCGCGAGGACGCCGGAATTGTCCAGGCTCATGAGTTTCTCCCGCGTGGATCGATCAGGTGATTGGCGACATCGACGCAGGTATTGAGGATCACGAACAGCAGCCCCATTGCCAGGGCCGTGCCCTGCACCATGGGCACGTCGCGCTGGACGATGGCGTGGACCAGCCCATGACCGATCCCCGGCCAGGCGAAGAGCGTCTCCACCACCACCACGCCCTCGATGAGATACACCAGCTGTACGCCCAGGTAGGTCACCACGGGAACGCCGATGTTGCGCAGGCCATGGCGCAGGAAGACGCTGGCACCCCGCAACCCCTTCAACTTGCCGAAGGCATAGTAGGCCGAGGCGGCCACCTCGACGGTGGCATCCCGGGCCACCCGCGACGACACCGCCGCAAGGCCCAGCGCGAGGGTAAGGGTCGGCAGTACGCTGTGCCAGAAGGTACCGTGCCCAGCCGCCGGAAACAGCTTCCAGGAGATGGCAAACAGCAGTACGAAGATCACCCCCAGCACGAACTGGGGCAAGGCGCGCACGGCAGTGGTCAGAACCAGCAGGGTCCGGTCCAGCAGACTGCCCGGACGCAGACCGGCCAGCACGCCCAGCGGCGGACCAAGCAGCAGCGACACACATACGGCACCGATCGCCAGCCGAATGGAACTGCCCAGTTCATGGGCGACGACCGCCATGACGGGTTTACCGGAGACCAGTGAGTGGCCCAGGTCCAGCGTCAGCAGATCACCGATCCAGGCGAGGAAACGCCACAGCAGCGGTTGATCGAGATTCAGCTCCGCCCGCACCGCTTCGGCGGCTGCCGTATCCACCATATCGTAGCCATAGCGCCCGGCGGCGATGCGGTACGCGGCATCACCAGGCAGCAGGCTCATGAAGAGAAACGTGAGGGCGCCTACCAGCAGCGCTACCATGACCGCCTGCAATAGACGGAAGCTCAACAGCCGCGTCATTCGACCCACCGCATCTTGCTCAGCCCGAAGGTACGCTCGAAGGGATCAATGGCCGCTCCGTCGACGGCGTTCGAAACGGCGATCGTCTGTCGATACCAGGCCACCGGGATCACCGGCAGCTCATTCTGCACCTGAGCCATGGCGGCGTGGCGCTGCCGCTGCTGTTCGGCCGGATCATCAGTGTTCAGCAAGGCATGCAGCGCCTGGTCGAAAGCGGGATTCTTCCAGCCTAGCGGTCCCCACTCCCCGCCCCCGTTGCCAAAATCATTGAGCAGGGTAACCAGCGGATCGGGCGCCAGAGCGAAGTTACGGCCATAGAGCGCAAGCTGGAGCGACCCATCGTTATGCGCTGCCGGGATGGCGCTGGAATTCTGTACCGAAACCTCCACATCGATCCCGACATCCTTGAGCTGGGCTTGGAGCGCCGTGGCGATCAGCGGTAGCTCGGGACGATCAGAATAGGTCAGCAGCTTGAGCTTGAGCGGTTTGCCATCCTTTTCCAGGATGCCATCGGTCCGCGGCACCCAGCCTTGTCCGGCCAGCAGCTTGCGCGCGGCAGCGGGATCGTAGGCGAGCGGGGCCAGTCCAGCGTCATGCCAGGCGGGCACGTTCTTGGCGAACAGCTGGGTTGCACCGGTACCGGGCGCACGAAGTACGGCGGTCGCGATTCCTTCGCGCTGTATGGCCAGGCTGAGTGCCTGGCGTACCTCTACCGGAGCGGTAGCCCCTGCGCCGGAATTGGGGGTCAGTAGTACCACCCGAGGAACCGGCTCGATCAATACCTTAAGGTTGCTCGAACGCGTGAGCTTGGCGATGCTCGGCGGATCGAGCTGGAATACCAACTCCGCGTCCCCGCTTTCCGCCATCAGGGTGCGTGTCTCACCGCGCCCTGCCGCCAGATAGGTGGTCTTGACGATCTCTGGCTTGGCTCCCCAATACCCATCGAATCGCTCGGCGGCGAGGCGTTGGGGCGGCTCCAGCAAGGTCACCCGGTAAGGACCGGTACCGATGATCTGCTGCACCTTGCCTTCGGCGTCGAAGGAGCTGAGAGCCAGGATATTGGTGGAGGAGTGAGCCAGCAGTGCCAACAACGGCTTGAAGGGCTTGGCAAGCTGGATCACCACCTCGTTGCCCTCGGCGGTGATCGATTCCATACCCGCCTGCTTCAATACCCCCGGTTTGCTGCGTGCCACTTCGAGTACGCGAGCAACGCCCGCGGCGGTAAGCTCGGTGCCGTCATGGAATTTCACCCCCTGGCGAATAGCCAGACGCCAGGTCCTGCCATCCGCCGAAGCGACCCAGCGCTCTGCCAGGCCTGGTACCGGATTGCCTTGGGCATCGCTGTCCAAAAGCGTCTCGGCGATCTGCATGCGCTGGAAGACGAAGCCTGAAATGGACGGGTCCAACCCTCCGATCTCGAAGGGGCCGACAACATCGAAAACCCGCTCTTGGGCCGAGGATGCCAAGGGAAACAAAGCCACCAGCGTCGCCAATGCAGACGCTGCCATGGCAGTGCGGAAGGGGCGATATGAAGACATGACAATCCTTATGAAAACAAAGCACCAATGTCGGCCATGAGCCTCCTTGCAGGAGCCTGGCCGCCGAGGCCGCACGTTATATCATAACGATTTCAGCTTGAAATCAGACCTCTCCCCGTTAGCAACATCTTGAAATACCTCGGGAATATAAGGCTCGATAGCTAGTAGACCATCGCTAGTCGTGTGCAAGACGACTGGAAAGATGCTGCCAGAGTTCAGGAGAAAATCCGGCGTCTGTCTGCTCAAAGACAGTTCTGAACTGATCAAGTCCTGCATAGCAGGGTTACCGAGGAACCGAATAGGTCTACACGTCCGCACCCAAACCTTCACCGACTCTACTAAAGGACAGCGGCCATCCATGTAGTTATTGAAAAACGTTTGAAGCCTTGATGAAGCAAGGCTTAGCGAGACCTTACCGGCGAACTCCGCAGGTGAATCGATTAACGGCACTTTAAATAAAAGTTATTATCTCCATCATTTCGACCATACAGTCAAATTCTCTCTTTTTGTGATGAACATCACATCACCACAGTTGCTATTCCCTTGGAGATGGAGAGGATAGGCCCCGCCACCCCAAGGCTTACCAGCGAAGGAATGCAAGGCATGAACCTCCAGGGCCACGATTTTTACTGACAATGCTTTGAAGATCTTATGCAAACAGACATATTCTAGCAAACCAACTGCACTCGACTACCAAGAGCGCTTTTCCAACCCGGAAGTGAAAGTTGCCAGAAGAGCGCTTCAACCTGGCGACAAGGCCCTTATCAAATGGACCAAGTTTCAGCATCAGGCCAATGTCCTACCAAAAATGCCGACCTGCCTTATGTAACTGTTCGAAGAATAGCTCTTACTCGACCTGACATCTAAACTTCCGACCTGAGACGCTCGATTCATGCCAGACTTTTACGACCGGAATGCCGCCAGCGCGGACCAGACACCCAGGCAGACCTGGGTGTCTGCCATGGTGGTATTCGCGACGACATTCCTGGTTCTCATCTACATGTGCGGACAGATAAAAGAAAGATCCAAACTCGTGACTATCACGAACTTTCACATGCTTGCAGATGAGCGAATAAGCAGGGTAAAAAATCGATTCCAGTCCGAAGCGCGCAGAATCGAGGGCGCAAAGCGCTTTATAGAAAACTCCGACATCACTACTCAAGCAGAATTCAAAGGATTCATCACGCCCTTTCTTTATCCAGGCGGTGCCTATCTCTTCGTCCGCGACTTGAACGAACACAGCTATAAAACTGCAGGCTTGACCAGTGAAGGCCCGAGCGATTCCGGCTTTGACTACCGTGCCTACTCGAAAGCCAAGCGTGGCGAGACACCGCGACAAGGTAGCAACTCGCGACTAATGATCCTTTACTCGGCCTCACAACAACCAGACATGCGCTCTGGCGTAAGCATAGATACCGTCGACCCGACACTCCCTCAATTCTTCGAAAAAGCAAAAAACTCCTCCCAGCCGGTGGTATCCGCCCCCATCAAGCTCAGTAACGGAAAATTCGGCATTTTTTTCATAATAGCCGTTGGCTGTAAAAATGAGATCTGTCCAAAGGACGCGGCGTTCGTGGCAGCCATGGTGCCCATGGCGGAACTGATGGAAACCGGCCTTCCCGCTTCAAGCACTGGGCAGATGGCGATCAATCTATATTTTGTCGGTCCTGATGATAAATCCATCTCCATCTACACCAACGATGTACAGGAAACGCAACAGGCAGACTTCACTCAAGCCAGAAGCCTTCTACCTGACGACACCCGCTACGGCATGACCCTTTCAGCATCGGATAGTTTCGTTCTCGCCCAAGGGGAAGACTTTAAGATTTCCTACTTCATTGCGCTCAGTATCATCGTGAGCGGCTTGCTGGCGATGATGTTCTTCGTACTGGCTAACCAGAACCGAAAAACAGCTTATTTGGTTCTGAAAAGAACCCATGAAATGGATCTCATGGCACGCACCGACTCCCTGACCGGCGCCTATAACAGACGTCATTTCATCGAGGAGATGCGCCATCACACGGAGTCGATTCACCCCATATTCATCAAGCATGGCCTCATCGCACTGGATATAGACAAGTTCAAATCGATCAACGACAGTTTTGGTCACAACAAGGGCGACGAAGTACTGTCCGCATTAGTCCGCATCGTCTCGGAAAATCTGCGAATGAAAGATGTTTTTTGTCGCAATGGTGGTGAGGAGTTTTTCGTTGTTTGTCCTGATACGGATGCGGCCGGCTGCTTCATACTGGCGGAAAAATTGCGCCAACGCGTCGAAAGTCACGCCTTTCCCATAGGACGGCAGGTGACCGCTAGCTTCGGAATAACGGAGTTTTCCTATGGAGAAACCATTACCTCGATCACCGAGCGAGCGGATCGAGCGCTCTACCGAGCCAAGGTAGCAGGCAGGAACCGAATTGAGATCGAGGAATCAGCCTAGCAGACGAGGCCGGTCGACCCGCTTCCTTGGTCTGTCAAACCATATCCTGGGGTGGAAAGCGGGTTCGGCTTACCCGCCCATCAAACATTTCTCCTATGGCGGTCAACGCAGCCACATCAAGTTGCCGGGTCTTCCTGAGGTACAAGCACAGGCTCTCCAACGCGAAAGATGGACTCTTTTTGGATTGAAGCCCCTTAAGCCTCTACCGCTAACAGTCATCCCCCTAGTCGGATTAGGTTCTGTACGAAAAATACCTGCGCTCGGTGATGCTTCGTTGAAAAAGGCCTGGATGGCAAGCCCGGCCTAGGCGGCCCCGTCGCAATGCTCATTTACCGCTCGTAAACTCGAGCGCGAGCCCGGTCGAGCGCGACTCCGATCCGCTTCCTCAGCCTTTTTCGTGGGGCCGCCTAGGCCTCGCCTGACCTTCGCTCGGCGATTTTTCGTACAGAACCTAAAGATCCGATGGGTACCATCACCATGCCCATTAGCGGCGTCACGCCGCGTCCCGGATCACGATAGATCATCGCCCTTTCCCTCGGCATTGCTACGGCCAGCCTGCTCCCATGCGCCAGGCCGCGTGGATTCCATTTGCGCTTTTTCAACGAGATCCGAGTGGCCTGCTACCGGTCGAATGTGCGGGATTCCTGATAGACTCGGGACTCAATCCCGCACGATGCGGACCCGGGGCCGTGTTTGCAGTGTCGCCGTTCCTCGGCGCCACCAAGTGATCGCTCCCCTATCGATTTGCTACCTGCCTGCTCGCGAGTGCCCTGTTGGAGCAACGCGCCCCGAGAAACCGGCTGGGATGTAGCAAAACGGGCCTAGAACAGACGTACCAAGATGCTTGCCGAAACCGCCTCAAACCCAGTGACCACGCGCCCTGAGCCCTCCCGCCGCTTTTCCGTGGCGCCGATGATGGATTGGACGGATCGTCACTGCCGCTATTTCCATCGCCTGCTCTCCCAGCACGCACTGCTCTACACCGAGATGGTCACTACTGGTGCCCTGCTGCATGGCGATGCTCAGCGCTTTCTGCGGCATGACGACACCGAGCATCCGGTGGCCCTGCAACTGGGTGGTAGCGTCGCGAGTGAGCTGGCAGCGGCGGCGCGCCTGGGTGAGCAGGCGGGTTATGACGAGATCAACCTCAACGTCGGCTGCCCGAGTGACCGGGTACAGAACAACCTGATCGGCGCCTGCCTGATGGCCTATCCGGAACGAGTGGCCGATGGAGTCAAGGCGATGCGTGATGCGGTGGCCATTCCGGTCACGGTCAAGCATCGGATCGGTATCTCCGGCCGGGATAGCTACGAGTCCCTGCGCGACTTCGTCGGCCAGGTCGCCGAGGCCGGATGCCGTAGCTTTACCGTTCACGCGCGTATCGCCATTCTGGAAGGCCTCTCGCCCAAGCAGAATCGCGAGGTTCCTCCACTGCGCTACGAGGTCGCTGCGCAGCTGGTAAAGGATTTTCCCGACCTGGAGTTCATTCTCAACGGCGGCCTCAAGACCCTGGATACCTGCCGTGAGCAGCTGCAGGTGTTCGATGGTGTGATGCTGGGTCGCGAGGCCTACCAGAATCCCTATCTATTGGCCGAGGTGGACGCCGCGCTGTATGGGTCGGAAAGTCCTCGGATCACCCGTCATGCTGTCATGCTAAGCCTGCGACCCTATGTGGAAGCCCATCTGCAGCAGGGTGGTGCTATCCATCACGTCACCCGGCACGTCCTGGGCCTCGCGCAGGGCTTTCCCGGTGCCCGGCGCTTTCGTCAATTGCTATCCACCGACCTGCATCGCAGCCCCGATCCGCTGCGCCTGTACGACGAGGCCACTGAACTTCTCAGAGGCCACTGAGTCACGTCTCCACGATGTCCATTCGCTAACCGAAGGAAAGACCTGCCATGAGCAAGCTGGAACAACTCAAGCAATACACCACGGTCGTCGCCGATACCGGCGATCTGGACGCCATCGCCCGCCTCAAGCCCTACGACGCCACGACCAACCCCTCGCTCCTGCTCAAGGCCGCCGCCCTGCCCCGCTATGAAGATCACCTGCAGGCCGCCTTCAGTGGCGCCGGTGGCGACATCGGCCTGGCCTGCGATCGCTTCGCCGTGGCCGTGGGTGGTGAGATCCTCAAGTTGATCCCCGGCCGCATTTCCACCGAGGTGGATGCACGCCTGTCGTTCGACACCAATGCCACCCTGGACCGCGCCCACCGCCTGATCGAGCTGTACGAGAAGGCCGGTATCGGCAAGGACCGCGTGCTGATCAAGATCGCCTCCACCTGGGAAGGCATCCGCGCGGCCGAGCAACTGGAGAAGGAAGGCATCCAAACCAACCTGACCCTACTGTTCTCATTCGCCCAGGCCGCTGCCTGCGCCGATGCCGGCGTGTTCCTGATCTCGCCCTTCGTCGGTCGCATCTACGACTGGTACAAGAAAGCCGAGGGCCGCGATTACGAAGGTGCTGAGGATCCGGGCGTGAAGTCCGTGACCCGCATCTACCAGTACTACAAGGCCAATGGCTACAAGACCGTGGTGATGGGCGCCAGCTTCCGCAACCTGAACCAGATCGAGCAGTTGGCCGGCTGTGATCGCCTGACCATCAGCCCCGAACTGCTCCAGCAACTGTCGGACGCCCAGGGCGACCTGCCGCGTGTGCTGACCGCCGACTCCACCACTGGCGAGCCCAAGCAGCAGCTGAACGAAGCTGCCTTCCGCTGGGCGCACAACGAAGACGCCATGGCCACCGAAAAACTGGCCGAAGGCATCCGCCAGTTCGCGCGCGATCAGGAAAAGCTGGAAGTGCTGCTGCCCGGCAAGCGCTAAGCGATGACGCGGTCAGTGCCTTTCCAGGGCACTGACCAGATCGCGAAAGGCATTGCGGTTGGATTCATTGAGGCCCATCAACACCCGATGGGCTTCAAGCACGCGACTGCGCACCTCGGCTTCCGATTGATCCTGCGGCGGCAGGTCGGTCAGACACTCGGGGCAAGGTAGGACCGTCTCGACGATATTGAACACCTGATCGAATCCCATGGAGTCCAGCAGCCGCAGGATGTCCGGGTTGTTCGTCGTCAGCATGGGCAGCAGGCCGATGCGCTGCCGCGACAGGATCGAAAGCTTCGCCAGCAGCCCCAGGGTGGTGCTGTCGATGCTCTGCGTCTCGGTCAGGTCGATGACGATGGACGAGAAGTTCAACGACGAGAAGATGTGCTCGATGGTCGCATCCAGCGCCGAGCAAAGGGTCAGACGGACCTCGCCCGTGAATTTCAGGACAAAGGTGCCGTCCTGCTCGGCAAATTGGATTTTTCCGGTGCTCATGCCAGGTTCCTGCTCAACACCAGCAAAGCGATGTCGTCGGGCATCTCGGAAACGGATACCAGATCCAGGGCTTCACTCAGGCCTGCCAGTGTACCGCCCGCGCGGCGAACGTAATCAGGCAGGCTGCTTTCTTTCTCTTTCAAATTGTCTCCCGGTAGCAGATCGAAGATGCCATCCGAAAAGAGGGTAAGGCTGAAACGCTCGGGCAAGGCCATCTGGTAGTCATTGTAGGTGGCCTCCTGGAACAGGCCTACCGGCAACCCCTTACCTTCCAGGAAACGGGTTTCTTCCGGCGTATGCAGTACTGGCAACGGCAGATGTCCGCCGATGCTATAGGCCAGGGTACCCGTGGTTTCGTCGATGACGCCACCCAGCATGGTCACGTGCTTGCCCAGTTTGCAATCCAGTAGACCTCGGTTGATATGACCGAGCACATCCGATGGCTTGAATTCCGGCAGGGTGCCGTTGCGCTTGGACTCATAGAGCAGGCGCGTGGTCATGAACTTGAGCAGTACGGTCACGAAGGCCGACGAGGCGCCGTGGCCGGACACGTCCGCCAGATAGAAGGCTACCCGATGCTCGTCGATCCGAAAGTAGTCGACGAAGTCACCGGATAGGTACAACGACGGAATGATCTCGTGGGCGAAGCTCAGACCCTCGGTTTCCCAAGGCGTCACCGGCAGCATGTTCATCTGTACCTGGCGGCCGGCGTTCTGATCTTCCTCGAGCAGACTCAGGCTGGCCTGCAGCTCGCGATTGGCGTTCTCCAGCTTGACCCGGTAACGATCGTTCTCCAGACGTAGCCGCGCTCGATCCAGGGCACGATTCACCGAGTGCTCGAGCACCATCAGATCTTCGAGCGGCTTGATCAGGTAGTCGGCTGCGCCGAGGCGCAAGGCTTCGACGACGTCACTCATGACACCGGCGCCGGACAGCACCAGCACTGGCGTATCGATCGATAGCTCGCTAATACGGCGTAGCAGCATCAGACCGTCCACCTGCGGCATACGCAGGTCGCAGATGATGAGGTCAGGCTGTTCGCGCTCGAAAATTTCCAGGCCCTGCTGGCCATTGCTGGCCTGCAGGACAGTGAAGCCACTGTCTTCGAGATAGTCGGCGAGGCTTAAGCGAACCACCTCGTCATCGTCAATGATCAAGAGCGTGGCAGGCGAATTAGACATAGAGGATCCAGGCATGCACCCGAACGGCTAACCGGCGGAGATTATCCGACACGGGCCACGGTGATTACGACACGGCGGAGACACTACTCCCATCCATCGGGGCGTTCAAGCTTGCCAACTGGACGGATTTTCTTTACAGGGTGCCTTTTGGGAGTTTATACCTCAAGCAAACCTTCATCCATCCTCCCCAGCAGTAGGATTGCCATGAGTAGCATTGACCGCTCTTACAGTGAAAAACGCGACTTCATTCGCATGGCCGTCGACTCCAAGGCCCTGCTCAAGGTCGGCGACCAGACGTTCGAAGCCCGCTGTGTCGATCTGTCCAGCACGGGCTTCCAGATCGAGGCTAGCACTGCGCTGAAGGTCGGCGACAAGGTGACCGTGCTCATCCCATCCAACCATGCCGAACTCAAGGGGCTGGAAGCTGAAGCTGAAGTCCTGCGAGTCCAAGCCACGGACTCCGGCCAGCAATTGCTGGGGCTTTCCGTGCTGGAAATGCGCTAGTCCCCCGCACCCTGTGCACAAAAGGGCAGCCCGTGGCTGCCCTTTTCATATCCAAGGCGTTAGAAGTCGTCGACTACCTGACCATCCTCTACCTTGAATTCGCGAGTCTGCAGGTAGGCATTGCGAATGAAGATGTACTTGTCGCCGGTGATCAGTCGCTCGGCCGGTAGCAGGCTGGCGCGGGTGTCCACCGTGTTCAAGGCGAAGGCACTGTTGCGGACAGCGACATCATCCACATAGGGATAGGCGGTGGTGTAGCTGTCGGGAATCCGCCCGATACCATCGCGCACGGTGCTGGGACCGAAGAACGGCAGTACCAGATAAGGGCCGCTGGAAGCACCCCACTTGCCGAGGGTCTGGCCGAAGTCTTCATCGTTACGCTGCAGACCAGCCATGGTCGCGACGTCTACCAGACCGAGACCGCCCAGGGTGGTGTTCATCAACAGACGCGCCGTATCGACTCCCGCATGTTCGACCTTGCCCTGTAGCAGATCATTGGCCAGGTTGCGCACGTCACCGATGTTGTTGAAGAAGTTGCTTACGCCAGTCTGCACAAAACCCGGAGTGAAGCGCTGGTAACCCTGGGCTACCGGCTTGAGGGCATAGGTATCCAGGGTATCGTTGAACGCGAAGACCTTGCGGTTGAAGCCTTCCCAGGGATCAGGATTTTCAGCCTCGGCCGCCATGGCCTGACCGGCAAACGCCAGGGCTGTCGCAAAGACCGCTCCCCAAACCCTGGAACCCCGTCGCTCGACCGTCATCGCTACTCTCCTCGTAACACAGGGACGCCTTAAAGGCGCCGATTATAGTCATAGCTTTGCCATTTTGGCTTAGGACCTGACTTGACCTTTCGATCTTTGACCCACCGTTGCGGTCAAAGAATCCGAACACAGGAGAAACGCCATGACCACGTCTCATCTGCAGGAACAACTCGATCAACTCCGCCAGCAGCTGGATCAGGATCCGCCCACCTCGCCGGAAGATCGGGAAGACCTGGAATTGTTGATTCACGACATTGAATTCCAGCTGGCCAACGAAGACGCCACCCACACCCGCGATGGCAGCCTGGTGGACAGCGTCAACCTTGCAGTTGAACGCTTCGAAGTCAGCCATCCCACCATGGCGGGTACGCTCAGATCCATCATGAACAGCCTGAGCAGCATGGGTATCTGATCACTGCCGCACGTAACGCTCGCCCACGGGCTGGACAGCCTCGCTGCTGCGATAGGGATTGATGTCCAGCCCACCGCGCCGTACATAGCGAGCAAATACCGTTAGCTTTTCTGGCTTCAGCAGTCGCCACAGATCCAGATAAATGCGCTCGACGCACTGCTCGTGGAAATCGGCGTGCTGGCGGAAGGCGACGACGTAGCGCAGCAGGCTTTCCGGCTCCAGTGCCAGCCCTTCCTGATAGTCCACCACCAGGGTGCCCCAGTCGGGCTGCCCCGTGACCGGGCAATTGGATTTCAATAGATGGCTGTAGAGTCGCTGGCTGTCACGCGCATCGCCAACGCTCAGTAGCTCTCGCTGCGGATGAGCATACCCCGCTATCGGGACATCCAGCTCATCGATGCAGCGTCCCGCGGGACGCTGGATACCGCGCCCCGTCCACTCATCCAGGGACCAGAGGACCACGGTAACCGGGGCTCCGGCGACGTGACTCAGGTCCTGCTCAAGGGCAGCCTGCAACTCCGTGATCGAGGCGAATACCGACTGGTTGAGCGAGTTGAGGTACAGCTTGAAGGACTTGGACTCGACGATGTTCGGCGAGGCTGCTGGAATCGCGAATTCGGCGATGGCGACCACCGGCTTGCCGGACGGCAGCAGCCAGGACAGCTCATAGCACGTCCAGACGTCCACACCATGGAATGGCAGGTTAGCGCCATCCAATCCCAGCTCCGTCCATTTCAGCGCTCGCGGGATCGGATAGAGCAATCCAGGCGTGTACTGGCTGACATATTCGGTGCTTTTGCCCAAAGGCGATTGTTCTACGCTGTGCATGACTCTTTCGACACTCAATGACGCATGCCACGCCCGCTGACGAGCAGGCGGATGCTGACCAGGTAAAGCACGACCACGGCGAACAGCATGAAGGCGATCGCTACTCCGATACGAATATCGGACACGCCCAGGATGCCGTAGCGGAAGGCATTTACCATGTGCAGGATGGGATTGATGAGCGACACCTTCTGCCAGAACGGCGGCAGCAGGTCGATGGAGTAGAAGACTCCGCCCAGGTAGGTCAAGGGTGTCAACACGAAGGTCGGCACGATGGAGATGTCATCGAAATTGCGCGCGTAAACGGCATTGATGAAACCACCCAGGGCGAAGATCGTAGCGGTCAGGATGATCACCAGCAGCATGATGCCGAGGTGATGCACCTGCATATGGGTGAAGAACAGCGACAGCAGGCTGACGATGACCGCCACGGCGAGTCCGCGCAAGATGCCGCCCATGGCATAGCCGATCAGGATGATGTGGGGCGACACCGGAGCCACCAGCAGCTCTTCGACGGAGCGCTGAAATTTGCTGCTGAAGAAGCTGGAGACCACGTTGCTGTAAGCGTTGGTGATCACTGACATCATGATCAGCCCCGGCACGATGTATTGCATGTAGGTGAAGCCTGCCATGCCACCGATGCGATCACCGATGAGATTTCCGAAGATCACGAAGTACAGGACCATGGTGATCGCCGGGGGCAGCAGCGTCTGGGCCCAGATGCGGGTAAAGCGGCGCACTTCGCGGTGGACGATGGTACGCAGGGCCACCAGGTTGGCTTGGAATTCGGTACTCATCGGGCGACCTTGGCTAGATTCTTTTCCACCAGGGAGACGAACAGCTCCTCCAGGCGATTGGCTTTGTTTCTCAGGCTCTGCACCTGGATGCCAGCGGCGTCCAGCTGACGGAACAGGGCATTGACGCCGCTGGCCTTGTCGATTTGCACCTCGAAGGAGTGATCGCCCAGCAATCGCGTCGGATAGCCTTCCAGTTGCGGCGCTGTGGTCAGCGGCTGGACGACATCGACGATGAAGGTCTCGACATTGAGCTTCTGCAGGAGCTTGCGCATGCTGGTGTGCTCGACCAGTTCGCCATGATCGATGATGGCGATGTTGCGGCAGAGCTGTTCCGCCTCTTCGAGATAATGAGTGGTGAGGATGATGCTGGTCCCCTGCCGATTCAGCTCGGTGAGGAAATTCCACATGGAGCGACGCAGCTCGATGTCCACCCCGGCGGTGGGTTCGTCGAGGATCAGCAGGCGCGGCTTGTGGATCAGCGCGCGGGCGATCATCAGGCGCCGCTTCATCCCGCCGGAGAGCATGCGCGAGGGGGTGTCGCGCTTGTCCCACAGCCCGAGCTGGGTCAGGTATTCCTCGGCGCGCTCGCTGGCGATCCGTGCCGGAATGCCGTAGTAGCCGGCCTGGGTCACCAGGATGTCGAAGGCTTTCTCGAACTGGTTGAAGTTGAATTCCTGGGGCACCACACCGAGGCAGCGCTTGAGACCGGCAGGGTCCTTGTCCAGGTCGTTGCCGAACACCGAAACCTCGCCGCCCGACTTGTTGACCAGTGTCGAGAGGATACCGATGGTGGTCGACTTGCCTGCCCCGTTCGGACCGAGCAGCGCGAAGAAATCACCTTCGACCACATCGAGGTCGATGCCCTTGAGGGCGGTGAAGCCATTGTTATAGGTCTTGGTCAGACCGCGAATGGAGAGAGCTAGACTCATGTGCCTCCCGGCAAGAACTGATTCGCAAAGAAAAGTGCTACTTCCTATAACCCCGGCAACGGGCAAAGGTTCGATCCTAGTCGAACCAGACAATGAGGGACAGTGCCTCTATACTGCGCAGCCGCTTTCAGGAGAGACCCATGGCCAATTCCTATCTCGCCCACCACATCGCCCTCCTCGCCCAATTGCGCGCAGTCCTGGCCGATGTCGGCGCAGCCGAGCAGGTGCCCTCGGAGAATCACGCGCTGTTCCTCGAACGCTTCGATGAACTGGTCGCCGGCCTGCCCCAGGCGCCGGAAGAATATGGCTATCTCGGACAGGATTTGCTGAGCCAGATTTTCAGCCGTTATCCGCAGATCGCCCACCGGGTGCCACGCGACCTGCTGTGGTTCTTCGGTGGCGACTGCCTGCACTTCATGCCGGACGAAGAGCTGGCGCTCTATCAGCAACTGGACGAGCGTCGCCATGAGGCGGAGTCTCGCGGCGAAGCCTTCGATTGGGAGCAGGAAAAGCGCTTGCTGGCCCTGCTGGGCGACGCGTCCTTGCATTGAAACGGCGGACGGCTATCGACTTGGCCGATAGCCGTCCGCTACCGCGCTCGCTGCCAGATCAGTAGTAGGCATTCTCGCGGTTGGTATGGTCGGTCACGTCACGCACGGCGGTGAGTTCGGGAATCCGCTCGAGCAGGGTACGCTCCACGCCGTCCTTGAGGGTCAGATCGACCTGACCGCAGCCTTGGCAACCACCGCCGAAACGCAGCACGGCCACGTTGTCGTCGACGATATCCACCAGACTGACCATGCCGCCGTGGCTGGCAAGCCCCGGATTGATCTCGGTCTGCAGGTAGTAGTCGACGCGCTCGTTGAGCGGGCTGTCTTCGTTGACCATCGGCACCTTGGCGTTGGGCGCCTTGATGGTCAGCTGACCGCCCATGCGGTCGGTGGCGTAGTCCACCAGGGCGTCTTCGAGGAAGGGTTGGCTGATGGCATCGATATAGGCCGTGAAAGCCTTCAGGCCGATGGGCTGGTCGTCAGGCTTCTCTTCGCCGGGCTTGCAATAGGCAATGCAGGTCTCGGCGTACTGGGTACCGGGCTGGGTGATGAAGATACGGATACCGATCCCAGGGGTGTTCTGCTTTTCCAACAGGTCGGCCAGGTAATCCTGAGCCGCGTCGGTAATGGTGATGGCGCTCATGGTCACTCCTCAACAGGTGTGACAAGTTTACGCCACCCTACCCCTCGACGAAAGCCCTAGTGAAACAGTCGGATAATCGACTCAGTCCAGGCTGTTCACGAAGCTGGTAACCCGATTGCGCCCGGCGTGCTTGGATTCGTACAGCGCCTTGTCGGCTTGTTGAATCATCTGCTCGTGGCTGCCTAACGGGACGGAAAGATCGGTGATGCCCACGCTGATGGTGAAGGCGATAGGCGTACCCAGCACGTCCAGACGCATGGCTTCGACCGCCTCGCGCAACCGCTCCGCCAGTAATCGTGCTCCATCGACGGCCGTGTCGAGCAGCACTACGCCGAACTCCTCACCACCATAGCGACCCGCGATGTCCGCGGTGCGTACGTGGGTCTTGATCACGCCAGCCAGGGCCTTGATCGCCTGGTCACCCACGGCATGACCGTAGGTGTCATTGATGCGCTTGAAGTGATCGATGTCGAGCATCATCAGTGCCAGGCGACCGCCGTAGCGCTGGTGCCGGGCGAATTCCTCGGTGAGTCGCTCCTCCCAGTAACCGCGATTGGCGAGGCCAGTGAGACGATCGGTGCGTGACAGCTCTTGCAGCTTGTCGTTGGAAAGCTCCAGCTGCCGCTTGTTGATAGCGACGTCGGTGACGTCATAGATCACCACACAGATGTGGGCAATGGCGCCGGTAGAATCGCGCAGCGGCAACAAGGTCACGTTCTGGTACATGAAGGCTTCCACGCCGGTGATCGGCTGGTAGCTCTTGAAATGGACCAGATAGGGACGTTGTTCCCAGATGGAAAAGGCCCGGGTGCCCAGCAGGACGACGCTCTCGGCCTTGGCGCGGAACCAGGCCTCGTCGATTTCAGCGAAAACCGCGAACAGCGATTGCTGGCTGACCTCATTGAGAATCCGCCCGGAGTGGTTCTCCATGAAGCTGTTCCACACCTCGATCCGGTAGTCGAGATCCAGCACCACGACACCCACATCGATGTTCTGGACGATGTCCAACAGCCAGTGGAGCTCATTGATATCGATCTGTGCGGCCATGCTCAACTCATCAGGTAGCCGATCTTGCGGGTGATGCGCTTCACCGAATCTTCGGTGAACAGCAGCAGCAGATCGAAGTGGACGTTATGGCCTTCCAGGCTGTAGCTGAGTTCGACCGCCAGGGTCTTCTTCCAGCGGGTCTTGTTGACGACGATGAGTTCGTCGATGGACGCGTGGTGACCGAGGATGGTGGGATGCCCCTGGGAGAAGCGGATATCGAACTGCTCGGCGATCCCGGCCAGACAAGCCCCTATGATGATGCTCGACAGGTCCAGCAGCATCTCGATGTCGCCCGATTCGCCGGATTCACGCCAGCGCACCAGACGCGCCATGTCATCGAATTCGGAATCATGGAAGATCAACAGCGCCTCGCCGGCGATACCCTCGCCGATGTAGCCCTGGCACACCGCACTGAGGCGACTCTCGCGCTGGGCATCGAGCAGCGTCATGTGCAGCTCGCTGACTTCCAGGATATTGACGTTGGGAATGGGCAACTGCACGAAGACATCCAGCGCCTTGGCCAATAGCGCACCTGCCCGCCCCATGGAAACGTTGACGACTTCCCGGAAGGCATCACGAAAGCTGACCTGTAGATCCGGCCGCTCGACGGGTTGTGCCGGCGCCACGACAGTGGAGCTGTAGATGCCGTGACGTTCGAGCACCGCCACGAGCTCGGCGGGATCGGCCGGCTTGCGGATGAAATCCAGGGCGCCCAGTTCGCGGACCCGTGCCACCGCCTGTTCCTGGACGTCGCCCGAGACCACGATCACCTTGACCGCCAGGCCCTCACTACGGATCGCCGCCAGGGTGCCATAACCATCCAAAACCGGCATGGTCAGGTCCAGCAGCATGACCTGGCCCAGGCCTTGCCGCAGAGCCGTAAGGGCTTCTTCGCCATTGGTGGCCTGAGTGATGGATACGCCCCAGCCCTCCGGCAGGGAGCGAACCAGCTGCTTGCGCGCCATGTTCGAATCGTCGCATATCACCAGAGGAATCACGGCCACCTTCCATGACGCAGTTTTGACGCACAGTAAACGTCGCTAATTACACAGTAAAGCAAGACTTGCAAGGCTTGCTGGCCGGATCCCACCGCTCTTCGACATGAACGGTAAGCCAGCCCTTCATGAGGGTAGCTCATCATCAGCCTTCATCAATGACGGGGTCGCTGATGGCTTTTGCTATGCTGCCGCTCTTTGCCTGCGCCTCTTATCTCTGTGGAATGCCCATGACTGATCGTACCGCTCGCCTCTCCGCTCTTCGCCATGCCCTCGCGCAGCGCATCCTCATCCTCGACGGCGGCATGGGCACCATGATCCAGAGCTATCGATTGGAGGAAGCGGACTACCGTGGCGAGCGCTTCGCCGATTGGCCGAGCGACGTCAAGGGTAACAACGACCTGTTGCTGCTGACCCAGCCCCGGATCATCGCCGAGATCGAGAAGGCCTACCTGGACGCCGGCGCGGACATCCTCGAGACCAATACCTTCAATGCCACCCGGGTATCCCAGGCCGACTACGGCATGGAGGCCATCACCTATGAGCTGAATCTGGCCGGTGCCCAGGTCGCTCGCGAAGTGGCCGACGCCAAGACCCGGGAAACGCCGGATCGCCCGCGCTTCGTCGCCGGGGTGCTCGGCCCCACCAGCCGAACTTGCTCCATCTCCCCGGACGTCAACAATCCCGGCTATCGCAACGTCACCTTCGACGAACTGGTGGAGAACTACACCGAGGCCACCCGGGGACTCATCGACGGCGGCGCCGACCTCATCCTGATCGAGACTATCTTCGATACCCTGAACGCCAAGGCGGCGATCTTCGCCGTCCAGGGTGTGTTCGAGGACATGGGCCTCGAGCTGCCGATCATGATCTCCGGCACCATCACCGACGCCTCCGGCCGTACCCTGTCCGGCCAGACCACCGAAGCCTTCTGGAACTCGGTGCGCCACGCCAAGCCGATCTCCGTAGGCCTCAACTGCGCCCTGGGCGCCAAGGAACTGCGGCCCTACGTCGAGGAGCTGGCGACCAAGGCGGACACCTTCGTTTCCGCTCACCCGAACGCCGGCCTGCCCAACGCCTTCGGTGAATACGATGAAACCCCGGCGCAGATGGCGGCGGTGGTCGAGGAATTCGCGGCCAGTGGCCTGCTCAATATCGTCGGCGGCTGCTGTGGCACTACCCCGGCGCATATCCAAGCCATCGCCGAAGCGGTCGCCAAGCACGCCCCGCGCCAGCTGCCGGACATTCCCAAGGCCTGCCGCCTCTCCGGCCTGGAACCCTTCACCATCAGCCGCGAGTCGCTGTTCGTCAACGTCGGCGAGCGCACCAACATCACAGGGTCAGCCAAGTTCGCCCGACTGATCCGCGAAGAGAACTATGCCGAGGCCCTGGAAGTGGCCCAACAGCAGGTGGAAGCCGGCGCCCAGGTCATCGACATCAACATGGACGAGGGCATGCTGGATTCGAAGGCGGCCATGGTCACCTTCCTCAACCTGATCGCCTCCGAACCGGACATCTCCCGGGTACCGATCATGATCGACTCCTCCAAGTGGGAGGTGATCGAGGCCGGTCTCAAGTGCATCCAGGGCAAGGGCATCGTCAACTCCATCTCCATGAAGGAAGGCGTCGAAGCCTTCATCCATCACGCCAAACTGTGCAAGAGATATGGCGCGGCGGTGGTGGTCATGGCCTTCGATGAAGACGGCCAGGCCGACACCGAGGCGCGCAAGAACGAGATCTGCGCGCGCTCCTACGACATCCTGGTCAACCAAGTCGGCTTCCCGCCGGAAGACATCATCTTCGACCCCAACATCTTCGCCGTGGCGACCGGGATCGAGGAGCACAACAACTACGCGGTCGACTTCATCAACGCCTGCGCCTTCATCCGCGATAACCTGCCCCACGCCCTCACCTCGGGCGGCGTGTCCAACGTCTCCTTCTCCTTCCGCGGCAACAACCCGGTACGCGAGGCCATCCACTCGGTCTTCCTCTACCACGCCATCCAGAACGGCCTGACCATGGGCATCGTCAACGCCGGCCAGCTGGAGATCTACGACGAGATCCCCGCCGCGCTGCGCGAAAAGGTCGAGGACGTGGTGCTCAACCGCACCCCCGAGGGCACCGACGCCCTGCTGGCCATCGCCGACGACTACAAGGGCGGTGGCGCGATCAAGGAAACCGAGACCGAGGAATGGCGCGGCTTGCCGGTGGACAAGCGACTGGAGCACGCCCTGGTCAAGGGCATCACTACCTATATCGTCGAGGACACCGAGGAGTGCCGGCAGCAATGCGCGCGCCCCATCGAGGTCATCGAAGGCCCGCTGATGAGCGGCATGAACGTGGTCGGTGACCTATTCGGCTCGGGCAAGATGTTCCTGCCCCAGGTGGTCAAATCCGCCCGGGTGATGAAGCAGGCGGTGGCCCACCTGATCCCCTTCATCGAGGCGGAAAAAGGCGACAAGCCCGAAGCCAAGGGCAAGATCCTCATGGCCACGGTCAAGGGCGACGTCCATGACATCGGCAAGAACATTGTCGGCGTGGTGCTGGGTTGCAACGGCTACGACATCGTCGACCTGGGCGTGATGGTACCGGCGGAGAAAATCCTGCAGACCGCCATCGCCGAGAAGTGCGACATCATCGGTCTCTCCGGCCTGATCACCCCTTCACTGGACGAGATGGTCCATGTCGCCAAGGAGATGCAGCGCCAAGGCTTCACCCTGCCGCTGATGATCGGCGGCGCCACCACCTCCAAGGCGCACACCGCGGTCAAGATCGAGCCGCAGTACAAGAACGATGCCGTGGTCTACGTCACCGACGCCTCCCGCGCCGTAGGCGTGGCCACCCAGTTGCTGTCCAAGGAACTCAAGGCCGGCTTCGTCGAGCGCACCCGCGCCGACTACGTGGAAGTCCGCGAGCGCACCGCCAATCGCAGCGCCCGCACCGAGCGGCTCTCCTACGAGAAAGCCGTGGCCAACAAGCCGGCCTTCAACTGGCTGGGCTACCAGGCGACCAAGCCAAGCTTCACTGGCACCCGGGTGCTGGAGGACATCGACCTGGCGGTGCTGGCCGAGTACATCGACTGGACGCCCTTCTTCATCTCCTGGGACCTGGCCGGCAAGTACCCGCGCATCCTCACCGACGAGGTGGTGGGCGAAGCGGCCACCGCGCTGTTCCACGATGCCCAGGCCATGCTCAAGAAGCTGATCGACGAGAAGCTGATCAAGGCGCGTGCCGTGTTCGGCTTCTGGCCGGCCAACCAGGTGCGCGACGACGACCTGGAAGTCTATGGCGAGGACGGCCAACCGCTGGCCACCCTGCATCACCTGCGCCAGCAGACCATCAAGCCCGAAGGCAAGCCCAACCTGTCCCTGGCCGACTTCGTCGCACCCAAGGAGACCGGCGTCACCGACTACGTGGGCGGCTTCATCGTCACCGCCGGCATCGGCGCCGAGGAGCTGGCCAAGGACTACGAACGCAAGGGCGACGACTACAACTCCATCATGGTCAAGGCCCTGGCCGACCGCCTTGCCGAGGCCTGCGCCGAGTGGCTGCACGAGCGGGTGCGCAAGGAGCATTGGGGCTATGCCGCCGACGAGACCCTGGACAACGAGGCGCTGATCCGCGAGCAGTACAAGGGCATCCGCCCTGCCCCCGGCTACCCGGCCTGCCCCGACCACACCGAGAAAGCCACCCTCTTCGCCCTGCTCGACCCCGAGGCGCGCTTCAACGAAGCCGGCCGTAGCGGCGTCTTCCTCACCGAACACTACGCCATGTTCCCCGCCGCCGCCGTCAGCGGTTGGTACTTCGCCCATCCCGAGGCCCAGTACTTCGCCGTGGGCAAGATCGACAAGGATCAGGTGGAGCGTTATACCGAGCGGAAAGGCCAGGAGCTGACGGTGACGGAGCGGTGGTTGGCGCCGAATTTGGGGTACGACAACTAGCCCGGCAGACGCCTCAGGTAACAAAAACGCGGCCCTTTTCGCTGGCGTCCCTACTAGGGTGTAGGGACTCCCATCGACGAGGATCGCGTGCCCATGAAAGGCCTTACCCTAGCCGCCGGCAGTCTCCTGCTCGGTCTAGCCACCCTGAATGCCACCGCCGCACCCCAGGCGCTAAGCCAGGATCAGTGGCCCTTCACCGCCACGCCCCGTGCCACCCTGGATGCCCCCTGGGCCCTTGCCTTCCTACCCGATGGCACGGCGCTGGTCACCGAGAAAGGCGGCGCGCTCAAGCATCTGAATGTGCAGACCGGTAAAGCGCAGGACATCAGCGGCGTGCCCAAGGTGGTCCATGCCGGACAGGGTGGCTTGGGCGATGTCATCCTGCATCCGCAATACGCCAGCAATCATCTGATCTACCTGAGCTATGCCGAAGCTGGCGAAGGCGGCACTCAGGGTGCTGCCGTGGCCCGTGCCAAGTTGATCTTGAAGGAAGACGGCAGCGGCTCGCTCAGCGACCTCAAGGTGATCTGGCGGCAGACGCCCAAGGTCAGTGGCAACGGCCACTATGGCCATCGCATGAGATTCGGGCCGGACGGCAAGCTGTGGATCACCTCGGGTGAACGGCAGAAATTCACCCCGGCCCAGGACATGAGCAGCAACCTCGGCAAGCTCATCCGCCTCAACGACGATGGCAGCGTTCCTCAAGACAACCCCTTCGCCCAGCAAGGGGGTGTCGCGGCCCAGGTCTGGTCGCTGGGGCATCGCAATCCACTGGGTATCGCCTTCGACGCCCAGGGCCGGCTGTGGGAACAGGAGATGGACCCCCAGGGCGGTGACGAGCTGAATCTGATCCAGCGTGGCGGCAACTACGGCTATCCCGAGGTTTCCAACGGCGATCATTACGGTGGCAAGCCGATCCCGGATCATGACACCCGTCCGGAATTCATTCCGCCGAAGATCACCTGGACGCCGGTGATCTCGCCCGCAGGGCTGATGATCTATGAAGGGAATTGCTTCCCCGCCTGGAAGGGTAACGCCTTCATCGGCGGCCTGTCGTCCAAGTCGCTGGTGCGGGTCGAGCTCAAGGGCGAAGAGGCCCGCGAGGTGGAGCGCTATGCCATGGGCACCCGCATCCGCGACGTCGAGGAAGGCCCCAACGGTAGTCTGTGGGTACTGGAAGACGGTGCGAACGCTCGGCTGCTGGAGTTGCAGCCGAAATGACGGCCAGGGTCACCCGTCTGTAGGTGACCGCCACCTCAGCGCAGCTCGGAAGGCGAGCGGCGGACGATCTTGATGGAATGCTTGATATCGGGCTTGCGGGTCACGCTGATCGGCCGCTTGGTGACGGTGTCCAGGGTGATGTTCCAAAAGCCGGTGCTGGGTACGGTGATGCGCGCCGGGAAGCGGTCGAAGGCGCCGCCGTGGTAGGTATGGCGGCCGCCGTTCTTGAAGCTGCGGAAATTGGCATCGTTCATCAGGCGGATGTTGCACACCCCCGAACTCTGGATGACGACCAGGTCGCCCTCGTTGAGATGCTCGCGCTGGTGGATGAACTTCATGACGGGTCCTCGTCTTGCAAAGGACTAGGATAGCATCCCTGCCCTGTCCTATTATCGCCGCCCGCCCACGACCTGCCCTTTGCCCATGCGTATCGCCGATGTCGTCCAGTTGCTCGCCGCTGCCGGCGCCAAGCCCAAGCACAGTGCCCGGATCCTGCGCGCCTGGTGCCAGGGACTGCCGCTGGACACCGGCACCCGCCGCCAGCAGGCGGAGAACTTCCTGCCCCTGGACGTACGCAAGGCCATCCCGGCACTGACCGAGCGGCTGGAGGGGCTGGCCCGGGTCACTTCGGAGCATCCGGGCGCCGACGGTTCGGCGCGAATGCTGGTGACCCTCGCGGACGGCCAGGCGGTGGAAAGCGTCCTGCTACCCCGCGATGGCCTTTGCGTGTCCTCCCAGGTCGGCTGCGCCGTGGGCTGCGTCTTCTGCATGACCGGCAAGAGTGGCCTGCTGCGCCAGGTGGGCAGCGCCGAGATCGTCGCCCAGGTGGCCCTGGCTCGCCGGATCAGGCCGGTGAAGAAGGTGGTCTTCATGGGTATGGGCGAGCCGGCCCATAACCTAGACAACGTGCTGGAGGCCATCGACCTGCTGGGCACTGCCGGTGGCATCGGCCATCGCAACCTGGTGTTTTCTACGGTCGGCGATCCCCGGGTGTTCGAGCGTCTACCCCAGCAGGAGGTAAGGCCGGCCCTGGCGCTGTCGCTGCACAGCACCAATGCCGAACGTCGTGCCCGGCTGCTGCCCAAGGCGCCACGCTACGAGCCCGCCGAGTTGATCGAACAGGGCGAGGCCTATGCCCGGCTGATCGGCTATCCCATCCAGTACCAGTGGACCCTGCTCGCCGGCATTAACGACAGCCAGGAGGAAATGGACGAGCTGCTGCGGCTGATGAAGGGCAAGTACGGGGTGCTCAATCTCATTCCCTACAACAGCCTGGAAGTGGACGACTACCAACGCCCCGATGGCGAACGTATCGTTCAGATCGTGCGCTATCTGCATAGCCGCGGCGTACTCACCAAGGTACGCAATTCGGCCGGGCAGGATGTCGACGGCGGTTGTGGCCAGCTGCGGGCACGAGCCGAGGTGATAAGGCCCCGGCGGGTCACCGCCTGACCAGTCGTCCCGCCGAGGACTCCGCCCATCCGTTTCAGCGGAACACCGGCCTGTTCGGTCTTTCTGAATGCTCCTGCACCACTCAGAGGGAAGCACTACCTATGCAGGACCGCATTAATCGCCACGACCCCTTCATCACCGGCCTGAAGGAACGGCTCCCCGAAGAGCTGCGCGAGTCCTTCACCGAGGAACAGCTGGAAGCGCTCAAACTGGCCTTCGGCACCCGCAGCTGGGGCAAGCACAGCATCGATCTGCGCGGCACCCTCAAGTTCTGGCATCGCCGCTACTACTTCGTCTTGCTGGCCGGCCGTAACTATCGTCATCTCTCGCGCCTGGAGCAGGAGCTGTCGTTACTCGGCAAGGCCATCATGCTGGCGATGATCCTGCTGGCCTGCGGCCTGGTGGGCCTGGTGCTGCTCTATCTGCTCAAGTCTGCGCTCGGCATCGATATCCTGCCTGACTATCACGTGGGACTTTGGGACTGGTTCAAGGGTCTGTTCGAGTAGCACGGATTCGCTTGATCCTGGCAGGGAGGCTTGCCCATCGGGAGACCTCCTATGCCCCATTTGAATCGCCGCCAGACCCTTGGCCTGCTAGCCGCCAGTGCCGCCCTGCCCTTGCTGGGCGGTTATCCACCCAGGGTGCTAGCGGCCAGCGCGGAGTACCTCGCCCTGGTGGAGAAGGAAGCCCCTGGCGTGGGTTTCTATCGTCTGGCTGACGGCAAGCGCGTCGGCACGCTCGAATTGCCCGAGCAGCCCCATGAAATCGTCGCCGATCGCCAGGGCCGCTATGCCTATGTCGGCCAGTACGGCGTCAAGAGCTGGCAGGCACCGGGCACGGGTGGTCATCAGGTCAGCGTGATAGATCTCGTCGAGCGCCGCCTGGTGAGGTCCATCGATCTTTCGCCCTATCACCGGCTGCACGGCATGCGTCTGGATGACCAGGGGCGGCTCTATGTGCTCAGCGAGACCGATTCGCTGCTGATCCGCTTCGATGACCCGGCCACCGCCACGGTGCCGAGCCAGATCATCCCGGTCGGTGGCACCCGCAGCCATTACTTCGTGTTGACCCGCGACGGGCGCCGAGCCTATGTCGCCGATACCCTGAGCGGCCTGGTGATCCTGGTCGATCCGCACAACGCCGCCGTATTACCGGTGAAGAAGCGGCTCGGTCAGGCACCGGAAGGCTGCTGCCTGAGTCCGGACGAGCGGACCTTCTATGTATTGGATCGCTTCGCCGGAGTGCTCCATGCCTGGGATGCGCGTGACCTCACCCCGCTGCGCCAAGTGAAGCTGCGCGGCGAGGCCGTGCGGGTAGTCGCCCTGCCGGATGGACGACTGCTGGTCTCCAACCTGGCCGATAAAAGCTTGTCGCTGCTGCGGCCGGATACCCTGGCCGAGGTCGGCTATCTGCCCATGGGCAGCGCCGTACCAGGGCTGAACCTGGAGCCAGGCGGCGAGCGCCTGTTCGCCGCGCTGGAAGGCGATCAGTTGGCCGTCGTCGACCTGCATGCCTGGCGGGAGGTCCAGCACTTCGCCACCGGCAAGTCGCCCGATACCGCAGTGGTCTTCAGCGCCTGAGCTGAATCCCCGTGATCCCCGTGCCAGACCGCTTTATGAACCAAGCGGGCTGAGGTCGTACGAGAATCATCCTCATTTAACAATTCGAATCATTGTGATACAAATCACCGACCCGAAAGCCTGACTGCGCTTTCCCCTTTCCGTCGGTAGTCGAATCCATGCTCGTCCCTTTCCTGATCATGCTCCGCGAAGGCATCGAAGCGGCGCTCATCGTCGGCATCATCGCCAGCTATTTACAACGCACCGGTCGGGGGCATTGGATGCCCGCCGTCTGGATCGGCGTGATGCTGGCGGCAGCCCTGTCACTCTTCGTCGGTGCGGGCTTGCAACTGGCCAGCGCCGAATTTCCGCAACGCCAGCAGGAATTGTTCGAAGCGATCGTCGGCTTGGCTGCTACCGTCATCCTCACGTCCATGGTGTTCTGGATGCGCAAGGCAGCACGGTCGATCCGGACCGAATTGCACGAATCCCTGGAAGCCGCCCTCTCCACCTCGCGCAACCAAGTCTATGCGCTGATCGGCATGGTGTTCCTGGCGGTCGCCCGTGAAGGCCTGGAAACCGTGTTCTTCCTGCTGGCCATCTTCCAGCAGAGCGAAGGCCCAGGCGCGCCCCTGGGGGCCCTGCTCGGGCTGGCAATCGCCATCGCGGTCGGCTACGGCCTGTATACCGGCGGGGTACGCCTGAATCTCGGCAAGTTCTTCCGCTTCACCGGGCTGTTCATTCTCTTCGTGGCTGCCGGCCTGTTCACCAATTCGATCAAGGCGCTGCATGAGGCCGGGCTGTGGAATTCGCTGCAGCAGGTGGTGTTCGACTGGAGTCACGTCCTGCCGGCCGACGGCCCGGTGGGCACCGTGCTGGCCGGCATGTTCGGCTATCAGGACACCCCGACCGTGAGCACCCTCGGCGCCTATCTGCTGTTCCTGGCGATCACCCTGCCGCTGTTCTTCCGTACCCCAGCGCCACCCCGGCGCCCCGCCCCCGCCACCCCCACTGCCTCGATGGAGCGCCAGCCGTGACCGCAACCCCCAATGCCACCCCGCCGAAGCAGACCTCGCCGGCGTTGCGCCTGGCCGTGGTGGCCTCCGCCGGCCTGCTGATCGTGGCGGCGGCCGCCTTCTACTATGCCTCGCGCTCGGCCAACCAACGACATGCCGCGGCCGGGGCGGACGTGGTCACGGTCGACATCCTGGCCAATCGCTGCGAGCCGAACGCACTCGAGGTGCCTGCCGGCCCGGCACGCTTCCGTATCGTCAACCGCTCGGACCGGGCGGTGGAGTGGGAAATTCTCGACGGCGTGCTGGTGGTCGAGGAGCGCGAGAACATCGCCCCGGGACTCAGCCAGGTCATCAACGCCACCCTGGCGCCGGGCGACTACGCCATCACCTGCGGCCTGCTGAGCAATCCGCGCGGGACGCTGAAGGTGCTGCCCACCGCCGCCTCGGAGGCGGCCAGCAAGGCCATGCCGACGTTGACCCAGTTCATCGGGCCGCTGTCGGAATACCGGGTCTATCTCAATCAGCAGAGCCGCCTGTTGCTGCAAGGCATCACCGCTCTGCAACAGGCGCTGGCGGCGGGAGACCTGCAGCAGGCGCGGGACGCCTATGCCGCCGCCCGCCTGCCCTATCAGCGCCTGGCTGCGACCGCACAGCGCTTCGCCGAACTGGACAATCGCCTTAATGCCCGCGCCGACTACTACGAAAAGCGCGAGCAGGATCCGGCCTTCGGGGGCTTCCATCGTATCGAGCAGGGTCTCTTCGTGGCCGACAGCACCGCGGGCCTGGAGCCGGTTGCCGCCCGCCTGCAACAAGACGCCACCGCGTTGCGCGACGCCCTGCTCGGCCAGTCGCTGCCGCCGGAGCAACTCAGCGGCAACGCCGCCAGACTGCTGCACAACCTCGCCAGTACGCGCATCTCCGGTGAGGAAGAACGTTACAGCCAGCTCGTCCTGCCTGGTTTCGCGGCCAATCTGGAGGGTACCCGCAAGGTCATCGACCTGTTGCGCCCCTTGCTGAGCAAAAGTCACCAAGAGCTGCAACAGCAACTCGACACCCAGGCCCAGGCCTTCGCCGACGCCCTGGGCGATCAGCAGCGGCCCTATGCCAACCTATCCGCATCCGACCGTGATCGTATCGCCAAGGCGGCCCAGGCCCTGGCCGATTCCCTCGACCAGGTCGCTCCAGCCCTCGGCCTCACCGTAACCAAGACCTCGCCATGAAGAAGTCCTCTACCGATCAACCCAATATCGAACGCCGCCGACTGCTGGGAGGCCTGGGTGCAACCGGCCTGGCCCTGGCCGGTGCCGGCCTCTGCCCGATGCATGCCCAGGCGGACAGCACCGCCGAGGTGACCCGTGCCCCTGGCAGTTCCACCACCCACCAGCACCAGGAATTCCTTGGTCGGCACCAGAGCGGCATCGTCACCCCGCGGCCGGCGGCCGGCATGGTGGTGGCCTTCGACGTCCTCGCCGACGACCGCGAGGATCTCGAGCGACTGTTGCGTACCCTCGACGAGCGCATCCGCTTCCTTATGCGGGGCGGCCCCGTACCGGAGGTCGATCCCAAGCTGCCCCCACTGGATTCGGGCATCCTCGGCCCGGTGGTGACGCCCGACAACCTCACCATCACCGTTTCCGTGGGCGAGTCCCTGTTCGATGACCGCTTCGGCCTGGCCGCGGTCAAGCCGAAGCAACTACAGCGCATGACCGGCTTTCCCAACGACGCTCTCGAAGCGGATTGCTGCCATGGCGATCTCTGTCTGCAGTTCTGCGCCAACACGCCCGATACCAACATCCACGCCCTGCGCGACATCATGAAGAACCTGCCCGACCTGCTGGCGATCCGCTGGAAGCAGGAAGGCAGCGTTCCGGTCATGGACACGCCGCCCGGACAGCCCGCGGAAAGCGCCCGTAACTTCCTCGGCTTCCGCGACGGCTCGGCCAACCCGGACTCCACCGACCAGCAGGCGATGGATCGCATCGTCTGGGTCCAGCCCGACAGCGGCGAGCCCGTCTGGGCGGCTCAGGGCAGCTATCAGGCAGTCCGCATCATCCGCAACTTCGTCGAGCGCTGGGACCGTACCCCCCTGCAGGAGCAGGAGGCTATCTTCGGCCGGCGCAAGGCCAGCGGCTCGCCCATGGCCGGCGGTCACGAAACCGACGTGCCGGACTACGCCAGCGATCCCAAGGGCAAGGTCACGCCCCTGGATGCCCATATCCGCCTGGCCAATCCGCGCACCGCGCAGAGCCAGCGCAACCTGATCCTGCGGCGCCCCTTCAACTACTCCAACGGCGTGCGCAAGAACGGCCAGCTCGACATGGGGCTGCTGTTCATCGCCTACCAGGCGGATCTGGAGCAAGGCTTCATCGCCGTCCAGAAGCGCCTCGATGGCGAACCACTGGAGGAATACATCAAGCCCATCGGCGGCGGTTACTTCTTCGTCCTGCCGGGAGTCACCGATCCAAAGGATTACCTCGGCCGCAGTCTGCTGGCAGCCACGCAGTCTTAAAACAGCCTCGACAGGAGAAGTCGAATGAAACGCACGTCCCTCGCCGTAGCCCTCGGTCTGGCCTTCGCCGCACCGGTATTCGCCGCCAACTCGCCGCTGGATCTGGTGGGCCCGATCTCCGACTACAAGATCTACGTGACCGAGAACCTGGATAAGCTGACCCAGGACACCCAGAAATTCACCGAGGCGGTGAAGAAGGGCGACCTGGCCACCGCGCGCAAGCTCTACCCCACCACCCGCGTCCATTACGAGGCGATCGAACCCATCGCCGAACTGTTCAGCGACCTGGATGCGTCCATCGACTCCCGCGAAGACGATCACGAGCAGGGCGTAAAATCCGATGACTTCACCGGCTTCCACCGTCTGGAATACAGCCTGTTCGAGAAGAACAGCACCGAAGGCCTGACCCCGCTGGCCGACAAGCTCATGAGCGATGTCAAGGACCTGCAGAAGCGCGTCGAAGGCCTGACCTTCCCGCCGGAGAAGGTAGTGGGCGGTGCCGCCGCGCTCATGGAAGAGGTGGCCGCGACCAAGGTTTCCGGCGAGGAAGACCGTTACAGCCACACCGACCTCTACGACTTCCAGGCCAACGTCGACGGCGCCAAGAAGATCTTCGACCTGTTCCGTGCGCAGATCGCCAAGCAGGATCAGGCCTTCGTCACCAAGGTCGACAAGAACTTCGCCCACGTCGACAAGATCCTGGCCAAGTACAAGACTCCCGATGGCGGCTTCGAGACCTACGACAAGGTCAGCGAGCGCGACCGCAAGGCTCTAGTCGGCCCGGTCAATACCCTGGCCGAGGATCTCTCCACCCTGCGCGGCAAGCTGGGTCTGAATTAAGCAGTCCAGGGGGCGGCATCCGGCGCCGCCCCTTCCCCACCGCTTATCGCCGGAATAGATTTATATATAAAGAAACATCGCTTTTAAGCATATAGCCCTGCTGCTATCGTTCACGGCCTAGAAAAGTCGCTGGCGCCCCCTTGGGAGCCGAAGACTTCGATCACGCGCAGCCGTGCGCGCCGCCTGACAGCAGGATGACCATGTACGTTTACGATCAGTACGATCAGCGGATCGTCGAAGAACGTGTCGCCCAGTTTCGCGACCAGACCCGCCGCTTCCTGGCCGGAGAGCTGGGTGGCGAAGAATACCGCCCCCTGCGCCTGCAGAACGGCCTCTACATCCAGCGCTATGCGCCCATGCTGCGCGTGGCGGTGCCCTACGGCCTGCTGAACACCACCCAGGTCCGCAAGCTGGCGCAGATCGCCCGCGACTACGACAAGGGCTACGCCCACATCAGCACCCGCCAGAACTTCCAGTTCAACTGGCCGGAGCTGGAAGACGTCCCCGAGATCCTCGCCGAGCTGGCCACCGTGCAGATGCACGCCATCCAGACCAGCGGCAACTGCATCCGTAACACCACCACCGACCAGTTCGCCGGCGTCGCCCATGACGAACTCGTCGATCCGCGGCCCTGGTGCGAGATCATCCGCCAGTGGTCCACCTTCCACCCCGAATTCGCCTTCCTGCCGCGCAAGTTCAAGATCGCCGTCAACGGCGCTGCCCGGGACCGCGCGGCCATCGAGGTGCACGACATCGGCCTGGAAGCGGTACGCAACGAGGCCGGCGAACTGGGCTTCCGCGTGCTGGTCGGCGGCGGTCAGGGCCGTACGCCCCACACGGGTGAATTCATCCGTGAATTCCTGCCCTGGCAGCACCTGCTCAGCTACCTGGAAGCCACCCTGCGGGTCTACAACCGCTACGGCCGCCGCGACAACAAGTTCAAGGCGCGGATCAAGATCCTGGTCAAGGCCCTGGGCGCCGATGTCTTCGCCGAAAAGGTCGAGGCCGAGTGGGCCCATCTCAAGGATGGCCCCATCACCCTGACCGAAGCCGAGGTGGCACGGGTGTCCGCCTTCTTCGTCGACCCGGCCTATGCCGAGCTGCAGGACCAGGACGAGGCCCTCGCCCGCCTGGACGCCGAGCATCCTGGCTTCGCCCGCTGGCGCCAGCGCAACACCTTCCGCCACAAGCGTCCGGGCTACGTCGCCGTGACCCTGTCGCTCAAGCCCACCGGCGTGGCCCCGGGCGACGTCACCGACCGCCAGCTCGACGCCATGGCCGACCTGGCCGATCGCTACAGCTTCGGTGAGCTGCGCACCTCGCACCAGCAAAACGTCATCTTCGCCGACGTCCGCCAGGACCAGTTGCTCGAACTCTGGCATGAACTGCGCGAGCACGGCTTCGCCACGCCCAACATCGGCCTGCTGACCGACATGATCTGCTGCCCGGGTGGCGACTTCTGCTCCCTGGCCAACGCCAAGTCGATCCCCATCGCCGAGTCCATCCAGCGTCGGTTCGACGATCTGGACTACCTGTTCGACATCGGCGAGCTGGACCTGAACATCTCCGGCTGCATGAATGCCTGCGGTCACCACCACGTCGGCCACATCGGCATCCTCGGCGTGGACAAGAAGGGTGAAGAGTTCTACCAGGTGTCCCTCGGCGGCGACGCCGGCCGTGACGCCACCCTGGCGAAGATCCTCGGCCCCTCCTTCGCCCAGGACCAGATGCCCGAGGTGATCGGCAAGCTGATCAACGTCTACGTCGAGCAACGCACCGAAGACGAGCGCTTCATCGACACCTACCGCCGTATCGGTATCGACCCCTTCAAGGAGCGCGTCTATGCAAAGAATCATTAAGGGCGACCAACTGGTCACCGACAACTGGCATCTGCTGCCCAAGGACGTCGCGCTCGAAGACGTCCCCAATAGCGATGACGTGATCATCCCGGCTGCTCTGTGGCTGGAACATGGTCATGCCCTCACCTGCCGTGACGGTCGCCTGGGCATCTGGCTAGACAGCGACGAAGAGCCGGAGAGCATCGCCAAGGACCTGCAGCACTTCGCCCTGATCGCCATCAACTTCCCGGCCTTTGTCGATGGGCGCGGCTATTCCTATGCCCGTCTGCTGCGCGAGCGCTTCGGCTGGAAAGGCGAGCTGCGCGCCATCGGTGATGTCCTGCAGGATCAGCTGTTCTTCCTCAAGCGCTGCGGCTTCGACGCCTATGTGGTGCGCGCCGACCGCGATCCGGAAGCGGCCCTGAAGGGTCTGCGCGACTTCAGCGAGACCTACCAGGCGGCGGTCGATGAGCCGCAACCGCTGTTCCGTCGCCGGCAAGCCTAAGTACCAGGCCTGACGCAAAAGAAGACCCGCCGCGGCGGGTTTTCTTTTGGATCGTCCGACACTAGCCAAGATTGACGACTACGCGCCCCACCATCTTCCCCGCCAGTATCTGGCTGATGGTATCCGGCAGCTCGTGCAGGCCGATTTCCCGGGTCAGGCTGTCCAGGTCGTCCAGCTTCCACTGCACCGAGAGCTTGTCCCAGAGCGCGGCCTTGGCCATCAGCGGCAACTCGACGGAATCGACGCCCAGCAGATTCACGCCGCGCAGGATGAAGGGAAAGATCCCAGCTTCGAACTTGGTGCCGGCGGTCATGCCGCAGCAGGCCACGCTGCCACCGTACTCCAGCGACTTGATGACGTTGAACAGGATATCGCCACCCACTGTATCCACCGCACCCGCCCACTGCTGATCCAACAGCGGCTTGCCGACGCCGTCGGCCAGGGTCGCCCGGTCGAGGATCTGCCGCGCGCCCAGGCGGTGCAACCACTCCGCCCGCTCCAGCTTGGCGGTGGAGGCCGCCACGTGATAGCCGAGCCGTGCCAGCAACTTGACCGCCAGGCTTCCGACACCGCCACTGGCACCGGTCACCAGTACGGTACCGGACTCGGGGGCCAGCCCCATCTGTTCGAGCTTCTCGACGCAGAGCGCCGCGGTAAGGCCCGCGGTGCCCAGCGCCATGGCTTCGCGCAGGCCGAGGTTGTCCGGCCGACGGATTACCCAGGCGGCCGGAACGCGGATGTACTGGCCGAAGCCGCCAGCGGTGTTCATGCCCAGGTCGTAGCCGGTGACGATGACCTCGTCACCGACGGCGAATTCGGCGGCACTGGAGGCTTCCACCACGCCCGCCGCGTCGATCCCCGGAGTATGAGGATAGCGGCGGGTCACGCCGCGATTGCCAATGGCCGACAAGGCGTCCTTATAGTTGAGCGAGGAATAGCGGACCCGGATCAGCACCTCACCGTCGGGCAGGTCGGCCAACGTCCGGGTTACCACTTCCTGCTTGAATGCACCATGGGCCCCTTCGGTCACCCAGAGTGCCTGGAAATCACTCATCGCAGATCCTCCCTTGAAGTTTTGTTATGGGATGGGGCATGTCTTATGGACCTCAGCGCCAGCGAGTCGACTCGGACAGCCTCTCCCACCAGGTGGTCGCCAGCCGGTCGATGCCCAGGCTGGCAGCCATGCCGAGGCGTTCGGGCAGCGACTTCTTCTCAACGAAGCGCACGGCGAACACCTCAACCACCTGGGCGCGCTCGGCCAGGTATTCGTCGCTGGTACGTAGCTCGTCCACCAGTTGCTTGCCCAGCGCGGCCTGGCCCAGCCAAACCTCGCCGGTCGCCACTTCGTCGATGTTCAATTGCGGACGATAGTGGGCGACGAAGTTCTTGAACAACTCGTGAGTGGTATCCAGATCGTTCTGGAATTTTTCCTTGCCCTTCTCGTCGTTCTCACCGAATACCGTGACCGTGCGCTTGTATTCACCGGCGGTGAACACCTCGAAGTCCACGTCATGCTTCTTGAGCAGGCGATGGACATTGGGCAACTGGGCGACCACGCCGATGGAGCCGAGGATGGCGAAGGGCGCGCTGAGGATACGGTCGCCGATACAGGCCATCATGTAGCCACCACTCGCGGCTACCTTGTCGACACAAATGGTCAGCGGCACCCCGGCCTGACGGATGCGCGCCAGCTGCGAGGCGGCCAGGCCATAGCTGTGTACCAGGCCACCGCCGCTTTCCAGGCGCACTACTACCTCGTCCTTGGGCGTGGCCAGGGTCAGCACCGCGGTGATCTCGTTGCGCAGGTGCTCGTTGGCCGTGGCCTTGATGTCGCCGTGGAAATCCAGCACATAGACCCGGGACTTGCCCGACTCACTCTTGCGCTTGTTCTTTTCGGCCTTGGTTTCGCGTTTGCGCAGGGCCTTGAAGGCCTCCTTGCCCAGCACGCTTTGCTGCAGTCGCAGACGTAGGTCGCGATAGAAGTCGTTGAGTTTTTGGACCTGGAGCTGCCCACCCGAGCCGCGACGATTACGCCCACGGATGGCAGCGGCGAACAACAGCACGGCGAGGATGGCCACCACCAGGGTGACGGTTTTGGCCAGGAAGCTGGCATAGTCGGCAAGAAACTCCACGGACTCTCCTAGGATGGCGGCACGGTGCCCCGCCCAGCATACCGAGTCGCCTGGCCGATAGAAACTCGGCGGCCAGCCAAGGGCGCGCTGGTCGGAATAATCCGTCCGGTTTCAGCAAGGCCTGGATTTTCAAACAAGCGTATGAAGATTCATTGACAGCCTTCCTGCCGCCCCCTACCCTCGGTTGCAGTGACCCTGCCGGGCCCGCTGGGGTTCGGCCTCAATCGACAAGACCACAAGGACCCTCGCCATGAGCGCAGCCGATGCCATCGCCACCCTGAAAAGCAAGTTCGATCCCTCCGCCGCGGCCGGCCTGGATCTCACCTATCAGTTCGACGTCGAGGGCGGTGACAACTACTACGTGGTCATCAAGGATGGCACCTGCGACGTCCAGCAGGGCGACGCTACCGATCCGGATTGCACCCTGATCATGGACCAGGCCACCCTGGCCGGTATCGTCAGCGGCGAGACCGACGGCATGCAGGCCTTCATGTCCGGCAAGCTGCGGGTCGAAGGCAACATGATGCTGAGCATGAAGCTGGGCGAACTCTTCCCCAACTGAGTCGCCAGCCAGACGAAAAAGCCGGGCCTCTGCCTAATGCCAGTCAGTTAAGAGTTCGGCCTTGACGCCTGACTGGCGGCGCACAGAATCCGGTGCTTGATTCCAAGCACCGGATTTTTTATGCGTATTGCTCAAGCCCTGGAAATGACTCGCGAGTTGTCCTCAACCACGACGACACTTGAGGCCCTGGGTGAGCTGCTCGATCCCGACCTGATCAAGACCGCGCTGGAAACAGCCGGGGTGGCTACCCTACGCAAACGTCGGCTGCCGCTGGAATCCATGCTCTGGTGCGTCATCGGCCTGGCCCTGTTTCGTCGCCTGTCGGCCTGGGATATGGTCAATCAGTTGGACATCATGTTGCCCGGCCAGAAGCCCTTGGTCGCCCCCAGTGCCGTGGTGCAAGGCCGCCAGCGACTGGGAGTCAACGCAGTCCGTGAGGTATTCCAACTGACCCAACAGCGCTGGCACGAGACGGCCGGACATCCAGGCTGGCAGGGACTGCGCTTGCTCGGTGTTGACGGCGTGGTCTGGCGTACACCGGATACGCTCGACAATCGTGCGCGCTACGGCTCGGCGACCAATCAGCAGGGTGATACCAGCTTTCCCCAGGTCCGCATGGTGTGTCAGATGGAGCTGACCAGCCATCTACTGGTGAGTAGCGCCTTCGACGCTTACGCAAGCAATGAGATGAAGCTGGCCGAGCGATTGATCGAAAGCACGCCCGATCATTCACTGACCCTGTTCGACAAGGGCTTCTACTCGTTAGGCCTGCTACATCGCTGGCAGCGAACGGGCCACGAACGGCACTGGCTATTACCGCTGCGCAAAGGCGCCCAGTACGAGGTAGTCCGTGCATGGGGCAAACAGGATGCCCTGGTCAGCCTTCGAACCTCGCCACAGGCCAGCCGACAATGGCCCGATCTGCCGGACACCCTACAGGCGCGACTGCTGAGTAAGACCATCAAGGGCAAGCAGTACCAGATCCTCACCTCCATGACGGATCCTAGGCGTTTCGTCTCCGACGAAATCGTCGATCTCTACAGCCACCGCTGGGAAATCGAGCTTGGCTACCGAGAGATCAAGCAAGGCCTGCTCGATGGCCGCTACACGCTACGCAGCAAAACACCGGACATGGTGGAGCAGGAGCTTTGGGGGCTGCTCCTGGGATACAACCTGCTGCGTTATCAGATGGTGCAGATGAGTCGCCAGTGCCCGGGTGTTTATCCCTGCGAGATGAGCTTCTCCGCGTGCAGCTGGGCCATCCTGAAATTCCTGCTGAGCCTTTCGCTGAACAGTCCTGGCAACATCCCACGCTATCTCGCCGACCTGCATGCTTTGGCACCGCATTTCGTGCTGCCGCATAGGCGCGATTACCGTGCCTATCCGCGGGTCATCAAGCCCAAGCCTTCGAAGTATCCGACCAGAAAGAAAAATGCCAGTCAGGCTTAACTGACTGGCATTAGGGCCTCTGCCCGGCTTTTTCATGCCTCTCGTCAGGGCCGCCGCGGTGGCGCAGGTGGCGTAAGGTTGCCATCCCACCCACCGCCGAGCGCTGCGATCAGTTGGACGCTGGCGCTCAGACGACTGCCCAGCAGCGTCAGGTTGGTGCGTTCGTTGCTCAGGGCGGTGGTCTGCAGGGTTACCACGTCCAGATAACCGATCAGGCCGGCGCGATACTGGTTCTCGGCCAGTTGCAGGGCACGGCGGGCCGCGTCCAGGGCTTCCTGGCGAACACCGGCTTCGTCCTCATAGGTGCGCAATTGCACCAGGTAGTCTTCCACCTCGCGGAAGCCGTCGAGCACGGTCTGGCGATAGCCGGCGACGCTGGCGTCGTAGCTGGCCTCGGCGGATTCCACCTGGGCGCGGCGCAGGCCGCCGTCGAACAGCGTCAGGGCGAAGGACGGACCGATCGACCAGAAGCGATTCGGCGTACTGACCAGGCTGCCCCACTGGCTCGCACTGTAGCCACCGTTTGCGCTCAGGGTCAGGTCGGGATAGTAGGCCGCTTCGGCGACGCCGATGGCGGCATTGGCGGCCATGACCTGGCGCTCGGCCTGGGCAATGTCGGGTCGGCGCTCCAGCAAGGCCGAGGGCACGGCACTGGGTAGGCTCGGTAGCGTCGGAACGGTATTGACCGCCGCCAGCTGGAAGTTGGCCGGAACCTCGCCGATCAACACGGCGATGGCGTTCTCCAGTTGGGCGCGCTGATACCTCAGATCGATGGCGTCGGCCTGGGTGCTCTTCAGCTGGGTGGTGGCCTGGGCGACGTCGGCCGGGGTAACGATCCCCGCGCGATATTGGTTCTGGGTCAGGCGCAGCGAACGCTCGTAGGCGGCGACGGTGGCATCGAGCAGCCGCTGCTGGGCATCCAGTACCCGCAGTTGCAGGTAGTTGGTGGCCAACTGGCTCTGCAGGCTCAGGCGAGTGGCCGCCAGCTCCGCCGCGCTGGCCTGGGCGGTGGAGCGATCCGCTTCCAGTTGCCGGCGCACGCGGCCCCAGAGATCCACCTCCCAGCTCACCCCCAGACTGGCGTCATAGGAGTTGTTGATGGTGCTCACGCCGCCGCTGCTGACGGTACTGCTGGTGCCGCTGGAATTGCGGATGACGGTGCTGTTGCCCGACCCACCGCCGCGCCCGGACCGCGTAGCCCCCAGGCTGCTCGTCAGGGTGGGAAACAACGAGGAGCGCGCCTGGCGCACCAGGGCCAGGGACTGTCGATAGCTGGCCTCGGCCTGGGCCAGGCTCTGATTACGCTGGTTCAGCTGGGCCATCAGTCGGTCCAGGGTCGGGTCGTCGTAACGCCGCCACCAATCGCCGCGCAGCTCCAGGTCCTTGGGCGCAGCGGCCTGCCAGCCCTCGGCGTGGCGATAGGCGACGGGCACCTGGGTGGTCGGCCGCTGGTAGTCCGGGCCCAGGGTGCAACCGGCCAGCAACAGGGCTAGGGTCAGCGCCGACAGGCGCAGGGTTGGAATCATAGCGGCGTATCCAGGGCAGCGTCGGTACGGATGCCGCGCCAACGATTGACGCGGCGGCGCAGGCGTTCGAAATAGAGATAGACCACCGGCGTGGTGTAGAGGGTGAGGATCTGGCTCAGCACCAGCCCGCCGACGATCACCAGACCCAGCGGCTGGCGCATCTCGGCGCCTTCGGTACCGCCGATCAGCAGCGGCACGGCGCCGAGGATCGCGGCCATGGTGGTCATCAGGATGGGTCTCAGGCGCAGCAGGCAGGCCTGGCGGATGCCCTCCTCGGGCGACAGACCCTGGTGGCGCTCCAGTTGCAGCGCCAGGTCCACCATCATGATGGCGTTCTTCTTCACCACGCCGATCAGCAGGAACAGCCCGAGCATGGAGATCAGGCTGAACTGGCCGCCAGTGAGCTGGATGGCCAGCAAGGCCCCGACCCCGGCCGACGGCAGCGTCGAGAGGATGGTCAGGGGGTGCACGTAGCTTTCGTAGAGTACGCCCAGGACGATATAGACCAGCACCAGGGCACCGAGGATCATCAGTGGCTGCCCGGAAACCGTGCTGGCGAAGATATTGGCGGAGCCGCCCAGGCGCCCCTGGACATCGCTCGGCAGGCCGATGGCGGCCACCGCGCGCTGCACCGCCCGGGTGGCCTGCTCCAGGCTGACATCCGGCGCCAGGTCGAAATTGATGCTTTCCGAGGCGAACTGGCCGTCGTGGGTGACGCGGTCCTCGGCGAGGCTGTTGGTATAGTGAGCGAAGGCCGCCAGCGGCACCTGGGCGCCGCTGCTGGTGATGACCCGAACCTGTTCGAGCATGGTCGGGTCCTGGGCGTAGCGCGGATTGATCTCCATCACCACCTTGTACTGGTTGAGCGGCTCGTAGATGGTCGAGATCTGCCGCTGGGCGAAGGAGTTGTTGAGCACTGCGGCGACGGTTTCCATATTCACGCCCAGTCGCTTGGCCATTTCCCGGTCGATCTGCAGGGTGATCTGCTGGGTACTGCCCTCGCGACCGTCCACCGCGGTCAATTCCGGCAGCGCCTTGAGCGCCGCCAGCACCTTGGGCTGCCAGGTCTCCAGCAGATCGACGTCGCCGGATAGCAGGTTGTACTCATAGGACGAAGTACTCTGCTGACGCCCGCCGAATCTCAGGTCCTGATCAGCCATGAGGAACAGCTGGGCACCCGGCACCTTGGGCGCGTTGGCGCGGATGCGCTCGATGACCTTCTGGGCATCCAGCTTACGCTCGGCGATGGGCTTGAGGCGGATCAGCATCACCGCATTATTCACCCCGCTGCCGGCGCCGGAACTGCCGACGAAGCCGGAGGCGCTGGCCACCGCCGGATCGGCCAGCAGCGCCTTGCGCAGGATCTCGATCTTCGGTTGCATCACCTGGAACGACAGGGCGTTGTCGCCGCGGATGAAGCCGATCAACTGCCCGGTGTCCTGCTGCGGCATGAAGGTCTTGGGCACCACCACATAGAGCACGACGTTGAGCACTATGGTGGCGATCAGGCTCAGCAGGGTCAGCCGCCGATGGCGCAGGGCGCAGCCGAGGGTGCGGTCGTAGCCCGCCACTAGCCGCCGGTGGGTACGCTCGCTGAAGCGCTGCAGCCGACTCTCGCTGCCGGGATCGTGGGGGCGCAGCCAACGGGCGCAGAGCATCGGCGTGAGGGTCAGGGATACCACCAGCGAGACCAGGATGGCGGCGGCCAGGGTCAGGGAGAATTCGCGGAACAGCTTCTCGACGATGCCGCCGATGAACAGGATGGCGACGAAGACGGCGACCAGGGAAACGTTCATCGACAGCAGGGTGAAGCCCACTTCGCGGGTGCCCTGGTAGGCGGCCTTCAGCGGCGCCATGCCATTGTCGATGTGCCGGGCGATGTTCTCCAGCACCACGATGGCATCGTCCACCACCAGCCCCGCGGCCAGGATCAGCGCCATCAGCGACAGGGTGTTGAGCGAGAAGCCGAGGATGTACATCACGGCAAAGGTGCCCACCAGCGAGATGGGTACCGCCAGGGCCGGGATCACCGCGCTGCGCAGGCGACCGAGGAACAGCCAGACCACCCCGATCACCAGGAACACGGCGATGATCAGCGTCAGCTCGGCTTCATGCAGGGTCGCCTTGATCACCCCGGATCTGTCCATGGCCACTTCCAGGCGGGCGCTGGCCGGGACGATGGCTTCCAGCGCCGGCAGGCGCGCCTTGAGCGCGGCGATGGTCTCGATGATGTTGGCGTTGGCCTGGCGGTTGACCACCAGCAGCACGGCGCTCTGGTTGTTGTAGAAACCGGCGTTGTAGCGATCCTCCACCGCGTCGCTGACCTTGGCGACATCGCGCAGGCGCAGGGTGGCGCCATCCTGGTAGCGGATGATCAGCGGCGCATAGTCGGCCGCCTTGAACAGCTGGTCGTTGGCCTGGATCTGCCAGTTGTGCTCGTCATTGGCCACCGCGCCCTTGGGTCGGCGCTGGTTGGCATTGTTGATCGCGGTGCGGACGTCGTCCAGCGCCAGGCCGTAATGCTCCAGCTGGCGCGGCTCCAACTCGATGCGTACGGCCGGCAGGGAGCTGCCGCCGATCTGCACCTCGCCCACCCCGTTGACCTGGGACAGGCTCTGCGCCAGCACCGTGGAGGCGAGGTCGTAGAGCTCGCCCTTGCTCAGGGTCTTGGAGGTCAGCGAGAACACCATGATGGGTGCCTGCGACGGATTGACCTTGCGATAGCGTGGCATCTGGCGCATGCCGCTGGGCAGCAGGTTGCGCGAGGCATTGATGGCCGCCTGGACCTCGCGGGCGGCGGTGTTGACGTCCTTGTCCAGGTCGAACTGGATGATGATCTGCGTCGAGCCCTGGCTGCTGCGGCTGGTCATGGAGCTGATACCGGCGATGGTACCAAGGGAACGCTCCAGCGGCGTGGCGACGCTGGAGGCCATCACCTGCGGACTGGCGCCGGAGAGGCTGGCGGACACGGTGATGGTCGGGAAATCCATCTGCGGCAAGGGCGCCACCGGCAGCAAGCGGAAGGCGATGGCGCCCAGCAGCAGCAGGGCCAGGCTCAGCAGCAGGGTCGCCACCGGCCGGGCGATGAAGGGCGCCGAGAGATTCACCTCAGGCCGCCCTGCGCCGACCCAGGCGCTCGCCGAGACTATCGAAAGCCAGATAGATCACCGGCGTGGTGAACAGCGTCAGCACCTGGCTGACCAGCAGGCCACCGACCATCACCAGGCCCAAAGGCTGGCGCAACTCGGCGCCCGCCCCGGTGGCCAGCATCAGCGGCACCGCGCCGAACAAAGCGGCCAGGGTGGTCATCAGAATCGGCCGGAATCTCAGCAGCGCCGCCTGGTAGATGGCCTCCTCCGGCCTCAACCCTTGGTGCCGTTCGGCGTCGAGGGCGAAGTCGATCATCATGATGGCGTTCTTCTTGACGATGCCGATCAGCAGGATGATGCCGATCACCGCGATGAGGCCGAGGTCGTTACCGGTGAGCAAGAGCGCCAGCAGCGCACCGATGGCCGCCGAGGGCAGCGTCGAGAGGATGGTCAGGGGGTGGATGAAGCTCTCGTAGAGCACGCCGAGGACGATGTACATCACCACCACCGCGGCCAGGATCAGCAGCAAGGTACTGGATAGCGACGCCTGGAAGGCTGCCGCCGCGCCTTGGTAGCGGGTGTTGATGCCGATCGGCAGGCCGATCTCCTGCTTGGCCGCGTCGATGGCGGCCACCGCAGCACCGAGGGAGACCCCGCTCGCCAGGTTGAAGGACAGCGTCACCGCCGGGAATTGGCTCAGGTGGTTGATCACCAGCCGCGTCGGCCGCTGCTCCATCTTCACCAGGCTGGAGAGGCGCACCGGGGCGCGGGCGGTGTCGGTGGTGGTCTGCGCGGTGCTGGCCGTACCGGTACCGCTGCTGCCGCTGGCGGTGGTGCCGCTGCCGGCCTTGACCCAGACCTGATTCAGGGCGTCCGGCCCCAGGCTGTCGGCGGCGGCGCTGGCGAGCACCACCCGGTACTGGTTCGCCTGGGTGTAGATGGTCGAGATCTGCCGCTGGCCGAGGGCGTCGTAGAGGGCGTCGGTGATGGCCGACACCTGCACGCCGAGGCGCGCGGCGGCGTCGCGGTCGATGGTCAGGTACAGCTGCAGGCCCTTGTTCTGCAGGTCGCTGGTGACGTCGGTCAGTTCCGGGCGCTGCTGCAGGGCCTGGGTCAGGCGCGGTACCCAGGTGTCGAGCAGATTGGCGTCGGGCGAATCCAGGCTGAGCTGGTATTGGGTACGGCTGACGCGGTCCTCGACGCTGAGATCCTGCACCGGCTGCATGTAGAGGGTGATGCCCACCACCTTGGCGACCGCGGGGCGCAAGCGGTCGATCACTTCCTGGGCGGTGACGTCGCGCTCGCTCTGCGGCTTGAGGTTGATTTGCATCCGCCCGCTGTTGAGGGTGACGTTGTCGCCGTCGACGCCGATATAGGACGACAGGCTGGCCACCGCCGGGTCCTGCAGCACCACCTCGGCCAGTGCCTGCTGCCGCTCGCTCATGGCGCGGAAGGAAATGGACTGGGCCGCCTCGGTGATGCCCTGGATGGAGCCGGTGTCCTGGGCCGGGAAGAAGCCCTTGGGCACCAGCAGGTAGAGCACCGCGGTGAGTACGAAGGTCGCCACCGCCAGTAACAGCATCAAGGCTCTGTTGGCCAGCGACCAGCGCAGCGCCCGGCCATAGCCGGCGATCAAGCGTTCCAGCCAGACCAGCCGGTGTTCGGCGGCCTGCTCCTGCTTGAGCAGCCGCGCGCACATCATCGGGGTGAGCGTCAGCGAAATCACCAAGGAGATGAGGATGGCCACCGCCAGAGTGATGGCGAATTCACGGAACAGCCGGCCCACCACGTCCTGCATGAACAGCAGCGGGATGAGCACGGCGATTAGGGAAATGGTGAGGGACACCAGGGTGAAGCCGATCTGCCGGGCGCCCTTGAGGGCAGCCTCCAGCGGCGTGGCGCCCTCCTCCAGATGCCGCGAGATGTTTTCCAGCATGACGATGGCATCGTCGACGACGAAACCGGTGGCGATGGTCAACGCCATCAGCGACAGGTTGTTCAGCGAGAAACCGGCCAGGTACATGGCGCCGAAGGTGCCGATCAGCGACAGCGGCACCGTGACCGAAGGAATCAGGGTGGCGCTGAACCGCCGCAGGAAGACGAAGGTGACCATGACCACCAGCCCCACCGCCAGCAGCATCTCGTGCTGGACATCGGTGACCGCCGCGCGGATGGTCTCGGTGCGGTCGCTGAGTACGGCGATGTCGAGACCGGCTGGCAGGCTTTCCTTGAGGCTGGGCAGCAGCGCCTGGATGCGGTCGACGGTCTGGATGACGTTGGCGCCGGGCTGGCGCTGCACGTTGACCAGGATGGCGCCGCTACGATTGGCCCAGGCCGCTAGCCGATCGTTTTCCGCGCCCTGGGCGATGGTGGCGACGTCGCCCAGACGCAGGGCACCGTTGTCGGCGTAGTTGAGAATGAGCGCGCCATAGGCCTTGGGATCGCGGATCTGGTCGTTGGCGTCCAGGGTGGCGACCCGTGTCGGGCCGTCGAAGCTGCCCTTGGGCTGGTTGGTGTTCTCGCTGGTGACCAGGCTGCGCACATCGGCCAGGGTCAGGTTGTGGGCGGCGAGCTTGTCGGGATCGACCTGGATGCGCACCGCCGGACGCTGGCCACCGGCCAGGCTGACCATGCCCACCCCGCTCACCTGGGCCAGTTTCTGCGCCATGCGGGTATCGACGAGGTCGTAGAGGGTGGGCAGCGGCAAGGTCTTGGAGGTGATCGCCAGGGTGACGATGGGCGTATCGGCCGGATTGACCTTGTTGTACACCGGCGGCGCCGGCAGGTCGTTGGGCAGGAGGTTGTTGGCCGCATTGATCGCCGCCTGGACCTCCTGCTCGGCGACCGACAGATCCAGCTCCAGGTTGAATCTGAGGGTGATGACCGAGGCGCCACCGGAGCTGGTGGAGGCCATCTGCGACAGCCCCGGCATCTGGCCGAACTGGCGCTCCAGCGGTGCGGTCACGGCGCTGGTCATGACATCGGGACTGGCACCCGGATAGAGGGTGAGCACCCGGATGGTGGGATAGTCCACCTGCGGCAGCGCGGCGACCGGCAACAGGCGATAGGCCAGCAGACCGGCGATGAGCAGTGCCACCATCAACAGGGTGGTGGCCACCGGGCGCAGGATGAACGGACGCGAGATATCCATCGCGGCCGATCAGCCCTGGGTCTTGCCGGGCTTGCGTACCGCCGGCTTGGCCGGTTCGCTGGGCGGCGCCGAGGCACCGCTGACGATCTCCACCTCGTTGCCCTCGCGCAGCCGGTCGGTGCCTTCGGTCACCACCCGGTCGCCCGCAGCGAGGCCCTCAGTGACCACCGTGTTGCTGCCATCGTCCGGACCGAGCTTGAGCGCCCGGACCTGGATCTTGTTATCGGGCCCCACCACGTAGGCGAAGGTGCCGTTGGAGCCGAACTGGATGGCCGCCGACGGCACCACCAGCGCCTGGTCCAGCACCTGCTCGCGGACGCGGACGGTCACGAACTGGTTGGGGAACAGGGCTTCGTCGCCATTGGCGAAGCGCGCGCGGAATTTGAGGGTGCCGGTGGTGGTGTCGATCTGGTTGTCGAAGCTTTGCAGGGTGCCCTCGGCGACCTTTTGCGTACCGCCGCGATCCCAGGCTTCGACGGGCAACGTCTGACCGCTGCGCGCCCGCTTGAGCAATTCGCTGAGCTGGTTTTCCGGCAGGGTGAAGACCACCGAGATCGGCTGGGTCTGGGTGATGACGGCGACCACGGTGCTGTCATTGGCGGACAGCAGGTTGCCACCATCCAGCTGGCGCAGGCCGACCCGGCCGGCGATGGGGGCCTTGATCTGGGTGAAGGCCAGGTTCAGCTTGGCGTCGGCCACCGCGGCCTGGCTGTTCTTGAGGGTACCGCGATACTGATTGACCAGGGCTTCCTGGGTGTCCAGCGTCTGCTTGGCGATGCTGTCTTCGCGGAACAGCCCCTGGTAGCGCTTGAGATCCAGCTCGGCGTTGCGCAGCTGCGCCTGGTTCTGTTGCAGGGTACCTTCGGCCTGCTGCAGGGCCACTTCGTAGGGCCGCGGGTCTATGGTCGCCAGCAACTCGCCGGCCTTCACCTTCTGACCTTCCTCGAAGGCGACGCGCATCAACTCACCGGCCACCCGGGTACGAACGTTCACCGTATTGAGCGCCGTGACGGTACCAATGGACTTGCGCACGATGGGAAAGCTGCGCTGCTCCACGGCCACCACCCGTACCGGGGTCGGTCCGGTCATGCCGAACGGCCCGCGAGCACCCTTCCCGGCCGCCGCTGCACTTTTCTGCGCGTGCTGGTGATACCAGTACCAGCCACCGCCGGCCACCAGGAGAACGATGACGACCAGCCAGGTCAGTCGGTGACGCGAAGCAGTGCGGGGAGAAGAGTCTGACATCGATGGATACGTACACGCGGAGGAAGGCGGGAAGGTAAGCAGCAGGGACCCGGGTAGAACCAGCCCCTTTACCGCCATTTTACTCAAGGCGAAACGGGCAGACACCAGGGTGCCTGCCCGTTTCGCCGTTGGGGTGTTGCAGAAGTTAACTGCTCAAGTTGACGATTTCACACCACGACGGGCCGTCCGAAGGTCATTGCCACGCCTGGTCGGAAAGCATCGCTCGCCCACTCTTGCATCAACCTCCAAGGCCCCTGCCCACCCCGTACCGGCGGCAGGCGTCGAACGATCAGCCCAGGACCGCCAGGGCGGCCGCGTAGTTGGGCTCCTGGCCAATCTCGGGGACCAGCTCGCTGTGCAGCACCTTGTCTTGCTCGTCCAGCACCACCACGGCGCGAGCCGCCAGGCCCTTCAGCGGACCGCTGGCCAGGGCCACACCGTAGTCCTGCAGGAATTCCGCGCCGCGCAGGGTGGAGAGGTTCACCACCTGGTCGAGGCCTTCGGCACCGCAGAAGCGCTTCTGGGCGAACGGCAGGTCGGCCGAGATGCACAGCACGACGGTGTTTTCCAGCTTGTCGACTTCAGCATTGAACTTGCGCACCGAGGTGGCGCAGGTCGGGGTGTCCACGCTGGGGAAGATGTTGAGCACCTTGCGCTTGCCGGCGAGGCTGGCCAGGGTGATGTCCTGCAGATCGCCGTTGACCAGGCTGAAGGCCGGCGCCTGCTGACCGGGTTGCGGCAGGGTGCCTTGGACGTCGACCGGGGTGCCGCGCAAACTGACGGTTGCCATGAACTGCTCCTTTTGTCATGAGACGGGAGGTGGAGTAAACACGTTTTCCGCGAACGATCAAAGCCTTGCACGTCCTACGCTCAAAAATCGCGGCGATAGAAGAAGTCCAGGGAATTGGCCAGACCGGTGGCGATCTCCAGATAGAGCTGACGGGTGAGCTGATAGCGCAGCGATACGGTGGTGGCCGAATCGAAGACGCCGACACCATAACGCACGGAGAGCCGGTCGGTGAGATTGCCCGACGCGACGACACTGGTCTTGTCGCCCGACCCGGCCGTATCCAACTGGAAGTTCTGAATACCCAGGCGCTGCGCCAGCTCTCCCGCCGTACCGGAACTTCCCGCCAGACCCAACGCCAGCGCGGCTTGGCCGAGGATGTTGTTGTCTCCATCACTGCCGCTGGACAACGGCCGCCCCAGTACCAGATAGGACAACGCCTGCTCCTGGCTCATGCTCGGCTCGGAGAACACCTCGATGCGCGGCTGCTGGACGAAACCCGACAGCCGCAAACCCGCGGTGACGTTCTGGTCCTGCAGCACCCGTACCGCCTCGACGTCGATATAGGGCTGACTGATCGGCCCCTGAAAGAACAGCCGCGCCCTTCGCAGGGTCAGGCGCTGGCCATAGGCGTTGTAGCGGCCATTGCGCAGATTCAGTTCGCCGCGGGTATCCAGGTTGTCGCCGATGTGCACCTTGCCGACGATCTCGGCGGAGAGGCCGAAGGCCTCGAAGGTGAGCTTGTCGGAGCCGACCAGTACGTCCACGTCCATGGCGATCTGCAGCGGCTGCTGCCGGGCGGGGGCTTCCTGACCCACGATGACGGCATCGTCGGACACCTTCACCGTGGAGGGCGGCAACTGCTGGATCTGGATATGCCCGCGCGGCACCCGCACCTCGCCAGTCAGGGCCAGGCGGCCATTCTGCATCAGGATCTTGAGGTTGGGCGCCACCTCGAGCTGCGCATAGGGCTCGACATCGACCGGCAGCTTGTCGCCGGTGACCGCAACGTTGACGTCTAGGCCCTGGGCCCAGCCGACGCTACCCTGAATCTGGCCACGTCCCTGGCTGCCGCTGCGCCAACCGCCATCGAGGATGGCGGTATCGCCCTGGATACGTGCGCTGAGGTTGAGATCCTGCAGGCGGGTGGGCACGCTGCCACCGCCGATGTCGCCGCCGCTGAGCTGGAGCTGACCGTTGACCCGAGGCTCCAGCAGCGTGCCCCCCAGCTCGCCAGAACCATTGATCTTGCCGGCGAAGTGTTCGATGCCCTCGACGAAGGCCTTGCCCACCGCCAGATTGAGACCCTGCAACTGGAAGCTGCCGGCCAGCGCCCGCCGTGAATCGCGGGGATCCAGCTGGGCCTGGACGTTCAGCTGTCCCAGGTCGGTACTGTTCAATTGCACCTGGGTGTCTATCTGCTGCGGCCGCAGGGCACTGTTCACGTCGAGATCGGTATAGGTGAAGGTCTGCCATTGCCCGGCGGCGTCGCGCAGCTTGAGGCTACCCGGTCCCGCCTGGAGCCTGACCTCACCCGTGGGCCCGGCGGTGGGCAAACGCAGGTCCACGTCGCCATCCAGGGTGCCCTGCCAGGCCAGGTCCGGCGGCAACAGCGGTTGCAGACTCGCCAGTGGGAAGGCGCGCAAATGCCAGGCCAGGCGGGTGTCGGGCAGCAGTTGCTGATCATCGCCACAGAGGCTCGCCGCGCCCGAGCGCCAGCAGTGGCGACCCAGCTCCAACCGCCCACTGGCGAAGCGCTCGATGCGCGCCGGACTTTGCAGCGTCCAGTTCTGCCCGCCGGCGGAGACCGCGCCGCGGGCGAGCTGGCCTTTCCAGTCGCCGTTGGTGGCCAGGGTACCGCCGGCGTCCAACGCCAGCGTCAGTTGCGGCCCCTTGAGGGTGAGGTCGGCCTGCTGCTGGCGGCGGTCGCCTTGGCCCGACAGCCGCAGCACGCCCAGGTCATAGCCGGCCGCCTGAAGGCCCCGGGCGGTCAGCTCCAGCTTGCCGCGCTGGCGGTCATCGAGATCGGCGGCCAGGTCGAGCGCAGCGATACGGCTGTCGGTGTAGGCGATTTGCCGGCCATTCAGACGCAGCTGTCCCGTGGGCGCTGCTAGGGTACCGCCCAGGTCGAGCCGGCCCTGCGCGCTGCCGGCGAGATCGGGCCATAGCTGGCCCAGCCGGCGCAGGTCCAGCTGCAGCTGTCCTTGCAGGCGCTGATCGAGCGCCCCTTGCCCCTGAATCCGGTTGTCACCCAGGCGCAGGTCCAGTCGCGGCAGCTGCCACTGCTCGCCAGCGCCCTTGGCCTGGAGCGCCAGGACGGCCGGCTGGTTACGCAGGCGCCCCTTGAGGTCCAGCTCGGCCTCCGCTTGCAGGCGGCCATCCTTGAAGGCACCGGTGCTGCGCAAGGGACCGGCCAGGCTGCCGGGCAACTGGGCGACCCAGAAAGCCGGGTCCAGCCGGCTCACGTCCAGCGCGACCTGCCAACTGACGCCCTCGGCAAAGCCCAGATTGACCTTGCCCTGGGCGCGGCCCTGGCCGGCCTGGAGATCGAGGGACGGCAGGTTGAGCTGGGTGGTATCGCCGCTGAAGGGGCTGGCCAGGGTGAAGGCACCGGCCGGACCGGTGGCGGCTGCCTTGAAGTTGCCGAGGTAGGCGCCATCGCGATAGCTCACCTCAGCCTGCAGCCGCTGCAGGTTCACCGGTGGCTCCGCCATTGGGTACAGCCGCCGCCAGGGGAAGTCACGCCAGTCCAGGGTTGCATCGGCGGCAAAGCCCTGGTGCCAGTCGAGCTTCCCGGCCAGCATTACCCGTTGCTCGGGCGTGGCCTGCAAACGCAGAGCGGCGATCTGCGCGCCCTGGGCGTCGACCCGGCCATCCAGATCGAGAGCTACCGGACCGCCCTCACCCGGCAATTGCGCCTGGCCGACCAGGGCATAGCCGGCGGCGAGATCGCCACGGGCGGTGAGCTTGAGGTCATTCAGCCGCAAGGTCTCAGGCAGACTGGGCGCCGCCTTGAAGCCATTCGCGACCAATTGCAGATCGGCCGGAACATGCTCGACCAGCGGCTCGACGGTACCGGTCAGTCGTCCCGGCAAATAGCCGCTGCTGTCGGCGGCCAGGTGCAGGGTCTTTTGCAGCTCGCCGTCGATCTTCAGCGCCAGCGACCAGGGCGCCTGATCGGGTGCCGGCAAGCCAAGGGTGCCACTGAGTTGCAGCGGCCAGTCGCCACTGGGCTGCAGGTGCCCCTGGGTATCCAGCGTCAGACCGTAGGCGGCGCCAGCCAGGCGCTCGATGGCGATGCCGTCGGCCTGCCAGCGGGCCTGCAATTGCAGGTCACGGGCCTGTTCGGCACCGTTGTAGAGGATCTGCCCCAGGCGCACTTCACCCAGTTGCACCCGGAGTGGCAGACCCAGGGTCGGCAAGCGGATCGGGCCGCTGTTCTCTGGCGCCGGCGTGGGGCTGGGCGCCTGCTCGATGGCGACCCGCGACGCCACCAGGGTATCGATGCACAGCTGCAGGCCGAGCAGGCAACGTGGACGCCAGGCGAAGTCGGGGTCATCGACCGTCACCCGGGTAGTACCACCCTCCCACACCAGTTGCCGGGCTTGCCAGTGACCGCCCAGGCGGCCCTGGAAGTCGGTCAGGGTCAGGCCAGGCACCAGACCGAGCATGGTGCGCCCGAGGCTGGCGTTACTCAAGACGAGCACCAGCAGCAGGATCAGGGCGCCGACAAGGGTCGCCAGCACACCGAGGATGACACCGCCTACCGACTTCACAGCTCAGGTCCTATGGAAAAGTGCAGGCGAATGCCACCGGGTTCATCGAGGGCATGGGCCAGATCCAGGCGGATGGGCCCCACTGGCGAGACCCAACGCACGCCCACGCCGACGCTGGTCTTGAGCTCGTAGTTATTGAGATCGTTGAAGGCGCTGCCCTGGTCGACGAAGGTCGCCAGGCGCCACTTGTCCATCAGCGGGTACTGATACTCGACGCTGCCGGCGACCAGATAGCGGCCACCCACGTAGTCACCCTCATCGTTCTCCGGCGACAGCGTCTGGTATTCGTAGCCGCGGACGCTCTGGTCGCCACCGGCGAAGAAGCGCAACGAGGGGGGATCTTGTTGTAGCCGTTGGTGAAGTTGCCGCCCACCTGCAACCGTGCCAGGAAGCGATGCCCGTCCCCCACGGTGATCAGGCCGCGGGCCAGGGCCGTGGTATGGAGCATGTTGGCATCCGACAGCATGCCCTCCTTGGCTGCGGAAACACCGAATTGCAGCCGATAGCCGCGATGGGGATCGATGCGGTTGTCGCTGCGCAACAGGGAGAAATCCACGCCGGGCATCACCAGGTTGGAGGTGCCCTCGTCGTTGCCCAGGCGGTAATTTTCGTTACGCCACTTGAGCGAGAGCACTCGCTCCCAGCCATTGGAGAACTTGCGGTGCCACTCGGGGCCCACGACCAGCAATTGGCTGAGGGAATCGTCGTTGGCGATCTGCTCGTACTGGTAGCCACCGGCCAGACGGAACTTGTCGTTGATCGGGTCCTGGCCCGGAATGTCGTACCAGGTGGCGACACTCTGCCGCGGCGCCGACAACTCGGCCTCGGCGCCCAGGCTATGGCCTTGCGGGTTGAGCCAGTGGTTTTCCCAAGTGAATCTGAGGCGTGGCCCGACATCCGTGGAGTAACCCGGGCCGAAGCCGAAGGTACGCGGCTTGCGGGTACGCAGGGTCACCGTCACCGGGACCACCGCCGCGCCCTCGGTCTTGGGATAGGTATCGATCCGGGCGCCGTCGAAGAAGCCGCTGGCGAGCAGGTTGCTCTGGAAATCGGCGATCAGCTCGGAGTCATAGGGCGTGCCCTTGCTGAAGGGCACCATGCGTTGCAACAGATCCGGATCGAAGGGGGCATCGCCCTCGAAGGAGACCTTGCCCAGCGTGAAGCGCGGGCCGCTGTCGAACACCAGGTCGATATCGGCGAATCCAGTGGCGGGATCGATGCGTAGTTGGTGCTGGGTGAAGGTGCCGCGGAAGAAGCCGTAACGTTGCGCCTGGTTCTGGATCAGGCTCTTGGCGTCTTCGTAGAGCCCCTGGTTCAGCGGCTGGCCGGGCTTGAGGCCGGCGGGTATCGGTTGCTGGAAGGCGGCCAGCCGACGTGCCGGGCCTTCGATGCGAATGATGACGTTGCGCAGTTTCACCGGCTCACCCTGGTGAACCTTTATCACCAACCGTGGCGTTTCACCTGGATCGACGTGGGTCTCGATCTGGGCGTGGTAGAAGCCCAGCGCCTCAGCCGCCTGCTGTGCCTGACGCTCTGCCACCGGACGCAACCGCTGCAATGCGGCCGCATCGCGGCCCTCGACGGAGCCGATATAGTTCTGGATGTTCTCCTGCAGCGGAGCGTTGGCTGGATCGACCTGTACCCTGACTTCGGCCGGTGCCGCCCAGGCCATCCCGTGCAGACAACACACTCCAATCAAGGCGCGGCGTAGAGCGTTCGGACTATTCATACAGGGATGCTAACGGGCGTTGCGCTCTCAGACAAACGGATGGCCCAAGGGTTCGCTCCGCTGCCGTTTCGCCACGAATTCGCCAAATAGGCTAGGATCATCCTTTTTCAGAGCAGCCCTCATGAAAGTAATATGCTTCAATATCAATGGCTTGCGGGCAAGACCTCATCAGCTTTCTGCCATCATCGAGCGCTACGACCCGGACGTGATCGGGCTGCAGGAAACCAAGGTCTCGGACGATCAGTTTCCCCAGGCGGAAATCGAGGCGCTGGGCTACCACGTGCACTACCACGGCCAGAAGGGCCACTATGGCGTGGCCCTGCTGTCGCGCCTGGCACCGCTGGAGTTGCACAAAGGCTTCCCCGATGACGGCGAAGAGTCCCAGAAAAGATTCATCTATGGCGTCTTCGCTGACCGTCAGGGCGAGCCGCTGGTGGTCATGAATGGCTATTTCCCCCAGGGCGAGAACATCGCGCACCCCACGAAATTCCCTGGAAAGAGGAAGTTCTACGCGGATCTTCAGAAATTACTTGAGGAGCGTTTTTCCGCTGACACCCCCTTGCTGCTCATGGGTGACTTCAATATCTCCGCCCAGGACCACGACATCGGCATCGGTGCCGCCAATGCCAAGCGCTGGCTGAGAACCGGCGCCTGCAGCTTCCAGCCGGAAGAGCGTGAATGGATGCAGCGACTCCTCGGCTGGGGCCTGATCGACAGCTATCGCCACCTGCATCCGGACGTGGACGACCGCTTCAGCTGGTTCCCCTATCGCAGCCGGGGCTTCGAAGACGAGCCCAAGCGGGGGCTGCGCATCGACACCATCCTGGCCTCGCGGGCACTACGGGAGCGCATCCTGTCCGCCGGCGTGGACTACGATATCCGCGGCATGGAGAAGCCCTCCGACCATGCGCCGATATGGCTCGAATTGACCTGAGGAGCTGTAACCTTCACGTCATCGAGCCCCCCTAAGGTGGCGGCCTCGCTGTAGGTTCGAGGCCCGACCCATGAATTGCTCCGCCCCGGTAATCCGCCGTGTTTTGCTACGGCGAGCGGTGCTCACGCTGCTGCCCCTCATTGCGCCCGCGCTGTTCGCTGCCGAGCCGGGAACCACCCTTTTGCGCCTGCAGGGCTCCAATACGGTGAATGCCGATCTGGGACCACGGCTGGTAGCAGGACTGCTGGCCGAAAGAGGCTACGGCGATCAGCGCCTGGAGCCCACCGGCGTGGTGGATGAATGGCGGCTAATGGCCCGCGCTACGGACGGCAGCACGGTGGCGGTGCAGATCGCTGCCCACGGCACCGGTACCGGCTTCGCCGCCTTGGTCAGCCGGACGGCGGATGTGGCGGCCGCGTCGCGCCCCATCAACGACAACGAAGCAACCACGCTCGCTGCCCTGGGTGACCTGCGTAGCAAGGACGCCGAATATGTGATCGGCCTGGATGGCCTGGCGATCATCGTGCATCCCGGCAATCCACTGCGCGAACTCGACCTGCAACAGTTGGCGCAGATTTTCGCGGGCGACGTCAGCGACTGGCAGCAACTGGGCGGCAAGCCCGGCCCTATCCATCTCTACGCCCGGGACGACCGCTCAGGCACCTATGACACCTTTCGCGAGCTGGTGCTCGCCCCGGCGGGCAAGCGACTGAGCCAGAGCGCCAAGCGCTACGAATCCAACGACGAACTGGCGCAGCAGGTAGCGGGTGATCCGGCCGGTATCGGCTTCACCAGCCTGGCGGCCGCTGCCAAGCTGCCGACACTCGCCCTGCGTGATGGCGAAGGCCAGGCCATCGCCCCTAGCGAGGCGAGTGTCGCCACCGAAGACTATCCCCTGGCACGGCGGCTCTTCCTCTATGCCGCTCCCGGCCAAGGCTCCGACTGGGTCAAGGGACTGCTGGAATTCAGCCAGACCGCCGCTGGGCAGGCGGTGGTGCAGCAAAGCGGTTTCGTCGCCCAGCGCATAGTGCCGCTCAGGATCACCGCCACGGCCGGCCTGCCGCCCGCCTATGCCGAGCTGGCCAAGCGCGCCCAACGCCTCACCGTCAACTTCCGCTTCACCGCCGGCAGTGCCAGACTGGACAACAAGGCGCTGCGCGACGTAGAGCGCCTGGCAGCCTTCATGCGCCAACCCGAGAACGCCAATCGACGGTTGCTGGTAGTCGGCTTCAACGACGCCACCGAAGATCCCGCCCGGGCCGAGCTACTGGGGCGACTGCGCGCAACGGCAGTGGCCACTGCCCTGAGGCACCAGAACGCCTTTCCCAGCGAGGTGATTTCCCTGGGCGACCTGCTACCCGTCGCCGGCCTCTCGCAGAACGGTCGCTTGAAGAATCGCCGGGTCGAGGCCTGGATCGACTAGCGCGTCGCGGGCAATAGCACTACCAGGCAGCGCCTCGCTGTCGCGCCAACATTGGCCATCCCCGCGATCCCATTCTTGCGGATCACCACCGCGCGCGTCTTTGCCAGTCTTGCTTCAGCCGAACGCCAGCGGAGCAGTGGCTTCCCCAGGTGGCAACCAGGCGCTGCGCGGTGCTTTCCTCCTTCTTAAGGCAGCTTTAAGGCGGTGGTTGGCCCTGCCATGACACACTCCAGCCGCTAAGCTGAAACACAGCGACTTGCCTGCGGGCGCACTCCCTATGCTGGTCAGGGAAAATGCAATGCTGACCGGCAGCCAATACTTAAAGTAATGTCTCAAGAGAATCGATAATTAGCATTAGAAAATCACCATAACCCATTGGAAGGATTGCCATATGAAAGCCGAAGAGCGCTTCAGCGATCGAGTCGATGCCTATGAAAAGGGCCGCCCTACCTATCCCGCCGCCGTCGCTCGGCGCCTGACCGAGCGCCTCGATCCGGATAGCGTGGTAGCGGATGTCGGCGCCGGTACGGGCCTGCTGACCAGGGATTTTCTCGCCGCCGGCTATACCGTGCATGCCATCGAGCCCAACGGGCCGATGCGTGAGGCGATGGAAGCGACCTTGGCTGATCGGGCCGGCTTCCATGCCTGGAACGGTACGGCGGAAGACACCGGCCTGGGCGAGCGCAGCGTGGACCTGGTCGTGGCAGGCCAGGCCTTTCATTGGTTCGACCGCAGCAGAGCGCGGCAGGAATTCGCCAGAATCCTGCGTCCAGGCGGCGAGGTGGCGCTGATCTGGAACTATCGGCTCTCCGACAGCACGCCCTTCATGGCCGCCTACGAGGAACTGCTGCTGCGCCACGGTACCGATTACCGCCAGGTGGAGCACCGCAACCTGCGACCGGCCGAACTGGCGCGCTTCTTTGGCGTCCAGGGCTGCCAGCTGTGGGTCGTCCCCAACGGCCAACGGCTGGATCGCGCGGGCCTCCAGGCACGCGTGGAGTCGACCTCCTACCTGCCCGCCCCCGGCAGTGACGGACACCAGGCGCTCAGCGCCGAGCTGGACAGGCTATTCGAGGCTCACGCCGCAGACGGCGAGGTACGTTTCGACTATGACACCCTGGTGTACAGTGGCCCCCTCACCTGAGGGCCGGACTGACCGCATCAAGCCCCTGGACGGTCATACCAGCGGAGAGCCCGCGCTGGGAAAACCAGCCGGCTGCCGTTTCCAGAGCAAAACGCGCGGGTTGCCGAGAGCAGTGATGGGTATCGGTCAAAGGTTGCATCTCGGTGACATTGAGGATTTCGCCCTTGGCGGAGATGAAGGCTGCCGCCAAGGGACTGGGGGTGTCTCTCATCCACAGGCAGCGCGTATCGTCCCCCGGAAAGACGAACAACATGCCTTCATCCGCACGCAGAGGCGCACGACCCATGAGCCCGGTCGCGCGTTCCGCGGGCGTAGCGGCGACCTCCACCCGGAGCGGATGTCCGTCCAGATGCAGTTCCAGGCGCTCGGCCGACCAGACCGGCGCGCACACCAGAGCGGCCAGCCCCGCGATCACTCCGCTGCCGCGAGCCTTGCGCCCCCGTACCGCAATCCCGACGTCACGGATAAAAAACGTCATAGCACGTGACCTTTGCCCATCGAAAGCAATCTACTCCACATTGTCAGACAACCTCCCGAAGCCGATGTCCATCGCTAGCCCATCACCCGCACCCTCACCCGCCCAGGCCACGCGCATCACCCTGGGCACGGTGCTGTTCACCTTCATCGCCTACCTTACCATCGGCATCCCGCTGGCCGTGCTGCCGGGCTACGTACATGGCGAACTGGGCTTCAACTCCATCATCGCCGGGCTGGTGATCAGCAGTCAGTACCTAGCCACCCTGCTCTCGCGCTCCCACGCCGGTCGCATCATCGATACCGTGGGCGCCAAGCAGTCGGTGCTCTACGGCATGCTCGGTTGCGGCATCAGTGGCGCCCTGATGCTGGCCTCGGTACTGCTGCAAGGCTGGCCCTGGCTGAGTCTCGCCGCCCTCTTGCTCGGCCGGCTGGTGCTCGGCTGCGCGGAAAGCCTCTCCGGCACCGGTGCGATCTCCTGGGCCATTGGCCGCGTCGGCCCCAGCAACACCGCCAAGGTGATCTCCTGGAACGGAGTCGCCAGCTACGGCGCCCTGGCCATCGGCGCGCCCCTGGGGGTGGTACTGGTGGACCTGCTCGGGCTATGGATCATGGGGGCGAGCATCATGGCGCTGGCGGTGCTCGGCTATCGCATCGCCAAGCCCCGCCCGCCCATCGTTCCGGTACGCGGCGAACGCCTCCCCTTCAGCACGGTGCTCGGCCGGGTACTGCCCTTTGGCCTGGGGCTGGCGCTGGGCGGGATCGGCTTCGGCACCCTGGCAACCTTCATTACCCTTTACTACGCCAGCCAAGGCTGGAGCGGTGCGGCCCTGTGCCTGTCGGTCTTCGGCTGCTTCTTCATTGGCGTGCGCCTGGTTTGCGCCAACGCCATCAACCGCCACGGCGGCTTCCGCGTAGCCATTGTCAGCCTGGCAGTCGAGGCCGTGGGCCTGGCAACGCTCTGGTTGGCACCCAGCATGACCACCGCATTGGTCGGCGCCGCCCTTACCGGGATCGGCTTCTCGCTGGTGTTCCCGGCGTTAGCGGTCGAAGCGGTACAGCGGGTTCCGGCGTCCAACCGGGGCGCGGCGCTGGGTGGCTATTCGGTCTTCATCGACCTGTCGCTGGCGGTGACCGGCCCGCTGATTGGCGCGGTGGCCACCCACTTCGGCTATGCCGCAAGCTTCCTATGCGCCGCGCTCGCTGCGGTCGCCGGGCTGCTGCTCAGCATCCACCTACTGCGCCGGTACGACGATTCCTCACGAGAACAGCCATGACCACGACCGCTCCACCGGCCAACCCGTTCGCCATCACGCTGCGCATCATCTCCATCGTCGTCTTCAGCTTTCTCCTGTTCCTCGCCATCGGCCTACCGCTGGCGATCCTGCCCGGCTACGTGCACGACGATCTTGGCTATGGCGCCGTGATCGCCGGCCTTGCCATCAGCATCCAGTACCTCGCCACCCTCTTCACCCGGCCGCTGGCGGGCAAGCTGGCCGACAGCATCGGCGCCAAGCGCGGGGTGATCTACGGCCTGTTCGGCTGCGTGGCCTGCGGGGTGCTGACCTTGCTGGCCACCTCGCTGCAGAGCCTGCCCGGACTCAGTCTGGGCTTGCTGATCGTCGGTCGGGTGATCCTCGGCATGGCCCAGGCCATGATAGGTACCGGCTGCCTGAGCTGGGGCATGGGCAGCGTCGGTATGCAGCACGTGAGCAAGGTGATTTCCTGGAACGGTATCGCGGCCTATGGCGCGCTAGCCATAGGGGCACCGCTCGGTGTCGCCATGGTGGCGGGGCTGGGACTGTGGAGCCTCGGCGTGGCCATCGCCCTGCTCGGCGCCCTGGGTCTGGCCCTCGCCTGGAACAAGGAGCCGGCCCCGGTCATCCCCGGAGAACGGCTGCCTTTCCACAAGGTGTTCTGGCGCATCAGCCCCTTCGGCCTGTGCCTGTTTCTCAGCTCCATCGGCTTTGGCGCCATCGCCACCTTCGTGACCCTGTATTACGCCAGCAATGGTTGGCCCGAAGCGGCCTTCTGCCTGACGGCCTTCGGCGCTGCCTTCATTTGCGCCCGCCTGCTGTTCGCCGGCGCCATCAACAAGATCGGCGGCTTCCGCGTGGCCCTGGCCTGCTTCACGGTGGAGGCCCTGGGCCTACTGCTGCTGTGGCTCGCGGTCACCCCGCAGATGGCCCTGATCGGTGCAGCCATGGCCGGTTTCGGGCTGTCACTGGTCTACCCGGCGCTGGGCGTCGAGGCCATCGTCAAGGTACCGCCGACCAATCGCAGTGCCGCCCTCGGTGCCTATTCCCTGTGCCTGGACCTGGCGCTGGGTCTCACCGGACCGGTGGCTGGAGCCATCGCCACCGGCTTCGGTTTCAGCGCCATCTTCCTGTTCGCCGGACTGATGGCGCTGGCTGGCCTGGCACTGAGCGCCCTGCTCTATCGCCAGGCGCTCAGCGAGGCTGCCGTGGCCAAGCCTCAGGCGTAGAGGTCGGCTCGCGACCAGGGCAATTCGGTCCGGCCGTCGCCATGGGGCTTGTTGGCCAGGATCTGGTGGATATTGACCCAGTTATTGCGGAAGGCGTAAGCGCAGCCGGGCAGGTACAGTCGCCAGATACGCAGGGCCTCCGCGGGTACCAGGCGCGCCGCCTCTTCGAGGCGTGCCTCCAATGCCGCGCTCCAGAAGTCCAGGGTACGGGCATAATGCAGGCGCAGGCTTTCGACATCGACCACCTCCAATCCCGCTTCGCTCATCTCGGCGATGGCTCGTGACAGATGGGGCAATTCGCCGTTGGGAAAGACGTAGCGGTCGATGAAATCCCCGCCGCCATGGCCAACCGCACGCTCGTCGGCGTGCAGCGCGGTGATGCCGTGGTTGAGCACCAGCCCACCCGAACGCACGGCGGCGAACAGCTTGCGGAAGTACAGCGGCAGATTGGCATGGCCGACATGCTCGAACATGCCGACGCTGACCACCTTGTCGTAGCGGCCATCCTCGGGCAGGTCGCGATAGTCCAGCAGCTCCAGCGTCACGCGATCCGCCAGGCCTTCGGCCGCCACCCGCGCCCGCCCCAGTTCGAGCTGTTCGCGTGACAGGGTGATGCCGTGCACCTCGACGCCATGCTCGCGGGCGGCATGGCGCGCCAGTCCGCCCCAGCCACAGCCCACGTCCAGCAGGCGCTCGCCAGGCTTCAGCCGCAGCTTGCGGCAGAGCAGCTCCAGCTTGTCGCGCTGCGCGGTGGCGAGGTCCTCGGCTCCGGTCTTGAAGTAGGCGCAGGAATACACCAATTCAGGATCCAACCAGAGGCGATAGAAGTCGTTGGACAGGTCGTAGTGATAGGAGATGGCCGAGGCGTCGGTGGCCTTGTCGTGGGCATGGTGCACACCGTCCGGCGTCTGGGCCAGCCCCACCAGCGCCTGGCTGAGCCGGTCACCGATCTCGATGACCTCCTGAATGTCCCCTTCCAGATCGATGCGGGACTCCACGAAGGCCTGACCCAAGGTATCCAGATTCAACTGGCGCGGATCGGCCAGCAATCCCAGATCCTTGACCACCAGCGTCACCCGAGGCGAGTCACCCAGGTCGATCTCCGGCCCCTGGTCGATGCGAATGCGCAGGGGAAGACGCAACTGTTGTAGCTCGGCGGGCAGCGCTGGATACATGATGTGCTCCTGAACGTTGTGAACGGACCTCTGGCGAACGTTGCGATGACAGGGGTTGGCCACTACAGGACCACCCGTTCAGCACCCTAACGCGAAAACACATCCCGTTACATCTGGGAACGCGGACGCAGCTTTACCTGATTCGCAAGGATGATCGGGGAACTGAGGGAAATCTTGTCGGCAGGCCGATAGCCTACAGTGGGCCCGGATCCGGGATAGGTGCCGGGGGCTTCGGCGGCTCGGTCAGATTCTCGACGACCTCATCGGGGATCTCGGTATCGATCTCCTCATCGGCCATATCGGAATCGTTGAGAGGTGCCTGGTCGCCGCCCAACCACCAGGTTGGCAGCGCACCGAAGGAATCAATGACGGAATGGGAAGAAATCATGCGGCAGCTCCTGTCGGGAAGTCCTCCGCATTAGTGGGCGGCCACTAGCAGATGTTTCATCGAGACGCTTAAATCGATTCTCGGATGACCGGGACCGGGATAGACGACATCCACCGCCGCGCATTATCTGGTGGCGTTCCCGTGGTCTCTGCTGAAGAGATTTTCCATCGTGACGTCGAGGGTTCGCGATAGAGCTCTTCAGCAGTACGGATGACCCGGCCAGGCCCGACGTGAACCGGGCGCGTGGCGCCTTCGTATCAACGATTCAAAGGATCGCCAGCACCCGCCTGGTCATCGACTTCGCCCGGGTCGATTTCTTCATCGGTATCCTTGGCTTCGTCGTCATCCAGCGTATCAGGGGTTGGGGGCTCGGCAGGAGCGGGCTCGGTGGCCGCCGCCGCTATATGCCGGGCTTCCAACTTACGCGACTCGTTGGCGAGATGAAGGCTATTGATGGAGCTCTGCAACACGGACAGCGGAGCGGCAGCGCGGCGCGTCACGCCTGGCGACCCCATCCGGGCCCAGGTACGCATTTCGATGATCATGGTGCCACCTCTCAAGGAGACCAGGATGGCCTCGAGAATGGGAGGCCGCCCGGAACCCTACGTTCAGTGGCCACTATCACCGTCAGTCCGATAAAAGCCTGGTCGACCCGCCGGATTCGCGCTCCCCGTGCAGCATTGCCGGCGCGACTAGGCGATCCCCTGAACAAAACAGGACAGCTGGCCAGCAGCGACTAGACTCTAGAGATAGCCACCCGTGGAGCTCATGCCAATGGTCCCTCCGATCCGATCCGCTATCGTCGAGGAACGACTTGCCGTCGTCTCCGAAGACGAGCTGCTGCTGCAGGCGCTGGTCCGTGAGGTCCTCACGCAGGAAGGCTTTCGCGTGGAAACCTTCGGCACCGCCGATGCCGCCCTGGCTTATCTGGAACAGCATTTTCGGCAAGTACAGGTCGTGGTCTCGAATGTCCGGATGCCCGGCGTACTTGATGGCGTGCAACTGGCCAAGATCATCACTGAACGCTGGCCAGCCCTCCCTGTGGTCCTGATGTCCGGCTACGCTGGGCTCGACAAGGATCTACCACCCGGCGTGCCCTTCCTGCACAAGCCCTGGACCCTGGATCAGCTGACGGAAGCGGTGTGGAAGGTGGTACCGCGTTTTCCGCCGCAAAGTCCTGCGTCCGACTAGTACCCGACTTCCGCGAGGTCGTCCTTTCCTGCCTGGCTAGCCAACCGCTCAGCCAGTACAACCAAGGGTTTCATTGGGACTTGGCCCGCACCCAGCTCAGGGATGCCTGGCAGCAAACGCTCGCCCATACAACTGCCGGCCCGCCTATGCCACAATATGCCCAATGCCGGGCGGATAGCCCGCTCTCATCGCAGGCCAGCTAGGCCGCGGCGTGCAAGGTGTATGACCCGCTCTCGCGCGCTGGATGTTCCCAACCTCGACTGGAACGAAATCGCGAAGCTGCACATTGGCCCCAAATTGGCCCCGGCAGCAATTGAACCAGTCTGAAACCCTCTACAGGTAACCCCCTTGATCTCCACCGCTAACATCACCATGCAGTTTGGCGCCAAGCCGCTGTTCGAGAACGTGTCCGTCAAATTCGGCAACGGCCATCGCTACGGCCTGATCGGCGCAAACGGCTGCGGCAAGTCCACCTTCATGAAGATTCTCGGGGGCGATCTCGAACCCACCGGTGGCCAGGTGATGCTCGAACCCAACGTGCGCCTGGGCAAGCTGCGCCAGGACCAGTTCGCCTATGAAGATTCCACCGTCATCGACACGGTGATCATGGGCCACGCCGAACTGGCGCGGGTCAAGGCCGAGCGGGACCGCATCTATGCCCTGCCGGAAATGAGCGAGGATGACGGCATGGCCGTGGCCGAGCTGGAAGTCCAGTTCGCCGAATTCGACGGCTACACCGCCGAAGCCCGCGCCGGCGAATTGCTGCTTGGCCTGGGCATTCCGCTGGAACAGCACTTCGGCCCCATGAGCGCCGTCGCTCCCGGTTGGAAACTGCGGGTCCTGCTAGCCCAGGCGCTGTTCTCCGACCCGGAAGTGCTGCTGCTGGACGAACCGACCAACCACCTGGACATCAACACCATCCGTTGGCTGGAAGGCATCCTGGTCGCGCGCAACAGCACCATGATCATCATTTCCCACGACCGCCACTTCCTCAACAGCGTCTGCACTCACATGGCCGACCTGGACTATGGCGAGTTGCGCCTCTTCCCGGGCAACTACGATGAGTACATGACCGCCGCGACCCAGGCCCGCGAGCGCCTGCTGTCAGACAACGCCAAGAAGAAAGCCCAGATCGCCGAACTGCAGCAATTCGTCAGCCGCTTCTCGGCCAACGCCTCCAAGGCCAAGCAGGCCACCAGCCGCGCCCGCCAGATCGACAAGATCCAGCTGGAAGAGGTCAAGCCGTCCAGCCGCGTGAGTCCCTTCATCCGTTTCGAGCAGTACAAGAAGCTGCACCGCCAGGCGGTGACGCTGGAAAACGTCACCCAGGGCTTCGACGGCACCCCGCTGTTCAAGCGCCTGGGCCTGCAGATCGAAGCTGGCGAGCGGGTCGCCATCATCGGTCCCAACGGCATCGGCAAGACCACCCTGCTGCGCACCCTGGTGGGTGAGCTGGCCCCCCAGAGTGGTGAAGTGAAGTGGACCGACAGCGCTGACGTGGGCTACTTCGCCCAGGATCACGCGGATGACTTCGCCGACGATACGACCCTGTTCGACTGGATGGGCCAGTGGACCCAGGGCGGCGAGCAACTGGTGCGCGGTACCCTCGGCCGCATGCTGTTCTCCAGTGACGATATCCAGAAGTCGGTCAAGGTCATCTCCGGTGGCGAGCAGGGTCGCATGCTGTTCGGCAAGCTGATCCTGAAGAAGCCCAACGTACTGGTGATGGACGAACCCACCAACCACCTGGACATGGAATCCATCGAGGCGCTGAACCTGGCGTTGGAGAACTATCCGGGCACCCTGATCTTCGTCAGCCACGACCGGGAATTCGTCTCCTCGCTCGCGACGCGCATCCTCGACATGAGCGAAAGCGGCGTGGTGGATTTCAGCGGTAGTTACGATGATTACCTGCGCAGCCAAGGCATCAACGGCTGAGCCAGGGTTCGTGTAGTGGATCTCAAGACCCACTACACGAACAAATAGAGGGTGCCCTGCGCGGTTACCGAAGGTATCATTTCGCACCGAAACGGGTACTCGACCAGGATCGCCGCGATCAACACCAACCGCTTGCGCTGGGAGACCGACAGGTCTCCCGCCACGTCTCGCACAACGTGGCGCCCCCTCCGGGCGCGCTCGACGGTCCCCGCGTCGCAGTCTGCCGGACCCGCTCAGGACGCCTGGCCACTCCGGTACGCCAGTACCGCCTGCTCTCTTTCATCCCATCAGAACATTGCCGGACGGCCGCTGTCGCAACTGACTGCTACGCCCTACCGGTTGCTTGCCCGTGCCCGGTCGTTACCGACCGTTGCCGGGTCGCCCAATCAGAGACCGGGCTCCGACGCCCGCTCTCCCTCAGGTGTAATGCGAGACACTGTCTCAGGAGTACGATGAATGCACAGTGGTAACGAAGAGTCGGATTTCGTTTTCGTCGGCGCGGGAATCATGAGCGCGACCCTGGCGGTCATGCTCAAGGAGCTGGAGCCCACGAGTACCGTCGAGGTACTCGAACTGCTCGACGTAGGCGCGGCGGAGAGTTCCAACCCCTGGAACAACGCCGGCACCGGCCATGCGGCCCTCTGCGAATTGAACTACACGCCTGAAAAGGCGGACGGCAGCATCGACATCACCAAGGCGCTGAGCATCAACGCGATGTTCGAGGCGTCCAAGCAATTCTGGTCCTACCTGGTCGAGGAAGGCCACTTCGGCTCGCCGCGTGCCTTCATCAGCCCCGTGCCGCACATGTCCTTCGTCCATGGCGCCAAGGATATGGCCTTCCTGCGCAAGCGCTACGAGGCGCTCAAGGATCACGCCTGCTTCGACGGCATGGAGTATTCCGAGGATCACGCCAAGCTGCGCGAGTGGATGCCCCTGGTGATGGAAGGCCGGCCGGCCACCGAAGCCGTGGCGGCCACCCATGTGGGCGGCGGCACCGACGTCAACTTTGGCGCCCTGACCATGAGCCTGCTGGGCCACCTGCAGACCCGTAGTGGCACCAAGGTCAGCTACAACCAGAAGGTGGTGGACCTGAGCCGCCAAGCGGATCAACGCTGGCGCCTGACCATCGAAGACAGCCGCTCCGGTGCCACCCGCACCGTGATCGCCAAGTTCGTCTTCCTCGGCGCCGGTGGCGCGGCTCTGCCGCTGCTGCAGAAATCCGGCATCCCCGAAGGCGCCGGCTACGGCGGCTTCCCGGTGAGCGGCCAGTGGCTGCGCTGCGACGATCCGCAGATCGTCGAGCGGCACCAGGCCAAGGTCTACGGCCTGGCCGGGGTGAACTCCCCGCCGATGTCGGTCCCGCACCTGGATACCCGCGTGGTGGACGGCAAGAAATCGCTGCTGTTCGGCCCCTTCGCCGGCTTCACCACCAAGTTCCTCAAGCGCGGTTCCTTCCTCGACCTGCCCAAGTCCATCAAGTCGGGCAACATCGGCCCGATGCTGGCAGTGGCGCGGGACAACATGCCGCTGACCCGCTACCTGGTCGGCCAGGTGCTGCAGTCCTTCGACCAGCGGGTCGAGGAACTGCGCAGCTTCTACCCGGCCGTGCGCAAGCAGGACTGGCGTCTGGAAGTGGCCGGCCAGCGGGTGCAGATCATCAAGAAGGATCCGCAGAAAGGTGGCGTCCTGCAGTTCGGCACCGAGATCGTCGCGTCCGGCGACGGTACCATCGCCGCCCTGCTGGGTGCCTCGCCGGGCGCCTCCACCTCGGTCTCCATCATGCTGACCCTGGTCGAGCGCTGCTTCCCGAGCCGCTTCCAGAGCGAGGAATGGCAAGCCAAGCTGCGCAAGATGTTCCCGGCCTTCGGTCACAAGCTGGCGGAAGAACCCGAGCTGCTGCGCGAGGTGCGCCAGCGCACTACCCGCGTGCTGCAACTCGATCAGCCAGCGTAATCACCCCACCCCAGCCCTCTCCCCCAGGGAGAGGGCTGGGTGAGGGTCTTTCGTCTACTCGCCAATACCCGCCTAATTCCCCAAGGCCGCGCCTTCCCGCCGCGGATCGGCGCCACCCTGCCACCCTGAGCCAATCCGGCGAATGACCTGGATGCCACTGGTCATCTCATCCTCGCGCACCTCGTGCCCACGCGCTTCCAGCGCCTTGCGCAACCCTGTCGTGGTCTCGCCCCGTTCGAGCTCCGTAGGGCCGTTGCGGCTGCCGAAGTTCGGCAATCCCGCCGCGGCCTGGGCATCCAGCTGCCAATCGAGCAAGCCGACCAGGGTCTTGACCACATAGCCGGCGATCTGCGAGCCGCCCGGCGAACCCAGGGCGGCCACCAGGGCGCCGCTATCGCGATCGAACACAAGAGTGGGCGACATGGTCGAGCGCGGCCGCTTGCCCGGCTCCACCCGATTGGCGACGGGCAAGCCCTTTTCGCGCGGCACGAAGGAAAAGTCCGTCAGTTGGTTGTTGAGCATGAAGCCCTTCACCATCAGGTGCGAGCCGAAGTAGCTCTCTACCGTGGTGGTCATGGATAGCGCCCCACCCCAGGCGTCCGCCGCCACCACCTGGGAGGTGGAGATGCGCAGCGGCGAGCGATCCGGCGCCCAGGCGAGCGTGGGGCCGGGCGGGGTTCCAGTTGCGGCCTTGCCCATGCTCCGGTCGCCCACCTGCAGGGCGCGACTGGCCAGGTAGCCCGGATCCAGCAGACCACTGACATTGACCGGCACCCGGTCCGGGTCCGCCACGTACTGGGCGCGGTCGGCATAGGCCAGCCGCTCGGCCTCGGCGATCAGGTGCACGGCCTCCGGGCGCGGCTCCTGGCCAGCTGGTAGCGACGTGGGGACGGGGCGCAGCGGCGCCAGGGCCCAGGCCGGATCGCGCGCTTCCAGGGCCTGCAGGATGCCCAGGGTCTGGGCCACGGTGATACCACCGGCTGGCGGCGGCATGCCGCAGACGCGCCAGCGTCTGTAGTCGGTACACAGCGGCATGCGGGTCTTGGCGCGATACCTGGCGAGATCCTTGAGGCTCAGGCTGCCCGGATTGGGACTCTGCTGGACCGCGGTCGCGATGACCTGAGCGAGTTCGCCGCGATAGAGCGCCCCCGCGCCTTCCTTGGCGATCAGCGCCAAGGTGTCCGCCAGCTCCGGATTGCGCAGGCGCGTGCCCACCGGCTTCACCCGGCCCTGGGCATCCAGGTAGAGCGCCGCCATGGCGGGAGAACCCTTGAGGAAGGGATCATGGAGCAACTGGTTATGCAGCCGCGGCGACAGGGGAAAGCCATCGCGCGCCAGGCGAATGGCCGGCTCGAACAGGCTCTGCCAAGCCAGGCGGCCATGGTCACGATGCGCCAGCTCCAGAGCACGCAACACCCCCGGTACGCCGACCGAGCGCCCACCGATCCGAGCCTCCTCGAAGGCCATGGGGCTGCCATCCGGGTGCAGGAAGAGTCCTTCGGTGGCGCCGGCTGGCGCGGTCTCGCGCCCGTCATAGGCCTGCACGCGCTGGCCGTCCCAATAGAGCAGGAAGGCACCACCGCCGATGCCGGAAGACTGCGGCTCGACCAGGGTCAGGACGGCCTGCATGGCGATGGCGGCATCGATGGCGCTGCCGCCCTGGCGCAGGATCTCCCGGCCCGCCTCCGCAGCCAGCGGATTGGCCGCCGCCGCCATCTCCCGCTTGGCCTCGCTGGCCACCAGCCCGGTACGGTAGCCGGAGCCGGCTTCTGGCGCCGGGGGCAGCGCCGCTTTCTGGTTGGAGGTGCAGGCGGCGAGGGTCAACGACAGGAGCAAGGGGGTGAGGAGCGACGGAGGAAGGCGCAACGGGTATCTCCTGGGCAGGGGGCGGCGTTCGCTGCCAAGCCTAGCCCATCGCCTTCGCCCGTGCGGCCTGGGCTCTGTACGAAAAATGCCTGCGCTCGGTGATGCTTCGTTGAAAAACGCTTCGGAATGCTCATTTACCACTCGTAAACTCCGCTTCCTCAGCGCTTTTCGCCTCGCCTGACCTTCGCTCGGCGATTTTTCGTACAGAGCCTGAGCCCCTAGAAGAGCGGCAACTGGCGGTGCAGGACGCCGCCACACAGCACATCGAGCCAGAGCAACTGGTGTAGCGCGACGATGGCGAAGAACACCAGGCGGAAGCTCAGCTTGACCGTCTTGTGGCGGAAACGCTGCTGGGCGATCAGGGCGCCGGGCCAGCCACCCAGCAATTCACCCAGGTGCAGAGCCCGCTCGGGCACACGCCAGCCCTTGTCACGGGCGCGCTGCTTGTCGTGTCGATAGAGGAAGAAGGTGACGACGCTGGCCAGCAGGTACAAGGCAATGGGCCAGAGCACCCCGCGCCCGAAGGCGAGGGACAGCATGCCGACCAGGGGCAGGATGAACACGCCGATCTGCAACACCAGCAGCACGTCCTGGCGGGCGATGGCCGCGCGCTGCTGATAGGGCGTCTGCGCCGAGGCACGCTTTGCGGTTTTGCCAGGGGCAGTCTGCGCAGACGCACGAGCCGGCTTGCGCCGGCTCTGCTGTTCGCTATCGGGTTTCACCCGGCCGCCTTGGCCGCGTGCCAGTCGATCCAGCCGAATTGCCAGGTGGCCAGGATGAGCAGACCGAAGACGATGCGATACCAGCCGAACACCTCGTAGCTGTGCTTGCCGATGAACTTGAGCAGCGCCTTGACCGCCAGCATGGCGAAGATGAAGGAGGTGATGAAGCCGACCCCGAACACCAGCACGTCGTTGGCCGTGAACAGATGGCGGTACTTGTACACCGAGTAGACGGTCGCGCCGACCATGGTCGGCATGGCCAGGAAGAAGGAGAACTCGGTGGCTGCCTTGCGCGACAGGCCGAACAGCAGACCGCCGATGATGGTCGAGCCGGAACGCGAGGTGCCGGGGATCATCGCCAGGCACTGGGCGCAACCGACCTTGAGCGCGTCGTGCCAGCGCATGTCGTCCACCTCTTCCACTCGGATGCGATGGGTACGCTTTTCCGCCCAGATCATGATCACGCCGCCGATCACCAGGGCGAAGGCCACGGTGATGGGGTTGAACAGGTATTCGTGGATCAGGTCACCGAGGATCACGCCCAGCACCGCGGCGGGCAGGAAGGCAATGATCAAATTGCCGGTGAAGCGTTGCGCATAGGACTTGCGCGGCAGGTCGGTGACGATCCCGAAGATCTTGGCGCGGTATTCCCAGACCACGGCCAGAATGGCCGCCAGCTGGATGATGATGTTGAAGGCGATGGCCCTTTCTCCGCCGAAGCCGATCAGATCGGCGACGATGATCTGGTGGCCGGTACTGGAAATGGGCAGGAACTCGGTGATGCCCTCGACGATCCCCAAGATCAGCGCCTGCAAGGCACTCCATAGGTCCATGGTATTACTCCATCCAAGTGAAACGTTTGCAGGTAGCCAGGCCTTAACGGCTCCGGCGGCAACGGGGTTCGAACCGTGACGCTCCGCGGGGCTTGGCCCTTCGCGGTACCCAAGACAACAAGCGCTGTGGTGGCCGCCCGGCACCTTACCAGAGCGAGACCGGTTGAAGAGACCGATGAACGGCCATTAGGTGCCGTACAATGACGAATCGAATCTCTCCGGATGTGAAGCATGTCGTTTCTGGAAACTCTCACCACCTTCATGGGCATGTCCACGGTAGAGCTGGTGGCCGCTGTCCTGGGCATCGTTGCGGTCTGGCTCACGGTGCGGAAAAACATCTGGGGCTGGCCCATCGGCCTGGTGATGGTGGTGCTCTACGTCTGGATCTTCTACGACGTGAAGCTCTACTCGGACATGCTGCTGCAGTGCGTCTACGCGGTACTGCAACTCTATGGCTGGTGGCAATGGCTGCGCGGCGGCCAACAGCATCAGGGCCGTGAGGTCACCTCGCTCGGCGGCGTAACCCTAGTGGGCGGGCTGGCCGTCGGCGCGGTGGGCAGCCTGGCCCTCGGCTACCTCATGGGCACCCACACCGACGCCGCCCTGCCCTGGCTCGACGCGGCGCTCACGGCCTTCAGCCTGATTGCCCAATTCTGGATGGCGCAGAAGCGCCTGCAGTGCTGGGCGCTGTGGTTCGTGCTGGATGTCATCTACGTGGGACTTTTCTACCACAAGGGCCTCTACCCCACCGCAGTGCTCTATGCCGTGTTCGTCGGCCTCGCTGCCTACGGCTGGCTCGACTGGCGCCGTGCGCTGGCAGGCACGCGATGAAGGTGGTGGTGCTGACCGGCCCGGAATCGAGCGGCAAGTCCTGGCTGGCGACCACCCTGAGCGACAGCTTCGGCGCTGTGCGGGTGGACGAATACGTGCGTGAGTACTGCGCGCAGCATGGCACCGATACCAGCCTGGCGGACGTGGACGTGATCGCCCGCGAACAGCTGCGCCGGGAAGACGAGGCGCGCGCCGCCGCACCGCCGCTGTTGCTGCTGGATACCCATCTGCTGAGCAATCTGCTGTGGAGTCGGTTGCTGTTCGGCACCGCCCCCGCCTGGCTGGAGCCCGCCCTGCTGACGCGCCGCTACGATCTGCACCTGCTGCTCGATCCCCGCGGCGTCGACTGGCAGGACGATGGCCAGCGCTGTCAGCCAGGCCTGGACGAACGCCTCGCGTTCTTCACGGACTGTCGAGACTGGTTGCAGGCGCACCGGCAACCCGTACTGGAAATCGCCGGCGACTGGCATGAGCGGCAAGCTGCCGCGCTGGCGGCGGTACGGCGGTTGCTGCACGAGGCCTGAGCCGCCGGTAGAATGTCGTCCTGTACCGGAGAACACCATGCACGACGACGATGCCTCTTTCGCCGACTTCACCCGCGGGATCCGTCCACTCAAGCAGGATCGCGCCGACACCGGCAAGCCCCGCGCCGACCGTGGCCAGATCGCCCAACGGCGCGCCGATGCGACCAAGACCACGGTCAGTGTCCGCGTCGATGGCCTGAGCGATGCCTTCGTCATCGACGTGGGTGCCGAGGACGAGCTCTATTGGGGGCGCGACGGCGTGCAGGACACCCAGCTACGGCGCCTCAAGGGTGGCCAGATCCCCTTCGAGGGCAGCCTGGACCTGCACGGCATGACCGTGGAGAAGGCCCGGGAAACCCTCTGGGACTTCCTCGCCGAAGCGACCCGCCTGGAAATCCGTTGCGTGCGGATCACCCATGGCAAGGCCGCGCGCCTGGATGGGCGCCGCCCGCTGATCAAGAGTCACGTCAATACCTGGCTCCGCCAGCATCCCCAGGTGCTGGGTTTCACCTCCTGCCTGCCCCGCCATGGCGGTACCGGCTCGCTTTACGTCTTGCTCAAGCGCACCATGCTCGAAGGTCGCGACGAGTGAGCCTGTGACTCGGCTGACGTCTCATCCGAGCGCCTTCTTCCTTATCGATAAACAGGAACCCACATGTCTCTCGAACAGCACTACTCCTCGATTCTGACCGGACTCGGCGAAGACATCGGCCGGGAGGGGCTGGTGGACACGCCCAAGCGGGCCGCCAAGGCCATGCAGTACCTCTGCCGCGGCTACAACCAGACGCTGGAAGAGGTGGTGGGTGACGCCCTCTTCACCTCGGACAACAGCGAGATGGTGCTGGTCAAGAACATCGAGCTGTATTCGCTGTGCGAGCACCACATGCTGCCCTTCATCGGCAAGGCGCACGTGGCCTACATGCCCAACGGCAAGGTGCTGGGCCTGTCCAAGGTCGCGCGTATCGTCGACATGTTCGCCCGGCGCCTGCAGATCCAGGAAAACATGACCCGGCAGATCGCCGAGGCCATCGAGAAGGTCACCCATGCCGCCGGCGTGGCGGTGGTGATCGAGGCGCAGCACATGTGCATGATGATGCGCGGCGTGGAGAAGCAGAACTCCTCCATGGTCACCTCGGTGATGCTGGGCCAGTTCCGCGCCAACGACGCCACCCGCGCCGAATTCCTCGGCCTGATCAACCGCTGAGACCAGCGCGACGTCCGCCATCCTGGAGGGTCGAATCCCGAAACCTCCAGGAGCCCCGCCCATGCCCGACGTCCATAGCCTCACCCTGCTCAGGGCTCAGCCCGAACGCTCGCCGGCGCTGGGCGCCCACCTGCTGGATCTCGTGGCACTGGCCGTGAAGGATGAGGGCTGCCTGGAATATCGGGTGTTCCAGGGCAGTGAAGACGGCGATCTCTGGGTGATCCAATCCCGCTGGACCTCGGTCGCAGCCCAGGACGATCACTTCAACCAGCCGCATACCCTCGCCTTCCTGGACGAACTGCCCAAACTCGCGGACGAGGTGGATCTGTATCCGTTGGAGCCGAAAAGTCCAATAGCTAAGCTTTGACGAGACGCGGCCTTGATTGCGGTAAATCGTAGGTTGGGCTGAGACGGCTCCATCGTCGAAGCCCAACAGCGCTAGCACCGCGGCCAGATCTGTTGGGCTTCGCTGCGCTCAACCCAACCTACGTTCGCCGCTAGAGACGGCTGCATCGGTGGACCGTAATCAGTACTCAGACAGCGCAAAGCTGGTCAGGGCGAAGGTGGGGATGCCGGCGGCTTCCAGGCGCTTGGAACCACCCAGCTCCGGCAGGTCGACGATGGCTGCTGCTTCATGGACGCGGGCGCCCAGGCGCTGGATCAGGTTGCCGGCGGCGACCAGGGTACCCCCGGTAGCGATGAGATCGTCCACCAGCAGGACCGAATCGCCAGGGGCGACGCTGTCCTTGTGCACCTCGATCACCGAGTCGCCGTATTCGGTGCTGTAGACCTCGGTCAACAACTCGGCAGGCAACTTGCCCTGCTTGCGAAACAGCACTAACGGCTTGCCCAGCTCGTAGGCCAGGATCGGGCCGATGAGGAAACCGCGTGCATCCAGCGCTCCCACATGGGTGAAGGACGCCGAGCGATAGCGCTCGAGCAAGGCCGTCATGACCGCCCGCAGCCCTTCGGGCGATTGGAACAGCGGCGTGATATCCCGAAAGATCACCCCCGGCTTGGGAAAATCGGGCACGGCGCGGATGAGGGATTTCAGGGCAGATTCGGAAAAGGACATGGCAAGACTCTTCGGCGCTTGGCGCCTGTTGGCAGACAAAGGCTCCAGTATAACGATCCACGCCGGCCGCAGGCCTACCGAGCATCCGCAACAAAGCTGAATCGATTCATGTAGTGCGACCCGATTGACAGCTACCGGCTCTGGGAACATCCTTCCGCGGACGCAAACGTTTGCGCGATCACAACAACCATAAAAATCGGAGATCCCCTATGCTGGCCTTCCGTCCTGCCCGCCTGCTGGCGGCCATCGCCCTCGCTTCCGCCTCGCTGATCCTGCCGTTCACCGCCAGCCATGCCATGGCCGCGGAAAAGCCCAAGGTCGCCCTGGTCATGAAATCCCTGGCCAACGAGTTCTTCCGCACCATGGAAGACGGCGCCAAGACCTACCAGAAAGAGCACGCCGGGGAATTCGATCTGATCTCCAACGGGATCAAGGACGAGACCGATACCTCCGCCCAGATCCGCATCGTCGAGCAGATGATCGTCTCCAAGGTCGATGCGCTGGTCATCGCCCCGGCCGATTCCAAGGCCCTGGTTCCTGTGCTCAAGAAAGCCAGCGACGCTGGCATCAAATTGGTCAACATCGATAACCGCCTGGACCCGGAAGTACTCAAGAGCAAGGACCTGGACATCCCCTTCGTCGGTCCCGACAACCGCAAGGGCGCCCGCCTGGACGGCGAGTACCTGGCCAAGCACCTCAAGGCCGGCGACCAGGTCGGCATCATCGAAGGCGTGCCCACCACCACCAACGCCCAGCAGCGTACCGCTGGCTTCAAGGACGCCATGGACGCCGCCGGCATGAAGATCGTCAGCGTGCAGTCCGGTAACTGGGAGATCGATCAGGGCAACGCGGTGGCCGCCGCCATGCTCAACGAATACCCCAACCTCAAGGCGCTGCTAGCGGGTAACGACAGCATGGCGCTGGGTGCCGTCTCGGCGATCCGTGCGGCCGGCAAGAAGGGCCAGGTACTGGTGATCGGCTACGACGACATCCAGGCCATCCATCCGATGCTCAAGGACGGTCGCGTCCTGGCCACGGTGAATCAGTTCGCCGCCAAGCAGGCGGTGTTCGGCATCGAAGCCGCGCTCAAGCTGGTCAAGGGTGAGCCCACCGGCGCCAAGGACGGGGTGATCGAGACGCCGGTCGAACTGGTCACCCAGTAAGGAGAGGCCCCATGTCGTCCGAGGTCATCCTCAGCGCGCGAGGTATCGGCAAGACCTATGCGCAGCCGGTGCTCGGCGCCGTGGACCTGGAATTGCGCGCCGGCGAAGTGCTGGCGCTCACCGGGGAGAACGGCGCTGGCAAGAGCACCCTGTCCAAGATCCTCTGTGGCCTGGTGCAACCCACCACCGGCGAGCTGAGTTTCCTCGGCCGCCCCTATGCCCCGGGCAGCCGCCGCGAGGCGGAGGCCCAGGGGGTGCGGATGGTCATGCAGGAACTCAACCTGCTGCCCACCCTCACCGTGGCGGAAAATCTCTTTCTAGACCGCCTGCCCCGGCGGCTGGGCTGGATCGACCGCCGCCAGCTGCGCGAACAGGCGCGGCTGGCGATGGCCCAGGTCGGCCTGGAAGCCATAGACCCGGATACCCCCATCGCCGAACTGGGCGTGGGTCACCAACAGATGGTGGAAATCGCCCGCAACCTGATCGGCGACTGCCGGGTGCTCATCCTCGATGAGCCCACCGCCATGCTCACCTCCCGCGAGGTGGAGTTGCTGTTCGAGCAGATCGAACGGCTGCGCGCCCGCGGCGTGGCCCTGGTCTACATCTCCCACCGCCTGGAAGAACTCAAGCGCATCGCCCAGCAACTGGTGGTGCTGCGCGATGGCCGGCTGGTGGCGGACGCGCCCGTGGCGCGCTACGACACCGACGAGATCGTCAGCCTCATGGTGGGTCGCGATCTCGGCGAGCACCTCGACATGGGTGAGCGCTGCTTCGGCCCGCCGTTGCTGGAGGTCAAGGGTCTGACGCGTGCCGACAAGGTGCGCGACGTCTCCTTCAGCGTCCGCGCCGGAGAAATCTATGGCATCTCCGGCCTGATCGGCGCCGGGCGCACCGAGTTGTTGCGGCTGATCTTCGGGGCCGACCGTGCCGATTCCGGCGCGGTACAGCTGGCGGGCCGGCCGGTGGACCTCGGCTCGCCGGCCAAGGTGGTGCGCCAGGGGATCGCCCTGATCACCGAGGATCGCAAGGGCGAGGGCCTGCTGCTCAGCCAGCCGATCAGCGCCAACCTGGCCCTGGGCAACATGGACAAGGTCGCCCGGCAGGGGCTAGTCAGCACCAAGCGCGAAGCGGCGCTGGCCGAGCGCCACATCAAGAGTATGCATATCCGCTGCAACGACGGCGCCCAGCCGGTGGGCGAGCTATCCGGCGGCAACCAGCAGAAGGTGGTGATCGGGCGCTGGCTCGAACGCGACTGCCAGGTGCTGCTGTTCGACGAGCCCACGCGCGGTATCGATGTCGGTGCCAAGTTCGAGATCTATGGCCTGTTGGCCGAATTGACCCGCCAGGGCAAGGCGCTGGTGGTGGTCTCCAGCGACCTGCGCGAGCTGATGCTGATCTGCGACCGCATCGGCGTGCTCTCCGCCGGCCGCCTGGTGGAGACCTTCGAACGCCATGACTGGGATCAGGAGCGGCTGCTGGCCGCGGCCTTCGCCGGCTATCGCTCCCGCGAAGCCCTGCTGGAAGACCCTATCCCGCCGTTGCAACCTCTTTCTTCTCAGGATGCCCTCCGATGAGCACTCTTCCCCTCACCTCCTCCCGGCGCGCCTTCGGCCTGGGCCTGGGTACCTATCTGGGCCTGGCCGGCGCCCTGCTGGCCATGATCGTGCTGTTCTCCGTGCTGAGCAGCCACTTCCTGTCGTACAGCACTTTCACCACCCTGGCCAACCAGATCCCCGATCTCATGGTGCTGGCCACCGGCATGACCCTCATCCTCATCATCGGCGGTATCGACCTGTCGGTGGGTTCGGTGGTGGCCCTGGCCGCCGCCGTGGTCAGTGTCGCCACCCTGCAATGGGGCTGGGGCATCCTCTCCGCCGCCGCCCTGGGGATGCTCTGCGCGGCCATCACCGGCGCCATCACCGGTAGCGTGACCGTGGCCTGGCGCATCCCCTCCTTCATCGTCTCCCTGGGCGTGCTGGAGATAGCCCGCGGCGCCGCCTACCAGCTGACCGATTCGCGCACCGCCTACATCGGCGACGCCTACGACTGGCTGTCCACCCCCGTCGCCTTCGGCATCTCGCCCTCCTTCGTTCTCGCCCTGCTGGTGATCCTGGTGGCCCAGTTGCTGTTGACCCGCTCGGTGTTCGGCCGCTACCTGATCGCCATCGGCACCAACGAGGAAGCGGTACGCCTGGCCGGCATCAATCCCAAGCCCTACAAGGTCATCGTCTTCGCCCTGATGGGCCTGCTGGCGGGTCTCGCCGCGCTGTTCCAGATCTCCCGCCTGGAAGCCGCCGATCCCAATGCCGGCGTCGGCCTGGAGCTGCAGGTGATCGCCGCCGTGGTGATCGGCGGGACCAGCCTGATGGGCGGCCGTGGCTCGGTGATCAGTACCTTCTTCGGTGTGCTGATCATCTCGGTGCTGGCAGCTGGCCTGGCGCAGATCGGTGCCAGCGAACCCACCAAGCGCATCATCACCGGCGCGGTGATCGTGGTCGCGGTGATCCTCGACACCTACCGCAGCCAGCGGGCCAAGCGGAGCGCCTGATGGCCACCATCAAGGACGTCGCGGCCCGCGCCGGCATCTCCTACACCACGGTGTCCCACGTGGTGAACAACACCCGCCCGGTAAGCCCGGGGGTGCGGGAAAAGGTCGAGGCCGCCATCGCCGAACTGGGCTACGTGCCCAGCGGCGTGGCCCGCTCCTTGCGCAGCCAGGCCACCGGCACCTTCGGCGTACTGGTGCCCAATGCGGTCAACCCCTACTTCGCCGAGCTGGCCCGTGGCATCGAGGATCATTGCGAACGCCAGGGCTATAGCGTCATCCTCTGCAACTCCGACGACGATGCCGAGAAGCAGCTGCGCTATCTGCGCGTGCTCAGGGAGCGGCGGATCGACGGCCTGGTGGTCGCCACCGTCGATGGCGATCCGCGCTTCGCCGAAGCCCTGGCGGGCCTGCGCATCCCGTTGGTGCTGGTGGACCGGCCGCTGGAAGGCGTCCAGGCCGGGCACATCCGCATCGATCACCAGCATGGCGGCCTGCTCGCCACGCGGCACCTGCTGGAACTTGGCCATCGCCGGATCGCCTGTATCGGCGGCCCTGCCGACTCGCCAGTGGCCCGCGAGCGGGTGACCGGTTACCAGCAGGCCCTGGCCGAAGCGGATGTCGCTGCCGGCCCCGTCCGCCACTGCCCCTTCACCGCCGCTGCCGGCCATACCGCGGCGCGCGAGCTGCTGGCCCAGCCGGATCGCCCAACCGCGATCTTCGCCGGCAACGACACCATCGCCCTAGGCGTGCTGCGCGCCGCCGCCGAAGCCGGTCTCACGGTACCTGGCCAGCTGTCGGTGGTGGGCTTCGACGACATCGAACTCAGTCGCTATCTCTATCCGGCGCTCACCACCATCGGCCAGTCGATCCGCGACCTGGGCGAACGCGCGGCCCAGCTACTACTGGCTCGCCGCGAGGGGGTGGGCGGCCCTTCTACCCACGACATCGCCGTACCCCGGCTGGTGCTGCGCGAATCCACCGCGGCGCCTTCTGCTCTGGAGATTTCCCATGCACCCTGACGTCATCGTCATCGGCAGCCTCAACATGGACCTGGTGGTGCGCGCCCCGCGCCTGCCCAAGGGCGGCGAAACCCTCGCCGGCCATAGCTTCGCCACCGCGCCCGGCGGCAAGGGCGCCAATCAGGCGGTAGCCGCCGCGCGCCTGGGCGCCACGGTCGCCATGATCGGTTGCGTCGGCGCCGATCCCTATGGCGATTTCCTCACCCGTAGCCTGGTCCAGGAAGGCATCGACTGCCGGGGCGTCTCGGTGGCGGCCGAGGTCCCGACCGGGATCGCCTCCATCCTGGTGGACGATGAGGGCCAGAACGCCATCGTCATCGTTGCCGGTGGCAACGGCGAGCTGTCCGCCGCGCATCTGGGGGCGCAGGAGTCACTATTGGCGGAGACGAAGATCGTCATCGCCCAGCTGGAAGTGCCGCTGGCCACCGTCGGCCACGCCCTGGCCCACGCCCACGCCCTGGGCAAGACGGTGATCCTCAATCCGGCGCCCGCCACCGGGCCCTTGCCGGCCGAGTGGTACGCCCATATCGACTACCTGGTACCCAACGAAAGCGAAGCCAGTCTGCTCACCGGGCTGCCGGTAGGGAATCTGCAAGAGGCCGAAGCCGCCGCCCGCCAACTGATTGCCGCCGGTGCCCGCCAGGTGCTGCTGACCCTCGGCGGCCAGGGCCTGTTGCAGGTCACTGCCGATAGCTGCCGTCATCACCCGGCCACCCCGGTCAAGGCGGTGGACACCACCGCCGCCGGTGATACCTTCCTCGGCGGTTTCGCCGCCGGACTCGCGGAAGGCCTGGACGTCGCAGCAGCCATCGCCCTCGGCCAGCAGGCCGCCGCCATCGCCGTCACCCGCCCGGGTGCCCAGCCCTCCATCCCCACGCGCCGGGAGCTCACTCGATGAAAAAGACGTCCTTATTGAATATCGCCCTGTCCCAGGCCGTCGCCAGCCTCGGCCATGGCGACCTGGTGGTCATCGGTGACGCCGGCATGCCGGTCCCGGCCGGCACGCCCCTGGTCGATCTGGCTGTCACCCCCGGGATTCCCGACTTCCACAGCGTATTGCGCGCCCTGCTCAGCGAGATACAGGTGGAAAGCCATCTGCTCGCCGAGGAAACCCTCACCGTGCAGCCACCGGCCCTGGCCGAGCTGGAACGCCTGAACGCTGACGGCGCCCTGGGCGCGCGCCGGCTGGTCTCCCACGAAGAACTGAAGACACTGTGTCGCCAGGCCCGGGTACAGATCCGCACCGGGGAGTGCCAGCCCTATACCAATCTGATCCTGGTGGCGGGCGTCACCTTTTAATCGCTCCCCGCCAGCAGTCGCCGGATCGCCGACAGGTCCAGTGGCCGCGCGAAGTGGTAGCCCTGGGCATGGCGCGCGCCCATGTCCTTGAGCACTTGCAGCGCCTGGGCGTCCTCCACGCCTTCGGCGACCACATCCAGCCCCAGGGACTCGGCCATGCGCACGATGGCCCGGACGATGGCGGCGCTACGGGTGCTCTCGGCCAGGCGCAAGACGAACGACTTGTCGATCTTGAGCCCGCGAAAGCGATATTCGTGGACGTAGCCCAGCGACGAGAAGCCCGCGCCGAAATCATCCAGCACCACCGAGACGCCCTGGCGATCGAGGGCCTCCATCGTCGCCTTGGCCCGCTCCGGTTCGGCGACCAACGCCCCCTCGGTCAACTCCAGGCATATCCGGCTCGGCGCTACGCCATGGGCCGCCAGGATCGTCAGCACCTCATCGGCGAATTCCGGTCGCACGATGCTGTAGCTGGAACAGTTGACGTGCACCACGGGCCACCCGGCCTGGGCGGGCTCGGCAAGGATGGCGGCGATCCGCGTCAGCATGTAGGTATCCAGCCGTCCGATCAGCCGCAGGCCCTCCACTTCCGGCAGGAAGGCGCCTGGCGGCAGGACGCTGCCGTCGGGCTGCCGCCAGCGAACCAGGGCTTCCAGCCCGACGATCCTGCCCGTCAGCACCTCGACGATCGGTTGGAAGAACGGCTCCAGTTCCTTGCCGTTCTTCAGCGCCTCGCGCAGCGCGCCTTCCCGCACCACCTGGTCGGATACCACCTGGCGCAATTCCTGGTTGAACACCGCGAAATTGTCGCGGCCACCCTGCTTGACCCGGTACATGGCCGTGTCGGCATCGCGCAGCAGATCGTCCGGCTGACGGTGCAGATCCGGATCGGCGACGACGATGCCAATGCTGCAGGACGCGAACAGGCTGTGATCGTCGATCACCAGCGGCTGGTCGAAGGCCTCGATGATGCGCTGGGCGATGATCACCGGGAACTCCAGCCCGCTCCCGGGTACCAGGATGGCGAATTCATCGCCCCCCAGGCGAGCCAGCAGATCGGAATCGCGCAGACAGCTGGACAGGCGTGCCGCGGCGGCAATCAGCAGCCGGTCCCCGAACGGATGACCGAACTGGTCGTTGACCCGCTTGAAGCGATCCAGATCGAGAAACATCACCGCCAGCCCACTACCGTCGCGCGCCAGCGCGGACCAGAGTTCGCCCAGGCGTTGCTGGAAGAAACTGCGGTTGGGCAGGCCCGTCAGGCTGTCGTGGTTGTTTTCGTACACCAGCCGGGCATTGGCCGCGTCCAGCGCCTTGGTACGCTCCTGGACCCGCACTTCCAGGGCTTGCCGGGACTGCTGGATCGCTTCCGCCGCGTTGCGCCGCGACAAGGCGGTATCGATATGCCGGGACACGAAGGTGAGCAGGTCCTGGTCGCGCTGGCTGTAGTAGACGTCTTCCCGATAACTCTGCACGGCCAGCACGCCCCGGACCTGGGTACCGTCGTACAGCGGAATGCCGAGCCAGGAAAAGGCCTCGGGCGTTCCCTCGATCGGAGTGATCTCACCCTGCTCGATGAGCTGGTGCGCTCTCTCCCGGTCGATGATGCAGGGGCGACGCTGGCGAATGGCGTATTCAGTGTAGCCACGCGTTTGCCGTCGTTTGCTCGGCGTCGCGTTGCGTCTTTCATCGACGAAGTAGGGAAAACTCACCTCACCGGACGCATCGTCGTAGAGCGCGATGTAGAAATTCTGCGCGTAGAGCAGCTCGCCGACGACCCGGTGCAAGCCGCCCAGCAGATCGGTCATGTCGGCGCTGGCGCTGGACAGCTCGGCGATGTGAAACAGCGCCGCCTGCAACTGCTCGGCGCGTTCCCGCTCGGCGATCTGCTCGCGCAGTCGGGCATTGAGCTCGGAGAGCTCCTGGGTGCGTTGCCCGACCGTCGCCTCCAGGTCCTCGCGCCGCAGAATACGATCCAGCGCCATGGCCACGTCGCGGGCAATGACCTGGAACAATGCCTGGTCTTCGCTACCGTAGCGGCGCTCGCGATCGTATACCTGCAGGCTGAGCACGCCAAAGGTGCGATCGGCGCCATCCTTGAGTGGGATCCCCATCCAAAACTCGGGCACGCTGCCCTGGCAGTAGTAGGGTCCCGCGACCAAGGCGGTCTCGATGGCTTCCTTGGACACCAACAGCGGCTCGCCCTGCAGCAACACCTGGGCCGTCAAGCTCGGGCGTTCGCGATCCAGCAGCTCGAAGGAACCCGGCTCGGGCGGATTCTCGTCGCGCTGATCGAAATAGTAGGGATAGTGGATTCGCTCGGAATCCGGCTCCAGCAGGGCCAGACAGAGGTTCTCGGCGTCGATCAACGTCACCAGCAGCTCGTGGGTCCGCTGCATGAACAGCTGCCGATCCACCGTCGAACTGGCCAGATAGGTGATGTCGTACAGCACCTGCTGAATGGCTTGCGCCCGCTGCAACTGCAAGCGCTGCAGCACGAAGCCGAAGCGTAGCGCCAGGGCAGCGAAATCGGTGCGCCCATCGGGCCGCACGAGCAGCCAGCCCAGCGCAGCAGGCCCGAGTCCGGTGGGATAGCAGTCGACGGCGGCCTGGTCACGCCAGGCTGCCAATTCATCATCGTCCAGTAGCGTCGGCCAGGCGGTCGCCTGGTTGCCCTGGGCGATCCGAGACCAGTTGCCGCGCCGTTGGTACCACGCCCAATCGGCCTCGGCGGCCACCTCGCGTAATTGCGCAATGACCTCATCCGTGTCCAGCTCCGGCGCGTTCGGATCCGGCCAGGGCAAAGGTTGGCGTCGCGCGCTCCCCACCAGGTCGGCGCCCGGCGTGCGCTCCTCAGGCACCTTCATGCTGACTCCCTCCCATGCATGCCCAAATCCTGACACAAATGCCTGGAACGCCGCCAAGTACGGGGTGAACGGTGCCCATGACCGGCTGAATGGCAAAAATATGACTGTGAGAAATGAGCATCTGGGACAAGGCTTATACAGCCAACGCCTGGCTGTCCAATAAAAACTCGCTCCAGACAGCCTGTTGCCGCTGGGGTTGTAAAACAAATCCTGCGCACCTTTCCCATCGATCCGAAAGCCCTTCGCCGCGCGAATCTCTCGCTAGCCAGAGCCCACTAATAATCAGACAGAACGCAGTCTGGCGGCAGGTTGCAACGGGCTGTCGCCTCTTTCCATCACTGGAGTTTCGCCATGACCGCTTCCAAGAAAGACAACCTCATCGATTGGCTTCGCGATGCCCATGGCATGGAAGAACAGGCCGAGAAGATGCTCTCCGCGCAGTCCGCACGCCTCGAACATTACCCGCAGCTGCGCCAGCGCATCGAGCAGCACATCAAGGAAACCCAGGAACAGCGCCAGGTGATCGAAGGTTGCCTGAGCCGCCTGGGCAGCAGTCCGTCCACCCTGAAGGACATGGGTGGCAAGTTGATGGCGCTGGGCCAAGCCATCGGTGGCGCACCGATGAGCGATGAAGTCATCAAGGGCGCCATCAGTGGCTATGTCTTCGAGAACATCGAGATCGCCACCTACACCGTGATCATCGCCGCCGCCGCCGATATCGGCGACAGCGAAACGCAGCAGGCCTGCGAACGCATCCTCGAACAGGAGAAGGCCATGGCGGCCTGGTTGCTCAACGACCTGCCCGCCACCACTCGAGCCTTCCTGGAACGCTCCGCGGACCCGGACCTGACCGCGAAGCGCTGATAACACCGTGATTTACCGTGACTAGCCCCTGGAGGTTACATGTTCGTCCATAACAAGCGACTGCAATACACCGTGCGCGTGTCCGAACCCAATCCTGGTCTCGCCAACCTGATGCTGGAACAATTCGGCGGGCCCCAAGGCGAACTCGCCGCCGCCATGCGCTACTTCACCCAGGCGATAGCCGAGCTCGACCCGGGTCGCAAGGACATGCTGTTCGACATCGCCACCGAAGAACTCAGCCACCTGGAAATCATCGGCTCGCTGATCGCCATGCTGAACAAGGGCGCCAAGGGCGACCTGGCGGAAAAGACCCAGCAGGAAGCGGACATGTATCGCTCCCTGACCGGAGCGGGCAATGATTCCCATGTCACCCAGGTTCTCTATGGCGGTGGTCCCGCCCTGGTCAATTCGGCGGGGGTGCCCTGGACCGCGGCCTACATCGATACCATCGGCGAACCCACCATCGATCTCAGATCCAATATCGCCGCCGAAGCCCGCGCCAAGATCGTCTATGAGCGCCTGATCAACGTCACCGATGACCCGGGCATCCAGGACACCCTGAGCTTCCTGATGACCCGTGAGATCGCCCACCAGAAATCCTTCGAGAACGCGCTGCATTCGATCCAGCCCAACTTCCCCCAGGGCAAGATCCCGCCGCGTCCGGAGTTCGCCAGCGTCTACTACAACATGTCGCAAGGCGAAGGCGATCTGCGTGGCCCCTGGAACCAGGGCCAGGACTGGGAATATGTCGAGCAACCCGCCCCGGCAGTGGACGGCGGCGATGGTCTGCCGGCGGTCACGCTACCGCCGCTGCAGGCCAAGGCAGTGGAACAACTCGCCACCCGTACCATGTCGGACCCGAGCGCGGCTCCGGTCACAGGCGCCGATCTGGGTGCCGGTCTGGCCAAGAAACTCGACAAGAATCGTCTGGAAGAGTGATCTTGCCCCGACGGCGCTCCTCGGGCGCCGTCGGGCTTCCCTCCCCCTGCCCTACCTTTGGTCGGCCAGGCGGCCAATTGCTATCCCTTCTTCGAACCTGGCCAATAGCCATCGGTCCTACTGGCTGCATCGCAGTAGGGGAAACCTTGATGGAAGATTATTTGCTGGCCTTCGCCATGGTCGTTCTGACCGCCCTGTTCATAGGCCTCACGACCGTCGGTCTGGTGGAATTCGCCTAATGGCGTTTTGCCCCCTCTTGCACTGAACATTTGCACAAAAGCGCAGTCTGCCGCTGTGCATTGATGCCATCACGTTGCACCGACGTAGTCAGGGACGCCACCATGAAACGCCACGCTTATGCCCTCGCCATAGCCGCTGCCTTGAGCTGCGGCAACTCCGCTCTCGCCATGGATCAGGATGCCCTGCTCTTCGAACAGGCGACCATGAACGCCTTCAAGAGCTGTGCGAACAAAGCGGTCATCGCCGGTACCCGCATCGGCGATACAGGGCGCTTTTCCGATACCGACAGCTGTGTCGCCCAGGCGCTGGCGCAGATCGAGCCGGTCTATCAGAAAGCCCTGACGTCACTGCAGAACAACGGCACCGCCCGCCGTTGCCTGCAGACCTACTACAGCAACTGGCTGGCACTGATAAAGTCGCTGCCCGAGCTGCAATCCAAGCCGCCGTCATCGGTATTGCTCACCGCCAACGGTGGCGAGCGCCGGCTCAACCAGTACTGGCAATTCGTGGTCAGCGCTCGCTAGTCACGCCCTGTTCGCCTGGGGAGCGGCCAGCCGCCTCACCCGATGCTGACATGCCCCGGCTGTTCAGCCACCCGCGCCAGCCAGGCGCGGATCGCCGGGAAGTCATCCAGCACGAAGCCGCCCTCATGGGCCACGTGGGTATAGGCATAGAGCGCGATGTCCGCAATGGAATAGTGCTCACCCACCAGGAAGGGCGTGCGCTGCAACTGCTGCTCCATTACCCGCAAGGCCTTGTAGCCCCGCACCAGGCAGCCCTCGTATTCCTCCCGGCGCTCCACCGGCATTCCCTGATAGAGCTTGATGAAGCGCGCCACCGCCACATAGGGCTCATGGCTGTATTGCTCGAAGAACTGCCACTGCAGCACCTGGGTACGCAAACGCGGCTCGCTCGGCAGGAAGGCGGTTCCCTCCGCCAGGAAATTGAGGATGGCATTCGACTCCCAGAGGCAGGTGCCGTCTTCCAACTCCAGCACCGGGATCTTGCCGTTCGGATTCTTCGCCAGGAAAGCCGCGGTCTGGGTCTCGCCCGCCAGGATATCGACCTCGTGCCAACGATGTTCCACACCCAGCAGGTGCAGCATCAGGCCGACCTTGTAGCAATTGCCGGAACGGCGATCTCCATAGACTTGGTACATCTCACAACTCCTTGTCGGTGGGGGTGGCAGAGCGGATCACGGCGGCCAGGCGTGCCAGGCCGGTATCGAGACGCTCGGGCAGCACATGGCTGAAGTTGAGCCGCAGCAGGCCGTGATGACTATCCGGATCGGCGAAGAAGGGTTCGCCCGGCATGAAGGCCACGTCCTGCGCCAGGGCCGCGTTCAGTAACGTACGGGTATCCAGCGGCGTGTTCAGGCGCAGCCAGAAGAACAGACCGCCCTGGGGTAACTGCCATTCGGCGAGATCACCGAAATGCCGCGTCAGGGCGACGGCGAAGCCATCGCGGCGCTCGCGGTAGAAGGCGCGCACCTCGTCCAGGTGCTGGCGATAACGTTCGCTACCCAGCCATTGCAGCACCTGCCACTGGCTGATGCGGCAGGTATGCAGATCGGCCGCCTGCTTGAGGGCGCGCAGTGGCGGCAACAACTCGGGCGAGGCGATCAGATAGCCCACGCGCAACCCCGGCAGCAGGGTCTTGGACAGCGTACCGGTATGGATCCAGGCGCTACGTCGCAGCTGGGCGCACAGGGGCAGCGCCGGCGCGCCGTCGTAGGACAGTTCGCGATAGGGCTCGTCCTCGACCAGGGTCACACCGAACTCATCCAGCAGCGCGGCCACGGCCGCACGATTGGCGGCGCTGTAGCGCACCCCGGAGGGATTCTGGAAGGTGGGAATCAGGTAGGCGAAAGCCGGACGGTGCTGCTGCAGGCTGAGTCGCAGGGCGTCCAGGTCCAGCCCTTCCGGGGTCAGGCTGACGCTCAGGCAGTCCGCGCCGAAAAACTGGAAGCTCTGCAGGGCGGCCAGGTAGGTGGGGCCTTCCAGCAGCACCGGCGTGCCGACGTCGAGATACAGCTTGGCGACCAGGTCCAGCGCCTGCTGTGAGCCGGTGGTCACCAGCACCTGCTCCGCCGTGCATTCCAGACCGTAGGCACGTGCCTGGGCGGCGATGGCCTCGCGCAGGGCCGGTTCGCCCTCGCTCATGCCGTACTGGCCCAGGCTCGCTGGCAGGCCGCTCCAGTCCACCTCCGGCAGGCAGCGCTCGGCCGGCAGACCGCCGGCGAAAGACATGACCTCCGGCCGCTGCGCCGCGGCCAGGATGTCGCGGATCAGACTGCTCTTGAGTCGGGTCACCCGTTCGGAAAATGCCATGTACCCTCCAGTGGCCGGCGGCCGGATAATGAGTCAAACTACTTGACCGACCCTAAACGACATCGAAAAGACAAGTCAATATGCTTGACCTAAATCAGACGGCGAATCAACGCGAGGTCATGGAAACCTTTTTCTTCGGTTACCAAGCCTTCACCGCCAAGGCGGACGACATGCTGGCCCGCCGTGGACTGAGCCGGGTCCACCAACGCATCCTGTTCTTCATCGCGCGGGAGCCGGGGCTGAGCAACAAAGCGCTGCTGGAGGTGCTCAATGTCACCAAGCAAGCCTTGAACATCCCACTGCGCCAATTGCTGGAGATGCAGCTGGTGACGATGGAGACCGACGCCGCGGACAAGCGCAAGCGGCGGCTGTCCTTGACCCGCGGTGGTGCCGCCCTGGAGCAGACGCTAAGACGCGAACAGATGCGCCTGGTGCAGAGCGCCCTCGCGGTCGCAGGTCCGCAGGCCGCCGAAGGCTGGCTGGCCTTCAATCAGGCCCTGAGCGGTCGGCGGGACAGCGAAGTGGTGAGCCAGGACAGTTGAAGCCAAGTTATCGACTTGGGAAAACTGTACCGATACATCGCTCAGCCAGTGTATGGATACCCACCTGCCGCGCCTGACTAAGCTGGCGCAAAGCTCAGGGATGCCGCCATGACCATAGAACTGCTCACCGCCTTCATACTCTTCGCCTTCGTTTCTTCCGCCACGCCCGGCCCCAACAACATGATGCTGTTGGCCTCGGGGGTGAACTTCGGCTTTCGTCGCACCCTGCCGCACATGTTCGGGATCAGCCTCGGCCACATGCTGCTGGTCATCTGTACCGGTCTCGGCCTGGGTCAGCTGTTCGTGCTCTATCCACCGCTGCAGCTCGTCCTGCGGGTGATCGGTGGCGCCTATTTGCTCTACCTCGCCTGGAAACTGGCCACCGCCGCCGCGCCTTCGCCGCGTGACAGCGCCAGCGGCAAGCCCTTCGGCTTCTTCCAGGCCGCCGCCTTCCAATGGGTGAATCCCAAGGCCTGGGTGATGGCCCTCGGTGCGGTGACCGCCTATATTCCCGCGGAGAACTTCACCGCTAATCTGTTGCTGGTCGCGCTGCTGTTCGCCCTGATCAACCTGCCCAGCGTCAGTCTCTGGACGCTGTTCGGCATGGGGCTGCGGCGGCTGCTGAGCAGTCCGGCGCGGCTAAGGGTGTTCAACTGGAGCATGGCCCTGCTGCTGGTACTGTCGCTCTACCCCATTCTCTTCGGTCACCACTGAGACTGTCATGGATGCTGCAACCCGCCGGCTGACCCCGCTGGCCGATACCTCTCCTGCCGCCGTGGTGGCAGGCTTCGTCGCCATGCTGGTGGGCTATACCAGTTCCCTGGTGCTGATGTTCCAGGCCGGTCAGAACGCCGGCCTCAGCACCGGGCAGATTTCTTCCTGGATCTGGGCGCTATCCATCGGCATGGCCTTGACCACCATAGGTCTCTCGCTGAAATACCGCACCCCCATCGTCATCGCCTGGTCTACGCCGGGCGCGGCGCTGCTGGTGACCAGCCTGCCCTCGGTGCCCTACAGCGACGCCATCGGCGCCTTCATCATCTCCGCCGCCCTGCTCGCCCTCTGCGGCCTCACCGGCAGCGTCGATCGCCTGCTGCGCCGGGTACCGCCGGCGCTGGCCGCGGCCCTGCTCGCGGGTATCCTGTTTCGTATCGGCGTCGAAATCTGCATCGCCACCCAACACCAGACCGCCCTGGTGCTGGGCATGGCCCTGGCCTACCTGGTGGCCAAGCGGCTATTGCCGCGCTATTGCGTGCTGATCGCCCTGGTCTTCGGGCTGCTGTTGGCCGCCCTGTCGGGACTGCTGGATTTCCGCCAGTTGCGGCTGGAGCTGGCCGTGCCGGTCTGGACCACCCCGACCTTCTCCCTGGCGGCCACCATCGGCATCGCCGTCCCCTTGTTCGTGGTGGCCATGGCCTCGCAGAACATGCCGGGCATCGCCGTCTTGCGCTCGGATGGCTACTCGGTACCGGCCTCTCCGCTGATCGCCACCACGGGGCTCACCTCCCTGCTGCTGGCACCCTTCGGCTCCCATGGCATCAACCTGGCGGCCATCAGTGCGGCGATCTGTACTGGTCCCCAGGCCCATGAAGACGCGAGCAAACGCTATACGGCGGCGGTCTGGTGCGGCCTCTTCTACGGCATCGCCGGGCTGTTCGGCGCCACCCTGGCCGCACTGTTCACCGCTCTGCCGAGCGAGCTGGTGATCTCGGTCGCCGCCCTGGCGCTATTGGGCTCGATCATGAACGGCCTGCATGGCGCCCTGGCCGAGCCCAGCCAGCGAGAACCGGCGCTGATTACCTTCCTGGTGACAGCGTCCGGGCTGACCCTGCTGGGTATCGGCTCCGCCTTCTGGGGGTTGGTGGCCGGTGTTGTGGCCAGCGTGATCCTGACCGCCCGCCGCCGTTAGGAAACGACTGGGCTCCTGGCCGGTCGGAACTGGATCGTTCCCCACAGGAGATCACCATGTCCCGTACCAATCGCCAGTTCCTGCTCGCCAAGCGCCCGTCCGGCGAACCCACCGCCGAGACCTTCGAGCGCGTCGAGCGGCCGGTCGGCGAGCCCGGCGCCGGCCAGGTGCTGATCAAGAACCTCTACCTGTCCCTCGACCCGGCCATGCGCGGCTGGATGAACGAAGGCAAGTCCTACATCAAGCCCATCGGCCTCGGTGAGGTCATCCGCGCTCTGGGCGTGGGCGAGGTGATCGCCTCCAACCATCCGGATTTCCAGCCGGGGGATACCGTCAACGGCATGCTCGGCATCCAGGACTACTACCTGGGCGAGCCCCAGGGTTGCTACAAGGTCGATCCGAGCAAGGCCAGCCTGCCGCAGTATCTTTCCGTACTGGGCATGACCGGCCTGACCGCCTACTTCGGCCTGCTCGACGTGGGCCAACCCAAGGCTGGCGAAACCCTGGTGGTATCGGGCGCGGCGGGTGCCGTGGGCAGCATGGTCGGCCAGATCGGCAAGCTGCAGGCCTGCCACGTGGTGGGTATCGCCGGTGGCGCGGAAAAATGCCGCTACCTGATCGAGGAGCTGGGCTTCGACGCCGCCATCGACTACAAGGCCGAACCTGACCTCGCGGCGGCCCTGCGCCGGGAATGCCCGAATGGCATCGATATCTACTTCGACAACGTTGGCGGTCCGACCCTGGACGCCGTCCTGGCGCAGATCAACTTCCGCGCCCGCGTGGTGCTCTGCGGCGCCATCAGCCAGTACAACAGCGACAAGGTCCAGGGGCCGCAGAACTACCTGGCCCTGCTCAGCAACCGCGCCCGTATGGAAGGCTTCATCGTGCTGGATCACGCCGCCCGCTACGCCGAAGGCCAGCAGCAATTGGCGATCTGGCTGGCGGACGGCCAGCTCAAGTCCCGCGAGCACGTAGTGGAAGGCCTGGATACCTTTCCCCAGACCCTGATGAAACTGTTCTCGGGAGAGAACTTCGGCAAGTTGGTACTCAAGGTCTAGCCGAGCGGCGGAAAATCGTCGCGGGCCGGCAAGGAATTTCCGCTCGCCTGCGGCAATCGCGTCAACTATCCAGCGGCAATTGGCCATTACTTATCTAAGTCGTTGATTTTTAATAAATATACAAATTGGCACACTTCTCGCTACATCGGGACTATTGGCCAAGGAGAACAGGCATGGTCCCGCCCTCATCCAACACCTTCGACCTCGATCACGCTCGCCAGCAACGTAATGCGAGCCAGGCTCCCCTCACTCGCGAAAGCGATCCGGAGGTGCTCGGCGCCCTGCGCCACCGCCTGACGACCATCCTGCAGTCGTCTTTGGACTTGGAACGGGTGCTGCAGCTTTTCCAGCAGGAGGTCAGTGCACTGGTGGAACTGCCAGGTCTCGCCTATCGCAATCCGCGCGAAGACATAGACATAGGTCTCGGGCTGGACGCGGGACATCAGGTGCACTACCACCTGAGCCACGGCGATATCCGCCTGGGCAATCTGACCCTCTACCGCAGCCAGCGCTTTCAGGAAAGCGAACTCATAGCGCTGGAATTCCTGCTCGGTAGCCTGATGTTTCCGCTGCGCAACGCCCTGCTCTATCGCGAGGCGCTCACCAATGCCTTGCGCGACGCCCTGACCGGGGTAGGCAACCGCAATGCCCTGGACCGGGCGCTGACGCGCGAACTGGAGCTGGCCCGCCGCACCCAGCAGCCGTTGTCGCTGCTGATGCTGGACCTGGATCATTTCAAACGTATCAACGACCGTTTCGGCCACAGCGTGGGCGACGACGTGCTCAGGCAGACCGCCTGTACCATCGGCGATTGCTTGAGGGGCATGGACATGGTGTTCCGCTTCGGCGGCGAAGAGTTCTGCGTGCTGTTGTCGGCCACCTCGCACGAAGCGGCCCACACGGTGGCCGAACGCTTGAGAAAGGCCGTCGAGGCCCAGGCCAGCACCGAGGGTGCCATCCCGCTATCGGTCACCCTGAGCATCGGCCTGGCGACCCTGCGCGAGGTGGAATCGCCGCGCTGCCTGTTGCAGCGCGCGGATCGCGCCCTGTATCAGGCCAAGGCCGGCGGCCGCAATCGCCTCTGCAGCCTGGCCTGAAAGTCGCCTGCGCTCAGGCGACCTTGCTATCAGCGGCGACCGCCCTTGCCGGTACCACCACCGCTCGGCCCCCGACGTGGCGCGATGCCGGGTGCAGTCTGCCCCTTGCTCACCGGCTTCTTGCGACCGACTTCGTTCGGACGCTCGGCCACGGCCGAACCCTGGGTCTTGCTGCTCTTGTTCCGCGAGCCCCGGCCCGCATCGATCGGCCGCGCGGTCTTGCGCTGTTGCCGCTCGAGCTTCTCCTTGGTCTTGCCGCCCATGGCGGGCAAGGCTACCGGCGGCAAACCGACTTCACCGGCGAGGATGTCCACCTCCGCCTGGTTCATCTCGCGCCACCGCCCCACCGGCAGATCGCTGGTCATGAACACCGGCCCGAAGCGTACCCGCTTCAAGCGGCTCACCAGCAAACCCTGGGACTCCCACAGCCTGCGCACTTCGCGGTTGCGGCCTTCCATCACCACGCAATGGAACCAGTGGTTGAAGCCGTCGCCTTCGGGCGCCTGCTGGACGTCGGTGAAGCGTGCCGGACCGTCTTCGAGGATCACCCCGTTCTTCAGACGCAGCAGCATCTCTTCGGTGACCTCGCCGCGGACCCGCACCGCGTACTCACGGTCCATCTGGTAGGACGGGTGCATCAACCGGTTGGCCAGTTCGCCGTCGGTGGTGAATAGCAGCAGCCCGGTGGTGTTGATGTCCAGGCGACCGACGTTGATCCAGCGGCCCTGCTTGGGCTTGGGCAACCGATCGAACACCGTCGGACGACCCTCGGGATCGTCCCGGGTGCAGATCTCGCCCTCGGGCTTGTTGTAGATCAGCACGCGACGCACGACTTCCTCGGCCTGGTCGCGTTTGAGCAGGCGACCGTCGACCGCGATGGCATCGTTGGGCATCACCCGCAGGCCCAGGGTGGCGACCACCCCGTTGACCTTGATACGGCCTTCACCGATCCAGGCTTCGACGTCGCGGCGCGAGCCGACGCCCAGGCGTGACAGGACCTTCTGCAGCTTTTCACCGGCAGGAGCCGGAGCAGTTTCGGCGAGGGGATCGTGGGCGTGGGTTTTATCTTGGGTCATCTGGCACCTCCCGGTGTAGTGGACGACAGCAGCGCCACGGAATGGGCGCCAGGAAATGAACGAGGGGCGCATGATAGCGCCCCTCGGTCCGCCAGCCTAGTAAGTGTGGTGTCTCAGAAGTTGACTGCACAATTTTGGCGGCGCTTCTTCGACCCTGGCGGCGTTGCCACTTCTCGCCATAGCCCTGCTATGACTCGGCGCGGCGCCTGGCCAGAATCAAAGAATCACTCGCCAATTCTTGCGCGAACTTCTGAGGCACCACACTAGCCTGGCGGGTGACGGATGGCCGCATCAGTCCAACGCGGCCAGGGCCTCGCGGCACAGCTGCTCGACGCGGTTCCAGTCCTTGGCCTTCACCACGTCGCCGGGCAACATCCAGCTGCCGCCCACACAGAGCAGGTTGGGCTGCTGGAAGTAGTTCTTCACGTTGCCCGGATTCACCCCGCCCGTGGGGCAGAACTTGAGCTCGGCGAAGGGGCCGGCAAAGGCCTTGAGCGCATCCACGCCACCGTAGACGTTGGCGGGAAACAGCTTGAAGCGGCGATAGCCCAGGCGGTAGGCCTGCATGATCTCCGACGGCGTGGCGATCCCCGGCAGCAGCGGTATGGGTGCGGACACCCCGGCCTGGAGGATTTCCTCGGTAGTGCCCGGCGTGACGATGAACTGCGCTCCCGCCTCGACGGCAGCGTCGAACATCCGCACATCCAGCACGGTGCCGACACCGACGTCCAGATTCGGGCGTTCCTTGCGCAGCAACCGTACCGCATCCAGCCCGTGGACCGATCTCAGGGTGATCTCCAGCGCAGTGAGGCCACCAGCCGCCATGGCATCGGCGAACGGCAACACATCGGCCGGGTCGTTGATCACGATCACCGGCAGGATCCGGGCACGGGCGCACAGGGCATCTAGGGTCGCGATCTTGTTCTGCATATCCACAAACTAACTCCTCGTCACGGGCACCAGTAGACGACCAGGGGTTCACGCAGGAACGCCTTGATCGGAGTGGCCAGCTCATCGCCCTCGGCCAGTGCGGTTTCCAGTACCTGACGCTTGCCCGCGCCCTGGATGGCGAGGATCTGCTGCCGCGCACGACTCAGGTAGGCGCGGCTCAGGGTAATGCGGGTCTGGGGTGCGGAAGGCGCTACGCCTGGAAAGCTCAATCGCTCGCTGGCGGGGTCGAGGGCCTCTTCCAGGCCGGGGCTGCCCGGGAACAGCGAGGCGGTATGGGCGTCATCGCCCATACCCAGCACCAGCACGTCGGGCGTACCCAGGGCATCGCCCAGGCGCGCCTCGGTCAGCGCCATACCCTCTTCGGGAGTCGCCGCCGGGCTGTACAGATCGATGAAGCGTGCAGCCGCAGCCGCGCCCTGGAACAGGTGCTTGCGCAGCAGGCCGGCATTGCTGTCGGGATGGTCGACGGGTACCCAGCGCTCGTCCGCCAGGGTCACCGTCACCTTGGCCCAGTCCAGCTCGGCCTGGGCCAGGCGCTCCAGGAAGGGCACCGGGCTGCGCCCGCCGGACACGATCAGCAAGGCCTCGCCACGGGCTGCCAGGGCCTCGCGCAGCGCCGTGGTGACCGTCTCGGCCAGGGCCGCGGCATGGGCCTCGCGGTCGGCTAGTTCGCGCAGGGTCACGCCCTGCCCCAGGTCAGACGTCGCCATACCAGGATCTCCCGTCTCGTGCGATCAGTGCGATGGAGGTCAACGGACCCCAGCTACCCGCGGCATAGGACTTGGGCGAATCGCCCATCTTCGACCAGCCGGCCAGCAACTGGTCGCACCACTTCCAGGCCGCCTCGATCTCGTCCTTGCGTACGAACAACGACTGGTTGCCCTGCATGACTTCCAGCAGCAGTCGCTCGTAGGCGTCTGGGGTGCGCAGGTGCTTGAAGGTCTCGGAGAAATTCAGTTGCAGCGGACCACTGCGCAGTTGCATGCCCTTGCGCAGGCCCTGGTCCTTGCTCATCACCTGCAGCGAGATGCCTTCGTCCGGCTGGATACGGATGATCAGGCGGTTGCTGATCAGGCTGCGCTGCTCGGGAGCGAAGATGTAGTGCGGCGGCTCTTTGAAATGGATGACGATCTGCGACAGCTTCTGCGGCATGCGCTTGCCGGTACGCAGATAGAAAGGCACGCCGGACCAGCGCCAGTTGCGGATGTCCGCACGGATGGCGACGAAGGTCTCGGTGCGGCTTTCGGTATTGGAGTTGGGCTCTTCGAGATAGCCCGGCACCGGCTTGCCGTCGCTGTAGCCCGAGGTGTACTGCCCCAGGACCACCCGGCTGGCGAACTGGTCGGGGGTGATGGGTTCCAGCGCCTTGAGCACCTTGACCTTCTCGTCCCGGATACTGTCGGCCGAAAGATCCGCCGGCGGATCCATGGCGGTCAGGCAGAGCAGTTGCAGCAGGTGGTTCTGCACCATGTCGCGCAGCTGGCCAGCCTGGTCGAAATAGCCCCAGCGCCCCTCGATGCCCACCTTCTCGGCCACGGTGATTTCCACGTGGGAGATGTAGTTCTGGTTCCACTGGGTCTCGAACAGGCTGTTGGCGAAGCGCAGCGCGATGAGGTTCTGCACCGTCTCCTTGCCCAGGTAGTGGTCGATACGGTAGACGCGATCTTCCGGGAAGAAGCGCGCCACGGCGTCGTTGACCACCTTGGAGGATTCGAGGTCGTAGCCGATGGGCTTTTCCATCACCACGCGGGTGCGTTCGCACAGGCCGACCGCGGCGAGGTTCTCGCAGATGGCGCTGTATACCAGGGCGGGCGTGGCGAAATAAGCGATCAGCGTATCGGTATCACCCACATCCTCGGCGAGTCCCGTATAGTCTTCGCGGTTGCGGAAGTCGATGGCGCGATAGCCCAGGCGGGCACGCATCCGCGCGAAGACCGTCTCGTCCCAGTCCGCCTTGGGCACATAGTGACGCAGGCGCTCCTCGATGTGCTCGAGCTGCTTGACCCCATCGCCCTTATCACGCGCGAGCGCCATGATCCGGGTGTCGTCATGCAGCAGACCTTCACGATCCAGCTGATACAGGGCAGGGAAAAGTTTGCGCAGGGCGAGGTCGCCCAACGCGCCGAAGATTGCCAGGGTACAGGGTAGAACTCGGACGCCAGCCATAAATATTCGTTCTTTTACTTAAAGTTTGAGATATTCCGGCGCCATGATAGGGGAGCCGGGCCGATTCGCGTAGTCTTTATATTAAAAAATACGGTCCAGGGGTCAGCCCGGCCCAAACCTTTTATAGCCTTAGGATAGAGGCACAACAACCACTAGGAGTTCTCATGGATCGTGCCAGCACCCTGCTGCAAACCATCCAGACCCGTATCGGCGAACTCAACCGTGCGGAACGCAAGGTCGCCGAGGTCATCCTGCAGAATCCCCGGCAGGCCACGCGCTACACCATCGCGGCCCTGGCCCAGGCGGCGCAGGTCAGCGAACCCACGGTCAATCGCTTCTGCCGCTCCCTGGGCGTGAGTGGCTATCCAGAGATGAAGATCCAGCTGGCGCAGAGCATCGCCAGCGGTGCGGTCTACGTGAGCCAGGCGGTGGCGGCCAATGACGAACCCGAAGCCTACGCCGAGAAGATCTTCAGCAGCACCATCGCCTCCCTCGACAGCGCTCGCCAGCGGCTGGACGCCAAGGTGGTGGATCGGGCGGTCGACCTGATGATTCAGGCCCGGCAGATCCATTTCTTCGGCCTGGGTGCCTCGGCACCGGTAGCCCTGGATGCCCAGCACAAGTTCTTCCGCTTCAACATGGCGGTGTCGGCGCATTCGGACGTGCTGATGCAGCGGATGCTGGCGTCCATCGCCCAGACCGGCGAGCTGTTCGTGATCATTTCCTACACGGGTCGCACCCGCGAGCTGGTGGACGTGGCCAAGGTGGCACGGGACAACGGCGCCTCGGTACTCGGCCTGACCGCCAGCAACACGCCGCTGGCCAAGGTCTGCACCCTGAGTCTGGACATCCCGCTGCCGGAAGACACCGACATCTACATGCCCATGACCTCGCGGATCATCCAGCTCACCGTACTGGACATCCTGGCCACCGGGGTGACGCTCAAGCGCGGCGTGGATTTCCAGCCGCACCTGCGCAAGGTCAAGGAAAGCCTGGTGGCGACGCGTTACCCCTCGGAGCCCGACCAGGGCTAATGGCGCCCTGCCCGATGTGCAAAACGTGCTTACGATCTCGCGAGCTAGAGCCAAACAAGGCGAAAGCGCCTGAGGAAGCGGAGTTTACATATAGTAAATGAGCATTCCGAAGGCGATTTCAACGCAGTTTGGCCGACGCGCAGCAGATCGTAAGCAGGTTTTTAGATATCGTCGCGGTGGCTGAACAAATCCCAGGTCGACATGAACAGCGCGGCGATCAACGGACCGATCACGAAGCCGTTGAGACCGAACAGCGACATGCCGCCGATGGTGGAGATCAGCACCACATAGTCGGGCATCTTGGTGTCCTTGCCGACCAGGATCGGGCGCAGCAGGTTGTCCACCAGGCCGATCACCACCACGGCGAAGACGATCAGGATCACGCCCTTGAGCACCGAACCGGTGGCCAGGAAGTAGATCGCCACCGGTACCCAGATGAGCGCCGAGCCGACCGCGGGCAGTAGCGAGAGGAAGGCCATCAAAGTGCCCCAGAGCACCGCCCCCTGCACGCCCAGCACCCCGAGAATGAAGCCCCCCAGGGCACCCTGCACCACGGCGACGATGATGTTGCCCTTCACCGTGGCCCGTACCACCGCAGTGAACTTGGCCATCAGGCTGCGCTTATGCATGTCGCTCAGCGGTATGGCCTTGCGGATCAGCGCCACCAGTTGGGAGCCATCGCGCAACAGGAAGAACAGCAGGTAGAGCATCACGCCGAAGCCGATGAGGAACTGGAAGGTTCCCTGGCCGAAGCTGAAGGCCTGGGTGGCGACGAACTGACTGCCCTGCATGGCGCCTTCGGAGAGCTTCTGGCGGATGCCTTCCAGGTCACCGGCACCGAAGCGCTCCAGCACGCTGCGCACCGAGTCCGGCAGCGCGCCCCAGACCTGCTGGTAGTACTGGCCGAAATTGAGCTGACCACTACTGATCTGCTGATAGAGCAGCGCGCCTTCCTGCACCAGGGAGATGGCGATGAACACCACCGGCAGGATGACGATGAGCAGGATCACGAACAGGGTACAGAGCGCGCCGAGGTTACGGCGGTTGTTGAAACGCCTGACGAACCAGCGCTGCAACGGTGCGAAGAGGATGGCGAGGATCGCCCCCCAGAACACCGCGCCCAGGAAGGGCGTGAGGATCCAGACGAAGGCGAGCGAGACCACCACCAGCAGGATCAGGAACGTCTTGTTTTCCAGCCGAGCGCTTTTCATTGGCTTTTCGTGATTCCAAACAAGGAGGACAGGCCTTGCTTAGAGCCTCGGAAGCCGTGGGGTTCCCGTGAGCGCCCCAACTCGACCTTGAGAGGCACGCCAGAGAAGCCCGGCGCGCCTTGCATCATACACGGAACTGACGCACCAACCCGTCCAGTCGCTTGCCCAGGCCAACCATGCCAGCGGTACTTTGCGCGCCCTGCTGGGCACCCTGGGCCATGCTGTCGACGGCCCCGGCAATGGTATGGACGCTGCGATTGATCTCTTCGGCCACGGCGGTCTGCTCCTCGGCCGCACTGGCGATCTGGCTATTCATGGCATTGATGGTCGTGATCAGTTCACTGATCGATGCCAGAGCAGTACCCGCCTGCTCGGCTTGGGCAGTGGTGGCTTCGCCCAGGTTGCTGGAGCGCTCCATGGCGCCCACGGCGCGGCTGGTAGCCTGCTGCAACCGATCGATCATGCCCTGGATTTCCTGGGTACTCTGCTGAGTCCGGCTGGCCAGCGCCCGGACTTCGTCGGCGACCACGGCGAAGCCACGCCCGGCCTCACCCGCGCGGGCGGCCTCGATGGCGGCGTTGAGCGCCAACAGGTTGGTCTGCTCGGCGATGGCGCGGATCACGTCGAGTACGCCGACGATAGCGCCCACATCCTGCTTGAGCCCATCGAGGGATACGCCGCTCTGGCGAACCTCTTCCACCAGTTCGTGAATACGGATGACGCTGGCCGTGACCACCTGATGCGCGGCATCGCCCTGCTCTTCGGCCGCACGGGTCGCCTCGGAAGCCTGCTGGGCGCTACTGGCGACCTCCTGGGCGGCGGAGGACATCTGGTTGATGGCGGTGGCGACCTGATCGGTTTCGCTGCGCTGGCGCTGCATGGCCTGATCGGTTCGCTCAGCCTGGCCAGCCACTTCGTTGAGCAGGCCGGTGAGTTGGTGGGTGATATCGACCACCTGGGCGATGGTGCCCTGGATCTTGTCGACGAAGCGGTTGAAGGAGACGGCGAGCTGGCTGAATTCGTCCCGCCCGGTGACCGGCAGGCGCCGGGTCAGATCGCCTTCCCCATCGGCGATGTCGTCGAGGTTGGCGCGGATCTGCAACAGCGGGCGCAGGGTACGGCGGGCGAAGACCTGGGCGATGACGCCGATCACCAGCAGCAGGGCCAGGGCCACGCCGAGGGTCAGCCAGAGTTGCGCACGGGTGCGCTGATCGACCTGCTCGGCCACCGCGGCGACCTGGGCATCTATACCGTCCAGGTTCACCGCCGAACCGATCACCAGATCCCATTTCGGCAGGTAGTCGGTGTAGGCGAGCTTGGGCACCAGGACGTCCTTGTTCCCAGGCAGCGAGGAACTGTAGCGACTGAAGTGCGAGCCATCCTTGCCCACCCGCACCAGCTCCTGGTTGAGATAGACGCCGTTGGGATCGCGATTGTCCTTGAAGCTCTTGCCGATGCCGGCCGGGTCGTTGCCTTTGAAGAGTCGCACGACGTTGGAGTCGTAGCCGAAGAGGTAGCCGTCCTGGCCGTAGACGATGGAGGACAGCAAGCGGATGGCTTGGTCGCGCGCCGCGGTATCGCCCGGCGCCGAAGCGTCGTAGAGCGGTTTGATCACGGTCATGGCGATCTGTACGTTGTCCTGTAGACCGGCCTTGCTACGCGCCATGAGGCGCTCGCGGACATCCTGGACGTCCTGGATGGCCTGACGGTGCAGGATCCAATAGGAGAGACAGCTCAGAATCAGGGTGAATAGGCAAACTGGAATAATCGCCAGGGCGGTGACTTTGAGCTTGAGGCTCATGCAGGAAATCTCCAAAGAGCTGGATCAGGGCCCGCATGATCGGCCGCTTTCGAGAAAACTTGAAGTCAAAAATGTGGCGATGGGTAAATGACGCGGGAACTCAGGGCGATCGGTGTGGTCTCGGCAGGTGGACGGCTGCCCGAAGGCCGCCCCAGAGGCTTTCCATCAATTGCAGCTCGCCGCCACAGGCCGTGACGATATCGCTCACGATTCCCAGACCCAGGCCATGTCCGGCGACCGCCTCGTCGAGTCGTGTCCCGCGCTCGAGAATGGCCAGGCGCTCTGCCTGGGGCACTCCGGGGCCGTCATCGTCGACCGCGATCCAATAGCCCTCCTCCCGCACCTCCACGGTCAGGCGCACCCGGCTACGCGCCCACTTACAGGCGTTGTCCAGCAGATTGCCGAACAGCTCCAGCAGGTCCTCGCGATCCCAGGGCAGGCGCGCTGCGCTCGGCAGCTGACAATCCAGGCACAGGTGCTCGCCGTGCACCCGCCCGAGCAGTTGGCAAAGCTCGCGCAGTTCGTTCATTTCCAGATAGGCACCCGGCAGAGCCTCCCCGGCCAGGCGCGCCCGGCGCAACTCGCGCTCCAGACGGGCGCGGATCCGCTCCAGTTGCTCGCGCAGGGTGGCCTGTAGCTCAGGAGAACCTTGCAGCTCGGGTCGCTCGGTCAGGCTCAACAGTACCGCCAACGGCGTCTTCAGCGCATGGCCGAGGTTACCGATACCGTGCCGCGCCCGGCGCAGACCGTCCTCGGTATGCCGCAGCAGGGCATTCATCTCGTTGACCAAGGGCTCCAGTTCTACCGGCACCTCGGGATCCAACGCCGAGCGCCGGCCCTGATGCAACTGAGCGATTTGCTCGCGGACCTGATCCAAGGGCCGTAGCGCACGACGGACGATGAGCCGCTGCAACAGCAGCACCAGCAGCAGCGTCGCCAGCCCCAGCAGCGCACCGAGACCGAGGATGCGCAGCAGACTCGTCAGCAGTGGATTGTAGTCGTCGGCCACGATTACCCTCACCTGCTGACCATAGCGCTGGTAATCGGCTCGATAGGTGAGCAGGCGCTGGCCACTGGGGCCAGCGGCGAGGCTGTCGGCCATTCCCTGGCTGGCCGGGATGTCGAGCTGGGCATCCCAGAGCGAGCGTGAACGCCAGCGGATGTCCAGCGCCGGGATTTCGATGAGGAAGTAGCGCCCGGACAGTGGCCGGGTATAGAGATTACCCAGGCGCCCCTCGTCCAGTTGCAGCCTGTGAGGGCCGCGCACCAAGGCAGCCAGCAGATTCTCGGTCTCACTGCGCAGACCGGTTTCCAGGTAGCGGCGTAAGGCGTGGTCCACCAGCCAGGCGCCGCCGAGCACCAGCACCAATCCCGCCACCAGCAGGATGGCGACCAGACCGAGCCGCAACCGGGCCTGGATCGACCTCAATCGACACCGCCCAGGCGATAACCCTGGCCACGGCGCGTCTCGATCACGTCACGACCCAGCTTGCGCCGCAGGTGATTGACATGCACCTCGATGACGTTGGAGTCACGTTCGCTCTCGCCGTCGTACAAATGGTCGTTGAGGCGGGTCTTGGAGAGGATCTGGCCGGGATGCAGCAAGAAGCAGCGCAAGAGGCGGAATTCCGCGGCGCTCAGCTCGATGGTTTCGTTGCCTCGGACCACGCATTGGCGCGCCTCGTCCAACGCCAGCCCGGCGGACTGCAGCAGCGGCTGGTTGGTCACACCCCTCACCCGTCGCAGCAAGGCGGCGATGCGCAGGCCGAGCTCCTCGGGATGAAAGGGTTTAGTGAGATAGTCGTCGGCGCCCGCCTTCAGCCCCTCGATGCGCTCGGCCCAGCTGTCACGGGCGGTGAGGATCAGCACCGGGGTGGCCAGGTCGGCTGCGCGCCACTCCCTGAGTACCTCCAGACCCGGCCGGCCGGGCAGGCCGAGGTCGAGTACGATGAGGTCATAGGGCTCCTGGGCACCTTGCCAAGCGGCATCGCGACCATCGGCGAGCCAGTCCACGGCATAGCCCTGGCGAGCGAGAAACGCCGAGATCTCGTCGGCCAGGGCTACGTCGTCTTCCACCAACAACAGGCGCATCTAGTCGTCCACCTCGTCCTTCATGATGGCGCCATCCATCGCGCCGATTTCCAGTTCGCGGACACCATCGCCAACGAGAATTTCGATCTCGTAGCGATACTGCCCGTCTTCCTCTTCCAATTCGGCCTCCAGCAGCCGTGCCGTGGGATAGCGCTCGTTGACCTTCTGCAACAGGGTTTCCAGGGGCCGGATCACGCCTTCCTTGCGCAACTTGAGGGCCTCGTCCTGGTCCAGGTCGCGCGCCTGGACCAGCGAGCTGGCACCGCCGAGCAGGATCAGCCCGGCCAGGATGAGACTCAGTTGTCGCGCTGGTTTTTCAGGACTTCGCCAGTGGTGGCGTCGAGTTCCAGATCCCATTTCACACCTTGGGGGTCACGTAGTTCCAGTTGGTAGATGTAGCGGCCGTACTCTTCTTCCAGCTCGGTGTCGTGGGTGGTCGACCCCGGATGCTTGGCGATGGCGGCCTGGTTGAGCACCTCGAAACTCTTGATCTTGCCGCTGTCACGCAGTTTGAGGGCTTCGTCGGGGCCGAGGTCGCGGGCCTGGGCGACGCCCACACCGGTCAGCAGGAAGGCGGCAGTGGCAATGGCGGTCAGCTTTTTCATGGTGATTCCTCTGGGTTGCTGTCTGTTCCGGGTCCAGAGTAGCCATCGGCCATTAATCGAAACTTAATCGTCCATTAAGCCAAACTTAATCGGATCGGGCCATGCCAGGGCGCGGCGGGATGCAAGGCTTCGCCCTTCTGGCTCACCCGCAGGCGTCCCTCGCGCGCCAATTCACGGGCAGCCAGGCGCAGCGGCTCCATCAGCGGTCGCCAATCCGCCGCCAGCTCACGGGCGACCTCCGAAGGACAGAAGGTGGCACCTGGGCGGCGCGTGCGCGCCTTGGCGAGCAAGGCCTCGCGGAGCTGTGCGTCGGTCGGCTTGGCGGTGGTCATGAGAACCTGGTCCGGTTTCCTGGAGTCCACCGTTTCGACCAGGAAATCGTCGGTGCAGTCATGACCTCTCGTTCGAAAGTAATGCAACGCCTCGCCCAGACCGATCTACCCGCCCCCACCGATGAGCGTGACGACACCGGTACCGCCCTTTGCACCCCCTTGCCACCCGATCTCAACTACGTCGACGACCGCCAACCCGGCCTCAGCCGGCGCAAGCTGCGTGGCAAGTGGACCTACTTCACCGCGGACGGCGAGCGCATCCGCGACCAGGCAGAGGTGGAGCGGATCAACAAGCTGGCCATCCCCCCGGCCTATACCGATGTCTGGATTTGCCCGGACGCCAATGGCCATCTCCAGGCCACGGGTCGCGACGCCCGCGGTCGCAAGCAGTATCGCTACCATCCGCGCTGGCGCGAGATTCGCGACACTGACAAGTACGAGCGGATGCTCGCCTTCGGCCAAGCCTTGCCGAAGCTGCGCCAGCGCGTGGAAGAAGACCTCAATCGCCGCGGTCTATGCCGGGAAAAGGTCATGGCCACGGTGATCAGCCTGCTGGATGCCACCCTGATCCGGGTCGGCAACGCCCAGTACGCCAAGAGCAACAAATCCTATGGCCTCACCACCCTGCGTAACCGGCATGCCGAGGTGCATGGCAGCACCATCGCCTTCCACTTCCGCGGCAAGAGCGGGGTGGAACACGATGTGAAGGTGAGCGATCCCCGCCTGGCGCGGACCGTGAAGAAGTGCCTGGAGCTTCCCGGCCAGCACCTGTTCCAGTACGTGGATGCCGAGGGCGAACGGCATACGGTGACCTCCTCCGACGTCAATGCCTACCTCCACGAGCTGACCGGCGCCGAATTCACCGCCAAGGACTATCGCACCTGGGCTGGTAGCGCCCTGGCGCTGGAGGCCTTGCGCGAGTTGCGTTGTGAGACCCAGACCGAAGCCAAGAAGGAGCTGGTGGACATGGTCAAGGCGGTTTCGCGCACCCTGGGCAATACCCCGGCGGTTTGCCGCAAGTGCTACATCCATCCCGGCGTGCTCGACGCCTTTCTCGCCGGGGATCTCGGCACCCTGCCCAGACCGCGCAAGCGCAAGGGACTCAAGGAGGAAGAGGTGTTGCTGCTCAATTTCCTCCAGCGCCTGGAGCAGCGGGTAGCGCAGACACAGGCGGCCTGATCGCCTGGAGTGGCCGCCAGGCTGCCTGCCCCGGAACACGCAGCCTGTCCCAGGTTGCGTGCTACCGCACTTTGGAGATCAGGGGCCACACTTCGATAGATGCACTCGGCGGGTATGGCGCGCCAGCGACTCGACCGGATGACGGGAGCAATTTCGTTATGTTATAACTTAGTTACAACTTGTAAGGCTTGACCATGTCCTCCACTCGCCCCTCCCTGCTGATGCTGTCGGTCCCCTGGCGCCTGTTGCTCGCCTGCATTCCCCTGGTCGCGCTCTGGCTGGCCGTGCTCTGGGCGGTTGCCCTGCCATGAGTGCCGCCGTCGAATTGCAGGATTTGACCCTGGCCTATCAGCGGCATCCTGCCATCCACCATCTGAACGGCCACTTCGCCACCGGCAGCCTCACCGCCATCGTGGGTCCCAACGGCGCCGGCAAATCCACCTTGCTCAAGGCTATCGCCGGCACCCTGCGCCCGGTCAGCGGCCGGATCAAGCGAGCGGTCTCGCAACGGCGTCTGGGATATCTGCCACAGGCCGCGGAAATCGACCGCAGTTTTCCACTGAGCGTACTGGAGACCGTGGTTCTGGGCGCGTGGCAGACGGTGGGAAGCTGGCGCGGGGTCAGCGCCGCCCAGCGTGAAGAGGCACGCCAAGCCCTACGCGCGGTTGGTCTCGACGGGCTCGAAGAGCGACTGGTGGGCACCCTTTCCTCCGGCCAGTTCCAGCGGGTCCTGTTCGCCCGGCTGCTCTTGCAGGATGCACCGGTGCTGCTGCTCGACGAGCCCTTCACCGCCATCGACGCCCGCACGACGGCCGACCTCCTGACCATCGTCCGCCGCTGGCACGGCCAGGGTCGCACGGTGATCGCCGTCCTGCATGACCTGGATCAGGTTCGCCAGCATTTTCCCGAAACCTTGCTGCTGGCCCGGGAGGCCATCGCCTGGGGCGATACCGCCCAGGTACTGATTGCCGAGAACCTGGCCAAGGCACGCAATCTCGCCGAGTACTGGGACGCCGACTCGGCGATCTGTGAGCGCGTATGACCCTCTATCAGCTGCTGTTCGAGCCCTTCGTGGAATTCGGCTTCATGCGCCGGGCCCTGGTGGCCTGCCTGGCCCTGGCCCTCGGGGCCGGTCCGGTGGGGGTGCTGCTGATGCTGCGCCGCATGAGCCTGGTGGGCGACGCCATGAGCCATGCCGTGCTGCCAGGTGCGGCCCTGGGCTTCATGGTCGCCGGGCTTTCGTTGCCCGCCATGGGCATCGGCGGCCTGCTCGCGGGTCTCCTGGTGGCGGGCCTGGCCGGGCTGGTCAGCCGCTTCACCAGCCAGCGCGAGGATGCCAGTTTCGCCAGCTTCTACCTGATATCCCTGGCCGCCGGGGTGCTGATCGTGTCGTTGCACGGCTCCAGTGTCGATCTACTGCACGTGCTGTTCGGCACCATCCTCGCCATCGACGCCACGGCCCTGTACCTGGTCGCCGGCATCGCCACCCTGTCGCTGCTGATGCTGGCGGTGATCTATCGGCCGCTGGCCCTGGAATGCTTCGATCCGGGCTTCCTCCGCGCGGTGGGCGGTCGCGGCTCGCTCTACCACCTGCTGTTCCTCTTGCTGGTGGTGCTCAATCTGGTCGCGGGCTTCCAGGCGCTCGGCACCCTCATGGCCGTGGGCCTGATGATGCTGCCCGCCACCGCCGCGCGCTTCTGGGCCAGCAGCCTGCCCGGACTGATGGCCGTGGCGAGCCTGATCGCCAGCCTGAGCGGTCTGGTCGGCCTGGTGCTCTCCTATCACCTGGGTTACGCCTCGGGCCCCGCCATCGTCCTCACCGCCGGCGCCTGCTACCTCTTCTCCCTGCTGTTCGGTCGCTTGGGCCTCTACCGCCGACTGCGTCCACCTCCCCACCTCACGCACTGATAAGGAGTCACCATGAAATCCCTATTTTCACTAGGCGCCGCCCTGCTGCTCGCCATCGCCGGCCAAGCGCAGGCGGCGGAACCGATCAAGGCCGTCGCCACCTTCACCGTGATCGCCGATGTGGTCAAGCAGGTGGGCGGCGACCACGTCCAGGTGACCTCCCTGGTCGGCCCCAACGGTGACCCCCACGCCTATGAGCCCACCCCTGCCGATGCCCAGGCACTCAAGCAGGCCGACGTGGTGTTCATGAGCGGCCTGCACATGGAGGGCTGGATGGATCGGCTGATCAAGGCCTCCGGCCAGGCTCGCCCGCCAGTGATCCTCAGCGAGGGCATCAAGACGCGGGAGATGGCAGAAGACGAAGACGGTCATGACGACCACGATCATGAGCATGGCGTCGATCCCCATGTCTGGAACAACCCGCTGAACGTGGTCGTCTACACCCGCAACGTGGTGAAGGCGCTGTCCCAGATCGACCCGACCGATGCCGCCGTCTACAAGGCCAATGGCGATCGCTACATCGCCAAGCTCGAAGCCCTGGACCGTTATGCTCGCGAACAGATTGCCCAGGTGCCCAAGGCACGGCGCAAGGTCCTGACTTCCCACGATGCCTTCGGTTACTTCGGCGATGCCTACGGGGTGCAGTTCATCTCGCCGCTGGGCATCTCCACCGAAGCCGAGGCCTCGGCCCAGGACGTCGGCAAGCTGATCCGCCAGATCAAGAAGGAGCATGTCACGACTTATTTCTTCGAGAACTCCAACGACCCGCGCCTGGTGCAACAGATCGCCAAGGCCAGTGGTGCCCAGCCGGGTGGCGAACTCTACGTGGAAGCCCTATCCCCGGCCAACGGCCCCGCGCCGACCTATGCCGACATGTTCCGCTACAACGTGGATACTATGGTGAAGGCGATGAAAGCAGGGCATTGATCCCGGCGCTAGCGTTAGGTGTAGGTTGGGTTGAGCGTAGCGAAGCCCAACACCACGGCATCTGAATCCTTGATTGTTGGGCTTCGACGATGAAGCCGTCTCAACCCAACCTACATGACCTAGCAGGTTGGGTTGAACGTAGCGAAGTCCAACATCCTGGCTAGATCTCCGGCACCTCTTCCAGGTGCCGGTACTCCGCTCCCAGACGTCGGGCGAGCTCCGTAGCCCGCCCCAGCCGAACCGGTCCCAGCTCGATATCCAGTACCAGGGTCCGGCAAGCGGGCACCGCCAGTCCCGCCAGCTCCCACAGCCGACCATCGGTGACCAGCAATAGCTGGCATTCCTCCCCAGGGTGGCGACGTCGACGCCCCTCGAGCCACGTTCGGGCCTCCTCCAGCCCGGCGAGCAACGGAGTTCCACCGCCCGCCCCCAAGGTATCCAGCCAGACCTGTAGCGCCTGACCACTGCGCTGCCCCTGGAAGGACCACTCCGGCTGGTCGCCGGCGGCCTGGAGTACCGCGACCCTTACCCGTTGGCGATAGGCCTGCTCGAACCAATCGGCCAAGAGGCCCTTGGCCTGGGCCAGGGCGCCATGGCGGCGGGTGGAGGCGGAATGGTCGAGAATCACCAGCCAGAGTTGGGCCGGACGGCGGCTGCGCGGCTGACGGACCAAATCGGCAGCCCGCCGCGGACGACCGCGCAACAGGGTCGGTAGCCAGGCGATGGCGCCCTTTTCGCCCAAGGTGCGGGCACCCTGACGGCCACCCGCGGTCCTGCCCACCCCGGTACGGGCATCACGATCCGCGGTGTAGGTGGATCGGATGCCTAGGGCTTTTTTGCCACGTCCAGCCGGCGCCGCGGACCACTCGCCATCGGTTCGGGGGCCAGGGCGCCCCAGGCATCGCCTTCACCGCCGGGACTTTCGGCGTCGCCCCCGCCCTTTTGATTACCTGACTCCTGCTCCGAAGTTGAGGAAGGAGCCTCACCATTCAGGGGTGGTATTATTACCGAAGGGTCGGCTGAATCTCGGCGACGATGCCGCAGGGCGAAGTCGGCTACGGCGGCGATGTCGGCGTTTTCGATGGCAGCACTGCCGCGCCAGGCGGCATGGGCCCGCGCCGCGCGCAGCCAGACGAGGTCCGCCCGCAAGCCATCGACACCGGCCTGATGGCAGCCCTCGGTGATGGCGTCCAGCGCGACGTCATCCAGGGGAATGCTGGCGAGGCGCGCGCGCGCCTGGGCGCAGCGCTGGCGCAACTCCGCCTGAGCCGTCGCCCACCGAGCGACGAAGGCCGCGGGATCGCTATCGAAGGCCAGCCGCCGGCGCAGGATCTCGGCTCTTTCACGCGGCGCCGGACGACTATCCAGCGCCAGGGCGAAGCCGAAGCGGTCGAGCAACTGCGGGCGCAACTCGCCCTCTTCCGGATTCATGGTGCCCACCAGCAGGAAACGGGCAGCGTGCTCGTGGGAGATGCCATCGCGCTCCACCCGGTTGACGCCGCTGGCGGCCACGTCCAGCAGCAGATCCACCAGATGATCCGGCAGCAGGTTGACCTCGTCGACATAGAGCACCCCGCCGTCGGCGGCGGCCAGCACCCCGGGGGCGAAGCGCGCCCGGCCCTCACCGAGAGCAGCGTCCAGGTCCAAGGTGCCGACGATGCGCTCTTCGCTGGCGCCCAGCGGCAGGGTGACGAAGGGGCCCCCGCCGAGCAGATCGGCCAGGCCGCGGGCCAGGGTGGACTTGGCCATGCCGCGCGGCCCCTCGATCAGCACCCCGCCGATACGGGGGTCGATGGCGTTCAGGCACAGCGCCAGCTTCAAGGGCTCCGCGCCAACCACGGCGGCCAGGGGAAAGACAGGGGCGGTCATCTCAGGCTTCATCCATATCCATCAGTAGCTGCTCAAGGGCCTCGCGATAATCGCCGGGCTCCTGCCAGAGGCCGCGCTGCTGGGCTTCCAGCAGGCGTTCGGTCATGTCGCGCAGCGCCTCGGGATTGTGGCGCTCGACGAAGCTGCGGGTGTCGACATCCATTAGGTAGGCATCGGCCAGTTGCTGGTATTGGTGATCCTCCACCAGCTGGGTGGTGGCGCCAAAGCCGAACAGGTAATCCACGGTGGCGGCCATCTCGAAGGCGCCCTTGTAGCCATGGCGCTTCATACCGGCGATCCATTTGGGATTGGCCGCCCGCGACCGTACCACTCGGCCCAGCTCTTCCTTGAGGGTACGAATGCGTGGCAAGTCGGCTTGGGCATGATCGCCGAAATAGCTGGCGCGGCGTTCCCCGCTCAGGGTCTCGGCGGCGGCCAGCATGCCACCCTGGAACTGGTAGTAATCGTTGGAATCGAGCAGATCGTGCTCGCGGTTGTCCTGGTTCTGCAGCACCGCCTGCAAGCGACCGAGGCGGCGCGAGAAGTCGTCGCGGGCGGCGGTGCCGTCATCCTCGGCGCCATAGGCAAAGCCGCCCCAGTTGAGATAGGCGGTGGCCAGCTCGCTGCGGTCCTGCCACTGACGTTCTTCCACGGCACCCTGGACCCCGGCGCCATAGGCGCCGGGCTGGGCGCCGAAGATCCGCCAGCCGGCCTGGCGCCGCGCCTGTTCTGGTTCTGCACCGGCCGCCTCCAGTTCAGCGCCTTCGCGACGGACCTGGGCGGCCAGGGGATTGAGCTCGTCCGGCTCGTCCAGCGCCGCGACCGCCTGGACGGCCGCATCGAACAGCCGCACCAGCCCGCCGAAGGCATCGCGGAAGAAACCGGAGATGCGCAGGGTGACATCCACCCGCGGCCGGTCCAGCAGCGACAGGGGCAGGATCTCGAAATCCTCGACCCGGGCGCTGCCGGTCTGCCACACCGGGCGCACGCCCAGCAGGGCCATGGCCTGGGCGATGTCGTCGCCACCGGTCCTCATGGTGGCCGTGCCCCAGACCGAAAGACCCAGTTGGCGCAGGTGATCGCCCTCTTCCTGCAGATGCCGCTCCAGGAGCAGGTTGGCCGACTGCCAACCCAGGCGCCAGGCGGTCATGCTCGGCAGGTTGCGCACGTCCACGGAGAAGAAATTACGCCCGGTGGGCAGCACATCCAGTCGGCCGCGACTGGGCGCGCCACTGGGACCGGCTGGGACGAAGCGGCCCTCCAGCGCCGCCAGCAGTCCACCGAGTTCGGCGGGACCGCAGCTGTCCAGCGCCGGCGCGACCTGGGCTGCGAGGTGTTCCAGCACCGGACGCGTCATGGGGAGATCGTCCAGTGCCACCGGCAGAGGCTCGCCATCCACCGTCGCGGCCACCAGGGCAAGGGCCAGCAACTCCAGCCGCTCGCGGGTATCGCCCAGGGTGCGCCAGGGTTCGGCGGAAAGCGCGGCCAGGCAAGCCGGACGTGGGCCCTGCCAGGACTCGCCCAGGTCGGCAGCCAGGGGATCGAAATCCAGCTTGAGGTCTTTGGCCAGCGCGCGCAGCAGACTGGCATTACCGCCCTGGGCATCGCCGCGCGGAATGCGCAGCAGGGCCACCAGGGTATCGCGGCGCAGCTGTCCGGTCGGTGATTCGCCGAACACGTGCAGGCCGTCGCGGATCTGGGATTCCTTGAGATCGCAGAGATAGGCGTCCAGCTGCGGCAGCCAGCTGTCCGGATCCTCAGTGATGACCAGACCCAGCTCGCGATCCAGAGCGGTCTCGCGCACCAGTCGCAGGATCTCGCCACGCAGCTCGGTGGCGCGACGCAAGTCCAGCAGGCTGGCGTCATAGTATTCGTCGGCCAGGCGCTCCAAATCGCGTAGCGGACCGTAGCTCTCGGCGCGGGTCAGCGGCGGCATCAGGTGATCGATGATCACCGCCTGGGTGCGTCTTTTGGCCTGGGCACCCTCACCCGGGTCATTGACGATGAAGGGATAGACGTTGGGCAGCGGTCCGAGGATGGCATCTGGCCAACACTCGGCGGACATTCCCACGCCCTTGCCCGGCAGCCATTCCAGGTTGCCGTGCTTGCCCAGGTGGACCACCGCCTGGGCGCCATAGACTTCGCGCAGCCAGAAGTAGAACGCCAGGTAGCCATGGGGCGGCACCAGCGACGGATCGTGGTAGACCGCGGCGGGATCGACGTCATAGCCACGGGCCGGCTGGATGCCGACGAAGGTCAGGCCGAAGCGCACCCCGGCCACCATGAGCCGACCGCGACGGTGCATGGGATCGGCATCGGGGGCGCCCCAACGCTCGGTCACCGCCTGCTGCAGGCTTTGCGGCAGCTGGGCGAACAAGGCTTGGTAGTCGTCCAGGCTCAGGCTCTGCAAGGCTGGCCGCAGATCGCGCAGGGCACTGTCGTTGGTGACGCCACCGAGCAGGCGCTCGATCAGGGCGGTCCCGCTCTCCGGCAAATTGGCCACCGGATAGCCCGCCACCTGCAGCGCCTGCAGCACCTTGAGCGCCGCCGCCGGGGTATCTAGACCGACGCCATTGCCGATGCGGCCATCACGGGTCGGATAGTTGGCGAGGATCAGGGCGATGCGTTTATCCGCTGCCGGGCGGCGCGCCAATTCGATCCAGTTGCGCGCCAGGCGCGCGACGAAGGCCATGCGCTCGCCATCGGCCTGGTAGTTGACCACGTCGCTCTGGCTGCGCTCGCAGCGCCAGGCCAGGCCCTTGAAGCTGATCGGCCGGGTGATGATGCGCCCGTCCAGCTCCGGCAAGGCGATGTGCATGGCCAGGTCGCGGGCGCCCAGGCCCTGGGGATTCTCCAGCCAGCGCTCGCGATTGTCCTGGGCGCAGATGGCCTGGAGCACCGGCACCGGTCGGCGGAAGGGCGCAAAATTCGGTCGCTCCGGGCTGGACTGGGCGAAACCCGTGGTATTGAGGATCAGGGCAACGTCGGTCTCGTCCAGCAGCCGCTCCACCTCGGCCAGGCAAGCCGGCTCCTTGAGACTGGCCACGGCGATGGGCAGCGGATTCAGGCCCTGGGCCTGCAGTTGCTGGCAGAAGACCTCGACGAAGGCGGTGTTGGCCGCCTGCAGATGGGTGCGATAGAACAGCAGCGCGGCCGTCGGCCAATCCGGTCGCCAGTTCGCGCGCCAGCCGTCGAGGCCCAGCCCCTCCGCCTGATAGACCGCGACTCGCGGCAATTCCCGCGGCGGCTCATAAGAATAGTCCGCACCCAGGCACTCGGCGGCCAGGCAGTGCAGGAAATCCCGCGCATTGGCCAGGCCACCCTGGCGCAGATAGCGCCATAACCGTTCGGCCAACTCGGGCGCCACCGTCCCCAGGGCCATCAGCTCCGGATCGGGCCGGTCGCAACCGGGCACCGCGATCAGGGTCAGCCCCCGGGCGGCCAATTCCGCCAGCCGCTCCATGCCATAGCGCCAGTAACCCTGGCCACCATGCAGCGAGATGAACACCACCCGCGCCTGGCTCAGCACCTCCTCGGCATAGAGATCCACCGAGGCGTGGTTCTGCAACTGCATGGGATTGGCCAGGCGCAGGCTCGGATAACCGGCGTCCAGGGTGCGGGTCGCCTCGGCCAGCAGCGCCAGGTGCGAGTCGCCACTGCAGAGGACGACGATTTCACCTGGCGTCTGGGCCAAATGGGCGATGCCGTCGTCCGGGACAAAGCCGCCCGGCTGGGTACGCAGCAGATGCATCTAGGCTCAGGCCACCGCAGCGCGCAGCTGGGCGGTGATGGCCGCCTGGTCCAGCTCCTGGCCGATCAGCACCAGTTGGGTACTGCGGGCCTCACCCGCCTGCCAGGCGCGATCGAAGTGCTTGTCGAAGCGGGTGCCGACGCCCTGTACCAGCAGACGCAGCGGCTTGCCGGCAATGGCGGCGAAGCCCTTCACGCGCAGCACGCCATGGGTCTTGACCACCTCGCCAAGAGCCGCCAGCAAGGTCGCCTCGGCCACCTCGGGCAGCTCGACACCAAAGGAATCGAATTCATCGTGATCGTGGTCTTCGTGCCCTTCGAGATCATGATGGGTCGGACGGCTGTCGATATGGGCTTCGGACTCGGCTTGCAGGCCCAGCAGGACCGACAAGGGCAGCACACCACGACTGGCCTCCACCACCTTGACCGCGGCTGGCAGCTCTTCGCTCACCTCGGCACGTACCCGCGCCAGGGCCTCGGCGTCCAGACCATCGGCCTTGTTGAGGATCACCAGATCGGCGCTGGCCAACTGGTCTTCGAACAACTCGTGCAACGGCGACTCGTGGTCGAGGTTGGGGTCCTGGCGGCGCTGGACGTCCACCTGCTCGGGATGGGCGGCGAAGGTACCGGCCGCCACCGCCGGGCTGTCGACCACGGTGATCACCGCGTCCACGGTGCAGGCGTTGCGGATCTCCGGCCACTGGAAGGCTTGCACCAGGGGCTTGGGCAGGGCCAGGCCGCTGGTCTCGATGAGGATGTGGTCGATGTCGCCACGGCGTGCCACCAGCTCCTTCATCACCGGGAAGAATTCCTCCTGCACGGTGCAGCACAGGCAGCCGTTGGCCAACTCGAAAACGCGGCCCTGGGCTTCTTCTTCGGTGCAGCCGATGCTGCATTGGCGCAGGATTTCACCATCGATGCCCAGCTCGCCGAATTCGTTGACGATCACCGCGATGCGGCGGCCTTCGGCGTGGTCGAGCATGTGGCGCAGCAGGGTGGTCTTGCCGGCACCGAGGAAGCCGGTGACGATGGTGACGGGGGTCTTGGCCAGGGTTTTCATGGGCTGCCCTTAGGTAGAAAGCGAAAGAAGACGGGCAGGCATGCCGGACGCTCGCCCAACGGCGAGGCCCTGATGGCAGCCCGGATCACCCCGCCCGGTTGCGTATGGGAACTTGGCGAGGCAGGTCTCCTGGCTCGCGGCGCCTGGCTCCGGCCTTCCCGCGTGAGCAGTGGCCTAGTGGAGAGGTTCTGGATGCCGCTTACAGTTGCGGGGGCAGCCGCGGTATCGCACCGCGTTCCCTTTCAAGCTCTTGCATAGAGCCTGTTCACAATCTCGCGAGCTAGAGACCAACAAGGCGTTTTCAACGCAGTTGGGCCGACGCGCAGCAGATTATGGACAGGCTCTTAGAGCACCTCGAAGCCCGACAGGCTACGAGTGCCCCGCCGGGGTGTCAATCGAACAGGCTTGACCGGCGGACAACGCCCATGGTCTGCTGAACCTTGCTTCAGGTGTCGCGACTCCGCCATGGGTCGCGGTGAAACGGGAAGCCGGTCCGAGTCCGGCACTGCCCCCGCAACGGTAGACGAGCGCAGGATCACGATGCCACCCGGCCGGCAAGCTTGGGGAAGGCGATCCTGGTAATTGCAGCCTGCAATCCTCGTAAGTCCGGAGACCGGCCTGTCGCTTTCAAGCAACCCGCGGTGGGCGGTCGTGCTGGACGGCGGCCGCCTGCGGCTCGCTGCCTAGGCGCGTCCCTGCCGCTTCGACTCCGAGGCCTTGCCATGACCGTCGCCCGCTCCGCCACCACCCTGCCCCAGACCAATACCCTTGCCCAGCGCCTGACCGCCACCCTCCTCGCCGGTCTCCTCGGCCTGAGCCTCGTATTCCTGGCCGGCTTCTCCCACATCGAGGCGCTGCACAATGGCGCCCACGATACCCGCCACAGCGAAGGCTTCCCCTGCCACTAGAGGAGCTCGACATGTTCCAGCGTATTGCCTTCAGTGCCGGTATCGCCGGTCTACTCGCCGCCCTGCTTCTGAGCGCGCTGCAGAGCCTATGGATGACCCCTCTCATCCTCCAGGCGGAAACCTACGAGGTCCAGGCCGAGACTCCGGCCCTGGCCGAACATCATGAGCATGGCGAGGAAGCCTGGTCACCCGCGGATGGCTGGCCGCGCACCCTGTCGACCTTCGGCGGCAACCTGGTGGTGGCGGTGGGCTTCGGCCTGTTGCTCGCCGGCCTGTTCAACCTGCGCGCCCCGACGCGCGTTCACCAGGGGTTGCTCTGGGGGTTGGCCGGCTATGCCACCTTCTGTCTCGCCCCCAGCTTAGGCCTGCCGCCGGAATTGCCGGGCACCGCCGCCGCCGACCTGACCCTGCGCCAGCTCTGGTGGATCGGCACCGCTGGCGCCACCGCGTGCGCTCTCGCCCTGCTGGTCTTCGCCCGCCGTCCCGGCTTCAAGATCGCGGCTTTGGGCCTGTTGGTCCTGCCGCATCTGCTCGGCGCCCCGCAACCGGTCGAGCATGCCAGCCTGGCGCCGGAAGAGCTGCAGCGGCACTTCCAGATCGCCGTGCTGGCGAGCAACCTGCCGTTCTGGCTGGTACTGGGCCTGGCCTGCAGCTGGCTATTCCAGCGCCAGAGCGGCCGCGCCTGATGACGCTGATACTGGGTTTGGGCTGTCGCCGGGGTTGCTCGGTTGACGAACTGGCCGAGCTTGCCCAGGCGGTGTTGAACGAAGCGGGCTGCGAGGTCGACCAACTTGCGGCGCTCGCCACCCTGGACGTGCGGCTGGAAGAGCCCGGCCTGCTGGAGCTCGCACGGCGTTGGCAACTGCCCCTGCGGGGCTTTCCGGCGGACCAATTGGCCGCGCGACCGGGCGTTACCTCTGCCAGCCCGGTCGCGCTGCAACACACCGGCAGTCCCAGCATCGCCGAAGCCGCTGCCCTGCTGGCGGCTGGGGCAGAGGCGCGATTACTGGTGAGCAAACGCAAGAGCGCCGCGGCCACGGCGGCGCTGGCCTATGCCTGAAGCTCCTCTTCCGCGGCGGCGCCGCTGACCCGGGCGCGGACGTGGATGGGGCTGAAGGGCTCGTTCTGCACCAGCTCCACCAGGGATTCCTTGACCAGCTCAAGGATGGCCATGAAGGTCACCACCACCCCAAGTCGGCCTTCTTCCAGGGTGAACAGGGCAACGAAGGGCACGAAGGCACCATCCTTCAACCGCTCCAACACCTGACTCATGCGCTCGCGAGTGGACAGGATCTCGCGGGTCACCTGGTGGCTTTCGAACAGATCCGCGCGGCGCAACACCTCGCCCATGGCCAGCAGCAACTCGCCCAGCTCCACTTCCGGCAGCAACTTGCGCGCCCGGGCCTCGGGCGCCGGCAGCGTGGGCACCACGAAGTCGCGGCCTTCGCGCGGCAGCTCGTCGAGGTCTTCGGCGGCCTTCTTGAAGCGCTCGTATTCCTGCAGACGGCGGATCAGTTCGGCCCGTGGGTCTTCTTCTTCCGCCTCCAGTCCCTCGGCGCGGGGCAGCAGCATGCGCGACTTGATCTCCGCCAGCATGGCCGCCATCAGCAGATACTCGGCGGCCAGTTCCAGCTGTACCGCCTTCATCAGCTCGACGTAGCTCATGTACTGCCGGGTGATCTCGGCGACCGGGATATCGAGGATGTCGATGTTCTGTTTGCGGATCAGATAGAGCAACAGATCCAGAGGCCCCTCGAAGGCTTCGAGAAAGACCTCCAGGGCATCCGGCGGAATATACAGGTCCTGGGGCAGCTCGGTGAAGGCCTCGCCATAGACCAGCGCCAGCCGCAGTTGCTCGGGTTCGAGCAACTGGGCATCGACAGCCTCGCTCATGCTTCGATCATGAAGGGCGTCGGATCCCCGGCCCCTACCCGGATGACCTCCGGCTCGTCATCGGCCAGGCTGATGACGGTGGACGGCTGCAGTCCGCCAGGGCCACCTTCGATGACCAGGTCGACGAAGTGTTCGAGCCGCTCACGGATCTCCCAGGCGTCGCCCAGGGCCTCGTCATCCCCTGGCAGGATGAGACTCACGCTCATCAAGGGTTCGCCCAGGGCCTCCAGCAGCGCCAGAGTGATGGGATGCTGGGGTACCCGGACGCCGATGGTGCGCCGCTTGGGATGCAGCAACATGCGCGGCACTTCGCGGGTGGCATTGAGAATGAAGGTGTAGGGCCCAGGCGTGTAGGCCTTGAGCAGACGGAAGGCGCTGGTGTCCACCTTGGCATAGATGCCCAGCTCGGACAGGTCGCAGCACACCAGGGTGAAGTTGTGCTTGTCGTCGAGCTGGCGGATGCGACGGATGCGTTCCACCGCGCTCTTCTCACCGATACGACAACCCAGCGCATAGGATGAATCGGTGGGATAGGCGATCACCCCACCGGACTGGATGACTTCCACGGCCTGACGAATCAGCCGCGGCTGGGGATTCTGCGGATGAATCTCGATGAACTGGCTCATTGGGGTTCCCGATTCTGTGGGTACAGCGGTTGACTGAAGCGCGCCCAGAGTGGCGGCAGATCTTCGGGCAACGGGCGGTACATCCCCAGCTCCGACCAGTCGGCCGGGGCGTGGAAATCGCTGCCCGCACTCACCATCAGACCGAATTCCCGCGCCAGAATTGCCAGGGTGCCGACCTGCTCGGCCGGCTGCACGCCATTGACCACCTCGATGGCATGGCCACCGCCGGTCACGAATTCGCCAATCAGCTTGCGCAACTTGGTGCGAGTGAAACCGTAGGCCAGCGGATGCGCCAGACTGATCCAGGCCTTGGCCGCCTTGAGCGTGGCCAGGGTTTCGGCCAGGGTCGGCCAATGCTGCTTGACGTCGCCGAGCTTGCCACCGCCCAGCCACTTGCGGAAGGCATCGCCCCTATCCTCGACGTGACCGGCCTGTACCAGGTATTCGGCGAAATGCGGTCGGGCCGGCGCGTTGCGGCTATCGCCAAGGGCCATCTGCACCGCCCGGGCACCTTCCAGGGTACCGGGCATGCCCTTGGCGGCCAGCCGCCGGTCGATTTCCCGCGCGCGCTCCCAGCGACCCTCGTGCAACGCATTGAGCGCCGCGATCAGCGTTGGGGAGTCGGGCGCGAAGTTATAGCCCAGCACGTGCAGCGTCGCACCACCCCAGGTACAGGACATCTCGATTCCCGACAGCAGCCTGACTCCCAGGCTTTCCGCCGTCTCCATCGCTTCGGCATAGCCGTCCAGGGTGTCGTGATCGGTGATCGCCAGCAGTTGAACGCCACGCTCATGGGCACGCCTGACCACCTCGGCGGGCGCGAAGGCGCCGTCGGACGCGGTGGTATGACAATGCAAGTCGACACGCATGGGCTTTCTCCTCCGGCTTCATCGGGTATTATGCCGCGATGCACTGCTATCGGCTGCGGTAATGAAACAATTCATCGACTTCATCCCCCTCCTGTTGTTCTTCCTCGTCTACAAGCTCGATCCGCGTCCGGTGGAATTCGCCGGGCACGCCTTCACCCTGGGCGGCATCTTCAGCGCCACGGCCGTGCTCATCATTGCTTCGCTGGTGGTCTATGGCGCCATCTACCTCACCCAGCGGCGCCTGGAGAAGGGCCAATGGCTGACACTGGCGGCCTGCCTGGTATTCGGCGGCATGACCCTGGCCTTCCACAGCGAGACCTTCCTGAAATGGAAGGCGCCGGTGGTGAACTGGCTGTTCGCCCTGGCATTCCTGGGCAGTCATTTCATCGGCGACAAGCCGCTCATCCAGCGCATGCTCGGCCATGCGGTCAGGCTGCCGGCACCGATCTGGGCACGCCTGAACATCGCCTGGATCCTCTTCTTCATCGTCTGTGGCTGCGCGAACCTCTACGTGGCCTTCACCTACGAAAGCTTCTGGGTCGACTTCAAGGTATTCGGCAGCCTGGCGATGACCCTGGTCTTCATGCTCGGCCAGGGCCTGTATCTGGCGCGCCATCTGCAACCCATGGATGAACCGCGAGACTAGTGTCATGAGTCAGATTCTGCTGATCGACGACGACCAGGAACTGTGCGATCTGCTCGGTGCCTGGCTGAAACAGGAAGGCTTCGAGGTCACCGCCTGCCATGCCGGTACCGATGCCCGAAGGCAGTTGCGCGAGGCCACGCCCGACGTGGTGGTACTCGACGTGATGCTGCCTGACGGCAGCGGCCTGGAACTGCTCAAGCAGCTGCGCAGTGATCATCCGCAGCTGCCGGTGCTCATGCTGTCCGGTCGTGGCGAACCGCTGGATCGGATTCTGGGTCTGGAACTGGGCGCCGATGACTACCTCGCCAAGCCCTGCGATCCACGTGAATTGACCGCTCGCCTGAGAGCCATCCTCAGACGCAGCCATCCGGCGCAGCCCGCCGCCCGCGTGCAATTGGGCGATCTGTCGCTGAGTCTGGCGCGCGGCGTCGCCAATATCGGCGAAACCGAGATCACCCTGACCCTCACCGAAAGCCGGATTCTCGAAGCCCTGTTGCGCCAGCCAGGCGAACCCCTGGAGAAACAGGCCCTGGCCCAGGCGGCCCTGGGACGCAAGCTGACCCTCTACGATCGCAGCCTGGACATGCACGTGAGCAATCTGCGGCGCAAACTCGGCAACCATGCCGACGGTCGCCCACGCATCCTCGCCCTGCGCGGCCGCGGCTACTACTACAGCGTGTAGTCGGGCCCACTGACAGGCTCAAGCCTTTACCCCCTCTTTACGCCCGCTGACCGCCCCTGACTCCCCCGCTCCTAGACTGGGCTCATCCGGTTGCTGCACCGGCCATCCCAAGGAGATATCCAGATGCGCAAACTCATTCCCGCCGTCCTGTTCGCCGCCCTGCTGCCGACCTTGACCTTGGCCGCCACCCAGGACAGCGCCGACGTCGCGCCCCCGCCCCCCGCCAAGATGATGGACGGTGGCCCCCATGGCGGCGGCCCCCTGCGCGGCCTCAAGCTCACCACCGAGCAACGCGAGCAGGTGGGCAAGCTGATGGGCGAGGAACGCCGGCAAGAGCGCGAGATCGTCAAGAGCTACCTGGACAAGCTGCCCGAAGATCAACGCAAGGCACTGCACGACCAGCTCGGTGGCAATCGCGACAAGACCCGCCAGGCCATTCGGGCGCTGCTCAAGCCCGACCAGCAGAAGCGCTTCGACGAAATGGAGAAGAAGCGTGAGGATCACGCCAAGGAGTGGGCCGAATTCCAGCAGTGGAAGCAAGACCACAAATCCTCGTAACCCCCGCGCGCTGCGTCGACGGTCCTCGGCGCAGCGCCTGACCAAGCGCTAAGGCGACCGCATGGTTTTTCGCTCTCTCTTCTGGCGCATCTTCGCCACCTTCTGGCTGGCGATCCTCTCCGCCGTTGGCCTGACCATGCTCCTTGGCCACCTGGCCGACCAGGATTCCTGGATCCTCGCGCAACATCCGGGCTTGCGTGACCTGCCCGAACAATGGGTGCAACGCTATGAAAACGACGGTCCCGCCGCCGCCCAAGCCCTCCTCGAACAACGCAAGGGCCGCTACGGCATCGATGTGCTGGTGCTGGGCGAAAACGGTTCGCCCCTGGTGCGCGGCACCCTGCCACCGCGCGTCTTCGACCAGGATCTCGACCAACCGCAGCGCCTGCAGCGCACCGGCCCCGGCGCCCGCGATCCCAATCGCCCGCTGCCATGGCGACGCCTGACCGACGAATACACCAGCTCCAACGGCCAGAGCTATCTGTTCATCTACCACCTGCCCACCCCCGAACTGGGTGCCTGGCGCCGCCAGAGTCTGTTCTGGCCGGTCGGCCTGCTGGCCATCGCCACCGTGGTACTGACCCTTTTCAGCCTGCTGCTGACCCTGAGCCTGACGCGCCCGCTCAATCATCTGCGCCGCGCGGTGCACGACCTCGGCCAAACCGCCTACCAGCAGGACACCCTGGCACGCCTGGCGCGACGCAAGGATGAGCTGGGCGTGCTGGCCGAGGACTTCAACCGCATGGGCGCCCATCTGCAGCGCCTCATCGACAGCCAGCGACAGCTGCTGCGCGACGTCTCCCATGAATTGCGCTCGCCGCTGGCACGACTGCGCATCGCCCTGGCCCTGGCCGAGCGTTCGGATCCCCATGACCTGGGCAACATGTGGCCGCGTCTGACCCTGGAGTGCGATCGTCTGGAAACCCTGATCGGCGAAATCCTCGCCCTCGCCCGCCAGGAAGCCGACCCCGGTCCGCCCGAGCAGGTCGAATTGCATCCCTTGCTGAGTGGCCTGGTCGAAGACGCCCAGCTCACCGCTCCGCAACAGCGGGTCGAGTTGGACGTACCCACGGCGCTGCACCTGGATGGCTGGCCGGATGTGCTGGAGCGCGCGCTGGACAACCTGCTGCGCAATGCCTTGCGTTTCAACCCGCCGGCGCAGCCCATCGTCATCTCGGCAGCGCCCGTCGACGGCGAGATCCGTATCCAGGTCCGCGACCACGGCCCCGGCGTCAAGGCCGATGATCTACCGCGCCTGGGCGAACCCTTCTTCCGCTCGGACCAGCAGCAGGCCACCGGTTACGGGCTGGGCCTGGCCATCGCCCGCCGCGCCGTACAGCGGCACGGCGGCGAGCTGCACCTGGCCAATCATGCCGAAGGCGGTTTCGTCGCCACCGTCACCCTGCCGTTGCGGCCGGTCCTGGCCAATGGCTGACCCGATCATCCAGGCTTCTGGCCGCCGGTACCCGCGGCGCCACTTCCGGCGTGCCCAGATAGATATAGCCCACCAGTTGCTCGGCATCGGCCAGTCCCAAGCCCTTCAGGACCCACGGATCGTAGCTGAAGTCGCCGGAACGCCAGACCGCGCCCAGACCCAGGGCGAAGGCCGCAGTGACCAGGCCGTGGGCGACACAGCCAGCCGTGATGACTTGCTCCTGCAGCGGCACCTTGGGGTGCTCCTGGGGGGTCGCGACGACGGCGATCACCAGCGGTGCACGCAGCGGCATCCGCCGGGCCTTGTCCAGGGCCGCCGCATCCGCCTCGGGTTCGCGACGCTGCAACGCGTCGGCAAAGAGTTCGCCCAGGGCCACCCGTGCATCGCCCGACACCAGGATCAGTCGCCACGGACGCAGTTGCTTGTGGTCCGGCGCCCGGTCCGCGGCGCGCAGGAGCAACTCCAATTGCTCGGCAGTGGGACCCGGCTCGATCAGGCGACCGACCGATACGCGATTGCAAAGGGCCTCGAGGGCATCCATGGCGTCACTCCTATGGAAATGTCGCAGTGTACCCCAAGGACGGAGCCCGATTTTCGATGTCATACGACTCGATTTGGTGACATCCTTGGCCGCTACCCAAGCTCTCAGCTAAGATCGCCACAGCTTGAAAACCCGGCCGCTTTCATCGTCGCGAACGGAGTTATCCCGACCTCTCGCCTTTCACGAAACGGACCCGTCAGATGAAGTTTGCGCTCAACCGGTTCCTGGCTGCTTCCGGTGACAGCCTGGGCGTTTACTACGCTCGGGTATTCGCCTATCTGATCGCCGCCGCCAGCGTCACCGCTGGCTACTACACCCAGGCCAATCCCGTCGGCTGGTGGCTGATCCCCTACGCCCTGCTCTATCCACACTTGGCGCAGACCATCAGCCTGAAGCTCAGGCGCGATCGCGGCCCCCAGACCGATATCCTGCTCGCCGCCATCGATGCCATCCACGTCGGCATGGCGGCGGTGGCGCTGCGTTTTCCGCTGATGCCCACGCTGATGCTGCTGATCATGCTCGGCTACACCAGCATGCTGCGCGGCGGCCCGCGCCTGCTCGGACTCTGCCTGCTGTTCGCCACCAGCGCCGCGGCGCTGGGCAGTGCCACCTTCTTCCAGGGCGTCGACCTGACCAGTCCGCTGCTGGTGGCCGTCACCAGTGTGGTGGGCACCATGCTGCACCTCTGGGGGACCGGCTACTTCCTGCACCGGCAGCGCAAGCGTCTCATCCAGATCAACGATGACCTCAAGCGCGAGCAGGAAAAGTCGGCGATCCTGGCACACAACCTGGCCAAGTACCTCTCGCCCCAGGTGTGGGAATCGATCTTCACTGGCAAGCAGCACATCGCCCTGGGCACCCAGCGCAAGAAGATCACGGTGTTCTTTTCCGACATCAAGGGCTTCACCGAGCTGTCGGAAGAACTCGAGGCCGAGGCCCTCACCGACATGCTCAACAACTATCTCAACGAGATGTCGAAGATCGCCGTGAAATACGGCGGCACCATCGACAAGTTCGTTGGCGATAGCGTCATGGTGTTCTTCGGCGACGCCAACAGCCAGGGCGCCAAGAAGGACGCCGTCGCCGCGGTGTCCATGGCCATCGCCATGCGCAAGCACATGAAGGTACTGCGCCAGCAGTGGCGTAGCCAGGGCATCAACAAGCCCCTGGAAATCCGCATGGGCCTGAACACCGGTTACTGCACGGTCGGCAACTTCGGCTCCAGCACGCGCATGGACTACACCATCATCGGGCGCGAGGTGAATCTCGCCAGCCGCCTGGAAAACGCCGCCGATGCCGGCGAGATCCTGATCAGCCACGAGACCTACTCGCTGGTCAAGGAAACCATCATGTGCCGCGACAAGAGCCAGATCACCGTCAAGGGCTTCAGCAAGCCGGTGCAGATCTACCAGGTGGTGGACTTCCGTCGCGACCTCGGTGCCTCGCCCAGCTACGTCGAGCACGAACTGCCCGGCTTCTCCATGTATCTGGATACCAACAATATCCAGAACTACGACAAGGAGCGGGTCATCCAGGCGCTGCAATTGGCCGCCGAGAAGCTGCGCGACAAGGTGATCTTCTAGCTCCAGCCCGGAGCTCGGCGACCCGGCAGAAAGCCTCGCTCATGGCCTTCTTGCAGGCAGAAAAAAGCCCCGGATATCCGGGGCTTTCTCATGTCACTGCGGGGATCAATCCTCGCGATAACGACGCAGGCGCAGGGCCTTGCCGGCAACGCGGGTGTCCTTGAGCTTGGTCAGCAGGCGCTCCAGGCCTTCCTCGGGCAGCTCCACCAGACTGAAGGAGTCACGGATCTGGATGCGGCCGATGGCCTCACGATCCATGCCACCCTCGTTGATGATGGCGCCGAGCAGGTTCTTGGCGGCGATGCCATCGCGTGCGCCCAGGGCGGTACGGCAGCGGACGCGACCTTCCGGCAGCGGCTGCATCGGGCGACGCTCGCCACGATCCGGACGCTCACCGCGCTCGCCACGCTCAGGACGTTCGCCACGCTCGGTACGCGGACGGTCGCTGCGGCCGGCGCCGGGGGTCAGCGGCTGCTCACGGCGCACGGACTCGATGTCCAGGGCACGACCGGAGGTCAGCTTGGCCAGCAGCGCGGCGGCAAGGGTCGAAGGATCGCACTGCAGACGCTCGCAGAGTTCCTGACGCAGCGCGCCATGGGTGGCATCGGCATCGGCCAGCAGCGAGCCCACGCCATCGGCCAGGCGAGAAATACGGGCTTCCAGCACGGCTTCGGCATCGGGCAGGCGGATCTCGCCCACGCGCTGACCGGTGACGCGCTCGATGACCTGCAGCATGCGGCGCTCGCGCGGGGTGACCAGCAGCAGGGCGCGGCCTTCGCGACCGGCACGGCCGGTACGACCGATACGGTGCACGTAGGACTCCGGATCGTAGGGCATGTCCACGTTCAGGACGTGGGTGATACGCGCCACGTCCAGACCACGGGCGGCCACGTCGGTGGCGACCACGATATCCAGGGAGCCGTCCTTGAGCGACTCGATGACCTTCTCACGCTGGGCCTGGGGCATGTCGCCGTTCAGGGCGCTGACGCGATAGCCCTGGCGTTCGAGCAGCTCGGCCAGGTCCAGGGTCGCCTGCTTGGTGCGGACGAAGGCGATCAGGGCGTCGAAGTTCTCCACTTCCAGCAGGCGCAGCACCGAGGCCGGCTTCTGGTCGGCGTGGACCATCAGGTGAGCCTGCTCGATGCGGGCGACGGTCTGGGTCTTGGCCGCGATACGGACGTGCTGCGGCTCCTTCAGATGACGCTCGGCGATGGCGCGGATCGACGGCGGCAGGGTCGCCGAGAACAGCACGGTCTGGCGGGATTCCGGCATGGCTTCGAAGATGAATTCGAGGTCATCCATGAAGCCCAGCTTGAGCATCTCGTCGGCTTCGTCGAGCACCAGGTGCTGGACGGTGGCCAGCAGGTTTTCGTCGCGACGCAGGTGATCGCACAGACGACCGGGGGTGGCGACCAGTACCTGGGCACCCATGCGCAGGGACTTCAGCTGCGGCCCCATGGGCGCGCCGCCGTAGAGCGCCACGACTTTCACGCCGGGCATCTCGGTGGAATAGGTTTCGCAGGCGGTGGCTACCTGCAGGGCCAGTTCCCGGGTGGGAACCAGCACCAGGATCTGGGGTTCGCGGCGGGACGGATCGAGCTTCGATAGCAGCGGCAGGGCGAAGGCTGCGGTCTTGCCGGTACCGGTCTGCGCCTGGCCGATCATGTCATGGCCGGCGAGGATTACCGGGATCGACTGCGACTGGATGGGCGACGGCTCTTCGTAGCCAACGGCCTTGATGGCGGCCAGGATGGCGGGATTGAGATTGAGCGCAGCGAAATTGCTGGTGTCCTGGGTCATTGTCTTGCCTCGTGTGCTTCGCAAAGACCCCAAAGCCAAGAGCTGCGCTTATCCGAATGACCGAAGTCGCCCAGGCAGCCAAGGTGTGAGCTTTTTGCGAAATAGCGGATGAAAAAGGGGTGTAGCGTCTAGGATTGTTCGCCGTCGGGCGAACGCACGACCGGTATGGCCAAGGCGGCGGACCGGGAAAATGCAGTTCCTGAACGGAAGGTCAAAAAGACCGGGGCGAATAATACCCGAACCCTGGACATTTCTCCAGAAAACCTTGGCCGATCTACACGTCAGGTTGCCGCACGCAGGGTATCGAGATACGGCTCCAGATCGAAGCCGGCTCGCGCCGCCAGATCTCGCACGCGCCGCCGGGTGCCCGCCTCGTCCAACGACTGCTCCAGACTCGCTGGCACCAACAGGATGACGTTACCCTCCACCACCGGGCACTCCCAGTAGTGATGGCGGAACAAGCCGCGCAACAGCGCAGCGCCCAGCGGCTTGCCGTCGGTGGCGCTCCACTGGTTGATCACCAACCAGCCACCCGGATTGAGCTTGGCCTGGCAGTCTTCCAGAAAGCGCCAGGCCAGGTGGGCGCTGGACGGACCGACGTCGGTATAGAGGTCGACGAAGATCAGATCGGTCGCAGAGGCCGCTTCGAGCAACTCCATGGCATCGCCGATGCGGATGCTGAGTCGCGGATCGTCGCTCAACCCCAGATGCTGCCGCGCCAGGCGCGGAACGTCGGGACGCAGCTCCAGCGCCTCTACCGCCTCCAGTGGCAGCCACTTGAGGCAAGCCTGGGTCAGGGTGCCGGCACCCAGCCCCAGAAACAGTGCGCGGCGCGGCTGCGCATGGCAAAGCGCACCCAGCAACATGGCGCGGTTGTAATCGTATTCCAGCCAGGCCGGATCGCGGGTGAAGACGCAGCTCTGCTCGATCTCTTCACCGAATTCGAGGAAGCGATAGGGACCTACCTCCACCACCCTGATCCGCCCATGGTCGTCGATGACCTCTTCCAGCAACACTTCCGTATCGGCCATGACTACCCTCCTCTATTAACGCCCATGGTAGCCGCGATGGGCATTGTCTATCGAGCGCTACGCCTTGCTTCGGTTACCATGGAAGGCTTCGTCGAACCATTCAGAGAGAATCATGTCCGCGCCCTGGAGCCCCACCAGCTGGAGAGGCCTGCCCATCCAGCAGCAGCCCGAATACCCCGATCAAGCCCGTCTCGCCGAGGTAGAGCGCACCCTGGCCAGTTATCCGCCGCTGGTCTTCGCCGGTGAAGCCCGCGAGCTGCGCCGGCAGTTCGCCGAAGTCACCCAAGGGCGGGCCTTCCTGCTGCAGGGCGGCGATTGCGCGGAAAGCTTCTTCGAATTCTCCGCCGGCAAGATTCGCGACACCTTCAAGGTGCTCCTGCAGATGGCCGTGGTCATGACCTTCGCCGCCGGCTGCCCAGTGGTCAAGGTCGGCCGCATGGCCGGCCAGTTCGCCAAGCCGCGCTCTTCTGGCGAAGAGGTTAAGGACGGCGTGTCCCTGCCGGCCTACCGCGGCGATATCGTCAACGGCATCGACTTCAACGAAGGCAGCCGTATTCCCGATCCCCAGCGGCTGATCCAGGCCTACAACCAGTCCACCGCCACCCTCAACCTGCTGCGCGCCTTCGCCCAGGGCGGCTTCGCCGACCTGCATCAGGTGCATCGCTGGAACCTGGATTTCATCGCCAACTCGGCGCTGGCCGAGCGCTACCATCAGTTGGCCGACCGCATCGACGAGACCCTGGCCTTCATGCGCGCCTGTGGCCTGGACACCGCGCCCCAGGTCAAGGAAACCAACTTCTTCACCGCCCACGAAGCGCTGTTGCTCAACTACGAGGAAGCCTTCGTCCGTCGCGACAGCCTGACCGGCGACTGGTACGACTGCTCCGCGCACATGCTGTGGATCGGTGACCGCACCCGCCAACCCGATGGCGCCCATGTCGAATTCCTGCGCGGCGTGAACAACCCCATCGGCGTCAAGGTCGGCCCCTCCACCACCAGTGAGGATCTGATCCGCCTGATCGATACCCTCAATCCCGAGAACGATCCAGGTCGCCTCAACCTGATCGTGCGTATGGGCGTGGGCAAGGTCGGCGACCATCTGCCGCGGCTGATCCAGACCGTGGAGCGCGAGGGTCGCCAGGTGCTGTGGAGTTCCGACCCCATGCACGGCAACACCATCAAGGCGTCCACCGGCTACAAGACCCGGGATTTCGCCAGTGTGCTGGGCGAGGTCAAGGAGTTCTTCGGCGTGCACAAGGCGGAAGGCACCTATGCCGGCGGCATCCATATCGAGATGACCGGCCAGAACGTCACCGAATGCATCGGCGGTGCCCGCCCGGTCACCGAAGACGCCCTCTCCGACCGCTACCACACCCATTGCGATCCACGCCTGAACGCCGATCAGTCCCTGGAACTGGCCTTCATGATCGCCGAGACCCTCAAGGGCATCCGCCGTTGAGTTTGCCGGGTGGTCGCCGAAGCGGCGACCACCTAGTAACGCGCCAGCGCCTCCTGTAATAGGCTGGCCGGCCCATGCAGCTGCACCTCGTCGAGGCCGAGCCAGTCGGCCAGACTGCGTAGTTGTCCGGCCAGGGCGTCCACTCCCTCCTCGTCCAGCCCCTTGGGCTCCAGATGCACCGCATGTACCGCCAGGCGCGATGCCGAGCGCTCGGCACGCAGATCCACTCGCGCCGCCAGCCGCTCACGGTAGAGAAAGGGCAATACGTAGTAGCCATAGATCCGCTTCGGCGCCGGCGTGTAGAGCTCAAGGCGATAGCGGAAAGCGAACAGTTGCTCGGTGCGTTCGCGCTCCCACACCAGAGAGTCGAAGGGCGACAGGAGCGTCGCCGCTCGCACCGGTCGCCCGGGATTCGGCGCCTCCGCGACATAGGCGAGCTTCGACCAGCCCTGTACCTGAACCGGCTGCAGTGCACCCTCCTCGCACAACTCGAGGATACCTTGACGGGCCTCGGCGGGACTCAGGCGAAAATAGTCACGCAGTTGAACCTCGGTCGCAACGCCCAAGGCCCGGGCGCTACGCAGCAACAGTGCTCGGCGCGCCGCCGCGGGCGTGGGCGCCGGAGCCGCCAGGATCGCTGCTGGCAGGACTCGCTCGGGCAGATCGTAGAGGCGTTCGAAACCACGCCGACCCGCCACCGTCACCTCGCCCGCGGCGAACAACCATTCCAGCGCCAGCTTGCTGGGGCTCCAGTCCCACCAGGGGCCGGCCTGGTCGGCACGCTTCGCCAGGCTCCCAGCGCCCAGAGCACCCCGTTCCACCACGGCCGCCAACGTCTGGGCCACCAGCTGCGGCTGCTCCTCGGCGAAGCGTGCCAGTTGCCGATAGATGCCGACACCCTGGCGCGCCAGGTCGCGACGCCAACGCAATTCGGCCCAGACTTCGCCCGGCACCAGCGATGCCTCGTGGGCCCAGCACTCATAGAGTCGACGCGAGCGTCCTTGCCCCCAGGCCAGGGCATCGAAGTCGGCGAAGGCGTAACGCCCGAGGCGACTGAACAACGGTAGGTAGTGGGAGCGCACCAGCGCATTGACCGAGTCGATCTGCAGCACACCCAGACGTACCGCCTGCCGGTACAGCGCAGCCGGAGCGGCGCCGCCCTTGGGCGGCGAACCAAAGCCTTGGGCGCGCAACGTCAGACGACGCGCTTCGCGCAGGGAGAGACTGTCCATCCAGAGTCCTGACGGGAAAGGGCATTCCCCACCCTAGCAGGATCGGGCGAAACGCGGTGCCTTTGGCTGCTCACTCGGAACCGTTGGCACCACCTAGAGCGCCTTGAGTGATCGACCTGGCGCTCTGTATGACACCTGCCCGAACCGAGATGCCGATTGTTATCTATCGACCTAGCGTTGCGCCGGAAGAAAAGCTGTTGAATTTCTTGAACGCCGAAGAAAAAGACCCCCCTGAACGGACTAATCTTATTCGAAGAAAACGCCCTGCTCTCGATATGCCTGCACGACGTTGTAGCCGCCAATATGGGTAAGAACCAGTCCTTCTCTCGCTTTTTTGTAATATGACAGAATGCTTTCACAGTCCCAGCCAGCACGCTTCTTGTCCGTATTCAACGTCCCATGAAGTACGTCTAATAAGTCATAAGCCGAGACATTTACTTGGGATTTGGCCAGGCTCTTTTGATAAGACTCCACGAGTTTCGCGATATTTTCCGCCTCCTCGCCGACGCCTCTATCGTTGCGGCATTGACTCATGGCTTGCTCAACCATCATCAGCGTCTGCGATAGGCGCTCAGGCTTGGCCGACGCATCGAATCCCTGATCGAGCCCCACGAAAAACAAGGTCACCGAGCCACTGGTGGATAGGTCTTCGGCATAGCTGCCAGATGCGAATACGCTGAGTAGAAAACCTGCTGCAATCCGTTTCATCCAATGCATAGCTCCGTTGCCGAACGCAAACAAGTCGGGCGCATTGCAGCTATGCACGGCCCTCTGGCGGGCGATGATCGCATAAACGGTTGGAGAAGTGATCTCGCACTCGAATATCACGCCAAGAGAGCTCTTTCATTACCGCCCAACCAGGGAGCATGAGGGCTGGACGGTTTAACTATGACTGCCAAAGTGCCCGTATCAAACGGGCCCTTTGGCAATCTTCCCACGCTAGCGAGAGCTGCAGCTGGCCTCCTCCGCAGGCTGCTCCCAGAACGGCTTGTCGGCTTCCTGCCAGGCATCGGCGCGACTCAGACCGAGGTCGTTCAAGGCAGCATCATCCAGCTGGTACAGCGCTCGACGCTGACGAGAAACTTCCAGCGCACGCTGGAGCCAGGTACGAACTTGGACGAGGCGGACTCTCACGCCAGAAGAAGATTTGCCGAGAGAAACCGAAAGGTGACGCGGACTGAGCTGAGCCATGATGAAACTCCTTCGCTAGGGGCTATGGCTCAAGTCTCCAATCCGGCTTAACATCAATCCAACGAATCTTTCTGATACGACCCATTCCTAGGGCTGATGAATGAACTATCCAAGCATAGAGACCGACCTGCTGCGTACCTTCGTCGCCATCGCTGATCAAGGCGGCTTCACCCGAGCCGCGGAAGTGGTCAATCGCACCCAGTCAGCGGTCAGCATGCAGATGCGTAAACTCGAGGAAGACGTGCTGCAGCGCCGACTGTTCGAGCGCGAGGGCCGCCAGGTACGTCTGACCGCCGAGGGCCAGATCCTGCTGGGCTACGCGCGGCGGATTCTCAAGCTGCACGGTGAGGTGATGACCACCCTGCGCGAGCCGCATATGGTGGGCACGGTGCGTATCGGCACCCCGGACGACTATGTAATGAGGTTCATCCCGGGCATCCTGGCCGGCTTCGCCAAGGCCTATCCCTTGGTGCAGGTGGACGTCCACTGCGAGACCACCGCTGGCCTGCTGCAACGCCAGGATCTGGATCTGACCATCGTCACCCGCGAACCGGGTAACGAGATCGGCCTGCCGCTGCGGCGGGAACGCTTCATCTGGGCCGAGGCGCCCGGCTTCGATGTGCATCAGCGCGATCCGCTGCCGTTGGCGATGTTCAATACCTCCTGCTTTCTCAGCGAATGGGCGCGCCGGGCGCTCGACAATCGCGGAAGGACCTATCGACTGGCCTACAGCAGTCCGAGCCTCGCGGCGCTGCTGGGGATCGTCAAGGCCGGCCTGGCGGTCACTGCGCAACTGGAAAGCCTGCTGCCCGCCGAGTTGCGTCGACTTGGCGAAGCCGACGGCATGCCGGACCTGCCGTCCTGCTCCATCGAGTTGCTACGCAATCCGCGCAGCGCTTCGCCGATCATCGACACCCTCGCCGAGCATATCGCCGAGGGCTTTCGGCAGTAGTCAGCGCAGGGCCAGCAGCACCGCGCACAGGAGCAAAAAACCGCAGAACAACAGACGCAGCAGCCGCTCGGGAAGCTGGTGGGCCAGTCGCACGCCCCAGCTCACGCTGAGCAGCCCACCGATTGCGAGGGGAATACCGACGCGCCAGTCCACCTCGCCATGCCAGGCATAACTGGCCAAGGTGACGCCAGTGGTGGGCAAGGCCATGGCCAAGGACATGCCCTGGGCGGCGACCTGGGTCAGGCCCATCACCCCCGCCAGGATCGGCGTGGCGATCACCGCGCCACCCACGCCGAACAGCCCGCCCACCAAGCCGGCCACCAGCCCCAGTACGCCCAGCCCGGTGCGGCTGGGCGTGGTCAGCGGTGGCTGGCCGCGACGATAGAGCTGCCAGAGGTTGTAGACCACCAGGAGCAGCAGGAAGCCGACGAAGCCGTGGCGCATCGAGCGGGCATCCAGGGACACCGCCAGCGCCGTGCCGACCAAGGCCGAGACCATGCCGGCAGCGGCGAGCAAGGCGGCACGCTGCCAGTCGATGCGGTTGCGCTGGTTGTACTTGTAGACCGACAACAGCACGTTGGGCACCACCATCACCAGGGCCGTACCCTGCGCCAATTGCTGGTCGAGCCCGAACAGCAGCGCCAGTACCGGAATGGCGATCAACCCTCCGCCGATACCGAACAGCCCACCCACGACACCCAGTACCGCCCCAAGGACGATATCGATCAACAAGGTAAACAGCGATTCCACGGTGGCACTATCCGGACACAGACATTGAGAGAAATCGACCCAACCCGCAGTGGCAGGTCATGGCCAAACCCCAGACAGCAAAAAGCCCGGCGAGCCGGGCTTTCTATCGAGACGCCTGGTTTAGACCTTGGCGCGCGACTTGTACTCGTTGGTACGGGTGTCGATCTCGATGTGGTCACCGATGTCGCAGAACTCGGATACCTTCAGCTCGTAGCCGTTGTTCAGGCGAGCGGTCTTCATGACCTTGCCCGAGGTATCGCCGCGAACGGCCGGCTCGGTGTAGGCGATCTGGCGCACGATGGTGGTGGGCAGTTCGATGGAGATGACGCGCTCGTTGTAGAACACGGCTTCGCAGACGTCGGTCATGCCGTCTTCGATGAAGGCGATGGCTTCGCCCAGATCGTCTTTCTCGACTTCGTACTGGTTGTAGTCGGCATCGACGAAGACGTACAGCGGATCGGCGAAGTAGGAATAGGTGACTTCCTTGCGATCCAGGATGACCGGCTCCAGCTTGTCGTCGGCGCGGAAGACGGTTTCCGTCGCGCTGCCGGACAGCAGGCTCTTCAGCTTCATCTTGACCACTGCAGCGTTACGGCCGGACTTGTTGTATTCAGCTTTCTGGATGACCCAGGGAGCGTTATCGATCATGGCCACTTGGCCGGCACGGAACTCTTGTGCGGTTTTCATGCGGTTATCCGTATGGATGGGAGAACGGGATTTCGAGGCGCCATATGATAGCCAATCTGTATGAAATTGCACCAGGCTGGCGGCAAGATCGCTTCGGGCGCCCATTTTTTCGCTCCATTGCCACGCCAGCTCCTGCCAGTCCGTGACCTGGTCACCAAGCGCAGACCAGGCGGCAGTCAGGTCACCGCGCCCGTTCCAGGCCAGCCAGAAGGCGCTCAGAGCGGCGGCCAGCTCTGGCTTGGCCGCCTCCAGGTAACGGGCCAGGAAGGCCTCCAGCTTGATGAAATGCGCCTCTTCCTCCTGCGGATAGATGTGCCAGACGAAGGGCTTGGCCGCCCACTGCGCCCGCACGAAGGAGTCTTCGCCACGCACGGCGTTGAAATCGCAGCACCAGAGTAATCGGTCGTAGTCCTGCTGGGAGACGAAGGGCAGTACCTGCAACCGCAGGGCGCCGCGGCGATGGCCGTCGCCGGTCTTGAGCCAGTCGACCCCCAGCCAGGCCGCCACGTTGGCCAACACCCGCCCCTCCGGCACCAGCAGGCAGGTAGGCTGAGTGCCCGCACTGAGGGCATCCAGCCAGTCGATCAGCGCCGGATTTTCGTAGGCGAACAGGGAAAACAGGCGCTCCCCTGGCTGGCGCTGCACACCCAGGCCGGCGAGAAAGTCAGCGCGGACCTCGGGGGCGGAAAGAAAGCCGTCGCGCTGAGTCAGCAGATCCTGCTCGCGCAACAGTCCGCCCACCTTGGGGGTGAAGCCGGGAAAGAAGAAATACTTGTTCAGTCCGGTGGGCTGCAGGGAGGGCAAGGCGTGGCAGCCTTCGATCCACTCCTCGGCGCTCAGGTACTCCAGGTTCAGCCACAGCGGCCGTTCGGCACGCCGCGCCATGGCGGCGATGAAGCCTTCCGGCAGTTGGCAGGCAAAGGCCTCCACCACCACGTCGCCCGGCTCGGCGCCCTTCCAATCGGCGTGCCAAAGACGGACCTCGACCCCCCGATGCCACTGCTGCTCGGCAGCCCTGTCGACCCCGGGCTGGATGCGCGCCAGCGGATAGAGATCGTCGATCCAGAGACGGACCTGCTGCCCGTGCTCGGCAACCAGCTGGTGGGCGAGACGCCAGGTGATGCCCGCGTCACCATAGTTGTCCACCACCGTGCAGAAGATGTCCCAGGCGGCCATGCCTTACCTCTAAGTCATTGATATCGAATTCTTTCCGCAACAGAATGCGGGCACGAGCGGGACGGCTTCCAGTGAACCCAGTCACACCGCGACCTCATGCGGGTCGGTAGTATCCGCGCTTTTTCGGACGGATTCTCCATGTCGTTGCGCCCCGCCCTGCTGCTTTGCCTGACCCTGGCCTCCCTGACAGCCCTGGCGACCCCCGAACCACCCCGCACCTTTCGCGAGGCCAAGGTGGTGGCCGCCAAGCTCTACGCCAAGCAGAGCGTGGACTTCTATTGCGGCTGTCATTACAGCGGCAAGACCGTGGATCTCAAGAGTTGCGGCTACGTCCCGCGCAAGAGCGCCCAGCGCGCCAGTCGGATCGAATGGGAACACATCGTGCCGGCCTGGGTAATCGGCCATCAGCGCCAGTGCTGGCAGAAGGGCGGCCGCAAGAACTGCACGGCCCACGATCCGGTGTACCAGCAGGCCGAGGCGGATCTGTTCAACCTGGTACCGGTGGTCGGCGAGGTCAACGGCGACCGCAGCAATTTCGCCTTCGGCTGGCTACCACAGAAGCCGACCCAATACGGCGCCTGCCAGATGGTGGTGGACTTCAAGGCCAAGACCGCCATGCCACGCCCGGAAATCCGCGGCATGGTGGCGCGCACCTACTTCTATATGAGCGACCGCTACGGCCTGCGCCTGTCCAAGCAGGATCGCCAGCTCTATACCGCCTGGACCAAGCAGTACCCGCCGGAAGCCTGGGAGCGCCAGCGCAACCAGCGGCTGGCGTGCATCATGGGCCGTGGCAATCCCTACGTCGGCGAGACCAAGGCCTGCAAGTGAGGCGGCTCACGCCCCCTGCGGGATCCCGCTGTGGAATCTCATCTCCTGATCGCTGGAGGTGATCAGCTCCACTTCCAGGGCGCGGACCTCGGCGATCTTGGCATCCACATCATCCCGCTCGCCATAGAGGTAGGCGAGCTTGAGATAGTCCTGGAAATGCCGCGCCTCGGAGGCTAGCAGGCCGCTGTAGAACTTGCCCAGTTCCTCGTCCAGATGGGGCGCCACGGCGCCGAAGCGCTCGCAGGAACGGCACTCGATGAAGGCGCCGATCACCAGGCTGTCGGTCAGCTTCAGCGGCTCGTGGTTGCGACAGAGCTTGCGCAAGGCACCGGCATAGCGTGCCGAGCTGACATTGCGATGCTCGATGCCGCGGCGCTTCATGATCTGCAGCACCTGCTCGAAATGGCGTAGCTCTTCCCGGGCGATGCGCGACATCTTCCAGGACAGCTCGGCGCGGTTGGAATAGGTGAACAGATAGTGGAAGGCGGCACCGGCAGCCTTCTTCTCGTTGTTGGCGTGGTCTTGCAGCAACGTCGGCAGATCCTGCAGCGCCGCCTCGACCCAGGCATCCGGCGTGCGGCAGCCGAGGAATTCGTTCATCTCGGGCAAGGACATCAGCGTAATCCCGTGCAAAAGCCGCGCATTATAGAGAAAGCCCGACCAGGCTCTACCCCCTTCCGCCGGCCCGCACAGCATTCGCCCAATGGGGAGCCGCGCTCCCCCCTTCGCCTCGGCCGTCAGGGATACTTCGTGGCCTGGATCCGGATGGCTTGAACGCCCTGCTCGCCTTGACCGGACCCGCAAGACGAACAGCTGCCACACCCACTGCCACAGGCAGCGGACGACCGTCGCCACAGTCGCCTCACCAGCGCCCCTGTCGCGAGCAGGACGATGCCCCCGACAAGGGCGTATTGCCAGATCAGGCTGGTAGTCATATGAGCACCTCGAGCAGATGGTAGGCGGCGAACGCGCCGACATAGGCGACGACGAACATGTAGCTGAAGGCGATGGCCGTCTTGCGCCAACTCAGGGTTTCCTTGCGGATCACCGCAAGCGTCGACATACATTGCGGGGCGAAGGCGAACCAGACCATCAGCGATACGGCACTGGCCAGGGAGATATGTTGGGCCATGATCTCCGCGAGCGAGGACACATCACCCGCATCGGCTACCGAGTAGATGGTGGCCAGGGTGGCGACCGCGGTCTCCCGCGCCGCAAAGGCCGGAATCAGCGCGAGGGTGATTTGCCAGTTGAAACCCAGGGGCGCGAAGAAGAATTGCAGCGAGCGCCCCAGGTAACCGGCGATGCTGTAGTCGATAGCCGGACCGCTGGCTCCCACCGGGGCACCGGGGAAACTGGAGATCGCCCACATGATGATCGTCAGCGCCAGGATCACCCCGGTGAGCTTGCGGAGAAAGGTCACGCCCTTCTCCCAGAGCCCCAGGGCGACGTTGCGCGGCCTGGGCAAGCGATAGGCGGGTAGCTCCAGGATCAGGGTAGGCGGCTCCTGTGCTGAGCCACGCAGCTTCTTGCATACCCAGCCGACGGCCATGGCGCCGAGGATCCCGAGCAGATAGAGCCCGAACAGAACCAGGCCCTGCAGATTGAAGGTGTTGGCGATGGTGCGATCGGGAATGAAGGCACTGATCAGCAGGGCGTACACCGGCAGGCGCGCCGAGCAGGTCATCAACGGTGCCACCAGGATCGTCGTCCAGCGGTCCCGGCTATCACTGATGCTGCGACTGCCGATGATGCCGGGAATGGCGCAGGCGAAGCTGGACAGCAAGGGAATGAAGGAACGGCCGGTGAGCCCGACCGCCAGCATCGCCCGGTCGAGCAAAAAGGCCGCACGCGGAAGATAACCGGACTCTTCCAAGATAAGGATGAAGAAGAACAACACCAGGATCTCGGGCAAAAAGCCCAGGACCGTCCCGAGTCCGCCGATCAAGCCCTCGCAGAGCAGTCCCTGTATCGGCCCTGCTGGCAGCACGCTCGCGGCCCAGGCATTCAGGGCGTCGAAGCCCGCGCCGATGAGATCGGTGAGCGGTTTGCCGAGGGAATAAACCCCCTGGAAGACCATGAACATCACGGCGACCAAGAGCAGGGGGCCGACGACCGGATGCAGCACGACCCGGTCGATGGCGTCGATCCTGCTCTCGGAAAGCTGGGGCAGAGACACGCAGCAGGCCATGAGGCGGCGCGCCTCCTGGTGCAGGTCGTCCAGCGGACGGATGACTGGCGGCGCTATCTCCCGCTGCTCGTCGAGCAGGCGGATCAATTCGTCGGCGCCCCCGCGCCGGATCGCCACCGTAGAGGCCACAGGCATCCCCAGCTCCGCCGCCAGGCGCTGCTTGTCGATGCGAATTCCCTGACGCTGGGCGGCATCGGTCATGTTCAGCGCCAGCACCATGGGGCGCCCCAGCCGCTGCACTTCCAGAACGAAACGCAGGTGCAGCCTGAGGTTGGTCGCATCGACGACGCAGATGACCAGATTCGGCGGCGCCTCGCCGGGATAGTTCCCGGCCAATACATCCGCCGCGATGCGCTCGTCGGCGCTCTGGGATTCCAGGCTGTAGGTTCCCGGCAAATCCAGCAGCCGTACGGATCGACCGGAGGCAGTGAGAAAACGTCCCTCCTTCCGCTCGACCGTCGCCCCAGCGTAGTTCGCGACCTTTTGCCGCGCCCCGGTGATCAGGTTGAACAGCGCGGTCTTGCCACAGTTGGGCGTACCCACCAGCGCCGTATACAGACTTTCGGTACTCATGATGCGACGCTCTCGCGCAGCAGGACCTGCTCGGCCTCGTCCCGCCGCAAGGCGAAGCGCGCCCCAGCGACCTGCACCAGTACCGGATCGGCGGACCAGGGGGCGTGGGTGATCATCCGCACCTCCTCGCCCTGGACGAAACCGACATCCTGCAGCCGCCGCAACAGAGCCGGCCGGCCATCCGCGCGTCCACCGTCCACCCCAACCACTATGCCGCATTGTCCCGGCCGCAAATCAGCTAATCGCATTCGTCATCTCCAGAGTCATACTGGCTGCAAATGCTACAACTTATCGCTAGCGTTTGTATTAAGGCTGGCTTAGCACAGCGACGCCGAAAGGCGCGCGCTTGACGCATCCGAGTGGAAACAGCCTTGGTCGGCGGGCCAGCAGCAAAGCGTCCGGGATGTTCAAACGCGACTATCGACGCCTTCCAAAAGGAAGCGCGGGGCGATGTAGCGGTCGTAATGGGCTTCGGAGAGCAGGAAGAATTCCCGGTCGATGGCGTCGCGCAACTCGGCCAGGGGCCGCTCGCGAAATTCCGGCAGCAGGCGTACCCCGTAGGCATCCAGTTGCTGGATATGGCGAGCGCCACGGGCCAGGAGCTGATAGGCCCAGCAGTATTCCGACTGATCCGGGCGGAAGCGAATGCTGCGCTGCTGCAGTTGCTGGCGCAGCAGCGCCGGATCGAAGACGTCGACCTTGGCCGAGACCACCTGCACCAGCAGCAGCTCCAGGCGGGCCCAGACGGCGCGACGCTCGTCTTCGCTGTAGAGATTCCAGTTCACCACCTCGTGATGAAATCTCTTGCAACCACGGCAGACGTGATCGCCGAACATCGTCGAGCAGAGGCCGACGCAGGGCGTCTTGATGACAGGAGCGGACATGGGTGAAGCGCCTTGGAGCAAAACACCTAGTCTAGCCCGAAACGCCAGCGGCCGGAGCAGGTAGCCAGCTCCGGCCGCTGGGGATCAGTGGGTCGATCAGACGGCGGTGGCGCCGCCAGCCGGCAGCGGACTGGCGCTGCGGCGGCTCAGGGCATAGAAGAACAGCCCGCCCAGGAAGCAGCCGGTGAACCAGGCGAAGTTGGCGATCGGCTTGAACCAGGGTACGAAGGTGAAGCACAGCCCGATCAGCGCCGCGGCCACCAGTGCCTGGACGGCCACCCAGTTGACCCCGCCGCTGTACCAGTAGGCGCCGGTAGGGGTGTCGTCGAACAGAGCATCGACGTCGATCTGGCCTTTGCGCAGCAGGTAGTAGTCCACCAGCAGGATGCCGAACAGCGGGCCGATGCAGGCGGCCAGGACATCCAGGGTGTAGTGGATCACCTCGGGGTTGTTGAACAGGTTCCAGGGGGTGATGAAGATCGACGCCACGGCCGCGATCATGCCGCCGGCGCGCCAGCTGATCTTGCTCGGTGCCACGTTGGCGAAGTCGAAGGCCGGCGAGACGAAGTTGGCCACGATGTTGATGCCGATGGTGGCGGTGACGAAGGTGAAGGCGCCCAGCAGCACGGCGGTGGTGTTGTCGATGCGGGCCACGGTGGCGATGGGGTCGTGGATCATCTCGCCGAACACCGGCAGGGTGCCGGACACGATCACCACGGTGACCAGGGAGAAGGCCAGGAAGTTGATCGGCAGCCCCCAGAAGTTGCCGCGCCGTACGTCCTGCATGGAACGGCAGTAGCGGCTGAAGTCACCGAAGTTGAGCGTCGGGCCGGAAAAATAGGACACCACCAGGGCGATGGCCATGATCACCTGGCCGAAGGCGGCCCAGCCGGTCAGCTGCTTTTCCGCCAGGGTGAAGCTGATGTTGCTCCAGCCGGCGCGCCAGACGATCCAGGCAGCGAGCAGGAACATCACCGCATAGACGGCGGGACCAGCCCAGTCTATGAAACGGCGGATAGATTCCATGCCCGCCCAGAACACGCAGGCCTGCAGCACCCAGAGGGTCAGGAAACCCATCCAGCCGAGATACGAAAGACCGAGGAAGCTGGTATCGCCATAGACGGCCAGCGCCGGGAAGAATCTGAGCACCACGATGACCAGGGCACTGGAGGCCAGGTAGGTCTGGATACCGTACCAGGCCACCGCGATCAGGCCACGGATCACCGCCGGGATGTTCGCGCCGAAGACGCCGAAGGCCAACCGGCAGATCACCGGATAGGGCACGGCCGCCTGCTGGCTGGGGCGGGCGACCAGGTTGGCGATCACCTGGATGATGCAGATGCCCACCAGCAGCGCGATCAGCACCTGCCAGCTGGCCAGGCCCAGGGCGAACAGGCTGGCGGCGAAGACGTAGCCACCCACGCTGTGCACGTCGCTCATCCAGAAGGCGAAGATGTTGTACCAGTTCCATTTCTGCTCGACCGGGCCGAGATCTTCGTTATACAGACGCGGGCTGTAGCCCGGTGGAATCTGCTGGGTCATGAATCGCCTCCTCCGTGGTAGCAGCCACCTGCGTACGATGCCTGCCTGATTTTGTATACAATCCACCACGCAGGGAACGTGCCAGTTGCTCAAGAACCGAGCTAAATGGCTGGCTCAACACCAGAATTCCGCGATAAACCCCTCTGGCACAGCGGCTAAGCCTACGGCGAATGTGCACTTCTCTGGGGCATTTGGTATCAGTGAAGCGCTACCTTGGCGCATAACCGCTCAGCCCTTTTCTCATCGTCGCCAATCAGAATTCTGTATACAATTTACGCAAATCGCCGGAGCACGCCCATGAGTGCAGTACCTTCGTCACTCGCCGTTGCCGCCTCTCCCCGGGACGAGCGGATTTATCAGGACATCCTCGAAGCCATCGTCGAACATCGCCTGGCGCCCGGCACCCGACTGCCGGAAGACACCCTGGCGGAAACCTTCGGTGTCAGCCGTACCGGCATCCGCAAGGTGCTGCAGCGCCTGGCCCTGGAGCGCTTGGTGACCCTGCGCGCCAATCGCGGCGCCCAGGTCGCCCAGCCCAGTGCCAAGGAAGCCCAGGACATCCTGGCGGCGCGGCAACTGATCGAGCCAGCACTGATGCCCCTGGTCGCCGCCCGGGTCGACGCCGCCCAGCTGGCACCCCTGCGGCAGCTTTGCGTCGAGGAGCACGAGGCACAGCACAGTGGGCGTCACAGCCTGGCGATCCAACTGTCCGCCCGCTTCCACGTCGAACTCGCGGCGCTGGCCGATAATCAGGTGCTGACCGAACAGGTCGCCCAGTTGGCCAGTCGCTCGTCGCTGTTGATCGCCATCTATGGCTCGCGCCACAGCCTGGGCTGCGATTGCGGCCAGCACGGCGACCTACTGGACCTGCTCGCCCAGGGCGACGGGACCGCCGCCAGCGATTGGATGGCGCAGCACCTGCGCCTGATTCGCGAATCCCTGCGGATCGATCGGCCCACGGCGGCCGATCCAGATTTCCGCAGCATCTTCAAACGCAGTTGAGACACCTCATGCAGATTCAGGTCATCAATCCCAACACCAGCGCCGCCATGACCGCCAAGATCGGCCATGCAGCCCAGGCCGTCGCCCGTCCGGGCACCACCATTCTCGCCAGCAATCCGGACGCCGGTCCGGTGTCCATCGAAAGCCACTACGACGAGGCGGTGGCCGCGGTCGGGGTAATAGAAGAGATGCGCAAGGGCGTCGAGGCGGGCTGCGCGGCCCACGTCATCGCCTGCTTCGGCGATCCGGGCCTGTTGGCCGCACGGGAAATGGCCCAGGGGCCGGTGCTGGGCATCGCCGAGGCCGGCTTCCACCTGGCCAGCCTGTTGGCCACCCGCTTCGCCGTGGTGACCACCCTCACCCGCACCCGCATCATCGCCGAGCACCTGCTGCAGAGATACGGCTTCGCCGAGCTGTGCACCTCGGTGCGCTGCATCGACCTGCCGGTACTGGCGCTGGAAGCCGCCGATGACAGCCTGATCGAGCTCATCGCCGCCGAGGGCCGCCGCGCGCGGGACGAAGAAGGCGCCGGCGCAATCGTGCTCGGCTGCGGCGGCATGGCCGATCTGCGCGAAGCCCTGAGCGAGGCCATCGGCATCCCGGTGATCGAAGGCGTCAGCGCCGCGGTCAAGCTGGCCGAAGCCCTGGTCGACCTGGGCCTCGGTACCAGCAAGCACGGTGATCTGGCCTATCCCATCGGCAAACCCTTCACCGGTCGTTTTGCCCATCTGGGTCGCTAATACATCTAGGGCCAAGGTCTAAGGCGGGGAAGCAGGGTTGCGACAACGCAGCGCTTAACTTCGCCAGAGGCTTGGCGTAGAATTGGGCAGCCTTATAGGCGCAATGTCCGATACGAAGCTGTTTTCAAAGCGTCACGAGCAAAGTTTCCGGCGACCATCCGGGCAGCGGCGGCCTCATCAACCGCACTGCTGCCCGACCTGCCTTGCAGCAGCCGGCGTAAAACTTTGAAAACAGCTTCTAGCGGAATGCGTCCGGCGCGACGGCGGTCTGCCCGCAGCCTCCCCCGTCACCCCTGCCGGATGCATTTTGGGGCACCAGCCCCCGGACGCAATATTTGGACCACTGATGAGGGTCAACCTGTGCTTGAAGCCTATCGTAAACACGTAGAAGAGCGTGCCGCCCAGGGCATCGTGCCCCAGCCGCTGAACGCCGAGCAAACGGCCGGTCTGGTCGAGCTGCTGAAGAATCCCCCCGCCGGTGAGGAAGACTTCCTCGTCGATCTCATCACCAACCGCGTTCCGCCGGGCGTCGACGAAGCCGCCTACGTCAAGGCCGGTTTCCTCTCCGCCATCGCCAAGGGTGAAGCCCAGTCCCCGCTGATCTCCAAGCAGCGCGCCACCGAGCTGCTGGGCACCATGCAGGGCGGCTACAACATCGCCACCCTGGTCGAGCTGCTGGACGACGCCGAACTGGGCTCTGTTGCCGCCGAGCAACTCAAGCACACCCTGCTGATGTTCGACGCCTTCCACGACGTAGCCGAAAAAGCCAAGGCGGGCAATGCCCACGCCAAGGCCGTGATGCAGTCCTGGGCCGATGGCGAGTGGTACCAGAAGCGTCCGGAAATCGCCGAGAAGTACACCCTGACCGTGTTCAAGGTACCCGGCGAAACCAACACCGACGACCTCTCCCCCGCCCCCGACGCCTGGTCGCGCCCGGACATCCCGCTGCACGCACTGGCCATGCTGAAGATGGCTCGCGATGGCATCGTCCCCGAGCAGCAAGGCAGCATCGGTCCGCTGAAGCAGATCGAGGAAGTGCGTGCCAAGGGCTTCCCGGTCGCCTACGTCGGTGACGTGGTCGGTACCGGTTCGTCCCGTAAGTCCGCCACCAACTCGGTGCTGTGGTTCTTCGGCGACGACATCCCCTACGTGCCCAACAAGCGCGGCGGCGGTTTCTGTTTTGGCTCCAAGATCGCCCCGATCTTCTATAACACCATGGAAGACGCCGGCGCCCTGCCGATCGAATTCGACGTGTCCGCCCTGGAAATGGGTGACGTCATCGACGTCTATCCCAAGGCCGGCAAGGTCACCCGCCACGGCAGCGACGAGGTGCTCGCCACCTTCGAACTCAAGACCCCCGTGCTGCTGGACGAAGTCCGCGCCGGCGGCCGTATCCCGCTGATCGTCGGCCGTGGCCTGACTGAAAAAGCGCGTGCCGAACTGGGTATGGGCCCGTCCGACCTGTTCAACAAGCCGGACCAGCCGGCCGAGAGCAGCAAGGGCTACACCCTGGCGCAGAAGATGGTCGGCAAGGCCTGCGGCGTCGCGGGCGTACGTCCCGGCACCTACTGCGAGCCGAAGATGACCACCGTCGGCTCCCAGGACACCACCGGCCCGATGACCCGTGACGAGTTGAAAGACCTGGCCTGCCTGGGCTTCTCCGCCGACCTGGTGATGCAGTCCTTCTGCCATACCGCAGCCTATCCCAAGCCCATCGACGTCAAGACCCACCACACCCTGCCGGATTTCATCCGCACCCGTGGCGGCGTCTCCCTGCGTCCCGGCGACGGCATCATCCACAGCTGGCTGAACCGCATGCTGCTGCCTGACACCGTCGGCACCGGTGGCGATTCCCACACCCGCTTCCCGATCGGCATCTCCTTCCCGGCCGGTTCCGGCCTGGTCGCCTTCGCCGCCGCCACTGGCGTGATGCCGCTGGACATGCCGGAATCCGTGCTGGTGCGCTTCAAGGGCAAGATGCAGCCTGGGATCACCCTGCGTGACCTGGTGCATGCCATCCCCTACTACGCCATCCAGAAAGGCCTGCTGACCGTCGAGAAGAAGGGCAAGAAGAACATCTTCTCCGGCCGCATCCTCGAGATCGAAGGCCTGGAAGACCTGACCGTGGAGCAGGCGTTCGAGCTGTCCGATGCCTCCGCCGAGCGTTCCGCCGCCGGTTGCACCATCAAGCTGTCGCCCGAGTCCATCACCGAGTACCTGCAGTCCAACATCACCCTGCTGCGCTGGATGATCGAGGAAGGCTACGGTGACCCGCGCACCCTGGAGCGCCGCGCGCGCGCCATGGAAGCCTGGATCGCCAACCCGGAACTGCTCTCCGCCGATGCCGACGCCGAATACAGCGAAGTCATCGAGATCGACCTGGCCGAAGTCACCGAGCCGGTACTGTGTGCCCCGAACGATCCGGACGATGCCCGCCTGCTGTCGCAGGTGGCCGGCGACAAGATCGACGAGGTGTTCATCGGTTCCTGCATGACCAACATCGGTCACTTCCGCGCTGCCGGCAAGCTGCTGGACAAGGTCAAGGGCTCGATTCCGACCCGCCTGTGGCTGTCGCCGCCGACCAAGATGGACCAGCACCAGCTGACCGAGGAAGGCTACTACGGCATCTACGGCAAGGCCGGTGCGCGCATGGAAATGCCGGGCTGCTCGCTGTGCATGGGCAACCAGGCCCGTGTGGCCGCCAACGCCACCGTGGTCTCCACCTCCACCCGTAACTTCCCCAACCGCCTGGGCGACGGCGCCAACGTCTACCTGGCGTCGGCGGAACTGGCGGCGGTGGCCTCGATCCTGGGCAAGCTGCCCACCGTCGAGGAGTACATGGAATACGCGAAGAGCATCGACAGCATGGCCGCGGACGTCTACCGCTACCTGAGCTTCGATCAGATCGCGGAATTCCGTGAAAGCGCAGAAAAGGCCCGCATCGCCGCCGTCGAAGTTTGACGCTAGCGTTCGGTACTGAAAACCGCCCTTCGGGGCGGTTTTTCATTTCAGGACCAAGAGGACAACTCCGGTACTCACTTCGCTGAACTAGCGCCGTTCCGTACGAAAAGTCCGAGCGCGCGGAGGCGAGGCAAAGGGCAATGAACTCCCTGATGAAGCAAGGGAGTTAATCGTAGATTTATCCCGCGCAGGTCGGGCACAAGCATCGGGTTCACGGACGTCTATCAACCAGGGAAAAGACGCTGGCAATATAACGCTCTCATTGGAGCAATGACGGGCTTCGCCGCCTGGATGAAGACACAACGAAGTCGTGCGCATAGGGAAAGAGATGTATGGTGTCGATCTGGGTGGATGGCAAGGATAAGACCTCACAAGTCAGCGACTGGAAGATCTGGAGCGACAACTACGCAGTCCTGCAACTGACGTGTTGTTTCCCCTCCCAAAAACGCTATACGCGCCCGCTTAGCGTCTGCAGCGTTTCTCCCACTCGCGAACTGGGCGAGAGGTTGCTAACCAAACCCGGCAGCACGATCTTCAAGCCCATAGTCAAGGCGACGATCTACGATGAGCGGTATGCCGTCGTGCATTATCCAGACACCGAAAAACCCGAAGTCTTCAAAATGGATGACGTCGACTTTGTCATGCCGACAGCGATGAAGGACACACCGGTCTTCCGCTATTTCACTACCGTAGCCAATGCCCGGCAAGAACGTGCGGCTTCGAAGACCGCCAGCGACATCGCCGCCAATGTCGTGCGCCAGCTAGGAAAACTACCCGCCAGTGCCGACACGGCCTTGCAGGCCTACTGCACGGGGCGCAACGGCCTGCTGGCGCCGGGTCGGGGGCTGATCTTTCCGTTCGGACTGAACGAAAGCCAACTCGCGGCAGTTGAACAGGCATTCCGCGCGCAGGTCAGCGTGATCGAGGGTCCTCCAGGCACGGGCAAGACCCAGACCATCCTCAACATCCTCGCCAATATCCTGCTGCGTGGGCAGACGGTGGCAGTGCTCTCCAACAACAATGCGGCGGTGGAAAACGTCTACGAGAAGCTGGAGAAGTGCGGTCTGGGCTATCTGGTCGCCAAGCTTGGCAATCAGGATAACCGCGAGGTTTTTTTCTCCGCTCTGCCGCCATGGCCAGCCGACGAACCCGAGCCCGCACCGACGCTGGAGGAGATCCAGACCCTGCTGGCCCGCTTGAAGCAGTACCTGCACGATCACAACCGGGCGGCGCAATTGCAGGTCGAACTCGATGAGCTGACCATCGAGCGACGCTATTTGCAGCAGTGGCAGGCAGACAATGGCGTGCAGCCTGCCGTCTCGCTGGCGCGGTACGGACTAACTCCGCGCAAGAGCACCGACCTGATGGCCTACCTGGCCCATCTCGGCGAGCGGCGCATTCGTCTCAAAGACCGTGTCGAGCTGCTATTCAACTTCCGGATTTTCCGCGCCAAGCCGTTCGCCGACGACGAGGCGCGGCTGTCCGTGTTTCATGCCTTGCAGCTGCACTACTACGACAAGGCAGTGCAAGCCAAAGCAGCGGAGTTGCAGGCATGCCGCGAGGCGCTGGCACGTGGCAATTTCAGCGCCCTGTTGGATGAAGTGAAGAGTGCCTCGATGCGCCATCTGAAGCAGCACCTGCACAGGCTGCCTCGGCCGTCGGAACGCTTCGATGCCAAGACCTACCGTAAACAGTTCGACGCCTTCTTGAAGCGCTTCCCGATCCTGGGCAGCGGCACGCACTCCATCGTCAATTCGATCGCAGCGGGAGCGATCCTCGACTACGTGATCATCGATGAAGCCTCGCTACAGGACATCGTGCCGGGCATCTTGCCGTTGGGCTGCGCAAAGAACCTGATCGTCGTCGGCGATAATCGCCAGTTGGCTCATATTCCAGTAAAGCTAGGTCTGCCGGCGCCGGCCGAGACCTACGATTGCGAGCGCTACAGCCTGCTCGATTCGTGCATCAAGGTGTTCCAGGAGACGCTACCCAGGACCCTGCTGAAAGAGCATTACCGCTGCCATCCCAGGATCATCCAGTTCTGCAACCAGCAGTTCTACGACAACGCGCTGGTGCCGATGACCGAGGACAAGGGCGAGACACCGCTGCGCCTGGTGGTGACCGCCAAGGGCAATCATGCCCGCCAGAACACCAATCTGCGGGAACTGGACTCCTTGCTCAAGGTGCTCGACGACGAGGGCGAGCCCGTCGGCATGGACGGCGAAGGCCGGGGTTTCATCGCGCCGTTCCGGGCCCAGGTCAACCTGTCCGGCACGCGCCTACCGGCGGATTTCGTCAAGGACACCGTGCACAAGTTCCAGGGCCGGGAGTGCGACGAGATCGTCTTCTCCACCGTACTGGACCAAAAGCGCTACAACCAGGAGCACAAACGGCTGACGTTCGTCGACGACCCGCGCATGATCAACGTGGCGGTGTCACGGGCCAAGCATCGCTTCACCCTGGTCACGGGCGACGCGGTATTCGCCGGCCACAACGGGCACATCGCGGCCTTGATGCGCTACCTCACCTATTACGCCCAGGACACGCAGATCGTCCGTGCACCCGTGGTGTCGGCCTTCGACCTGCTGTACCGCGAATACGACCAGTCCCTGGCGCGCTTGAACGCGCGCTTGCGACCCGAGGATTCGCGTTACAAGTCCGAGCAGATCGCGGCGCAGTTGCTGCGCGAAGCCCTGTCTGATCCGGCGTACCACGCCTTGATGGTCCATGATCAGGTCAAACTGGATCAGGTCGCCGCGCCGAGCAACCCGGCCCCGACGGAGCGCGAGCGAGCCTTCATGGCCCGCGCCAGTTGCGACTTCGTCATCTATTTCCGCGTCGGCAAGATCCCGGTAGGGGTGATCGAGGTCGACGGCGGCGCCCACGACCGGCCCGATCAGGCAGCGCGGGATGCCATGAAGGACAGCATCCTGGCCAGGAGCGGCATCGCTATCCTGCGCCTGCGCACCGTCGAAAGTCGCATCGAAGAGCGGATCGACAAGTTCATCGCCCCATGGGCGGCCTTAAGCGCCAGTTAACCCTGCTGCCCTTACCCTCGGCTCTCCATCCAGCCTGAGATCCCTTTCATGAAACGTCTTGCTGCCATCACCCTGACCGCCCTGCTGTTCGGCCTCAGCCAGACGAGCATGGCGGCCGGTTGTATCAAGGGCGCCGTGGTGGGCGGTGTGGCCGGGCATGTCGCCGGTCACCATGCCATAGCGGGCGCGGTCGCCGGTTGCGTCATTGGCCATCACCTGGCGGAGAAGGCCAAGAAGGAAGATCACCCGCACCATTTCCTTTGAGGTCAATGGCCTGCTCCTGACGGGATGCCGGAAAGCAGCGCCTGACCCCTTACGAGGCCATGCTAGAGTCCCCAGGGGAATCTCGAAGATGCCGCGCTCCGTCGTCGCCCTGCTGCTGTCTCTCGGTCTCTTGAATGCCAGCGCTGTCGCCCTGGCGGCCGATCCAGAGACGCCGGCTGCCACCCGCTCCCTGGCCGCAGCCTATGACGGCCGGCTGAAGATCGGCGCCGCCATCGAGCCCGATCAGCTCGCCGGCCACGATGGCGCGCTGCTGGCGCTGCAGTTCAGCAGTGTGGTCGCCGAGAATGCCATGAAGCCCCTGCAGATCCATCCTCAGGAGGATAGCTACGTCTTCGGGCCGGCCGATGCCATCGTCGCCTTCGCCGAACGCCATGGCCTGGCGGTGCGCGGCCATACCCTGCTCTGGGGCAGCCATACGCCGGATTGGTTCTGGCAAGGGGACAACGGCCAACCGGCCTCGCGCGAACAGGTGCTGCAGCGACTCCGCCAGCACATTGCCGCGGTGGTCGGGCACTATCGGGGTCGAGTCTACGCCTGGGATGTGGTCAACGAGGCCATAGATCCCAATCAGCCTGGCTGCCTGCGTAATGATCGCTGGCTGCAGGTGGTCGGCCCCGGCTATCTCGCCGAGGCCTTTCGTGCGGCCCATGCCGCCGATCCCAAGGCGCGCCTGTTCATCAACGAGTTCAACACCAATGAACCGGCCAAGCGCGACTGCCTGGCGCGGGTGGTGAAGGGGCTGCTGGCCGAGGGCGTGCCGGTGCAGGGGATCGGCCACCAGACCCACATCAGCATCTACTGGCCAGCGCTGGCGGCCATCGACCAGTCGCTCACCACCTTCGCCCGGCTGGGCCTGGAAAACCAGATCACCGAGCTGGACATGAGTCTCTATCAGCACCATGACTATCGACCTACGCTAACCTTGCAACAGCGTTTGGGGCTGCAGGCCGAGCGCTATCGCGATCTGCTGGCCATGGTCCTGAGGCATCCCAAGGTGACTGCCGTGACCTGGTGGGGCGTGGCCGACAACCACAGCTGGCTCAACAACCAGCCAGGTGTGCCGGGCGATGACCAGCCCTTGCTGTTCGATCGTCAGCAGCGACCGAAGCCGGCCTATTGGGCGGTGCTGCATCTGCGAATGCGCCAGTAGCACGGCCTGTACAGGGGGCACTCTCCACGGCCTCCCGTCCGCGCCCGACGCAGTTATCACGGCCATGGCGATCCGTCGAGGCGGCCGCTACCCCGGGCCGCCGTAGGTTGGGTTGAGCACAGCGAAGCCCAACAGGGTCTCCGGACCCAGGCAATGTTGGGCTTCGACGATAGAGCCGTCTCAACCCAACCTACAGCCTATCGCGGCCATGGCCGCGAGCGCGACTGGATAGCGCAAGAGAACCGGCAAGGCTCGTTCGGGTCAATTGCTACAGGACATTACTTCGCACCCACGAGAGGTCGCCACCATGAAACTCCTGCCTACCCTTGCCCTTTCCGCCCTGCTACTAGGCGCCAGCCAAGCTACTTTTGCCGCCGGCTGCATCAAGGGTGCCGTCGTTGGCGGTGCCGCTGGCCATGTCGCTGGGGGGCACGGCGTCGCTGGTGCCGCAGCCGGTTGCGCCATCGGTCACCACGAGGCCAACAAGAAGGCCAAGCAGGAACAGCAGCAACAGAACGCCCCGCAACAGTAATGCGCTAGAGGCCCCGTCACGCCTGGAGGGCGGGGCCGATTTAACGCTTTCTTTACGCCCCTTTCCCTGAGCACGTCTCGCTTCTTTACAGCCCTCCTCCCGACAATTTCTCTACGCGGCAATCGCCGTTCGAGGAGTTTTAATTCGTGGAGAGCGCGCAATGAATCCCTGGAATCTCCTGGCCCTGCTGCTGGCACTGGGTCTGTTCGTCTATCTGCTGGCGGCGCTGCTGCGCGCCGGCCGGTCCTAGGGAGGCGGCATGGACAGGCAAGCCGCGTTCCTCATCCTGGCCTTCCTGGCCCTGACCTTTCTTCCGGCGCCCTTCCTGGGGCGCTTCTTCTATCGTGCGCTCGAAGGCGAGCGAACCTGGCTGACCTTCATCGGCGCGCCCCTGGAGCGGCTGACGCTCAAGCTGGTCGGCACCGATGGCCGCGGTCAGGACTGGCGCACCTATGCCATCGCCCTGGTGCTGTTCAACCTGCTGGGCATCGCCCTGCTGTTCGCCATCCTGTTGCTGCAGGGCGAATTGCCGCTGAATCCCCAGCATCTTCCGGGCCTGGAATGGACCCTGGCACTGAACACCGCCATCAGCTTCGTCACCAACACCAACTGGCAGGCCTACAGTGGCGAAGCCTCGCTGAGCTACTTCAGCCAGATGGTCGGGCTAGGGGTGCAGAACTTCGTCAGCGCCGCCGTGGGCGTGGCGGTATTGGCCGCCCTGGCTCGCGGCATTGCCCGGCGGAGCGCCCGGGAGATCGGTAATTTCTGGGCCGACCTGTTCCGCGCCACCTTCTATGTGCTGCTGCCACTGTGCCTGCCGCTGGCGCTGCTGTTGATCTGGCAAGGCGTGCCCCAGACCTTCGCCGCCTACGTGGATGCCACCACCTTGCAGGGCGCCAGCCAGAGCCTGCCGCTCGGCCCGGCCGCCAGCCAGATCGCCATCAAGCAACTCGGCACCAATGGCGGCGGCTTCTTCGGGGTCAACTCGGCACATCCCTTCGAGAACCCCACGGCGCTGAGCGATCTGCTGGAGCTGGCCGCCATCCTGATGATCCCGGCCGCCCTGGTGTTCAGCTTCGGCCACTATGTGAAGGACCAGCGGCAGAGCTGGGCGATCTTCGCCGCCATGTTCGGCCTGCTGGTGCTCGGCGCCGTGGTCGCCATCGCGGCCCAGGACCACGCCAATCCGACGCTGGCCAACCTGCCGATCACCCAGGGCGCCTCCCTGGAAGGCCTGGAGACCCGCTTCGGCGCCACCGCCTCGGCGCTCTGGGCCACGGTGACCACCGCGGCCTCCAACGGCTCGGTGAATTCCATGCACGATAGCCTGGCTCCCCTCACCGGCCTGATCGCGCTATTCAACATGATGCTGGGCGAGGTGATCTTCGGCGGCGTCGGTGCCGGGCTCTACGGCATGCTACTCAATGTGCTGATCGCCGTTTTCATCGCTGGGCTGATGGTCGGCCGCACCCCGGAATACCTGGGCAAGAAGCTGGAGGCACCCGAGGTGCGTCTGCTGATGGCGACGCTGCTGGTAATGCCGCTGGGCGTCCTGGTGCTGGGTGCCATCGCCGCCAGCGTCCCGGCCGGCGTGGCTGGCATCGGTGCCAGCGGGCCCCATGGTTTCAGCCAACTGCTCTATGCCTATACCTCAGCCACCGCCAACAACGGCTCGGCCTTCGGTGGCTTCAGTGCCAACACCCCCTTCCACAACCTGATGCTGAGCCTGGCGCTGTTGATCGGTCGCTTCGGCTACATCCTGCCGATCCTGGCCATCGCCGGCAGCCTGGCCGCCAAGCGCGCCGTGCCGGTGGGCCCGAATAGCTTCCCCACCCATGGCCCGCTGTTCGTCACCCTGCTGGTCGTCACCATCCTGCTGGTGGGCGGCCTGACCTTCCTGCCGACGCTCGCCCTGGGGCCGATCGCCGATCAATTGCAACTGTTCGGAGTCCGCTGAAATGGATGCCCAGACCCACACCTTGCCCACCCCTACCGCCGGCACCCTCTGGCGCCAGGCGCTGCGGCAGGCGTTCGTCAAGCTCGACCCGCGCCAGCAGATCCGCTCGCCGGTGATGTTCGTGGTGGAGATCACCGCGCTGTTCTCCACCCTGCTGTGCCTGGCGCCCAACAATGGCGTCAGCACTGGGGTAGCGGTCCAGATCACCCTCTGGCTGTGGTTCACCCTGCTGTTCGCCAACTTCGCCGAAGCCCTGGCCGAAGGCCGCGGCAAGGCTCGCGCCGACAGCCTCAAGGGCATCGGCCAGAACCTGGCCGCCCGCCTGGAGGAGAACGGCAACCATCGCATGGTGCCGGCCAGCTCCCTGCGCAAGGGCCAGGTGGTGCGCGTCGAGGCTGGCGAGCTGATCCCCGGCGATGGCGAGATCATCGAGGGCGTGGCCGCGGTCAACGAAGCGGCCATCACCGGCGAATCCGCGCCGGTGATTCGCGAATCGGGCGGTGACCGCTCGGCGGTCACCGGCAACACGCGGGTAGTGTCGGACTGGATTCGGGTGCGCATCACCGCCAATCCGGGCGAATCCACCCTGGACCGGATGATCGCTCTGGTGGAGGGCGCCAAGCGCCAGAAGACCCCCAACGAGGTCGCCCTGGACATCCTGCTGATCGGCCTCACGCTGATCTTCCTGTTGGTGGTGGTCACGCTGCAGCCCTTCGCCGCCCTGGCCGGCGGCCAGTTGCCACTGCTGTTCCTGGTGGCCCTACTGGTGACCCTGATCCCCACCACCATCGGCGGGCTGCTTTCGGCCATCGGCATCGCCGGCATGGATCGCCTGGTGCGCCTCAATGTGATCGCCACCTCGGGCCGCGCCGTGGAGGCCGCGGGTGACGTCCACACCTTGCTGCTGGACAAAACCGGCACCATCACCTTCGGCAACCGCCGTTGCAGCGCCCTGTACGCCACCCCCGGCGTCACCCCCAAGGCCCTGGCCGAAGGCGCCCTCTATGCCTCCCTGGCCGACGAGACCCCGGAGGGCCGTTCGATCGTCGAGTACCTGCGCAACCTGCACCCGCTGGAAGAGCCGCCGCGTGCCCAGGTCACGCCCATCCCCTTCAGTGCCGAGACGCGGCTGTCGGGTATCGACTGGCAGGGTCGCGAGTATCGCAAGGGTGCGGTGGACGCCGTGCTGATGTTTCTCGGCCAGACCCGCGCCGACCTGCCGGAGGTATTGGCCCGGGAGATCGAGACCATCGCCAAGAGTGGCGGCACCCCGCTGCTGGTCTGTGGCGAGGGCCGGCTGCTCGGCGCCATCCACCTCAAGGATGTGGTCAAGCCCGGCATCCGCGAACGCTTCGCCGAACTGCGTACCCTGGGCATTCGCACCGTGATGGTGACCGGCGACAACCCCCTGACCGCCACCGCCATCGCCGCCGAGGCGGGCGTGGACGACGTCATCGCCGAGGCCACCCCGGAGAAGAAGCTGGAGCGCATCCGCAGCGAACAGGCCGAGGGCAAGCTGGTGGCCATGTGCGGCGACGGCGCCAACGACGCCCCGGCCCTGGCCCAGGCCGATGTGGGCATGGCCATGAACGACGGCACCCAGGCCGCCCGCGAGGCCGCCAACCTGGTGGATCTGGATTCCGATCCGACCAAACTGCTGGACGTGGTGCAGGTGGGAAAGGAATTGCTGGTGACCCGCGGCGCCCTGACCACCTTCTCGGTGGCCAACGACGTGGCCAAGTACTTCGCCATCCTGCCCGCGCTGTTCGCCGGCATCTATCCGCAGCTCAATGTGCTCAATGTGATGCACCTGGCCAGCCCGCAGAGCGCCATTCTCTCGGCCATCGTCTTCAACGCCCTGATCATCGTCGCGCTGATTCCCCTGGCGCTGCGTGGGGTGCGGGTCAAGGCCGCCAGTGCCGCCGCCCTGCTGCGTCGCAACCTGCTGATCTACGGCCTGGGCGGTATCGCCGTGCCTTTCATCGGCATCAAAGCCATCGACCTGGCGCTCGGCGCCCTCGGTCTGGTCTGAGGAGACCGCCATGCTCATGCAATTGCGTTCCGCCGTGCTGATGCTCCTGTTGCTCAGCGCCCTGACCGGGGGCGCCTACCCCCTGCTGGTGACGGTGCTCGGCCAGGTGCTGTTCGCCGACCAGGCCGGCGGCAGCCTGATCCAGCGCGCCGACGGCAGCGTGGTCGGCTCACGCCTGATCGCGCAGAAATTCAGCGGCCCCGAGTGGTTCCAGCCGCGCCCCTCGGCTGGCGACTACGCCACCGTCTCCAGCAGCGCCAGCAACCTCGCGCAGTCGGCACCGGCGCTGCGAGAGCGGATCGAGAAGGCGCTGCCCGAGGTCCAGGTGACCGGCCAGGGCCCGGTGCCCCAGGAACTGGTAACCACCTCCGCCAGCGGCCTCGACCCGGACCTGACCCCGGCCGGCGCCCGCTATCAGATCGCCCGGGTCGCGGCCGCTCGCGGTCTGGCACCGGAACGGCTGGAAGCCCTGGTACGCGAGCAGACGCACACCTCGCTCTTCGGCCCGGCAACGGTTAATGTCCTGCTCCTCAACCTGGCCCTGGCAGACCTGAGCAAATGACCGACAGCACCGGGCGCGCCGAAGCGCTGCTCGCCGAACATCGCGAAGGGCGCGGGCGCCTCAAGGTCTTTCTCGGTGCCGCCCCTGGGGTGGGTAAGACCTACGCCATGCTGCAAGCCGCTCAGACCGCCCTGCGCCAAGGTCGCCGGGTACGTGCCGGGATCGTCGAAACCCATGGGCGGCGGGAGACCGCTGCCCTGCTCGCCGGTCTGCCGCAGCAACCGCTGCGGCGGGTCGAGCACCGGGGTCTCAAGCTCACCGAGCTGGATCTGGAGGGCCTGCTGGCCGAGCCGCCGGAACTGGTGCTGGTGGACGAGCTGGCCCATAGCAACGCCCCTGGCAGCCGCCACGCCAAGCGCTGGCAGGATGTCGAGGACCTGCTCGCCGCCGGCATCCACGTCTACACCACGGTCAACGTCCAGCATCTGGAAAGTCTCAACGACGAGGTGCGCGACATCACCGGCGTGCAGGTACGGGAAACGGTGCCGGACCAGGTCCTGCTCGATGCCGATGAATTGGTGCTCATCGACCTGCCACCCCGGGAGTTGCTGGAGCGCCTGCGCGAGGGCAAGGTCTATGTGCCCGAACAGGCCCGCGCCGCCATCGATGCCTTCTTCAGCCAGACCAACCTGACCGCGCTGCGCGAGCTGGCCATGCGCACCGCGGCCGCCCAGGTGGATTCGACCCTGGCACTGCGCTATCGCCAGCAGGGTCAGGCCGCACCGCCGCTACTGGGGCGCCTGATCGTCGGCGCCGGCACCTCGCCCTCGGCGGAACGCCTGGTGCGTCATGCCAGTCGCCTGGCGGAACAGCGCCACCTGCCCTGGACCCTGGTCCACGTCGACACCGGCCAACCGCTGGACGACAGCGCCCGCTCCAATCTACAGGCCAGCCAGCGCCTGGCCGAACGACTCGGCGGCGAGGTACTGACCCTGCGCGACAGCGACCCGGCCCGCGCTCTGGTCCGCCATGCCCGCGATCAAAGAGCCAGCGTGCTCTTGATCGGCCGCGGGCGACCACGTGGCTTCAGCCTGAGACGCCGCCTGGCCAACCGACTTTTGCGCCTGGCCCAGGGCCTGGAGATCGCCATTCTCGACCTGGATCGCGACGCCCCGCCCACCGCTCGTCCTCGGCGCCCCTGGCGGCCCGGCCCCTATGGCGCGGCCATCCTGGCGACCGGCTTGGCCGCCGCCATCGCCGAAGGCGTCTCGGGCTTGCTGGAGTTGCCCAACATCTCGCTGGTCTTTCTCGCCGCGGTGCTGCTGGTGGCGGTGCGCAGCAGTCGTGGACCAGCGCTGTTCTGCGCCCTACTCGGCTTTCTTGCCTACGACTTCCTGTTCATTCCGCCGGCCTTTTCGCTGACCATCAATCGCGAACAGGATGTGCTCACCCTCGCCTTCTTCCTGCTCATGGCGCTGCTCACCGGCGACCTCGCCGCACGCCAGCGCCGGCAGTTGCAGGCACTGCGCCTGACCCAGCGCGAGACGCTGGCACTGCTGGACTTCACTCGCCAACTGAGCGCCGCCAGCGACCGCCAGGCGGTGGTCAGCGTCACCCTCAAGCACCTGGGCGGCAAAGGGCAACACGTCTGCCTGCTGCTCCCTGAAGACAAGGCGGGACTGGCGCCCCACCCGTCCGACCTGGTGCTGGCCGATAACGAGCGCATCGCCGCCGAATGGGCCTGGAAGCAGGAAAAGCCGGCGGGCTGCGGTACCGACACCCTGCCCTCCGGTAGCTGGTGGTGGTGGCCGCTGCTGGCCGAGAGTGGCAGTCTCGCGGTCCTCGGCGTACGCCGCACGGATGCCCAACCGCTGGACCATGTGGAACGTCGTCACCTGGCCAGCCTGGCGCAACCCCTGGCCCAGGCCCTGGCGCGGGTCCGTCTCAGCGAGGATCTGGAGGCCGCGCGCCTGCATGGCGAGACCGAGCAATTGCGCAGCGCCCTGCTGGCCTCCGTCTCCCATGATCTGCGCACGCCCCTGACCGTGATGCGCGGCTCCATCGATGCCCTGGCGACCCTGGGCGAGGCCATCCCCGCCAGTGATCGCCAGGAGCTGCTGGATGCCACGCGCCAGGAAGCCGAGCGCCTCGATCGCTACATCCAGAACCTGCTGGACATGACCCGCCTTGGGCATGGCAGTCTGCAACTGGCCCGTGACTGGGTCGACCCCGGCGACATCCTCGCCAGCGCCCTGCAGCGCCTGCAACCGCTGCTGACCGGCTTGCAGGTCACCACCCGGGTGGAAGAAGGCCTGCCGCTGCTCTGGGTCCATCCGGCGCTGATCGAACAGGCCCTGGTCAATGTCCTGGAAAACGCCATCCGCTTCTCCGAACCCGGCGGGCGCCTGGAAATCAGCATTACCCGCCAGGCCGGTGAGCTACAGATCGCCGTGGCGGACGAGGGGCCCGGCATTCCGCGGGAAGATCGCGCCCGGATCTTCGACATGTTCTACACCGCCGCCCGTGGGGATCGCGGCGGCCAGGGCACCGGGCTGGGCCTGGCAATCTGCCAGGGCATGGTCGGCGCGCATGGCGGCCGGGTCAGTGTGGATGACGGGCTCGACGGCAGGGGCACGACGATGCGCATGCATCTGCCACTACCGACGCCTCCTGCGGAATAGCCCAGGTACCTGGCTCACCGCAGGCGCTATGATGACGCCCTCTCGCGTGGAACCCTGCTGATGTCCGCTCATGTCCTCGTCATCGACGACGAACCCCAAATCCGCAAATTCCTGCGCATCAGCCTCGCCGCCCAGGGCTACCAGGTCAGCGAAGCCGCTACCGGCACGGACGGCCTGGCCCAGGCCGCCGTCGGCCAGCCGGCGCTGGTCATCCTCGATCTCGGTTTGCCAGATCGCGATGGCCAGGAGGTGCTGGCCGAGCTGCGCGAGTGGTCGGCGGTACCGGTGCTCGTGCTCTCGGTGCGGGCGGATGAACGCGAAAAGGTCCGCGCCCTGGATGCCGGCGCCAACGACTATGTGACCAAGCCCTTCGGTATCCAGGAATTTCTCGCCCGGGTCCGCGCCCTGCTCCGCCAAACGACGGGCAGCACCACCGCGCAGGTCGCCACCCTGGAGGTGGGCGAATTACGCGTGGACTTCGCCTATCGGCGGGTCACCCTGGCCGATAACGAAGTTGCCCTGACGCGCAAGGAATACGCCGTTCTGGCAGCGCTCGCCCAGCATCCCGGACGGGTCGTGACGCAACGCCAGTTATTGATCGATATCTGGGGACCGACTCATGCTCAGGACACCCACTATCTGCGGATCGTGGTCGGTCATTTGCGGCAAAAGTTGGCCGATGATCCCGTGGCCCCGCGTTTCATCGTGACCGAAGCAGGTGTGGGTTATCGCTTGCGTCACGATGCCTGAACGAAACCTGTCCATTAGAAGAGCGAGCGGGTCTAGCCTAGGCCTGATTACCCACTCACGTTTGTTCAGCGGCGAAACCGAATAGGCTGAAACACGGGAAGGAATTCGCTGCCGGTGCAAAACCGCGGAAGAATTAACCTTTCGGTCAAGTTAGGGTAAAGAACGCGCGGTGGCAGGGGCTAGACGGCGAATTTTCTGGGACAGGTGAAATCCGTAGTACTCGCTAAAACAGATAACGCTCAAGCCGGCGGCCAGGCATTGCGCCTGGCGCCGACCGAAACGTGATGAAGCTTTACTGCAGCCAGCCCTCGACGGTATCGGCACCGTGTTCGGCTTTCCAGGCCTTGAGCACCTTGTGATTGCCACCCTTGGTCTCGATGACTTCGCCGGTCTGGGGGTGCTGATAACGCTTGGTGGTACGCGGACGCCGCTTGCCTGCTGGCTTTTCCGGATGCGGGGTCTGCGCCTTGTGCTTGGGGGCGGCATTCGGATCCAGGATGCCGATGATGTCGCCCAGGTTCATGTGGTACTCGTCCATCAGCGATTGCAGCTTGCTTTCGAACTCGATTTCTTTCTGCAGGGAACTGTCCTGCTTCAGATCTTCGAGCAACTGCAATTGGGCACGCAGTTGTTCTTCGGCGGCGCGGAATTCGGCAAGGCGGGACATGACTACTCCTGAAGAGATAAAGAGGACGGGAATTCAGACTTCGCCCATAAGCGAAAGTTGAGGGAAAGATAAATCATCTCGCGTCATCATACCAGTGGCATTTGGAAAGATAGGATAAATGTCGATGCCTGCTCATTTGTATGGTGAGTTTATTAAGGACGGCTTAAAAGGGCGGACTACATCGGTGCATGATCCGTTGAATAACGAAGGCTCGTCAGCGATCGACAAAAATCGAGTTGGAGCTCGTCGCTATAGCCCAGCCTAGAGAGCCCAAACTTTTCTGCTCTAGCGTTCCAATACTTGGAATTCAATGCGACTTCAAGGCCAATGTCGCGATGAAGGTTGGCAGAAAACGATCTATGACGAAGCGTGGTACGGGTGCACGGGCCTCTGCAAATCCTGCAATCCTGAAGCCTGACTCGGTTTGACCGCCGATCTGATCGGTCAGACCATGGCCGAAGACCAACGCCTCGCCACGCATGATCTTTGCATCCAGCTGGTCCGCGTCGAGATCCCGCGTATCGGCGTACGGCACCTTGCAGATCGGGCGGATGAGCGCTTGCTCCTCCCATTGGGTGTCGCGGTCACCGACGAAAACGATCGGATTGTAGAAGCCCGCCAGCACCCGCCCACCCTTGCGAAGCGTTCGATAGCACTCCCTCCACACGGGCCTGAGATCGGGCACGTAGAGATTGGAAATGGGATGGAAGACTAGGTCGAAAGATTCGTCTGAAAACCGGGAAAGGTCACGCATATCGCCCTGAATCACGGACAAAGCCAGCCCATCCCGCACCGCTACCAGACGGTCCTGCTCCAGTTGTCTCGCCGAGGCATCGAGGACAGTGACTGTTGCACCCGCGGCGGCCAGGATAGGGGCTTGTTGTCCGCCAGTTGAGGCAAGGCACAGAATATCCAGACCCGACACATCACCGAGCCAGTGGCGGGGCAGATCGTCCGGTATCAATCTCACGGACCAATCACCCTGGCGGGCAGCTGCGATGACTTGCGCTGAAACGGGGCGAGACCACTCACAATCCTGCGCCGCAAGTTTGTCCCATGCAGCTTGATTGTGCGCAACGACGTTGTCCGACGAACGACCTGAAAATGCCATGCTGATACCTGTGAAGTTCTCGTTCCAGCGCAGCGTCTGCACGAGGCGGACATGTTGCACGACAGAGAACAAATAGAACGAAGTGATGACCGCGCCGCGTGGGTGCCGTCTCCAATCGGAATCGCCTAGTGCGATGAGTCGGAGTTACTTCGTTACAGGATCACTGCCAGGGCACTCCTACCTATAGTGCAGAAAGGATAAAGGCGAGATTGCTCGGGGGCCAGGCAGCAGGTCGTCCAGAGAGGTGACCGGTGGCCGATCGGTGTGGGCGTCCCGGTCGGGGCCTAGGCCATGAGCAGCCGGCTAACCAACTTAGCATTCATTCGACACCGCGAGTCGAGCTCAAAAAGGCGCTTCACCGGTCTCTATACCAATCCAGCGCCTGTTGAACCCTAGGCCGACTTGCCAATATCCAGTGTCGCTTCCGGCAGCGGCAACCAATGGAAGGTCTCTTCGATGAGCCGCCGGTAAGGGGTATCTATGGCGACCGGCGTGCGCTGGATGTAGTCACGCGCATGGGCTTGCCGCTCGGCATCGAGGGTGCGTAGGTAGGTCAGGGCTTCTTCGGCCGAAGGCTGACGCCCGTTGCGGCCACCGCTGCGCGGGGGCAAGGCGGTCCAGACCACGGCATCCAGCCCCTGACCGCGCGCCCAGTTCGCTATGGTGGATTGGAACGGCGATGACGGCCCCTCCGGCCAGCTACCGATACACTCCGGCTGCTGCCTGGGCACGCCTTCGCGTTCGCGCAGGGCCTCGCGGGCGGCGTCCAGGGTAGTCACGGCCAGGTAGGCCCACAGCACCTGCACCTCGGCCACGCCCTCGCAGAGTACCGTGGCCAACTCGCCGCTATCCCCTTCCCGGGCGAACTCGACGGGCAGCCAGGGCCCGTCGGTGAACCAGTCGGAGGCCACCGGCAACTCCGCGGCTTTCCAGATCAAGGAACCCCACCCCAGACAGGCGATCTTCATGGCCACTCCCACGCTTGGACGTTAGGGGTTGGAGGTCAACGAAGCGCCGCGGTTTCGCTCTGGCAAGACTTGGCGACAAAAAGGCAGGACGAAAAAAAGCGGCCACGAGGGCCGCTTCTTTCGATACCCGCAAGGCAGAGCTTACGGGTGGTAGATGGCGCAGCGGACGGGACTCGAACCCGCGACCCCCGGCGTGACAGGCCGGTATTCTAACCGACTGAACTACCGCTGCGCATGGAAGCCTTGCGGCATCCGGCTGGCTTGAGCAGCGAACCTGTTCAGCGGGGTTCTCTGCACCAGCGGCCGCTAAGATACTGATTTATCAGGAAAGAAACAACAGGCTTAGGAAAATATTTCTGCCTTCAGCGGCGCGGCCCACGGATGCCCCTGCAGGACTCAACCGCCCCCTTGCCCGCCTGCCGCCTGAGCAGCTCGAGAAAGCCTTGAAGCGCTGTGCCCGGCACCTGCCCCGCCCGCAGCAGGATGCCGAAGGGCGTCAGGGGTTCGGTGATCTCGAGGTCGAGCGGCACCATGAGACCGGTACGCAGATGGTCGCGCACCACGGCCTCGGTCAGCACCAGGATGGCGTCGGTGATCTGCACCAGTTGCAGCATGGCGAATACCGAACCGCACTCGATGATGTCCGCCGGGGGCGGTAGCTGGCGGCGGGCGAAGGCGGCCTCCAGGGCGACCCGCGCCGGGCTCGCCTCGGGTTGCAGGATCCAGGGCCACTCCTCGACCAGCTCGGCCAGATCCGGTACGGCGCGCCCGGCCAGCGGATGTCCGGTGCGCACCACCACCGCCAGGTGCTCATTACCCAACGGCTCGAAGGTGAAGCGGCCGAGATCGGCCGGGCTGGTGAAGCGAGCGATGGCGACATCGATCCGCTCCTGCTCCAGCAACTCGGTGAGCTGGTCGCTGGTATCGCCGAGGATGCGCAGCTGCAAGCCCGGTTGACGCGCCTTGCTCTCGGCGATGGCCCGCACCACCAGATCGGGCAAGGCGCCCATGATGGCGCCCACCGCCAGATGACCATAGCCACCGGCGCGCCGCGCATCGAGGTCTTCGGCGCAGCGATCCAGGCCATTGAGGGCGCGCCGGGCGAACTCCAGGATCTCCGCGCCCAGCGCCGTGGGCTTCAGGCCCCGCGCGTGCCGCTCGAACAATGCGCAGCCAAAGGCTTCCTCGACCTCCTGCAGCATCCGGGTGGTGGCCGGCTGGGACATGTGCAGGGCTTCCGCGGCCCGGTGCAGATTACGGGTACCGGCCAGGGTCACCAGCATCAGCAGGTGCTTGTAGCGCAGGCGATTGAACAGAGCGCGGGCATGCGGGGAGGCGTTCATCGGTAGCGTCCTGGTGCGTGATCGACGACGCGTGCGCGTCTTGAGCGTGAAGGCTCTGGTCAGGCCCTCACCCAGTACCGATACCCTAAGGGTATCGGCCCTAAACAAAAAGCGATTATCCAGGCATTGCAACTGCGACTACCTTGAGCCGTGGCCGAATCACAACAACAAGAGAGATCGCCATGCATACCACCCTGTCTCCAGGGCTGGTCGCCAAGGTCACCCGGCGCCTGCTGCCCTTCCTGCTGCTGATGTACGTCATGGCCTTTCTCGACCGGGCCAACGTGGGCTTCGCCAAGGTCGCCTTCCAGGCCGATACCGGCATCTCCGATGCGGCCTTCGCCTTTGGCGCCGGGGTCTTCTTCGTCGGCTACGCCTTTCTCGAGATTCCCAGCAACCTGATCATGCACCGGGTCGGCGCCCGGTTGTGGATGTGCCGGATCATGGTGACCTGGGGGCTGATCTCCGCCGCCATGATGTTCGCCCACACGGCGACCACCTTCTATGTGCTGCGCTTCCTACTCGGGGTGGCCGAAGCCGGCTTCTTCCCGGGCGTCATCCTCTACCTCACCTACTGGTTTCCCTCGCGCTACCGCGCCCGGGCGCTGGGGTTCTTCTATTTCGGCGCGCCCCTGGCCTTCATCTTCGGCAGTCCGCTGTCGGGCCTGCTGCTGGAGTTCGACGGCCTTGGCGGTCTGCAGGGCTGGCAATGGATGTTCCTGGTCGAAGGAGTGCTGGCCAGTCTGGTGGGCATCTGGGCCTGGTTCTACCTGGACAATCGGCCGCGCGATGCCCGCTGGCTGAGCGAGGCGGAAAAGCAGACCCTGCAACAGGCCCTGGATACCGAGGACGCCGCCAAGCCCCACCATGGCGGGCTGCTGCGCCTGCTCGGCCAGCCGCGCATCCTGCTGCTGTGCAGCATCTACCTGCTGATCCAGGCCAGCGTCTATGGCGTGGTCTTCTATCTGCCGACCCAGGTGGCCGGGCTGCTCGGGCAGAAGGTCGGGTTGCTGGTCGGCCTGGTCTCGGCGATTCCCTGGGTCTGCGCCCTGCTCGCCGCCTGGCTGATCCCCAGCTGGTCGGATCGCACCGGCGAGCGCCGTCGCACCGCCGCCGCCACCCTGGCCCTTTCCGGCCTGGGCATCGCCGCCTCGGTGACCTTCTCACCGCTCTATGCGCTGATCGCCCTGTGCTTCGCCGCCGCCGGCTTCATCGCCGTTCAGCCGCTGTTCTGGACCTTTCCGTCCGACCAGTTGCGCGGTAGCGCCGCCGCGGGCGGCATCGCCCTGATCAATACCTGCGGCGCCATCGGCGGCTTCATCGCGCCCCTGGCCAAGCGCTGGGCCGAGGTGACCTTTGCCCACCCCGGCGCCGGCCTCTATCTGCTCGCCGGCACCACCCTGGTCGCCGCCGCCCTGATCCTCGGCCTGCGCCGACGCGACCAGGCCGATCCCCAACCCCAGCTCACGCCCAGTCATTGAGGGAGCCTCGCCATGCCCCTACCCACCATCAAGCAGGTGCGCGCCTACACCCTTCGCGGCGGCGGCGCCGACTACCACGACCAGGGCGACGGCCACTGGATCGACGACCACATCGCCACGCCCATGGCCAAGTACCCGGAATACCGCCAGAGCCGGCGCAGCTTCGGCATCAACGTGCTGGGCACCCTGGTGGTGGAGGTCGAGGCCAGCGACGGCACCGTGGGCTTCGCCGTCACCACCGGCGGCGAGCTGGGCGCCTTCATCGTCGAGCGGCACCTGGCGCGCTTCCTGGAGGGGGCCAAGGTCACCGACCTGGAAAAGATCTGGGACCAGATGTACCTCTCCACCCTCTACTACGGGCGCAAGGGCATCGTGCTCAACACCATCTCCGGGGTGGATCTCGCGCTCTGGGACCTGCTCGGCAAGCTGCGCCAGGAGCCGGTGCACCAGTTGCTCGGCGGCGCGGTGCGCGACGAATTGCAGTTCTATGCCACCGGCGCCCGGCCGGACCTGGCCAAGGAGATGGGCTTCATCGGCGGCAAGCTGCCGCTGCAGCATGGCCCGGCCGAGGGCGAGGAAGGCCTGCGCAAGAACCTGGAGGCCCTGGCGACCATGCGCGAGCGGGTCGGCGACGACTTCTGGCTGATGCTCGACTGCTGGATGAGCCTCGACCTCAACTACGCCACCCGCCTGGCCCAGGGCGCCCAGCAGTTCGGCCTGAAGTGGATCGAGGAGGCGCTGCCGCCGGACGACTACTGGGGCTATGCCGAACTCAAACGCAATGTGCCACGCGGCATGCTGGTGACCACCGGCGAGCACGAGGCCACCCGCTGGGGCTTCCGCCTGCTTCTGGAGATGGGTTGCTGCGACATCCTGCAGCCGGACGTCGGCTGGTGCGGCGGCCTCACCGAGTTGATGCGCATCTCCGCCCTGGCCGATGCCCACAATGCCCTGGTGGTGCCCCACGGCTCCTCGGTCTACAGCTATCACTTCGTCATCACCCGCACCAACAGTCCCTTCGCCGAGTTCCTGATGATGGCGCCCAAGGCCGACGAGGTGGTGCCCATGTTCCATCCGCAACTCCTCGACGAACCCGTCCCGATGCGCGGCCGCCTGCGCGCCTCGGCGCTGGATCGGCCCGGCTTCGGCGTGCGCCTCAATCCGGAATGCGCCCTGGAACGTCCCTATCGCCACTGAGGCCTTGCCCAGGAGGGCTGGATGAAAGCGACCCAAGAGACCCTGGCGACGCCCCTGCCGGATGCGCGCCCCGCGGCGACGCCGCTGCCACCCAAGAGTGCCCGCCTCAAGCGGGTCCAGGTGATCGCCCTGGCGCTGCTGGTGCTGGCCGGCTTCGTCAACTACCTGGACCGCAGCACCCTGGCCATCGCCAACCAGACCATCAGCGGCGAGCTGGGCTTCACGCCGACCGAGATGGGCCTGCTGCTGTCGGCCTTCGCCTGGGCCTATGCCTTTGCCCAGTTGCCCATCGGCGGTCTGCTGGATCGCTTCGGTGCGCGCCTGACCCTGGGCCTGGGCATCTGCCTCTGGTCCCTCGCCCAGGGCGTGCTGGGGCTGCTCAGCAGCCTGCACCTGATGATCCTCGCCCGCGTCGGCCTGGGCATTGGCGAGGCGCCGCAATTCCCGGCCGGCGCCAAGGTGGTCAGCGAGTGGTTCAATGTGCGCGAGCGCGGCCTGCCCTCCGGCATCTTCAACCTCTCCTCCTCCCTGGGACCGGCGATCTCCCAGCCGATCCTCACCGCCCTGCTGCTGTGGCTGGGCTGGCGGCAGATGTTCATCGCCATGGGCGTGCTCGGGATCGCCGTGGCGGCGCTCTGGTACCTGAGCTATCGCGATCGGGTCCAGGTGGCGCTGGACGCCGCCGAGCGGGCGCACCTGGACGCCGGGCTGCCCCCCCAGGACGCCGGCCAGCGACTGACCTTCGCCGACTGGCTGGGGCTGTTCCGCCGCCGCCTGACCTGGGGCGTGGTGATCGGCTACGTCGGCATCATCTACATGCTGTCGCTGTTCCTGACCTGGCTGCCGGCCTACCTGGAGCGGGTCCACCACCTGTCCCTGTCCCAGGCCGGCTGGGTCGCCAGCCTGCCGTTCCTGGCCGGCGCCTGTGGCGTGATCGGCGGCGGCCTGCTGGTGGATCGCCTGACCCGCAGCGGGCGCAGCCTGGCCTTCAGTCGCAAGCTGCCGATCTGCGGCGGCCTGGCCGCGGCCGGGCTGTTCGCCCTGTGCAGCGCCGGGGTGACCGGCATCGGCAGCGTCATCCTCTGCTTCAGCCTGGCGCTGTTCAGCCTCAACGTGGCGGTGGCCGGCACCTGGTCACTGGTGAGCGTCGCCGTGCCCTCGCACCAGGTCGCCTCGCTGGCCAGCATCCAGAACTTCGGTGGCTACTTCGGCGGCGCCTTCGCTCCGGTCATCACCGGCATGATCGTCCAGCAGACCGGCTCCTTCGGCCTCGCCCTCGGCATCGCCGCCGCCGTCGCGGTGGCCGGTGCCCTGAGCTACGGCCTGCTGGTCCAGTTGCCCGATACCTCTTCCTGAACCCGTTGGAGCCCTTATGGACCTGCCCCGCAACCCCTTCAAGACCCGCCTGGCGGGCCGCGACACCCTCTATGGCCTCTGGGCCGGCTTCGCCACCGGCTATGCCGCCGAGATCGCCGCCGGCACCGGCTACGACTGGCTGCTGATCGACGGCGAACACGCGCCTAACACGGTGCCGAGCATCCTCGCCCAGTTGCAGGCGGTGGCGCCCTACCCCACGGCGCCGGTGGTGCGCTGCGTGACCGGTGACGCGGTGCTGATCAAGCAACTGCTGGACATCGGCGTGCAGACGCTGATGGTGCCCATGGTGGAGACCGCCGAGCAGGCCCATGCCCTGGTGCGGGCCATGCGCTATCCACCCCACGGCATCCGCGGCGTCGGCGGCGGCCTGGCCCGCGCCACCCGCTGGGACGCGGTGCCCGACTATCTGCACAGCGCCCATACCGAGCTGTGCCTGATCGTCCAGGTGGAGTCGCGCCTGGGCAGCGACAACGTCGCCGAGATCGCCGCGGTGGACGGGGTGGACGCCGTCTTCGTCGGCCCGGCGGACCTCTCCAGCGGCCTGGGCCATGCCGGCAATCCGGGCCATCCCGAGGTACAGGCGCGCATCCGCACGGCCATCGAGGCGACCCTGGCCGCCGGCAAGGTAGCCGGCATCCTGGCGCCCCAGGAAGACGATGCCCGGCGCTATCGCGACTGGGGTTGCCAGTTCGTCGCCGTCGGCATCGACATCAGCCTGTTCCGCCAGGCGGCCCTGGCCAACCTGGCCCGCTATCGTCCGCTGGATGCGCTCCAGGCGCCCCAGGCGTCCTCTCGTACCTACTGACTCAGCAGCGGCTGCCCAGCCGAAATCGGCAGCCGCTCGATCAAGCCTCAATCCCGCTGCCCAGCTACTAACAGCCGCATTACCCGGTGCGAACGACACGGCGTTCGCTGCCTATACGGCCTGGGCAACGTCGCCGGCAGCCTACGTGACCTTACCTGCTGCACCAGGCGAGACATGACTCTGAGGCGTGCCGACATAGCTCCAAATGCAGGCGGTGATAGCACGCCTTGACCAGAAAAGGGGCATTCCGCCGAAGCCATTCAGAACCGCTGCCCGTAAACACGGCGGCGCGGTCTGGCACAAGCCTTGCAATTCCTAAAAGGAATAATTTTTAACCAGCACTTCTAGAACATCCGTTTGCCCTTTCTACCGATCATTGCTCAAGCCACCGTCACCTCCGTTTTGAGGATTCTGTGATGAGAGAAAGGAGAACCCTTTCCTTTATCGACCTGAAGCCCAAGGAATCCATTATGGCCTGGTTCAAGCCCTCTCCCTCCCCTACACCGGCCTGGCAGGTCGCCCTGCTCGCCGGTGATGTCGAAGGCGCCCTGCGCCTCGACGACGGCAACCTTCCCGCGCGCCTGCGCGAGTTTCTGGAGCGCGGTCGGATCCAGCCCGAGCAGGACGGCGAGGGTCCCGCTCTGAGCCTGCTCTGCCAGCGTCTGGACGCCTTGCAGCGTCATGCCCTGCAAGCGGTCGAGCAGACCGAGAACAGTCTGTCCGAGATCGCCGTACGCAGCGGCGAACAACTGACCTATCTCGATGACACCCGGGGTTTCCTCGATCACAGCAGTCAGAGTGCCGACGAGTTACGTCAGGCGCTGGCCCGCGAGTTGGAAGAGACCCGGCAGTTCTTCGCCCAGCAATTCGCCGAACTGCAGCAGGCCATCGAGGAACGTGCCCACGCCTCGCATCAGGTGATCCGCGCCATCGACGAGATCGGCCGCACTGTGCAACTGCTTTCGATCAACGCGGCCATCGAGGCGGCGCATGCCGGCGAGGCTTCGCGGTCGTCGCCACGGAGATCCGCGACCTGGCCCAACGTACCCAGGTCAACACCCAACAGGCCTTCACGCAGATCGACATGTCGCAGGTTGGTACCCAGCTTCATACCCTGCTGGGTAGCGCCGAATCGCAGTTGCATCAGCTCAGTGGCAAGGTCGGCACCTCGCTGAGCAGTCTGCACGGACTGTTCGACCAGATGGACAAGCGCCTCGACCAGATCGAGGGCAACAATCGCGTCATCGTGGCAGGCGTGCAACTCGGCCAGAGCGCCAATTCGCAACTGCGCGAACGGGGCAGTTGGAGCCGAGCACTGCTCAGCGACCTGCAGTCGGCCTATGCCAGCCACCCCCCGTCGCAGGGGCTGCGGCGTCTACTGCAAGAGGAACGCCTACAATCTGATCCGCACTACGACCGACTGGCCGACATCCGCGCCCGGGGTGAAATCCGCGTGGCGATAGAGCCGGCCTTCAAGGGCCTGTCCTTTCGCACCGAACCGGGTGCCGAACTGCAGGGACTGGACGCTGACTTGGCGCGTGCCTTCGCGCGCTGGCTGGGCGTGCGGTGCCGCTTCATCGAGCATCCCTGGGATCGCTGCCTGCAGTTGCTGGAGGCCGGGGCGCAACGGCGGGACAACGAGGCCGACCTGGTGTGGAGCGCCCTCCCGCCGATGCCCGGCTACGATCGGGTAGCCTTTTCCGCACCCTATGTGTTCCTGCCCTATGTGCTGGCCCGGCGGGCCGGCGACGAGCGCATCCGCGGCGTCCAAGACCTCGCCGGCAAGGTCCTCGGCTGCATCAATGACCCGGCCGCCCTGGCGGCCCTGGAGGCCTGCGGTCTGCGCTGGCAAGCCAACCGCAGCAAGCCTGGTGGCAAGGTCGAACTGGCCAACCTACTGGCTTATGGCGACCAAAGCCTGATCCACGACTGCCTGGCCAATGCCACGGTGGACGCTTTCGCCGTTGATTTGCCCATCTATCACTGGGCCTGCCAGGGCGAGCACAGTCCCTGGCGCGGACGCCTGGAGATCCTCCCCGGCAATCTCAGCCCGACGCTCTGGTACTACTCGGCAGCGGTAGCCAACCAGCCGGGCAATGCCACGCTGCTCTCCGCCATCGACAGCTTCATCAACCACTATCGCAGCCAACCGGCCTATCACGAACTGGTGCAACGCTGGCTGGGCAAGGTCTACGACGACGCGCACTGGCGCTTCGCGCCGGGTATCCACGACGCCCGCAGCCTGACCAGCGCCTGAACCTGGACTCGAAGGCCGCCGAGAACAAAGCCAGCTGGCAGGCGACAGCAGGGCCTGCGCCACCACCCAGGCCTAACGCCTGCACAGGAGCCAGACGTGCGCGGCTTTCCACGCAACGCACTGATATCTCGCGCTCATCGAGCGTACCGGCGCACGCAACCTTGACGATGGCCTACCCGGTTGCCTGGCAAAAGATGTCGGCGATTTCCGCGCTATCCTCCATTGGCTTACGGGTAACGGCCTGCACCCTAGGAGGGAGGTCCACACCATCTGCCTTGCTTCTTCCTCCGTGTGTTATCTCCCATCCAACGGCACGGCGCGAGCCTGAGGCGATCAGCTTGGTAAGGCTGGAAATAGATGTCGAAAAGCCTGGCGGCAAACAAATGGTCCACCTGCGTGCGGCATCAGCGGACCGCCCCACCCAACATGCAGGGCAGGTCATGCAGGTCGATCATCTACTTGGGCTTTTCCCACCGAACAGGGGCCTATAGGGGCAACGACTCGACAGCGGTACCCTTGCGGGCAAGACCGGCAGCGTCTCCATCCGATAGATCGAAGTTTTATAAGAAGAAGAGCGCACCGCCCCAGGCAATGCAGGGACGGCACGCTCAGAGCGGGACATCAGCCACCGCAGCGTCCAGAGTGGCTGGCTCAAGCAGGAGACCGATTTCAGCTGTAGGCTTTTTCGCCATGCTGGAGCAGGTCCAACCCTTGCTCCTCCACCTCTTCGTCGACGCGCAGCCCGCGGGTCAGTACCCGGGTGATGCTGAGCAACAGGAAGGTCATGACGCCGCAGAAGACCACGGTGAAGATGACGCTCTTGAGTTGGATGAGGACCTGGCTGACGATGGAGATGTCCTGGTAGCCGCCCAGGCTCTTGGCGGCGAAGACGCCGGTGAGCAAGGAGCCGACGATGCCGCCGATCCCGTGTAGGCCGAAGGCGTCGAGGGCGTCGTCGTAGCCGAAGGTACGCTTGAGATAGACCACTGCAGCGTAGCAGATGGCGCCGGTCACCAGGCCCATCACCAGCGCACCGGCCGGACCGACGAAGCCGCAGGCCGGGGTGATGGCGACCAAGCCGGCCAGGGCACCGGACGCCACGCCCAGGGCACTGGCCTTGCCGGTGCGCAGCCATTCCACCGCAAGCCAGCCGAGAATACCGGCGCAAGCGGCGATCTGGGTGGTGAGCATGGCCATGCCGGCGCTGGCGCTGGCAGCCACCGCGGAGCCGACGTTGAAGCCGAACCAGCCGACCCATAGCAAGGCGGCCCCGGTCAGGGCGAAGCCCAGATTGTGCGGCGGCATGGCCTGGGTGCTGTAGCCCTGGCGGCGTCCGAGCATCACGCAGGCCACCAGTCCGGCAACGCCCGAGTTGATGTGAACAACGGTACCACCAGCGAATTCGAGGATGCCCCAGTCATAGAGCAGCCCACCCGGGCCGCTCCAGGCCATGTGCGCCAAAGGCAGGTAGCAGAAAGTGAACCAGAGGGCGCAGAACAGCACGGCGGCGCTGAATTTCATCCGCTCGGCGAAGGAGCCGGCGATGATCATCGGCGTGATCAGCGCGAAAGTCATCTGGAAAGTAGCGAAGACGCTTTCCGGAATGCTGCCGACCTTGCTGTCGCGCACCACGTCGAGCAGCATCCAGTGCTGCAAGCCGCCGATCACGCTGTGCAGGTTGAACTCACCGGCCGCCATGCCGGTGGTGTCAGCGAATAGGCTGTAGCCGTAGACCATCCACAGTACACCGATCACCCCGGCCACGGTGAAGCTCTGGGTGAATACCGAAAGCAGGTTCTTCGCCCGCACCAGTCCACCATAGAAGAGCGCCAGGCCCGGGACCAACATCATCAATACCAGCACGCTGGAGATCATCATCCAGGCCGTATCGCCGCTGTCGAGCTTCGCCTCCTGGGCCAGCGCCATACCCGGTAGCCCGAGGGCTCCTACCAGAACTGCAAACGCCTTGCCTTTACCGATCATGTCGAGCTTCCTTCGCTGAGAGATGAAAGGGAACGTGAGTGTTCCAAAGCGTCGGCAGGTCAGGCGACCTGCCGAAACAACCCTTCGTGTGCTTCTATCGCGGCCATGGGCCGCTCCTACGGGACATCCGGCTTTTGTAGGAGCGGCCCACGGCCGCGATCCGACCAAGCACACCAGGCATGAACGTAGCGGCGAACCGCCACGACCACGATCACAAAAGCCACCCTTCACAGCGCTAGGGGTGGCCCTACCCACTAAAACCCCGTCTGCCCCGGAATCCACTGGGTGCCCGCCAGGGGTACGCGGGCCATGGCCGCGGCCTCGATGGTCAGGGCTACCAGGTCTTCCGGATCAAGGTTGTGCAGGTGCGACTTGCCACAGGCGCGGGCCATGGTCTGGGCTTCCAGCACCAGCACCCGCAGGTAGTTGGCCAGGCGGCGACCGCCTTCCACCGGGTCCAGGCGCTTGGCCAGCTCCGGGTCCTGGGTGGTGATGCCGGCCGGATCGCGGCCGTTCTGCCAGTCGTCGTAGTAACCGGCGGCCGAGCCGAGCTTGCGCAGTTCGGCGTCCAGCCGCGGATGGTTGTCGCCCAGGGCGATCAGGGCGGCGGTGCCGATGGCCACGGCGTCGGCGCCCAGGGCCATGGCCTTGGCTACGTCGGCACCATTGCGGATGCCACCGGAGACGATCAGTTGCACCTTGCGGTGCATGCCCATCTCCTGCAGCGCCTGCACCGCCTGGGGAATGGCCGGCAGGATAGGGATGCCGACGTGTTCGATGAACACCTCCTGGGTCGCCGCGGTGCCGCCCTGCATGCCATCCAGTACCACCACGTCGGCGCCGGCCTTGACCGCCAGCTTGACGTCGTAATAGGGCCGGCTGGCGCCGATCTTGACGTAGATGGGCTTTTCCCAATCGGTGATCTCGCGCAACTCGGCGATCTTGATCGCCAGGTCGTCCGGGCCGGTCCAGTCGGGGTGGCGGCAGGCACTGCGCTGGTCGACGCCGATGGGCAGGGTGCGCATGCCGGCCACCCGCTCGGTGACCTTCATGCCCAACAGCATGCCGCCACCACCGGGCTTGGCGCCCTGCCCCAGGACGATCTCGATGGCGTCGGCCTTGCGCAGGTCGTCGGGGTTCATGCCGTAGCGCGACGGCAGGTACTGGTAGACCAGGTGCTGGGACTGGCCGCGCTCCTCGGGGGTCATGCCGCCGTCGCCGGTGGTCGTGCTGGTGCCGGCGATGCTGGCGCCACGGCCCAGGGCCTCCTTGGCGTTGGCCGAGAGCGCGCCGAAGCTCATGCCGGCAATGGTTACCGGAATCTTCAGGTGGATCGGTTTCTTGGCGAAGCGGGTGCCAAGCACCACGTCGGTGCCGCACTTCTCGCGATATCCCTCCAGCGGATAGCGCGAGACGCTGGCGCCCAGCAGCAGCAGGTCGTCGAAGTGCGGCAGCTTGCGCTTGGTGCCGCCACCGCGGATGTCGTAGATGCCGGTCTCGGCGGCGCGCTGGATTTCCTGGATGGTGAGGCGATCGAAGGTGGCCGATTCGCGCAGCACGGGGGTGTTCTGGTCAGTCATGGCGAGTCTCCTGCGCGATCAATAGGCCGAGGCGTTGTCGACCTTGAAGTTGTAGAGCTGGCGGGCGGAGCCATAGCGCTTGAAGTCGCCGGCGCGCTCGGCGAAGCCGGCGGTGTCGAGCAGTTCCTGGAGTTCGGCCAGGTGCTCGGCGCGCATCTCCTTCTCGATGCAGTCCGAGCCCAGGGAGGCGACGCTGCCCTTCACATAGATGCGCGTCTCGTAGAGCGAATCGCCCAGGGCCTCGCCGGCATCGCCGCAGACCACCAGGCGCCCGGCCTGGCCCATGAAGCAACTCATGTGACCGATGCTGCCGCCGACGACGATGTCGACGCCCTTCATGGAGATGCCGCAACGCGCCCCGGCGTCGCCCTCGATGACCAACAGGCCGCCGTGGGCGGTGGCGCCGGCGGCCTGGGAGGCGCTGCCCTTGACCCGTAGCGAGCCGGACATCATGTTCTCGGCGCAACCGACGCCGACGTTGCCGTGCACGGTGATGGCGGCGTGCTGGTTCATGCCGGCGCAGTAGTAGCCGGCATGGCCATGGATATCCACGGACACGGCGTCGTTCACGCCCACGGCGAGGTTGTGGGCGCCGTTGGGATGGGTCACCACCCACTCGCGCTCGGCGGCGGTCTGGGCGGCGTCGTGCAGCGCCTGGTTGAGGTCACGCACGGCGATTTGGGTGAGATCGAAGGTTTTCATGTTCGCTGCTCCTCAGGCCGACTCGCGTTCCCAGACGTACAGGGTGGCCGGTGCCGGTTCCCAGACCTTGGCCTGCTCGATGCCGGGCAGGCTCGACAGCGCCTGATATTCGGAGGCCATGGCCACGTAGTCGTCGGTTTCGGCGAGGATGGCCGGCTTACAGGCGATGGGATCGCGGATCACCGCGAAGCCGTTGCGGGTGCCGATGGCGAAGGTGAAGAAACCGTCCAGGTCTTCCAGGGAGCGATCCAGTGCCTGCTTGAGGCTGTCGCCCTCGCGCAGGCGCCAGGTCAGGTAGCCGGCGGCCACCTCGGTGTCGTTCTCGGTCTCGAAGGTGATGCCTTCGCGCCGCAGGTTCTGGCGCAGCCGCGAGTGGTTGGACAGCGAGCCGTTATGCACCAGGCAGAGGTCGGCGCCGGTGGAGAACGGGTGGCTGCCTTCCATGGTCACGGCACTCTCGGTGGCCATACGGGTATGGCCGATGATGTGGCTGCCCTGCATGCCGGCCAGGCCGAAGCGGCTGGCGATCTCCTGCGGCAGGCCCATGCCCTTGAGGATCTCGATGCTGCGCCCGGCGCTCATGATGCGCACCTCGGGCGCCAGGTCGGCCAGTACCGCCCGCACCTCGGCTTCCGGCGCACGGATCTTGAGCACGATGGCGCTGGCGTTCTGGAACCAATCCAGCTCGGCGCCCAGCCGCTGCTGCACGGCGGCGACCAGGCCGGCGAAGTCGTAGCCCTCGCTGGTGGCCTGCAGGGTCAGCTTGACCCAGCCCTCGGCTACCTCATCGCCATAGATGGCGAAGCCGGCGCTATCGGGCCCCCGGTCGGTCATGGCTTCGAGCATCGGCTCGAAGAGGCTGCCGAGTTGGGCCTCCAGTGCCGGGTTCTTCAGATAGAGTCCAACGATTCCACACATGGGTGTCACTCCTTCGCAGGCAGAGGGCGCGTCAGGGCGCCCGAAGAACAGTCAGGAAAAATCCAGAGCGATCAGAAGAATTCGGTGTAGCGCTGGATCTCCCAGTCGGAGACGTGGCGGCTGTATTCCACCCACTCCATGCGCTTCAACTTGATGAATTCGTCGACGATTTCCGGCCCGAGCATCTCGCGGAACAGCGGATCGGCATCCAGGGCATCGCAGGCTTCCTTGAGGCTCTGCGGGAGAGTCGCGATCCCCCGCGCGGCGATGGCTTCGAGGCTCAGGTCGTAGAGGTTCTCGTTGCAGGGGACGCCCGGATCGAGTTCGCGCTCGATGCCGTCGAGACCGGCGGCGATGATGGCGGCGGTGACCAGATAGGGATTGCAGCCAGCGTCGGGCAGGCGGAACTCCAGGCGGCCATAGGGCACCCGCACCATCGCCGAGCGGTTGTTGGCGCCATAGGCGATGAAGGCCGGTGCCCAGGTGGCACCGGACAGGGAGCGCCCCACCACCAGCCGCTTGTAGGAATTCACCGTGGGCGCGGCGAAGGCGCACAGCGCCGGGCCATGGGCCAGCAGGCCGCCGAGGAAGTGATAGGCCAGCTTCGATAGGCCCATGCCGCGCGGATCGCTGTCGTCGTGGAAGAGATTGCGGCTGGTGGCGCTGGCTAGCGACAGGTGGAAATGCATGCCGTTGCCGGCGCGCTTGGGATCCGGCTTGGGCATGAAGGAGCAGATCATGCCCAGCTCGTTGGCGATCTCCCCAGCGGCCATGCGGAAGAAGGTGAAGCGATCCGCCGATTCCATGGCTTCGCTGTAGGTGTAGTTGATCTCGAACTGGCCGTTGGCGTCTTCGTGGTCGATCTGATAGATGTCGAAGCCCACCGGTTGCAGTGCCTCGGTCAGCTTTTCGAGGAACAGCCGCGAACGCGACAGGCCCTTGTAGTCGTAGCAGGGCTTGTCCAGGGTATCGCTGCCATCGACCAGAGAAAGCTTGCCGGCCTCGTCGCGGCGCATGAGAAAGAATTCCGGCTCCAGGCCGGTATTGAGACTCCAGCCGCGGTCGCTCAGCCGCTGCACCTGGCGCTGCAGCACATAGCGGCTGTCGTAGGGATGGGGCTTGCCGTTCACGTGGCCGATGCAGACCACCCGGCCGTAACCGGCCTGCCAGGGCACCGGGATCAGGGTGGAAAGGTCGCCGCGGGCCATGAAATCCGGGCCATGGGGTTCCATGCCCATACCGCAGATGGCGAAGCCGGCGAAGCCCGCACCCTCTTCCGCCACGGCGGCCAGACCCGCCACCGGTACGGACTTGGTCTTGGCGGAACCGTGGATATCGACGAACTGGGCCAGTACGTAGCGGATACCGTGCTGATCGATGAGGTGCTGCGTTTCGCTGGGCAACATGACGGGCTCCTGGGCTGAGGTCGTATATATTCCCAAGGGGAATTTATTCTTCCCAAAGGGAAAGCAAGGAGTCTGCCAATTTGGGAGTCGCTGGCCTTTTGGTATACCAGGTGTCGTCGCACTCCTTACTAAAGCCCTGAGTCTCAAAGGAAATCGCTGGTGCAGCCCAGCAGGCATTTTTCCGGCATGATGGCTCTCACACCAGACGCCTCTTGCGTCTTCCCTCTCGCTCTGCACTTTACTGGTGCGAATTTTTTATTCTCAAAACTAAAATGATGCAAGAAACCTCAAGTCGTGAGCCACGCCTGAAGATCGAGCAGTACATCGGCATCCAGATTCGTCGCCAACGGCAGGACCAGGGCCTCAAGACCGCCGACGTGGCGCGCATGGCCGGTATTAGCCAAGGCATGCTGAGCAAGATCGAGAACGCTCAGGTCTCCACCAGCCTGGAAACCCTCGGCCGGCTATGCGATGCCCTGGGCCTGCCCTTGTCGCGGCTATTCAGCCAGTACGATCAGCAGGAGCGCGATGCTCTGCTGGTCAAGGCAGGCGAAGGACTGGAGGTCGTGCGCCGGGGAACCGACAAGGGCCACACCTATCATCTGCTCAACCACTCTCGCGGGCCGAAGAAGAGTCTCGAGGCCTACCTGGTCTCCATGGACGATGCCAGCGAGGAATTCCCCACCTTTTCCCATCCCGGCACGGAGTTTCTCCATCTGCTCGAAGGCAGCCTGGTCTATCGCCATGGCAACCATCTCTATGAGATGAATCCGGGCGACAGCCTGACCTTCGACAGCGACATTCCCCACGGGCCCGAGCGTCTGACCCAGGTGCCGATCAAACTGCTGTCGATCATGACCTTCAAGGACGACTGAGCCTCGTCGTCACCGGTGAAAGACCGATTCACCGGTGAAACAGCCATCAGATAACTGACAGGAAATTTTTATTACTCGACGCTAGACGAGGGCTTCTCCTTACCCTATAAAAGCTTCCGTGAATTTTATATTCCCAACAGGAAATACCGCGACAGCGAAAAACTTCCTTCACTGGTGAAATCCGGACGCGCCCATGGAAACCTTGCCCACCTACATCCTCAACGTCAGTTGCCCGGCCACCTCGGGCATCGTGGCGGCGGTCAGCACCTACCTCGCCCGTAATGACTGCTACATCGCCGAGATGGCCCAATTCGACGATGAGTTCACCGAGCGTTTCTTCATGCGCACGGTGTTCCGCTTCAATGCCGGTGCCAGCACTGGAATAGCGGCGCTACGCGACGGCTTCGCCGCGGTCGCGGGTGAGTTCGCCATGGAGTGGGAGCTGTATAGCACCGAGCGCCCTACCCGTGTCCTGCTGATGGTGAGCAAGTTCGATCACTGCCTCACCGACCTACTCTATCGCCACCAGAAGGGTGAGTTGCCGATGGAGATCACTGCCATCGTCTCCAATCACCTGGACCTGCGCCCCATGGCGGAGCGGGAAGGCATCCGCTTCGTCTATCTGCCGGTGACCAAGGACAACAAGCGCCAGCAGGAGATCGAACTGCTGCGCCTGGTGGAGGAAACCGGTACCGAACTGGTGGTGCTGGCGCGCTACATGCAAATCCTCTCGGACAATCTCTGCAAGGAACTGGCCGGGCGCGCCATCAATATCCATCACTCCTTCCTGCCCGGCTTCAAGGGTGCCAAACCCTACCACCAGGCCTTCGAGCGCGGCGTGAAGCTGATCGGGGCCACCGCCCACTACGTGACTTCGGACCTCGACGAAGGCCCGATCATCGAGCAGGAGGTGCAACGCGTCGACCACGGCTATCGCCCCGACGACCTGGTCGCCATCGGCCGAGATACCGAGACGGTGGCGCTGTACAAGGCGGTGAAGTACCACATCGAGCACCGCCTGTTCCTCAATGGCAATCGCGTGGTGGTGTTCCGATGAGCGCCCTGCTCATCGACGGCAAGGCGGCTGCCGCCCGCTTGCTGCAACGAGTCGAGCGGGACGTGGCCGAATTGCGCGAGCGCGGCATCCAGCCCGCCCTGGCGGTGATCCTGGTGGGCAGCGATCCGGCCAGTCAGGTGTACGTGCGCAACAAGATCCGCCGCGCCGCCGAGGTGGGCATCCGCTCCCTCAGCCATGAACTGCCGGCGGACCTGGAGCAGACCGAGCTGCTCGGCCTGATCGACTCGCTCAATGCCGATCCCGAGGTGCACGGCATCCTGGTGCAATTGCCGCTGCCGCCGCAGATCGACGAGGCCGCGGTGATCCAGGCGATTCGCCCGGACAAGGACGTCGACGGCTTCCATCGCGAGAACGTCGGCGCCCTGGCCCTCGGGCAGCCGGGCCTGGTGCCCTGTACCCCGGCCGGCTGCCTGCAATTGCTGCAGGACCACCTGGGCGATCTCAGCGGACGCCACGCCGTAGTGGTCGGGCGTTCCAATATCGTCGGCAAGCCCATGGCCGCCCTGCTCTTGCAGGCGCACTGCACGGTGACCCTGGTGCATTCGCGCAGCCGGGACGCCGCGGCGCTGTGCCGCCAGGCCGACATCCTGGTAGCGGCGGCCGGCCAACCCGGCCTGATCACCGCGGGCTGGGTCAAGCCCGGCGCGGTGGTCATCGACGTCGGCATAAACCGCGTGGAGCTCGAGGGCAACGCCCGGCTGGTGGGCGATGTCGCCCCCGCCGTGGCGGACATCGCCAGCGCCCTTACCCCAGTGCCGGGCGGAGTCGGGCCCATGACCATCGCCCTGCTCATGCACAACACCCTGAGCGCCGCCCAGCGCCAGCATCCCCACGCCGCCGCGACCTGACCGGGAGTCCGTCATGCCTTTCAGCCTGTTGAAATATGGCCTCTCCGCCGACTATCCGGTGGAGGTCGATCTGCCGCCGCCCAAGGAACTCAAATCCAGCTACGACGTGGTCATCATCGGTGGTGGCGGCCATGGCCTGGCCACTGCCTACTACCTGGCCAAGTACCACGGCATCACCAACGTGGCGGTTCTGGAGAAGGCCTACCTGGGCGGCGGCAACACCGCGCGCAACACCGCGGTGATCCGCTCCAACTACCTCACCAGCGAAGGGGTGAAGTTCTACATCGAGTCGGTACGGCTGTTCAAAGAGCTGTCCAACGAGTTCGACTTCAACATCATGTATTCCGAGCGTGGCCAGCTGACTCTGGCGCACACCGACGCCACGGTACGCGCCTTCCGCCAGCGCGCCGAGGTGAATAAGCACTTCGGCGGGCGCACCGAGCTGATCGATCGCCAACAGATCCGCGAACTGGTGCCCTGCCTCAACCTCGATCCGGGCCACCTGCCGGTGCTGGCCGGACTCTGGCACATCGACGGTGGCACCGCGCGGCATGACGCCGTGGCCTGGGGTTACGCCAAGCAGGCCGCCAAGCGCGGCGTGGAGATCCACCAACTGACCGAAGTGCAGGACTTCGTGGTGGAGAACAATAGGATCGCCGCCATCAAGACCAACCGTGGCACGGTGCGCTGCGGATGCGCGGTACAGGCGGTAGCCGGCACCAGTTCGCTGCTGATGAACAAGCTGGGCATCCGCGCGCCGCTGCACACCTATCCGCTGCAAGCCATGGTCACCCAGCCGTTCAAGCCATTCCTCGATCCCCTGGTGAGTTCCAGCGCCCTGCACTGCTACGTGCAGCAGACCAGCCGCGGCGAGATTGTCTTCGGCGGCGGCTCGGACCCCTATCCGCTGTACCACACCCGCTCGACCCTGGACCTCAAGGAAAGCCTGCTGGCCCACGCCATCGAAATGTTCCCCTTCATGGCCAACGCCAAGCTGATGCGCCAATGGGCCGGGATGACCGACATGACCCCGGACTACAGCCCGCTGATGGGCCTCTCGCCCATCGACGGCTACTACCTGGACGCCGGCTGGGGCACCTGGGGCTTCAAGGCCACGCCCATCTGCGGCAAGACCATGGCCGAACTGGTGGCCAGCGGCGGCCGGGTACCCGAACTCATCGCCCCCTTCGGCCTGGACAGGTTCAGCCGCTTCCAGCAGGTCAACGAGATGGGCGCCACCGCGGCCAGCCATTAAGGAGCAGTCATGAAAATCCTCACTTGCCCGCTCAACGGGCCGCGCAACATCAGCGAATTCACCTATGGCGGCGAGCTCAAGGCCATGCCCGATCCCAAGGCGTGCAGTACCGCCGAGTGGGCCGACTACGTCTTCAACTGCGAGAACCGCCGCGGCGTGGTCACCGAGTGGTGGCTGCACAACGCCTCCAGCTACTGGTTCCTGGCCGAACGCCACACCGGTACCGACGAGGTGCTGCGCACCTTCGATCCCCGCGAGCTGTTCACCCAGCGGGTCGACTTCAGCGCCCAGGAGACCCGTTCATGACCCGCCTGCCCGCCCCCATGGGGCTGCTGATCGACCGCAACCGCCCGCTCACCTTCAGCTTCGAAGGCCGGAGCTACCAGGGCTATGCCGGCGATACCCTGGCCAGCGCCTTACTCGGCGAGGGTCGCTGGTTGCTGTCGCGCTCCTTCAAGTACCACCGGCCCCGCGGCCCCCTGACCCTCGCCGGCCAGGACGCCAACACCCTGGTGCAGTTGCCGGACGAGGCCAATGTGCTGGCGGACGAACTGCCGCTGCGTGAAGGCCTGACCGCCAGGGCGCAGAACGTCAGCGGTAGCCTCGAGCGCGACCGCGACGCCCTGCTCGGCAAGTTCTCCAGGTTCATGCCGGTGGGCTTCTACTACCGCGCCTTCTACAAGCCCAAGGGCATGTGGAAACGCTGGGAACCGCTGATCCGCAAGAAGGCCGGCCTCGGCGTGCTCGACCTGAGCTTCGTCCCCACCTACCACGATAAGGCCTATCTATTCTGCGACGTGGCGGTGATCGGCGCCGGTCCCGCCGGCCTCAGCGCTGCGCTGGCCGCCGCCCAGGGTGGCGCCGAGGTGCTGCTCGTCGAACAGCAGCCGCTGCTCGGCGGCGCCCTGGCCTGGGGCCGCTTCGGCCTCGACGCCGGCCAGGGCGAAGGGGTGCGCGAGGAACTGGTGGCCGCGGTGCGCGCCGAGCCGCGCATCCGCGTACTGGAGGCCGCCGTGTGCAACGGCTGGTTCGCCGATCACTACCTGCCGGTCATCCAGGGCAACCGGATGTTCAAGGTCCGGGCGCGGCAGACCATCCTCGCCAGCGGCGCCTTCGACCAGCCGGTGATCTTCCGCAACAACGACCTGCCCGGCATCCTGCTGACCAGCGCCGCCCAGCGCCTGATGCGCCTCTACGGCGTGCGGCCGGGCCAGCGTGCCGCGGTCCTGGCCGGCAACGACGACGGCTATCTCGCCGCCCTCGATCTGCAGGAACAGGGCGTCGCCGTGGCCGCGCTCATCGATCTGCGTGCGGCGCCCTTGGATGGGCAATTGCTACAGGCGGTGACGGAACGCGGCATTCCGGTGCATCGCAACCACACGGTGTACGAAGCCCACGCCGATGCCGCCGGTCGCCAGCTGGCGCGGGTGGACGTCCGCCCCATCGTCGCCCAGGGTCAGGTCGGCCCCGCGGGCCTGACCCTGGACTGCGACCTGCTGTGCATGTCCGCCGGCTACATGCCGGTCTACCAGTTGGCTTGCCAGGCCGGTGGCACCCTTGGCTACCTCGATGAGCAGGCGGCCTTCAGCCTTGGCAACCTGCCGGGTGGCCTGCACCTGGCCGGTTCGGTCAATGGTCGCCACGCACTGGAGCGGGTGTTGGCCGACGGTCGCGCTGCGGCGGCAAAAGCCCTGGCCGAACTGGACCTCGCCCCGCTCGACATCACAGCGCCGCCGGCCGACGACAGCCAGGTCAACTTCCCCTGGCCGATGTTCGCCCATCCCCAGGGCAAGGAATTCGTCGACTTCGACGAAGACCTGCAGATCGCCGACATCGTCAACGCCACCCGCCACGGCTATCGCGATGTCCAGCTGGTCAAGCGCTTCTCCACCGTCGGCATGGGTCCCTCCCAGGGTCGCCACTCGGCGCTGCCCACCGCGCGCCTGGTGGCCGCTGCCACGGCGCGCAGCGTCAGCGACACCGGGGTGACCACTGCGCGGCCGCCCTTCACCGCGGAAAAACTCGCCCATGTTGCCGGGCGCGCCTTCGATCCCTATCGGCGCACGCCCATGCACCGTCGCCACCTGGAGCTGGGCGCCAGCCTGATGCCGGCGGGCGTTTGGCAGCGACCGGCCTTCTACGGTCCCGCCGCCGACCGCGAACGCTGCATCCAAGCCGAGGCCCGCCAGGTGCGCGAAAACGTGGGGCTGATCGACGTCTCCACCCTGGGCGGCCTCGATGTGCGCGGTCCCGATGCGGCCGAGTTGCTGGAGCGGGTCTACACCTTCGGCTTCCGCAAGCTGCCCGTGGGGCGTACCCGCTACGCCCTGATGACCGCCGAAGACGGCGTGGTGATCGACGACGGCGTGGCCGCGCGCCTGGGCGAGCAGCACTTCTATGTGTCGGCCACCACCAGCGGCGTCGACCGCGTCTATCGCAGCCTGCTGAAGTGGAACGCCCAGTGGCGCCTGGACGTGGACATCGCCAACGTCAGCGCCGCCTTCGCCGCCGTAAATCTCGCCGGCCCGCGCTCACGGGAAGTACTGCGGACGCTGTGCCCGGACCTTGACCTGTCGTCAGAGGCCTTCCCCTACCTGGCCGTGCGTGAAGGTCGGGTCGCCGGCATCCCCGCTCGCCTGCTGCGGGTCGGCTTCGTCGGCGAATTGGGCTACGAGATCCACGTGCCGGCGCGCTTCGGCGAACGGCTTTGGGATGCGCTGATGGAGGCCGGCGCCCAGGCGGGCATACGTCCCTTCGGCGTCGAGGCCCAGCGCCTGCTGCGCCTGGAAAAGGGCCACGTGATCATCGGCCAGGACACCGACGGCATGACCCATCCCGCCGAGATCGACATGGGCTGGGCCATCGGCCGGCAAAAGCCCTTCTTCGTCGGCCAGAAGTCCATCGAGATCCTCGAGAGCCAACCGCTGCGCCGCAAGCTGGTGGGCTTCACCCTGCCGGCGACCGCCACCCGGCCGCTGGAGGGTCATTTGGTGCTGCGCGGCGGTGACATCGCCGGCAACGTCACCTCCTGCGAATTCTCCCCCACCCTCGGCCACATCGTCGGCCTGGCCTATGCCGCAGCCGACCAGGCCGAGCCCGGCACGTCGTTACCGATCCGCGTCGAGGGCGGCGAGATCGTCCAGGCCACGGTGGTGCGGATGCCCTTCTACGATCCCCAAAGCCAACGCCAGGAGATAGGCGCATGAACCAGACCCTCATGAGTTTCGACGAGCGCAGCCCCCTGGCGGAACTCCAGCTCGATGCCTCCGTGTTGCAGCATGAGGGGCGGATCTTCGCCGAACGACTGAGCGATGGAGACGAAGCGGACCTGCTGCAACGCGGTGGTCTGGCCGACCTGTGCAACCTGCCACGCTTCGGCCTGCGTGGCCCTGCGGCTGCTGGCTACCTGCTCAACCAGGGCTATGTGTTGCCGGAGCGACCCAACCAGGCGCTGCGCCAGGCGTCAGGGGAGTGGCTGCTGCGGTTGTCGCAGAGCGAGTACCTGCTGCTCGGCGCCCTGGCCGATGGCGGGGCCCGCGTCGCCGCCCTGGAGGCGGCCGCGGGAGAGCTGGGCCCCGGTTGCTACCCGCTGCCGCGGCAGGACTCCCACGCCTGGCTGATCCTTACCGGTGCCCAGTTGCCGGCGCTGTTCGCCAAGCTGTGCGGTGTGGACCTCGGTAAGCCCTTCGCCGTGTGCCAGGTGGTGCAGACGTCGGTGGCGCGACTCAACGCCATCCTGCTCAATGCCGGCGACGGCGCCCTGCCGCACATCCATCTGCTCTGCGACCGCGCCAGTGCCCATTACCTTTGGCACGTGCTGCTGGATGCCTTGGACGAGTTCGACGGCGGTGCCCTGGGCGTCGCGGCGCTGCTGGAGGCGGGCATCCCATGACGGTCCTCGACGCGGCGGCGGTCGAGACCGACAGCGACTACCTCGTCCCCGCCCTCCTGCGCGGCCTGCGGGTGCTGGAGCTGTTCGGTCCCGAGCGGCGCTTGCTGACGCTGCAGGAGATCGCCGACGGCCTGGGCGGCTCGACCTCTTCGGTCTACCGCATCGTGGTCACCCTCACCGAGCTGGGCTATCTGGAGCGGCGCTCCAAGACCGAGTACGGCCTAGGCATCAAGGTAATCAGCCAGGGCTTCGCCTACCTCGCCAGCCGCGACCTGGTGGACATCGCCCAGCCCCATATGGAACGGCTGCGCTACGTCACCTCGCTGTCCTGCCACCTGGGCGTGCGCGACCGCACCGAGGTGGTCTACCTCTATCGCGCCATGGCCAGCCAGCGGCTGACGGTGAACGTCCCGGTGGGCACCCGACTGCCCTGCACCCGTACCGCCCTGGGTCGGGTTCTGCTCGGCGGCCTGGACGCCGAGGCACTCGGCGCCCTCTACCAGCACGAGCGCCTGGACGACCAACCAGCCCCGGCACCGCGGACCCTGCCGGAGCTGCTGCGGCTGATCGAGGAGGATCACCGCCAGGGCTGGGTGCTGCATCGCTCCGACTACTCCACCGCTATCGCCACCGGCATCCGCGATCATCGTGGCCAACTGGTGGCGGCACTCAACGTCTCCGGACCGGATGCGGTGATGGATACCCCGGCGACACGGGAATGGGTAGGTGCCGTGTTGGCGGAGACGGCTGGGCGGATTGCTGGGGAATTGGGGTATCGGGCAGGCGGTTGAACAGCTGGCGAGGGCTAGGACGCCAAAGAGCAACGCCGAATACACCAAGACTGAAGGCAATCAATGTACCCTTTACCTAAACTGCCTCTTCCCTAGGAACCGAAATGCAAAACGCATAACCTAGAGAGTATTTTTCATCAAGTCACTCATTCCGGTGAAGCTCAAGCGCTTACGGGACTTTGCTGAGCGCCCTTTCGATCTCACAAGCATCAACATATCGAAACCGCCGGCGCCCATTCTTACCTATCTTTAAACTCCTTGAACCGCAGCTTCAACACTACTTCTCTTTAAACTACCTATTGCAGAAACCACAACAAGTAAGACACCAGCAATCTGCGTCATTGAAAGTGCCTGCGACAAAATCAAAAATCCCAGGAGAGCACCTATAGCTGGCTCTAAACTCATCATCAGTCCAAATGTATAAGATGGAAGAACCCTAAGCGCCTGAATCTCCAATATATAGGGCAACAGCGGAACCAATACTGCCAAACCAGCTGCTTGTAGGTAAAAATCAACATTTCCCAGAGCGTAGGCGCTAGATAACCCCATGGGCGACAGTATGAGTGCAGCAAAAAGCAGCGAAACTGATAGCCCTTCCAAGCCTTTGAAGCGGGCTCCGACGGATTTCATGAGCAAAATATAACTACCCCAGCCAACAGCAGCCCCTAATGCAAGGAAAACTCCCTGGACAGTGGCAACCCAAGCCGTTCCGTTATAGGCAATCATGATTACGCCTATCAGTGAAATAATAGGCCACACAATCATCCTTATTCTTGCCGCGCTCATTACAGCAACGCATATAGGACCTAGAAAATTAATTGAAATAACCAACCCAAGAGGAGCATACAAGACGGCCTCAAAGATACATGTCGTCATTAAAGCCATTGCAGCGCCCAACGCAAACGAACACAGCCATTGCTGAGCTGAAAAATGTCGAAAATTAGGCCTCGCAATGAGCAAAACAACCGCCGCTGCAAAGCACAACCTCATCCAAGTAGTAGCAAAACTTCCAAACTGCTGCAGCGTGCCTACTGATAGAGAAACACCAAGCTGAATACTTATCATTGAAGCCAGACAAAAAACTACCGCCACACGCCTATTCTTAACCAATTCATCAAGAAGATAGAGCAAGCCGCCCCTACGAATATCTATTTCGCTTATTTCGTTCTCGCTCATAGGATCACTCTTTAATTCGATTTGAATTCACCAGTTCATTCTCGCCAATTGCGCAGATCCCATGCATTGCAGCGCGAGTTCTCAGGACGCCCACAAACGTTAATAGCCTCCCCAAAAATCGTCCATCAAGTTTTTCTTAACAACCTATAAGCAAGCCTAATAAACACCCGTAACCTATGGCGCACCTGCTTAGGCATGAGGTATGCTGACAGCAGCAGATCTCTACGCACAGACATAAGCTTATGCATAACGACATAGACAATGATTTGTTACGCACCTTTTTAACAATTGTAGAAACAGGCTCTTTTAGCCGAGCTGCGGATGTACTGCATAAAACACAAGCAGCGCTGAGCCTGCAGATCAAACGACTGGAGTCTGACTTGGGCGTCAAGCTGCTAGAAAGGTCTACAAAGGGTGTTTACCCTACCGAGGCAGGGAATAACCTGAAGCCTTATGCTATTGAGTCGCTAAAATTAAGTGACACCATAAAGAGCGTCATTGAAGGGAAAAAGATATCAACAGTGATTCGTGTAGGACTACTCGAGGATATTGCTCTGGGGGCATTACCTCATGTGATGCAAAGATTCATAAAGTCCAACCCGAACGTCAAGATAGAAATCACCGTTAGTGACAGCCAAAACATGTCCAAAATGCTAAAAGACCGGCAATTGGACATTGTCATAGCCGATAGAAACCATGTAGATGCAAAGCCTAGTTTTTGCTGGCAGGAAAAGCTGGTCTGGATTTGCGCTTACGATTATCAACCACCCAAAACCGGGCCCGTTCCCGTTATCGCTTTCGGTAAAAACTGCCCATGGCAAGAGCAAGCCTTTAAGGCATTAGACTCAATGAATACGCCTTGGGAGATTATCCTCAACAGCTCGAATCTGAGCGCGATCAACTCCGCGGTGGAAGCAGGAATAGGAATCTCCTTTGGATTAAACTACAGCGTCGTGCGTAGCAACCTCAGAGTACTCAGCACTGCAGACGGCTTCGCCGATATTGAACCTGTTGAACTAGGAATTTATGTGAATGACAGGAGCAACATTTCAGATCAACTAGGCAAAATATTTGAAATCGTATGTGGAGAACTTATCGATAGCCGTATTTTTACGGGGAACTCTGCTGATCAATAATGCTTTGGGATTTTGTCCGAACAGCCAACATTTCGACGGCGTTCGATGTAGATCAAAGCGCCAGTGCTTTAAAATGCCGGCCCGCCTAGCTGGGTACGGCCTCCCTGAGTAGGCCGATAGAGGCGTATCTGCTCTGCTGCCGCTTCATCGAACCGGTTAAGGGCTACTGGCAGGTTTCATGGAGAACGACGAGCGATCCCCGTTGCGGGAACCTGGTAGGCAAGCGGCGTCGTCACAGCGCAGCTCATTGCTACCTACTCCATCTTAAACGCCGCCGCGACGAACAAGGTCTATCTAGCCTTCTATGCCAAACTGATCGAGATCGCGGCGGGGCATCCCTGGCCCGAGCTGGCCGATCCCTAGATCCATCAGATCCTGGCCCGACGCATCCAGCAGTCAAAAGATCATCAAGATCTCTATTTCGATACTTGCCGAAGAGGCAGTTGCAACCCCTTGGCTGATGCCTTTCGGTCGGGCTACGACCACCTCAGCGCACTCTTCGATGCTGTTTGATCGCGGCCATGGGCCGCTCCTACGGATATATCGGACCCTGTAGGAGCGGTCGTGGCGGCGGACTGCTACGCCCGCGATCAGGACCAGAATCGCCAAAGGAGCTTTCCTCTCGCCAACCCTTTCCCGGTGGTAGGCGTCCTTGCGCCCTTCGATTACAACTGCGCTTGCCACATCCGGTATTATGGTATACCAATATGAAAAGAGACGGATTCTAGCCGTCGTAGACCACTAACAACAGCACTCGCGCCCGCCGCCAGGGTGGACGACAAGAGGTAGGCACCTATGAAGTTTTCCCTGTTCGTGCACATGGAACGCTGGGACGACAGCGTCAGTCATCGGCAGCTATTCGAAGAGCTCACCGAGCTGACGCTGTTGGCTGAAGCCGGTGGCTTCTGCACCGTCTGGGTCGGCGAGCACCACGCCATGGAGTACACCATCTCCCCCAGCCCCATGCCCATCCTGGCCTATCTCGCCGCCCGTACCTCGACCATCCGCCTGGGCGCCGGCACCCTGATCGCGCCCTTCTGGCATCCCCTGCGCGCCGCCGGCGAATGCGCCCTGCTCGACGTGATCAGCGAAGGACGCATGGAAGTGGGCCTGGCGCGCGGCGCCTACCAGGTGGAATTCGACCGCATGGCCGGCGGCCTGCCCGCCACCGCCGGCGGCAAGCACCTGCGCGAACTGGTCCCCGCCTTGCGCAAGCTCTGGGAAGGTGACTACGCCCATGACGGCGAGATCTGGCAATTCCCCACCTCCACCAGCGTGCCCAAGCCGGTTGGCACCCCGCCGATCTGGATCGCCGCGCGCGACCCCGACTCGCACAATTTCGCCGTCGCCAATGGCTGCAACATCATGGTCACGCCCCTGATGAAGGGCGACGAGGAAGTGGTCGACCTCAAGCACAAGTTCGACAGCGCCCTGGCCAACAACCCCGGCGTCGCCCGGCCCAAGTTGATGGTGCTGCGCCACACCCATGTGCACGCCAAGGAGGAATCCGAGGGCTGGAAGATCGGCGCCCAGGCCATCGGCCGCTTCTACCGCACCTTCGATGCCTGGTTCGGCAACAAGGAAACCCCGGTCAATGGCTTCCTCGCGCCGAGCCCGGAAGAGAAGTTCGCCGGCCGTCCCGAGTTCGAACTGGAGAACATCCGCAAGAACACGATGATCGGCACCCCAGAGGAAGTGATCGCCCGCCTGCGTCACTACGAAGAACTGGGCGTCGATGAATTCAGCTTCTGGTGCGACAACAGCCTGCCCTTCGCCGAGAAGAAGAAATCGCTGCAGCTGTTCATCGACCAGGTGGCGCCGGCCTTCGCCTGAGCATAGAGCCGCCGGGAGTCGGTTCGTCCACAGCACGCCCAAAGGCATGGCATACCATCATTTAACAGACATATCAGGAGTCACCATGAGCTTCGAAATCCGCAAGGTCGTCACCTACCTCGAAGAGACCCACAGCGAAGGCGGCAAGGCCACCGACAAGCCCGTGACCATGGCCGGTGTCGCCGTGGTCATTCGCAATCCCTGGGCCGGCAAGGGCTTCGTCGAAGACCTCAAGCCAGAGATCAAGGCCCACTGCTCCGATCTCGGCGCCTTCATCGTCGAACGCCTGACCCGCGCCATCGGCGGCGCCGAGCGCATCGAGGCCTATGGCAAGGCGGCCGTGGTGGGCGCCGACGGTGAGATCGAACACGCCTCGGCGGTGATCCACACCCTGAGATTCGGCAATCACTACCGCGAGGCGGTGAAGGCCAAGAGCTACCTGAGCTTCACCAACAAGCGCGGCGCGCCGGGCACCTCCATCCAGATCCCCATGATGCACAAGGACGACGAGGGCCTGAGATCCCACTACATCACCTTGGAAATGCGCATCGAAGATGCGCCGCGCGCCGACGAGATCGTGGTGGTGCTGGGCGCCGCCGACGGTGGCCGCCTGCATCCGCGCATCGGCAACCGCTATATCGACCTCGAGGAACTCGCAGCTGAAAAGGCCCGCTGAGGAGAATCCGCGAATGATCCGCTCTACAGACGCCAAGACCCCTGCCGGCACCGCCTTCAGTATCGCCGGCGACGGCAGCCCCCTCGTCCTGATCCACGGCGTGGGGCTCAGCAAGGAGATGTGGGGCGGTCAACTCGCGGGACTCGCGCCACGCTACCAGGTGATCGCCTACGACATGCTCGGCCACGGCGCCAGCCCGCGCCCGGCGCCGGACGCCACCCTCGACGACTATGCCGACCAGCTCGCCGAGCTGCTCGACCATCTCGCCATGAAGACGGCCGCGGTGGTGGGCTTCTCCATGGGTGGCCTGGTCGCCCGCGCCTTCGCCCTGGGCCATCCGCAGCGGCTGGAAGCGCTGGTGATCCTCAACAGCGTGTTCAACCGCTCCGTGGAGCAACGCGCGAGCGTGCTGGAGCGCACCCGCCAGGCCGAATTGGAAGGGCCTGACGCCAACCTGGATAGCGCCCTGGCGCGCTGGTTCAGCCGCGAATACCAGGGTGCCAATCCGGCCCAGATCCAGGCGTTGCGCGAGACCTTCGCCCATAACGATCCCCAGGGCTACCTGACCAGCTACACCCTGTTCGCCACCCAGGACCGCTATGGCGCCGAGCGGCTCGCTAGCATCCAGGTCCCCACCCTGGTGGCCACCGGCGAACTAGACAGCGGCTCCACCCCGGAGATGGCGCGGCAGCTAGCGGCGCGGATTCCTGGGGCGCGCACTGCCGTGCTGGCCGATCAACGCCATATGATGCCGGTCGAGTCACCCAAGCTGGTCAACGCCCTGCTGCTGGACTTCCTCGACGAGGTCCTGGACACGGCCTCCTCCACTTCCATCAAGGGATACGTGGCATGACCCTGCAACGCTTTCAGATGTGCATCGACGGCGAATGGAACTCAGCCCGCTCCGGCCGCACCTTCGCCAGCCTCGATCCGGCCACCGCCGAGCCCTGGGCGGAATTGCCCGATGCCGACGCCGAAGATGTCGACCGCGCCGTCCAGGCCGCCCAGCGCGCCTTCGAGGCGCCCGCCTGGCGCGGCCTGACCGCCACCGCCCGCGGCAAGTTGTTGCGCCGGCTGGGCGATCTCATCGCCGCCAACAAGGAAGCCCTGGCGCAGTTGGAGAGCCGCGACAACGGCAAGCTGATCCGCGAGACCCGTGGCCAGGTCGGCTACCTGCCGGAATTCTTCCATTACACCGCCGGCCTGGCCGACAAGCTCGAAGGCGGCACCCTGCCGCTCGACAAGACCGACCTCTTCGCCTACACGGTGCACGAACCCCTGGGCGTGGTGGCTGGCATCGTGCCTTGGAACAGTCCGCTGTACCTGACCGCCATCAAGGTCGCCCCGGCCCTGGCCGCCGGTAACACCGTGGTCATCAAGCCCTCCGAGCATGCTTCCGCCACCATCCTGGAGCTGGCGCGGCTGGCCCTGGAAGCCGGCATTCCGCCCGGGGTCTTCAACGTGGTGACCGGCTACGGTCCGGGTGCCGGCGCGGCCCTCAGCCGCCATCCGCTGGTGCGCAAGATCGCCTTCACCGGCGGTGCCGCCACCGCCCGCCACGTGGTGCGCGCCAGTGCCGAAAACTTCGCCAAGCTGAGTCTGGAGCTGGGCGGCAAGTCACCCAACATCATCTTCGCCGACGCCGACCTGGACAGCGCGGTCAATGGCGCGGTAGCCGGCATCTATGCCGCTTCCGGCCAGAGTTGCGTGGCCGGCTCGCGGCTGCTGGTGCAGGACGAGATCTACGACGAATTCGTCGCCCGGCTAGTCGAGCGCGCCCAGCGCATCCGCATCGGCAATCCCCAGGAGGACGCCAGCGAGATGGGCCCCATGGCCACCGAGCAACAACTCGCCATCGTCGAGCGCCTGGTCGCCGACGCCCTGGCCGAAGGGGCCACCCTGCGCCTGGGTGGTAAACGGCCGGACACCGGCAGCGCCGGCTGGTACTACGAACCCACCCTGCTGGAATGCGACCGCCATTCGCTGCGCATCATGCAGGAGGAAGTCTTCGGTCCGGTGGCCGCGGTGATCCGCTTCAAGGACGAGGCCGAGGCCCTGCGCCTGGCCAACGACAGCGAGCTGGGACTCGCCGCCGGCATCTGGACCCGCGACCTGGGCCGCGCCCATCGCCTGGCGCGGGACATCCGCTCCGGCATCGTCTGGGTCAACACCTATCGCGCCGTCTCGGCCATGGCGCCCATCGGCGGTTTCAAGAACAGCGGCTACGGCCGCGAGAGCGGCATCGACTCGGTACTGGCCTATACCGACACCAAGACGGTATGGATCAACCTGTCCCAGGCACCGATGCCCGATCCCTTTGTCATGCGTTGAACGAGGTTGGCAGTCATGATCGATCCGACAATCTACAAGCAGGTGATGGGCGCCTTTCCGTCCGGCGTCACCGTGGTCACCACCCTGGACGCCGAGGGCAACCTGGCCGGCCTGACCGCCAGCGCCTTCAGCGCCCTGTCGCTGGATCCGGCCCTGGTGCTGTTCTGCCCCAACTACAGCTCAGCTACCTATCCCCTGCTGCGCGATGGCAAGGGTTTCGCCATCCACCTGCTCGGCGCCGAGCAGCAGCGCATCGCCTACGCCTTCGCCAGCAAGGGCAAGGACAAGACCCAGGGCATCGATTGGACGCGCAGCGCCCTGGGCAATCCGCTGCTGGCCGATGCCACCGCGGTGATCGAATGCGAGCTGTGGCGCGAATACGACGGCGGCGACCACGCCATCATCGTCGGCGCGGTGAAGAATCTCATCGTGCCGGAACAGGAGGTCGTCCCCATGCTCTATCACCGGGGCAAGATGGGTGCCGCGCCCGCCCACGCCTGAGGACCACGGCGCGCCGACGGACTTATGGCATGCCAAGGGTGCATGCTAGACTTCGATCTCATCGTACAGGCATGGGCTGTGCGGTCGTACGTCCCTTGGGGGAGTACCGCCGCCCCGGCCATCTCCTGTGGAACCGGTCCGCCAGAGAGCCTCATGAGACGCGCGCAACTAGACGACAGCTTCAAGATCACCCGTAGCCCCGTCACCCTCCGCGAGATGGTATGCAACCGTCTACGCCAGGCGATCCTGAACTTCCAGCTGCTCCCCGGTGACCGCCTGGTGGAGCGTGATCTCTGCGACCGCCTGGGTGTGAGCCGTACCTCGGTACGCGAAGCCCTGCGTCATCTCGAATCCGAGGGGCTGGTGGAGTTCGCCGATGCTCGTGGTCCGCGCGTCGCCATCATCACCCTGCAGGACGCCTGCGACCTCTATGAGCTGCGCTGCGTACTGGAAGGCATGATCGTGCAGTTGTTCACCCTGCGCGCCGGGCCGCAGGAGATCGCGGCGCTGGAACAGGCGCTGGTGGAAAACCGTGAAGCCCTGGAAGGTGCCGAATTACCAGACGTCCTCGAAAGCGTGCAGAACTTCTATGACGTACTCATGGAAGGCTGCGGCAACCGCGTCGCCGCTACCCAGTTGCGCCAGTTGCAGGCCAGGGTCAGCTACCTGAGAGCCACCTCAGTGTCCCAGGCCAATCGCCGCCAGGCGAGCAATGCCGAAATGGAGCGCATGGTCGCCGCCATCCGCAGCGGTGATGCCCTGGCCGCTCACCAGGCCTCGGTCGACCACGTCCGGGCCGCCGCCAAGGTCGCCCTGGATTACCTGCGCCGCCAGCAGGAACACCAGGGCGAAGAGCCGCGCGAACTCTTCACTCCGCAGGTGCAGGACGAGCCGCGCATCGAGCGCTAGCCTCTTCCGGCCAGAGCCGGCCCCCGCGCGCCTGGCCCTGGGCTTACAGCCCTTCGACGATGAATATCTCCGCCCGCGCCGCCGTCTGGCGGTGGCCGCAAGCGTCCTGGTACTCCGCCGAGCGATAGCAGGCCAGCGCCTGCTCGTAGGAATCGAATTCGATCACCACGCGCCGCGTGGCCCAGCCTTCGCCCTCCACTTGCTCGGCACGCCCACCGCGGGCGAGAAAGCGGCCACCGTAGCGAGCGAAGGCCGCCGGCGCACGCTCCGTATAACCGCGATAAGCCTCGGGATCGGTCACGTCGACCTGGGCGATCCAATAACCTTTCATGGCGACTTGCCTCTTTCACTGGGTCTTGTCTAATGGTATACCAGAATACATAACCTTCTAGAAGCCCTGTGAGGACGTCGTGGCCATCCACCCTATCGAAGCGCTCATCGAGGATTTTCGTGCCGGCAAGATGGTCATCCTGGTGGATGACGAGGACCGCGAGAACGAAGGCGACATCCTCATCGCCGCGGACGCCTGCACGCCCGACGCCATCAGCTTCATGGCCCGGGAAGGTCGGGGCCTGATCTGCCTGACCCTTACCGAAGAGCGCTGTCGGCAGCTCAACCTGATGCAGATGGTCAGCGACAACGGCACCGTACACGGCACGGCTTTCACGGTCTCCATCGAGGCGGCCAGCGGGATTTCCACCGGTATCTCGGCCGCCGATCGGGCCCGCACCATCGCCGCCGCCGTGGCGCCCGGCGCCACCCCGCGCGACCTGGTGCAGCCCGGCCACATCTTTCCCCTGCGTGCCCGCGACGGCGGCGTGCTGACCCGTGCCGGTCATACCGAGGCCGGTTGCGACCTGGCTCGGCTGGCGGGTCGCGATCCATCCGCGGTGATCGTCGAGGTGATGAACGACGACGGCAGCATGGCCCGCCGGCCGGACCTGGAGCGCTTCGGCGAACGCCACGGCATCAAGCTGGGCACCATCGCCGACCTCATCCATTACCGACTGCGCACCGAGCACACCGTGGTCCGCATCGGCGAGAGCGAACTGCCCACGGTGCACGGCACCTTCCGCCTGCTCACCTACGAAGACCGCATCGAAGGCGGCGTCCACCTGGCCATGGTCATGGGCGCTATCGACCGCGAGACGCCAACGCTGGTACGGGTGCACGCCCTGGACCCACTGCGCGACCTGGTCGGTGCCGAGTACAGCGGTCCCCCCAGCTGGACCCTCTGGGGCGCCTTGCAAAAAGTCGCCGAGGAAGGCCACGGCATCGTCGTGGTGCTGGCGAACCACGAATCGTCCCAGGCTTTACTGGCACGGGTCCCCTCGCTAACCCAGCCCAGGCGGCTGTTCGAGCGCTCCCAATCGCGCATCTATGCCGAGGTAGGGACGGGGGCGCAGATCCTGCAAGACCTTGGCGTCGGACGCATTCGCCATCTCGGTCTGCCGCTGCGCTATGCCGGCCTGACCGGCTACGAGCTGGAGATCGTCGAGACACTGCCTTTCACCGGTTGAAGGCCATTCGCCGCGGGGGAAGGCTTGCAAAAGGTTTGGAATACCATAATATCGAATTACGCCACGGCCTGCAGTAGACGGGCCGACAGAACAAGTCAAGGTCTCTACTTTCTGGTCTCTGGCCGCACTGCTCTTAAAACGGACAAGGCACCCACGCCATGTCGATCCAATAACAGAGAGGGCATTACGATGTCGTTGAAGCGCAAAGTCATAGCCGTAGCAGTCGCCGGTCTGCTGACCACCCTGGGCGTTCAGGCCCAGGCGGAAAGCATCACCTTCACCAGCTGGGGCGGCACCACCCAGGATGCTCAGAAGAAGGCCTGGGCCGAACCCTTCACCCAGCAGACCGGTATCCAGGTGGTGCAAGACGGCCCCACCGACTACGGCAAGCTGCAGGCCATGGTGCAAAGCGGCAACGTGCAGTGGGACGTCGTGGATGTCGAGGCGGATTTCGCCCTGCGCGCCGCCCAGATGGGCCTGCTCGAACCGCTGGACTTCAAGACCATCGACCGTAGCAAGATCGATCCGCGCTTCGTCAACGACCACGCGCTGGGCTCCTTCTTCTTCTCCTTCGTGCTCGGCTACAACCAGGGCAAGCTAGGCAGCAAGCAGCCACAGGATTGGTCGGCGCTGTTCGATACCACCACCTATCCCGGCAAGCGTGCCCTCTACAAATGGCCGAGCCCTGGCGTCCTGGAGCTGGCCCTGCTGGCCGACGGCGTGCCCAAGGACAAGCTCTATCCGCTGGACCTGGACCGGGCCTTCAAGAAGCTCGACACCATCAAGAAGGACATCGTCTGGTGGGGTAGCGGCGCCCAATCCCAGCAGCTGCTGGCCTCCGGCGAAGCGACCCTCGGCCAGTTCTGGAACGGTCGGATCTATGCCCTGCAACAGGACGGCGCGCCGGTCGGCGTGAGCTGGAAACAGAATCTGATCATGGCCGACATGCTGGTGGTACCCAAGGGCACCAAGCACAAGGACGCCGCCATGAAGTTCATCGCCGAGGCCACCAGCCCGAGCGGGCAGGCCAATTTCGACAACCTCACCGCCTATGCGCCGGTGAACGTCGACAGCGTCGCCAAGCTGTCGCCGGACCTGGCCAAGAACCTGCCCACGGCTTACGCCAGTGAGCAGGTGAGCCTGAACTTCGCCTACTGGGCACAGCATGGCAGCGAGATCGCCACTCGCTGGAACGAATGGCTGGTGAAATGACATGGCGGCCCCAAGCTCCAGCCGGGCGGTGCTCGGCACCATGAGGGACAGGCAGCGCCAGGTGAGCGATCCGACCCGGATGCGGGGTGAAAGGGCCGTACGCTGGAAGGGGGCGGGTCAGCTCGTCCCCGCCCTGCTGTTCCTTGGTGTGTTCTTCCTGCTCCCGCTCAGCGGCCTGCTCCTGCGTGGGTTTCTCGATCCCACGCCAGGGCTGGAAAACTACCAGACCCTGTTCGCCAACGGTGCCTATGCGCAGGTGCTGTTCAACACCTTCGGCGTTGCCGCGCTGGTGACCCTGTTCAGCGTGCTCATCGGCTTTCCATTGGCCTGGACCATCACCCTGATGCCCCGCGGCTGGGGCCGGATACTCTTCAACATCGTGCTGCTGTCGATGTGGACCAGTCTGCTGGCGCGTACCTATGCCTGGCTGGTGCTGCTGCAGGGTTCGGGCGTGATCAACAAGCTGCTGTTGGCGACCGGCCTGATCGACCAACCCCTGGAGCTGGTCAACAACCTCACCGGGGTGGTGATCGGCATGACCTACATCATGATCCCCTTCATCGTGCTGCCGCTGCAGGCGACGCTACAGGCCATGGACCCCATGGTGCTGCAGGCGGGTGCCATTTGCGGCGCCAGCCCCTGGACCAACTTCCGCAAGGTGTTCCTGCCCATGTGCCGCTCGGGCCTGGGTTCGGGCGCGCTGATGGTGTTCGTCATGTCGCTCGGCTACTACGTCACCCCTGCGCTGCTCGGCGGGGCGCAGAACATGATGTTGCCGGAATTCATCATCCAGCAGGTGCAGTCGTTCCTGAACTGGGGACTGGCCAGCGCCGCGGCGGCCTTGCTGATCGTCATCGCCCTGCTGCTGTTCGCCCTCTATCTCAGGTTGCAACCGGAATCCCCGGTCGATCCCCAGAACGCGAGGTGACCCATGCTGCTGACTCCCAATGCCATCGGCTGGCGCCTGCGTGGTGGCCTGCTACTGGTCACCGGTGCCATCGCCGCGGTTCTGCTGCTACCCATCGTCTTCATCGTGCTGCTGTCGTTCGGCTCGTCGCAGTGGCTGATCTTCCCGCCGCCGGGCTGGACACTGAAGTGGTACCAGCAATTCTTCTCCAACCCGGAATGGATGGAGGCCGGGCTGACCAGCCTCAAGGTGGCGCTGCTGACCACCCTGGTCTCGGTAGCCCTGGCGCTGCCCTGCGCCTTCGCCCTGGTACGCGGCAAGTTTCCCGGGCGCAAGACGCTCTATGCGCTCTTCACCCTGCCGATGATCGTGCCGCTGGTGGTGATCGCCGTGGCCATCTATGCGCTGTTCCTGCGGCTGGGCTACACCGGCACCCTGCTGGCCTTCGTGGTCAGCCACGTGATCGTCGCCCTGCCCTTCACCCTGATCGCCGTCATCAACTCGCTCAAGCTGTTCGATCAGTCCATCGAGGACGCCGCGGTCATTTGCGGCGCCTCGCGCCTGCAGGCCATCTACCGGGTGACCCTACCAGGCATCTGGCCAGGGGTATTCGCCGGGGCGCTGTTCGCCTTCCTGGTGTCCTGGGATGAGGTGGTGCTCAGCGTGATGATGGCCAGCCCCACGCTGCAGACCCTGCCGGTGAAGATGTGGGCGACGCTGCGTCAAGACCTGACGCCGGTGATCGCCGTGGCGTCGACGGTCCTGATCGGTCTTTCCCTGCTGGTGATGCTTGGCGCCGCCCTGCTGCGCCGCCGCCAACCCCATTCCCATTGATGCCCGGAGACCTGCCATGAGCGCCGTACTCCAGAACACCACTCCCGCGGCCCCGCTGGTCCGCCTGCAAAATCTGAACAAGCACTACGGCGACTTCACCGCCGTCGACGATCTCTCGCTGGACATTCACGAAGGCGAATTTCTCACCTTCCTCGGTTCCAGCGGCTCGGGCAAATCCACCACCCTGGCGATGCTGGCGGGCTTCGAGACGCCCAGCTCCGGCGCCATCAACGTCGCCGGCCGCTCGCTGCTGCGGGTGCCACCACATCAGCGCGACATCGGCATGGTGTTCCAGCGCTACTCGCTGTTCCCGCACCTCTCGGTGCGCGACAACATCGGCTTCCCGCTGGATATCCGCAAGCTCGGCACCGCCGAGCGCAACCAGAAGGTCGACGCCATGCTGCGTCTGGTCCAGCTCGAAGCCTTCGCCCATCGTCGCCCGGCGCAACTCTCCGGCGGCCAGCAGCAGCGCGTGGCCATCGCCCGGGCGCTGGTGTACGAGCCACGCATCCTGCTAATGGACGAACCCCTGGGCGCCCTGGACAAGAAGCTGCGCGAAGACCTGCAGGACGAACTGCGCCAGTTGCACCGGCGCCTGGGCATCACCATCGTCTACGTCACCCATGACCAGGAAGAGGCGCTGCGGCTGTCCCAGCGCATCGCCATCTTCAGCCACGGTCGCATCGTCGGTCTGGGCAGCGGCTATGACCTCTACCAGAATCCGCCCAACGCCTTCGTCGCCGCCTTCCTCGGCAATTCCAACTTCCTGCGCGTCACCGCGCGGGCCCAGGCGCATTGCGACTTCGAGGGTCAGGGATTGGCGATGCGGCCTACCGCGAATGTCAAACCCAACCAGGAATTGCTGCTCATGCTGCGCCCCGAGAAGCTGCAGCTGCTGACAGCCGAACAGACCGCCGCCACGCCCCTCCCTGCCGGCTGGAACGAGATCGACGCCCGGGTCGGCGAAGCCCTGTTCCTCGGCGAGAGCCAGAGCTGCACCCTGCAGACCGGCAGCGGCACCCAGTTGATGGTCAAGTCCCTGGCCCATGCCCAGGGTTTGCAAGTCGGCCAGTCGGTACGACTGCGCTGGGCCGCCAGCGATGCCTGCGTCTACACCGAGTGGAACGACGCCGACCTGAGCAAGGCCGCTGCGCATTAGCAATCCAGGGGGCGGCAGCACGTCGTCCCCGCCTTCCTCGCGCTGCTCGATCTACCTCATCCCCTTCTCGCCGCTAGGCCTGCACCGAGACACGCGGGCCTGCTATGGACCGCGTCGGCTCCATCGCCGTTTTTTTCGCCTCATGTCGATTTCCGACCCAAAGCTGTCCTTGCCTGCGGGCAGCCACCAGCCAGAAGTAGCCGCGAGCGCCCTATCAATCCCACCACCCTCAAGGTGGGCAGTGCGATCGGAAAGGCAATATCGGCGAGTATTTACACTGCACTCGTCGGTGATGTCGGGCAAGGGTGTAAACCTGCGGACTTAAGGCGCTTGAGACAGAAACAGAAGCCGTGGTGCTCCCAGTACTAGATTTTCACGCGATTGCGCGACTTGGTAAGGAGCAGGTATAGGATGGGGTGAACACGGCATCGTTGTTGTCCAGTGAAAAACCCAGCCGCCTAGCAGGGCGAGATGTAGTTAATCTACTTTTTAACTATCCGAGTGCCATGACGCTTGGCCTTTGATACTCTTGTATCACGACCCATAAAAGGACGAGACCGTGAGTGATTTTTTTATTGAGCGTGTATACGCAAAAAACTATCGACAATTTTCTACGCTTGATGTCACATTCAATCGAGGCTTTAACTTTATCACCGGGCCAAATGGTTCTGGAAAAACCTCAATACTCGCCTGTATTGCACATTGCCTTCACCATAGTACTTTCAACTACTCGCGATTTAAAGAGAATGTAGAGTTCTGGACAGATCTCGCCATGCCTGAAGGAAAGTACCGAATTGGAATGGGAGCTGGCAGCATAAGCCCAATGGGGTACCGGAAGAATCAGTTAACATCATGGACAAGCCCACCCCTAGAGGATGATAGACACTCAATAAGCACGAGCAACATTAAAAATATAGAAGAATTTTGCCCTTTATTCATCGGTTCAAACCGAAACATAAAGTATACAAAAATTGATGGAATGCAACGCGAAGCTACGCAGGATGAACGCAGCAACTATTACACCTCGAGGTCACTGAACTCGCTTTATGGGGAAAATCAAGAGCCCATAAAGCAGTGGCTCATTAACCGATACTTCATCATTGACAAAGAATGGGCGCAGGTAGAAAAAGAGAACTGGAACCATCTTATAACATCACTCCCACACCTGGGCCCATTTAACAGTGACTTAAAATACATAAAGACTGAGCGAGATCTTGAGCCAATCTTCTCAATTTATGGTGAGGAATGTTACCTCGAAGAACTTTCATCAGGTTTTCAAGCCGTTCTTTATATTGTTATTAACATTTTTGAGTGGATCGAATCCACTAAGCCAGAGGGGAAGCGGGTAGCCTCAAAAGCTTTCGGGACTGTCCTCATTGACGAGCTAGATATCCACCTTCATCCAGAGTGGCAACTCACGCTCAGAAAGGGCTTAAAAATAATATTTCCTAACTTGCAGTTCATCGTCACAACACACTCCCCGCACCTATTGGCCTCTGCTGAAAGCGGAGAAACTATTATTTTGCCGAGAGAACACGGGCAAAAAGATTATATTATTAAGCCAACGAGACAGAAGTTCTCCGGGTGGAATACCGATCAAATATTATCAGACGTTATGGACGTCAAAAGCCTAGCCAACAAAGATTACGAGCAAGCAATCCATAGAGCCTTCACGGCAATCGAGCAAAATTCGGCAGATCACCTTGAGCAGGAAATTCAAACGCTTGCAAAAATCTCCCACCCAGACGATAGCATAGTGACTGTTTTAACTACCAGACTAGCTGCAATGAAGGTGAAAGGATGATCAAACTGGAACGCCCTCCGAAGCCAGCCATCCTAGTAGACAAAGAGCAGGAGTGGCTCGAACCGTTTTTAGCAGCGTTAGATCAGTATGGTAACTACAAGAAGATTCCAAAAGAAGAAAAAGACAAGCTGACTGGCCACTATCGACATGACCAGATTAAGCAAGCGCTCTTTCCGAGCTCATTTTTTAAATGCGCATTCTGCGAAGGGAAACCGCAAGAGAACGGAAACATAGAGGTAGAGCATTTCTTTCCGAAATCTCTTTACCCCGAAAAAATATTTAGTTGGGAAAATCTTCTACCCGCGTGTCGAAAATGCAACGACTCCAAACTGGTGCATGACACAGGTCACGAGCCGATAGTCAACCCCTATGATGAGGATCCGGACGACTACTTCCAGTATACCGATATTTTGATCAAGCCTTTCAATGAAAACAAAAAGGGGCATAGCACTATAGTAGTGTGCAGCCTAAATAGCGCTCGACTTATGAAGCCAAGAGCGGAAATATTAATAAGCCTTCACACATTCAGAAGTAATTTGCAGGAGGCATTAGAAGATCTAGATCTCCAAGTCACCTCAAAAAGAAAGCAGCATAAATTACGAAAAATCGCAGAGGCTATCGATATAATGGAGCAGCTCACGGAAAACAACAAAGCATACTCCGGGTATTGCAGGCACTACTTGAAATCATGCAAAGTTTACCAGTCGGCGAAGAAAGTCATCGAAGATTTCACGCAGAGCGCTGATTAAATCTGGGTGAGTTTCAAGAAAGTCGTCCAGTACTTGAAATATGGGGATTAGGCGGCTTTCGTAGTTATACATGCAAATCAAAAGTGCTCTATGCCACTTGGAATGGCGCTCGTGTGCTTCTTTCTCCACCTAAATTTCGACCTAAGCTGTCTCATTGTAAGATCCCAAGAACTTTAAGTTTAATTTTGCGCCGAATCTTGTAGCTGGTAGGTGACAATGCTCGACCTTTTCATCCGAGCCTAAAGAAAACGGCACATCGTGTTAATGACATAAAGCCTTCATGAGATCCTGCATTATCGATAGTAGCGCGGATTCTTATTTTCAAGAAATGATTAGAGAGCACCTTCAGACGTGCCGATGATCACTTTGGCGCTGACTGATGAAACTGCACAAGGTTTTGTATATCAATGGACGCCGCATCAATTTGGTAAATATAAATGTGGCTCGAGCACGCTCCCCCGGGCTTTGTTCCGTCAAAGCTGATCCGGCGCAAAGCAGATTGCTAATGCTTGAATTTGCCAAAAAAAGGCCTTTCAGCGGCATTTTGAGGTTAAAAGTGGTAAAAAAGGTGGCCGCTTCTGGCCGTTTCCGCCTCGGTGACCGGCTGAGGGGTCGGATAGCTCCATCCTATGGTCGGGCCCATGCTTGTACTCCCTCACTGAGGAGAACAAGCCATGAAAGCGATAGCAGTCGTTAGCCACGAGCCTTGGAACAAGGGAAAGCTCGTTGGTCAGAAAGCCCCGCTTCGGATTAGGGATATCTGGGCTATCCGCGTCAGACTCCACCAGGGACCGTGATGCAGCTAAACTCATCGTCCGGTGCAGTTTGAGATCACAGAGCAGACACGCTCAGCGGTGGAGGCTTGGATACGCCATACCGAGCTTCGAAGCGAGAACTTCCTGTTCCCAAGTAGGCTTACCCACTCCGAGCATATTTCCACCTGACAGTACGCACGGATCGTCAAAGCCTGGGTGACAGCGATTGGTTTGGATCCGGCCTTGTACGGAACCCATACCCTGCGGCGAACCAAGGCGTCGCTAATCTACCGCAGGACAAAGAACCTCAGGGCTGTACAGCTCTTACTGGGCCATACGAAGCTGGAAAGCACTGTCAGGTACTTGGCATCGAGGTAGACGATGCTCTGGAGATGGCCAGACAGGGGTTTAGCCGCATGACTTGGCGACGGCTTCTGGGCCGTCGCTATCCGACCCAAAGCTGCCGTTGCCGTAGGGCAGCTAGCGGCCAAAAGCGGCCCCCTAGGGGAAGGTGGCTCGCCTCGTTACGTGCAGCAGTAACAGGCCAAAAAGAGGCCATGGACACGCTGCTAGCGACTTCGTAATCTCCATGCAGGCCCATGTCGCTTTTTCTCCCTGACTCATGTCGCGTTTCCACCGTAACTAGCACGCTGCTGAAGGGGTTGCCCATGGACAAGGAACGTTATCAGACACAAGTTACGGAAAAAATTACCCCGCTTGTGTCGTCTACTTATAGTTAGGTCGCAAGAAAATGAACCCAGCCCCACAAGCTCCAGGAAGGCAGCTAGCCCTATTTCGCTTAGCGGCAGTCGCTGCGCTTGTCTTCATAGTCAATAAAGCATTCATTGTACTAAATACCGGCCGCATTCAAACAGCCAGCTCGCACATAAATTTCAATCTCAGCGAAGAGCATCTATGGGCAGGCTATTTATTTCTCTCAGTTTCAGCAGGAATTTTCGTGCTCCTGTTATTTATAAATCACGCCAAAAGAAGAAAATTTTCCACCATCGCCAAGGCACTAGGCTTTGCTTGGTTTGTGCCACTATCACTGGCCGTATGGCTGAACAGTGCAACCTAATAATGCGCTCGACTATCGCTCACTTCGCTCGCTGGGCGTCCAAAAGCTGCGCTTTTGGACGCCCGTTAACCTAATCGTTAGGCCCACATGGGAGCTTCAATGAAACTTGATGCAATTGTTGTGCGTGCTGACCAGTTAATAGTTATGGGACAACAGGTAGTTGCCACGCGACATTCTTCGGGATATAGATCAGACGGGGTTGAAAGCGCCCCGATGAAAGGTTTCCGCGTAGCGGCACTCTCGTTTATTGATCGCGTCTATGGCCGCGATCATCCACATTTCGCAGAATTCGAAGCCAGCACCAATGACAGCTGGCTCTACAACGCAGAGCATGGGCTAGCCATAGTCCAAACCATTCGTGATGAGATCGCCGGAGGCTGGTTATTTACTGTTCGGGGATTGGTTGCCGCGGAGGTTTTTGCCGACTTTCTCGAAATGGCGGAGCATCTACTCGAGTCCGGCTACAAGGATCCTGCTGCGGTCATGGCTGGAAGCGTTCTCGAAGAACACTTGCGGCAACTGTGCGACAAGCATGCGATACCGATCAATGAACAGAAAAATGATAGGCAAATGCCCAAAAAAGCAGATCGCCTCAATGCTGAGCTGACCGCTTCGACGGCATACTCGAAGCTTGACCAGAAGCAAATTACGGCTTGGCTGGATTTGCGCAACAATGCCGCACATGGAAACTACAATGCTTATACCGCAGAACAAGTAGAACAGCTTCTAGCGGGTGTCACTAACTTCATGGTTCGCGTTCCGGCTTAGCAGTGAACCTTAGAACCCGCCAAATTCGACGCCACCCAGGGGCAGAGCTTAACTCAAATGCGAGCCTAACAAATGGTTCAAATCTTTCGCTCCGCTCACTCGGGACCGGCTAAAGCCGGCCCCTTAACCAAACGTTAGGCGGCACATGGCGCATCGTCGCGAATTGCTAGTAGCATGGGAATTTCCGCATACCCAAAGACATGGGGTGACTCTCGTTGCCCGTGCAGACGCTGTTCCCTGCATTCAGCGCATCTTTGCTTCAGGCTGCCGCTTCTATGGCTACGACTCTTTTACCGTGTTTCCTGATGGCAAGATCCAGCCGCACATGGAGTGGAGCCCTAGCTGGGACAGTAGCTCGGCCCCACTACTGGACACACTCATTGCTGATCTACAATCCCATCCAGCGGGCATCACACACTATGAGTTTATGTTCGAGAGTGCCGCCTAACAATTCATTCAAACCGATGCCGCTTCGCGGCGCGGCTTAACTCACGCGCATGAACCGTATTGGATCGAAGCTGCGGTGCGCAAACGACAGCTTCTGGCCGATCATTGCCTCTCGTCACTGGCAGCTACGGGTCGATTGCTGTCATTGACTGATTCCAGTTTTGGTATTTCCAAAACTTCGCAACGATTTCGGAAACCGGCATCTCATCTGCGTCTATTGAACCTAACGGCTCAACGCGACGACGTTCGAGGATCGACGTCGTCAGAGGCAGAGAAAAGAGCGGGCTCTCGATTGCCGATGGCCCGTCGTTACGAACCGGACAGATCGTGAACTAGAGCCGGAAGCGACTAATACGCGCGGTCAGGTCTTCACCCGACTGGCCCAACTCCAGGCTGGCGGCGGCCATCTCCTGGCTGGAGGTGACACTGGCCTCGGCCAGGGCTTTGAGGCCAGTCGCCCATTCGATAGCCAGGTGCAGAGACCGTAACGAGGGCCTTCCCTTCCAGCCGCCCAGGTTCGCCGATCCAGCAAAACCAGCGCCCATGGCCAGCCCTTCCGCTTGCTCCCATAATGGCGGCTCCTCTTCTCCAAGGAGCCGTTTTGGCCAGGAAATCCCGACGCGAACTCGCCCAGCAGAGCGGTCAGACCGAGTTGCCGCTCACCGTGCGCGAGGTCGCTCTCGCCGCCGGGGTGTCGCCCATTACCGTCTCGCGCGCGCTGCACCGGCCCACGCTGGTAAGCGAGGCCACTCGCGAGCACGTGCTGGCCGTGGTCAAGGAACTGGGCTACGTGCCCAACCTGTTGGCGGGCAGCCTCGCCTCCAGCAAGAGCCGGCTGGTGGCCATCCTGCTGCCCACCATCGCCAACTCCATCTATGCCGCCGTGGTCCAGGCCATCCTGGAGCGACTTACCGAAGCGGGCTACCAGGCGCTGATCGGCCCCACCGGCTATTCGCCGGAAAAGGAAGAGGAGCTGCTCGAAGCCATCCTTGGCCGCCGGCCCGATGGCATCGTGCTCACCGGTACCCTCCACACTCCAGCCAGTCGCGAGCGGCTGGTGGCGCTGGGCATTCCGGTGGTGGAAGCCTGGGATCTCAGCACCGAGGCCCTGGACATGCAGGTAGGTTTCTCCCACGAACGGGTCGGCGTGGCCCTGGCGGAGCACTTCGTCGCCCGTGGCTATCGCCGTTTCGGCGTGATCTCGGTGGACGATCCCCGCGCCCTGCGCCGCAATCGGGCGCTGCAGGCACGCCTGGCCGAACTCGGTATCCCCGAGTTGCACATGGAAATACTGCCCCTGCCGGCCACCTGGGAAGTGGGCCGGATCGGCCTGTCGCGGCTGCTGGAACGCCCCGCGCCGCCGGAGCTGGTGCTGTGCAGCTCCGACACCCTGGCGCTGGGCGTGTTCGCCGAAGCCAGCAGTCGCGGACTGCGTATTCCCGAACAGTTGGGAGTGGTCGGCTTCGGTGACACCAGCAATGGCCGCTTCGCCACGCCGGCGCTGTCCACGGTCAGTGTGAATGCCGACGAGATGGGTCGCTGCGTGGCCCAGGCGCTGCTCGACCGTCTGGCGGGCGACCAGCAGGTCGTATGTCTGGACACCGGCTTCGCCCTGATCGAGCGCCAGAGCTCCTGATATCAGTGGGTGATATCGGTAAGTCGAATCCTCAAGGGCCGGCGCCCGACAATAGACACAACTCGAAACAATTTTCCAGCCAGAGATTGCCCAGAAGCAAGCGGAAATCCGCCTACGGACTTCTGTCTTTCGGCGGTCTTCCGCCTATCCATCGCTCATAAACCCAGCAGTGGTGCGCTTTTTCAGCCTGGCACGTCCCCTGCAATCACTCTTGTTGACATCTTTACGCACCCTATAACAACGACAAGAGGAATCCTCTGTGGATAGCACCGCTACCCTCGCGGCCGGCCAGGCCGCGCCCAAGACCACCTCGCAACGCATCAAATCCATCTTCAGCGGTTCGGTCGGCAACCTGGTCGAGTGGTTCGACTGGTACGTCTACGCCGCCTTCTCCCTGTACTTCGCCAAAGCCTTCTTTCCCCAGGGCGACCAGACCGCCCAGCTGCTCAACGTCGCCGCCATCTTCGCCGTGGGCTTTCTCATGAGACCCATCGGCGGCTGGCTGATGGGCCTCTACGCCGACAAGGCCGGACGCAAGGCCGCGCTGATGGTCTCGGTGATCATGATGTGCGCCGGCTCCCTGATCATCGCCCTCACCCCCAGCTATGCCAGCATCGGCGTCGCCGCACCGGTCATGCTGGTCTTGGCACGCCTGCTGCAGGGCCTCTCGGTAGGCGGTGAATACGGCACCTCCGCCACCTACCTGAGCGAGATGGCGACCAAGGAAAGCCGCGGTTTCTATTCCAGCTTCCAGTACGTCACCCTGATCTCCGGCCAGCTCCTGGCCCTGGCCACCCTGATCGTGCTGCAGCAACTGCTCACCGTGCAGCAGCTGGAAAGCTGGGGCTGGCGCATTCCCTTCGTGATCGGTGCCGCCTGCGCCGTGACCGCCCTCTACCTGCGTCGCGGCATGGAGGAAACCTCCTCGTTCAAGAAGTCCGAGAAGCCCAAGGAAAGCCTGATGCGCACCCTGGCACGGCATCCCAAGGAGTTCTTCACCGTGGTCGGCCTGACCATGGGCGGTACCCTGGCCTTCTACACCTACACCACCTACATGCAGAAGTACCTGGTCAACTCGGTGGGCATGAGCAAGACCGACGCCACCTCCATCTCGGCGGCCACCCTGTTCCTCTTCATGCTGCTGCAACCCCTGGTCGGCGCCCTCTCCGACAAGATCGGCCGGCGCCCGGTACTGATCGCTTTCGGCGTGCTGGGCACCCTGTTCACCTATCCGATCCTGACCGCCCTGGGTAGCGTCACCAGCTGGTGGGGCGCCTTCGGGTTGATCATGGTGGCGCTGGTGATCGTCAGCTTCTACACCTCGATCAACGCCGTGGTGAAGGCCGAGCTGTTCCCCACCGAGATCCGCGCCCTCGGTGTCGGCCTGCCCTACGCCCTGACCGTGTCCATCTTCGGTGGCACCGCCGAATACCTGGCCCTGTGGTTCAAGAGCATCGGCATGGAAAGTGGCTACTACTGGTACGTGACCGGCTGCATCGCCTGCTCGCTGCTGGTCTATGTCTTCATGAAGGACACCCGCGACCACTCGCGCATCGTGCACGAGTAACCGCTCGCCTCAGAGCACTCCAGAGCGCGGGCCGCTCGGCACCTTCAAGTCCGGTGGCCCCGGCTCGGCTCTTTCGCGGTCACCCCTCCTTTAGAAGCCAGGTCTCGTAGAAGCCTGGCCTCGAAATCACCTTCGAGAGCCAGGCCGTGCCTTTCACTTTACTTACCTAGAAGACACCAAACTGCCCCGGACAACAAAAATGAACATACACCGCATAATATCGAACTTATCCATCAGTAAAAAAATGGGGATAAGCTTTGGCATCATCGTAGCGCTGACCCTATTTATCGCCGCCATTGGCAATCACGCCACGGATAGAATGATCGAAAGCGGTGAGAATCTTTCTCGCGCCAACTCGATGGAAAAGACCTTACTGAGTGCGCAAGTCTCCCTTGAAAAATTCATATCAAAGGGAGAGCGCGTTGATGCCGAGCGCCTGTCCGAGCAGATAAAGAACTTAAACGACCAGATAGACGCCAACGCCGCCTTGCTATCGGATCAGCAACGCGGTGAGCTACTGGCAATGCGTAAGACCATAGAGAACTATGCAACGGCCTATACGCTCCTCGTAGACAAGCAAAAACAGCGGGATGCGGCTCGCAGCGTGCTGGTAAGCTCTGGGAACAAGACGTTCGACGCGTTCAACGAGCTACAGAGCCAGCTGTATCGCCAACTATCCAGCGCTCCCAACGCCAACACCCTGCAAACCCTGCAAAGAGTCAGCTCCGTTTACCAGCAGCTGCTGCACATTCGATACTTGGTGAGAGGTTATATTTTTCAGCAGACCGACGACTCTCGCAACTTGGCAACCACAGCCTTGAGCAAGGTCGCTGCATCGCTCAATGAATTGTTGAGCTCGACTCCCGAAGATCAACGTCATTCGGTAGTCGAGGCCAACCAATATTTCACGCAATATCAAAAGGCGCTGGATACCTTCATCAAAGGCCTTACCGCCACTCAAACGGCGACCGCTGAGATGAATGAGAAAAGCGCTCTGATGCGCGAAGCCAGTCAACGTATCTATCAGCGCCAGATAGCGGAGCGTAGCCAAGAAGAGCACCTGGCCAAAGCTCAGCTGCTGGGAGGGCTGGTTGCAGCGTTGATTATCGCCTTGCTTGCCGCCTGGACCATGACGCGGCAGGTAGTCCGACCATTGCGGGAGGTGCTTGAAACGTCCACCCGGATTGCCGACGGCGACCTGACCATGCGCATCGAAACCAAACGCCAGGATGAACTGGGTCAACTGCAGCGCAGCACCCAGGCGATGGTGGATGGTCTACGCGCCTTGATTGGCCATATTGGCAATGGCGCGACCCAAATGGCCACGGTGGCCCAACAACTCTCTCAGGTGACCGAATCCGCTAACCGCGGCATCCTCCAGCAGCGCAACGAAACGGACCAGGTGGCCACCGCCATGAACGAAATGGCCGCCACGGTGCATGAAGTCGCGGCCAATGCGTCACAAGCTTCTTCCGCCGCTCGCAGTGCCGATGAACAGGCGCGCGAAGGAGATCACAAGGTCAATCAGGCGATCACCGAAATGGACTTGCTCGCCAAGCACATGGCCACCTCGACCGAAGCCATGCAGCGGCTGCGTGGCGCGAGCGATCAAATCGGGACCGTTCTCGATGTAATCAAATCGGTCGCACAGCAAACCAATCTTCTCGCGCTCAATGCCGCGATCGAAGCGGCACGTGCTGGTGAGGCGGGTCGCGGTTTTGCCGTCGTCGCCGACGAAGTTCGCAGCCTTGCCAAGCGCACCCAGCAATCCACCGAAGAAATCGAAGCGCTGATCAAAGAACTACAGCAGGAAGTGCGGCAAACCACTGAACTCATAGAAGGCAGCGGCGAGCTAACCGAGCGAACATTGGTCTTGGGCAAGGACGCGGGCTCGGCGCTTTCGATGATCACCCAGGCAGTCTCCAGCATCCAGAACATGAATCTGCAGATCGCCACCGCCGCCGAGGAGCAAAGCTCGGTGGCCGAGGAAATCAACCGCAGCATCGTCAATGTTCGCGGCATCGCTGAGGAAACCGTGGGCATCAGTGAGGACACCGCCCAGTCCAGCGCGCGAATGATAACGCTCAGCCAAAACCTACAAACGCAGATTGCCCGGTTTCGGATTTGACTGGGTCCTCCGCCTCACCCTTGATGGGCACTGCCCCAGGACCCCTGAGGAAATCAGCCAGGCACCCGCTTGTCATTCTTCCAGTACGTAGTCTTGGGGCTTTCTTGCCGCTGTGACGATCAAGCCGCAGCTGAAACACAGCCGTTTGACTCGCAGGTAGACCAGGCATGTTGCCGACCTCTCCACTGCCTTCAGGCTGCCGCGACGGCCAGCCTGGTTTTTCGAATTTCACGGTCGCCTGCCGGGGCGCTGCCCCAGGGTAGCGCTCTTCCCTAGCTATCTCTGCAACCTGGAAGCGCGTTCCGATACCTTTCACTACCCGTGACTCTTACGCTCCCTCCCGCTTTACCAGTTGAAAGCTGACTCCATTTGGTAAATGATAGCGCTATCGTTGTCAGACGACTTACAACTTAAGTCCGTTACGCGATCTCAGCCCGCACACAAAAACAACCAGTGGGAGCTATTCATGCAAGACACCCAGCAGACCCGCGTCCGCTATCTGATCCTGTTCATGCTCTTCGTGGTGACCACGATCAACTACGCCGACCGCGCCACCATCGCCATCGCCGGCTCCAGCCTGCAGAAAGACCTCGGCATCAGCGCCGTCTCCCTCGGCTACATCTTCTCCGCTTTCGGCTGGGCCTATGTGCTCGGTCAGATCCCCGGCGGCTGGCTGCTCGACCGCTTCGGCTCGAAGAAGGTCTATGCCGCGAGCATCTTCACCTGGTCGGTGTTCACCCTGCTGCAGGGCTATATCGGGGAATTCGGCATCGGCACCGCGGTGTTCCTGCTGTTCGCCCTGAGATTCATGGTCGGCCTGGCCGAGGCGCCCTCCTTCCCCGGCAATGCCAGGATCGTCGCCGCCTGGTTCCCCACCAAGGAACGCGGGACCGCCTCGGCCATCTTCAACTCGGCGCAGTACTTCGCCACGGTGCTGTTCGCGCCGCTGATGGGCTGGATCGTCTATCACTTCGGCTGGCAGCACGTCTTCGTGGTGATGGGCGCCCTGGGCATCGCCTTTTCGGCGGTCTGGATGGCGGTGATCTACGGACCCCGCGAACATCCCCGCGCCAATGCCGCCGAAATCGACTACATCGCCCGCAACGGCGGCCTGGTCGACCTGGATACCCCCGGCAAGAAGAGCGAAGGGCCGAAGTGGAGCTACATCGGCCAGCTGCTTTCCAACCGCATGATGGCCGGTATCTACCTGGGTCAGTTCTGCATCAACGCCCTCACCTATTTCTTCCTCACCTGGTTCCCGGTGTACCTGGTGCAGGAACGCGGCATGACCATTCTCAAAGCCGGCTTCATCGCCTCGTTGCCGGCGATCTGCGGCTTCATCGGCGGCGTGCTCGGCGGGGTGATCTCCGACTGGCTGCTGCGTCGCGGTAGCAGCCTGAGCATGGCGCGCAAGACGCCCATCGTCGCCGGCATGCTGCTGTCGATGACCATGATCCTCTGCAACTACGTCGACGCCGACTGGATGGTGGTGGGCTTCATGGCCATGGCCTTCTTCGGCAAGGGCATCGGTGCCCTGGGTTGGGCGGTGGTCTCCGACACCTCGCCCAAGCAGATCGCCGGCCTCTCCGGCGGCCTGTTCAACACCATTGGCAACCTGTCGTCCATCACTACCCCCATCGTCATCGGCTACATCATCGCCGCCACCGGCTCCTTCAAGATGGCCCTGGTGTTCGTCGGGGCCAACGCCCTGATCGCCGCCTTCAGCTACCTGTTCGTCGTCGGTGAGATCAAGCGCATCGAGCTCAAGGGCGCCCCTACGCCGCCCGCCGAAGCCCCGCTCGCCGTCGAAACCTCTCGCTGATCGCCAAGGAACCCCGATCATGAATCAACTCAACACCTCTGCGACCCTGCACACCGGTACGCCGGTAGTCACCGCGCTGGACGTCGTCCCCGTCGCCGGCCAGGACAGCATGCTGCTCAACCTGAGCGGCGCCCATGGCCCCTACTTCACCCGCAACGTGCTGATCCTCAAGGACAGCGCCGGTCGCACCGGCGTCGGCGAGGTGCCCGGCGGCGAGCGCATCCGCCAGACGCTGGAAGACGCCCGCCAGTTCCTCGTCGGCCAGCCGCTGGGCCAGTACCAGCGCATCCTCGGCCAGGTGCGCCAGGCCTTCGCCGGGCGTGACGCCGGGGGGCGCGGCCTGCAGACCTTCGACCTGCGCATCACCATCCACGCGGTGACCGCCCTGGAAGCCGCCCTGCTCGACCTGCTCGGCCAGCACCTGGAGGTACCGGTCGCCGCCCTGCTCGGCGAAGGCCAGCAGCGCGACGCCGTGGAAATGCTCGGCTATCTGTTCTATGTCGGCGACCGCAACAAGACCACCCTGGACTACCGCAGCGAACCCGATGCCGACGACACCTGGTTCCGGGTGCGCAACGAGGAAGCCCTCACGCCCGAGACCGTGGTGCGCCTGGCCGAGGCGGCCTACGACCGCTATGGCTTCAAGGATTTCAAGCTCAAGGGTGGCGTGCTCAGCGGCGACGCCGAGATCGAAGCGGTCACCGCCCTGGCCGAGCGCTTCCCCGAGGCGCGCGTGACCCTCGACCCCAATGGCGCCTGGTCACTCAAGGAGGCCATCCGCCTGTGCCGCGACCAGCACCAGGTGCTGGCCTATGCCGAAGACCCCTGTGGCGCCGAGAACGGCTATTCAGGACGCGAGGTGATGGCCGAGTTCCGCCGCGCCACCGGCCTGCCCACCGCCACCAACATGATCGCCACCGACTGGCGCCAGCTGGGCCATGCCATCCAGCTGCAATCGGTGGACATCCCCCTGGCCGATCCGCACTTCTGGACGATGCAGGGCTCGGTGCGGGTGGCGCAGCTGTGTCACGACTGGGGGCTGACCTGGGGTTCGCACTCGAACAACCATTTCGACATTTCCCTGGCCATGTTCACCCACGTCGCCGCCGCGGCGCCGGGCAAGATCACCGCCATCGATACCCACTGGATCTGGCAGGACGGCCAGCGCCTGACCCGGCAACCGCTGGAGATCAAGGGCGGCCTGGTCGAGGTACCGCAGCAAGGCGGCCTGGGCGTGGAGCTGGACCTGGATGCCCTGGCCCGCGCCCAAGAGTTGTACAAGACCAAGGGCCTCGGTGCGCGCGACGATGCCCTGGCCATGCAATTTCTCTCGCCCAATTGGACCTTCGATAACAAGCGTCCCTGCCTGGTGCGCTAAGTCCCGGGTAGTGGGCGGTCACCACGGATGAGCTGCGGTGACCGCCTCCCGATGCCCCACCCATGATGAAAAACTTAGTTACATTTACCGATAGCCAGCTAAGCTTTCGTTAAGCCCACCGGATCGACACTGAACCCACGGTATCTCGCAACCCTGCCCGATACCCCCGCGGTTCCAGTTACTTTCGTATTCGGGAGAAGCACATGAACCTCAATCGTCGTTTCACCAAAGGCATCCTCGTCGTCGCCATCGCCTCGCTGTTTTCCAGCGCCGCCTTCGCCGATACCCGTCCCGATGTCGCCAGCCAACAGGTCGCCACCCTGCCGGTGATTTCCCAGCAGGGCCAGAAGGCCTTCATGGATGTCGTCGCCGCCCGCCAGGATCTGTTCAACGGCCAGACCGATCAGGCCAAGCAGCAGCTGAACGCCGCCGAAAGCGCCCTGCACCTGGCCCAGACCGACAACACCGCCTATATGAAGGCGGCCAAAGATCTGCGTGGCCAGAACGGCCAGGCCGTCAAGGTGGCGGAGCAAGACGCCAAAGCCACCGCCTGGCTACCGATCTGGAGCGGAATGGCCCTGCGCGACGACTACGTCGCCACCCCGGTCAAGAACCAGGCCGTGGCCCAGGCCAGCGACAAGATCCAGCAGGGCGATACCAAGGGCGCTGCCGAGATCCTCAAGGTGGCCGGGGTCGACGTGGACTACTCCACCGCCGTGCTGCCAGCCGAGCAGACCGCCGATCTGGTGCATCAGGCCAACCAGCTCATGGCCCATGACCAGTTCTACCAGGCCAATCTGGTGCTCAAGAAAGTGGAGAACAGCCTCCGCTACGACAACGCCAACGTGGACGTGACCCCCACCAGCTGGTTCACCAAGAGCACCTCGGTCTTCACCCCGGTCGATAAGACCTAAGGGAGCGCGGGCCACGCGGATGTTCCCCATCCGCTGGCCCGCAATATCGCTTGAACGTTAACTTCAGCGTAACGATCGCGCCTTCAGGTTGATTGAAGGCCCGGCAGTCGAGGTCTAGGGTGACTCCACGACAGGTGATTCGTGGAGACCAGAATGACAACCACACCCTCCCCACCCACCCGGATCAATAGAAGACGCAGCGACAAGCAGCGGCGGCTGGATCAGGTGGCCCGTCTGGCCGATGGCAAGGTGTTGCCCAGCGCGTCCATCGTCGCGGCTCTGGAAAGCCTGCTGGCACCCGGTGATCGGGTGGTACTGGAAGGCAACAACCAGAAGCAGGCCGACTTCCTCTCCCGTGCCCTGGCCCAGGTCGATCCGGCCAAGCTGCACGACCTGCACATGATCATGCCCAGCGTCGGCCGTCCCGAGCACCTGGACCTGTTCGAACGCGGTATCGCCCGCAAGCTGGACTTCTCCTTTGCCGGCACCCAGAGCCTGAGGATCAGCCAACTGCTGGAAGATGGCCTGCTGGAAGTGGGCGCCATCCACACCTACATCGAACTCTATGCCCGGCTGCTGGTGGACCTGATTCCCAAGGTGGTGCTCAGCGCCGGTTTCATGGCCGATCGCGCCGGCAACGTGTACACCGGGCCCAGCACCGAGGACAGCCCGGCGCTGATCGAGCCGGCGGCCTTCAGCGACGGCATCGTCATCGTCCAGGTCAACCAGCTGGTGGACGACGTCAGCGAGTTGCCCCGCGTGGACATCCCGGCGGACTGGGTCGATTTCGTGGTGGTGGCCGACCGGCCCTTCTATATCGAACCGCTGTTCACCCGCGATCCGCGCCATATCAAGCCGGTGCACGTGTTGATGGCGATGATGGCCATCCGCGGCATCTACGAACGTCACCAGGTGCAGTCGCTCAACCATGGCATCGGCTTCAACACCGCGGCCATCGAACTGATCCTGCCCACCTACGGCGAGCGCCTGGGACTCAAGGGCAAGATCTGCCGGCACTGGACCCTCAATCCCCATCCCACCTTGATCCCCGCCATCGAGAGCGGCTGGGTGGAAAGCGTGCACTGCTTCGGCACCGAGCTGGGCATGGAGGGCTACATCGCCCAGCGCCCGGACATCTTCTTCACCGGTCGCGATGGCTCGCTCCGCTCCAACCGCCTGCTCTGCCAGCTGGCCGGCCAATACGCCGTCGACCTCTTCATCGGCGCCACCCTGCAGGTGGATGGCGACGGCCACTCCTCCACCGTGACCCGCGGCCGCCTGGCCGGCTTCGGCGGCGCGCCCAACATGGGCCATGATCCCCGCGGTCGCCGCCATCCCACCCCGGCCTGGCTGGACATGCGCCAGCAGACGGGCGACAGCGCCCCGGCACTGCTGGAGCGCGGCAAGAAGCTGGTGGTGCAGATGGTCGAGACCTTCCAGGAAGGCGGCAAACCCACCTTCGTCGACACCCTGGATGCCGTGGAGGTGGCGCGCAAGAGCGGCATGCCGCTGGCGCCCATCATGGTCTATGGCGACGACGTGACCCACCTGCTCACCGAGGAAGGCATCGCCTACCTCTATCGCGCCCGCTCCCTGGACGAGCGCCGGGCGATGATCGCCGCCGTGGCCGGGGTCACCGCCATCGGCCTGCGCAGCGATCCGGCCGAGGCGCGGCGCCTCCGCCAGGAAGGCCTGGTGGCCCTGCCGGAAGACCTCGGCATTCGCCGCACTGATGCCAGCCGCGAACTGCTCGCCGCCAAGAGCATTGGCGAACTGGTGGAATGGTCCGGCGGACTCTATCAACCCCCGGCCAAGTTCAGGAGCTGGTGATGCGCGCCCTTGCCCGTCTTACCCCAACCCGCGCCGAGCGCCTGGCCGAGTGGGCCGTGGAGGCCCTGGTGGACGAAGCCGAACTCTCGCCCAAGCCGGCAATGGTGGATCGCCGCGGCCAGGGTGCCCACCGTGACCTGAATCTTGGACTGATGCTGGCCTCGGCTGAGGCCCTGAGGCCCTGCTTCCAGGCCATGGCCGAAGCGGCGGAGCTGAAGTTGCCCGCTGCCGACTTGCGTCGCCTGATCGGTCGGCTGGGTCGCGATGGCGAAGCCGCCATGCTGCAGGTCACTGGCGGGGTCAATACCCACCGTGGCGCCATCTGGGCGCTGGGGCTGCTAGTGACGGCGGCCGTGCAGGGGCGTCCGGCGTCGGCTCAGGCGCTGTGCCTGGCGGCCGGCCATTTGGCCAGCCTGCCTGATCCGGAAACGCCCAAGGCCGCGCCAAGCCATGGCCAGCGCGTCGCTCAGCGTTATGGCGTCGGCGGCGCCCGGGCCGAAGCCGCCGCAGGCTTTCCCGCCATCCTCCAGCGCGGCCTGCCGCAACTGCGCGCCAGCCGCCAGGCCGGTTCCGGCGAGCAGAATGCGCGCCTGGATGCCCTGCTGGCGATCATGACCCGCCTGGACGACACCTGCGTGCTGCACCGCGCCGGTCCCGCCGCCCTCAGCGCCATGCACCAGGGTGCCCAGGCGGTACTGGACGCCGGTGGCAGCGCCAGTCTGGCCGGCCGCCGCCGGCTGCTGGCCCTGGACTGCCAGTTGCTGGCCGCCAATGCCTCCCCTGGCGGCGCCGCCGATCTCTTGGCCGCCACCCTTCTCGTCGATCGCCTGGAGCCACGGCTCCCTGGAGACCTCTGATGGAACATTTCAGCTGCAGCTATCCAGCCAGCCAGCGCCGCCGGGGTCGTACCCTGGTGGGCTGCGTCGGCTCGGGGGACCTGGAGGTCCTGCTCGAACCCGCCAGCGCCGACTTCACCCTCAAGGTGACCACCTCGGTCAACGGCAGCGAACCGCGCTGGCGCGCCCTCTTCGACCGGCTGTTCGCCGCCCGCGACGACCTGCCGGCCCTGACCCTGGACATCCACGACTTCGGCGCCACCCCCGGCGTGGTCCGCCTGCGCCTGGAGCAGGGTCTGGAAACCCTGGAGCTGGAGGAAGCTGCCCATGTCTGACGTCACCCTTCCCGATGTGCAGGAGCTGCTGCACAGCCGCAGCTTCGTCGAACTCGGCGCCCGTGAGCGAGCCCGTACGGTGTTGGATGCCGGCAGCTTTCGCGAGTTGGTCGGGCCCTTCGAGCGGCTGATGTCGCCCTGGCTGCCCAAGCAAGGCATCGTCTGCCAGGCCGATGACGGCGTGGTGGTGGCCAAGGGGCTGATCGACGGCGAGCCCGCGGTGGTCTGCGCCATCGAAGGCGCCTTTCAGGGCGGCAGCATGGGCGAAGTGGGCGGTGCCAAGATCGCCGGCGCCCTGGAGTTGGCACTGGAAGACAATCTCGTCGGCACCCCGACCCGCGCCGTGCTGCTGCTGGAAACCGGCGGCGTGCGCCTGCAGGAAGCCAACCTGGGCCTGGCGGCCATCGCCGAGATCCAGGCGGCCATCGTCGCCCTGCGCAGCCACCAGCCGGTGATTGGCGTCATCGCCGGCAGCGTCGGTTGCTTCGGTGGCATGTCCATCGCCGCCGGGCTGTGCAGCCAGTTGATCGTCACCCGCGAGGCGCGGCTGGGGCTCAACGGTCCCCAGGTGATCGAGCAGGAAGCCGGTATCGAGGAATACGACTCCCGCGACCGTCCCTTCATCTGGAGCCTGACCGGTGGCGAGCAGCGCGTTGCCACCGGCCTGGCCGATCTCTTCGTCACCGACGACAGCACCGCCGTGGCCAACGCCATCCGCCAGGCTTTCGCCGCTGGCGTCACCACACCTCCGCGCAGCCAGCAGGCCGACCGTTATCTGGCATGCCTTGCCGATCTCGATACCGAACCCCAGGCGGACGCCGCCGCGGTTCGCCACCTCTATGCCGGAGACCAGCCATGAGCACCCAGCCCTCGCAACGCGGCCTGACCTGGTTCGAGGCCCTGGCCGGCCAGGGTCAGGCCGTTACGGGCCTGCCCGCTTCCCTGCGCGTCGCCGACCTCGAACTGGCCGGGCGCCCCGCACGCTGGCTGGCGGTGGTAGCGGATGCCGGCAATCCCTTCCCCCGCGCCCGCCAGGGCGAGGTGGGCCTGCTGGAAGGCTGGGGCCTGGCCCGGGCCATCCAGCAGGCCATCGCCGAGGATGGTGACGCCACGGTGAAACGCACCCTGATGGCCCTGGTGGACGTCCCCAGCCAGGCCTACGGTCGCCGCGAGGAAGCCTATGGCATCCACCAGGCCCTGGCCGGGGCCGCTGGGGCCTATGCCGAGGCGCGTCTGGCCGGGCATCCGGTCCTGGGCCTGCTGGTCGGCAAAGCCATGTCCGGCGGCTTCCTTGCCCATGGTTACCAGGCCAATCGGCTGCTGGCCCTGCGCGATCCCCAGGTGCAGGTGCATGCCATGGGCAAGGCCTCGGCGGCGCGGGTGACCCTGCGCAGCGTCGAAGAACTGGAACGTCTGGCGGCCGACATTCCGCCCATGGCCTATGACCTGGACAGCTATGCCTCCCTGGGCCTGCTCTGGCGCCAGCTGGAGGTGGCCCAGCCAGACCACCCCACCGAGACCGACCTGGAGCAGGTCCGCCAGGCCCTGGCCGACGCCCAGGCGGATGTCCTCGCCAGCGGTAGCACCGATCTCAAGCTGCGGCTGGACGGCACCAACCGCGCCGCCTCCCGTGAGGTGCGCGAGCGGCTGCGGGCGGGATGGAGCGCGTGATGAACAGTTGGCAGTCGGGCCTGTTGGGCTTCGCTGCGCTCAACCCAACCTACGAGGCTCCGGTAGGTTGGGTTGAGCAACGCGAAGCCCAACACAGACCCCACGACCTGCTCTGGGGCCTGACGCCGGGTGCCCTGCCCGAGGATGCCCCCGCCTGGGCGATAGAGGTAGCCCAGGCCAGTCTGCCGGTGGTGGTACGGCGGGCTACACCCGAGGCAGACCGCATTCCGGTCGGCCTGCGCGGCACTACTCGGGCAGAGCGGCTGGCGGTCTGGCTGGAGCCCGCTGCCGTGCTGCAGCACCGCTCCCCTGAGGCTCTGAGAATCTCGAATGGTTGCCGTGACCTACCCGTCTTCGAGACCCTGGCCCGACTACAAACTCTACTGGATGACCTGGGCCTGCCCTGGGGCCCTACCGGCGCCGCTGGCTACGAACTGGCCTGTGGCTGTCCCGCATTGCATGCAGGGAGCGATCTGGATCTGCTGATCCGCTGCGAAGCCCCTCTTCCGCGCGACCGGGCAAGAGCGCTGCTGGTCTCCCTGCAAGGGCAGGCACTGTGCCGCCTGGACGTCCTCCTGGAAACCCCACTTGGCGGCGTGGCGCTAGCCGATTGGGCCGGGAGCGCCCAGCAGGTGCTGCTCAAGACCGCTGCCGGTCCCCGGCTGGTGCGCGATCCCTGGCCAGCGGAGCGCGCCGCATGAGCACCCTCTTCCAGTTTCCCGGCCAGGGTGCCCAGCGTCCCGGCATGCTGCACGCCCTGTCCGAGCACGCCGAGATCCGGCGTACCCTGGAGGAAGCGGCCGAGGTGCTGGAAAGCGATCCCCTGGGCCTGGATACCGCCACGGCACTGGAACACACCCGCGCCGTGCAGCTCTGTCTGCTGATCGCCGGCGTCGCCACCGCGCGGCTGTTGTTGAGTCGTGGCCCGGCACCGCAGTTGGTGGCCGGGCTGTCCATCGGTGCCTATGCCGCCGCGGTAGTGGCCGAGGCCCTGGACTTTGCCGACGCCCTGCGCCTGGTGGCGCGGCGCGGCGAGCTGATGCAGGACGCCTACCCCCGCGGCTACGGCATGCTGGCGGTGCTTGGTCTGGGGCGTGGCGCGGTGGAGCGCCTGGTCGCCAGCCACCATCGTCCCGAAGCACCGCTCTACCTGGCCAACGCCAATGCCGAGCAGCAATACGTGGTGGCCGGCAGCGACGCGGGCCTGGCCTTGCTGGCCGATGCCGCCAGGGCTGAAGGCGCCGCGGCCGCCAAACGCCTGGCCATGAGCGTGCCCTCGCATTGCCCGCTATTGGCAGAGGCAGCCGCGACCCTGGACGAGGCCTTCGCCACCGTCGAGATGCGCGCTCCGCGCCTGGCCTATCTGAGTGGCACCTCGGCACGGCGGCTGGTGCGCGCCGAGCAGTTGCGCGATGACCTAGCCTTCAACATGGCGCGGCCCATCGAATGGCACGCCACCTTGGAAGCCGCCCGCGAGCGCGGCGTGTGCCTGGCCATCGAATTGGCGCCAGGTAGTGTGCTCACCCAATTGGCCAAGCGCGTGCTACCCGCGGCCGGGTCGCTGGCCTGGCAGGACACCCATCCGGACACCCTGGACGCGCTGCGGCGCGAGGAGGCAGCGCGACTGGATTGAGCATCCCGACTACGGCGGCTGCCCTCTCCCCAGCCCTCTCCCCAAGGGAGAGGGGGCAAGAGCGGAAGCGGTGCCCAGGCTTCATCCCATCCAAGCACAACCGAGGCTAGACGGAGACGTTAGAACAAGGCGGCTGCCCTCACCCTAGCCCTCTCCCCGAGGGAGAGGGGATAAAAAGCGAGAGCGGCGCCAGGCTTCACCCCACCCCAAGCACAACCGAGGACAACAACAATGATCATCTACGGTGTAGCGCTCCTGGCCGTCTGCATGCTTGCAGGCGTCATCATCGGCGACTTCCTGGGCGTCCTGCTCGGGGTCAAGTCCAATGTCGGCGGGGTGGGCATCGCCATGCTCCTGCTGATCTGTGCGCGGCTCTATATGGAGCGCCATGGCGGCATGAGCAAGGAATGCGAATTCGGCGTCGGTTTCTGGGGCGCGCTGTACATCCCGGTGGTGGTGGCCATGGCCGCCCAGCAGAACGTGGTCACCGCCCTGCACGGTGGCCCGGTGGCGGTACTGGCGGCGGTGGGGGCAGTGGCGGTGTGCGGGGTGACCATCGCCCTGATCAGCCGCAGCCATCGGGGTGAGCCCTTGCCGCCGCTGGCGGATGAGCCGATGGTGCCTAAACCGACGGTCGCCCAGGCCGCGCCGGCGGGGGGTCGCTAGGATGAACGATATCGTCATGAAGGCTCTGCAACACAATGGCCTGGTGGCCGCCTTTGCCCTGGTCGGCCTGATCATGTGGGTCTCGGTAGTCCTCTCGCGCCGGCTGACCTTTGGCCGGGTGCACGGCTCGGCCATCGCCATCGTCATCGGCCTGGTGCTGGCCTGGGTTGGCGGCACCCTCACCGGAGGCCAGAAGGGCCTGGCGGACCTGGCGCTGTTTTCCGGCATCGGCCTGATGGGCGGCGCCATGCTGCGCGACTTCGCCATCGTCGCCACGGCCTTCGAAGTGCAGGCCACCGAGGCGCGCAAGGCCGGGATGATCGGCGCGGTGGCCCTGCTGCTCGGCACCGTGCTGCCCTTTATCGTCGGCGCTGCGGTGGCTTGGGCCTTCGGCTATCGCGATGCGGTGAGCATGACCACCATAGGCGCGGGCGCGGTGACCTACATCGTCGGCCCGGTGACCGGCGCGGCCCTCGGCGCCAGTTCCGACGTCATGGCGCTGTCCATCGCCACCGGCCTGATCAAGGCCATCATCGTCATGGTGGCGACACCGGTCTCGGCGCGGCTGCTGGCGCTGGACAACCCGCGCTCGGCGATGGTCTTCGGCGGCCTGGCCGGCACCGTCAGCGGCGTCACCGCGGGGCTTGCCGCCACCGACCGCCGCCTGGTGCCCTATGGCGCCCTCACCGCCACCTTCCACACCGGCTTGGGCTGCCTGCTGGGGCCGTCGCTGCTGTATTTCTGCGTACGAGCCCTAGTGGGTTAGTGGCGCGCGTACATCCGGCATTCGGCGACGAAGGCCAGCAGATTGGGATCGCGCTCGCGGCTGCGCAGAAAGACTGCCCCGATCCGTTGCTGCAGCCGGTAGCGCGGGGCCAGGGGCAGCAGTTTGAGGCGGTTCTGGTAGACCGCCTCGACCCGCCCCGGCAGCAGCGCGTAGCCCACCCCGGAGCTGACCATGCTCATCAGCGAGAAGATGTCGTTGACCTGCATGATCACCTCCGGTTCGAAGCCGGCCTGGGCGAACACCTGGCGGCCGTCGCGAAAGGTGGCGAAGCCCTGGGTCAGGGTCACGAAGGGCACTCCGGCCAGGTCGCGCAGGTCCACCTCGGACTGGTCGGCGAAGGGCGAATCGCTGGGCGCGGCGAGGAAGATGTCGTCGCTGAACAGCTCGACGCTCTCACAGTCGGCATCCACCACGGCGTCGTCGAGGGCCACCAGCATGGCGTCCAGCTTGAAGTCGTGCAGTTGCTCGGCGAGGTCGGCGTTGGAGCCCAGCACCAGATCGATGTTGAGTTCGCTGCGCCTGAGCTTGAGGCCCATGATCAACTGGGGCACGGTCTTGACCGTTAGCGAATAGAGCGCGCCCAGGCGAAAGCGATCGGCCGAGAAGCCCGCCGCCTGCCGGGTCAGCCGCACCGTCTCGGCCAGGTCCTGCATCAGTCGCTCGGCGCGCGCCTCCAGCACGAAGGCGCCATCCAAGGGCGTCAGGGTTCGCCCCTCGTGCTTGAACAGCGGACAGCGCAGGGCGTTCTCCAGCGAATGGATGGCGCGGTGCACGCTGACATGGCTGGTGCCCAGCTCGGCGGCGGCCCGCGCCAGGTTACGGCTACGCATGAAGGCCAGGAAGATCTCCAACTTGCGCAGGGTGAGTTCATCGGTATCGGACATGGCGGCCAGCGGGGGTGGAAGACAGCTGATCACCTTGCCCGGATGGGCGGACGGCGTCGAGGGCTGGGCCATGGCAGAGGCTGCCATAGCCATCAGGCAGCGGAACCGATAGCGACCAGAGCGAGCCAACTGAGCACGGTGTTCAGCCAGGAGACCCCACCCGGTAGCTCGGCAAGCTCGTCAACAGCACGGTGTCCTTGTCGAGCGGCACCTGGGCACCCTTGCGGCGCAGTTCGTTGATGGCGTGCAGCAAGACCAGATTGATCTGCTCGACGCTGCTCAATTCGTCGATCTTGATCAGTCGGGATACCCGGGCGTTGTGCTCAGACTCGATAAGGGTGATGACCAGGCAATCGCCGCGGTGCTCCACTTCATGGCGTAAGGGCGGATCGAGTTTGGCCAAGCGTTCTTGCAACCTATCCATACGCAGGCTCCCGGCGATGGAACATCACCCTATTCAGGCTAGCCGTCGCGCTCAGGAACGCAAGCCTCTGTACGGAGGCTTTCGACTCGGCAAGGCTGTCCAGGAGGCGCCAGCTGGTCGCTATCGCCCGGCGTTGTCACGAACCGGCCATCAGCCCCTGGCAAACTGACCCTCTTGACCGCCCAACGCCGCGGCAGAGGCCCATCGATGGATACCCGCCCCGCCGTCCACCTGTTCGGCGCCCTCTTCGCCCCGCTGCAACGCCTGAGCCCCAGCGCCGAAGCCATCCGCTGCCTGTCGGCCCGGGGACGCGGCCAGCGCATCGCCCGGGCTACCCGGCAGCTCCTCGCGCTCGGTCATCGCCGCATCCTGCTGGTGTCGGGACCGGAGCAAGATGCCAGGCTCACCAATGCCTACATGTACGGCCACGCCCAGGTCATGCTGACGGAAGGACTGCCGCTGCTGCCCCGGCTGGAACTCGGCGCGACGCCGGAGCCGATCTGGCCGGAGTTGCTGGCATTGCTGGCATTGCTGGAAGAGCTGGAAGAGCTGGCGCCCAGCGTGTTGCTGTGCACCCAGGAAGCCGTCGTTGCTGACCTCGAGAGCGCCCTGCGCCACCATGCAGGGTTCGCCAAGCTGCTGATCGTGGGCCCTGAGATCCGTATGACGGGGCCAGGGGCGATTCGGCACTGACCGCGCCCCCTAGAAATTCGATCCCCTGACGCCCTGTCCGGCCGGATCGGGCCGCTGCAGGTTGCCAGAGCCAGCAGCCTTGGGTAGATTCCAGTCGATCTCCGCACGCTGCACGGCGGCAGCGGTGAAGCGCTCGGTACGCTCGGGCGCCAGGCGATGGGCCCAGCAGGCGAGCGCGGCCTTGTAACCGACGGTGATCTCCGGTTCCGGCTGCAGCAGCGCCCTGACGATGGCCTGCACGGCCTTGTCCGGTGCGTCCTTGGTGGGCAGGTCGGCGCGATGCCCGGTATAGCTGGCCGCATGGCCCCAGATCGGGGTATCGAGCGCCCAGGGCAGCACCGTTGACAGCTGGATATTCGGCTGCCCTCCGCGCCGCAGCTCCTGCTGCAGCACCCGGCCGAGGCTGAGCACGGCGGCCTTGGATGCCGAGTAGGAGGCCTGGTAGGTGTGGGGAATCTCGCCGTCCACCGAGGCCACGTTGACCAGCCGACCGTAGCCCTGGCGGCGAAAGCGCTGCAAGGCCAGGTGGCTGCCGATCACCACCCCTTTCACATTGGTATCCAGCAGGCGCAGGTGGTCTTCCAGGGGCACCTCCTCGAAGCGTCCGACCGCCACCACACCGGCATTGTTGATCCAGCCGTCGATGTGGCCGAAGCGTTGTTCGGCCTGTTCGGCCAGGGCGGTCATCTGTGCCGCGTCGGCCACGTCGGTCGGCACCACCAGGGCGGCCACGCCCAGGGCCTGCACCTCCACCGCCAGGGCTTCCAAGGCTTCGGTCCGCCGTGCGGCCAGCACCAGATTGGCGCCGCGCTGGGCCAGTGCCAGGGCCACGCCGCGGCCGACGCCACTGGAGGCGCCCGTGACCACCAGGTTTCTTCCGCCCAATTGCTCGCGGTCCGAGCGCCCAAGGCGACGCGGCGAGGCGCGATTCAACAGGGCCAGGGCGGCAGGCAGGGCGAGCAATAGCGGCAGGGTACGCATCAGGGGTCTTCCTCGGGGGTCCGTGTCTGAGTTGTGACCCCTGGGCGGCAGCCGTGACGCTTCGTCCGGGATGACCGGTGCCCGTCACACCATCCCCTGCCGCCTCGCTTGAGCGCCAGGACGACCGCCCCAGGGCAGCCGCGCCGCCAGGCGACCGTTCAGCGGAAGACTCAGGCCTCCGGTTGCCGATGCGGCATGGCGATGCCGTAAAGCTTTAGGCGCCGATAGAGGGTGGCGCGGGAGATACCCAGCGCCCGGGCAGCGGGGATGGCCTTCCAGCGATGGCGAACCAGGGCGGCGAGAATCGCCCGGCGTTCGGGGCTGTCGACCTGGGGTTCCGGCTCGCTGGCCAGGGGCTGTTCTGGGTGCAGGCTGGCCGGCAGGTGGTCGAGGGTGATGAGGGTGCCCTCGCAGAGCGCGCCGGCATAGCGCAGCACATTGCGCAACTCGCGCACGTTGCCTGGCCAGTGGTGGGCCAGGATGGCCTCTTGCACCTGGGCCGCCAGATCCGGTGCGGGGCGGTCAGCGCACTCCTCCGCCAGCAGCCGCCGCGCCAGGGCCAGGCGGTCGGCACGCTCACGCAGCGGCGGCAACTGGAAGACGGCACCGTTGAGGCGATAGAGCAAATCTTCCCGAAACAGCCCGGCGGCCACCCGCTCGGTGAGATTCCGGTGGGTGGCGCAGACCAGGCGTACATCCACCCGCCGCGGCCTGGCGCTGCCCACCGGCAGCACCTCGCCCTCGGCCAGGACGCGCAGCAGCCGGGTCTGCAGGGCCAGGGGCATATCGCCGATCTCGTCGAGGAACAGGGTACCGCCATCGGCCGCGACGATCAGGCCGTCGCGGCCCTGGCGCTGGGCCCCGGTGAAGGCACCGGGGGCATGGCCGAAGAGTTCGCTCTCGATCAGGCTCTCGGGCAGGGCCGCGCAGTTGAGGGCGACGAAAGGTCGCGCCGCCCGGTCGCCACCCCCATGCAGGGCGCGGGCGAAGACTTCCTTGCCGGTGCCGGTCTCGCCGGTGACCAGGATCGGCAGGCCGTGGCGATAGAGACGCACGGCGGTCTCCAAGGCGCGGGTGACGCGGAGCTCCTGTTCGGGCTCGGCGCTGGTGCGCACCAGGGGGATGACCGCCCCCACGCGCGGGCGCGGCGGCCTGACGCGCCCATGGAAACGCGCCTCGCCGAGGCGCAGGGGCTCATCGTCGTCCTCCCGCAGCCGGGCCGTAGCGTCACGCCCAAACAATTCTTCGAGGCGTTGCGGCAGGTAGCCGAGCTGGCTCAGGCAGAGGTGCCGCGCCGGGCGGTTGAGACCGGTCAGGCGGCCACTGGCATCCCAGGCCAGCAGGAATTCCGGCTGGGTCTCCAGGTAGCTGGCCTGGGTATGGCCGCAGAGCACCCAGTCGCCGCGGGCGCTGTGCATGAAGTAGGCGTTCTCGATGCGCTGGGCGCTGTCGCGGGTGAATTGCTGGATCAGCAACTGGCTGCGGCGGTCGTCCGGTGAACGCGGCGCCGAGACGTCCAGCACCCCGAGCAACTCGCCACCCGGAGCGAACACCGGTGCGGCGCTGCAGGTGAGGCCGGTGAAGGCAGCGCGGAAATGATCGGCCTTGTGCACCGTCACCGGCGCCCGGTCGGTGAGCACCGCCGCGACACCGCAGGTGCCCTCCTCCTGCTCGGACCAGCAGGTGCCCAGGTAGAGCCCGGCGCGGCGGCATTCGTCGTCCAGGCGATCACTCACCCGGTAGTCGAGGGTGTGGCCCTGGGCATCGGCCAGCAGCACGCAGTAGTCGGCCGCCTCCACCCGCGCATGCAAGGCGCCCAGTTCACCGTCGGCGACGCGCAGGAAGTCTTCTGCCGCCTGCTGGTGCTGGCGCAGTTCGTAGCGCGAGAGGATGCGCGGGCCGTGCAGGCAGCCCGGATCGAGGTGGTGCTGCTCGAAGGAGCGGCGCCAGGATTCGAGGATGCGCCCGGGCGGGCTGACGCTGCGCAGCGGCGCGCGCAGGGCCTGGTCGATGGCACGGGCGTGGTGATGTGCCTGGGCAGACAGCATGGGGTGTCTCTCCCTCAGTTCCGGTCATGGCGTGGAAGGCCGGTCATTGTTCTGCCCTTCATTTAGCGCCCCCAGCGCCCGCCGTTCAAGTCACCCCGTCCTTGAGACGAATCGTCTCAGCGTCTCGCCGCGCGGATGCGGCGCTGAGACACCCCAGCTCGTCCAGCCACCTTGACCATAGGTGCCCGCTACCGCTGCAAACCGCGCCACGCCTGGGTTGCAGGAAGTTCGAAGCGACCTGGCACCAGCCTTGCTCAGGGCTCTGCGACGCTCCCATCACAACGACAAGAGGGCCAGACCCATGAGCGCACCCCTGCTTGGCAAGACCGCCCTGGTGACGGGCGGTGGACGCGGCATCGGCCTGGGCATCGTCACCGCCCTGGCCGAAGCCGGCGCCGATGTCGCCGTAGCCGACCTGACGCTGGACCTGGCGCGACAGGGCGTCTCCGCCGTGGAGGCAGCCGGTCGCCGCAGCCTGGCCATTGCCGTGGACGTGCGCGACGCGGCCAGTGTCCAGGCCATGGTGCGGCGCTGCCGGGATGAGTGGGGCCAGTTGGACATCGCTGTGAACAACGCCGGGGTGATCAGTATCGCCTCGGTGCGCGAGTTGGACGAAGCGGCCTGGGACCGGGTCATGGACGTCAACGCCAAGGGCGTCTTTCTCTGCTGCAAGGCCGAACTGGAGCTCATGCGTCCGCAAGGCTTCGGCCGCATCGTCAACACTGCCTCCATCGCCGGCAGGGTCGGCTTTCCCGATCTCGCCCACTACAGCGCCTCCAAGTTCGCCGTGATCGGGTTCAGCAATGCGCTGGCCAAGGAAGTGGCGCGCGAGGGCATCACGGTCAACGCGCTCTGCCCCGGTATCGTCGGCACCGGCATGTGGCGCGGCGACGACGGCCTGTCCGGGCGCTGGCGCCAGCCGGGAGAAAGCGAGGAGCAGTCCTGGGCCCGCCACCAGGGCACCCTGCTGCCCCAGGGTGAGGCCCAGACCGAAGCCGACATGGGGCAACTGGTGGTCTACCTGGCCCAGGCGCCCCACGTCACCGGCCAGGCCATCGCCGTGGACGGCGGTTTTTCCCTTTAGGAGCGCCGCCATGCCCATCACCGTCGGCATCCTGCCCAACCCCGCCTCGGGACGTGACCTGCGCCGCCTGACCGGCAATGCCGCCCTCACCTCCAGCACCGACAAGGCCGGGGTGGTCATGCGCCTTCTGGCCGCCTTCGGCGCCACGGGGGTTGAGCGGGTGCTGCTACCGCCCGATATGACCGGCATCGCCGCCACCGTACTCAAGGCCAGCGGCAGCCGCCAGGCCCGCGAGCAGCGCTGGCCGGAGCTGGTATTCCTCGACCTGCCGCTGACCCAGACCGTGGACGACACCCGCCGCGCCGCTCGTCTGTTGCTGGCGCAAGGGGCCGCCGTGATCGCCGTGCTCGGCGGCGACGGCACCCACAAGGCGGTGGCCGCCGAGGTGGGTGATCTGCCGCTGCTGACGCTATCCACCGGCACCAACAACGCCTTTCCCGAATTGCGCGAGGCCACCAGCGCGGGCCTGGCCGGCGGCCTGGTGGCCAGCGGCCGGGTCGATCCGGCCCTGGCGCTGCGGCGCAACAAGCGACTGCGAGTGGAGGTCCCCGAGCGCGGCATTCGCGACTGGGCGCTGGTGGACGTGGCGGTCTGTCGCCAGGCCTATCTCGGCGCCCGGGCGGTGACCCAGGTGGAGGACCTGGTCGAGGTCTTCACCACCTTCGCCGAACCCTGGGCCATCGGCCTGTCGGCGCTGTGCGGCCTGTGGCATCCGGTAGGTCGCGACGCCCCTCACGGCGGCTGGGTGCGCCTGGACCCGAGTGCCCTGGCGCAACTCACCGTGCCCCTCGCCCCCGGCGTGCTGGCCCAGGCCGGTATCGCCGCCAGCGGTCTGCTCTTGCCGGGCGAGCCACGGGGCCTATCGCTGGCGGCCGGCACCCTGGCGCTGGATGGCGAGCGCGAAATCGAATTCGGCCCCGAGGCGCGTCCGCAGGTGACGCTGGATCTCGACGGCCCCCTGAGCATCGACGTGGAGCGGGTGCTGGAGTTGGCGGCGCAGCAGCGCCTGCTGGTCCACCGCCGGCCCGCGTCGGCCCTCGGCAATCCTGGAGAACAATAAGATGAGCGAGACCGTAAGCGTCGACCAACTGAGCCATGCCTACCGGGTGATGCGCACCATCCGCGCCTTCGAGGAGCGGCTGCATGTGGAATTCGCCACCGGCGAGATTCCCGGCTTCGTCCACCTCTATGCCGGCGAAGAGGCCTCGGCCGCCGGTGTCATGGCCCACCTGGGCCACGAGGACAGCATCGCCTCCACCCACCGTGGCCACGGCCACTGCATCGCCAAGGGCGTGGACGTCTACGGCATGATGGCCGAGATCTACGGAAAGAAGACCGGGGTCTGCCAGGGCAAGGGCGGCTCCATGCACATCGCCGACCTGGAAAAGGGCATGCTCGGCGCCAACGGCATCGTCGGCGCCGGGGCACCACTGGCTGCCGGTGCCGCCCTGGCAGCCAAGCTCAAGGGCAGCGACGCCGTGGCCGTGGCTTTCTTTGGCGACGGCGGCTCCAACGAGGGCGCGGTGTTCGAGGCCATGAACCTGGCCTCGGTGTGGAATCTGCCGTGCATCTTCGTCGCCGAGAACAATGGCTACGCCGAGGCCACCGCCTCGAACTGGTCGGTGGCATGCGACCATATCGCCGACCGCGCCGCCGGTTTCGGCATGCCCGGGGTGACGGTGGACGGCTTCGACTTCTTCGCCGTCCATGAGGCCGCCGCGGCCGCCGTGGCGCGCGCCCGGGCCGGCGAAGGCCCCTCGCTGATCGAGGTGAAGTTCACCCGCTACTTCGGCCACTTCGAGGGCGACGCCCAAACCTATCGCGATCCCAACGAGGTCAAGCAGGCCCGCGAGCAGCGCGACTGCCTCATGCAATTCCGCGAGCGGGTGACCCGCGCCGGCCACCTGCAACCCGCCCTGCTCGACAGCATCGACCAGGAGGTGGAACAGCTCATCGAGGACGCTGTGCGCAAGGCTAAGGCCGATCCCAAGCCCGGCCCGGAAGACCTGCTCACCGACGTCTACGTCACCTACGCCTGATCGGAAAACAACAAGGAGCGCCACCATGGCCAGAAAGATCAGCTACCAGCAAGCCATCAACGAAGCCCTGGAACAGGAGATGCGCCGCGATCCCACCGTCTTCCTCATGGGCGAGGACAACGCTGGCGGCGCCGGCGCGCCCGGCGAGCAGGACGCCTGGGGCGGCGTGCTCGGGGTCACCAAGGGGCTCTACCATAAGTTTCCCGGCCGGGTGCTGGACACCCCGCTGTCGGAGATCGGCTACGTCGGCGCGGCGGTGGGCGCCGCCGCCCGCGGCACCCGACCGGTGTGCGAATTGATGTTCGTCGACTTCGCCGGCTGCTGCCTGGACCAGATCCTCAACCAGGCGGCCAAATTCCGCTACATGTTCGGCGGCAAGGCGGTCACCCCACTGGTCCTGCGCACCATGGTCGGCGCCGGCCTGCGGGCCGCGGCCCAGCATTCGCAGATGCTCACCGCCTGGTGGACCCACATCCCCGGCCTCAAGGTAGTCTGCCCGGCCACCCCCTACGACGCCAAGGGACTGCTGATCCAGGCCATCCGCGACAACGATCCGGTGATCTTCTGCGAGCACAAGCTGCTCTACGGCATGCAGGGCGAGGTCCCCGAGGAGTCCTACGCCATCCCCTTTGGCGAGGCCAGCTTTCTGCGCGAGGGCGACGACGTCAGCCTCATCACCTATGGCCGCATGGTGCACCTGGCCATGGACGCCGCCGCCAACCTGGCGCGCCAGGGCATCTCCTGCGAGGTGCTGGACCTGCGCACCACCAGCCCGCTGGATCGCGACAGCATCCTGGAAAGCGTGGAGAAGACCGGTCGCGCGGTGATCATCGACGAGGCCAATCCGCGCTGCTCGGTGGCCACCGACATCGCCGCCCTGCTCGCCGAGCAGGCCTTCGACGACCTGCGCGCCCCGGTGCAGCTGGTGACGGCGCCGCACACCCCAGTGCCCTTCTCCGATGCCCTGGAAGACCTCTATATCCCCGACGCGGCCAAGATCGAGCGCGCCGTGGTCAAGATCACCCAAGGGAGGCAGGCCGCATGAGCCAGATCCATACCCTGACCATGCCCAAGTGGGGGCTGTCCATGACCGAGGGCCGGGTCAACGCCTGGCTCAAGGCCGAAGGCGACCCCATCGCCAAGGGCGACGAGGTGCTCGACGTCGAGACCGATAAGATCAGCAGCAGTGTCGAGGCGCCCTTCTCCGGCACCCTGCGGCGCTGCCTGGCGCGTGAGGACGAGACCCTCGCCGTGGGCGCCCTGCTGGCCATCGTGGTGGAAGGCGAAGCCAGCGAGACCGAGATCGATGCGGTGATCGCCCGCTTCGAGGAAGACTTCGTACCGGGTGGCGAAGAGGCAGGCGACGCCGGTCCCCAGGCCCAGCGCATCGAACTCGACGGCCGACCGCTACGCTACCTGGAACGCGGTGAAGGCGGTCTGCCGCTGGTGCTGATCCATGGCTTCTCCGGCGACCTGGACAACTGGCTGTTCAACCACGAGGCCCTGGCCGCCGAGCGCAGGGTGATCGCGCTGGACCTGCCGGGCCATGGGCAGTCCGGCAAGACCCTGGCCAGTGGTGACCTCGCCGAGTTGGGCGCCGCGGTGCTGGGTCTGCTGGATCATCTGGACATCCCCCGCGCGGTGCTGGTCGGCCATTCCATGGGCGGCGCCGTGGCCTTGCATCTGGCGCAGGTAGCGCCGCAGCGGGTCGCCGGCCTGGTGCTGATCGGCAGCGCCGGACTCGGCGCGGAGATCAATGGCGAGTACCTCGCAGGCTTCGTCGCCGCCACCAGCCGCAACCAGCTCAAGGGCCCGGTCAGCCTGCTGTTCAGCGACCCTGGCCTGGTCACCCGGCCGCTGCTGGAAGACCTGCTCAAGTACAAGCGCCTGGAAGGCGTGGACGCGGCGCTGCACCAATTGGCCGGCAAGCTCTTCCCCGGCGGTCGCCAGGCCCAGGTGCTGCGCGATGTCCTGAGCGGGGATATCCCTGCCTTGCTGATCTGGGGCAAGGCCGACGCCATCATTCCGGCCCAGCATGCCGAAGGCCTGCCAGAGACGGTCCAGGTCGAGATCCTGGCCGACCAGGGCCACATGGTCCAGATGGAAGCCGCCGACCGGGTCAACGCCCTGATCAAGGCCTTCCTACCCCGTTGCGTTGCCTAGAGGAGCCCCACCATGAAAGCTGCTCGTTTCCATGCCGCCCGCGACATCCGGGTGGAAGACGTCCCGCCGCCCGGCGCACCGGGCCCCACCCAGGTGCTGGTCAGAAACCAGTTCTGCGGTATCTGCGGCACCGATCTGCACGAATATGTCGGTGGCCCCATCTTCATCCCCACCGCCCCTCATGCCTACACCGGCGGCCAGGTGCCGCAGATCCTCGGCCACGAATATTCCGGCGTGGTGGAAGCCGTGGGCAGCCAGGTGACGGCGGTGAAGCCCGGCGACCGGGTGTCCATCCAGCCCATGGTCTCGCCGCGGGACGACTACTACGGTCGGCGCGGCCAGTACCAGCTCAGCGAACAGCTAGCCATCATCGGCCTGTCGCATCCCTGGGGCGGCATGGCCGAATACTCCCTGGTGGAGGACTACAACGCCATTCCCATGCCGGACAATCTCAGCACCGAGCATGCGGCGCTGATCGAGCCCACGGCGGTGACCGTCTACGCCACCCACAGGGGCGGCGTGAAGCCGGGCGACAGCGTGCTGGTGGCCGGCGCCGGGCCCATCGGCCAGCTACAGGTGCTGACCGCCCGCGCCGCCGGGGCGACCCGCATCTTCCTGGTGGACCTCAACGACAACCGCCTGGAAATGGCGCACGCCTTGGTGGACGGCCTTATCACCCTGAACCCCGGCAGCACCGACGTCCTGCGCGAGGTGCGCGCCCACACCGCCGGTGGCGTGGGGGTGGACGTGGCCTTCGAATGCGTGGGCGCCGAGGCGCCGCTGGGGCTATGCCTGGAGGCCGTGCGCCGCCAGGGCGTGGTGGTCCAGGTGGGGATGCAGGGCAAGCCGCCGGCGCTGGATGGCTTCACCCTCACCTACAAGGACGTCGACCTGCGCGGTTCCTGGTGCTACTCGACGCTGATGTGGCCCCAGGTGGCCGCGCTCATCGCCAGCGGCCAACTACCGGCGGAGAAGATCGTCACCCGCCACATCGCTTTGGACGAGGTGGTGGAACAGGGTTTCGAGGCGTTGCTCGACAAGGGCGGGACCCAGTTGAAGATCCTGATCGAGCTCTAGGGCTTTCCCACGCGGCCGGCGGGGGCCGCCGCGTGAGGCTTTCTCCGCCTTACTGGAAGGTCGTCGCAGTAAAGCTGGGCCGTGCCATGAGGCGCCGGTGGAAGGCCACCAGTCGCGCGTGAGCGGACCAGTCGATTTCCGGCAGGCGAAAACTCAGATAGTCCAGGCCGACGGCGACCAGGAAGTGGCCGAAGTCGAGGCGTTCTTCGTCCAGCAGGGGCGTCTCTTCGAGCCGCTGCAGCAGTCGGTCGAGGGCCGCCAGCCGACGGGCACCCAGCACCGAGTCATCCTGGGCCGCGCCGCCATGCTTGCGCCCGATCACGGTGGCGAAGGCGGCATCGATCAGGCCCTGCCCCAGGCCGGCCAGTTGCAGTCGCTCGGCCACAAGAATGCTGCCACCCGCCAGTTGATGCAGATGAAGGCAGATCAGCAGGGTTTCGCTGAGGGCAAGGCCCTCGTCGGTGATCAACACGGGCACCTTGCTTGCCGGGTTGGCCGCCAGCAGTCGCGAGTCTTCGTTCCAGGGATCGCTCCACACCAGCTCCAGGCGCGCGCCGAAACCGGCTTCCAGGGCGGTGACGCGCGCAGCGCGGGCATAGGGCGAGGTCTGGTTCAGCAGCAATTGCATGGCGGGCTCCTGGGCACGGACGGGGCGGTAGCCTTCCGCCCGCCAGTGTAGCCTGAGGTCAGGCGGGCCGCGTCACCGTCAGCACCACCGCCGCGATGCGGTCGGTGTGGGCGTAGACCCCGGCCTCCAGTTCTTCGCCGAAGACGTCCGGGTCCAGTTCGCGATAGCGCCAGCCGAAAGCGCTACCGGCCAGGCGCGTCTGCACCTCGGCCAAGAAGGGATCGCGACCCTCGACCATGGCGACCCCGGTGTAGAGCAACAGGGTGCCGCCCGGTGCCAGACGCTCCAGCGCGGTATCCAGGATCGCCAGCGACAGCCCGGCACCCAGCGGGCCGCCTCCATGGCGATAGGCGCGCTCGCCCGGGTCGACCAGATAGGGCGGATTGGACAGGATGAAATCGAAGTCACCGTCCACGTCGTGCAGCAGATCGCTGTAGCACGCCCTGACATTGGCGGCCCCGGCCAGCTCGGCGTTGACCCGGGTCAAGGCCAGGGCGCGTTGGTTGATGTCCACCGCCAGCACCTCGGCCTCGGGCCGTGCCAGGGCCACCAGGATGGCGCCAGGACCGGCGCCACTGCCGATGTCCACCGCCCGGCGGATGGCGCCGGTGTCATGGCGCAGCTGGGCTTCCAAGGCATTGGCATAGCGGTAGGTGTCGGGGCCGAAGAACACCGCATCGGCCTCGTCGGTGGGATAGGCGGAATGCACGAACAACTGGTCGCCCAGCGTCGAGACCCGTACCCGACTGCGCCAGCCGCCCGGTACCTCGGTCAGCAGCCCGGCGGCCGCGAGGGCCTCGATCAGCGCCTCGGGCAGCAACTCGCGGGAAAAGGGGCGGCTCCAGCCGAAGATGCCTTGGAGGTCCCGGGCCCAGGCATTGCCGGGCCGGGCATTGACCCGGGCGTGGGAGGCCGGGGTCGGGGTGATGAACTGATAGTCTGCCGCGAGCAGCGTCTCGATCAGCAGCCGTAGCGCTGCGGCCGGATCGGGCGTGGCCGCACTGAGGTCGGGGTGTTCCATGGCCGTCACGGGAATGTCCTTGAATGGCGGTCGAATTGAGAAAGGCTCAGCCCAGCAGGGAGACGAACAGCCGCGTGGCCAGCAGCCCCGCACGACTGTGGTGCCGTGCGGGCGACAGCTGCTCGACCAGCAGCGCCATGGCCGCCGCGCGACTGGGCTGGCTGGCCAGGCGCCGTTCCAGGGCGGCCTCTTCACTGTCGAAATCGCTCGCCTGGGCCTGGCTGGCATTGGCCGCCGTGCCCTGCTCCGCTTCCAGCGCCGGGCATAGCCGCTCCTGCTGGCGCTGGCGGGCGCGAAAGCTCAGCTCGCGGCGTGGCAATACCGCCACCCGTTCGGCCCCGGCCGGGTGCTTGGCACCGCTATGGATCAGATCCCCGGCGATCCAGTCATGGATCAGCTGCTGCTCGTAGGCGGTGAACACGCCGAACATCTCGGCGCGCTCGCCCTGGATCAGGCGCCAGAAGCGGCTATTGCTCGGGTCTTCGTGGCGCTTGATCCAGTCCTGCTCCTGCATGACCTGGAGGAAAGCGGGGATCTGCGCGGGATCGCCGAGCCAGTCGCTGACACTGCGGCCACCGATGCGGCAGTAATCGGAATGCACATAGCGCCCGACGTTGCTCTTTTCCGCCAATACCGCGATCACCTCCTGCTCCAGATCGAAGCTGGCGATCACCGAGGTGGTGCTGGCCCCCAGTTCGTTGAGCAGATAGCCCTGCACCACCCGGCGATAGAAGGCGGCGCGGCCTTCGGCGGGTAGCGCATCCTGCACGGTCTGCAGGGCCTTGCGCGCATGGCCGGTCCCGGCGTTGTCGACGGTCACGTGCAGGGTGAAGTAATAGGGATCGATGCCCAGTTCGTTGAGTTCGTAGGCGGTGATCAGCAGGTGCAGCGGCAGTTGCTCGTAGCCGAGATTGAAGCCGATCACCTCCGGCAGGTAATGATCGGCGTGGTAGGCCAGGGCGAGCTGGATGGCGCCCTGCACATAGTGCTCGTCGTCCAGTGGCGACAGGTCCTCACAGCCGTGGCTGGCCAGCAGCTTGCGATAGAGCACCACGTGGTTCTTGTCCGGCTGGCCATCGCCCAGTTCTTCCAGGTAGATCTGGATGGCCGCGCGATAGCGCAGGTCGTCCCAATGCGCGAGCGTGCCATAGAGCCAGGCACCGTCCACCAGCTTGGTCGGCGCCACGCCCCGCAGGAAATACAGCGCATGGGCCTTGCTGCCGAAGTAGCGCCGTGGGGCACCGGCCTTGCGCGCGGCCAGGTAGTCGCGGTACTGGGCGCCGACCCGGGCGGTGTTCTCCAGCATCCAGCTTTCCAGGCCTTGGGGATCGGCCGGCAAATCGGCGCTCAGGCTGCTCGCGGCCTGTAACTGGTCGTCGAGGTACTGCCGCGCCCGCTGCCGTGCCGCCGCGGAGGGGTTCTGCACCAGCAGCTCCTGATAGAGCGCGGTGGCGGGTGCGAAGGCGACCGTACGGGAGTCGGCGTGCTGGCCTGTGAGGGCTCTTGTAGTGGTCTGCATAGGGGGACATCTGGCAGCTGAGGATTACAGCATTCGGCCTGGCTTCAAGGGCTTGGTTCCGACCCGCGCCGGCCTCGCTCGCCGCCGTCTCGCTTGCAGGCGTCAAAGGCGAAGGCCTGGCAGGAATGCCATTCGTCGGCGGGCGACGGATACCCCTCCGTTGGCGGCTGTCGCGCCGTTTCGCCTAAGCGGAGCGCTGCCCGCAGCATCCGTAGATCGGGCGACGGATGGCCGGCGTGCGGCGCTCAGTTCCCGTCGCGGCGGGCCGATAAGCCTATACCTGTACGACTTCCTGGCCCTGCCCATGTCCCCCGCCGACACCGACGTTGATCTTCGCGCCCTGCTCGATTCGATCCAGGAATTCATCGTCGCCAAGGACGGCCAGGGTCGCTGGCTGTTCGTCAATCGCATCGTGCTCGAAGCCTACGCCATGGTCGGCTTCGACTACGTCGGGGTCACCGATGCGCAACTGATCGAGCGCTTCCCGGCCTTCGCCGAGGCCTTCATCTACAACATCCAGACCGACGAGCTGGCCTGGAACAATGCCCGGCCCACCCTCATCGAAAAATCCTTCCTGGGGCCGGATGGGCGGATCAACACCTGGGAAGTGGTCAAGACGCCCCATTTCGACGCCCAGGGCGGGCGGCGCTTGCTGACCATCGTCAGTCGCAACGTCACCGAGCGCAAACTGGCCGAGACGGCGTTGCAGGAAAGCGAACAGCGCTTCAGATCCCTGGCCTACCTGGATGCCCTCACCGGGGTGGCCAACCGCCGCAGCCTTCTCGACCAGATCGCCAGTCATCGCGCCGGCAATGCCTCGGGACAGCCCTGCGCCCTCTGCTACCTGGACCTCGACCGCTTCAAGGCGATCAACGACCAATACGGCCACGAATTCGGTGACCTGCTGCTGGTGGCCTTCGTGGCCCGGGTGAAGAGCGGCCTGCGCGAGGGGGATCTGCTCGGGCGCATCGGTGGCGACGAATTCATCGTCTTCCTCCGCGACACCTCGCCCGCCGCCGCCCTGGCGCTGGCCGAGCGCCTGTGCGGCGCCCTGCAGGAGCCCTGGCCGATCCAGGGCATCACCCTGCAGACCACCTCCTCCATCGGTATCGCCTCCTGCACCGATGGCAGCCTGAACGTGCACGAGCTGATCCGCCGGGCGGACAGCGCCCTCTACCAAGCCAAGCGCGCCGGACGGGCGCGCGTCGTACTGGCCGAGACCTAGAGCCGCTCCACCGGCTGCGCACGAATGAGGATCTCGCGCTGCCGAAAGGCCTGCTCCAGGCGGCGGCGATAGGCCGCCCACCAACTCCGCTCCAGGGTCTCGGCCATGACCTCGTAGACGACCAGCTCGTCGTCCTCGACCTCGTCCGCTGCGCCCTGGCACAGGCCCTCGACCGGGGCCCGGCTGAAGGCGGTCAAGCCGCCGAAGCGCTCGACCAGTTCTTCACGCACCTGCTGGAACAGCGCCTTGGCCAGCGGCTGGCCGTCGTTATCGCTCAGGGGTAGCAGCAACTGGACGAGGTACATGGTGGTCTCTCCTTTCGCGGTGCTACGGAAGACTCCGCCGGACCCCGGCCAGGTTCCCCCGCCACGACCAGTTGGCAGAGTGCCTCCTGTCCACGCCAAAAGGCCCTGCCGGCGGATACCACCGGCAGGACCTTCCAGGTCGCGCTCGATCAGACCGAGAAGCGCGTCACCAGGCGATTCATGTCCACCGCCAGGCGCGAGACTTCGTGGGCGGCCGCCGCGGTCTGGTGGGCGCCGGCGGAGGTCTGGATCGACAGGTCGCGGATGCTCACCAGGTTCTGATCCACCGAGCGGGCGACCTGCGCCTGCTCTTCCGAAGCCGTGGCGATGAGGAAGTTGCGCTCGTTGATCTCGGTGATGGAACGGGCGATCTCTTCCAGCGCCGCACCGGCTTCACTGGCGATCTTCAGGGTCGCGGTCGCTTCGTCACGGCTGCGTTGCATGGCCTGGACGGCGCCTTCCGAGCCGGACTGGATGCCCCCGATCATCTGCTCGATTTCCCGAGTGGATTCCTGGGTGCGGTGGGCCAGGGCGCGGACCTCATCGGCCACCACGGCGAAACCACGACCCTGCTCGCCCGCCCGGGCCGCTTCGATGGCCGCGTTCAGCGCCAGCAGGTTGGTCTGCTCGGCGATGCCACGGATGACGTCGACCACGGTCGCGATACCCTGGGCCTGCTGCGCCAGGTCGACGATCTGCTCGCTGGTGCGCGACACGGTGTCGGTCAGGTCGTGGATGGCTTTCACCGTTTCGGTAACGCGCGCAGCGCCCACCCCGGTCGACTGTTCCGATTGCTGCGCCGACGCCGAGGCCGAGGCGGCATTGCGGGCCACTTCCTCCACGGCGCTGGTCATCTCGTTGACCGCGGTCGCGGCCTGTTCCACCTCGGCGTTCTGGCGCTGCAAGCCGCGGCTGGCCTCGTCGGTGACGGCATTCATTTCCTCGGCGGCCGAGGCCAGTTGCGTGGACGCCTCGCCAATGTGGCTGACGGTCTCACGCAGGGTGTGCTGCATCTGCACCGTGGCCTTCATCAGCTCGGCCATCTCGTCACGACCGGTCGCCTCGGCGGCGACCCGCAGGTCGCCCGCGGCGATGCGCTGGTTGATCCCCAGTACCTGGCGCAGCGGCTGCAGGATGCTGCGGGTGTAGAGCACGGCGAGCACCACGGTCAGGACCACGGCCAGGGCCGAGATCACGCCCAGCAGCCAGAGGCTTCTGCTGTAGGTCTGCGCCGCCAACTGCCCGGCCTGCTTGGCGCCCCGCTCGTTGAAGGCACCCAGGGCCACGATCTTCTCTTGCAGATCGTTGGTGAGCGGACGGATTTGCGCATTGACGTAGGCGATCCCTTCGCTACTGGGTCGCGTCCGGGCGATGGTGAGGATCTCGTCCAGACGCCCTTCGTAGGCCTTGACGCCGGCTTCGACGGCGTCGGCCAAACGCCGCTCTTCCGGAGAGGCGATCAGGGCCCGATAGTCGGCGACCTCCTTCTGCAGCTCGAGGCGCGCCTGGGCGATGGTCGCGGCGGTGGTCTGCTTCAACTGCTCATCATCCGTCGCCACGATGCGGAAGGTTTCCAGCCGCAACCGGAGCACTCGGGTATCCATCCTCGCGGTTTGCGCGATGCTGGCCATCCAGTTGGTCTCGACATCCTGTTCGGCCTTGTACAGCGAATTCAAACCCAGGGCCGAGGTGACGGCGAGCACCAGGAGCAACAGGGTGATGGTGGCGAAACAAAGGGCCGAGCGGGCCGACAACTTCAGGGTGCGCATGGAGCAACTCCGGGCAGAAAAAGGCGTGTTCAGCGTGTTTCTTCGGCGGCCTGTGGGCCTACTGAATGCCCCGCTCATCGCCGATCAGCGGCCGCTTCGACTCCAGCCGCACGCTAGAGCGGACGCGGTCTCCGAGGGATTTTTCGCTATAGCGACGGCAACGTTTTCTGACAAAACATCCGCGGTGCTCAGGCTAGAATGACGGCTTTCCGCCACTGAGGCCGACATGTCGCCGTCGCCCAATCGCCCTGCGCGTCTGATCCCTCTCCGCAACCGCCTGCTGGCGATCGCCTTCGCCGGGATCGTGCCCCTGGCCCTGGTCGCCGGCCTCGGTCTCTGGCTACTGGTACAGCACCAGCAACACGAAGCCGAACAGCGTGCGCTGGAGTCCAGCCGCCAGGCGGCCACCACCATCGAAAGCGAATTGCGCCGTGCGGTGACCATCCTGCAGACGTTCTCCCAGTCCCCCTTGCTGCTGGCCGGCAACCTGGACGGCTTCGCCACCCTGGTCGAGCGGGTACTGCCGCTGGTGCCGGGATGGCGGACGATCTTGCTCGCCACCCCCGATGGGCAGATCGTGCAGCGGATCTCCACCCAGGGCCAGGCACCGGGAGGCCCCCTGGCCGAGCCGGCGAGCTTCGCCGAGGTGATCGCCCAGCGCCGGCCGGTGGTCGGGCAACTGGCCACAGGCCCCGGCGGGCTGCTGGCCTTTCCGGTACGGGTCCCGGTACTGCAAAACGGCCAGGTGAGTTTCGTGCTCACCGCCGTGATGACGCCGGACAGCATCAGGGCCGCCCGCCTGATCCGCACCCTGCCTGCGCACTGGGTCGGCTCGGTGTTCGACCGCAACGGCCTGCGGATCGCCCGTACTGCGCTGCACGAGGAAACCCTGGGCCAACCGGCCCCGGCGGGACTGGCCAAGATCCTGGCGCAACCCGGCGACGAAGGGATCGGCGTGGCCCGGACCCGCGAAGGTCAAGAGGTCTACACGGCCTTCGTCCGCCTGCCCGAGTCCGGCTGGACGGTCACCACGGGCATTCCGACCGCAGAGGTCTCGGCGGCGGCCATCCGTTCCTTCGCCCTCTACGGCGGCGGCCTGATCCTTTCGGTGGTCTTCGCCTGGACGGTCGCCCTGCTCCTGTCACGGCGTATCAGCCGGCCGGTGCAGGCGCTCCAGGAAGCGGCCCAGGCCTTCGGCCAACGGCGACAACCGGTACTGCCGACCAGCGATGTGCTGGAGATCCAGCAGGTAGGCGAGGCCCTGCTAGCGGCGGCCGAAGCGCGCCGCCTCACCGAAGAAGAGCGCGACGACTACCTGCACGGCCTGCAGCGGAGCCAGGAGGAGCTCAGGCTCCAGGTCGCCGACCTGGAAATCCTGCAGCGCTTGAATCATCGTTTACTGCAACTGCCGTCCCTGCCGCAACAGCTGCAGGAGATCCTCGAGATACTCTGCCGCTTCCACCAGACGCCCTTCGGCTGCGTCTCGCTGCTGGACGAAGGCAAACGGCCCCAGCTGTATTTCGCCGCCGGTTTTTCGGCCGAGGCCCGGGAGCGGCTGGCCGCCCTGAAGCCCGAGGAAAGCGCCTGCGACGTCGCCATCCGCACCCATGATCGCGTCCTGGTCCGCGATCTCGGGACCTCGGCGGACTTCGCCACCCTGGCCGCCATCGGCCATCGCGAAGGCTTCGCCGCCCTGCATGCCGTGCCCTTGCGCAGCACCCTGCACGGCACCCTCGGCGCCGTGACGATCCAGTTGCCGGAACCGCGCGAACCCACGGCGCGAGAGCAACGCCTGGCCGATCTCTGCGCCTCCAAGGCGGTGCTGGTGATCGACCGGGCCCGTATCCAAGAGGCGGCGCTGCGCTCGCAACGGCGCCTGCGCGTGGCCCTGGAAAGTTCGCTGGTGTGCTTCGGCATCGCCGTGCCCCAGGCCGAGGGGGCCTTTGTCTGGGACTACCTCAACCCCATCGGCGCGACGACGCTGGGGGTGACGGCGAACGCCCGGCCCGAGGCGACCGTGACGCTGGAGTGGGCCAGTGCCCGTATCCTCCAGCTCTGCCAGGAGCACAGCGGCAACGAAGGCGCCTGGTCGGCGGAATTGCAGGGGCCGGATGCCGTCGGCGCCCGGCACTGGCTGGAGGTCAGCGCGACGCCCTTCGATGGCAACGTCGCGGTCTGGTTCCAGGACATCAGCGAGCGCAAGCACCAGGAAGAGCTGTTGCGCGACGCCGACCGGCAAAAGGACGAATTCCTCGCCGTCCTGGCCCACGAACTGCGCAATCCTCTCGCCCCCATTCGCCACGCGGCGGCGCTGATCGCCGCACCGCAGGTCTCGCCCGAGCAGCAGCAGCGCAGTTGCCAGACCATCGAGCGGCAGGTGGAGCGCATGGGCGCGCTGCTCAACGACCTGCTGGATATCTCCCGCATCACCTTTGGCCGCATCACCCTGCACCACGCCTTCGTCACCCTGCAATCCGTGCTCGACTCGGCGACCGACGCGGTGCAGGTGCTGATGCAGGACAAGGGCCATGCCTTCGACTTGCACCTGCCCACGGCGCCGCTCTGGCTGTATGCCGACCCCTTACGCCTGGAGCAGATCTTTCTCAATCTGCTGGGCAATGCGGCCCGCTATACACCGCCGGGCGGCCGGATCGCCCTGACCGTGCAGGCGGCGGACGACGAGGTGCGGGTGGAGATCGCGGACAACGGCATCGGCATCGCGCCGGATCGCCTGGATGCGCTGTTCCAGATGTTCGGTCAGATCGATCCGCGCCAGGCGGAACGCGCGGCGGGACTGGGCATCGGCCTGGCGCTGTCGCGCGAGCTGGCGCGGCTGCAGGGCGGCGACATCACGGCGCAAAGCGCAGGACTCGGGCTGGGCAGCCGTTTCACCGTGACCCTGCCGGTCACCGTCGCACCGCCGTCGACCCTGCCCGAGACGCCCGCGGCGGCAGCGGTGGCGGCCCAGCGGCGCATCCTGGTGGCGGACGACAACCCGGACATCGCCGATACCATCGCCGAATTGCTGGAGCTGGACGGCCACCAGGTGCGGATCGCCTATGACGGCCAACAAGCCCTGGAGGCCTTCCACAGCTACGGCCCCGACATCGTCATCTCCGATATCGGCATGCCGGGCCTGACCGGTTATCAACTGGCGCGGGCGATCCGCCAGACCGCCGCGGGCCGGACGGTCAAGCTGATCGCCATGACCGGCTGGGGCCAGCCCCAGGACCAGGCCGAAGCCCTGGCGGCCGGCTTCGATCATCACCTGACCAAACCCGCCGACATGAAGACCCTCTATGGACTGGTCGCCTCCTGACGCCCGCCGGGCGCCTCAGGCCTCGGCCGGACGCGTCCCGGCCAGCCGGGTCAGCCCATAGAGCACCCCGCCCACCAGCAACATCAGCCCGGCGCGCAGCCAGGTCGCCCCGCCCTGCTGGGCCATCAGCAGCGCGCAGGAAGCCAAGGCCAGCACCGGGAAGATCCAGTGTACCCGGAAGTGCGGGTGGTCCACACTCTCGCGCTTGAGCACCAGCACCGCCAGATTGGTACTGATGAACACCACCAGCAAGAGCAGCACCACGGTTTCGGCCAGTACGTCCAGGGTGCTGGTGAAGCTCAGGGCGATGGCCACGGCGGTGGTGGCGAGGATGGCCACGCCAGGCGTACGGCGTCGCGGCAGCACCCGGCCGAGCACGGGGGGCAGGAGGCCCTGGCGCGCCATGCCGTAGGCCAGGCGGCTGGCCATGATCAAGGTCAGCAGGGTTCCATTGGCCACCGCGATCAGGGCGATGACGGCAAACAGGCGGGTCGGCACGCCCAGACCCGAGGCGCCCAGCACGTCCATCAACGGCGCCCCCGAGGTCTTGAGCTGGTCGAGGGGCAGCACCAGCGCCGCCCCGGCCCCCACCAGCAGGTAGACGACGCCGGCGATGAGCAAGGCGCCGAACAGCGCCCGTGGATAGACACGGCTGACATCGCGCACCTCTTCGGCCAGATTGGCCGAGGTCTCGAAGCCGACGAAGGAATAGAAGGCCAGCAACGCGGCGCTGAGGATGGCCAGGCTGGCCGAGGGTGCATCGACCTCCAGCAGTCGCGCCGGATCGCCTCGGCCCTGGAGCAGGAACCAGCCGGCGGCGGCGATGACGAGTAGCAGGCCGGACAATTCGATCAGCGTCAGCACCAGATTGACCGAAAGCGACTCCTTGATCCCACGGGCATTGAGCAGTCCCACCAACAGCAGGAAGCCCAGGCAAACCCAGCCGGGCGACCAGGGCACCAGCGCCTGCAGATAGCCCCCGGCGAAGGCCACCGCCAGCCCCGCGGCGCTGGTGACCCCGGCGGCCAGCATCGAGAAGCCCACCAGGAAGGACAGCCAGGGCCGGCCGAAGGCGCGCTCGGCGAACACCGCCGCCCCGCCCGCCTTGGGATACTTGGTCACCAGTTCGGCATAGGACGCGGCCGTGAGCAGGGCGAACAGCAGGGCGATCAGCAACGGCGCCCAGAGCGCGCCACCGACCCGACCGGCGATGGTGCCCGCCAGGGCATAGACCCCGGCGCCGAGCACGTCGCCGAGGATGAAGAACAGCAGCATGGGAAGGGTGATGGCACGCTTGAGCGCACCCGGTGCGGGGGATGAAGAGGTGACCATGCACGAGGCTCCTGCGGGTCCGGTGGGATGCGACGCCGGCGCTATCGATGAACGCCGCTGCCTCCGTAGAGAGCGCTCGGCCCAAGCGGGTTCCAGGCGTCGCCACTCGCCCAGCCAAGCCCCGTGGCGAGGGCGCCAGGGCGGCGGCGAGCACCGTGGCGCGGCGCCCGGCCAACCGATCCGCTCTACCCCGCGGCCCAGCGCCAGCGGCCGTTTCGCTGGGTTCGAGGCGTTTTTCGCGCGGCCGGCGCGGCACTCAGCAGCGCCACGGGCCGATCAGCGGCTAAGCTCTTTTCTGCCAGACGCAACGCCCCCACACTCTGCCGTTTTGTGTGGTCGAAGAACCCGGCAACCGCTTCCCTGAGAGGACCCCCGCGAGATGAGTGAGGCACCCCTGGCCAGTTTGACGCGTGAAGAGCTCGAAGCCGAGGTCCTGCGCCTGCGTGCCATCGTGCAGGCCACCAGCGCGGCGGCCTTTCCCGCTGCCGCCCGCCACGACAAGGCGCGCAGCCGTGCCGTCCTGGAGAACACCACCCAGTTCGCCATCGTCGTCAGCGACCGCAGTGGGCGCATCACCGATTGGAATCCCGGCGCCGAGCAGGTGATGGGCTGGACCGCCGGCGAGATGATCGGCCAGGACGCCTCCCGTCTCTTCACTCCCGAGGACCGCGCCAATCGCCGCGACGAGTACGAGATGGCCAAGGCCCTGCGCGATGGCAGCGCCCTGGACGAACGCTGGCACCTGCGCGAGGACGGCCAGCGCTTCTGGGCGTCCGGCGAGATGATGGCGCTGACCGACGACGACGGCGAACCCGTAGGCTTCGTCAAGATCCTGCGCGACCGCACGCTGGAACACCTCTCGGGCCTGGCGCTCAAGGAAAGCCAGGAACGCTACCGGCTGGTGGCCGAGGCGACCAATGATGCCATCTGGGATTGGGATGTGGTCACTGGCCAGGTGCTGTGGAACGATGCCCTGTACGCGGCCTATGGCCATGCCCCGGAAAGCGTCGCGCCCACCGGCGCCTGGTGGCTGGCGCAGATCCATCCGGACGACCGGGCGCGCATCGAGGCCTCCGTGCGCCAGGTGATCGACGGCGATGCCCTGATCTGGATCGACGAATACCGCTTCCTGCGCGTCGACGGCTCCTATGCCCTGGTGTACGACCGCGGCCGGGTGCTCCGCGATGCCTACGGCCGTCCCACACGGATGATCGGCGCCATGCTCGACATGAGCCCGCTGCAAAAGGCCGAGACCGCGCTGCGCAAGAGCGAGGAGCGTTTTCGCGCCATCATCGAGACCATCGGTTCGGCCTTCGCCATCGTCCAGGTCAAGTTCGATGCCGACGACAAGCCCATCGACTATTGCTTCCTGGAAGCCAACCCGGCCTTCGAACGCCAGGCCGGCGTCAACCTGCGCGGCAAGTGGGTGACCGAATTCGCCCCGGATCTCGAACAATTCTGGTTCGACACCTATGGTCATGTCGCCAAGACCGGTGAACCTGCCACCTTCGAGAACTACGCCAACACCTTCGAGCGCTGGTTCGACGTGCGCGCCGTGCGGGTGGGCGATCCAGAAGACCGCCAGATCGCCATCCTCTTCAGCGACGTCACCGAGCGCCGCAACGCCCAGGAGCGACTGCGCATCAGCGAGGCGCTGGCGCGGGAGAACATCGAGCGGGTGCAACTCGCCCTCTCCGCCGGGGCCATCATCGGCACCTGGCATTGGGATCTGCCCAGCGACAGATTCACCGTCGACGAAGCCTTCGCCCTCTCCTTCGGCCTCGATCCGGCCCTGGGTCGCGAAGGCCTGAGCCTGGCCCAGGTGGTGGCCACGGTGCATCCGGACGACCAAGCCGGCGTGGCGACCGCCATAGCCGCCGCGATAGCGCGCGGTGGCCCCTACGCCCACCAATACCGAGTACGCCGGGCCGACGGCCACTACTACTGGATCGAAGCCAATGGCCGGGTCGACCACGCCGCCGATGGCACCCCGCTGCGCTTTCCCGGCGTCCTCATCGACGTCGAGGAAAGACGCGCGGTGGAAGCCGAACGCGACAAGGCGCTGGCCGCCCTGCGGGTGCTCAACGAAGCCCTGGAATCGCGGGTGGCCGAGCGCACCAGCGAATTGATGCAGGCCGAGGAAAAGCTGCGGCAATCGCAGAAGATGGAAGCCGTCGGCCAGTTGACCGGCGGCCTCGCCCACGACTTCAACAACCTGCTGGCCGGCATCTCCGGCGCCCTGGAATTGATGGAGACGCGCATCGCCCAGGGTCGCCTGCGCGATCTCGACCGCTACCTGGTGGCCGCCCAGGGCGCGGCCAAGCGCGCGGCCGCCCTCACCCACCGGCTGCTGGCCTTCTCCCGCCGCCAGACCCTGGCGCCCCGGCCGATCAACGTCAATCAACTGGTCGATGGCCTCACCGAACTCATCCAGCGCACCGTGGGCCCGGGCATCCAGGTGGAAACCGTCGGCGCCGCCGGTCTGTGGCCGGCGCTGGTGGACCCCAGCCAGTTGGAGAACGCCCTGCTCAACCTCTGCCTCAATGCCCGTGACGCCATGCCCAGCGGGGGTCGCATCACCATCGAGACCGCCAATCGCTGGATGGACCGGGAAGCCGCCCGCGCCCAGGAGCTGCCGGAAGGCCAGTACCTGTCGCTGTGCGTAACGGATACCGGGGTCGGTATCCCACCCGAGGTCGCTGCCCGGGTGTTCGAGCCCTTCTTCACCACCAAGCCCATCGGCCAGGGTACCGGCCTGGGCCTGTCGATGATCTATGGCTTCGCCCGCCAGTCCGGGGGGCAGGTGCGGCTCTATTCCGAGGTGGGCCAGGGCACCACCCTGTGCATCTATCTACCGCGCTACCTGGGCGACGCCCCGGAAGACGACCGGCTGGCCACACGACCCGCCGTCACCGGCTCCAAGGACGGTGAGACGGTCCTGATCGTGGATGACGAGCCCACGGTACGGATGCTGGTCATGGATATCCTCGGCGACCTGGGCTACAGGGTCTTGGAGGCCAGCGATAGCCTCGGCGGGCTGCAGATTCTGCAGTCCGACGTGCACCTCGATCTGCTGATCACCGATGTCGGCCTGCCGGGCGGCATGAACGGCCGGCAGATGGCCGATGCCGGGCGCCAGTCGCGGCCGGGTCTGAAGACCCTGTTCATCACCGGCTACGCCGAGAACGCCGCCATCGCCAATGGCCAGCTGGACCCCGGCATGGAGATCCTGACCAAGCCCTTCGCCGTCGATCACCTGGCCGCCCGGGTGCGTGAGATGATGGGCTCCAGCTAGCCCGCGGTCACCCGGGCGAGCTGCCCGGTATCACCGGGGGGCCAGCAGCGCATTCAGCTCGCCGTAGGTGTGGGCCTGCAACGCCTGGACATCGAGTCGCCCATCCTTCAGGAAGCCCTGGGCCAGCCCGCTCAGGGCGCCATACAGGTATTCGGCGATGCTCGAACCGGCACTCAGGCGTCTGACGCCCAGACGTTGCAGTTCATCGGGAGCGGCCAGGCCGGCGCGCCAGAGCAGGTTGACGGGCACCTTGGCTTCCCGGCACAGCGTGGCGATCTCCCGAGGCTCGGTCACCCCGGCGGCGAAAAATCCATCCGCGCCGGCGTCGGCGTACCGTGCGGCGCGCCTGAGTAGCTCCTCCAGACGCTGCTCGGCGGGTAACAGGTTTTTCAGGTAGACGTCGCAGCGGACGTTGACGAACAGGTCGATCCCATGGCGATCGGCAACCGTCCTGGCCGTTTCGAGCTTGCGCACCAGCAGGTCGGGAGCGCCGACGCCGTCCTCGATGTTGATCCCGACCGCGCCCGCCGCCAGGACGGCCTCGATGACCTTGGCCACCGCCACCGGCTCGTCCGAATAGCCCCCTTCGATATCCACCGTGAGCGGCACGCCGAGTACCCGCGTCATCGAGGCGATGCTGGCGCTCAGCAATTCCAGGGGAAGCTGGTTGCCATCCTGGTAGCCATGGGTCCAGGCCATCGCCGCACTGCTGGTGGCGACTGCCTGGCTGCCCAGGCGCTCCACCAGACGCGCGCCGCCGGCGTCGCCCACGTTGGCGAGGATCAACAGCCCTTGCCGATGAAGGTCATGAAAAGTCTCAGCCAATGCCGCCATGCGTTCCTGCTCCTCTACGAGATGTCGCTGGATCACTGCTGAAGCTGAAACCTGAGCGGGCGTCGGCAGCGAGGAAAATAGCTTGCGCCAAGGTATACCTCGGTCAGCAACTGCGTATCCATGGTCAGTTGGGCTTTTATCCCAGGCTACAGATGTTCCGAGCAGGCTAGAAGCTAACCCCGAGCTTAAGCGCAACCGTATAGCCCTCCGCCCGGTTACGCGCCTCGAATTCCTTGTAGGCATGCAGCCAGATGGCCGGCAGCCCGGAGCTGGGTTGGAAGAAGCTCACCGCCGGCCCCAGCGCCACCACCCGAGCGCGATTGCCGCGGGTCAAGCCCGGGGCATCGTCATCGCTGAGCTGGCGGTAGTAGTAGCCGCCCAGGCCGACGGTCCAGTCGCCCAGGTGCTGGCCGACGGCGAATTCGTGGCGATACTCCACCCCGCTGCGGTAATCGGTAGCCGGATTGCGCGCATTGATGTCGACCTGGAAGCTGGACGATAGCTCCAGCCCGCGCGGGCTGATGTAGCTGGCATTGAGGATTGGCGAGAGCGTCCAGTGGTTGGTGCCGGGGCTGACCAGGCGGTCCTTGTCGTAGTCGCCGGTGGGCGCCTGGATCGACAGCTGGGTGTTGATGCCCACTCCCGGCGCCAGCCGCCAATCGAGGATCAGCGGGATCAGTTGCAGATCCGCCGGGCGAAACAGCTGGGCGTTGTCGCTGAACACCCGCTGGCCACCGGCGTTGATGCCGAGGTCGGCGTCCATGCGAAAGAACACCGACACGGCGCCGAAGCCGTAGCGCGCACCGAGCAGTTGCCTATCGGTCATGCGCAGATAGGCCAGGCCGATGGCCAGGACGTTGATGTCGAAGTCGTTGCCGTCGTCACGACCGTGGCTGTCCTTGATCACCCGCGCCTGGTAGTCGCTGATGCGCATGCCCAGGGTGCCGAAGGGCGTCGACGGCGGCATGAAGCCGGCACCGAAATCCTGCACTCCGGCGGCGGTGGTCGGCATGCCCTTCTCGGTGGCGTGGGCGGTGGTGGCCAGCGCCGCGAGCGACAGGACGGCGGCACGGGTCAGGATTCCAGGCGAACGGGACATGGCAAGACTCCTCAGGACTTTCGAGCGGACGAGCGCGCCCGCACCGGGCGCGGTGGGCGCCCGAGCGAGGCGAACGGGTCAGCGAGGGGGTGGGATCAGTCGGGCGCGGCCGCGACCTGTTGCGCGATCTGCGCCTTGCGATTGACGCCGAGCTTTTCGTAGATGCGCCTCAGGTGGTGGCGCACCGTGGCCGGCGCCATGCCCAGGGTGCGGGCGACTTCCTTGTAGGTCTGGCCGAGGGCGAAACACTGGGCCACTTCCAACTCGCGGGCACTGAGGCGCTCCGCCGAGCTGCGCCGGCGCGCCTTGAGCAGCAAGAGATCGCCCAGCGGCTGGGCGTCGAGTTGCAGGGTGCGACCCTGGTAGCTGTCCTGGGGATCGCAGCCGACGGGCAGGCGGTTGCCCTGCCAGCCCTGCCACTCCGCCGCCAGCAGGGCGGCGAAACCCGGCTCCATGGACAGCAATACGCCATAGCGGTCGCTCACCGCCAGGGCCAGTTCGTCGAAGCTGCCCTGGCTGTCCCTCAGCGTCGCCAGGGTACGCAGGCAACTCTCCCGTTCGGCGTGCAGCAGATGGGGCATCAGCCATTCGAGCAGCTGGCATTCCAGCGGCGTGAAAGGGTTGCCAGGGTCCTGCCGGAACAGCGTCAGGTGCACGCCCAGGCGGGTCTGGTCGTCGGTCAGCACGATGCGCAGGCCATGGGCCAGGCCGTAGCGGCGACCCAGGGAGGCCAGCGCCGGCGAGGCTTGATCATGGTGACAATCGAATACCTGGCAACGGCCCTGCACCTGGTGCAAGTCGCCGAGGTCACGATCCTGGGTCTTGAGGGCGTCCCATTCCCTGGTATAAACACTGGGCAGGCCCAGCAGGAAGGCGCTGTGCGCCACCGGCCCCCCGTCGCGCCAGGTGGAGTTGCCCCACCAGGCCTTGTCGAAGGCGACCAGATGTTGCAACTGCTCCAGGGCCTGGGCGTGGAATTCGGTGATGGCCCCGCCGCGCAGACGGGACTGCAAGGCCAGGACGACCTGGCTGAAGCGTGCGACCACCGCGGCGGGCACACTGCAGGAAACGGCGGCTGACTGGGCCATGCTACCCCCTTTGTTTTGATTGTCTTGGGTAGAACGCCGGCCCCGAATGGGACCTGGCTTGGATCCGAGTCTACCGGAGCGCCGCGGCCCGCCTATCGTTCAGATGCAGGATAGTCCCCTGAACCCTGATCTTAAGCGCAACGGCCGTCCGTTAGTGGCGGTCTCAACCCAAACGCCATCGTTCATCTGATCGATAGACCGCCCGCAGCAGCTCCGGCGAGGCTGGCGGCGAACCGGCGTCGGCCTTGGCGCCCAGCTTACCCAGGAGAAGCCCCATGCCCGACGTCTTCGCGCGCCTCGATCCCCAGGTCGCCAGCCTGCTGGCGCAACTGGCCGCGCATCCGCAACCGCCGATCGAAAGCCTCACGCCGCAGCAGGCGCGCGCCGCCTATGTGCAGATGAATCGCGCCCTGGGCCTGCCACCGGCACCCATGGCACGCATCCAGGAGCTGGCCGCGCCGGGCCCGCTGGGTCCCATCCCCCTGCGCCTGTACCGGCCGCAGGCCGAGGACACTGCGCCAACCCCAGTGGTGGTCTATCTGCACGGCGGTGGCTGGGTGATCGGCGACCTGGACAGCCACGACTCCCTCTGCCGCCAGATCGCCCTGGGTACGGATTGCGCGGTCCTGGCGGTGCACTATGCCCTCGCCCCCGAACATCCGGCGCCGGCCAGCCCCGACGACGTCCTCGCCGCCCTGCACTGGCTGGCCGGTGCTGGCGCCGCCTTCAATCTCGACACCCAGAGGGTCGCCCTGGCCGGCGACAGCGCCGGCGGTGGCCTGGCCGCCATGGCCGCCCTGCACCTGCGCGAGGGACCGCTCGGGCTCAAGGCCCAGGTGCTGATCTACCCCGGGGTGGACAACACCCCCGCCGCCTGGGATCACCCCTCCCGGGTCGAGAACGCCCAGGTACCACCGCTGACCAGACCGCTGATGGACTACTTTTCCGGCATGTACCTCAAGGATGCGGACACCCTGGACCCGCGGGTATCGCCGCTCTATGCGCCCTCCCACGCCGGCCTGCCACCCGCGCTGATCTTCGGCGCCGAATGCGATGCCCTGCGCGACGACGCCCGCCTCTACGCCCAGGCACTGATCAAGGCCGGCAACAGCGTCGAGTACCACGAGCTGCCGGGCATGATCCACGGCTTCATCGAGATGCTTGGAGCGCTGCCCAGCGTGCGCTGGACCCTGGCACGGATGAACGCCTTTCTGCGCGAGCACCTGGGGCGCGATGCCTGAGCCCGCTAGATCCGCCCCAACCACTGCAGCACCAACCGATAGAGGTGCTGCGGCCAGCGCGACCACCAACCGCCCTGCTCGGCGTCCGCCAGGGCCACCAGGGGTCGCGTTTGCAACACCCGCTCGCCATCCACCAGCTCCAGCCGGCCCACGACATCGCCTTGGGCGATGGGGGCCACCAGCGGCTCGTCGAGCACCAGGCGCTGCTGCGGTGCGTGCTGGCCCTTGGGGTGGGTCAGCACCAGGTCCTGGGCCACGCCCACTGGCAGGGTCGCCGTCTGGGCTTCCCAGACCCTTGGGGTGCCCAGGGGGACACCGGCCTGGTCGTAGGTCTGGTTTTCGAAGAAGCGAAAGCCATAGGTCAGCAGCTTCTGGGTATCGGCGGCCCTGTTGTTGAGCGAGGTGGAGCCGAACACCGCGGTGATCAGCCGGCGCCCGTCGCGCAGCGCCGAGGTCACCATACAAAAGCCCGCCGCCTCGGTGTGGCCGGTCTTGAGGCCATCCACGGTGTGGTCGCGCCAGAGCAGCAGGTTGCGATTGGGCTGGCGGATGCCGTTCCAGGTGAAATACTTCTTGGCGTAGAGCTCGTAGTAGGCCGACTCGTCCTGGATGATGGCGCGGGCCAGCAGCGCCATGTCGTAGGGCGAGGAAAAGTGCTCCGGATCGGGTAGCCCGGTGGGGTTCATGAAGTGGGTATCGTGCAGGCCGAGGCGCTGGGCGGTGGCGTTCATCAGGCTGGCGAAACTCTCTTCGCTGCCGGCGATGTGCTCGGCCAGGGCCACGCTGGCGTCGTTGCCGGAGTCGATGACGATGCCCTGCAGGAGATCGTGCACCGAGACCTGGCTGCGCGGATCGAGAAACATCCGCGAGCCTTGGGTACGCCAGGCGTTCTCGCTGACGGTGACCGGGTCATCCACCTTGAGCCGCCCGGCCTGGATGTCGCGGGTCGCCACGTACACGGTCATCAGCTTGGTCAGGCTGGCCGGTGGCAGGTGCGCGTGGGAGTCCTCTTCGGCGATCACCTGGCCGGTGGTGGCGTCCAGCAGCACCCAGGCCTTGGCCGAGAGCTGGGGTGGCGAGGGAATCAGGGCATCGGCGATGGGCGCGGCGTCCACCTGGCCGAGCCAGGCGAAGCCAAGGGCGGCGAGGCCCAGGCAGAGGAAGGGGCGTTTCACGAGCGGCGCATCCGGTTCAGCAGGAGGGCCCGCCACCCTAGGCAAGGCCCGGAAGGCTCGCAAATGAAGGAAAATGAAGAAAAATTTAGGAAAGCCTGGCCGCCTAGCCCGCGCTGGCAATGACCACCCGGGCGCCCCTGGGCTGCGCGGCTTCGATGCTCAGCTGGAAACCATGCAGCCGCACGATGGCCGCCACCAGCGACAGCCCCAGGCCATAGCCGGGCTGCTGGCGGCTGGCATCGCCGCGGTAGAGCCGCCGCAGCACGCTTTCCCGCTCTGCCTCGGGGATGCCGGGGCCGTCGTCGCTGACCTCGATGCGTACCCCGCCCGCGGCGCTCCGCGCCACCAGGCGCACCTGGCCGCCCACCGGGGCGAACTTGATGGCGTTGTCCAGCAGGTTGACCAGCGCCTCGAACAGCAGCGAGGCATCGCCCTGGACGTCCGGCAGGTCGTCGGCCAGTTCCAGGGTCAGGGTCTGGGCCTTCTCCTGGGCCATCGGCTCGTAGAATTCATGGGCCTGGCGCAGCAGCGCGGCCAAGTCCAGCGAGGCGAAGGCCAGGCGTCGACGGGTGTCCTCCAGCTCGGAGATGCGCAGCAAGCCCTGGAAGCGCGACATGATGGCCTCGGTCTCGGCCAGCGCCTCGCCCAGGCTGTCGGCCTGGGGCGCCGCCAGCGGCAGCTGCTGGAGTTGGTGCAGCCGCGCCCGCAGGCGGGTCAGCGGGGTGCGCAGGTCGTGGGCGATGCCGTCGCAGACGTCCTTCACCTCGTGCATCGAGCGCTCCAGCTGAGCCAGGGTGGTATTGACCGCATCGGCCAGCATGTCCAGTTCATCGTGACGCTTGGACAGCGGCAGGCGCTCGTCCAGGTGGCCGGCGACGATGAGCTCCAGGCTGTCCTGCAGGCGCTCGACTCGGCGCAGCGGGCGCCGGCGCAACAGATGCCAGCCGATCAACCCCGGTATCAGGGTGAGCGACAGCCCCCAGAACAGCGCCTGGCCGATGATGCCGCCCACCGCCGAGATGGAGCCGCCGTCGCGGGCCAGCACCAGGATGCGCCCGTCCGCCCGGCGTTGCAGGAAGGCATGGCTGCTGCGCGGCTCGTCCAGGGTATCGGCCGTCTTGAGGCCGCGTTGCAGGTAATGCACCCGGCCATCGTCGGGCAGGCTGCGCAGGAGCTTCACCAGGCTGCCGGCCAGGTAGCGACCGTCGGCCTCGAACAGGCCATAGGCATCGATGCCGGGAATCGAATAGACCTCACTGGCCTGGAGTTCGCCCAGCAGATCGGCGTCGGCGACCTTGCGGTAATAGTGGGCCCGCTGCAGCAGGGTGCGTTCCGCCACCTCGCCCAGGTAGGCGGAGATCTGCCAGTAGAGCACCCCGGTGAACACCGCGCCCCAGGCCGCGAAGAACAGCGCATAGAGGGCCAGCAGGCGACTGCTGCCCGAGCGCCAGCGCCTAGTCCGGGACGACGAGGACATAGCCGGCTCCACGCACGGTATGCACCAGTGGCTGCCCTGCTCTTTCGATCTTGCGTCTCAGCCGGCCCATGTGCACATCGATGATGTTGGTGCCCGGATCGAAGTGATAGCCCCAGACCTGCTCGAACAGCATGGTGCGGGTCACCAGTTGCCCGGCGTTGCGCATCAGGTAGGTGAGGATCTTGAATTCGGTGGGCAGCAAGGCGATGGCCTCGCCGGCGCGGGTCAAGGTGTTGTCGATGAGGTCCAGGGTCAGCTCGCCCACCTTCAGTTGGTGGCTGGCGGTCTGGGCCGCCGGGCGCCGCAGCAGTGCCTCCAGACGCGCCACCATTTCCACCAGGGAAAAGGGCTTGGTCAGGTAGTCGTCGCCGCCGCACCTCAGGCCGCGCACCCGCTCGTCGACATCCGACAGGGCACTGAGCATCAGCACCGGGGTGCTGATGCCGAGGCCGCGCAGGGTGCTGACGATGGTCAGACCGTCGAAATCCGGCAGCATGCGGTCGAGGGTGATGATGTCGTGCCCGCCGGCGATGGCGGCGGCCAGGCCGTCGCGCCCGGTGCTTTCCCAGCGTACTTGGTAGTCTTGGGCCTGCAACTCGCTGGCGATGGAATGGGCGGTCACCGCGTCGTCTTCGATGACCAAAGCCTGGGTCATGCTGGCCTCCCGGTCTGGCGGACCGCACACCCTAGGGAAAACCTCCAGGCCGGTAAACTAAATTTTTTTTCATCCAACCTCACGCGCCAAGGCCACGCGCGAGGTCTATCGTCCGTCTTTTCCATCGAGAGTCTCTGCCATGTTCCGACGTCTACCTGCCCTCGCCCTCGGCACCCTGCTGCTCGCCGCCACCACGCCGCTGCTGGCCGCGCAACCCACCACCCTCACCGTGCTGAGTTCGGGTGGCATCATGGGCGCCATCCGCGCCGTGGCGCCAGCCTACGAAAAGGCCACCGGCGTCAAGCTGGACATCGCCGCCGCGCCGTCCATGGGCGATACGCCCCAGGCCATCCCCAATCGCCTGGCACGCCACGAACCGGCCGACGTGGTGCTGATGGTGGGCTCGGCGCTGGACAAGCTGATCGCCGATGGCCAGGCCGTGAAAGACAGCCGCGTCGACCTGGGCCAGTCCTTCATCGCCATGGCAGTGCGCCAGGGCGCACCCAAGCCGGACATCTCTACCATGGCAGCCTTCAAGCAGACCCTGGAAGACGCCCAGTCGGTGGCCTACTCCGACAGCGCCAGCGGCGTCTATCTGTCGCGCATCCTCTTTCCGCGCATGCAACTGGGCGAGGCCTTCAAGGCCAAGGCGCACATGATCCCGGCCGAGCCGGTGGGCGCCGTGGTCGCCCGTGGCGAGGCGCAGCTCGGCTTCCAGCAACTCAGCGAACTCAAGCCGGTGCAAGGCATCGACATCGTCGGCCTGATCCCCGACCAGGCGCAGAAGATGACCCTCTACTCCGGCGCCGTGGTCACCCACAGCCAGCACCCGGAAGCTGCCCGCGCGCTGCTGAAATACCTGGCCTCCAAGGACGCCGCCAAAGCCATCGAGGACAGCGGTCTCAAGCCCATCCCCGCACAGCAGCAATAAGGCCCTCCACCGGCGTCAGACGAAGAAGGAAATGGCGCCGGTCAGCAGGGCGATGGCGGTGATGACCAGGGAGGTCAGCACCGCCCATTTGACGGTGGCCTTCTGGAAGTCACCGATGTCGCGGTCGACCATGCCCACCAGCAGCAGGGTGGACGCCACCAGCGGACTCATCAGATGCACCGGCTGGCCGAGCACCGAGGCGCGGGCGATTTCCACCGGATCGATGCCATAGGCCGCGGCGGCATTGGCCAGGATCGGCACTACCCCGAAGTAATAGGCATCGTTGGAGAGTACGAAGGTCAGCGGCATGCTGGTGATGGCTACTACCAGCGGGAACCAGTGGCCCCAAGCCGGCGGAATCCAGTCCACCAGGGTCTGCGCCAGGGCGTCGACCATCTTGGTGCCGGAGAAGATGCCGGCGAAGATGCCCGCGGCGAACACCAGTAGCACCACGGTCATGGCGTTGCCGGAATGGGCCAGGATGCGTTCCTTCTGCAACTCCAGTTGCGGATAGTTGATCATCAGCGCCAGCACGAAGCCGATCATGAACAGGATGGCGGCGTGCATGAGCCCCATGACCAGGGCGGTCATCACCGCGATCACCAGCACCAGGTTGACGTAGGCCAGGCGCGGCCGCTTGGTCGGCGAATCGCCGAGGATCTCTTCGATGTAGCACTTGCCGCCATTGGCCCCGCCGCTCGCCAGGCTGATGTTGCCGATGCGAGCGCGCTCGCGCCGGCCGAGCAGGAAGGCGGTGAATACCACCCAGGCGCCCCCGCCGATCACCGTGGGCAGCATGGGGATGAAGTAGGCGGTCGCGTCCAGGCCCAGGGCCGCGATGGCGCGGGTGGCCGGGCCGCCCCAGGGACTCATGCCACTCATGATGCTCAGCGAGAGCATGGAGACGGTCGCCAGCACCATGGGGTCCATGCCGATACGCTTGTACAGCGGCAGCATGGCGGCGCAGGTGATCATGTAGGTGGTGGTGCCATCGCCGTCCAGGGCTACCAGCAGCGAGAGCAGCGCCGTGCCGATGGCGATCTTCACCGGATCGCCGTTGACTCGCTTGAGGATCTTGCGGATCAGCGGATCGAACAGCCCCGCATCGATCATCAGGCCGAAGAAGAGGATGGCGAACAGCAGCAGAGCCGCCGAGGGTGCCACCATCTTCAGGCCGTCGAGCATCATCTTGCCGGTGGTGGGCGCGAAGCCGCCGATTAGGGCGAAGACGATGGGTACCACGGTGAGCGCCACGATGGGCGACAGGCGTTTGCTCATGATCAGGTAGGTGAAGGTCACCACCATGATCAAACCGAGGAGTGCGAGCATGGGCGTATCCCGGATTGTTGTTGTGATTATTGGCGTATCGATGGCTGCGCAGAGCGCAGCCGATCCCTACCTCCGGCCAGCTGACGGCGCGGAGGTGGGCTGAAACGGTGGTCAGGGTATAGCGATCAGGCGTGGGGACGGACGTCTGGCGCAGTCCACTCGGCGGCATCGGGTACCGCCAGGGGTTCGGCCTTGCCGCTGGCCAGGGTGCGCATCAGTCGCTCCCGGTCACAGGCGCCTTCGGACAGCGAGATCACCACGGTGGCCACGGCGTTGCTGGCCAGGCTGGTCAGGGCGCGGGCTTCGGACATGAAGCGGTCGATGCCGATGAGCAGCGCCAGGCCGGCCAGGGGGATGTCGTGGATCACCGTGAGGGTCGAGGCCAGGGCGACGAAGCCGCTCCCGGTGACGCCCGCCGCGCCCTTGGAGGACAGCAGCATGATCGCCAGCATGGTCAGGGTCTGGCCGATCGTGAGGTCGATGTTGCAGGCCTGGGCGATGAAGATGGCCGCCAGCGACAGGTAGATGGCGGTGCCGTCCAGGTTGAAGGAGTAGCCGGTGGGCAGCACCAGGCCGACCACGCCCTTCTTGCAACCCAGGGCTTCGAGCTTCTGCAGCATGCGCGGCAGCACCGGCTCGGTGGACGAGGTGCCCAGTACCACCAGGAATTCCTCGCGGAAGTAGCGCAAGAGCTGCCACAGGCTGAAACCCCGCGCGCGGCACAGCGCGCCCAGCACCACGAAGACGAAGAAGGCGCAGGCGATGTACAGCGTCATGATCAGCTTGGCCAGGGAGCCCAGCGAGGTGATGCCGTACTGGCCCACGGTGAAGGCCAGGGCGCCGAAGGCACCGACCGGGGCGAAGCGCATCAGGTAGCCGAAGATGCGGAAGACCATCTGCGAAGCCGACTCCAGCACGTTCAGCACCGGCTTGCCGCGCTCGCCCATGGAGGACAGGGCGAAGCCGCAGAGCACGGCGATGAACAGCACCGGCAGCACCTCACCCTTGTTGAACGCCCCCATGAAGGTGTCCGGGATGATGTGCATGAAGAAGTCGACCACGCTGAGCTTGGCCGCCGACGCCGTGTACTGGGCGATGCTGGCGGTGCTCAGGGTCGCGGGATCTATGTTCATGCCCACGCCGGGCCGGAACAGGTAGACCGCGCCGAGGCCGATGAACAGGCTGATCACGGTGAGCACCAGGAACAGCAACAGCGTCTTGCCCATCAGCCGACCCAGACTGCTCTTGTCGGTCATGCCGGCGATGCCGGTGACGATGGTGCAGAACACCACGGGCGCGATCATCATCTTGACCAGCTTGATGAAGGCGTCACCCAGGGGTTTGAGCGCCACCGCCTGTTGCGCCCAGAAGTGACCGACCACTACCCCGAGGACCACGGCGCAGAGGATCTGGAAGTACAGCGATTTGGCAAGTTTCATGAGGCATCACCGTTTATTGAAGTTGTGCGGATGCGCTGGTGGTTGGGGGTGTTGCGTTAGCCGGCGAGCCTCCGCGCAGTAGGCGCATAGACATGACCGGAAAATAGCCGCCTGGCGGTGCGGACGACCGACGCCTGGATGGTAGTGCCGTCCGCGCCGCCGCGCGACAGCACCACGTCGATACCGCCGCTGGGATGTTCGAGGCGCACCTGGGTCAGATCGGCCGCGGCTTCGCCCAACAGCTCCATCACCACGGTGCTCGGGGTGACGCAAGCGGTGGCCAGGCCGATGGAACCGGTGATGGCCAGGGCGCGGTGGCAATTGTGCGGCATGAAGTAGCGCACCTGCAGGGTGCCGCCGTGTTGCGGCCGGGAGATCAGCACCGGCTTGGGAATCACCTTGCCGCTGACATCGCCCAGGCCCATGGCCCGACCGGCCTGCAGGCGCAGCCCTTCCAGCCGGGCCAGCAGCGCCGCGTTGGCGTCCAGATCGGCCGGGCGCTCGCTGCCGGTGACGCCCAGGTGGCGGGCCTCGACGATCATCATCGGCATGGCCATGTCGATGCAGGTCACCGGCACGCCATCGAAGACATCGCTGGCCTGGCCGGTGGGAAAGAGCTGGCCGGTCTTGCTGCCGACGGCGTCGAGAAAGGTCAGCTGGACCGGCGCGGCGGTGCCGGGCACGCCGTCGATGGCGGTGTCGCCTTCGTAGCGCACCTGGCCACCGGGGGTCTGCACCAGGGAGTCGACGAAGCTGTTGGTATTGAGGTTGCGGATGCGCACCAGGGTCTTGCCCTCGCGCGCCGCGACTAGGCCCTGCTCGACCGCGAAGGGGCCCACGGCGCAGAGCATGTTGCCGCAATTGGGCGCGGTATCGACGCGACGCTCGGCGACCATCACCTGGACGAACAGATAGTCCACGTCGGCGTCGGGATGGCTGGAGGGGCTGATGATGGCGACCTTGCTGGTCTGGGGGCTGCCGCCACCGATGCCGTCGATTTCCAGCTCGTGGCCGGCACCCATGAGGTCGATCAGCATCTCGTCGCGCGCGGCGGGATCGCTGGGCAGGTCGCTGGCATGGAAGAAGGGGCCCTTGGAGGTACCGCCCCGCATGAGAACGCACGGAATACGTTGCATGACTGCTGACTCTTGTTGATCAATAGCGGTTATTGATGTTCTGGAGACAAGATTGGCAGCCCCGCATAAATCTATCCAATGCAAATATCGTCGCTATTATTCCACCTAGATAATCAATAATTCCGTCGCTCGGGCAGAGGCCATTCATGGATTACGAGCTGCAAGACATTCGATCTTTCGTGAAAATCGCCGAACTGGGCAGCTTCCACGAGGCCGCCGATGCGCTGCACCTGTCCCAACCCGCCCTTAGCCGCCGCATCAAGAAGCTGGAAGACGGACTCGGCACGCCCCTGCTCGAACGCACCACTCGTCGGGTGGGCCTCACCAGCGTGGGTCGGGATTTCCTGCCCAAGGCTCGCCGGCTGCTGGACGACTTCGAGGACTCCATCCTCAGCATCCGCGAGCTGGCCGAACGCCAGACCGGTCAGGTCACCCTGGCCTGCATCCCCACCGCGGCCTTCTACTTCCTGCCCTCGGTGATCCGCCAGTACAACGAGCAATACCCCAAGATCCGCATCCGCCTGCTCGACCTCAGCGCCAACGATGGCCTGGAAGCCGTGCTGCGCGGCGAGGCCGACTTCGGCATCAACATGCTCAGCGGCCAGCACCCGGACATCGAATTCGTGCCCCTGGTGCAGGAGCAATTCGTGCTCGCCTGCCGCCGCGACCACGTATTGGCCGAGCGCAGTTCGGTCAGTTGGGCCGAACTGGTCGATCATCGCTTGATCGGCGTGGGCCGCCTGAGCGGCAACCGGGTGCTGCTCGACCACGCCCTCTCCGCCCGCGGCATCCGCCCCAAGTGGTTCTATGAGGTGCAGCACCTGTCCACGTCGCTGGGTATGGTGGAAGCCGGCCTGGGGGTCTCGGCCATGCCCAGCCTGGCCATGCCGGACGCCGATCACCCGACCCTGGTCAGTGTGCCCCTCAGCGAACCCGAGGTGACGCGCACCCTGGGCCTGGTCTCGCGCCGGGGCGCCTCGCTGTCGCCTGCCGCCGAGAAATTCGTCGCCATCCTGCTCGGCCAGTGGAAAACCGAGCCCAGCTGACCAGTCGCCGAAAAGCCCATGCCAGAGCGGCGGACCAGGGTGAGGGCGAAGCGCCACGCTAGCCAAGGGCCAGCCAGTGGTGAACGCCCGCCGCTTGCCTGGGGTCTGTTGGCTGCAATAACTGGTTACGGTCCGATCGCCCATGTCCCTCGCGAGTCCCTCGCCTTCCACCGGCAGCCGCCGCGCAGTCCACTCGAGATGCCTGCTGTCGCTCCTGTTCTCGCTGGGTGGCTGCTCGCCGCTGCAGCATGGCTTTCTCGCCCCGGCGGGCCTCGCCGCCATTGGCGAACGCGACCTGCTGCTGTGGATCGTCGGCCTGACGCTGATCGTGGTGCTGCCGGTGATCCTGCTCACCCCGTTGATCGTCTGGCGTTATCGCCACGGCAATGACCGCGCCGCCTACCGGCCACGCTGGGAATTCTCCTGGCTGCTGGACATCTTCGCCTGGGGCGTGCCGGCGCTGGTGGTGGCGGTGCTGGCGGTACTGGTCTGGACTCGCACCCACAGCCTCGACCCCTATCGCTCGCCGACGCCCAGCGAGGCGCCCCTGGAAGTCCAGGTGATCGGTCTGGACTGGAAATGGCTGTTCCTCTATCCCGAGCAGGGCATCGCGACAGTCAACGAACTGGTGCTACCGGCGGGTCGCCCGGTGCAGCTCAGACTCACCAGCGATACGGTGATGCAGTCCCTGCTGCTGCCGCGCCTGGGCGGCCAGATCTACGCCATGGCCGGCATGCAGACCCAGCGCTTCCTGCAGATTCCGGCACCCGGCCAGTTCGAGGGCCGCAACGCCCAGTACAGCGGCGAGGGCTTCCAGGACCAGCACTTCCCGATCCGGGTGCTGGACGCGCAGGACTTCCAAGCCTGGACCCAGCGCGTGCGCCAGTCCCGTGCGGCCCTGGACTGTGCTCATTACCAGGTACTGGCCCGCCCCGGCACACTGGAGCAGGCCGCCGAGCTGCGCCTGACCCAACCCGCCCTCTTCGCCTGGGTGCTGGCGCGCTATCGCCAACACCCGGTGCCCGCCTGCGACGCTTTCAAGGGAGCCGACCATGACTGAATCCTCGGCCCTCTGGCACTTCCTCTTCGGTCGCTTGGGCTATGACGCCCTGCCCTTCTACAGCCTGGTCGCCACCTGCGGCGCCAGCGTGGTCATCCTCGGCGCCCTGGCTACCGCCGGGGTGATCACCTGGCTCGGCAAGTGGCGCTATCTCTGGCAGGAGTGGTTCACCAGCCTGGACCACAAGCGCATCGGCATCATGTATGTGGTGCTAGCCCTGGTGATGTTCAGCCGTGGCGTGGTGGAAGGGGTGATGATGCGCACCCAGCAGGCCCTGGCGGTCGATGCACCCGGCTATCTGCCGCCCGAGCACTTCGGCCAGTTGTTCAGCACCCATGGCACCATCATGGTGTTCTTCGTCGCCATGCCCTTCCTCACCGGGCTGATCAACTTCGCCATGCCGCTGCAGATCGGCGCCCGCGACGTGCGCTTTCCGCTGCTCAATGCCATCAGTCTCTGGCTGACCGTGGCCGGCGCGGCGCTGGTGATGGTGTCCCTGGTACTGGGCCGCTTCTCCACCGGTGGCTGGAGCGGCTATCCGCCCTATACCGGCGCCGAATACCAGCCCGGCGTCGGCCCCGACTATTGGATCTGGGCGCTGACCCTCAGCTCCCTCGGCAGCACCCTCACCGGCCTGAACTTCGCCGTCACCCTCTACAAGGAAAGAGCGCCGGGGATGCGCCTGTTCCATATGTCGCTGTTCAGCTGGACGGCGCTGTGCACCAGCATCCTGATGATCTTCGCCATGCCGCCCCTGACTGTGGCCACCCTGCTATTAGCCCTGGACCGTTACCTGGATTTCCACTTCTTCACCAACACCCAGGGCGGCAACCTGATGAACTACATCAATCTGTTCTGGCTGTTCGGCCACCCGGAGGTGTACATCCTCATCCTGCCGGCCTTCGGCGTCTTCTCCGAGGTGTTCTCGACCTTTTCCACCAAGCGGCTCTATGGCTACCACTCGCTGGTCTGGGCCACCCTGGTGATCGCCGTGCTGTCCTTCACCGTCTGGCTGCACCACTTCTTCACCATGGGCCAGTCGCCGAAAATCAACGCGGTGTTCGGCATCGCCACCATGCTCATCGGCATTCCCACCGGGGTGAAGATCTACGACTGGATGGCGACCATGTTCCGTGGCCGCATCCGCCTGACCACGCCGCTGATCTATGCGGTGATGTTCATCATGCTGTTCGTCATCGGTGGCCTCACCGGCATCACCCTGGCTACGCCACCGGTGGACTACCAGGTGCACAACACCGTCTATCTGGTCGCCCACTTCCACAACATGCTGATCCCGGGAATGCTGTTCGGCATGCTGGCGGGCTACCACTTCTGGTTTCCCAAAGCCTTCGGCTTCCGCCTCGACGAGCGCTGGGGACGCATCGCCGCGCTGAACTTCGGCCTGGGCTTCATCCTGGCCTTCATGCCGCTGTACGTGCTGGGCGCCTCCGGCCTGCCGCGGCGCAGCCAGGCCATCCACAATCCCGACTTCGCCCCGCTGCTGTGGGTCGCCGAGGTGGGTGCGGTCCTGCTGCTGGCCGCCCTGGCGAGTCTGGTGATCCAGCTGGTGGTGAGCATCCGCCACCGCGACCAGGCACGCGTACCGGTGGGCGATCCCTGGAACGGCCGCACCCTGGAATGGGCGGTCGCCGCGCCGCCGCCGGAATACAACTTCGCCGTGCCCCTGCCGATCAACGACCGTGATCCCTTCACCTGGCTCAAGGAACAGCGGCTGGCCTATGACCGACCGCGCACCTATGCCGACATCGAGCTGCCAAAGAACAGCGCCGTGCCGGCCATCGTCGGGGCGGCGGGCTTCGCCTGCGCCTTCGGCCTGGTCTGGCACATCGGCTGGATGGCTGTGCTCGGCCTGGTAGTGGCCTGGGGCGCGGTGATAGCGCGCAGTTTCCAGCGCGATACCGAGCGATTGATCTCGGCGGCCGAGATCCGCCGTGAACACGAGGCCTGGCTAGATAGGGTCGCCGCCACGCGTGCGGTCAATCGCGACGAGGAAACCACCCCTGGCAATCGCGGCCTTGCGGAGATGGGTCCATGAGTCCGCGTGATATGAACCACGCCGGCCTCAACGTCGGCGCCACCGATCACGCCACCCACGCCAAGGCCGAGTATTCTTTGTTCGGCTTCTGGATCTTCCTGATGAGCGACGCCCTGCTGTTCGCGCTGCTGTTCGCCATCTACGCGACGCTGCAGCACGCTACCGCTGGCGGTCCGGTCGCCCGCGACGTGTTCGAGATCGGCAGCGTGACCCTGCAGACCTTGGTGCTGCTGGCCAGCAGCTTCACCTATGGCCTGGCGTCACTGGCGATGAAATACCACGAGGGTCGCCTGAGACCCCTGGTGACCTGGCTGCTGGTGACCTTGGCCCTGGGCCTGGTCTTTCTCGGCCTGGAGCTGCACGACTTCCTGGGCATGGCGGACAAGGGCGCCCTGCCCCAGCGCAGCGCCTTTCTTTCGGCATTCTTCGCCCTGGTGGGCATGCACGGCGTCCACGTCGCCAGCGGTTGCCTGTGGCTGGTGGTGATGCTGGCGCAGCTCCGGGTATTCGGCCTGGATACCCTGGTGAAGACCCGGCTGATGCGCCTGGGCCTGTTCTGGCATTTTCTCGATATCGTCTGGGTCGCCATCCTCTCGGTGGTCTACCTGCAAGGACTCCTGCCATGAAGCGAGATGACTATCGCCGTGAGCTGGCGAGCTATGTGATCGGCCTGGGACTGGCCGTGACGCTGAGCCTGATCCCCATCGCCCTGGTGCAATTCCCAACCTGGCCGCGCGGAACCACGCTGGGCATCGTCTTCGGCCTGGGCTTGCTGCAGATCCTGGTACACCTGCGCTGCTTCCTGCATGTCAGCCTGGGCCGCTCGCACCGCCACGACCTCTATCTGCTGTTGTTCACCAGCCTGATCCTGGTGCTGATGGTAGTGGGCAGCCTGGTGGTGCTGGGCGATCTGCATCACCGCATAGGGTGATCACGGTCGCCGTCCCGAAGAGCGGCGACCGGATCGAACCGCAGCTTATTGAGTACGCGTCACCCGCCAGACGGTATTGGCCAGATCGTCGGCGATAAGGACACCGCCGCGCTGGTCCACCGCGACGCCTACCGGTCGGCCACGGGTCTTGCCATCGTCGCCGTAGAAGCCAGTGGCGAAGTCGATGGGTTCACCGACGGGCCGCCCCTGCTGGAAGGGCACGAAGACCACGCGGTAACCCACCGGCTTGTCGCGGTTCCAGCTGCCATGCTCACCGACGAAGACGCCCTCGGCGAACTGCGGACCCACCGCCGCGGTGGAGAAGCTCAGCCCCAGGGCAGCGACGTGGGAGCCCAGGCTGTAGTCGGGCTTGATGGCGGCGGCCACCTTGGCCGGGTCCTGCGGCTGGGCTCGGCTATCGACGTTCTGCCCCCAGTAGCTGTACGGCCAGCCATAGAAACCACCCTCACGGATGGAGGTCAGGTAGTCCGGCACCAAGTCGGGACCGATTTCGTCGCGCTCGTTGGCCACCGCCCACAGCTGGCCGCTGCCGGGCTGCATGGCCAGTGCCGTGGGATTGCGCACCCCGGTGGCATAGTTCTTGTGCGCACCGCTCTGGGCATCGATCTGCCAGATCACCGCGCGATCCACCTCGACGTCCATGCCCCGCTCGCCGACGTTGCTGTTGGAGCCGATACCGACATAGAGATAGCGACCATCGGGGCTCACGGTGAGCGCCTTGGTCCAGTGGTGATTGATCGCCGCAGGCAGGTCCACCAGCTTGGCTGGCGCGCCGCTGGCCTGGGTCTGGCCGTCCTGGTAGGGAAAGCTCACCAGGGCGTCCTGGTTGGCCACGTAGATGCGGCCATTGGCGAAGGCCAGGCCATAAGGCGCGTTGAGATTCTCGGCGAACACCGTCTTGAGTTCGTAGGTGCCGTCGCCATCGGCATCGCGCAACAGGGTCAGGCGATTGCCACCCTTCACCTGGGTGTTGCCCTGGGCCTTGATGTAGCCGGCGATGACGTCCTTGGGCTTGAGCTTGGGCGCATTGCCGCCGCGGCCCTCGGCCACCAGGATGTCGCCATTGGGCAGCACCAGCATCTGCCGTGGAATGCGCAGGTCGGTGGCGATGGCGGTGATCTTGTAGCCTTGCGGCACGGTGGGGACACGATCCCCCCAGGGCGCCGGCTCGGCGATCTTCATGCTCGGCAAGAGGCCGCGCTGGGGTTCGGGCAGCTTGGGATCCGGACCACGGGCCTGGGTGTCGGCGCCGCCCTCGTTGCCACAGGCGGCTAGCAGCATGGCCAGACCGAGGACGCTCAAGGCTCTTGGAGTGCTCATCGAACCACCTCCGAACGCAGGTTGGAGAGGCCGATCCAGGCCGCGACGAGGCTCAGCACCGAGACGACCACCGAGAGGATCAGCCCGGCGGGCATCACCGCCCAGGCGTCCTTGGCATGTTCGAAGGCGTTGACCAGCCCCAGCACCCAGGCCAGCAGCAGCAAGAGAAAATAGGCTGCGGGTCGCCGGCCGCGGAAACGGGCGCCGAAGAGATTACCCAGAGCGAACAGCAGGGCCAGACCGGACAGCAACAGGGCGCCGGCGATCAGCCAGGCGGCGAAGTTGGCCCACTGGATCTGCATGGTCTGGTAGTAGGCGATGTCGCTGAGCAAGCCGCCGACGAACAGCGGCACGGAGCCCGCCAGCAGCAGCGCGTGCAGCGGGCCGGGCCGGACAGGGTGGTAATGGTGGGCAGCTACGGTCACTGACGACTCCTTTTCATGACGGGACGTGGCAGGGCGGGACAGCCACTGCGCGGCAAGACGCACTGAAAAGGATTGCCCGCGCGCCGGGTTAGTTCAGCCGTTTCGCCTGGCGGACACCTCTTGCAAAAGAAGAGATAATGACAGTCTCGTTGCAGTAGCCCCCTCTGCCAGGCGACTGTCCGGCACAGCCATCCCCTGCAATCCGCTGTCCAGCCGCCGACCGAAGGGCTGGACGTCACCTCCGCTACAGGAATCCCTTCTGCATGACCTCTTCCCGGTCCGTCGATCAGGCCTCCCGGCGCGCGGCCATCGTCCTCGCCTGCTGCCTGCCCAGCGACGTATTGCTCTATCTCGTCCTGCCGATGTACGCCCCAAGCTTCGGCATCAGCCTGATCGAGGCCGGCATCCTGCTGGCCGCCAACCGGGTGATCCGCATCGTCGGCTATCGCTACGTGGTGCGGCTCTATGCCCGCTACGGTGATCGCCGCAGCCTGATGGTGGCGGCCGCGGTGGCCGCCCTTTGCGCCCTTGGCAATGCCAACCTCTCGGGCTTTTGGGCGCTGCTCGGGCTGCGCCTGGCCTGGGGCCTGAGTTTCGCCACCTTCAACCTGTCCACCCAGGTGCTGGCCACCGCCGACCCGGCCGGTGCCGCCCGCCGCACCGGTACCTCGCGTGCCCTCATCGCCATCGGCCCGATGCTCGCCCTGTCCGCGGGTGCCTGGCTCACCCTGCACTATGGTCCGCGGGCGGTCCTGCTGCTGAGCAGCGGGCTCTGCCTGGTCGGCCTGGCCCTCGCCGCCGGTTTGCCCAGCGCCGGGCACCAGCTGCCCGAACCCGGACGACGCCTGCGCTGGCCGGACCGCATCGTCACCTGGTCCTTCATCGAGGGCGTGACCCTGGATGGCCTGTTCATCTTCGGTCTATCGGCCTTTTCCCAGGCGGTGCTGGGCGGTGATGCGGTCCTGATCGCCGGCCTGCTCATGGCGTTGCGTTACGTATCGGACATGCTGCTCAGCCCTCTGGGCGGCCGGGCGGCGGACCGCTATGGGGCGGCGAAGATGCTGGTGGCCTGTTCGACGCTGACCGCCCTGTCGCTGACCGCGTTCGGCTTTCACTGGCTGATCCTCGGTGCCGGCGGCGTGCTCATCCTGCGCGCGCTGCAGATCCCGCTGGTGGTGACCATGGTCGCCGAACGGCATCCCGGTCAGGCGCGGGTACCGGCATTGGCCTCCAACGCCATGTGGCGCGACGTGGGCGCCAGCGTCGGTCCGCTGCTGGCCGGCTTTCTCATTCCGCTGGTGCCATCCACCCTGCTGTATCCGCTGTCCGGGCTGGCGATCCTGATCAGCTCCCTGGCCTGCCTGAGATTGAAGCCAGCGCGCGAATGAGGCCGCCGGGCCTGACCCCTGCCGGCAAGGGACGGGGGTCAGGGCCGGCCTGCCACTACTGGCCGTGCGCCTGGAGCACCGGCTCGCTGACGCCCTTGATGCCCACCAGGGTCAGGCTCGTCAGCAGCACGTTCTGCGGGCCCTGGTAGGCGTTGACCGGCTTGTACCATTCCGCCAGCGAGTGGGCGCTGCCGCCCTCCCCGCCACCGCTGATGGTCATGGCCGGCACGCCGAGGGCCATGGCGGTATTGGAGTCGGTACTGCCGCCGCTGAGGGTGACCTTGGCACCACTGGTGACTACGGCGATGGAACGCTGCGCCGTCTGTACCATGGGTGAATCCTCCGCCGTGCCACCGGCCGGACGATCCCCGATCAGCTTCACCTCGACGGATATCTGGTCGGTATCCCAGCGCTGGTTTTCTTCCTTCACCGCGTCCTGCACCAGGGCCAGAATTTCCTTTTCCTCCGCCAGCAGCGCGGCCTCCTCGTTGGATCTCATGTCCAGGGTCAGGCGCGCCTCGGCGGCGATGGCATTGACCGAGGTGCCACCCTGCACGGTGCCCACGGTGAAGGTGGTCTTGGGCTCCTTGGGCGGCCGCACCTCGGCGATCTTGGCGATGGCCCGGCCCATGGCATGGATGGCGCTGGGGCGACCGAATTCACCGAAGCTGTGGCCACCCGGCCCCTTGAAGGTGATCTCGTAGCGGTGGCTGCCGGTGCCCCGATTGACCACCCGGCGCACGTCGATGCCATCCACCGAGATGAAGCCATCGATGCCCTGGCGATCCTTGAACAGCGCCTTCACCCCGCGCAGGTTGCCCAGCTCCTCCTCGCCCACGGTGCCGACGAAGATCAGATCACCCACCGTCTCGATGCCGCTCTTGTTGAGGGCGTCATCACCGATGCCGGGGCCGAAGGTCTTGCCGTCCTGTTCCTTGAGTTTGAGGTCAGTGCCCTCGGGAAATACCGTATCCAGATGCGCCGACACCACCAGTTGTGGCCCCTGGCCACTACCCTTGCGGGTGGCGATCACATAGCCCTCCTGGGCGATGCTGGCATCCTTGAGCCCCAGCGCCTGGAAGCGCTTGAGGTAATACTCTGCCCGCACCTGTTCCTTGAACGGCGGCGCGGGAATCTGGGCGATGTGCTTCTGTTCCTCGAAGGTGCGCCCATCATCGGCGCGCAGCGCTTCCAACGCCTTGGTCACCCGGGCATCGCCCTGCACGGCGGTAAAGGCACCCTCGACGCCAGGCGCGGCAGCCAGGGGCAACGCCAGGGTGGCGGTCGCGGCGGCGAGAAGAACAGCGGACAAGCGGTTGGCCAAGGCCGAACGAGCAAAAGACATCTGACACTCCCATTGCCTAGGTTGGTATTCCGATGGCGCGCAATCGTCAGACGAATGCGCAACCTCTTGACGCTAGGTGGGGGTGAATCAATCGTCAAAAAGCGGGACGTAACCGGATGCTACATCCAGGCGGCGCCGGTCTGTGCCAAGTACGCCGGAGTCGCACTGCCGAGCCATCCCTGTCGCGACACGCCCTGCCAATCGAGCGGATTCATCTCGACAGGTACTGCTTGATGAATTCGAGGTCCTTCGCGAGCTGTATCCGCATGACCTTGAGCAGTTTTCGCGCCGTATCCGAGAGCGGCTTTCCAGGACGGAACACCAGCAGGCTTCGTGTTCGCACATCCAGGTCGAAAGGTCTGATGACCAAGCCCCGGTCGACGAAATCGAGCGCCGCCAGGGGATTGATGAAGGCCACTCCGGTGCCCCTCAGCACCAGATTGCAGATCGTATGCAGGTAAGCCGTTTCCACCCTTACGTTCAAGGCCACGCCTGCCGAATCGAGGGCGACCTCCAGGCGGCGGCGACTGCTGTCTTCCGGATTGAGGGCGATGAACTCGCAACCCGCCAGATCCCTGGCCGCAATGGACGATTTCCGGGTCAGCGGATGCCCCTGAGGCAAGGCGATCACCCCCGGCTCGTTCATGAACTCGGAATGTTCGAGTCCGGCGGCCGGCATTTCGTCGGCCATGACGCCAAAATCGCAGAGTCCGGCAGATACCTCCTGATGCACCTCCCGCGAACTCTGCACACGCAGGGAAACCCGGATGTCCCTTTGCTCGAGATCGAACTCAGCCAGGGCACGCGGCATGAACGCATTGCCCATCAGGGGATGTACCGCGATGGCCAGTCTGCCGGTGCCGAACTGCTTCAGACTCTTGATGCGATGTTCGATGGCATCCATACCGATGAACAGCTTGTCGACATCGATCAGCAGCGCCCGGGCTTCCTCGGTCGCAATCAGACGACCATGGGCACGGTGAAACAGCTGCAGCCCTGCGCTGCTTTCCAACTTGCGAATCGACTGGCTGACGGCCGGCTGGCTGACACCCAGCACCTGGGCTGCCTTGCTGGTACTTCCCGCGCTCATCACTACGCGGAACACCTCGATATCTCGCACACCCATGCAGAAGACCTATAAGCCTGGCTTATCGACTTGATAATCCTAGAGCTAGCCGCTGGTTCCGGTCCAGCCAACAATGGGCCGGACACGGACTCGCTGACAGGCCCTCTCCATGAAAACCATCGACTTCGCAGGAAATCCCTACGCCAGCCTTTCGCCCCCGGTGTGGCGCGGTTCAACGGTGGTCTTCGATAGCTTCGAAGACTTCGTGGACCGCAAGCGCCGGCAGCCCGACGGGTACAGCTACGGCATAACGGGTACCCCGACCGCGCGCCAGTTGGAGAGCAAGATCGCCCAGCTCGAAGGTGCCCAGCATTGCCTGGTGCTGCCTTCCGGCGCCGCGGCCCTGATCACCACCTTGCTTGCCTTCGTCCGCGGGGGCGATCATCTGCTCATCGCCGACTCCTGCTATGGCTCCTTGAAGGCCTTCGCCGAGCTGTGGTTGCAGCGGATGGGCGTGGATGTCGAGTTCTACCCGCCGACCCTGGATGACGGTATCGAGTCGCTGATCTGTTCGAATACCCGAATGATCTGCCTGGAAGCCCCTGGCACGGTCACCATGGAAATGCAGGATATAGACGCCATCACCCGTATCGCCCGGCGCCATGGCGTTCTGACGATGATGGACAATACCTGGGCCAGTCCGCTGTTCTGCAAAGCCCTCGACCACGGTGTCGATTTCGTCATCCAGGCCGTCACCAAATACCTGGGCGGTCACTCCGACCTGTTGATGGGCAGTATCAGCCTCAACGACCGGGAGCATTACGCTACCTTGCGGGAAACCCAAAGCGTCTTCGGCCAGGCGACCAGTCCGGAAGACTGCTTCCTGGTAGAGCGAGGCCTGCAGACCTACCCACTGCGGCTCCGCGAACAGAGCCGCAAGGCGCTGAGCGTGGCGCGTTGGCTGGAGACCCAGCCCATGGTCGAGCAGGTGCTGTTTCCCGCACTGGAAAGCGACCCGGGCCATCGAATCTGGCGAGAACAGTTTCAAGGCTGCGGGTGCCTGCTGTCGGTCATCCTGACGCCCACGGAGCAGGAGTCCGCCTTCGCGGCCTTTTTCAACACCCTGCAGCTCTTCCCGATTGGCGCCAGCTGGGGCGGAACCCGCAGCCTGATCGCCTACTACCCGGCCGAACTCCAACGCGCTCGCCGCTACTCACCCACCGATCAGCCCGTAGTACGGATTTCCGTCGGACTTGAGGACGAAGCCCTGCTGACCCAGGACCTGGAGCAGGCCTTGAAGGCCTACGCAGCCGCGCGGTAACCAGCGGCACGGTCATTCGTGCGGCCCAGCGGAGGCTAGCGGTGAGCGGGTGAAACTCCTTGCCAGGCAGTCGCTGGGCGCGAGGCTGGTCGAGCGGGATGAGGCCTCGCTGGTCGTGGCTGCCTACTGAACGGCCTTTAGCGAGACTATTTGTCACTCAATGTTTCACCACAGCGACAATTTCCAAGTTTCAACGGGCAGTGCTCCCTTACCTGGCCGTTGCAAAAGCCGCGAGCCAGATAGACTGGATTCGCCGCGCGAATAGAGTCGTCCAGTGACCTGAAGGCTACCGGACAGACCAAATCCGCTCGGTCGGTACATGGCCGACCGAGCGCGCGCCGCAATAATGCATCTATCTTGATCTAGGGTTCGAGAACAAGTGGCGACGAATACCAGCCAGCCCTAAAGACTGACTAATTACATCCTAAATGCCACCCTTCTTCCGTCTGAGTTAAGAGACCGAGTATTGAAAGAAGAAAGCTCAGCGCAAGCAAACGACAACAAGGACTGCCTGCTGATCAATATAAGGGAGCCCTCCGAACTGCACTTCTGGTCGAAGCGGCTTGGCATCTCCATAACGGCGCTGGAAACCCTGGTTCGAAGTACCGGTACCCGGGTAGATGATATTAAGAAGGCCTTGACCCAGCAGACACCGCTCCAGGGAGACACCCAAGAAGATCGCCGGACCGGCAGCGGACGCAAAAAAAGTCAGGGTTAGCTTTTTTTCATGAAGGCATGACCATTTTTTGACAATTCAGGCGCGATGATGCGCGCCTCGCCGGCCACTTCGTCCGGCCCGTCTTTCTGGCGTGCCTTCCCATGAACAAGCTTCCCCACATCACCCTGGCTTTCTGGGTCATGAAGATCTGTGCAACCACCCTGGGCGAGACGGCCGGGGATCTGGTGTCCATGACCTTGGGGGTCGGCTACGCGCTGAGCTCGGTGATCCTCATCGGCTTCTTCGTGGCGACCCTGCTCGGGCAACTCTCGGTGCGCCGCTACCATCCGGCGCTGTACTGGACGGTCATCCTCTCGACCAGCATCGCCGGCACCACCCTGTCCGACTTCATGGATCGCACGCTGGGCCTGGGTTACGCCACCGGCTCGGTCATCCTCATCGCCATCCTGACCAGCATCTTCTGCCTCTGGTACCTGAGCGAAAGAAGTCTTTCGGTGAGCCACATCGCCAGTCGCCGGGCGGAGTTGTTCTATTGGTTCGCGATCCTCTTTTCCAACACCCTGGGTACGGCGCTGGGTGACTACCTGGCCGACGACTCCGGCCTGGGCTTCGCCGGCGGCGCCCTGCTGATTGGCAGCCTGATCGCCCTGATGGCCATACTGCACTATGCAACCCGGCTCTCTTCGGTATTGATCTTCTGGGTCGCCTTCGTGCTGACTCGGCCGTTTGGTGCCACCTTGGGCGATGTGCTTACCAAGCCTCGAGATCATGGCGGCCTGGACTTCGGCACCCTGGGTTCTTCCCTGGTACTCCTTTCCATCCTGCTCGCCCTGGTCATCTATGCCTCGATCATGAATCGACGCCCTGACATAGGCATTGCCAAACCGTGAAGCCATCACCTAGAACAATCAATAAACCAGGCAAATGCAACCTGGAAGTTCAGCTCAAAAGTTCGAGCCCTAGACTCTCGCCTGCCATCTAGTGCTCCTTCTCATGGCGATCTGCCGTCAATTGATCGGCCCGGAAGAATCAGCGAAAGTGCCCGGCGATTACTCGTCGGGCGTTTCGCTGAAGGCGTACTAAGCTGACTTGAATGAACTTCGCCAACGGACAAGGTGTTATGACAAATTCGCTTCAAGGCTCTGCAACGCTCGACGCCGATCTACCCTTTCTACCCTTCTCCCGCCCCAGTATCGGGAGCGAAGAAGTCGCGGCCGTGAGTGAAGCCCTCACCTCCGGCTGGATCACCACCGGGCCCAAGGCGAATGCCTTGGAAGAGCGCTTCGCCGCCTCGGTGGGCGCGGCCCACGCCGTGGCCCTGTGCTCGGCCACCGCCGCCATGCACGTGACCCTGCTGGCGCTGGACATCGGCCCGGGCGACGAGGTGATCACCCCCTCGCTGACCTGGGTCTCCACCGCCAACATGATCACCCTGATCGGCGCCACCCCGGTGTTCGTCGATGTCGACCGCGACACCCTGATGGTCTCCGCCGAGCAGGTGGCCGCCGCCATCACCCCGCGCACCAAGGCCATCGTGCCGGTGCACTACGCTGGCGCCAGCTGTGACCTGGCCCCGCTACGTGCCCTGGCCGAGCAGCATGGCATCGCCCTGATCGAAGATGCCGCCCACGCCGCCGGCACCCGCTACCAGGACGAGCCCATCGGCCGGCGCGGCACCGCCATCTTTAGCTTCCACGCCATCAAGAACCTGACCTGCGCCGAAGGCGGCATGCTGGTGACCGACGACGCCACCCTGGCCGAGCGCGTGCGCCGGCTGAAATTCCATGGCCTGGCGGTGGATGCCTTCGACCGCCACTCCCTGGGCCGCAAGCCCCAGGCCCAGGTGCAGGAGCCCGGCTTCAAGTACAACCTCTCGGACATCCATGCCGCCCTGGCGCTGGTGCAACTGGATCGCCTGGGCGAGATCAACGCTCAGCGCGCACGCCTGGCTCAGGCTTACGGGCAGCGCCTGGCTGGGCTTCCGGTACTACCGCTGTTGGTCCCGGGCTACCCCCAGACCCACGCCTGGCACCTGTACATCCTGCGCATCTGCCCCGAGCGCTGCGGACTGGATCGCGAAGCCTTCATGGCCGGCCTCAAGGCCCGTGGCATCGGCACCGGTATCCACTTCACCGCGACCCACCTGCATCCCTGGTACCGCGAGCGCTGGCCCGCGCTGGCGCTCCCCAACAGCGAATGGAATTCGGCGCGGCTGTGCTCCATCCCGTTGTTTCCAGACATGACGCCGGATGACGTCGAGCGGGTTGCCCAGGCCATCGAAGCGGTACTTGCGCAAGGTCCTGTCTAGCCAGTCGCGACTGCGCCTCAAAACGCCTCTTAGGCATTACTCAGAACCTGTTGGAGAAGGCGTATGAAGCCCTATGCCATCGATAAGCTGTCCGTGGTGATTCCGGTCTACAACGAAGAAGCCAGCCTGCCGGAATTGCTGCGCCGCACCCGCGCCGCCTGTGCCCTGCTGGACTGCCAGGTGGAGATCATCCTGGTCGACGACGGCAGCCGCGACCGCAGCGCCGAACTCCTGCAGCAGGCCGCCAGCGAACTGGACAGCCCGGTGGTGGCGGTGCTGCTCAACCGCAACTACGGCCAGCACTCTGCCATCCTCGCCGGCTTCGAGCAGGCCCGGGGCGATCTGATCATCACCCTGGACGCCGATCTGCAGAATCCGCCGGAAGAGATCCCACGCCTGGTGCACACCGCCGCCCAGGGCTACGACGTGGTCGGCACCGTGCGCCAGCAGCGCCAGGACTCCTACCTGCGCACCCTGCCGTCGCGGCTGATCAACCGCGCCGTGCAGCGCTCCACCGGTGTCGCCATGCGTGACTACGGCTGCATGCTGCGCGCCTATCGCCGCCAGGTGGTGTTATCCATGCTCGCCTGCCACGAACGCAGCACCTTCATCCCGATCCTGGCCAACAGCTTCGCCCGCCACACCACCGAGATCGAGGTGGCCCACGCTGAGCGTGAACACGGGGATTCCAAATACGGCTTCCTCAAGCTCATCCATTTGATGTTCGACCTGCTGACCTGCATGACCACCACCCCGCTGCGCATGCTCAGCCTGTTCGGTGCTGGCCTGGCGCTGTTCGGCTTCGTCTTCGCCTTTTTGCTGCTGTTCCTGCGGCTCACCCATGGTGCGGACTGGGCGGCCGATGGCGTGTTCTCCCTATTCGCCATCCTGTTCATCTTCACCGGTGCCCAGTTCCTCGGCCTCGGTCTGCTCGGCGAGTACCTCGGCCGGGTATACAACGACGTCCGCGCACGACCGCGATTCCACATCGAGCGAATCATCAGTGCGCCTGGCGGTTCCCCCTCGTCCGCGCCGCTGCGCCAAAGCCCGGTAATAGGAAAAGCCCAGTAATGGGAAAAGCCCGGTAATCAGGCAAGCCCAATAATCAAGAAAGCCCAGTAACAGGAAAGCCTTTGATGAAAACCGCCATCGTCTTCGCCTACCACGACATCGGCTGCGCCGGCCTCGCCGCGCTGATCCAGGCCGGCTATCCCATCGCGGCCGTCTTCACCCACCCGGACGATCCGGGCGAGAACCGCTTCTTCGCCTCGGTGGCCCAGCTCTGCGCCCGCCACGGCATCCCGGTGCATGCCCCCGAAGACGTCAACCACCCGATCTGGATCGAGCGCATCCGCGCCCTGGAGCCGGACTTCATCTTCTCCTTCTACTACCGCAACCTGCTGTCCGAAGAGGTGCTGGCCTGCGCCAAGCGCGGCGCCTACAACCTGCACGGCTCGCTGCTGCCGCGCTACCGCGGTCGCGCCCCGGCCAACTGGGTGCTGGTCAACGGCGAGACCGAGACCGGCGTGACCCTGCACCGCATGGTCAAGCGCGCCGATGCCGGCGCCATCGTCGCCCAGCAGCGCGTCGCCATCGCTCCCGACGACACCGCCCTGACCCTGCACGGCAAGCTGCGCGAAGCCAGCCAGGAACTCCTGCGCGAGGCCCTGCCGGCGCTGGCCGCCGGGACCCTGCAAGAGCGTGAGCAGGACGAAAGCCAGGCCAGCACCTATGGCCGCCGCAGCGCCGCCGATGGCGAGCTGGAGTGGAGTCGTTCGGCCACCGAGCTTTCCAACCTGGTGCGCGCCGTGACCCAACCCTATCCGGGCGCCTTCGGCTGGATCGGCGACCGCAAGCTGATCGTCTGGAGCGCCCAGGCCTTGGCCGAACACCACGGCCAGGCCCCCGGCAGCGTGCTGAGCCTGGAACCCCTGCGTATCGCCTGCGGCGAAGGTGCCTTGGAAGTGCGTGCTGGCCAGCTGGGCGATGCCGGGCTGTATCTCTCCGGCCCGCAACTGGCCCGCGAAGCCGGCCTGGTGGTCGGTGCCCGCCTGCATCGCCAGGAGCGCCGTGCCAAGCGTCGCACCCGGGTCCTGATCCTCGGCGTCAACGGTTTCATCGGTAACCACCTGTCCGAGCGCCTGCTGGCCGACGGCGAGTACGAGGTCTATGGCCTGGACATCGGCTCCGACGCCATCGAGCGTCTCAAGGCCGATCCGCACTTCCATTACGTGGAAGGTGATATCTCCATCCACACCGAGTGGCTGGAGTACCACATCAAGAAGTGCGACGTGGTCTTGCCGCTGGTGGCCATCGCCACCCCCATCGAATACACCCGCAATCCGCTGCGCGTGTTCGAACTGGACTTCGAGGAAAACCTCAAGATCGTTCGCCACTGCGTGAAGTACAACAAGCGCGTGATCTTCCCGTCCACCTCCGAGGTGTACGGCATGTGCCAGGACGAGCGCTTCGACGAAGACCGCTCCAACCTGGTGGTCGGTCCGATCAACAAGCAGCGCTGGATCTACTCGGTCTCCAAGCAACTGCTCGACCGGGTGATCTGGGCCTATGGCGCCAAGGGGCTGAAATTCACCCTGTTCCGTCCCTTCAACTGGATGGGCCCGCGCCTGGATCGCCTGGATTCCGCACGCATCGGCAGCTCCCGCGCCATCACCCAGTTGATCCTCAACCTGGTGGAAGGTACCCCGATCAAGCTGGTCGACGGTGGCGCCCAGAAGCGTTGCTTCACCGACGTCGACGACGGCATCGAGGCGTTGTTCCGCATCATCGAGAACAAAGGCGGTCGTTGCGACGGCCAGATCGTCAACATCGGCAACCCGGACAACGAAGCGAGCATCCGCGAGCTGGCCGAGGAGCTGCTGGCCCAGTTCGAGGCCCATCCGCTGCGCCATGAATTCCCGCCCTTCGCCGGCTTCCGTGAGGTGGAGAGCAAGAGCTTCTACGGCGATGGCTACCAGGACGTGGCCCACCGCAAGCCCAGCGTGGAAAACGCCCGCCGCCTGATCGACTGGCAGCCGACCACCGCCATGGCCGCCACCGTCGGCAAGACGCTGGACTTCTTCCTGCGCGAAGCCCTGGCCCAGCGGGAGGCGTGATGAACCCTGTGATCCCGGCCAGCCTGCGCATCGACGTGGACACCTATCGCGGTACCCGCGAAGGGGTGCCGCGGCTGCTCGACCTGCTGGATGAAGCCGGGGTCAAGGCGACCTTCTTCTTCAGCGTCGGTCCGGACAACATGGGGCGCCACCTGTGGCGCCTGGTGAAGCCCACCTTCCTGTGGAAGATGCTCCGCTCCAAGGCCGCCAGCCTCTATGGCTGGGACATCCTCCTGGCCGGCACCGCCTGGCCGGGCCGGCCCATCGGGCGCGACCTCGGCCACCTGATGCGCGAGACCCGCGCCCGGGGGCACGAGGTCGGGCTGCACGCCTGGGACCACCACGCCTGGCAGGCCCATACCGGGCACTGGAACGTGGAGCGCCTGGGCGAGGAATTCGGTCGTGGCCTGCACGCCCTGGAAGACATCCTCGGCGCCAAGGTCGACTGCTCCGCCGCCGCTGGCTGGCGCGCCGATCCCCGCGTGGTGCAGGCCAAGGAGGCGTTCGGCCTCAGGTACAACAGCGACTGCCGTGGCAGCGCCCTGTTCCGTCCGCGCCTGGGCAATGGCGGCCACGGTACGCCGCAGATCCCGGTGGATATGCCGACCTTCGACGAGGTGGTCGGCCCCGACCTCGCCGCCGGCGACTGGAACGACTATCTGCTCAAGCTGTTCCGCCCCGGTGCGCTCAACGTCTACACCCTGCACGCCGAGGTGGAAGGCATCGCCTTCGCCGAGGATTTCCGTGCCCTGCTCAAGGCGGCGCGGGAGCAGGAAATCCACTTCGGGACCCTGGGCGAACGTCTGCCCGACGATCCACAAAAGCTTCCGGAAGGAAACGTTGTCCGCGGCAGCCTCGCAGGGCGCCAGGGATGGTTAGGAGTGCAACAATGAGTCGTGTGCGTTTGCTGTTATTGCTGCCCATTGCGCTGCTGGCGTATGTGCTGCCGTTGAATTGGCGTGGCCTATGGATTCCCGATGAGTCACGCTATGCGCAGATCGGCCAGGAGCTCTGGCGTAGCGGTGACTGGGTGGTACCGCACTTCCTCGGGCTGCCCTATTTCGAGAAGCCCATCGGCGGCTACTGGACGCAGGCCATCGCCCAGGCCTGGCTCGGCGATTCGCTGCTGAGCGTGCGCCTGGTGCCGCTGCTGGCCAGCCTCGCCACCGCTGCCCTGGTCGTGCGGCTGACGCGGCTGATCTGGGGCGACCGCCTGCTGGCCTTGCTCACCGGCGTCCTCTACCTCTCGTGTCTCGCCATCTCGGCGTCGGCCACCTATGTGACCCTGGACGCCCAATTCGCCTTCTGGACCACCCTGGCCCTGCTCGCCCTTTGGCAAGCCCAGGCCGCGCCGACCCGCAGCGCGGCCTTGAGAAACTGGGCGCTCCTGGGCCTGGCCTGCGGCTGCGGTCTGCTGACCAAGGGCTTTCTGGCGCTGGTGTTGCCGGTGCTGGTGGCGGTGCCCTTCTTCCTCTGGCAACGCCGGTTCCTGGAGTTGGTCTGCCGCGGCCCCGTGGCGGTCATCGTCGCGGCCCTGGTGGTCGCGCCCTGGGCGCTGCTGGTGGCCCACCGCGATCCGGACTACTGGCATTTCTTCTTCTGGCACGAGCATATCCAGCGCTTCGCCAGCGACGACGCCCAGCACGAGCGGCCCTTCTGGTTCTATGGACCTATCCTGCTGGTGGCCATCCTGCCCTGGGCCGGTTTGCTGCCACGCACCCTGGGCAATCTCTGGCAGGAGCGCAAGCACAGCGGCACGGCCTTCCTGGGCATCGCCTTCGTCAGCCAGCTGATCTTCTTCAGCCTCAGCCGCGGCAAGCTGCCCACCTATCTGCTACCGACCATGGCAGCCCTGGTCCCCCTGCTCGCGCGCGTCCTCTTCGACGCCTATCAAAAAGGCGACTGGCGCGCATTTCGGCTCAACGGGGTCGCCAATCTGCTGCTGGGGGTCCTGGGTTTCATTGGCCTGATGGTCTTCGACGACCGTATCTATGGCGGCGCGGACAACCTGGCCTGGGCCTTGGCCCTCTTGGCTCCCCTCGGGTTCATCCTGGCAGGTCTGGGCGCACTACTATGGCCACGGGCAACCGCCTTGGCACCCGCCCTGGCGCTATGGTTGGTGTTGCCGCTACTGACCGTCGCGCTGCCCAAGGGTCTGGTCTACAACAAGCTGCCCAGCGTCTTCATCCAGGAGCACCTGGGCACGCTCCAGTCGGCCCATTGGCTGGTGAGCAACGACCTGGGACCGGCCGCCAGCCTGGCCTGGGCGACCCACCGCACGGACGTGGTCCTGGTCGGCGGGCCGGGAGAGCTGAAATATGGTTTCGCGCGCCGACCCGATAGCGGACGGCTGCTCACTGACGGCGAACTTCCCGCCTGGATCGACAGGCACCGCCGCGAAGGCTCGGTGGCCGTTCTGCTGAGAATGAGTGGCGACAGTGACGATCGCTTGCTGGCGAGTCTGCCGGCGGCCAATGAAAAACTCACCCAAGAGCGCTTGGTCCTGCTGGTCTACTCGAGGAAGGCGCCGTGACGGTCACCGACCTCGCGCTGATCCTGGCGGTCATCCTGCTGACCAGCGCCAGCCAGTTCGGCCAGAAGAAAGCCGCCGCCGCAGGCGCGGACCTGGCGGGTCGCCTGGGCTCGAAATGGCTCTGGTTGTCGCTGCTCGGCCTGGGTTTCGCCTTGCTGCTGTGGTTCGCGGTGCTGCAACGCGTCCCGGTGGGCATCGCCTATCCCTTGCTGTCGCTCAACACCCTGGCCGTGACGCTCCTGGCACGCTTCGCCTTCAAGGAGTCGGTGGACCGCCGCGCCTGGTGCGGCTGCCTCTGCATCGTGCTCGGCGCCGGGCTACTGGGTGGCCAGGCATGAGCAGCCTGGTCGCCCTCATCGCCAGCATCGCCCTGACTTCGGTGGCCCAGCTGGCCATGCGCTATGCCCTGGTGCAGCTACCCGCGATACCCGCTTGGCTGAGCCAGCCGGGTGCGCTACTCAGCGCTGCCGGCCTGCAACTGGCCGGCGCCGTGCTGTGCTATGGCCTGTCGCTGCTGGCGTGGCTGATCGCGCTGGCCAGGATACCCCTGGGCCGTGCCTATGCCGCCTTGAGTCTTTCCTACGTGGTGGTGCACCTCGGCGCCCTGTGGCTGCCGGGCGCCGCCGAATTCATCTCCGCGCGCACCCTGCTCGGCATCGCCCTGATCGTCGTTGGCGTGGCCCTGGTCGGTAGCGCGCGTCCCCCTGTCTCCTCTTCTCGCGGGAATACCCTATGAACATCAGCGTCTTCGGCATCGGCTATGTCGGCCTGGTGCAGGCCGCCGTCCTGGCGGAAGTGGGCCATCAGGTCCTGTGCATGGATATCGACCAGGCCAAGATCGAGAAACTCAAACGTGGCGAAATCACGCTCTATGAGCCCGGTCTGGAAGAGTTGGTCCGCAACAATCTGGCCGACGGCCGCCTGGAATTCACCGATGACGCCGCCGCCGCGGCCGCCCATGGCAACGTTCAGTTCATTGCGGTCGGCACCCCGCCGGCCGCGGATGGCTCCGCCGATCTCACCGCCGTCTTCGCCGTGGCCGAGAGCATCGTCCGCTTGCGCCGCGAGCATCGCAGCGCCGATCCCCTGCTGGTGGTCAACAAGTCGACGGTACCGGTGGGTACCGGTGATCGCGTCCGCGCCATCATCGATAGAGTGCTCGCCGAAGAAGGCCGCACCCTGCCCATCGAGGTGGTCTCCAATCCGGAATTCCTCAAGGAAGGCGCCGCCATCGCGGACTGCAAACGTCCCGACCGGATCGTCGTGGGCACCGACTCGCCCGCAGCACGTGACCTGATGCGGGAGCTGTACGCGCCTTTCAACCGCAACCACGACCGCATTCAATTCATGGATATCCGTAGCGCCGAACTGGCCAAATACGCGGCGAACAGCCTGTTGGCCACCAAGATCAGCTTCATCAACCAGATCGCCGAGGTGGCCGAGCAGGTGGGTGCTGACATCGAGGCGGTGCGGCTCGCCATCGGCGCCGATCCGCGCATTGGCCACCACTTCATCTACCCCGGCTGTGGCTACGGCGGCTCCTGCTTCCCCAAGGACCTGCAGGCCTTGATCCGTACCGGCGAAGAACAGGGACTGTCCCTGGACTTGCTCCAGGCGGTGGAAGCGATCAACGTCAGGCAGAAATCCAAGCTCTTCGAACGTATCCAGCGCTATTTCAAGGGCGACCTGCAAGGCCGCACCTTCGCGCTCTGGGGCCTGGCGTTCAAGCCGAACACCGACGACATGCGCGATGCGCCGAGTCGGGTCCTGATGGAAGCCCTGTGGGCTGCCGGCGCCCGCGTCAGGGCCTTCGATCCGGTGGCCATGGCCGAAGCCCAGCGCCTCTACGGGCATGGCGATCGCCTGGCGCTCATGGGTACCCCAGAAGCCACCCTGGCCGGCGCCGATGCCCTGGTCATCTGTACCGAATGGCAACAATTCAAGGCACCGGACTTCGACCTCATCTTCCAGCAACTGAAACAACCGCTGATCTTCGATGGCCGAAATCTCTATGACCCCGAGCGTATGGCACGGCGAGGCTTCGAGTACTTCGCCATCGGCCGTGGCAAATCCCTGACCGCTCCCGCCGCTGCGACTCCCCTGGATAACGCTGAATGACCACCTTGCCGTTATCTATCGACCAGGCATCACCCAAGGCTACGCGCGCCAAGCTGGGCGCCGAAAGTCTGCTGGTGTTCGTGGCCGCGCTGGCGCTCTTCACGCTGGGGATCTGGGATCAGGCTCCGCAAGGCTTCGATTACCGCTGGGCGGTGTTTTTGAACGAGATGTTCCGCCACGGTGCTTCGTTCTTTCCCACCACCTATGGACAGCCCTATCCGGACTATCCCGGCACCGCGACCTGGCTGAGCTGGCTCGTCGCCCGCGTCGTCGGCGCACCGAATCAATTCGCCAACGTACTGCCCACGGCGCTGGCCGCCGCCGGGGTACTGGGCCTGACCTACCGCATCCTCGCGGACCGCAGCCGCGCCTGGGCGCTGCTGACCATCCTCCTCGTGGCGCTGACGCCCCAATGGCTGGAAAAGGCCCGCGCGGTGTGCCTGGACCAATTGGTCGCCCTCGTGGTGCTGGGGTGCTTCTACCTCTTCTACAGCGCCGACCGTGACCAACGTCCCGGACGCCGCCTGCTGGTACTGCCACTGTTCGCGCTCGGCTTCGCCATCCGGGGTCCGCTGGGGCTGATCGAGCCCTGCGGCATCGTCAGCATCTATTGGCTGGTGACCGCCTGGTGCGATCCGCAACGCCGGGCGGCGGCAATCCGGGGCCTCGTCGGCTACGGCGTGGCCGGCCTCGTCATCCTGGGCCTGTGCTGGTGGACGCTGATGCAGTTGGCACGCCTGGAGGGCGGTGAGGCCTTCGCCGCCGAGGTCTGGCACATGCAGGTCGCCGGGCGCCTGGACGAGAGCGGCAAACCCTTCTGGTTCTATCTGCAGCTGGGTCTGTATCGCTATCTGCCGGTGCTGCCGCTGGCCCTGCTGGCGCTCTGGGCCTGGCGGCGCGAGCTGCTGTTCAGCCCGGACAGCGCCGACCGTCGCCAATTGCTGTGGCTCGCCGGCTGCGGGCTGATGATCCTGGTGGGCCTGTCCATCCCGAACTTCAAGCGGGCCTATTACGTCGTGCCCATGGTGCCCTTCCTGGCCGCGGTAGCCGCCTTCGCCCTGCTACAGGCGGCGTCGCGGCTACGCTGGATGGAGGTGGCCTATCGGGCGCTCATGGGTCTGTTGCCGGGCCTGGCACTGGTCGCCCTGCTGGTCGGCCACCATCTCTGGCAGAAGCAGGGCTACTGGCCCGCGATATCCCTGCCCGCCCTCATCATCTTCTTCGCCGGACTCCAGCTGCTCAGCCTGCTGAAGTGGCGCAGCCAGCGCGGCGCCAGGCGACTGTTGACCCTCAGCGCCCTGGCGTTCGCCGCCCAATGGACGATGCTGGTAGCCGCGGTCGACCCGGTCCAGGACCTGGAGTACGACACCCGCGGCTTCGTCCAGCAGGTGGAGGGACTGCGCCAAGCGCAGCCGGGGCCGCTGGTGTTCTTCGGCATTGACCATGACGGTGAGGCGATCCGCTACATGATGAATCTCAAGCATGATGAGCAGCCCCTCTTCATCGCTCGCGAGCAGAAGGCACAGTTGGATAGCCTACCGGCGGGGTCCTGGATAATCCTCGCCCAAAAGGACCGCGACCTGCTCCAGGGCACACGCCTGGCGCAGCTGCAACCGGTGGTGGAGCGACGCTTCAATAGAAATCCCTGCCTGGTCTATCGCCTGCCCTAAGGTCTCCACCGGCTTGCGCGCACCTGAGCCAGGTCTCCTGATAGGAAGGAGCCCTGGCTTGATAGACCGCGATCATGGCGATCCGAAAGATCGCCAGTGCCTGGCTCCGTGCCGGCCAGGCGACAGGCCTGCCCGTGGCCGAGCGCCATTCCCCTTATCCGCTTTCCTGACGACAGTGGTATGGGGAATATGGTCTTCCGCCTTTGCTAGCTGCCCGGTCAGCTAAGATGGCGCGCGCCGGGAACACGGCTGCGGCCTCCGCTCCAGCATCGCCTATGGCCGAGCCCCCAGCCGGTCAGGCCGGTACCAACAGCTCCTTGGCACGGTAGGCATCGATATCGATGCCATAGGCACCCGCAGGCTTTATCGAGCGGACGCCGATGAGGCAGCCCTGGGCGTCCAGCGGATCGCTTGACAGGTCGAGCACGCGCTCCGGGCAGGGCTGCTGGTCGGCGTCCAGCACGATCAGGACGCGCGGCTTCAGTTTGCTGCCGGCCTCGAAGCCGATGACGATCCCCACCTCTCCGGTACTCAATTCGACGATCTCGCCAGGGGGATAGACGCCGATCAGCTGGATGAAGGCCAGAACGACGGTTTCGTCGAATTGCGTACCCTTGGCTTCGAAGAGAATCCGCAAGGCTTCCAGACTCGAACGGCCACCGCTGTAGGGCCGGTCACTGGTAATGGCGTCATAGGCATCCACCACGGCGATGATCTTGGCCTTGAAGGGAATACGCTGCGCAGACAGCTGCCGGGGATAGCCCTTGCCGTCCAGACGTTCGTGGTGGGTATAGGCGACATCGACGGCCGCCGGCGGCACCTCGCTGTTGGCCATCAGCAACTGCCAACCGTAGGTGGTGTGGGCTTGCATGATGCGGAATTCTTCCTCGGTCAGCCGGCCCGGCTTATTGAGTATCTCGTCGGGCACCTTGATCTTGCCGACGTCATGCAGCATGCCGCACACCCCTAGCTCCTCCAGTTCGAAGGGCAACAGGCCCAGCTCTTTGCCCAAGGCGATGGCATAGAGCGACACGCGCAGGCAATGCTCCGCCGTGTAATGATCGCGCTGCTTGATGCGCGCCAGCCAGAGGCTGGCCGCCGGGTGCTTGAGGACGCTCTCGACGCACTCCCCGACCGCCCGGCGTACTTCACCGACGTCGAGTTCCTTACCGAACTTGACGGCGTCGAGCAGCCGCATCGATACCGCCCGGGCTTCCCGCCATACCGGTTCGGTAACCTTGACCGCCTCCCGGTAATCGATGGCATAGGTCTTGGTCTGACCGCCCAGCGCCTGATTAGCTGATAGCGGTGTCGCCGACGCGCTTTGACGCCGATCCACCCAGACGAATTCGCAGGTTTCCTGCAGAGCACGGATGTCATGGACACTTTGGATGGGAAAGCCCTGGAACAGAAAGGGCGTGCCCTCCCAGGGACGATCCAATTCGCAAACGTACATACCCAACTGTAGCTGGGAGACAGGGACTCTGATGCTGTATTGAGGCAACGCCATGATTGCTCTAATAAGGGGGCAGTGGACTTGCCTGAAGAGATCTTACAACCGCGACTGATACAAAAAGCCATTATTTATGGAAGCGCCAAGCCTGCCCGTGCCAATGAACCGCAGAAATGAGTGGCTGGAGGTAATTTATCGGCTGCCAGAAGCGCCAGGCGGCTCAGCGCCCTCGGGGTTCCAAGGCTGGCCTGCAGGCTTCAGCGCCGACCGGGGTGACGCACCGCCAGCCCGCGGTTGCGCTACCGGCGCCTCGAACACCCCCGGCACACGCGCACGCCCTCTGCTTGAGCTTTGACGCCAGCACGGCAGTGATCGCCAGGCCAACGATCGAAACGTCGGCACTCAAGGCATGCAGCCCCACGCTAGGCGTCCCGCCCCCTCACGCCAGCTTGAAGCGCCTTACCAAGGTCTCCAGCTCCCCCGCCAACCCGGAAAGCTCTTCACTGGCACCCACGGTTTGCCGATTGCCATCGCTGGTCTGCACCGAAAGGTCGCGGATGCTGATGAGGTTGCGGTCCACCTCGCGGGAGACATGGGCCTGTTCTTCGGCGGCAGTGGCGATCTGCAGATTGCGTTCGTCGATCAGGCGGACGGCCTGGAGGATGTCATTCAGGGCGCGGCCGGCGTCCTGGGCGATCTCGTAGGTCGCGTGGGCCTGGCTGGTGCTGAGGCGCATCGAGTCCACGGCTTCGGCTGAGCCCTTCTGGATGGTCTGGATCATCTGTTCGATCTCGCGGGTCGAGGTTTGGGTACGGTGCGCCAGGGCGCGTACCTCGTCGGCGACCACGGCGAAACCACGGCCCTGCTCGCCGGCGCGGGCCGCTTCGATGGCGGCGTTCAGCGCCAGCAGGTTGGTCTGCTCGGCAATGGCGCCGATCACGCTCAGCACCTGGCTGATGTCCTGGGCCTGCCCGGCCAGGCCTTCGACCTGGACCGAGGTCGATTGCACCTGTTGGCTGAGGCGCTGCATGGCGTCGAGCGCCTCGCCGACCTTGGCGTTGCCGCTTTCCGCGGCGGCGCTGGATTCGCGCGCCGCCTGGGAGGTAGAGGCCGCGTTGCGGGCCACCTCTTCCACCGCGGCGCTCATCTCGGTGACTGCGGTGGCGGCCTGGTCGATCTCGGCGTTCTGGTGGGACAGCGCCCGACTGGCGTCATCGGTCACCAGGGTCATGGTCTGGGCCGTCTCGCTCAGGCGATTGGACGAGCGCGAGATGCCATGCAGGGTGTCCTTGAGGTTGCCCTGCATCTGCGCCAGGGCGCGCATAAGGCCGGCGGCCTCGTCGGCGCCGGTCGGATCTATCTTGCCGGTCAGCTCGCCCTGGGCGATGGCGTTGGCCACGGCCAGGGAAGCACCGATCGGCTGGGCCAGGCTATGCGTCAGGCGCCAGGCCAGCAGCAGCGTCGCCAGTACCGCCAGCAGCATGATGGCCAGCACGACGCGCACGCTGTGGTCATAGATCTCCGTCGCGGACTGACCGGCCAGGCGAGCGCCCTCGGCGTTGAAATCACGCAGTTGGGTGAGCTGCTCTTGATAGGCCTCCGCCCGCCCCCGCTGTTCGCCGTTGGCCAGGCTGAGCGCCTGGGCATGGTCGGTCTTGGCCAGGGCGACGACGCGATCCAGGCCGTCGAGATAGGCCTTCATCTGCGCGGCGGCCCGCTCGAAACTGGCCCGTCCTTCCACAGTCGAGATGAGATGTTCGCGGTAGTAGTCCGTCCGCGCGTTCATCACGTCACGGTTCTGTTCGATCTGCTGAGCCGCCTTGGCAATGGCGGCACTGTCGTCGGTGGCCAGCAGGCGGATGCTTTCCAAGCGGGTGTGCATCAACGCGACCTGGATATCGTCAGCCGTTTGCACGCTCGCCAGCCACTTGGCCTCCATCGCCTGCTCGGTGGCGCGCAGTGCGCCGAGCTGGATCAGGGCGAAACCGCCGAGCAGGATCACGAACAGGGTAATGGCGCCAAAGCATAGGGTGGCGCGAGGGGCGATACGGAACGAGCGAAGATTCAAGAGGGGCTCCTGGGATCGGCGGATGCGATCTTCTAGCCCCCACAATCGACTGACTATTTACTATCTTGAGCCTCACCGCGACGAGCGTGGCAACGCAGTCGCCCACTGGCTCGTCAGCGCTCACGCGCCTTGGCTCGAAAGCAGAACTACCGCGGCGCCTCCAACCGCTCCACCATCTTCACCAATTCCGCCAGCGAACCGGCCTGCAGCTTGCGCATGAGGGCGGCGCGGCGCACCTTGACGGTGATTTCGCTGACGCCCAGCTGAGCGGCGATCTGCTTGTTGAGCAGGCCGGTGACCACCCGCGCCAGCACGGCGCGCTCGCCGTCGTTGAGGGTCTCGACCCGGGCCTGCAACTCCTGCAGTTGCGCCCGCTGCGCATGGGTCTCCTGGGCCTTGCGCAGGGCCTGGTCGATGGCGTCGAGCAGATCCTGGTCGCGGAAGGGCTTGGTGAGGAATTCCAGGGCGCCCTGCTTCATGGCCCGTACCGACATGGGGATGTCGCCGTGGCCGGTGATGAAGATGATCGGCAAGGCCAGTTCGCGGCGCTGTAGCTCTTGCTGCAGATCCAGGCCGTTCATGCCCGGCATGCGCACATCGAGCACCAGGCAGGCCGGGACGTCGAAGCGGGCCCGGTCGAGGAAGTCGGCCGCCGACACATAGCTATGGGTGGTGAGCCCCACGGACGCCAGCAAGTCTTCCAGGGCGGCGCGCACCGAGGCGTCGTCGTCCACTAGGTGGACCAGGGTGGGTGAAGCGAGCTCCGTCATGGTTCCTGATCCTTCGGCAGGCTGCAGTAGACGCCGGTCCCCCCCTCGGGTAACGAGGTCGCCCAGATCCGGCCGCCATGAGCTTCGACGATGGAGCGACTGAGCGCCAGCCCCAGGCCCATGCCCTGCTCCTTCGTGGTGTAGAAGGCTTCGAACATCTGCTCGCGAGCCGCAGGACTCAGGCCGCGACCGCTGTCTTCCACCCCCAGGCGGATACAGCCGGCGGTATCCAGCGCCACCTGGATGACCACCCGGCGTTGCTCGGGCGGCACGCCCTCCAGGGCATCGAGGGCATTGAGCAGTAGGTTGAGCACGACCTGCTGCAACTGGCTGCGGTCGGCCAGCAACGGCGGCAGGCCCTCCTGCAGACGCACGTCCACCGCCACCTGACGCTGGACCAGCTCGGCCCGGACGAAGTCGAGCACCTGTTCCACGGTGTCGGCGACGTTCAGCCAATCCTTGGCCACCTGGGCCTGACGCACCAGGCCGCGCACCCGGGCGATCACCTCACTGGCGCGGTGGGCGTCGTCGATGACCCGCTGCGCCGCCTGCACCGCGCGCTCCACCTGCGGCGGCTGATTGGTCAGCCAGCGTTGGCAGGCGTTGCCGCTGGCGGCGATGGCGGTGAGCGGCTGGTTGATCTCGTGGGCGATGGAGGCCGCCAGCTCGCCGAGCTGGCTCAGGCGCCCGGCCTGGGTCAGGCGCGTCCGCGCTGCCTCGGCGGCGCGCTTGGCGGCATCCAGGCGCAAGGCCAGGGCGGCGACCGCGACGATGGCCAGCAGGCTGATGACACAATTGACCAACCCGGCATCACGATCACCGCTACGGGTGATGACATAGCTGCACAGCACCAGCAGCGCACAGCCCAACGCCGTGACGGTGACACCACGGGTGGAGAGGAAGCCCGCGGCCAGCAGCACCACCACCACCTGGAAGACGCCAATGGCGATCTCCCGATCGGTTAAGGTATCCAGCAGGGCGATGCCGAGCGCCAGGGCGCAGAGTCCACCCAGGCGCAGCCAGTGGGTGGTGGTGGCGAAAGGTCGTCGATCCATGGCCAGTCTCTCGTCGAATGCCGCGCCGGTCGTACCAGCGCGGGAAGTGTTTAACCCGGATTCTCCAGGCTGAACATGTCGGCCGCTTGATCATAGGCGAAGAGTTCACCATAGCGCCCCCATTGGATGGCGCTGCCAAGGGTGCGGGCGGCATCGGCCTCGTCCATGAAGTCCTCCAGCTCGTCGCGGAAACGCCGCGCTGGCGCCGTGTGGCCCTGGCGATCGTCCAGCACCCGGCGGATATGGCCGACCAGGGGCACGAAGTTGAGCAACTGTCGGGCGAACAGTTGCTTGCGCACGTCCACGCCGGCTTCGACATAGGCGCGACCCGGCGCGAGCAGGCGCAGGTCGCCGCCTTCCAACACCGCGAAGCGCAACAATTGCAGCACCTCGGCCAGGGGGAAGAGTTCATCCAGCGCATAGCCCAGGCCACCGGCCAGTTCCGGCAGGTCGGCGCGGCCATTGTAGGGCGCGGCATGGACCGCCTCCAGCAGGCCCGCCAGGGCGTTGGTGGAGACGGTGGGCAGCAGCATGCCCAGGCCATTGCCGGGGAAGCCCCCTTCCTGGGCGGCCGGCGTGGCCTCCCCGGTCATGCGCACGTAGATTTCCTCCACCAGCTCGCGGAAGGCAGGATCGTGGCGATTGCGCGGCTGCGGCAGGTCGATGCGGATCTCGCTGGCGACCCGGCCCGGATTGCTGGAGAAGATCAGCACCCGGTCGCAGAGCAGCACCGCCTCGGCGATGTTGTGGGTGACCATGAGGATGGAGCGGATCGGCATGCGACCCTCGACCCAGAGATCGAGCAGATCGGTTCTCAGGGTCTCGGCGGTGAGCACGTCCAGCGCCGAGAAGGGTTCGTCCATCAGCAGCACGTCCGGATGCACCACCAGGGCACGGGCCAGGCCGACGCGCTGGCGCATGCCGCCTGAGAGTTCCTTGGGATAGGCGCTCTCGAAGCCGTCCAGGCCGATCAGGTCGATGGCCGCCAGGGCGCGGCGGCGGCGCTCTTCCAGGGGCACGTGCAGCGCCTCCAGGCCGATCTCGACGTTTTGCAACACGGTCAGCCAGGGGAACAGAGCGAAGCTCTGGAACACCATGCTGACGCGGGCGCGCTGGCCGTCGTCCTTGGGCGGGAAGTCGACGGTGCCGCCGCTGGGAGTGATCAGTCCGGCGATGGAACGCAGCAGGGTCGACTTGCCCGAGCCGGAACGGCCCAGCAGGCCGACGATCTCGTTTTCGTGCAGGGTCAGGGAGACCCCGTCGAGCACTACGCGGGCCGGGCCGCCGGCGTTGCCGTAGAGCTGACGGACATCCTGGACGTCGATCAGGGGACGCTGATTCAGAGTGGTCAGGTTCATTGCGTTTCTCCTCTAGTCCAGCCGCAGGCGCCGTTCGGCGTAGGCATACAGAGGCCGCCAGAGCAGCCGGTTGAATCCGAGCACGAAGACCGACATCACCACGATGCCCAGGGCCACCCGGGGGAAATCCCCGGCGGTGGTCATCTGTGCGATGTAGGCACCCAGGCCGTGGGCCTGCAGGCGCTCGTTACCCCAGCTCACCACCTCGGCGACGATACTGGCGTTCCAGGAGCCGCCGGCGGCGGTCAGGGCGCCGGTGACGTAGTAGGGAAAGATCGCCGGCAGGGCCAGTTGCCGCCACCACTGCCAGCGCTTGATGCCGAACAGCCGGGCCGCTTCGCGCAGGTCGTTGGGCACCACGCTGGCACCGGCGATGACGTTGAACAGGATGTACCACTGGGTGCCCAGCACCATCAGCGGCGACAACCAGATGTCCGGATTCAGGTGGAAGGTGACGATGCCCACCACTGCCACCGGGAACAGCACGTTGGCTGGGAAGGCAGCGAGGAACTGGGCCACTGCCTGCAACCGCTGCGACCAGCCCGGGCGCATGCCGATCCAGACGCCGATCGGCACCCAGATCAGGCTGGCGATGACGATCAGCAGCAGGACCCGGACCATGGTGATCAGCCCCAGGCCGAACACCGAGACCACCTCGGGCCAGTAGACGCCCTCGGCGATGAAGCGGAACAGCGCATAGACCGCGTAGGGCAGCACCAGCAGCAGCAAGGCATACCAAAGCAGGTCCAGGCCGCGCTGCAGCCAGGCACGACCCTGGGGTGCCAAGTGCCAGTGCGGCCAGGCCCGGCGAATCCGCGGGGTAGCGAGCTGGGTGCAGAAACTGCCGAAGCCGGCCAGCACGCGACCCAGGCGGGCACGGCGGACCAGGTCATAGACCCAGGAACGCGGCACCTGCTGGCTGGCGGTCTGCTCGACGCGGAAGCGATCGGCCCAGGCCACCACCGGACGAAAGCACAGCTGGTCGTAGAGCAGGATCACCAGGCCCATGGCCAGCACCGCCCAACCGATGGCGGCGATGTCCTGCTTGGCGATGGCCAGCGCCAGCCAGGAGCCGATGCCCGGCAGGTTGATGGTGTTGTCGCCGACGGTGATGGCTTCCGAGGCCACCACGAAGAACCAGCCACCGGACATGGACATCATGGTGTTCCACACCAGGCCGGGAATGGCGAACGGCAACTCCAGGCGGAAGAACCGGCGCCAGGGCGAGAGGCCGAACTGGCGACTCACCTGCTGCAGATCCTCGGGCACGGTGCGCAGCGACTGGTAGAAACCGAAGGCCATGTTCCAGGCTTGGCTGGTGAAGATGGCGAAGATCGCCGCGCACTCGGCGCCCAGCTCCCGACCGGGGAACAGGCCCATGAAGAAGCTCACGGTGAAGGTCAGGAAGCCGAGGATGGGCACCGACTGCAGGATGTCGATGGCCGGCAGGATGATCATCTCCGCCTTGCGGCTCTTGGCCGCCAGGGTGGCGAAGACGAAGGTGAACAGCAGCGAGGCACCCAGGGCGATGAACATGCGCAGGGTGGTACGCAGGGCATACTCGGGCAGGCGCGCCAGGTCCAGGGTCACGGGATCGGCGTCCAGCACCGCCAGCGGCTGGCGCATCTCGCTGAAGCCGTGCCAGATCAGCGCCAGGGCGACCAGACCCAGCAGCAGGCAGAGGCCATCGGCCCAGAGGGAAGTCGGACGTTGCCGCGGCAGGCGCGGCGCCACGGCAGGGGCGTAGAGGCCAGGAAGGGTCTTCATGGCGTACCTCGTAGATGAGCGGGTAGGGAAACGGCCTGGCCCCTGCCGCGCAGGTTCCAGCCGCCGGGCTAATCTAGGTCCGCCGTGGCGTCCAAGCCATTGAAACGATGGATGTCTGGTTATACCAAGGTATAGGTCGGGCGATCACACCGGGGCGGCGACTCGCCCGGGCAACTCGATCCGCAGCAGCGCCCCGCCGCCGGGCCGCTCCAGGGCGCGGATCTGCCCCTGGTGGGCGACGCAGATGGCGCGGGCGATGGATAGCCCCAAGCCGCTGCCGCCCAGATGCCGCGCACGCGAACTCTCGGCGCGCCAGAAGCGATGGAAGACCCGTTCCCGGTCGGCCTCCGGGATACCCGGGCCGCGGTCGCGGAATTCCAGGATCAGGCCGTCGGCCTGGGCCTGCTGGACGATCTCCAGCTCGCCCCCGCTGGCGCCATAGCGCAGAAAGTTTTCCAGCAGGATGGTGAGCAACTGGCCGATGCGCTCCCGGTCGGCGAACAGCTGCTGGCGCTCGTCGAGGTGCAGCTCGACGCGGACGCCCTCGGCCTGCAACTGCGGGGCGAACCAGGCCAGCCGCTCCTCCACCAGCGCCGCCAGGGCGAAGGGCCGTTGATCCAGGGCCAGTTGCCCGGCCTCGGCGAGCGACAGGGTGTGCAGGTCGCCGACCAGGGTATTGAGCAGGTCGAGCTGGCGCTTGACCAGCTGCAACTGCCGGGCGTCGGCGGGCAAGACCTCGTCGAGGATGCCCTGTACCCGCACCGAGGCCGCGTTGAGCGGGGTGCGCAATTCGTGGGCGAGGATGGCGCTGGAGTCGCGCACGTCATTTTCGTATTGCTGCAGCCGCGCGGTGAGGCTGTTGAAGTCCAGCGCCAGGCGCCGCACTTCCGCCGGTGCCGTCTCGGCCACGTCCAGCCGGGTGTCCAGCTCGCCCGAGGCGACCCGGCGCGCGGCGGCAGCGATGGCGGAGAACTGGCTCGACAGGGGGCGCGACAGGCGGAAACCGGCGAGCAGGATCAGGGGTACGGCCGCCAACAGCAGGCCGGCCAGCACCCACCAGTCGCGGCTGGCGATGCCGGGCAGGAAATAGCGCACCGGGTAGTAGTGACTGAACAGCTCCCACAGCCGCGCCTCGTTCTGCTGCGGATCGGCGCGCAGCTGGAGGATTTCCGCCCGCGCCGCCGCTGGCACCTGGCGCAGCACCCACCAGTCGCCGAACAGGAACCAGAGGTACATGCCAGCGGCGATCGCCAGCACCGCGCCCAGCGCCAGCAGGCTCATGCGCCAGCCGACCCAGCGCCCCAGGGATGGCTGGCGGCTCATGCGAAGCGGTAACCGACGGCGCGGACCGTCACCGGCACCCCAGGTACGCCAGCGCTTTCCAGCTTGCGCCTGAGGTTGTGCAGATGGGTATCCACCACCCGCGCCAGGGCCTCGCTCTCCGGCAGGCAGCGCTCCAGCAATTCGTCGCGGGTAAAGGCCTTGTGCGGGGTACGCATCAGGGTGGTGAGCAGGCCGAATTCGGTGGGGGTCAACTCCAGCGCGCGCGGTTGGCCGCCCTGCTCCACCGTGGCGCTGAAGCTCTCCAGGTCCACCGTCAGAGCGCCGTGGCGCAGCCAGCGCTCGTCGCGCGGCGCCTGGTGGCAGCGGCGCAGCACGGCATGCACCCGGGCCACCACCTCCTTGGGGTTGTAGGGCTTGACCACGTAGTCGTCGGCGCCATAGCGCAGCGCGCCGAGTTTTTCCGGCTCGTCGCCGATGGCGGTCACCATGATCACCGGGGTATCCCCCGCCCGGCGGATCTGCGCCAGCACCTCGGTGCCGCCGAGCCGCGGCAGCATCATGTCCAGCAGCACCAGGTCGGGCTGCCGGCGTTGGAACAGTTCCAGTCCCTGGCGGCCGTCTTCCGCGAGGACCACCGCGAAGCCGTCGCGCAGCAGATAGGCTTCCAGCACGCTGGCGCTGTCCGGATCGTCCTCGACGATGAGTATGAGTTTGTCGCCCACGTCCGCTCTCTTGATCGAATCTCGACAATTCGCCGAAGGAATCTTGATCCGGCGTTCCTAGGCTGGCGATCAGCATCTCAAGCCTGGTCGTCTCGCCATGTCCGTCACCGCCCGCTTCGTCCTGCGTTCGCTCGCCCTCGCCGCCTTGCTCGGCCTGGCGGGCTGTTCGCTGATTCCCGCCTATCAACGCCCGCCGTTGCCGATCCCGGCGCAGCAGGGCCAGCACCAACGGGCGGCAGTCCCGACGGCGGACCTCGCCTTGAGCCAGGACGAGCGGCAATTACTCGCCGCGGTCAGTGACGAAGTCCTGTTGCCTGAGCTGGTAGCCCAGGCGTTGGCGGGCAATCGAGACTACCGGATAACGCAACTCAGGGTCGAGCAAGCCCGGGCGCAACTCGGGCTACGCCAAGCCGAGCGCTGGCCCACCCTGGGCCTGGCCGTGCAGCGGCCCCGCCAGCGCTTCGCCGATCCGGCGCTGGACGACCGCTACCAGCAGGACCTGGCCACCGCCACGCTCGGCACGGACGACTTCGAGCTGGATTTCTTCGGTCGCCTGGCCAGCCTCGGCGAGGCGGCCCGACACCAGCTGCTGGCCAGCGAATACGGCCAGCAGGCCGCCCGCGGTGCCCTGGTGGCCGAGGTGGCGCGGCTGTTCCTGCTGGCGCGGGAGGCCGATGCCGAGGTCGCCAGCAGCCAGGCCCTGGACGCCCTCAGCGGGCAGCTGGTGCAACGCACCCAGGCCCTTATCAGCGCGGGTGAGCTGCCCGCTGCCGCCCTGGAACCCGTCAGCCAGGCCGCCCTGGAGAGCGGCCAGCAGGCGCGGCAGGCCCTGGCTCAGCGCGCCCAGGCCTACCAGGCGCTGGCCTGGGTCAGCGGTTATCGACTGAGTCCGGCGCCCAGTGCACCCCGGCCGCTCTCCACCGGACTGCCGGAAGCGCCCGGGGAGTTGGCCGACCTGCCCTCCACCCGCCTGCTGGAGCGTCTCGACGTCCGCGCTGCGGAAGAGCGGCTGCAGGCCGCCAACGCCAGCATCGGGGCCGCCCGCGCGGCCTTCTTGCCGAGCATCCGCCTGAGTACCGCCATCGGTCTGGCCAGCCCGGACCTGCAGAGTCTGCTCAGCGCCGGCCACGGCCTGCGCCTGCTCACCCCATCGCTGTCGCTACCGCTGTTCGACGGCGGTCGCAACCAAGCCAACCTGGACGCCGCGCGCATCGAACGCGACCTGGCCGTCGCCGCCTACGAACGCACCTTGCAGGACGCCTTTCGCGAGGTGGCCGATGGCCTGGAAGAACGCCGCCAGCTGCTCGATCAATGGCGCAGCGGGGATGCCCAGGTACGCCTGGCCCGGGAGCGCAGCCAGCGCCTGGAGCGCCAGTGGCAGGCTGGCGCCGGTAGCCCCTCCGCCATCCTGCAAGCCGCACTCGACGGCCTGCGCCGCACCGCTGCCTGGCGCCAGGCCGATCACGCCCTGCGGCTCAATCGCCTACGCCTGTATCGCGCCCTGCACGGCCTGGACAACCCCTCCGCCACCTGAGAGAGCCCGTCATGAAACGTCCCCTGCTCCTACCGTTGTTGTTCTGCCTGATACCCGCGGCCAGCCGTGCGACCGAGACCTCGCCTTGGGGCGACCATACCGAGGTCAGCCTGGGCCTGGTGACTGGCGTCGTCAGCCGCTACCTGGGCTCAGCCGACTATCGGCCGCAACTCCTGCCGCTGGTGGCGGTGCAGCGCGGCCTGTTCTTCGCCGACACCACCCGCGGCCTTGGCCTGCAATGGCAATCGACCCAGGGCCTGACCTTGAGCGGCGCCCTGAACTACGACCTCGGTCGTGACGACCGGGACAACGCCTCGCGTCCCGGCGCCGATCGCCTGCGTGGCTTGGGCGAGGTCGGCGGCGCCAGCGTGCTCGATCTCAACCTGAGCCAGGCCTTGGCTCCCTGGCTCAGCCTCAACGCGGAGGGGGAATGGCGTCTGGCCGGCGCCCAGCGTGGCACGCGTTATCGCCTGGGGCTGGAAGCCATCGGCCTGCACACCGACCGCGACACCCTGGCCCTGGACCTGGATGCCCACGCCGGCGACCAGCGTTTCAACCAGACCTACTTCGGCGTCGACGCCGCCCAGAGCGCCGCCAGTGGCTTTGCCGCGGCACGGATGGATCGGGGGTTCTATGCCTATTCGCTGGCCCTGAACTGGCTGCACAGCTTCGATCCGCACTGGAGTTCGGTCGTCACCCTGACCACCACTCACTACGGCGATCAGGTGCGCGACAGCCCTCTGTTGCAACGCGCCACTGCGACCACCGCCCAATTCGCCCTGACCTACAGCTTCTGATACTGGAGCACGCCATGCCCGGCCCGCATACCCTCGTCCCTTTCCTCTTGCTCGGCGTACTGCTGGGCGGTTGCTCGCCGAGCGAAAGCTCCGGCCCCCAACCCGTACGGACCGTCAAGCTCGCGGAGGTGGGTAGCCTGGTGCCGCGAGCACCGCTGCTGCCAGGCATGGTGCGCCAGCCGCGGACGGCGAACCTGGCCTTCGAGAATCCCGGCCGGGTCCTACAGGTGCTGGTGGAGGTGGGCACCCGGGTCGCGGCCGGCCAGGTGCTGGCAGAGCAGGATGCCGAGCCGGCGCGCCTGCGCCTCGCCCAGGCACAGGCCCGCCTCCAGGCCGCCAAGGTGGAGCTCGACCAGCGCCGCACCAGCCAGCGACGTGCCAAGCGCCTGTTCGCCGACGGCAACCTCTCCGCCGCCGAGGTGGAGGCGGCCAACGCCGCCCAGGGCTCCGCCCAGGCCCAGCAACGCGAGGCCGAGGCCGAACTGGCACTGGCGCGCCGCACCCTGGCGCAGACCCGTTTGCGGGCGCCCTTCGCCGGGCGGATCGTCAGTCGCATCGCCGCGCCCCTACGCCTGGTCGGTGCCGGCGAGCCCCTGTTCGAGCTGCAGGCCGAGGGCGAACGCCAGGTGGTGGTGAACATCCCGGTCGCCCTCGCCGGCCAGTTGCAGCCGAATGCCACGGCACAGGCATTCGCCACCGGCGGCGGCACGCCCTTGGCGTTGCGCCTGGTCGGCGTCTCACCCCAGGCCGAGCAGGGTCTGTTGCAGGAGGCCATCTTCACCCTGGATCCCAGCGCCAACGCCCTGCCCAGCGGCAGCCTGCTGGACGTGCGCCTGCCCCTGCCCCTCGCCGACACCCTGGCGGTGCCCCTGGGCGCCCTGCTGCCAGGCCAGGACGGTAAAGCCGGCAACGTTTACGTCTATCAGGCCGCGACCCAGCAGGTGCAAGCGCGCGCCGTGACCTTCGGCGCCCTGCAGGACGGCCAGGTGCTGATCGACAGTGGCCTGGCGGCCGGCGAGCGGATCGTGGTGGCCGGGGCCGCCTTCCTGCGCAGCGGTGAACGCGTGCAGCCCTATCAACCCAGCACCCTGCTCACCCGGGAGTAAGGCCATGTCCCTGACCCATCTCGCCCTGGCTCGCGGCCGTCTGGTGCTGTTTCTCGCCATCGCGCTGCTGCTGGGCGGCGCCCGTGCCTTCCTCGGTTTTCCTTCCCAGGAGGAACCCAGCGTGACCATCCGCGACGCCCTGGTCAGCGTCGCCTTGCCCGGCCTACCCAGTGACCGGGTCGAAGAGCTGCTGGCCAAGCCCCTGGAGGCCCGCCTGCGCGAATTGCCCGAACTCAAGACCCTGGTGACTACCCTCAGACCGGGCCAGGCCATCATCCAGCTCACCGCCCGCGACGAGATCAAGGATCTGCCCGCACTCTGGCAGCGGGTACGCAACAAGGTCGGCGAGGTCGCCGCGAGCCTGCCGGAAGGCACCCAGGGCCCCCAGGTGGACGACGACTTCGGCCGGGTGGCGGTGGCGTCCATCGCCGTGACCGCACCCGGCTTCTCCCTGGCCGAACTGCGCGGCGAGGTTGAACGGCTGCGGCGTGCCCTCTATGACCTGCCGGGGGTGGAGCGTATCGCCCTCTATGGCCTACAGCAGGATCGCATCGTGCTGGAGCTTGCGCCCACAGTCCTGGCCCGCCTGGGACTGGCACCCCAGGGGCTGCTCGCGCAACTGCGCGCGCGCAATCTGCTGGTCAGCGGCGGCAACGCGCAGCAGGGGGGCCGCGATCTGAGCCTGGCCATCAGCGGGGAGCTGACCGACCCTGCCGCACTCCGCAGCCTGCCGATCCAATTGCCCGACGGTCGCGCGCTGCCCCTGGGCGAGCTGGCCCAGGTCGGCGTCGAACCCGAACATTCTCCGCAGAGCGCCGCCTTCTACCGGGGCGACCGGGCTGTGGTCCTGGGCATCGCCATGCTGCCTGGACGCAGCGTCGAGGCCTTCGGCGAAGCGCTGCACGATCGCCTCAAGGAACTGCAAGGCACCCTGCCCACCGGCTTCGCCCTGCACCGGGTGACCTTCCAGCCCGAGGTGGTGCACCACGCCATGGACCGCATGCAACACGTGCTGCTGGAAACCATGGCCATCGTCATGGCGGTGGTCATGCTGTTCCTTGGCTGGCGTCTCGGCCTCATCGTTGGCACCATCGTGCCGCTCACCGTACTGGCGACCCTGTTGATCATGCGCGCCTTGGGCATCGAGCTGCAGACGGTGTCCATCGCCGCCCTTATCCTCGCCCTGGGCCTCTTGGTGGACAATGGCATCGTCATCGCCGAGGACATCGAGCGGCGTCTAGGTGCTGGCGAGGCGCGCCGCGCCGCCTGCGAGGCCGCCGGGCGGACCCTGGCGGTGCCGCTGCTGACCTCCTCGCTGGTGATCATCCTGGCCTTCTCGCCCTTCTTCCTCGGCCAGACCAGCACCAATGAATACCTAAGGTCCCTGGCCGTGGTGCTGGCCCTCACCCTGCTGGGCTCCTGGGTACTGAGCCTGACGGTGACGCCGCTGCTCTGCCTGCGCCTGGTCCCTGATCCGACCCAGACCCATTCGACGGCTGCCAGCGCCCTGCACCAGCGCTACCGACGCCTGCTGGAAGTACTGTTGCAGCACAAGGTCGCCTACCTGCTGGCGATGCTGGCGCTGCTGGTCGTGGCCACGCTCAAGCTGCTCAGCCTGCCCTACGACTTCCTCCCGCCCTCGGACCGCAATCAGTTCCAGATTCCCCTCCAGCTGGAGCCCGGCACCCAGGCCGCGCGCACTCTGGAACGCATGCAGGCGTTCAGCCGCTGGCTGGGCGAAGACCCGGACATCGTCGAGAGCATCGGCTACGTCGCCGACGGCGGGCCGCGCATCGTGCTCGGCCTCAATCCGCCGCTGCCGGGTGCCAACGTCGCCTACTTCACCGTCACCACCCGCCCCGATGCCGACCTCAAGCAGGTCATGGCCCGGGTGGGCGACTACCTGGCACGCCAGTACCCCGACGTCCGCGCCCAACCCAAGCGCTTCTCCCTGGGCACCACCGAGAGCGGCCTGGCGGTTTACCGCCTGAGCGGTCCGGACGAAGCCACCCTGCGCCGACTCGGCGCGCAACTGGAAGAACTGCTCGCCGCCGTTCCCGGTACGCGGGACATCCAGAACGACTGGGGCCCGCGCCTGCTGCGCTACCGCGTCCAGGTCGACCAGGCCCTGGCCCGCGCCGCCGGGGTCGACAGCCAAGACCTGGCCCAGGCCCTGCAATTGGTCGGCGATGGCCTCGGTGGTGCCCAGTTGCGCGATGGCCAATATCCGGTCGACGTCGTCGCGCGCAGCCGGCGAGCCCTCCCCGGTGCGCTGGCCGACACCCTGGTCTATCCCCATGCCGGTGGCCCGTCGATCCCCCTCGCCGCCATCGCCCGGGTCGAACTCGGCAGCGAGGCCGGGGTGAAGGTCCGGCGCAACCTGGTCCCGACCCTCACCGTCAGCGCGCGCAATCCCGGGATGACCGCCGCCACCCTGGTCGCGACGCTCGCCCCCCAGTTGCCCACCTTGCAGCTGCCAGCCGGTTACCGCCTGGAGCTGGGTGGCGAGATCGAGGACTCCGCCGCCGCCAACGACGCCCTGCTGCGCTATCTCCCCCTGGCGGTGGTGGCCATGCTGCTGCTCTTCCTCTGGCAATTCGATTCCTGGCGCAAGGTGCTCATCATCGTCGCCAGTATCCCCTTCATCCTCATCGGCGTGGCCCTGGCCCTCTGGCTCAGCGGCTACCCCTTCGGCTTCATGGCTACCTTCGGCCTGCTGTCCCTGGGCGGCATCATCGTCAACAACGCGGTACTCCTACTCGAACGCATCGAGACCGAGCGCCAGGCCGGCAAAGCCCTGGTTCCCGCGCTGCTGGACGCCGCCGGCGAACGACTGAGACCCATCCTCATGACCAAGCTCACCTGCATTCTCGGGCTCATCCCGCTCATGCTCTTCGGTGGCCCGCTGTGGACCGGCATGGCCATCAGCATGATCGGTGGTTTGGCCCTGGGCACCCTGGTGACCCTGGGGCTGATCCCGGTGCTGTACGGATTGCTGTATGAACCGCGCCAGCCTGGACAGCCGGACCAGCCTCGCCCGCGCTGAGCGGCGAAACTTCATCTGGCTGTCATCGCAACGACACAGACGGCGGGCACTGTCTGCACTCGATGAGATCGATCTCAAACGAGGCAGGCATGACCGATCTGAAACAGGTGGCGGAACAGGCCGGGGTGTCCCGGGCCACGGCGGCGCGGGCCTTCGCCAGCCCCGAACAGGTGCGAGAGAGTACCCGCCAGCGAGTGCTGGACGCCGCGCGCAAACTCAATTTCCGCCCCAATCTGCTGGGCCGTCAGTTACGCCAGCAGAGCACCCGGCTGATCGGCGTGGTGGTGCCCAGCCTGCTCAACCCGGTGTTCGCCGAGCAATTGCACGCCATGGAGCGCACCGCGCGTGGCCAGGGCTATTCGCTGGTGATCGCCACCACCGACTACCAGCCCGAGCGCGAGGCGGCAGTGGTGGAAGAACTCTTGCGCCAGCGCGTCGCCGGCCTGGTGCTGACGGTGGCCGATGCCGACCGTAGCCAGGTGCTGGCCGAACTCAGTCGCGAGCGCACCCCCTTCATCCTGGCCTATCACGAACCCAAGAAACCCTATGCGGCGGTGGCGGTGGACAACCGCCAGGGCATGGCCATGGCCACCGAGCACCTGCTCGGCCTGGGCCACCGGCGCATCGCCCTGGTCTCGGGTCCGGCGCTGCAATCGGACCGCAGCGAGCGGCGCTTCGCCGGCTACTGCCAGGCCATGGCCGCCACCGGCCTGCCGCCGCTGCCACGCCTGGAGTTGGCCAGCCACACCGACGCCGACTGGGCCGAACTCGCCCCGCGCCTGGAGCGCGACGCCCCGACCGCCCTGCTGTGCACCAACGATCTGCTGGCGCTCAGCGTCATCGCCGAGTTGCAACGCCACGGGGTGCCGGTGCCCGGCGAACTCTCGGTGGTGGGCTTCGACGGCATCGCCATGGGCGCGCGCCTCGAACCCAGCCTGTGCAGCGTGATGCAGCCCCTGCAGAGCCTGGGCGCCCTCCTCGTTACCGAATTGCTGGCGCTGATCGCCGGCAGTGCCATCCACCAGCAGTGTTTGCCCTGCCTCGTCCGTCCCGGCACCAGTGCCGGTCCCCTGAAGGAGCCTTGCCGATGAAATCCCGTTTCCCGTTACGTCGTCTCCTGGCCGGTCTGGCCCTGGCCTGCGGTCTGGCCAGCGCCCAGGCCGCCGAAGAAACAGCCATCTGCTACAACTGCCCGCTGGAGTGGGCCGACTGGGGTGAGCAGCTCAAGGCCATCGCCGCCGATACCGGCATCCACGTCCCCCAGGACAACAAGAACTCCGGCCAGGCACTGGCCCAGTTGGTCGCCGAGCGCGACGCGCCGGTAGCCGACGTCGTCTATTACGGGGTGACCTTCGGTATCCAGGCGGAAAAGGCCGGGGTCTTGGCCTCCTACAAGCCCAAGCATTGGGACCAGATACCCGCCGGCCTGAAGGACCCCAAGGGTGAATGGACCGCCATCCACTCCGGCACTCTCGGCTTCATGGTCAATACCCAGGCGCTGGGCGGCAAGCCGGTCCCGCAGAGCTGGGCCGATCTGCTCAAGCCCGAGTACCGCGGCCTGGTGGGCTACCTGGACCCGTCCAGCGCCTTCGTCGGCTACGTGACGGCCGTGGCGGTCAACCAGGCCATGGGCGGCGACCTCGACGACTTCGGCCCGGCGCTGACCTTCTTCAAGCAGCTGGCCGCCAACGACCCCATCGTGCCCAAGCAGACCGCCTATGCGCGGGTGCTCTCGGGTGAGATCCCGATCCTGGTGGACTACGACTTCAACGCCTATCGCGCCCGCTACAAGGACGGCGCCCCGGTGGCCTTCGTGATTCCTAAGGAAGGCAGCCTGACCGTGCCCTACACCATGAGCCTGGTGAAGGGTGCGCCGCACCGCGCCAATGGCGAGAAGGTGCTGGACTTCGTGCTGTCGGACAAGGGCCAGGAACTCTGGGCCAAGGCCTATCTGCGCCCGGTGCGCGACGTGCCGCTGCCCGCCGAGGTGAAGGCCCGCTTCCTGCCGGCCGCCGACTACGCCCGCGCCCATACCGTGGACTATGGCCACATGGCGGCGGTCCAGGAAGCCTTCGCCAAGCGCTACCAAGCCGAGGTGCGCTGACATGCAGGACCTCGCCGTCTCCCTCGGGCGCCAAAGGGTGCCGCGCCGGCTACCCTGGCCGGTCCTCGTCGCCCTGGCGCCGGCGAGTGCCTTCCTGTTGGCCGCCTGGCTGCTGCCACTGGCACACCTGCTGGTGCTCGGCGCCAGCCGCGATGACAGCGGCACGTCGGGCTACTGGGCGGTGCTGACCAGCGCCGCCTATCTCTCCGGGCTGGGGCAGACGGTGGCCCTGGCCGCCGTCACCACCCTGGCCACCCTCATCGTGGCCGGCATCGCCGGCTGCTTCCTGGCGCGCCATGCCTTCGTCGGGCGTAGTCTGCTGGTGGCCCTGCTGACCTTTCCGCTGGCCTTTCCCGGCGTGGTGGTGGGCTTTCTCATCATCCTGCTCGGTGGTCGCCAGGGCCTGTTCGCCGACCTGGGGCGCAGCCTCTTCGGAGAGCCCTGGGTGTTCGCCTATTCTCTGTTCGGCCTGCTCCTCGGCTATCTCTACTTCTCCATCCCGCGGGTCATCCTCACGGTGATGGCAGCCTGCGAAACCCTCGACAGCAGTCTCGAAGAAGCCGCCCGCTCCCTGGGCGCCGGCCTCTTCGCCGTGGTGCGCGACGTGCTGATCCCGGGCCTGATGCCGGCGCTGCTGTCCAGCGGCGCCCTCTGCTTCGCCACCGCCATGGGCGCCTTCGGCACCGCCTTCACCCTGGGCACGCGCCTGGCGGTGACGCCGGTCGCCATCTACGACACCTTCACCAACTTCGCCAACTTCAGCGTGGCCGCGGCGCTCTCGGTGGTCTTAGGCCTGGTCACCTGGCTGGTACTGCTGCTGGCACGGCGCCTGGGCGGGACCGAAGGAGACCTGCGATGAACCGCCCCCTGCGTTTCTGGTTGCAACTGTTGTTCACCCTGCTGGTGGCGGCCTTCCTGCTGGTGCCGGTGCTGCTCTCGGTACTGGCCGGCCTGACCCGTAACTACTTCCAGGGCGTTGCCAGTGGCCTCACCTTCGAATGGGTGATCCAGGTGTGGCAGGCCTATGCCCCTACCGTCTGGCTGTCGCTGCAACTGGCCCTGGGTACGGCAGTGCTCGCCGTGCTGCTCGGCGTCCCGGCGGCCTATGCGCTGGTGCGGCTGGACAACAGGCTCGCCCGCGCCTTCGAGGAATTGCTGGTACTGCCGGTGGCCATGCCCGGCTTCGCCTCGGCCCTGGCGCTGCTGCTGACCTACGGCCATTTCGGCGGCTTTCGCCGCAGCCCGGCGATCATCCTGGTCGGCCACCTGCTGTTCACCCTGCCGTTCCTGGTTCGCCCGGTCATGGCCGTGCTGCGCCGCTGCCAACTGCCACTGCTGGAAGAAGCCGCGGCCAGCCTCGGCGCCGGCCCCTGGCGGCGCTTCTTCGGCGTGGTGGTGCCCAATGCCCGCGCCGGCATTCTCGCCGGCAGCCTCATGGTGATCACCCTGTCGTTGGGTGAATTCAACCTCACCTGGATGCTGCATACGCCGATGACCAAGACCCTGCCGGTGGGCCTGGCCGACAGCTACGCCTCGGCGCGGCTGGAAGTCGGCTCCGCCTACACCCTGATCTTCCTCTGTCTGATCGTGCCGCTGCTGATCGCCCTCCAGGCCCTCAGCGCCCGCCTCTCCCGTGGAGCCCTGCGATGACCCAAGGTACCGCCGTCCGCCTGCGCCAGTGCGCCAAGACTTTCCCCGGAGGCCGCCAGGTGCTGCAGCCCCTGGACCTCGACATCCACCCGGGCGAGACCCTGGTGTTCCTCGGCCCTTCCGGCTGCGGCAAGACCACCACCCTGCGGCTGATCGCCGGCTTGGAGCAGCCCGACGCCGGCGGCCAGGTGCTGTTCGACGATGGCGACGTCACCCGTCTGCCCATCGAGCGGCGCGACGTCGGCATGGTGTTTCAGAACTATGCCCTGTTTCCCAACCTGGACGTGGCCGGCAACATCGCCTACGGTCTGAAGATTCGCGGCCTGGCGCGTGCCGAGCGTGACGCCCGGGTCGCCGAGCTGCTGGCCATGATGCAGCTGGAAGCCCTCGCCGAGCGGCGCATCCAGCAACTCTCCGGCGGCCAGCGCCAGCGCGTGGCCCTGGCCCGCGCCCTGGCACCGCGCCCGCGGGTGCTGCTGTTCGACGAACCCCTGGCGGCGCTCGACGCCCAGTTGCGCGAGCAACTGCGGGCCGACATCGGCGCCCTGCTGCGCGAACTGGGCACCACCGCGGTCTACGTCACCCACGACCAGCAGGAAGCCCTGGCCCTGGGCGATCGGATCGTGGTGATGGGTGAAGGGCGCATCGCCCAGATCGGTACTCCGGCGCAGATCTATCGGACACCCGCCAGCCGTTTCGTCGCCGGCTTCGTCGGCCAGCTCAACAGCTTCGAGGTGTGCAGCCAGGTCGGCAGCGAGGTGGCGGTCGCCGGCGGCCACCTACCCTGGAACGGTCAGGCCACCACCCTGTTCTGCCGTCCGGAGCACCTGGAACCCAGCCCGACGCCCGCGCACCTCACCGGCATCCTGGTCGGCCAGTTCTTCCAGGGCACCCATTCACGCCTGCTGGTCGAGGTGGGTGCCAACCAGCCGTTGCTGGTGGATACCGCCCAGCCCATCACCGCCCAGCCGGGCGACCTGCTGCACCTGAGCGTGAGCCCCGCCGCGCTCTTCACCCTGGCTTCCTGATCGGAGGATTCCCATGCACGAGCCCTTCCTGCTGGCCCAGCTCAGCGACCTGCACATCAAAGCCGGCGGTCGGCTGTCCTATGGCGTGGTCGATACCCTCGGCGCGCTGCGCACCGCGGTGGACCGCCTCAATACCCTGCAACCGCGGCCGGACGCCCTGGTCATCACCGGCGACCTGGTGGACTTCGGCACGCCCGAGGAATATGCCACCCTGCGCGAGGTACTGGACGGGCTGGCGATGCCCTTCTATGTCATCCCCGGCAATCATGACGACCGCGCCGCCCTGCGCGCCGCCTTCGCCGATCACTCCTACCTGCCAGCCAGCGGTACCCTGGAGTGGCAGCAGGACTGCGGCCCGCTGCGGCTGATCGGGCTGGACACCCATATTCCCGGCGAGCACGGGGGTCGTCTCGACGCCGCGCAACTGGCCTGGCTCGACGACCAGCTCAGCCGGGCGCCGGGGCAACCGACCCTGGTGCTCTTGCACCATCCGCCGTTCCCGGTCGGCATCGGCCACATGGATCGCATCGGCCTGGACGGCAGCGCCGAACTGGAAGCCATGATCCGCCGCCATCCCCAGGTGGAGCGCCTGCTCTGCGGTCACCTGCACCGGCTGATCCAGCGCCGCTTCGGCGGCACCCTGGCCTGCGTCTGCCCCGGCGTCTCGCATCAGGTCGACCTGGACCTGCGCGAGGCGGCCCCTTCCCGCTTCCGGCTGGAGCCGCCGGGCCTGCTGCTGCATCGCTGGGCGGACGGCGCCCTGGTCACCCACCACCTGCCGCTGGGCGACTATCCCGGTCCCTATCCCTTCTTCGCCGCCGATGGGCAGTTGCTGGACTGACAGCCAGGCGAACGGGCGCCTGGTGCGCCCGTTCCGCTGCGTGGCAGCGTGCCCTGCTTCGGGTCCTCGGGTAGCGGAGAAGATCCCGCGCGACCCAAGGTGGTGCAAAAGGTAACGTCCTCCAGGGGCGCTCTACCTCGCGGTTCAACAATGGCGCGCCCTCCGCTCACTGGCATGTCCTTTGCCTGGGCAGATTGGATACAAAAATCCAGGAAGCCAGTCCATGCCGCTATCCGCCCTGTCCCGCTCCGCTCCCTTCAGCGCCGAAGAAGAGGCCTATCGCCATTTGTTGCAGGCCATTTGCGCCGGGCGTTATCGCAACGGTGACCGGCTGATCGCCGAGGACATCGCCAGCGGCCTGGGCATGAGTCGCATGCCGGTGCGCAGCGCCTTCCAGCGCCTGGCCGCCGAAGGCCTGGTGACCCTGCGGCCGCACCGCGGCGCCGTGGTGAGCGGCCTGGACCTGGCCGACATGCGCGAGGTGTTCGAGATGCGTAGCGCCCTGGAAGGCCTGGCCATCCGCCTGGCCACGCCCCATGTCGGTCCGCGGGAAATGACCCGCCTGGAACGCCTGCTGGAAGACCTGGACGAGGAAGACGACCCCAGCGCCTGGGTCGCGCAGCACCGCGCTTTCCATGAATACCTGTGCAGCCTGGCCGAGCGGCCGCGGCTGTTGCGGCAGATCACCAGCCTCTATGCCCTGATCGAGCCACACATGCTGCTCTGGCTGCACGTCGACCGCCCCCAGTCGGCGCGCGACGAGCACGCGCCCATCCTCGCCGCCCTGCGCGCCGGAGATGCCGTCGCCGCCGAGCGGGTCCTGCGCGAGCACATCGAGAGCACGGTGCCCGACCTGCTGACCTTCATCGAACGATCGGGCGATCAGACCCGAAGTGAACCCCGAAGCTGAGCTATCCGCCCTGCCCACCCTCGTCCTTCCGGAGAAGACCATGTCCCGCCACCGGCTTTCCTGCAGTCTGCTCGCCCTGACCCTCGCCGCCGGCCTCGCCCAGGCCGCTCCCCAGATCCCCGAGCGCCTGGCCAAGGCATCCAAGATCACCTATTGCGGCGCCCTGGATACCCCGCCCATCGGCTTCTTCGATGCCAACCAGAAGCCCCAGGGGCTGACCGTCGACCTCGGCGCCGAGATCGCCAAGCGCCTCGGCGACAAAAAGGTGGAATGGCACGTGGTGCCCTTCTCCGGCTTGATCCCGGCGCTGCTCGCCGGCCAGTGCGACCTGCTCGTCGACCAGTTGTTCGACAAGCCCGAGCGCCGCCAGGTGATCGACATCGTCAACTACATGAACTCCAGCCAGGCGGTGGTGGTGCCCCAGGGTAACCCGGAGGGCATCCACACCCTGGACGACCTCTCCGGCAAGAAGGTGGCGGTGCTCAACGGCTCCACCATCCGCACCCTGCTGGAAGCCAAGAACGAAGAGCTGAAGAAAGCCGGCAAGGCGCCCATGAAGCTGGTGGCCTACAACACCGACACCGACGCCTTCCAGGCCCTGCGCCTGCACCAGGCCGATGCCTACGGCACCACGGTGGAAACCGCCGCCTATTACCAGAGCGTGGCGCCCGGCCAGTTCGAAACCGGCGTGCCGGCCTTCGCCCGCATCCTCACCGGCATCGGCGTGCGCAAGGACGATCCCCAGCTGAGCGCCGCCCTCACCCAGATCCTCAGCGACATGAAGGCCGACGGCAGCTACGCCGCCCTCATGCAGAAATGGCACCTGGAAGGCGACAAGCTCGATTAAAGGAAGGGCACGATGAACTTCAGCTGGGATGTGTTCTGGCAGTACCTGCTGCACCCGAGCGACGTCTACCTCTACGGCCTCTGGCTGACCTGCATCATCGCCGTCAGCGCCATGCTGCTGGGTTGCGTGCTCGGCCTGCTGGCGGCGCTGGCGCGACTGTCGCGCTACCGGGTGCTGCAATACCCGGTGCGCGGCTACGTCTGGCTGATGCGCGGGACACCGCTGCTGGTGCAGATCGTCTTCCTCTACACGGCCCTGGCTGCAGGTGGCATCTTTCGCTTCGAGGACCTGGACCTGGGCTTCCTGGTGATCCCCGGCAACATCCAGGCGGCCATCATCGCCCTGGGTCTCAACGAGGGCGCCTACATGGCCGAGATCATCCGCGCCGGCATCGGCGCGGTGGATCGCGGCCAGTACGAGGCGGCCCGCTCCCTGGGCATGCCCCCGGCCAAGCTGATGCGGCGCATCATCCTGCCCCAGGCCATGCGGGTGATCATTCCGCCGCTGGGCAACGAGTTCAACGTGATGCTCAAGAACACCACCCTGGTCAGCGTCATCGGCGTACCGGAGCTGTTGCTCAGTACCCAGATGATCACCTCGGCGACCTTCCGCGTCTTCGAGCTGTACCTGGTGGTGGCCATCTACTTCCTGGTGCTGACCACCCTCTGGGGCCTGTTCCAGGCCTGGCTGGAGCGCCGCTTCGGCAAGGCCGAGGGGCAGCGGCCCACGGCCACGGGTCGGCTGTTCAGCCTGCAAGCCTTCAAGCTACGGGGACGCTAGCCATGACGACCACGCAAGAACCGGTGATCCAAGCGCTGGAGGTACACAAGGCCTTCGGCGAGCTGGAGATTCTCAAGGGCGTCTCCCTGGAGGTGCGGCGCGGCGAGGTGGTGGTGCTGATCGGCGCCTCCGGCTCGGGCAAGACCACCTTCATCCGCTGCCTCAATCACCTGGAAGACATCCAGGGCGGCACCATCCGCGTCAACGGCGAGTTGATGGGCTATCGCGAGCGTCCCGATGGCAGCCGGGTGCCGGATTCGGAGCGCAACATCGCCCGTCGCCGCCGTGACATCGGCATGGTCTTCCAGAGATTCAACCTCTTCCCGCACATGACGGTGCTGGAAAACATCATCGAGGCGCCCATCCAGGTGCTCGGCGTATCCCGCGCCACCGCCCTCGACCAGGCCCGCGCCCTGCTCGCCCGGGTACACCTGGCGGACAAAGCCGACCATTACCCGGCGCAACTCTCCGGCGGCCAGCAACAGCGGGTGGCCATCGCCCGCGCCCTGGCCATGAAGCCCCAGGCCATGCTGTTCGACGAACCCACCAGCGCCCTCGACCCGGAAACCGTGGGCGAGGTGCTGCAGGTGATGAAGGAGCTGGCCGAAGACGGCATGACCATGGTGGTGGTGACCCACGAGATGGGCTTCGCCCGCGAGGTGGCCGACCGCGTGGTGGTGCTGCACCAGGGCGAGCTGATCGAAGAAGGTCCGCCGGCCCAGGTATTCGGCAATCCCACCCACCCGCGTACCCGCGAATTCCTCAGTCGCGTGCTCTGAGCCGCCACTGGTCTTGAACATGACGAGCCTGCCATGCTGAATTTTTCCGCCCACGATTATCCCTACGCCTCCCAACGCCAGAGCGTCTTCGCCCGCAACGGCATGGTCGCCACCTCCCAGCCGCTGGCGGCCGAAGCCGGCATTGCCATGCTGCGCCAGGGTGGCAACGCCATCGACGCGGCCATCGCCACCGCCGCCGCCCTCACCGTGGTGGAGCCCACCGGCAATGCCATCGGCGGCGACGCCTTCGCCCTGGTCTGGGTCAAGGACAAGCTGCACGGCCTGGACGCCAGCGGCCATGCCCCGGCCAGCCTGGACATTGCCACGGTCAAGGCCGCCGGCCACGAGCGCATGCCGGTGCACGGCTGGCTGCCGGTGACGGTGCCGGGTTGCCCCGCCGCCTGGGCCGAGCTGTCACGCCGCTTCGGCAAGCTGCCTTTCGCCACCCTCTTCGAGCCCGCCATCGCGCTAGCGCGCGACGGCTTCCCGGTATCGCCAGTGGTTGCTCACCAGTGGCGCATCGCCCAGGCCGAATACCAGGCCAGCCGCGCCACGACACCGGAATTGGAGGCCTGGTTCGACACCTTCCTCATTGATGGCCAGGCCCCCGCCGCCGGCCAGTTGTTCCGCAACCCCGCCCAGGCGCGCACCCTGGAAGAACTGGCCCAGACCGGGTGCGAAAGCTTCTATCGCGGCGCCATCGCCCAGCGCCTGGCCGCCCATGCCGCAGCGACCGGCGGCCAGCTGACCGCCGCGGATCTCGCCGGCTACCGGCCGCGCTGGGTGGAACCGATCAAGGTCGACTACCGTGGCTATCAGGTCTGGGAAATCCCACCGAGTGGCCAGGGCCTGATCGCCCTGATGACGCTGAACATCCTCAAGGGCTATGACTTCGACCAGCGCGACAGCCAGCTCACCTGGCACCGCCAGCTGGAGGCCATGAAAAAGGCCTACGCCGATGGCCTGCACTACATCACCGATCCGGAGCACATGAGAGTCGCCGCCAGCGTCTTGCTGGACGAGGCCTATGCCGAGCGCCGTCGCGCCGAGATCGGCGACCAGGCCCAACCGCCGCTGCACGGCGATCCCCAGGCCAGCGGCACCGTCTACATCGCCACCGCCGATGGCGAGGGCAACCTGGTGTCCTTCATCCAGAGCGCCTACCACGGCTTCGGCTCCGGCGTAGTGCTGCCCGACAGCGGTATCGGCCTGCAGAATCGCGGTTCGGAATTCAGCCTGGACCCCACGCACGCCAACGCCCTGGCACCGGGCAAGCAGACCTTCCACACCATCATCCCCGGCTTCCTGACCAAGGGCGACGTGCCCATCGGTCCCTTCGGCGTCATGGGCGGCTACATGCAGCCCCAGGGCCATGTGCAGATGGTGATGAACCTGGTGGACTTCGGCCTCAACCCCCAGGCGGCGCTGGATGCGCCGCGCTGGCAGTGGCTGGGCGGCATGAAGGTCGGCATCGAGCAGGCCGCCTCCCGCGCCCTGGCCAGCGGCCTGGCGCGGCGCGGCCACCAGATCGAGATCGCCCACGACTCCACCGACTTCGGTCGCGGCCAGATCATCGTCCGCGACCCGGAGACCGGGGTGCTCTGCGGCGGTACCGAGCCCCGGGCGGATTCCCACATCGCGGTGTGCTGAACCTTCACACCTTGAAGCGCGCCGTCATCTCCTGCAACCGGACGCTGACGCGCGCCAACTCCATGCTCGACGACGCCGTTTCCTCGCTGGCAGCGGCCGTCTGGTCGGAGATATCGCGCACGTTGGTCACGTTGCGGCCGATCTCTTCCCCGGCGGCGCTCTGTTGTTCGGCGGCGCAGGCGATCTGCTCGTTCATGGACTCGATGTCCTTGACCGACCGGGTGATGCGCTTGAGCATCTCGCCGGCTTCGCGGGACAACCCGACACTGCTCTCGGTCAGTACCACGTTCTGCTCGAGCACCGCGGCCATCTGGTCGGTACTCTGGCTCAGGCCGGTGATGAGCTGAGCGATCTCGTCGGTCGAAGAGCGCGTACGCTGGGCCAGCCCGCGTACCTCATCGGCCACCACCGCGAAGCCGCGACCGGCCTCGCCTGCCCGGGCCGCCTCGATGGCTGCGTTCAACGCCAGCAGGTTGGTCTGCTCGGAGACCGCCTTGATCACGTCCAGCACGCCGCCGATGCTTTCTGCATGGCTGCGCAGCGTCGCCATGGCAGCCTTGGTCGAGTCCATCTCGCGCGCGAGAAGCTCGATCTGGGAAATGGCCTTGTCCACCGCCTGGTCGCCCTGCAGGGCCTGCTGGCTGGCGCTCAGCGCCGACTTGGCGGCTTCCCCCGCGTTGCGCGCCACCTCATGGGTGGTGGCGGTCATTTCCTGCATGGCCGTGGCGATCTGATCGGTTTCCACCTTTTGCGCCTGCACCCCGGCGCTGGTCTGCTCGGTAACCGCTGATAGTTGCTCGGCGGCACTGGCCACCTGCACCACGCCATCCTTCATCTCGCCGATGAGCCCGCGCAGATTGGTGGTCATGCGTTGCATGCTGGTCTGCAGCGCACCCAGCTCATCCTTGCGCGTCACCTCTTGCTGCCGAGTGAAATCGCCGTTGGCCACCGTCTCGGCCAGGGCCACGGTTTCCCGCAGCGGGCCGACGATGGAACGGGTGATCAGCCAGGCACCGAGCAGGCCGAGGACGATGGCGAAAGCGAGCCAGACCAGCAGCATCTGCCGAGCGTGGGCGACATCGGTTTCCCGGAAGTCCTGCTGGATCGCCGTCAACTTGTCGGCGATGGACAGCAACGAAGTGATGGTGCTGGTGATGCCGCCCTGAGCCTCCTCGACCTTCGCCTGCAGGGTCACCAGCTGCTGTAGCCGCTGTTGATAGCCGTCGAGTTCCCCGGCCAGCTTTTGCACCAGGTCAGCAGGCAAGGCCGTGGCCTCGAGCGCCTTGACCTGCTTGAGAACCTCGTTGAAGGCGTTACGCGCGGCTTCTTCGGTCTCCTTGCTCGGCAGCGCCGTGTAGCTGCGGACATCGACACGCAGCTTCTGGATGGCGATGAACAGCTTCGCCACCTGTTGGCTATCCCCCTGACGACCGCCTTCGACACTGGCCGCGGTGGACAGCGCCAGGAGCAGCGCATTGGCGGCTTCCATCGAAGTCGCTGCCACCTTGCGCGTGGCCTCCCGCTCCCGAGTGGCAGCGACCGTCTGCTGGTAGAACTCACGATAGCGCTGGAGCGCGGTACTGGCCTCGTTCAGCAAGGCCTGGTTAGCCGGCGACCTGAAGTTCGGCATGATGTCGTGCAACTGGCTCTCGGTCTTGTCCAGCGCCGCCAGCCACTTCGCCGCCTGGGCGTCATCGGCCTTGGTGAAGTACACCAGGCGCTCGATGCGCATGTCCCGGGCCACGGTGCTGAAGCCGGCGATATTGCTCATGCGCTCGCTGCGGTCACGCAAGCTGTCGGTGGACTGCCAACCGGTATAGGCCACCAGCAGGATCATGCCGATGAGCAGTGAAAAGCCTAGCGCGAGCTTGGCCCGCACACTGAGATTACTGAAGAAATTCCAGCCATTGGGATGCATATGGACTACCTGGATAGCGGAGCTAAGGACGGCGAAACCACCGGGATCTCGTCGCGGAAAGTGCGGTTACGAAAGCTTCTGCGAATAGGACAGCCCTGCTGGAGCCAGGACTGTCCAGCGAGCGTTTGGCGTCAGTTGCCAGTAACTGCGAGAGGACCTGCAGCGACTGCCGTCGGCCGGCCGCCAGCGTCGCCGCCGTTCATGACCAGGCACAGGATCAGGGTGAGCGTGGTCAGGACGATCAGCGGGTTACGGACCGTGATGTTCTTCAAGGCGGTACTCTCAAGCAGGTCGCGTAATAGACCGGGATCGGCTCTGGAATGCGAAATCTACCGATGGGCTGCAAAAAACTCGGGACGGCCGGCAACATGACCGAGACGCAAGGCCCCAGGTGTAAATAAATATGACGGCAATCCGGAACATCCGCCTAACACCGCTGTGCGCGAGAGGTCCGCTGGCTGAAGCGAACAGGCGACCTTCATAGGGTACTCGCCCTGTGCTTGCGACAGGCGCTCAGCGCGCAATGAACAAAGCCGCCAAGGGGAAATGTCGGCTGAAAACTCGATCGGTTTTTCCGACCGGCTTTTTTCCAGGCACAAAAAAAGCTGCCTAGGGCAGCTTTCGTTGTCTCATCCGGGCGTTCAGCGGACCCATGATGAGCTATATATGGCGCGGCGGACGGGACTCGAACCCGCGACCCCCGGCGTGACAGGCCGGTATTCTAACCGACTGAACTACCGCCGCGCATTGCGTGTACCTTGCGGAACACTCCCCGAAGAGTTTGGTGGCTGATGACGGGATCGAACCGCCGACCCCCTGCGTGTGATGCAGGTGCTCTCCCAGCTGAGCTAATCAGCCATCCCCTTCGGGTGACGCGCATTCTGCTCGTAGCTCCTTGATCCGTCAAGGATTTTTCCATTTATTTTCTACCGAGCGCTATTCGGCGTAGATCATCTTGCGGGTCATGCCACCGTCCAGGGTGATGGCCTCGCCACTGATGAAGCCGGCATTGCCCCCGAGCAACCAGGCCACGCAGGCCGCCACGTCTTCGACCGTCCCTACCCGTCCAACCGGATGCTGGGCATGATCGGCCGCCGACAACGGCTCGGCTTCCCGTACATGGGGATCACGGGCGTCGATCCAGCCGGGACAGAGGGCGTTCACCCGCACCTCCGGCCCCAGGCTGATCGCCAGAGCATGGGTCAGGGCCAACAGCCCACCCTTGCTGGCGGCATAGGCTTCGCTGTGCGGCTCGGATTGCTGGGCGCGGGTCGAGGCGATGTTGACGATGGCGCCCTGCTGCTCGCGGAGATAGGGCGCGCAGTGCTTGGCCATGAGCATGGGACCGTCCAGATTCACCCCAAGCACCCGACGCCATTCACCGAGCGCCAGGCTTTCCAGCGGCTGGCCCTGGGCGGTAGCCAGGCCAGCATTGTTGACCAAGGCGTCCAGCCGACCGAATTGGCCGATCACCTGGGCGACGGCGGACTCGACCTGGCTTTCGTCGGCTACATCCAGGGCCACGAAGCAGGCCCGGTCACCCAGCGCGGTCGCGACCTTGGCACCCCGCTCCTGCTCGATGTCCGCCACCACCACGCGCCACCCCTCGGCGACCAGCCAGGCGGCGATGCCCAGGCCAATACCGCGGGCCGCGCCCGTGACCAGGGCGACCCGCGGTTCCACCGGTGCGAACGTCAGACTCATAGCGCCGCCAGTCCGCGGGCCAGATCCTGCTGCAGGTCACCCAGGTCTTCGAGGCCCACGGCAACCCGGATCAGGCTGTCTTTGATACCGGCATTGGCCCGCTCGGCGGGCGACAGGCGACCATGGGAGGTAGTCGCCGGGTGAGCGATGGTGGTTTTGGTATCGCCCAGGTTGGTGGTAATGGAGATCATCCGGGTGGCATCGATGAAGCGCCAGGCAGCGTCGCGTCCCCCCGCCACCTCGAAGCTGACCACGGCGCCGAAGGCCGACTGCTGGCGGCGGGCCAGGTCGTGCTGCGGATGGCTTTCCAGGCCGGCGTAGTGGACCCGCTCGATACCGGGCTGCGCTTCCAGCCAGCGGGCCAGCTCCAGCGCGGTCTGGCTGTGCGCCTGCATGCGGATCTTCAGCGTCTCCAGGCCCTTGAGGAACAGCCAGGCATTGAAGGGACTGAGGGTCGGCCCTGCGGTACGCAGGAAGCCCACGACTTCCTTCATCTGCTCGGCACGGCCCGCGACCACGCCGCCCATGCCGCGGCCCTGGCCATCGATGTACTTGGTGGCCGAATGGATGACGATGTCGGCGCCCAGCGCCAGCGGCTTTTGCAGCGCCGGGGTGCAGAAGCAATTATCGACCGCCAGCAGCGCGCCCTGGGCATGGGCGATTTCGGCCAGGGCGGCGATGTCCACCAGCTCGGCCAGGGGATTGGACGGCGACTCGACGAAGAACAGCCGGGTATTGGGCTTGCAGGCGACCCGCCAGGCGTCCAGATCGGCCAGCGGCGGATAATCCACCTCGATGCCGAAGCGCTTGAAGTACTTCTCGAACAGGCTGATGGTCGAGCCGAACACACTGCGCGAGACCAGCACGTGGTCACCGGCGCTGCACAGGCTCATCACCATGGCCAGGATGGCCGACATGCCCGAGGCGGTGGCCACCGCCTGCTCCGCCCCTTCCAGCGCCGCGATACGGGTCTCGAAGGTACGCACCGTGGGGTTGGTGTAGCGCGAATAGACGTTGCCCGGCACCTCGCCGGCGAAACGCGCCGCCGCATCCGCGGCGGTACGGAACACGTAACTGCTGGTCAGGAACAGGGCTTCGCCGTGCTCGCCTTCCGGCGAGCGCTGCTGCCCTGCCCGCACCGCCAAGGTCTCGAAGGCCGCGCCCTCGAGATCACTGTCCAGGCGTCCGGCTTCCCAGTCTTGGCTCATGTGCAGCTCCTTAGTCGTTGTAGAGGTCGATGATGGCGCTGACCGCCTGGTGCTTGACCTTGGCGGCATCGTTGCGCGCCTGCTCGATGCGGTTGAGATAGGCCGCATCGACGTCGCCGGTGATGTACTCGCCATCGAACACCGCGCAGTCGAACTGCTCGACCTTGGGCGCCTTGCGGGTGCGCACGGCTTCCTTTAGATCCTGCAGGTCCTGGTAGATCAGCCAATCGGCACCGATCAGCTCGCCGACCTCCTCGGTGGTCCGGCCGTGGGCGATCAGTTCGTGCACGCTGGGCATGTCGATGCCGTAGACGTTGGGGAAGCGCACCGCCGGCGCCGCCGAGCAGAAATAGACCTTCTTGGCCCCGGCCTCGCGGGCCATCTGGATGATCTGCTTGCAGGTGGTGCCACGGACGATGGAGTCGTCCACCAGCATCACGTTCTTGCCGCGGAATTCCAGCTCGATGGCGTTGAGCTTCTGGCGCACCGATTTCTTGCGCGCGGCCTGGCCGGGCATGATGAAGGTACGGCCGATGTAGCGGTTCTTGACGAAGCCCTCGCGGAACTTGACGCCCAGGTGGTTGGCCAATTCCAGGGCAGCGGTGCGGCTGGTATCAGGGATCGGGATGACCACGTCGATGTCATGGTCCGGGCGCTCGCGCTGGATCTTCTCGGCGAGCTTCTCGCCCATGCGCAGGCGTGCCTTGTAGACCGAGATGCCATCGATGATGGAATCCGGACGGGCCAGGTAGACGTGTTCGAAGATGCAGGGCGCGTACTGCGGATTCTGCGCGCACTGGCGGGTGTAGAGGCGGCCGTCTTCGGTGATGTACACCGCTTCGCCCGGTTCCAGGTCGCGAATCAGGGTGAAGCCGAGCACGTCGAGGGCGACGCTCTCGGAGGCGATCATGTATTCCACGCCGTATTCGGTATGACGCTGGCCAAAGACGATGGGGCGGATGGCATTGGGATCGCGGAAGCCGACGATGCCGTAACCGGTGATCATGGCCACCACGGCATAGCCACCGCGGCAACGCTCGTGAACTTCGGAGACCGCGGCGAAGACGTCGTCCTCGGTCGGCTGCAGCTTGTTGCGCACCGCCAGCTCATGGGCGAAGACGTTGAGCAGCACCTCGGAATCGGAGGTGGTGTTCACGTGACGCAGGTCGGATTCGTAGATCTCGCGCGAGAGCTGCTCGACGTTGGTCAGGTTGCCGTTATGCGCCAGGGTGATGCCGTAGGGCGAGTTCACGTAGAACGGCTGCGCCTCGGCGGAGCTGGAGCTGCCAGCCGTGGGATAGCGTACGTGGGCGATGCCCATATGGCCCACCAGGTGCTGCATGTGCCGCTGCTGGAAGACATCGCGGACCAGGCCGTTGTCCTTGCGCAGGTACAGCTTGCCATCCAGGCTGGTGACGATACCGGCGGCATCCTGACCCCGATGTTGAAGGACGGTGAGCGCGTCGTACAACGACTGGTTGACGTTAGTCTTGCCCACGATACCTACGATGCCACACATGTGACGCGACCCCACTGTTTCAAGTGATGCGACGGCGAACCATCGCAGGATGACCCCGCAAGGCGAGGCCTGGAAAAACGCTTCAAGGAGCCTTGGGCCCCAGCTGCGGCAAAAACTGCAGACTTGGCAGGGGCGTGGAGCCCAGCCATTGGCCGGCAAAGCCCAACAGCAGATTCTTCGACCAATCGGCCACCAGCAGAAAATGTGGCACCAGTACCGACTGCTGCCACCAGCCGTCCTGCTGGACCGGCCCGAGACTCAGCAGCCCTACCGCCACGGTCACCAACAGCGCGCCGCGGGCCGCCCCGAAGGCCATGCCCAGAAAACGATCGGTGCCCGACAATCCGGTGACGCGGATCAATTCGCCAAGCAAGAAACTCACCAGGGCACCGACCAGCAGGGTCAGCACGAAGAGAATGACACAGGCGGCGATCACCCGCCCGGAAGGCACCTGGATATAGTCCACCAGGTAGGTGGAAAGCGCTCCGCCGAATACCCAGGCCACCCCACCGGCGACGATCCAGGTGGCCAGCGACAAGGCCTCCTTGACGAAGCCGCGCCTGAGACTGATCAGGCTGGAAACGACGACGATGGCGACGATCGCCCAGTCCACCCAGGTGAAGCCCACGGCAAGGTCCACTTACAAAAAGGCCCTGCATTCTAGCAGAGCCTTGTGACCGGGTTAACCGCGCTCCGGCTGAAAGCGTACGACGAAACCCTTGACGCCATTCTGCTTGTTGAGCTGATCGCGCAGGCGATCCGCCTCCGTGCGCTCTATCACCGGCCCGACGAAGACCCGGTTCATGCCGTCGGCACTGCGTACATAGGCGTTGTAGCCCTGGCTGCGCAGCTTGGCTTGCAGGGCGTCGGCACTGGGGCGCGACGACAGGCTGGCGAGCTGAACCGACCAGCTGTTCGGCAGGTTGGCGGCCCCCAGGTGGGTCTCCGGCTTGGCCGCGGGCGCCGGGGTTGCCGCTGCCGCAGGTGCTGTCGGGGCAGTGACGGCCGGCGCCTTGGCGACCGGCGCCGCCTGGGGCTGGGCGGGCGGCGCGGTCACCGGGGCATTCTGTACCGGCGCCTGCCCGGCGGTGCCGGCGATGGGCGTCTGCGGCTTGCCGAGCGGCTTGCCCGGATCATCGGGGACCACTTCCACGGGCGGGGCCTCCGGCGTTTGCACCGCCTGCACCTCGGTGTTGGGCACGACCGGAGCAGCCGGTTGCGGCGGCGCCTCGACCACCACCTTGCGGGCATCGTCCTGGCGATTGAACAGCATGGGCACGAAGATGATGATCAGTGCCAGCAGCACCAGCGCGCCTATGACTCTTTGCTTGAGCATGAGCTTATGCCTCCGCGGATTCGGATGGAGAAGTGAGCTGCGCGAGCACCTCGGCGACGCTGTAGAAGGAGCCGAACACCACCACCTCGTCGCCAGGCGCACTGGCCGCCAGTTGGGCAGCGAAGGCCTCTACCAGAGAAGGGTGGACCTGCACCTGGGCACCTCGGGCGGCCAGGAGCGCAGCCACCTCGCTACCCTCTCGGCTACGACCAGTGGGTAGCGTCGCCACCGCCCAATCGGCGAACAGGCTCTCGAGCGGTGCCAGGATACCGTCCAGGTCCTTGTCGGCCAGCACGCCGAACACCGCGCGACGCACACCTGCGACGGGCTTCATGGCCAGCCGTCGGGCGAGATACTCGGCCGCATGGGGGTTGTGCGCCACATCCAGCAGGACGTCGAGGGCTGCACCTGCCCGCTCGACCTGGCGGCGATCCAGGCGGCCGGTCATGCGCGTCGCCAGCAGGGCGGCGGCGATCTGTTCGGGCAACCAGGGCCGGTCGAGCAGCGCGTAGGCCTGTAGTGCCAGGGCGGCGTTTTCCATGGGCAGGTCCAGCAGCGGCAAGCCGGGCAACGACAGCTCGTTGCCCTGGGCATCGCGACCGCGCCAGAACCAGCTGGCAGCCTCGATCCGCAGGTCGAAGGCCTCACCGCGCTGCAGGAAAGGCGCGCCCAGGCGCTCGGCCGCCTGCGCGAGCTCCGCTGGCGGCTGCAAATCGCCGCACAGGGCCGGCTTGCCGGAACGGAAGATGCCCGCCTTCTCCACGGCCACGCTTTCCCGGGTATTGCCCAGCCATTCGGCGTGATCCAGGCCGATGCTGGTGACCAGCGCCAGGTCGGCATCGATCAGGTTCACCGCATCCAGGCGACCGCCGAGGCCGACTTCGAGCACGGCGGCGTCCAGCTGGGCCCGCTCGAACAACCAGAAGGCCGCCAGGGTACCCATCTCGAAATAGGTCAGGCTGATCTCGCCGCGGGCGGCTTCCACCGCGGCGAAGGCGGTGCAGAGATCGTCATCGCTGGCCAGGCTACCGTCGACATCGACGCGCTCGTTGTAGCGCACCAGATGCGGCGAGGCATAGACCCCCACCCGCTGCCCGCTGGCGCGCAGCAGGCTGGCCAGGAAGGCACAGGTGGAGCCCTTGCCGTTGGTGCCGGTCACGGTCACCACCAGGGGCGCGGGCCGGGTCAGACCCAGCCGCTGCGCGACCTCGCGCACCCGGTCCAGGCCCATGTCGATCGCCGATGGATGCAGCTGCTCGAGATAGGCCAGCCACTGCGCGAGGCTGCGCGAAGCCATCAGGCCGCCGGAGCCGGCTGGTGCTGGAAGGTCGCCAGCAGGCGCGCCAGGCGGTCACGCAATTCCTTGCGCGGCACGATGATGTCGACGGCGCCATGGTCCAGCAGGAATTCGCTGCGCTGGAAACCTTCCGGCAGCTTTTCGCGCACGGTCTGCTCGATCACGCGCGGACCAGCGAAGCCGATCAGCGCCTTGGGTTCAGCGACGATGACGTCGCCCAGCATGGCCAGACTGGCGGAGACGCCGCCGTAGACCGGATCGGTCAGCACGGAAATGAAGGGAATGCCCTCTTCGCGCAGGCGCGCCAGTACCGCCGAGGTCTTGGCCATCTGCATCAGGGAGATCAGGGCTTCCTGCATCCGCGCACCACCCGAGGCGGAGAAGCAGATCAGCGGGCAGCGCTGTTCCAGGGCCACGTTGGCGGCGCGGACGAAGCGCTCCCCCACCACGGCGCCCATGGAGCCGCCCATGAAGGAAAATTCGAAGGCACAGACCGCTACCGGCATGCCTTTGAGCGTGCCACTCATGGAAATCAGCGCGTCTTTCTCGCCGGTTTCCTTCTGCGCCGCGGTGAAGCGATCCTTGTACTTCTTGCTGTCGCGGAATTTCAGGCGATCCACCGGCTCCAGCTCGGTACCCAGCTCTTCACGCCCTTCGGCGTCGAGGAAGATGTCCAGGCGGCGACGCGCATTGATGCGCATGTGGTGACCGCACTTCAGGCAGACGTCCAGGTTCTTTTCCAGCTCCGGACGATAGAGGACCGCTTCGCAGGCCGGACACTTGTGCCAAAGACCTTCCGGTACCGAACTGCGCTTCACCTCGGACCGCATGATGGAAGGAATCAGTTTGTCGACCAGCCAATTGCTCATGCATCTCTCTCCACTTGCATGGGCTCCCAGCGCGGCCTAGGCCACGCCTTCCTTGAGCATCCGTATATAGGGTTCGGCAATGTCCGCACTGCGCAGGCCACTGCCACGTCTCAATGCCGACTCCACCGGAGCCGGACTTCAGGCCTGCCTGGGCATGCCTGTCGAATATGTTGCAGGTGTGGACGGCGACCACCCCGCGAGGGTCACATCAGGCGACCGGGGCCTCCCGTACCGCCGCGATGAAGCGGGCGATCTCGGCGGCATCCTTGATGCCCTTGGCCTGCTCCACGCCGCCACTGACGTCCACGCCATAGGGACGCGCCGCGGCGATCGCCGTGGCGACGTTACCGGCCTCCAAGCCGCCCGCCACGATCAGCGGCAGCGCCAGATCCCGTGGCACCCGCGTCCAGTCGAAGGCCTGGCCGGTACCACCGGGTACACCGGCGACATAGGTGTCGAGCAACAGACCGCGCGCCCCGGCGTAGTCGCGGGCGATGGCGGCGAGATCGATGTCCTCACGCATGCGCAGCGCCTTGATATAGGGCCGCCGGTAACGCGCACACTGCGCCGGCGATTCATCGCCATGGAATTGCAGGAGATCCAGCGGCACCGCATCCAGCGTCTCCTCGATCTCGCAGGGCGCGGCATCGACGAAGAGCCCGACACTGGTCACGAAGGGCGGCAAGGCTGCCACGATCTGGCGTGCCTGGGCGGCGCTGACCGCTCTGGGACTGCGTGGATAGAACACCAGGCCGATGGCATCGGCACCGGCCGCGGCGGCGGCCAGCGCATCCTCGACCCTGGTGATCCCACAGATCTTCACTCGAACGTTAGCCAAACCGGGATGACCTCGTTCCAAAACCAGGAATGGTAGCAGACCGCCCGCGCAGCGTCAGCCTTACGGGATTTCCAACTCCGGCACCCGCCCCAGGAACAGCGGCCCCAGCGGGCGCTCGGGCAGTTGCAGGCCGTCGGGATATTCCACCCGCACCAGGTAGAGTCCGAAAGGATGAGCCGTGACCCCGCCCTGGCGCCGCTCGCGCGCGGCCAGGACTTCGGCGACCCACGCCACCGGACGATCACCGCAACCGACCGCCATCAGTACCCCGGCGATATTGCGCACCATGTGGTGCAGGAAGGCATTGGCGCGGATGTCCAACACCAGTAGCCGGTCGTTCTGCCAGAGGCGCAGGTGATGCACCGTCTTGATCGGCGACTTGGCCTGGCACTCCTTGGCGCGGAAAGAAGTGAAGTCATGGGTGCCGATCAGCACCTGGGCTGCCTCGCGCATCCGCTCGATGTCCAGCGGGCGATGGTTCCAGGTCACCTCCTCCGCCAGGTGTGCGGGTCGAATGGGATCGTTGTAGATCACATAGCGATAGCGCCGGGCCATGGCACTGAAGCGCGCATGGAAGTCGTCACCGACCGGCTGAACCCAGGTCACGCTGATGTCCGGTGGCAGGTTGGCGTTGGTGCCGAGCACCCAGGCCTTGAGCGGTCGTTCGACCGGGGAATCGAAGTGCACCACCTGGCCGCTGGCATGGACGCCGGCATCGGTCCGTCCGGCGCAGCTGATGCTGATGGGCGCGGCTGCCACCTTGGACAGTGCCGCCTCCAGGGTCTCCTGGACCGAGCGGACACCCGGCTGCTGGCGTTGCCAGCCACGATAGCGGGCGCCCTTGTATTCGACACCGAGGGCGATGCGTTGCGGAGGGACGATGACGGTGGGGTCTAGAAAATCCACGGCGGCAGCCAGGCGAAAAAAAGGGGAGGCAGCTTATCGGTGCCTCCCCTCCTCTGCCAAGCCTGGCAGGTATCAGCTGAGCTGGGCGAGGATCTCGCGGGCTTCCTGCTGCTGCCCGGCGTTACCCTCGGCCAGCACTTCGTCGAGGATGTCGCGGGCGCCTTCAGGATCGCCCATGTCGATGTAGGCGCGGGCGAGATCCAGCTTGGTGGCGGTCTCGTCTTCGCCCGACAGGAAGTCGAAGTCGTCCAGGCTTTCTTCTTCGGCGGCCGGACCCTTCGTCGTCTCGGCATCGAATTGACGCGAGGCTTCCTGCAGGCGTGCGGCGAATTCTTCGTCGCTTTCGCGCTTGGCTGCGGGTTGCTCCTCGAAGTCGGCCAGATCGAAATTCGCCGGCAATTCGGCAACCGGCTCTTCCCGGGCATCCAGTGGCTCATCGAAGGTCGAGGCGGCAGGCGCCTCGTCACGCGCCAGATCGCCCTGACGCTCGAACTCGCTGAAGTCCAGGGCGAAGTCATCGTCCTTGGCGGCAGGAGTGGTAGCGGCGGCAGCGGGCTCGGGATCGAAATTGAGGTCGAAGTCGAAATCGTCGCGGGAATCGGCGGCCTTGGCCTGGGCATCGGCGAAAGCCTCGCCGAACAGGGGCTCTTCGGCTGGACCGGCCGGCTGGGTCGAGCGGCCATCGTCGGTACCGAAGTCATCCAGAGACAGATCGAAGTCCTGGCTGTCCTCGGTGGCCGAGAAGCCCTGGTTACGCGACTGTTCTTCGCTCAGCTCATGGGCGGCGGCCAGAGCGGCGGCACCAACGGCTGCAGCGCCCACGGCGACGGTGGCCATGGCCGGATAACGCGACTTCAGATGATCGACCGCGGGCTGGGCGCCACCGATTTCCTTGAGCTCACGCTCTTCACGCAGGAAGCCGTCCTTGTCACCCATCTCGGCATAGACTTCCATGAGCTTGAGTCGCAGATCGGCGCGATGGGGCTCCTGGTCGCTAGCCTTCTTGAGCACCTCCGCCGCCTGGCTGAAGCGGCCATAGGCCATGTAGATGTCCGCCTGCCCCAAGGCATCGTCCTGGGCATCAGCGTCGCGCGCGCCGTCCTGAACGTTCGGATTCAGATCCAGACCGGCCAGCCCATGATGATCGCCCAGCTCGGGATCCGGATCGAAGGCCGTCTCGTTGCGTGCGGCCTCGGCCTCGCGCTCACGCTCGGCCTCCTTCACCGCATTGCGCCGGGAGTTGATCATCAACAACACCAGCAACGCCAGCAGCGCGCTGCCGCCGATGAGGCCGAGCCACAGGGGGTTGCTGAGGATATCGTCGAGGAAACTGTTGGTCGCCTCGGTCGGCTGGGTCGCCGGAGTGCTGGGGGTGACCGGAATGACCTTGGGCTCGCTCGGGCTGGCAGCGGGCGGCGCACTGCCGGTTCCCGCTTCGCTGGCCGGGGGCGTCGAGGCGTTCTCTGCCGGCGGTGTCGTGGCGGCAGCCGCTGGCTCCTGGGGAGTGGTCGCGGGCGGCGTGGCGGCCGCAGCCTCTGGTGCCGTCGGTGCCGGCTGACCCGCCGCCTGGGGATTGGCCATGCTGGCCTGCATCCGCGCGAGCTGGGCGTCCTTGAGCTGCATGATCTTCTGCAACTTGTCGAGCTGCGACTGGAGATCACCCAGGCGGCTCTTGAGCTCTTCGTTCTCGCGTCGCGTGGTATCCAGGCTTTCCTGGGTCACGGCGAGACGATCAGCGAGAGCCTGATCGCTACCCTTGCCTCCCTTCGCCCCTGCCGATTCACCCGCATGCTCGGAGGCTTGGCCGGACAGCAACTTGAGCTTGTCCTTGGGCGCCGCCGTGGCCGGTGCTTCGCTGGCATTGGGTTGATCGGCAGCATCCACCTGCCGCCGCGGCGTACCGGCGGCAGCGCCGTCGCCACCCTGCTTCCAGGCGCGGGTCTGGCGGGCGATTTCCGCCACGGCCTCGCGCTGGGAACGCGCCTTGGCCTGAGCCTGATCGGGCAGGCGCAGCACCTGGCCGCTCTTCATGAGGTTGATGTTGTGATCGATGAAGGCGTCCGGATTCAGCGTCTGGATCGCCAGCATGGTCTGGTCGACAGTGACGCTGGAGGACGGCCGATTGCGTGCCGCCACCTCCCAGAGGGTATCGCGCCTTTCGGTGGTGTAGGTACCGGGCGTGCTGGGCGCTTGTGCCGCGGGCGCGGCTGCCGGCGCGGGTGCAGCCGGAGCGGTGGCACGCGGACGTGGAGTGGCAGGGACCTGGGGAGCGAAAGGCGCAGCGGCGGCCTGCGGGGTGTACAGCGGCGGGTCGAGCAGCACCGTGTACTCGCGCACGATCCGGCCACTGGGCCAGTTCACCTCGAGCAGGAAATTGAGGTAGGGCTCGCGTACCGGACGCGCCGAGGTGATGTGAATCACGGTGCGGCCATTGCGCACCTCGGGCGTGAACTTCAGATCGTTCAGGAAGAAGGCCCGGTCGACGCCGGCCCTGCTGAACTCGGCAGGCGAGGCGAGACTGGGGCGCAAGTCGCCCGTACCGAGATCGCGCAGGTCCGACAGATTGATGGTGGCATCGAGAGGCTGATTGAGGGCGGAATTGAGCTGGATGTCCCCCAGACTCAGCGCCTCCGCAGCGCCGGACATCAAGGCGCTCGCCGCTGCTATTGCCCGCACCAGTTGCTGAACTCGAACCATGACCGTCCCTTTTTAGAATCTGTCGACCGCGCCGCCGAAGCGGCGCCTGTGTCCATCGCTGCGTGCCATTGCCGCTGCGCCGTGGCTCATGCCAAGAGGACGAAGCGTTTCACGAAGTATCTTTTAGGCCGACTGTTTAAGCAACAATTCGGCCAATTGAGTGGCGGTAAGCGCCGGCAGCCTGACGTTGTCCGCCACCAGCCAGCATTCCAGCCGCCGGGCATCGCGCGGATGACGGCGCACCCGGCCCACCAGCACCTCTTCCCGGCCCAGGGCATCGCCTACCGCCGAAGGACAGTCCAGGTCCTCTTCGAAGGATAGCCCGGGCTCGTCCCCCAGGGCCTCCAGCACCTGCTCCAGCATCCAGGCGTCCTGGCCACGCACGCTCAGGGCGAGACTGTCGCCAAAGAATACCGGGGCCTGCACGGCGGTGACGTCCAGCACCGGCAACGCCTCACCCAGCACCTGCTGACACTCGTCCAGCAGCCGATGTTCCTGGGCAGTATAGCCATCCGCTGCGGGAGCACCGGTGCGACCGAGCAGATTGAAGGCCAACTGGCCGTCGAACAGCCGTGCCTCGACGGGGCGACCATTGAGCAACTCGGCGGCCTGGCGAGCCAGTTCCTCGACACCACCCCGCCCGGCGCCGGAGGCCGCCAGGCAGGCGGTCAGGGACGCGTCGACCAGGGTATTGAGACGCGCCAGCACGGCCGCCACGCTGGCGGCGGCCTGGGCCGCGGCGAGCGGTACACCGAGCCAGGTTGCGGGAGGCAGGTCATCGAGCTGCGCACCGTTGATACGGGGCAGGACACAAGCGCCCGCCGAGGCGCCACTGAGATCCAGCACCGCACAGCCGGCCTCGATCAGTTGCGGCCTCAGGCTTTCCACCACCGCCGCGGGCACCGCGAGGATGGCGATCCCGACCTGGGCGAAATCGAAGCCTTCGAGACCGGCAACGCGCAGGTTGCTGCCTCGGAACGGCAGATTCTGACCCGCCGATTCGCCACTGGCGAGCAGGTGCAGGCGGCCGAGGGGGACTTCACGCTCGTCCAGCAGCTCGCGAATGGCTTCACCGTAGGCGCTGGTGGCGCCGACGAGGGCGATATCTCTGGCAGTCATGATAGGAGCGTCCAAAACGAAAGAGGGCCGCACTTTACTGGCGGCCCTCCTCTATAGGCAAACGTTTAGCTAGGGCTTCACTGCTCCAGCAGGATCCGCAGCATGCGCCGCAGCGGCTCCGCGGCGCCCCACAGGAGTTGGTCGCCGACGGTGAAGGCGCCCAGGTACTGGGAACCCATGTTGAGCTTGCGCAGGCGGCCGACCGGGACACTCAGAGTGCCGGTCACGGCAGCCGGAGTGAGTTCGCGCATGCTGACGTCACGGTTGTTCGGCACCAGCTTGACCCAGGGGTTGTGCTGGCTGATCAGCCCGTGGATGTCGGACAGCGGCACATCCTTGTTCAGCTTGATGGTCAGCGCCTGGCTGTGGCAACGCATGGCGCCGATGCGCACGCAGATACCGTCTACCGGGATGGGATTCTTGAAGCGGCCGAGAATCTTGTTGGTTTCGGCCTGGGCCTTCCACTCTTCGCGGCTCTGACCATTGGGCAGTTCCTTGTCGATCCAGGGGATCAGGCTGCCGGCCAGGGGTACGCCGAACTGCTCGGTGGGGAAGGCCTCGCTGCGCAGGGTCTCGGCCACCTGGCGATCGATGTCGAGGATGGCGCTGGCCGGATCGGCCAGGCTGTCGGCCACGGCGGCGTGGGTCGCGCCCATCTGGCGGATAAGTTCACGCATGTTCTGCGCACCGGCGCCGGAGGCAGCCTGGTAGGTCATGGCGCTCATCCAGTCCACCAGACCGGCTTCGAACAACCCGCCCAGGGCCATCAGCATCAGGCTGACGGTGCAGTTGCCGCCGATGAAGTCCTTGCGACCATCGACCAGGGCCTGGTCGATGACGCGACGGTTGACCGGGTCCAGCACGATGACGGCATCATCCTGCATGCGCAGGCTGGAGGCCGCGTCGATCCAATAGCCTTTCCAACCGGCCTGGCGCAGTTTGGGGAACACCTCGCTGGTGTAGTCGCCACCTTGGCAGGTGAGGATGACGTCGAGGGTCTTGAGCTCGTCGATGCTGTAGGCATCCTTGAGCGGCGCCACGCTCTTGCCAATGGCGGGGCCTTCACCGCCGACGTTGGAGGTGGTGAAGAACACGGGTTCGATCAAGTCGAAATCCCGCTCTTCGAGCATGCGCTGCATGAGCACGGAGCCCACCATGCCACGCCAACCGATCAGACCTACACGCTTCATCGCTACTGCACCTTTGTTGTCTTGAGGACGGCCGCCTCCCCCGGCGGCCGATCAGATTAACGCCTTCCGAGGGCGGCTACCACTGCCTCGCCCATCTCACGGGTACCGACCCGCTGCTTGCCTTCCGACCAGATGTCACCGGTCCGCAGCCCCTGGTCGAGCACCTTGCCCACGGCGGTCTCGATGGCTGCTGCAGCCTCGGCCGCGCCGAAGGTGTACCTGAGCATCATGGCTACCGACAGGATGGTCGCCAGCGGATTGGCCACGCCCTTGCCGGCAATGTCCGGCGCCGAGCCGTGGCAGGGTTCGTACATGCCCTTGTTGTGGGCATCCAGGGAGGCCGAGGGCAGCATGCCGATGGAGCCGGTGAGCATCGAGGCTTCGTCGGAGAGGATGTCGCCGAACATGTTGTCGGTGACGATCACATCGAATTGCTTGGGCGCCCGGACCAGCTGCATGGCGGCGTTGTCGACGTACATGTGGCTGAGTTCGACGTCCGGGTAGTCCTTGGCCACCTCCTCCACCACTTCGCGCCACAGGCGGCTGGATTCGAGCACGTTGGCCTTGTCCACCGAGCAGAGCTTCTTGCCACGCAGGCGGGCCATGTCGAAACCGACGCGGGCGATGCGGCGGATCTCGCCTTCGCTGTACGGCAGGGTATCGAAGGCCTGGCGCTCGCCATTCTCCAGCACCCGGGTCTCGCGCGGCGAGCCGAAGTAGATGCCGCCGGTCAGTTCGCGAACGATGAGGATGTCCAGACCCGACACCACCTCGGGCTTGAGGGTGGACGCCTCGGCCAGCTGCGGATAGAGGATGGCCGGACGCAGGTTGCCGAACAGGCCCAGCGCGGAGCGGATCTTCAGCAGGCCGCGCTCGGGACGGATGTCACGCTCGAGCTTGTCCCACTTGGGACCGCCGACGGCGCCCAGCAGCACGGCATCGGCGGCGCGGGCACGGGCCAGGGTCTCGTCGGCCAGGGGCACGCCGTAGCGGTCGATGGCGGCGCCGCCCAGGTCGTCGTGGACCAGCTCGAAGCCCAGGTCGTAGTCATGATTGACCTTCTCCAGCACCTTGACCGCCTCGGCCATGATCTCTGGACCGATGCCGTCGCCCGGCAGGATGAGGATCTGCTTGCTCATTGTCTTTTCCTGTTCCAAATCAGATGGGCTGGGCCCAGAGAACCATGACGTCGACGGTGAAGGAGCCGTCGTGGTCGATTTCGAAATACTGGCGCACTTCCTGGCCGATTTTCTTCTGCAGGCTGCGAATGGCCTGGCACTGGGGCTCGGGCGTGCGCATGCGCTCGGTCCAGCTGGCGAAGTTCAGATGCAGCCGCTGGCGTACGCAGCGGGTCACGCCGAGGCGCGCAGTATCCAGCAGCCGATGCCACTCAGCCAGGGAGTAGTTCCGCACATGGCTGATGTCGCGCAGGATCTCCACCGTCTGCAGGTAGGTGTCCAGGCGCGGGTTGGCCGGCGAGACCACGTCGATGATGGCCATCTCGCCGCCAGGCCGCAGTACCCGACGCACTTCGCGCAGGGCCGCGCCGATGTCGCGCCAGTGGTGGGCGGAGTAACGGCTGAAGACGAAGTCGAAGCTGGCATCGCCGAACGGCAGGTGCTCGGCCATGCCGGGCTGGACGCTGATGTTGTCCAGGCCCTGCTCGGCGGCGCTGCGCTTGACCACCGAGAGCATCTCTTCGGCCAGGTCCAGGGCGACCACCTGCCCTGCCACGGGCGCCACGTTGTAGCTGACGTGACCGCCACCGCAGCCGAGGTCCAGCACCTTGGCGTTCTCGCGCCGGGCGACCGCGTCACGCAGTTCGAGGAGTTCGGCCCCCTGGGCGTGGACGGCACTGGTCAGATAGGCCTCGGCGGTGGCGCCGAATTGCTGCTGTACGTGTTGCTCGTGTTCACCGCTCATGGAGCCTCCGGGAGAGCGCCGATCGCTGGATCGGCGGCTGGGTTCAAGCGCTGGGAAACATCCAGGGACTGCTCTGGCGATAGCGGGTTTCGAAGCTGGCGATGGCGTCGGCATCCTGCAGGGTCAGGCCGATGTCGTCCAGGCCGTTGAGCAGGCAGTGCTTGCGGAAGGCATCGATCTCGAAGGGCAGCGCGACACCGTCGGGACGGCGCACGGTCTGACTTTCGAGGTCGACCACCAGCTGGTAACCCTCGTTGGCCTCGACCTGGCGGAACAGCTCGTCGACGTCCGCATCGCTGAGGATGATCGGCAGCAGGCCGTTCTTGAAGCTGTTGTTGAAGAAGATGTCGGCGAAGCTGGGGGCGATCACCGAGCGGAAGCCGTAGCCATCCAGGGCCCAGGGCGCGTGCTCACGACTGGAGCCGCAGCCGAAGTTCTCGCGGGCCAGGAGGATGCTGGCGCCCGCATAGCGCGGCTGGTTGAGCACGAACTCGGGGTTGAGCGGCCGCTTGCTGTTGTCCTGGCCGGGCTGGCCGACATCCAGGTAGCGCCACTCGTCGAACAGGTTGGGGCCGAAACCGGTCCGCTTGATCGACTTGAGGAATTGCTTGGGAATGATCTGATCGGTATCGACGTTGGCGCGATCCAGGGGCGCGACCAAACCGGTGTGCTGGGTGAAGGCTTGCATGATCAGGCTCCTCAGGCGTTGGCGAAGTCACGGACGTCGACGAAACGACCGGCGATGGCGGCAGCGGCGGCCATCGCCGGGCTCACCAGGTGGGTACGGCCACCGGCGCCCTGACGGCCTTCGAAGTTGCGGTTGGAGGTGGAGGCGCAGTGCTCGCCACTTTCCAGGCGGTCGGCATTCATCGCCAGGCACATGGAGCAGCCCGGCTCACGCCACTCGAAACCGGCTTCGATGAATACCTTGTCCAGCCCTTCACGCTCGGCCTGGGCCTTGACCAGGCCGGAGCCCGGCACCACCAGCGCCTGCTTGAGGGTCGCGGCGACCTTGCGACCCTTGGCCACGGCGGCGGCGGCGCGCAGGTCTTCGATACGGGAGTTGGTGCAGGAGCCGATGAAGACGCGATCCAGCACGATGTCGGTGATCGGCTGGTTGGCCTTGAGACCCATGTATTTCAGGGCGCGCTCGATGGAACCACGCTTGACCGGATCGGCTTCGCGGGTCGGGTCCGGCACCTGCTGGTCGACGGCCAGGACCATCTCGGGCGAGGTGCCCCAGCTGACCTGCGGCTTGATCTGGGCGGCGTCGAGTTCGACGACGGTATCGAAGTGGGCGTCGGCGTCGGACACCAGGCCGCGCCACTCGGCCACGGCGGCCTCCCAGACGGCACCGGTGGGGGCGAAGGGACGCCCCTCGACATAGTCGATGGTGGTCTGGTCCACGGCAACCATGCCGACCCGGGCACCGGCCTCGATGGACATGTTGCAGATGGTCATGCGGCCTTCCATGGACAGGGCGCGGATGGCGCTGCCGGCGAATTCGATGGCATGGCCGTTACCGCCGGCGGTGCCGATCTTGCCGATGATGGCGAGGACGATGTCCTTGGCGGTGACGCCGAAGGGCAATTCACCCTCCACCTTCACCAACATGTTCTTCATCTTCTTGGCCACCAGGCACTGGGTGGCGAGCACGTGCTCGACCTCGGAGGTGCCGATGCCATGGGCCAGCGCGGCGAAGGCGCCGTTGGTGGAGGTGTGGGAGTCGCCGCAGACCACGGTCATGCCCGGCAGGACAGCGCCCTGCTCCGGGCCGATCACGTGGACGATGCCCTGGCGCACGTCGTTCATCTTGAACTGGGTGATGCCGAAGTCGTCGCAGTTCTCGTCCAGGGTCTTGACCTGGATGCGCGAGGTCTCGTCCTTGATGGAGTCGAGGCCTTCCTTGCGATCGGGCGTGGTGGGCACGTTGTGGTCGAGGGTCGCGAGGTTGGCGTCCAGGCGCCAGGGCTTGCGGCCGGCCAGACGCAGGCCTTCGAAGGCCTGGGGCGAGGTCACTTCGTGGATGATGTGGCGGTCGATGTAGAGCAGCGCGGAACCGTCGTCGCGCTGCTTGACCAGGTGCATATCCCAGAGTTTGTCGTAGAGCGTCTTGCCAGCCATGGATCGATTCCTCATCAGGCGTGGAGCGGCACGGGCCTTTGGCATGCCCTTGGTGCTTGTGGGGTCAAAGATACCGCGCTAGGCTCGCATGAAACAAATTCATCTTTTTCATGAAGCGCATAACCAACAGGAATTCGAAGTCGTGGACCTCGCCAATCTGAATGCTTTCGTCGCCGTGGCCGAAACGGGCGGCTTCTCCGACGCTGGCGAGCGCCTGCACCTGACCCAGCCGGCGGTGAGCAAGCGCATCGCCGCCCTGGAACAGCAACTCGACCTGCGCCTGTTCGATCGCATCGGCCGCGAGGTCAGCCTTACCGAGGCCGGCCGCGCCCTGCTCCCCCGCGCCTATCAGATTCTAGGCGTGATCGATGACACTCGCCGTGCCCTGACCAATCTCAATGGTGCCATCGGCGGCCGCCTGACACTGGCGACCAGTCATCATATCGGTCTGCATCGACTACCACCGATCCTCAGACGCTTCACCCGGGAGTATCCGGAAGTGGCGCTGGACATCCGCTTTCTCGACTCGGAAGCGGCCTACGACGAGATCCTGCATGGCCGGGTGGAACTCGCGATCATCACCCTGGCGCCCCAGACCGCGGCGCCCATCCGGGCGGTGCCGGTGTGGGACGATCCGCTGGATTTCGTGGCGGCGCCCGAGCATCCGCTAGCGAACCAGGAACAGGTCACCCTGGCCGATGTGGCCAGGCATCCGGCGGTGTTTCCCGGCGGCAATACCTTTACCCGGTTGATCGTCCATGGCCTGTTCGATGCCCAGGGGCTAACGCCCAATATCGCCATGAGCACCAACTATCTGGAAACCATCAAGATGCTGGTGTCCATCGGACTGGCCTGGAGCGTGCTGCCGCGTACCCTGCTGGATGACCAGGTACGCCGGCTGCCGCTGGCGGGTATCCAGCTGCAACGGCGGCTGGGGTACATCCTGCATACCGAGCGCACCCATTCGAATGCGGCCCAGGCGTTCATGGGGTTGCTGGATGAGGTGGAGCGGGAGTAGCGAAAGATGGTCGATGGCCGCGAGCAAACGTAGCGTGGAAAACGGCGCAGCCTTTTCCACCGGTGAGTTCATGATGAGGGGCGCCCTCACCCCAACCCTCTCCCAAAGGGAGAGGGGGCAATCCGAGTAGGCGTTCAGCTTTTCAGCCGTAGGTTGGGCTGAAATGGCTTTATCGTCGAAGCCCAACAGTGCGGGGTCGGCTTGGGCAGCGTTGGGCTTCGCTGCGCTCCACCCAACCTACGGTGATGGCGGAATCGACTCAGCCCTTCTTGAGCTTCTTCAGGCGCTTCCTGGACTTGTCGATGACTTCCTTGCGCTCGCGGTCCTTCATCTCCTTCCATCCTTTGATCTCGGCGCGTTTGCGGCCACATCCCTGGCAGACTTCGTCTTTGATCTTGCATTGGCTGATGCAGGGACTTTCGACCTTACCCACGGCAACCTCGGAAATGAAAAAGGCCCTGCAGTATAACGACTGCAGGGCCTTGGCCAGCGCCATCCGGCTGGAGGGCGGGCTATGGGGGCGATTTAAAAGACTGCTTGAACCTTCAGGCCACCCACCACGGCATTGTCGACCTCACGGACACCACCCGGATTCTTGATGTACTGCAGGTTGGGGCGCAGGGTCAGCCAGTTGGTGACGTGGACGCCGTAATAGATCTCGGCGTCGTACTCGTTGTGCTGCAGCGGCGTGAAGGCCGGATCGTCATAGTCGGTGGCACCGGCGGCCTGGTTGAGGGCGCGCTGGTTGTCGCGGAAGTCGCTGTTGGTGCTGATGCGCGCGACGCCGAAGCCGATGTCATCCTTGGGACGACCGTCGAAGGGGCCCTTGTACACCAGGCCGGCCTGCACGTAGTTGCTGACCTTGTTGACGTCCTTGGCATGGGCGGTGAAGTTGGCGAACACCGACAGACCACGGCTCGGGTCGCCGTTGTGGGCGGTCACCTGCTGGCGAGCCACGATCCAGTAGCCATGCTTGCTGGAATGTTCCTTGTAGGGCAGACCGGTGAGGGCAGCGGAATTGCCGTTGACGTCTTCGTAGACGTCGTCGGCCTTGGCGGTGCTGTAGTAGTAGCCAACGCGGTATTCGCCCGGCAGGCCATTGACCTTGGGCGACCAGACCATCTCCACCGGCAGGACCGCACCCTTGGTGCCGCTGCCATTGAGCTTGAAGCCGTTGCCGGTCTCCAGCAGCGAGGGGTTCTGCTCGTAGGCACCGACCTGCACGAACAACTCGGGGGTCAGGCTGTATTTGACGCGCAGGGCCCACTGGCTGACCGGCCAGTTGTACCAGACGCCTTCCCAGTTACCGACCTGGGAGCCGCAGAACGCCAGGTTCTGGAAGTCGCACTCGAAGGAGTTGAAGTCCTCGCCTTCGCCGAAACGACCGGCCTTGATGTCCAGACGGCCATCGAAGAAGCCCTTGGACAGCCACAGCTGGGTCAGACGCCAGGTCTGGCCGCGGCCATAGACTTCCTGCACCGAGGAGTAGCCGCCGACGCGCGGATCGGTGATGCGGTCGTCGGTCAGGTTGCGACCGTCACGGGAGGTGATGGCGAGCTTGAACACCGAGTTCTCCCAGCCGGCGATCTTGTTCATGTCGCCCCACAGGCCGAACATGTACTGGGAGCTCCAGCGACCGGTGCGATCGTCATCGTAGCCGCCGCGCAGATTGGTAGCGCCCTCGCCCACGTATTCGAGCTTGATGTCCCAACCCTTGTCGCGCAGGTCCTTGCGCACGCCACCCCAGTCGCCGGTCATGGTGTTGCCCAGCGGCTGGAAGGCAGCCTCGGTGTTGTTCACCCCGCTGAAGTTGCCACCCGGGTTGGCCTGGGGTGCGGCGTGGACGGTACCGGCCACCGCCAGGGCGAGCGCGGAGACCAGGGGCAGTGCGATACCCCAACGATTCTTGAGCTTCTGACTGTTCATTACTGAGATCCCTTTTTATAGAAGTGTTGACACCCAGGGCCCGAAACCCGCGTCTCTAATACTTACGGCAGGACGTTGAGGACTTCGTAACAGGCACCCATGGTGTGGTAGTCGACCTTGCCGGCCGGACTCTTGTCGTCGGAGTACTTGTGGTTCCGACGGTCGAGCAGGCGCCACCACGCGCCGTGCTCGTGATCGATGAAATGCTCCCAGCTGTAGCGCCAGAGCGCTTCATAGTGTTGCCAGTAACGGTCGTCGCCGCTGCGGTCGGCCAGCAGCGCCGCGGCGGCCAGGGCCTCGGCCTGGACCCAGAAGTACTTGTCCGGATCGCAGGGCGAGCCATCCGGGGCGAAGCCGTAGTAGAGACCGCCGTGCTCGGCGTCCCAGCTCAGGCGCCAGGAGATGTCGAACAGCGCCTTGGCCCGCGGCAGCAGCCAGGGCTGGGGGCGATGGCGTTCGAGTATCAGCAGCAGCTTGGCCCATTCGATCTGGTGCCCCGGCTGGAACCCCCAGGGGCGGAACAGGTTGGCCGGGTCGTCGCGGTTGTAGTCCCAGTCGATGGACCAGTCGCTGTGGTAGTGCTCCCAGATCAGGCCGCCGGGGACCTGATCGGCCACCCCACCCTGCCCCTGGGTCAGCGCTGCCTGGCGCTGGGTCATGTTGCGCGCCAGGGTCTCGGCGCGATCCAGGTAGCGCACCTCGCCGCTGGCCTCGAAGGCGGCCAGCAGAGCTTCACAGGCGTGCATGTTGGCGTTCTGGCCGCGGTACGGCGAGACGGTCTGCCAGTCGGCGCTGATCTCGTCGACATAGAGGCCATCGGCTTCGCGCCAGAAATGAGTTTCCAGGGATTCCCAGGCTTCGCAGAGCCAGCCACGTGCCTCTTCGATACCCGCCTGGAGACCGTGGGCATAGGCCAACACCACGAAGGCCAGGCCGTAGCAATGGTTGGTGCCATCCACCACGGTGTCGCCATCGAGCAGCCAGGCATAGCCGCCGTTGGCCTGGCGATGCCGCTCGCGCAGGTATCTCAGGCCATGGCGGGTCGCGTCGAGAAAGGCCGGATCGCCATAGTGCCGATAGGCCATGGCGAAATCGAAGACGAAGCGGGTGCTGGAGACCAGATGGCGGGTCTGGCGGTCGTAGATCGTGCCGTCGTCCTTGAAGAAGTGATAGAAGCCGCCTTGCGGATCGACACAGCGGGGGTGATAGAACGCCAGCGTCTGGCGGACGTGCTCCAGCAGGGTGTCGCGACGACGAAAATCGGGGAAGTCCATCGGGTTTCCTTGGCGGCTATTGTTGTTGTGAGAAAGCGCTCTAGTGGGGGCTCACCTGCAGCAGGGCTTCGACGTCGGCCCGGGTCGGTGCATAGGCGCCAGCGTGGCGGCAGGACACGGAGGCGCTGGCGGCGGCGAATCTCAGGCGCTGCTGCAGATCGGTCAGACCCAAGAGGCCCGAGGCCAGCCAGCCGGCCATGCTGGCGTCGCCCGCCCCCACGGTGTCGATCACGTCCACGGCGATGGCGGCTTGCTGCCATTCACCGTCCGGGGTGTAGAGCACCAGGCCGTGTTCGCCGCGGGTGAAGAGGATGCGGGCCTGGGGATTGAGGGCGCGCAGTTCGTCCAGCGCGGCGCGCTCGTCCAGACCGGGATAGATCTGGCGGATGTCCTCGTCGGACAGTTTGATGTCGTCGGCCAGGCGCACCAGCTCGGGAAAGGTCTGCTGGCGATAGCGGTCGTCCATCAGGTTACGCCAGTTGGGATCGTAGCTCAGCCGCTTGCCGGCGGCCTTGGCCTGGCGCGCCAGGTCCAGCAGGGTGTCGGCCAGCGGATAGCGGGCCAGACTGATGCAGCTGAAATGACAGACTTCGGCGGCGTCCAGCCAGCCCGCGGGCAGCAGCGCCGGATCGAATTTCAGGTCGGCTTCACCGGCGAAGAAATAGCGCGGTGGACGACTGGACGGCACGATGGCCACCAGGGGATCGGCGGCGACGCGCTGTAAAAAGCGCCCGTCGAGCCCGGCGGTTTCCGATTGCCAGGCGATCTCGTCGCCCAGGCCGTCCTGGCTGATGGCGCCACCGAAGGCGCTTTCGACGCCGAGCCGGGCCAGCCCACGGGCCACATTCCAGGGGGCGCCGCCCGGGTAACCGCGCCATTCGCCAGGATTGCCCTGGACGATGTCGGTAAGGGCTTCGCCAAAGACCACGACTCGGGGTAGTGCCATTCTTGTTCTCCTGTCTGTCACGGCGGCCAGGGGGGCGTCCCCAGGCCTCTGGTAGGGCCGCGACCCGACGTCAGGCGCGGCGGCGGGCGGACCTTACCATTGCTGTAACGTTTCAGCCATGAGCCACGTTCAAGAAAGTCGTCGACCACTCGCCGGGTCGAACAATACCGCCCGTCGCGGATCTATGCGCCAGAGCACCTGGTCGCCGGCGCGAGGGGCTTCGCCCGGCGCCACGCGGCAGCATACCTTGGTGCCGTTCCACTCCGCGTACAACAGGGTATCCGGCCCGGTCGGCTCGACCACCTGGACCCGCGTCAGGATGCCTGGCACGGTGTTGTCCGCCGGGTGCGCAGACTGGATCTGTTCCGGGCGCACTCCAAGGATAGCCTCTCGGCCAGCCAGTGCCGGATCGAGTTCCGGCAATTCCACCTGGCTGTCACCGGTGTCGCCGGTCACCCGGGCGACCACCCTGCCCTCGCGGGCTTCCAGGCGCACCGGCACGAAATTCATCGGCGGCGAGCCGATGAAGCTGGCGACGAAGAGATTGGCCGGATCGTTATAGATCTCCTCGGGAGTGCCGAATTGCTGCACCTCGCCGTCCTTCATCACCGCCACCCGGTCGCCCAGGGTCATGGCTTCGATCTGGTCGTGGGTGACATAGACGGTGGTGGTCTGCAGCCGCTGGTGCATCAGCTTGATCTCGGTACGCATCTCCACCCGCAGCTTGGCATCGAGGTTGGAGAGCGGCTCGTCGAACAGATAGAGCTTGGGCCGCCGGGCCAGGGCGCGGCCCATGGCGACGCGCTGCTGCTGGCCGCCGGAGAGTTGCGCCGGCTTGCGCTCCAGCAAATGCTCGATCTGCAGGAGCTTGCTGACCCGCGCCACCTCGGCGTCGATCTGCTCCTTGGGCGTCTTGCGGATCTTCAGGCCGAAGGCGATGTTCTCGCGCACGGTCATGGTCGGGTAGAGGGCGTAGGACTGGAACACCATGGCGATGTCTCTGTCCTTGGGCTCGACCTGGGTAACGTCCTCGCCATCGAGGCAAATGGCGCCGCTGCTGATGTCTTCGAGGCCGGCGATGGCGTTCATGAGGGTGGACTTGCCGCAGCCGGAAGGCCCGACCAGGATGAGGAACTGGCCGGCGTCGATGCGGATGTCGATGCCCTTGAGGGCTTCCTGGGCGGCGTTGCCGTAGGTCTTGCGTACGCTTTTGAGTTCGAGAGCTGCCATGGTGGCCTTCCTTATCCTTTGACCACGCCCGAGGTCAGGCCCCGGACGAAATATTTACCCGCGAAGATGTAGACCAGCAGGGTCGGCAGCGCGGCGATCATGGCGGCGGCCATGTCGACGTTGTATTCCTTGGCACCGGTGCTGGTGTTGACCAGGTTGTTCAGGGCCACGGTGATGGGCTGCGACGAGCCGCTGGCGAACACCACGCCGAACAGGAAGTCGTTCCACACCTGGGTGAACTGCCAGATCAGGCTGACCATGACGATGGGCGTGGACAGCGGCAGCAGGATCTTGAAGAAGATGGTGAAGAAACCCGCGCCGTCCAGCCGCGCCGCCTTGATCAGGGCATCGGGGATACCGACGTAGTAGTTGCGGAAGAACAGCGTGGTGAAGGCCAGGCCATAGATCACGTGCACCAGCACCAGGCCGGCGGTGGTGTTGGCCAGGCCCAGCTGGCCGAGGGTGAAGGACATCGGCAGCAGGATCACCTGGAAGGGAATGAAGCAGCCGAATAGCAACAGACTGAACAGCAGGTTCGAGCCGCGGAACTGCCACTTCGACAGGGCGTAGCCGTTGAGCGCGCCGATGAAGGTGGAGATCAGCACCGCCGGGACGGTGATCAGGAAGGAGTTCCAGAAGTAGCTGTGCACCACGTCCCAGGCCTTGAGCCAGCCGATCACCGTCCAGTCCAGCGGCAGGCTCAGCAGGTTGCCGGTGCGGACATCGTCCGGGGTCTTGAAGCTGGTCAGCAGCATCACCAGCAGCGGTACCAGATAGACCGCGCAGGCGATGATCAGGGTGGCGTGGATGGCCACGCGATTGACGTTCAGAGCCTTAGCCATTTCGCTTGCTCCGCAATTCCGAGTAGAGATAGGGCACCAGCACCGCCAGCACCGCGCCGAGCATCAACACGGCACTTGCCGAACCAAGGCCCATTTGGCCGCGGGTGAAGGTGTGCTGGTACATGAACACCGCCGGCAGATCCGAGGCGTAGCCGGGCCCGCCCGCGGTCATGGCCATGACCAGGTCGAAGCTCTTGATGGCGATGTGGGCCAGGATCATCACCGCGCTGAAGAACACCGGCCGCAGGCTGGGCAGGACGATGCGCAGGTAGATGGTCGGCAGCCCTGCCCCGTCGACCTGGGCAGCCCTCAGGATGGACGAGTCCACTCCGCGCAGTCCGGCGAGGAACATGGCCATGACGAAGCCCGAAGCCTGCCAGAGGGCGGCGATCAGCAGGCAGTAGATGACCCGGTCGGGGTCCACCAGCCAGTCGAAGCGAAAGCCCTCCCAGCCCCAGTCGCGCAGCAGCTTGTCCAGGCCCAGGCCGGGGTTGAGCAACCACTTCCAGGCGGTGCCGGTGACGATCATCGACAGCGCCATGGGGTAGAGATAAATGGTGCGGATGAAGCCCTCGCGGCGGATGCGCTGGTCCAGCAGGATGGCGAAGAAGACGCCGATGGCCAGGCTCAGCAGGATGAACAGGCCGCCGAAGATCGCCAGGTTCTTGCAGGCCACCAGCCAGCGATCGTTCTCCAGCAGCCGGGCGTACTGGGCGAAGCCGGCGAAGTTGTAGCTGGGCAGGAAGCGCGAATTGGTGAAGGAGATCACCGCCGTCCACAGCATGTAGCCGTAGAGGCAGACGACCATGGCGATGGCCGTGGGCGCCAGTACCAGCTTGGGCAGCAGGCGCTGCAGCCGGTCCGGCCGTCGACTGACGGCTACGGTGGGAAGGGTTTCGGTAAGAGCCATGAGGCACTCCCAGGGGTGGTATTATCTAGAGACCAGGTATCAGGTTGATCGCGGCGATGGCGGGCCGTCGTAGGTTGGGTTGAGCGCAGCGCAGCCCAACATTGCCTCGGGGCCGGCAATGTTGGGCTTCGACGATGGAGCCGTCTTAACCCAACCTACGGTTTAGCCGCGACCGGCCTTACTTCGCAGCCTGGATGGCGGCGACCAGTTGCTCGGTGGCCTTCTTCGGATCGGCGTTGGCGTCGTTGAAGAAGTTGGTCACCACATCGAAGATGGCGCCCTGCACGTAGCTGGTATTGGCCATGCTGTGGGCCATGCTCGGTTCGGCCTTGCCGTCGGCGTTGGCGGCCTGGAAGTCCTTGGCGGACTGCTGGGCGCAGCTGTCGAACTTGGCGAGGTCGATGTCGTTACGCACCGGGATGGAGCCCTTGTTGAGGTTGAACACCTCCTGGAAGGGGTTGTCGATGACGGTGCGCACCAGGTCGTCCTGGGCCTTCTGGTTGTCCTTGTTCTTGAGCTTGAACATGGCCAGGGAGTCGATGTTGTAGATGAAATCGCCCTGGGTGCCCGGCATCACCACACACTCGTAGTCGACACCCGGCTTCTTGCCAGCCGCGGCGAATTCGGCCTTGGCCCAGTCGCCCATGATCTGCATGCCCGCCTTGCCCTCGATGACCATGGCGGTGGCCAGGTTCCAGTCGCGGCCGGCGGCGTTGGGATCGACATAGCCCTTGACGCGCTTGAAGGTCTTGAACACCTCGACCATCTGGTCGCTGCGGATGGTGTCGGCATCGGTCTGCACGAAGACCTTGTCATAGCCTTCCGGGCCCATGATCGCCATGACCAGGGATTCGAAGATGGTGCCGTCCTGCCAGTTCTGGCCGCCGTGGGCCAGGGGCACGACGCCGGCAGCCTTGAGCTTGTCGGCGGCTTCGAAGAATTCGTCCAGGTTGGTGGGGACCTTGGCGCCGGCCTTCTTGAACACGGCGGGGTTGATCCACAGCCAGTTGATGCGATGGATACCGGCGGGAACGGCGACGTACTCGCCTTCATGTTGCATGGTCTGGGCCACGCGCTTGGGCAGGATGCCGTCCCAGTTGCCTTGCTTGGCGATGTCGCTGATGTCGGCCAGGAAGCCCATGCTGGCCCACTCCTGGATATCCGGCCCCTTGAGCTGGGCGGCCGAAGGCGGATTGCCGGAGACGGCGCGGGTCTTGAGCACGGTCATGGCGGCTTCACCGGCACCACCGGCCACGGCGAAGTCCTTCCAGGTATCGCCCTGCTTCTGCATCAGCTGCTTGAGCACATCGACGGCGCGGGCCTCGCCACCGGAGGTCCACCAGTGCAAGACCTCGACCTCACCGGCATGGGCGGTCAGCGGGACAACGACGGTAGCGCAGGCGAGAGAAACGGCGAGAGCGAGACGATTCAACGCATTCATGGGGGTCGTTCCTTGTTGTTTTTATCGGAGCTGGCCCGAGTCTAGTCAGACGACTGCGTTTTTGGGTAACGAAGGGAAAGAGATTTGTCACGACTTTGTGACATAAGGTCGGACTAAATACTAGGCACGCGGCAGAGTCAGGGTAACCCTCAGGCCCCCTTCGCGACGATTGCGCAGCTCCACCTCGCCACCGTGGGCATGGGCCAGGTTACGCGCGATGCCCAGGCCCAGTCCGTAGCCGTGCCGATCGGTAGCCAGCCGCACATGGGGCTGGAAGACCTGCTCCAGCTCCTGTTCCGGCACGCCTGGCCCCTCGTCGTCGACGTGCAGGACGAAGGTATGGCCGTCGTCTTCCACCTGCAGGTGGGCGCGATAGCCATACTTGAGGGCGTTGTCCAGCAGATTGCCGATGCATCGCTTGAGCGCCAGCGGCTTGCCCAGCAGGCTGCCCCGGACCTCGCCGGTGAGGCTCACCCGTGGCGGCTGCTCCTGGGTGAAGGGTTCCACCAGCTGCATCAGCAGCGCCTGCAGATCCACCGGCTCCAGGTTTTCGTGGATGTCGGTGTCCTTCACGCATTGCAGGGCGCCCTTGACCAGCAGGTCCAGCTCGTCCAGGTCGCGCACCAGCTTGGCCTGCATCACTTCGTCGTCCACCAGTTCGGCACGCAGGCGCAGGCGGGTGATGGGGGTACGCAGGTCATGGGAGATGGCGCTGAACAGTTGCGCGCGTTCGTCGAGATAGCGAGCGATGCGTTCGCGCATGGCATTGAAGGCGCGGGTGACCTCGCGGATTTCCTGGGCACCCTCCTCCCGTACCGGCGGCGTATGGACCTCCAGCGACAGCTCCCGTGCGGCCCGCGACAGCCGCTTGAGCGGGCGACTCTGCCAGCGGATCAGCAGGCCGATGAACAGCAGCAGGAAGGCGCTGCTGAAGATCATGAACAACAGCTGCTGCAGCGGCAGCCAGGATTCGTCGAGGCTGTAGTAAGGCGCCGGCATCAGGGTCGCCAGATACACCCACTCCCCTTCGCCGATGCGGATCTGGGTAACCAGTACCGGCGGCTCCAGAGGCTCCAGACTCAGGGCGTAGTGGGCCCAGGAACGCGGCAGCTCGTCGAGCGCCACGGCGCCGTTGAACAACCGCAGCTGTTGCGGAGCGATGAATTCCACGTACATGGGCATGGTGGCGCCCAGGCGTTCACGCAGCACCGCCTCGACTTCCCGGAGCACCGCCCGCCGTCCCGGGGTCGCGGGCAGCGCCTGCATGGTCAGCGGCTTTTCGTTAAGCGAGACGAAGAAGCGGGTGCCACCCATGTTGCGCAGTTGCTCCAGCACCAGCGGCCGGTAGGCCGGTGGCAGCAGGCTGAAATAGCGCACGCTGGCGGCGATGGAGTAGCCCAGGCTGCGGGCGGCGGTCTGCAGGCCCTGGTTGCGATCACTGCGCAGGGAGGCGGACCAGAACAGCGCCGAGGCGCCCTGGGCCAGCAGCACCGCCAGCAGGGTCAGCAGCAGCATGCGCGCGAGCAGCGAACGTGGCACCAGCCGTGCGCAGGGACCGCTAGACCGCATCGGCGACCAGTCCACTGACCTCGGCGGCCAGCAGATAGCCGGAGCCGCGTACAGTGCGGATCAGGCGCGGCGACTTGCCAGTATCGCGTAACCGCTGCCGCAGGCGACTCACCGCCATGTCGACGATGCGCTCCAGGGGCAAGACTTCGCGCCCACGGGTGGCATTGGCGATGGTGTCGCGGTCAAGGATCTGCTGGGGATGATCGAGAAACAGCTTGAGCAGGGTGAAGTCGGCGCCGGAGAGAATCACCTCCTCGCCATCGCGATGGAACAGGCGGTGGCTGATCGGATCCAGCCGCCACTCATCGAAGGTCAGCAGACCGCTCGCGGCCGGACGGCTCTCACCGAAGCCGGCACGACGCAGCAGCGCCTTGATGCGCGCCAGCAGCTCGCGTGGACTGAAGGGCTTGCCCAGGTAATCGTCGGCCCCGAGTTCCAGGCCGATGACTCGGTCGGCCTCGTCGGAGCTGGCGGTGAGCATGATGATGGGCACCTGGCGACAGGCGGATTGTTCACGCATCCAGCGGCAGAGGGCGAAGCCGTCTTCACCGGGCAGCATGACATCGAGGATCAGCAGGTCGGGCACGAAGTCGCCCAGGGCACGGCGCAGCTCGCGGCCATCGCCGACGGCGCGCACCTGGTAGCCGGCGCGGGTGAGATAGGTGTCGAGAAGTTCACGGATCTCCCCATCGTCGTCGACGATCAGGAGGGATTTGCCCAGGGTGGACATGGCGATGTTCGCTCTTGTTGTCTTTTGGCCAGTGGCCAGCCACCGGTGATTGCCGGCAGCATACCGGGGCCGGGCGACCTTGAGTAGTCGCCCGGCCCCGGGTGGATCAGAGCCTGTTCAAAGGCTCGCGAGCTAGAGCCAAACAAGGCCTAGGCGGCCCCGCAAAAATAGCTGAGGAAGCGGATCGGACCCGCGCTCGGGTTTACGAGTGGTAAATGAGCATTCCGACCGGGCTGGCGACCCAGGCCATTTTTAACGCAGTTTGGCCGACGCGCAGCAGACTTTGAACAGGCTCTTAGACCTGCCGTGCTTCGGCGATGGTCTGATCCAGGGCGACGCCGGCACCGAACAGGCCCGGGTACTCGGCCGTCACCAGCCAGGCCGGGATGTCCTTCAGGTAGGCGCTGCTGGTCTTGCCCTTGTCGGCGAAGGCATGGGCGAAGGCCCCGCTCTGGAAGCGCTCGACGAAGCGCGGCAGGATGCCCCCGGCGATGTAGACGCCACCCAGGGCGCCCAAGGTCAGGGCGGCGTTGCCGGCGACCCGTGCCAGCCAGATGAAGAACTGCTCCAGCACCGCGTCAGCGTAGGGATCGCCCTTGAGCGCCAGCTCGCAGATGTCCGCCGCGCTGTGCAGGGCGGCGGTACGGCCGTCCAGTTCGCAGCTGGCGTGATAGAGGTTGACCAGGCCACTGCCGGACACCACGCGCTCGGCGGAGACGTGGTTGCCGAACTGGCGCTTGAGGATCTTCCAGATATCGAATTCGCGCTGGGTGTTGATCGGCAGGTCGACGTGACCGCCTTCACTGGGCAGCACGATCCAGCGATCCTTGCCACTCGGCACCAGGCTCGCGACGCCCAGACCGGTACCGGGACCTATCACCAGGCGGGTCCGGGTCGGCAGCGCGACACCGTCACGCACCTGGACGCAATCCGCCGGATCCAGGCGGGCCACGGCCCAGGCCATGGAGGTGAAGTCGTTGATCAGCAGCAGATGGGTCAGGCCCAGTTGCTGGCAGAACTGCTCGCGCTTGATCACCCAGTGATTGTTGGTGAAGCGGAAGTCGCCCTCGCCTACCGGACCGGCACAGGCCAGGCACACGGCGGTGATGTCGTCCAGGGCTACCCCGGTTTGCGCCAGGTACTTGCGCACCGCGTCTTCCGGACAGGCGTAATCCGCACAGGCGAAGACCTCGATGGCCTCCAGGCGACCGTCGCGCCACAAAGCGAAGCGGGCATTCGTGCCCCCGATGTCGCCAACCAAAGCCAAACTCATTTCAGCGCCTCCAGGCTGGAAGTAAATGCACTGGCACCCGATTCTGCCGTGCTCATGGCGCCGCGCATGAAGGCGAACAACTCACGACCACAACCCACCCCGGTGCCCTGGGGCGCTTCGACCGCCTGACGCGCCGTCCATTCGTCCGCCGCGACCAGAATCTTCAGTTCGCCGGTACGACCGTCGACCCGAATGAGATCGCCGTCACAGACCTTGGCCAGCGGACCGCCATCGATGGCTTCCGGGCAGACGTGGATGGCCGCCGGAACCTTGCCCGAGGCGCCGGACATGCGCCCGTCGGTGACCAGCGCCACCTTGAAACCGCGATCCTGCAGCACACCCATGTAAGGAGTGAGCTTGTGCAATTCGGGCATGCCCAGCGCCTTGGGCCCCTGGAAGCGTACCACTGCCACGAAATCGCGCTCCAGCTCGCCGGCCTTGAAGGCCTCCGCCAACTCGCTCTGGTCGTGGAAGACCCGCGCCGGCGCTTCCACCAGCTGGTGCTGGGGCGCCACCGCCGACACCTTCATCACGCCACGACCGAGGTTGCCGTGCATGACGCGCAGACCGCCCTCTTCGTTGAACGGCCGGCTGGCCGGACGCAGGATGTCTTCGTCCAGGCTCTCGGCGCGCCCGGTGCGCCATTCCAGCTTGCCATCCACCAGGAAGGGTTCCTGCAGGTAGCGCGACAGGCCATGGCCCATGATGGTGTTGACGTCTTCATGCAACAGCCCGGCTTCGAGCAGGGTGTGGATCATGAAGTTGACGCCGCCGGCGGCATGGAAGTGGTTCACGTCGGCCTTGCCGTTGGGATAGACCTGGGCCAGGGTCGGGGTCACTGCCGAGATGTCGGCCATGTCGTCCCAGGTCAGCTGGATGCCGGCGGCCTGGGCGATGGCCGGGATGTGCAGGGTGTGGTTGGTCGAGCCACCGGTGGCACTCAGGGCTACCACCGAGTTGACGATGGCCTTCTCGTCGACGATCTGGCCCAGCGGCATGAAGTTGCCACCTTGCTGGGTGATGCGAGTCACCTGGCGCGCGGCTTCGCGGGTGAGTTCGTCGCGCAGCGGGGTGTAGGGATTGACGAAGGAGGAGCCCGGCAGGTGCAGGCCCATGACTTCCATCACCACCTGGTTGGTGTTGGCGGTGCCATAGAAGGTGCAGGTGCCCGGGCTGTGGTAGGACTTCATCTCCGACTCCAGCAGCTCTTCGCGGGTGGCCTTGCCCTCGGCGAAGGCCTGGCGGACGCGGGCCTTTTCCTTGTTCGAGATGCCCGAGAGCATGGGGCCGCCCGGAACGAAGATCATCGGCAGGTGACCGAAGCGCAGGGCGCCGATCATCAGGCCAGGAATGATCTTGTCGCAGATGCCGAGCAGCAGAGCGGCATCGAACATGTTGTGCGACAGGGCCACCGCGGTGGACATGGCGATGACCTCGCGGCTCGCTAGGCTCAGCTCCATGCCGGCCTCGCCCTGGGTCACACCGTCGCACATGGCGGGTACGCCACCAGCGAACTGACCGATGGAGCCGATCTCGCGCAAGGCCTGCTTGATGATCTCGGGATAGTGTTCGTAGGGCTGGTGAGCCGACAACATGTCGTTGTAGCTGGAAACGATGGCGACGTTGGCCTGGTCCATCAAACGGAGACGCTGCTTGTCCGTCGACGAGCCGCAACCGGCGACACCATGGGCGAAGTTGGCACACTGCAGCTTGCCGCGCTGAGGGCCGTCGCTGGCGGCAGCCTGGATCATGGCGAGGTACCGCTCACGGGTCGGACGACTGCGCTCTACCAACCGCTGTGTGACTTCGAGGACGCGAGGATGCATGGTTTCGATTCTCCACCAGGCTAAATTTGTTGTTATTTAAAACATTCACCGAATTTGGCGCTATTATTCACGGCAGCAAGCGTCGTGTGTAATGTTTTTTACAACAAAACCCAGCTATCGCGAGGTTTCTCTCAATGAGTATTCGTATTGCCATCAACGGTTTTGGTCGCATCGGCCGCAACGTACTGCGGGCGTTGTACACCGAAGGCTACCGGCAGGACCTGGAGGTCGTCGCCATCAACGACCTCGGCGACGCCGCCATCAACGCCCATCTCCTACAGTATGACAGCGTCCATGACCGTTTCCCGGCCGAAGTGTCCGTCGAGGGCGACAAGCTGGTGGTCAACGGTGATCGCATCGCCGTCACCGCCATCCGCAACCCGGCCGAACTGCCTTGGAAGGACCTGAAAGTCGACGTGGTGTTCGAGTGCACCGGCCTCTTCACCAGCCGCGAGAAGGCCGCCGCCCACCTGAGCGCCGGCGCCTCCAAGGTGATCATCTCCGCACCTGGTCAGAACGTGGACGCCACCATCGTCTATGGCGTCAACGACAACATCCTGCGCCAGTCGCACCAGATCATCTCCAACGCCTCCTGCACCACCAACTGCCTGGCGCCGGTCGCCCAGGTGCTGCAGCGCGAGCTGGGTATCGAGAATGGCCTGATGACCACCATCCATGCCTACACCAACGACCAGAACCTGTCGGACGTCTACCACACCGACCCCTTCCGCGCGCGTTCGGCCACCCAGTCGATGATCCCCACCAAGACCGGCGCCGCCGAAGCCGTTGGCCTGGTGCTGCCGGAGCTGCAGGGCAAGTTCAGCGGCATGGCCGTACGGGTCCCGACCATCAACGTGTCGCTGGTCGACCTGACCATCCAGACCGCCAAGGAAACTGACGCCAAGACCATCAACGCCTTCATGAAGGCCGCCGCCGAAGCTTCGCCGGTGCTGGGCTATAACGACAAGCCGCTGGTCTCCATCGACTTCAACCACAACCGCCTGTCGTCGATCTTCGACGCCAACCACACCAAGGTGAGCGGCAAGCTGGTGAAGATCATGGCCTGGTACGACAACGAGTGGGGCTTCTCCAACCGTATGCTCGACACCTGCAAAGCGCTGGTCAACGCGCCGGCCTGAGGTTGCTAGGTCGTGCAGAAAAAGCGCCTTCGGGCGCTTTTTTCGTTTTGGTGGGAATGTTGGGCTTCGCTGCGTTCAACCCAATCTACGGGAGTACGGAGAGATAGAGAGCCGTAACGTGGAAAACGGCGCAGCCTTTTCCGCTTGGGCATTCACCGTGAAGCGTGCCCTCTCCCCAACCCTCTCCCCGAGGGAGAGGGGGCTGTCCGAGCGAGGGGTCGTCCCCCGGCGGGAAAGGGGCGGTTCAGCGTGTAGGTTGGGTTGAGCGCAGCGAAGCCCAACAGGCCTCAACTCAAACCTCGTCTTCCTCGTCCACCGCCTGGCGCAGGTCGTCGAAGTCGGTCTTGAGGCCGGTCTCCATGGCGTCCAGCTCGGTGAGCAAGGTGCGAAAGCTGGTGCGCTCGGGGATGACCAGGGCGCCCTCTGCTTCCTCCGCGCCTCCGACTTCCAGGGCCGCCAGGCTCAATTCCGGGTCCTCCAGCACCGAGGCCGGCTCGGGTTCCAGCTGGCGGACCTCGGCCAAGGGCGGCAGTTGGTCGAGGCTGCGCAGGTCGAAGTAGTCGAGGAAGGTCTTGGTGGTGGCGAACATGGCCGGTCGACCGGGAACGTCGCGATAGCCGACCACGCGGATCCAGTCGCGCTCCAGCAGTGTCTTGACGATCTGGCTGTTGACCGCCACGCCGCGCACCTCCTCGATCTCGCCGCGGGTGATGGGCTGGCGATAGGCGATCAGCGCCAGGGTCTCCAGCATGGCGCGGGAATAGCGCGGCGGGCGCTCCTCCCACAGCCGGCCGACCCAGGGCGCGTATTTTTCGCGCACCTGCAGGCGGTAGCCGGAGGCCACCTCCTTGAGTTCGAAGCCGCGCTTGCGACAGGAGCCGCCGAGCACGGCGAGGCCGGCGCGCAGGTGGGCGGGCTCGGGGCGTTCGTACTCGTCGAAGAGTTCGGCCAGGCGCTCAAGGGTGAGCGGGCGGCCGGCGGCGAGCAGGATGGCTTCCAGCAGCGGCGCCAGTTGCTTGGGATCGGTGTAATTCATGGGCGGCGATGATAAGGCCGGGCGCGGGCGACGCCAAATCGGAGCTGCCAGGGCTGGCCAGATCCGTGGGGTCTTTGACCTTGTCGCCAGACAGGGGCAAAGGCATGCTCGGTGCATCGCCAAGGAGAGCCCTCATGCCCCTCATCGCCGCCCTGCTCTACCCCGACGTCATGAGCCTGGACGTCACCGGCCCGCTGCAGGTGTTCGCCTCGGCCAATCTGGAGCGCGAGCGGCAGGGCCTGCCGCCGCACTACGAGCTGCGCCTACTGGGCGCCGCCGAGGGCCTGGTGCGGACCTCGGCCGGCATCGGCATCCAGGCGGAACAGGGCTGGTACGACCTGGATCTTGAGCAGGTGGATACCCTGCTGATCCCCGGCGGCGTGGGGATCGGCGCCCTGCGCCAGGACTCCGGCCTGCTGGCCTGGCTGCGCGACCTGGAGCCGCGGATACGTCGCCTGGGCTCGGTCTGCTCCGGTGCCTTGCTGCTGGCCAGCGCCGGCCTGCTGGATGGTCGGCGCGCCACCACCCACTGGGCCTACGTGGAAGAACTCGCTGCCTTCCCCGCCATCGAGGTCCAAGGCGACCGGCTGCACACTTATGATCCGCTGGGGCGTGATGGCGATCCCCATGTGTTCACTTCGGCGGGTGTCACCGCCGGTATCGACCTGGCACTGGCGCTGGTCGAGGCGGATCTGGGTCGGTCGCTGGCCTTGGCGGTGGCGCGGCGTCTGGTGATGTTCCTGCGGCGTCCCGGTGGTCAGGCGCAATTCAGCGCCTGCCTCGCGCCCGACCCGGGGCGGACGCCACGGCTGGCCGCCCTGCTCGACTGGATTCCCGGTCATTTGGGCGAAGACCTCGGCCTGGAGCGCCTGGCCGAACGGGCCCACATGGCACCGCGCACCCTGTCGCGGCTCTTCAGCCGCGAGGTGGGCATGGGGCCGGGCCGCTATGTCGAACAGGTTCGCCTGGAAACCGCACGCGTCCTGCTGCAGGACGGCCAGGCCTCCATCGCCACGGTCGCTCGCCTGTGCGGCTTCGGCCATCCGGAGAATCTGCGGCGCACCTTCCACAAGCACCTGGCGGTGAGCCCCCAGGACTACGCGGCGCGCTTTGGCGCCTGATTCGAGGAGTGACGACCATGCTGGAGATGCGTACGTCCTGTGAGCACTGCGCCTTGGAGTTGCCGGCCGATAGCGAGGGCGCGGTGATCTGCTCTTATGAGTGCACCTTTTGTACTGACTGCGCCCAGGGGCCTTTGCAGGGGCATTGTCCGAATTGCCAGGGCGAGTTGGTAAGACGGCCACGGCGGGTGGCTAAGGGACTGTCGGATACGGACCATTGAAAGCAAGCGCGGCCATGGCTCTCCGCCGCTGTGACCACCGGGCTAATCGCGGCCATGGGCCACTCCTACAGTAATGCCTGAACCTGTAGGAGCAACTGTCTTTTCGCGGCCATGGGCCGCTCCTACAAAAGCATCATCCCCTGTAGGAGCGGCCCGTGGCCGCGATCACGTAACGCCGAATTACCGCCCCTCACCGCAACAACCCCGCCTCCGCCTTGATCGGCTCGGGCGTCGGCTCGCCCAGCAGATCCAGCACGGCGATCTCCAGGCCGCGACTGAGGGCATCCAGCGGCAGGTGGTTGGGTTGGGTGCCGAAGGGATCGGCGATCTGGTCACCCAGGGCGTCCAGGCCGAAGAAGGTGTAGGCCAGCACCAGCACGGCCAGCGGCGTGAACCAGCCCAGGCTATCCACCAGGCAGAACGGCAGCAGGAAGCAATAGACGTGCACCACCCGGTGCAGCATCAGGATGTAGGGATAGGGAATGGGCGTCTGGCGGATGCGTTCGCAACCGCTGAGCACCGTGGTCAGCCGGTTCAGTTGCCCATCGACATTGGCGATCAAGGGATCGCCCAGGCCTTCGCGTCGCGCGCAGGCGATCAGCTCGGTGCCGAGTCGGCGAATCAAGGCGCTGGGTCGATGCGGCGCCGCCAGCAGACTCTCTTCCCCTTGCAACAGCCGTTGCACATCGGCGGACGACGGCTCGCGCCGCAAGTGATCGCGCAGCGCATAGCCGAAGGCCAACAGCGGCGTGAGTAGCCGACGCCGCTCGACCGCGCTCAGGCCGGGCAGCAGGGTCTCGACCTGTCGCGCCAGGTTGCGCCCGGCGATCAGCAACTCACCCCAAAGGCCGCGTGCCTCCCAGAAGCGCTGGTAGGCGGTGGTGTTGCGAAAGCCGAGGAAGATCGCCAGGGTCAGGCCCCAGAGGGTCAGGGGTGTGGTGGTCAGGCCGAAGTCGAAGCTGAGGATGACGCCATGGCTCAGGGTCACCGCCAGGCTCAGCAGCACCACATAGAGCAGCTTGCGCCAGATGGCCTGGACGATGGAACCGCGTACCGCGAACAGCAGTTCCGGCAGCGAGGGATTCTGGGGACGGGTGATCATGGCAGGCCTGAAGCGGAGTAGAGACGCCATGCTGCGCCGGGTCGGGCTTCCCGCAAGGCTGGACGTCGGCAGCCAGCGCCAGGTCGCTTCTCTGGCCCACCAGCCGCCCTTGTCAATTGCCCGACCTCTCGCCTAATCTTTGCCGCGCGCGTGCGCCCCTGGATCAGCAGACAGGGCCTAACTGAGCTGGCTTCCCCTTCATCCACCAAGAGGAGCCGCCATGTCGCGCCTGTGGATCCAGAACCCCCTCGCCGTTTTCACCGCCAATGACCAGGACGCCCGCGGCGGGCTGGTCGTCGACCAGGGCCTCATCACCGAACTGGTGCCGGCGGGCGGCCAGCCCCGCCAACCGGTCGCCACCACCCTCGATTCCCGCGAGCTCGTGCTGCTGCCCGGGTTGATCAATACCCACCACCACTTCTACCAGACCCTCACCCGCGCCTGGGCGCCGGTGGTCAACCAGCCGCTGTTTCCCTGGCTGCAACGGCTCTATCCGGTCTGGGCACGGCTGACCGCCGATCAGTTGCACCTGGCCACCCAGGTGGCGCTGGCCGAATTGCTGCTCTCGGGCTGCACCACCGCGGCCGATCATCACTATCTCTTTCCCGATGGCCTGGAACAGGCCATCGACGTCCAGGTTGCAGCCGCCGCCGATCTTGGTTTGCGGGTGCACCTGACGCGTGGCTCCATGAGCCTGGGCGAGGCTGAGGGTGGCTTGCCACCGCAGTCCACGGTGCAGCCGCCGGAGTTGATCCTGGCCGACAGCGAGCGCCTGGTCGCACGCCATCACCAACGCGGCGCCGGCGCCCGGGTGCAGATCGCCCTGGCACCCTGCTCGCCCTTCTCCGTGACGCCCAGCATCATGCGCGAGAGCGCGGAGCTGGCCAGGCGGCTGGACGTGCGGCTGCATACTCACCTGGCCGAGACCCTGGACGAGGAAGCCTTCTGCCAACAGCGCTTCGGGATGCGCACGGTGGACTACCTGGAAAGCGTCGGCTGGCTCGGGCCGCGTACCTGGCTGGCCCATGGCATCCACTTCGACGCCGCCGAGATCGCCCGCCTGGGCGCCGCGGGCACCGGCATCTGCCACTGCCCCCACTCGAACATGCGCCTGGCGTCCGGCATCTGCCCAACCCTGGACCTGGAGGCGGCAGGTGCTCCCATCGGCCTGGGGGTGGACGGCTCGGCGTCGGGCGATGCCTCCAATCTGCTGCTGGAAGCCCGTCAGGCACTCTATCTGCAGCGCCTGCGCTATGGCGCCGAGCGCATCACGCCCGAATTGGCCCTGACGTGGGCCACCCGCGGCTCGGCACGACTGCTCGGACGCGACGACCTGGGCGAGTTGGCGGTGGGCAAGCAGGCCGACCTGGCCCTGTTCCGGCTGGACGAGCTGCGCTTTTCCGGTAGCCACGATCCGCTGGCCGCGCTGCTACTGTGCGGCGCCGATCGCGCGGACCGGGTGATGGTGGGCGGTCACTGGCGCGTCATCGACGGCTCCATCGTCGACCTGGATGTAGCGGCCCTGATCGCCCGCCATCGGCAGGCCGCGCGCCGCCTGGTGGCCTAACCGAACAGCACCCCAAGCAGAGCGCCACCCGCCAGCAACCAGAGCGGATGCCAGCGGGTGAGCAGCGAGCCCAGCGCCGCGGCGACCAGTACCAGCACCCACAGCGGCGTAGTGGCCACGCTCCCGCCGACCAACCAGGCGCTGGTGGCGACCAGGCCCACGGTGATCGGCACCAGGCCGGCCTGCAGATGGCGGCGCCAAGGCCGCTCCTCGAAGCGACGCCAGGCATGCAGCACCGCCATGACCAGAATCGACGAGGGAGCGAAGCAGGCAGCGGAGGTCACCAACAGGCCAGGCCAGCCGGCCACGTGCCAGCCGATCAGCGGCACGATCATCATGTTGGGGCCAGGGGCCGCCCGGGCCAGGGCGAACAGCGCGGCGAAATCGGCATCGCTCATCCAGCCGTGTACCGCCACCACCTGGCGCTGCATTTCCGGCAGTACTGAGTTGCCGCCGCCGAAAGCCAGCAAGGAAAACTGGGCGAAGATCAGCGCCAGGGTCAGCAGGGTACCGTTCATAGTCCCCACCGATAGCTGAGCAGCACGCTGAGTGGGGTGAGCAGCAGCATGGTCCAGAGCAGCGGCAGCTGGAGCAGCGCCAGGACGACGAAGACCAGCAGGGCAATGCCCAGGGCCAGCCAGCGCCCCCGCAGCGGCTTGAGCAAGGTGATCGCCATGGCTACCAGCAGGCCGGCCGCCGCGGCGGCCAGGCCGGCGAAGGCACGCCCTACCAGGGGATCATCGTGGTAGCGGTCATAGAGCACGCCCAAGCCGACCACCACCAGCGTCGGTCCGACCAGCAGGCCCGCGACCGCAGCCAGGGCGCCGCCGCAGCCGGCGAATCTCATGCCCACCGCCACCGACAGGTTGATGATGTTGCCGCCCGGCAGGAACTGGCAGAGGCTGAGCAATTCGGTGAATTCCTCGGCCGACAGCCAGCGCCGCTTCTCCACCAGATAGCGCCGCGCCAGGGGCAGCACCCCACCGAAGGCGGTGATGCCCAGGCTGAAGAAACCGAGAAAGAGATCGCGGCGGCGGGGACGACTCGGGGTGGGGGTGGCGTCCATCGGCGTGCCTCGTCCTATAGCCAGACTGACAACAATAGCGTGCCCGCCAGGCCGGTGAGAGAAACCAGGGTCTGCAACACCGACCAGACCCATAGCGTCTGCTTGAGCTCCAGGCCGAAGTACTCGCGCACCATCCAGAAACCAGCGTCATTGACGTGACAGAAGAACACCGAACCGGCGCCGATGGCCAGGGCGACCAGCGATGCCTGGGGACCGGCCAGCCCTGCCACCACCGGGGCCAGGATGCCGGCCGTGGTGGTGGTCGCCACCGTCGCCGAGCCGGTCGCCTGGCGCAGGGCCACGGCGATCAGCCAGGCCAGCAGGATGTAGGGCAGATGGGCGAGCTCGGCCACCTTGGCCACGGTGTGGCTGACGCCAGCATCGAGCAGCGTCTGCTTGAGGCCGCCGCCAGCGCCTATGGTGAGCAGCAAGGCGGCGATGGGCGCCAGGCTCTTGCGCAGCACCCCGCCTACCCGCTCGCGCGGCATGCCACTGCCCCAGCCGAGCAGCACGGTAGCTGCCAATACCGCGAGGCCCAGGGCGATCAGCGGCTCACCAAGAAATTTCAGCCCTTGCGCCAGACCACTGTGCGGATCGAGGGCGACCTTGGCGAAGGTGCTGCCCAGCATCAGCAGCACCGGCAGCAGGATGACCAGCAGTGACAGGCCGAAGCCCGGCTGGTGGGCACTGGGATCACGGGCGCTGAACAGTTCGCCCAATTCGGCCGGCGGCTGGATCACCATCCGCCGCGACAGCCAGCCGCCATAGAGCGGCCCGGCGAGGATCACCGCCGGCACGGCGATCGCGAAGCCCAGCAGCATGGTCAGCCCCAGATCGGCATGCAGCGCCGCCACCGCGATCAGTGGACCGGGATGCGGCGGCAACAGCGCATGCAGGGTGGTCATGCCGGCCAGCGCCGGAATGGCGATGCGCAACAGCGGCTGGCCGGAGCGCTGCGCCATCACGAAGATGATGGGCACCATCAGCACCAGCCCGACTTCGAAGAACAGCGGCAGGCCGATCACCATCGCCACCAGCGCCATCACCCAGGGCAGGCTGCGCCCCTTGCCCAGCCCCAGCAGGGTACTGGCGATGCGGTCGGCGGCGCCGGATTCGGCCATCAGCGCGCCGAGCATGGAGCCGAGGGCGATGATGATGCCGGCCTCGCCGAGAATCCCGCCCGCGCCCTTGCTGAAGGCCTTGGCCACCGCCTCGGCCGGCAGCCCGGCGCCCAGGCCGGCAATGAAGGTGCCGATGAGGATGGAGAGGAACGGCGGTAAGCGGGTGACGCCAATCAGGATGACGATGGCCAGAATGGCGGCCACACAGCAGAAGATCAGCCGGGTGTCATGGGCGACCCAGGCGAGCGCAGCGGGATCCACAGGCAACTCCTCTTGTAACTTATTATTTCAAAGTCACCATACCTGAAGCGGTCCCGATAGTACGGCTGGAATCGAAGTGCCACCTAAACAAATCCTGTCGCTTATTGCGCTTAGCTCGCGAACCTCAGCCGTTCCGTACGATCCTAGGCTCTGTACGAGCCTGTTCATAATCTCGCGAGCTAGAGCCAAACAAGGCCTAGGCGGCCCCACGAAAATGGCTGAGGAAGCGGAGTTTACGAGTGGTAAATGAGCATTCCGAAGCCATTTTCAACGCGGTTTGGCCGACGCGCAGCAGATTTTGAACAGGCTCTAAGAAGAGTCGCCGAGCGCCGGGACTTGTCGTGCGGCGTCCAATAGCGGTCGGTCGTGACCGAATCCCCTCCCTTTGCTAGCAGGCGGTTGGCATGAACGAAACCTTTACCCTTTGGCAGCAGACCCTCGCCCAATTCCGTGACGGGACCGGCTCCACCCTGCCCACGCCTGGCAGTGGCTCGGCGGCCACCGTGGCGGCGGTGCTGGGTATCGCGCTGGTCCTCAAGGGTTTGAAGATCAGCCAGCAACGGCAACCGGTGACCCGTCACGCCGAGTTGATCACCCTGGGCGAACGGCTGCAGGAAGCCTTGAGCACCTGCGCCGATGCCGATGTCCAGGCGTTCGCCAACTACCTGGAGGCGGATCGCCAGGCCAACGGTGCCGTCAGCGAGGAAGGCGAACGTCGCCAGCAGGCGCTCAATCTGGCCGCGGCGAACGCCATCCAGATTCCCATCGCCACGGCACAGCTGTGCCTGGAGGCCCTGGACCTCGCCGTCATCGCCACGCCGCTCACCGTCGAACCGCTGCGCAGCGATGCCCTGGCGGGCGGGCGGCTGCTGCATGGGGCCCTGGGCGCGGTGCTCACCACGGTCGATGCCGACCGCAACGGCCTGAAATCCGGCGATGCCCGCGAAGCCGCGCGGCAGATGCGCGACAAGCTCCAGCAGCAGGCCGATCAGCGACTCGCCCAGCTGCGCGCCACCCCCGTTCCCCAGACCATGGGTTGACCGCTTATGCTCGCACGCCTGGGCTGGGTCCTGCGGGGACTCCAGCGACGTCTCTGGTTTCGCGCCACGCTGTTCTCGGTCGCCGGAGTGGCGACCGCCCTGCTCGCCCTGCTGCTACGCGACCACATTCCGGCGAGCCTGCCGGCCAAGATCGGCGCCGATGCCGTCGACAAGATCCTCACCATCATCGCCAGCAGCATGCTGGCGGTGACCACCTTCTCCCTCAGCACCATGGTGACGGCCTACAACGCCGCCGCCAGCAGCGTGACGCCTCGCGCCTATCCGCTGCTGCTGGAAGACAGCACCACCCAGAATGCCCTGGCCACCTTTCTCGGCTCTTTCCTGTTCAGTCTGGTCGGCCTGATCGCCCTGAGCACCGGCCTCTATGGCGACAACGGCCGCGTGGTGCTCTTCGCTGTGACCCTGGTAGTCATCCTGCTGATCGTCTTCACCCTGCTGCGCTGGATCGACCATCTCTCGCGGCTCGGCCAACTGGATGCCACCAGCGACAGCATCGAGATGGCCGCCCAGCACAGCCTGGAGCGTTGGCTGGCCACTCCGCACCTGGGTGGCGTCGCCGCGCCGGTCGATGAGCCGGCTACGGGTCGCCCGCTGCTGGCCGACCGCACCGGCTACCTGCAACGAATCGACATGCCGTTGCTGGCAGACCTTTGCGGCGAACAGGGCCGCCTGCGCCTGGCCGCCCTGCCCGGGGCCTTCGTCGACCCGGCGCAGCCGCTGCTCTGGGTCGAGGGCCTGCCGCCCGAGCAGGACGACCGCCTGCGCGCCGCCTTCACCCTGGACGTCCACCGCCTGCACGATCAGGACCCCCGCTTCGGCCTCACCGTGCTGGGCGAGATCGCCACCGGCGCCCTGGTACCCTCGCGCAGCGACTCGGGCACTGCCATCGCCATCCTCGGTCGCGCCCAGCGGCTGCTGACCGTGCTCACCGAGCCCCGCGAGGCGGTCGACCCCCTGTATCCGCGGATCGAGGTGCCGGAGCTGTCACTGGACGATCTGTTCGACGACTTCTTCCTGCCGGTGGGCCGCGACGCCGCGCCGCTGGTGGAGGTGGGCATGCGCCTGCAGAAGGCCCTGGCGCGCCTGGCGGTACAGGGCGATGCGCAACTCAAACGCGAGTGCCTGCGCCACTCCCGGCTGGCGTTGGCCCGGGCCGAGGCGACGCTCGGCCAGGCCGAGGACCGCGCCATCCTCCAGCAACTGGCGGCGGACGTGGAACGCCTCTGCAAGCCGACCGACACCCGCGTGGTCTAGTCGACCTCGCTGGCCGCCCCGTGCCCAGCCTGCCCGGGGCGGCTATCATGACGCGCTAGAGGAATTCCCATACGGCGACTGCTCATGATCGAAGTAACCGAACGCTCCATTGCCGACTTGCGCGCCGCCCTGGAATCCGGCCAAGTCACGGCGGTACAACTGGTCGAAGCCTACCTGGCGCGCATCGACGCCTACGACGCGCCCGGTACGGCAACGGCGCTCAACGCCGTTGTGGTACGCAATCCCGAGGCGCTGGCCGAAGCCGCCGAGTCCGACCGCCGCCGCGCCCGCGGCGCAACCCTGGGCCCGCTGGACGGCATCCCCTACACCGCCAAGGACAGCTACCTGGTCAAGGGCCTCACCGCCGCCTCCGGCAGCCCGGCCTTCAAGGACCTGGTGGCCCAGCGCGACGCCTTCACCATCGAGCGCCTGCGCGCTGCCGGCGCCATCTGCCTGGGCAAGACCAATATGCCGCCCATGGCCAACGGCGGCATGCAGCGCGGCGTCTACGGGCGCGCCGAGAGCCCCTACAACGCCGCCTATCTCACCGCCCCCTTCGCTTCCGGCTCTTCCAACGGTGCCGGCACCGCCACCGCGGCCAGCTTCGCCGCCTTCGGCCTGGCCGAGGAAACCTGGTCCAGTGGTCGCGGCCCGGCGTCCAACAACGGTCTCTGCGCCTACACCCCTTCTCGGGGGGTCATCTCGGTGCGCGGCAACTGGCCGCTGACGCCGACCATGGACGTGGTGGTGCCCTATGCACGGACCATGGCCGACCTCCTGGAAGTGCTCGACGTGGTGGTGGCGGACGACCCCGATACCTCGGGCGACCTCTGGCGCCTGCAACCCTGGGTGCCACTGCCCAAAGCCTCGGCGGTGCGTCCGGCCCGCTACCAGGAGCTGGCCGTGGGTACCGGTGCCCTGGCCGGCAAGCGCCTCGGCGTGCCGCGCATGTTCATCAACCAGGACCCGGACGCCGGCACCAGCGACAACCCCGGCATCGGCGGCCCCACCGGCCAGCGCATCCACACCCGCGCGTCCGTCATCGCGCTCTGGGAGCAGGCCCGCGCCGCCCTGGAAGCGGCCGGTGCCACCGTGGTCGAGGTGGACTTCCCGCTGGTCTCCAACTGCGAAGGCGACCGCCCCGGCGCACCCACGGTGTTCAACCGCGGCATCGTCTCCAAGGAATTCCTCCACGACGAACTCTGGGACCTCTCCGCCTGGGGCTTCGATGCCTTCCTGCGCGATAACAACGACCCCAAGCTGAATCGCCTGGTCGACGTCGAAGGCGAACTGATCTTCCCCCACGAACCCGGCACCCTGCCCAACCGCGAAGGCGATCTTGCCGCCGGCATGGCCGAATACGTGCGCATGGCCGAACGCGGCCTCAAGTCCTGGGACCAGATCGCCACCCTCCCCGATGGCCTGCGCGGCCTGGAGCGCACCCGCCAGCTCGACCTGGAAGACTGGATGCAGGCCCTCGGCCTGGACGCCGTGCTCTTCCCCACCGTGGCCGACGTGGCCCCTGCCGACGCCGACATCAACCCCGCCTCCGCCGACATCGCCTGGAGCAACGGCATCTGGGTGGCCAACGGCAACCTCGCCATCCGCCACCTGGGCGTGCCCACCGTCACCGTGCCCATGGGCCTGATGGCCGACATCGGCATGCCGGTCGGCCTGACCTTCGCCGGTCGGGCCTATGACGACTCGAACCTGCTGCGGCTGGCGGCGGCCTATGAAGCGACCGGCTCGAAGCGGGTGGTACCGCCGCGGACGCCCCCTCTCGCCGACGTCGCACCCTGAGGCACGAAGCACAACGGGTGACCGCTAGGGCTGGAATCCGCTGCGCCGCAAGGGCGTGGCGGGTTCCAGCCCAGGATCTGCCGCTCGGCCTTCGCCGTGAACACCAGCGGGACACCGGCACTCCTGCGCTGCACCCGCTTCACTGCTGGGGCGACTCCTCAGACACCTGCTGGCAACGCGTCGGTGAGCGTCGACCGAACTGGACGGTTATCTCCCCAGCCCTTCCCGCCCGCTAGCTCCCCCGCACGCCAGGCGCTACTCGACAGCACTCGCGGCATACATGCTCTCCCACCTGCGACGCCCTCCCGCCCGGGAACTTCCATCGCCAGGTACAGGGCCCCGAAGCCCCGCCCCACTTCGCATCGACGACCAGATCGCTATTGACCTCTGCTGATACTTGAGCAGGCAAGTGCTGCCAAAGGGCATATTTCATTTGACCAGAATCGAAATTGAAAATAAATTATATGAAATTGATTTACTTATATCGCAAAGCGATACGAGGTAAGCAAATTGTACGATCCCTTGGTCAACCCCACTCCTGGTCGCGCTCAACCTCATTCGCCGTCCTACTGGGCGCAGACGGTCGCGACCGAGCCGCCTGATGACGGCGTGTGGGCAGGAGAGCGGGAGGTCGAGGTCGCCATCATCGGCGGCGGTTACACCGGATTGAGCTGCGCTCTACACCTGGCCAGGGACCATGGCGTCGAGGCTGTCGTCCTCGAAGCCAATCGCACGGCCTGGGGCTGCAGTGGACGCAACGGCAGCTTCGCGCGCATCTCCGGCGGCCGTGTCCCCCTGGGTGAACTCATCACGCGCTATGGCGAGGATCTGGCCCGGCGCTACTTCGAGGAGATGCGTGCCGGACTGGCCACCACCCGGGCGCTGATCGCCGAGGGCGACATCCAATGCGATGCACAACCGGACGGCGCCTTCAAAGTCGCCAGTAAGGCCAGCCACCTGGAGGCGCTACGGCGCGAAGAGCGGCTCTACCAGGATGTACTCAAGTACCCTGCCCGCTTCGTCACCGCCGAAGACATCCAATCGGTGCATGCCGGCGCCGAGTCCTTCGGAGCGCTCCATATGCCCGATGGCTTCAGCCTGCACCCGCTGAAACTGGCGTGGGGCATCCAGCGTCTCGCCCGTCAGGCGGGTGCCAGGGTGCATCCCGGTTCGCCAGTCACCGACTGGACCAGCCACCCGACCGGCCACCGCCTGGTGACACCCGGCGGCGTGGTCCGGGCGCGTCGAGTGGTGGTGGCCACCAATGGCTATACCTCACCGCAGTTGCATGGTGAATTGGCGGGCCGAATCCTGCCGGTGCATTCTCAGATCATCGTGACCCGGCCGCTCAGTGACGAGGAACGGCGGCTGAGCATTCCGGGCACCGAGTGCCTCTTCGATACCCGCAACCTGCTGTTCTACTACCGCCGCCTACCGGACAACCGCATCCTCTTCGGCGGGCGTAGCGCCGTAAACGGCCGCGACGCCGAGAATCCCCTGCATCGCGAGCGGCTGTTGGCAGCGCTGGTGCGCAAGTTCCCCGTTTTGAACGGCATCCGCGTCGACTACAACTGGGGCGGCTGGGTGGCGGTCTCCCATAGCTCGCTCCCCCACTGCTATCGGGTGCCGGGTCTGCAAGACGTCTTCGCCGGGGGCGGCTATGCCGGCAGTGGCGTGTCCTTCTCCCTACAGACCGGCAAGCGCCTGGCGCAGATGCTGGCCGGGGATGCCCAGCCCACCGCCGTGCCCTTCCTGCATCAAGCGCCCCAACGTTTTCCGCTGCAGCCCTTTCTACGCCTGGGTCAACGCCTGGCCTACGCCTGGTATCGCTTCAAGGACGCCGAGTGACCTCGTTTTCACCTGGGAGATAGTGATGATCCACAAAGAATTCCTCATCGATGGCCAGTTGGTGACCGGCAACGGCGACCTCGAACCCGTGCTGGCACCAGCCGATGAAAGCCTCATCTATGAATTGGCCAGCGCTACCACGGCGCAACTCGACGAGGCGATAGACGCCGCCCAGCGCGCCTTTCCAGGCTGGTCCCGCCTCCCGCCGGGCAAGCGGGCCGCGCTGTTGCTCAAACTCGCCGATCGCATCGAGGCCAGTGCCCAGGAACTGGGCACCTTGGAAAGCCGCAATTGCGGCAAACCGCTGCAGAAGGCCATCCATCACGAGGTGCCAGCGGTCGCCGATGTCTTCCGCTTCTTCGCCGGCGCCTCGCGCTGCCTGCAGGGCAGCGCGGCGGGTGAATACGTGGAAGGTTCGACCAGCATGATCCGCCGTGACCCGCTAGGCGTCGTCGGCTTGATCGCCCCCTGGAACTATCCTCTGCTGATGGCCGCCTGGAAACTGGCCCCGGCCCTGGCCGCAGGCAATACGGTCGTCTTCAAACCGTCCGAACTCACCCCCTTGACCGCCCTGTACCTGGCGCGCCTCTGCGCCGAGATCTTCCCGCGTGGGGTGGTGAACATTCTCTCCGGGCGCGGCGCGACCCTGGGCGCCCAACTTTCCGCCCATCCCAGGGTGCGCATGGTGTCGGTCACCGGTGACATCGGCACCGGCCAGGCGGTGGTCAGAGCTGCGGCAGGCAACCTCAAGCGAACCCACCTGGAGCTGGGCGGCAAGGCGCCGGTGCTGGTCCTGGCGGATGCCGACGTCCAGGCCGCAGCGGCCATGCTGCGCACCGGGGGCTATTACAACGCCGGGCAGGACTGCACCGCGGCCTGTCGCGTCTATGTCGCCGCTGCTCGCCAGGACGAGTTCCTCGAAGCGCTGCACCGTGAGGTCGCTGGCCTCAAGGCAGGTCATCCGGAAGATCCCGCCAGTGACTTCGGCCCCCTGATCAGCCGCCGCCAGCAGGAAAGAGTGCAGGGCTTCGTGCAACGGGCGCGTGAGTTAGCACACAGTGAGGTGGTCCTGGGCGGCACCGTGCAGGAGGGACCTGGCTTCTTCTTCCAGCCCACGGTCATCACCGGCGTGCGTCACGAGGATGAGATCGTGCAGAAAGAGGTATTCGGCCCGGTGGTCACCGTGACCCGCTTCGACGACGAGGACCAGGTGCTCGACTGGGCCAACGACAGTGAGTACGGCCTCTCCGCCTCGCTCTGGACGCGGGACGTCGGCAAGGCGTTGCGGTTGTCGAGCCAACTGCACTATGGCTGCGTCTGGGTGAACCAGCACATGACCCTGGCCACCGAGATGCCCCATGGCGGGCTGCGCCAATCGGGCTACGGCAAGGACCTGAGCATGTATGGTCTGGAGGACTACACCAACGTGCGCCACATCATGATCAAGAACGCCTGATCGTCAGGCTTCGCATCCATAAAGAATGTAGGGAAAGCTATCCGGACAGGACGTCCGAGTGCCTCGCCTCAACTGCCTAACTAAAACAAACCAGGGGTCGAATGATGAAACGGATTAATTGGTCGAACGTCACGTTGGCAATCGCGGTCGGGGTCGTCACCGTTCAGAGTGAGGCGGCGGAAAGCATCACCTTCGCCGGTTGGGGCGGCGCCCTTCAGGATGCCGAGCGCAAGGCCTATCTGGAGCCTGCGGCCAAGCACCTCGGGGTGACCATCAAGGAGGACACCATGGATGGCCTGGCGGCGGTACGCGCCCAGGTCATGTCGGGCAAACCCGAATGGGACGTCGTCGAGCTGGCCTCGAACGACTGTGTCCTGGCCGAAGCCCAAGGGCTGACCGAGCCACTGGATTACTCGATTATCAAGGTCGACGGCGTCGACCCCAAGCTCCGGGGCAAGAACTGGATCGCCAGTAACGCCTATTCGACCGTGCTCGCCTGGACCACGGAGAAGGACGCGGCCAAGGTCCGCACCTGGAAGGAATTCTTCGATCCCGCGGTGAAAGGCCCGCGCGCGCTTTACCGGCAGCCCTTCACCACCCTGGAGCTGGCGCTCATGGCCGATGGCGTGGCGCCCAAGGATCTCTATCCACTGGACGTGGACCGCGCCTTCAAGGTTCTGGAGCGGATCAAGCCGCAGGTGGTGAACTGGTGGAGCAGCGGCAGCGACTCCGCCCAACTGCTGCGCAGCCGCGAGGTCGACTTCCTGTCGATCTGGGCCTCGCGGGTCGATGATCTGAAAAAGTCCGGCGCCCCCGTCGATTACACCTACGACCAGGCACTCGTGGACTATGACTGCGTGGTGGTACCCAAGGGTGCGCGCAACAAGGCCGGGGCGATGCAACTCATCGCCCAGATCATGTCGCCCGAGAGCCAGGCGAAGCTGGTCACGCTGATCCCCAATCCGCCCATTAACACCAAGGCCTACGACACCGGCATCATTCCAGCGGAGCTGGCGGCCACCTTGCCGACCGCACCGGCCAATGCCGCCAAGACCGCGCTGTTCGATCCGCGCTGGTGGCAGGATCACCAGGCCGAGCTGCAACGTCGGTTCGACCTCTTCATCCAGAACTGACGCAGGACGCAGGCTGCGCTGCCCCTCTCGGCTGACGAGAGGGGCTTGGGCCTCGGCCCCTTACGCTTTCGTTTACCGACCTTTGGCCTCGGGCTCGATCATGGCAAAAGATACCCAGCACTCCCTTTCGATCGACATCGAGCATGTCACCAAGACCTACGACAGCTTCGCGGCCTTGGACGACGTGTCGCTCAGTATCCGCAGTGGCGAATTCCTGTCGCTGCTCGGCTCTTCTGGCTCGGGCAAGACCACCCTGCTGATGGCGCTGGCGGGCTTCGTGCGTCCCGATGCCGGCAGCATCCGCTTCGGCGGCCGCGAGATGGTGTTCGAGCCACCGCACAAGCGTGACCTAGGCATGATGTTCCAGAACTACGCCCTGTTCCCGCACATGGACGTCTTCCAGAACGTTGCCTATCCGCTGAAGCTGCGTGGCTATGGGCGCGACGACATCCGGCGCCGGGTACAGGAAGCCCTCGAACTGGTCGAACTGGACCAGCTCGTGGCGCGCAAGATCAACGAGATGTCGGGTGGGCAGCGGCAACGCATCGCCCTGGCACGCGCCATCGTCTTCGAGCCCAAGGTTCTGCTCATGGACGAACCGCTCTCGGCGCTGGACAAGCGCCTGCGCGAGACCATGCAGCTGGAGCTGCGCAGGTTGCACGAGCGCCTGGGCATGACCGTGGTCTACGTGACCCACGATCAGCGCGAAGCGCTGACGATGTCCGACCGGATCGCGGTCATGAGTCAGGGCCGTATCCAGCAAATCGACATTCCGGAACGGCTCTACGAACGACCGGCCAATCGCTTCATCGCCGAGTTCGTGGGCGAGTCGTCCTTCTTGCCGGTAACCGTCCGTCACGGTCAAGTCTGGTTCCAGGACCAACTCCTCGAAGCGACGCCGGGCGGCAGCCCCACTGGACAGCCGAGCCTCCTGCTACGCCCGGAGAAATTGCGCTTCGTCAGCGACCAGGACACGACCTTCAACCGCTTCCGCGGCACCATCACCGACATCATCTACCAGGGCGAAAGCCAGTTGATCCAGGTCGACCTGGGGCAGGGTCACCGGGCCTCGATTCGCCGCCCCTCACGCACTGACAGTGGCCAGCCGCCAGCCTGTGGCGACCGCGTCACCCTTGGCCTGCATCCGCAGGACACCTATGTGGTGGGAGACTAACGATGGCCGCTAACGCCCAACAGGTCGTGCACCAGAGCGCCTTGCGCCGCGCCGCCCGCCGTCACGGCTGGTTGCTCATGTCGCCCCTGGTCCCTGCAGTGCTGTTGATCCTGGTGACCTTCGTCGTGCCGATCGGCTGGCTGTTCGGCCTGTCGTTGTTCGACGCGGAAGGCCATTTGACCCTCGACAACTACAGCCGACTGCTGCAACCCCTCTATGTGCTGGCCTTCACCCAGACCTTCAAGATCAGTCTGATGGTCACCCTGGCCTGCATCCTCATCGGCTATCCATTCGCCTATGTCATGGTGCACGGCAACAAGCTCTTCGCCAGCCTCGCCATGGGGCTGTTGCTGGTCTCGCTGTGGACCTCGCTGCTGGTGCGAACCTACGCCTGGCTGGTACTGCTGCAGCGACGCGGTGTGATCAACGACGCCCTGCTGAGCCTGGGGCTGATCGATACGCCCCTGACCCTGGTGCACAACCTGACCGGCACCATCATCGCCATGACCCACATCATGCTGCCCTACCTGGTACTGCCGCTGTACGCCTCGATGAAGAGCATCGATCCGCTCTACCTCCAGGCTGCGGCCACCTTCGGCGCCTCACCGGCCCGGGCCTTCCGCGACGTCTTCCTGCCCCTGTCACTGCCGGGCCTGGCCGCGGGCGCGACACTGGTCTTCGTATTGAGCCTGGGGTTCTACGTCACCCCTGCCCTGCTCGGCGGCGGCAAGGTGCAGATGCTGTCCATGCGGATCGCCAGCGATGTGTCCCTGTATTCGAACTGGGGCGCGGCGTCGTCGCTAGGCGTTGTGCTACTGGTGGCGACGCTGCTGATCCTGTTCACCGTGAAGAAACTCGCGAACCTTGGCCGGTGGGGTAACTGAATCCATGCATCCGTCCTTCTCCCGCACCCTTGGCCAGGTGGCACGCCGCGCCTGGCTGTACCTGCTGGTCCTGGCGACCCTTATCTTCCTGGTCACCCCAACCCTGATCGTGCTGCCGATGGCGTTCTCGGATGCCCGTTATCTGGCCTTCCCACCCAAAGCCTTCAGCCTGCAACCGCTGCTCAACTACTTCGCATCGCTCGAATGGCGCAGCGCGACGACCGTCTCCCTGATCACCGCCTTCCTGACCATGGTACTGGCGACCACCCTGGGCACGGCGGCGGCCTATGCCCTGCACAACAGCCAGCAGCGCTACCTGGGCGTGCTGCGCGGGCTGATGATGGCGCCAATGATCGTCCCCACCATCTTCACCGCCATAGGTCTGTTCTTCGTCTACGCCAGGCTCGGGCTCAACAACAGCATTCCCGGCCTGGTGCTGGCCCATACGCTGCTGGCGCTGCCCTATGTGATCATCAACGTCGGCGCCGGCCTCAAGAGCTATGACATGACCCAGGAACACGCCGCCTGCATCCTGGGCGCCACCCGCCTGCGCGCCTTCTTCGACGTGACGCTGCCGCAAATTCGCTTTTCCATCATCGCCGCCGCCATGTTCGCCTTCGCCGTGTCCCTGGACGAGGCCGTGGTATCCATCTTCGTCAGCGGGGGCGACAGCGCGACCCTGACCAAGCGGATGTTCAGCTCGCTGCGCTCGGAGATCGATCCGGTGATCGCCGTGGTCGCCACCCTCATGACACTGCTGTCCATCGCCATGCTGGCGGTGAGCCTGGTGGCCCAACGCCGCAACAACCGTGGAGGTGCCGCATGAGCCCGATGTCGCTGCGCCTGCCAGGCGCGCAGGGCCAGCCCTTGAGCTTCTTCTGGAATGGCCGACGACTGGATGCCCTGAGTGGCGACAGTGTCGCCGAGGCCCTGCTGGCCAACGGCATCCGCACCCTGGCCTGGACCCGCAAGTCCCATCGCCCCATGGGCCTGTCGGGGATCTACGTCAATGGGGTGCTGGCACGGGTCGATGGGGTACCCAATGTACGGCTCGATCAGTGTCCGGTCCGCGATGGCATGAGGGTTGAAATGCAGAACTGCTGGCCGAGCCCGCGCTTCGACCTCTTGCAACTGAGCCGGGCGCTGCCCGCACACTGGATCCAGGGCGGCTTCGAACATACCAATCTGGTGCCCAGCGGCAGTCGCTTGTTTCAACACTGGGAGCGTCTACTGGCCTTCCTCGCCGGGGTGGCCAAGCCGGCCAGCAACCGCCGCCAGGTGGCGATACCCCCGGCCACCCGGATGGTCACCGAGGTGCTGGTGATCGGCACCGGCCGGTCGGGCTGTGAGGCCGCCAATGCCGCGGCCCAGCAGGGCAAGACCGTGGTGCTGGTCACCCGCGACGACCGGATCGGCCGCGCTGCGCTCAATGCCGGCCGTCCCATTCCCGAGCTCGATCCCCGGGTGCAGTGCCTGTTCGGCATCGAGGTCTTCGGTGCCTATCGCGAGGGTGAGCTGCTGGTCGGCGCCCCCCTGGATAACTCTCGCGGTGCCATCGCCTTCGCGGCCACCCAGGTGATCCTGGCAACCGGCCGCCGGGCTGCCGTCCCCCTGGTGGGCGGTGCCTGGCTGCCTGGCGTCATGGATGCCCGGACCGCCCTGGCCTTGGCGACGGAACGGCGAATCGCGCCAGGATTGGCAGTCGCGGTGGTCGGCGATGATGACGCTGAAGACGTCGCGAACCGGTTGCGAGCCCTGGCGGTGAACGTGGTACTGGTCGGCGATGTCCAGCGGCTGCGCCGCATCCGGGGCCACGACCGGGTACGCGGTATTCACTTGCAGGGCAACAGGCGTTGCGATGCGGTGGTCTTCGCCGGGCCGACGACATTTGACGACAGCCTGAGCTTCCAGGGTGGCGCTCAAGGACGCCTGCAGTTGCGCACCGGGGCGGACCCTTTCATCCGCGTCGGCTCGGCGAGCCTCGACGAGCAGCGCCTGCCACCACCCTATGACGCGAGTGCCCTGCTCTGCCCCTGCTTCGACGTATCGGCAGCAGAGGTCGATGCCCTGCTCGACCAAGGCATCCAGGATCTGGAAGTCATCAAGCGCCTGACCTCCTGCGGCATGGGCCCCTGCCAGGGCCAACCCTGCTGGCATTCGCTGCGGGAGTTCGTCGCCTGGCGCCTGGGTACCACCCCGGAGCGGCTGAGCAAACCCAGCCTGCGGCCCCCACGGCGCGCCATCACGGTCGCCCAGGCGGCAGGCCTCGCCGATGTCGTGGAGCCTCTGCAATGACTGTTGAACGGCTACCGGAACGCTGCTCGGTGTTGATCGTCGGCGGTGGGATTCAAGGTCTTTCCCTGGCGTTCAGCCTGGCGGAGCGTGGGCTCAAGGACGTGCTGGTACTGGACGCCGGCTATTGGCAAGGCGGCGCCTCCGGGCGCAATGGCACCCTGATCCGTGGCGCCTTCAGTTCCGTGGAATGGACCCGCTTCTTCGCCTATTCCTCCGAGTTGTGGCACGGCCTGTCCAGGCGGCTGGGCGAGAACGTCATGTACTCACGCCGTGGCTACAGCATGGTCGGCGAACGGGACAGCACGGCGCAGTTGTTGGACCGCACGCTGCGGGTGCACCAGGAGTGCGGGATCAACTCACACCTGCTGAGCCCGGCGCAGCTGCGCCGCGTCCTGCCCGCCCTGGCCCACGAGCGGGTGAGTGCCGCACTGCACCTGCCCGATAGTGGCGTCGCCCCGCATCACGCGGCCATGCACGCCTATCGCCAGGCCTGCGAACGACTCGGCGTACGCATTCTCTATCGCAGCCGGGTCACGGCGATCGACTACGGCGCCGGGCGGGTATCAGGCGCCTGGGTGGGTCAGCAGCACGTCTTGACCGATACCCTGGTGCTGGCGGGCGGAGCGGACAGCAATGCCCTCGCCGAACTCGTCGGGGTGCCCTTGGATGGCTATCCGATGCGCCTGGAAGCCATGGCGCTGGAGCCCACCCGCCCGCTGATCGGCCCTGCAGTGGCCTTGCTGGATCGGCTGTGCTACTTGCATCAGACCGCCCGGGGCGAGGTGGTGGGCGGCGCCGAAGTCGCCGAGCGCCCACAGGACACCCTCAATGCCGATGTCCCGGTCATGGCGGCGACCGCGAAAGCCTATCTAGAGATGTTTCCACAGCTGGGCGAGGCTCGTATCCTCCGCCAATGGGCCGGGCTCGTACACATCTCCAAGGACTTCGGCCCCTTGCTGGGTGCCCATCCGTCCCTGGCCGGGCTATTCATCTCGGCGGGCTGGTGCTACGGCCATGCGGGTGCGCCCGCCGCTGGCGACCTGCTGGCCAAGGCCATCGTCGAAGGGGTGGTCGATGAGCGTATGCAGCCCTTCGCCGTCGACCGCTTCGAGCGGGGCTGCCCGGTGATCGAACCCGGCATCGTCCTGAGCCACTTTGAATGAATACCCAACGCCTGGAAGAGACTCTGGCCGCAGCGGCACCGGCCCGAACGCGTCTTTCCCGGCGCATAACGACAAGGATCAAACCCATGAGTGACGCGGAAGACTCGCCACTGTTCGTGACTGCCCTGGCCAAGGGCCTGGCGGTGATCACCGCTTTTCGCAGCAGCCGGCCCACCATGAATCTCGTCGAGTTGGCCGAGGCCACCGGGCTGAACAAAAGCACGGTGCAGCGCTCGGTGTTCACCCTCGAGGCCTTGGGCTACGTGTGCAAGGAGGCGGATTCCAAGCGCTATCGCCTTACCCCCCGCTCGCTGGACCTGGGCACCGGCTATCTGCAAACCAGCAGCCTGGTCGGGCTTTCCACGCCCTACCTGCACGAACTCAATCGCGGCACCGAGGAAAGTTGCAATCTGCTGGAGCCCGATCAACAGGACATGATCTATGTGGCGCGCTTCCCGAGCCACAAGCAGATTTCCATTCACGTTCCCGTGGGCCGGCGGTTGCCGATGTATTGCACCTCGGCAGGTCGCGCCTATCTCGCCGCCCTGCCGAGCAGCGAATGCGAAAGCCTCCTGGCCGCCATAGAACCGGTGGCCTACACCGCCAATACCATCGTCGACCGTGAGCAGTTGCGACAGGTGATCGAACAGGCCCGCCGGGACGGCTACGCCTTCGCCAACGAAGAATTCTACGTGGGGGACATCAGTGTGGCGGCCGCGGTGGTCAACGCGGACGGCTATCCCCTGGGCGCCGTGAACGTCGCCGTGCCCTTCAGTCGCTGGTCGCTGGACCTGGTCAAGCGCGACCTCGCCCCCAAGGTCATCACCACCGCCCGATCCATTTCCAGCGCTGCCCGCAGCTTGCGCCCAGCCAGTTGATAGCGGCGGCTCGGCCGCCCGCTTCGAGTCACTGAAAAAAGCGCCCGAGTCGGCGCAGCGGCCTCGCTTTGCCTGAAAAAAGCGCCGCCACCCGTTATCGATTCGCCAACCCTGCCCTCCCGAGGAGCACACCATGCTGATTCAACGCTTCCAACCCAACAACGGCCGCCTCAGCCATGCCCTGGTTTACAACGGTATCGTCTACATCACCGGCCAAGTCCCAGCCGACCGGACCCAGGATGTCGGCGGCCAAACCAGCCAGGTCCTGGCGCGTATCGACGAACTCCTGGCGGAAGCCGGCTCCGACAAGTCCCATATTCTGTTCGCCCAGGTGTGGTTGAAGCATGCCGTGAAGGACTTCGCAGCCATGAATGCGGCCTGGGATGCCTGGGTTCCCAAAGATGCTCTGCCGGCCCGAGCCACGGTCGAGGCCAATCTGGCGGCCGAAAACATCCTCGTCGAGATCGCCGTGCAGGCTGCGGTAAAGGCCTGATTTCGTCCTTGGCGCTCCTCTCCACGGAGCGCCCGCCTCTCGTACAAGGAGTCCCTTCATGAGCCTCAAGCATCTTATCGGCGGCCAACTGGTCGACGGTGGCAGCCGCCGCGCACCGGTCTACAACCCCTCCACCGGCGCGGTAATCCGCGAAGTGCCCCTGGCCGATGCCGCCACCCTGCGGCAGGCCATCGACGCTGCCCAGACGGCCTATCCGGCCTGGCGCAACACCCCGCCGGCCAAGCGCGCCCAGGTGCTGTTCCGCTTCAAGCAACTGCTGGAAACCAACGAAGCACGCCTGGTCCAGCTGATCAGCGAAGAACATGGCAAGACCCTGGAAGACGCTGCCGGCGAACTGCGCCGTGGTATCGAGAACGTCGAATACGCCACCGCCGCGCCCGAATTGCTCAAGGGCGAGTACAACCGCAATGCCGGCCCCAGCATCGACACCTGGTCCGACTTCCAGCCCCTGGGCGTAGTCGCCGGCATCACCCCGTTCAACTTCCCGGCCATGGTGCCACTGTGGATGTATCCGCTGGCTATCGCCTGCGGCAACACCTTCATCCTCAAGCCCAGCGAGCGCGATCCCAGCTCCACCCTGGCCATCGCCCAGCTGTTCGAGGAGGCCGGCCTGCCCAAGGGCGTGCTCAACGTGGTGCATGGCGACAAGGAAGCCGTGGACGGCCTGCTCGATGCCCCCGAGGTCAAGGCGCTGAGCTTCGTCGGTTCCACCCCCATCGCCGAATACATCTATGCCCGCGGCACCGCCAAGGGCAAGCGCGTCCAGGCCCTGGGCGGCGCCAAGAACCATGCGGTGGTCATGCCCGACGCCGACCTCGGCAACACCGTCAATGCGCTGATGGGCGCCGCCTATGGCTCCTGCGGTGAACGCTGCATGGCCATCTCGGTGGCGGTCTGCGTCGGCGACCAGGTCGCCGATGCCCTGATCGCCCGGCTGGTGCCGGAGATCGAGAAGCTCAAGGTCGGTCCCGGCACCCAATGTGGCCTGGACATGGGCCCGCTGGTCACCGGCGCGCACCTGGACAAGGTCACCGGCTACGTCGCTGACGGCGAAGCTGCCGGTGCCAAACTGGTGGTGGACGGTCGCAGCCTCAAGGTCGCCGATCATGAAGAAGGCTTCTTCCTCGGCGGCTGCCTGTTCGACCAGGTCACCCCGGAGATGCGCATCTACAAGGAAGAGATCTTCGGTCCGGTGCTCTGCGTGGTGCGGGTCAAGAGCCTGGAAGAGGGCATCGCCCTGATCAACGCCCACGAATACGGCAACGGCACCTGCATCTTCACCCGCGACGGCGAAGCGGCACGGCTGTTCGCCGACCAGATCGAAGTGGGCATGGTCGGCATCAACGTACCCCTGCCGGTACCGGTGGCCTACCACAGCTTCGGCGGCTGGAAACGCTCGCTGTTCGGCGATCTCCACGCCTACGGCCCGGACGGCGTGCGCTTCTACACCCGCCGCAAGACCATCACCCAGCGCTGGCCGCAACGCGAAGCTCAAGAAGCCTCGCAGTTCGCCTTCCCCAGCAACGGCTGAGTGGGCGAAACGCGCTTGGCCGGCTATGCCGCCCAAGCGCTATAGAGCCGACCATGGGGCGCTAACGCCTGGCGTGAAGTTATCCAGAGGGCGAAGGGCAACTTCATCCCGCCATCTGGTTCTCCCCGCGTTTGCGTATACCTGTGCATTGCCTACGCGTGGCTTTCTGATCGCCACCCCGACTGACGGGTATCCCTTGCGACCCTCTTGCCTGGACGACCTTTTTCCTATACTTGTATATACATGCTCTATCATTAAAACCTCTTGCAGGACCCCGCCATGACCGACGCCACCCGCCATCGCTCCGTGACCATCCGCGCGCCCCGCGGCACCCAGCTCAACGCCCGTAGCTGGCTCACCGAAGCGCCGTTGCGCATGCTGATGAACAACCTGGACCCCGAGGTCGCGGAAAACCCCGAGGAACTGGTCGTCTATGGCGGGATTGGCCGGGCCGCGCGCAACTGGGAGTGCTACGACGCCATCGTCGCCAGCCTCAAGACGCTGGGTGACGACGAAACGTTGCTGGTGCAGTCCGGCAAGCCGGTTGGGGTGTTCAAGACCCACAGCAACGCGCCGCGCGTGCTGATCGCCAACTCCAACCTGGTCCCGCACTGGGCGAGCTGGGAGCACTTCAACGAGCTCGACGCCAAGGGCCTGGCCATGTACGGCCAGATGACCGCGGGCAGCTGGATCTACATCGGCAGCCAGGGCATCGTCCAGGGCACCTACGAAACCTTCGTCGAGGCCGGGCGCCAGCACTATGAGGGCAATCTCAAGGGGCGTTGGGTACTGACCGCCGGCCTGGGCGGCATGGGCGGCGCCCAGCCCCTGGCCGCGACCCTGGCCGGTGCCTGTTCGCTGAACATCGAATGCCAGCAGAGCCGCATCGATTTCCGCCTCAAGACCCGCTACGTCGACGAGCAAGCCAAGGATCTGGACGATGCCCTGGCCCGCCTCGACCGCTACACCAGCGAAGGCCGCGCCATCTCCATCGCCCTGCAGGGCAACGCCGCGGAAATCCTGCCCGAGCTGGTGCGGCGCGGTGTCCGCCCGGATATGGTCACCGACCAGACCAGCTCCCATGATCCGCTCAATGGCTATCTGCCGGCCGGCTGGACCTGGGAGGAATATCGCGCGCGTGCCCTCACCGAGCCGGCGGCGGTGGTCAAGGCGGCCAAGGCCTCCATGGCCCAGCACGTGCGCGCCATGCTCGACTTCCAGCGCCAAGGCGTGCCTACCTTCGACTACGGCAACAACATCCGCCAGATGGCCAAGGAAGAAGGCGTGAGCGATGCCTTCGCCTTCCCCGGCTTCGTCCCGGCCTATATTCGCCCGCTGTTCTGCCGGGGCATCGGGCCGTTCCGCTGGGCAGCGCTGTCCGGTGATGCCGAGGACATCTATCGCACCGATGCCAAGGTCAAGGAACTCATCCCCGATGACGCCCACCTGCACAACTGGCTGGACATGGCGCGCGAGCGCATCGCCTTCCAGGGGCTGCCGGCGCGTATCTGCTGGGTCGGCCTGGGCAAGCGCGCCAAGCTCGGTCTGGCCTTCAACGAGATGGTCCGCACGGGCGAACTCAAGGCACCCATCGTCATCGGTCGCGATCACCTGGATTCCGGCTCGGTGGCCAGCCCCAACCGCGAGACCGAAGCCATGCGCGATGGCTCCGACGCGGTCTCCGACTGGCCGTTGCTCAACGCCCTGCTGAACACAGCCAGTGGCGCCACCTGGGTATCCCTGCATCATGGCGGTGGCGTGGGCATGGGCTTCTCGCAGCACTCGGGCATGGTCATCGTCTGCGATGGCTCCGATGAAGCCGCTGAACGCATCGCCCGGGTACTGACCAACGACCCGGCCACCGGGGTGATGCGCCACGCCGACGCCGGCTACGAGATCGCCATCGAGTGCGCGCACGAGCAGGGCTTGAATTTGCCGATGATCATCCAGCCTCAGGCGTAATAGGTGGCGCGGTGGCGGCCCAGCTGCCGCCACTGGCGCCTTTCCGGGTCCCGGCCTCCCCGGCTGCCTGCGATGGGCACTGGTGGCGGGCCATCGTCGCGCAGGTCCTATATGTCCGAGTCCGCTTCCGCGCCGTCGCTGATCGAACGGCGCTCCATCGACTACATCCCACCCCAGGAACGTCACGGCCGGCTGTACAGCCAGTTCACCCTCTGGCTGGGGGCCAATCTGCAGATCACCGCCATCGTCACCGGCGCCCTCGCCGTGGTGCTGGGCGGCGATGTCTTCTGGTCGCTCTGGGGGCTGTTGCTCGGCCAGGTGCTCGGCGGCACGGTGATGGCCCTGCACGCCGCCCAGGGCCCGCGCCTGGGGCTGCCGCAGATGATCTCCAGTCGCGTCCAGTTCGGCGTCCAGGGCGCGGCCGTGCCCCTGGTGCTGGTCTGCCTGATGTACCTGGGCTTCACCGCCACCGGCACGGTGCTCTCGGGGCAGGCGCTCGGCCAGTTGTTCCAGGTCAGCGACAGCCTGGGCATCCTGATCTTCGCCGCGGTCATCGTGTTGGTGACGGCGCTGGGCTATCGAGCCATCCACCTGCTTGGGCGGCTGGCCAGCGTCCTGGGGGTGATCGCCTTCTGCTACCTGTTCAGCCGGGTGCTCAGCGTCGGCGACGTACCGGCGCTGTTGCAGAATCGGCATTTCAGCTGGAGCGGCTTCCTGCTCGCCGTGTCCCTGGCCGCCTCCTGGCAGATCGCCTATGGCCCCTATGTGGCCGACTACTCGCGCTACCTGCCCGCCCGCACCTCGCCGCTGAAGACCTTCTTCGCGGTGGGCGCTGGTTCGGTGCTGGGGGCCCAGACCGCCATGGTGCTCGGGGTCTTCGCCGCGGCCATGGCCAACGGCCGGTTCATGGGCCATGAGGTCGCCTTCATCGTCGGTCTGGGTGGCAGCGGCGCCACGGCCGCGCTGCTCTATTTCAGCATCGCCTTCGGCAAGGTGACCATCTCCACCCTGAACTCCTATGGCAGCTTCATGTGCATCGCCACCCTGATCAGCGGCTTCCGCGGCGAAGTCGAGATCAGCCCGCGCCAGCGACTGCTGTTCGTCCTGGCCATCGTCGGGGCGGCCACCCTGATCGCCCTGCTCGGCCAAGGCGCCTTCCTGCTGGCATTCAAGTCCTTCATCCTTTTCTTGCTGACCTTCTTCACGCCCTGGAGCGCGATCAACCTGGTCGACTACTACCTCATCACCCGGGAGCGCTACGACCTGGCGGCGCTGGCCGACCCGGATGGCCGCTACGGGCGCTGGAACCGTACTGGCCTGACCGTCTATGTCATCGGCGTGCTGATCCAGCTGCCCTTCCTGTCGACCAAGCTCTACACCGGCCCGCTGGTCGCCCACCTGGGTGGGGTCGACATCTCCTGGGTCATCGGCCTGCTGGTACCGGCCCTGCTCTACTGGCTGCTGGCCCGCCGCCGCGCGACCGCACCGGCCTATCCCCTGCGCGAGGACACTCCATGAAGCTCTGGTACAACTGCCATGCCGCCACCCTGGTCGACGGGGTCTATGGTGCCCTGGAAGACGCGGCCTTGCTGGTCGATGGCGAGCGCCTGCACTGGGTGGGTCCGCTGGCCGAGCTGCCCTCGATAGCGATCAGCGAACGCCATGACCTGGCGGGCGCTTGGGTCACGCCCGGCTTGATCGATTGCCATACCCATCTGGTCTTCGGCGGCGATCGCAGTGGCGAATTCGAGCAGCGCCTGCAGGGTGTCAGCTATGCCGAGATCGCCGCTGCTGGCGGTGGCATCGCCAGCAGCGTGCGCGCCACCCGCGCCGCCAGCGAGGACGAATTGCTGGCCAGCGCCCTGCGCCGCGCCCGGCCCCTGCTAGCCGAAGGCGTCACCGTGCTGGAAGTGAAATCCGGCTATGGCCTGGACCTGGCCAGCGAACGCAAGATGCTGCGGGTAGCGCGCCGACTGGGCGAGGTATTGCCGGTCACGGTCCGCACCACCTGCCTGGCCGCCCACGCCCTGCCCCCGGAATTCGCCGGCCGGGCCGATGACTACATCACTGCCATCTGCGACGACTGGCTCCCGCAACTGGCTGCCGAGGGTCTGGTCGATGCGGTGGATGCCTTCTGCGAGCACCTGGCCTTTTCCCCGGCCCAGGTCGAGCGCGTCTTCCAGACCGCCACCCGGCTCGGCCTGCCGGTCAAGCTGCACGCCGAACAGCTGTCGGTACAGCACGGCGCGGCGCTCGCGGCGCGCTATGGCGCGCTGTCAGCCGACCACCTGGAATACCTGGTCGAGGAAGACGTGGTGGCCATGGCCGCCGCCGGCACCGTGGCGGTCCTGCTGCCCGGCGCCTTCCTCACCTTGCGCGAGACGCAATTTCCGCCGGTGGCGGCGTTGCGCGCCCATGGCGTGCCCATCGCCCTGGCCAGCGACGCCAATCCAGGCACCTCGCCGGTGCTGTCGTTGCGGCTGATGCTCAACCTGGGCTGCACCCTGTTCGGCCTCACCCCGGAAGAAGCCCTGGCCGGCGTCACCCTCAATGCCGCCCGGGCGCTCGGCCTCGCGGACCGCTACGGCAGCCTGGAAGCGGGCAAGTACGCTGATTTCATCGTCTGGGACATCACCCGCCCCGCCGAGCTGGCCTACTGGCTCGGCGGCCAACTCGACACCCGCATCATCCGCCACGGCCAGGAGCTCGCCCGTGTCTGACACCTTTAAGTTCACTCGCGGCCAGGTGCCGCTGCTGATCAGCATGCCGCATCCCGGCACCCGCCTCACCGCCGCGGTCGAGCAGGGCCTGGTGCCCGCCGGCCAGGCCCTCGCCGACACCGACTGGCACATCCCCCGGCTCTATGCCATGGCCGAGGAATTGGGCGCCAGCCGGCTGGAGGCGCTCTATTCGCGCTACGTCGTCGATCTCAATCGACCCGACGATGACGTGCCCCTCTACAGCAGCGCCACCACCGGGCTCTTTCCCGAGGTGCTCTTCGACGGCAGCCCGCTGTTCCTCGACGGCCAGGCACCGGACGCCCAGGCACGCCAACAGGCGCTGGAGGAGATCTGGCGACCCTATCACCAGACCCTGGTGACGGAACTGCAGCGACTGCGCGAGACCTTCGGCTATGCGCTGCTGTGGGACGCCCATTCCATCTGCTCGCGCATCCCGCGGCTGTTCGACGGTCAACTGCCGGATCTCAACTTCGGCACCTTCGACGGAGCCAGCTGTGATCCGGAACTGACCAGCCGGCTGCAGGCGGTCGCCAGTGGCCAGCAACGCCTGACCCACGTCTTCAATGGCCGCTTCAAGGGCGGCTTCATCACCCGCCACTATGGCGCCCCCGACCAGCACATCCATGCCGTGCAACTGGAACTGGCGCAATGCACCTACATGGACGAGGCGCCGCCCTTCGGCTATCGCGAAGATCGCGCCACCCCTACCCAGGACGTCCTGCGCCAGTTGCTCGAGGCGGCGCTGACCTGGGGGCGTGAGCGGTACGGTCGTTGAACCCGAGGGCCCCGACTTGGTCGGGGCCTCCTTCCTTCAAGCGAGCAGGGTACGGAGAACCTTGGCGAAATCCTGGGCACTGGCGGCTTCGTCGGGATGCCGCCCCTCCTGCACCACCCAACGCCCCCCGACCATCACGTCCCTGACCTGGCGATCGCCGCCGGCGAACAACCAACGGTTGAGCACAGCCTCCGCCGGTGCGCTGGACAGGTAGGGATCGGCGCCATCCAGAACCACCCAATCAGCACGCCGACCGACCTCCAGCGCGCCAATCTGCTGGCCCAAGGCCACAGCGCCACCCTGTAGGGCCTGCTCGAACAGCTGTTGGCCGACATTGGGCTGGCGCGCGCCGACCAGCCGATTGCGCTGCTGATCGCGCAGGCGCTGGCCGTACTCCAGCCACCGCAGTTCCTCGACCGGGCTGACACTCACATGGCTGTCCGAGCCGATGCCGAAGCGCCCACCGGCGGCGAGGAAAGCCGTCGCCGGAAAGATCCCGTCGCCCAGGTTGGCCTCGGTGGTCGGACAGAGGCCGGCGATGGCCCGACTCCGCGCCATCAGGGCGACTTCGTGGGGTAGCGCGTGGGTGGCGTGGACCAGGCACCAGCGCTCATCCACCGCCACCTGGTCGTACAGCCACTCGAGGGGCCGGCGCCCGCTCCAGGCCAGGCAGTCGTCCACTTCCTTCTGCTGCTCGGCGATATGGATGTGCACCGGCCAGCTCGCATCCGTCGCCGCCAATACCGTGGCGAGTTGCTCGCCGCTGACGGCGCGTAACGAGTGAAAGCACAGGCCCAGGCGCTGCCGGTCATCCAGCACCGCCGCCAGGCGGGGCAAGAGTTCCAGGTAGCTGTCGGTGGTATGCAGGAAGCGCCGCTGACCCGCGGTCGGCGCCTGGGCGCCGAAGCCGCTGTAGCTGTAGAGCACCGGCAACAGGGTCAACCCTATGCCCGCACTGCGCGCCGCCTGGGCGATACGCCCACCCAGTTCGGCAGGGTCAGCGTAGGGAGTGCCTTGAGGATCATGGTGCACGTAGTGGAATTCAGCCACGGCGGTGTAGCCGGCCTTGAGCATCTCGATATACAGCTGCCGGGCTACCACCTGCACCTGCTCCGGCTCAAGCCGGCCCACCAGGCGATACATCAGGTCGCGCCAGGTCCAGAAACTATCCCGGGTGGCACCCGCCACTTCCGCCAGGCCGGCCATGGCCCGTTGGAAGGCATGGGAATGCAGATTGGGCATGCCTGGCAGCAGCGGCCCCTGCAGTCGCTCGGCGCCCTCCGCCGAGCCGTGGGCCTGGACGCTCTGCAGATGGCCCTGGGCGTCTACCTCCAGGCGTACGTCCATCGCCCACCCCTCGGGTAGCAGCGCCCTTTCCGCGAAAAAAGCCGGCATAATCGACCTCATCCTAGCCAAGCCTAACATGTATATACATATACAGACATAAACGGCTACGGTAAACTGCTGGTTGTCTTTCCAAGGGGCCTTTCATGCCTTCACCGTCGAACTCCGCCTCTGCGCCCAAGGCCGCTCCCGCGCCCTTCTACGAGCAGGTCAAGCAACTCATCCTGAGGCAGATCCATTCGGGCGCCTGGCCACCGCACCAGAAGATTCCCTCCGAGGCCGAGCTGGTCGCCCAGTTGGGCTTCAGCCGCATGACGGTGCACCGCGCCTTGCGCGAGCTGACCAGCGACGGCCTGCTGGTGCGGATGCAGGGCGTTGGCACCTTCGTCGCCGAACCCAAGGGCCAGGCCGCCCTCTTCGAGGTGCACAACATCGCCGACGAGATCGCCTCCCGGGGCCACCGGCACCGCCTTGAAGTCATCCGGATGCAGAGTGAAACGGCCAACGGCGAACGCTCCATGGCGCTGGGCGTACGCGAAGGCCAGCCGGTCTTCCACTCGCTGATCGTGCACTACGAGAACGACGTACCGGTGCAGATCGAAGACCGCTACGTCAATCCTGCGGTGGCGCCGGAGTATCTCGACCAGGACTTCAGCAGCGAAACGCCCTACGTCTACTTGAATCGCCTCGCGCCCCTGACCGAAGGCGAGCATGTGGTCGAGGCCGTGCTCGCCTCCGCCGAAGAGCAGCAGTTGCTGCGTATTCCTGCCACGGAGCCTTGCCTGATGATTCGGCGGCGCACCTGGTCGGGACGCCGCGCCGTCACCAGCGCCAGGCTGCTGTATCCCGGCAGTCGCTATCGACTCGAAGGGCATTTCGGCTCATGAGCAAACTCACTCGCCTCCCCGCAGGCGGGCACCGGCGCATGCCCTGGCGCAATGGCCTGGGCAGCACCCTCGAAATCGCGCGCGATACCACCGCCACGGCTACCGATTTCGGCTGGCGCGTATCGCTGGCCGACGTGACGCAATCCGGGGCCTTTTCCCCTTTCGCCGGGATGACGCGAATCATCAGCGTGATCGAGGGGATGGGGATGCGGCTGCACGTCGACGGCGAGATCACCCCGCCCCTGGGTTGCTGGCAGGCATTCGTCTTCTCCGGTGATGCCCAGGTCGAGTGCGAGCTGCTCGCTGGCCCTATCCGGGACTTCAACCTCATCTATCGCCCAGATCGTTATGCAGCCGAACTCGACTGGGTATCGATTGACGGCACCTGGGAGCTGGATGATTCGCGAGCGCTGCTGCTGTTTTGCGCTGAGGGATCGCTGGAGGTCTGCCATGAAGGTGCCCGCTTGGGACTCGAACAGCTGGATGCCCTGCACGTCCAGCCAGGGCCGGCGCCTACCGAGTTGACTATACAAGGCAAGGCCCAGCTTGGCGTGATCCGCTTGCGCGCCCTGGCACTGTAGCCCTGAGGCGGTATTTGTCCGCCGCGCGTTACCGGGCTGTTACCCAAAGTAGCCAAGAGCAGGTTCAGAGCCAGCGCCGACGCGCTCTCGATTGGTGCAGCCGAAGAGCAAGCGCACCTTAATTGCGCTCAAGACGCTCTTCAATCCGTCTCCTCCTCCTCTCAAACCCGGACAAACCTGTACCGAAAGAGCTGGCCCTACATTTGCTTATGGTTGTACATACATGTGTCGGTAACCAAAGATCCACGGCTTCATCCAGACAACACCAAGGAGCAATAATGAGAAAGACACGAGGGTTGAAGGCACTGATGGCAGGCATGGTTCTGCTCATGACTGGGGGCCTGGTACAGGCCAAAGAGTGGACCAGCGTGAAGATCGCCACCGAGGGCGCCTACGAACCCTGGAACCTCACGCTGCCAGGCGGCAAGCTCGGCGGCTTCGAGATCGATCTGATGGACAAGCTCTGTCCGCAGATGCAGCTCAAGTGCACCTACGTCGTGCAGAACTGGGACGGCATGATCGCCAGCCTCAATGCCGGTAAGGTCGATGTGCTCATGGACGCCATCGTGGTGACGGACGAACGCAAGCAGGCCGTGGCCTTCTCGATACCCTACGCGCGCACGCCCGCCAGCTTCGCGGCGCTCAAGGCCGATCTGTTGCCCGGCCAGACCGGCGCCCAGGGCATACGCACCCTGAGCACCGCACCGGCGGATATCGAAGCCGGCGTCGCCGACCTGCAGAAGGCCCTGGCCGGCAAGACCATCGGCATCGCCTCGGGCACCGTGTACACCAATTTCATCGATACCTATTTCGGCAAGATCGCCACCATCCGCGAATACACCACCTCCGCCGAAGCGGTGTTGGACCTGACGGCCGGACGCATCGATGCGGTCTTCGATGACGTCACCTTCCTCAACTCCATCATGGCGCAGCCGGGCAACCAGCAGGTGGTGTTCACCGGTCCCGAATTGGCCGGGCCCATCTGGGGCGAAGGCGAGGCCCTGGCCTTCCGCCAGCGCGACCCCGAGCTCAAGGCCAAATTCGATGCCGCGCTCAAGGCGGCGATCGCCGACGGCACCGTCAAGCAGCTCAGCGAGAAATGGTTCAAGGTCGACCTGACTCCTTGATCTCAAGGCGAGGTGGCCCGCGCCGCCTCGCCATCCGTCACGTCAAATCAGGATTTCCGGATGAATTTCCTCGCACTTCTAGGGTTCGGCGAACGAGGCTGGGGCGCCTCGCTGCTCGTGGCCATGGGCACCACCTTGCTGGTCACCCTGACGGCCTTGTTGATCGGTGCCCTGTTCGGCGCCTTGGTCGCCAGTGCCAAGCTGTCCAGGCGTCGCTCGTTGCGGCTGCTGGGTGAAGGCTATTCGATCCTGTTCCGCGGCGTGCCCGAGCTGTTGATCATCTACCTGTTCTTCTTCGGCGGCGCGACCTTGGTGACCGCCATCGGCTACTGGTTCGGTGGCGAGGGCTACATAGACCTGCCGCCTTTCTGGGTCGGCGCCCTCACCGTGGGCCTGATCTCCGGCTCCTACCAGGCCGAGGTCTATCGCGGCGCCTACCTGGCCATCGCGCCCGGCGAGATCGAGGCGGGTCAGGCGATCGGTATGTCCCGGCCGCTGCTGTTGCGCCGCATCATCATCCCCTTGGTGTGGCGCTTCGCCCTGCCTGGCCTTGGCAACGTCTGGCAGATGAGCCTCAAGGATTCCGCCCTGGTGTCGGTGATCGGCCTGGTGGAGCTGATGCGTGCCAGCCAGGTGGCGGCAGGCTCGACCCGCCAGTACTTCACCTTCTACATCATCGCCGGGATCGGTTACCTCCTGCTAACCGGTCTGTCGAGCCGGCTGTTTCATATCGCCGAAGCCCGGGTACGCCGTACCCAGCGGCCCCTGCATAGCGGAGCCTAACGCATGCCCGATTTCGCCTTTCTCGCCTCTGTCATGGGCCGGCTGCTGACCGCGCTGCCCACTACCCTGGCGCTGTTCAGCCTCTCGCTGATCTGCGGTATCGCCCTGGCGATAGGGATCGTGGCGCTCAGGGTCAATCGCCGTCCCTGGCTGAGCCTGCCCGCGCGCGGCTACATAGCGCTGTTCCGGGGCACGCCGCTCATGGTCCAGCTGTTCCTCATCTACTACGGCCTGGGCCAGCTGAGCGTGATCCGGGACAGTTTCGCCTGGCCACTGCTGCGCTCCCCCTTCGGTTGCGCGGTACTGTCGCTGGCCTTGTGCACCGCGGCCTATACCGCCGAGATCATCCGTGGCGGCCTGCTGGCGGTCCCGCGCGGCCAGATCGAAGCCGCGCTGGCGGTAGGCATGACCCGCTGGCAGGTGCTGCGCACGGTCATCGCGCCCATCACCCTGCGCCAGGCTCTGCCCGCCTATTCCACCGAAGCCATCCTGCTGGTCAAGTCGACGGCGCTGGCCAGCCTGGTGACGGTCTGGGACGTGACCGGCGTGGCCCAGCAGATCATCCAGCGCACCTATCGCACCATGGAAGTCTTCGTCTGCGCCGCGGCCATCTACCTGGTGCTCAACTTCCTGCTGGTCCGCCTCGTGGCCTGGCTGGAGCTATTGCTGACGCCGCCACGCCGGGTACCGCCGCCCGCCCAGGCCAGCACCTCCCTCGCCCAACCTTCCGCCGATCTATGATTCGCTCCTGGAGCCCGCTATGAATCAACAAGCCGCGGCGACGCTCGTCGTCCAAGACATCCGCAAGGCCTTCGGCAGCCTGGAGGTACTCAAGGGCATCTCGCTGGAGGCACGCCCGGGTGACGTGATCTCCATCCTCGGCGCCAGTGGATCGGGCAAGAGCACCTTCCTGCGCTGCATCAACCTGTTGGAAACGCCGGACCAGGGCAGCATCAGCCTGGAAGGCCAGACCATCGGCCTGCAGCGCGGCCGTGACGGCACGCTCAAGGCCACCGACCAGCGCCAAGTCGAGTGGTTGCGTACCCGCCTGGGTATGGTGTTCCAGAGCTTCAACCTGTGGTCGCACCGCAGCGTGCTGCAAAACGTCATGGAAGGGCCGCTGCGGGTACTCAAGCGCTCGCCGGCCGAATGCCGCGAGCAGGCCGAACGCCTCTTGCAGCGGGTTGGCCTCTACGAACGCAAGGACTACTACCCCGCCCAGCTGTCCGGCGGCCAGCAACAGCGGGTCGCCATCGCCCGGGCTCTGGCCATGGAGCCCGGGGCCCTGCTGTTCGACGAGCCGACGTCGGCACTGGACCCGGAATTGGTGGGCGAGGTGCTCAAGGTGATGCGCTCGCTTGCCGATGAAGGCATGACCATGTTGGTGGTGACCCACGAGATGGGCTTTGCCCGCCACGTCTCCAACCGAGTGGTGTTCATGCACCAGGGCCAGATCGATGCCCAGGGCACCCCGGAGGAGCTGTTCGAGCGACTGCCGACCGAGCGTTTCCGGCAATTCGTGTCCAGCCACCAACTGCGGAGCGGCGAGTGATGCCCATGACCCAAGCCTCACCCCCTACCCTGGCGGCCGCTACCGTCGTTCGCGGCAGTACCTCGCTGAGCTGGCAGGACATCGTCGCGGTAGCCCGCGATGGCGCACTGCTGGAATTGACCGCCGACACCTGGCAACGCATCGATAAGGCGCGTGCCATCGTCGAGGGGATCGTCGCCCGGGGCGAACGCGCCTATGGCATCAGTACCGGCCTCGGGGCCCTGTGCGATGTGCTGCTCGAAGGACCGCAACTGGCCGAACTGTCCCGCAATACGCTGCTCAGCCATGCCTGCGGGATCGGCGAGCCGCTCAGCGACGAGCAGACCCGCGCCATCATCTGCGTGGCCATCAACAACTACGCCCATGGCTACTCGGGCATCAGCCGCGAGATCGTCGAGGCCCTACTGGCGCTGCTCAATCTGGGGATCACGCCCTTGGTGCCCCGCGATGGCTCGGTGGGCTATCTCACCCATATGGCCCATGTGGGCGTGGCCCTGCTGGGTTACGGCGAAGTCCGCTGGGGCGGACGCATCCTCAGCGCCAGCGATGCCCTGCAGACGGCCGAGCTGCCGCCGTTGGCGCTGGGCGCCAAGGATGGTCTGAGCCTGGTCAATGGCACCCCCTGCATGACCGGTCTGAGTTGCCTGGCCTTGGCGGACGCCCACAACCTGGTGGAGTGGGCCGACTGCATCGCGGCCATGAGCTTCGAAGCCCTCGGCGGCCAACTCGATGCCTTCGATGAGCAGGTACTGGCGCTCAAGCCGCATCCGGGCATGCAGCAGGTAGGTGCCAAGCTGCGCGCCCAGCTGGCGAACAGCGAAGTGCTGGCCAGCTTCCAGGGCGTGCGCACCCAGGACGCCTTGAGTATCCGCTCGATTCCCCAGGTGCATGGAGCCTGTCGCGATCAACTCCGGCATGCCGCCCAGCAGATCGATCTCGAATTGGCCGGTGCCACCGACAATCCGCTGGTGCTGGGTACGCCGGAAGGCTACCGGGTCGTCTCCCAGGCCAATCCGCATGGTGAGTCCGTGGCTATGGCAGCCGACCTGCTGGCCATCGCCCTGGTCGAGCTGGGCGGGATCGCCGAGCGGCGCCTGGATCGCCTGGTGAACCCATTGGTGAGCGGTCTGCCGCCGTTCCTGGTCGCTCATCCCGGAGTCAATTCGGGAATGATGATCGCCCAGTACGTGGCCGCCGCCCACGCTGGGGAAAATCGCCAGTTGGCCCAGCCCGCCGTCGTGGACAACTTCGTCACCTCGGCACTACAGGAAGACCACCTGAGCATGGGCACGGGCGCCGCGCTCAAGCTCCTGCGGGTGATCGAAAACAGCACGCGCATCCTGGCCATCGAGTATCTGCTGGCCGCGCAGGCGTTCGAATTTCTCAAGGCACGGCGCTTCGGAGAAGGCACCTCGGTGACCTGGCAGCGGCTACGCGCCGTGGTACCGCCCTACGAACAGGATCGTTGGTTGGCGCCTGATATTGCCAAGGCGGTGGAGGTACTACACGGTCGGGCATGAACGCCACGGGCAAATTCCCGCCGGCGCTTGAAAAGCCTGCCAGACAACAGCCGCCTGACGCGTCAGGCGGCCCCTTCTCAGCGGGCCACGCCATTCACCCTGAATAGCCAGTCGAACGTTTGGTCGAGGGACGGCGTGGCCGTGTCCAGCAGCTCGCTGGCCAGTTGCTCCGAGGTGCGGGCGAAGAGTGCCTTGATCCCGGGCAGCACGGCGACCGGCAGGTCCGCCGCGCGCAGTTGACGCTCGGCCTTTTCGACTTCCTTGAGACGGCGCGGTGCATGGACTACGTGGGTACGGATCAGGGCGCCGAGAAAGTCCCGCAGGTTGGCCTGGTCGATATCGCTCAAGGCGTCATGGAGCTTGGCTGTGACGCCCTGTTGCTCCGCGGCCATGAAACACTCAATGGTCAGGGCTTCGAGACCCTTGGTATAGACGCTACGCAGGATCTTCAAGGCGGCGGCATCGCCCGCGGCGCCGCCCTCCACCAGTTTCAGCGGCGCGCCAGCGGCAGCGAACAAGGCCAGGGCACGATCCATCCCGTCTCCGGCGCCCAGCAGGTTGGTCTTCTCCCGGGTCAGGGCGATGGCGCCGAGAATGGCCAAATCGACGTAGGCGATGGCCTGCTCCGCGGCCAGCCGCGCCGCCTTGCGAATCTGCTCGGGGTCCGCCGTCGTCATGTCGATGAACAGCGCGTATCGTGGCATTACGGTATCGTTAATCCTTGTCTGCGGCCAATGAGCGATTATGAGTATTAAGCCTGAATATTTTGAAAAATTGCGTGAAATGCTTATTTCAGGCGCTATCACCGCAATCACCTTTGATACGCAGGCATTTGATAGGAACGGCAGAACTTTCAGAGCAGGGCTCTTAGCACAGCTGGGACAGATAAAAAACTCCAGCATTAAGCTGATTGTCACTGAATTGGTTCGTGACGAGGCAGAAAAGCATATGCTTGAAATGCACAGTGCAAGGCATAAGAAAGTTGATGACGCATTTGCGCTTGTAGCCCAATATTTGAGCGACGACTTAGTTGACGAGGTGCGCGAAGAGCTCCAAGCAAGGGCCACCCCAGCGCAAATAGTCTTTCATGAAATAAATGATTTTTTCCTCGCGACGAATGCTGAGCTGGCATTCTACGACGAAATATCCACCAGAAATCTTTTTAAACTTTATTTTAATAATAAGCCCCCTTTCCACAGAAACAACGATAAAAAACATGAATTCCCTGATACTGTAGCGCTTCTAAGCCTAGAAGCACATGCAGAGAATGGCGGTATTCTAGTCGTTTCCTCAGACAAGGACTGGATTGAATTCTGCAACAGCTCTGAAAATAAAAGACTTCATTGCATACCGGACCTGACAACTGCACTCTCACTAATCAATTCAATAGAAGCTAATGTTAGGGAAATCACCAACCAACGCTTTTTACAGCTTCAGAGATTCAATGATTGCGGAGGTCTCAAGGCAGCAATTAGTGATAACCTGACCGAAAAGCTAGAACGCGACCTGCTTTTTACTGCCAGGACCAAACATCTTTATAACGCTCGCTGTTCAAGCATAAAGGTTGACTCTGTTATCCAGAGAGAAAATAAAATATTCGGAAAAATCCGAGATGACTCGAGCAGGACGATTTGGGCGCTTGAGCTAGATGCTGCATGCAACATTACTGTAGATGTTGATTTTTTTTGTGAAAATAGAAACTATATTGGCTCCAACAGCTATCATCACACTCTATCAATACCCACCATCTCAATCATTAAGTTAACAAGAGAATGCATTGATGTAGAAGTCAGCTTTGACATCAAAACAATATTGGACTTAGGGCCCATCGAGCCAAAATAGTTGACCCAGAGTGCGACAGAGAGCCAATAATTATACTGCCTAACGAGAGCTGCTTTTTGCCGATACCCTTCAGGCAGATTGTGACTAGCTGACATTAGCTGCTTTACCATAAGGGTGATCTTACTACGGAGATATAATTTTCATGCAAAATAATATAGCAAAAAGCTCCAAAAAGCCAAGAACCACAAAGAAGAACAGAACAAACGATTCATGCATAGACCACCTTCAAACTAAATGGCGAAATATTTTAACTAAAAGATTCATCTATTTTTTTAATAAATCCCCCGAGTCCGCCCAGCGCATGGAGCTGATCATAAACTGCATGGTAAAAGGTCTAGAATCTCTATTCTTAAGGTTTTCGGACTTAAAGGATACTCAGTTCAACACGCAAGTCATGCTGTCTGATGTTGATGTATATTCCCAGCGGATGGCAGAGATGTTGTTTTACTACCAGCTTTTAGGAATGGGCTTCAGCGACATTAGAAGCAAGGATGCTGGACCAGATTTTGTCGCCAAGAAAAATGATGAAATATTCTGTTTTGAGGTGACAACACCTACCCCGAAAGATGCTATCAGAGAGCTTATTGGGCAGGCCAAGTTAGCACCCAAAGAGCGAGACTTAGTTTTTCGCGAGCGTTTGCTGTCGGTTACGTCTGCTATCAAAGGAAAACTGGAAAGTTTTGAAAATCATAAATCGGCAGGGCACGTCCCAAAGGGCGCCCATTACATAATCGTTATCAATGATTCACTGCTGCTACCATATGACCAGCCTTGGTATGGGGTGCTGGCTGAGCTTTGCTTTGGTGACAGTACCCTGCCGATTACCGTAGATGCTACGCTTGGCTCTGGGAGTATCGATTTCGCTGATATTCTCGCTGAAGCACCTTCAGAAAGTGATGGCGACGAGTTTAAAAGCCTTGTAATGAAGAGCAATTTCGGAATTTCTATCAATGGAGGGGAGCCGATCACTCCAGAGGACTCTTTGTTGCGTATAAAAATCAGAAAGAAAATACCCACCAGAAATAACACCGACACCGTCTTGGTAGATATAGTTGAATCTATGGGTGTAGCTGGGATTTATCAAATAACACTACGAGAGGACCTATTTTTTTACCACTCCTTTAAGTCTAGCAAGAGCGTAAAACCCGCTTCCGCATTGATCAGCTCGGTAAAAAACAAACAGCTGGTCAGAAATTCAATACATTTCAAATCAGCATATTCTAAAGATGAAAATCTCGTGCAGCCCCCCATGCCACCTGCGCGCATGCTTGACCGCGAACCACACGACTTTAATAACCAAGTTGCCTATGATATGTTCTTTAAACCCTACGTAGAGGGTGGTGAGCTCTATAAATCGCCTGAAACCCGAAATTAGTCAGCAGCATAAGCTCACGGCTGTTTTTTGTAGGGTTAGTGGATGCAAACCTGGCAGGCTTTTGCTCTTTATTTTCCCAGTCGCAAAGATAGCATTAACCGCTCTGTAATAGATTTTACAGATCTTCATAGTCGGTTATAGAGTTTCTTTACTGGATAGAGCAAGGCAGAGGCCAAAGAGCCCAACAATAGCCATGAAGAATGCGAAACTCTATCGAGTTGCGTGCAGCCAGAAGGTGTCGACTAGTGCGAATGGCCGACGGCTCTCATGCGAAAAATGAATAGTTTGGCGTTTCAGAAGTTAACCACACAATTTTGGCGGCGCTTTTCCGCCATAGGCGGATCGTCCGGCCAGTGGCACCACTCCTCGTCAGCCCTGCTATGACTCGTCACGGCACCGGCCCGGTCGGGGCGACGCATCGAAAAAATGACTCCCCTATTCCAGCGCAAGCTTCTGAAACACCCTACTAGGCCCACATCGAGCCTAGCTCGACAATCCCTGCGATGACTAGACCGCCGCCTCGGCGACACCCAGGGCGGAGCGATAGACCTTGAGCATGCCGATGCTGTGGGAGGTACCGATCAGCAGCGTGACGAGGGAGGTCAGGCCGATGGCCGCCGGTGCTATCACCCGCACGCTGACCTTGCTGAGCAGCAAACCGGCAGGGATCTGGCCCAGGGAATATGAAGAGGAAGAAGGCACTGACCAGCAATCCCACCTCGGCATTGGTCGCCCAGAATTCCTTCTGGATATAGGGCAGCGCGATGCCGATGTTCGCCCGATCCGCCGCGGCCAGCCGATAGGCCACGACGATGACCGCCAGCACCACCCAGCGATAGCGGGTCATCGTCGCCGTCCGCCCGAGCGCTCGGCCGAATGGACAGCGCCCTTGGAAGCAACGGATTCGGTCATGGAGTCCTCACTTGTTATGGTTATTAGGATGAGGACGTTTTACGGCGGGTGCTCAGGCTGAAAAAGCGATAAATAAGCACAAGCATTCATTCCCAATCAGAATGAATGCTAGAAAAAGGCCGGGCTAGAGGCGTCTGATGCAGCCTTGGCCCCGGGTTATGCACCCTGCGCCAGGAAGCCACCCTGCCCCGCCAACAAGGCCGGGGTCTCAGCGCGCGCTGGCCAGCGCCGCCCGAATCCCCGGGCGGCTTCCCTGGCGGCCGATATCAGCCCTGGGGCAAGGGCTGCCAGCCAGCGGCCGTGCGCAGTTCCAGGCACGCCGGCTGGCCATCGAGACGCAGCAGATGCAGCCAGCCGTGGTGCACCAGATCGCGCACCACCGCATGGGCAGCGATCACCTGATCGATCAGGGCGCGGGGCGCCTCGATCACCACGTGCAGGCGCAGCGGCCGATGCATCCACTGCTTGCCGTCGTGCAGCGACTGACGCGCCAGGCCGATGCGCAGGTCGCCACCGTTGCCCTCGAACACGCCGATATGCCCGCCTACCACGTTGTGCAGCAGTTTGTTGCCGCTGCCGAATCTTAGGTTATCGGTGGTCGAGGTGAAGTACTGCAGGTTGATCCAGTGCGCCACCACCATGGGCGCGGTCATGATCGACTCCAACACCTTGCCGGCCTCGTCCTGCCGCCAGTCGTAATCGTGCAGGAAGGCACGCCCCTGCAGGTCGACCCCACGGGTGCGGGCACGGGGCGCGGCGATGAAGGCGGCATTGCCGGCCAGGCCCCACTCGGGCCGGGTTTGCGCCCAGTCGCGGGCACGCCGACGCAGCCGTCCGAGCAGCTTGTCCGGCTGCTCACGCAGCGCCGCCAGCCCCAGCTTCAGAGCCCTTTGCTGGCGCACCTCGGTAGTGGCCTTGTCCAACGCCGCCCGCAAGCGTTGCCAATGGGACTGCAAGGCCTCGGGCAGCGCCTCATGGGCGAAGACCTGCACCTCGTCGGTGGTGGTGTTGTGCAGTCCGGCGAGAACCTGGCAGTGCGGCGGCAATTCGAGTCCGCGCTCACGCAGGCCGGCGCGCACCTCGCTGTCGTTGAGCAGGCCAGCCAGCAGCCGTGCATTGATCTCGCCGCTCTGGCCGCAGCAGGCGCCACAGTCGAGGCCGGCCGCCTGCGGATTGTTAGCACTCTGGCTGCCGTGGCCGAGCAGCACCAGCAGCGCCGGCACCGGCCCATTGAGCCCCATGGCCTTGAGGATCCGCTCGGCCAGGTCGACCTTCTGCGGCAGCGCCATGGCCGGCAGCTGCGGTTGCAGGCGTTGCCATTCGGTGCGGCGCCAGGCGCTCCGGTCGGGCTGGACCGCCCCGCCGGTCAGGCCGTAGGTCCGCCCCAGCAGCGCCCCGGCATAGCCGAGACCGATACTCTCGACCAGGGTGAAGGTCGAGGCCGGCAGCCGCTCGAACAGGCGCCAGCGTCCCTGACGGGCCAGGCGCTCCTGGCGCACCTCGGCCAACCGCCGATCTCCGGCGGCATCGCCACTGCCCTCGCTGACCTGCAATTGCGGGGCGAGCAGGCCCGGTAACTGCGGGCGCGTGGCACTGGTACCCAGGGGCGTATAGGCGATGGGCAAGCCGAAGAAGCCGGCGAAACCGCCAGTCTCCAGCTCCGGGCAGGCATGCTCAAGCGCGCGTCTCAGCGGCTCCGAGCGCACGTCGATGCAGAAGAACAACTTGGCCAGCGGCGCCTTGGGCAAGGCCGTGGGTACGCTCTGGCACAGCGCCTGCTGCAATTGCTCCTGCCAGGCCAATTCATCGGCCCGCTGCCAGAGTTGCAGGGCCTGCCAGGTGGCCGAAGGCGCTTGCTGCAGACGCATCCGCCAAGTCGAGCGCCAGAGGTGCCAGCGACTGTCGGCATCGCGCCGCCGATCGTCCACCAGCCACTCCCAAGCCGCGCGGATAGCCAGCAGTTCGAGCATGGTCTGGTCGTCTTCGCCCTGTAGCCTGGCTTGCCAACGCCGGTAGGCGCACCAGGACGCCCAACCCAGGTTACGCAGCAGCAGACAGTCGAACCAGGCGCTCCACTCCTGCGCCGGCAACTCCAGATGCTGCACCGCTGCCTCCAGCGCCGCCAGCGGTTGCGCGGGCAACTCGGCGATGCGCTGGTGCAGGTCGCGGCAGGCGCTGAGCACGCTCAAGCCCCGGTCTGCCAGCAGGCTGTCACGCCAGGCCTGGTAGAGCCCGGCACCGTCGGCGGGACGCCAGTCCGCCTGTTCGCGATCGAACCAGGCGGCGCAGCTCTGGCCGATCTGCTGGGTGATCAGCGCCGGCCAGCCCGGCAGCGGGATACCCGGCTCGGCCAAGTCCTCCAGCAGCGGCAGCCCCTGCCCCGCTTCCTCGGGCGCATTGAGGGCCTGCAACAGGTGGGCCGGCGTCCAGGCTCCGCCCTGCTCGGCCAGCGCCTGCTGCAGATGGCGCTCGGCGATGGCGCCGTCCTGCCAGGCCTGGAGGTAATCCGCGGCGCTCAGCGTCAGTCGGCTGCCGGCACGCTGCCAGAGCTGCGCGGCGACGGTCCGCCAGGGTTGCTCACGCCGCTCCCACAGGGGGCTGACAGCGATCATGCGATCCAGTGGCCAGGTCGGCGCGATGCGGGCGCACGCCTGCCGCGCAGCCTCGTGCAGGGAGGCCTGGGCGAGGCCGGGAATGGGTTCGTAGGCGGTCATGAGCGGTCTCCAAGGGGCGCGAAAAAGGGCTGAGGCGCAGGCCACAGGCGGAAGGTCAGGCGGGTGAAGTGCTCATCCAGGTAGAAACCGGCGAAAGCCAGGGGGTAAAGACGTTGCGCCAGGGCGCCGCGGGGGTGCGCCAGGAGCACGGCCTGCAGCAGGTAGAGGCCGAGTAGCAGCAGCACGGCCAGGCCGGTCAGGGGCAGCGGCGCCGTGGGCAGGCGCTGGTCGAGAATCCAGCCGGCCGCCTGGTGCCACAGCAGATAGGCGCCCAGCAGCAGACCGAACATCAGCAGCCCATGCGCCAGCTGTCCGCGACTCAGGCACCAGGGGGCCAGGCCGATGGCCAGGATCGTCAGGGCCACCCAGGGCAGCTCGTGGCCCGGCAGCGCCCAGGCCCACAGCCCTTTCAGCAGGAGCAGCGCCACGGCCGCCAACGCCAGGGCGCGCAGCAGGCCGCCCAGCTCGGGCGCGGGCATCAGCGGCTGCAGGGCGTGTTGCCGGCTGTGGGCCACGGTATCGCCGGCCGCCAGGAAGGCATGGGCTTTGTACAGCGAGTGGGCCAGCAGGTGCACCAGGGCCAGCTCGTACAACCCCAGACCGCATTCGAGCAGCATCAGGCCCATTTGCGCGCAGGTCGACCAGGCCAGGCGTACCTTGATGCTGATCCGGGTCATCATCACCAGTGCCGCCAGGACCGCCGTCAGGCCGCCGACCAGTACCAGCAGGCTCTGCGCCGGCACGGCGGCGGAAAACAGCGGGGCGAAGCGCAACAGCAGGAAACCGCCCAGGTTGACCAGTCCCGCATGCAGCAGCGCCGAGACTGGCGTCGGCGCCTCCATCACCTGGATCAGCCAGCCATGCACCGGCAACTGCGCCGACTTGAGGATCACCGCCAGGGCCAGCAGCAGCGCTGCCAACTGCAGGTCCCACCCCAGATGACCATTGGCTTGCAGCTGTCCGTTCACGGCCGCGAGAATCGCCGAGATCTGGCTGTCACCGCTCGCCCGCACCAGCAGCCCGGTCGCCAGCAGCAGGCTGACATCGGCCAGCCGACTGGCGAGAAATTTCTTGTGGGCGGCCACCACCGCCTGGGGCCGGTCGCGATAGAAGGTGAGCAGCTGGTGCAGGCACAGGCTGGACAGGATCCAGGCGCCCACCAGCAGGAACACATCGGCGGTGGTCACCACCGTCGCCACCGTCGCCAGGGTGGCCAGCAGGGCGAGCACGTAACGCCGCTGTCCCGCTTCGCCGTCCAGATAGCGCTGGGAATATTCGATGATCACCAGGGCCAGCAGGCCGATCAGACCGGCCATGGCCAGGCCGAGGCGGTCGCTGGAATGCCCATTGAAGATCGCCCGTAGCACGGCGGCGACGGCCAGCATCAGGCCGAGATAACCGGCTGCCCGGGCGGGCCACCAGAATCGACGTGGCGAGTGGAGGAAGGCGACGGGGATCAATGCCAGGGCATAGGCCCAGGGCAGCAACGACGCCAGGGAAACCGGCAGGCTAGACACGGTGCGTGCTCCTTGAAGAGGGGTAGCACTAGTGTCAAGAAATGTCTGATCCATTTAAAATAGATAGATCAGAACCAATCGTTCACTTTATAAGAACATCCATGCGCCGATTGAATTTCCACCATCTGCACTACTTCTGGGCCGTCGCCAAGGAAGGCAACCTGACCCGTGCCGCCGAGGCGCTGCATGTCTCCCAATCCGCCCTCTCCACCCAGATCCGCGTGCTGGAAGACCAACTCGGCCATGCCCTCTTCATCCGCTCCAGTCGCAGCCTAAAGCTGACCGAAGCCGGGCAACTGGTGCTGGATTACGCCGACACCATCTTCGCGCTCGGCAGCGAGCTGCAGACCACCCTGCAGCACACCGGCCAGGCCAGCCAGACGCTGCGCATCGGCGCCGTCGCGACCCTCTCGCGTAACTTCCAGGAGAACCTGCTGCGCCCCTTCCTCGGGCGAGACGACCTGGTGATCACCCTGGAGTCCGGCGGCGTGGATGAACTGCTGGAACGCCTGGCCCTGCACAAGCTGGACGTGGTGCTGACCAACAAAGCCGTCAGCGCCGACAGCCAGCGCACCTGGCAATGCCGCCTGCTCGCGCGCCAGGCAGTGTGCCTGATCGGCCCACCGCGCCAGGACAGCCGCCCCTTCGACCTGCGGCGGGACCTGCAACAGGCCCGGCTGATCGTGCCGGGGCGCAGCAGCGACGTGCGCAGCCAGTTCGAGGTCTATTGCACCGGCCACGGGCTGCATCCACTGATCTGCGCCGAGGTCGACGACATGGCCATGTTGCGCCTGCTGGCGCGGGACTCCGGCGACATGGCCCTGCTGCCGGCCGTGGTGGTGCAGGACGAGTTGCGCAGCGGGGCGCTGCAGCTGTACGCCGAGGTGCCCGAGATCGCCGAGCAATTCTATGCGGTGACCCTGCAACGGCAATTCCGGCTGAAGATCCTGGACGAGCTGCTTGGCCAGCCGCCCGCGCAGGTGGAATCGGACAACGCCGTCCCCGGCACCGCCATTGCAGCGGAGCCAGGGGGCTCGGCGCCTTAGAAGCGCCAGCTCAGCTTGGCGTTGAGATCCTGATCCTTGCTGCGACCGCTCAGTTGGCCGTCGTAGCCCAGGCCCAGCGACACCGTCTCGGTCAGCGCCATGTCCAGCGCGCCCTGCACCACCGCCGCTTCGCGCGCGATGGGCGCACCCACCACGGTGAAGTTCGGGCCACCGGCGAAGGCGGCTTCGTGCTCGGGGGTGGTGTCGCCGAAGGCATGGCGCCAGCCCAGAGTGGCACTCGGCACCACCTTCCAATCACCCAGCGGCTTGCTCGCCAGACGCAGGCCCAGGGTGCTAAAGGTCACGTCGGTGTTCTGCCGCGGATTGTCCAGCGCCAGGGCACCGCTGCGCTCGTGGAAGCCATCGGTCTGCAGGTGCACATGGGCCAGGTTGGCGAAGGGTTCCAGGTTCAGGCTGCCCGCGTCGATCCGGTAGGCCAGTTCGCCGAAGGCCTGGGTGGTACCGGCGTCATACTCCGGCGCCAGGTGCTGGTTGCTGCCGAGGATCGTGAGATCGCGGCGCGCCTCCACCGAGTGCCAGGTGTGGGCCAGGCCGAGCTTGAGGCTCAGCGCATCCCACTGGTTGCCGGCGTAGAGACCCAGGTGGTAGTCGGTGCTGGTGGCCGAGCCCGACTCGTCGCGCAGGTCGAGATCGGTATGGCCGAAGCCGATCAGGCCACCGGCGCGCCAGCCGTTGTCCAGGGGAATGTCACCGCCGATCAGCAAGCCATGGCTGTGGCTGTCCAGGCTACTGGCGTCGTGGCTGCCGTCGTTACGACCCCAGGCGCCGAGGGCCTGGGTCCAGACCAGGCCGCGCTCGGGGCTGCCGGCCAGGCCCTGGATACCGGAGCTGGACGGCGCATCGTCCTGGGCCTCGTGCAGGCGCTCGGCCATGGCGTTGCGGACCAGGCGGCTGTCTTCCACGAACACCGTCTTGGTGGTGGCATGCAGTTCGTTGCCCAGGCTCTGGAAGGTCGAGCGAGCGCTGGCGGCATTGGTCGCGGCCACCTGATTCCACAGGGCATTGCCGGCACCGGCCGCATCCAGGCCAGCCGCGGCAGCGCGAGCGTTGCGGCCATTGGCCAGGTCGGCGAAGGCCACGCCGTTGCGCGGCAGGCTCAGGGTCGCCTGGTTGGCGCTGTAGCTCAGGGTCGGGGTGAGGAAGGCGAAGTCGGACTGGATCTGTCCGAAGCTGCCGCTCAGGCCATTGCCGGCGCTGAGCAATTGATAGCTGCCCAGCGCCTGCCAGTAGGGGCTGGAGACCAGTGCCAGGGTGGCGCCGTTGACCGCGATGCTGCCGTTGGCGACCAGGCGGTCGGCGCGGCCGGTGGCATCGGTTTCGACCTGATAGATCGAGCCCTGGTCGAGGGTCACGTCGCCATTGACGTTGAGCTGGCCCACCGAGTTACCCGGCGCCAGGATACCGCCCTGGGCCACGCTCAGGCTGGCCAGGCTGCCGTTGCCGCCGAGGGTGGCACCGGAATTGACCGTCACCGCCGAATTGCCGAGGTTGCCGTTGATGGCCAGGCGGCCCTGGTTGACGGTGGTGGTACCGGAGAAATCGCTGTTGCCGGTCAGGCTCAGGGAGCCGACGCCGGTCTTCACCAGGCTGCCATTACCGTGCAGGTTGTTGGCCAGGCTGTCGTTGACCGACTGATCCAGCACTAGGGTGGCGTTGTCGGTGATGTCACCGCTGCCGAAGGCCTGGGCATAGCCGCGCAGGGTACCGCCATTGATCACCGTGCCACCGCTGTAGGTGTTGAATCCGGTGAGGGTGAGTTCGCCGCTGCCGTCCTTGGTCAAGCTGCCGCTGCCACCGATGTTGTTGCGCCAGGCGTCGCTGGCATTGAAGCCACCCTGGCTGGCATCCATGTTGACCTCGACGTTGCCGTTGAAGGCGCCGTAGCCGTCGGCGGCCGCCATGAGATTGAGGCGGCCGTAGCCGTTGGATTCGTCGATGACCACATAGCCGGAAGACAGCTCGGTGCTGGCCAGGATGTCGCGGCGCTGGCTGGCGCTGAGGTAGGGGAAGCGCGTTTCCAGCAGCACCTCGGCGTTGGTCGGTACCACCGGCGCCAGGTTGGTCGGGCCGACGGGCGCGAAGCCGTAGGTCATGCGGTAGGTGTACAGCGCCTTGTCCTGGGCATGCTGCGACTGCTGGTCGGTGGCCGGATCGACCTTGGCCACGCAGTTGTTGATGTCGCCGCCGCACACCTGGGCGAAGTAGGCCTGGGCCTGGGTGAAGGCGTCGCTGCGCAACTGGGCGTTGTTGACCAGGTTATCGATGGCGAAATAGGTAGCGGTGATGCGCCCGCCGATCACGTCCAGCGGCGAATGCATGCCGGCGACGATGCGGTTGTTACCCAGTTCGGAGGCGCGGAACAGCTCTTCGCTCAAGCGCTGGGGCACGGCGTAGCCGAAACCCATGGCGGCCAGGTAGGCGGCGTTGGTGTGGCCGCTGGGGAAGCCGCCATCGGTCTGAGGTGTGGTACTGAGCGCCGGACGCAGCGACAAGGGCACGATATCCACGCCGGCCTGCCGCCAGGGGCGCGGATATTGATAGGCGTTCTTCGCCGGGGTGGTGGAGGCATCGTTGCGGATCGCCTGGACCAGTTGCACCACCTTGCCCAGTTGCGAATTGGCGTCGCCGGCACCGTTGCCGTTGTCGCTGTACTTGGTGGTCTGGGTGGAGGCGTCGAACACCGGGATGGTGGTGAAGGCCCCGGAGCCGGCCAGGTAGGCATTGGCCAGAGAGCCCAGGCCACTGATCAGGCTGTAGCTCTGGTCGCGGCGGTCATCGTAGTAGGCCGCAATTTCCTGGGCCTGGGTGCGGGTCTTCGAGAGGTCGACCACGTACTGGATATTGCGCTGCAGTATAGGTGCGCCCAGGGCGGTGGGGGTCCCGGTATTCCAGGTGGCCCCCGGCGTCCAGAGCTTGTTATAGCCAGACAACAGGTCGACGCCATTGATGGCGTTGTTGCCCGAACGACTGGCGGCCTGCACCGAAAGCGCCAGCAACGAGGCCGTGAACACAGCCGTCATCACTACGGGTTTATTACCTGAACGTTTCACCAGCTCTTCTCCTTGGCGTCATGGATACAACCTGTTACAGGTTGTCGTGAGGCGGCGAGGCTAGAGTGGTTGTATGACGATATGGAGGCAGTCTGATGGCAATTTTTGTTTACTGGGCAACAGCTTACGTACGCAACCCGTTTTCCCTTCCCGCGTGCGTCAAAAAAGCGTGCAGAACCTTCCGTGGACGCGACCGAAGCGACTTGGCTGAGCGAGGTACACTCCCACCTTGAGTCGCCTGCCCTGCCAAAGATTCGCGCCATCGCGATCAAGAGGCCGCCCTACCCCAGCGGAGTTCAGACATTGACGACCACCCTCCACATCGCGGCAGCCGTGCTGCTGAACGAGCAACAGCAACTGCTACTGGTGCGCAAACGCGGCACCTCGGCCTTCATGCAGCCGGGAGGGAAGATCGATCCTGGTGAGCAGCCTCTGGATGCCCTGATCCGAGAGCTGCATGAAGAGCTTGGTCTTGTCATCGATCCGGGAGACGCCACCTTTCTTGGTAACTACCAGGCTCCAGCGGCCAATGAGCCTGGATTCATGGTTGATTGCGCGCTGTATTGGATCGAGCTGAAGCCGGGAGACCAGGCGATTACGGCGGCAGAAATCGAAGAGGCGCAGTGGGTTTCGATAGCAGGGGCGTGCGAGCTAGAGCTGGCTCCGCTGACGCGGGAGCTGGTGTTGCCGCTGGTGAAGTGTTTACATTCTAACTAGACTTGCTATTTTCCAAGCTTTCTGCAAGGAAAGATCACATGGCCGCAGAAAAGGTTTGACATCGCATTGAACGAGACCTATCACTCTGCGAACGACAAAAGGAGCTTGACGTGTCGCTTTCCGTAGACAGCAAAATAATTAAGAAAATAAATTCGCTACACAACACAGACAAAGAATACTGGTCATTTTCTCGCAGGTCGAAGCGAACCCATTGCCATGGATTCATTAAGTATCCCGCAATGATGGTTCCTGAAATGCAAGGCGAACTGATAGATATTTTTCTAAATCACCAATCCAAAATAAAGTCCATCTTCGACCCGTTTGTTGGCTCAGGAACAACAATGGGCGAAGCCATGATGAGGGGGCTAAACTTCCAAGGAGTAGACATTAACCCCTTAGCTATTCTCGCCTGCGAAACAAAGTCAGACGCCTTTTATATTTCCTCGCTCAAGCATAAAATCCTGGAACTCAACAACCGCTTACAGAAGGACACTCTAGACTCTATAGAAGTTAACTTTCCAAAAATAGAAAAGTGGTTTATACCTCGAGTCCAGATTGAGCTGAGCAAAATTAGACGCGCCATAATGGCTGAACCTAGCAAATGGGCCAGAAGATTCTTCTGGGTTGCATTCAGCGACACCGTGAGAGGATGCTGCAACTCTCGCAGCTCCACCTACAAACTTCACATGAAACCTCAAGATGAGATAGACGAAGTAGGGTCTTGCCTTGAGATTTTTAAAAATAAAATTCAATTCAACTTTGAACTCAAGAAAGAACAGATGGATCTCTTGGCAGAACAAGGCCTGCTATCGGGCTCCACTCTTCTAAGCAACATCAATCTTTCCATATCAGACATCCAGGCGCTACCCAAGAAAAGCGAGCACAATCTACATGACATGCTGATTACCTCTCCACCATATGGTGACAATTCTACCACCGTACCTTATGGGCAATTTTCTTATCTTCCTCTGATGTGGATCGACACAGCCGACTTGCGAAATAAAGTCCCAAGCAAATTATTATCGAATGCCTCTGCAATTGACAGAGCCAGCCTTGGCGGATCGCACGCTAAGAAAGTTGAAGGCATAGACCAACTAAGATGCATGTCACAAAGCTTTTCAACAAGTCTAGATCAGTTACTTAAGTACGAAAACAGTGGCCCAGTACGTCTATCTTCCTTTATCAAGGATCTGAATAACTCACTAGACAATATGCTTTTTAGGATAAAACCCAAAGGCTATCTTATTTGGACACTAGGAAACAGGCACATTTCTGGACAAAAAATCCCATTAAATAATATTTTAAGGGAACTATTAGAGGCTCGTGGCTGTGAATTTTTAATAGAAATAGACCGCAATATACCCCATAAAAGAATGGCGAACAGAAACAGCCGATCTCAAACCATGACCGAAGAACAAGTCCTGATAATGAAAAAGGGCTAACTTCAACCATAGAACATTCAAACCTATAAGTCTATTCGCGGAAAGGAATCTCATATGCCAGAGGCATCTTTGAAGTTTGGCGGAAAGATAATAGAAGAACTGTCACAAAAAATCCCATCCTCCTTATTCGCCCTAAATGAATTAATAAAAAATGCTTATGATGCTTTTTCTCCTTACATAAAAATAAAAATTGAGCCCTCCCAAAATACAATAACCATCTCAGACAACGGAAATGGAATGGGCATAGCGGAAATAGAAAATCTATTTCACATATCACAAAGTTCTAAAAATTATGGTGAAATTATTGAACAAGACGGAATCCAGAGAATAACTCAAGGATCCAAAGGATTAGGCTTTCTAGCCGCATTCAAATTTGGCCACAAAGTAGAATGGACGACTTCAAAAAATGGCATTGAAAGTAAATTCTCTCTTGAGAAGTCCGCTCTAGTCTCCAAAACAGACCTCACAGGAACAGCCATACCAATAACAACAAATCCCAGCAAACAAAAAGGGACAACAATCGTTATCTATTCAAGCCAGAAGTATCTTGAAGAGCTACAAGCTGACCTAGAGGATGAAAGAGTCTCAGAAAAGCTCGCTGCTGCAATCGAAGACAACGCATTTAATATAGAAATATACATAGAAAATACATTAATTTCCTCAACTCAAAAAATCAAGGACTTCCGTCAGGAGAGAGAAAACGATCAGCTTTTTTATGTAAAGTACAATTCAGAGGAAAATATTTTACACTTCTACCATCGGGGGGAGCTCTTGGACCCCGTTTCCGGATTAGAACTCCCCATCAACCCTAAAGACTACCAAATAGACTTAGAGCTAATAATATTTAGCTTAGGCAAAGGAAAAAAAGAGAGATCCATATCCAAACTTAATAGAAGAACACATGACAAAGCACTGTATCCCTTAGTTTATGTCAATCGCAATCTATTTAACAATACAGCCATATTTGACCCAGACATTCTTAGAAAATCCAAATTAAGCCATTCACTCCCTCAAATTATTGGGCGAGTAAAAATAACAAGCCAGAGCAAGGAGCTAGAATTCAATTCAGATAGAACTAATTTTGTAGAAAACTCATTAACAAAAGGACTAATGAAAAATCTAAGGAAACTCAATGAGCGCATTCAGACTACTGGTTCTGAGCTAAAAAAAGAACTGCAGGCACAGACACCAAAAAATGAGATCCCCACAGGCAAAGCTGCTCCAATCTCAAAGCCAGAGACCTCCCAAAAAAGGACAGCGCATGTACTGATTGATAGAAGCATGCCCTTTGAAATCAATATACCATCGAGCCAACTGGACTTGGCTAACTATATTTTCCTAGTAAAGAACAGCCTTGGCGAAGAAGTTAATAAACATGAAGTCATCATCCTAATTGACAGTGAGCCTTCAAACGATGGCATATTGCAGTCAATAGAGGAACCTTGCGAAAAGATAATTCTTTTCAGGTACTGCGACCCACATACAAAAGTAGCTTCCACCGAAATCACATTAAAATTCATCAAAAAGACATCCAGCATTACTGGGGCGCCCCTAAACAAATCTCTCTTTACAATTGAGTCAGAAACAGGATACCGCATTAGCCATAATACAATTTCGAGCCTAATAAATGGCATAGACACAGCCTATCAATCACGAAACAAAGAAAATTATCTTCCGCTCATAGCTTGTTCCATGAGGTGTATACTCGAAATCTCTTCGAAAAAGACATTTCAAAGAAAGAATCGGCTCTTTGCAAAGATAAACACAAAAACATTGAATCAAAGGCTACAAAGCGAGCTAAAATCCGACTTGATGCTCGAAGTCATGTACATATTGATTTTATTAAAGAAAAATCAAAATCTCTTAAGGGTAATATCCGAAGCCAGCGGAATCAGCTTTAAAATATTTAACAACCTTCTAGATTTAGAGGCATTTGGTAGCGCAGTTAAGCTATCTAACGTAGGAGCTCACTCTTCGTCTGGCTACCTATCCAAACCCAAAATCGAAGAGTGCGCAAACAAATGCGGGCTGTTTGCAGTTATATGCGACATTCTGATAAATTTAGATAGCAAAACAGAAAGCTCCCTAGCGATAATAAAACTAGACGAGACTGATTTTTCATCTTATCTTGGACAATAATTATATATATGGGCTATAGATTTTTAGCCCATATTACCTTTCCAAACTCAACACTCTTTACTGCAGCGCAAAAACCTATGCACAACGAACGAATTTACACCCTGATCACATTAGAAATCCAGCCTCCTTCAATAGATTCCTGAATTATTAAATTCGAAAATATGCTATAATAATAAGTAAATGGAGATTTCTTGCAGCCTTTTGAATACTCAATCAATATAATGCCTTTATTCTCACTGTTCAATTCAATCTAAACAAACAATGGAGGCAATCTTTCTTTGCAACGCTAATAACCACCCGGCACCCCAGGCGTACCATACCCGCCCTCCCCCCGCTACAATACCCGCCCTGCTGTGCCCCACCTGATCGAGAAGAACCGCCATGTCCCTGCCCAAGCACCATCTGGAATTGCTCAGCCCTGCCCGCGATGTCGGGATCGCGCGGGAGGCCATCCTGCATGGGGCGGATGCCGTCTACATTGGTGGGCCGAGCTTTGGCGCGCGGCACAATGCCTGTAACGAGGTGAGCGAGATCGCCGAGTTGGTGACCTTCGCCCGGCGCTACCATGCGCGGGTATTCACCACCATCAACACCATCCTGCATGACGACGAGCTGGAGCCGGCGCGCAAGCTGATCCATCAGCTCTACGACGCGGGGGTGGATGCGCTGATCGTGCAGGACATGGGCGTGCTGGAGCTGGATATTCCGCCGATCGAGTTGCACGCCAGTACCCAGACCGACATCCGCACTCTGGGCCGGGCCAAGTTTCTCGACCAGGCCGGCTTTTCCCAGCTGGTGCTGGCCCGCGAGCTGAACCTCAAGGAAATCGCGGCCATCGCCGCCGAGACCGAGGCGGCCATTGAATTCTTCATCCATGGCGCCCTGTGCGTGGCCTTCTCCGGCCAGTGCAACATCTCCCATGCCCAGACCGGCCGCAGCGCCAACCGCGGTGACTGCTCCCAGGCGTGCCGCCTGCCCTACACCCTCAAGGACGAAAAAGGCGGGGTGATCGCCTACGAAAAGCACCTGCTGTCGATGAAGGACAACAACCAGAGCGCCAACCTGCGCGCCCTGGTCGAGGCCGGGGTGCGCTCCTTCAAGATCGAGGGGCGCTACAAGGATGTGGGCTACGTGAAGAACATCACCGCCTACTATCGCCAGTTGCTCGACGAGATCCTCGAAGACCGCAGCGACCTGGCGCGCGCCTCCAGCGGGCGCACCGCGCACTTCTTCGTGCCCGATCCGGACAAGACCTTCCACCGCGGCAGCACCGACTATTTCGTCACCGAGCGCAAGGTGGACATCGGCGCCTTCGATTCGCCGACCTTTACCGGCCTGCTGGTCGGCCAGGTGGAGAAGGTCAACAAGCGCGACCTGATCGCCGTGACCCAGGAGCCGCTGTCCAATGGCGACGGCCTTAACGTGCTGGTCAAGCGCGAGGTGGTGGGCTTCCGCGCCAACGTCGCCGAATTGAAAGGTGAATTCGAAGAGGACGGCGAGAAGCGCTACCGCTATCGCGTCGAGCCCAACGAGATGCCCGAGGGGCTGTTCCGCCTGCGGCCGAACCATCCGCTGTCGCGCAACCTGGACCACAACTGGCAGCAGGCGCTGCTCAAGACCAGCGCCGAACGCCGCATCGGCGTGCGCTGGAGGGCCGAGCTGCGTGAAGAGCGTCTGCGCCTGACCGCCACCAGCGAGGAAGGCGTGAGTGTCGAGGTGGCCCTGGCTGGCCCCTTCGGTGTGGCCAACAAGCCGGAACAGGCGCTGGAGGGTCTGCGCGATCTGCTGACGCAGCTGGGCACCACCGAGTACCACGCCCTGGACGTGGCCCTGGACGCACCCCAGGCCTTCTTCGTGCCCAATTCGCAACTCAAGGCACTGCGCCGCGAGGCCATCGAGCAACTGACCGCCGCCCGCATCGCCGCCCATCCGCGTGGCAGCCGCAAGGCCGAGACCAGCCCGCCGCCGGTCTATCCCGAGGCGCACCTCTCGTTCCTCTACAACGTCTACAACCAGAAGGCCCGTGACTTCTACCATCGCCACGGCGTGCAACTGATCGACGCCGCCTACGAGGCCCACGAAGAGCCCGGCGAGGTGCCGGTGATGATCACCAAGCACTGTCTGCGCTTCTCCTTCAACCTCTGCCCCAAGCAGGCCAAGGGCGTTACCGGCGTACGCACCAAGGTCGCGCCCATGCAGTTGGTCCATGGCGACGAGGTGCTGACCCTGAAGTTCGACTGCAAACCCTGCGAGATGCATGTGGTCGGCAAGATGAAGGGCCATATCCTCGACCTGCCACTACCGGGCAGCCAGGCCGCCGCCAAGGCGGTCGCCAGCATCAGTCCGGAAGACCTGCTCAAGACCATTCGCAACAAGCCGACGGGTTACAGTCACTAAGCCGGTGACGGGCTTGCCAGTGCACTTGGCGCGGTTCCCGTTCGAGCCTGACCGGTAAGCGCTACAGCTGGCCTGTCGAATGCCTGCCCCTCAGGCCAGGGCGGGCCAACCACCACAGCGGTCCCTGCGCCAACAGCGCCAGAGCCACGCCCACCCAGGGCGTCAGCGCCAGTTGGCCATGCGCGACCAGGCTGCTGCCCAGGGTTTCACCCAGGGTGATGCCGAGATTGAACGCCGCGATGTTCAATGCCGAGGCGAAATCGAGGGCGTGTGGCGTCCAGCGTTGCGCCGTTTCCAGCATTCCGGCCTGGAAGCCGGGGGATAGTCCGAACGCCAACCCACCCCAGACGAACAACAGGGGCACCATGACGCTCTTCCACGGCAAGGCCAGCGCCATGGCCAGCAACACCAGCAGCAATCCGAACAACAGGAGCCGCAAGGCCGTCGGCCAGCCCAGCCGTGCGGCCCAGCGGCCGCCGAGGAGATTGCCCACCAGGGTGGCGATGCCGAACACCACCAGCAGTCCACTGGCCATCTGACTCGAAAAGCCGGTGATCTCCGTCAGAATGGGGGTGATGAAGGTAAAGCTGGCGAAACTGGCGCCAAAGCCGAGCACGGTGACTGACATCATGGCCAGGATCGCCGGACTGGCCAAGGCCGCGATCTGGCGCTTTGCCGGCCCCGTCGCCTCGGCGGGCAACGACGGAATCCACCGCGTGATGGCGAGCAAGGCCAAGCCGGCCAGCCCCACCACGGCAAAGAGCGGCAACCGCCATCCCAGGGCGTTGCCGATCAGGCTGCCCAAGGGTACGCCGAGCACCATCGCCAGGGTCAGGCCCGCGAACATCGATGCGATGGCGCGGCTGGCCTGACCGTCCGGTGCCAGACGTGCCGCGACGGTGGCGCCGATAGCGAAGAAGCTGCCATGCGCTACGGCGGTCACCAGGCGTCCGGCCAGTAATAGCTCATAGCTGCCGGCAAGCGCCGATAGCAGGTTGCCCGCCAGGAAGATGGCCACCAGTACCAGCAGCAGCGGCTTGCGCGGCAGGCGGGCGAGCGCCAGTACGGTGAGGGGCGTGCCCACCGCCAAGGCCAGGGCGTAAAACCCGACCAGCCCACCCGCCTGGGCGAGGGGCACCGCGAGATCCTCGGCAATGGCCGGCAGCACGCCCACTACGATGAATTCCGCCACGCCGATGGCGAAGGCGGTGATCGCCAGAGCCCAGATGCCCGGGTGAGTTCGCTGGACGCCACTCATGGGCGGCCTGCCGCCGTCAGGGCTATGGCTTGGTCGGCAGCCAGGGTGGCGCCAGCGACGCCCAGGCCGCCGATAACCCTGCCATCGGGGTCGTACAATACCACGCCGCCTCCGAAACCGATCAGACCACCATTGGAGGCCTCCAGGGTGTAGAGGGCGCCACCCGGCTGGGCGGCGACACCGATCTCGCCGCTGTCGGTCCGGAACAGCGCGGCCATCCGCGCCTTCTTGAGGGACACGTCGATGGCCCCGGGGACGGCGTCCTGCATGCGCAGGAAGCCGCTCAGCAGACCTGCGGCATCCACCACGCTGATACAGATCGAGAAACCTTGCTCGCGGGCCAGTGCCTGGGCGCGGTCGATGATTTGCTGGGTAAGGACATCGGTCAAAGGAGGCATACGCAAACTCCACGCTGAAGGAAGGAGTTTTCGATGATTTCCGCAGCGCGCCCAGGCGGGAAGACCGTGAGAGGCGAAGGGCGCTAAAGTTTGATGATGTCGAACATCTCGCGCATGGCGGTTGTGGCGAGGCTGCGCAGGGTACTTTCTCCTAGTCGCTGAGCAGGCCCGGCGACCCCAAGCGCCGCCACTACCCGCCCTTGCCGGCGCAGCGGCAGGGCCAGGCAATTCAAGCCGGGTTCGGCTTCTTCCAGATCCAGCGCATAGCCCTGTTCGATGATGCGGGCCAGATCATCTTCCAGCGCGACCGGAATCAATTGCGCACGCCGCAAGCTTCGCAGCAGCATGGGATCGAAGGCGAGGAAGAGCTTGCCGATGGCGGAGGTCGTCAGTCCCTCGCGACGGCCACGTGGACTACCCACACGCAGGCTGCCGTTGCCTTCCACGGCATCGAGGTAGAGGTATTCCCGCGTGCCACAGGGGACGGCCAGGTAGCAGGTTTCACCACTACGGTCGGCCAACGCCCACATGGCCGGCGCGAAGGCGGAACGCAGCGTCGCATCGGCATCGGCCAGCGGCTGGGCGATGTCGCGGAGCCGCAAGCCGAGGATGTACCGGGTTCCTTGACGGGACACGTAGCCCATAGCCGCCAGGGTATTGAGCAGGCCATGCAAGGTGCTCTTGTGCAGGCCGAGTTGCGCGACCAGCTCCGACAACCGTGCCTCGCCGCCTTGCGCCGCGATGACTTCGAGCACCCGCAGGGCCCGCTCCACGGATTGAATGCGGCGGTTTTCGTCGATCATAAGGGGACCGTCTGGCCGTTATCCATGAGCCGCAATGCGCTCTGTCTTATTGGGACAACGTTAAAAGGTATCGCCATGAATGTGGGTATTCCCTTGGAAACCACTACACCTTGGGGTTACACACCTAGCGCCCGGTCTGGGCGATGTAGCCGATGAACAGCCTGAACAATTCGGCGTGACTGGAGATTTCCAGACGCTGGTAGAGGTTGTGCTTGTGCACCTTCACCGTTCCCTCGGAGATACCCAGCTGGCGGGCGATGGAGGCGGTGCTGTGGCCCTGTAGCAGCAACTTGGCGATATAGCGTTGGGCCTCGGTCAGTTGCCCCAGAACCCCGACGAAGGCGCTTTCCAGCTGGTTGTCCGTGCCTGTGGGCTCCAGCTGGCATCGCAACTGGCTCCCATGCTGCTCCAGAGCGGCGCTCACCAGCGGTGTCAGCCGATGCAGGTAGGCGACCTCGGTGTCGTCAAAAGCGCCGTGTTCTTGCGCCTTCATCAGGGTAAACACCAAGGCGGTGTGCGCCCGCAGGTGAATGATATAGCCGATCTCGTCAATCTGGGTGCCATGGGTGGAAGAGACGCAAGGATGGAGGTCGGGCGAGATGGCGAAGCCCGAGGAGAAAAAACTGTCCGGAGCCAACTCGCTCATTCGCCACAGACCACCTGGATGACGGTTCATGCTGGCGACGTAGAAGGGATCGAGCAGGTAGCCGCCGCGGCTGTAGGCATCCAGGGTGCGGGCGGCGACCTGCCCCCGATAGCCATCGTGCAGAAGCTCGGCAGGTTGATCGAAGCGAAACAGGTAGAGGCAGCTCATGTCGAAGCTAACCCCGCCCTCCAGCAAAGCACACAGCGCCTGTCCCAGCGAGGCGCTGCCGATGGCGCCGATTAGCCGGGCCAATACATCGACATCTAGCGTATTCATCTCGGCGCTCCTGTGCGAGAGCGCCGGCGGATCGAGCGCTCTCGTGCCGCTCGCTGGGTGATTTACTGCGGAGTCGAGTCCTAGCGAGCAGGTTCCGGTGTCGTCATTCACATACCCGAAGCATGTCACCCCAAGTACGCCCGAGGCTTCACCCTAGCCGACCTTCCAACGCACTGGTAGCGGCAGGGCTCTCCCCACGCCGGTAGGTGGAGGGGGTTGGCAGGGGCTACGTCACTCGAATAGCGTTCGCAGGTGGTCGTTCAGGAAGTAGCCGTGCGGATCCACCTCGCGGCGCAGTTGGCGAAAGGCTTCGGCCTTAGGAAACCAACGATCCACGTCGTCGCGTTGGGTGAAATGCAGCTTGCCCCAGTGCGGACGCGAGCCGTACTGCCGCAGGATGGCATCGACGTCCCTGAGGAAGGGCCAGTAGTCAACGCCGTTGGGTCCACCGGAGCAGGAAATGGTAACGCTGTCCTGCTCGTGGAAGGGACTGATCCAGGCGGGATCACCTTTGGTGAAGCGGTACTCGACGGGATAGATGCAGCGTGGATGCTTGGTCAGCACCAGCTCGCGAATTTGCCGCAGCGCCTGCTTGCCGAATTGCGCGGGCACGGCGTATTCGAGTTCGTGGAAGTTGGCGACGTAGTGGATGGCGAACACTTCCGAACTGTAGGCGATTTTTTCGTGCTCTCCATCGTAGTAGCTGCGCTCGTCAGTCATGTCCATAACCTTCACTTCACACACGTCGAATTCCTTACGACTCCGCGAGACCTTCGCGGTATCCGGCAGACAGTACAGATGGCGACTTTCCGCAGTCGGACACCAGAAGAAGCCGAAATGGCGATGCCGGGCGGCCAGTTCGTCGTAACGCTCCATCAGCGCTTCGAAGTCTTCACGCCACACCCGATCATGCAGCCAGTAGGCGTCGCTCACCTGCAGGGTCATCTCCGAGATGACCCCGAACAGGCCGATGTTTACCTGGGTTGCATGAAGCAGATCCAGGTTCTGCGTATCGGACACTTCCATCACCGAGCCATCGGGACGCACGATCTTCATGCCGACGACTTGCGACGAGAGATTGCCCAGCGTCGTACCCGTGCCGTGGGTACCGGTGGCAAGCGCTCCGGCGATAGCCTGGGAGTCGATGTCGCCTTGGTTGGTCAGCGAATAGCCCATTTCCTTGAGGAAGCGCGTGAGGGTATTTAGCTTGGTCCCGGCCTTAACCGAGACCCGCTTGCGTTGCTCGTCTACGCCGGTGATCCCCTGGTAGTCCTGCAAGGACAACAACAGACCGCTAGTTGCCACCACCGGGGTGAAGGAATGCCCGGATCCGGCGCACCGGACGGACTTGCCCTGGCTGGTAGCCGCCTGGACCAGTGCCGAGATTTCCTCTTCGCTCGTAGGCGAAGCCAAGTGGGCCGCCATGAACGACTGATTGCCCACCCAGTTGCGCCAGTGCCCGCCGCGTGGAAGCTCCATAAATTTTCTCCTTGAATCAGACTCGAAACATCGAACGATCATTATCGGCCCACCACCGAGAGCCCGTGGCAGCGCCGTCATCGGCCGGCGCCGATAACAGGCGGCCGGCCGGACGCCTTACGGCTCAGGCATTCTCGAATGGGCTGACCGGAGCGGTGAAGGACTGGACGCTGTCGAAGGGCGTCAAGTGCAACTGTTTGCGACGATTCACCAGGTAATACAGCACCCCAGGAACGACCAGCGCGGGCAGCCAAGAGATATCAGTACCGACGAGGCTGGCTATGGGCCCCTTGTAGAAAGACAGCTCCATGAAGGGGATCTGCACCACTACGGCAAAGGCATAGATCGACAGGGTATTCCAGTTAACCTTGCCGTAAATGCCATTGACGTCGTACATGGCCGCCACGCTGTAGCGCCCCTTGCGGATCCAGTAGTAGTCCGCCAGGTTGATGGCGCTCCAGGGAACCAGCACATAGACCTGGCCGATCAGGATGTCGCTGAAGTAGGCGCTGAAGTTGTATTGGGCGGCGATGGCGATCCAAGTGACGATCACGGCGACGATCGCCATGATGAAGAACTTGGTCAGCAGGCTGATCCGCACCTTGCCGTTGAAGCCGGTGAAGATGGTTGTGGTGGACATGTAGGAGCTGTACAGGTTCATCACGTTCCACTCCAGCACCCCGACGATGATCACGCAGTACACCAGCGTCTCGTAACCAGGGAAGAGCTTGGCGATGGCGCTACCGGGATCGGTAGTCACGTCCAGCGCAGAGGCGGCCATGATAGCGCCGAGCAGCATCAACAGCGTCGAGCCGATCACGATGCCCAGATAGCTGTACCAGAACGTCGATCGCGTGGAGATGGTAGTGGGCAGGTAACGGGAGTAGTCGGCCACGTAAGGTCCGAACCCGAGGGTCCAGGACGCGGCTTGGGTCACCACCAGGCAGAAGACCGCGAACTTGAAGGTGCCCGACGACAGTTCCCACACGCCGGCGGGCAAGCCATGCTGAAGGACGGCATAGGCCGCCAAAGCGAAGACGATGCTGGACAGCGCGCTCATCCAGGCACCGATGCGGTGGATCAGCTCGTAGCCCACGAAGCCGACGACGAGGGTGAGCACGCCGAACAGGATGATGGCGTTGTTATCCGAGACCGGCGCCACCGCCTTGATCGAATCACGCATCACCACGCCATTGGCCGCGGTGAAGAGGATATAGGCCAGCACTACGATGGCCAGCGGCACGCCGGCCCCGAGCACGCCGAACTGCGCCCGACTCTGGATCATCTGCGGGATACCCAGGTGCGGCCCTTGCGCGGAATGCGCCGCCATGAATACGGAGCCGATCAGGTTGCCCAGGATCAAGCCGATGAAGGTCCAGCCCAGGTTCAATCCGGCAACCACGCCCAGTGCCCCGATCACCATGGTGGTGACCTGCATGTTGGCGCTGCACCAGATGGTGAAGAGCCGCTTGGGCGATCCATAACGTTCGTGCTCGGGAATGAATTCGACGCTGCGATTCTCGATTTCCATGTATTGCTCCCTCTCGCCAAGAGTGTTCTAGGTTTTTTGGTTTGGCAGTATCAGGTGCTGGGAAGCCGCGCCTTGTTATGAGCTGGGGGCGCGGGCTCACTATGGTCAGAGCTCGAACAGGTTCTCAAGCCGCGGTGTAGGCGTTATCGACGAACAAATGGGTACCGTTAACGAAGCTGGAATCATCGCTGGCGAGGAACAACGCGGCTGACGCTACTTCCGCTGGATCGCACAGGCGCCCCTGCATTCCCGCCAGGGTCGCGTCGGATATCTCGGTACCGTGCTCGCGCAACAGGTCGAGTTCGCGACGGCCATGGGCGGTACCGATGAAGCCAGGGCAGATGGCGTTGCTACGGATGTTGCGGTCGCGGAACTCCACGGCTAGCGCCCGGGCGAACATGTGGCAGGCACCCTTAGTGGTGCAATAGAGCACCTCCATCGGTGTACCGACGACTCCAGAGATCGACGAGGTGCAAATCACGCTGCCGCCCCCGGCGGCGATCATCCCCGGCAGGACGGCACGGGACACCAGAAACATGCTCTTGACGTTGATCGCCATCAACCGATCCCAGTCGTCCTCCCCGGTTTCCAGAAAGGGGCCCACATGGATGGTGCCGGCATGATTCATCAGTACGGTGATCGCGCCGAAGCGCTGCTCCACCTGAGCGACGGCGGCGTGGACCTGGTCGGCCACGGAGACGTCCGCGGCCACGAAGCAGACGCTACCGCCCGCAGCGCTGATGCGTTCAGCCACGGCGGCGCCGTCGCTGCTCGGCAGGTCGAGAATGGCGACCCTGGCGCCTTCGCGGGCGAAGAGTTCGGCTGCCGAGAGGCCGCAGCCGCCTGCGCCACCGGTGATCAAAGCGACTTTTCCTGCAAGGCGTCCCATGGTGCTTTCCTGATAGTCCGAGGCTGAGCCGATGGATCGAAAACTAAGGGCCAGCGAACCGGAGCGTCCATATGCCAGGGGATATATGGGCAGTCAAACCTTTGAATCCTAAAGAAATATTCTTGAATCCAGGCCGTAATTGAGCGCCGCGGGCGGACCATCCGCGCCAAGGGAACCTCGTGGACGACCCGACCGTTCAGGCTGGGGCTTGACCAGGCTAGCCAAGCCACAGTAGGTCGCGAGCGCGACGTCCCAACCAGGCACCCTATCCAGCACTCGCTGTCAAACGAAGGTAGCGGATGAGGCGTACGATCAGGCCTTGCTTGAGCCTAGCCCGCCCCGAGATCGCTACAACCTAGGACAACGCCATGACGCTCACCGATATCCTCGTCCCCACCTACACCCATATGCTCCAAGCCCTGTCGGCCTGGCTCGACAAGGCCGAGGCCCAGCGACCTGAGGGTGCTGCCGAAGCGCTGCTGGTGGCGCGCCTGGCGCCCGACATGTTCCCGCTCGCCACCCAGGTGCGCTTTGCCTGCGTCCAGGCTCAGGAAGGGGTTTTCCGCCTGCATGGCCAGGCCTTTCCGCCCTCGCTGACGACCCTGCTCGATGAGGGCCGCCACGCCGCCGAGCAGCCCGGCTCGCTCGCCCAGGCCCAAGCGCGGATCAGCGAAACGCTGGCAGAGTTACAGCGTACGGTGGCTGAGCAGACACCAGTCGCCGAGGGAACGCCCCTGGCCCATGAACTGCCGCAGGGCCTGGTGTTCGATTTTTCGGCGGAGCAGTACGTGCGCGATTGGGCGCTGTCGCAGTTCTATTTCCATGTGATGACGGCCTACGCGATCCTGCGTGCCGAGGGCATCGAGCTGGGCAAGGCCGACTACGTCGCCCATATGCTGCCCTACCTGCGCCCTGGCGTCGCGCCGACCTGATCCAACTTCAACGCAGAGGCGAATACTCACCGGCCAGGGCGATCATGGACGTCGCCTGATCGATCTGCTCGGGGGCGCCCTTGGGCGGCCACAGCCCCGCCACATAGTGTGCTGTCCGCAAATCGAAGCGCTGTTGGATGGACTCGAAACCCCAGATGTGCGTGATACGCGGTGGCCCATCGAGGGCGATCATATTGATCACCAGATGCTCTGGTATAGGCCTTGGCCGGCTCCAGCGCAGCCCGCCAGGCGGCGAGCGTGGGCGGCAGGCCGCCGGGTTTGAGCCGGTAGGTGCGGAATTCGTAGAGACCGCCATAGGCACGGGGCTCAATGTCCGGTAGGAAATCGAACCCCTGGTAGCTCTCCCCTTAGGTGGTACTGCGCCTGGCCGCCCGGGCGATCTGGCTCGCGTCCGCCAGTTGCTCCACCTGCCAGCAGGTTTCCATCAGCGCCTGGGTCTGCTGCCTGGGCAGGATGCCTTCGGCCAGGTCACTGAACTTGGCTGCCAGTTGCTCATCGGTCATGGGTACTTCCACGCTGCCGATGGCGTGCTGGATGTACTGGTGCAACTGGCGACCGTCGTTCAATACGATGGTCATGTCCACTTGCTGCGGCTTGATCTCAGGGTCGACGGTGGCCACCACCTTGGATCGGAGCGCCAACACGGCAGGGTCCTGGACGGCCTGATCGCTGTATTGGCGTTCGCCCGCCGCGCCCTGGATCAGGGCGATGGCGACGGAGTGGTAGATGCTGAACTTGCCTTCCAGCCCGGTCTGCGGGGTCTGCTTGCCGGTCAGCTCCAGCACCAGTGGATGGACGCGCAAGCGAACCTCGGCGATCTGCTCGGGTTTGAGCTGATACCTGTTGCGCAACTGGATGGCCGCATCCAACGCCGGATGGATGACGATGCCGCAGGCGAACGGCTTGTAGGTGTTGAGCGCCGCTTCGTAGCGAGTGCCCAGGCCCTCGGTGATCTCGGCTAAGTCCTGCTTGGTGCTGATGGTATGGGCCCAACCGCGCTTCGCTTCGAGCATTCCGTCTGAACTGGTGAAATCCTGCGCGGCCAGTAGCGCGGCGAAGAGGCCATTGCTGGCGGCCCGGCCGGGATTGAAGCTCTTGTTCATGGAGCCGAAGGATTCGCGCAGGCCAACCGGCTGCGACGCGGCCAGGCCCAGCGCCCAGACCAGCTGCTGCTCGCTCAGGCCCAGCAACTTACCCGCGGCGGCCGCGGCACCGAACACGCCGGCCGTGCCGGTGATGTGCCAACCCACGTCGTAGTGATTCGGATAGACCGCATTGCCGATACGGCACTCGGTTTCGACACCCAGTACCAGCGCATTCAGAAACTCCCGCCCCCTTACCGGCCGGTACTCGGACAGCGCCAGAATGGCCGATACCACCGGCCCGGCGGGATGGATGATGGTCTTCAGGTGGGTGTCGTCATAATCGAAGATATGGCTGGCCACCCCATTGAGAAAGGCCGTATTCATGATATCCAGCCGCTCGGTCCGCCCCAGCAGGCTGGCCTGTTCGGGCCCCGAGAAGGGCCCGAGCGCGCGGAGTGCACGCGCGACCGTCTCATGTTGCGAGCCACCGACGGCGACGCCCACCCAGTTGAGCAAGGTGCGTACGCCTTCCTTGCGCACGGCCGGTGGCAGATCCTCGTAGCGAGCCTTTACGAGGTAGCTGGCCAGGATGTGCGTAGTGCCTTTGCCCTCAGCTGACGTCATGGTTGCCTTACCTGTGGCGCTGGCTTCGGTGGCCCCTACCCAGCGCGGTGAAGCGGCAGCTGCCGAGGCGAGAGCGCCGATTTTCAGCAGACTGCGGCGGTTCATGGGAATCATGCAAAGCTCCGAATTATTGGTTTTGAAGGGAGAGATGCGCGCCCTTGGAGCATGGATCACCAGGCGACTAAACTTAACTGCATTTATCGAATGGGCTCATGCATGAAAAACATGAATGTCGAGATAGGCGATCTACGCGCCTTTGTCGCGGTGGCCGATCTCGGCAGCTTCGCCGCCGCCGCCCGGGAGTTGTACCTGTCTCAACCTGCCCTTTCCCGGCGCATACTCAAGCTCGAAAACAGCCTGGGCGTACGGCTGCTCAACCGGACCACGAGACGCATCGAACTCAGCGCCCCCGGTCGCGCCTTTCTGGGTCGGGCGCGCCAGGTACTGAACGACTTCGACGAATCCCTGCTCGACGTGACCGACGCCGCCAATCGGCTGACCGGTGAGGTCACCCTCGCCTGCGTACCCACGGTGATCAACCAATTGCCAGAGGTGCTCAAGCAGTATCAGCGGCAGTACCCGGGCATCCTGGTGCGCGTGATGGACGAAGGGGCCAGCGATGTCCTGACCCGGGTGACCCGTGGCGAAGCGGATTTCGGGATCAACTACCTGGGTGCGCAGGAGGGCAATCTCGTGTTCGAGCCGCTGCACGAGGATGACTTCGTGCTGGTCTGCCCCAGGAGTCACCCCTTGGCTACCTGCGCATCGGTGCGCTGGGCGGAATTGGCTAGCCATAGCTACATCGCGGTCAACAAGGCCAGCGGTAATCGCATGCTGCTGGACCTGGCCCTGGCCCGGATTCCTGATCTACCCAAGCCGGTCCTGGAAGCGCGGCATGTCCGCACCGTCATCGATCTGGTGGCCGCCGGCCTGGGTGTTGCCACGGTGCCGCGCCTGGCCATTCCGGCCAGTGCGCTCGATTCCTACCTAGTGGCCGTGCCTCTGAGCGAGCCTGCGATCACCCGCTCGCTGGGCCTTATCACTCGTCATGGTCAACTCCTCAGCCCTGCCGCGCAGCGCCTGTGCGACCTGCTCAGGCAACGGGGTTTGGCTGCCGGACGCCTTCCTACCCATTGATATATCCATCAATAGCGCCGAGACCTTAGTAACGGCGCTGATATTTTAACTATGCCTATCTAACTTATTCAGAATTCTCTAGTGGCAAGACCTTAATCATCTCAGTCAGCAACGACTTTCCGGATGCAATTGGCAGTAACTTTGCAACTTTCACCTCAGCAAGCCAGATATCTTTAGCATAGAACTAAGCCAGGATAGACCGCTCTAGCACCGCCCTTCCCGCGCTGATTCGTCGCGTCATCAATGGATCACTCCCCTTAGGAAACTTCATCTGCAACTCAGGCGAAGCGGCGATATAGCAACAGCCGTCCCTCGTTCATGCCTTATTCAGCAGTGCCTCGATATCCCAGGGTATACATCGATAGATTTCCCTTTGCGGTCGAGCCGCCCCACCCGCCTACAGGCCGCTCCGCACCTGGCTTTCAGAGATGAGGCCAGCGCACACCCGTCAAGCCCGCCGCATCTTTGGCAGGTCTTCGCCGCAAGCGCGAAAACCTTTATCGGACTAATCCAGCGCAACTTCGATAAGTATCTGCCATTCATCCCATGGCCCAAGGCCACTATAAATTTAAGGTCTCTCAATCCGAAAGACTGACTATTGACGCCGCTTTTCCGCCGTCGGTCTTGACTGGTCTCGATCACCAGTCGTTCTCAGTAGGAGCACTCCATGTTCAAGAATTTCCGGATTGGCACTCGGCTAATCGTGTCCTTTATCGCCGTCGCGGCTATTAGCCTCGTGGTCGGGATGGTAGGACTCAATAACAGTGGCCAGATCAATGATCTGGCGACGCAACTCTATCAACGCGAATTGCTCGGGCTTTCCTATATCAAGGAAGCCAATCTGAACCTCGTCGTCATAGGCCGTGCCCGCGGTAATTACCTGTTGGCCACCAATGACGGAGACCGCACCCGCGCCCAGGCGGAAGTCAAACAGGGGCTGGCGAACGTACGGGATTATCTGGCCAAGGCCCGACCGCTGTTCACCAGTGAGGCCTCGGCGAACAACTTCCGGCAGATCGACGAACTGCTCAACAGCTATGCCAACCGCCTGGATCAAGCCATGGCGACCGCCCAAGGCCAGACGCTGCGTGAAGCCAATCCGGTGCTGGACGACCAGCTCGCCAGCGTGCGGCACTACGGTGACCAGGTGGGTGCGCTGATGGACGAGCTGTCCAAGCGCAAGGAGCAGAACGCCAGTGACGCCAACGACCTGACCGACCAGCTCTATGAGCATAGCCGAGTCATGCTGATCGGCATCATCGCCATCGGGGTGGCCTTCGGCATCCTGCTCGGCTTCCTGATGAGTCGCAGCATCACCCGCCCGCTGGGTGCTGCGGTGGTCATTGCCGATCGCCTGGCGGCCGGTGACCTGACCCAGCGCATCGAAGCCGAAGGCCGCGATGAAACCGCCGCGCTGCTACGCGCCATGGACGGCATGAGCCAGCGCCTGGCGCAGATCATCAGCGACGTACGCAGCGCCTCCGATGGCCTGGCCAGTGCCTCGGAAGAGATCTCCGCCACGGCTCAGAGCATCAGCCAGGCCAGCACCGAACAGGCGGCCTCGGTCGAGGAAACCAGCGCCAGCATCGAAGAGATGTCGGCCTCCATCGCCCAGAACACCGAGAACGCCAAGGTCACCGACGGCATGGCCGGCAAGGCCGCGAGCGAGGCGAACGAAGGGGGCCAGGCGGTCAGCCAGACCCTGACCGCCATGAAGACCATCGCCGACAAGATCGGCATCATCGACGACATTGCCTATCAGACCAATCTGCTGGCGCTCAACGCCGCCATCGAAGCGGCCCGGGCCGGCGAGCATGGCAAGGGCTTCGCCGTGGTGGCCGCCGAGGTGCGCAAGCTGGCGGAACGCAGCCAGATCGCCGCCCAGGAGATCGGTAACGTCGCCCAGGGCAGCGTGGCCCTGGCCGAACGCGCCGGAGCTTTGCTGGACGAGATGGTGCCCTCCATCAACAAGACCTCCGATCTGGTACAGGAAATCACCGCCGCCTCGGAAGAACAGAGTGCCGGCGTCGGCCAGATCAACAGCGCCATGCTGCAACTGAGCCAGGTCACCCAGCAAAACGCCTCGGCGTCCGAGGAGCTGGCCGCCACCGCCGAAGAGATGAGCAGCCAGGCCGAGCAGCTCCAGCAGCTGATGGAATACTTCACCCTCAGCAGCTCACTCACCGCGAAACCGCTGGAAGCCGCCGCACCCAAGCGGTCGAAGCCGGCATCGTCCCTCGACACCGCGCGGCGCGCCCCTCTGGGCGGCGTGCCGGCCGGCTTCGCCCGTTTCGAGGAGCATGCCTGATGCTTTCCCGTCAGTTCCTCATCTTCCAGCTCGGCAACGAGCGCTATGGGGTGAATACCGGTTGCGTGCGGGAGATTATCGAGTATGGCGCGGTCACGACGGTCCCCCTGCTGCCGCCCGCGCTCCGCGGCGTCATCAACCTGCGCGGCGCCGCCGTACCGGTGATGGACCTCGGTGTGCGCTTTCATGACCAGGTGACCGAGACCCTGAGGCGCAGTTGCATCGTGGTCCTGGAGACCCAGGTCCACGGCGCGGCCCAGTTGTTCGGCATCGTCGTCGACGCCGTCTGCGAGGTGCTGGAGATCGCCGCCGACGGCATCGAGCCGGCCCCACGCTTCGGGGCCTCGATCCGCACCGACTACATCTCGGGCATGACCAAGCAAGGAGCGGGCTTCGTCGTCCTGCTCGACATGGAGCGGGTACTGGGCGAAGACGAACTCACGCAGCTTGCCGCCGCAACAGCTGCCTGATCCCAAATCTCCGGCGCCGGATAGCCTTGGCGCCTTGGCGTCAGGCCGCCCGCGATAGCCAGAACAGGGCGCGGCAGTAAGGTGGGCAGTCGTCTCGCCTTTAACCGACCACGGCAGTGCGCCCGGCGCTGTCGGCGTCGATGCCCTTTCTACGCGCTACTGTACGTATGCCAACCTGCTGAACGCCTGTCACCATACCGACTTCGAGCTCAGGCGCGCCTCCGAACTCGACCGTGCGCTCACCTCTCAGCCAGGTGGCCGTGGTGCGCACATCTCCGCGGTACCGGCCTCAATGACCGAGCTGCACGGAGCGAGCAGCTTCTAACTGGCCCACCCGCGTGGACAGGCTTCGCCAACGGGAACGAGACACCTTTTGATCACGGCGTATCAGGGCAGTGTTCAGTGTCGCGCGATGGCTGGCCTTAGTGCTCGCCGAGCGGCTGCAGAGCACAGCATTTCGCAAACGGCTCGATAATGGCCAACGTTACTCGCCAATCCAGGGGAAACAGCACTGTCATCGAGCCCCGTTTTATAACGACACCTTGACGAGCACTCATGACTTTTTCTAATTCAATGACGCACCTGACCTCAATTCAGGTTGTAGCCATGCAAGCGGGTCAACAAGACTTCCTTCCAATGATTTTCCCGTGCCGATATTTCGTGACTCATTGCATGTAGGTCAGCGATTTCCAGTATCGAGAATCGAAGATCATATTTCCGCTCCGGGACTGCCTCGATTCCGAATTCCTGCCTCAAGGCGACATTACCCCCGTGGGTAGTTGCAGCGTATGTGCACCAACGTCCCCATATCCCGTCTTCCCCGTCAGCTTTGCCTACATAAAGCTTCCCAGTGGCACTGTCGGTGATCAGGTAGATGCCTTTGACGCTGGATAAGGCAGATCGCCACGTCGAAATGTCTTGGCGAACCACAATATCGAGATGCTCCTTCGTCAAATTAACGGACTTATAGCCTGGGAAGTCGCCGATGGTCAGCCGCTTGGATAGCAGCTCGCTGACAACCAAATCGTTGGCCAGGGTCGTACCAAGCGGATAGGAATGGCGCTCTTTATACTGGCTGTCCAAATAGAGTCGACCCACCCATTCCTCGGCTGCCTCTATCCGTTCGAGCTCATAGAGGTAGTGAGGGCGAGGCTCGGTGTGTGGAGTACTGCCAATTTTGCGGAACAGTCCCGCAAACAACCACCGCGTCGGACGACCGGCCTGTATCAGCGAGACGACAAACTCCTTTTGAAAATTGCGCTGCGTCTGCCAGGATTGCCAGCCGTCGAATCGCCCCTCGAGAAAGACGTCCAGCGGGTGTTCCTTACCGTTGTGCCTGGCAAGGTGAACCTTGGCGTTCTTGGCAGTGAAGCCAGGTTCCCAGAGCTTGAGTAGATCGAACAGCAGCATGTCGCCTTCCATTGCAAATAGGGTAAGAGGTGTCCACAACGCCGATCCAGGCGCTCGGGCTGTTGATTCGTGCCATTGCCACGAATCCGTTTCAGACTCGACCGTACAAGGTGTCAGGGTTCACTGCGACACAGGTGGCCATCGACAGCCCGGCCATTCCGGGTCTATCTGAGGAGAAGAGGTATGAACGGCGAATCGAGCCGATGGAAGCGGAGTTGCCTCAGCCCTTGAAGCCCTTGCCCACCAGATAGACCTCGCGCGAACGGGGTCGCGAGGCCTCGGGCTTGCGGATCGATACCTTCTCGAAGGAGCTGCGCACGTCCTTGAGGAAGTCATCGGAGCCTTCGCCCTGGAACACCTTGACCACGTAGTTGCCGCCCGGCTTGAGCACCTGGCGCACCATGTCGAGGGTCAGCTCGACCAGGTACATGGCAGCCGCCTGGTCGGCCGCTGCGACACCACTGATGTTGGGGGCGATGTCGGACACGATCAGATCGGGTTGCCGGCCATCGAGCACGCCGAGGATCTTCTGGAAGACGCCATCGTCGGTGAAGTCGCCCTGCACGAAGTCGACGTTGTCGAGGGCGCCCATCGGCAGGATGTCGGTCGCCACCACGCGACCCTTGTCGCCGACGATGCCGCCCGCCACCTGCGACCAGCCGCCGGGAGCCGAGCCCAGATCCATGACCAGCATGCCGGGGCGGATCAGCTTGTCCTTCTCGTTGAGCTCGATCAGCTTGTAGCTGGAGCGCGAGCGCAGGCCGTCTTTCTGAGCGCGTTTCACGAAGGGATCGTTGACGTGTTCATCCAGCCACCGACGGCTGCTTTTGGATCGTTTCATGTTGGAGCTACCACGGAAATCGGGAGAGAAGCGGACGCAAAACCAAGCCGGTCGGCCGCGAAGTGGCGGCGATTATAAGCCGATAACGCGCCGGGACGAATCGGGGATCGCCGGAACGACCGCCAGGCCGCCCAGTGGAGCGCCCATCGTCCTGGCCTGACAGGGCCGGGGCCGCCGGGTACAATCGCCGCCCTTCCCCTTCTTCTCCCTCCTTTGCCGGAGTCACCGGCCAGGATTATTGTCATGATTCGCATCAACGAACTGTCCCTGCCGCTCGATCACACCCCCGCCGAATTGCGCCAGGCCATCGTCGCCCGCCTGAACCTGCGCGACGCGGACCTCCTCGATTTCACCGTGTTCAAGCGCAGCTACGATGCGCGCAAGAAGAACAGCGTCATCCTGTTCATCTACATCATCGACCTGGAAGTACGCGACGAGGCGGCGGTGCTGGCGCGCTTTGCCCAAGATCCCCAAGTGCGCCCCGCCCCGGACACCGGCTACTACCCGGTCGGCCAGGCGCCGGCCAATCTGACCGAGCGCCCCCTGGTCGTGGGCTTTGGCCCCTGCGGCCTGTTCACCGCCCTGCTGCTCGCCCAAATGGGCTTCAAGCCCATCGTGCTCGAACGCGGCAAGGACGTGCGCAGTCGCACCAAGGACACCTGGGCCCTATGGCGCAAGAAGGTGCTGACGCCCGAATCCAACGTGCAATTCGGCGAAGGCGGGGCGGGACTGTTTTCCGATGGCAAGCTCTACAGCCAGATCAAGGACCCGAAGTTCTACGCGCGCAAGGTGATGCACGAATTCGTCCGCGCCGGCGCGCCGGAAGAGATCCTCTACGTCAGCAAGCCGCACATCGGCACCTTCCGCCTCACCGGGGTGGTGGCGGCCATGCGTGAGGAAATCATCGCCCTCGGCGGTGAAGTCCGCTTCGAAAGCAAGGTGACCGATCTCTTGATCGACGGAGACCAGCTCGAAGGCGTGGTGCTCGCCAATGGCGAAACCCTGCACAGCCGCCATGTGGTGCTCGCGCTGGGCCACAGCTCCCGCGACACCTTCCGCATGCTGCACCGCCAGGGCGTGTTCATCGAGGCCAAGCCCTTCGCCATCGGCTTCCGCATCGAACACCCCCAGGGCATGATCGACGAGGCCCGCCTGGGCAAGTACGCCGGCCACCCGGAACTGGGCGCCGCCGACTACAAGGTGGTCTATCACGCCAAGAATGGCCGCGCCGTGTACAGCTTCTGCATGTGTCCGGGCGGCACCGTGGTGGCCGCTACCTCCGAGCCGGGCCGCGTCGTCACCAACGGCATGAGCCAGTACTCGCGCAACGAGCGCAACGCCAACTCCGGTATCGTGGTGGGCATCAATCCCGAGCAGGACTTCCCCGGCGATCCGCTGGCCGGTGTCGAGTTGCAGGAGCGCCTGGAATCGCGCGCCTACGAGCTGGGCGGTAGCGACTACTGCGCGCCCGGCCAGTTGGTCGGCGACTTCATCCGCGGCGTGCCTTCCACCGAATTCGGCGAGGTCGAGCCCTCCTACAAGCCCGGCGTGCGCCTGGGCGACCTGGCGCCATCGCTGCCCGCCTACGCCATCGAGGCCATTCGCGAGGCGCTGCCGGCCTTCGGCAAGCAGATCCGCGGCTTCGACCGCCATGACGCCATCCTGACCGGCATCGAGACCCGTACCTCTTCGCCGGTGCGTATCACCCGTGATCACGAGACGCTGCAGAGCCTCAATCTGCGCGGCCTCTATCCCGCGGGTGAAGGCGCCGGTTACGCCGGCGGCATCCTCTCCGCGGGCGTGGACGGCATCAAGGTGGCCGAGGCGCTGGCCAAGGCGATGCTCGCGGAAGGCGACGCGCAGGACGCCCCGCTAGCCCGGGCCGCTGGCTGATGAAGCTCGACGACATCAAGAAGCTCCACCAGAAGAAGTACCGCGCCGAATTCGGTCATTTCCTGGTGGAGGGCGAGCATCTGGCGCTGGAGCTGCAAAAGGCCGCGCTGCAGAATCCGCAGCTGCAGCGCGCGGAGCTTTACGTGACCGCCGCCTACGAGCACTGGCAGAGTCCGTTCCGCACGCACCTGATCAGCGACCGGCAGATGGCGCAGATCGCCGATACCAAGACGCCGCAGGGCATCATCGCCGTGGTGCCCCTACCCTCGACCGAGCAGGCCGTGGCCGCCTCCGCTGCCAGCGAGCGCGCCTTCTACCTGCACGAGATCCAGGACCCCGGCAACCTGGGTACCATCCTGCGCACCCTGGCCTGGTTCGGGCGCTTTCGCTGCCTGCTCAGTCCGGGCAGCGTCGACCCCTACAATCCCAAGGTGGTCCGCGCCAGCATGGGCGCCATCTTCCACACGCCACTGGAGCTCGACGTCGAACTCGACGGCTTGCCGCAGCGCTTCCCCCGCATCGCCTGCCTGGACATGCAGGGCGAGCCCGTCCAGGCGGCGGGCTTCAAGGCCTTCGACTGCTACCTCTTCGGCAACGAAGCGCGCGGCGTACCCCGGGAACAGCTCAGGGCGCTGAATGCCCAGCCCTTCACCATCACCGGCTCAGGGGCCATCGAATCCTTGAATCTGGCCGCCACGGTGAACATGTGCGCCTATGAGCTGAGTCGGTAGACGGATCTGCCGAGCTTTGGACCTGAGTGCAGCCAAGCACCTACGCTTGCCGTCATAGCGGCAACCAGGCGGTTCTTGGTGTGGACCGGTACCTCGACGCTCCTGACGAGCGTCGAGGCAGCGTCCATGACGGATTTGTAATCCGCCCGTCAGCCTGGCGTCCCCCCTGCCCTCCTACAGTGGCCCGGTCAGCAACACGCTGCCCCACTCAAGAGGACTCACCATGAAAGCGCTCATTCTCGGCCTCCTTGGACTGCTCATTACCGGCTCCGCCCTGGCCGATACCACCAGCTCCGCCCCGATCCACGACGAGCCCGGCTTCTTCGTCCACCTCGACATCGACAAGGTCATCAGCCAAACCGATCTGACCAACCGCTGCGGTATCGTCCCGGCTCGCCTCGACTACCTGGATCACAGCGGCCGGGAGCACGTGATGGACTATCTCGTGTATGGCTATGGTTGCCACAACGACAACTGAAATCGCTACCCGTGGCTGCTCTCGCCTGGAAGCTTGCCAAGGACGGCGGTCCGCGCCTGTTCCAGCAGCTCCCGGCACTGGACCTGTAGCTCGAACCCGCGCTCCTACCGGCGACCAAGGGAAGGATGTATAACCCTCGACTTGGCTGCCCCTCCAACGGCGAGCCCCCAGGACATACCAGAGCCAGCACCCCCATGAACCTTGCTTTCATACCGACCGCGTTATGCGATGCGCAGCCCCTGGCGGACATTCGCGTTGCCGCCATGCGCGAGAGTCTGGAGCGGGTTGGAAGATTCGATCCGCAACGAGCCAGGGAGCGCTTCCTGGCCGCCTTCGAACCCGAGCTCTGCCGGTTCATCGAGGCCGATGGCGTTCGAGTGGGCTTTTTCGTCGTCCGTCCTTTTCCCGACCACCTGTATCTCGATCACCTGTACGTCCTGCCTGAGCATCAGGCGAAGTGCATTGGCAGCGCGGTGCTTCAAGAGGTCATGGCCGACGCCGATGCTCGCCGCCTGCCGCTTCGGCTGGGCGCATTGCGGGGTAGCGACGCCAACCATTTCTATCGGCGCCACGGTTTTGTGCAGGTGGCTGAGTCCGAGTGGGATATCCATTATGTCCGCCAACCCAAGCTCGAGTGACGACGCTCTAGCGCGGGTTGGCGTTCGCCAACCGCGGCTCCCGTATGGGCACCAGCACCTGGACCGGCACCGACGGAGCTGGCGAAGACCGTCGTGATTCCCACACTGCCGCAGGGGTTCCAGACGCACCAGCAATGGGGTTCGAGCTGTCAGCACGGATCGCCAGGTGGATCTGGTCCAGAACGGTTTCGACGGCGTGCTCCGTCCGCGGCCGTTCGTCGTATTTGCCGACGGCTCTCCTTATTGCAACGGCATGTTCGACCGCGCCGCTTGGGTGACCGGTATACTGGCCGGGCACGGCCTGTGACGAGCGCCTCTAGCGCGGCAACCTGGAGACGTCACCCTGTCGCTCGCTACCCAACCTACTGCCCGGCCCGGGCAACGTACGAGCGGCCCGATGAGCACCCTGATCCCACCTCCCGTCCCTGCGTACAGCCTCGACGACGATGTCGACCTGATCGGGGAAATCGCCGCGGTTCCCAAGATCCTGGAAGTGGTGTGCCGGATGACGGGCATGGGCTTCGCCGCCGTGGCCCGGGTGACCGATGACCGCTGGATCGCCTGCAGCACGCTCGACCATATCGGCTTCGGCCTCGAGCCCGGTGGCGAGCTGACGGTCGAATCGACGATTTGCGACGAGATCCGCGACCATCTCCGGCCCGTCGTGATCGACGACGTGGCGCAGGACGCCCTCTACCGCGACCATCACACACCCAGGCAGTACGGTCTACGCAGCTATATTTCCGTACCCATCGTGCTGGACGATGGCAGCTTCTTCGGCACCCTGTGTGCCATCGACCCCCAGCCGGCCCGACCGAGCAGCCCCGAGATTCTGCCGGCCCTCGAGTTGTTCGCCGGCATGATCGCCCTGGAGATCGGTGCGCAGCGGCGCTTCCGCGCAGCCCGCAATGTCCTGCACAGCGAAGCCTTTTCCCGCAGCTTGCTCAAGGCCAGCCTGGATTGCGTGAAGATTTTCTCGGCCGAGGGTTACGTCGAATTCATCAACCTCCAGGGTCTGGAACTCTTCCAGCTGCAGTCCGAGGATCAAATGGTGGGGATCGAGTACGCCTCGCTATGGCCGGCTGAGGAACGCTGGAAGATCAGGCAGGCCATCGAGCGGGCCGGCCAGGGCCAGACCACTCGCATCGAGGGCTTCTGCCCCACCGCCCAGGGCGAGCCACGCTGGTGGGAAGTCTCCTGCTCGCCTTTCGAGGTTGCCGGTACCGACCAACTGAAGATCGTCTGCATCTCACGCGATATCAGCGCTCGCGTCCTTGCCCAGCGGGAGCAGCAGGCCAGGGCCGAGGCGATCGCGACGCTCAACGACGACCTGGAACGCCAGGTCTCGGCGCGCACCGCCGAGCGGGATCAGATCTGGAAATGCTCGAACGACCCGCTGTGCGTGGCGAGCCTCGAGGGCTTCTTCCTCAGCCTGAACCCGGCGTGGGTGATGACGCTGGGTTGGACGATCGATGAGCTCAAGGCTCAGCCGTTCATGGCCTTCGTCCACAGCGATGACCTAGTCGCCACCCGCCAGGCGCTGGCCGATCTCCAGCAGGGGGAGCCGGTGATCAGTTTCGAGAACCGCTACCGTCACCGCGATGGTTCCTACCGGTGGTTGTCCTGGAATGCCGTGCGTAACGCCGATCTGATCTACGCCACGGTCCGCGATGTGTCCCAGCAACGGCAGCAGGCACAGGACCTGGCGATGGCCGAGGATGCCTTGCGCCAGTCGCAGAAGATGGAGGCGATCGGTCAGCTTACCGGCGGCGTGGCCCACGATTTCAATAACTTGCTGACGGTCATCAAGTCATCCTGCGACCTGCTCAAGCGCCCAAATCTTAACGAGGAACGCCGCGACCTCTATATCGGCGCCATTTCTACCACGGTCGATCGGGCGGCGAAGCTGACGGGCCAGTTGCTGGCCTTCGCCCGGCGCCAGGCGCTCACACCCGAGGTGTTTTCGGCGAACGCCAACGTCCGTGCCTTGCACGACATGCTGGGGACGCTGCTGGGATCACGCATCAGTATCAACCTGGACCTCTGCGAGCAGCCCTGCCTGGTCTACGCCGATCCGGGCCAATTCGACACCGCGCTGGTCAACATGGTGGTCAATGCCCGGGACGCCATGGAGGGGAGTGGAACCCTGACCATCAGCGTCAAGACCGTGACCGACATGCCCACCAGCGCTGCCCCGCACGCGGTCGCCACCCCGTCGGTAGTGGTTTCCATCGCGGATGATGGTAGCGGTATCGCCCCGGAGCACCTCGCGCAGATCTTCGAACCCTTCTTCACCACCAAGCGAGTGGGCAAAGGCACGGGGCTCGGGCTGAGCCAGGTGTTCGGCTTCATCAAGCAGTCGGGTGGAGAGATCCGTGTCACGAGCGAGGTCGGCCAGGGTACGACCTTCCACCTCTATCTACCGCAGGCGAGTGGCGAGTCCGCACCCCTGCTCGTGAGCGAAGCCCAGGCGGTAGCCGATGGCCATGGCGCCCGCGTGCTGGTGGTCGAAGACAACGTCCAAGTCGGCAACTTCGCCGTCGATTCGCTGCGGGATCTGGGCTATCACCCGGTGCTGGCCGCGAACGCCGACCAGGCCCTGACCCTGCTCGCCGAGCAACCAGGCCACTACGACGTGGTCTTTTCGGATGTCGTCATGCCGGGCATGAGTGGCCTCGAACTCGCCATCGAAATCCGTCGGCTGTATCGCAGCCTCCCCATCCTGCTGACCTCCGGCTACAGCCACGTCCTCGCGACCAATGGCACCCAGGGCTTCGAGCTGATCCACAAACCCTATTCCGTCGACGAGTTGTCACGCCGACTGCAGGAGATTCTGGGGGAAGCCTCCAAGCACCTGACAAGCTAGGCTCAGCCGCGGTCCGCCCGGGAAAAGCGGACCGCGTGGCAGAAGCTCGTTAGCCGAGCACGGCGCTGCGCAAGACGTCCGGGCTGACCGCCCGTGCCTGGTAACGCACCGAGACCGGGCCGTAGGCCTTGGAATCGAGGATGCGATCCCAACCGACGGGAGTCACCTGCTGGACAGGTGCGATATCCGCCTCCGCCACCTTCGACTGCGGGATGACCTGGTTGCGACGCTCGTTGAGTTCGCTGGCCATGGCGGCATAGCTGGCAGTGCTGAGCATGGCGAGGGCGGCCATCTTGTTGAAGACGTTCATGGACATGATGATTCCTCCTGTCGAAGACTCGGGCCTGGCGTCGCCACAAGGAAGCGGTCTGGCGTCAGTGACAGCTTCACTGTGCGCCTCGCTGTCTTAACGCCGTCTTAACCCCTCTGAACCCTACCTGAACGACTGCGACAACCTGCCCCAGGCGATGGCCACTGGCCAATTGATCTGGATCAGTTTTGCCCAGGGCCAGCAGGCGCATCCTGCATGCAGCCGCCACTCCGCCCTGGAGGGGCGCCACGGCTCGCGAGGTCGCCATGAACGGACGCCTGGTCAAGGAATTGCTGGTCATCCTGCTGCTCAAGCTGGCGTTGCTCATGGTGATCAAGAGCCTCTGGTTCAGCGCCCCCACGGTCCCGCTCGACGCCGTCCAGGCGGTCAGCGCCCACCTGCTGGACTAGTACCCCTTTCTTTTAGTTGAGGAGATTGCCGGGATGATCTCGGAATCCGTCGTGGACCTGTCACGCCTGCAATTCGGCATGACCGCGCTGTATCACTTCATCTTCGTGCCCCTGACCCTGGGGCTGGTGGTGATCCTGGGGATCATGGAGTCGGTCTATGTGATGACCGGCAAACAGGTATACAAGGACATGACCCAGTTCTGGGGCAAGCTGTTCGGCATCAACTTCGCCCTGGGCGTCACCACCGGCCTGACCATGGAGTTCCAGTTCGGCACCAACTGGGCCTATTACTCCCACTACGTCGGCGACATCTTCGGCGCGCCCCTGGCCATCGAGGGCCTGATGGCCTTCTTCCTGGAATCGACGCTGATCGGCCTATTCTTCTTCGGCTGGGATCGGCTCTCCAAGGGCCAGCACCTCTTGGTGACCTGGCTGGTGGCCCTGGGCTCGAATCTCTCGGCCCTGTGGATCTTGGTGGCCAATGGCTGGATGCAGAATCCGGTCGGCGCCGAATTCAACTACCTGACCATGCGCATGGAGCTCACGGACTTCGGGGCCCTGCTGCTCAATCCCGTCGCCCAGGTGAAGTTCGTCCATACCGTGGCCTCGGGCTATGTCACCGGCGCCATCTTCGTGCTGGCCATCTCCAGCTACTACCTGCTCAAGGGTCGCGACATCGGCTTCGCCCGGCGCTCCTTCGCCGTGGCCGCCGCCTTCGGCATGGCCGCGGTGCTATCGGTGATCGTACTGGGCGACGAATCCGGCTATCGCGTGGGCGAGGTACAGAAGGTCAAGCTGGCCGCCATCGAAGCCGAATGGAACACCGAAGAAGCCCCCGCCTCCTTCACCCTGTTCGGCATTCCCAACCAGCAGGAGATGCGCACCGACTATGCGGTGAAGATCCCCTACCTGATGGGCCTGATCGCCACCCGCTCCACCACCGAGCCGGTCACCGGCATCAAGGATCTGGTCAAGCAATACGAGGTGCGTATCCGCAACGGCGCCCTGGCCTATGCGCTGCTGGAGCAGCTACGCGCCGGTAACGATACGGCCGCCACTCGCGCCGCCTTCGACGCCCGCAAGCACGACCTCGGCTATGGCCTGCTGCTGAAGAAGTACGTGAACGATCCCACCACGGCCACGCCCGAACAGGTGCGCCAGGCCGCCCTGGACACCATTCCCGGCGTCGCCAGCCTGTTCTGGACCTTCCGCATCATGGTCGCCAGTGGCGTGCTGATGCTGGCGCTGTTCGTCTGCGCCTTCTGGGCCTCGACCCGCCGCAACGAACTCCAGAAGCCCTGGCTGCTGAAGTGGGCGCTAATCAGCCTGCCCTTGCCCTGGATCGCCACCCAGACCGGTTGGTGGGTCGCCGAGCACGGTCGCCAGCCCTGGACCATCAGCGAGGTGCTGCCCACGCATCTGTCGGCCTCGACCCTGGCTGCGGGCGACCTGCTGGGTTCCATCGGCGCCCTGGTGGCCTTCTACACCCTGCTGTTGATCGTCGAGCTCTACCTGATGATCCGCTTCGCCCGCCGCGGCCCGAGCAGCCTGCATACCGGCCGCTACTTCCACGAACGCGCCGCCCAGGTGGGCGACGCCCTGCGTCAGGCCGCCGTAGCCAAACCCGCTACTCCGGCCAACGTCTGAGGAGACCGCCATGTTCGACTACGAAGTGCTCAAGCTCAGCTGGTGGGTACTGATCGGCGTATTGCTGATCGGCTTCGCCCTCACCGATGGCTTCGACATGGGCGCCATGATCCTGATGCCGCTGATCGGCAAGACCGACAAGGAACGCCGCGCCGCCATCAACAGCATCGCTCCGCACTGGGATGGCAACCAGGTGTGGTTCATCACCGCGGGCGGCGCCCTCTTCGCCGCCTGGCCGCTGGTCTATGCCACCGCCTTCTCCGGGCTCTACTGGGCGCTGCTGCTGGTGCTCTTCGCTCTGTTCCTGCGCCCGGTGGGCTTCGACTACCGCAGCAAGCTGGACAACCCCCGCTGGCGCAACGCCTGGGATTGGGGGCTGTTCGCCGGTAGCCTGGTCCCGGCGCTGGTGTTCGGCGTAGCCTTCGGCAACCTCTTCCAGGGCGTGCCCTTCCAACTCGACGACACCCTGAGAACCACCTACAGCGGCAGCTTCTTCGCCCTGCTCAATCCCTTCGCCCTGCTCTGCGGGCTGGTCAGCCTGGCCATGCTCTGCGCCCATGGCGGCGCCTGGCTGATGCTGCGTACCCACCAGGCCCTGGGCGAGCGTGCCCGGCGCGCCACCGGCCTCTGCGCCCTGCTCCACCTGGCCACCTTCGGCCTGGCCGGGGTCTGGCTGGCGTACGGCTTCGAGGGCTACCTGCTGGTCAGCCAGGGCGATCCGGGCAGCGCCCTGAATCCGCTGCACAAGGTGGTGACCGCCGGCAATCCGGGTTGGCTGGCCAACTATCATGCCCAGCCGCTAACGCTGCTCGCCCCAGTGCTGGCGGTACTCGGCAGTGTGCTGGCCCTGCTCGGCAGCAGTTGGCGCCAGGCAGGCCTGGCCTTCGCCGGCACCGCCCTGGCCATCGTCGGCACTATCGCCACCGCCGGCTGCGCGCTGTTTCCCTTCGTGCTGCCGTCGAGCCTGGACCTGGCGTCGAGTCTCACCATCTGGGACGCCGTTTCCAGCCAGCGCACCCTGGGCATCATGTTCGTCGCCGCGGCGATCTTCGTGCCCATCATCCTGGCCTACACCCTGTGGAGCTACCGGCGGATGTGGGGCAAGGTCGACGACCGCTTCATCGACGCCAACCCCCACGGCCTCTACTGATCGAGCCACCTTCAAGGAGATTCGCCATGTGGTACTTCACCTGGATTCTCGGTGTCCTGCTCGCCGCGAGCTTTGGCATCATCAACGCCCTCTGGCTGGAAAGCACCCGGGAGCTGGACGTCCATGACGATGCCGAATGCTGAAGCTCTGCCCCGCGTCCACCCGCTCGGGCGGACGCTGTCCCTGCTGCTAGCGGCGCCCCTAGCACTGCTGCTGCTGATCCACCCTGGGTTGATGCTCGACACCAGCGGCCACTACAGCCATCCGCTGCTGATGGCGGTGATGCTCGGTGTCTCCGCCGGGCTGGTCCACGGCGTCGGCTTCGTACCACGGCTGTGGCTGTGGCGGCTGCTGTTCGGACCGGTGGTGGGCTGGCCGTTGCTGGTGCTGGGCTATGCGCTGCTGCTCAAGGCCCAACTGGGCTGATTTAGACCGACAATAAACGTCTGGCACGCCAACGGGCTCGCGCCGCCGCGCCAGACGCGGCGCTACCCACAGGCGGCAATGCCGCCGATCCCGCCAGTCATCCCGCACACTAGCTTGACTATTAAGCTTCTCCGCCACCTGCCGACACGCCGGAAAGGCCAGCGCACTGCTTGGCCGCCCACCGCCTTCATGCCCGCCGCGCGACCGTTCGACGCCAGAGAATCGACCCATGCTCAGGAATGCCCCGCTCAGTACCAAGCTCCTGTTGATCCTGCTCTTGCCGTTGGCCGGTTTTCTGGTGATTTCCAGTCTCTATACCGCCGAGCGCTATCGGACGCTCAAGGACATGCAACACACCGTGACCGCCAGCGCCGCCGCCCAGCGCATCAGCGCCGTGGTCACCCGTCTGCAGCGCGAACGCGGCGCCAGTGGGGTGTTCCTCGGCAGCGGCGGCAAGGCGATGCAGGACAAGCTCAAGAGCTTCCGCCAGGACAGCGACCAGGCCCAGAGCGACCTGCGGGCCGTGGCCAGCAGCGACGATGCCGCCCTCCAAAGCGTATTGCGCACCCTGGACGGCTTGCCTGAGCTGCGGACCAAGGTCGACGGCCTGGGGCTCAACAGCACCCAGTCCGGTACCGCCTATACCGACCTCATCAAGGCGCTGATCGGCTACACCCACGCCCTCGAAGCCGGGGTCGAGGACTCGGCCATCCTGCGTGCGCTGGGTGCCCTGAACCTGTTCGTCGAGATAAAGGAAAGAGCGGGCCGCGAGCGGGTACTCCTGGGCCTGGCGTTCAACCAGAATCGCTTCGACGCCGCCCTGCTGTCGCGCTTCGCGCGCAATCTGGGCGAATTTTCCGCCTATGCCGATGCCTTCCAGCGCAAGGCCACGCCGGCATTCATCCAACAACTCGACGCCGCCTTCAAACAACCCAGCGCCCGGGAGGTCAGCCGCCTGCAGCAACTGGCGTTCGAGATCCCCCTGGGCGATCCCCTGGGCGTCAAGCCCGAGGATTGGTTCAACCTCGCCACCCAGCGCATCGACCTGATGAGTGCCGTGGAAAATGACCTAGGAGCCAGTGTCAGCGTCCTCGCCGAACAAGCCCGTGCCCGCGCCAGCCGTGACCTCTGGACCACCCTCGGCCTAGTGCTGGTAGTGCTGGTAGCCGTGTCGGCGCTGGCCTGGGCGATCATTCGCAACATCAAGCAGGCGGTCGACCAGGTCAACGGCACCCTGACCCGCCTGGCCACCCGTGACCTCACCGCGCGCTGCGCCTACCAAGGCCGCGATGAGTTCGGCACCATCACCGGCAATCTCAATCTCATGAGCCAGGAGCTCGGCCAGGTGATCCAGGAAATCGGCGCGGCCACCATGCAGGTCGCCACCGCCGCCGAAGAAGCCTCTGCGGTCGCCGTCCAGACCAGCCAGAACGTCGCCCAGCAGCGCCTGGGCACCGACCAGGTGGCCACCGCCATCGCCGAGATGAGCGCGACCGTGAAGGATGTCGCCCGCAGCACCACCGAGGCCGCCGAAGGCTCGCGGCAGGTCGAGGGCAATACCAGCCAGGGTCGCCGCGAATTGCAGGCCACCATCAGCCTGGTGCAAGGCCTGTCGGTACAGGCCGAGCGCACCTCGGCGATCATCGCCGAGCTCAAGCAGGAGAGCGATTCCATCTCCTCGGTGCTGGACGTGATCCGCGGTATCGCCGAACAGACCAATCTACTGGCACTCAACGCTGCCATCGAGGCCGCCCGCGCCGGCGAGGCGGGCCGCGGCTTCGCCGTGGTAGCCGACGAGGTGCGCGCCCTGGCGCAAAAGACCCAGCAGTCCACCGGCAACATCCAACAGATGATCAGCCATTTGCAGACCGGCTCCGACCGCGCCACCCAAGCCATGCAGGAAACCCTGAGCCAGGTACAGACCGGCGCCAGCAACGTGGTGCGGGCCGGCGAGTTGCTCGGCGAGATCGCCGAGGGCGTGACCCTGATCAACGACCGTACCATCCAGGTGGCCTCCGCTGCCGAGCAGCAGAGCCAGGTCGCTGAAGAGATCAGCCGCAACGTCAACGACATCAACGACCTGGTGATCCAGGTCAGCGCCGGTGCCGAGCAGACCGCCGTCACCAGCCGCGAGCTGGCCCGCCTGGCCGAGCAGCAGCAGTCGCTGGTGGGGCGCTTCCAGGTAGCCTGAGCGGTTCCAGCGCGAGCGCTCGTCGCAGAGCGCCTGCGCCACGGTAGAGCGACGCCGCGGCACTTTTTCAATAACGGCTCGCCAGGCGTCGCAAGTCGTTGATCTAAGGAAGTGAGGCGCGAAGACGCAATTGCGCTCACAATGGGCTCCTGGGCATCCCGCGTGCGGGTGTACGCTCATCAACGGTAAAAAGGCTCGGTCCCCGCAATACGATGGCAACGACAAAGCAACAGGGTGTGGCCTGGTTCGTCGACGGCGCTTACGCTTTGAGCGCCTGGAACGGTTCCGTATCCAACGCTAAATTCGATTATCTCAAGCTCCGCCAATTTATCGAACAGGATGCGGGAGAACGCATCGGCGACGCCTACTACTTCAACTGCGATAGCGATCCGCCCACTATCGCCCAGACCAACTTCAATAAATTCCTCAGCTCGGCCCCACCCAAGGGCGCCGGGTTGAGGGTCAAGCTCTATTGGCTGCAAAGCAAAAGCCACGAGTGGCCCGCGTCGGCAGGTGGCGGGCCGATTCTGCATCCCGTGACGGGCGAGCAGTACACGACGAAAAGTCAGAAAGGCGTCGATGTTGGCTTGGCGTTCAATCTCATGCGCTCCCACACGAAGCGCGGTTGGAAGAAGCTTTACCTGGTGGCAGGCGACGGCGACTTCCATGAGGTCGTCCAGCACCTGGTGGAAAACGAGGGCGTCGAAGTCACGGTGATCGGCGCCCATTTTTCGATCAGTGGCGAGATCGCCCCCTACGTTCGGGTGGTGGAGTTCAAGGATATCGAGGCGGCTATCGCACGCTAGTGTGGTCTCCGAGTGGAAAGGGTAAGGACATCGCGACAGGGTTTCGGGCGCCCTGTCCAACGGGACCTGAAAGCGCATCGGTAGCCATGGGCGAAGCCCCTGACCCGCAGTAGAGTGACACTGAAACGCGGCCGGGTTGGCTACCGCCCGGCCCGGCGCCTCTCAGCCCCAGCGGACCCCTGCCATGCCTGCTTCCCCGCCCGACACTGCCGATGTCGCTGAACTGCAGCGTCTGTTCACTGCCCAAGGTCCCCGCGCCCTGGCCCTGCGCACCTCCACCACCGCCGACCGCCTCGCCTCGTTGCAGCGTCTGCACACGGCCCTGGTGGCCCGCCGAGCGGCTCTCTACGCCGCCTTTCGCGCAGACTTCGGCAAGCCCGAGGTGGAGGTGGAGCTGTCGGAAATCATGCCGGTGCTGGAGGAAATCCAGCATGCCCGGCGCCACCTGCGGCGCTGGATGCGCCCGCAACGGGTCCGGGCCACCCTCACCTCGCTGGGCTCCCCGGCGCATATCCAGCGGCAGCCGCGGGGGCGCTGCCTGATCATCGGCCCCTGGAACTACCCGGTCTCCATCCTGCTCGGGCCGCTGGTATCGGCATTGGCCGCTGGCAATACCGTGATCCTCAAGCCATCGGAATTCACCCCGGCGATCAACCAGGTGCTGCGCGAGCTAATCACCGAGGCCTTCGCGCCGGATACCGTGGCCTTCTGCGAAGGCGGCGTGGCCACCGCCCAGGCGCTGCTGGCCCTGCCGTTCGATCACTTCTTCTTTACCGGTTCGACGGCGGTCGGTCGCTTGGTCATGCAGGCCGCCGCCCTGCACATGGCGTCGGTCACCCTGGAACTGGGCGGCAAGTCGCCAGCTATCGTCGAGGCCAGCGCCGATCTGGACGCCGCCGTGGAGCTGCTGCTCTGGGGCAAGTTCTTCAATGCCGGCCAGTCCTGCATCGCGCCGGATCATGTCTTCGTCCATCGCAGCCTGCTGGACGCCTTCAACGAACGCTGCCGCCGCCTGCTGGCCCAGCGCTATGGCAGCGATCCCGCCGCCAGCCCGGACCTCGCCCAGCTCATCCACGAACGCCATGCGGCAGGACTCGCCGAGCTGCTGCAGCGCGCCCAGGCCGCCGGTGCCCGGCTGATCTGCGGTGGCGACCACGACGTGGCCCGACGCTACCTGGCGCCGACCCTGCTGGATTGCTCGGCCATCGCCAGCCCCCTCGACCAGGTGGAGATCTTCGGGCCGCTGCTGCCGGTGATCGCCTACGACGAGCTGGACGACGTCCTGCAGCGCATCGATGCCGGCCCCAAGCCCCTGGCGCTCTATCTCTGGAGCCGTGACCGGCAGGTGCAGCGACAGGTGCTGGCGCGCACCCGTTCCGGCAGCCTCGGCCTCAACCTGTGCATGCAGCAGTACACCCAGGTCAACCTGCCGTTCGGCGGCGTCAATCATTCGGGCAGCGGCAGCGCTCACGGCTTGGCGGGCTTTCGCACCTTCTCCCACGAGCGCAGCGTGCTGCGCGCCGGCCCCTGGCTGGCGGTCAAGCTACTGTTCCCGCCCTACTCCAAGGCCAAGCTGCGCCTGGCGCTCTGGGTCTCGCGCCTGGTCGGGCGCGGTTGAGGCGAGTCCTCAACTCAAGGGGCGTATCAGCTGGTGCCGGCTGAGGAAGCGCTCCAGCTCCCGTGGCTCCGGCTCCAGGCCGGTGAAGATCTTCAGGTATTCGGGAATGAAGATTAGCCGGCGCTCCAGGGGCTCGACGGTCTTCATGCTGATGTAGCCGATCTGGGTCAGGTAGATGGAGCGGGCGCGGGTCTCGGCCGCGCGGTCCTCGAAGCCGAAGCGGTCGAACATGGCCTTGAGCGCGGCGATGCGCAGGGCGTCGGCCTCGGCGATGTCCTGCGCCACCTCGGCGGACTGCAGCGCCCAGCTGCGCATGGCGAACTCGAACTGGGAATCGAACAACCGGGCATCCAGCCAGCAGTCGAAGACGTTGAGGATGGCCTCGGTGATGGACTCGGCATAGGCCTCGGTACGGGCCACCAGGTTGCCGGTGTTCTTGCTCTTCCATTGATCGATGAGCGCCTGCAGCAGCGCCTCCCGATCCTCGAAGAACCAGTAGAAGCTGGTGCGCGACAGCTTGAGCTTCTTGGCCAGCGGCTGGATGCGCACGGCATCCACGCCGGCGTCCTTGAGGCTCTCGTAGGCAGCGGTGAGCCAGCTCTCCAGGGAGCCGCGCGCGGGTTCGATAACAGCGGGATTCGATGCATTCATGGGGCGATAGTACAGCCCGTCCACAGGCTCAACAAGCCAAAATGTTCACCCATGTCATTTTAGTTGACACCTGTGTACACAGGGTTTTAAGTTCTTTCCACCTGATGAGCGCTGGTGGACTCCGGACATGAAGAACGATCCCTTGCTGCAGCCGTATCAACTCAAGCACCTGACGCTGCGCAACCGCGTCATCATCACCTCCCACGAACCCGCCTACCCCGAAGAAGGCATGCCCAAGCAGCTCTACCGCGCCTATCACGTGGAGCGGGCCAAGGCCGGAGTGGCCATGACCATGACCGCCGGCTCGGCGGCCATCTCGCGGGACAGTCCGCCAGTGTTCAACAACGTGCTGGCCTACAAGGACGAGGTGGTCGGCTGGCTCAAGGACCTCACCGACGAGTGCCACGAGCATGGCGCAGCGGTGATGATCCAGCTGACCCACTTGGGCCGCCGCACCCGCTGGGACAAAGGCGACTGGCTGCCGGTGGTGTCCTCCTCCCACAGCCGCGAGCCGGCTCACCGCGCCTTTCCCAAGCGCCTGGAAACCTGGGACATGGAGCGCATCGTCAAGGACTACGCCGACGCCGCCGAACGCATGGTCGCCGCCGGCATGGACGGCATCGAGCTGCAGGCCTACGGCCACCTGATGGACCAGTTCTGGTCGCCGCTGACCAACGACCTGGACGAACCCTACGGCGGCTCCCTGCGCAATCGCCTGACCTTCACCTTCGAGGTGCTCAAGGCCATCCGCGCCCGAGTCGGCGACCAGTTCATCGTCGGCATGCGCTACACCGCCGACGAGGTCGCCAAGGGCGGCCTGACCAAGGACGAAGGCCTGACCATCACCCAGTTGCTCAAGGAAAGCGGGATGATCGACTTCCTCAACGTCATCCGCGGCAACATCGCCACCGATGCCGCCCTCACCGACATCATCCCGGTGCAGGGCATGCGCAACGCCCCGCACCTGGACTTCGCCGGCGAGATCCGTTCGCGCACCGGCTTTCCCACCTTCCATGCGGCCAAGATTCCCGACATTGCCACCGCCCGCCACGCCATCGCAGCGGGGCTGGTGGACATGGTCGGCATGACCCGGGCGCACATGACCGATCCGCACCTGGTGCGCAAGCTGATCGAAGGCCGCGAAGACGACATCCGCCCCTGCGTGGGCGCCAACTACTGCCTGGATCGCATCTACAACGCTGGCGCGGCCTATTGCATCCACAACGCCGCCACCGGCCGCGAGACCAGCATGCCCCACACCATCCCCAAGGCCGCGACCCGGCGCAAGGTGGTGGTGGTCGGTGCCGGCCCTGGCGGGCTCGAAGCCGCCCGCGTGGCTGGCGAGCGCGGTCACCAGGTGGTGGTGCTGGAGCTGGCCGAGCAGGCCGGCGGCCAGGTGCGGCTCACCGCCCAGTCCGAGCGGCGCAAGGAGATGCAGAGCATCATCGACTGGCGCCTGGCCCAGTGCGATCGCCTCGGCGTGCAGTTCCACTTCAATACCTGGGCGGACGCCGAGCGGGTGCAGGCGGAAGATCCCGACGTGGTGATCATCGCCACCGGCGGCCTGCCCCACACCGAGGTGCTCGAACGCGGCAACGAGCTGGTGGTATCCAGCTGGGACATCATCGCCGGCGACGTCAAGCCGGGGAGCAATGTGCTGGTCTACGACGACGCCGGCGACCACGCCGGGCTGCAGGCGGCCGAATTCATCGCCCGTAGCGGCGCCCGTACCGAAATCATGACTCCCGACCGTAGCTTCGCCCCGGAGGTGATGGGCATGAACCTGGTGCCCTACATGAGATCCCTGCAGGGGCTCGATACCCACTTCACCGTGACCTACCGCCTGAAAGCGGTGGAGCGTGACGGCGACCGGCTCAAGGCCATCGTCGGCACCGACTACAGCGATCTGGAAAGGGTCTGCCACTACGACCAGGTGGTGGTTAACCACGGCACCCTGCCCCTGGACGAGCTCTACTTCGACCTCAAGCCGCTGGCGAGCAACGAGGGCGCGGTGGAATATCAGGACCTGATCGTCGGCCGACCGCAGCAGCTCGCCACCAATCCTGCGGGTCGTTTCCAACTGTTCCGCATCGGCGACGCGGTGTCTTCGCGCAATACCCACGCCGCCATCTACGACGCGCTACGCCTGGTGAAAGACCTCTAAGAAGGTCGGTTCGTCCTATGGCGAGCCTGTTACACCCTTTTGCTACTGCCTCTTCGACGTCTCACAAGAGCATGCCGGCCCAGGCTGGCCAGACGAGGTCCTCATGCAGCACCCAGATTCACTTGCCGGCTTCGATCCGGTCGCCGACGCGCGCCTCAGCTTTCGCCGAGACAGCCGCGTCAGCGAGTATCACCTCGCCCCGCTCGACGAAGACCTGCTGCGTGCCCACGCCGCCATCGACCGCCGTGCCCTGCGCCGCTATCGCCTTGAGCGCATCCGCGCGCAACTGGTGGCGCACGACTACGCCGGCGTGCTGCTGGCCGATCCGATCAACATCCGCTACGCCACCGACACCAACAACCTGGGGCTGTGGGTGATGCATTCGCCCAGCCGCTATGTGCTGGTGACCACCAACGGCCCGGTGATCCTGTTCGACTTCACCAGCAGCAAGCACAACAGCGAACACATCGAGACCCTCGACGAGATCCGCCCGGCCACGCCCTGGCTGTACTTCCTGGCCGGTCCGCGGGTCGAGGAAAAGGCCAACGGCTGGGCCCAGGAGGTCGCCGAACTGGTGCTGCACCACGGCGGCGGTAATCGGCGCCTGACGGTGGATCGCTGCGATCCCTGGGGCGCCACCAAGCTGGTGAACCTCGGCCTGAGTCTGCACGACGCCCAGCCGCTGATGGAGCAGGCGCGGCTGATCAAGTCGGCCGAGGAACTGGCCAGCCACCGGGTCTCGATGGGCGTCTGCGACCTGGCCATCGCGCGGATGCGCGCCAGCCTGCGGCCCGGCATCACCGAGAACCAGCTGTGGAGCATCCTGCACGGCACCAACGTCGCCCACGGCGGCGAATGGGCCGAGAGCCGCCTGCTCAGCTCCGGCCAGCGCACCAATCCCTGGTTCCAGGACGCCACCGACAAACCCATCCAGGCCGGGGAAATGGTCTGCTTCGATACCGACATGGTCGGCCCCGGCGGCTACCTGTCGGACATCTCGCGCAGCTTCGTCTGCCCCGGCCAGCCGGCCACGGCGCGCCAGCGCGACCTCTTGCAGACCGCGGCTGAGCAGCTGACACAGAACATCAACCTGCTGCGTCCCGGCCTGGGCTTCCGCGAATTCGCCGAGCGCTGCTGGCCAGTGCCGGAAAAGTATCGGCACAACCGCTACATGATGATGCTGCACGGCGTCGGCCTGGTGGACGAGTACCCCAGCGTGGCCTACGCCACCGACTTCGCCGACTGGGGTTACGACGGCACCTTCGCCGAGAACATGGTGGTCTCGGTAGAAAGCTTCATCGGTGAGCAGGGCGGCCCCGAGGGCGTGAAGCTGGAGGAACAGGTGGTGATCACAGCGAAGGGTGCGGTGAAGCTGTCGCGCACGCCGTTGTTGGATCCCGATCTGGCCTGATGGCCCCGCCTCCCCTATGGAGGCACCTGCGAGGAGAGCGAGATGAGCGCCATGAGTATCGTCAGAACCCCCGTGTCGTCGGTGCCGGAGCAACCCGATGAGCGTCCGGCGTTCCTGCGTCTGGAAGGCATCGGCAAGCATTTCGGGCCCTATGAGGTCTTGCACGACGTATCCCTGGACATGGCCAAGGGCGAGGTGCTGGCCATTATCGGCCCCAGCGGCTCGGGCAAGAGCACCCTGCTGCGCTGCATCAACCAGTTGGAGCCGCCCACCAGTGGCAGCGTGACCCTGGAAGGCCTGAGCCTGCAGGCCGGCCAGGTCTCTCGCCAGCAACTGGTGGCCTTGCGGCGGCGCATCGGCATGGTCTTTCAGTCGTTCAATCTCTTTCCGCACCTGACCGTGCTGCAGAACGTCAGCCTCGCCCAGGTGTGCAGCCTGGGGCGCAGTCGCCAGGAAGCTGACCGGCGCTCGCTGCAGCTGCTCGAACGCGTCGGCCTGGCCGCCAAGGCCAAGGCCTATCCCAGCCAGTGTTCCGGCGGTCAGCAGCAGCGTGTGGCCATTGCCCGTGCCCTGGCTCTGGACCCGGAGCTGATGCTGTTCGACGAGCCCACCTCGGCGCTGGACCCGGAGCTGGGCATGGAGGTGCTCAAGGTGATGCAGGAGCTGGCCCAGGAAGGCATGTCGATGATCATGGTCACCCACGAGATGCACTTCGCCGAGACCGTCTCCGACCGCGTGGTGGTCATGGCGGACGGCCGCATCATCGAACAGGGACCGAGCGCCCAGGTCATGCGCCATCCACAACACGAACGGGTCCAGCGCTTCCTGGCCGCGGTGAGGAATCGCTGATGGGCGCCATCCTGCTCGCCCTGCTGCAGGGCATTCCCTGGACCCTGGCGGTGACCGCGACCGCCTTCGCCATCGGCCTGGTGCTGGGTTTCCCGCTCTGTGGCCTGCGGGTGTGCCGACTCAAGCCTCTGCGCCTCCTCGCCTTTACGGTAATCCTCACCTTGCGCGCCATTCCGCCCATCGTCTGGTTGTTCTTCATCTTCTTCGGCCTGGGCGGCGGCTGGTTGACCCTGTCGCCCTTCGCCGCAGCCACCCTCGGTCTAGGGCTGATCACCGCCGCGCATATGGCCGAGGTCTACCGGGGTGCCCTCACCGGCATCCCCGCCGGCCAGTACGAGGCGGCGCTGGTGCTCAACCTCAGCGCCCGGCAGCGCTTCTTCGACGTCATCCTGCCGCAACTGGTGCGCATCGCCATCCCGGCCGCCGCCACCTATGCCATCGGCCTGCTCAAGGACTCGGCCATCGCCTCGACCCTGGGCGTCACCGACATCAGCGCCGCTGCCTACCAGCAGACCCAGCAGACCTTCCAGGGCTTGCCGGTATACAGCCTGGCCGCCCTGCTTTACATCGCCCTGAGCGTGCCGGTGGCGTTGTTCGCCCGGCGCCTAGGCGACCACCTCGGCCGGAGGATCCAGCGATGACCGAACTCCTCGCCAACTGGGTCGAATGGTTTCCGGATCTGTGGCACGGCCTGCTGCTCTCGCTGCAGGTGACCGCCCTGGCCCTGCTGGTCGGCATTCCGCTGGGGCTGCTGTTCGCCCTGGGCGTGTCCAGCCGCAGGCTGCCGCTGCGCTGGCTGACCGTGGTAGTGGTGGAACTGGGACGAGGCGCCCCGGCGCTGATCCTGCTGCAGTACTTCTATTTCGGCCTGCCCTCCGCGCACATCACCCTCAGCGCCTACAGCGCCGCCGCCCTGGCGCTGGCCTACTGCACCGGCGCCTACACCAGCGAGATCCTTAGGGGCGGCCTGAACGCCGTCGCCCAGGGCCAGCGCGAGGCGGCGGACGTGATCGGACTCACCCCGCTCGACGCCCTGCGCTTCGTCATCCTGCCGCAGGCCCTGCGTATCGCCATCCCGGCGCTGCTGGGCTTCTCCATCATGATTTTCCAGGCCTCGTCGCTGTGCTTCACCATCGCCCTGCCGGAATTGGTGAGCCGCGCCTCGATGATCGGCTCCAGCACCTTCCAATACATGCCCGTGCTGGTCCTGGCGGGTGTGATGTACGCGGCCCTGTGCATTCCCGCAGCCCTGCTGGTGGGAAACCTGGAACGCCGCCTGGCCCCGGAACGGGCCTGACCTTCGCCCTGCCGATCAGCATACCGAGGACCACCGCCATGACCGATGCAGCTACCCTCTTCAAGCGTCTCACCTTCGCCACTCTGCTGCTGTGCGGCAGCGCCGCCGCCCTGGCCGACTGCAAGCCCGCGCATACCTTCGACACCCTGGAAAGAGGCGTGCTCAAGGTCGCGACCTACGTCTTCCCGCCCTATGCCATCCCCGGCCCCGACGGCCAGATCGCCGGTGTGGAAGGCGATATCCTCAACGGCTTCGCCGCCCAGGAGTGCCTAACCGTGCGCGCCACCACCGTGGACACCGCCGCGGTGGTGCAATCGGTGATCACCCGGCGGGCCGACGTTGGCATCGGCGACTGGTATCGCACCGCCGAGCGGGCCAAGGTGCTGGGTCTTTCCGCCCCCACCTTCCTCGACGTTATGGGCATCATCTCCAAGGACAACCTGAGCCGCATCGATCAGCTCGAAGGCAAGCGCGTCGGCACCGTACAAGGCTATCTCTGGGTCGCCGACTTGAAGAAGGTGCTGGGCGACAATCTGGTGCTCTACCCCAACCCCGTGGCCATGGCCCAGGACCTGGCCTCGGGGCGCCTCGACGTCGCCACCGACAGCTTCGCCGTGGCCAAGACTGCCCAGCAGAAAGGCGCCTATCCGGGTGCCAGCATCAACGTCGCCGCTGGCGATCCCAGGGTCAAGGCCTCGCAACAACCCGGCCAGGCGGCCATTCTCTTCGCCAAGCAGAACGCAGCCCTGGGCCAAGCGCTGTCGGCCTACATCGAGCAACTGCACCAGGACGGTGGCCTGCGCAAGATCGTTGCCCACTACGGCCTCGACGAGCAGATCACCAACGTCGGCGCTCCCCGGTTGATCGAATGAGCCGGGAGGCCGATGGGACGCCGATTAGGCTGACTCAGCCTGAAGCCGAAACCCTGGCGCGGGCCTGCTGCCTGCGCCAGGGGGCCAGCCAGGCGGTCGCCATCGCCCTGACCGCCGCGACGCTGACCGCCGAATACCGCGGCCTGCCCGCCCTCGGCTTCGCCCACCTGCTGGATTATCTCGACGGCTTCCGCCAGGGTCGTATCGACCCCCGCGCCGAACCGCAGCTCAGTCGTCCGGCGCCGGCGTTGGTCCAGAGCGATGCGCGCCGCGGCATCGCCCAGCTGGGTTTCGAGCGGGCCTTCGAGGATCTCTGTACAACGGCCAACGGCTTCGGCCTGGCCCTGTTCGCCCAGCGGGAAGCCTTCACCTGCGGCGAACTGGGCTACTACCCGCGCCGCCTTGCCGAACGCGGCCTGGTGGCCCTGGCCTTCACCAACGGCCCGCCGCTGTTGGCCCCCCAGGGCAGTAGCCGGGCGCTCTACTCGACCAACCCGCTGGCGTTCGCCGCCCAGGCCGCTGATGGCCGCCTGCTGGCAATCGACCAGGCCTGCAGCGCCACGGCCTTCGTCAACCTGCTGCGCGCGGCCGCGGCCGACGCACCCATCCCAGCAGGCTGGGCGCTGGATGAGAACGGCCTACCCACCCGCAATGCCCGTGACGCGGTGCGCGGTGCCCTGTTGGCCTTCGGCGGCACGCGCGGCGCCAACATCGCCCTGATGGTGGAGGTCTTGGCCGCCGGACTCACCGGGGCGAACTGGTCGCTGGATGCCGGGGACTTTCGCCAAGGCGCGTGCAGTCCGGGCAGCGGTCTGCTGGTGGTGGCCGTGGCCCCGCGATTGCTGGACGACCACTTCCCCGAGCGCCTCGGCGCACAGCTGACACGCCTCGCCGCACACGGCGTCCATCTGCCCGGAATCACCCGGACACGGGCTCGGCCAGGGGACACCGAGGCCCTCATCACCCTACCCGCCAGCCTCTATGACCAGCTCAGGGCACTGGCCTGAACCGCCCCCTTCAACTTTCAGGCGCTCGCTGCTAGGCCTCGTCGAGCACCAACGCCTGCTGGCGCAGCGCAGCGAAACGCGCCCGGGACAGCGGCCGCTGCAGGTGGAAACCCTGGGCCTGATCGCACTTGAGATCGGCGATGCGCGCCAGCTGGCCGGCGGTCTCGATGCCCTCGGCGACCACCGTCAGCGACAAGGCCCGGCCCATGCTGACGATAGCCTCGACGATGGCGGCATTGCTCTCGCTCACCTCGATGTTGGAGACGAAGCTGCGGTCGATCTTCAGGCAATCGAAGGGATAGGTGCGCAGATAACTCAGGGACGAGTAACCGGTGCCGAAGTCGTCCATCGACAGCCGCACCCCCAGCGCCTTGAGCCGCTGCATCAGCTCCAGGGCACCGGCGGCATCGTCCAGCAGCACGTTTTCGGTCAGCTCCAGTTCGACGCGAGCCGGCGCTATACCGGTGCGTTCGAGCACGCCGCGGACCCGCGCCACCAGATCGTCGCGCTGGAACTCCAGGGGCGACAGGTTGATGGACACGATCAGCTCCGGCTCCCAGGCCACCGCCTGGGTGCAGGCCTCCTGCAGGACCCAGTCGCTGAGGCCCAGGATCAGTCCGGTCTCCTCCGCCAGCGCGATGAACTCGGCAGGCGCCAGGCGGCCGCGGACGGGATGATTCCAGCGCACCAGGGCTTCGGCGCCCAGCAGACGCTGGCTGCTGGCGTCGAAGCGCGGCTGGAAGTCGAGCTCCAGCTCTCCACGCTGCAAGCCCAGGCGCAATTCGGTCTCCAGTTGGCGCCGTTCGAGGATGCGCTGGTTCATGGAGGGCTCATAGAATCTCAGGGTATTACGCCCCGCGGCCTTGGCCTCGTACAGGGCGATGTCGGCATAACGCAGCAGGTCCTCGGCGTTGTGGCCATCCTCTGGTGCCCGGGCGATGCCGAGGCTCGCACCTATGGCGATGTCGTGCTCGCCCACGCGGATGGGGCAGCTGATGGCGTCCAGAATGCGGCTGCACTGGCTGGTCAGTTGCTCGACGCTCAGGCTGCCGCTCAGCGCGATGACGAACTCGTCCCCGCCGATCCGGGCGACCAGATCACCCTCACGCAGGCTGGCGCGCAACTCCCGGGCGACCTGGCACAACACCTGGTCGCCCGCCGCATGTCCCAGGGAGTCGTTGACCGGCTTGAAGCGGTCCAGATCGAGGACCAACAGATGCAGGGGCTGGCTGGCGCTGACCCCCTCGGCGAAGCGCTGCGCCAGGTGGCGATGCAGCTGATGCCGGTTGGCCAGACCGGTCAGGGCATCGTGCTGGCTGAGGTGTTCGATGCGCGCCTTGGCTTCGATCTCCTCGGTGACGTCGCACACGGTGCCGCGAAAGCCGGCCAGGCACCCGCCGGTCACGATGGGCTGGGCCGAGAGCTGACAAAATCTCAGTTTGGTCTGGGCATCGCGCATCTCGCAACGCAGTGCCTGCCGGATGCGGCTGGCGACGACCGGCGTCCTGGCCATCTCGTCGAGCTGGGACCGCTCATAATCGAGCAATTCATACAGCGGTCGATTCAGCCAGTCCGCCTGCCGAAAGCCGGTGACGGCGACGAAGCGTTCCGAGATATAGACCAGACGCTGCTCGGCGTCGGTCTCCCAGATCCAATCGGACGCGGCCTCGGACACCATCCGAAAGCGCTGCTCGCTATACCTCAAGGCCTCCTCGACCCTTTCGGTCTGGCGCGCAGCCAGGGCGATGCGATATCGCAGATACCCGACCAGCAGCAACGCCAGGCCACACATACCGGCCAACAGCGGCAGGAATTGCATCAGCAGTCGATGTCCCAGGGCCTGGATAGTCCAGTGAAAGGTCACCGCGATACCGGGATCGGAACTCACCACCAGCGTCGGCCGCCCATCGGTGGGTAGCGCCCCCGGCTGGGCCGTCAGGCCGTCCAACTCGAACACCTGCCCGAGCGCGGCGAGCTTGTCCGGCGTCAGCACATCGACGAACACCATGTAGGAGAGCCCCTTGAAATCCTGATAGCTGGCATCCGGCCGGATGACCGCCGCCGTCACGCTGGCCGGCTTGCCATCGATGAGAAAATACCCCTGGGCATAGCCCTCCGCGGGCGAGCGCTCCCGGGCTTGAGCGAGCAGGGTTACCTGATCCTCCTTCAGCCAGAGCTCCAGCCGTAGCTGACTGAGCTCGCCGTCGACCACGGCATAGCGCGTCGTGCCATCGGGGGCCAGGATGAAGGCGCCATTGACTCCATAGTTCTTGTAGAGGGACGGTCCAACGTTGTCCTGATCGTATGCCCAGTCCACATCGACCTGCTGCTCGGTCCGTGCATAGGCCTCGATCCAGAACGAATAGTCGGTCAATACCCGACCCAGCTTGTCCTGCCGCGTTTCCAGCGCCCGCTGGGCGTCCGTCTCTCTGTGGCGGCGCTGCTGTTCGTCGATGCGCTTGCACAGGTCGAACAGCATGAATCCCGCTAGAACGAAGATCAGGATGACCAGCACGAAGAAGCCAAGGGATGCCTGACGGGCGACACGATTGAGTTGAGTAGGCACAGCGGCGACCTGTTGGAGCAGGATGGACAGAAGTAGAGCGCACGACAAAACGCGCGAATCGTATGCCTTTATATCGACATAGGCGATAACGACTTGATGCCACTACATAAATATTCCGATAAGGTGCGGACTAGACGGCTTCTGCTGCACCGTCAGCGGGCAAGGACGAAGTCGATGCGCCAGTAAGGCGCAGCCCTACCGTCGTCTATCCGACACCCATGCCCAAAAACGACAAAGCCCTGCCATTCGCCAGAACAAATGTTGACCTAACGGTCAACTTTACTCACCATCGATTCATCCATGACCCCAAGCGGAGAGCGGCCTTGATCAGGTTTCTACTCGACCAGGAGCTGCGCGTCGAAGAGCAGCTCGACCCTAATCTCACCGTCCTCCAATACCTGCGTGAGCGTTGCGGCAAGACCGGTACCAAGGAAGGCTGCGCCTCCGGCGACTGCGGGGCCTGCACCGTGGTGCTCGCCGAGCCCGATGGCGACCGGTTGCGCTATCGCACCGTCAACAGCTGCCTGACCTTCGTCGCGGCGCTGGACGGCCGGCAACTGATCAGCGTGGAAGACCTCAAGCACCAGGGCCGCCTGCATGGCGTGCAGCAGGCCATGGTCGACTGCCATGGCTCCCAGTGCGGTTACTGCACCCCGGGCTTCGTCATGTCGCTGTTCGCCCTGCAGAAGAACGTCGCCGCGCCGGACAACGCCGCCACCCACGAAGCCCTGGCCGGCAACCTCTGCCGCTGCACCGGCTACCGGCCGATCCTGGCCGCCGCCGAGCAGGCCTGCGCCAGCCGTCAGCCGGACCACTTCGATGCCCGCGAGCAGCAGACCCTGGAGCGGCTGAGAGCCCTGGCCCCCGCGCCCGCGACCCGCCTCGAAGGTGCGGGCAGCCGCAGTCATAGCCCCACTACCCTCGCCGAACTGGCCACCCTCTACCAGGCCTATCCCCAGGCCCGGTTGTTGGCTGGCGGCACCGACCTAGCCCTGGAAGTCACCCAGAATCATCGCCGCCTGGAGACCCTCATCTACCTGGGCAACCTGCCTGAGCTAAGGGGCGTGACCGTCACCGAAGACAGCATCGAGATCGGCGCCGCCACGCCGCTTACCGACTGCGCCACCGCCCTGGCCGCCGACTACCCCGACTTCGGCGCCCTGCTGCAGCGCTTCGCCTCCCTGCAGATCCGTAACCAGGGCACCCTGGGCGGCAACATCGGCAATGCCTCGCCCATCGGCGACAGCCCGCCCTTGCTGCTGGCGCTCGGCGCCACGGTTTTGCTGCGACAAGGCGAGCGCTTGCGCGAATTGCCGCTGGACGACTTCTTCCTCGACTACCGCAAGACCGCCCTGGCGCCCGGCGAATTCATCCAGGCGGTGCGGGTGCCGCGGACGCGCGAGGGTCTGATCTTCCGCGCCTTCAAGATCTCCAAGCGCCTGGACGACGACATCTCCGCGGTCTGCGCCGCCTTCGCCTTGGAACTCGACGAGGGCCGGGTCGCAGCCGTGCGCATCGCCTATGGCGGCATGGCGGCCACGCCCAAGCGTGCCAGTCACTGCGAGCAGGTGCTACTGGGCCAGCCCTGGGACGCCGCCACCATCGAGCGCGCCGCCCAGGCCCTGGCCAACGACTTCGCCCCGCTCTCGGATTTTCGCGCCAGTCGCGAATACCGCCTGCTGACGGCGCAGAACCTGCTGCGCAAGTGTCATCTGGAGACCACCCAGCCCACGCTCGCCACGAGGGTCACCGCCCATGTCTAGCAGCCTCCCCGTCCGTACCCCCGAGGAAATGGCCGCCGCCTTCGCCGCGGGCCTGGCCACCGGTGTCGGCAAGCCGCTCAAGCACGAGAGCGCCGACAAGCATGTGAGCGGCGAAGCCCTCTACATCGACGACCGCCTGGAATTCCCCAACCAGTTGCACGTCTATGCGCGGATGAGCGAACACGCCCATGCGCGGATCAAGCATATCGATCTCTCGCCTTGCTACGGGATACCTGGCGTGGTCCTGGCCATCACTGCCGCCGACGTGCCCGGCCAGCTGGACATAGGCGCCGTGCTGCCCGGCGATCCGCTGCTGGCCGATGGCGAGGTCCAGTACCTCGGCCAGCCAGTTCTGGCGGTCGCCGCCAGCAGCCTGGACGCCGCCCGCCGCGCGGCCCAGGCCGCCATCGTCGAGTACGAGCCGCTGGAAGCCATCATCGACGTCAAGGAAGCGCTCAGACGCGAGCATTTCATCTCACCGAGCCATAGCCACCACATCGGCGACGCGGCCGCCGCCCTGGCCGCCGCGCCCCACCGCCTGCAGGGCGAACTGGCCATCGGCGGCCAGGAGCACTTCTATCTGGAAACCCAGGTCGCCTCGGTCATGCCTACCGAAGACGGCGGCATGCTGGTCTATTCCTCCACCCAGAATCCCACCGAGGTGCAGAAGCAGGTGGCCGAGGTGCTGGGGGTGTCGATGAACAAGGTCACCATCGACATGAGGCGCATGGGCGGCGGCTTCGGCGGCAAGGAGAGCCAGGCCGGTATGCCGGCGGCACTCTGCGCGGTGTTCGCCAGCCTCACCGGACGCCCGGTGAAGATGCGCCTGCCGCGCTGCGAAGACATGCACATGACCGGCAAGCGCCATCCCTTCCATGTCGAATACGACGTCGGCTTCGACGATGACGGTCGCCTGCTGGGCATCCGCTTCGAGCTGGCGGGCAACTGCGGCTATTCGCCGGACCTGTCCAACGCCATCATCGACCGCGCCATGTTCCATGCGGACAACGCCTACTTCCTTGGCAACGCCCAGGTCACCGGCCATAGATGCAAGACCCATCTGGCGTCCAACACCGCCTATCGCGGCTTCGGCGGCCCCCAGGGCATGCTGGCCATCGAGAACGTCATGGACGCCATCGCCCGCCACCGCGGCCTCGATCCGCTGGAGGTGCGTCGGCGCAACTACTACGGCAAGGAGACGCGCAATGTCACCCACTACCACCAGGTGGTGGAAGATAACCTGCTCGACGAGATGACCGCGGACCTGGCAGCCAGCAGCGACTACCAGGCGCGTCGCGCGGCCATCCGCGTCTTCAACCAGAGCAGCCCGGTGCTGAAGAAGGGCCTGGCGCTGACCCCGGTGAAGTTCGGCATCTCCTTCACCTCCTCCTTCCTCAACCAGGGCGGCGCCCTGGTCAACGTCTACACCGACGGCAGCATCCACCTGAACCACGGCGGCACCGAGATGGGCCAGGGGCTGAACACCAAGGTCGCCCAGGTGGTGGCCGAGGTCTTCCAGGTCGACATCGGCCGCATCCAGATCACCGCCACCAACACCGACAAGGTGCCCAACACCTCACCCACCGCTGCCTCCAGCGGCACCGACCTCAATGGCAAGGCCGCGCAGAACGCCGCCCAGACCATCAAGGATCGCTTGATCGACTTCGCCAGCCGGCACTTCCACGTCGGGCCCGAGGAGGTCGACTTCCGCAACGGCCACGTCAAGGTACGCGACCAGCTGTTGAGCTTCGAAGAGCTGATCCAGCTGGCCTACGTCGGCCAGGTGTCGCTCTCCAGCACCGGTTACTACCGCACGCCGAAGATCCACTACGACCGCGACCAGGCGCGCGGCCGGCCGTTCTACTACTACGCCTTCGGCGCCGCCTGCTCCGAGGTGCTGATCGACACCCTCACCGGCGAATACCGGCTGCTGCGCACCGACATCCTTCACGACGTCGGCGCCTCCCTGAATCCGGCCATCGACATCGGCCAGGTCGAGGGCGGCTTCGTCCAGGGCCTGGGCTGGCTGACCATGGAAGAACTGGTGTGGAACGACGCCGGCAAGCTGCTCACCGCCGGCCCCTCCACCTACAAGATCCCGGCGGTGAGCGACGTGCCACCGGACTTGCGGGTACGGCTGGTGGAGAATCGCAAGAATCCCGAGGCCACGGTGTTCCATTCCAAGGCCGTGGGCGAGCCGCCCTTCATGCTCGGCATCTCGGTGTGGTGCGCCCTGCAGGATGCCGTGGCCAGCGTGGCGGACTATCGCTTCCACCCGGCGCTGGACGCCCCGGCCACCCCCGAGCGGGTGCTCTGGGGCGTGGAGCGGATGCGCCGCCTGGCCGCCGAGGCCCAGGCCCTACCCGTGACCGCCACGGAGGAACCGGCATGACCCCGAAACGTGGCTGGCTGGCGTTGCTGGCCGACTTCGAGGCGCGTGGCGAACCCTGCGTGCTGGTTACCGTAGCCAATGAACAGGGCTCCACGCCCCGCGACGCCGGCACCAAAATGCTGGTGGGTCGGACCGAACAGCACCTGACCATCGGCGGCGGCCACCTGGAATACCGCGCCGTGGAGATCGCTCGGGAACTGCTCGCGGCCGGCAGCCGCCAGCCGCGCCTGGAGCGCTTTTCCCTGGCGGCTAGCCTCGGCCAGTGCTGCGGCGGCGTCACCACCCTGCTGTTCGAGCCACTGCTGGCCCAGGAGATACCGGTGGTAGTCTTCGGCGCCGGCCATGTCGCCCGCGCCCTGGTCCCCCTATTGGCCGGCCTACCCTGCGCGGTGCGCTGGGTCGACTCGCGGCCCCAGGAGTTTCCCGATCCGCTGCCCGCTGGCGTCGAGAGGATCGTCACCGACGAGCCGGTCGACGAGATCGCCCGGATGCCAGCCGGGGCCTACTACATCGTCATGACCCATAACCACCCCCTGGATCTGGAGCTGACCGATGCCATCCTCGCCCGCGGCGACCATGGCTACTTCGGCCTGATCGGCTCCAAGACCAAGTGGGCCAAATTCCGCCACCGCCTCACGGCCCGTGGCCACGGCGCCGAACGCCTCGCCTCGGTACGCTGCCCGCTGGGCCTGCCCGAGGTGCAGGGCAAGCTGCCGCTGGAAATCGCCATCGCCGTGGCCGGCGAGGTCATCGCCCACTATGGCCGCCAGGCCCAGCAGGCGGACCAGCCGCTGCGCCTGGTCAATGCCGTCGCGCCCAGTTGATCCCCCTATTTCGCCGCTTCGCCTATCAGAGACCGTTATGACCGCCATCGCCCACCGCGCCGCCCTGCTCCACAGCCTCGCCGACCCGGCCGAGGTGGGGCTGGACGCCTCCTACGAATACCACGCCGACGGCCTGCTGCTGGTCGAGGACGGCCGCATCCAGGCCATGGGCCCGGCCGCCGACCTGCTGCCCACCCTGCCCGCCGGCACCGAGGTGATCGAGCATCGCGATGCCCTCATCACCCCCGGCTTCATCGACACCCATATCCACTATCCGCAGACCGGCATGATCGCCAGCTACGCCGAGCAATTGCTGGACTGGCTGGACACCTACACCTTCCCCACCGAGCGCGCCTTCGCCGATCCGGCCAAGGCCGCCGAGGTGGCCGAGGTCTTCGTCGGCGAACTGCTGCGCAACGGCACCACCACCGCCCTGGTGTTCGGCAGCGTCCATCCGCAGTCGGTGGAGGCCTTCTTCGAGGTCGCCGAGCGCCTCGACCTGCGCATGATCGCCGGCAAGGTGCTGATGGACCGCAATGCGCCTGACTATCTGCAGGACACGGCCGAATCCGCCTATGCCGACAGCAAGGCGCTAATCCAGCGCTGGCACGGCAAGGGCCGACTGCACTATGCCGTCACCCCACGCTTCGCACCGACCAGTACCCCCGAACAACTCGAAGCCGCCGGGCGCCTGCTGGCCGAGCACCCCGATGTCTACCTGCACACCCACCTCTCCGAGAACCTCAAGGAGATTGACTGGGTGAAGGCGCTGTTCCCGGAGCGGAGCCACTACCTGGACGTCTACGACCACTTCCAGTTGCTCGGCCCGCGCTCGGTGTTCGCCCACGGCATCCACCTCTGCGACGCCGAATGCCAGCGCCTGCACGACACCGGCTCCGCTGTGGCCCACTGCCCCACGTCCAACCTCTTCCTCGGCAGCGGTCTGTTCGACCTCCAGCGAATGGAAGCTTTCAAGGTCAACGTCGGCCTGGGCACCGATGTCGGCGCCGGCACCAGCTTCTCGCTGCTGCAGACCCTCGGCGAGGCCTACAAGGTGCAGCAGCTGCGCGGCAACCGCCTGCACCCCTTCAAGTCTTTGTACCTCGCCACCCTCGGCGGCGCCCGCGCCCTGCGCCTGGACGACCGCATCGGCAGCCTGGTGCCTGGCCACGATGCCGACTTCGTGGTGCTCGACCTCAAGGCCACCCCGCTGCTGGACTACCGCCTGCAGCAATCCAAGAGCCTGGAGGAAACCCTCTTCGTCCTCACCACCCTGGCCGACGACCGCGTGGTGCGCGAAACCCACGCCGCAGGTCGGCGGGTGCATAGCCGCGACGCCTGATCTTGGCCGGCTCGCCACTGTTGGGCTTAGACGCGATGAGGCCGTCTCAGCCCAACAGACTCCGAGCAACTGCGCGCGATCAAGCTTCAATCGCGTAGCGTGGAAAACCGCGCAGCGTTTTCCACTGGTACTTTCGGATCCAACAGTGGATAAGGCTGCGCCGTTATCCACGCTACAAGGCCTTTGCAGATTGGGCTGAGCATAGTGAAGCCCAACAAAAACCGCTCACACCTCGTCCAACACACACAAAAGCCGCCCCTGAGGGCGGCTTTCGCGTTTCAGCCTAGGCCGACTCAGCTGCTGCGATAGCGCTCCAACCAGTGGGCATAGGGCGCCGGCAGCACCCAGGACGGCTTGTCGACGCCCAGGGCCTTGGCCGCGTAGTAGGGCCAGTGCGGATCGGCCAGGTGGGCGCGGCCCACCATTACCAGGTCCAGCTGCTCGTCGGCCACTACCTGATTGGCCAGGGCCGGGGTGTCGATGTTCCAGGCCGAGGCGACCTTCAGGCCGGTGGCCTTGCGCACCTGCTCGGTGATGGGCGCCAGCAGGCCCGAGCCCCAGGGGATGTTGGCGGTCGGGGTGGAGAAGCCGATGCTGACGCTGAGCAGGTCGAGGCCTTCACGCTTGAAGCCCTGGGCGAGTTCGATGGATTCGGCCAGGGTCTCCTCGTCACGACCGTCGTATTCGATCACGCCGAAACGGGCGGTCAGCGGCAGGTGCTCCGGCCAGACCTTGCGGACCTCGGCCAGGGTCTCCAGCAGGAAGCGGCTGCGGCCGGCCAGATCACCGCCGTACTGGTCGTCACGCTGGTTGGAGTGCACCGAGAAGAAGCTCTGCGCCAGGTAGCCGTGGGCGAAGTGCAGCTCCAGCCACTCGAAGCCGGCCTCGTAGGCGCGCTTGGCGGCGTCGACGAAGTCCTGGCGGACCCGGGCGATGTCCTCGAGGGTCATGGCCTTGGGTACCTTCGGCAGGTTGGCGCCAAAGGCCACGGCGGACGGGGCGATGGTGTCCCAACCGCGGCTATCGTCGGCGGCGATATGGTCGTCACCTTCCCAGGGACGATTGGCGCTGGCCTTGCGGCCGGCGTGGGCGATCTGGATGCCCGGCACGGAACCGGCGGCCTTGATCGCCTGGACCACCGGCACGAAGGCCTGGGCATGGGCATCGGACCAGATGCCGGCGCAGCCGGGGGTGATCCGGCCTTCCGGCGAAACGGCCGTGGCCTCGACGATGACCACACCGGCACCGCCACGCGCCAGACCCGCGTAGTGCACCTGGTGCCAGTCGTTGATCACGCCGTCGACGGCGCTGTATTGGCACATGGGCGGAATGGCGATGCGGTTGCGCAGCGTCACGTCCTTGAGGGTAAAGGGTTGGAACAATGCGGACATCTGAGCGGTCTCCCATACGGTGACTGTTGGTTCGTTATTTCGATACTAATCGAACATAGTATGATCGCCAACCCCCGGTGTATGATTGGCTCATGCGCCCTTTCAAACATCCCAGTCCTGACGAATTCTCCCTCGAGCGCCTGTTCCACGCGCTCAGCGATCCGGTGCGCCTGGATATCGTCCGCTACCTGGCGCGGGTCGCCGAGGCCACCTGTGGCGAGCTGGACGGCGGCCGGCCCAAGTCCAGCATGTCGCACCACTTCCGCGTCCTGCGTGACGCCGGCCTGGTGCACACCCGCAATGCCGGCACCACGCACATGAACCAGTTGCGTCGCGAAGACCTGGATCTGCGCTTTCCCGGACTGATGGCGGCCATCCTGGCGCAGTCGCCCGAGCCATTCAGCAAAGCGGATTGAGATAGCCCCAGCCCTTTCTGCAGCACTGATACCAGGCTGTTCTGGTCCTGCCCAGCCATCCGGCTGCCTGTCATCGGCTGGCAACGCCTCTATCCCCAGCCCAAGGAACTTGCGCCCGCTGTTCCGCTCTTTCCGGTATGAAGGTTGCTAAAAAGTATGACAGCACAGCCGCTGGATGCTGTCGGGAGGTGGGCGATGAGCAAGCACTGGGGATTGGCGACCGCACTGGCTGGCGTCGCTGCATTGCTGGTACTGGTCCCCAGCCCGGAGCCCATCGCCGAGTCCAGGGGCATCCAGCGGGTGATCGCCTTCGGTGACAGCCTAATGGACTGCGGCACCTTCGGTCACATCTACGCCACCAACCCCGGCCGCACCTATCCCCAGGAAATCGCCGACGCCTACGGTATCGAACTCGGCCCCAATCGGCAGGTTGAAGGCTATGGCCACGACGGCTCGGTCGATCCCGATGGGCTCTGCTACGCCGAAGGCGGCGCCGTGACCGGCAGCTTCACCGAGCCCGGTTTCGACCACAACGAAGCGCCCCTGGCCTTCTCCCAGCAGATCCGCAACTTCGAGATGCAGCACGGTCGTTTCCACCAGCAGGATCTGGTGCTGGTGCAGATCGGTGGCAACGACATCATCGGCCCCTTCTACGACAAGAAGCTCAAAGCCGCGCTGCTGGCCGATGCCCCGCTCCCTTCGGATGTCCGCGAGCAGATCGATGCGCGGATCCGCCATGCAGCCATGAACGAGGTCAAGCTGCTGCGCTATCTCCTGAGTCTGGGCGCCCAGCGCCTGGTGGTCCTCAACAACACGGACTACGGCAAGGCCCCTTATCTAGAGCCCTGGACACCCGCCCTCGCGGAGCGCAACCACGAGCTGGTACGCCTCTACAACGACACCCTACAGGCCAATCTCCCGGCCGGTGATCGCCTGCTGCTGGTGGATGCCTATCGGGTGCTGGAAGAGGTCTACGCGCACTACGGCAACTATGGCTTCACCCACGCCGATGGCGATGCCTGCCTGCCCGGCCGCGAATTCTGCGAACCGGATAGCTATGTCGAACCCGGGGCCGATCAGGCCTATATCTTCGGCGCTCGTGGACATTTCGCCAGTCGTACCCACAGCATGTTGGCGCAGGTGGTGCTGGAACGTATCGCCCAGACCTGGCCCGGCAGCGCCCCGCACTCCAAGCCCTTGCTGATGACAGCGCGGCTCGCCACCGAGCCAACCTACCACTAGCAACTCAGCGCCCCACCCTGGTGCCGACCCATGGCGAACCGCACCGCGCCGGGGCAGCTAGCTACCTCTATAGGTCGAGTAGCCGTAGGGCGATACCAACAAGGGGACGTGATAATGCGCAGCCTCATCGGCAATGCCGAAACGCAGGATCACCGTATCGAGAAAGGCAGGTTCGTCCAGCGGCACGCCTAGTTGCCGATAGTAATCCCCCACCTCGAACTCCAGTTCATAGACGCCCCTCTGGAAGGCCTCGCCTTGCAGAAGCGGCGTATCGCCCCGGCCATCGGCATTGGTCCGCCACTCACCGAGAGATTGCCGCGCCCCGTCCGCCAGGCGGTACAGGCGTACGGCGATCGCCGCGCCAGGACGGCCTCCCGCGGTGTCCAGGATATGGGTGGTCAGGTATCCAGCAGAAGTCGAAGCGGACATGGCGTATTTCCTGAAAGAGGTCGGGCCAGGCTAACAGTTTTTGACCCTTTGATTGTATACAACCCTGCCATTAGCCCGCACGCTCTGGCATAAGTGCGTATAAAAGCTTTTTTGCGCTCAGACCGGTCTGACCAGTTAGGCAAGATTCTTGCTGGGACTCGGCAAAGGTCTTCAAACATTGTATACAAAACCTTTCGACTGCCAGGATGCCCCCTCCATGACCTATCCCCGCGATCTTATCGGCTACGGCGCCCAGCCACCCCATCCCCACTGGCCGGGCGATGCCCGTATCGCCCTGTCCTTCGTGCTCAACTACGAAGAAGGCGGCGAGCGCAACATTCTGCACGGCGACAAGGAGTCCGAAGCCTTCCTGTCCGAGATGGTGGCGGCCCAGCCCTTGCCCGGCGTGCGCAACATGTCCATGGAGTCGCTCTACGAATACGGTAGCCGCGCCGGCGTGTGGCGCATCCTCGAGCTGTTCGCCAAGCACCAGGTCCCACTCACCATCTTCGCCGTGGCCATGGCCGCCGAGCGCCATCCCGAAGTCATCCGCGCCATGGTCCAGGCCGGCCACGAGATCTGCAGCCATGGTTATCGCTGGATCGACTACCAGTACATGGACGAAGCCGAGGAGCGCGCCCATCTGCGGCGCGCCATCGAAATCCTCACCGAGCTGACCGGCGAGCGTCCCCTGGGCTGGTACACCGGCCGCACCGGCCCCAACACCCGGCGCCTGGTGATGGAGGAAGGCGGCTTCCTCTACGACAGCGACACCTACGACGACGACCTGCCCTACTGGGAGCCCAACACCCCGACCGGCAAGCCGCACCTGGTGATCCCCTACACCCTGGACACCAACGACATGAGATTCACCCAGGTGCAGGGCTTCCATACCGCCGAGCAATTCTTCCAGTACCTCAAGGACGCCTTCGACACCCTGTATGAAGAAGGCGCCACCGCGCCCAAGATGCTCTCCATCGGCCTGCACTGCCGGCTGATCGGCCGTCCCGGTCGCCTGGTGGGGCTCAAGCGCTTCCTGGAGTACGCCCAGAGCCACGAGCGCGTCTGGTTCGCCCGCCGGGTGGATATCGCCCGCCACTGGCACAAGGAGCATCCGCCGGCATGAGCACCTTCCAGACCGTCACGCCCAGCCAGCTGGACCGCGCCGCCTTCGTCGCGGCCTTCGGCGGCATCTACGAGCACTCCGCCTGGGTCGCCGAACGCGCCTTCGACCAGGGCCAGCCCTTGCCGGATACCATCGAGGCCCTGCACCAGCGGCTGTCCGCCCAGGTCGCCCGGGCCAGCCAGGCCGAGCAACTGGCGCTGATCCAGGCCCACCCGGATCTCGCCGGCCGCGCCGCCCTGGCTGGCGAGCTGACCGCTGCCAGCACCAGCGAACAGGCCGGCGCCGGCCTGGACCAGTGCACGCCGGACGAACTGGCCCGCTTCACCGGCTACAACGACGCCTACCGCGAAAAATTCGGCTTCCCCTTCATCATGGCGGTGAAGGGCAGCAACCGACACCTGATCCTCGCGGCCTTCGAGGAGCGCCTGCCCAACACCCCGGAGCAGGAATTCCAGCGCGCCCTCGCCGAGATCGACCGTATCGCCCTCTTCCGTCTCCAGCCCCTCTGACCTCAGTCCGCACACGAGCCCCTCATGAAACGCACCTACGCCGCACCCTTCGAGAAATACCTCAACCTCGCCGACGCCCGCCTCGGCACCCGCGTCATCAGCGTCACCGACGACTGGTTCGCCGCCGCCGATCGCATGCTCCAGCCCCACGAGCCGGAGTGGAAGGAAGGCGTCTACGACGACAACGGCAAGTGGATGGATGGCTGGGAATCGCGCCGCAAGCGCTTCGAGGGCTATGACCATGCGGTGATCCGCCTGGGCGTACCCGGCTCGATCAAGGGCGTCGACATCGACACCCGCTGGTTCACCGGCAACTACCCGCCCTCCGCCTCCCTGGAAGCCTGCTTCTGCGCCGACGGCGATCCGGCCGCCGACGCCGCCTGGACCGAGGTACTGCCAGCCATCGAGATGCAGGGCAACAGCCACCACTACCACGCCATCAGCGATGATCGCCCCTGGACCCACCTACGCCTGAACATCTATCCCGACGGTGGTGTGGCCCGCCTGCGGGTCTACGGCATTCCCCATCGCGACTGGTCGGCCCAGGCCGAGGACGAGGTGCTGGACCTCGCCGCCGCGCTCAATGGCGGTCGCGCGCTGGCCTGCAACGACGAGCACTACGGACGCATGAGCAACATCCTCAATCCGGGTCGCGCCAGCAGCATGGCCGATGGTTGGGAAACCGCCCGCCGTCGCACCCCCGGCAACGACTGGGTGATCATCGCCCTGGGCCACGCCGGTATCGTCGAGGAAATCCTGGTCGACACCCTGCACTTCAAGGGTAACTACCCGGACAGCTGCCAGATCCAGGGCGCCTATGTGCGCGGCGGCACCGACGGCCAGATCGAAACCCAAAGCCTGTATTGGAAGGAATTGCTGCCGTCGCAGAAGCTACAGATGCACCAGGAACATAGCTTCCGCGAGCAGGTGCGCGACCTCGGCCCCATCACCCACGTCCGCCTGAACATCTTCCCCGACGGCGGCGTCAGCCGCTTGCGGCTGTTCGGCAAGGTGGCGCGGGGCCAGGCATGAGCCGCCAACTCGTCATCGAACCCCTGACCGCCGAGGGCTTCGCGCCCTTCGGCGACGTCATCGAGACCGAAGGCCGCGACTGGTTTCCCATCAATAACGGCTCGACCCAGAGATTCCATGCCCTGGCCCGGGTCGAGACCGGGCCGGCCGACGGCGCGGCGATCATCAGCATCTTCCGCGCTCGGCGCCTGGAATACCCGCTGACGATTGCCATGCTGGAACGCCACCCCCATGGCAGCCAGGCCTTCGTGCCCCTCCGTGGCGAGCCCTTCCTGGTGGTGGTGGCGCCCCCGGCGCCGCAGCCGGACGCCCAGGCCATCCGCGTCTTCCGCACCGATGGCCGCCAGGGCATCAACTACCATGCGGGGGTCTGGCACCACCCGGTGCTGGCCCTACGCGACGAGGATGAATTCCTCATCGTCGACCGCCATGGCGAGCTGCCCAACTGCGACGAGCACTTTTTCGCCGCGGACGAGACCTCGACTCTGGCGCTTTAACGGTTGCCCGGTGCGCGCCTCAGCTGCTTGCGCAGCAGGCGTGCACTGTCCAGGCAGACCCAGGCCACCGCCAGCCAGATCGGGCCGTAGGTCCAGATCGCTCCGATAGGCAGTTGCTCACCGAGAATATAGAGCGCCACGAACACCAGCAGCGCCGGTTCCACATAGCTCAGGATGCCGAACAGACTCAGCGGCAGCAGTCGACTGGACGCCAGCATGGCCGCGAAGGCGATGGCACTGACCAGCCCCAATCCGGGCAACAGCGCCCACAGCCAGGGCGCCTGCTGCAAGGCCAGGCTCGGCGAGAACCAATGCACGACGAGCAGTGCGAACGGCAGCAGGCAGCACATCTCCAGCACGAAGCCGGACAAGGCATCCACCGCCATCCACCGCCGCAGCACGAAATATGGCGGATAGCCCACTACCGGCAGCAGGCTGACCCAGGACAGCGCCCCGGTCACCCACACCTCGTTGATCACCCCCACCAGCGCACAGGCCACCGCCAGGCGTTGCAGGGGGCGCAGGCGCTCGCCATAGACCAGGCGTCCGGTCAGCACGATCGCCAGGGGCAGCAGGAAATAACCCAGCGACATGGCCATGGCTTCGCCATTCATGGTCGCCCAGACGAACACCCACCACTGCACGCCCATCAGCAGCGCGGCGGCCGGAATGGCCAGGCACAGCCGGGGTTCACGCACCAATCGCTTGAGCGTGGCCCAGAGCGCCTTGCCCTCGCGCAGCACCAGCACCATCAGCAACACCATGGGCAGTGACCAAACCACCCGCAGCGCCACCACCTGCAGGCCATCCAGGGGCGCCAGCCAGGCGAAGTACACCGGCATCAGCGCGAACAGCACCGACGACAGTACGGAAAGGCCCAGCCCCTTGCCCGACAGCACACTCATGCCCGCCGTCCCAGACGATTGATGAACAGCGACAGCAGAATGACGCCGCCGCCCAGGAACAGCCTAGGCAGGTCGGCCGGATGCTGCCAGATCAACAGGCTGACCAGCAGTCCCGCGGGCACATGGGCCTCGTTCATGATCGCCAGGGTGCCGCCGTTGACCCGTAGCGAGCCGAGGGTCCACCAGTAGAGGCCGAGCGCCGTGGCGAACACGCCCATCCAGACCAGCACGCCCCATTGCAGCGGGGTAGCGGGCAGACGCGCCGGATTGCCGAACAGCAGGAAGGACAGCGCCGCCACCAGCAGCGCGCCAAGAAAGAACAACCCAAAGTAGCGATGCAAGGGGCCCTGCCCGGCATAGGCATGGCCCAGGTGCTTGCACAGCACCTGGCCGGCGGCGAAGGTCAGGTTGGCCACCTGCAGCAGCAGGAAGCCCAGCAGGTAGTCACCGGTCAGCGCCTGGAAACGAATCAGCGCCGCGCCACCCACCGCCACGACCGCAGCCAGCAGCGACCAGAAACGGAACCGACGCTGCCAGGCGTCATCCAGCAGCGTCACATAGATAGGCGTCAATACCGTGAACAGCAGCACCTCCGGCACCGTCAGCACGGCGAAGCTGCGGTACAGGCAGAGATAGGTGATGCCGAATTGCAAGGCGCCCGCCGCCATCAGGCCCAGTGCGAAGCGCCCCGGCACCCCACGCCAGCGGGTGAAGGGCAGGAACAGCACGAAGGCAATGGCCACGCGGGCCAGCACGGCGAAATCGCTGTCGACGCGACCAGCGAGATATTCCCCGATCAGGCTGAAGGAAAACGCCCAGATGAGGGTGACGAGCAGGAGATAAGGCATGGCGACGGCGCACGAAAAAGGTGCGCGACCTTAACGCGCCCGTCGCCGGAGGAAAAGCCCCGTGGCGGACTGGCTCAGCGCGTGGCGTTCATCCCGGACGGATCACTACTGGTGATCGCCGCCACCGACTGATTGGCCTGCAGAATATTATCGGCACCCGAAACCAGCGTCTTGGGTTCCGCTACGCCGGCCGCTCGCGACCAGTACACCTGCTGATTGGAACCACCCACGGCCACGTCGGCCTGGCTTAGCAGCGTCAACCGGACCCGGGCGCCATAACCGTAGGCATCGATCTTGGCCAGGCCCTCACTGCCACCCCGGACATTGGCCTGCACCTGTTGGTAACCGCCGCCGACGCTCAGCTTGGCCACCGCGCCCTTGACCGTGGTGACGCTGCCCAGGCCATGGATGTCCAGTGATCGAGCGCTATCGACGATAAGACGATGGTGACTGCCATAGACGGTGACTTCGCCACACTGACCTTTCAGCGTCAGGGTATTGCCCTCACCGGAAAGCGACACGTCCCGGCCCTGGCAGTCGAGAGTACGGGTCAGATTCAGTCCTTCGATCTCGATGGGCTCGGCGGCCGCGGCGACCGACTCTTCGGCCTGGACCAGCAGCGGAGCGACGAGCAGACAGCAACCCAGCAATGCCTTGAATGACGACATGGTGACTCCTTGTCTTGCCTAAAGGGGGAACTCATCGGCTAGCTTGGAAAGCGACCTCGGCAGCGCGTTTGGCCCGGCATCCGACTTTTTTTCATCCCGTGAAATACGCCGCGTTTTCTCATTTGCGCGCCAGGCTCTAACATGCGCTCTTTCGCGGTCACGAAGCGTTCAATGAAGACTCCTCGCGTTTCTCTCGATCAGTGGCGAACCCTGCAAGCGGTAGTGGACCATGGTGGCTACGCCCAGGCGGCCGAAGTACTGCATCGCTCCCAGTCATCGATCAGCTATACCGTAGCGCGCATGCAGGAACAGCTCGGCGTACCCCTACTGCGCCTGGAAGGGCGGCGTGCCGTCCTGACCGATGCGGGCGCCGTGCTCCTGCGGCGCTCCCGGCGGCTGGTGCAGCAGGCCAGCCAACTGGAGGAGCTGGCCTATCACATGGAACAGGGCTGGGAGTCCGAGGTACGGCTGGTGGTGGATGCCGCCTACCCTACCCGCCCCCTGCTGCTCTGCCTGCGCGAATTCATGCCCCAGAGTCGCGGCTGCCGGGTCCGGCTGCGCGAAGAGGTGCTCTCCGGGGTGGAGGAAGCCCTGCTGGACGGTTCGGCGGACTTGGCGATCACCGGCCTGGTGATCGCCGAACACCTGGGCGCCTCTCTTGGTACGGTGGAGTTCGTCGCCGTCGCCCATCCCGAGCACCCCCTGCATCTGTTACGGCGGCCCCTGGTGACCACCGATCTGGAAGAACAGCTACAGATCGTCATCCGTGACAGCGGCCGCGCCCAACCCCGGGATGCCGGCTGGCTGGCCGCGGAACAGCGCTGGACGGTGGGCAGCATCAGTACCGCTGCCACCTTCCTGCGCGACGGCCTGGGCTTCGCCTGGCTGCCGCGGGATGCGATCCAGACCGATCTCGACCAAGGCCTGCTCAAGCCGCTGCAGCTGGAACAGGGAGCGCACCGTTTCCACCCCTTCCAGCTGTACAAGACCCGCCAACACGAACTCGGACCCGCCTCGCAGATTCTGATGAATCTCCTGCGCAACCACGCCCTGCCCCGCTGACCATGGCGGGGCGCCGGCCGGATTGCTATCGTTCGCCAGTCGTATCTGCCTATTCAAGGATCCAACATGTTCAAAGCCCTGCTTGCCGCCTGTGCCCTGCTCATCGCCTCCACCGCCTGGGCCGCGGACAATCCACACGTGCTGATCAGCACCAACAAGGGTGACATCGAGGTCGAGCTGAATGCGGACAAGGCGCCCGTCAGTACGGCGAACTTCCTGGCCTACGTCGACAGCGGCTTCTACAAGGGCACCCTGTTCCACCGCGTCATCCCCGGCTTCATGATCCAAGGCGGTGGCTACACCCGTGACATGCAGGAAAAGCGCACCAAGGCGCCCATTAAGAACGAAGCCGACAACGGCCTGAAGAACCTCCGCGGCACCCTGGCCATGGCCCGCACCTCGGACGTCAACTCCGCCACCAGCCAGTTCTTCATCAATGTCGAGAACAACGCCTTCCTCGACCACGGCTCGCGGGATTTCGGCTACGCCGTGTTCGGCAAGGTCGTACGCGGCATGGAGGTCGTCGACCAGATCGCCGGCGTCCAGACTATCCGCCAGGGCATGCTGCGCGACATTCCCCGTGAACCGGTCATAATTCTCGCTGCCAAAAGACTGTAAGCCGACCTGTCCCACTGGACGATCCCTGGCGGTCGTCCAGCCTGAGTGGCGAGGTTCCTACTCAGCGACGCGAGACATTGTCTCCCTTCTACAAGGACCCCGCATGATCTTTCGCCGCTTCGAGCGCATCATCGATGCGTTTCGGGAAGCTCCCGATGAAATGCCGCCCACGAGCGTCGGCGCCTTCTATCTCCACTTCCTCAAACAAGCCTGGCCAGCCTTCGCCCTGCTGCTGGTCGTGGGCCTCATCGGCGCCCTGATCGAGGTCGCGCTATTCAATTTCATCGGCCAACTCGTCGACCTGGCCGGCAGCTCGCCCAACAGCACGGTGTTCTTCCAGCAACACGGTGGCACCCTGATCTGGATGGCCGTGGTCACCCTGGTCATCCGCCCCCTGTTCATCAGCCTGCACGACCTGTTGGTGCACCAGACCATCACCCCCAGCCTGACCACCCTGATCCGCTGGCAGAACCACCGCTACGTGCTCAAGCAGAGTCTGGGTTTCTTCCATAGCGACTTCGCCGGGCGCATCTCCAACCGCATCATGCAGACCGGCGTTTCCTTGCGGGACTCGGCCGTGCAGGCGGTGGATGCCATCTGGCACGTGCTGATCTTCGCCGTCACCTCGCTGATCCTGTTCGCCCAGGCCGATGTCTGGCTGATGGTGCCCCTGATCCTCTGGATCATCGGTTACGTCATCGCGCTTTGGTACTTCGTGCCCCAGACCAAGGAGCGCTCGGCCATCGCCTCGGAATCCCGCTCGCAACTCTCGGGGCGGATCGTCGACGGCTATACCAACATCTCCACGCTCAAGCTCTTCTCACATTCGGCCCAGGAAGAGCAGTACGCCCGCCAGGCCATGGAGGAACAGACGGAAAAGGCCGAGAGCGCCGCGCGTCTGATCACCGCCATGGGCGTGACCATCGCCATCCTCAGCGGCTTCCTCATCGCCGGCACTACCGGTCTTGCCCTCTGGCTCTGGCACCAGGGCATCATCAGCGTCGGTGCCATCGCCCTGGCGACCGGCCTGGTCATCCGCATCAACAGCATGTCCGGCTGGATCATGTGGGTGGTCAACGGCATCTTCGAGAACATCGGCATGGTGCAGGACGGCATGAGCACCATCGCCAAACCGCGCCAGGTCGGCGATGCGCCGGACGCCAAACCGCTGGTAGTGACCCGCGGCGCGGTCCTGTTCGACGACATCCGCTTCCACTACGGCAAGGGCGCCGGCATCATCGAGGGCCTGACGCTGGACGTGGCGCCAGGCGAGAAAATCGGCCTGGTCGGCCCCTCGGGCGCGGGCAAGTCGACGTTGATCAACGTGCTGCTGCGCCTCTATGACCTGGAAGGTGGGCGCATTCTGGTCGATGGCCAGGACATTGCCCAGGTGACCCAGGAAAGCCTGAGATGCCAAATCGGCGTGGTCACCCAGGACACCTCGCTGCTACACCGCTCGATCCGCGAGAACCTGCTCTACGGCCGCCCCGAAGCCACCGACGAAGAGCTGCACGCCGCTCTGCGCAAGGCCAAGGCCGACGACTTCATCGCCCGCATCACCGATGCCCATGGCCGCACCGGCCTGGATGCCCAGGTAGGCGAGCGTGGGGTCAAGCTGTCGGGCGGTCAGCGCCAACGCATCGCCATCGCCCGTACCCTGCTCAAGGATGCGCCCATCCTGTTGCTGGACGAGGCCACCTCGGCGCTCGATTCGGAAGTGGAAGCGGCCATCCAGGAAAGCCTGGAGACCCTGATGGAAGGCAAGACGGTGATCGCCATCGCTCACCGGCTATCGACCATCTCGCGCATGGACCGCCTGGTGGTCATGGAGCGCGGCCAGATCGTCGAGATGGGCTCTCACGAAGAGCTGATCGCGCACAACGGACTCTATGCCCGGCTATGGCGCCACCAGACCGGCGGCTTCGTCGGTCACGGCGTACCGGGCAGGCAGCGGGTGCGCAGCAGTTCCAACTGATGTTCCTGATCCAGGCCCGGATAGAAACCTTCGATCTTCTGGAAACCACCCAGCCAGCTGCGCCGCTCCACCACGCAGTCGAACACCGGGCAGGCTGCCTGCCCGGCCTGGCCGCAATCGCGGTAATAGGTCAGCTGCTGGCTCTTCTGCAGGGTGCCCTGAAAGGGACCAGCGCGCTCCTGCAGCATATAGAAGTCGATGACGGCAGCGCTCCGATGGTTTTCCCACTGGAACGCCAGGGTGCTGGGATAGAAGAGCACCAGCAGCGTCGCCAGCATCACCCAGATGATGGCGGCGGTAACCGGCAATGGCAGCCGGGCGCGAAAGCGTCGCCCCCCACGAATGATCAGCGCGGTGACCACCGTGACCAGGGCCAGGGCGATGCACAGTGACGGCAGGCCGCTGATCACCTGTCCAGCCACGCCGATCTCCAGCCCACTGGGCGACGGCACCGTGCGATAGCCGATCTCCAGCCGGTCCCAACCCACCCGGTTACCGATCAGGCCGATAAGACCGAAGACGACGGCTAGTCCGACAAGGATCCAGAAGGTACGGGGATTGGCACTACGCATAGGAAATCGTCCAGATAAAGACAGGGAGCCTGCCTAAACCCTCCCACGAAGGCAAATCAGAATTTTTCGCAGCGCCTGCGCTCTATCGCAGACAAGCGCCCAAGGAGTCCGTCCATGTCGATCGATCTCACCAACGCCGTCCGCATCGTCGAAAAAGCTTTTTTGCCGCTGCAGGGCGAGGTTCGCCAGGACCCGAGCGATGCCAGTTTTTCCTTCACGGTTACCGATGGTCGCCAGGTACTGGCCTCGGTCGCCCACGTCGCCCGCAGCCAATACAGTCACGCCGGCCACCTCGCCGCCTTGATCGAACAGACCCGCCTGGAACTGGCGTGCGACGGCCATTTGCTCGAACCCTGGTCGATGCCCGGCTAGACCACGACGGCAGCTCGACATCGCGAGGTTCGGCAATGCGGTTTCGAGCTGGTAGACTGCCGGCCCGCAGCCGCCACACTCCGTGGCCCAACGCGAGTGGTTATCGTGGAAATCTTTAAAGAATTCATTTTCGAAGCCGCACACTTCCTGCCCAATGTTCCAGCAGGGCACAAGTGCGGTCGTCTCCATGGGCATTCCTTCAAGGTCGCCCTGCACATCGAGGGCACCATCGATCCCCATACCGGCTGGGTGCGTGACTTCGCCGACATCAAGGCCGTGTTCAAGCCGCTCTACGAGCGACTGGATCACCACTACCTGAATGACATCCCAGGCCTGGAAAACCCTACCAGTGAAGTGCTCGCGCGCTGGATCTGGCAACAGCTCAAGCCCCTGCTGCCGGAGCTGAGCCAGGTGCGCATTCATGAGACCTGCACCAGCGGCTGCATCTACCGCGGCGACTAAATCGCCTCTCCCATTCAAGGCGGCGATGGTGGCAGTCATTTTTCTGCCATAATTCGCGCCTGCCAACTGTCGACGTATCCCCATGTTCGAACTTTTCAGCGGACTCCACGCCTGGGTCGCCATCAGCCTCGTCCTGGCCCTGGCCTTCGTGCTGGCCTTTGAATTCATCAATGGCTTCCACGACACCGCCAATGCCGTCGCCACGGTGATCTACACCAAGGCGATGCCGCCGCATCTCGCGGTGCTCTTCTCCGGCATCTTCAACTTCCTCGGAGTGCTGCTCGGCGGCGTTGGCGTGGCCTATGCCATCGTTCACCTGCTGCCGGTGGAGCTGCTGATCAACGTCAACACCGGCCACGGCCTGGCCATGGTGTTCTCCCTGCTCGCGGCGGCCATCACCTGGAACCTGGGCACCTGGTACTTCGGCATTCCCGCCTCCAGCTCCCATACCCTGATCGGCTCCATCCTCGGCGTCGGCGTGACCAACGCCCTGCTGACCGGCATCCCGATGAGCGAAGGCGTCAACTGGCAGAAGGCGATCGACATCGGCCTGTCGCTGATCTTCTCGCCGCTGGCCGGCTTCGCGGTCGCCGGCCTGCTACTCATCGCCCTCAAGCGCTGGCGGCCGCTGTCGAAGATGCACAAGACCCCCGAACAGCGTCGCGAACTGGACGCCAAGAAGCACCCGCCCTTCTGGAATCGGCTGATGCTGGTCCTCTCGGCCATGGGCATGAGCTTCGTGCATGGCTCCAACGATGGCCAGAAAGGCATCGGCCTGATCATGCTGGTGCTGATCGGTATCGTCCCGGCCAAGTTCGTCCTCGACCTGGATAGCACCACCTACCAGATCGAGCGCACCCGCGACGCGGCCATCCACCTGGGCCAGTTCTATGAGCGCCAGGGCGATAACCTCAAGGACTTCCTCGTCGAGGTACCCGGCAATCGCGACCTGCCCCAGGAATTCCGCTGCGCTCCCCACATGACCCTGCCGACGCTGAAGGCGCTGCTGGCCGATCTGGAAGGCATCACCGACTACCGCGCCATGAGCGATGACCATCGTCAACAGGTGCGCCGCTACCTGCTGTGCCTGGACGATACCGCCAAGAAGGTCAGCAAGCTGCCGGTGCTGACCGCCCGTGATCGCGACGACCTGAGCCGGCTGCGCAAGGACCTCACCAGCACCACCGAATACGCGCCCTTCTGGGTCATCATCGCCGTCGCCCTGGCCCTGGGCATCGGCACCATGGTCGGCTGGCGCCGGGTGGTGCTGACGGTGGGCGAGAAGATCGGTCGCCAGGGCATGACCTATGCCCAGGGCGTCAGCGCCCAGGTGACTGCGGTGGCGGCCATCGGCATGGCCAACGTCTTCGCCCTGCCCGTCTCCACTACCCATGTGCTGTCTTCGGGCGTGGCCGGCACCATGGTCGCCAACCGCAGTGGTCTGCAGGGCAGCACGGTGCGCAACATCCTCATGGCCTGGGTGCTAACCCTGCCCGCCTCCATGGCGCTATCCGCCGGCCTGTTCTGGCTGGCCCACCTGTTCCTCTGATCCGGGCTGGCCGGGCGATGCGCGAGTGTCGCCTGGCCGCACCCCTCGTCGGGAAAGCCCGAACAGGATAGCTATTGACGAGTCTAGTGAAATGTGTCCGCAGCGACACCTTTTCCGAGACAGCCGTACGGTGAACGTCAATGACTCCTGCGACCTACATCCTTCTTCTCATCCTCGGCTGGCTGGCCCTGGCGCTGGCCATCCTCTGGGCAATGCTCCGCCTGGCACGTCGTGCGCGCCCAGTAGCTCAGCTGCCATCCAAGTCGACGGCTTCGTCCCCAGCTTCCGCGCCCGCAACCACCCGCAAGCACTTGGCCTGCTAACCAACCAGGCCCCGGCCAAACGCAAGGCGTGACGAAGCGGCCACGGCGATCCAGACGATGCGCGGAGAAAAAGGTGGATTCTTGTCGTTATAAGGAGAGGTGATTCGAGCGAATCAGGTGAGCAGGGTATTTTCCTGAGCGCTGCGGCTCATCTGCTCGAGGATCTGGTCTTGCTGCTGCGGGGTCAGGGTGTCCCAGCAGTGGTGCTTGATGAACAGGCCAACGCCGAAGGCGATGTACAGCGACAGGGCGACGATGACGAGCGTTTCCAGCCCAATGATCGCCCAGGAACGGCTTTTGGACGCACTGTCCTTGGTTTTCATAACGACCTCTTGAAATTTGGAGGGTCAATAGTTTAGTCCCCTAAGCAACTCCCGTGCAGAGCCAGTCGTCGATTGGTCAATACCATTGACCTGATCTTGCGTACTTCCGCGATCTTCCCGCCGCCCGCCCGGGCCGGCAACCGTCCCCCACCGTCATCCAGCAGCGGTACGAATGCACGCCAGGCGCCGCGCTGATATACTCCCGCGACTGACGGGTCGCTGCAGGCCCTGCCGGTTCCGCTGGCTGTATCGGCCGACCGCGCAACTTCCGCAGCGACGCTTTGTCGCATCGCACGTCCATCGGGTCGCGCCTACTCCGCGGCCCGATAACGCCTTCTTGGGGCGTCTATCGACTTCAGGGTCGATCCTCGCTCGCCCGGCTTCGCGCCACAGCTGTGATAAAGAGGAGTTAAAGCAAGACATGTCCACCACGTCGAAGATCATCTACACCCTGACCGACGAAGCGCCCGCCCTGGCGACCTATTCGCTGCTCCCCATCGTCGAGGCCATCACCGCCTCGTCCGGCGTCGCCCTCGAAACCCGTGACATCTCCCTTGCCGGCCGCATCATCGCCCTCTTCCCCGAGTATCTGAAGGAAGAGCAGCGCATCTCCGACCACCTCGCCGAACTCGGCGAACTGGCCACCACTCCCGAAGCCAACATCGTCAAGCTGCCCAACATCAGCGCCTCTGTCCCGCAGCTCAAGGCCGCGATCAAGGAGCTGCAGGGCCAGGGTTATGCCCTGCCGGACTACCCGGACGAGCCCAAGGACGACAAGGAAAAGGACGTCAAGGCCCGCTACGACAAGGTCAAGGGCAGTGCCGTGAACCCGGTCCTGCGCGAAGGCAACTCCGACCGTCGCGCGCCCCTGTCGGTCAAGAATTACGCCCGCAAGCATCCCCATCGCATGGGTGCCTGGAGCGCCGACTCCAAGTCCCACGTCGCCCACATGGATGCCCATGACTTCTACGGCAGCGAGCGCTCGGCCACCATCGAGAACGCTGGCAGCCTGAAGATCGAATTGATCGGCAAGGACGGCAGCGTCAAGGTCCTGAAAGAGAAGACCGCGGTCAAGGCCGGCGAGATCGTCGATGCCTCCACCATGAGCCGCAAGGCCCTGGCGAGCTTCATCAACGCCCAGATCGAAGACGCCAAGGCGCAGGGTGTGCTGTTCTCCGTGCACCTGAAGGCCACCATGATGAAGGTCTCCGACCCCATCATGTTCGGTGTCATCGTCGGCGAGTTCTACAAGGACGTGCTGGCCAAGCACAAGGCCGTCCTGAAGGAAGTCGGCTTCGACCGCAACAACGGTATCGGCGACCTCTACGCCCGCCTGTCCAGCCTGCCCGAAGCCACCCAGGCCGCCATCAAGGCCGATTTCGACGCCCAATACGCCCAGCGCCCGGCACTGGCCATGGTCAACTCCGACAAGGGCATCACCAACCTGCACGTGCCGAGCGACGTCATCGTCGACGCCTCCATGCCGGCCATGATCCGTGATTCCGGCAAGATGTGGAACGCCGAAGGCAACCTGCAGGACACCAAGGCCATCATCCCCGACCGCTGCTACGCCGGCGTCTACCAGGTGGTGATCGAGGACTGCAAGAAGAACGGCGCCTTCGATCCGAAAACCATGGGCAGCGTGCCCAATGTCGGCCTGATGGCACAGAAGGCCGAGGAATACGGCTCCCACGACAAGACCTTCCAGATCCCCGTCGACGGCACCGTGCGCGTGACCGACGACCAAGGCAAGGTGATCTTCGAGCACCCGGTCGAAACCGGTGACATCTGGCGTATGTGCCAGGCCAAGGACGCGCCGATCCAGGACTGGGTCAAGCTCGCCGTCAATCGCGCCCGCGCCAGCAACACCCCGGCGATCTTCTGGCTGGACCAGAACCGCGCCCACGACGCCCAGGTCATCGCCAAGGTCGAGCGCTATCTCAAGGACCACGACACCAATGGCCTGGACATCCGTATCCTGTCGCCCGAGGACGCCACCCGCGTCTCCCTGGAGCGCATCCGCAAGGGCGAGGACACCATCTCGGTGACCGGTAACGTCCTGCGTGACTACCTGACCGACCTCTTCCCCATCATGGAACTGGGCACCAGCGCCAAGATGCTGTCCATCGTCCCGCTGATGAATGGCGGCGGCCTGTTCGAGACCGGTGCCGGCGGCTCCGCGCCCAAGCACGTCCAGCAATTCGTGCAGGAAAACCACCTGCGCTGGGACTCCCTGGGCGAATTCCTAGCCCTGGCCGAATCCCTCAACCACCTGGGCGAGACCACCGGTAACGCCAAGGCCAAGGTGCTGGCCAAGACCCTGGATCAGGCCAACGGCAAGTTCCTCGACAGCAACAAGTCGCCGTCGCGCAAAGCCGGTGAACTGGACAACCGTGGCAGCCACTTCTACCTGGCGCTGTACTGGATCCAGGCGCTGGCAGAGCAGAACGACGACGCCGAGCTGAAAGCCCAGTTCGAACCGGTAGCCAAGTCGCTGACCGCCGACGAAGCCAAGGTGGTCGCCGAGCTGAACGGCGTCCAGGGCCAGCCGGTGGACATCGGTGGCTACTACCACCCCGACCAGGCCAAGACCAGCCAGGCTATGCGTCCGAGCGCCACGCTCAACGCTGCCCTGGCCCAGCTCAAGGGCTGAGCCTGAGGGCTGCGTCCACAGCCTGAATGGGTGATACCAGCGAACCCCGGCCCCGGCCGGGGTTCGCTGCATTTGGGAGCGGCAGATCTTAAGGCGTATACTGCGCGATTACCGATAGCGGAGTCCGAGATGGATTGGCACGCCCACGTCACCGTGGCCACCGTGGTGGAAGACGCCGGCCGTTTTCTGCTGGTCGAGGAAGAGAAACAGGGCCGCCTGGTGCTCAATCAGCCAGCCGGGCATCTGGAGCCGGGCGAGAGCCTGATCGAGGCGGCCTATCGTGAAACGCTGGAAGAGACCGCCTGGCGGGTAGAGATCCAAGGCGTGATCGGCATCGGGCTGTATACCGCGCCGAGCAATGGCGTCACCTACTACCGCACCGCCTTCCATGCCCAGCCAGTGGCTCATGAAGCCGAGCGCGCCCTGGACGCCGACATCACCCGTGCGGTGTGGCTGACCCTCGACGAGATCCGCGCCGAGCAGGCCCGGCTACGCAGTCCGCTGGTCTTGGACGCCATCGAGAAATACCTGGGCGGACACCGCTATCCCCTGTCGATGATCGTAGATATGAGAGGTTTTTGAAGTGAACGGCACCCGCGTCATCGTCGGCATGTCCGGCGGAGTGGATTCCTCGGTCTCGGCCCTATTGCTCAAGGAGCAGGGCTATCAGGTCGAGGGCCTGTTCATGAAGAACTGGGACGAGGACGACGGCACCGAGTACTGCACCGCCAAGGAAGACCTGGCCGACGCCCAGGCGGTCTGCGACCGCATCGGCATCAAGCTGCACACGGCCAACTTCGCCGCCGAGTACTGGGACAATGTCTTCGAGCACTTCCTCGCCGAATACAAGGCTGGCCGGACACCGAACCCGGACATCCTCTGCAACCGCGAAATTAAGTTCAAGGCCTTCCTCGACTATGCCCTGGCTCTGGGCGCCGACCTGATCGCCACCGGCCACTACGTGCGCCGCCGCGACGTCGACGGCCAGACCCTGCTGCTCAAGGGCCTGGATGCGAACAAGGACCAGAGCTACTTCCTCCACGCCGTGGGCGGCGAGCAACTGGCGCGCACCCTCTTCCCGGTGGGCGAACTGGAAAAACCCGAGGTCCGCGCCATCGCCGAACTGCATGGCCTGGCCACCGCGCGCAAGAAGGATTCCACCGGCATCTGCTTCATCGGCGAGCGGCGCTTCAGCGACTTCCTCAAGCAGTACCTGCCAGCCCAGCCGGGCGATATCGAGACCACCACCGGCGAAGTCATCGGCCGCCACCATGGCCTGATGTACCACACCATCGGCCAGCGCCAGGGGCTGGGCATCGGCGGCATGAAGGACGCCGGTGACGAGCCCTGGTACGTGCTGGCCAAGGACCTGACCCGTAACGTGCTGGTCGTCGGCCAGGGCAATGCCCATCCCTGGCTGTTCGCCGAGGCCCTGACCGTCGGCGAGATGTTCTGGGTCAACGACCTGGACCTCGCCCAGCCGCGTCGCCTCACCGCCAAGGTCCGCTATCGCCAGCAAGACCAGCCCTGCCAGATCGAGCGCCAGGGCGCCGGCTACCGAGTGGTGTTCGACGAACCCCAGCGGGCGGTGACCCCCGGCCAGTCGGTGGTCTTCTACGACGGCGACGTCTGCCTGGGCGGCGGCGTGATCGAACACACCGTACCCGCCTGCGCCGAGGCGCCTGCCGCATGAATCGCACCCAGGAACAACTCATCGCCCTGGGTGGCGTCTTCCAGGCCGCCGTGCTGGTCGACCAGCTGGCGCGCACTGGCCAGGTGCCCGAAGAACCCCTGGCCTGTCTGCTCGGCAGTCTGCTGGTGCGCGACCCCGGTAGCACCCTGGAGGTCTATGGCGGCAGCGTCACACCCTTGCGCGAGGGCCTCGGCGCCCTCTCCAGCACCCTGGAGCGCAATCCCAATAGCCTGCAGCGCGAGCCCCTGCGCTACGCCCTGGCGATGACCGCCCTGGAGCGCAAGCTGGAAAAGCGCGGTGACCTGCTCGACCTCATCGGCCGGCGCCTCACCCAGATCCAGTCGCAGGTCGAGCATTTCGGCGTGACCCACGAAAATGTGATCGCCGCTTGCGGGGGTCTCTATGAAGACACCCTGAGCACCTTCAAGCAGCGCATCCAGGTGCACGGTGAAATGCGCTACCTGCAGCAGTCGGCGACCGCCTCGCGAGTGCGCGCCCTGCTGCTAGCCGGCATCCGCTCCGCGCGCCTGTGGCGCCAGCTCGGCGGCCATCGCTGGCAGCTGGTGCTCAACCGCCGCAAGTTGCTCGACAACCTCTACCCCCTGCGCAACGCCTGACGCCGGAATGGCCGGCGGCGGTACTAAAGCCCCGGCCTTTGCGTGTAGAATTCCGCCCCTTTCTCCCCCGCTACCAAGAGAATGCCCATGCAGCTCTCCTCGCTCACCGCCGTATCGCCCATCGACGGCCGTTACGCCGGCAAGACCGCCGCCCTGCGCCCCATCTTCAGCGAATTCGGCCTGATCCGTTTCCGCGCCCAGGTCGAGGTCCGCTGGCTGCAGCGCCTGGCCGCCCACGCGGGCATTCCCGAGGTCGCGCCCTTCTCCGCCGAGGCCAATGCCCTGCTGGACAAGCTGGCCACCGAGTTCAGCGCCGAGCAGGCGCAGCGGGTCAAGGACATCGAACGCACCACCAACCACGACGTCAAGGCCATTGAATACCTGCTCAAGGAAGAAGTCGCCGGCCTGCCCGAGCTGGCCGCGGTGAGCGAATTCATCCACTTCGCCTGCACTTCCGAGGACATCAACAACCTGTCCCATGCGCTGATGCTGCGTGAAGGCCGCGACCAGGTGCTGCTGCCGCTGATGCGCCAGATCACCGGCGAGATCCGCGTGCTGGCCCATCGTTTCGCCGACGTGCCCATGCTCTCCCGCACCCACGGCCAGCCCGCCTCCCCCACCAGCCTGGGCAAGGAACTGGCCAACGTGGTCTATCGCCTGGAGCGCCAGATCGAGCAGATCGCCGCCATCCGTCCGCTGGGCAAGATCAACGGCGCCGTGGGCAACTACAACGCCCACCTGTCCGCCTACCCGGATGTCGACTGGGAAGCCAATGCCCGCACCTTCATCGAAGACGACCTCGGCCTGACCTGGAATCCCTACACCACCCAGATCGAGCCGCACGACTACATCGCCGAGTTGTTCGACGCCATCGCCCGCTTCAACACCATCCTGATCGACTTCGACCGGGACGTCTGGGGCTACATCTCCCTCGGCTACTTCAAGCAGAAGACCGTGGCCGGCGAGATCGGCTCCTCGACCATGCCGCACAAGGTCAACCCCATCGACTTCGAGAACTCCGAAGGCAACCTGGGTATCGCCAACGCCATCCTCCAGCACCTGGCCAGCAAGCTGCCGATCTCCCGCTGGCAGCGTGACCTGACCGACTCCACCGTGCTGCGCAACCTGGGCACCGGCCTGGCCCACGGCGTAATCGCCTACGAAGCCACCCTCAAGGGCATCGGCAAGCTGGAACTCAACGCCGCGCGCATCGCCGAAGACCTGGACGCCTGCTGGGAAGTCCTCGCCGAGCCGGTGCAGACCGTGATGCGTCGCTATGGCGTCGCCAACCCCTACGAGAAGCTCAAGGAGCTGACCCGCGGCAAGGGCATCAGCGCCAGCGCTCTGCAGGACTTCATCGACGGCCTGGAAATCCCCGAGGCGGCCAAGGCCGAACTGCGCCAGCTGACCCCGGCCGGTTATATCGGTAATGCCGCCGAGCAGGCCCGTCGGGTCTGAGAACCTATTCACGATCTGCTGCGCGTCGGCCAAACTGCGTTGAAAAGACCTTCGGAATGCTCATTTACCACTCGTAAACTCCGCTTCCTCAGGTCTTTTCGCCTTGTTTGGCTCTAGCTCGCGAGATCGTGAACAGGTTCTGAGGCTGATTTCTTTCTCACGCCCGGCACCGCCGGGCGTTTTTCATTGCGCGAGGTGTGCATGAACCCGGATCAACCCCTGCAACTGCTCGGCGGCCTGACCGCCCGTGAATTCCTGCGCGACTACTGGCAGCAGAAACCCCTGCTGATCCGCCAGGCCATCCCGGACTTCCAGAGTCCCCTGGAGCCCGACGAACTGGCCGGCCTGTCGCTGGAAGACGAAATCGAATCGCGCCTGATCATCGGCCAGGACCGCACCTGGGAGCTGCGTCGCGGCCCGCTGCCCGAAGACACCTTCGCCAGCCTGCCCGAGCGCGACTGGACCCTGCTGGTGCAATCGGTGGACCAGTTCGTCCCCGAGGTGGCCGAGGTGCTGGAGTCCTTCCGCTTCCTGCCCAGCTGGCGCGTCGACGACGTCATGATCAGCTATGCCGCTCCCGGCGGTGGCGTCGGCCCGCACTACGATCACTACGACGTCTTCCTGCTGCAAGGACACGGTCGCCGCCGCTGGCGCATCGGCCAGCACTGCGATGCCGACAGTCCCTTGATCGACGGCCTGGAACTCAAGATCCTCGCTGACTTCCGGCAGACCGACGAGTGGGTCCTGGAGCCGGGCGACATGCTCTATCTGCCGCCGGGCCTGGCCCATGACGGCATCGCCGAAGACGAGTGCATGACCTACTCCATCGGCTTCCGCGCGCCCAGTGCCGGCGAGGTCCTCACCCACTACACCGACTTCCTCGCCCAGTTCATTCCCGAGGACGAGCGCTACAGCGACGCCGGCAGCAACCCGGCCAGCCCCAGTCACGCCGAGATCACCCCGGACGCCATCAAGCGCCTGCGCACCCTGATGGCGCGTCACCTAGGCGACGATCGCCTGCTGCTGGCCTGGTTCGGCCAATACATGACCGAGCCGCGCTACCCGGAGCGGGTCGCCGGGGAAACCCTCAGCAGCGAACAACTGCGCCAGGCCCTCGACCAGGGCGCCCTACTCATGCGCAACCCGAGTGGGCGCCTGGCCTGGAGCCGCCTGGATGACGAGGTGATGGTCTTCGCCAGCGGCCAGAGCCGTCTGCTGCCGCTGGATCTGCAACCGCTGCTCGACCTGCTATGCTCGGCGGAAGTGCTGCATCAGGCCAATCTCGCGCCCTGGCTGCAGGACGACGACGCCATGCGTCTGATCCGTGAACTGCTCCAGCAGGGCAGCCTGATTTTCGCGGAGGACGACGAGGACTGAATAAGGGGGGCCGCCGTGGACGAATCCTTCGATCTAACCCTGGACGGCCTGCCCGAACCCCAGCTCGGCGAGGATTTCGCCCTGCGCCTCGAAGGTCTGGACGCCTTGCGCGAGCACAGCGTCCGCCTCATTGGCCAGGGGCGTCGCCAGCTGTCCATCCAGACGCCCGATCTGGAAGGCGCCCTCTACGACCACGCCGAGATCGAAGCGGCCATCAAGCGCCTGCTGCTCGGACAGCCCCGCCATCAGGTCCGTATCCTGGTCAACGACAGTGCCTCCGCCGTACGCCAGGGGCACTGCCTCGTCACCCTGGCGCAGCGACTGACCAGCAATCTGCTGATCCGGCGACCACCCACGGATCAGCGACCGGAAGGTGCCTGTCTCATCGTCGATGACCTGGCCTTGTTGCGGCGCACCAACACCGCCGTGCCCCAGGGTTTCGTGCGCTACGGCGATCGTGCCGCGGTCAAGGTCCAGCAACAGGTCTTCGACCGTCTCTGGGCCATAAGCCAGCCGGATCTGGAACTGCGGAGGATGGTGCTGTGAAACATCTGCTGGCCCTACTGCTGCTCCTGACCACCTGCGCCTGGGCCGCGCCGAGAACCGAGGTCATACCGCTGCAATACCGCACGGCCGATGATCTGCTGCCCACCCTGCAATCGGTGCTTGGCGCCGAAGGCAAGATCAACGTCTACGGCAACCAGTTGATCGTCAACGCCGAGCCGGTGAAGATCGCCGAGATCAAGAATCTGCTGGCGCAACTGGATACCCAGCCGCGGCGCCTGCTCATCACCCTCGCCACCCGCGCCGGCAGTAGCGGTGCCAGCCAGGGCTATGACGTGGCGGGTGACGTACGCTCGCCACGGGTGCGCATCATCGAGAACAGCACCGACCAAGCGGAGAATGGCGCCCAGCGCGTCCAGGTCACCGAGGGCTACCCGGCCTTCATCCGCTTCGGCGAAGACGTTCCCGTGACCACCTACCAGACCTCCCCCTACGGCCAGAGCTATGCCCAGACCGACTATCGTCGCCTGGAGCGGGGCTTCCAGGTCGTCGCGCGCCTGAGTGGCAACCTGGTTCACCTGGACATCACCAGCGTCGACGACCGCGCCGCGGCGATGCATCCGGGCACCGTCAAGACCCAGAGCGCCGCGACCCGCATCAGCGGCCCCCTGGGCCAGTGGCTGGATCTCGGTGGCTTTCGCCAGCAGGTGGAAGACGACCGTTCCGGTCTCACCCGGTATTACTCCACCGAAGGCCGCAACGACCGACAGTTGAGCATCAGAGCCGACCTGATCGACTGACAAAATTGGCGAATGGGAGAACTCTCGCTACGCTCTGCAATCTAGGGTTCATAAGAAACACTCGGTCAATCGAGAATAATTCTTATATTCATTCTCATATAAAAACCAAGTTTGGTTTAATTTGATTCAAAGCAGTCAAATAGAATCTTTTTAGGCCAATAAATTTACAGAATGAATCGATAGAGCATAAAATCTGTCCGCCTTGCGACACCGTGTCGCACTGATTGCGCCTGATACCCATAATTAAGGATTCAAAGCATGTCTGAGTCGATCAGCCTACTGACCCACAACTGGAGCTTCGCGGTATTCCTCCTGGGCGTGGTCGGTCTGATCGCCTTCATGCTCGGAGTCTCCAGCCTCCTCGGCAGCAAGGCCGTAGGTCGTAGCAAGAACGATCCCTTCGAGTCCGGCATCGTCCCTACCGGGGGTGCCCGTCTTCGCCTTTCTGCCAAGTTCTATCTGGTCGCGATGCTGTTCGTGATCTTCGACGTCGAAGCCCTCTTTCTCTTCGCCTGGTCGGTATCCATCCGTGAATCGGGATGGGCCGGCTTCGTGGAAGCAGCCATTTTCATAGCAATTCTGTTGGCGGGTCTTGTCTACCTGTGGCGAATCGGAGCGCTCGATTGGGCGCCTGCGAGTCGTCGCCAGCGGCAGGCGAAGTCGAAACAATGAGGCTTTGGCAATGCAATACAAACTCACCCGGATCGATCCCGATGCGGCGGTAGACCGTTATCCGGCCGGCCAACGGGAAACCGTGGCCGACCCGGTCGAAAGTCAGGTCAACCGCAGCATCTTCATGGGCAAGCTCGAAGATGTCCTGCGGGGCGCGGTCAATTGGGGGCGCAAGAACTCCCTGTGGCCCTATAACTTCGGCCTGTCCTGCTGCTACGTGGAAATGACTACCGCCTTCACGGCCCCCCATGACATCGCCCGCTTCGGTGCCGAAGTCATCCGGGCATCGCCGCGTCAGGCCGACTTCATGGTCATCGCCGGCACGCCCTTCATGAAGATGGCCCCGGTCATCCAGCGCCTGTACGAGCAGATGCTGGAACCCAAGTGGGTGATCTCCATGGGTGCCTGCGCCAACTCTGGCGGTATGTACGACATCTACTCGGTCGTTCAGGGCGTGGACAAGTTCCTGCCCGTCGACGTCTATGTGCCTGGCTGCCCGCCGCGCCCCGAAGCCTTCCTGCAGGGCCTGATGCTCCTGCAAGACTCCATCGGCGAAGAGCGCCGCCCGCTGTCCTGGGTGGTGGGTGACCAGGGGATCTACCGCGCCGAAATGCCTTCGCAGCGCGAGCAGAACCGCGAGCGCCGCATCCAGGTCACCAACCTGCGCAGCCCAGACGAAGTGTAAGTCCCCTTTCGGGACTTACATGCTGACGACGATAGATAGCGACGGAACATCATGACCGCAGACACCGCTCTGTCCGCCTCTGCGCTCGCCCCTGCCGGCGAAGCGTCGGTGGTTGGCGAACTCCAGGGCCATTTCGGCGCAGACGCCTTGACCCTGCAAGACACCCGTACCGGCATGCCGGTGATCTGGGTGGCGCGCGAAAAAATCATCGAAGTGCTGCGCTTCCTGCGCAACCTGCCCCGCCCCTACGTCATGCTCTATGACCTGCATGGCGTGGACGAGCGGCTGCGGACCCACCGCCGCGGCCTGCCCAACGCGGACTTCACCGTCTTCTACCACCTGCTCTCCATCGAACGTAACAGCGATGTGATGATCAAGGTGGCGCTGTCCGCGGGTGACCTGCGCCTGCCCACCGCCACCGGCATCTTCCCCAATGCCAACTGGTACGAGCGGGAAGTACTGGACATGTACGGCATCCATTTCGACGGTCACCCGCTGCCCAAGCGCATGCTGATGGCCGACAACTGGCAGGGCCACCCGCTGCGCAAGGACTATCCGGCGCGGGCCACCGAGTTCGATCCCTATGCGCTGAACGCCGCCAAGCAGGATCTCGAACAGGAAACCCTGAGATTCAAGCCCGAGGAATGGGGCATGAAGGAGCATGCGGAGAATTCCGACTTCATGTTCCTCAACCTGGGCCCGAACCACCCTTCCGCCCACGGTGCCTTCCGCATCATCCTGCAGCTGGACGGCGAAGAGATCGTCGACTGCGTACCGGAGATCGGCTACCACCACCGGGGCGCCGAGAAGATGGCCGAGCGCCAGTCCTGGCACAGCTACATCCCCTACACCGACCGCATCGACTACCTCGGCGGGGTGATGAACAACCTGCCCTACGTGCTCTCGGTGGAAAAGCTCGCCGGCATCAAGGTGCCGTCGCGGGTCGACTTCATCCGGGTGATGATGGCCGAGTTCTTCCGCATCAACAGTCACCTGCTGTACCTGGGTACCTACATCCAGGACGTCGGCGCCATGACCCCGGTGTTCTTCACCTTCACTGACCGCCAGCGCGCCTACAAGGTCATCGAGGCCATCACCGGCTTCCGCATGCACCCGGCCTGGTTCCGCATCGGCGGCGTCGCCCACGACCTGCCGCGCGGCTGGGACAAGCTGGTCCGCGAATTCCTCGACTGGATGCCCAAGCGCCTGGACGAGTACGAAAAGGCGGCGATGAAGAACAGCATCCTGGTCGGCCGGACCAAGGGCGTCGCGGCGTACAACACCAAGGAAGCCCTCGAGTGGGGCGTCACCGGTGCCAACCTGCGCGCCACCGGCCTGGACTTCGACCTGCGCAAGGCCCGCCCCTACTCCGGCTACGAGAACTTCGAGTTCGAGGTGCCCATCGCCCATAACGGCGACTGCTACGACCGCGGCATGCTGCGCGTCGAGGAGATGCGCCAGAGCCTGCGCATCATCGAGCAGTGCCTGCAGCACATGCCCGAAGGCCCGTACAAGGCGGATCACCCGCTGACCACGCCGCCGCCCAAGGAACGCACCCTGCAGCACATCGAGACCCTGATCACCCACTTCCTGCAGGTGTCCTGGGGTCCGGTGATGCCGGCCGGCGAAGCCTTCCAGATGATCGAGGCGACTAAGGGCGCCAACAGCTACTACCTGACGAGCGATGGCAGCACCATGAGCTACCGCACCCGCATCCGGACGCCGAGCTTCCCGCATCTGCAGCAGATCCCGGCCGTCATCCGCGGCAGCATGGTGTCCGACCTGATTGCCTACCTGGGCAGTATCGACTTCGTCATGGCCGACGTGGACCGCTGAGCATGAGCACCGAAACCCTGATCCAAACCGACCGTTTCGTCCTGAGCGACACCGAGCGCTCGGCCATCGAACACGAGATGCACCACTACGAGGACCCGCGCGCGGCGTCTATCGAGGCCCTGAAGATCGTCCAGAAGGAACGCGGCTGGGTGCCGGACGGCGCCATCTACGCCATCAGTGAGGTGCTGGGCATCCCGGCCAGCGACGTCGAGGGCGTGGCAACCTTCTACAGCCAGATCTTCCGTGTACCGGTCGGTCGCCACATCATCCGCGTGTGCGACAGCATGACCTGCTACATCGGCGGCCACGAGTCCGTGGTCGGCGAGATCCAGCGCCAGCTGGGCATCGGCCTCGGCCAGACCACCGCCGACAGCCGCTTCACCCTGCTGCCGGTGTGCTGCCTGGGCAATTGCGACAAGGCCCCGGCGCTGATGATCGACGACGATACCCATGGCGATGTCCAACCCGCGGGCGTGGCCAAACTGCTGGAGGGATACGCATGAGACTGACCTCCTTCGGGCCTGCCAACAGCATCGCCCGTACTCCCGAGACCCATCCGCTGACCTGGCGCCTACGTGACGACGGCGCTCCGGTCTGGCTGGAGGAATACCAGGCCAAGAACGGCTACGCCGCAGCGCGCAAGGCGCTGACCGAGCTGGCGCCCGACGCCATCGTCCAGGAAGTCAAGGACTCCGGCCTCAAGGGGCGCGGTGGTGCGGGCTTTCCCACGGGCGTGAAGTGGGGCCTGATGCCCAAGGACGAATCCCTCAACATCCGCTACCTGCTGTGCAACGCGGACGAGATGGAACCCAACACCTGGAAGGACCGCCTGCTCATGGAGCAGCTGCCGCACCTGCTGGTGGAAGGCATGCTGATCAGCGCCCGGGCGCTCAAGGCCTACCGTGGCTACATCTTCCTGCGCGGCGAATACGTCGACGCCGCCGCCAACCTGCGGCGCGCCGTGGAAGAAGCGAAGGCCGCCGGCCTTCTGGGCAAGAACATCCTCGGCAGCGGCTTCGACTTCGAGCTGTTCGTCCACACCGGCGCCGGGCGCTACATCTGCGGTGAAGAAACCGCACTGATCAATTCCCTGGAAGGCCGCCGCGCCAATCCGCGCTCCAAGCCGCCCTTCCCCGCCGCTGTCGGCGTCTGGGGCAAGCCCACCTGCGTCAACAACGTCGAGACCCTGTGCAACGTGCCGGGCATCGTCGCTGGCGGCGTCGACTGGTACAAGAGCCTGGCCCTGGCTGGCAGCGAAGACATGGGCACCAAGCTCATGGGCTTCTCCGGCAAGGTGAAGAACCCCGGCGTCTGGGAACTGCCCTTTGGCATCACCGCCCAGGAGCTGTTCGAAGACTACGCCGGCGGCATGCGCGACGGGTTCAAGCTGAAATGCTGGCAGCCCGGTGGCGCCGGTACCGGCTTCCTGCTGCCCGAGCACCTCTCGGCGCAGATGTACGCTGGCGGCATCGGCAAGGTCGGCACCCGGATGGGCACCGGCCTGGCCCTGGCGGTCGACGACAGCATCAACATGGTCTCGCTGCTGCGCAACATGGAAGAGTTCTTCGCCCGCGAATCCTGCGGCTGGTGCACCCCCTGCCGCGACGGTCTGCCGTGGAGCGTCAAGCTCCTGCGCGCCCTGGAGAAGGGCGAAGGCCAGCAGGGGGATCTGGACACCCTGCTGCAGCTGGTCAACTTCCTCGGCCCAGGCAAGACCTTCTGTGCCCACGCACCAGGCGCCATCGAGCCGCTGGGTAGTGCCATCAAGTATTTCCGCGAGGAGTTCGAGGCCGGCGTGCGCAAGGCGCCCAGCGAGCCGCGTCCGACCGCTTCCGCGACCGTGACCTGAAGACCGGCCCCGCATGGGGCCGCCTTCGTAGCTTTCAGGCCGGGCCCGACCCGGCCGGCGTTGTCTCTGGCGCTCGCCACGACGGCGCGAATGTTTTCCCATTAGCCAGACCCGCCCTGCGCGGGTGAGAAGAAAACCCTATGGCCACTATCCATGTAGACGGCAAGACGTACGAGGTCGACGGGGCGGACAACCTCCTCGAAGCCTGCCTGTCCCTGGGGCTCGACATCCCCTATTTCTGCTGGCACCCGGCGCTGGGCAGCGTCGGTGCCTGCCGCCAATGCGCGGTCAAGCAGTTCGCCGACGAGAACGACACCCGCGGACGTCTGGTCATGTCCTGCATGACGCCGTCCAGCGACAAGACCTATATCTCCATCGAAGACGCCGAAGCCAAGGAATTCCGCAGCTCGGTCATAGAATGGCTGATGACCAACCATCCCCACGACTGTCCGGTCTGCGAAGAAGGCGGCCACTGCCACCTGCAGGACATGACGGTGATGACCGGCCACAACAAGCGCCGCTATCGCTTCACCAAGCGTACCCACCAGAACCAGGACCTCGGCCCGTTCGTCGCTCATGAGATGAACCGCTGCATCGCCTGCTACCGCTGCGTGCGCTACTACAAGGACTATGCCGGCGGTACCGACCTGGGCGTCTACGGTGCCCATGACAACGTCTATTTCGGCCGCGTCGAGGACGGTGTCCTGGAGAGCGAATTCTCCGGCAACCTGACCGAGGTCTGCCCCACCGGGGTATTCACCGACAAGACCCACTCCGAGCGCTACAACCGCAAGTGGGACATGCAATTCGCCCCGAGCATCTGCCATGGCTGCTCCTCGGGCTGCAACATCAGCCCCGGCGAACGCTACGGCGAACTGCGTCGCATCGAGAACCGCTTCAACGGTTCGGTGAACCAGTATTTCCTCTGCGACCGTGGCCGTTTCGGCTATGGCTATGTCAATCGCAAGGATCGTCCGCGCCAGGCACTGCTGAAAGACGGCAGCCTGGAGACCGGCATCGACGCCGCCCTGGATCGCGCCGCCCTGTTGCTGCGTGGCAAGAAGGTGATCGGCATCGGCTCGCCGCGTGCCAGCCTGGAAAGCAACCACGCCCTGCGCGAACTGGTTGGCGCCGACAACTTCTACAGCGGCATGGCTGCCCGTGAGCTGGCCAACGTGCGCCTGGTCCTGCAGGTGCTCAAGGACAGTCCCCTGCCCGTCCCGACCCTGCGCGAGATGGAAAAGCACGATGCCGTCTTCGTCCTCGGCGAGGATCTGACCCAGACCGCGGCCCGCCTGGCCCTGTCCCTGCGTCAGGCCGTCAAGGGCAAGCCTGAGGCCATGGCCGCGGCGCAAAAGATTCAGCCCTGGCTGAACGCTGCCGTGCAGAACATCGGCCAGAGCGAGCGCAATCCGCTGTTCATCGCCAGCGTCGCCGCGACCCGCCTGGACGACGTCGCCGATGCCCGCCTGCATGGCTCGCCGCTGGAACTGGCCCGCTTCGGTCATGCCGTGGCCCATGCCATCGACGCCAGCGCCCCGGCCGTCGAAGGCCTGAGTGATGAAGTCGCCGAGCAGGCCCGCCTGCTGGCCGAGACCCTGCTGGCCGCCGAGCGCCCGCTGGTGGTGTCCGGTACCTCTTTGGGTGAGCCCGCGCTGATCGAAGCGGCCGCCAACCTGGCCAAGGCCCTGGCCGCCAAGGGCAAGGCCGGCTCCCTGAGCCTGGTGGTGCCCGAGGCCAATAGCCTGGGCCTGGCGCTCTACGGCGGCGAGTCCGTCGAGGACGCCTTCGCCGCCCTGGAAAATGGCCAGGCCGATGCCCTGGTGGTGCTGGAGAACGATCTCTATCGCCGCGCCCCGGCCCAGCAGGTCGAACAGGCCCTGAGCCGCGCCCAGGTATTGGTGGTGCTGGATCACCAGCGCACCGCCACTGCCCAGCGCGCCGATCTGGTACTGCCGGCGGCGAGCTTCGCCGAAGGCGACGGGACCCTGGTCAGCCAGGAAGGTCGCGCCCAGCGCTTCTTCCAGGTCTATGAGCCGAGCTACTACGATCCCTCCAGCCTGGTCCGCGAGGGCTGGCGCTGGCTGCACGCCCTGCGCAACACCCTGGACAACCGTCCGGTGGATTGGACCCAGCTGGACCACGTCACCGATGCCGTGGCCACCGCGGCGCCGCAACTGACCGCCATCCGCGACGCCGCGCCCAACGCCAGCTTCCGCGTCAAGGGCCTCAAGCTCGCCCGCGAACCGCACCGCTACAGTGGCCGGACCTCCATGCGCGCCAACCTCAGCGTGCACGAGCCGCGCGCGCCGCAGGACGCCGACACCGCCTTCGCCTTCTCCATGGAAGGCTATGCCGGCAGCGCCGAGCCGCGCCAGCAGATCCCCTTCGCCTGGTCGCCGGGCTGGAACTCGCCCCAGGCCTGGAACAAGTTCCAGGACGAAGTTGGTGGTCACCTGCGTGCCGGCGATCCGGGCGTACGCCTGATCGAGTCCCAGGGTGATCGCCTGAGCTGGTTCGCCGTCCCGACTGCCGCCGCGCGCGGTACCGACAGTGGCTTCCAGGCCGTGCCGCTGTATCACCTGTTCGGCAGCGAAGAGACCTCCTCCCGCGCCGAGCCGGTGCGCGAGCGCATCCCGGCTGCCTACGTGGCCCTGGCCAAGGCCGATGCCGACCGCCTGGGGGTCAACGAGGGCGCCCTGCTGCGCCTGCAGGTGGCTGGCCAGGAGCTGCGCCTGCCGTTGCAGATCAAGCCTGAGCTGTCGGCTGGCCTGGTTGGCCTGCCCGCCGGCTTCGAAGGGATTCCGGTGGGCTTCGCCGGCCTCACCGTGGAAGGATTGCAGGAGGCCGCGGCATGACCTGGCTCACCCCCACTCTCATCGCCGTGGTCATCGGCATCCTCAAGGCCATCGTCATCCTCTTGGCGGTGGTCATCTGCGGGGCGCTGCTGAGCTTCGTCGAGCGGCGTCTGCTGGGCCTCTGGCAGGACCGCTACGGTCCCAACCGGGTCGGCCCCTTCGGTGCCTTCCAGCTCGGCGCCGACATGCTGAAGATGTTCTTCAAGGAGGACTGGACGCCTCCGTTCGCCGACAAGATGATCTTCAGCCTGGCGCCGGTGATCGCCATGGGTTCGCTGCTGGTGGCCTTCTCGGTTATCCCCATCACGCCTTCCTGGGGCGTGGCGGACCTGAACATCGGCCTGCTGTTCTTCTTCGCCATGGCCGGCGTCAACGTCTACGCCGTGCTCTTCGCCGGCTGGGCGAGCAACAACAAGTTCTCCCTGCTGGGTGCCATGCGTGCCTCGGCCCAGACCCTCTCCTACGAGGTGTTCATGGGTTTGTCGGTGATGGGCATCGTCGCGGTGACCGGTTCCTTCAACATGAGGGACATCGTCGAGGCGCAGCATCAGGGCTGGTGGTTCATCATTCCCCAGTTCTTCGGCTTCTGCACCTTCTTCATCGCCGGCATCGCCGTCACCCACCGCCATCCTTTCGACCAGCCGGAAGCCGAGCAGGAGCTCGCCGACGGTTACCACATCGAATACGCGGGCATGAAGTGGGGCATGTTCTTCGTCGGCGAGTACATCGGCATCGTGCTGATCTCGGCGCTACTGGTAACCCTGTTCTTCGGCGGCTGGCACGGTCCCTTCCTGGACACCCTGCCCTGGCTGTCGTTCGTCTGGTTCGCCCTGAAGACCGCCTTCTTCATCATGATCTTCATCCTGCTGCGCGCCTCGGTCCCCCGCCCGCGCTACGACCAGGTAATGGCCTTCAGCTGGAAGTTCTGCCTGCCCCTGACCCTGATCAATCTGCTGGTGACCGGCGCTGTGGTGCTCTACAACGCCCAGCCGGCCATCGGCCAGTGAGGTATTCGTCATGATCAAGGAAATCCTGCACATCCTGCATGGCACCTACACCCAGTTGCGCAGCGTGGTGATGATCTTCGGTCACGCCTTCCGCAAGCGCGACACCCTGCAATACCCCGAGGAACCCGTGTACCTGCCGCCGCGCTACCGTGGCCGCATCGTCCTCACCCGTGACCCCGACGGCCAGGAGCGCTGCGTGGCGTGCAACCTGTGCGCCGTGGCCTGCCCGGTCGGCTGCATCTCGCTGCAGAAGACCGAAGCCGAGGACGGTCGCTGGTATCCCGAGTTCTTCCGCATCAACTTCTCGCGCTGCATCTTCTGCGGCATGTGCGAGGAGGCCTGCCCCACCACCGCCATCCAGTTGACCCCGGACTTCGAGATGTCCGAGTTCAACCGCCAGGAGCTGGTGTACGAGAAGCAGGACCTGCTGATCTCGGGCCCGGGCAAGTATCCGGAGTACAACTTCTACCGGGTGGCCGGCATGGCCATCGCGGGCAAGCCCAAGGGTGCCGCGCAGAGCGAGGCAGAGCCGATCAACGTGAAGAGCCTGCTGCCCTAAGGAGCTGTCGTGGAATTCGCCTTCTATTTCTCCGCCGGGGTGGCCGTCCTGGCCACCTTCCGGGTGATCACCAACACCAATCCGGTGCATGCCCTGCTGTACCTGATCATCTCGCTGCTGGCGGTATCCATGGTGTTCTTCGCCCTGGGCGCGCCCTTCGCCGGGGCCCTGGAGATCATCGTCTACGCCGGCGCCATCATGGTGCTGTTCGTCTTCGTGGTGATGATGCTCAACCTGGGGCCGGTCATCTCCGACCAGGAACGCAAGTGGCTGACGCCCAAGGTCTGGATCGGTCCGACCATTCTCGCCGGTGCGCTGCTGGTGGAACTGCTGGTAGTGCTCTCTCGCACTCCAGGCGGCGCCGCCATCGGTCACACCAGCGTGGAAGCCAAGGCCGTGGGCATCAGCCTGTTCGGACCCTATCTGCTGGCGGTCGAGCTGGCGTCCATGCTGCTCCTGGGGGCCCTGGTCGCGGCCTACCACCTGGGTCGCAGCGACGTCAAAGACGGGATCGGCGAGTGAGTCGCCAAGGACTGGAGAACAGCCAATGAACGCCATACCTCTGGAACACGGACTCGCCCTCGCCGGCGCCCTGTTCGCCCTTGGCCTGGTGGGCCTGATGGTCCGCCGCAACATCCTCTTCGTGCTCATGAGTCTGGAAATCATGATGAACGCCGCCGCCCTGGCCTTCGTGGTCGCGGGTAGCCGTTGGGGCGCTCCCGACGGCCAGGTGATGTTCATCCTGGTGCTGAGCCTGGCTGCCGCCGAGGCCAGTATCGGCCTGGCGATCCTGCTGCAGCTCTATCGCCGCTTCCACACCCTCGACGTCGATGCCGCCAGCGAGATGCACGGATGAACCTGCTACCCCTCACCTTCGCCTTTCCCCTGGTCGGCTACTTCCTGCTGGCCTTTTCCCGCGGTCGGCTGTCGGAGAACCTCTCCGCCCTGATCGGTGTGGGTTCGGTGGGCCTGGCGGCGCTGGTCGCCGCCTGGGTCGGCTGGAACTTCCACATCGCGCCGCCGGCCGACGGCCACCTGACCATCGTCCTCTGGCAGTGGATGAACGTGGAGGGCTTCGCGCCCAACATGGCTCTCTACCTGGACGGCCTGTCGCTGACCATGCTCGGCGTGGTCACCGGCGTCGGCTTCCTGATCCACCTCTTCGCCTCCTGGTACATGCGCGGTGAAGAGGGCTACTCGCGCTTCTTCGCCTATACCAACCTGTTCGTCTTCAGCATGTTGCTGCTGGTGCTCGGCGACAACCTGCTGCTGCTGTACTTCGGTTGGGAAGGCGTGGGCCTGTGCAGCTACCTGTTGATCGGTTTCTACTACAGCGAACGCGCCAACGGTAACGCGGCGCTGAAGGCCTTCATCGTCACCCGCGTCGGCGACGTCTTCATGGCCTTCGGCCTGTTCATCCTGTTCATGACCCTGGGGACCCTGGACATCCAGGAGCTGCTGCAGAAGGCGCCCGATGTCTTCGCCAGCGGCGATCCGCTGATCGTGCTGGCCACCCTGGCGCTGCTCGGCGGTGCGGTCGGCAAGTCCGCCCAGCTGCCGCTGCAGACCTGGCTGGCCGATGCCATGGCCGGCCCGACCCCGGTCTCGGCGCTGATCCACGCGGCGACCATGGTGACCGCGGGTGTCTACCTGATCGCCCGGACCCACGGCCTGTTCGCCCTGGCGCCGGACATCCTCCACCTGGTGGGTATCGTCGGTGCCGTCACCCTGGTGCTGGCCGGCTTCGCCGCCCTGGTGCAGACCGACATCAAGCGCATCCTGGCCTATTCGACCATGAGCCAGATCGGCTACATGTTCCTGGCCCTGGGTGTCGGCGCCTGGCAACCGGCGATCTTCCACCTGATGATCCATGCCTTCTTCAAGGCGCTGCTGTTCCTCGCCTCGGGTTCGGTGATCCTGGCCTGCCACCACGAGCAGAACATCTTCAAGATGGGCGGCCTGTGGAAGAAGATCCCCCTGGCCTACGCCAGCTTCGTGGTGGGTGGTTCGGCCCTGGCGGCGCTGCCGCTGGTCACGGCCGGTTTCTACTCCAAGGACGAGATCCTCTGGGAAGCCATGGCCAGTGGTCATACCTACCTGCTCTATGCAGGCCTGGCCGGTGCCTTCCTGACCTCGATCTACACCTTCCGCCTGATCTTCATCACCTTCCACGGCGAGGCGCACACCGAGGCCCATGCCGGCCATGGCATCGCCCACAACCTGCCGCTGGCGGTGCTGCTGGTGCTGTCGACCTTCGTCGGCGCCATGATCGTGCCGCCGCTGGCGGGCGTGCTGCCGGAATCCATCGGCCATGCCGGTGGCGAAGGCAAGCATGCGCTGGAGATCACCTCGGGCGCCATCGCCATCGCCGGTATCCTGCTGGCCGCCCTGCTCTTCCTGGGCAAGCGGACCTTCGTCAGCGCGCTGGCGAAGAGCGCTCCGGGGCGGTTCTTCGGCACCTGGTGGTATCACGCCTGGGGCTTCGACTGGCTGTACGACCTGCTCTTCGTCAAGCCTTACCTGCTGCTGGCCCGCCTGCTGCGCCACGACCCCATCGACCAGGCCATCGGTCTGATCCCGTTGCTGGCACGCGGTGGCAACCTGGCACTGAGCATCACCGAGAACGGCCGTCTGCGTTGGTACGCGGCGTCCATCGTGGGGGGCGCCGTGCTGTTGCTCGGCGCGCTGCTGCTGGCCTGACCCTCTGACTAAGGATAAGTACACGTCATGCTTCTGCCCTGGCTAATCCTGATCCCCTTCATCGGCGGCCTGCTCTGCTTCCTCACGGAAAAGACCGGCCCGCTGGTGCCCCGCTGGATCGCCCTGTTCACCATGCTGCTGGAGCTGGTGCTCGGCCTGTGGCTGTGGGCGCACGGCGACTACAGCCTGGCCCCCGCCCCCGGCGCCGAAACTGCCTGGACCGCAGAATTCCAGATGAACTGGATTCCGCGCTTCGGCATCAGCCTGCACTTCGGTCTCGACGGCCTGTCGCTGCTGATGATCCTGCTCACCGGCCTGCTCGGTGTGCTGGCGGTGACCTGCTCCTGGCGCGAGGTGCAGCGCCACGTCGGTTTCTTCCACCTCAACCTGCTGTGGATCATCGGCGGCGTGGTGGGGGTATTCCTGGCGCTGGACCTGTTCCTGTTCTTCTTCTTCTGGGAAATGATGCTGGTGCCGATGTACTTCCTGATCGCGCTGTGGGGCCATAGCTCCGCGGACGGCAAGAAGAGCCGCATCACCGCTGCCACTAAGTTCTTCATCTTCACCCAGGCCAGCGGCCTGATCATGCTGGTGGCCATCATCGCCCTGGTACTGGTGAACTACGGTGCCACCGGCGTCCTGACCTTCGACTACGAAGACCTGCTGCAACTGCAACTGGACCCGCGCCTGGAATACCTGCTGATGCTGGGCTTCTTCATCGCCTTCGCGGTGAAGCTGCCGGTGGTGCCGGTGCATTCCTGGCTGCCGGACGCCCACGCCCAGGCGCCTACCGCCGGTTCCGTCGACCTCGCCGGCATCCTGCTCAAGACCGCCGCCTACGGCCTGCTGCGCTTCGCCATCCCGCTGTTCCCCAATGCTTCGGCGGAGTTCGCACCGATCGCCATGTGGCTAGGTATCATCGGCATCTTCTACGGCGCCATCCTGTCGTTCGCCCAGACCGACATCAAGCGTCTCGTGGCCTACTCCAGCGTCTCGCACATGGGCTTCGTGCTGATCGGCATCTACTCCGGCAGCCCCCAGGCGCTGCAGGGCGTGGTGGTGCAGATGATCGCCCACGGCCTGTCCGCCGCCGGCCTGTTCATCCTCTGCGGCCAGCTCTACGAGCGTCTGCACACCCGTGACATGCGCGAGATGGGCGGTCTGTGGGCGCGGATGCCCTATCTGCCGGCGCTGAGCCTGTTCTTCGCCTCGGCCTCCCTGGGCCTGCCGGGTACCGGCAACTTCGTCGGCGAATTCCTGATCCTGCTGGGTGCCTTCCCGGTGGTGCCGATGATCGTGGTCATCGCCACCTTCGGCCTGGTGTTCGCCTCGGTCTACTCGCTGATCATGATCCACCGTGCCTACTTCGGCCCGGCCAAGGCCGAAGGCGCGCTGAGGGGCCTGAACGCCCGGGAGATGTCGATGCTGCTGTTGCTCGGCGTGCTGCTGGTGCTGCTGGGTGTCTATCCGCAGCCGGTGCTGGATACCTCGGCCGCGAGCATGGCCGGTGTGCAGCAGTGGCTCGGCGAAGCCTTCTCCTCCCTCGTTTCCGCCCGGTAAGAGCGCCATGACCTTTACCTACGAACACCTCATCGCCCTCCTGCCGATCCTCATCACCGGCTTCACCGCCGTGGTGGTGATGCTGGGCATCGCCTGGCGACGGGATCACACCCTCATCCCGACCCTCGGCGTGATCGGTCTCAACCTGGCCCTGCTGTCCTGCATTCCGGCTCTGGGCGTCGGCGCCATCGACGTCACCCCGCTGCTGCGGATCGACGGCTTCACCTGCTTCTACATGGCGCTGATCCTGATCGCCACCCTGGCCTGCATGACCCTGTCGCATGCCTACATGGAAGGCTATCCGGGCAACCGTGAAGAGCTGTACCTGCTGCTGCTGATCTCCGCCACCGGCGGTCTGGTGCTGGTGGCGGCGCAGAGCGTCGCCGGCCTGTTCATCGGCCTGGAACTGCTGTCGGTACCGGTCTACGGCCTGGTGGCCTACAGCTACTTCAACCGCCGCTCCCTGGAAGCGGGCATGAAGTACCTGGTGCTGTCCGCCGCTGGCTCGGCCATCCTGCTGTTCGGCATGGCCCTGCTCTACGCCCAGTCCGGCAGCCTGAGCTTCGCCGACATCGGCGTGCAGATGGACGCCCCGGCCAGCACCGGCCTGCTGATGGAAATCGGCCTCGGCATGCTGATCGTCGGCCTGGGCTTCAAGCTGTCGCTGGTGCCCTTCCACCTCTGGACGCCGGACGTCTACGAAGGCTCTCCGGCCCCGGTGGGTGCCTTCCTGGCCACCGCCAGCAAGGTCGCCGTGTTCGCCGTGCTGATGCGGGTGTTCCAGACCATGCCCCTGGCTACCCAGGACGGCTGGCTGCACGACACCATCGCCTTCATCGCCATCGCCTCCATGCTGGTGGGTAACCTGCTGGCCCTGATGCAGAACAACCTCAAGCGTCTGCTGGGTTATTCCTCCATCTCCCACTTCGGCTACCTGCTGGTGGCGGTGGCCTCGGGCGAAGGCCTGTCGATGGAAGCCGCGGCGGTCTACCTGGTGACCTATGTCTTCACCAGCCTGGGTGCCTTCGGCGTGATCACCCTGATGTCCAGCCCGAGCAACGGCCAGCGCGATGCCGATGCCCTGTTCGAGTACCGTGGCCTGTTCTGGCACCGTCCGTACCTGACCGCGGCGCTGACGGTGATGATGCTGTCGCTGGCCGGTATTCCGCTCACCGCGGGCTTCATCGGCAAGTTCTATGTCATCACCGTGGGCGTGGAAGCCGGCATGTGGTGGCAGACCGCAGCCATCGTGCTGGGTAGCGCCATCGGCCTGTTCTACTACCTGCGCGTCATGGTCACCCTGTACCTGACCCGCCAGGGCCTGCAGCGCCACGATGCACCGATGAACTGGGGCCAGCGCGCCGGTGGCGTGATGCTGATCGCCATTTCAATCGCCACCTTCATCCTCGGCGTCTATCCGCAGCCCCTGCTGCAACTGGCGCAGCTGACGGTGTTCTGATCCCCTGCGTCGCTCGCGATCCCCGCTTCGGCGGGGATCGTCGTTTCTGGGGTCCACGAAGACCCGCCTTGGCAGGGTCGCACCCTGACCGCTACCCTCGACGCCCTACCCCGCTTCTGTACTTTTCTGGAGACCCTTTTCTCCCATGCCTGCGTTGAAACCCCTTGCTCTCGCCATCGGCCTGCTACTCAGCGGCCAGGCACTCGCCGCTCCCGTGTTCGACGTCAACGAACTGGGTGATCCCGCCACTGCCTGCACCGACCTCGATGCCTTCGTCAACGCCAAGTGGGTGGCGGCCAATCCGATTCCGCCGGACAAGTCACGCTGGGGTTCCTTCATGGCCCTGGGCGAAAAGTCGCTCAACGACCAGCATGCCATCCTGCAGCGCGCCGCCCACGAGGCGGATCGTGCGGCCCAGGGTTCGGTGGAGCAGAAGATCGGCTGGCTCTATCGCTCGGGGATGGACGAGGCCGCCATCGAGCGCGCCGGCTATCGACCGATCCAGCCGCAGCTGGCCGCCATCGACGGGCTGCGCACCACGGCCGACGTGGTGAAGTACCTGCAACAGAGTTTCGCCCGAGGCGACATGCAGGTGTTTTCCTTCGGCTCCGGCGCCGACTACCAGAACGCCAAGCAGCAGATTGCCTACGCCTTCCAGGGCGGCCTCGGCCTGCCGACGCCCGATTACTACACCGAGGCCGACTACGCCAAGCTGCGCCAGGCCTATCTCAAGCATGTCGCCCGACTGCTGACCCTCACCGGGGTACCCAAGGCCCAGGCCGCCGCCCAGGCCGAACTGGTGCTGGCCCTCGAAAGCCGCCTCGCCCGTGCCTCGGTCAAACCGGTGGACCTGCGCAACCCGGAGAACCAGTACCACTACCTGAGCTTCGCCGAGGCGAACCAGGTGACGCCGCATTTCGACTGGCAGGCCTTCTTCGCCAGTCAGGGCGTCCACGGCCAGCAAGGTTTTTCGCTGTCCCAGCCCGGCTTCTTCGCCGAATTCGACCGGATGCTGGCCGATACGCCCATCGAGCAATGGCAGGCCTATCTGCGCGCCCATGTGATCGACGATGCCGCGCCCTGGCTATCCAAGCCCTTCCAGCAGGAAAGCTTCGACTTCAACCAGAAGACCCTGAGTGGCCAGCAGCAGCAGAGCGAACGCTGGAAGCGGGTGCTGCGCGCGGTCAATGGCGCCATGGGCGAAGGCCTCGGCCAGCTCTATGTACAGGAGCATTTCTCGCCCCAGGCCAAGGCCCGCGCGCAAGAGCTGGTGGACAACGTGATGCAGGCGCTTAGAGCGCGCATCGAGAAACTCGACTGGATGAGCCCCGAGACCAAGCAGAAGGCGTTGGCCAAGTGGGACAGCTTCCTGCCCAAGATCGGCTATCCGGAGCGCTGGCGCGATTGGAGCGGCCTGACGATCAAGCCCCAGAGCTTCTACGCCAACCTGGAAGCCGCCTCGCGCTTCAACTATCGCCATGACCTGGACAAGATCGGCAAGCCCACCGACCGCCAGGAATGGGGCATGCTGCCGCAGACGGTGAACGCCTACTACAGCTCCACCGACAACACCATCAACTTCCCGGCTGCCATCCTGCAGCCACCGTTCTTCTATGCGGACGGCGACGACGCCATCAACTACGGCGGCATCGGCGCGGTGATCGGGCACGAGGCCAGCCACGGCTTCGACGACCAGGGCAGCAAGTTCGATGGTGCGGGCAACCAGGTGGACTGGTGGACACCTGCCGATCGGGAGGCCTTCGAGGCCCGGACCGGCAAGCTGGTGGAGCAATTCGACAACTACCATCCGCTACCGGACCACCCGGAGCTGCACGTCAACGGCAAGCTGACCCTGGGCGAGAACATCGGCGACCTCGGTGGCATCAACGCCGCCTACGATGCCCTGCAACTGGCGCTGGCCAAGCAGCCGGAAGAAGCCCGCAGCAAAATCGATGGCTATACCCAGGAGCAGCGCTTCTTCCTCAACTGGGCGCGGGTCTGGCGTGGCTCGATCCGCGAAGAGCAGGCACGCCTGTTCCTCAACACCGATCCCCATGCGCCCATGAGATTCCGCGCCATCGGCGCACCGTCCAACATGCCGTCCTTCGCTCAGGCGTTCAGTTGCAAGCCAGGCGATGCCATGGTCCGCCCGGACGCCAAGCGGGTGGAGATCTGGTGATGAACGCGGGGCGCAGCGACGACGGGTATCGCTTTTGCATCGCCTTGCGTCCCCTCTCTCCGGCGCCCCGCCCATGCCCCTAGAACTCGCCACCGCCGAAGCCAGCGTGACCGGCCCGCGCAAGGAAAACCAGGATGCCTTGCGCAGCGTCCAGCCCAGTGCGGCGTTGGCGGCGACCAAGGGGCATCTGTTCGCCCTGGCCGATGGTGTCAGCGGCTGTCCGGATGGCGGACTGGCCGCCCGTGCCACCCTGCAGGCCCTGGCGCTGGATTATTACGCCACGCCGGAGACCTGGCCGGTGGCCCAGGCGCTGGAACGGCTGCTGCTGGCGCAGAATCGCTGGCTGCAGGCCGCCGGCAACGGCCAACCCCTACTGACCACCCTGACCGCCCTGGTGATCCGCGGGCGCCGCTACACCCTGGCCCATGTCGGCGATTGCCGCGCCTATCGCTGGCACGGCGGGCGACTCACCTGCCTCACCGTCGACCACGTCTGGCAGCAGGCCGGCATGCAGCATGTGCTGACCCGTGCGCTGGGTCTGGAAAGCCATCTGGTGGTGGACTTTCGCGAAGGCGAACTGGAAGCCGGCGAGACCCTGCTGCTGGTGAGCGACGGCGTCTGGGCGGCGCTGGGTGAGGACAGCATGAGGCGCATCCTCGCCGATGCCGGAGCGGACCTGGAGGCGACCGCCCAGGCACTGGTGGCCGGCGCCCTGCATGCCGGCGGCCAGGACAACGCCAGTGCCCTGCTGGTGCGGGTCGACCAGCTACCCGATGTCTCCCTGGCCGATACCCTCGCCAGCGCCGATACCTGGCCCGCCCTGCCGGCCCTGCGACCCGGACAGCAATTCGAAGGCTGGACGGTGCTCGAACGCCTGGCCGAATCGCGCCAGTCGCTGCTCTACCGGGTAGAGGACGAGAGCGGTCGCCACTGGCTGCTCAAGACCCTGCCAGCGGCCTTGCAACACGACACCCTCGCCGGCCATGCGCTGCTGATGGAGGAATGGTTTCTGCGCCGCGTGGCCGGGCGCGCCTTCGTCGAGGTGCATCCGCTACCGCGCCGCGCGCACCTTTATTTCGTCCAGCGGGAGTATCCCGGGCGCACCCTGGCGCAACAGCTGCACAGCGATGGGCCGCTGGCGCTGGCGGAGTGGCTGGACGTCGCCTCCCGCCTCTTGCGCGCCCTGGGCCAACTGCATCGCCGCAACATCCTGCACCGCGACATCAAGCCGGATAACCTCCACCGCGGCACGGATGGCGAATTGCGCCTGCTGGACTTCGGCCTGGCCTATTGCCCGCAACTGTCCCAAGACCTGCAGGATACCCCCGGCACCCCTAGCTATCGGGCTCCCGAGTCCTTCGACGGCGCCGCCCCGAGTCCGACCCAGGATCTCTATGCCGCCGGGGTGACGCTCTACGAATTGCTCACCGGCAGCTATCCCTACGGTGAGGTCGAACCCTTCCAGCGACCGCGCTTCGGCACCCCTGCCAGCGTGCTGCGTCGCCGCCCCGATGTGCCGACCTGGCTGGAAGACTGGTTGCAACGCGCCGTAGCAGTGACACCCGAAGAGCGCTTCGAGACCGCCGAGGAGGCGCTGCTGCTGCTCGAACAGGGCGAACGCCAACCCGCCGCGCGCGCCCTGCCCCTGCTGCAGCGTAATCCGTTACGTACCTGGCAGACCGTGGCGGCCCTGTCCCTCGCCGCCAATCTGGCGATCCTCCTGTTCTGGCTCTATCGCCACTGATGCCAGGCTGGAGCAGCTTTTGCAGGCCACTGGCCAGCGCCCCGTTCGAGCCCCCGTCATGTCCGATCGCCAGATGCCCCCCGCCCTGCGTTTCATGCTGGCGGCCCGTCGCTGTGAATTGCAGCACCTGGAAGGCCTTGCCCTGACCTGCGAGCTGGTGGAAGGCGCCAGTGCCCTGGTGCACGACCTGCAGCGTGAGCGTGGCTTCAGCAATATCCTGCTGGGCACCGGCAATGATCGCTATCGCACCGCGCTGGAGCAGCACTCCACCACTGCACGCGGCAGCGAGGCCCGGCTGCGCGACTGGCTGGATGCACTCGACGCCAGCGTCGCCCAGGATCGGCCCCGGCTGCTCAACCGCATCGCCTGCGTCCTGCATCTGCTCGATGGCCTGCCGAGTCTGAGACGCGGCATAGTCGAACGGCGGGTGGCGATGCAGGCGGCCACCACCGCCTTCTCGCACCTGATCGCTGGTCTGCTGGCGGTCATCTTCGAGGCCGCCGACACCGCCAGTGACCCCGGCCTGACCCGCGCCCTGGTGGCACTGTTCAACTTCATGCAGGGCAAGGAGCTGGCCGGGCAAGCCCGGGCGACCGGGGTGGTCGGCTTCACCCAAGGCCACTTCGACGCCAGCCTGCTCGCCCGGCTCGGCGAGCTGGACAGCAGCCAGTCCCGCTGTTTCGAAGGTTTCCTCACCCACGCCGATGCCGAGGCGCTGCAGCGCTGGGATGAGGTGCAGCGCTGCCCGTCCCGCGTGCAGATCGAGCGGCTGCGCGAGGTCGCCCGGCGGACCTCGGCCAACGCCCGGGTGGAGCCGGCGCTCGCCGAGCTCTGGTTCGAACTCAACACCCGCCGCCTGGATGCCATGCAGACGGTCGCCCAGCACCTGGTGGCGGAGTTGCGGACGCGTTGCGCGGCGAGCATAGACACCGCCCAGGCCGATCTGGACAGTCACCGCAAGTTGTCGCGGCGACTCGCCGAGCTGGAACGCGATCCGGGCCAGCCGCTGCTGTTCAGCCTCGCGGCCCAGCCGGTCGGGGAGACCCGACCAGGCGAGCCTTCCCCAGGAATTCTCGACCTGCTCCATGCCCAGACGCGGCGGCTGCACGAAGTCGAGGCGGAATTGCAGGAGACCCGCCAATCCTTGGCCGAGCGCAAGTTACTGGAGCGCGCCAAGCAACGCCTCATGCAGCAACTGGCGCTGCCCGAGGCCGAAGCCCACCAGCATCTGCAGCAGCTGGCGATGCACAGTGGCCTACCCCTGCCGGAAGTGGTGCGGCAGGTATTGGCGCAACCTCGTTAGGTTCTTTTCGTACAGAACCTAGTACAGCCCATCGTGCGCCCGGACGGCGCACACCGAGCGGAATTCGCCCCGCCGCTGTGCGCGCCCCAGCCTCTTATCCCCGCCAAAGGCGCTATTCAGCGCTTGGCACGGTCCCTGCAATTGCCCTAGCGAGCGATTTTTCGCTCCCACAGAACACCCCGGACGACGGCGTCCACCCTCGCAGCCACGGCTGCCGAGAGTGGATGCCGTTTTTTTATGCCCGAGAAAAAGGATAGGACGATGGACGACAGCTCCCGTAACGATGACCAGGCCGGTCGTGGACTCCCCCGCCGCAGTTTCCTCAAGCAGTCGCTCGGCGTGCTCGGTGCCGGTGCTGCCCTCGGTCTGCTGCCACCCGGTCTCAGGTCCGCCGCCTGGGCGGCCGGCAGCGACGCCGTGGAAACCACCAAGGCCAAGCTCGGCTTCATCGCCCTCACCGATGCCGCGCCGCTGTTCGTGGCCGACGAGCTGGGGCTGTTCGCCAAGTACGGCATGACCGAGGTGGAGGTGCTCAAGCAATCCTCCTGGGGCACGACCCGCGACAACCTAGTACTGGGCTCGGCCGCCAACGGCATCGATGGCGCCCATATCCTCACGCCCATGGTCTATCACCTGGCCTCCGGCAAGATCACCCCCAACGGCCAGCCGCTGCCGATGGCGCTGCTGGCCCGGCTCAACGTCGACGGTCAAGGCATCTCCCTGTCCAACGAGTACAAGGACCAGAAGATCGGCCTCGACGCCAGCGGCTTCAAGAGCGCCCTGGCCGCCCGCCAGGCCGCCGGCAAGAAGACCTCGGCCGCCATGACCTTCCCCGGCGGCACCCACGATCTGTGGATTCGCTACTGGCTGGCGGCCAACGGCATCAACCCGAACCAGGACACCACTACCCTGGTGGTGCCGCCGGCGCAGATGGTGGCCAACATGAAGGTGGGCAACATGGACGCCTTCTGCGTGGGCGAGCCCTGGAACGCCCAACTGGTCAAGCAGAACATCGGCTACAGCGCCCTGACCACCGGCGAGCTTTGGGCCAATCATCCGGAGAAGGCCCTGGCCCTGCGCGGCGACTATGTCCAGGCCAACCCCAAGGCCACCGTGGCGCTGCTCAAGGCGGTGCTGGAAGCCCAGCAATACTGCGAGGCAGCGGCCAACAAGGCCAAAGTAGCCGAGATATGCGCCAAGCGCCGCTGGATCGGCGCACCCGCCGAAGACGTGGTCGGCCGCCTGCAGGGCACCTTCGACTACGGTAATGGCCGGGTGGTGCAGAACAGTCCGCACCTGATGAAGTTCTGGAGCGAGCACGCCTCCTTCCCCTACCAGAGCCATGACCTCTGGTTCATCACCGAGAACCAGCGCTGGGGCTACCTGCCTGGCGATCTGGATGCCCAGGGCCTGATCGCCCAGGTGAACCGTGCCGACCTCTGGCGCGAAGCGGCGGCGGCCATCGGCGTACCGGCTGGCGACATCCCCACCGGCAACTCGCGCGGCCGGGAGACCTTCTTCGACGGCAAGGTGTTCGACCCCGCCGATCCCAAGGCCTATCTCGCCAGCCTGACGCTCAAGGCCTGACGTCCACCATCCTCACAGGAGTGCCGCCCATGAACGCCCATACCCGGCCGCCCAAGGCCCTCGCGACCTTTCGCCCGCAGACCCGGCTGCGTCGTCTCACCCAGCAGGTGCTGCGCAATGGCCTGCCGCCGCTGGTGGTGGGCGCCCTGCTGCTGATCGTCTGGCAATTGCTGTGCAGCCGCCCCGGCGCGGCCCTGCCGCCGCCGAGCCAGGTGGTCAGCGACACCTGGGAGCTGATCACCCAGCCCTTCTACGACAATGGCGGCAACGACGTGGGGATGGCCTGGCAGCTGCTCGCCAGCCTCGAACGGGTCGCCTATGGCTACCTGATGGCCGCGGTGGTGGGCATCGCCCTGGGGGTACTGGTCGGCCAATCGGCCTGGGCCATGCGCGGTCTCGATCCGCTGTTCCAGATCCTCCGTACCGTGCCGCCACTGGCCTGGCTGCCGCTGTCCCTGGCCGGCTTCAAGGACAGCCACCCCTCGGCACTGTTCGTCATCTTCATCACCGCCATCTGGCCGATCATCATCAATACCTCGGTGGGCATCCGCAACATCCCCGAGGACTACCGCAACGTGGCGCGGGTGCTGCGCCTGAACGGCTGGGAATACTTCCAGAAGATCATGCTGCCGGCGGCGGCGCCCTACATCTTCTCCGGTCTGCGCATCGGCGTCGGCCTGTCGTGGCTGGCCATCATCGCCGCCGAGATGCTGATCGGCGGCGTCGGCATCGGCTTCTTCATCTGGGATGCCTGGAACGCCTCGCGCATCAGCGACATCATCCTGGCGCTGGTCTACGTCGGCGTCATCGGCTTCCTGCTCGACCGGTTGGTGGCCCTCATCGGCCGGCTGGTCACCCGCGGCACCGCGAACTAGAGGACTCCCCCATGGCCAAGCCCTACCTGAGCATCGAGCACGTCGACAAGAGTTTTACCCGCAACGGCATGACCTCCACGGTGCTGCGCGACGTCAACCTCAAGATCGAACGCGGCGAATACATCTCCATCATCGGCCACTCCGGCTGCGGCAAGTCGACGGTGCTCAACATCGTTGCCGGGTTGATCGAGCCTACCTCCGGCTCGATCCTGCTGGAGAACCGCGAGGTCCGCGGCCCCGGTCCGGAACGCAGCCTGGTGTTCCAGAACCACTCGCTGCTGCCCTGGCTGACCGTCTACGAGAACGTCGCCCTGGCGGTGGACAAGGTGTTCAAACACACCAAGAACAAGGCCGAGCGCCACGCCTGGACGCTGCACAACCTGGACATGGTCAACATGAGCCATGCCCTGCACAAGAGACCCAGCGAGATCTCCGGCGGCATGAAGCAGCGCGTCGGCATCGCCCGTGCCCTGGCCATGGAGCCCAAGGTGCTGCTCCTGGACGAGCCCTTCGGCGCCCTGGACGCCCTCACCCGGGCGCACCTGCAGGACGAGGTGATGCGTATCCAGAGCGAATTGCACAACACGGTGATGATGATCACCCACGACGTGGACGAGGCGGTGCTGCTGTCGGATCGGATCGTCATGATGACCAACGGCCCGGCCGCCACCATTGGCGAGATCCTCACCATCGACCTGCCGCGCCCACGCGATCGCATCACCCTGGTGGACGACCCGCGCTACAACTTCTATCGCCATGCGGTACTGAGCTTCCTCTACGAAAAGCACGGCCATCCCGGCGCCGTGGCCTGAGCCGCCGCCCTCTTTTGAGGCACTCCGCCTTGAAAGAGGGCAGCCTTTCTCCGCTACCGGCCAGGAAACCCCAGCAAATCGGGGCTCGAACACCTGGCATGAAGCCTGCAAATCCCTAGGCAACATAGGTCTTTCTTCAACGGCGAGGAAAGACGCTTCAGGACAAAGGCGTCCCAGCTGCTTGCAGCGGGACGCCTTTTTTTTTGCGTTAGCGTTTCTTCCAACACGAGAGGTAGCTCGGATGAGCGGAAAAGTCTGGTTGATCGGTGCCGGCCCTGGCGATCCCGAGCTGCTCACCCTCAAGGCGGTGCGCGCCCTGGGCGAGGCCGAGGTGGTGATGATCGACGATCTGGTCAATCCGGCCGTGCTCGAGCACTGTCCAGGCGCCCGGGTGATCCGCGTCGGCAAGAGAGGCGGCTGCCGCTCCACGCCCCAGGCCTTCATCCATCGGCTGATGCTGCGCTATGCCCGCCAGGGTCGCTGCGTCGCCCGGCTCAAGGGCGGTGATCCCTGCATCTTCGGCCGGGCCGGCGAAGAAGCCGAGTGGCTGGCCGCCCGTGGCGTGCAGAGCGAGATCGTCAACGGCATCACCGCGGGCCTGGCCGGTGCCACCGCCTGCGGCATCTCCCTCACCCTGCGCGGCGTGGCCCGCGGCGTGACCCTGGTCACCGCCCACACCCAGGACGACAGCGCCCCCAACTGGAACGCCCTGGCGGCCACCGGGACCACTCTGGTGGTGTACATGGGCGTGGCCCGTCTGAGCGAGATCCAGCAGGGCCTGCTGGACGGCGGCCTGCCGACGACTACCCCGGTAGCCATGATCGAGAACGCGTCCCTGCCGACCCAACGCGAAAGCCGCTCGACGCTGCTGGATCTCCAGGTGGACGCCGCCCTCTTCCAGCTGAAAAGCCCGGCGATCCTGGTGATCGGCGAGGTGGTGGGCCAGGCGGCGCTGCAACAGGCCCTGAGTTTCGCCGATCAGGCCAGTGCCTGAGCACCGCACTAGGTGCCAGAGTGGTGCGTCTCCCATGGACGCGCCCACCAAAATAGCCAGACAGGAAATCAGGGGGTGCGCGAACGGCGGAAGACTTAGCCGCTGTCTGTGTAGGCATCCTCTGTCTATCGACAGCCAGCCCCCGCTGCTGGCTGTCGCTACAGGTACTCGGGCTCCTATTACGATCCTCAGACACCCAGCCCCATGCATAGCGCAGCAATAGACCAGCCTGCGCAGAGCTGCCTGCTGCGCGAACTTACGGCAACTCGCGAGTCATCGCTCCCAAGCGCTATCACCCCCCGACAGCACCGCGCCAATCTCGGCTAAAGCCTTACCAGCCAAGTACAGCTGCCACAGACCGAGTCTTGCTGCTTGCAAAAGCCCTTACGGCCAGGACCTTGACGGCAAGACAAGAAGAACCGGAATAAGTTCCTTGGTGAAGGGCCTCCTCCATTGGCACCGTTCCTGTCATGTCCAGGCCCGCCGAGCGGTATCAAAGCCTTGACAAGCCGCCTAATGCTCTAGAAAGAAGGTTCCGATACCCCTATTGACCTAGGCGTATGCCTACGAAACTTATTGACGTCATATTTTTGGCAAAAAATTACTGCGCTATTTGTAAAAAATAGTTTCTTGACGCCTCCAAAAAGTGATGTAATTCACAGATCACCCCAATGGCCTTTTGCCATATCGGTCACTGTTACCCTCGTATTCTCAAGATCAGGACGATCATGAAGACCCGCGCTTCGGACTCAACGGTTGTAGATTTGAAGCCATTCGATACCGGCTCGCCCATTGCCACCAGGCAGCCCGGACCAGAGGTCGCAGCGATCACCCGCTTACGCCGCGCCACGGAAGAGCTTGGCACCGTCATGTACTGCCTGCCCGCCCCTTTCGCAACCCTGTGCTCCCGCGAGCGCCTGGTTGCTTATGCCTATTCAGAGGGTTGAGCATGAAGGTTCTGGTAACTGGAGCGGCTGGCTTCATCGGGGCTCATTTGACACGTCGGCTGCTCTTGGACGGCCATGAGGTCGTCGGGCTCGACAACTTCAACGACTACTACTCGCCACACCTGAAGGAGCAACGCCTCGCCTGGATAGAGGCAGCGGCGGGCGGCTTCTCGATGTACCGGCAGGACATCAGCGATCTGGACAAGCTGCTGCGGCTATTCGTCCATGAAAGACCCGAGGCGGTAGTCCATTTAGCGGCACAGGCCGGCGTCCGCTATTCCCTGGTAAATCCTGCCGCCTACCTCGACAGCAACCTCAAAGGGTTCCTCAATGTTCTGGAAGCCTGTCGGCACCATCCGGTGAGCCACCTGCTGTTCGCTTCTTCCAGTTCAGTGTACGGCGCCAACGGTGCTACCCCCTACGCCGTGGCTGATCGCACCGATCATCCGCTGTCGCTCTACGCCGCCAGCAAGAAAGCCAACGAACTGATGGCACACAGCTATAGCCATCTCTATCAACTACCCGCGACCGGGCTGCGCTTCTTCACCGTCTATGGGCCCTGGGGGCGTCCCGACATGTCGCCGATGCTGTTCGCCAAGTCGATCGTCGAAGGTCGACCGATCCGGCTGTTCAACTTCGGCGAACACCAACGCGACTTCACCTACATCGACGACATCGTGGAAGCCTTGGTGCGTTTGCTGCCCGTAGCGCCGACGCACGATCCGAACTGGAATGACCAAGTACCGGATCCCGCCGGCAGCCGGGCGCCTTGGCGGCTCTACAACATCGGCGGCAATCGGCCGGTGTATCTCCGGCGTTATGTAGCACTGCTGGAAGAGTGCCTGGGGCGCAAGGCCGAACTGCAATTGCTGCCGAGGCAGCCCGGAGATGTGCTGCACACCTTCGCCGATTGCGCCCCCCTGGAAACCGCCATCGGCTTCGCGCCCCAGGTCACTCTCGAAGAGGGGCTGCGCCTCTTCGTGGACTGGTTCCGCACCTATCACGGGCTGTCGACCAGCGCCCGTGTGACCAGCGTCGTGCCGGGAGATCACTGAGATGCAACTGGATCCGCTGTCGGGAAAACTCACCGACTTCGCCGATAGCCACACCGAAGCTCGACGGGAACGGCGCAATCCCGAGTTACGCGCCCGTATCGATAAGGCGCTGGCCAAACAGGATATCTCCTGGGTGACGGGGCGTCCGGGTGGCCGCTCCTGGGCGCTGTCGCGCAGCAAAAGATTCACCTCCGCCCTTCTCGCAGCACTGCTGCTGTTGCTGCTATCCCCCTTGCTCCTGCTGGTCGCGATTCTGGTAAAGGCCAGCGGACCAGGGCCGATACTGTTCGTGCAGCAACGTACCGGCTTTCGCGGACGCCGCTTCGGCATGTACAAATTCCGCACCATGGTGGCCAACGCCGAAGCGCTCAAGAGCTCGTTGCAGCACCTGAACAAGCACGGATCGGATGCCATAGATTTCAAGGTGGATCGCGATCCCCGGATCACTCCGATCGGTCGCTGGCTGCGGCGCACCAGCATCGATGAGTTGCCCAATTTACTCAACGTGATACGCGGCGACATGCGTCTGGTCGGCCCTCGGCCGACCTCCTTCAAGGCGGACACCTATCTACCCAGCCATCTTTCCCGGCTGAGCATCTATCCGGGCATCACCGGGCTCTGGCAGGTATCCGGGCGCAGCAATGTGGGTTTCGACGAACGTGTGCAGTTGGACATGCTGTACATCGAGCGCCAAAGCCCTTGGTTCGATCTGCGCATCCTGCTCAAGACGCCGCTGAAAGTTATCGACGGCCAAGGAGCCAGTTGACATGCCGTTATCACCGCCCTTCTCGCCTAGCGAGGTCAACCTGGCCAGTACCGTGATGGACAAGGAGCAACGCGTGGTTCTGCTCACGGCGGCGAATGCCGGCAGTGGCGTCACCACCAGCGCCTTGGCACTGGCCAATGAGCTGGCACGCTCCAGCCGCGGCCGGGTCCTGCTGGTGGATGCCAGCTTCTCGGCGACCGCCCTGAGCCAGCAGTTGAATCTGACCAGTCATCCCGGCTTTCTCGATCTGCTGCTGGAAACCCCGCCACCGACGCTAGACGACTGCATCCATACCCAACCCCAATGGACCTTCGACGTCCTGGGCAGCGGTCACGTGAAACGCTACAACGATCGCCTGCCGCCAGAAGTACTGGAAGGCCTGTTGGATGAATTGCGCCAGCGCTATCGCTTCGTGGTAATCGATGCAGCCGCCATCTATTCACCGGCCGACACCCTGGCCATCAGTGCCCTGGTCGACGGCGTGATCCTGGTGATCAAGGCCGAGGACACCCGTTGGGAAGTCGCCCAAGCTGCCGTTCAACGCCTTACCCAAGCCGCGGCCAAGGTGATCGGCTGCGTCTTCAACGAACGTAAGTACTACATGCCCAAGTGGATCTACGACCACCTGTAGCCAATGCGGTCCCCGTCATGAAAATCCGCCTTACCACCTTAGCGCTCCTGACCCCGCTGCTGGTCAGCTGTGCCAACGTCCCCGATGCCCAGAATGTGCCGGTGGATATCCTTACCGCACCGCCCGCTGACAACCAGCTCACCACTGTGATGCCCGTGCAGCAGGCCCTGCGTCCGCAGGATGTCCTGGATGTCATCTTCCACATGAACCTCAGCAGTGCCACGGCCTATCGGATCCAACCGATGGATAAGGTCGAGGTCTTGTTCGCCAATGCTCCCGAACTCAACGGCACGCGCCTCGTGATGCCCGATGGCGTCGTCGAGTTGCCCTACGTCAATGGCGTGAAGATCGGCGGCCTGACGGTGGATGAGGCCCGGGCCCAGCTCACGCGTAGCTACCTGAAAGTCCTCAGGCGCCCTGAGATCACGCTGTCGGTTCCGCAACTGATGTCCAAGGAAGAAAACCTGCGGCTGACGCTGAATCATCCGAGCTATGGCCAGAGTCGCGAGATCTTGGTTGGCGACGATGGCACGGCCAGCTTCCCGCTGCTGGGCAACCTCTCGGTACGCGGCATGACGATCAGCCAGCTGGAAGCCGAACTGGACCGTCGCTACGCCAACCAGACCGGCCACATGAAGGTGGACGTGCTGCTCAAGAGCACGGCACCCAACGAGGTCTATATCCTTGGCGAAGTGGCACAACCGGGCGCCTATCCGGTTCGCCGTCCCATCTCGGTGCTGGAGGCCCTCACCCTGGCTCGCGGCGCCACCGTCGGCGCCAAGCTGGATTCAGCCGTGATCATGCAGCGCCAGGGCGACCATGTGGTGGCACGGGTCTACGATCTGTCCAAACTGCTCGATGGCAAGGCCGCCGCCTTCGCCTATCTACGCCCGGACGACCTGCTCTACATTCCCAAGACGCGTCTAAGCCGCGCCGGCCAGTTCAGCAAGCAACTCGCGGACGTACTGCTGTTCCAGGGGGTTGGCGTAGGCCTCTCCTATCGTCTGGACAACAAGGGCGACACCGTCTACCGCGAACAGGGCGGCACGACGAGTAACACCACTACCACCAGGGCGCCCTAGCAGGTTCAAGATGAACAAGATGGAAAACTATCTCCACGAATTTCTGCGGGTATTTTTCGCCAATAGCCGTCTGATCAAGCGGGTCTTTCTGGTCTTCACCCTGGTGACCCTGGCGCTGGCCTTGCTCCTGCCCAAGCATTACGACATCTCCGGCCAAGTCATCGTACAGTCCAAGAAGCTTTCTCAAAGCGATCCCAATGGCCTGCTCACTCCAGACGCGGACAAGTATCTGCCCCTAACACTGGCCGACATGGAGACCGAAAGCGACATCCTGCGCTCGCCCACGCTGATTCGCAGCACCCTGGCGGAGCTGGTCGCCGAGGGACACTACCAATTGCGTCCGACCTTGGTGCAACGCTTGTTCGTACTGCCGCTCAAGACGCTGGTAATAACTCCCCTGCGCTCGATCGTGATCGATCCGCTGCACCGCCTGCTCGGCGGAGAGCCTTTGCCGCCCAAGGAAACCTTGCTGGACGAATACACCGCGGATGCCATCAAGAATCTGAAGATCGCGACCCTGCCGGGTTCGAACGTCATCTCGGTGGACCTCAAGTCCCTCGATCCAGCCCAAGGCACGCTGTTCGTCGATCGCCTGCTGCACAACTACCTGGAACGCCGCCGCGCCCTGCAGTCGAACGATCTGCCGGAGACCTTCTATGAAAAGAAGAAGGCACAGTACGGCGAGCGTCTGAACGCCCTGGAGAGCCAGCGCATCCAGTTGCTGCAAGGGGTCAATTCCGTAGATCCCACTCAGGAAACCACCTTCCGCTTGAATGCGATCAGCACCGAAGAAGCGGCACTCAACACTTATCGTGACAACTACCTGGAAGGCAAGCACTGGCTGGAATACCTGGAAAAGAACTTGATAGAGGCCAAGAAACGCCGCCCCAGTGACTACGCCTTTCCCTTCAGCTTCACCAACACGGTGAATGGCGTCGCCTACCAGGACAGCGAGATCAAGCAACTGGGTGATCAGTTGATCCAGCAGATCAGCCGCTACGGCAATGCCGCCGAGGTCTTTCAGCCCGATAGCGTGCCCATGCAACAACAGCGCGCCCAGATCGACCGCACTCACCAGGAATTCCTCAAGATCGTGGCGAACCGCATTCGCGAGCGCCAAGCCAATCAACAGACGTTGCAAGCGGTGATCGACCAGAAAACGGCGCGCATCGACGAATACAAGGCCCGGGTACGCCAGTTGCAGGACATCGAGGGGCGGCTACGGCAGCTGGATACCGAAATCGATGCGTTGCACAAGGCCTTCTTCACCTACACGCAGCGCTACGAAGAAAGTCGCGATCTCAACCTGATTGAGAGCCTGCCCTCCAACGCCCGCATTCTCAGCAACCCGCAAGAGCCCACCCAGGCCGCCTTCCCGCGCCCATTCCAGGTCGTGCTGCTGGGTTTGCTGACCGGTCTGCTGCTGGCCATCGCCTTGGGCTACATCCGCGAGTTCTTCGACCATCGCTTCAAGCATCCCAACCAGATTCAGCAGCATCTGAATCTACCGGTGCTGATGGTGCTCAACAGCCAGCGCCGTGTGCTGGGCAACCCCTATCGGCGCGGCTCCTTGCGCTGGCTGTGGCATTGCCTGTGGCGATGAATCCGCCGACGGTGGTGCACCTGATCCATAGTGGCGGCTTCTATGGTGCCGAGCGGATGTTGCTCGATCATTGCCTGCATGTGCCGGGACGCCACGAGGTACTGTTCCTCCAAGCACCGGCCGCGTTGCTGGCCCGCTTTCGCGCGGCCGGCATCCGCTGCACGGACTGCTCGGGCCTGACTGCGGTAATGCGCCAGCTGCGCGGACGCGCGGTGGTGCTCAATGCTCACAACTTCAAGGCGCAGGTCTTTGCATGGCTGGTCGCGCGCCGACTGGACCTTCCCTTGCTACTCACGCAGCACGGCTTCACACCCCGTAGCCTCAAGCAGCGCCTCTACACTCGCCTGGCCCTGGCCATCGCCGGTAGCCGGGGTGTCAGCCGGGTGGTCTGCGTGTCCCGTGCCCTGGAGCGCCTGCATCTGGCACATGGCATCGCGGCCGAGCGCCTCAGCGTGATTCCCAACGGCCTCCCCGCGCTGCCCGAGCAACCGTTGCCAGGTGGGTTGGAGCCGTTGGTAGGTTTCATCGGCCGCCTGAGCAGCGAGAAGGGACCGGACCTGTTCCTCGATGCCGTGATACCGCTATGCCGAGCCCGCTCCGGGCTGCGAGCCGTCATGCTGGGCGATGGTCCGGAGGCGGTGGGCGTGCGCGATCGGCTGGCAGCGGAACAGCTGACTGAGCGCATCGAACTGCCCGGCTACCAAGACGATAGTCAGGCCTGGTTGCGTCGACTCTCGGTATTGGTAGTCAGCTCGCGCACCGAGGGCACACCTTTGGTGGTGCTCGAAGCCATGCGTGCCGGAGTGCCCGTCGTCGCCTTCGCGGTCGGCGGCGTGCCTGACATGCTCGAGCATGAGCGTAGCGCCCTTTTGGCAGCCCCTGGCAATCCTGATCAGCTAGGAGCGGCTATCGCCCGGCTGCTGGACGATCCCGCCTTGGCGCAGGCACTGGCCCGGCAAGCGCGGGTCCGCCAGGTACAGGACTATCATCTACCAGCCCTGGCGGCCTGCTGGTCGAGGCTCTATACCCAAGCCAGTCGAGGACTGGCGACATGACGGTAGTGCTCTTCGGCACCCTGCTGGGTCTGCTCAGCCTTGGCTTGCTGGCCAGTCCCTGGCCGTTCCTCGCGCCCCTGGCACTGTTCGGGCTGGCCGGGCTGGCCCTGCTGCTGCGACGTCCGGCCTTGGGCAGCGTGGCGCTCCTCGCCATGGTGCCTTTCGAGGACCTCGTTAGCGAAAGCTCGTACAGCGCCCCCAAACTGGTCGGCGGCGCCATGCTGGCGATCCTGATACTGCGCCTGGTCCTGCGCCAGAGCCCGCTTCGCGACCTGCGCAGCAATCTCTGGCGTCTGCTGATCCTGTTCCTGCTCTGCACCGCCTTGAGCCTGCTCTACAGCGAGCGACCGGACGCCTCGCTGGGCAATCTGCGCGAGCTGTTCATCGGCATGCTGCTGTTCCCCATCGCCCTGCTGACCCTCAGGGAATTCGACCTTTTCTGGCTGTGTCGGCTGGTAGCGTTCGGCGTGGCCACGACCTGCCTGCTGAGCCTGCTGAGCAAGAGCCACGAAGTGGGAGGACGAGCCATTGGTTTACTCAGCGATGCCAACTATTTCGCCCTGCTGATCGCGGTCGCCATACCACTGGCGGCCTTGTTGCTCCTGCATGAACGCCATACCAGCGCCAAACTGGTGTGGCTTCTCAGCCTGGTCCTGCTCTGCACGGGCCTGGTCAAGACCGACTCGCGCTCGGGCCTGCTGGTGGCGACACTGGCCGCACTGATCGGCCTGTGGCATCACCGCCATCGCCTAGGCTGGCTGCGGCCGAAGCATTTCGGCTTCATCGTGCTGGGCGGCGCGATACTGCTGCCGACGATGGTAGCCGTGCTGCCCGCTTCTTATCTGGAGCGTATCGCCACCCTGAGTAGTCTCGGCGAGGGCATCAATCCCCAGGAAGACCCTTCACTCGGTCGGCGAGCCTCCTACATCACCGTGGGCGAGGCGATGATCGCCGCCAAGCCCTGGTTCGGCTCGGGTCCAGGAACCTTTCCCTATCATTATGCGACGACCGGATACGCCACCGCCTTCTCCATCGGGCTCGAAGTGCCGGAGCTCTTCCGCAGGGCGCACAACACCTATCTTGAGATCTTCAGCGAGTTCGGCGTCCCCGCCGGCCTGCTGTTCGTCGGCATGATCGTCATGGCCTTGAACAACTTCCGCTGTGCCAGTCGTGCCTGGTCTGCCCAAGGCCAACAGCGGCTGGGCGATCTCGCCATGCATCTGGGGCTGAGCCTGCTGGTGGTGAGCCTGTTCATGGCGTTCCTGAGCATTCCCAACCACAAGTATTTCTGGGCGCTGCTGGCGCTCTCCAGCGTCGTCCGCGATCAGGCCGAACGTCAGACGTCACAGGCGGGGCAGCCGACATGAGCCTGAGCATCGTGATACCGCTGTACAACGAGGCGCGCCACATCGAGCGAACCCTCATGGCCGTGGCCCAGGCGGCCAGCCGGGCCAAGCTGCAGCCGGAAATCCTGGTGGTCGACAACGGCTCCAGCGATAGCGGGCCCGCCCTGGCCCGGGCGCTCGGCGCCCAGGTAATCGACGGGCGCGGCCTGACTATCGCCGGGGTACGTAATCTGGGGGCTCGCCAGGCCCGCCATGCCGAATTGGCCTTTCTGGATGCCGACATCGAGGTTCCGCCTGACTGGCTGCTGATCTGGCAGCGGGAGCGCGCTGCCGGCGCTGATGCCTTCACCCTCGATTGCCTGGCGCCAAGCATAGCGCCCTGGTACGCCCGGGCCTGGCAACGACGCAGCCTGGGTAGCGCGAGACGACGCTGGCGCGCCTGGTTACCCACCCCCGCACTCTGCCTGTCGCGAGCTTGGTTCGAGCGGGTCGGCGGCTTCGACGAACAGTTGAACACCGGTGAGGACAAGGATCTCGGCTTGCGCCTGCATACCCTTGGTGCAAAGCAGTTGGCCATCCCCGAGCCCGTTGTCTGGCATTGGGGCTACGAGGCGTCCTGGCGCGAATGGCTAGGTAAGGAACTGTGGCGCCAGAGCGGTCACCTGGCCGGGCAGCGGGCCAGCCTTGGCCTATGGCGCTTTTCCCTGCTGTGCCTGTTCGCTGCGGGTTGCTCGTTACTGGCGCTGATCGGGTTGCTGCTGGGCTCACCCTTAGCCCTGGCCGGTGGCCTGAGCGGCGTGCTGCTCCTGCCCCTGGCTCTGGCCTTGCGCCAGACCCTGCGCCAGGGACAGCTCCTGCTGGTGCTGCAGCTCTGGCTGCTGCATGGCATACGCCTTCATCTGGGGGCTGCGGCAGCACTATTACAGCTATTCAACCTAAGGATAGGGAGGCCGCGTCGTGGCTGAATGGATCTTCTGGTCGAGCGTGGCCATCCCCCTCTATGCCTACCTCGGCTTTCCCCTGGCGATCACCCTGTGCGGCTGGCTGACTCCGCGGCGGCCCAGGTCTATCGCTCCGCCGCTCAGGGTCAGCGTAGTGATCGCCGCGCACAACGAGGCACGCCACATCGAGGCCAAGCTCGCCAGCCTGCTGACCCAGACCTATCGTCCCGCAGCGCTCGAAATCCTGGTCGCCAGCGATGGTTCCACGGACGCCACCGTGGCCATGGCGCGAGCCGTGGCGGACGACCGGGTGCGGGTACTGGACCTGCCCCGGGTCGGCAAGGCGGCGGCGCTCAATGCCGCCGTGACCGCGAGTAGTGGTGAGATCCTGGTGTTCACCGATGCCGACAATCGCTGGGCACCGACCACCCTGGCCGAGTTGCTCGGACCGCTGGCGGATCCGCAGGTAGGCGCCTGCGGCGGCAATCTCCGCATCCTCCAGACCGGTACCGGCCTCAGCCTGGGCGACAGCCTGTATCGGCGCTACGAAGGCTGGTTGCGCGAGGCCGAGGATCGCCTCGGCTGCACGGTGGCGGTCGACGGTGCCCTGCTGGCCTTGCGCCGCGAGTTGTTCAGCCCGGTACCGGCCGACGTCAACGACGATTTCTTCCTCAGCACCTGCGCACCGGCGGCTCACCGGCGCATCGCCTACGTGGACGCTGCCCGGGTCCTCGACCAGGGCGTCGACGCCCCGGAGCGCCAGTTCCGTCGTCGCCTGCGCGTCACCGTCGGTGGCCTGCAGAGCCTGGCGCAACGCAAGGCCCTGCTCAATCCCTGGCGATATGGGCGCTATGCCCTGGCGCTGATCAGCCACAAGCTCCTACGCCGCCTGGCGCCCCTCGCCCTACTGCCGTTGCTACTGAGCAACCTGCCACTGCTCGCCTCGCCCTTCTATCAACTGACCCTGGCGGGCCAATTGCTGGCCTATGGCGGCGCCCTGTTGGGCCTGCTGGATCGAGGCGGGCGCCTGCCACGCCCCTTTCGCCTGGCCGCCTTCCTGCTGGTCACCCTGGCCGGCATGACGGTAGGCCTCCTGCAATTCCTCGCCGGACGGCGCTATACATTGTGGAATCCGGAGCAGAACCGCTGACATGATTCCCCAGGCATTGCTCAAGCAATTGATCGGCGGGCTCTATCTGGCGACCCTGGCCCGTCGACAGCTCCGCGCGTCCGGCACCATTCTCATGCTGCACCGGGTGGTGGCCGACGACCCGCTGGCCAGTCCGCCGCATCGCGCGGCGCTGTGCCTGGGCCTACCCACCTTCGCCCGCCTGCTGGACTGGATCGGCATGCATTTCGACTGCGTGCCCCTGGAAGAGCTGCTGCAACCGGGCGTTGGCCGACGCCCCCGCCTCGCCCTCACCTTCGACGATGGCTGGCGCGACAACGCCGAGCTCGCCTTTCCGCTGCTGCGCCAGCACTCGCTGCCTGCCAGCATCTTCCTGTCGACCGATCACATCGGCAGCGGCAAGCCGTTCTGGTGGGAGGCCATCGGCGAATTGCTCTGGCAAGCGCCCGCTAGCCATGCCGCCAGCCCCTTGCTCGCACGGCTCGCCGAACTCGACCTCAGGGCTCCCGCGCGACTCCTGCAAACAGATCCCAGCCAGACCCGTAGCCTGCTGCTAGGCAACTACCTGGCGCAGCTCAAGCAGCTGCCCCCCGCGCGGCTGGATGAATTGGCAGCCCTGTGTCCACCCTCCGCCCAGCCCCATGGCCTGGACTGGGAACAGGTGCGCCTGCTGGAGCGGTCGGGACTGGTGCGCTTCGGGCCCCATGGCGCGGCGCATGCCATCCTCACCCAACTGACACCCGCCGCCGCCCAGCTCGATCTGCGCCGCTCCCAGCAAACCCTGGCCACGGAATGCGCTCAGCCTTTGCCGATCTACTGCTATCCCAATGGCGACCACGACGCCAGGGTACGGGAGGCGATTTCCCAGTTGGGCTATCGCTTCGCCCTGGGCACGGCGCCCGGCCTGGTGAGACCGCACAGCCCTCCCCTGGCATTGCCGCGGATCGACGTCGGCCAGGTCACGGCCCAGCGTCCGGGGCGCTTTGGCTGGCGCCTGCTCAAGGCGGCCCGGCAATGAAGGGCTATCGCGCTGACCTGCTGTTCAGCCTGGCGACCCGGCTGGCCAGCATCATCTTGCGCCTGGCCCGTAACGTTCTGTTGGCCCGGCTGCTGGGCCCGGCGGATCGGGGCCTTTTCGCCCTGCTCAACTCCCTGCCGGACCTGATCGCCGCGGCCACCAGTGGCGGCCTGAACACTGCCATCGGGGTCCAGGCCGCCCAGCAACGCTGTCTCGGCTTGCTGCTCAGCCAACTGCTGGTCTTCGGCTGCCTGCTCGCCACCGGGGCGACCCTGGTCGGCATCGTCCTCCTGCGTCACTTCGGCCTGGAACTCGATGTGGTCAGGCAACTCGGCCTGACGATCTGGCTACTGCTCCTGGCGACCCCCTTGACGGTGCTCAAAGGCGGCCTGCTGACCCTGCACAATGCCAGCGGTGGCGTAACGGCCTTCAACAGCCTGCGCCTACTCGAATCCAGCTTACCGCTGATCTTGCTACTGGCGCTGTGGCTGGTATGGCGCGATCAGCCGCTCCTGGCAGCGTTGGCCAGTTGGCTGCTCGGTCTGTCGGTGGTGGCGCTGGTGGGCTGGGCCTGGCTGACCCGGAGCGGCGCAGCGCGGCCACGCTGGCAGCCGGGCAGCGCCCGGGAGCTGCTCAGCTTCAGCGGACGTAGCCATCCCGACGTGCTGTTCCGGCAGCTCCTGCTGCGCGCCGACTACCTGCTTATCGCCAGCCTGCTGGGCAGCAGCGCGGTCGGTCAGTACGCTATGGCCACGGCCGCCGTGGAATTGCTGCTGATCGTGCCGGAAGCCGTGACCACGCCCTTGATGAAGCGCCTGCTGCAACAGGAGCAGGGAATCGAGACCCTTACCCCACTGGCGTTGCGCCTGACCGCCAGTGTGATGCTGCTGGCCTGTCTGGTCCTGGCGGCGCTAGGCGAGGTCCTGATCCGGTTGCTGTTCGGGGCGGCCTATCTACCGGCCTATCCCGCCTTGCTAGCCCTGCTGCCCGGGGTGTTCGCCCTGTGCTACGCCAGCATCCTGCGGCTCGACCTGCTGGGCAAGGGGCACCCCGGACGCCTGTCCCTGCTGCTGGGGTTGGCGGCGCTACTCAATCTGGCCGTCAACCTGGTGCTCATCCCGCGCCTGGGCATCGTCGGCGCGGGCCTGGCCTCCTCGCTCGCCTATCTGCTCGCCACGCTGGGCATGCTGGTGCTGTTCTGCCGCCTGAGCCATACCCCTTGGCAGCGGACGTTGTTGCTATTACCGAGCGATCTGCACCTGCTGCGTCGGCTATGGCGCGAACGGAGAACCGGATGAAAGCCTTGTTGCTGAGTAGCCTGGCCCTGTGGCTGGGCGGCGCCCAGGCGGCGTCGATGTCCTGGCAGGAGCTGCGCTCCGGGAACCTCTATCTGCAGACCGCCACGGGCGATGCCTTGACGGTCGACTGGCGGCCGGCCTGGCAGGCAGCGGCCAATCGCGAGCAGCTCTATCTGCTGGATGGGTCTGGCCACCTGCAGCAGCAACTGGATATCGCCGCCGACCAGACCCGTGGCTCGGCTCGGCTGGCCCTCCCCGCCAGTCCGCTGGATTATCGCTTCGATGTGCCGGGCTATAGCTTTCGCAATTACCGCCTTACCCACGACGCCGCCACCAAGGCGCAGTTCGAGCCGGCGAAGTTGCATCTGACCGCCGATGTCGCACCCGGTGTCGAACTGTACTTCAAGGTCGGCGCGGGCGAGCACGCCGTGCTGAATGGCAAATACCAGGGCGGCGTCGAGGCATTGGTGGTCCAGCCGCAGAACGGTGTGACCGGCGCGCGCCTGCCACTGCAGCGCCATGCGCGCTACCGCGACTTCGACCGGCTCGAACTCCCGGTTGCCGCCCAGGATCGGGTCTTCAAATTGCGATTGATCGGCTCCGGCAAGGTCTCCTTCTGGCTGGATGGCACCGCCAATCTCTTCGCTCAGGACCCGGCCCAGCTGCACCCGTTGCAGCAGGCACCTGGTCAGGTCGATTTACGCCTGCGTCAGGACTCTCCCGGCCCCACGCCTCGCCTGGGCGTTGGCTTGCCCTATGCTCAGATACCACCCCCCTTGCGTAAGGACTTCGCCGATCTAGGGGTTCAAGGCGCGGGCCTGTATAGCTTCGCCGATGTCCTCAACCGCGCACCTCAGCGAGAGCTAGAGGTACGCCAGGACTATCGCCAGCGCTTCGGTCTGGATTTCGACGTCACCCTGCTCGCCTCTTCAGGCCGGCAAGCCGTGTTGGAGGCCGATCCACAGACCGGGCTCGCCCTGACGAGATGGTTGGAAGACACGCGCGCCCTAAAGGGTGGCCTGCACTATCTCAGCTTCGCCGACGAACCCAATCTCAACTATCCCAGCTATGCGGCCTTTTCCCGCTACTTCGGCGCCATGCTGAGCCAGGTCAAGGCGATACCCTGGGCGCACGCGGTCGGAGTGCGCATCGCCATGCCGGCCAGCGCGCAATTCATCAACGGTCCCTTTTGCGACGATGCCGCCAGCCGCCGTGGCCTGGATTGGGCCCGGTCGCTGCTCAAAGAGCATGGCCCCGACATCGATGCCATCGCCTGGCACCGGTGGATGCTCCGTGACCTCCTCGCCACCCGCCGCTATCGGGACGAGATTCAGGCTGCGGCGGAGCTCGTCGGCCGGGACGACCAGGGTCGCCCACGCAAGGCCCTGCTGCTCGACCAGACCAATATCTCCAGCGGCGACAGCCTGAGCCCCTACGAGCAGGACACCTGGTACGCCGCCCAGTGGTGGGCAGCGGTCGCCATCGCCAGCGGCCAGGATGGCTTGCTGAGCCTGGTCAGCTGGTTCCAGCTCGCCGACGAGGATGACTATCCCAAGGGCCTCTGGCACAACACCGGCACCAGTTTCGCGGCCAAACCGATCGGTCGGGCCTGGACCTTCGTCCGGCAACACTGGCTGGAGCGGGTGGTGGGCCTGGACAACGACGCCTTCGAGGTGGATGCCTTGGCCATGAGTGTCCCACATCGGCAGGGCATCGTCGGGGTGAACAAGGCGCAGCGTCTACAACAGGTGACCCTGGCCCCTGCCCCTCCCCATTGCACCAGCGCTACGTTGGAACTGTTGCTGCCAGAAGGTCCGCAGCGGTCCGCCGTTTCCTGCACGGCGGAGCGTTTGACCTTCGAGCTACCGCCGAACGCCCTCTTCTCGCTCGACTGGAGTACCCCGTGACTAGGCTACTGGAGTTCTTCTCTCGCCTGCGCCGTAAAGGCCTACTCGGCAGTCTGCGCGTGCTGGGTGAACGCCTCGGCTGCTATTGCTGGACGGTCGTGCTGCTCGAGCGTGACCTGGTACCACCCAAGGAGCACCGCCGCCGTCAGGACCTTCGGGTAGTGGAGATAACCCCCGACCTGTTGCCCGCCGTAAGCGAGGAATTCAACCATTACGGCGACAATCTCACGGCGCTGATGGAAGGGGGCTATATCGGCTATGCGATCCTGACCCCCCAGGACCAGGTCGCTGGCATGACGTGGGTCACCGACAAGGACTACTACGACGATCAACTCTATCGCTGCCTCGTGCCTGTACCAACCGCCTGTGTCTACCAGTTCGCCGGAGAAATCGCGCCAGCCTATCGTCGAACCGGAGCCGTAGTGGTCTTGCTGGACGGCGTCTGGCGAGCACAACGCCAAAGGGGCATGACGCGGACGCGAGCCTTGGTCAACCGGCGCAACCTGCCAGCACTAAAGCTGCATGTCGGCCTGGATTTCCAGGAGCTGGGCCAGGAAGTCCAGGTCTTTTGCCTGTTCGGCTGCCTCCACTATCATCGCTGGCGGCGCTACCAGGTTCCTTCCCTCGCACACGTGCGACGTGCAGGGCGCCTATCCGCCGAGCGCTCGGAAACATGACCATCCGCTGCCATTGGAGCCGCACCCTCGCTCCTGCTGACCTATCACCTGCGGCCTATGAGGAGCTGTTAGGGCGCCTACCCCATGCCACCCCCTTCAACCGCCTCTCCTGGTTGCAGGGTGCGGCGGTGGCCTTACCGCCCGGAGCCGAGCTGCAGATCCTGCAGATATGGCAAGGGGAGCGGCTGGTGGGATGCCTGCCGCTGGTAAGGCAGCGGGAAAAGCGCCTGGGTATCCGGTGGACAATCCTGCGCCATCTGGGCTATCCGCTCAGTGATCGCCTGGCCCTGGCGCTGGATCCAACAGTCCCCGACGCGACACGGGCCGCCTATGCCGAAATCCGGAGACATCTGCCCCACGACCTGCTCGAACTCGATGAGCTGACAGTGGTGGACGAGCCGATCTTCAAGCTCTGGCAGGCGTCGGCGGCCCAAGCCCGGATACGCCTCAATTGCCGGGTGCCCGTTCACCGCATCCAGCCGCAAGATGCCGCAGAACCCTCAGGCCCCGTGCGCTACAAACTGCGCCGGGCCAGACGCCGCTGCGAAGAACTGGGCGCCAGGGTCCAGCGCGTCGCGCCGACCGCTGACACCTGGCCAGCACTAGCCGAACGCCTGCAAGAGGTCGAGGCGCTGAGCTGGAAAGGTACGGACGGCGTCGGCATCTTTTCCGGCCACCTACGGCAACGCTGGATGACAGCAGCCCTCTCCGGACTCGCCGACGAGGACCGCTTGCGCGTGCTACTACTGGAGCATCAGGGCAACTGCCTCAGCTATCGACTCGGCTTCCTGCAAGACGGTCGCCTGTACGACTACAACCTCGCCTTCCATCCGGACTACGCGGCCCTGGGCAGCGGTCGACTGCTACTGGACGAATGGCTGCGCTGGGGGCTGGAGGCCGACTGGGAGTGGGTCGACGCTTCACGGGTGAGCCTGCACAACTCCAGTCACCAACTGCACGAGCGCCAGACCGACAGCTGCGAGCACTGGCGTTGGAGTCTCTACAGCCGAAGCGCCAAGGGCCTTCTCCTGGCCCTGCTCACCAGCGGCTGGCAACTGTTCAAGCGCGTACGGCACCGCCTCCGCACGCGCGCCAAGACACCGGAGGCCTGAATGCGCTACGCCATCGTCAATGCCGATGACTTCGGGCTGTCGCTGGAAGAGAATCGAATCATCCTAGCCGCCTTCCACCGGGGTGTCATCAGCTCCGCAACCCTGATGGCCAACATGCCCGCCTTCGTCGAAGCCTGCCAGGCGATCGCGGCGCATCACCTGCAGGGGCGCATAGGCCTGCATCTGAATCTGACCTACGGCAGCCCCCTGACCCAGGCATTGCGTGACTGCCCACGCTTCTGCAACCACGAAGGTCAATTCCAGCTACGCCTGCCGTTCTGGTTGCCCGTGCTGAGGGCGCGCGAACGCCAGGCGGTGCGGGAGGAACTGGCGGCCCAATGGGACCGCTGCCTGGCACACGGCGTGACGCCCAGCCATCTGGATTCCCACCAGCACGTACACAATCGCTGGGCCCTGGCCGGCCTGGTTGCCGACTTCGCCGCGAGCCATGGCGTACCGGTACGCCAGGCCCGCAATCTGGGGCGCAACCTTGGGCCATTGAAACGGCTATACAAGCGCCTGATCAACCGCCGCCTGGCAGCACGCGCGCCGAGCAGCATCGCCTTCACCTGCACGCCCCGGGATCTCCAGGACGATTTGCTGGGCACCCGGGGACCGGTCGAGGTGATCGCCCACCCGACCTTGCTGGCCGATGGCGACTTCGGTGACGTCTATCTCGACGACGACCTCTCCCTGGTGGCGCTGCTCGATCGGAGGTTGGCAGGTTATCAGCGCCTCGGCCATGCGGAGCTCGGCGCGCTGTCTCCCTAGCCAAGGGCGAACTCCGGCGCCTCGCTACCGCTCCTATGGGAGAAGCCCTGCAGAGTCGCCCCATGGACCTCGTCATCGCCCGCCCGGACGGTCTCTACTGCCCGCCCGGTGATTTCTACATCGACCCCTGGCATCCGGTGGAGCGTTCGGTCATCACCCATGGTCATGGCGATCATGCCCGGGTGGGCAACGGTCACTATCTGGCGACCTCGGCCAGCGCCGGTATCCTGCGCGCGCGCCTGGGCGCCGACATCAACCTGCAGACGCTGGACTACGGCGAGGTCATCGACCATCACGGCGTGAAGCTGAGCTTCCATCCAGCCGGCCATGTGCTGGGCTCGGCCCAGGTGCGCCTGGAATACCGCGGCGAGGTCTGGGTGGCCTCGGGCGACTACAAGGTCGAGCCCGACGGTACCTGCACCCCCTTCGAGCCGGTGCGCTGCCATACCTTCATTACCGAATCCACCTTCGGCCTACCGATCTATCGCTGGCGGCCACAAAGCGAGATCTTCGCCGAGGTCAATGCCTGGTGGCGGGCCAACCAGGCCCAGGGGCTGGCCAGCGTGCTCTACAGCTATGCCTTCGGCAAGGCGCAACGGTTGCTGCACGGTATAGATCCGGAGATAGGGCCCATCCTCGCCCATGGTGCGGTGGAGCCGCTCAACCGGGTCTATCGCGACGCCGGTATCCGCATACCCGAGACCCACTACGCCGGCGACTTCAAGAAAAGCGATCCGCTGCTGCGCCAGGCGCTGATCATCGCCCCGCCCTCGGCCGGCGGCAGTACCTGGATCCGCCGCTTCGGCGAACACAGCGACGCCTTCGCCAGTGGCTGGATGATGCTGCGTGGCACCCGCCGCCGCCGCGGCGTGGATCGCGGCTTCGTGCTGTCCGACCACGCCGACTGGCCGGGCCTGCTGTGGGCCATCGAGCAGACCGGCGCCGAACGAGTGATGGTCACCCACGGCTCGGTCGCCACCCTGGTGCGCTATCTACGCGACCAAGGTCTGGACGCTCAGGGCTTCACCACCGAATACGGTGAGGAAGACGACACCCCCGTTGCCACGGAGGCCCAGGCATGAAGGCCTTCGCCGAACTCTATGGCCGTCTCGACGCCACCACCTCCAGCAACGCCAAGCTGGCCGCGCTGGTGGACTACTTCGGCAGCGCCCCAGCCGCCGATGCCGCCTGGGCGGTGTACTTTCTCGCTGGCGGTCGCCCACGGCGCCTGGTGCCGACGCGACAGCTGCGCGAATTGACCATGGCCCTTTCCGGGCTGCCTGAATGGTTGTTCGAAGAAAGCTACCAGGCGGTGGGCGACCTGGCCGAGACCATGGCGCTGCTGATTCCCACCGCCGATACCGCCAATGCCGAAGGGCTGGCGTTCTGGCTCGAAGAATACCTGCTGCCGTTACGCGGCCTGCCGCCGGAAGCGCTGGCCGAGCGCCTGCCGCCGCTCTGGGGCCAACTGGATCGCCAGAGCCTGATGGTCTGCATCAAGCTGATCACCGGCGAATTCCGCGTCGGCGTCTCCAAGCTGCTGGTGACCCGTGCCCTGGCCACCCTGGCCGACCTCGATCCCAAGCGGGTCGCCCAGCGCCTGGTGGGCTATACCGATCTCTCCCACCGCCCCACCGCCGAGGGCTATGCGCGCCTGATCGCCGCGGAAAGCCCGGACGAACATGCCCAGCGCGGCGGCCAGCCCTATCCCTTCTTTCTCGCCCATGCCCTGCAACTGCCGGTGGAGCAATTCGAGGCGCAACTGGGGCCGGCCGAGGACTGGCAGGTGGAGTGGAAGTGGGACGGCATCCGCGCCCAGTTGGTCAAGCGCGATGGCCGCCTGTGGATCTGGTCGCGGGGCGAGGACCTGGTCACCGATCGCTTTCCCGAATTACATCCCCTGGCGGCCCTGCTGCCGGACGGCACGGTGATCGACGGCGAGATCGTGGTCTGGAAGGAAGACGCCGCACCCGACACCCTGCTCAGCAGCGAGGAAGTGAGCGAACACCAGGACGGCCGCGATCCGGCCGCGCCCATCCCCTTCGGCGTGCAGCCCTTCGCCCTGCTGCAGCAGCGCATCGGGCGCAAGACCCTGGGCAAGAAGATCCTTGAAGACGTGCCGGTCATCCTGCTCGCCTATGACCTGCTGGAATGGCAGGGCCATGACCTGCGTAGCCAGCCGCAACGGCAGCGCCGCGCCCAATTGGAAAGCCTGGTGGCCCATTGCGCCAGCCCGCTGCTGAGACCCTCGCCATTGCTGCACGGCCGCGACTGGCAGGACCTCGCCCGCCAGCGCGAAGCCTCCCGCACCCTGGGCGTGGAAGGCATGATGCTCAAGGCGCGCGACTCCCTCTATGGCGTCGGCCGCACCAAGGACATGGGTACCTGGTGGAAGTGGAAGGTCGATCCCTTCTCGGTGGATGCGGTGCTCATCTATGCCCAGCGCGGCCATGGGCGGCGCGCCAGCCTCTATTCCGACTACACCTTCGCCGTCTGGGATGGCCCGCCGGACAGCTCCGAGCGAACCCTGGTGCCCTTCGCCAAGGCCTACTCGGGTCTTACCGACGAGGAAATGCGCAAGGTCGACGCCATCGTGCGGCGGACCACGGTGGAGAAGTTCGGTCCGGTGCGTAGCGTCGAGCCGACCCTGGTGTTCGAGCTGGGCTTCGAGGGCATCGCCCTGTCCAAGCGCCACAAGAGTGGCGTCGCCGTGCGCTTTCCGCGCATGCTGCGCTGGCGCCATGACAAGCCGGTGGCCGAAGCGGACACCCTGGACATCCTGCAGAACCTGCTGGCCTAGCCCATGGCAGACGACAGGCCACCGCCCGTTACCGATGGCGCCCTGGGCGCGCCCCAGGAACCGCGCTGGACACTGGCACTCGTCTGCTTGCCGGCGCTGGCGACCATCCTGCTCACCGGCTTGCTGACGGGCGCCTGGCTACCCTGCGTCGTGGCCCTGGGCGGCGCCTACACGGTCGGCTTCGGTGCCTACAAGAGCTTTGCCGCCGAACCCCTGGCACCCATGCTGGTGGCGGTCCTGGGCATGGCCTTTTCCGCGGCGGTCGGCTCCCTGCTCGGCCACTATCCACCGGCCTTGGTCCTGGCCGGGGCACTCTGGGCGGCCTGCTGCGCCTGGCTATTCGCGGTCGGTAACGGGCCCTGGTGGATCACCCAGCAATGGACCGTGGCCTTGCTGGTGGCCGGCGGTTTTCCCGGTGATATGCACCAGGCCCTGCTGCGCAGCGGACTGGTGCTCGCGGGCGGCCTCTGGCAAGTACTGCTCTTCGCCCTGCTGCAGAAGGCCCTCTACCGTTCCCAATGGCGCCTGCGCACCGGCTCGCTCAAGGCCCACCTGCACGAGGTGGTGCTGCTGTTCGAAGACAAATTCCGCCTCGGGCGCTACGGCTTCTACGCCGCCGCCGTGGTCGCCCTCTGCCAGGCATTGACCGATCTGCTCGACTACGGTCACGGCTACTGGGCGCCGATGACCGCGCTGCTGGTGCTGAAACCGCGGTTCAGCGACACCTGGCGGCGCGCCCTGGGCCGACTCGGCGGTACCCTGGCGGGTTGCCTGCTGGCCAGCGCCTTGGTCTGGCTCGACAACACAGCCAGCGTATTGGCCAGCGGTTGTCTGCTCAGCGCGCTCGGTGCCTATCTGCTGCAGGACGGTCGCTACTCGCTGCAAACGATCTTCATCACCGCCACCACGGTCCTCATGGTCGCGCTGGCAGGGGCACCCGAAACCAGCATCGCCCTCGAACGCTTCGGCAGCACCCTGCTCGGTGGCGGCGTGGCCCTGGCGTTCCTCGCCCTCGAAGCGGGCATCGAGCGGCTCCTACCCGGCCTTCACCGGCGACGGCTGCGCCAGCAGAACGCCAATAACCCCAGCAAGGCACCCAAGTAGCTGCCATCGTGCATCCAGGCCGCCAGCAGAAAACCCCGGACGTCCTGAACGCAGGCGGGCACGCGCTGAGCGTGGCCGAATTCCAATGCCAGCCAGCCGAGTAACAGGCCAACGACCGCCAGGCTCATAGCGCCCAGCAATACGGCTGCCGCACCCCGCCAGAGCAGATTGCCCAGGCCACTTCTATTGCGCACCCACCCCAGCAGTGCCAGCCCCAGCGGCAAGCCCGCCGCAGCCCCAGCCAACAGCCCCACCTGGGCCGCCCGCCAGCGCGGCGCGATCTCTTCGTCGAGCAGGCCGAATTGCGCAAACTTCAGGCAGGTGAAGTATTCCGGGCCAAGGGCATAACTCAGTTGATCGTGCAGGGCACCATAGAGCGCGGCCACAGCCACCAGGACAGCCAGGCGCAGCGCCTGGCCACCCCACGCTTGCCCGGTCAATCGACCAACTCCTTGTAGAAACTGTGCAGACCAGTACCCAGCGGCCGCGGCAGGTAGCCGCAGTGTCGATAGCCGCAGCGCTTGTAGAAGCCAGCCGCCTGGGCCGTGCGCAGGTAGGCCACCGTGGCGCCCAGGGCGCGGGCCTCGGCTTCCGCCCGTTGCAACAGCCGCTGGCCCAGCCCGCAGCCGCGATGGGTTTCGGCGACCCAGAGCACCTCGATTTCCAGCCCCTGCCAGAACACCTTGCCCAGCAGTCCGGCGATTACCCCCGTCGTATCGCTGATCACCAGGCGCACGGGTACGTCGGCCGATTCGTCCGCCAGCCCTGGATGCTGGGCGCTCACGAAGGCCGCGAAGCCCTGTTCCACCGCATCCGCCTGCACCGGCGTCGCTACGAGGATGTCGTACGCCATATCTGGTTTGCCACCTGCGCTCACTGTCATCCTGACCTGCTCCCGTTTCCTTTGCACACAGCACTGCTCCACGATTGCTACCGCTCGGGTTCAGCCTCTGCGGTCAGCGGAATCCTCTGCTACCTTTTTGCCCATTGATGATGCGACTGCGCCTTTTTCGACCCAAACCAGTGCATTCGTCTGCACCATGCAGGAAAGCCGCGCCCTTCCAGTGCATAATGCGCGCCGCTTCGTGACGGCGGCTGCTACCGGATGTAACTAACGCGGCAAACGCGTACAGATTTGGGACGATCTTCGCCGACTGGTAAGCTTATTGCTCCCGCGAGGGCACGGGTGTCGTAATGGCGCCATGATTTCATCCACATTCGCATTAGGATCCGACATGAAAAAAAGCTGGCTGACTCTCTCTGCGCTCGCCCTGTGCCTGGCCGCCGGTTCGGCGATGGCCAAGGAATGGAAAGAGATCCGTTTCGGTGTGGATACCACCTACCCGCCCTTCGAGTCCCAGGCGGCCGATGGCAGCTTCGTCGGCTTCGACATCGAGCTGGGCAACGCCATCTGCGAAAAGCTCAAGGTCCAGTGCAAGTGGATAGTGAGTGACTTCGACGGCCTGATTCCCGGCCTGCGCGCGCGCAAGTTCGACGGCATCCTGTCCTCCCTGACCAAGACCCCGGCCCGTGCCGAGCAGATCGATTTCTCCGACCTGATGTGGTCGGGCCCCTCCTCCATGGTCACCAAGGAAGGCTCCAACCTGCAGGCCACCGCGGAAAGCCTGAAGGGCAAGACCGTTGGCGTCCAGCAGGGCACCATCCAGGAAACCTTCGCCAAGCAGAAGCTGGCGCCCAACGGCGTCAACGTCAAGAGCTACCAGAACCAGGATCAGGTCTACGCCGACCTGGTATCGGGTCGTATCGACGTCGCCATGCAGGACATGCTGCAGGCGCAGGACGGCTTCATGAAGTCGCCCGAAGCCAAGGGCTTCGTCAACACCCCGATCCACGACGATCTGCTGCCGGCTGATACCGCCATCGGCATCCGCAAGGGCAATGACGAGTTCAAGACCTTCGTCAACAAGGGCATCGCGGCCATCCACGCCGACGGCACCTACGACAAGATCCAGAAGAAGTACTTCGGCGACCTGAACCTCTACGATCCCAAGTAAAGCTCGCTCGGCCAACGCCTCCGGTGCCGCCGGGGGCGTTTTACATATGACCGCCGGCAACCCCGGCGGCCAAGGTCCAACCAGGCGATTCCCTCTCGACGCATGCAGCAGAATTCCTTCGACTCCTTCTTGCAGTCCATCGGACTGGGCACGCTCAGCCTGCATGGCTACGGCCCGCTGATCCTGGAAGGCACCCTGACGACCCTTCAACTCGCCGGCTTCGCCCTGGTGGTAGCGGTCATCCTCGGTCTGCTCGGCGCCTCCGCCAAGCTGTCGCGCCTGGCGCCGCTGCGCTTCATCGCGCAGAGCTACACCACCCTCATTCGCGGCGTACCGGACCTGGTCCTGATGCTGCTGATCTTCTACAGCCTGCAGAACTGGCTGGGCGCCCTGACCGACTACCTGGGCTGGGACTACATCGACATCGATCCCATGGCCGCCGGTATCGCCACCCTCGGCTTCATCTACGGTGCCTACTTCACCGAAACCTTCCGGGGCGCCATCCTCGCCGTGCCGCGCGGCCAGGGCGAGGCTGCGCTGGCCTACGGCCTGACCCGCTGGCAGACCTTCACCCTGATCACCTTTCCGCAGATGATGAGATTCGCCCTGCCCGGCATCGGCAACAACTGGCAGGTGCTGCTCAAGGCCACCGCGCTGGTCTCCATCATCGGCCTGGCCGATCTGGTGCGCGCGGCCCAGGAAGCCGGCAAGGGCACCTTCAAGCTGTTCTATTTCCTGATCGTCGCCGGCGTCATCTATCTGCTCATCACCGCCCTCACCAACGCCATCCTCGGCGCCCTGGAACGGCGCTATCACGTCGGCGTGCGGGAGGCCAAGCGATGATCGAACTCCTGCAGCAATACTGGAAACCCCTGCTGTGGACCGATGGCTACCACATCACCGGCCTGGCCATGACCCTCTGGCTGCTGGTGGCCTCGGTGGCGATCGGCTTCATCGTCTCGGTCCCGCTGTCGGTGGCCCGGGTCTCCGAACGGCGTTGGTTGCGCTGGCCGATCGGTTTCTATACCTACGTCTTTCGCGGTACGCCGCTCTATCTGCAGTTGCTGATCTGCTACACCGGCATCTACAGCCTGAGCGTCGTGCGCGACCAGCCGCTGCTGGGCAGCTTCTTCCGTGACGGCCTGAACTGCACCATCCTGGCCTTCGCCTTGAATACCTGCGCCTACACCACCGAGATCTTCGCCGGGGCCATCCGCAATACCCCCCACGGCGAGGTGGAAGCGGCCAAGGCCTACGGGTTGGACGGCTGGCGCCTGTACGTGCATGTCATCCTGCCGTCGGCCCTGCGCCGTTCGCTGCCCTTTTACAGCAACGAAGTGATCATGATGCTGCACTCCACCACCCTGGCGTTCACCGCCACGGTACCGGACCTGCTCAAGATCGCCCGCGACGCCAATACCGCGACCTTCCTGACCTTCCAGTCGTTCGGCCTGGCCGCCTTGCTGTACCTGACGGTGTCCTTCATCCTCATCGGCCTGTTCCGCCTCGCGGAGCGCCGCTGGCTGGCCTTCCTCGGCCCGACCCACTGATACAAGCGGCCGCGCCCGGCGCGGCTCCGGAGTAGTGATGCGCCATCTCACCCATGCGCTGGTCGCCCCCGTCCCGGGCACCGAGCGCTGCATCCACAGCTTCCACTTCGGCCCTGCCGAAAGTGGTCGCAAGGTCTACATCCAGGCCTCGCTGCACGCCGACGAATTACCCGGCATGCTCACCGCCTGGCACCTCAAGCAACGCCTCAAGGCCCTGGAGGCCGCCGGCGAGTTGCTGGCGGAGGTGGTCCTGGTGCCGGTGGCCAACCCCATCGGCCAGGACCAGCAGGTGGCCGACGTGCACCTGGGTCGCTACGAGCTGGAGACCGGGCAGAATTTCAACCGGCGCTTTCGCGACATGACCGCCCAGGTGGAAGCGGCCATCGCCGAGCGTCTCGGTGACGACGTGGCCGCCAACCAGGCGCTGGTGCGCGAAGCCTTCCGCAACGCCCTGGCCGCGGAAACCGCCACCAGCCAGCTCGACAGCCAGCGCCTGACCCTGCAGCGCCTGGCCTGCGATGCCGAGGTGGTGCTCGATCTGCACTGCGATTTCGATGCCGTGGCGCACCTCTACACCACCCCGGAAGCCTGGCCCCAGGTGGAGCCCCTGGCGCGCTACTTCGGCTCGGAGGCCAGCCTGCTCGCTACCGACTCGGGCGGCCAGTCCTTCGACGAATGCTTCACCCTGCTCTGGTGGAATCTCAACCAGCGCTTCGGCGAACGCCTGCCGATGGGCAGCCTGTCGGTCACCCTGGAGCTCCGCGGTCAGTTGGACGTCCGTGACGAACTGGCCAGCGCGGATGCCGCGGCCCTCCTCGAGTACCTGCGCCACCAGGGCTACCTGGCCGGCACGGCGGCGCCCTTGCCGCCGCTGCGCCAGCCCGCGACGCCACTGGCGGCCGTGGAGCCGGTGGCGACCCGCCAGGGCGGCGTGCTGGTGCTCAAGGCCCAGGTGGGCGAGCGGATCGAGGTCGGCCAGGTGCTGGCGCTCGTCATCGACCCCATCAGCGATCAGGTGGAAGAGGTCCGTAGCGCGGTCGCCGGTATCCTCTACGCGCGCTCCAATCGCCGCATGGCCACGGCCGGCATGGTGATCGCCCACGTGGCGGGCACCGAGGCCTACCGTAGCGGCTACCTGCTCTCGCCGTGATCCCTACCCCTTTTCAGCTGTGGAATCCCTATCCATGTACAAACTGACCGTCGAAGGCCTGCACAAGCGTTACGGCGACCACGAAGTGCTCAAGGGCGTCTCGCTCAAGGCCAAGACCGGTGATGTGGTCAGCCTGATCGGCGCCAGCGGCTCGGGCAAGAGCACCTTCCTGCGCTGCATCAACTTCCTCGAACAGCCCAACGAAGTGACCATGACCCTGGATGGCGAGACCATCCGCATGGCCGCCGATCGCGGTGCGGTGCGCGTCGCCGACGCGGCCCAGTTGCAGAACCTGCGTACCCGCCTGGCCATGGTCTTCCAGCACTTCAACCTCTGGAGCCATCTGAGCGTGCTGGACAACATCACCCTGGCGCCGCGCAAGGCCCTGGGCGTGAGCAAGGCGGAAGCCGAAGACCGCGCGCGCAAGTATCTGGACAAGGTCGGCCTGCCGGCGCGCGTCGCCGAACAATACCCGGCGTTTCTTTCTGGCGGTCAGCAGCAACGAGTCGCCATCGCCCGCGCGCTGGCGATGGAGCCGGAGATCATGTTGTTCGATGAACCCACCTCGGCGCTCGACCCGGAACTGGTCGGCGAGGTACTCAAGGTGATCCGCGCCCTGGCCGAAGAAGGCCGTACCATGCTGATGGTGACCCACGAAATGGCCTTCGCACGGGAAGTATCGACCCAGGTGCTGTTCCTGCACCAGGGCGTGGTGGAAGAGGAAGGTCCGCCGAGCCAGGTACTGCAAAGTCCGCGTAGCGAACGGCTGCGTCAGTTCCTCAGTGGCAATCTGAAATAGTCAGAGGTGCCTCATCTAAGCAAAAAAACCGCAGAGCCTAAGGCCCTGCGGTTCGCGGTGCCAGGGCAGCCGCTTAGCGACGTTGCTCGCGACGACGCTGGGCCGCCAATCGCTCGCGCTCGCGGCTGGGAACCGGGATAGCCTTCACCAGACCGAATCGGGCGAGCAGGTCCAACACCAGGGCTTGTATACGGTCGTTCATGAAACCTCCTCGAGCCAGCGCTCAATCCGGGACAGCTGCGACAGGGCGTGCCAGACGCCCCTCTCACTACAATATTGAGTCTTTTCGGTCCGATTCAATCCACTACCCTGCGGTTGTTCGTCGCGACAGCCCTGCCCTTTGTCAATAAATATGTCCTTGTGCCCCGCACACTGGCGTTCATCACCGGTAGCAGTAACGGCGGCACAGCGCTTTTGTTGTCTAAACCCATATCAAAATTCGCCAGAGGCTTTAGAACTCCGAGTTCAATCCCTGGTCAAGAACCTGACGAATGGTAAAAAAAGGACGTTATCGTTCGTTATCATCGAGGTTCAATAACGGGTTAGCCGCTGTTTTTCATCCTATAACAACGATGTCATCAGGGTGTTCGCACTCGGATGTATTCCCTGCTTGTTGTTATCTCCCTATCTCATTGGTCTTTGTCGCTCTATCGGCACGGCAGGAGTGCTTTCATGAACAGATCGTTACCTTTTCTCGTCGTGCTCGGGATGCTGAGCAGCCCAGTGATGGCTGCCAACTGGGGCATGCAGCGCGAGGTAGGGGATTTCGATCTGAAGATGGGCACGGCGCCCTCGCGCAGCATGGCCCAAGGCCTGGTGGCTCCCACCTCGGCCGGTATGGGCGGTGGTTTCGACCTAAGCCATGACAGCGGTCTGTATTTCGGCCAATGGACGACCAATAACGCCTCGTCCGCCGATACCCCCGTGCTGGAGATGGACACCTATGCCGGCTACAAGCATAGGGTCGCGCCCGGTTATGGCTACGAATTCGGCGTGATCAACTACAGCAACCTGATCCAGAACGTCGACTCCAGCCGCGAGCTGTATTCCGGCATGACGGTGTTCGGCAAACGCCTGGGCGCCGCCTTCGCCAATGACCCCGGTCGGCACAACGCCTCGCTCTACGCTGACCTGGGTACCCTCCCCCTGCTGAATACCGGCCTGTCCCTCAAGTACACCAACTATGAGCTAGACACCCCGGCGACCCTCGACCACGGCGGCCTGGTACGCAGCTTCAACGACTGGTCGGTGAACCTGAGCCGCAGATGGGTGCACACTCTGTTCAACCTCTCCTACAGCAGCACCAGCCTGAAAGGCGCCGACTGCTCGGTGTATTCGGGGCACAACACCTATTGCGACAACGCCCTGATGCTCAAGGCTTCGCATCCGTTCTTCTAGCGCTCGCAGCCTCATCCCCGATGGGTTCGGTATCCTGGTCCACACTGTCGCTCCACCCAGGAATTTCGCAGGCTCCTCCCTCGCGTACCCAGAGCGCGCAAAGGCAACTGGCAGTCTGGCCTGCTGCTGCGCTACGCGCTTATCCAAATGTAGAACGCCGACTGATTCTCTTCGTCCCACTAGGTCAGTAACGTGCTGAAAGCTTAGTCTTGAAGGCGGTTTTTCCCGTGTTCCTACCAGCCCCTTGGAGCACCAGCGCGCCATCATCCAGTCAAGACCAGCGTCCTAGAGCGGTCTAGCCCTGCAAAGGACTTGTCGAACCAAATTTCATTGGTGATCCTAGGTTTCGACAGCGGCTGAGCTGAACCTGCAGGCTGCAAGCTGCTAAAGCCAGTTTTTACCGACAAGGAGCGCCAGTATGTTGCTTGCTGACCAACCTCATCCCCTGCTCGATCTGCTGTCCACCGACATCAGCGAACGTGAATTGCGGCAATCCTTGCGGGTTGTACGCCAGTATCTCGGGATGGACGTGGCCTTTCTTGCACGCTTCCAGCAGACGGATCGGGTATTGGAGCACGTGGACAGCCCTGCGGACTGCCCGATCCAAGAAGGTGTGATCATTCCCTTGAACGAGGGCTATTGCCAGAAAGTGGTTAAAGGCGAGTTGCCACAGTTGATCCCGGATACCTCGCGGATACCGGCGACCCAACAGATACCGGCGACAGCTTCGATTCCCATTGGCTCGCACATGAGCGTACCTATCCAGCTGGATGGCAATGTCTACGGCACCCTGTGCTGCTTCGGCTTCCAGCCCAATGCCGACCTGGGCGAACGTGATCTCCAAATGCTGCGCGCCTTTGCCGAGATCCTGGCGTTGCGTCTGCATGAGGTAGAGAGCAATAGACGCGCTCGCCAAACCATGATCGACGAGATCGATGCAGCCCTGGCACAGGATGCGCCACGCATCGTCTTCCAGCCGGTTTTCCAGCTACCCGATTTGCAACTATATGGCTTCGAATGCCTATCGCGCTTCGAGGTGGAGCCACGGCGCTCGCCGGATAAGTGGTTTGATCAAGCAGCCCAGGCCGGGATAGGGGTGAGGCTGGAAGAGCACGTTCTGCGCAAGAGCCTGGCCTACCAGCGAGATTTCGCCACCCCCTCTGTACTCAACGTCAACGCCTCGCCGGAGCTGGTTACCTCGACTCACCTGGAATCACTACTCCATAACGTGCAGGATCTGTCGCGGATCACCCTGGAAATCACCGAGCACGCCATCATCAAGGACTATGCGACCCTGGCCAGGGCTCTCGAACCCTGGCGCCGTCAGGGTATGCGACTGGCGGTGGACGATGCCGGTGCTGGCTACTCCAGCATGAAGCACATCCTGCAGCTGGAACCTGACATCATCAAACTCGACATGAGCCTGACCCGCTGCATCCACAAGGACCGCCGTCGTCGCGCCCTGGCCAAAGGTCTGGTCGGCTTCGCCCATGAAATCGGCTGCCAAGTCGTGGCCGAGGGCGTGGAAACGACGGAGGAGCTCGCCACCTTGCGCGATCTACAGGTGGATTACGCCCAGGGTTATCTGCTGGGCAAACCCCTAGCCCTGGCCGAGGCTCTGCAGCTCACCACCGAGACGCTCACCCACTAATCAGGCATGGCGGCTTTGCCAGGGCGCAAGTCCATAGCGGGTAGCCAGAGTCCCTGGCTGCTTGTCGCGCTTGCTCGAGGCCGCTCCCGCCCCAGCTGCAGCAGCGCCTGCCGTGCCCGGGCCTGGTCGTCGGGCGACAACTCCACCAGCCATTTGAACGCCGTGCCGATTCGGGCGGCGATGGGTACGCCATCGCGATAGAGGAGTCGATTACCCAAGACGGCCGGCACCTTGGCACCCGGCAGCAAGGTGCCGACGAGATTGAGCGGGTCCAGCGCCGAGACGCTGACCCAGGTATCGTCCGCTGGACGCTGGCGCCACTCCCGCAGCGGGGCGATGGCTGCAGGATCGGCGAATTGCTCGCCGGAAAGCCCGGCGATGAAGCGCCCTCCGCGGATCTCGCCGCGGGCCTCCAGGCGGTGGCAGGCGCGCAGGAGATCACGCCAGGGCGGCAACACCTCGCTCTCGCGCTGCAGCAGTTGCCAGCAGAGCACGCCATAGCGGCGCAAGAGCACCCACACCAGCCGTTCCAGCAGAGCCTCCGGCAAGCGCGCTTCCTCCAGGGTGTCGGCTGGGCGCAGGGCAGCCCAGCGACCGGCATCGTCCATGCCGCCATAGAGCGGAATGCGGCCACGCCGCAGACCGGTCCGGCTGCCACGCTTGGCCGCCGGCAACAGCAGGGCGCGCAGGCCGGCGAAGCTGTCGGCATTGACCGCGCCCGCACCGACCAACTCACCCAGGGCCAGCTCCAGCTCGCTACGCAGCAGGCGCGCCTCCCCGAGGAGTTCATCGAAGAAGGAGGCACCCCGACGGGTCAGTACCTCCAGCACCCGTTGCGCCTTGGGTGACAGCGTCTCGCCCTCGGGCGGAGTGGTCAGGCTGTTCCAGTCGGCCAGATGCCGCCGCGGCAACAGGACGATGGGTGAGCTCTTGACCGGTCCGCCGCCATGGCGGCCCGGCAGCGGCAAGCGCAACCAGACCACCCGCCCGGCCCGACAGAGGTCGTCGAGACCGGTGAACAGGTAGCCCGGCAGGCGACTCGGCAGGATCTCGCCTTCCCAACCGGCGGCGGCGACCTCGAAGCCTTCCAGCAGGCCGACGACCTGCTCCAGGCCCTCTCCTCCCCTCAGGGTCGCCGGCCCAGCCAGGTGATGGTGCTCCAACAGGAACCTCAGGTAATCGGCCAGCGCCACCGGCTCGATGGCCTTGCGCAGGCGGCCCAGGGTGTAGCGATGGATCCGTACCAGCAGATGGCGCTCGCACCATTCGAGCTCCGGGTGCTCGGGGGTGAAATGCCCCTGCAGTACATAGCCTTCGCCTTGTAACGCCAGCAGCGCCGGGGTGAGGCGCTCCGGCGGCAGGCCGAGGCTCGCCGCCAGTTCTGCCTGGGCTATCGGTCCCAGGGCGGTCAGGCGCGCGCGCAACACCTCGACCAGTGCCGCCTCGTCATCCGCAGGCGCGACGAAACCGGGCGGCGCCTCTAGCGCTGGTTCTATGGGAGCCTCAGGAAACAAGCGCTGGAACAGCGGCAGGCGCTCCGTGGCGATCCACAGGGTCGTCTCCGGCAGCCGCAGTCGCCCGGCCCGCCCGGCCTTGGTCAACTGCCTGGCCTGGGCCGGGTGGGACGCCATTTCCACCTCGGTGAGAAAGCCCACGCCCAGCAGGGCTTCATGCAGCTCATCGGCCGTCTCCAGCCGCGGCCAGGCTTCCTCCCGGACCAGGGCGATGGCCGCCGGATCCAGGGCGCCGAGTTCGTCGGGATCGGCACCGCCGAAGCGCCGATTCTGTACCGCCAGAGTACGGCGCTCCTCGACCGGGGCATCGTCCAGGTAGGCGTAGGGCTTGGCCGTGAGCACCTCGGCGGCCAGCGGCGAGGGACCCGGCAGGTCGCGGGTCAGCAAGGTCAGCCGGCCCTGGCTGATGCGCTCCAGCAGCGCCAGCCAACCCCTGCTGTCGAGGGATTCGTGCAGGCAGTCATCCAGGGTCTGGCGCACCAGGGGATGCTCCGGCACCTGGCGCTCGCCGGTGAGGTTTTCCAGGCAGGCCACCTGATCGGGAAAGACCGTGGCCAGGAGGTCTTCGCTGCGCATGCGCTGCACCTGGGTCGCCACCTTGCGCCCGGCGCTGAAGCGCGGCAGGGCCAGGGCCGTGGTGGCGTTCCAGCGCCAGCGCACGGCGAACAGCGGAGCGTCGAGCAGCGCCTGGATCAGCACGGTCTCGGCGGTGGCCGGATGCAGATAGCGCCAGACCTCGTCGAGCACGAAGCTGTGGCTGGTGACCAGCGACAGGATCAGGGCGTTCTCGGTCGCCGCCGCCTGCAGCTCGACATTGAACGTGCGGCAGAATCTCTTGCGCAGGGTCAGGCCCCAGGCGCGATTGATGCGGCTGCCGAAGGGCGCATGAATGATCAGCTGCATGCCGCCGGCCTGATCGAAGAAGCGCTCCATCACCAGGGTCTGCTGGGTGGGCAAGGCGCCCAGCGCCTGGCGCGCCCGACCGAGATAGTCCACCAGCTGGCGCGCCGCGTCCTCGGCCAGCGCATAGGCCGCGCCGATGCGGGCGATGGCCGGTTCCGGCGGCTCGTCGGCGCCGGGCAACAGGGGTTCGAGTTCCGCGCGCAGGCGCGCCAGACCCGCCGACAGCTCATCGCTGCGCCCCGGCGCCTCGCCGTGCCAGAAGGGAATGTTGGGCGGCTGGCCCTTGGCATCCTCCACCCGCACCTTGCTGCCTTCGATCTTGACGATGCGGTAGGCGGTGTTGCCCAGTTGGAAGACATCGCCCACCAGGCTTTCGAAGGCGAAATCCTCGTTGACGCTACCGACGGTATGGCCCTGGGGTTCCAGCAGCACGCTGAAATCGCCGCTTTCCGGGATGGTGCCGCCGCTCATCACGGCGGTCGCCTTGCCGCCGCGGCGGCCGCGCAGGAGTCCGTTGACCGCGTCCCGATGGACATAGGCGGCGCGCGGACCACGGCGATCCGTATAGCCCTGGCTGAGCATCTCCACCACGGCCCGGTAGTCGGCCTCGCTCAGTGCGGCATAGGGTTCGGCCTGGCGCAGTACGGCCAGCAGGCCGGCTTCCGACCACTCCTGGCAGGCGACCTCGGCCACCAGTTGCTGAGCCAGGACGTCCAGCGGCGCCACGGGGATGTGCAGGGTATCCAACTCACCGCGGCGCACGCAGTCGAGCAGCGCCACGCACTCCACCAGATCGTCGCGCGAGGTGGGAAACAGCCGTCCCTTGGGCAGCCCGCCGACCTGGTGATTGGCGCGGCCAACCCGTTGCAGAAAGGCGGCGATGGAACCCGGCGAGCCGATCTGGCAGACCAGGTCGACCTCGCCGATGTCGATGCCCAGCTCCAGGGAGGCAGTCGCCAGCAGCAGGCGCAATTCGCCGCGCTTGAGGCGCTGCTCGGCGTCCAGTCGCTGCTCCCTGGCCAGGCTGCCGTGGTGGGCGGCCACCTGGGCATTGCCGAGGCGATCCGAGAGCTGTCGGGCCATGCGCTCGGCCAGCCGGCGGGTGTTGACGAACACCAGGGTGGTGCGGTGCGCCTCGGCCAGTTCGGCGAGGCGATCGTAGACCAGCTCCCAGGCCTGGGTGGACAGGATCGCCTCCAACGGGATGGGCGGGACTTCCAGGGCCAGGTCGCGGGCGCGCTGGTGGCCGATGTCGACCACCGTACAGGGGCGCGGCTGCCCGAGGGCGTCGCGCCCGACCAGGAAGGCGGCGACCGCCGCCAGCGGCTTCTGGGTCGCGGACAGGCCGATGCGTTGCAGGGGGCGCCCCGTCAGGGCCTCCAGCCGCGCCAGGCTCAGGGTCAGGTGACTACCGCGTTTGCCATCGGCGATGGCATGGATCTCGTCGACGATGACGCCCCTTACGCGCGCCAGCATCTGCCGGCCGGAATCCGAGCCGAGCAGCACATAGAGGGATTCGGGCGTGGTGACCAGCAGGTGCGGCGGTCGCCGCCGCATGGCGGCGCGTTCCTTTTGCGGGGTGTCGCCGGTACGCACCGCGGTCCGCAGCTGCAGCGGCGGCAGGCCACGGGCTGCCAGCGCCGCGCCGATACCGGCCAACGGCTCTTCGAGGTTGAGGCGGATGTCGTTGGACAGCGCCTTGAGCGGCGACACATAGAGCCAGAGGCAGGCCTCGGGCAGGCCGCCGTCGCGCAACGCCTCCTGCACCAGGCCGTCGAGCACGGCGAAAAAGGCGGTCAGCGTCTTGCCCGACCCGGTGGGCGCGGCCACCAACACCGATTCACCGGCGCGAATGGCCGGCCAGGCCTGGCGCTGAGCCTCAGTCGGCGCGGGAAAGCGCCCCTTGAACCAGCTAAGGGGCGCGTCGTGAAAATCCGCCAGGACAGCGGCAGCAGGCGAGATCGAGGTCATGCGGCCAATATGGGAGCGGACCGCAGCGGCCACAACCCAGACCGACCAGTGGCGCCTCAGGCGATGCGGTTGCGCAATTCACCACCGCTCAACATGGCGTCGATATTGGCCAGCATCACCTGCTGCTGGGCGGTCTGGGCCGAGGCGGCATTGGCGGCCACATGGGGGCTGAGCACCAGGTTGGCCTGGCTGCGCAGCCGCTCGGGCACCTCGGGTTCCCGGGCGAAGACATCCAGTCCGGCACCGGCGATCACACCCGCCTCCAGGGCAGCGGCCAATGCCTCTTCGTCGACCACGCTGCCGCGGGAAATGTTGATCAGGTGCCCCTCCTCGCCCAGCGCAGCCAGGACCTCGGCATTCACCGCGCCCACGGTCTCGGCGCTGGCCCGCACCGCCACCACCAGCACATCGCTCCAGCGCGCCAGCTCCAGCAGGCTGCCGTGATAGGCGTAGTCCACCTCGGTACGGGGCAAGCGATTGAAATAGCCGATCTCCATGTCGAAGGCCTCGCCGCGCCGGGCGATACGTCGGCCGATTTCGCCCAGGCCATAGATACCCAGTCGCCGTCCGGCCAGGCCCGGCACCTGGGGCATGCGTTCGACGGCGTTACCCTGCCAGCGGCCGCTACGGACGAAGGCATCGCCCTGCAATAGACGGCGGGCGCTGGCCAGGATCAGACCGAAGGCGAATTCGGCCACGGCCGTGGCATTGGCATCACCGGCGGTGGTCACCGCGATGCCCCGCTCGCGACAGGCCGCCAGGTCCACGCCTTCGTAACCGGTGCCGTAGCAGGCCACCAGGCGCAGGGCCGGCAAGGCGTCGAGCAGTGCGGCGCGAGTCGGCAGGCCGCCGATGGTCAGGAGTGCAACGGCCGCTTCGGCACCCTCCGGGAGGGCGGCGGGATCGGCGGAGGGAAGAGGCCCCAGTAATTGATAGTGGGCTTCGAGCTGGGTGACCAATCCCTGCGGCAATTGCGGAGCCATCAGCAACGTCTGTTTCATTTTGAAATACTTTCCCTGACCGAAAATCCAAGCGTCGCCAGTGAGGGCACGATCGTCAACCGTTCTCTTTAGACCGCCGCTTTCGCCTAGCCTAGCCATCGCTGAAGAACCACGCCAAGCCTTTGATAGGTCAGGTTTTTCCTGCAACTTGCCAGCACTGCTCCAGTCCGATCGAGATCCGTCAACGACACCGGGACCTTCGGATGAGCAGAGTTCTCCGCCGCGCAGGTAGCGCCTCCTGTCTTGCCCTTTTCGCCAGCAGCCTGCCGCTGACGGCAACGGCCCTGGAATTCGATGGCTATGGTCGCGTAGGCGTCGGCGGTTCCGCCGACGGTGGCAAGCAAAGCTGCTTCCAGCTACCTGGCGCGCCGGCCAAGTACCGGCTCGGTAACGAATGCGAGACCTACTGGGAACTGGAACTGCACCAGACGCTGTACAAGGGCGCGGATGGCACCGAGCTCAAGGTGCATGGCATGGCCAGCCTCTACAACGTCTATGACCAGACGCCCACCTTCAGCGGCGACAACGGCAACGTGCGCCTGCCGCAGCTCTGGACCAGCCTCAAGTTGCCCGCCCTGAACGGCGGCGGTCTCTGGGCCGGACGGCGCTACTACAAACGTCATGACATCCATATCAACGACTTCTACTACTGGAACCCGAGCGGCACCGGCTTCGGCGTGGAGGACTATGGCCTGGGCGACAGCGGCCTGCGCCTGAGCTACGCCTTCAGCCGCGAGGACAACATCGACCAGCCGGACAAGGCCAATCGCCATGATCTCAACCTGGGCGGCATCAAGACCAATCCCGGTGGCGAGATCGAGCTGGGCCTGTCCTACATCCAGCGCGCCGGGCAGGTACAGGGTGCCCACAGCGGCTGGTCGGCCACCGCCGAGCACAAGCAGAGCGCCTTCTTCGGTGGGGTCAACGTCTTCACCGTGCAATACGGCCGTGGGCCGGGCACCGGTCTGGGTGCGACCGGCAGCCTCACCGCCGATCAGGATTACCAAAGCCTGCGCATCCTCGAATCGCCGCGCTGGCAGATCACGCCGCGCTTCGGTGGCCAGTTGCTGGCGCTCTATCAGCGCGACCGGGCGCCCGGCGATGCCGGCCAGACCTGGTATTCCTTCGGCGTGCGGCCCAGCTATGCCTTCACCCGCCTCTTCAAGCTGCAGGTGGAATTCGGCCATGACCAGATCCATCCCGACAGCGGCGCCACCCGTACCCTGAACAAAGTCACCGTGGCCCCGACCCTGGCCCTGGGCGGCATGGGCCTGATGGACCGCCCGGAGATCCGCCTCTACTGGACCTACGCCAGCTGGAACCGTGGCGCCCAGGAAGCGGCGGTGGCCGGCACCGCTCTCTCCGATACCGGCGCCTTCGGCGATGCCCGCCATGGCAACAATTTCGGGGTACAGCTGGAAACCTGGTGGTAGAGGGCGGGCCCAAGCGAGACCACCCGTCATAACTCGTCGAACTTTGCTTATGCCGCCCGGTCGGTTTCCTGACCACAGGAAGACCGACCCGGAGCCCGCCATGAATCTTTTCGCCCGCGAACTGCCCGCCGCGAGCGTTACCGCCGCTACTCCGCTGGAACGCTATCGGCAGGTGCGCCGGGCCAGCGAAGCGCTCTGCGCGCCGCTCACCGTCGAGGATTACGTCGTCCAGAGCATGGCCGACGTCAGCCCACCGAAATGGCACCTGGCCCACGTGACCTGGTTCTTCGAGGCCTTCATCCTCAAGCCCTTCCTCAAGGGCTACCAGACGCCCAATCCGGCCTACGACTACCTGTTCAACTCCTATTACGAGACCCACGGCAAGCCCTTTCCCCGGGCGGCCCGCGGGCACCTGTCACGTCCGGGCGTCGAGGACGTCTATCACTTCCGCGCTGCGGTCGATGAGGCCATGGCCGAGCTGCTGACCTCGCCGCCCGCCGAACATGCCGCCGAGATCGAGCGGCGCCTGGAACTGGGGCTGCACCACGAGCAGCAGCACCAGGAACTGTTGCTGATGGACATCAAGCACATCCTGGCGCAGAACCCACTGTATCCGGTCTATCGCGCCGATCTGGCCAAAGCCAGCGCGAACCAGGTGGCGCCCCTGGGCTGGGAAAGCCATCCCGGCGGCGTACGCCATGTCGGTCACGCGGGCGAGGGCTTCGCCTTCGATTGCGAGACGCCGGTCCATCGCCAGTTCGTCGACGACTTTCAATTGGCCGACCGCCTCGTCACCAACGCCGAATACCTCGCCTTCATCGAGGACAATGGCTACGGCCGCAGCGATCTCTGGCTGTCCGATGGCGCCGCGGCCATCCGCAGCCTGGGCTGGCAGGCACCGCTGTACTGGCAGAAGCTGGATGGCGTCTGGCATCACTTCACCCTCGGCGGGATGACGCCCATTGACCTGGCGGCACCGGTCTGCCACCTGAGCTTCTACGAGGCCGATGCCTATGCCAGCTGGGCCGGTGCCCGTCTGCCCACCGAAGCGGAATGGGAAACCGTGGCGGCGCGCCAACCGATCGCGGGCAATTTCGTCGACCAGGATCACCTGCAACCGGTCGCAAGCACAGGCGGTGGCATGCACCAGCTGTTCGGCGATGTCTGGGAGTGGACCGGCAGCGCCTTCCGTCCCTACCCCGGCTTCAAGCCGCTGCCGGGCAGCCTGGGCGAGTACAACGGCAAGTTCATGTCCGGCCAGATGGTCCTGCGCGGTGGCTGTTGCGCCACCCCGCAGAACCATGTGCGCGCCACCTACCGCAACTTCTTCTACCCCACCATGCGCTGGCAGTTCGCCGGTCTGCGCCTGGCCCGCGAGGTCTGACCCATGGCCCTAGCCGTACGCTTCTTCGATCAGCAACCGGCGCAGATCGCCGACAGCTCACTGCGCGACGACGTGCTGCGGGGCTTCGCCCAGACGCCCAAGGCGCTCTCACCCAAGTATTTCTACGATCAGCGCGGCTCCGAGCTATTCGAAGCCATCACCCGGCAGCCGGAGTACTATCCCACCCGTACCGAAGAGGCCATCCTCGCCACGGCAGCGGGTGAAATCGCCCAGTTGGCGGGGCGCGATGCCGCTCTGGTCGAACTGGGCAGCGGCGCCAGCCGCAAGGTCAGGCTGCTGCTCGAAGCCATGCGACCGGTGGGCTACCTGGGGATCGACATCTCCCGGGAATTCCTGCTCAGCAGCACCCAGCGCCTGGCCGCCGACTATCCCTGGCTGGACGTGAGCGCCGCCTGCGCCGACTTCAGTCGCCCCATGGCCCTCCCGGACAGTCTCGACGGCCTGCGCCCTATCGCCTTCTTTCCCGGTTCGAGTATCGGTAACTTCACCCCGGAAGAAGCAGGCGTCTTCCTGCGTAACCTCCATGCCATGCTCCCCGCCACCGGTGGCCTGCTGATCGGCGTCGATCTGATCAAGGACCAGGCGCGCCTGGATGCGGCCTACAACGACGCTGCGGGGGTCACCGCGGAATTCAACCTGAATCTGCTGCGGCGCATCCGCCGCGAGCTGGATACCGATCTGGACCCGTCCCGCTTCCGCCACCTGGCCTTCTTCGACCCCATCGCCTCGCGCATCGAGATGCATCTGGTCAGCGTGCGAGATCAGACCGTGCGTCTGGAGGGACAGCGCTTCACCTTCCGCGAGGGTGAGCGGCTGCATACCGAAAATTCCTACAAATACAGCCTGGACGGCTTCCACGCCCTGGCCGAAGACGCTGGTTTCAGACAGGTTCGCGTCTGGACCGATAGCGCCAAGCTCTTCGCCGTCTTCTACTTCGCCGCCTGACATACGCAAGAAACCTGAGCCACTGTGATGGGTTGGGCGAGGGAACTCTCGACCCGATCACGCTCTAAGTAGCAATCTGCTATTACTGCGTATCGGAACGACGCCCATGGAGCCTGCGCCACTCACTGCAGCCAACGAACGCCAGCGTCTTGCGCTGCTGCGTGACCTTGCCCTGATCGATCGTCCCTCGGACCGCGTCTTCCAGGATCTCACCGCGCTGTGCGCCCAGTTGTTCGACGTGCCCTTCGCCATGGTCTGCTTTCTCGATGACCAGCAGGTGCACTGCCGAGCCACCGTGGGCTGTGGTCCCATGGCGATGCCGCGTAGCGAATCCTTTTGCCAGTACCTGCAGGATCGCAACCTGCCGCTGCAGGTCGAGGATGCCCGCAATGACGAGCGCTTCGCGCGACTGCCGATGGTGAAGGGGGCTCCCGGCATCCGTTTCTACGTAGGCGCGCCACTGCGCACGGCCGAAGGCCTGATGCTGGGCAGTCTGACCCTGTTCGACATAGGTCCACGCGCCGTGCTGTCGCCTGATCGCGTGGTGGTGCTTCAGCAACTGGCCAACCTGGCCGTGCAGCATATCGAGCAGCTGCGCAGTGGCGCCTATTGGGATCCGGTCACCCAATCGCCCAACGCCGAGCGTTTCAGCCAGGATGCCGAAGCCCTGGCCCGCGCAGGCAGCCGGGTGGTCGCCGTGGCGGCCGATCTGTTCGCCCAGGGTTATCTGAACGACTTCATCAAGGCCATGGGCCAGGCGCATTTCGATGGTCTGCAACGGGCCATCAAGCAGCATCTGCGCCGCCTGCTGCCACCTGGGCAACCGCTGTATCGCCTGGGTCCGGCCCGTTTCGGCTTCCTGCTCAACGACGTCGACGAAGGACGCCAGCGCGATCTGCTCGAACGGGTCCAACAGGAGTTGACCGGCGTCCTCGACTACAACGGCATTCCCATTCAGACCCGCCTGGGCCTGGGCGTGCTGTCGCTCACCGATGACCGCCCGACCGACTGGCTGCGGGCGCTGATCGCCACCGCCGACGATGCCCGTGCCGAGATGAGTGGCTGTCGCCACTTCGATCCGCAGCACGACGCGGCCTATCGGCGAGCCTTCGCCCTGCTCAGCGCCCTGCCCCAGGCGCTACGGGCTACCCATCAGCTGAGCCTGGTCTACCAGCCGCGCATCGATCTGGCCACTGGGCGCTGCCACAGCGTCGAGGCGCTGCTGCGCTGGCAGCATCCGCACCTGGGCCCCATCAGCCCGGCGGAATTCATTCCCCTGGCAGAGAAGACCGCACTGATCACCGCCTTGAGCAGCTGGGTGATGCGCAACGCCATCGCCCAGGCCTACGCCTGGCAGTGCGAGGGCCGCATCCTGGGCATGGCGATCAATATCTCGGCCCATGATCTCAACGATCCGGACTTCGCCGAGCAGACCACCGAGCTGTTACAGCGCTATCCAGTGAGTGCCCGGCGCCTGGAGCTGGAGGTCACGGAAAACGCCCTGCTGGGTGACGCCCCGCTGATCCATCGCCAGTTGGCCATGCTGCGCGAACTGGGCGTCGGCATTGCCATCGACGACTTCGGCACCGGTTACAACAACCTGTCGCACCTGCGGGAGTTGCCGGCCGACACCATCAAGATCGACCGCAGCTTCGTCCGCGACCTGCCCCATCGCGACAAGGATCGGCTGATCGTCAGCTCGCTGATCGAACTCTCCCATCACCTGGGCTTTCGTATCACCGCCGAAGGCATCGAAACAGCCGAAGCCATGGCGAGCCTGCTGGCCATGGGCTGCGACGAAGGCCAGGGCTACTGGATCGGCAAGCCCATGGCCGAGCCGGAATTGCAGGCCTGGCTACTGGTGCAGCAACCGGATCTGCAGCGCCCGAACCGGCGCGCCCCGGTGTTCCAGCTATTCGACGGCGCGGCCAAGCGCTAATCCTGGCCGGCGCCCCGTGCCCCGCTTGTTTACCGCGGGGACGGTCTCACCTCAGGCTCATTCCGTCGTGCGCTTGCGCGGCGGCGCGAAGCCGTCGGCCGAGGTCGGCACCAGGGCACCGGGGCGGCGCTCCGGCTTGGCTTTCGCCTTGGCCTTGCCGTCCTTCTTGCCGTCGGTTTTTTTCTTCTTGGTGCCGGCCGCCTTGCCCGAGGCCTTGAGCTTCTTCGGGCCACTGTAGCTGGCCTTGAGCCCCGGCAGCTGACGACGCTCGAATCTCAGCTTGAGATAGCGCTCGATGCTGGACATCAGATTCCAGTCGCCATGGGTGACGAAGGAAATCGCCAGGCCCGCCTCCCCCGCTCGCCCGGTGCGGCCGATGCGGTGGACGTATTCGTCGCCACTGCGCGGCAGATCGTAGTTGATGACCAGGTCCAGGCCTTCGACATCCAGGCCGCGGGCGGCCACGTCGGTGGCGATCAGCACCTTGACCGCACCACTCTGCAGCCGCTCCACGGCCAGCTTGCGGTCCTTGGTGTCCTTGTCGCCGTGCAAGACGAAGACCTTGAGGCCTTCGGCCACCAAGCGGCCGGTCAGGCGGTCGGCCTGCACCTTGGTGTTGGTGAAGACGATGGCCTTGCGATAGGTCTCGTTGGCCAGCAGCCACTGCAGCAGGCGCTCCTTGTGCGGCGGCTCGTCGGCCAGGATCACCTGCTGCACCACGGCCTCGTTGAGTTCGCCGGTGCGGTCCAGCATGAGGTTCTGCGGCTCGCGCAGGACCTGTTCGACCACCTGACGCAGGCTGTTGCCGCCGCTGGTAGCGGAGAACAGCAGGGTCTGGCGGCCTTCGCGTTCGCAGCTGGCGGCGATCTGCAGTACGTCCTCGGAGAAACCCATGTCGAGCATGCGGTCGGCTTCGTCCAGCACCAGCATCTCGATGTCCTTGAGATCCACGTTGCCGGCATTGCGCTGCTCCAGCAGGCGACCGGGGGTGGCCACCAGGATCTCGGGATTCTTGCGCAGGCCGGCGGCTTGGACGCGGAAGTCCTCGCCGCCGATCACCAGACCGGCCTTGAGGAAGGTGAACTGGCCAAAGCGCTCGATTTCCTTGGCGGTCTGCTGGGCCAGCTCACGGGTCGGCAGCAGGATCAGGGCCCGGGCGCCGGACCTGGGCTTGGGGTCCTTGAGCAGACGATCCAGCAGCGGCAGCAGGAAGGCCGCGGTCTTGCCGCTGCCGGTGCGAGCGGTGACGCGCAGGTCGTGGCCTTCCAGGGCCGGGCCCACGGCAGCGGCCTGGACCGGAGTGGGCGTCTTGAAGCCCAGGGTGTCGAGGGCCTTGAGCAGGCGCTCGTGCAGAGCGAGTTCGGTAAACACGGATAGACCTCGGAAAAGAAAGGCGGCCGCCGCGGGCGACCACGGGTGATCAGGGAACCAGACGGCTACGGAACAGCGCCTGGTGCTCGCGGCACTGGGCGGCGGCGAGCAGGAAGACGCCATGGCCGCCACGTTCGAATTCGAGCCAGGTGAAATCGACTTCCGGATAGAGCGCCTCGACATGGACCTGGCTGTTGCCCACCTCCACGATCAGCAGGCCCTGCTCGGTGAGATGATCGGCGGCCTCGGCCAGCATGCGCCGCACCAGATCCAGGCCATCGTCGCCGCAGGCCAGGCCCAGCGCGGGTTCGTGCTGGTACTCGGCCGGCATGTCGGCGAAGTCCTCGGCGTCCACATAGGGCGGATTGCTGACGATCAGATCGAAGCGCTGCCCCGGCAGGCCGGCGAAGCCGTCGCCCTGCACGGTATAGACGCGATCTTCCAGGCCATGCCGCTCGATGTTCTGCCAGGCCACTTCCAGGGCGTCGTAGGACAGATCGCCCAGGGCCACCTCGGCCTCGGGAAAGGCATAGGCGCAGGCGATGCCGATGCAGCCGGAACCGGTGCAGAGATCGAGGATGCGTGCCGGGGTAGCCGGCAGCCAGGGTTCGAAGCGGGCATCGATCAGTTCGCCGATGGGCGAACGCGGCACCAGCACCCGCTCGTCGACGGCGAAGGGCAGTCCGCAGAACCAGGCCTCGCCGAGCAGATAGGCGGTGGGCACGCGCTCCTGGATGCGCTTGTGCAGGAGCACGCCGAGTTCATAGCGCTCGTCGTCTTCCAGGGCGCAATCCAGGTAGCGGTCGGCGGTGTCCCAGGGCAGGTGCACCGCGCCCAGCACCAGGGCGCGGGCCTCGTCCCAGGCGTTGTCGTGGCCATGGCCGAAGAACAGGTTTTCGGCGTGGAAGCGGCTGACGGCCCAGCGGATGTGGTCGCGCAAGGTGCGCAGGCGGGATTCGCTCATGAAAGGCTCCGGATGATCAGCCGCGCATTCTAACCCGCGCCCGGTCCGGCTGCAGGAACTTAACGTCGGAGGCCTTCTTCCTAACTCTAGAAGCCAAGTGAGGAGAACGTCATGAGCAAGACCGTAGCCGACCATCTCTGGGAGCGTCTCGGCCAGTGGAACGTCGAACGCGTCTTCGGTTATCCGGGCGATGGTATCAACGGCATCATGGGTGCCCTGGGGCGGGTGGCCGAGCGCTTCGACTACGTGCGGGTGCGCCATGAGGAGATGGCCGCCTTCATGGCCTGCGCCCACGCCAAGTTCACCGGCGAGGTAGGGGTCTGCCTGGCCACCTCCGGTCCCGGCGCCATCCATCTGCTCAATGGTCTGTACGATGCCAAGATGGATCATATGCCGGTGGTGGCCCTGGTCGGCCAGCAGGCCGCCTCGTCCTTGGGCAGCGACTACCAGCAGGAAGTCGATCTGCACACCCTGTTCAAGGACGTGTCCGCCTATGTGGAGACGGTGGTGCATCCGGCGCAGTTGCGCCATGTCCTCGACCGCGCCTTCCGCGTCGCCATCGCCGAGCGTCAGGTGGCCACGGTGATCATTCCCAATGACATCCAGCAACTGCCGGCGGTGGAAAGCCCACCCCACAAGCACGCCAACGTGCTGTCCGGCGCGGGCGCCATCCCACCGCGGCCCTATGCCCAGGAAGACGATCTGCAGGCCGCCGCCGACATCCTCAATGCCGGCAAGAAGGTGGCCATGCTGGTGGGTGCCGGTGCCCTGCAGGCGCGCAGCGAGGTGATGGCGGTAGCCGAAAAACTCAGCGCCGGGGTGGCCAAGGCGCTGCTGGGCAAGGGCGTGCTCTCGGACGAACTGCCCTATGTCACCGGCTCCATCGGCCTGCTCGGCACCGAGGCCAGCGATCTGCTGATGAAGGAATGCGACACCCTGTTGATCGTCGGCTCGACCTTTCCCTACACCGAATTCCTACCCAAGGAGGGCCAGGCGCGGGCGGTGCAGATCGACCTGCATGCGCGCAACATCAGCCTGAGGTATCCCATCGAGCAGCCGCTGCTGGGCGATGCCGCGGAAACTCTGCGCCGGCTGCTGCCATTGCTCGACAGCAAACCCCACGACGCCTGGCGCACGCGCATCGAAAAGAGCGTGGCCGACTCCTGGCAATCGATCAAGGCGCGCGCCCTGGCGCCGGCCGACCCGATCAATCCGCAGCGGGTATTCCACGAACTCTCCAGCCAGCTACCCAAGGATGCCATCCTCTGCGGCGACAGCGGCTCCCACACCAACTGGTATGCCCGCGACATCCGCATGAGTGGGCAGATGATGGGCTCGCTGTCGGGCAAGCTGGCGACCATGGGGTGTGGCATTCCCTATGCCATCGCCGCCAAGTTCGCCCATCCGGACCGCCCGGTGATCGCCCTGGTGGGTGACGGTGCCATGCAGATGAACGGCAACGCCGAACTGGTCACCCTGCAGCAGTACTGGAAAAGATTCAGCAATCCGACCTTCATCGTCATGGTGCTCAACAACGGCGACCTCAACCAGGTGACCTGGGAGCAACGCGCTCTGGCCGGTGATCCCAAGTTCGCCCCGGCCCAGGACGTGCTCGACTTCCCCTACGCTCGCTATGGCGAATTGCTCGGCTTCAAGGGCTTGCGCATCCATCGACCGGACGAGGTGGCCGATGCCTGGCAGCAGGCTTTCGAAGCGGATCGGCCGGTGGTGCTGGAGTTCGTCACCGACCCTAGCGTGCCGCCCTTGCCGCCGCACATCAGCTTCGAACAGGCCCGAGCCTTCCTTGGTTCCATCGCCAGCGGCGATGCGGATCGCTGGGATATGCTCAAGCAGGGAGTGCGCCAACTACTGCGCTAGAGCGTCTTGCGGGCTCGCTAAGACTCGCCGAGGCGTATAACCTCGGCAGCCTTGGATGAACCCTGGGGTATGAAAATGAAGTTGCCCGAACAAGATCGTTTCGATCCACCGCCACTGCGCCTGCGGCGGCCCTTCATGACCTGGGTGACCACGGGCCTTGGACTGCTGTCCTCCCTGGCCGGTCTGGTCGCCCTGCTGGTCGGCGGCGCCGCCTTGCTGCAAGTGCCGGAACTGGAGCGCTATCTGGTACTGCCGCGGGAAACCGCCCAGGGCTTGCTGGGCAGCGGCGCCCTGCTGTTGCTGCTGGGGCTCTGGCTGCGGCAACGGAGCCAGCGGCGCTGGCGCTATCGCAATACCCTGAGCCTGGCCCCGGAACTCAGGCGGCGGCGTTGATCAGCGTGGCCGTAGCCGTGCCAGTCCGCCACCCAGCAGCCCGCTGAGGCAGCCCAGCACCAGGCCGCCGACATGGGCGCCATTGGCGATGGCACCGAAGCCGAGCACCCCGAAGACGCCGGTCAGGCAGATCACCAGCCAGATCAGCATCATCGCCACCACGCCGCGTGGCATGCGATAGGCGGGATTGGGCGCCAGCCACTGGAACAGCCAGCAATGGCCGAGCAGGCCATAGAGCACCCCGGACAGGCCGCCGAACAACGCCGGCCCGCTCCAGGCGTACTGGGCCAGGTTGGAGCCCACGGCGAAGACCAGGGTCAAGAGCAGCAGCATCAGCCCGCCCTGGCGAAATTCCACGCGCCGGCCTAGCTCCCAGTACCAGAGGGCATTCATCGCCAGGTGCAGGATGCCGAAATGCAGGAAGATCGGCGTGACCAGTCGCCACCATTCGCCCTGGGCCAGGCTGACGCCCAGATCGAGGAAGGCGAGGTGATCGGCGTCGACCAGGCGGAACGGCTGTAGCGTCAGGTACTGGATCACCGACGGGTTGTCGCCCAACTCGGTCGCCAAGCCCACCAGCAGGGTGACGAGCAGGACAGCCGCGCTGAACGGGCTGGCCTTGAGCTGTGCCAGGAGACCCAACCCACGGCGTCGCTGGGTGGGCGGGACCTGCCCCTGGGGATCGCCATCGGGGTAACGCTCGTAGAGGCTGCGGGCCTCTTCCGCCCGCGCCGAGTCCAGCACCCAGAGCACCTGGCTGTCGCCCTCCTCCACCACGCGATGGCGGATCTCCAGCCGGCGCAGCAGGCGGGTGAAACCCAACAAATCACGCCCCAGGGGCACGCGGAGTACGGGTTGCGGCTGGTTCATCGGCCCTCCTCGCGCTGCACATCGATCCAGACGAACTTGGCGGGGTCGATCTCGCGTTCATCGTCGAGTCGGTAGGCGACCAACTTGCCGTACTTGACCGCGCTGTAGTCCAGGCAAGCCAGATTGGGTCTTAGCGGCTCGGGATGGCCATCGCGCCAGTAGTGGCCGACGAACAGCAGCGGCTGGTCTTCCCCGTAGCAGAGCAGCCCGGCCTTTTCCTCGTCGCTCAGGCGCTCGCAGGCGATCTCCGCCGGCAGGGCATCGGGCTGGAAGACCACGTCGCCATAGGTCTGGGGATCGCTCTCCCAGAACTTGGTGCGAAAGCGCGCGCGGACGTAGCCGTCGCTGCCGGTCAGGCGTACGCCATGGGGCAGCGGCAGCGACACCCCGTTGAGCAGCCGCGAGGCGACCCGGCTGGCCAGGCTGCCGCCGACGATGGATTGGCGGACGAAATCCTCGTCGATGCAGGCGTCGGGGTAGTGATGCAGGAATTCGTCGATCAGCCCCTGATCCCAGCAGGCATGGACGATGCGGAAATGGCCGAAGTCCTTGCACAGCGGCAGGGTATAGAGCCAGCGCAGATGGTCCTGCCATTCCTGTGGGTGGTCGGCGAAGGCGCTCAGGGTTTCCTGGATCAGTTGGCGGTGCCGTGGCGTGTGTTCGCGCACCCAGGTCTGGCCGGTGCCGGGCGCGGCCGGGGTGTGCCAGGCCAGGGCATTGAGTTCGTGGTTGCCGAGGATGCAGTGGGCGTGGCCGCCCTCGACCATGGCGCGTACCCGGCGCAGGGCGCCACGGATGCGGGGTCCGCGGTCGACCAGGTCGCCGAGAAAGATCGCCTGGCGCTCGGGGTGCTGCCACACGCCGTCCACCAGGCGGTAGTCCAGGCGCTCCAGCAGCAGGTCCAGGGTTTGGGCACAGCCGTGGAGGTCACCGATCAGATCGTAGCCGAGCGGCATCAATCGTCTCCCAGCCGACTGCCCCAGCCGAGCTTGGTCCGGCAGATCTCGTAGTAGTTGTGATCCAGTGGGTGGATCAGCCTGAGCTTGTGGGGCTTTTTCTGAATGGTCACGGTATCGCCGGGTGCGCAGGTGAAATGATTCTGGCCATCACATGAGACCTGCGGATAGATCGTCATGTTCGGCGACACCAGGATCGACAGGGTGCTGTCGCCGGAAACCACGATGGGACGACTGGACAGGGTGTGGGGATACATGGGCACCACGACGATGGCATCCAGCTTGGGATGCATGATCGGCCCGCCGGCCGACAGCGAATAGGCGGTGGAGCCGGTGGGGGTGGCGACGATCAGGCCATCGGCGCGCTGGCTGCAAACGAACTGGCCATCGATGTACAGCTCGAACTCGATCATCCGGGTGGACTTGCCGGGGTGCAGCACCACATCGTTGAGCGCATCGCCCTGGCCGATGATCTCGCCGCCGCGCTCGACGAAGGCGTCGAGCAAAAAGCGCGTCTCCATCAGGTACTGGCCGTCGAGCACCTCGGCGACCTTGGTCTCCAGCTCGTCCGGGCGGATGTCGGTGAGAAAGCCCAGCTTGCCACGGTTGATGCCCAGCACCGGTACGCGCGGGCGGACCAGGGCGCGGGCGGCGCCGAGCAGGCTGCCGTCGCCGCCGACCACGATCACCAGGTCGCAGATCTCGCCCATGAGCTTGCGCGACACCGTCTGCAGGCCGTGCCCGGGCAACACCTCGGCGATGGTGTTTTCCAGGATCACATTGCGATTGCGCTGCAGCAGAAAGGTCTTCAGCCGGCGGATGGTGTCCAGCACCTGGGTGCTGCCGAGTCGGCCGATGATGCCAATGTTACGAAAGGAGTCCATGACGCGCCGGCGGCCCCGTTGGCTGGAATGGGCAGAAAGTATGGGCGAAAGCCCGTGGCAGCGGCAAACCGCCTCTATCCGACCACGGGTCGTCGAGGTTGATCCGCAGGGCCTCCGCTTGGCCTATGCTGGCACCATGACGCCCTTCGCCGAGCTGCATGAACTACCGCGACGCCTGAGCCAGCCCCAGGTGCGGGATCTCGCCTGGACCCTGGTCGCCCCGCCACTGCTGGTCGCTGCCGATACCCGTCATCCACTGTGCGCCAGCGACTGGGCGAGCCACCCCGGGCAACTGGCCGACTGGCTGCGGCAACAGGACGCGGCGCCGGAGGAATTGGCCGCCTGGCTGGCCCAGGGCAGCGATCGCCGCCTGGGCCGTCAATACGAGCGCCTCTGGCAATTCGTCCTGGCCCGGGCGCCCGGGGTCCGGCTGCTGGCGGCCAACCTGCCCCTGCGCGAGGGCGAGCGCACCCTGGGCGAACTGGACCTGTTGGTGGCGGACGCCGAGGGCGTTCACCACCTGGAGCTGGCGGTGAAGTTCTACTTGGGCGAAGGCTCAGCCGCGGCTCCACGCTGGCTGGGCCCGGGCGGTGAAGACCAACTGGCACGCAAGCTGGCCCATCTACGCGAGCGTCAGCTGCCGCTGTCGGCCACGCCCCTGGCCCAGGCCAGCCTGGCGGCCCTGGACATCGCCCCGCCCCGGCCCGCCTTCTGGCTCGGCGGCTATCTGTTCCAGCCGCTCGATTCTCCCCTGCCCTGGCCCGCGGGCGCCCTGCCTCCTCGGCAGCCACAGCTCTGGTGCGAGCGGCAACGGTTGCCGGAAGGCTCCTGGGAGGTGCTGCCCAAGGGCCACTGGCTCGCCCCGGCGGTAGCGAATACGCCCTGCCTGCCGCTGCCCGCAGGGGAACCGGTGTGGCCGCAACTGCTGGTGCGCCGCGATGGCACGGGCGCTGAGGTCGCGCGCCTGTTCCTGGTCCCTGCCGGTTGGCCGACTCAGCCCGCGGCCAGCGCGCTCAGCTGAGCCGCCAACGCCCGGCGCCCCTGGAGGCCACCGCTGTGGATCAGTACCAGGCGACTGCCCGGTGCCACGGTGCCCCGCTCGATCTCGTCACGCAGGGCGAGCCAGAGCTTGCCGGTATAGAGCGGATCGAGGGTGATGCCGGTCTGGTCGGCGAAATCCGCCATGGCCCGCGCCAGGTCGGCGTCGATCCTCCCGAAGCCGCCGCGACTGGCATCGACCAGGCGCCAGTTCCGGCTCGTATCGCGTGGGAGTAAGGTCTGCAGGGTGGTCTCGACGCCATGCCCCGGCGGCACGGCCAGGCCGCCTACCACCTGCCAAGCCGAGTCGGCGGCCCGGATCACTCCCGCCAGGGTGGTGCCGGTGCCGGCGGCGAGCCACAGTTGCTGGCAGTCGGGCCAGTCCAAGCCGGCGAGCCCCTGATGCAGCTCAGCGACGATCCCACCGCAGGCATTGGCCGCCGCTGCATCGCAGCCGCCTTCGGGAATGGCCAACAAATCGGGGTAGCGTGCCTGCCAGGGCTGCCAGAAATCCGCGTCATGGCGCCGGCGATAACCGCCGTAACCCAGCCAGTGCAGGGTCATCCCGCAGTCCTGCATATCCTGGACGGTGGGCGTGGCGCAAGGCTCGCCGCGCAACAGGCCGACGGTGGCGAAGCCCTCTTCGCGGCCGGCGGCGGCCAGGGCATGCAGATGATTGGAATGGGCGCCGCCGAGGCTGATGAGCCCCCGGCCTTCGCCGCGGCGCAGGCGCTCGCGCCAAGGCTGCAGCTTGTAGCCCTTGTTGCCGTTCAGGCCCGGCGGACGCTGGTCCAGGCGCAGCACGGCCAGCCGCAGGCCGCGCGCGCCCAGCAGGGGCAGCTGCACCTCCTGGAGCGCGGCGGGTGGAAAGGACGTCATGGAAGTGGCAACGGTGCTCGATCAGAGATTGGCGACGTCGCCATCGGTGTCATCGCCCCGGTGCTCGGCGCAGAGGGTCGAGCGCTGCGGATCGAACTGGGCGGGGTGTTCCACCCGCACCACCGGCCGGCCACAGCGCTCGCCTTCCACCTCGGCCTGGCACACCGGCTGCTGGTGATGCTCCAGCCAACGTTGGTACTGCTCGCGGCTGACCTTGCAGTGGGCGGCGACGAAGCCCAGGGGATCGGCGCTAAAGCGCGGCACGTCCTGGCGGCCGAGGATCAGATGACCCGCGCCGGGCTGGAAGGTGACGAAGAGGATGCCCTGGCGCGCCAGGCGCTCTAGCTGGCCTTCGTTGCTATCGGCGACCAGCTGGGCGCAGCGCTCGCGCAACTGGCGGATGTCTTCCTGGAGTTGGCCATCCAGCTCGTCGCGGTACTTGAGTTCCACCTCGCGGATCGACAGCTGGTTCTTCAGCTCATTCACCGCGGCGGCCACGCGGGCCTCGCTTTCGGCCTCGGCCTGGATGCGCAGCGCCTCGATCTTGTACAGGGCGTTCCTTTCCAGGGTACGCATCTGTTCGTTGAGTTCCTCACGCTGCTGCCGGGCCAGGTCGTTCTGCTGTTCCAGATGCTGGGCGAGCGCCGCGTAGCGCACTTCCAAGTCGGCCTTGGCGGTGCGCAGTTCGTCCGCGTCGCGCTGCAGGCGCGCCAGGTCTTCCTGGTGCTGGCGGGTCAGGGTGAGCAGCCGGGTACGCTGGCCGGCGATCAGCTTGTCCAGTGCCTCCTGGTGTTCTTGGGCGAGGATGCGCCGCACCCGTTCGAGACGCGCCTCGACGTCGATGCCGTCCGCCGCGCTGGGGTGGTACTCCCCGGCCAGTTCCACCTCGCCATCGCGCGGGGCGACCAGGCCCAGGCAGTCGCGAATCGCCTGCCAGTCGTCATGTTCGCCATCGCTGCGCGGGTCCCAGAGATCCCCCTGATGCCAGGAGATGGGACATTGGCCAAGGCTGGCCAGGCGGATCGGCCCGGCGCCCAGGTCGGGGCCGGCGCCCCCGCGCTCGGCCAGCTCCATCAGCGGCAGGTTCCATTCCGGCAAGGGCCGCCCCTGGGCGTCGAAGGCCAGCAGGAAGAACACCGCGGCCTTGACCCGGCGGTGATCGTCCAACAGCAGGTAGACGAAGCGATGACGACGCCCTGCGCAGTCGAGCAACGCCTGCTCACCCTGCCAGAGCGCCTGGAAATCGGGGAACAGCAAGGCGCGATTCACGCCCTGGTCGCCAAACCCCAGGACCACCGGGGTCAGTACTGCCTCTTCGTTCAACATCTCTGCCATCTGTGCCGCGTGCCCTGTCGATCCCACATGAATATCGAGGCCAGCGATCCGCCCCCTGACGCGCCTTTGGCGCTGACAAGCTCTGGGGCGGGGCGACTGGACGTGCATCCTACCCCTAGCGCAGGGCCGGGGGGCAATCCCCCCGTTTCCCTGCCCATCGTCTGGAATGGACCTGGACGCCACCGGGTGCATCAGCACGGCAGCTTAGCCAATCCTGACCGGCAGGATGGAAGAGAGACCGGACATTGGGATGGCGGTCGGTCCGGATAGGATGTTATGTGCAACAGGTCACGTAAATCTTCCCGTCTTGCAACGAAGAGTTACAGCTGCGCGGCAAGTCGCGTGGCTTGGTCGATGGCGCGCTTGGCATCCAGTTCGGCGGCGACGTCCGCCCCACCGACCCGGTGCACCGCGATACCCAGGTCGATCAGGCCGTCTTCCAGCTCGCGCAGGGACTCCTGGCCAGCGCAGAGCACCACGTTGTCCACCTCCAGCACCTGCTCGGCGCCATCGGGCAGCCGCAGATGCAGGCCGGCGTCGTCGATGCGCAGGTATTCCACCCCGCCGAAAGCCTGGACGCCCCGTTGCTGGAGACGGGCGCGATGGATCCAGCCGGTGGTCTTGCCCAGCCCCTTGCCGGGTTTGCCGGGCTTGCGCTGCAACAGCCAGACCTGGCGTTCCACCGGCTGCGGCGCAGCCGGCGCCAGGCCGCCGCGGGTGCTGAAGGTCGGGTCGATGCCCCATTCCGCGTAGAAGGCCGCGATGGGTTCCTCCTCGCGATGGGCATGGGTGAGAAAATCCGCCACGTCGAAGCCGATACCCCCGGCGCCGATCAGGGCCACCCGCCGCCCCACCGGCCGGCGCTCCAGCAGCACGTCCAGATAGCCAAGTACCTTGGGGTGGTCGACACCGGGAATGGCGGGAATCCGTGGGGTGACCCCGGTCGCCAGGATCACCGTCGCGAAGCCCTCGGCCTGCAACTCGGCGGCGCTGATCCGACGGTTGAGGCGCACCTCGACGTCCAGGCGCTCCAGGCGCCGCTGGAAATACCTCAGGGTCTCGCCGAACTCCTCTTTGCCGGGAATGCGCTTGGCGACGTTGAACTGGCCGCCGATGCGGGCGCTGGCCTCGAACAGCACCACCCGATGGCCGCGCTCCGCCAGGGTGCAGGCCGCGGCCAGGCCGGCCGGACCCGCGCCGACCACGGCGAAGGTGCGCGGCGCCGTGGCAGGCAGGATCTGCAATTCGGTCTCGTGGCAGGCGCGCGGATTGACCAGGCAACTGGTCAGCTTGCCGGCGAAGGTATGGTCGAGGCAGGCCTGGTTGCAGGCGATGCAGGTGTTGATCTCATCGGCCCGCCCGGCGGCGGCCTTGGTGACGAAGGCCGGATCGGCCAGCAGTGGCCGCGCCATGGACACCAGGTCGGCCTGGCCGGCGGCGAGGATGGCCTCGGCCACCTCGGGGGTATTGATGCGGTTGGTGGCGATCAGCGGCACCTGGACCCGCCCCTTCAGCTGCGCGGTGACGGCGGCGAAGGCGCCGCGCGGCACCAAGGTGGCGATGGTGGGGATACGCGCCTCGTGCCAGCCGATCCCGGTGTTGATCAAGCTCACCCCGGCGTTTTCCAGCCAGAGCGCCAGTTGCAGGCACTCTTCCGGACTACTGCCCTGCTCCACCAGATCCAGCAGTGAGAGCCGGAAGATGATGAGGAAATCCGGCCCGGTCGCCGCGCGGATGCGCTCGACGATGGCCAGCGGCAAGCGGCAGCGCTGGGCGAAGTCGCCGCCCCAGCGATCCGTGCGGTGGTTGGTCCGCGCGGCGATGAATTGATTGATGAAGTAGCCTTCCGAGCCCATCACCTCGACGCCGTCGTAACCGGCCTGCTGCGCCAGTTGCGCGCAGTGAACGAAGGTCTCGATCTGCGCCTCCACCTCGGTCTCGTCGAGTTCGCGGGGGGTGAAGGGATTGATCGGCGCCTGCAACGCCGAGGGCGCCACCAGCTTCGGGTTGTAGGCGTAGCGACCGGCATGGAGGATCTGCAGGCAGATATGCCCGCCCTCGGCATGTACCGCGGCGGTGATGGCACGGTGCTGTTCGGCCTCTTCGGGCTTGGTCAGCTTGGCGGCGCCCTGATAGACGGCGCCCTCTTCGTTGGGCGCGATACCGCCGGTGACGATCAGGCCCACGCCGCCGCGGGCCCGTTCGGCGAAGAATACCGCCATGCGCGCGAAGCCCCCTGGACGCTCTTCCAGCCCGGTGTGCATGGAACCCATCACCACGCGACTGCGCAAGGTGATCGCCCCCACGCGCAGGGGTTCGAGCAGATGCGGATAAGCAGCTATAGGGGTGGTATTAATGGGGGCAAGCTCAGTCATGGCGATCTCCGGTCGTTGGCCTTTCTGGGAAGGCCTGCCGCAACGATAAGAGCCGCACGCCCCGCTCTCAATCACCGGAAATGACAACCTCTTTACCCAAATGCACAGCCGATGCTTGGCAGTGGCGTCCTGGTCTCCTACCCTGGGCACCTTTATCTCGCCCGGCCAGAGCGTCCGGGCCCGTTTTGGAGTCTGGATGCGCAAGCTCGTGTTCCTGGTGCTGATCGCCCTGTTCGCCGTGCTGGCGGGCTGGGTGGCCCAGCGGCCAGCCTTTCATTACCTGTCGGATCTGCGCAGCAGCCTGGCGGTGGATCTCACCACCACGCCAGCCGCGGCCACCACCGGCAACCTGCTGGGGATCGAGCCCGAGCTGTTCGCCCTGGACTACGGCAATCCCGAGCGGCTACGGCTCAAGCTCGACGCCTACCTAAGCAATGCCCGGCGCCTCGGGCTGATCGGCCCCCGGACGGTGGTGGTGCTGCCCGAGCACCTGGGCACGCCGCTGGTGCTGATGGGGGAAAAGTCCGAGGTCTATGCCGCTACCCAGACCGAAGACGCCTTGCAGTGGTTGGTCCTGGGTAATCCGCTGCGCTTCGCCCGCGCCTGGTTCCAGGCCGAAGGCCAGCAGCGCCTCGTCGAAAGCCTGCTGCGCATGAAGGCCTGGGACATGGCCAGTGCCTATCAACAACTCTTCGCCGGCCTGGCGCGGCGCTACGGCGTCACCCTGGTGGCTGGCTCCATCGTGCTGCCGGGTGCGACCCTGGTCGAGGGGCAACTCGAGGTGGGCAGCGGGCCGCTGCGCAACGTCACCCTGGTGTTCGGCCCCGATGGGCGACCGCTCGGCAAGTTGCTGGTCCGGCCGCTGGCGGGCCAGGCGCAGGGCAAGGATCTGACCTCGCCGCTGTTGCGCCTGGACACCCCGCTCGGCCGCCTGGGCGTGATCCAGGGTAGCGATACCGGTCGGCCCGGCGTGCTGGACGATCCCCAGGTGGAGCTGCTGGCCATCCCGGCACTGGCGGCCGGGGCCACCCCCGCCCCGGCCCCCTTCGACGCCCAGCGCCTGCGCGCGGCCGGCATTCGCGCGGCGCTGGAGGTCCAGCTGCACGGGCGTCTGTGGGAATGGCAGGCCAAGGGCGCCAGCCAGGCCTTCACCCCGGATGCGACCGCCGCCACCGACCCCGCCCGGACCGGTGCCAAGCTGATCAATCTGCGGCTATGAAGCGGCCGGCGCTGCGCCTCGGCGACCTGTCCACCGGTTTCGTGCTGGCCTTGGCGGCGGCGGTCAACAGCCGGGGTGGCGACGCCGATGCCCTGCTCGTCCGCTTCGGCCTGAGTCCCGCGCGCCTAGCCGAACCTGGCGGGCGGTTGTCGATCCCGCACTATATGCGGCTCGGCCATGCCGCCCTGGAAGTGACCGGCGATCCCGCCCTGGGCCTGGCCATGGGTCGGGCGATGCGCCCGGCCTTCCTCGGCCTCGCCGGCGTGACCGTGGCCCAGGCACCGGATGTCCGCCATGCGGCCGAGACGCTGCTGCATCTGGAGCCGCTCTATGGCCGCAATTACCGCGGCCAGTCGCGCTGGGCCGCCCAGGGACGCGACGCCTGGCTGCACTTCTATAGCATCAGCCCCTACAACGACTACAACAGATTCGTGGTCGACGCGGTGCTCGGTGCCTGGCTGGCCCTGCTGGGCGCGGTGGCCGGGCAGGCGCTGCAACCCCGCCGCGTACTGATCGAATACGCCGCTCCGGCAGATCCCGCCCCCTATGAAGCCGCCTTCGGCTGCGCGGTGGAATTCGGCGCGACGGAAAACGCCCTGCTGCTCGACACCGCCACCCTCGCCCTGCCCGGCACCGACCACTGCCCCGCCACCTGGCGCCAGTTGCTGGCGCTAAGCGAGGCCGAACACGGCCGCCTGACCCGCACGCGCGGGCTCACCGAGCGGGTGGTCGAGGTCATGGGCCCCTTGCTGCGCCATGGCGAGCCGACCCTGGAACAGATCGCCACCCGTCTACGGCTGCCGTCCTGGACGCTGAGGAGAAAACTGGCCGAGGAAGGTACCCAGTATCGCGCCCTGCTCAATCTGACCCGGCGGGACCTGGCCCTGGCCTATATTCGCGACACCGAGGCCAGTTTCGGCGAGATCGCCTATCTGCTGGGCTTCGCCTCGCCCGCCGCCTTCCAGCGCGCCTTCAAGCGCTGGACCGAGCAGACCCCGGGCGATTGGCGGCGCAACGCGCGCCTCGCCTGACATCCTCGCCTCCTGCGACCCAGGCGTTACCAATCGCTGCCCTGCCCCAACAAGTCCAGGGCATGGTGGCGCAACTCCAGCAGTCGCGGATCGTCGCGGCGCCGCGGATAGGGCCGGTCCACGACGATCTCGGCCAGCACCCGGGCCGGTCGCGCGGAGAACACCAGCACCCGGTCGCACAGTAGCAAGGCTTCCTCGACATCGTGGGTCACCAGCAAGGCGCTGTAGCGCTGCTGCTGCCAAAGGCGGATCAACTCGCTCTGCATGGCGATGCGGGTGAGGGAATCCAGCTTGCCCAGGGGCTCATCGAGCAGCAGCAGCCGCGGCTCGTTCACCAGCGCTCGGGCCAGGGCCGCGCGCTGGGCCATGCCACCGGACAGTTGGCGCGGATAGGCGTTACGAAATTCCAGCAGGCCGACCCGGCGCAGCGCCTCGTCCACCCGCTCGCGCTGGGTGGCGAGGAGACCGCGCGCCTGCAGGCCGAGGGCAACGTTGTCCCAGACGCTGCGCCAGGGGTAGAGGGTGGGGTCCTGGAACATCAACACCCGCGAATGGTGCGGTCCGGGAATGGCGGCGCCGTCGGCCAGCAGGCTGCCGCTCTGCGTCTGCTCCAGGCCCGCCACCAGTCGCAGCAGGGTCGACTTGCCACAACCCGAGGGCCCCAGCAGCCCCAGACTCTCGCCGGCCGCCAGCTGCAGATCGACGCGATCCAGCACGGGCAGAGGGCCATCCGCCAACTCGAAGGCGTGGCTCAGGCCACGCACCGCCAGGGTCATCCCCTTGGTTTCCGGGACTATCGAAGCTGCTGCACTCACCATTTCATCGTCCCCTTCTGCCAGGACAGTACCCGGTCGCGGATGCCGAACAGCAGGGTGATCAACCCCGAACAGAGCAGCGCCATCACCAGCAGGGCTGCGTACATGTTGGCGTAGGCGGCCCAGCCCTGGGCCCACTGCAGATACCAGCCGAGCCCGGCCTTGACCCCCATCATCTCGGCCACCACCAGCACCGAGAAGGAGGCCCCCAGGCCCATGAACAGCCCGACGAACACCTGGGGCAAGGCCGCCGGGATGGCGACCCTCAGGATCAGGAAGGCATTGCTCGCCCCCAGGGTGCGTGCCACCTCGTAGTAGGCGCGATCGACGCTGGCGACGCCGGACCAGGTCAGTACCGTGACCGGGAACCAGGTGGCCAGAGCGATGAGAAAGACGCTCGCGCTCCAGCTGGTGGGAAAGAAGAAGAAGCAGATCGGCAGCAGCGCGGTGGAGGGAATGGGTCCGAGCAGGCGTAGCAACGGATGCATCCAGTAGCCGATGCGCTGCGACCAGCCGATGGCGAGACCTGCCAGAAAGCCACACAGGGCGCCGGCGACGACCCCGTTGAGCAACAGCCAGAAAGAATGCGCCAGACTCAGGCCCAGTCGCGGCCAGTCGTCGACGAACACCTCGACCAGCGCCTGTGGCGGGGCGAAGAAGGGTACCGGCAGCAGCCGCAACTTGGCGGTCGCCAGGGTCCAGAGCCCCAGCAGCAAGGGTAGCGCGATCAGCCAGGGACCGGCCTGCCGCAGCCTGGTCAGCAACGGCTCGCTACGTCCGGCCAACACCGCCGACAGCGCCAGCAACGCGGCGACCACCGTAGCCGCCACGGCGAGTTCGCGGGTGAAGGGCCAGGGCCGACCGTGCTCGGGATAGAACGGTAGGAACAGCGCCAGGGCCAGCCAGGCGACAGCGGCGAGCAGGCCGCCACGCCAAGGTAGCGCAAGGGTCCGGACCGGTTGGCTGGATTCAAGCGAAGACGTCGGCATGGATGCTCTCCGCGAATTCCAGGGGGTCGGTGCGCGGCCGCAGGACTTCGATCTGCTTGAGGTCACGGGCGTAGACGGCAATTTCCTTGACGAAGGCCTCGCCCACCGAATAGTGGGCATGGGTATGCTCACGGAGAATGGCCAGCAACTCCTCGCGGGAGCTGTTCACCGTCAGCGGCAGGAAGCGCTCGGCCACCGCCTCGGGATGCTGCGCCGCCCAGGCGTGGGCCTGCAGGATGGCGTGGGAAATGGCCGCTGCCACCGGCTTCTCCTGGCGCACCAGGGTGCCGCTGACTCCGATCACGCAGCAACTCAGGTTGGCGTAGTCGTCCGTCAGGTTGTTGGACAGCTCGACGATACCGGGCCGCTGCTTGACCCGGTACATCATGGGGTCCGAGCCGCTGGCCGCCTGGATCTCGCCCTTGTCCAGCGCCGGGCCCAGCAGATCCACCGGATAGACCCGCCAGGTGATGTCGCGGCTAGGATCGACACCGTGGCGCTTGAGCATCATGGCAAAGAAATTCTTGTCCGCCGCGGCCATGTCGGTCACCCCGATGGTGGCGCCCTTGAGCGCTGCCAGGTCGCCCGGGCCACCCTCCCGCGCCAATAGCCGCAGGCAACCGCCGTGGGTGCCACCGGTAAGCTGGACATCGAAGCCCTGCTCCAGCGCCTTGAGCCAGCGCAACGCCATGCCCACCGCGGCGTCGGCCTTGCCGGTGGCCATGGATTCCAGCAACACCTCGGTGGAATTACCGAAGTTGACGAATTCCACGTCCAGGTTGTGCTGCTTGAAGATGCCCTGGGTGTCGGCGACGGTCACCGGTGCCAGGCAGACGGCATTGAGATTGACCGCCAGTCGCACCTTGCGCGGCTCCGGCAAGGCCCAGCGCGCAGTGTCCTGCAGGAAATCCACCGGGCTGGCGGCAGCCACCGCAGCGCCGGAATGACCAGCATGCCCGGCATGGAGATCGCTTGCGTCGGCGGCGTAGCCCAGCCGGCCGAACAGGGCAGCGGCGGTAGCGGTGCCCGCCAGGCCGAGCAGGCGCCGGCGATTGAGGGTGTGGATGGTCATGAAGCCTCCTGAACGTTTCCGGGCAGGCTCCACAGCGTCGGGTGGCATGCCGATAGAGAATGAAGAAAACTGGGCCAGGGCTCTCGGCACCTCGCGGAGCAACGGCTCCCAGGCCTTAAGGTGCGTGGGCGAGGCCCAGGTAAAGTGGTACGGTCGGCTGCCGACCCGGCTGCGCCACAGGCGCAGGTATGGACGGTCAGCAAGGAGCCCAGCGGCCCTCAGCCCGGGCCGGTCGGCAGGCCCCTCTGGGCTGCGTCCGTGCCGACGAACGCTCGCAACGCCCCAGCACCGCGAAGGTAGAGGACCGACCAGACATTAGTGAAATTCAATTTTGAACTAAACTAATATGCCAAAAATTCATTTAGCGCCTTTGGCTGGCGGTGCTTCCCGTAGTATCGGGCCGCCCCTTGCGCGGGACAGTGCGGGAGTCATTCCGCCGGTTGATGAGTCTATGTGGCCAGGTTCGTTTTCCAGCATCGAGTAAGCTTCCCCATGTTCAAAGCGTTGCTAGCCCTGCTTCTGCTCGCTATCGGCACTTCTCTCCAGGCTGCCGAAACGCCCTCCTCGACCCACCTCGATCCGCAACAGGCGCGCCAGGTGGCAGCGCTGCTGCAAGACCCGCAGCGGCGCCAGGAATTGATCCTGACGCTGGAGGCCATCGCCAATCAGACCTCGACCACCCAAGGTGCGGCGCCCGCGGCAGCCACTGCGACCACGCCGGCCAAGACGGCCAGCGCCCCGGCGGCCACCGAGGAGAAGACCCTGGTGCCTCTGGAGGCCAATGGCCTGATCGCCCAGACGCTCAATCGCGTCGGCCGCTGGGGCGACAACCTCGGCAAGGAGCTGGTCCAGGTGCAACGCGCGGTACGGGACCTGCCGGACTGGTCGCGTGCCAGCTTCACGTCCGAAGCCGGTCGGCGCGCCCTGCTGCAGGCCGTGTTGACCCTGGCGGTGCTGTTCACCGTCGGCCTGCTCTGCGAATGGCTGGCGAGACGCCTGCTCACTCGCCCACGGCGGGCCCTGCAGCTGCACGCCGATCACGCTGACAGCCGCGCGCGGCGCCAGGCGCAGCGCGACGCCGCGCAGCAACCCCCGGCACCTCCCGCGCCGGTCGACGAGGACGCAGCCGCCATCCGCCCGGCGGAACCTGCGGTCGCGCTGGTCCAGACCCAGCGCGATGGGGTAGACCGGATCGAGGAGGTGCCCATCGCCCCCTCCGACAGCGCCGCCCCGCCACCCAGCGAACCCGATCCGGAACCGGCCAAGTCCGAATCGACGCGCAGCGACCGCGCGCGACCCAGCGCCGAAGAGCACTGGACTACCCTGCGCCACCTGCCCTATGCCCTGGGCCTGCTGTTCCTGGAACTGCTGCCGCTGCTGGCCTTCTGGACCAGTGCGGCCGTGCTGATCCATTACCTGGTGGCGTCGGATGCCGCTCAACGCGAGTTGGTCGGCGGCTTCATCGGCGCCTATCTGACCACCCGCCTCGCGCTGATCGTGATCCGTCTGCTGATCGATCCCGCCGCCCACGGTATCCGGCTGCTCAAGGTCAAGGCGAGCCTCGCCTGTACCCTGCTGCGCTGGTTGCATGCCTTCGTCGCCCTGGTCACCTTCGGCCTGGCCCTGGCCCAGGCGGCGGACATCCTCGGCGCCACCGAAGCCGGGCGCGAGGCCATCGTCAAGCTGGTGTCGCTGCTGGCGCACCTGCTGGTGGTCGGCCTGATCTTCCAGGTGCGCCGGCCCGTCGCGGCGCTCATCGCCGGTCGCCAGGACGGCAACGGCCTACTGGCCGGCTTGCGCGCCTGGCTCGGCCAGGTCTGGGCGGTGTTCGCCGCGGTGTTCATCATGGGCGGTTGGACCATCTGGGCCCTGGACGTCGAAGACGGCCTGCCGCGGCTGATGGGCTTCATCGCCGCCACGACCGGTATCGTCATCCTCGGCCGCTTGACCGCGGTATTCCTGCTCGGCCTGCTGGGCCGACTGTTCCATCCGGAGCCCCAGGAAGACGGCACCACCCCCGACCTGCACCTGCAGCGCTACTATCCGCTGGCACGTTGGCTGGTGGGCGTGATCGTCACCCTGATCACCGTGCTGGCACTGTTCCAGTCCTGGGGCTGGAACGCCCTGGACTGGTTCGGCGACGGCAGCATCGGGCGCAGTCTGTTGTCCGCCTTCCTCACCATCCTCATCGCCGCGATCATCGCCGTGGCCATCTGGGAAGGCGCCAACGTGGTGGTGAATCGGCGCCTGAATCGCTGGAGCGAACGCGGCGATACCGTGCGCGCAGCGCGTCTGCGCACCCTGCTGCCGATGTTGCGCACCGGGCTGTTCATCCTCGTCGCCCTCATCGTCGGCCTCACCGCCCTGAGCGAACTGGGGGTCAACACCACTCCCCTGCTGGCCAGCGCCAGCATCATCGGCGTCGCCCTGGGCTTCGGCTCGCAAAAGCTGGTACAGGACTTCATCACCGGCATCTTCCTGCTGCTGGAGAATGCCATGCAGGTCGGTGACTGGGTCACGGTGGCCGGGGTCTCCGGGACCGTGGAATACCTGTCGATCCGCACCGTACGCTTGCGCGCCGGTGACGGCTCCCTGCACATCGTGCCCTTCAGCTCGGTGTCGGCGGTCAACAACATCAACCGCGGCCTCGGCAACGCCGCCATGCGCATCAGCGTAGGCTACGGGGAAGACATCGACCGCGTGATCGCCGAGCTCAAGGACATCGGCGCCGAGCTGCGCGCCGACGACGCCTTCAAGGACCTGATCCTGGCCGACCTGGAGATCTGGGGCGTGGATGCCGTCGACGGCGCCATGGTCACCCTTGCCGGCCAGATGAGGTGCATCGACAAAGGCCGTTGGGGCGTGCAGCGCGAACTCAATAGACGCATCCTCGAACGCTTCCGCGAGCGCGGCATCGAGATCGCCAACCCGCGGGCCAGCCTGTTGCTGCCCAGCGAAGCCGTTAGGGTACCGTCTGAGCCCACCCAGCCACGCCCCGCGGAGTAGTCGCCGTGCAGTATCGCCAAGACGCCTTCAATGGCCTGATCATCGACGCCGCCTCGCTACCGTCCACCCGCGAGGCCTTCGCTCCGCAGCTGGCGGAGCTGCTCGACCAGGCCCGCCGCGAGGGCCGCAACCTGATCTGGCTGACCCTGCCGCTGGCCCTCGGCGAGTTGGTGGGCGTCGCCACGGCGGCGGGCTTCGTCTTCCACAACTGTCTCGAACAGGAACTGACCCTGGTCTGGCGTGGCGCGCCCACCGCCTTCGCGCCCTTCGTCCCTACCCATAGCCTGGGCGTGGGCGGCCTGGTGCTCAACGAGCGGGGCGAGCTGTTGGCGATCCGCGAGCGCGGCAGCCAGGGCTACAAGCTGCCGGGTGGCCATGTCGAACTGGGTGAGGACCTGGCGCCCGCGGTGATTCGCGAGGTCTGGGAGGAAACCGGCATCCACAGCGCCTTTCGCGCCATCGTCGGGATGGTGACCACCCACCCCTATCGCTTCGGCAAGTCCAATCTCTATCTGGTCTGCCGGCTCGATCCGCTGAGTGCGGACATCGCCATTCAAGATCCCGAGGAGATCGAGGACGCACTTTGGCTGGCGCTGCCGGACTATCTGACCGACGCCGGCAACAGCGCCTTCAATCGCGAGCTGGTACGCAGCCTGGCGCAGAGCGAAGGCCTGGTACCCAGCGCCCTCAACAGCGAGCGCTATCCCAAAGCCGAAGTCTTTCTCGCTCAGTCGTCGAAAGACTGATCCATGCTTTCGGCCGGATGAGCGTCCCGCGGCCGGCCCACCGGTCGCGCCGGGATGCCGACCACCGTGGTGTGCGGTGCCACCGGGTGCAATACCACGCTGCCCGCGCCGATCTTGGCGCCTTCGCCGATTTCCAGGTTGCCGAGGATCTTCGCGCCGGCACCGATCATCACGCCCTTGCGCACCTTGGGATGGCGGTCGCCCTGCTCCTTGCCGGTACCGCCGAGGGTCACCTGCTGCAGGATGGATACGTCGTCTTCCACCACCGCGGTCTCGCCGATGACGATACCGGTGCCGTGGTCGAGCATGATGCCGCGGCCCAGCTGCGCGGCCGGATGGATGTCGATGGCCAGCAGCCGGTTGCAACGTGCCTGCAGGTGCAGCGCCAGCAGGCGTTCGCCGCAGGTCCAGAGGGCATGGCCCAGGCGATGCGCCTGCAACGTCAGGAAGCCCTTGGAGAACAGGAAGATCTCCAGCAGGCTGGCGTAGGCCGGGTCCCGCGCCAGCACCGCTTCCAGGTCGGCACAGGCGGCCGCCAGGAGCTCCGGCAGCTCGGCGTGCAAGGCCAAGAAGCGCTGGGCGAGTTGTTCGGCCTGCCGCGAATCCTCCGCCAGCGCATCGGCGCAGCGCCGGGCCAGGGCACCGGCCAGATCGTCGGGCTGCAGCAGCGCCCGCGCCAGGCCATCGGCCAGGGCCGGTGCCTCGCGGCGCCCCGCCTCGGCCTGGGCGCGCAGGAGTTGCCAGAGTTCGGTAGCGGAGCGAGGGGGCATGACTAGCAGCTTTCCTGGGGATGAAGGGCGCCAAGCTTAGCGGGCCGGGCGGGCAACGTCTTGTACATCAGGGTAGTGCTGTCGCGTCGCGCGGTCTGCACGGCGTCCAGGGCATAGCCGGGAATCCTGCCGGCCACCGTGTAGCCCAGGGACAGATAGAGCGGCTCGGCATGATCGTCACTGCGGGTATCGAGGGTCAGGAGTTCGCGCCCCTGCGCCCGGGCGGCGTCCTCCAGCGCGAGCATCAAGGCCCGCGCTATGCCCTGGCGGCGCTGCTCCGGATGCACCAGCAGCTTGGCCACCTCCGCCCGGTGCGGCTGATTGGCCGGGGTATCGAGCAGCAGTTGCACGCTGCCGACCACGCGGCCTTGCCGCTTGGCGGCGAACAGCAGCCGGGTGCCCTTCTCCACACCGGGGATCACAGTGTCCGTCCAGAAACCTCGGCTGGCGGCATCAGCCAGCGGCAGGATGAAGCCGATACTCGCGCCCAGGGCCACGCAGTCACTGAGCAAGCCTTGCAGCTCGTCCAGGTGCGCGCTGCAGCCCGGCGCGTCGAGTCGTTCGATGAGCAGCGAAGAAGACAAGGGGCAGATCCTTCAGATGAGAAACAGGAGGTAGCGCGCACCCGCGCTCCCGCTCAGGAAACGACTGCTGCCCCAGAGTCGATAACGCAGGCAATCACCCGCCACCAGCCGATAAGGCTGGTCCTCGACACACAACTCGAGTTCGCCCTCGAGCAGCACCAGATGATGTTCGAGCCCTGGCCGCGGCGAGTGCTCGTAGCGAATGTCGACGCCGGGGCCCAGTTCACTCTCGATCACCTCCCCGGCCAGCGCGCGGGACGGTGGCGACACGGAACGACGCGAGAATGCCTGGTCGGGATCGCGCCATACCTGCTGGCTGTCGCGACCGAGGTGGGCGGGAAAGCCGCTCTCTACGCTGTGCAGCAGGCGTGTCAGGGTCAGTCCGTAGGCCGCGCAGAGCTGACCCAGTACCACGGTGGTCGGGCTGACCTCGGCGTTTTCCAGCCGGGAAAGCGTTGCCCGGCTCACGCCACTGCGGGTCGCCAGTTGCTCCAGCGACCAGCCCTGTTCCAAGCGCAAGGCCTTGAGCCGCAGCGCCAACTCGCTCTCTAGCATGGCTATCTCCCGAAAATGATATTTTTTCCCATATTTGAGAAAAATAAGCAAGACTATCGCTCTGGTCCTGTCAGTCCGGGCTTGTCATCCAGACGTCGAACCGCCGCCGATAGCGCTCTGCAAAAGTCGTTCTGCGCCCAGCGACCCACTGTGGACTTTGCACATCATGGCTAGCGCCTTAAACTTTATCGGAACAGCTATTCGAATTTTCGCGACCGTTAATTCAAAAACTGAAAACCCAATAGATCGGGAAGAGCTCTGGAAACGCCCTTGCGTATGAACCGATAGTCAGGAAACCCCATTATTCGATTTTCCAGGCCGCATGAGACAGGCTCGTACGCCCCATTATGTTCATGGCCTACAGAGAACGGGATGCCGCAAACAACGTCTGATTCGATAGCTCGAAAGCCCAGATCCGACAAGCCTCGCGACGAAGTATTTCAAAAAATTTCCAAATCGACGACTGTTCCAGCACCCTTACCTGATACCTATTGGACGAATTCTTTTACAGTTCCTGTACAACATTTCTCCTGAATGCTCTAATTCGCAACTTTCACTCTCCCGACCTTGTATTGAAGTTCAATACCGTCCAATTAAACACCCCTTCATCGCGCGCCAAGAACTCACTTTATTCAGGGCGACTCTTAATTTTGAATCGCTTAGCCTTTGGGGGGCGCAGCGCGTTCAAAGCTAATAGTCGAAAGTGGGAGAAGTTTGATGGCTAACAAAAGCAGCAATCCAGGTAACTTCGCCAACAACCGGGAGCGTGCGGCCGAAGCCGGGCGCAAGGGTGGTCACGCCAGCGGCGGAAATTTCGCCAACAATCCCGCCCGGGCTTCCGAAGCGGGTCGCAAGGGTGGCCAGAACAGCCACGGTACGCGTAGATCCGAGCCGGCGAACGAAGCCGCAGCGACCTGAAGCGGACTGACCCGCAGGGCAGCCTCCCGGCACCCGCTATCGTTGGCAGGTTGCCCCGCTCTGATAGTCTCCGCGCCGCTCGCCGCCTTCCTCACGCCGCCAGTGCGTTGCAACTCACATAAATGCATGACCGTGCTACTTTTATCGGACAGCCTGAGTGGCCCTTGGGGCTCACTCGTTTCGCCCTCGTCCGCTCGTGCCGGTGCCCATGCTCGATAACGTCCGCATCCAGAACAAATTCTTCGCCGGCTTCGCTGCCATCCTCGCCCTGGTCGTGTTGCTGCTCTGGCAGACCTATGCCGCCCTGCAGAGTCTGGTCCAAGCCAACCATTGGGATCGCCATACCGCCGAGGTGCTGCTGGCGGTCAGCGAATTGGACAACGACGTCCTCGAGACCCGTGCCAAGCTACGCAACTACTGGCTATTCAATACCGCAGAAAACGCCGAGGCGGTCCGGCAGGCGTGGCCGGATCTGGAAGCGACGCTCAAGATTCCTCAGCAACTCACCGCTGACAATGCGAGCCAGCAGCAGCGCTTCACCCGTCTCGAAGCGAGCCTGGCGGAGTGGTACAAGACTACCTTCCAGCCCCTGCTCAAGCTGCGCGAGACGACGGCGCTGACCCCAGAGCAGTTGGCCAATGACCCCTTGATGAACGGCATGTCCAGTCAGGTCGAGGGGCTGCGTCAGCAGATCCGCGCGATTGGCGACGAAGAGCGGCAGTTGGCCGCGCAGCGGGCCGGGCATACCGACATCGTCCACCAGCAGCTGACCTGGACCCTGATCGCCGGCGGCACCCTGTGCGTGCTGCTCGCCGCCCTCATCGCCTGGCTGCTCTCCCATAACCTGCTGCGCTCGATTCGTGGCCTCACCGATACCGTTGCCCGCATTGCGGCGGGCGAGAGCGGCGCCCGTGTCCAGGTCCGGGGGCGTGACGAACTGGGCCAGGTCGGCGTGGCCTTCAATGAGATGGCCCAACAGATCCAGGACGACCATGCCCGCGAGCAGGCGCTGATGCAACGCCTGCGCGACGATGTCGACGATCTGCTCGGGGTGGTCAACAAGGCCGCGGCCGGCGATCTCACCGGGCGCACGGCGGTCAGTGGCGATGACGCCATCGGCCAGTTGGCGCGAGGCCTCGGCAAGATGATCGATGACCTGCGCGGCATGCTCACCAAGGTCCAGCGCGCCGGTATCCAGGTGACCTCCTCCACCACCGAGATCGCCGCCTCCTCCCGTCAGCAGGAAGCCACCAGCATCGAACAGGCGCAGACCAGCGTGGAAGTGCTGAGCACCACGCGGGAAATCGCCGCCAATGCCAACGCCCTGCTCAAGACCATGGAAGAAGCCGTACAGGTGGCCGACGAGACCACCAACGGTGCGGTGCAGGCGCGCAGCAACCTGGCGAGCATGGACGCCACCATGCAGCGCATGGTGGCGGCGACCGACTCCATCAATGCCAAGCTCGCCGCCCTGTCGGAGAAGTCCAGCCACATCAACAAGGTGTTGACCACCATCACCAAGGTGGCCGACCAGACCAACCTGCTGTCGCTCAACGCGGCCATCGAGGCGGAAAAGGCCGGCGAAGCGGGTCGCGGCTTCTCGGTGGTAGCCACCGAGATTCGCCGCCTGTCGGACCAGACCACCGCCGCCACCGACGACATCGAACAGATGCTCAAGGACATGAATTCCGCGGTCTCCGCCAGCGTGATGGGCATGGACAAGTTTTCCGAAGAGATCCGCCGCAGCGTGCAGGAGGTGGCGAGCGTCAGCGACCAGTTGGCCGGGGTCATCGAAGACGTGCAGAAACTGCCGGCGCGCTTCGACATCGTGCTGGAGGGCATGCAGTCCCAGGCGGTGGGCGCCGGCCAGATCGCCGAGACCATCACCCAGCTCAACGACAGCACCCAGCAGACCACCGAGGCACTCAAGGCCATCAGCGAGGCGGTCCAGTATCTGCAACAGGCGGCCCAGGACCTGCAGAGCAGCGTCGCCACCTTCTCGGTCACCCGCTGACGATGCAGATCCTGATCTTCCACCTGGCCGATGAGCCCGCGGCCCTGCCGACGACCGCCATCCGCCAGGTGCTGCCCTTTCTCGAACTCACCCGCTTTCCCGCGGCGCCGCCCGGCGTGGCGGGCCTGATGAACCTGCACGGCGTGGCGATCCCGGTGATCGATGTCACCGCCCTGAGCGGCGGACGGGGTGCCCGGGCGCAGCAGGACACCCGTATCCTGCTGGTGGACTATCCCCTCCCCGGTACGGCCGGTGGCAGTCGACCGCTCGGTCTGGTGGTGGAAGGCGTGCTCGGCGTACGCCGGGTCGCCGCCAGCGCGCCGCGTCCGGCCGGTATCCCGCTGCCCAGCTATCCCTGGCTGGGTGAGGTGCTGGAAACGCCCGAGGGCCTTTGGCTCTGGCTGGAGCCGCAGCGGCTGCTGTCGCCCGCCCTGGCCGACCTGCTGTTCCGGGAGGTCGCGTGAAGCTCGATCCGCGCCTGGCGCCCCTGGTGCGCTCGCGCACCGGTCTCGCCATTGCCGACGACATGCTGGCGCGCGCCATCCGCCAGCGCTTGCGCGAGCGCCAGGAGAGCGAGGCGGATCTCTATATGGCACGCATCCTCGACGACGAAGCCGAGTTCGCCGACCTGCTGGATCTGCTGGTCATCCCCGAGACCTGGTTCTTTCGCGATCCCCAGGCCATCACCCATGCGGCGCGTTTCGCCCAGCAGCGCCACCAAAGCACCGGCCACCCCGTCAGGTTGCTCAGCCTGCCCTGCTCCACGGGCGAGGAACCCTATACCCTGGCCATGGCCCTGTTCGATGCGGGCCTGCCGGCCAAGGCCTTCCAGGTGACCGCGGTGGACATCAACGAGCCGTCCCTGGAGCGGGCCAGACGCGGACTCTACGGCCGCAATTCCTTTCGCGCCCGCGAGCTGGACTTTCGCGAGCGTTACTTCACCGCCGAAGGCGACCGCCATCGTCTGCACGAACGGGTGCGCGCCCAGGTCCGCTTTCGCCAGGGCAATATCCTCCAGCTCGGCAGCCTGCGCGACGGCGCGCCCTTCGATGTGGTGCTCTGCCGCAACCTGCTGATCTATTTCGACGACCAGACCCAGGGCCGCGCCCTGAGCCATCTGGCCGCCCTGCTACACGACGACGGCCTGCTCTGCGTGGGCAGCTCGGAAATGGTGAGCGCCATGCGTCATGGCTTCGCCAGCCTGGGCGTGGCCCAGGCCTCGGCCCTGATCAAGCGCCAGGCCGTCACGCCGGACAGCGAGCGGCCCCAGCCGGTCGCCATGCCGACGAGACGCAAGGCCCCAGTGCGATCCTCGGCGCCCCCCCCGCCACTGGCCGCGCCCGCACGCCCCAGGACAGCGCCGGCTCCGGCAGCGCCGCCACCCGAGCGATCAGCGGCGCCGCTGGAACAGGCGCAACGCCTGGCCGACGCCGGCCGTGTCGCTGAAGCCGAAGCCCTGCTGCGCAACCTGCTCGACCAGGATCGCAGCCAGGCCGGAGCCTATTTCCTGCTGGCGCTGATCCTGCCCGACGTCCGTGCCGCCGAGGCAGAGCGGGCCCTGCGCCAGGCACTCTACCTGGAACCCGGACACTATCCGGCGCTCTGTCGGCTGGCGCTGATCTGCGAAAGAGCCGGTCGCCTCGACGAGGCCGGCCGGCTGCGCGAACGGGCAGCCCGCATCCAGGCGCGTGGCGGTGACGACGCATGAGCCCGATCCACGAACTCGACGCCAGCCAAAGAGCCGACTGGGCCGCGCGCTATGCCGAGCCGCTGGACGACCACCAGGCCCGCTCGGCCAGCGCCCTGGTCTTTCGACTGGGCGCGGAATGGCTGGGGCTACCGGGCAGTTGCCTGGTCACGGCCACCGAACCCACGGCGGTCCACCGCGTCCCGCACCGCCGCTCTCCCTTGCTGCGCGGCATCGTCCCGGTGCGTGGGCAACTCTATCCCTGCATCGCCCTGGATCTCCTGCTCGGGGTGGCACCGGCCAGTCATACCCGCGGCTTTCCCCGCCTGCTGCTGCTGCGCAGCGGTCGCCGCGAGTGGGCGGTGGCGGTGGATGAGGCCTTGGGTCTGCAACGCTATGTCCCAAGCGAGGTACAGCCACCGCCGGCAACCCTGGGAGGCGAGTTGCTCAGCCAGCTGAGCGGTGTCTATCAAGAAGGGGCTTATCAGGTCGGCCTGATCGACCTGGCACGGCTGGAACGGGCCCTGGAAGAGGCCCTGCGATGAGCCAGCCACCGCGCGATGTGCGCGAGATGTCCCTCTATGATCTCTTCGCCAGCGAGGTGCAGAGCCATCTGCAGGCACTGGATGCCGGCCTGCTGCGACTGGAACGGGACCCCGGCAACACCGCGGTGATCGAGCCGATGATGCGCGCGGCCCATTCCATCAAGGGCGCGGCGCGGATCGTCGACCTGGACGGTCTGGTGGAGCTGGCCCATGCCATGGAGGATTGCCTGGTCGCCGTCCAGGCGGGTCAACGCCAGCTCAGTGCCCAGGATCTCGACCGGCTGTTCCGCTGCGTCGACTTCCTCGGTGAAGTCAGCCGCCTGGACGAGGCCGCCAGCCAGCGCTGGCAAGCCGAGCAGCGCGAGGCGCAGCAGGCGCTGGCCCAGGCCCTGAGTGCTGCCGAGAGCGCACCGCCCGCGCCTCTGCCCAGCGCCCCGCTCCCCCTCGCCCCGGAGGCGTCTCCGATTGCCGAGGAGCCCACTTCCGACAGCGAACGCGGTCGCGATCCCCTGCGGGTGGACAGCGGCCGCTTCAACCAGATTCTCGCCCTCAGCAGCGAGGCCCGGGTGATGGGTCTCGGCCTGCACGGGCTGGTACAGGGCTTTCAGGGCTATCGCAGTGAGTTGCAGGCGCTGTTCGGCCAGACTCAGGGCGCCAGCAGCGAGTTGCGCCAGCGCCAGGAGGGCCTGCTCGACCGCTATCAGCAACAGTTGCAGGCCCTGGAGGCCTATGAGCGGCGACTGCTCGGGGTCTGTCAGGGACTGCTGGACGAGGTGCTCGGCGTGCGGATGCGCCCCTTGCGCGACGCCGTACAGGGCTTTCCGCGCCTGGTCCGCGACCTGGCGCGGGGGCTGGACAAGGATGCGACCCTGCACATCGACGGCGCCGACACCCTGATCGACCGCGAGGTGCTGGCGCGCCTGGAAAGCCCGCTCAACCACCTGCTGCGCAACGCCGTGGACCATGGCCTGGAGCCCCCGGCCGAACGCCGCGCCCTGGGCAAGCCGGAGAGCGGCCAGATTCGTCTAGAGGCCCGGCACGTCGCTGGTCGACTGCAAGTGAGTCTGCATGACGACGGCCGCGGCCTGGACCTGGAACGCGTCCGCGCCGCGGTGATCGCCCGCCGCCTGAGTCCGGCAGCGGTCGCCGCCGAACTCAGCCCCGCCGAGTTGCTGGAATTTTTGCTGCTGCCCGGTTTCAGCCTCAAGGAGACGGTGACCGAGTTGTCCGGCCGTGGCGTGGGCCTGGACGTAGTGGCCGATGCCATCCGCGCCCTGGATGGCGAGGTGCGCCTGGAAACGCGGCCGGGTGCCGGTTTCACCACCCACCTGCTGGTTCCGGTCAGCCGCTCCATCGTGCGCGCGCTGGTCGTCGATATCGCCGGCGAAGCCTATGCCCTGCCGGTCAACCGCATCGAGCGGGTCCTGCGCCTGGCGCCGAGCGAGGTCCACTCCCTCGAAGGCAAGGCCTTCTTCCTGCTCGGCGAGGATCGCCTGGGCCTGGTCGCCGCCCATCAGCTGCTCGAACTCGAGGGCGCCCCGCCCAGCGGCGATCTCGCCGTGCTGGTGATCGGCGGCGGCGAGCGCCGCTATGGCCTGGTGGTCGACCGGCTGCGCGGCGAGCAGGGCCTGGCGCTCAAGCCGCTGGACGAGATCTTCGGCAAGCTGCGCTCGGTCACCGCCGGCGCCCTGCTCGACGATGGCAGTGCGGTGCTGCTGCTGGACGTCGCCGACCTGCTGACCGGCATCGAGCGCCTGCTCGGCGAGGGGCGCCTGCGCCAGGTGCAGAGCGGCAAGGTCGCCGATACCCGGCGGATCAAGCGCATCCTGGTGGTGGACGACTCCCTCACCGTACGCGAAATGGAACGCAAGCTGCTGGAAGGCCAGGGCTACCAGGTGGAGGTCGCGGTGGACGGCATGGACGGCTGGAACGCCGTACGTGCCGGGGATTTCGACATGTTGTTGTCGGACATCGACATGCCGCGCATGAATGGCATCGAGCTGGTGGAGCTGGTACGCCGCGATCCCCGCCTGCATGCCCTGCCGGTGATGATCGTGTCCTACAAGGACCGGCCCGAAGATCGGCTCAAGGGGATGCAGGCCGGTGCCGATTACTATCTGACCAAGGGCAGCTTTCACGACGACGCCCTCATCACCGCCGTGCAGGACCTCATCGGAGCGCCATGAGAATCGCCATCGCCAACGACCTGCTGCTGGCTACCGAGGCCTTGCGCCGCCTGCTGGTCAGCGACGGACGCCACACGGTTGCCTGGATCGCCCACGACGGCGAAGAGGCCGTTGCCCGATGCGCGGAAGATCGGCCGGACCTGATCCTCATGGACCTGCAGATGCCGCGGCTCGACGGCATCGAGGCGACCCGGCGGATCATGGCCCAGTCGCCCTGCGCCATCCTGATGGTGACCGCCACGCCCGACGATTGCGAAGGGGTCTTCCGCGCCATGGGCGCTGGCGCCCTGGACGTGACCGCCGCCCCGGCGCTGTCCGGCGGTGCCGACGGCGGCGCCCTGCTGCGCAAGATCGCCCGTATCGAACCCCTGGTGCGCCTGCCGGAGCGTCCTGCCCAACCCCCGCTTCCCGCTCCGGTATCGGCGGCCAGCCCGGCGCCAGCACCGTCGGGCGCGTTGGTGGCCATTGGCGCTTCCACCGGAGGGCCGGCCGCGCTGGTGAGCCTGTTCGAAGGCTGGACCCCGACCGCCCAGGCCAGTGTGGTCCTGGTCCAGCACATCGATCGGCGCTTCGCTCCCAGCTTCATCGGCTGGCTCGGTACCCAGATCGCCTGGCCGGTGCAGGCCGCCATGCCGGGCGCCACGCCACAGCCCGGCCAGGTCAGCGTCGCCCTGGGTGACGACCACCTGCTGCTGGATAGCCGGGGACGTTTCGCCTATACCGCCGAGCCGGCCGATTACCCCTATCGGCCGTCGGTGGATGTGTTCTTCTCCAGCCTCGCCGGCCACCCGCACTTCGCCCGCGACGCCCTCGGCATCCTGCTGACCGGCATGGGCCGCGATGGCGCGAACGGGCTATTCGCCCTGCGCCAGAGCGGTTGCCCCACCCTGGCCCAGGACGAGGCCAGTTGTGCCGTATACGGCATGCCCGCAGCTGCGGTTAGAATGGGGGCGGCAGAACGGGTGCTCAGCCCTGCGCAAATCGGAGCCTGGCTCCAACGGCGCTTCGGTAGCATGCCGCGAAGTTGAACATGACAGGTCGCCGACAGGAACGTCGGACGGCGTAGCGGCAGGGATCGGCCATATAAAGATGCGGGACACTCGCCCGCCCGCACAAGGACTCGCAGTAATGGCCATGCAAGAGGGTAGCGCCCTGGACAGCCTGACCGCCCCCAAGGTGCGGCTGCTGCTGGTGGACGATCAGTTGATCATCATCGAAGCCCTGCGGCGGATGATCGCGGATCAACCCGATATCGAACTGCACTACTGCCTGGACGCGAACCAGGCGGTGAACATGGCCCTGCAACTCAAGCCCACCGTGGTGCTGCAAGACCTGATCATGCCCGAGATCGATGGCCTGGAAACCGTCCGCCGCTTCCGGGCGGAGCCGGCCCTGCGCGACGTGCCCATCGTGGTGCTTTCCTCCAAGGAAGATCCCCAGGTCAAGGCACAGAGCTTCGCCACCGGCGCCAACGACTATCTGGTCAAGCTGCCCGACAAGCTCGAGTTGCTGGCGCGGCTGCGCTACCACTCCGAGGCCCATGTCCTGCGCGCCCAGCGCGACGAGGCCTTCCGCTTCCTGCGCGAGAGTCAGCGGCAGTTGGCCGAGGCCAACATCCAGCTGCAGAAGCTGGTGGCCATCGACAGCCTCACCGGCATCAACAATCGCCGCCATTTCGACCAGACCTACGAAGGCGAATGGCTGCGCGCCCGACGTAGTCGCCAACCGCTCGCCCTGCTGCTGTGCGACGTCGACCATTTCAAGCGCTACAACGATACCTACGGCCATCTCAGCGGGGATCTCTGCCTGAAGAAGGTGGCGGCGGTGCTCACCGAACAGCTCAAGCGTCCGGCGGACCTGGTGGCGCGCTATGGTGGCGAGGAATTCGCCATGGTGCTGCCGGACACCGATGCCGAAGGTGCACTCAAGGTGGCCGAGGCCTGCCGTGCCGGCGTCGAGCGGCTGCAGGTCGCCCACACCGGCAGCGAATTGGGCATCGTCACCATTTCCATCGGGGTCGGCAGCATCCAGCCGCAGAGCGGCGACGACCACGAAGCCTTCATCGAACGCACCGACCAGGCCCTTTACCAGGCCAAGGCCGAGGGGCGCAATCGGGTGCATCTGGTAGTCGGCGCGGCCAAGGACGCCTGACCCGCGTCAACATGCTTAGAGCCTGTTCATAATCTCGCGAGCTAGAGCCAAACAAGGCCTAGGCGGCCCCGCGAAAATGGCTGAGGAAGCGGATCGGACTCGCGCTCGAGTTTACGGGTGGTAAATGAGCATTGCGACGGGGCCGCCCAGGCGGGGCTGGCCACCCAGGCCATTTTCAACGCGGTTTGGCCGACGCGCAGCAGATTATGAACAGGCTCTTAGAAGCCGCGGCTGACCAGACGATTCCGCCCTTCCGCCTTGGCCTGGTAGAGCAAGGTATCGGCGGCCCTGAGCAGCCAATCCGGCGTCTGTTCATGGGTCGGATGACAGCACGCCAGGCCCATGCTCATCGTCAGCCACAGGCGGTCGTCGGCCAGGGGATGGGCGATGCGCAATTCGGCGATGCCCTGGCGGCAACGCTCCAGGACCGCTTCGGCAGCCTCCCGGGGTGCCCCCGGCAGCAGCAGCACGAATTCCTCACCGCCATAGCGCGCCAGGCAATCACGCTCGCGGATACGTTGCTCCAGCACCTGGGCGACCCGGGACAGCGCCTGGTCACCGGCGGCATGGCCATAGGTATCGTTGTACTGTTTGAAATAGTCGATATCGAGCATGGCGATGGCCATGGGCCGGTGCCGGCTGACCGCCAGTTGCCATTCGGCCGCCAATTGCTCGTCGAACCGCCGTCGATTGCCCACCGCGGTCAGCGGATCCAGGTGGGCCAGCTCCTCAAGCAGGCGCCGTTGCCTGGCCAGTTGCAGGTGCAACCGCACGCGCGCCAGCACGGCCAGTGGGTTGAACGGCTTCTGGATGAAGTCGCTGGCGCCCAGCTCGAAGCATTCGACCTCGCGATTGAGGTCATTGGCCGCCGTGATGAAGATGACCGGAATGGCGCTGGTCTCGGCGCGCCGCTTGAACAGTTGGATCAACTGCAGGCCATCGATGCCAGGCATCACCACGTCCAGCAGAATGAGATCCGGATGCTCACGTGCCGCCTTGGTCAGCGCCTGGACCCCGCTCCTGGCCAGCATGATCCGCGCCTCATCGCGCAGCAGATCGGCCAAAACGCGCAGGTTGCTCTTCTGATCGTCGACGATCAGTACCAATGGCAGCTCGATACGGCGGCCTTCCATCCGCACTCAGCCCGATCGCTGGCCGGCCTGCCGCACGCGGCGCAGCAGATCCAGGGTGGCATCGGCGGCATGCTCGAACTCCACGTCGTCCACCCATTCCCTGATCCGCACCAGATCGGCGCTGTGAGGGATACTCCCGCCGGCGTCCATCAATCGGTCCAGGAGCGCCTCGGCGGCGAAGTCGGAGGTTTGCAGCAGGCCGACCAGTTGCTCCAACTGGGTCTCCAGCTTTTCCGGCGCGGCGTCCTGCGTCAGCCTCGGCGAACTCGCCAACACCTCGTCGAGTGTCGCCAGACAACGCCCGACCTCGAATTGCAAGGTACTCACATCCTCGCGGATCGGCTGTGCCAGGCGAATCCTGTGGGTCAGCCGCTGGGCCGCCTCGCGCAGGGCAACGGCCCCGATATAGGCCGCAGTGGATTGCATGGCGTGGGCGCACTCGAACAGCGCCGCGGTATCGTCCGCCGCCCGCCACGCCGCGATCCGGCTCGGCAGATCCCCATGCTGGCGCCGGAAGTCCCTTACCAGTTGCTCGTACAGCTCGGTATTGCCCTGCAGCAGACCGAGCGCCGCCTCCGGCTCGAACAGCCCGGCCGCGTGCGCAAGGCCCAACGGACCGACCGGGTCGGCATCTGCCACCGCCTTGCGCTCGGCGCGCTGCAATTGCTCCAGCGTGGTCCAGGCCGCGATGATGCGGAACAGTTCGGCGGGGTCCAGCGGCTTCACCAGATGATCGTTCATGCCGGCGTCCAGGCAGCGCTCGCGATCGCCGGGCAGGCCATTGGCGGTCATGGCGATGATTGGCAGCCGCGCCAGCGCCGGGCGGGTGCGCAACAGGCGCGTCGCCGACAGGCCATCCAGCCGTGGCATGTGCACGTCCATCAGCACCAGATCGTAGCGCTCGGTCGCCAACCGCTCGACCGCGGCCTGGCCATCCTCGGCCACCTCGATCAGGATGCCAGTTCCCTGCAGGAAGCCGATCACCACCTGCCGATTGATGGCGTTGTCGTCGACCAGCAGCAGGCGGATGCCCTGGAGGTCGACCGGACTCTGCACCGGCGCGGGCGGCAGCGCGGGCGCCAGGCCCAGGCCGGCCAGCAGGCGCTGTAGCGCCGGACTGGTGATGGGTTTGTCCAGCAACTCCAGACCGGGCAGGTCCTCACCCAGGCTCCGCACCTCTTCCGCTTCGTAGGGCGAGGCCAGGATGGCGAGGGCCAGTCCCGGCTGATGGTCGCGCAGGCGCCGCGCCAGGACCAGACCATCCTCGGCTCCCAGCCGCCAATCGACACAGGCCAGCTCGAAGGCCTGGGCACCGCTCGCCACCAGAGCCAGGGCCTGCTCGCTGGATTCCGCCTCCACCACCTGCATGCCCAACTCGCGCAGGCGCTGGCCGAGGATACGCCGGGCCAGGCCATGGTCGTCCACCAACAGCACCCGGCGGGGCGTCTGGCTGGGCAACCGCTCCGGCGCGCCCACCACCGGCAGGGTCACCCTCAGAGTGAAACAGGATCCCCGCCCCGGCTCGCTGTGGACGTCCAGGCTGCCGCCCATGAGTTCGGTGAGCTGGCGCGAGATCGCCAGGCCCAGACCGGTACCCCCATAGCGCCGGCTGATGGAGCCATCCGCCTGGGTGAAGGGCTGGAAGAGTTGCGCCTGCTGCGCCTCGGTGAGACCGATGCCGGTATCCTCGACCGCCAGGCTGAAATGGGCCCGGCCCTTCTCGCAGGTCGCGCCGACGCGGATCAGCACATGCCCATGCTCGGTGAACTTGACCGCGTTGCTCAGCAGATTGACCAGCACCTGCTGCAAGCGCAGCGGATCACCTTCCAGGGCCAGGGGGATGTCCGGTCCGCAGTCCATTACCAGCTCGACACCTTTCTCGTGCGCCTTGAGGGCACACAGGTTCAGCGTCCGTTCGAGCACCTTGCCGAGGTTGAAACCGAGCTGTTCGAGCTGGGTGCCGCCGGCCTCGTTACGCGAATAGTCGAGGACATCGTTGATGACCCCCAGCAGGCTCTCGCCGGAATCGAGGATCTTGCCGACATGACCGCGCTGCTCGCCGGTCAAGCGGGTGCCCAGCGTCAGGCGGCTCAAGCCGATCACCGCATTGAGCGGCGTGCGGATCTCGTGGCTCATGGTCGCCAGGAACAACGACTTGGCCGCCGCGGCTTCCTCGGCACGGATACGCGCCTGGTCCACTTCGCGGGTGCGCTCGGCAACGCGCTGCTCCAGGGTCTCGTAGATCTGCGCATGCTCCAGGGAGATGGCTGCCTGGGTGGCCAGAATGCTGAGCACCTGCAACCGGCCCGGAGTGAACGCCTGGGCCAGCAGGTTGTTTTCCAGATAGAGGATGCCGATCAGGCGACTCTGCCGCAGCACTGGCAGGCAGCAGATGGAACGCGGGCGTCGCGCCCGGATGTAGGCATCCCGGACGAATCCACCGGCGCAAGCCGCGTCATCGAGAATCACCGGCTCGCGGTTGCGGATGACATGGGCGACCAGGGTCAGGGGCACCTGGCTCTCGCTGGCATCCTGCTCGCCAAGTGCCACCGGCAGCTCCTGCAGGACCTTGGGCTCACCGCCGCTGCACACCGAGGCCTGCACCAGCCAGCGACCGCCCTCGGGCAGCAACAGCAGCCCCTGTTGCGCCCCACCCTCCTCCAGGATGATGCGCATCATCCGCGCCAGCAACTGATCCAACGCCAGCTCGTTGGAAATCGTCTGCAGCGACTTGAGCACCGATAGCCAGTCCAGACGCATCATCTCGCCGGTGGAGTGCCCTTGGGTCCGCTGCACCGTGAGAGTGCCGCTGTCTGGCGCTCGCAGCCAGTGCGGGAATTCGTTTTCCAAGGCCTGGGCCTTGGCCGCCGCGCCCCAGTGCAGATAGCTGCGCTGGGCATCCTGCAGATAGGTGCGGGCGATACGCGGGCGATTCTGGTCCAGCCAGAAGCGCCCATAGAGTTCCTCGGTCAGGGCTGCGTCCTGGCGGAAGCCATGCAGGCGCGCGGAAGCCAGGGCCTGCTCATAGAGATCCATGGCGGCGTTGGGGCGCCCCTCGCAGCGGGCCAGTTCGGCATCCACCAGGTCGCGCTTGTGGGCGAAATTTTCCGGGCAGTGTTCGGCCCAGCCGGCCAGGCGCTCACGCGCCGCCTGGACCTTGGCCAGGCGCTCGTCCGCCGGTTCGCCTTCGGCGAGCAGGATCAGCGCCTGATAGAAGGACTGCTCAGCGATGCTGAACCAGCCGAAGGTCGCGGCCAGGGAAGCTTCCATGGCTTCGGCATGCTGCCGCGCCTGGGGGAGCCGGCGGAACAGCAGCGCCGCCTGCATCTTGTTGAAGTCATAGTAGTTGAGGCAGAGGACATGGCCACTGTCCTGCATCTGCCGCACCAACGCGGCTTCGTCCTGCCCCTCTTCGTCCCAGGTCTCCTGCCCCGGCGTCAGGCCCTGCAGGAGGCGCAGCGACTGGCAGAGGATGGTGTAGATTTCGAGGGTGTTGGGATCGCCGATACCGCGCAGGATCCGCTCGATCTCGCCGGCTTCGGCGAGGATGTCGTTCAGCGGCGCCCCGGCATGCTGCAGGTGCTTGAGGATGTGAAAGGCACTGTAGGCGGTGAAGATGATCTCGCCACTGCGCTGACCGGCCGCCAGGGCCTCGCGCAGCAGGGTGACGTTGTCCGCGATCGGGCTCGACCAGGGACTGTTGGTCACCGCGAACATGGTGTAGACCTTGCACTTCAGCGGCAGATTGCCGGTGCGGTCCACCAGATCCACGGCCAGCCGCCCAACCTGGTAGCCCAGCGCGTAGCGCCCGTGGAAGGCCGACAGCAGCGAGCCATAGTTGGCATAGCCGAAGGGCGAGAGATCGCCGTTGCCGTACTGGATCGACAGCTTGACGATGCGCATGACCGCCAGCAGGCTCATGGGCAGGTCGACGTTGATCGCCGGCCCCCAGAGCAGGCCCAGCAGGCGGATCAGCAACTGCGCCCGGGGATCTTCCATGCGCGGCAGGTCGAGCAGCGCAGCCGGCGAGCGCTGGGCCAGCCAGGCCTCGACCTCGGCACTGTCGGTCCCGATGGCCTGCTGGATGTCGGCCGGTGCCTCGGGCCAGGGCTCGCCGAGCACCCGGATACCCGCCACCGCCACCGACAAGGCATCGCTGAAACGGCCCAGACCACTGAACAGATCGATCTGCAGCGCGCGCACCCCGGCTTCCTCGAAGGAGGTGCGCGCCCGCGGCAGCAGGAGTTCGCAGATCCGCAAGGCTTCGCTGGCATCGCCACAGAGGTGGGTGACTTCGGCCCATTCGCGATGCAGTTGGAACAGCAGGAGGTGCCGACTGCCCCAGGCGGCTTCGTCGATCAGTGTGACCGCCGTGCGCAGGAAGCCCAGTGCGGCCGGATAGGCATTGGCCTGGCGCGCCTTGCGCGCGGCCTCCAGATTGAGTTCCAGCAGTTGCAGGCGTTCCGCCGGCGTCTGCATGAGCGCCAATGCCAGATTGAGGTGGGTGACGGCGTCCAGCCGCGCGGCATCGCCCTCGTCCAGGTACAGCTGCCCAGCGCGCAAATGGACCCGCTCGCGGTCGGCCGGTGCCAGCAGCGAATGGGCGGCATGCCGGACCTGGTCGTGCGGAAAGCTATAGGTGGTGGGCGCCTGTTCCGCTGCCGCCTCGGCCTCGGCTTCGATCAGCAAACCGTCCTGGACCAGCGCCTGACAGAGCCTGCGGATATCCGCGGGCGCCTTGGCCATCAGCAGCGCCAGACGCTCGCTGGAAAAATTCGTCCCCAGGCAGGCGGCCCATTGCAGCAACTCAGCGGTGGAATCCGGTAGCTCCTGCAGCTTGCCCACCATGAAATCGACGACGTTGTCGTAGACGTCCAGCGCTTGCAGACGTGACAGTTCCCAGTGCCACTGGCCGCTCTCGCCATCGAACTCCAGCAGGCCTTCCTGCTGCAGGCTGCGCAGCAGTTGCTCGATGAAGAAGGGGTTGCCCAGGGTCTTCTCCAGGCACAACCCGGCCAGCGCGGCCTGGGCTTCGGCCGGGGCGGGAAGGACCTCGGCGATCAACCGCTCGATGTCCGTCCGTGACAGCGGCCCGAGGGCCAGCGTCCGCACCCGCACGGCGGCGCGCAGTCGCTCCAGGTCGCTGTCCGCCAGTTGCTCCTCGCGATGGGTAGCGACCAGCAGCACCGCCCCCTGATCGCCCCGGGACAGCAGGCGCTCGATCAGGCGCAACGAGGCGCTATCGGCCCATTGCAGGTCGTCCAGCCAGAGCAACAGGGGCCGCGCGCCGGAGGCGAAGGCCAGCAACAAGGTGATCATGGCATCGTCGAAGCGCTGCTCGGCCTGCTGCGGCGGCAACTCGGCCACCGGTGGCTGCGGCCCCAGCCAGGCGCTCAGCTCGGGCGAGACGTCGGTGAGCACGACCGCATTGCCATCCAAGGCCTTGACCAGCCGTTCGGCGAAGCCGGCAGCCAGGCTCTGGCCGATCTCGACCAGCTCCTTCAGTGCCTGGCGCAACGCGCCATAGGGAACGCCGCCACCCAGGGTTTCGAACTTGCCGTGCGCCATGACCACGCGGTCGCCCTGGCGGCGGACGAAGGCCTGCACCAGTGCCGACTTGCCCATCCCGGAACTGCCGCTGACGAAGATGGCCTCGATCCGCTCGAGCGCCGTTCGCGCCAGCGCCTCGTCGAGCAGGCGCAAGGCGGCGCTGCGACCCTGGAGCACGCGGGTCGGTACCAGCCGGGCCGATGGGTCGAGCTCGGCCAGGATGAAGTCCGCCTGGGTACCGGCCTGCAGACCGGCCTGGCAGCGCTGCAGGTCGCGCAGGATGCCGAAGCAACCCTGGTAGCGCTCCTCCGCGGCCTTGGCCATCAGCTTGTCCACCAGTAGCGCCAGCATCGGCGGTATCCCCGGCACGCGCTCGACGAGGGACAACGGGCGCATCGCCAGGTGCGCATGCACCAGCTCGAGCGGATCCTGGGCGCGGAACGGCGGCTCGCCGCAGAGCATCTCGTAAAAGGTCACGCCGAGGGCGTAGAAGTCGCTGCGGTAGTCCTGGTGGCGGCCGGTCCGGCCGCTCTGCTCGGGCGCCAGGTAGGTGAGCGATCCCTCCAGGCGGGTATCGCCGCCGCTGACGGTACCGAAGACGGTGGCGATCCCCAGGTCGGTGAGGCGCAGGGTACCCGTGGCCGTATTACAGACGATGTTGCGCGGATTGAGATCGTTGTGGGCGATGCGCAACCGGTGCAGCCGCGCCAGGGCGCTGACGATGGCCAGCGCCCAGTCGAAGAAATCGTCCAGGGCCAAGGGCCCCTTGGCGAGCAAGGCGGCGAGATCGGTACCGCCGATGTCTTCGAGCACCAGCACCTGCCGGCTTTCGTGCTCCAGCAGTTCGAGGGCTGCACTGACCGCGCCACTGGGCGTGGCGCGACGGGTCAGCTCGAACTCCTGGCGCAACGCGGCCTGCGCCTGGGGCGTGGGATAGTCCGCAGCCAACAGTTTGAGGATTACCGGCTGACCATCGGCCAGGCGCGTTCCGCGGTAGATCAGGGCATGGCGGGTTTCACTCACCCGCGCCGTGCAGCTATAGCCTGGAATCCTTACCACCGCGCTCGCCTCGATCCTGGGACGACCACGCCGGGCCGTCACCTCAACTGTTGCCATTGCCTTCTTGGGTTGTATACGAAAAGTAGTCGAGCGATGCGTTCTGCCACGACGCATCGCCGAGCGCAGACACTTTTCGTACCGACCTAAAGTATCCAAGGAACTTTTCGATACAGTGATATTACCTTAGCCATCACTTGGCTTTCGTCCACTCACGCAAGAAATTGCGCACTTCGGAGCAAACGGCATGGATGCATTACCTTCTGTCCGCAAGATAGCCATTCTAGGCGGCGGCGTTTCCGCCATTACCGCCGCATTTCGTCTTACTAGTGAGCCGAAATGGCAGGAGCGTTACCAGATCACCCTGTATCAGCAGGGCTGGCGTCTGGGTGGCAAGGGCGCCAGCGGGCGCAACGCCGATGACCACCAGCGCATCGAAGAGCACGGCATCCACGTCTGGTTCGGCTTCTACTACAACGCCTTCCATAGTCTGAGACACTGCTACGAGGAACTCGGCCGCCCCGCCGGTGCGCCCCTGGCGACCCTCGACGACGCCTTCTTCGCCCATTCCCATACCGCCTTCGCCGATGACTTCCAGAGCCACTGGACCACCTGGCCCATCGACACCCTGGCGCTGCCGGGCAAACCTGGCGAAGGCTGGAATCCCAAGCCCTTCATGACCGCCCTGGGCAACCTGCTGGAATGGCTGCTGCGGTTGGGCGAAGCCGAAGCGGCTACCCCTCAGGCGGTTCCCGCCGGACTGTTCGCCCGCCTGCGTGCGCACTGCCGCGAAGAGGCCCAGGAACTGGCCCTGAGCGAAGCGGAGCGCCAGCTGCACAAGGCGCGCGCCGCCCTGCCCGAGAGCAACGATCATCCCCTGCTGCTCTGGCTGCTGCGCGAAGCCCGCGAACTGTTGGCACGGGTACTGGAGGAGCGTGGCCAGACCAGCATCAGCGCCCACCGACTGTGGCTGCTGATGGACTTCGGCCTCACGGTGCTCATCGGCATGCTCGCCGACGAGGTCTATGACCGGGGCTTCGAAGCCCTCAACGAGGAAACCTTCCTGGCCTGGCTGACCCGCCATGGCGCCAGCGCCGCGACCCAGGACGGCGCGATCGTCAAATCACTGCACGGCGGCATCTTCGCCTACCGGGATGGCGACCTGGAGCAGCCCAACGTCGAAGCCGGCACCGTTCTGCGTGCCGCCCTGCTGGCCCTGACCACCTCCAAGGGCTCCTTCATCTGGCGCATGCAAGCCGGGATGGGCGACGTGGTGTTCGCGCCCTACTACGAGGTGCTGTTCAAGCGCGGGGTGAATTTCCAGTTCTTCCATCAGGTGACCGGCATCGAGGCCGCCGACGACGGCCAGGGACAGGGCCCACGGGTGACCCGCCTGCAGATGCAGCGCCAGGTCCTGCTCAAGCAGGAACCCTATCAGCCGCTGGTGGACGTCAAGGGCCTGCCCTGCTGGCCCTCGGCGCCCCTCTACGAGCAGATCGATGATCAGGTCGCCCAGCAACTCAAGGACGGCCACATCAATCTGGAATCCAGCTGGAGTGGCTGGAAAGGCGTCGAACAACGGGAATTGCGCGTCGATCATGACTTCGACGAGGTGATCCTGGGGATTTCCGTGGCGGGCCTGGCGGATCTCTCGCCCAGCCTCTGCGCCCTGGATCCCGCCTTCGCCCAGATGACCCAGGCGGTCGCCACGGTGGCCACCCAGGCGGTGCAGCTCTGGCAGGACCGGGACGTCTGGCAACTGGGCTGGACCGGCTCGCCCAAGGGTGGCCAGGCACCGGAACTGCTCGGCTTCGCCGCCCAGGCGATGGACTCCTGGGCCGACGTCACCTATCTAGTGGACCGCGAGGATTGGTCGAGTGGCACCCCGCCGCAGGACATCAGCTACTTCTGTGGTGTCTTCGCTGCCACGAGCGCCCCACCGGTCGGCGAATACAGCGACTACCCGCAACAGCAGGCCGCTCAGGTGCACAAGGAGTTCATCGACTTCATGAACGGCAATCTACGCGCCTACTGGCCGAACGCCGGGACCGATCAGGGCTATCACTGGGAGTACCTGCTGGCGCCCGCCGCGGTCAGTGGCCCCGCCCGCTTCGACTATCAGTACTGGCGTGCCAACGTCGACCCCAGCGAGCGTTACGTGCAGAGCGTGGCTGGCAGCAGTCGCCAGCGACTTGCTACCGACGGCACCGTCTGCTGCAACCTCTATCTGACCGGCGATTGGATCGACAACGGCTTCAACATGGGCTGCGTGGAGTCGGCGACCCTATCCGGTCTGCAGACCGCTCGCGCCATCCTCGGCCATGGGGAGGTCCTGCCCGGGGAAGACGCCTTCCAGTGACCCTGCCACCAGGGCCGCCGCGAGGGCTTCGCGGTGGCCCGCGGCGGGCGGATAGGCCGGCTTGTTGCCGTTCAGATAGTTCAGCAGCTCGGGCGCCTGGTTCCAGTCCGCCGCCGCCTGGTACAGCTCGCGCAAAAAATGCCGAATCAAGCCGTCCATCAGGCGCACGGCGGTTTCTTCGAGGCCTTTGCCCTTACCTTCGATGATGGCGCGATCCGCCTCGGTAAGCGGATAATGCGGCGGATAGAAGTCCGCCAGATGCACCAGCAGCGTCACCGAAAATCCGCGCGGGTCGGCCAGCCAAGCGCCAATTTCACCGAAGATCGTCGCATCTTCCACCAGCGCCTGGGCGAACATCAGCCGATAGAGGGTGATGTTGAGGAATTCCTGGCCAACCTCGTTTTCCAGACGGGCGTCGTCCTCATAGAGATGGAAGCCGTCGAGGATGGAAGAGTTGTGGGCGCGATACCAGTGGCTCGGCGTGGGCTCGGCGATGAAATCCAGCCAGCAGCGCGTGGGAAAGGGCGCCTGGTCAGCAGGGATATCGTGCTGCGCCAGGCAGCCGGCCAGCTCCGACAGATAGATGAAGTTCAGGTTGACGTTGCGCCACCAGGGACTGCCGGTTTCCGGGTCCAGCACCCCGGCACGGATTTCCCAATCGAGAAAGGCCAACTCCGAATCGCCGTAGCTCAGGCCGTCGTTGTCGGTGTCACCGAAACGCTCGTAGAAGGACTCGCGCACCCTGCGTCTTTTGCCTGGATCGTTGCGAATGGCTTCGCAGAGGGCTCTGGTCGCGGCGACCGCTTCTTCGTAGGTATTCATGGCATCCCTGTCCTAGGTGGTGGTGCTGGATCATTGCGTGAGGGCGTCCCCCGCTACCACGCGTAGTCGACCGAGCGTGGTGGTCGGCAGGTCCAGCGGCTCGCCTTCGTGTCGCCAGTCGCCCTTCAGCGGATCGCCATTGCGCGCGATGACCACCACCGGGCGTACCCAGCGCTGATCCGAGAGCCGGCGCTGGGGCAGCATGGCGTCGCCATCGTCGAGCCGCACCCGCGTCGGCAGGTCGGCTACCCGCAGGCGCCGCACCGCCAGCGGCGGACCGGACGCCCCCTCGGCCAAGGCCAGGACGAAGACGCTATCCCCAGGCCGTACCCGCTGCGCCACCTCTGGTGCCAGGCTGACCTCCACCTCGATCCCCGGAGCCTTGCCCTGCCCCGCCGCCTGCGCCGCGCGCTCGGCCTGGCCTATGCCTTCCACCAGCGCCTGGCGCAGTGGATCTCCGGGCGCGAGCGCGGCGCTCAAACGCTGCCAGTGGCGGGCGGCCTGGGCGTAATCACCCTGTTCATAGGCCGCGATGCCCAGCAGGCCCAGGGTGGTGGGCTCGACCGGATTGGCCTGCAGGGCCTCGTCGGCCAGCGCCTGGGTCTGGGCATCCAGTTTCCGGCCGGCGGCGAAGAAGCGTGCCTGGGCCAATTGCCCCAGCACCTCGGGTCGCCGACCGTCGCGCTGGATCACCTGTTCGAAGGCCGTCACCGCTTCGCCATAACGACCCAGGCCGGCATAGGCCCGGGCCAGCAGGTACCAGTTGTCGGCCGCCTGGGGTTGCAGCCGCGTCGCCTCCTCCAGGGTGGCGAGCAGCGCCTGGGGCGAACGTGGCGGTTCGGCGAGCCGCTGGCTGAGCTGCAACTCCGGCAGGGCCCCCAGCAGCAGATAGAGCCCCAGCGCCAAAGCGGGCACCACAAAGGCGACGGCGATCCCCAGCCGCCGCCCGCGTCGCGCCGGGGCTCGCTCGACCACCGCGCTATCGGCGAGCAGGTTCCGCGCGGCCTCTGCTTCGGCCAGCTCCACAGCCTGGGCATCCAGTTCACCGCGCTCAACACGCGCTTGGACCTCCGCCAGCCGCTCCCGGTAGAGAGCCCGATTGAGCGCCGCGCGATTCGCCACCTCCGTGCGACCGCCGCGCAGCAGCGGGATCAGCAGGATCAGCAGCGCCAGGATCGACAGCAGGCCCGCCAGGCCCCAGAACGCCAGCATCAGCGCTCCTCCTCCGCCTGCAGGGCGGCCAGGCGCTCGCGCTCGGCCGCGCTCAGGCTCTGTTCCGGGCGACGGCGACGGGTGAGGATCACCAGCAGCCCGGCACCACCCAGCAGTCCGAGCACCGGCAGGGTCCAGAGCAACAGGGTGCGCCCCTCGAAGGGCGGTCGATAGCGGATGAATTCGCCATAGCGCTGCTCCAGGTAGGCGATGATCTGCTCATCGCTCTGCCCGGCCGCCATCAGCCGCTGGATTTCCCGGCGCAGATCGCCGGCGATGGGCGCATTGGAATCGGCCAGGTCCTGGTTCTGGCATTTGGGACAGCGCAGTTCACGGGTCAGCGCCTGGAAGCGCGCCCGCTCGGCGTCGTCGCGAAAGCCATAGGTCTCGATGGCCGCACCAGCCAGGGCCGACCAGAACAACAAGGCGATGCACAGCCACCTGGCCTTCATGGCGCCGCCACCAGGGCCTGGTAGCGTGGCCCGAGTTCTTCATCCCAGACGCGCTGGTCGACCACGCCGACGTGGCGATAGCGCACGATGCCCTGGGCGTCGATCAGAAAGGTCTCCGGCGCGCCATAGACGCCCAGGTCCAGCCCCAGCCGGCCCTCGTCATCGCGGATGTCGAGCCGATAGGGATCGTGGAATTTCGCCAGCCAGCGCCGGGCACTGGCGTTGTCGTCCTTGTAGTTCACCCCGTGGATGACCACGCCCTGGGCCTTGAGTCGATTCAGCAGGGGATGCTCCTCGCGGCAGGCTACGCACCAGGTGCCCCAGACATTGACCAGCGCTGGCCGGCCGAGCAGGTCCTGGCGGCTGATTAGCTGCTCATCCAGCACGCCCGGCAGCGAAAAGGCCGGGAATGGCTGGCCGACCAGTGCCGAGGGCAGGACCTGGGGATCGCGATAGAGCCCACGATAGAGAAAGCCGGCCAACACCAGGAAGGCCAGCAACGGCAGGCAGAGCAACAGGCGACGGCGCATCTAGAGCGACTCCGCAGAGGAAGACAGGGAGGTTCGGCGGCGCTGGCGATAACGCGGATCAGCCAGCGCCAGCAGTCCGCCCAGGGCGGTGAGCAGGCCACCCAGCCAGATCAGCCGGACGAAGGGCTTGATCTGGATACGGACTGCCCAGGCCCCCGCGCCAAGGGGTTCGCCGAGGGCGACATAGAGATCGCGGGTCAGGCCGGCGTCGATGGCGGCCTCGGTCATCACCGCGCCGCTGGCCAGGTAACGACGCTTCTCCGGCGCGAGCAGCGCCACCACCCGACCGTCGCGCTCCACCTGCAGCAGGGCCCGCTCGGCGCTGAAGTTCGGCCCCTCGTAGTGCTGGGTGCCAGCGAAACCGAAGCGATAACCGCCGAGTTCGAGATGTTCGCCCGGTGCCAGGCGCAGGTCGCGCTGCACGTCCAGCTGGCTGGCCAACACCACGCCCAGGGCGAGCACAGCCAGGCCCAGATGCGCCACCTGCATACCCCAGTAGCTGCGCGGCTGGCTGCGCAAGCCGCGCCGCCAGCCCAGCGCCTGCACCTTGCCCAGCACATCGCGCAAGGCGGTCAGCACCACCCAGGCCGCCAACGCCAGCACCGCCAGGATGGCGGCCCTGGGCTGTTCGAGCCACCAGGCGGCCAGTCCGGCCAGGGCCGCGCTGGCCAGCAGGATAGGCGCCAGCAATTTGGCCAGCCAGAGTGTCGGGCTGTGCTTCCAGCGCACCAGCACCCCAACCCCCAGAGCCAGCATCAGCAACGCCATCAGCGGCACGAACAGCAGATCGAAATACGGCGGACCGACCGACAGCTTGGCGCCGGTGAGGCTGTCGATGATCAAGGGATAGAGGGTACCCAGCAGCACCGTGGCGGCGGCCGTCACCAGGATCAGGTTATTGATCAGCAGCAGCGCCTCGCGCGACGCCAGGCCGAAGGCTGCCGACCCGCCGAGCGCCGGCGCGCGCCAGGCGAACAGCGCCAAGGAGCCGCCGACCACCAGCAGCAGGAAGGCCAGGATGAACACCCCGCGGGTCGGATCGCTGGCGAAGGCGTGCACCGAGGTCAGCACCCCGGAGCGCACCAGGAAGGTCCCCAGCAGGCTGAGGGAAAAGGCGGCGATGGCCAGCAGTACCGTCCAGCCCTTGAACAGGCCGCGTTTCTCGGTCACGGCGAGGGAATGCAGCAGCGCCGTACCCACTAGCCAAGGCATGAAGGAGGCGTTCTCCACCGGGTCCCAGAACCACCAGCCGCCCCACCCCAGTTCGTAATAGGCCCACCAGGAACCCAGCACGATGCCGCAGCCGAGGAAGGCCCAGGCGAGCAGCGTCCAGGGCCGCGCCCAGCGCGCCCAGGCGGCATCCAGGCGTCCTTCCAAGAGGGCTGCCAGGGCAAAGGCGAAGGCCACTGAAAAGCCGACATAGCCCATGTAGAGCATGGGCGGATGCAGGATCAGGCCGGGGTCCTGCAGCAGCGGATTGAGATCGTTACCCTCCCGCGGGAACTGCGGCAGCAACCGGGCGAAGGGATTGGAGGTGGCGACCAGGAAGGTCAGGAAGCCCAGGGCCACCAAGCCGAGGATGCCCAGCACCCGCGCCAGTAGCGCCTGGGGTAGTTGGCGCGAACGGACCGCCACCGCCAGGCTCCAGGCCGACAGGGTCAACGCCCAGAGCAGCAGCGAGCCCTCATGGGCGCCCCAGGTGGCGCTGACCTTGTAGTACCAGGGCAGGCGGCTGTTGGAATTGGCGGCCACATAGGCCACCGAGAAGTCATCCTGCAAGAAGGCCCAGGTCAGGGCCGCGAAGGCCAGTGCCAGGAACAGGCACTGGCCGAAAGCTGCCGGCCGCGCCAGGCGCATCCAGTCCGCCTGGCCCCGCCAGGCACCCAGCAAGGGCACCGTGCCCTGCACCAGGGCCATGGCGAGCGCCAGCAACAGGCAGAGCTGACCGAGTTCGGGAATCATGGCGCCGGCCTCGTGCCATCCAGCGGCCGACCGGCCTGGCGCAGGGCCTGGCTCACTTCGGGCGGCATGTATTTCTCGTCGTGCTTGGCGAGGATCTGGTCGGCGACCAGCCGGCCCTGGTCATCGAGCCGTCCCAGGGCGACCACGCCCTGCCCCTCGCGGAATAGGTCCGGCAGGATGCCGGCATAGCTGACCCGCACCTCGCGCTGGAAGTCGGTGATGACGAAGCTCACGGCGAGCGAATCCGCCGCCCGTACCAGGCTGCCCTTTTCCACCATGCCCCCGGCGCGGATGCGCCGGTCGCGGGGCGCCTCGCCCTGGGCGATCTGGCTCGGGGTATAGAAGAGGTTGATGTTCTGCTGCAGGGCGCTGAGGGCCAGCGCCGCGGCGCCACCCACGCCGAGCAGCAACAACAGCACCCACAGCAGCCGGCGCCGCCGGACCGGATTCATAACTGCCGCTCCCGTCGCCAGCGCTGGCGCAGTTCACGCTGCAGGCGATGGCGTGCCAGCCGGCCGTGCCACAGCAGTCCAGTCAGGATCGCCAGGGTCAAACCGAAGGCCGGCCAGACATAGAGGCCGTATCTGCCCATGCCCAGCGCCTGGGCCCAGTCGATGCCGCTCATGGCCGCTCCTCGCCCAGTTCGGCCTGCACCCAGCGACTGCGCCACTCACGGCGCAGCAATTCCAGGCGCATCCGTTGCAGCAGCAGGCCGGCGAAGAACAGATAGAAGCCCAGCACCATCACCAGCAATGGCAACCACATCGCCGGCGGCATCGGCGGGCGCTCCACCAGGCTGAAGGTGGCCGGCTGATGCAGGGTGCTCCACCAGTCCACCGAATACTTGATGATCGGCAGATTCACCGAACCGACCAGGGCCAGGATGGCGCAGGCTCGGGCAGCGCTGTCCCGTTGGGCGATGGCCTGACCGAGGGCGATGATGCCCAGGTAGAGGAACAGTAGGATCAGCATCGAGGTGAGCCGGGCGTCCCAGATCCACCAGGTGCCCCAGGTGGGTATGCCCCACAGCGAGCCGGTCGCCAGGGCGATCACCGTCATCCAGGCGCCAAGAGGCGCGGCGGCGCGCAGGGCCACGTCGGCCAGCTTGAGCCGCCAGACCAGCCCGACGGCCCCAGCGATGGCCAGCAGCAGATAGCAGGACTGCGCCACGAAGGCGGCCGGCACATGGACATAGAGGATGCGGAAGCTGTCGCCCTGCTGATAGTCCGGCGGCGCCAGGAACAGCCCCCACACCAGGCCAACGGCGAGCAACAGCCCGGCCAGCGCCAGGCAGGGTCCCTGCAGGCGACCGGCCAGGCGATAGAAGATGGCGGGCGAGCCCAGTCGATGCAGCCAGGTCCAGTTCATGAGGTTCTCGTCATTGGGCGACCCCGATGCGCAGGCCAGCAGCCACGGCCAGGGGCGCCAGGGTCAGGGCCAACAGCGTCAGGCAGCCCAGCCAGAGCAGCAGTCCCGTCACCGGCAGGCCCAGGCGCGCCGCGTCCAGGATGCTGGTGCCGAGGATGAGGATGGGGATCTGCAGGGGCAGATTAAGCAGCGCCAACAGCAGACCGCCGCGGGCCAGCCCGACGGTAAGGGCCGCGCCGATGGCACCGATCAGGGTCAGGGCCAGGCTGCCCAGCACCAGCGCCGCCAGGGTTGCCGGCAGAGCCGTCACCGGCAGCCCGAGCATCAGCGCCAGCAGGGGCGTCAACGCCACCAGCGCGAGGCCGGCGGAGCACCAGTGCACCAACAGCTTGAGCAGCACCAGCAGCGCCAGGGGCTGAGGCGCCAGCAGCCAGTGTTCGAGAGAACCGTCCTGCCATTCGCTACGGAACAGCGCCTCCTGGCCGAGCAACAGGGCCAGGAGCAGCGCGATCCACAAGAGGCCCGGTGCCAGCGTGGCCAATTGGCGGCTGTCCGGGCCCAGGGCCAGGGGAAATAGCATCACCACCAAGGCGTAAAAGGTCAGCGGCGTGAGCCACTGCGCCGGTCGGCGGCAGGCCAGGCGCCACTCGCGGCGCAGGATGGCCAGGCAGGCGCCGGTCACCGGCCACCGTCCAACGCCAGGCGGCGGTAAGAGGCGGGTACGCTGTCCAATTCGCGGTGACTGCTCAGCACCACGGCGCCGCCGTCCAGGCAATGCGCTTGCAGTCGTTGTTCCAGGCGCTGGCAGGTCGCCGCATCCAGGGCGGTGAAGGGTTCGTCCAGCAACCACAGGGCGGGCGGCTCGGGCAAATGGAGCCGCGCCAGGGCGACCCGGCGGCGCTGACCGGCCGATAACCGCGCGCAGAGCTCATCCGCCAGCTCGGCCAGGCCAAGGGTCGCGAGTGCCGCCGTGCAGGCTTCGGCACTGGCGGGCCGCCACAGGCTCGCCAGGGTGTGCAGATTTTCCCGGGCGGTCAGGCCTTCGGCGATGCCCGGGGCATGGCCCAGCCAGAGCAGCTCAGCCGCCGGGGGTCTGCGCACCGTACCGCTGTCAGCTGGCAACAGCCCTGCCAGGATCCGCAGCAGACTGGTCTTGCCACTGCCATTGACGCCATCGATCTGCCACAACTCCCCCGGACGCACGCTCAGGTTCAGGCCGTCGAACAGCAGGCGATCGCCCCGTTCGCAACGGAGCGCGACGGCGTCGAGCAGGGGCGGGTTCACGGCATGGGGTTCCAGGGATTAAAGTCGATCGAGCAGCGGCCGTTAACCCGGCACACGCCTCGAGGTTCTGTACGAAAACGGCCTGCGCCTCGGTGATGCTTCGTTGAAAAACGCCTGGGCCGCCAGCCCGGTCAGAATGCTCATTTACCCTTCGGAAATGCGCTTCCTCAACGTTCTTCGCCTCGCCTGACCGTCGCTCGGCTGCTTTCGTACAGAATCTGAAAGCGCGTCATTATACACAGGCGACTTTTCCGGACCTGCCCGATGCCTTCCATTCCTACGATCTCGCTCAGTCCTGGCGTCACGCCCACCCTGCCCGTCCGGGCCGCGGCGGCGCAGGCGTCGGACGCCGGTGCGCAGATCCTGCAGGCACTGCAGTCCCTCGACGACCTCATTCCCGCTGGCACCACGGCCACCGCCGAGGTGCTCGCCACCCGTCCGGCCGGGCAGAATTTCCAATTCCTGCTGCAGCTCCAGCTCGCCCAGGGTGGCAGCGTGCTGCTCACCACCCAGAGCCCGACCAACAACCTGCCGGTCGGTAGCCAGTTGCTGGTGAGCACCCTGAGTTCCACCCAGTTGGCCGTGCTGCTGCAGAGCCTGGACGGGGTCGAGGCACCGCCACCACCGCTGCAGCAACTGGACCTGCGCCAGTTGCCGGTGGGCACCACCCTGCAGTTGCGGGTATTGAGCAGCCTGCTGCAACAGACCAGTGGCACCCCCACCTACGAGGTGATCGCCAAGGCGCTGACCTCCAGTCTCGAAGGCAAGCAGCTCAAGCTGGAATCACCCCGCCCGGTACCTGTGGGCAGCCTGCTGACGGTGGTGATCAAGGACAGCCAGGAAGTCACGGTGCTGCCCCTGGCGCAGCGGCTCGACCAGCTCGACATCGATCACCAGCTCCAGAGCCAAGGCCAACGCCAGCTGTCGATGAACGGCTTGCTGCAGTGGCTGCAGGACGCCCTTCCCGAGCAGGAGCTGCCGCCGTCGGTGGGCAGCGCGCTCAAGGCGCTGCTGGCCAACCTGGAAGACACCGAGGCCCTCACCACGCCCCAGGGCTGGACCCGCGCCCTGGCCCGCAGCGGACTGCAACTGGAGCAGCAATTGCTGGACCGTAGCGGCTCCGATATTCAGGAAGACTTCAAGGCCAATCTGCTGCGCCTGGTCGACCGCCTGCTGGCCAGCATGCCAGGCGATCCGCTGCGCAATCCCCAGGTGCTGGCCCAGGCCGCCCAGCAGAATCTACCGGACGCCCTGCGCCGCGCCCTGGGCGGCGTCGCCAGCGCCAACCGCCAACCCACGGCCCTGGACTTTCCCCTGGGCGAGCGCGACGGTCGTGGCCTCAGCGCCGCCAATGCCGAACTCGACGAATTGCTGCAATTGGCCACCGGCGTCATCGCGCGATTGCAGACCCACCAGCTCGCCAGCCTGGCGCAGACCCAGGTCCTGCCGGACGGCTACTACCTGTCCACCTGGCAGACCGAAATCCCCTGGCGCGACGGCGAGCGACTCGGCGCGGTGCAGGTCCGCTTCCAGGAAGAACGACCGCCGCCGGATACCCACGGTGAAACCCGCGACAGCCTGTGGAAAGTGGAACTGGCCTTCGACCTGGCGCCACTCGGCCCCCTGCAGGTCCGTGCCCAACTCGCCAGCGGTCGACTGTCGAGCGAATTCTGGGCGGAAAAAGGCGCCACCGCGGCGCTGATCGATACCGAATTGCCCCATCTGCGCGAGCGCCTGCTGGCGGCCGGCTTCGTGGTCGGCGATCTCAGCAGCCGCCAAGGCCGACCCGCGCGCAATCCGCGTACCTCCCTCGAACAACGCTGGATCGACGATACCGCATGAGCACCTCTTCTCCCCGCCAGGCCATCGCCCTGTCCTACGACGGCAGCAGCGCCCCGATCCTGTCCGCCAAGGGCGACGCCGAACTGGCCGAACTTATCCTGGCCACTGCCCGCGAGCACGAGGTGCCGATCTACGAGAACGCCGACCTGGTGCGCATCCTGGCCCGCCTGGAGCTGGGCTCGGAGATTCCCGAGGCGCTCTATCGCACCCTGGCCGAGATCATCGCCTTCGCCTGGCACCTCAAGGGTAAATGCCCCGCGCACCTGGCCGACCAACCGGATCATTCGCCGGGTTGGGAGCGGATGCCGTAGGTTGCGGTTGAGCGCAGCGAAGCCCAACTGAAGGGCCTCGGCGACACATCGAACACGGTCCAGACCTCGCTAACGTTGGGCTTCGCTACGCTCAGCGCCAACCTCCGCCTGGGTTCAGCGACCCTGCAACGAATGCCCGACGCTGCCCTTCTCTTCCACCTTGGCCGCATCCCACAGGGCATCCATCTCCTCCAGGCTTGCCTCCTGGGGCGTGCGCCCCTGGGCTTTCAGGGCGTCCTCGATATAGCGGAAGCGCCGCTCGAACTTGGCATTGGCCTGGCGCAGGGCGTCCTCGGCATCGACGCGCAGGTGGCGCGCCAGGTTGACCATCACGAACAGCAGGTCACCTACCTCCTCCGCCACCTGTGCGGCCTGGCCGTTGGCCATGGCCTCGCGGACCTCGTCCAGCTCTTCCTGGATTTTGGCCACCACCGGCGTGGCATCGGCCCAATCGAAGCCGACATTGGCCGCACGCTTCTGTAACTTGGCCGCGCGACTCAGGGCCGGCAGCGCGGCCGGCACATCGTCCAGCAGCGACAGTTGTTCGGGCGCCGTGGCTTTTTCCGCACGCTCCTCGGCCTTGATCTCTTCCCAGCGACGCTTGATGGTCGCCTCGTCGAGCCGTGGCAGGTCCAGGGGCCCATGCAGGTCGCCGTCGGGGAAGACATGGGGATGGCGGCGCACCAGCTTGCGGGTGATGCCGTCCACCACCTGGGCGAAGTCGAAGTGACCGTCTTCACGACCCAATTGGCTGTAGTAGACGACCTGGAACAACAGGTCGCCCAGTTCGTCGCGCACCTGGGGGAAATCACGCTTGGCGATGGCATCGGCGACCTCGTAGGCCTCTTCCAGGGTATGGGGCACGATGCTGGCGTAGTCCTGCTGCAGATCCCAGGGGCAGCCATGCTGCGGATCGCGCAGCCGGGCCATGAGGTGCAGCAGGTCGTCGAGCTGGTACATGGTGAATCCTGTCGCCGGAAAAAGAGCGAGGCGCCCGGGGCGCCTCGTGGGGGTCGCGATCACGCCGCTCAGGCGGCGCGATTACGCCGGGCTTCGATGATGTTGGGCAGCTGAGAGATACGCCCGAGCAGGCGCCCGAGGGCATCCAGACCGGGAATCTCGATGGTCAGCAGCATGTTGGCGGTGTTGTCCTCACGATTGCTGCGGGTGTTCACCGCCAGCACATTGATCCGCTCGTTGAGCAGGATCTGCGAGACATCGCGCAACAAGCCCGAACGGTCGAAAGCCTTGATGAGGATATCGACCGGATAGGTCTGTACCGGTACCGGCCCCCAACTCACCTGGATGGTCCGCTCCGGCTCGCGACTGGCCAGCTGCAGGGCGTTGGCACAATCCTGCCGATGGATGGTCACGCCGCGCCCCAGGGTGATGTAGCCGACGATGGGGTCACCCGGCAGTGGCTGGCAGCAGCCGGCGATTTGGGTCAGCAGATTGCCCACCCCCTGGATCTGCACATCGCCGCGTTTGCCCGGCTTGTTGGTGGGCTTGCGCGGAATGAGATCGAGGGTGTCCTGGCCCTTGTCCGGCTCCACCAGTTGCTGGGCCGCGTGCATCACATGGGCCAGCCGCAGATCGCCGGCGCCGAGGGCCGCGAGCATGTCCTCGGAACCCTTGTAGTTGACCTTCTCGGCCAGGGTATCGAAGTCCACCGGCGGCAGCGCCAGGCGCGACAATTCCCGCTCGATCATGGCCTTGCCGGCAGCGACGTTCTGGTCGCGCGCCTGGAACTTGAACCAGTGGACGATCTTGGCCCGCGCCCGCGAGGTATTCACATAGCCCAGGTTGGGGTTGAGCCAATCACGGCTGGGCGAACCCTGCTTGCCGGTGATGATCTCCACCTGCTCACCGGTCTGCAGCTGGTAATTCAGCGGCACGATGCGGCCGTTGATCTTGGCCCCGCGGCAGTTGTGGCCGATCTCGGTATGCACCCGATAGGCGAAGTCCAGCGGCGTCGCGCCCTTGGGCAGGTCGATGGCGTGGCCATCGGGGGTGAAGACATAGACCCGGTCCGGCTCGATGTCGACGCGTAGTTGATCGGCCAGCCCGCCGATGTCGCCCAGCTCCTCGTGCCACTCCAGCACCTGGCGCAGCCAGGAAATCTTCTCTTCGTAGTGGTTGGACGCCGATTTGACGTCGGTGCCCTTGTAGCGCCAGTGGGCGCAGACGCCCAGCTCGGCCTCTTCATGCATGGCGTGGGTGCGGATCTGCACCTCCAACACCTTGCCTTCCGGACCGATCACCGCCGTGTGCAGGGAACGGTAGCCGTTCTCCTTGGGATTGGCGATATAGTCGTCGAACTCGCGGGGAATGTGCCGCCACAGGGTATGCACGATGCCCAGCGCGGTGTAGCAGTCACGCACCTCGGGCACCAGCACCCGTACGGCCCGCACGTCATAGATCTGGCTGAATTCCAGGCCCTTGCGCTGCATCTTCCGCCAGATGGAATAGATGTGCTTGGCTCGCCCGCTGATATCGGACTTGATACCGGTGGCGGTGAGCTCGTCACGCAACTGCTGCATGACGTCGGCGATGTACTGCTCGCGATCCAGCCGCCGCTCGTGGAGCAAGGTGGCGATCTGCTTGTACTGCTGCGGCTCCAGGTAACGGAAGGACAGGTCCTCCAGCTCCCACTTGATGTGACCGATGCCCAGGCGATGGGCCAGGGGCGCATAGATGTCGGCGACCTCGCGGGCCACCCGGTTGCGGCGCTCTTCGGTGGCGTTCTTCACCGCGCGGATGGCGCAGGTCCTCTCGGCCAGCTTGATCAGGGCCACGCGCACGTCATCGACCATGGCCACCAGCATCCGCCGCAGGTTGTCCACCTGGGTCTGGCTGCCCAGGACCATGGACTTGCGCGGATTGAGACTTTCGCTGATCGCCGCCATGCGCAGCACGCCTTCGATCAGCTTGGCCACCACCGGCCCGAAATGCTCGGTGGCCGATTTGAGACTGGCCTTGCCTTCACGGACCGCGCGATAGACGATGGCGGCGATCAGGCTGTCCTGGTCCAACTTGAGGTCGGCGAGGATCTCCGCCATCTCAAGGCCGGTATGGAAACTGGATGTCCCCTCCGCCCAGGAGTGCTCGATCTGTCCGGAATTCTCTTCCGCCGTGCGGGCGAAGCCGCAGGCGTCCAGCAAGGCCTCGCGATCGAGATTAGGATCCACGCTCTGGATGTGATCCAGCCAGGCATGGAGGTTGATGCTGCCATCGACGTTGACTGGCTGATGCGCTCTGACCTGTACCATCTACCCCTTCCTCACGGCGCAGCGTTCTCGCCGGATTGGCTCGCAGCGTTGGCGAGCCGTCGTTAGCCGGGCATCCCGCCCGCTTCGAACAACACCATGGCTTCCACATGGGCAGTCTGGGGGAACATGTCGAGAATCCCCGCCCGCGTCATGCGATAGCCCTGTCGCACCAGTTCACCCGCATCCCGTGCCAGGGTGGACGGATTGCAGGACACATAGACCAGTCGCCCCACCCCCAGTCCCTTGAGCTGCCGGACGACTTCCAACGCACCATCGCGCGGCGGATCCAGCAAGGCCAGCGAATGGGCGCCCAATTCGGTGGGCAGCGGGTTCGACAGGTCCACCTGTAGAAAGTGCGCGTTGCCGATGCCGTTGTCACGTGCATTTTGTATTGCCCGTGATGTCATCGCCGCCACCCCTTCGATCCCGGTCACCGCGGCGGCCCGGCGGGCCAGCGGCAGGGAGAAGTTGCCCAGACCGCAGAACAGATCGAGCACCCGATCACCGGCCCCCGGCGCCAACCAGTCCAAGGCCTGGGCGACCATCGCCACGTTGATGGGCGCATTGACCTGGACGAAATCGCCCGGCTGATAGGCGAGCGTCACGTCCCAGTCCGCCAGCCGATAACCCAGGGTGACATCCGCCTGATCAGGCGTTGGCTCGCCCTTGCCTTGCCACCAGAGCTGAACCTGCCCGGCCGCGCAGAAGTCGCGCAGGCGCGCCTGATCGCCGAGCAACAAGGCCTGGGTATGACGGACCAACAGCGCGGTCGCGGTGCCCTGGAACAACTCCACATGGCCTATGGCCTGGGGGCGCTCCAGGCCAGCCAGCAGCTCCGGCAGGGCCCGTAGCAGCGGCTGCAACTCCGGGACCAGCACCAGGCAGTCGTCCGGTGTGACGATGTCCTGACTGGCCTCGGCGCGAAAGCCCACGTCCAGCCGGCCCTGGCGCTCGTCCCAACGCACGGCGACCCGGGCCCGCCGGCGATAGCCGAATTCGGGACCGACCAAGGGCTCTGCCCAGGCCAGGGGCTGGGTACCGGCCAGGCGCTGGAATTGTTCCGCCAGGGCCTGCTGCTTGAGCGTCAACTGGTCGGCATGGGGCAGGTGCTGCAGCGTACAGCCGCCGCAGCGGTCAGCCACGGTGCAAGGCGGTGTGCGCCGTAGTGGGCTGGCCTCCAGCACCTTGAGGGTACGGGCCTCCACCACCTGGCTGCGGGCACCGAGCACTCGCGCCTCAATACGTTCGCCCGGCAGGGCACCGGTGACGAACCAGGTCCGCCCGCCTTCGTGACCAATGCCACGGCCGTCGTTGGACAGCCGCTCGATACTCAGCACCTGGCGCTTGCCGGTCGGTACCGCGGCCGGACGCGAACCGCCTGCGGGCTGGAAGCGCAGGCCCCCGCCTCGCTTAGCGCGGGTCATAGACGCCAGTCGACAGATAACGATCACCGCGGTCACAGATGATCGCCACGATCACCGCATTCTCGACTTCGCGGGCGATGCGCAGCGCACCGGCCACCGAACCACCGGACGATACGCCGCAGAAGATGCCTTCTTCGCGCGCCAGGCGGCGCATGGTGTCCTCGGCCTCCTGCTGGGACATGTCGATGATGCGATCCACGCGGCTGGCCTCGTAGATCTTCGGCAGATAGGCCTCCGGCCAGCGCCGGATACCGGGAATGGCGGCGCCCTCTGCCGGCTGCAGACCGACGATCTGCACGGCGGGGTTCTGCTCCTTAAGGTAGCGCGAGGTCCCCATGATGGTCCCGGTGGTACCCATGGAGCTGACGAAATGGGTGATGCTGCCGTGGGTCTGGCGCCAGATTTCCGGGCCGGTCCCCAGGTAATGGGCGATCGGATTGTCGCCATTGCCGAACTGATCGAGCACCTTGCCGCGGCCTTCGGCCTGCATGCGGGTGGCCAGGTCGCGCGCGCCTTCCATGCCCTCTTCCTTGCTGACCAGGATGAGTTCGGCGCCATAGGCGGTCATGGCCGCCTTACGTTCGGCGCTGGAGTTGTCGGGCATGATCAGGATCATGCGGTAGCCCATGATGGCGGCGGCCATGGCCAGGGCGATCCCGGTATTGCCAGAGGTGGCCTCAATGAGGGTGTCACCGGGCTGGATGTCGCCGCGGGCCTCGGCCTGGCGGATCATCGACAGCGCCGGCCGGTCCTTCACCGAACCCGCCGGATTGTTGCCTTCCAGCTTGAGCAGCACGGTACTGCGGGTGTCGCCGGCCAGGCGCTGCAGACGCACCAAAGGCGTGTTACCGATGCAATCGGCGATGGTGGGATAGTGCAGACTCATGGATCAGCTCGTTCCGCCTGGGGTGAAAGCCTTCCATGATACCCCCAAACCCGCGCCGACCCCACCCGTCCGGCGCACCGCTACAACCGGGGCGCGGCGACCCCGTCGCTGGCCACCTCCAGCGCCACGGGCAGACTGATCGACAGGATCGCCTCCGGGCCCAGGTTGGGCCTTACCTGGGACGTCACCTGCAAGCCCGGCAGCCCCGCCAGACGTTCGGCCAAGCGCTTGGGTGCATCGGGCGCGACCTTGCGCGTCAGGTCCTCGCTGCCGGAGAACAGCCAGAGCTGCACCGGCCGGGCACCACCCACCCCCTGGAATTGCTCGGCGCGCTTGAGGATATGGCCCTGCTGCCAGCCATAGGCCACGTCGCTCGCCACGTAGCGCTGGAAGGCTTGCGGCTGGCGGTAGAGGGTGTCGAGCACGAACAGGCCGCCGTAGCCATGCCCCCAGAGCGTCTGGCGATTGGGATCCACCGGCACGCTCTGGGTCAGCAGCGGCTTGATGCGCTGCTCGATCAGGTCGAGAAAGGCGCTGGAGCCGCCCGCTGGCCAGTCCTTGCGCACATCGTCGCGGTTGCGTCCGCCACCTATAGCCGGAGTGAAGTCATAGGTGCGCTCCTGCATGGCATCGGCCGCGTCGGCGTAGCCAATCGCCACCAGCGCGGGAGGATTCTTCAGTTTGTGCGGCGACAGCCAGACGTCCTGCAGTTGCGCCAGGGCGGCATCGCCATCGAGCAGGAAGAGCGCGGGATAACCCATCATCGGCGCCGGCTGCTTGGGGATACCGATGTAGACCCGATAGCGCCGCTTGCCGTCCACCGAGTTCAGCAGATGGGTCTCGAAGCTGTAGTACATCGACCCCCGCTCCACCAAGGTGCCTTTCCTGGGCTCCTGGGCCAGGGTCGGTGCCACCCAGCCGACACCCAGCATCAGGGCACCCGCCAGGACCAGACTGCAACTCTTCTTCAAAAGACTTTCCTCGACAGACCACACCGGAGCGACCGGCAATCCCTACCAGACCGCCGTCGGGAGCGATGGTTGTACGCCCCGGAGCGGGTCCGTGGCATCGTTCGCGAATTTTCCCGGATCGCTGCTCTGGGAGGTGCGACCCCTTTCGCAAAGAATCTCTTTACATTCGGCAATGGGGTTAGACTTGCCAATTTGCTCGGGAGATGAGCCGTGCTGGACGAACTCGGACTCAAGGGGCGCATTCTGCTGCTGAGTGTCCTGCCGACCTGCTGCATGGCGGCCTTGCTGGGGGTCTATTTCAGCTGGGTCCAGTTATCGGACATGCGCAGCCAGCTCATCGAGCACGGTCAGCTCGTGGCCCAGCAGATGGCGCCCCTCATCGCCCCGGCCATGCGTGCCGGCGATAACGATCAACTCAATCGCATCGCCCAGCGCGCACTCGACCAGGCCGATGTCCGCGCCATCAGCTTTCTCGACGCCGACGGCAACGTCCTCGCCCACGCCGGTCCCTCGATGACCATCGAACTGAGTGGCCGCGACTTCCAGACCATCAGCATGAGATCCGGGCTGGACATCACCCACTTCAACCTGCCGGTGCAGACCCATGACCTGCGCCTGACCCGCAGCGATGGCAGCACCGCCACCCCCCAGACCCTGGGTTGGATTCAACTCGAACTGTCCCATCACGCCACCCTGCTGCGCGGCTATCGCAACCTGGTGGCCGGCCTGCTGCTGATCCTGCTCGGCCTCGCTTTCACCGCCTTCATCGCGGTGCGCATGGGGCGCCGGATCAATCGCCCACTGCAGGTCATTGCCCAGGGGGTCGGTCAGTTGCAGGAAGGCCGCCTGGAAACGCGCCTGCCCGTGCAGCTCGGCAGCCCGGAATTCGACGAACTGGCGACCGGCATCAATCGCATGGCCGAGTCCATGGAAAATGCCCAGTTCGAGATGCAGAACAACATCGATCAGGCCACCGAAGACGTCCGCCAGAATCTGGAAACCATCGAAATCCAGAACATTGAACTCGACCTGGCCCGCAAGGCCGCGCTGGAGGCCAGCCGCATCAAGTCGGAATTCCTGGCCAACATGAGCCATGAGATCCGCACCCCGCTCAACGGCATCATCGGTTTCACCAACCTGATGCAGAAGAGCGAGCTGACCCCGCGCCAGCAGGACTACCTGAGCACCATCCAGAATTCAGCGGAAAGCCTGCTGGGCATCATCAACGAGATCCTCGACTTCTCGAAGATAGAGGCCGGCAAGCTGGTGCTGGAGAACCTGCCATTCAACCTGCGCGACATGATCCAGGACACCCTGACCATCCTGGCGCCTTCCGCCCACGAGAAGCACCTGGAACTGGTCTGCCTCGTCTATCGCGATACGCCGACCCATCTGGTCGGCGATCCCCAGCGCCTGCGCCAGGTCCTCACCAACCTGGTGAGCAACGCGATCAAGTTCACCCATTCCGGCACCATCGCCGTGCGCGCCATGGTCGAGGAAGAGACCGACGATCACGCCCAACTGCGCATCAGCGTGCAGGACACCGGTGTTGGCTTGACCGAAGAAGATCGGCAGATGCTGTTCCAGGCCTTCTCCCAGGCCGACAACTCCCTGACTCGCCAAGCGGGCGGCACCGGCCTGGGCCTGGTGATCTCCAAGCGCCTGATCGAGCAGATGGGCGGCGAGATCGGCCTGGAAAGCATTCCCGGCGAGGGCTCGGAGTTCTGGATCACCCTCAACCTGCCCAAGGCCCACGGCAGCGTCGAGAGTCACAAGCGCATCGCCCTGGCCGGCCGCCGCGTCGGCCTGATGGAGCCGCATCCCCTCACCCGCCAGGCGCTGCAGCACCAGCTCGAGGAATGCGGCCTGAGCGTCGAACTGTTCGACACCCTCGAGCAACTGAGCGAGGCGGTCGCCCACCCGGCCGCCGGCAAGCTGCCGATCAGCCTGGCGGTGCTCGGCGTCAATGCCCGCAGCATTCCGCCGGACCTGCTCACCGAACGCATCTGGGAGCTGGGCCGGCAGGACTGCAACACCCTGGTCTATTGCCCGACCACCGACCAGGCGGTGTTCCACGCCTCGCTGCCCGATGTCCACTGCCAGCTGCACTCCAAGCCGGCCTGCAGCCGCAAGCTGGAGCAGGCCGTGGCGGAACTGCTCAATCAGCGGCCGCAACGCAACGAGAGTGGCGGCCTGGGCATCACCGATCGCCCGCCCCGCCTGCTCTGCGTGGACGACAATCCGGCCAATCTGCTGCTGGTGGAAACCCTGCTGACCGATCTCGGCGCCCAGGTCATGGCCGTGGAAAGCGGCTATGCCGCGGTCGAGGCCGTGCAGCAGGAGCGCTTCGACCTGGTGTTCATGGATGTGCAGATGCCCGGCATGGACGGTCGCCAGGCCACCGAGGCCATCCGTGACTGGGAAGCCAGCGAAGGCGGTACGCCGGTGCCCATCGTCGCCCTCACCGCCCACGCCATGGCCAATGAAAAGCGCGCCCTGCTGCAGAGCGGCATGGACGACTATCTCACCAAGCCCATCAGTGACCGGCAGTTGGCCCAGGTCATCCTCAAATGGACCGGCCTGCGTCTATTGCACAGCTCGGCGCCCGAGGTCACCAGCCTCAACAGCGGCGGTCAGGACATCTCCATGCTGCCGGTGATGGACCTGGACGAAGGCCTGCGCCTGGCGGCCAACAAGCCGGACCTGGCCAAGGATCTCCTGAGCATGCTGCTCGCCTCCCTGGCAGCGGATCGTCAGGCCATTCGCCAGGCCCGCGAGGACGGCGACCGCATCGCCCTGATCGAGCGCGTCCACCGCCTGCATGGCGCCACCCGCTATTGCGGCGTACCGCAGTTGCGCGCGGCCTGCCAGCATAGCGAGACCCTGCTCAAACAGGGCGCGCCCACGTCCAGCCCGGCACTGGACGAACTGGATGCGGCCATCGTCAACCTCTCCTCCCAGGCGAAGAGCCCGCTCTGAGCGGCGTCAGTCCTCGAACAGCCTGAGCTGGAGAGCGGCCTCGCGCAGATCGATAAGCCGCACGCCCACACCGAGCAGCCGTACCGGCCGATTACCTCGACGGTACGCCTGTTCCAACAGCCGCCGGTAGCTGTCGAGATCCCGACCGGCGCCCTGCTGTTCGAGGGTCGTCTGGGTGAAGTCGTGAAACTTGACCTTTATGAAGGGTCGTTCCGGGCGATAGCGGTCGGCCAGCCGCGTCAACCGCTCTTCGAGCTTCGCCAATAGCTCGGGCAATTCCTGCACACAGGCCGCCGCATCGGGCAGGTCGCGGTCATAGGTGCGCTCCACGCTGGCCGACTGCCGCTGGCTATCCACCTTTACCTGGCGTTCGTCGATACCATGCGCCAGGGACCAGAGACGCTCGCCGAAGCTGCCGAATTCGCGCAGCAGGTCGAAGCGCGACCAGCTCTGCAGATCGCTGCACAGGACGATCCCGCGGCGCTTGAGCTTATCCGCCGTGACCTTGCCCACTCCGTGCAGCTTGGCCACCGGCAGCACGGCAACGAAGTCGGCCACTTCCTGGGGCGCAATGACGAACAGCCCGTTGGGCTTTTTCCAATCGCTGGCGATCTTGGCGAGAAACTTGTTGGGCGCCACCCCGGCGGACACCGTGATGTTCAGCTCTTCCCAGACCCGCCGCCGGATGTCGCGGGCGATGAGGGTGGCGCTGCCGTTGAACAGGTCGCAGCGGGTGACATCCAGGTAGGCCTCGTCCAGCGACAGCGGCTCGATCAGGTCGGTGTAGTCCTGGAAGATCCCATGGATCTGCCGCGAGACCTCCTTGTAGACGTCGAAGCGTGGCTTGACGAACACCAGATCCGGACAGAGCTTCTGCGCCTGGTGGGACGACATGGCAGAGCGCACGCCAAAGGCGCGGGCTTCGTAGTTACAGGTCGCCACCACGCCGCGCCGATCGGGCGTACCGCCTACGGCCAGCGGCTTGCCACCCAGGCGCGGATCGTCGCGCATCTCGATGGACGCATAGAAACAGTCGCAATCGACATGGATGATCTTGCGCTGGCGCTTGGGAGAAAGAGACTCGAGAGAATCGTCCGGGGCCATGGGAAAGGATGCCGAGCCGGGCACTGCAGCTGAATATCCGTACAGTAAGCCAAGACCCGGGGACTTTGTCCATGATGGACGACGAACTGCGATCAGCCAACGTCCTGCAGCAGTCGCTGCCGATGGATGACCTCTTCGCGCAATTCGTCCACCAATGCCTTGAGGTCATGGGCATGGTGCAACTGATCGTAATAGAGGTCACGTTCGGCGATGACGCCATCCGGAGTAGTCACCATCAGACGCGCGAAATGCTCGCTGCGCTCGAAGAATTCGATACGACCGAGACTGCGCAGATGATCGAGTAGGGTTTCCAGCAAGAGATTCATGGTGGCCACTCCGGACTTTCCTGGTCAAACGGCTCGGTCACGCTGCCCGTCGTCGAACGGACCCTCTTCGTCATTGACAGGGACGATCCGCTCTTCGAAATGGCCGGGGCGGACATGGCGGGACGGGGCGTCCAGCAGCTCCTGAGCACAGGCACGGAGCGTCTGCATGTCATCGACCAGTCTTTCGACTTTGTCTACGACCTGAAGTGCCATTTCGCCAGCGCCAACGGCGCTGCTACCGGCCAGTGCCAATGACAGGTTGCACAGCTGCACGACGAGTGCCGGTACGTCCTGCTCCATTACGCGCATGATGCGCTGATCCAGACAGCTCGAGTCCTGAGAAGGGTTCATGGTGTTCTCCATAACAGACGCCAAAGATAGCATATGGCCATTACCCTCCCCCACTCATCTCATGGCGTTTTGCAATCACGTTCTCATTGCATTTGCCGGGCACTCATCGAATTTCCGGACTCTTTCCAGGACAGGCAGGTCGACTGAGCACGTACAACCGGGAGACCTCTCATGAAACGCCCTCTACTCCTTTCCTGTGCCCTGCTCGCTACCCTGGCCCTCGGCGGCTGTTTCGATCGTGATCAGTCGGATCAACAGAACCGCTCCAGTGGTGAAAAAGCCTCGGTCCAGATGCAGAAAAGCGATGCCGACAAGTGACACTCACCCGGCGCGGCCGAATAACTCCTTGATGAATATTAAATTTTTCTTGACGAATTTTTTCTTGGCCCTATACTGAGCCCCATCGGACGCGGGATGGAGCAGTCTGGTAGCTCGTCGGGCTCATAACCCGAAGGTCGTTGGTTCAAATCCAGCTCCCGCAACCAAATTCGAAAAAACCACTCTCTTGAGTGGTTTTTTTTTGCTCGAAATTTGGCCTGATGGCGAGCTTCGAGCGGTGCGAACTCTGTAGCGTGAACTGCTACAAAGATTGGTATAGAGCTTTTTTATCTGTACAAGGCTTGGCAAACCGCGCGCGACCAGTAATCTGACGCGCGTTTCCTGTTAAGAGGAGTTTGCATGACTGCACCTGATCCAGCCAAAGAGGTCTCCTCGAAGCCGGTAGCCCATTCTGAGCACCACGTTTCGCCGCCTCCCGCGCTGCCCTGGCGTCTTCTGGAAAAGCTGACGGCCTACCGGCAGCCCATCGAACTGGGCGTTACGCTGGTGCTGTTCGCAGCCGCCCTGCTGGTATGCTGGCATTTGCTAAGCAGCATCGACGGCGAGGCCCTGCATGATGCCCTGCGCGACATCCCGCACTCCTCCCTGCTCGGCGCCCTGCTAGCGGCGGCAGCCGGCTTTACCATCCTGCTGGGCTACGAGTGGTCGGCGATGCGCTTCGCCGATATCAAACTCCCGGCCAAGACCTGGACCTTTGGTGGTTTCACGGCCTTCGCCATCGGCAATGCGGTCGGCCTGTCGATGCTTTCTGGCGGGTCGGTGCGTTATCGCCTCTATGCCCGTCAGGGTCTCAGCGCGCTGGAAGTCGCGCAGATGACGGTCTTTTCCAGCCTCGCCCTGGGAACCGCACTCCCTCCGCTGGCGGCCATCGCTGCCCTGACCAACCTGGAAGCCGCGACCCAGGCACTGCGTGTACCGGAAAGCGTGATCGTCACCGCGGCCGGCTTGATCCTGGTCGGCTACGCCATCGGCATCCTGGCCCTGCGCCGTTGGCGTGTGGCCGAACAACCCTGCGCTCATGCCCTGCACTTCCGTATTGGCAAGCGGGTCCTGCGGCTACCGACGCTACGCCTGTCCGCCCTGCAGCTGGTGATCACCATCCTCGACGTCATCGCGGCCTCGATGGTGCTCTATCTGCTCCTGCCCACGGCACCGCCGTTTGGCGCCTTCCTGTTGGTCTACCTGCTGGCCCTGGCCGCCGGCGTGCTCAGTCATGTTCCGGGTGGCGTAGGCGTCTTCGAGGCGGTCTTGCTGGCTGCCTTCGCCAACGAACTGGGCGCTGCGCAGCTCGCCGCGGCGCTGGTGGTCTATCGCCTGTTCTATGTGCTGCTGCCCTTCGTGCTCGCCTGCCTGGTGCTGCTGTTCAGCGAAGGCCGCCGCCTGCTGTCGAACAGCCCGGCCGTGCGCGTGGCGTCGGGTCTGGCGGCACCCATCCTGGCCATCCTGGTTTTTTTTTCTGGGGTGGTTTTGCTTTTTTCTGGGGTCACCCCTGAAATAGACACCCGCCTGGAGGGCATGGATTTCCTGCTTCCCCAGCGCTTGATCGACGCCTCCCACCTGGGCGCGAGCCTGATCGGCGTCGTCTGTCTATTGCTGGCGCAAGGACTGCGTCGGCGCCTGTCCGCGGCTTGGGCGGTGACCTTGGTCTTGCTGCTGCTGGGCTGCCTGCTTTCCCTGTTGAAAGGTTTCGACTGGGAGGAAGCCTCCATCCTGGCATTGACGGCTGCGCTGCTTGCCATCTTCCGCAAGTCCTTCTATCGCCGCAGCCGATTGATGGAGCAACCGTTCTCGCCGCTGTACGTGACCGCCAGCATCTGCGTGGTCGCCGCCTCGGTCTGGTTGCTGCTGTTCGCCTATCAGGACGTTCCCTACGAGACGCGCCTCTGGTGGCAATTCGCACTCGATGCCGATGCCCCGCGCGGTCTGCGTGCGGCCCTCGGCAGTTCGGTACTGCTCTTGATCATCGCCCTGGGTTGGCTGCTGCGCGCGGCACCGCCCGCCATCGAGGCCCCGGATAGCGAGGATCTGGAGCGCGCCTTCAGCATCGTACGCAAATCCAGCCAGCCGGATGGCGGCCTGGTCATGACCGGTGACAAGGCTCTGCTCTTCCATGACACCGATCCTGCCTTCCTCATGTATGGACGCCGGGGACGCAGTCTGATCGCCCTGTTCGACCCCATCGGCCGCTCGCAACCGCGTGCCGAGCTGATCTGGAAGTTCCGCGACCTCTGCGATCTGCACCACGCTCGCCCGGTGTTCTATCAGGTACGCGCCGAGAACCTGCCGTTCTACATGGACATCGGTCTTACGGCGCTCAAGCTCGGTGAAGAGGCGCGGGTCGATCTGCATACCTTCGATCTCGACAGCAAGGGCAAGAAGGACCTGCGCTACACCTGGAACCGCGGTCAGCGTGATGGCCTCGCCATCGAGTTCCATGCGCCCGGCGAGGCGCCGCTGGACGAACTCAAGGCCATCTCCGACGTCTGGCTGGAGAGCAAGCAGGTGCGCGAGAAAGGCTTTTCCCTGGGTCGCTTCGATCGGGCCTATCTCAGTCACTTCCGGATCGCCGTGGTTCGCTTTCAGGGCAAGGCGGTGGCCTTCGCCAATCTGCTGGAAACCGAGCGCACCGATCTGGCCAGCATTGACCTGATGCGGGTTACCGCCGATGCGCCCAAGCAGACCATGGAGTTCCTCATGCTTGGCCTGATCCTGCACTTCAAGGCGGCTGGCTTCGCGCGTTTCTCCCTGGGCATGGTGCCGCTGGCGGGATTGCATCCTCGTCGAGGCGCGCCCATCACCCAGCGCCTGGGCGCCATGGTGTTCCGCCGCGGCGAACAGTTCTACAACTTCCAGGGCCTGCGCCGCTTCAAGGACAAGTTCGACCCCGAGTGGGAGCCGCGCTACATGGCGGTTCCCGCGGGGCTAGACCCTCTCGTCGCTTTCGCTGACACTGCCGCCCTCATCGCCGGTGGCTATACCGGCCTGGTCAAACGTTGAGATCCTTATGCTGAAACGCGTACTCGCGGTACTGCTCCTTATCATCCTGATCGCCGGTGGCGCTACTTGGTGGTGGTTTCATCGCTGGCCCTCGGCACCGGTGGTCAAGGTCATCACCCAGTCCGATGGCCGTCTGCTGACCATGGCCGCCCCCAAGGGCGAACCCCATACGCGGGTGCTGCTGGCCACGCCGCCCGACCTGCAACTGTCGGACGCCGATCTGCTGAGCCTGGCGACCAACACCGGCGCCGAACTGGTCCAGTACGAAATCGTCCCACAGCACGACTGCAAGGCCCAGACTGCCGATTTCGACGCCGCCGCCAAGCATCTCAGCGAGCCGCCCACCTTCGTCGGCGGTATCGGCGCGGGCGCCGTACGCGCCTGGCGCTGGCTGGCCAGCCAGGATAACGACAAGGCTGCAGCCCTCAGCGTCGGCTTCGATATCACCAACCTCGACTGCCCCGATCCGTTGCCCGAGAAGGCCGAGCACGGCAAGTGGCACATCGCCTGGAACGATCATCCCACCGATGACTCGGCGATCTTCGTGCGCAAGCAGCCCAACGCCGACCTGACCATCGCCGACTACGGTACCGCCTTGCCGGTGGTCCTGCGCGAACAGCTCAAGACGCGCCTGCTGGGCGAGCACAACGACGTACCGGTGATCGAGATGCCTGCCGATCCGGACGTCAAGCCCGGTCATCCGGACACCGTGACCATCTTCTACTCCGGTGACGGCGGCTGGCGCGACATCGACCGCCTCTCGGCACAATCGATGAACGAAGATGGGTATCCGGTAGTGGGCGTCGACTCGCTGCGCTACTTCTGGCAGCACAAGAGCCCCGAACAGGTAGCGGCTGACCTGGCCAACCTGATGCAGGAGTATCGCGAGAAGTGGCACGCCAAGCACTTCGTGCTGGCCGGCTACTCCTTCGGCGCCGACATCCTGCCGGCGGTGTACAACCGCCTGCCCAAGGCCGATCAAGACCAGATCACCACCCTGCTGTTGCTGGCCTATAGCCGCAAGAGCAATTTCGAGATCGCTGTGGAAGGCTGGCTGGGCAAGCCCGGCGACGAAGCCGACACCCTGCCCGAAGCCAAGCTCATTCCCGCCGCGAAGCTGTTCTGCGTCTATGGCGGTGAAGAGAAGGACGACAGCGGCTGCACCGAGCCCGGCATGTCGGGTGAGAAGCTGGAGCGTCCGGGTGGCCACCATTTCGACGAGAACTACGACAAGCTGGCCGACTTCATGGTCAAGGCCATCCAGGACCGCACGCCGCAATAGCGTGCACCGTCCGGGCCTGCGGGCCCGGACGGACGGGCGGAACAACGTAGCGGTGCCTGGCGGTCTATGGCTGTATCAGCCCCGGAGACCTTCGCCATGAGCACACCGCTTTCCGCCGACGCCGCCAGCAAGATCCTGGTAGATGCCTTTCAACCCCTTGGCTGCGTGGTGTCATCCGGTGCCGATGGCCACGACCTGGCCCTGGGCATCGCCGATGCGCAAGGCAAGACCCTCTACACCGAGGAACAACTGAGCGAAGCGGACTATCGTGATCCGCTTCGTTTGGCGGGTTACATCGGCACGGTTCGTGCCGAACTGGAAGGCCGCGGTCAGCGCCTGGACGGCTGGCAGATGCCCTTCATCACCGATCCCAACGCCCTTCCCCCACCGGCCGTGAACTAGTCATGAAAAAGGCCTCAGAAGAGGCCTTTTCTTTGGCTGAACCGAATCAGATTTCGACCTGGGTACCCAGCTCGATCACCCGGTTCACCGGCAGCTTGAAGAATCTCAGGTTGCCATTGGCGTTCTTCATCAAGAACACGAAGAGATTTTCCCGCCAGGGCGCCATGCCCAGCCGCTTGGTGGCGATCACCGTTTCCCGGCTGAGGAAATAGGTGGTGCGCATCGGGGTGAAGTCCAGGCCGGGATAGGGGCAATGGCTGAGCGCCAGGGGAATGTCCGGCTCATCCATGAAGCCATAGTGCAGCACCACCCGGAAGAAGCCATCACCGAAGTCCTCGACCTCCATGCGCTCTCCGCGCGATACCCGCGGCCGGTCTTCATAGCGCACCGTCAACAGCACCACCTGCTCGTGCAGCACCTGGTTGTGCAGCAGGTTGTGCAGCATGGCGTGGGGCACCACGTCGGTCCGGGCGGTGAGGAATACTGCGGTGCCCTTGGCGCGGAACGGCGGCTGGGCGCGGATGCTGCTGATGAAGATCGGCAGTGGCAGCGCACCGTCGTCCAGGCGCTCGACCACCAGCTTGCGCCCGCGCTTCCAGGTGGTCAGCAGGATGAAGATGATAATGCCCGCGATCACCGGGAAGGAGCCGCCGGAGAAGATTTTTGGCGCATTGGCAGAGAAGTACAGCAGGTCCACCAGCAGGAAGCCGATCAGCAGCGGCACCATGACCCAGCGTGGCCACTTCCATAGCAGCAGGATCACCGCTGACACCAGGCAACTGGTGATCAGCATCGTGCCGGTCACGGCGACGCCGTAGGCTTCGGCCAGGTTGGCGGAGGACTGGAAGGTGAGGATCAGGAAGATCACGCCCAGCATCAGCGTCCAGTTCATCAGCGGAATGTAGATCTGCCCCTGCTCCTGGCTGGAGGTGTGCTGGATCTGCATGCGCGGGATGTAACCCAGCTGGATGGCTTGGCGGGTCATGGAGAAGGCGCCGGTGATCACCGCCTGGGAGGCGATGACGGTCGCCAGGGTCGCCAGGCCGATCAGCGGCAGCAGCAACCATTCCGGCGCCAGCAGGTAGAAGGGATTGCGTACGGCGGACGGATCGGCGAGCAGCAGCGCGCCCTGACCGAAGTAGTTGAGGACCAGCCCCGGCAGCACCAGCAGCAACCAGGCGCGGGCGATGGGCTTGCGGCCGAAGTGGCCCATGTCGGCATAGAGGGCTTCGGCACCGGTCAGGGCCAGGACCGCCGCGCCCAGGACGATGAAGCCCTTCACCGGATTGGCGGCGAAGAACTCCACCGCCCAGTAGGGGTTGAAGGCCTTCAGCACCTCGGGCTGCTGGACGATGCCATAGACACCGAGGGCACCGAGCGAGGTGAACCAGAGCACCATCACCGGACCGAAGAACTTGCCGATGGTCGCGGTACCGCGCTTCTGGATGGCGAAGATGCCCACCAGGATGATCAACGAGATGGGTACTACCCAGGCCTCAAGGCCATCGAAGGCCAGTTCCAGGCCCTCCACCGCCGAGAGCACCGAGACCGCCGGGGTGATCATGCTGTCGCCATAGAACAGCGCGGCGCCGAACAGGCCGAGCAGCACCAGGGTGGTGGCCAAGCGCGGCGAGCCCTGTGCCGCGCGGCGGGCCAGCGCGGTGAGGGCCATGATGCCGCCCTCGCCCTGGTTGTCCGCGCGCATGACGAAGGTGATGTACTTGATGGTCACCACCCAGATCAGTGACCAGAAGATCAGCGAAAGAATGCCTAGCACGCTGTCGTGGTTCAGCGGCAGACCGTAGTGCGGCGAAAAGACTTCCTTGAGCGTATAGAGAGGGCTGGTTCCGATATCGCCATACACCACACCGGTGGCGAGAACGATCATCCCCAGTGCCGACGGGGCTTTACCACCCTGCTCCCTATCGTGTTCCGGACGGCTCATGCAACGCTCCTAGAGTCGAAAAATCGGCGCATCCTGCGCCGAAGCGGCGCTGGGATCAAGTCGAAAGACCGGCACGGCAAGGGGAACAACCCCTCAGCGCAGCGCCTTCCGCAACATAGACTCTTCTGTCGGCAAAAAGCTCTGCGCTATCGATGCGCCGTGCTTTGCTCTTCCAAGCAGGGGCAGAGATGGCTAGAATCGCGCGTTTTTTGATCAAGGCGCCTGCTGAGCGCCCGCCGAGGTTAGCCCATGTCCATCCAAGCGTCCGCCCCCAAGGTCGGTTTCGTCAGCCTCGGCTGCCCCAAGGCCACAGTCGACTCCGAGCGCATCCTCACCCAACTGCGCATGGAAGGCTACGAGATCGTGCCGACCTATGAAGACGCCGATGTGGTGGTGGTCAACACCTGCGGTTTCATCGACAGTGCCAAGGCCGAGTCCCTGGATGCCATCGGTGAGGCCATCGCCGAGAACGGCAAGGTGATCGTCACCGGCTGCATGGGCGTGGACGAGGGCAATATCCGCGGCGTGCATCCCAGCGTGCTGGCGGTGACCGGGCCGCAGCAGTACGAGCAGGTGGTCAATGCCGTACATGAGGTGGTACCGCCGCAGCTCGAGCACAATCCGCTGATCGATCTGGTACCGCCGCAGGGCATCAAGTTGACCCCGCGCCATTACGCCTATCTGAAGATTTCCGAAGGCTGCAACCACAGCTGCAGCTTCTGCATCATCCCCTCCATGCGCGGCAAGCTGGTCAGCCGGCCAGTGGGCGATGTGCTGTCCGAGGCCGAGCGCCTGGTCAAGGCCGGAGTCAAGGAGCTGCTGGTGATCTCCCAGGACACCAGTGCCTACGGCGTGGACCTCAAGTACAAGCTGGACTTCTGGAATGGCCAGCCGGTCAAGACGCGCATGCTGGAGCTATGCGAGGCGCTGTCGGGCATGGGGGTCTGGGTGCGTCTGCACTACGTCTATCCCTACCCCAACGTCGACGACGTCATCCCGCTGATGGCCGCCGGCAAGCTGCTGCCCTACCTGGACATCCCCTTCCAGCACGCCAGCCCCAAGGTGCTCAAGTCGATGAAGCGCCCGGCCTTCGAGGACAAGACTCTGGCCCGCATCAAGCGCTGGCGGGAAATCTGCCCGGAGCTGACCATCCGCTCCACCTTCATCGTAGGCTTCCCCGGCGAGACCGAGGAAGACTTCCAGTACCTGCTGGATTGGCTCACCGAAGCCCAGCTGGATCGTGTCGGCTGCTTCCAGTACTCGCCGGTCGAAGGGGCACCGGCCAACGACCTGGGTCTCGAGCCGGTCCCGGATGACGTCAAGCAGGACCGCTGGGAGCGCTTCATGGCCCACCAGCAGGCCATCTCCGCCGCTCGCCTACAGCTCAAGATCGGGCGCGAGATCGAAGTCCTGATCGACGAAGTCGACGACCAGGGCGCCATCGGCCGCTCCTATGCCGATGCCCCGGAGATCGACGGTAACGTCTACGTCGACAGCGAAACGCCGCTCAAGCCTGGCGACAAGGTCTGGGTGCGGGTCACCGACGCCGACGAATACGATCTCTGGGCGGAAGCGCTCTAATCGTGCAGCCGGTGGGTGCCGGGTACATGGGCGTGCCCGGCAGCGCTACACTGCGCCGTGGTCGGTGAGGGGGCAGCCGGCTGACTGAGTTCGCGAAGGATGCCACAGCGGTCTCCTTCGCCCTCGCCCTGGCACTGGCGGCGCAACGTCACCAGTTGTTCACGCAGTTGGTTCAATTCGCGGATACGGACCTCCACATGGTGGAGGTGGGCACCGATCAAGGCATCTACCTGGTCGCAGCCGGGCTCGGCCGTATCGCGCAGCGTCAGCAGCGCGCGGATTTCTTCCAGCGTCATGTCCAACGACCGGCAGTGGCGCACGAAAACCAGGCGTTCGACATGGCTTTCGTCATAGCGACGGTAATTGCTGCTGCTACGAGCCGCCGGATTCAGTAGCCCCTCACGCTCGTAATAACGAATGGTCTCGACCGCGCAGTCGGTACGCTTGGCCAGCTCACCGATTCTCATCGTCTTGCCTCGGACACCTCGGAGTCATACAGACTGCCGAGCCGAGCGCTCTGGAGCAAGGGTTATCGGCTGGTGCAAAGGCCAGCAGAACGGCTCCACGATAGGGGGAATGGGAACACGACAAGAACGACACCCCAGCGATGAGTGGATCGCCAAGGCGTCGTGACGGGTACCAACCTCAGTTGGTGTTGTTCTGGTAGAGCGCGGAGACCCGAGCCTGATGCTCGGATTGGAACTGTGCCTGGGCATTGGCACGAACGGATTTGCTCGACAGGTCGCGACTGGCCGCAGATGCCGTGCCGGACAGCAGGCTCATGAACACGACGGCAACGAGTGCTTGCATACCTAAAACTTTCATAGCGAATACCTCTTGGCAGTGCTGTTTCAATAGACACAGCGTACTCCTGGTACCAATTCGCTAAAAAGGCGCTTTTAAGATAGGTATATTTACTTAAAAGGTAATTATAGGCAGGGAACCGGACTCGTCCGCAAGCGTACGAGTCCGACTAGGGTGCCTGTCCTACTGCACCAGGCTGAGGTGCTTCTCCAACCCCATGGCGCCGCCTGCCCCCATGCGGATCAGGTGGAAGAAGCCGTAGTCCTCCAGATAGACCCAGCGACTCGCTGGTGCATTGGCGGCTTCGCCGTGTCGACACTCGAGGGTCTTGGCGCGACCGCTCAGGGACGCCAAGATGCGGCGCGCCTCGCTTTCGCCCACCACCTTGCAGGTCACCTTGAGTTCACGCTGCTCGGCGTCCTTCAAGGTACCCGTGAGGGTCTGGCGCGCCTGGTAGCCCACTTGGCTACCCACGGTGAGCGCGCGCCAGTTACCGTTGAAGGTCAATTGTTCGAGGGTGGCCAGTTCTTCGACCGGCAGGCTGCCATTGTCCACCCGGGTCCGCCGTACCAGATCGAACAGACCACGCCAGCTGAGCGCATCCACCCGCGCCACCTTGCCCTGCGCAGTCAGCCGCAAGAGCCCCGGTGCGCTGCCGGGGCTAACCTGCACCTCTTCGCGATAGGGATGGCTCTGCCCCTCGTAGCGACTCTCCCCTTCCTCCACGAAGCGCTGCAGCGGAACGCGGGCAGCCGGCAAGCCAAGTGACTGGATGGCCTGCAGCGGCTGAGGTCGCGCCGTCGGCAGCTCGGCCAGGGGGGCTGGTACGTTTGCCGATGGCGCCTCGGCCGTCAACGCCTGCATCCGCGGCGCTGCCAACAAGGCATCACGCCGATCGCAGGCGGCTTCCAGCAGTGTCCGCCGCTCGAGGGGCGCGCTGGCGAAGGCTTCCTGGGTTGGCGTAGCGAGCTGGCCATCGACGATACGGCCACTGGCATCGAGGCCATAGCGGGCCGCGAGCGTATAGCGCCGCGCCTTACAGTCCGCCGCCAGGGAGTCGCGCCATTGCCGTACCGGTGCGCCATAACGCGGCGTCTGCACCGCCGCGGCCAGCTGCTGCCCACCCCAGAACCGCCGCACACCGTTGACGTCGACCAGGCTGTTGCGATCCAGGACCAGGGTGTCACCACCCGGCGCAATGGCCAGGGCACGCCAATCCGAGCTGAATGGCTGCGCGCAGAGCGCCTGTACCTGGAGATTGTGCTTGAGCGCGGCCACCTTGGGCGGACTCAGGGACAGCGGTGCGGCATAGCCATTCACCCGCCCCGGATAGACTCGCTGCGCACCATCCAGATAGAGCAATTCGCCCTCGTCCTTCGCACAGTCCACCGCCACCAGTGCCGTGCCACCCTCGGGCAGGGCCAGCGCCAGTTGTAGACGGGAACCGTCGCGCAGGACGCTGTCGGCAACCACCGGACGGGCGAAGAGATCCTCGGCGTCGGTAGCGGGCTGCGCGGGCGGCGGCTGCGAGGTGGTACAGCCGGTCAGGATCAGGAACAGGCAGAGGGCGTAATGACGACTGGAGATCATGGATCCTCTCGGTAGAAACCGCGATGAATATCGCGAACAACGAATTGAACCTGAACGAAATGCGTCTGGCGCGGATCAATAGAGGAAGCATGCCGCTTGGCATGACCCTCCCCGTTTCCACAACACGAGGTGCATTCATGAATACCGATCAAATCATAGGCAGTGCCAAGGACGCCACCGGCAAGGTCCAGGATAGCTTCGGCGCCGCGACCGGCAATGCCGACTGGCAGGCCGAGGGCAAAGCCCGCCAACTGGAGGGCAAGGTACAGCAGCAGTATGGCCAGGCCATCGACTGCGCTCGCAACATGACCGCCGACAAGCCCTTCACCGCCCTGGCCGTCGCCGGTGGCATTGGCTTCGTACTCGGCGTACTGCTTTCGCGCTCCTGATCGAGGACGCGGGGCTGGCGAATGCGCCAGCCTCAACACAAAAGGGCCTGTCTAGACAGGCCCTTTTGTGTTGAGGCTGCAACGACCTCAGAGAACGAGGTACTTGCGTACGGTATCCACGATGTCGCCGATGTTGAAAGGCTTCTGGAACACGGCATCGAACAACTCCGCGCTCTCCTGCCCCAGATGAGCCTGGGCGCCACTCATGAGGATGATGGGCAGGTGCTGCAGCCCTTGGCGTTCTCGCAGCGCCTCGGCCAGTTCACGGCCGTTCATCACGGGCATCATGAAATCGGTAATGACCAGTGAGGGTAGCTCGCGATCGAATACGTCCAGCGCACGGCGACCATTGCTCGCCTTGACCACCATGTAGCCTTCGTCTTCGAGGGCGAAGGCCAGGATGTCCGCTATCAGAAATTCGTCGTCGACTACCAGTATCGTCGTCATTTGGAAACTCTCCCATCCGACGCGATCATGGTTGCGCTGAGGGCATGGCTGAACCTGAAAGCACCTTCACCATGTCTTTGAACGCCTTTTTCAATTCGATTCCCGAGTGGCCCATTACCAGTTCACGGAGCGAGGGGTCATAGAGACTGTCGCGCACCTTGAGAATGGACAGGACTCGCTTGATCTCTGCCTCGGCCTCGACGAAACGCAGCAGGATGAGATTGTCCACCATGCTGGAAAGTTCGGGCGCCGGGGCTGCTATGTCCGCGCCGAACACATCGCGCAACTCCCAGGTGGCTAGAACTGTGACGCCTTGGGTACGGAGCTCGTTCAGTAGCGCACTGAAGTATTCGATGAGCCGTCCTTGCGGGATGGCGAAACGGGCGATGGCACCCAGGCTGTCGATCACCAGCCGCTTGATGCCATGCTCCTGGATCAATGCCAGCAGCTTGAGTCCGACTTCGTCGATACGCAGTTCGGTGGTGGGCTGCCAATGTATGTGAACGGCGCCCTCCTTCACCCGACTGGCCAGATCGAGACCGAGCGAGTCCGCCTTGAGATGCAGTCGCTCCAGTGGCTCGTAGAAGCCGAACATCAGGCCCGGCTCTTCCGGCGTACAGGCGGCCAGGAAATTCAGGCTGATGGAGGTCTTGCCGGATCCCGAGGGCCCGATGATCAGGGTCGTCGAACTCTCCGGCAGGCCCTGATCGACCATGGTGTCCAGCGACGTGATACCACTGGTCACCCGCTGGTTGTTGACCCTGTAGCTCGAACCCGCCGAGGGATCGCGATAAAGCGTTTCCAGACGCGGAAACACCGTGATGCCGACGTTGGAGATGGTGAATTCATGAAAGCCCGGTAGCGCGCCGCTACCACGGGTCTTGCGCAGGGCCAGGCGCCGGATGGTGCGACTGCCGATCTCTTCCTCGTGCAGATCCAACACGCCATCGACCATGGTGTGTTCCGGGCTGCCGTCCTCGAGTCGCGCGCTGGTGAGGAAGATCACCGTACACCCGGCGAAGGCCGCGTGGCCCTGGAGTTCGGCGATGAACTTCTTGGTGTCGATGGGTGTTTCCGCACGCGAGCGGGCATTGAGCAGGCCGTCCACCACCAGCAGGCTGGCCTTCTGTCGACTGATCTCTCGGCGCAGCAGACGCACCACCTCATCCAGCCCCTCGCCTTCCATGGTGTCGAAGGCGCTGAGGTACTGGACCTGATCGCCGATGCAGGAGCGATCGAAGAAATCCAGTGTGGAAAAGAACTGGAACATCCGCTCATGCGTTTCCGACAACATGGTCGCGAAGAGCACCCGGCCGCCGTTACGCACGTGGTTGAAGGCGATCTGGTTGGCCATGATCGATTTACCGGAGCCGGGACGACCCTGAATGACATAGGAGGCACCGGCAACCAGGCCTCCCTTCAAGATCTCATCCAGCCCCTGGATACCGGTTACGACGCGCTCAAGTTGATTCAAGAACGATGCCTCAAACTGATGTTGTGTCTGGGACGACCACGACCGTGCTCGTTCAGCCCTTCGCAGGCATGAGCCTATAAGTGTACTGCGCAAATAGCCAGCTAGAGGGCTTTCCCTCAGCTACGTTTGCGGATCAGTCCTTCCTGAGCGACCGAGGCGACCAATTGACCATCGCGCGTGTAGATACTGCCTCGGCACAGGCCGCGGGCACCGCCGGCCCAAGGGCTGTCGATGGCGTACAGCAACCAGTCGTCCAGGCGGAAATCCCGGTGGAACCACACCGCATGGTCTAGGCTGGCGATCTGCAGCGAACGGTCCCAGAAGCTGGTGCCATGGGGTAGCAAGGAACTGGGAAGCAAGTTGAAGTCCGAGGCATAGGCCAGCAGATAGCGATGCAGCGCGGGCTGGTCGGGCAGATCGCCGGTGGCGCGGAACCAGACGTGCCTGACCGGCTCGCTGGTCTCCGGCTTGAAGGGATCGGTGAAGACCACCGGGCGCATCTCGATCGGCCGCGGCCCCAGCAGCTTGTCGCGCAGCGGCGCCGGAATCTGCTCGGCGTAGCGCTGGGCATGGGCGATCTCCGATTGCAGGGCTTCAGGGGCAGGCACTTGCGGCATGTTGGTCTGATGCTCGAAGCCCGGCTCCTCGATATGGAAGGACGCGCTGCAGAAGAAGATCGGCTGCTCGCCCTGGAAGGCGGTGACCCGACGAGTGGAAAAGCTGCCACCGTCGCGGATCCGATCCACCTGATAGGTCACGGCATCCACCGCCGAACCGGCGCGCAGAAAGTAGCCATGCAGGGAGTGAACGCGCCGCTCCATCGGTACCGTTTGACTGGCAGCCGACAAGGCCTGCCCCAGTACCTGTCCGCCGAAGAGCTGCGGAAAGCCCAGATCCTGACTGCCGCCCCGATACAGATCGGGCGCCAGGGATTCGAGACTCAGCAGATCGACCAGGTTTTCCAGTACCTTGCTCATGGGAAGGTTCCTTGACAGAGAGCGGCCATCATACGCAAAACCAGCGATAAGCTGCGCGACCTGCCTCCATCTACGCGACCTACTCATCGTATGACGATGATTGGTGGAGCTAGTCGGCGGAATAATGGTCACAATGAGGTTACCGCTGTCCGATCTCAGGCGTCCTTCCATGACCGAAACCTCACCCGCATCCTCTCCCGTACCGTCCGCGTCGTCGCAGATCGCGGAGCTGGGCAAGGGTCTCGGACACAACGACATCTTCTTCGCCGCGGTGAAGAAGACCCGTATGCCGATGATCGTGACGGACCCGCACCAGCCGGACAACCCCATCATCTTCGCCAACGAGGCCTTCCTGCGGATGACCGGCTACGAGCTCGCCGAGGTGCTGGGCCGCAACTGTCGCTTCCTGCAGGGCCCCGATACCCAGCAGGAGCATATCGCCGAGATTCGCAATGCCCTGCGTGAGCAGCGCGATTGCAACGTCGAGCTGCTCAATTACCGCAAGGACGGTACGACCTTCTGGAACGCGCTGTTCATCTCGCCGGTGCTCGATCCCCAGGGCGAGCTGATCTATTACTTCGCCTCGCAACTGGACGTCTCCCGGCGGCGCGATGCCGAGGACGCCCTGCGCCAGGCGCAGAAGATGGAAGCCCTGGGGCAGCTCACCGGGGGTATCGCCCACGACTTCAACAACCTGCTGCAGGTCATGGTCGGCTATCTGGATATCCTGAGGATCAATCTGGATCGCCCCGAATTGGACCGCGATAAAGCCAAGCGCCATGTCGACAATACCCGCGACGCGGTGAATCGGGCGGCAACCCTGACGCAGCAACTGCTGGCCTTCGCCCGCAAGCAGCGCCTGACCGGACGGGCGGTGGATCTGAACAAGTTGATCACGATGCGCCAGGCGCGCCTGGCCAAGGCGCTCGGCGATCCCTTCCGCTTCATTTTCAGACCGGCCTCGGGGTTGTGGAGTTGCCGTCTCGATCCGATCCAACTGGAAACCGCCCTGCTCAACATCGTCGACAACGCGCGCCTGGCGATGCTGGAGCGTGGGACCGGCACCCTGACGCTGGAAACCCTGAACATCGAGGTCACCGGCCAGGACCTGGCGCACGGTGGGTTATCGCAAGGGCATTACGTCTGCATCGCGCTGACCGACACCGGTTGCGGGATGTCCACCGACATCCTGGGCCGGGCGCTGGATCCGTTCTTCACCACCCGCGAGGAGGGCCAGGGCAGCGGTCTGGGGCTGTCGATGGTCTATGGCTTCCTCAAGCAGTCGGGCGGTCTGGTCCGGCTGTATTCCGAAGTCGGCGTGGGCACCTGCGTGCGACTTTATTTCCCCGTCGCCGAAGAGCAGGTCAGGGAGCATCCCGCTCCGCTGCAGGTCGCCCATGAAGACAAGGGCGGCTCGGAAACCATCCTGGTGGTGGACGACCGACCGGATGTGGCGGCCCTGGCGCAAGCCATTCTGGAGGAAGGCGGCTACCGGGTATTGGTGGCCTATAACGGCCAGCAGGCCCTCGATCTGCTCGCACGTGAGAGCTCCATCGACCTGCTGTTCAGCGACCTGATCATGCCGGGCGGGATGAATGGGGTCATGCTGGCCAAGGAGGCGCAGCGGCGCCAACCGAGTCTGCGCATCCTGCTCACCACGGGCTATGCCAACAACGCCCTCGAACTCGAGGAGGGCAGCAGTGAGCGCTTTCAGATCCTCAACAAGCCCTATGGCCGCCAGGATCTGACCCGCGCCATCCGCCACATGCTGGACAGCGCCCAGCCATGAGGGACGAGGCCCTGGAGCGCGACGCCGCCAGCTGCGACACCGGGCCTGCGGGTCCGGTCGATCTCCAGAGCTTCCTCGCTTGCCTGGAGCGAGTCGGTAACAGTCCAGAGCAAGTGTCGGTGCAGCATCTGATCGACGCCATCGGCAGCCGCTCCTTCGGCCCCATGATCCTGCTGCCGGGGGTGCTGGCCATCTCGCCGCTGACCGGCATCCCCGGTATCGCGACCGCCATCGCGGTCTTCGTGATGCTGGTGAGTGGTCAATTGCTGCTCGGCCGCGACCACTTCTGGCTACCGCGCTGGGTATTGGAACGTAACGTCTCGCGGCGCAAACTGCGCAAGTCGCTCAGGCTGATGCAGAAACCCGCGCGGTGGGTGGACAAGGTGGTCAGGCCGCGCCTGCGAGTGCTGACCTCGCGGCCGGCGCACTTCGTCACCGCCCTGCTCTGCATCCTGATCGCCGCGACCATGCCGGTGCTCGACCTGGTTCCCTTCGCCAACACCACGGCGGGCCTGGCGCTGACCTCCTTCGCGCTGTCGCTGATCGCCCGCGACGGCCTGTTGTTTTTGCTGGCGCTGGGCTTCTGCACCGGCATCGTCTGGTTCATTCTGGAGCTGTTGGTGTTTTGAGCGCCCGCCTGCCGCTGGTCTACCACGAGGACTACAGTCCGCCCTTCCCTGCCGGCCATCGCTTTCCGATGGAGAAGTTTCGGCTGCTACAGGAGCACCTGAGCACCACGGGCATCCTGGGATCGGACAATTGGCATCGGCCCGAACCCTGTCCGGACGACCTGCTCGCCCTGGCTCACGCGCCCTCCTACATCCAGGCCTTCCGAGCGGGCGAACTGGCGCCGCCGCTACAACGCCAACTGGGGTTACCCTGGAGCGAAGCCCTGGTACGTCGCACCATCCGCGCCGTGGGCGGTTCCCTGCTCACCCTCGAACTGGCGTTACGCCATGGCCTGGCCTGCCACCTCGCCGGCGGTACCCACCATGCACACCACGATTACCCGGCGGGATTCTGCATCTTCAACGACCTGGCCATCCTCGCCCTGTCGCTGCTGGAGAGCGGGCGCGCCGGGCGGGTTCTGATCCTGGATTGCGACGTACATCAGGGCGACGGTACGGCCCGCATCCTCGCCGAGGTGCCGGACGCCATCACCGTGTCCTTGCACTGTGCGACCAACTATCCGGCGCGCAAGGCCCAGAGCGACTGGGATATTCCCCTGCCGCGCGGGCTGAACGACGCGGGCTATCTACGGGTGCTCGACGATGCCCTGAGCTACCTGTTGCCCTTCTATCAGCCAGACGTCGTGCTCTATGACGCCGGCGTGGACGTACACCGTGACGACGCCCTGGGTTATCTGGACCTGACCGATGCGGGGCTCGCCGCCCGTGACGGCTTCGTCTTGCGACGCTGCCTGGCGGCGGATATACCGGTGGTAGGGGTGATCGGCGGCGGTTATTGCGCCGATCGCGTGGCCCTGGCCCAGCGCCACGGCATTCTGCACCACACGGCGACCCAGGTCTGGCATGAGCTGGGCCTGAACTGAACAGGAGTTTCCATGAGCAAGACCGCTAAGACCCCCGAATCGAGTCAGGCGCGCCTGGCCGTGCTGATCGACGCCGACAACGCCCCGGCTGCCATCGTCGACGGCCTCATGGCCGAGATCGCCCGCTTCGGCGTGGCCAGCGTCAAGCGTATCTATGGCGACTGGACCCAGCCGCAACTGAACAGCTGGAAGAAGGTACTGCTCGACCATTCCATTCAACCGGTGCAGCAGTTCGGCTACACCAAGGGCAAGAACGCCACCGACAGCGCCCTGATCATCGACGCCATGGACCTGCTCTACACCCGCCGCTTCGACGGCTTCTGCCTGGTCTCCAGCGACAGCGACTTCACCCGTTTGGCCGCGCGGCTGCGTGAAGAAGGGCTGACGGTCTACGGCTTCGGCGAGGAAAAGACGCCGGACCCCTTCGTCTCAGCCTGCGACAGATTCATTTACACCGAGATCCTCAGGTCCAAGCCGCGCGAAGAGTCGCGCGAAGTCAGCAGCACCTCGGACAAGCCGGCTACCACCAATCGCGGCAAGCCCAAGCTGAGCACCATCCTCAAGCTGATCGAGCAGGCCGTGGAAGACGCCTCCGACGAGGGCGGCTGGGCCAACCTGGGCATGGTCGGCGCCAACCTGGGCAAGGTGCGACCCGACTTCGACGCCCGCCTCTACGGTCATCGCAAGTTCAGCGGCCTGGTGAAGGCCCATGGCGATCGCTTCGAGGTCCAGGAACGGGATCCGGCCGATGGCAGTTCCGGCAAGGCGGTGTATATCCGCAATCGTTGAAGCCGCCGCGCTTGCCCGGCTCTAGCGCGCACAACAGCGCCGAAAAGCGGCGAACGGTAGCCATCAAGGTGCCATACCATCGGTCCGACACCGCGGAACCGCTCGGCTGGCGGCGGCCTCCACCCTAGGTGAACGCTACCCAACGGAGACCGCCATGCGAGCCTTGACCTACCACGGTGCCCACGATGTCCGCGTCGATACCGTACCCGATCCGACCATCCAGGACGCCGACGACATCGTCCTGCGGGTGACCGCCACGGCCATCTGCGGCTCGGACCTGCACCTGTATCGCGGCAAGATTCCCACCGTGGAGCACGGCGACATCTTCGGCCATGAGTTCATGGGCATCGTCGAGGAGACCGGACCGGGGGTCACCGCCGTGCAGAAGGGCGACCGGGTGGTGATTCCTTTCGTCATCGCCTGCGGCAGCTGCTTCTTCTGCAACCAGGATCTCTACGCCGCCTGCGAGACCACCAATACCGGGCGTGGCGCCATCCTCAACAAGAAGCAGATTCCGCCGGGCGCTGCGCTGTTCGGCTTCAGCCATCTCTATGGCGGCGTGCCAGGCGGCCAGGCCGAATACGTGCGGGTGCCCAAGGCCAACACAGGTCCCTTCAAGGTGCCGGGCACCCTGGCCGACGAGAAGGTGCTGTTCCTCTCCGACATCCTGCCCACCGCCTGGCAGGCCGTGCTCAATGCCGGCATCGGCCAGGGCTCCAGCATCGCCATCTACGGCGCCGGACCGGTGGGCCTGCTGTCGGCGGCCTGCGCCAAGATGCTCGGCGCCGAGCGCATCTTCATGGTCGATCACCATCCCTATCGCCTGGCCTATGCGCAGCGGACCTATGGCGTGATCCCGATCAATTTCGATGAGGACGACGATCCGGCCGCCACCATCATCGAACAGACGCCGGGCAAGCGCGGGGTGGACGGGGTGGTGGATGCCGTGGGCTTCGAGGCCAAGGGCAGCACCACCGAGACCATTCTCGCCAACCTGAAGTTGGAAGGCAGCAGCGGCAAGGCCCTGCGCCAGTGCATCGCCGCGGTCCGCCGCGGGGGAAGCGTCAGCGTGCCGGGCGTCTATGCCGGCTTCATCCATGGCTTCCTGTTCGGCGATGCTTTCGACAAGGGCCTGACCTTCAAGATGGGCCAGACTCACGTGCAGCGCTATCTACCGGAGCTACTAGAGCACATCGAGCGCGGCGACCTGGCGCCGGAGGCGATCATCACCCACCGGTTATCCCTGGAGCAGGCGGTCGACGGCTATAAGATCTTCGACAAGAAGCAGGAGGACTGCCGCAAGGTGATCCTCACGCCTGGGCGGACCGAGCCGATCATTCCCGAGCGCCTGGAAGAACCCCTGGCGGCGCCGCTGGGTCAGGCCGGCGTGGTCTAGTCGAGTCGCGTACAATGGCGGTTTTCCTCAGCTCCTGGATGCCGCCATGTCTCTCCTTTCCGCCACGCCCGTCGTCGCTGTCATCGGGGGTGGCCCCGCCGGGCTGATGGCGGCCGAGACTCTGGCCGCCGCAGGGGTTCCTGTGGACCTCTTCGATGCCATGCCTTCGGTGGGCCGCAAATTCCTGCTGGCCGGCGTGGGTGGCATGAACATCACCCATGCCGAGGAGCAGGCTGCCTTTCGCCAGCGTTATCGCGAGCGCGAGAGCGGCGTCAGCCCCTGGCTCGACAGCTTCGATAGCGATGCCCTGCGCGCCTGGATTCATGAGCTGGGTATCGAGACCTTTGTCGGCACCTCGGGCCGGGTTTTTCCCACCGACATGAAGGCCGCTCCCCTGCTGCGGGCCTGGCTGCATCGCCTGCGCGACCAGGGCGTACGCATCCACACCCGCAGTCGCTGGCTAGGCTGGGACGCCGAGGGCCGGCTGCGCCTGGCCACGCCCGACGGCGAGCGTAGCGTCCAGGCCCAGGCCTGCGTGCTGGCGCTCGGCGGCGGCAGTTGGCCGCGCCTGGGGTCGGACGGCGCCTGGCAGGCACTGCTGGCCGAGCGGGGTATCGCACTGCGACCGTTGGAGCCGGCCAACTGCGGTTTCGAGGTAGCGGGTTGGAGCGACTTGCTCAAGACCCGCCATGCCGGCGCCCCCATCAAGCCCGCCGCCCTGGCCCTGTCCGGCCAGCCGCCGCGCCAGGGCGAGTTCGTGCTGACCGAAACGGGGATCGAAGGCAGCCTCGTCTATGCGCTGTCGGCGGAGATTCGGGCGGCCATCGCCCGCGATGGTCAGGCCACCCTGACGCTGGACCTCGCCCCGCAACGGGAGCTCGCGGATCTGAGCCGCGCCCTCGCCAAGCCCAGGGGTAATCAATCCCTGGCCAACCACCTGCGCCGCCAGGCCGGGATCGAGGGCGCCCGGGCTGCCCTGCTCCGCGAACTGGCACCGGCCGAAGCCTTCCAAGACATGACCCGGCTGGCCCAGGCCTGCAAGGCCGTACCTCTTACGGTGGTAAGGCCGCGCCCGCTGGCCGAGGCCATCAGCAGCGCTGGCGGCGTCCCCTTGGAGGCGCTGGATGAGGGCCTGATGCTCAGGCAACTGCCCGGCGTCTTTTGCGCGGGCGAGATGCTCGACTGGGAGGCGCCCACCGGTGGCTATCTGCTCACCGCCTGCTTCGCCAGCGGGCGGGCGGCAGGCCAGGGGGTATTGCGCTGGCTAGCGCAACGCTAGGAACGCTCGACGAACTCCGTCGCCGGCGAGCCATCGGCATTGTGCTGGCGGATCACCGCCGGCCGGCCTTCCGCGTCCAGCAGCACCTGGCCCATGCCGGCGCCGTTCCACAGGCGTTCACCGGCGTCACGCCGATCCGGTAGCCGTGGCTGCAGTTCCCAGCGACGCCGCTTGGTGAAGCCATTGAGCGGCGACCAGGGTGCATAGAGCCAGCGGTTGAGCCTATCCAGCGTCGCCAGCAGGCGCGGCGGAAACTCGTTCTTGATGCCGCTGCTGGTGATCTGCCAGAGCCGCGGCTCTCCGCGTCTATCGCGGATGCGGATGTCGTAGACGAAGGAGTAATGCACGTCGCCGGAGAGCACCACGTAGTTGCCCGGGGTGCGCCGGTGGCGAAAGATGTTGAGCATGGTCTTGGCCGCACCGGGATGGGCCATCCAGTTCTCGGCGTCCACCATCAGCGGCTGGCCGAACCAGGTGAAGATGCGCTGTACCGCCTCGATCAACTTGACGCCGAACATGGGCGCTGCCGAGACGATCACCGCCGAGGGATGGTCCAGCAAATCCTGTTGCAGCTCGCATAAGGCCTCCCAATCCATCAAGCCTGAGGGATGTTCGAGCCGGCGCTCACTGCGCCAGCGCCGGGTGCGGGTGTCCAGCACGATCAGCGGCGGTTCGGTCTTGAGGACGTAGTGCCAACCTTGGAAAGCCAGGAGATCATCAATACAGGTGTTCTGCACCGGGCAATCCAGCCGGCCATCGTCCCCCGCCGTGGCCAGCAGTCGCTCCGTGGCCGCCAGGGGCTCGGCCACCGATTCGGGCGCATTGCCCCAGGCCTGGCACAGCAGATAGGCCAGCAGCGCATTGCCGATGATCCGCCGCGAGAAGGGATGGCCGTAGGCGGTTTCCTCCCAGCGCGCGGACAGATTCCAGTCGTCGGTGACATCGTGGTCGTCGAAGATCATCAGCGTCGGCACGCTGGCCAGGGCGCGCGCCGCCTGGGGCAACGTCGCGACGAAGGCCTCGATGCAGCGCGACTCCCGGGCATAGCGCTCGCGGTCCTGCTCGTCCAGCGCCGGCGGTTCGACGTCGATCAGGGTCCAGGGCGTCGGCGACCAGCACAGCAGGTAGAGGGCCAGGACCTCGCTCAGGGTCACCAGGTGATTGTGCGCATTGGTGGAGGTGAAAATAGGTTTCTCCACCCCACCGAAGAAGCGTTCGCGCAGCGCTCGGTTGGACTTGAAGGCCGGCAGCAAGTCCTCGCGATGGTAGAGGTTGGCCGCATGGGCCATCAGTGCCTCGCTGTCCGCCACCACGGCGCCTTCGAGCAACTCGCCATACAGCCCGAGGCGGCGGATCAGCGCCTGCACGGCCAGCAGCATGGGCCCGGCCACGTCGTCGGCGTAGACCTGGTCTCCGGTGAGCAGCAAAGCCGCCGGTCGTTCCTGGGCGGTGTTGCAGCCCTGCACCAGACGATCGACCGCGACCAGCCCATCGGCCGAAGCATGGTGGGGCTTGCGGCAGGAACCGTGCAGCAGATGATCGAAGCGGGCCCGCAAGACGAAGCGCGGCAAGCCCCCGTCGGCCTGTAGCAGATGCGGCGCCCAGTCGCGCATCCCGCCAGCGGGCAGTTGCACGTCGTAGTCGATGAAGACATCCGTTGGCAACGCCGCCTCCGGCCAGACCTCGATCAACTGCAGATAGGCCTGTTCGCCCAGGCGCAGGCAGCGCACCTCGCTACGCAGCGCCAGCTCGATGCCGTCCTGCCACAGCCGCGGACCAGGTGCCTCGGCACCGGTGGTCACCAACCAGAGCAACAGCCGCGACGACTCGACCCGCCGCAGCAGCGGACCAGCCAATACCGGGGGTAAGGCACTCGCGTCGATCATAGGGTCTCCTGTGGCCGCAGAACTGACCACTATGCCGCGCCGGGATTCAGCGTGCAGCCGCCGCCTGGCTACAAAGTTTGAGCGCGCATCACAGTCGGCCTAGAATTCGCTCCCTTTTCGTCGCCATCCAGGCCTGTCATGACCTTTGCCGACCTCGGCCTCATCGAGCCGCTGCTGAGCGCCCTCACCGCACTGGAGCACAGCTCCCCTACTCCCATCCAGCGCCAGGCGATCCCGGCGGTGCTGGCCGGTCGCGACCTGCTGGCTGCGGCCCAGACCGGTACCGGCAAGACCGGCGCCTTCGGCCTGCCGCTGCTGCAGCGGCTGGTGCAGGAAGGTCCGGCGGTATCGCCCAACCACATCCGCGCCCTGATCCTGACCCCTACCCGCGAACTGGCCGAGCAGGTCCACGCCAGCCTGCGTGACTATGCCCAGAACCTGCCGCTGCGTACCGCCGTGGCCTACGGTGGCGTCAGCATCAATCCGCAGATGATGAAGCTGCGCAAAGGCGTGGACGTGCTGGTGGCGACCCCGGGGCGCCTGCTCGACCTGTTCAACCAGAACGCCGTGCGCTTCGACCAGGTGCAGCTGCTGGTGCTGGACGAAGCCGATCGCATGCTCGACCTGGGCTTTTCCCGGCAGTTGGGCGAGTTGTTCGTCATGCTGCCGCGCAAGCGCCAGACCCTGCTGTTCTCGGCGACCTTCTCCGATGCCGTACGCCAGCTGGCCGCCCCGGTGCTGCGCGATCCCCAGACCATCGACGTCAGTCCGCGCAACACCGCCGCCGTCACCGTCAAGCAGTGGGTGATACCGGTCGACAAGAAGCGCAAGACCGAGCTATTCCTGCACCTCTATCGCAGCGGACGCCGTCAGCAGGTGCTGGTATTCGCCAAGACGCGCAAGGGCGTGGAGCAACTGGTGGAAGCCCTGCAGGCCGAAGGCCTGGCGGCGGAATCCATCCATGGCGACAAGCCCCAGCCGGCCCGGCTGCGCGCCCTCGCCCGCTTCAAGGCCGGCGAGGCCGACATCCTGGTGGCCACCGACGTGGCCGCCCGTGGCCTGGATATCCAGGACCTGCCGCTAGTGGTCAACCTGGATCTGCCCATCGTGGCGGAAGACTATGTCCACCGCATCGGCCGGACCGGGCGCGCCGGCAACCAGGGCCAGGCGGTATCGCTGGTGTGCGCGGACGAGGTGGAGCAACTGGCGGCCATCGAGACGCTGATCGGCCAGGTCCTGCCACGCCGCGACGAGCCGGACTTCATCCCCGATCACCGCGTCCCCGAGACCCGCCCCAACGGGCTGGTGGTGAAGAAGCCCAAGAAGCCGAAGAAACCCAAGGTCGGCGCGCCGGTGTCGGACAAACCCCTGGGGCGCTGGGTGGAAGACGGCAAGCCCAAGGTCAAGTCGGTGCGCAAGGCACCCGGCTTCGGCAAGGCGCGCAAGAAGCCCTGAGGCAGGGAGCCCTGTAGCCTGGAAAACCGCGGAGCGTTTTCCGGGGGCGGCCTTGCAACTTATCGAAGGGATGGTGGATGAGGCTAGCGCCGTCATCCATCCTACGATGCTGTTGTAGGAGCAGCTGTCTTATCGCAGACGTGCCCGCGATAGACCGTAGGTTGGGTTGAGCGCAGCGAAGCCCAACATGACCTCGTGGCGCAGGCCATGTTGGGCTTCGACGATGGAGCCGTCTCAACCCAACCTACGGCGGCACGTAGGAGCGGTCGCTATGGCGCACCGGCATGGCCGCGATATGCCAGGCGTCGCTTACTCCGCCAACCGCCAGGTAGTGCCGCCCTTGCCGTCTTCCAGCACAACGCCCAGGGCGGTGAGCTGATCACGGATACGGTCGGACTCCGCCCAGTTCTTCTCGGCACGCGCGGTCAGCCGGGCCTGGATCAGCGCCTCGACCTCGGCCGCATCCACCCGACCCGCCGCATCGGCGCGCAGGAAGGCTTCCGGCTCCAGCTGCAGCACGCCCAGCACCTCGCCCAGCTCGCGCAAACGCCCGGCCAGGCCGGCCGCAGCGGCGGGATCGCTTTCGCGTAGGCGGTTGATCTCGCGCGCCAGCTCGAACAGCACGCCACAGGCACCGGCGGTGTTGAAGTCGTCGTCCATGCACTGGGCGAAGCGCTCGGCATAGCTTTCACCACCCTGGGCCGGTGCCTGGGGCAGGCCCTTGAGCGAATGATAGAAGCGCTCCAGGGCGCCCTTGGCTTCGCGCAGGTTGTCTTCCGAGTAGTTGATCGGACTGCGGTAGTGGCTGGCGATCAGCAGGTAGCGCACCACCTCGGGGTGGTACTTCTCCAGCACCTCGCGCAGGGTGAAGAAGTTGCCCAGCGACTTGGACATCTTCTCGCCATTGATGGTGATCATGCCGCAGTGCAACCAGGCGTTGGCGTAGGTCTTGCCGGTGGCTGCCTCGCTCTGGGCGATCTCGTTCTCGTGGTGCGGGAATTCCAGGTCGTTGCCGCCGCCGTGGATGTCGAAGGTCTCGCCCAGGCAGCAGGTTGACATCACCGAGCACTCGATGTGCCAGCCCGGCCGCCCTTCGCCCCAGGGCGACGACCAGCTCGGCTCGCCTGGCTTGGCGCCCTTCCACAGGACGAAGTCCAGCGGATCTTCCTTGGCCTCGCCCGGCTCGATGCGGGCACCGATGCGCAGGTCCTCGATCCGCCGCCGCGACAGCTTGCCGTAGCCGGCGAAACGGTTGACCCGGTAGTAGACGTCGCCATTGCCCGGGGCATAGGCGTAGCCCTTGTCGATCAGGGTCTGGATCATGGCGTGCATGCCGCCGATATGGTCGGTGGCGCGCGGCTCCTGATCGGGCTTGCGGATATTCAGCCGCGCCTCGTCCTCGTGCATGGCGTCGATCATCCGGCCCACCAGGTCGGTGAAGGGCTCACCGTTGGCATTGGCGCGGTTGATGATCTTGTCGTCGATGTCGGTGATGTTGCGCACGTAGGTGAGGTCGTAGCCGCTATGGCGCAACCAGCGGGTGATGACGTCGAAGGCCACCATGCTGCGACCATGGCCCAGGTGGCAGTAGTCGTAGACGGTCATGCCGCAGACGTACATCCGTACCTGCCCCGGTACCAGCGGCTTGAAGGCTTCCTTGGTCTTGGTCAGGGTGTTGTAGAGATGCAGTGCCATCATTGCCCCCAGGAGTCGCGCAGGGTCACGGTGCGGTTGAACACCGGCTTGCCGGGCGCCGAATCCTTGAGATCGACGCAGAAGTAGCCTTCGCGCTCGAACTGGAAGCGGTCTTCCGGCTGGGCCTGGGCCAGCGACGGCTCGGCGCGGCAGCCCTGGAGCACCACCAGGGACTCGGGATTGATGTTGTCGAGGAAGCTGCCGCCCTCTTCGCTCTTCTCCGGCTGCGGCGAACGGAACAGGCGATCGTAGAGGCGCACCTCGCACTCCACGCTGCCTTCGGCCGGCACCCAGTGGATCACGCCCTTGACCTTGCGACCCTCGGGGTTTTTGCCCAGGGTGTCCGGATCGTAGCTGCAGCGCAGTTCGACGACGTTGCCGTCGGCATCCTTGATGGCCTCGTCGGCGCGGATCACGTAGCTGCCGCGCAGGCGCACCTCGCCACCCGGCTCCAGGCGCTTGTAGCCCTTGGGCGGATTCTCTTCGTAGTCACCCTGGTCGATGTACAGCTCGCGGGTAAAGGGCAGCTGCCGCACGCCCAGGTCCTGCTTGGGATGCCGCGCCAGTTCCAGGTTTTCCACCTGGCCCTCGGGGTAGTTGGTGATCACCACCTTGAGCGGCTTCAGCACGCACATGGCGCGCGGGGCGTTCTGGTCCAGATCCTCGCGGATGGCGAATTCCAGCATGGCCACGTCGACCACGCCGTTGGAGCGGGTCACGCCGATCATCTCGCAGAAGTTGCGGATGGACGCCGGGGTGTAGCCGCGACGGCGATAGCCCGACAGCGTCGACATGCGCGGATCGTCCCAGCCGTTCACATGACCTTCGTCGACCAGTTGCTTGAGCTTGCGCTTGCTGGTGACGGTGTAGTTCAGGTTGAGGCGGGCGAATTCGTACTGGCGCGGCTGGGCCGGCACCGGCAGGTGGGCCAGGAACCATTCGTACAGCGGACGATGATCCTCGAACTCCAGGGTGCAGATGGAGTGGGTCACGCCCTCGATGGCATCGGATTGGCCATGGGTGAAGTCATAGCTCGGGTAGATGCACCAGGCATCGCCGGTCTGGTGGTGATGGGCGTGACGGATGCGATAGAGGATGGGATCGCGCAGGTTCATGTTGGGCGAGGCCATGTCGATCTTGGCGCGCAGCACCTTCTCGCCGTCCTTGAATTCGCCGGCCTTCATGCGGGCGAAGAGGTCCAGGTTCTCGGCCACGGAGCGGTCGCGGAAGGGGCTGTTGCGACCCGGCTCGGTAAGGCTGCCGCGGTATTCGCGGGCCTGCTCGGGGGTCAGGTCGCAGACATAGGCCAGGCCCTGCTCGATCAGGTGGACGGCCCAGGCATAGAGCTGGTCGAAATAGCCGGAGGCGTAGCGCACCTCACCGGCCCAGTCGAATCCCAGCCAGTGCACGTCGCTCTTGATGGCGTCGATGTACTCCTGGTCTTCCTTGGCCGGGTTGGTGTCGTCGAAACGCAGATGGCAGTCGCCGCCGAATTCCTTGGCCAGGCCGAAGTTCACGCAGATCGACTTGGCGTGGCCGATGTGCAGGTAGCCGTTGGGCTCCGGGGGAAAACGGGTGACGATCTTGGCCTGCTTGCCGGCGTCCAGGTCGGCCTGGACGATCTGCCGCAGGAAATGCGCGGGGGCGGCTTTGGCGGCGGTGGACGAGTCGGAAGTCGGCTTGCTCATGGGATCCTTAACTGGGCAGGCGCACGGCCAGGGTAGGCCGGGCAAAGGTAAACCCGTATCATAGCCCAACCCGTCAAGTCCCGGCGAAACCCTTGAGGCCCTCGCCGGGTCTGGATGCTGTCCCCCTTAGCTTACGGATTCGCTGCCATGATCAAGCTGCACACCAACCACGGCGTCATCACCCTGGAACTGTTCGAGGACAAGGCGCCTGAAACCGCGGCCAACTTCAAGGAATACGTCAAGAGCGGTCACTATGACGGCACCATCTTCCACCGCGTGATCGGCAACTTCATGATCCAGGGTGGTGGTTTCGAGCCGGGCATGAAGCAGAAGCCGACCCGCGCCCCGATCAAGAACGAAGCCAATAACGGCGTTTCCAACGAGATCGGCACCGTCGCCATGGCCCGCACCATGGACCCGCACTCCGCCTCGGCGCAGTTCTTCATCAACGTGTCCAACAACACCTTCCTCAACCACACCGCGCCCACCAGCCAGGGCTGGGGCTATGCAGTGTTCGGCAAGGTGGTCGAGGGCATGGACGTGGTCAACGCCATCAAGGGCGTCGCCACCACCAGCAAGGCCGGTCATCAGGACGTGCCGAGCGAAGACGTCATCATCGAGAAGGCCGAGATCGTCCCCGCTGAGTAAGATGAGCATTCTACTGGTCTCCGACCTGCATCTCGAACCGCAACGCCCGGACATCGTCCGGGCGTTTTTGCATCTCCTCGAGACGCGGGCCCGTGGCGCCGAGGCGCTCTACATCCTTGGCGACCTGTTCGAAGCCTGGATCGGCGACGATGCCATGGGGCCTTTCGAGCGAGAGATCGCCACTGCCCTGCGCCGACTAGCCGACAGCGGCACGGCGATCTACCTGATGCACGGCAATCGCGACTTCCTCATCGGCAAGGCCTTCTGCCGCCAGGCCGGCTGTCAGCTGCTGCCGGATCGTCACGTCACTGACTTCCACGGCCAGCGCGTGCTGCTCATGCACGGCGATACCCTCTGCACCCGTGACGAGGGTTACCAGAAGCTGCGCCGTATCCTGCGCAACCCCTTCACCCTCTTCGTCCTGCGCCACCTGCCCCTCACCAGCCGCCAGAAGCTGGCGCGCAAGCTGCGCAGCGAGAGTCGCCAGCAGACCCGCGCCAAGGCCATGGACATCACCGATGTCACCGAGGCCGAGGTCGAACGGGAAATGCAGGCCGCCCAGGTGACGACACTGATCCACGGCCACACCCACCGACCCGCCACTCACGAGTTGCAACTGAACGACCACCCCGCGCGGCGAATCGTGCTGGGCGACTGGGACAGCCTGGGTTGGGTACTGGAAGCCACGCCGGCAGGCCTTATCCAGCGAAATTTCGCCCTCGACGAACGGTAATCGGACGTCCAGACAAGCGTCGCCAACGGCAGGCTAACCCCTTGGTATGAAACGCCTTTTCGAACTATCGAAAACCATTATCAAGGGGCGCTGCGACCGATCGTCACATGCCGATTTCAGAAATCCGTAGGTGCGACCGATGATGAGGGATGTAAAGAGATGTAACCCTCTCGCGGAGCCCGCCTATGCAACTCGACACCCTTTTCGCCCAGCTACACAACCTGCCCAGCGTTCCCGAAGTGGCGCAGGTGCTGATCAAGCAGTTCGACGACCCCAACACCAGCATCGAAACCCTGTCGCGCACCGTCGCGCGTGATCCCGTCATCGCCGCCAAGGTGCTGCGCCTGGCCAACTCGGCGCGCTTCCGTGGCGCCCGCGAATCCACCAGCATCGAAGACGCCGCCCTGCGCCTGGGCTTCAATACCCTGCGCACCCTGGTGCTGGCCTCGGCCTTCACCAGCGGCTTCAAGGCCGCCCCGGGCTTCGACCTGCCCGCCTTCTGGTACAACAGCTTCCTGGTCGCCAGCCTGTGCAAACCGCTGGCCAAGCAGGCCGGTCTGGACCAGGAGACCGCCTTCACCTGCGGCATGCTGCATGACATCGGCGAACTGCTGATTCAAAGCGGTGCTCCGGAACTGGCGCCGAGCCTATCCGGACCAGCCACGGCCAGCAGCCACCGCGCCGCCGATGAAACTCTGCAACTGGGCTTCGGCTATCCGGAAGTGGGCGCTGAGCTCGCGCGCCGCTGGCAGCTACCGCAGGTGCTGCGCGATGCCATCGCCTTCCAGGCTCGCCCGCTGCAGGCACCCGAGGGCAACGGTTATGCCCTGATCGTGGCCCAGGCGGTCGCCGTGGCCGAGGTGCTGCATGAGAACGCCGGCGACAGCAAGATCCTGGACCTGAGCGGTCCCCTGTTCGCCGACATCGATCTCGAACAACTGACCCTGGTACTGCCCAACGCCCGCGATACCGCCGCCACCTTCAGCCAGGCTGCCTGAAGCGGGCCCTGGCCAAACGGCGGACAAGAAAAAACCCCTGGAGCCAAGCTCTCAGGGGTTTTCTTAATCTGGCGGTGAGGGAGGGATTCGAACCCTCGATAAGATTTCTCCTATACACACTTTCCAGGCGTGCTCCTTCAACCGCTCGGACACCTCACCAGATTTGCTCGGCGTCTGCGTCTGCATCACCGAGGCGCGCAACTATAGGCAAAGGCGATTTCGATGGCAAGCTTTTTCTTCAATCGATTCATACATTTGCACGAAGGAGCCGAGAGAGCTGCTGCCAGGCGGCGTTCACGGGATGACCGGCCAGTCGCCTGGGAAGCCACGATAACCGCCCATACCTCCGACAAACGGTAGAGTCGCACGTGATTTTGTAATCGGTTGAAAGTTATGAAGAATTCGGCCAGAGCGACACTTTTGATAACCGCCTGGTCGGCAGCCGCCACAAAACTGAAATTTATGTTCTATAGCTACTGGATAGTGCTCAAGCCTGCGGGTATCAGTAGCTGCATGCCATCCTTGCGCAAGCGCTTCCCGTCCAAGACGTAAAGGCTTCAAACAGCTAACAATAAAGGCCCAGAGTCATGTTCAAGAATCCCGTCCCCAAGTGGCGCCAGGCGAGTTTCGTGCTCATCGTCACCACCGTCGTGCTGGTAATACCCAACCTGTCCCGATTCTTTGGTTAGTGTGGTGTTTCAGGAGTTCGCGCAAGAATTGGCGAGTGATTTTTTGACGGTTCGGCGCTCCGACGGTTCGGCGCTCCGACGCTGCAGCGCCCCGATTGGCCGGGCGCCAGGACGAGTCATAGCAGGGCTATGGCGAGGAGTGGCAACGCCGGCAAGGAGGTACGCCTCTGCGGCGAAAAAGCGCCGCCAAAATTGCGCAGTTAACTTCTGAACAGCGCACTAACGCCAATAATCGGCGGGTGGTGCCGGCAAGGCGCCCACCAGGTCACGCAGCCCCTCCCCCCAGCCTCGGCGCAGGCTCTGGAAGTAGTCGTCATGCTCATCGATCCGGTGGCTCTTGACCTGGTCGAGGCGATCACGCGGATAGACCACCAGATCCAGCGGCAAGCCCACCGAGAGATTGCTGCGGATCGTCGAGTCGAAGGACAGCAAGGCGCAACGCAGCGCCTCTTCGAGCGGCGTGTCGAAGCTCAGCGCCCGATCCAGGATGGGTTTGCCGTACTTGCTCTCGCCGATCTGAAAATAAGGCGTGTCCTCGGTGGCACTGATGAAATTGCCATGGGGATAGATGTTGAACAGCTCAGGCTCGGTGTCCTTGATCTGGCCACCCAGCAGGAAGGAACAGCTCAGGTCGAGGCCGTGGCCGCTGGGCGCATCCTGGGCATCGCGGTGGATGATCTCGCGCAGGGTCTGTCCCAGCAGGATGGCGGCATGATTGAGCGTGGGGACGTCGTGCAGATTGGGGTGCTCGCTGTCCAGACGTTGGCGCAGCAGGCTGATGACCGCCTGGGAGGTGGCCAGGTTGCCTGCCGACTGGATGGCGATGAGGCGTTCACCGGGTACTCGGAACAGATGCAGCTTGCGAAAGGTGGCGATGTTGTCGACCCCGGCATTGGTACGGGAATCGGCGACGAACACCAGGCCGTCGTGCAGCTTCATGGCGACGCAGTAGGTCATGCGAACCTCGGGTAGAAAAGACGGATTGCCCTAGCACTGACGGCGGCGAGACGCGCCGCCAGACGACGAGGCCGCACAGTGGCGGCCTCGTTCCCTCGGGTGACTGTCGCAGATTATTGTTGCTGTTGCTGCACCTGCTGCAAGGGCTCCACCAGCACCTTGGCTTCCATTTGCTCCACGCCACCGCCACGACGCATGCCACGCACCGGGCAGGCGTCGAGGTAGTCCAGGCCGACGGCCAGGCGCAGGTGCCGCTCCGGACGGGCCAGGCGGTTGGTGACGTCGTAGCTGTACCAGGCGCCGTCGTGCCAGGCCTCGGCCCAGGCATGGCTGGACAGGTGTTCGCTGTCGTCGGTGCAGAGGTAGCCCGAGACATAGCGAGCCGGAATGCCCAGGCTGCGCGCGCAGGCCAGGAAGGCATGGGCATGGTCTTGGCACACCCCTGCCCCCTTGGCGAAGGCCTGGGCGGCGTTGCCGTCCACCTCGGTGGAACCGGGGATATAGGCCATCCGCTCGTGCAGTCGCTCCATGAGTTGGATGAGGGTGGCGCGATCGCGATGGCCATCGCAGACCTCGCGGGCGAAATCCGCCAGGGCCGCGTCGGCCTCGGTCAGCCGCGTCTGGCGCAGGAAGGGAAAGGGCGAGGCCTGGCAGGGCTCGGACTCGAAGTCCTCGTCGATCTCCACCTGGCCGCTGGCGGTGATGGTGATGGCGTCGTGCGGGGTATCCAGGGTCAGGACATGCAGGATGTTGCCGAACGGATCGCGCTGGGCACGGGCCGGGCGCGGCAGCGCCAGTTCCCAGTCGAGGATCCTCTGGTGGGCGTCGCCCTGAGGCGTGAGCCGCAGGTACTGGATGCTGGCGCGGACCTGGTCGGCGTAGCGATACAGCGTTTCGTGATGGATCGCGAGTCTCATACGGTCTCCAGGTATGCGGTATTGATGGCGCTGCCGAGCTGGCGGATATGGACGATGAAATCGCCGATCCAGGGATGCAGGCCTTCGCCCAGCACCTCGTCGATGCTGGTGTAGCGCAGTCGGGCCTCGAGGCCGGCTGCCAGGCGCTTGGCCTCGCGGCCGTTCTCGCCCGGCAGGCTGGCCAGCACCCGGTGCAGTTCGATCACGCAGGACAGCAGCGAGCGCGGCAGGTCTTCCTTCAGCAACAGCAGCTCGGCACCGTTGCGTACGTTAAGGGCATCGCGATAGAGCTCGGTGTAGGCCTCGAAGGCGCTCAGGGCGCGCAACAGGGCGCTCCACTGATAGAAGCCACGGGCGGAGGAGTCACTGATGGCCTCGGCTTCTTCCTCACCCAGCACCTGATAGCGGGCATCGAGCATGCGCAGGGTGTTGTCGGCCCGCTCGACGAAGGTCCCCAGGCGGATGAAGCGATAGGCGTCGTTCCTCATGATGGTGCCGACGGTGGCACCGCGGAACAGGTGGGATCTTTCCTTGACCCATTCACAGAACCGGCTGATGCCGAAGCGGATCAGCCCGGTGACGGCGATCTCGCGCATCTCCAGCCAGGTGGCGTTGACGTTCTCCCACATGTCGGCGGTGATGCGTCCGCGCACCGCGTGGGCATTGCTGCGCGCCGCCTGCAGGCAGCAATAGATGCTGCCGGGATTGCGCTCGTCGAGGGCGAAGAAGTGCAGCAGGCGCTCGGGGTGCAAGGCGCCGTGCTTGTCACGGTAGTCATCCAGGGTGCCGGTGATGAGCAGCGGCATGGCCAGTTCGTCCAGGCCTCCGCCCTGCCCGCTCTGCGGCATCATGGAAAGGGAATAGCTGACGTCCAGCATCCGCGCGAGATTCTCGGCGCGCTCCAGGTTGCGGGACATCCAATACAGATCGGCAGCGGTACGACTCAACATGGTGGGGTCGCCTTTCAAAAGTCCTTGCGGGGCCGCCGAAGCGGCCTGATGTTCACGGCGTCCGGTCCTAGTCCTGGACCACCCAGGTGTCCTTGGTGCCGCCACCTTGCGACGAATTCACCACCAGGGAGCCTTCGCGCAGCGCTACCCGGGTCAGGCCGCCGGGCACCAGGCGCGTCTTGCGGCCGGACAGCACGAAGGGCCGCAGATCGATATGGCGCGGCGCGATGCCGTTCTCGACGAAGGTCGGGCAGGTGGACAACGACAGGGTCGGCTGGGCGATGTAGGCGCTGGGGTTGGCCTTGAGCCGCGCGCGGAAGACTTCGATCTCGGCGCTGGTGGCGGCAGGGCCGACCAGCATGCCGTAGCCGCCGGAACCATGGACTTCCTTGACCACCAGCTCGGGCAGGTTGGCCAGGACGTGGGACAGCTCTTCCGGCTTGCGGCACTGCCAGGTGGGCACGTTGTAGAGGATCGGCTCCTCGCTGAGGTAGAAACGGATCATCTCCGGCACATAGGGGTAGATGGACTTGTCGTCGGCCACCCCGGTGCCTATGGCGTTGGCCAGGATGACGTTGCCCGCGCGATAGGCGGCCAGCAGTCCGGGGACGCCGAGCATGGAGTCCGGATTGAAGGCCAGGGGATCGAGGAAGGCGTCGTCCAGCCGGCGATAGATGACGTCGACCTTCTGGAAACCCGAGGTGGTGCGCATGAACACCTGCTCGTCGCGCACCAGCAGGTCGGCGCCTTCGACCAGTTCCACGCCCATCTCCCGGGCCAGGAAGGCGTGTTCGAAGTAGGCGCTGTTGAAGCGTCCCGGGGTGAGCACCGCTACCGTGGGGTTGTTGACCGGGGTGGAGCTGCGCAGGGTGTCGAGCAGCAGGTTCGGATAGTGGTCGATGGGCGCGATGCGCTCGAGGGTGAACAGCTCGGGAAACAACCGCATCATCATCTTGCGGTTCTCGAGCATGTAGGACACCCCGCTCGGGGTGCGCAGGTTGTCTTCCAGCACGTAGTAGGCACCATCGCCGTCACGCACCAGGTCGACCCCGGCGATGTGGGCATAGATGCCATTAGGCAGATCCAACCCCTGCATCGCCAGCTGGTATTGGTCGTTGGCCAGCACCTGCTCGGCAGGGATGACGCCGGCCTTGATGATGCGCTGGTCGTGGTAGAGGTCGTGGAGAAACATGTTCAGCGCCTGGACGCGCTGGATGCAGCCACGCTCGATGATCTGCCATTCGCTGGCCGGAATCGCCCGGGGCAGCGCATCGAAGGGAATCAGGCGCTCCGTGCCCTGCTCGTCGCCATAGAGGGTGAAGGTGATACCGGCCCGGTGAAACAGCAGGTCGGCTTCGCGGCGGCGCTGGGCCAGCAGCTCGGGGGGTGTCTCACTCAGCCATTTGGCATAGCGACCATAATGCGGCCGACACTGCGCCTGGACGTCATACATCTCGTTATACAGTGGGCGGCTCATGCCGATCTCCTTATCACTCGCATGTGCAGCGTCGCAAGCCGCGTGCCAGGGCGCAAGCCATCAAACCCCGGCCTTTAAAAGGCAAATGGGCAGGCGATGCACCAAAATCAGGCGCGCGGAGCGGTTCGTGCACCGTAACCTTTCTGCGTTGTGGCTAAGACGGTGCGCGCAAGGGAAAGTGCGACGACAGCTGCGAGGAGAAGGTGCAAAAAGAAACCGGCAATGCCCTCTGGCATGCCGGTTCCTGGTAACGCCGGTCAGGCGTGGGTTCGGGCGATCTCCTGGGTAACGCCCCAGCCATCCAACTGGCCGCCGAGTGGAACCACCACCGCCTCGAGATCGCTCTCGAAATCATCGATGGTGGCGTGGGTCGCGAACATCACCTTGCTGACCTGTAGATGCCAGCCGCCGTCCTCATGGGGCATCACCTGAGCGTTGAGGGACTCACCGTGGAACTGGTCCGCCGCCTGGCGGGCCGTGCGTTCGTCGGTGAAGATGGCGAAGAAGTCGATCGGATGGAAGCGGGCGAAATCGAAACCGCCCTCCTTCATCCGTTGCAGCAGGTTCAAGCTCACATCATCAGCAAACGACAAGGACATAGGACTTCCCTCCTCTGGTTCGGATGATTCGCTCGAACGGGCGTCGACACCGACCCCCGCCGAGTCGCGGCTGACTGCTCGAAGGGTGCAGCGACCGCCGTGGCTTACGCCTTGCCGATGGCCTCCAACACGTATCGAGGTAGAGCAAAGGCAGCGGCATGCAACTCCGGTGTGTAGTACCGGGTGTGAATGCCTTTTTCACTGTAGCGTTGCGCTAGGGTTTCGGCACGCTGTGTGCGTAACGAAATGTCCTTGCTCCCCCAAGCCAAGGTCATGACGCCCCCTATGTAGGTAGGCACCGCCGACAGGTAAAAGTGCCAGTCGGCGAACAGTCCGGCCATCCGGCTGGCGGTGGTCTTGACCTCTTCCAGCTGCAGGAAGGGCGTGCCGTTCTGGGCCACCATCACGCCGCCGTCGCTCAGGCAACGATGGCAGGCCTGGTAGAAGTTCTCGGAGAAGAGCACCTCGGCTGGCCCGATGGGATCGGTGGAATCGGAGATGATGACGTCGTAGCGCTCGGTGGTGTTGGCGACGAAGTTCATGCCATCGTCGATCACCAGATTCAGCCGCGGATCGTCGAAGGCGCCGGCGGAATGGCTGGGAAAGAATTGCTTACACATCTCCACCACCGAACCGTCGATCTCGACCATGGTGATGTGCTCGATCCCCTGGTGCTTGGCCACCTCGCGCAGGATGCCGCCGTCCCCACCGCCGATGATGAGTACCCGCTTCGGCGCCGAATGGGCCAACAGGGGCACATGGGTAAGCATCTCGTGGTAGATGAATTCATCGGCCTCGGTGGTCTGGATGACGCCATCCAGGGCCATTACCTTGCCCAGCACGGCATTCTCGAAGATCACCAGGTGCTGATGCTCGGTACGCACCTCGTGGAGCAGGCGCTCGACGGTGAATCGCTGGCCATAGCCGTCATAGAGGGTTTCCAGGTAGTCGCTCATGTCGATCTCCGCAGGTGGCAGGCCGAGACGAGCAATGCCCGGCCAAAAGCCGGGCATTGTAAGAGCTGGATGTGACAGGCTCCAGCGTTGTGCTGGCTAACCCTTGTGGGTGGGCGCGGTGGCCGAGCGATTGCCGCGTGGACCGGCGGCGGCCCAGGCGATCAGGCCGATCACCGGCAGCACGACGATCAGGATCGTCCAACCGATCTTGGCGTTGTTGGTGCTATCGCTGCGGATGACGTTGACGATGGCCCAGATGTCGAGCAGGAAGACGATGAAGCCTAGTACACCGCCGATGGTGGAATTGATCATGTCGCGACTCCCGTTACGAGGACACAGGTCTCGTCAATTGGGACTGGCGAGGGCGGCGCCGAGTTCGGCCGGCTCGCTTGGCAGCGGCGCCGGCCAGGGGCGTTCAGAGCCAGGGCAAAGGCTCGCGAGCTAGAGACAAACAAGGCGAAAATGGCTGAGGAAGCGGAGTTTACAAGCGGTAAATGAGCATTCCGAAGCCATTTTTAACGCCGTTTGGCCGACGCGCAGCAGTCTTTGCCCTGGCTCTCAGGCGAAACGGACCAGATCGATGTCGGCGAAGGAAGAGACGCAAGGATGATCGCCCAACTGGCCACCGGCGCGGACCAGGCCACAGGTCGGCAGACCCGCCTGCCGCGCGGCATCCAGCTCTTCCACCACATCGGAAAGAAACAGCAGTTCCGCCGGCACATGGGTAGTAGCCGAGGCGATCCGCGCATAGGACTCGGCCTCGCGCTTGCCGCCGGTCAGGGTATCGAAGTAACCGGAGAACAAAGGGGTGAGATCGCCGTGCTCGGAGCAGCCGAAGATCAGCTTCTGCGCCTGCACCGAACCGGAGGAATAGACATACAGCGGCAGACCCGCCGCGTGCCACTGGCGCAGCGCCTGGACGGCATCGGGGTAGACGTGGCCCTTGAGCGTGCCAGCGCGGTAACCCTCCTCCCACACCTGACCCTGCAGGGCCTTGAGCGGGGTGGCCTTGCGGTCGGCGGCGATCCACTCAAGCAGGATGGCGATCACCCGCTCCACGTCGGCATTCAATTCGCCGGCTTCGGCGCGCACCGCGTCGAGTTGCTCGGCCACCGCCGGCGTCCCGGCATGGGCCCGCACGAAGGCTGGCAGGTGCTCGCGGGCATAGGGGAAGAGCACGTCGAAGACGAAGCTCACGGCGCTGGTAGTGCCCTCGATGTCGGTGAGGATGCCCTTGATGGTCACGCCTCGACCTCCAGCCGTGGGAAGCGCTGGGCAATGTCCACGCCGGTGAAGTGGGCGACCCAGCCTTCAGGGTTATCGAACAGGCGGATGGCGACGAAGGACGGCGACTCGCTCATGTCGAACCAGTGCGGCGTGCCGGCCGGCACCGAGATGAGGTCGTCCTTCTCGCAGAGCACGGCATAGACGTGGTCGGCGATGTGCAGGGTGAAGAGGCCCTGGCCGGCGACGAAGAAGCGTACCTCGTCCTCATTGTGGCGATGCTCTTCGAGGAACTTGGCGCGCAGCGCCTCCTTCTGAGGATGCTCCGGACTCATGCTGATGACGTCCACGGTCTGGTAGCCACGTTCTTCGATCAGGCGGTCGATCTCGGGCCGGTAGGCGGCGATCACCTCCTCCTGGCTGGCACCGGGCGCCACCGGGGCGGTGGCCTGCCAGCGCTCGAAACGCACCCCGACTTCGGCCAGGGTAGCGGCTATGTGTTCGCCATCGCTGATCACCTTCAGCGGCTGGTTGGGTTCGGCATCGTGGTAGACGGTCAGTCGGCTCATGGGCGCAGGCTCCGGGTCTTGAGTTCGCATTCGAAGAGGAATTCGAAGGCTTCCACGTGACGCAAGGCATCGGCCATGCGGGGGGCCCAAGTATAGAGGCCGTGGCCGCGGATCAGGTACCCCACGCAGTCGGGATGGACGTCGAGCCAGGTCTGCACCTTGTCGGCCAGGCGCGGGATGTCCTGATCATTGTCGAACACCGGTACCTCAACCCGCACCTCATGGGTGGTGACGCCGTGCAGCGCCTTTTGCAGCTCGTAGCCTTCCAACAGCAGGCGGTCACCTTGGAGTTCGCGGGACAGCACCGTGGAATTCACCGAATGGGTGTGCAGCACCGCGCCGATCTCCGGCTGCCAGCGATAGAGCTGGGTGTGCAGCGCCGTCTCCGCGGAGGGCTTCTTCGGCTCCAGCGGGGTACCGTCGAGATCGGTGGCAAGGATATCGTCCGGTTCGAGCTGGCCTTTGTGCTTACCGGAGACGGTCAGCAGCAGGCGGCTGTCGGACAGCCGCACCGAATAGTTGCTGCTGGTGGCTGGGGACCAACCGCGGCCATAGAGGAAGCGACCGGCGTCGATGATTTCCCGGGCCAGTTGCTCACGCTGCTGGATCATGGAGGGTTCTCCTAGGTTCTGTACGAAAAGTCGCCGAGCGACGGTCAGGCGAGGCGAAAAACGCTGAGGAAGCGGAGTTTACGAGAGGTAAATGAGCATTCCGAGGCGTTTTTCAACGAAGCATCACCGAGCGCAGGCACTTTTCGTACGGGACCTAACGGACAAGAGGATGAGGAAGGCGCCTACCAAGGCCGCCAGGGTGGCGCCCAAAAAGGCGGCGAAGGCGCCGGACACCTGCCAGGCATAGCCAGCATACAGGGCACCGAGCGCACCGCCAGCCCCGGACAGCGCTGCATAGAGCGACTGGGCCTGGCCCTGGCGACGGCGGTCGAAATGCGCCTGGATGAACTGGATGGCGGCGGCGTGGAAACAGGCGAAGGTGGCCGCATGCAGCAGCTGGGCGAACAGCAGTATCCCGAGCTGGTCGGCCAGGGCGCCCAACAGCAGCCAACGCCCGGCGGCGATCAGGAAGGCGGTGACCAGCAGGGTGGTCAAGGCGATCCGCGCCAACAGCTGGGGCATCACCAGAAAGACCAGCACCTCGGCGATCACGCCCAGGGACCAGAGCTGGCCGATGACGCCCCGGCTGTAGCCCAGCTCTTCCAGGTGCAGGGTGAAGACCGTGTAGTAGGGGCCATGGGACAGCTGCATCAGCGCCGCGGCGACGAAGAAGGCCAATACCGGCGGCTGGCGCAGGGTGGTCAGGAAGGGCTCGGCCGGGGCCTCGATCCGCTGGCCGGGATCCACCTTCACCCCCGGTACCGCCAGGGAAGCCAGCAGGATGATGGCCATCACCAGCAGCAGATAGGCGGGATAGAGATCCAGGCTGACGTATTCGAAGGCCCAACCGAGGCCCGCTACCGCAGCGATGAAGCCGATGGAGCCCCAGAGGCGAATACGGGCGTAACGCTGCGGCTGGTCACGCAGGTGGGCCAGGGTGATGGCCTCGAATTGCGGTAGCACGGCGTGCCAGAAGAAGGCGTGGGTCGCCATGATCAATGCCAGCCAGACGAAACCCTGGCCGAGGTAGATGCCGGCGAAACACAGCAGGGTGCAGGCGGCGCCGAGGCGGACGATGCTCAGGCGGCGGCCGGTGCGATCGGCCAGCCAACCCCAGAGGTTGGGCGCCAACACCCGCATCACCATGGGAATGGCCACCAGTTGCCCGATGGCCGTGCCGGAGAAGCCCAGGTGGTGGAAATACAGCCCCAGGTAGGGCGCCGTGGCGCCCAGCAGCGCGAAATAGGCGAAATAGAAGCCCGACAGGCGCCAATAGGGAACCGGCATCGTCCGCCCGGTGCTTGGCGCCTGTTCGGGATCTCGCGAGCTAGAGACAAACAAGGCGAAAGTGCCTGAGGAAGCAACGTTTGCGAAGGTTAAGGAGCATTTCGACGGGGCTGGCCTTCCAGGGCATTTTCAACGCCGTTTGGCCGACGCGCAGCTGATCATGAACAGGTGCTCAGAGCTGCGGCAGAACGGGCGTGCCCACCCGCACCTCGGCATTCTGCGCGCGGTGACGCAGCAGGTGATCCATCAGCACCAGGGCCATCATGGCCTCGGCGATGGGCGTGGCGCGGATGCCCACGCAGGGATCGTGGCGCCCCTTGGTGATGACGTCGACCGGATTGCCGTGCACGTCGATGGAGCGACCGGGAGTGGTGATGCTGGAGGTGGGCTTGAGTGCCAGGTGAGCGACGATGGGCTGGCCGGAGGAGATGCCGCCCAGCACGCCACCGGCGTTGTTGGAGAGGAAGCCCTCCGGGGTCAGTTCGTCACGGTGCTCGGTGCCGCGCTGGGCGACACTGGCGAAGCCGGAGCCTATCTCCACGCCCTTCACCGCGTTGATGCTCATCAGCGCATAGGCCAATTCGGCGTCGAGACGGTCGAAGATCGGCTCGCCCAGGCCCGGCGGTACGCCTTCCGCGACCACGCTGATCCGCGCGCCCACCGAATCCTGGTCGCGGCGCAGCTGGTCCATGTAGGCCTCGAGCTCGGGAACCTTGTTCGGGTCCGGGCTGAAGAAGGCGTTCTCTTCCACGCTGTCCCAGGTCTTGAAGGGGATCTCGATGGGCCCCAGCTGGCTCATGTAGCCACGCACGCGGATGCCCTGGGTGGCCAGGTATTTCTTGGCGATGGCGCCGGCCGCCACGCGCATGGCGGTCTCCCGCGCCGAGCTGCGACCGCCGCCGCGGTAGTCACGCAGGCCATACTTGTGGTGGTAGGCGTAGTCGGCATGGGCCGGCCGGAAGAGGTCCTTGATCGCCGAGTAGTCCTTGGACTTCTGGTCGGTGTTGCGGATCAAGAGGCCGATGGGCGTGCCGGTGGTGACGCCTTCGAAGACCCCGGAAAGAATCTCCACCTCGTCCGCTTCCTGACGCTGGGTGGTGTGGCGACTGGTACCGGGCTTGCGCCGGTCCAGGTCGCGCTGCAGGTCGGCGGTATCCAGGGGCAGTCCGGGTGGGCAACCGTCGACGATGGCGACCAGCGCCGGGCCATGGCTTTCGCCGGCAGTGGTGACGGTGAACAGCGTGCCGAGGGTATTGCCGGACATGCGAGGGCTCCGCGCTACGGGTGAAAGGTATAGATTCAACTGGAAGTGGGCGATTTTACACGCGCCGTGGTCTTTTACACGGATTGTGTGCGGGATAGGCCCCACACCCAGGTCTCAGGTGGCCCGTTTCGTCATGCGTCTGCTGCTTTCCCTGCTGCTGTGCTTCGCCCTTCCCTCTTTCGCCAAGGCGGTCGATCCCGTGTTCCATGGTCCGATCCAACTCGACACCGGCACTGGCGTGCTCAAGGGCAGCCTGATCCTGCCCCTTAGCGAGCGCCCGCAACCGGTGGTGCTCTTCGTCTCCGGCTCGGGACCGACCGACCGCAACGGCAATGGCCCTGGCGCGCGCAATGCCGCCCTGCAGCGGCTGGCCGAAGCCCTGGGCAATCGGGGGATCGCCAGCGTGCGCTTCGATAAGCGCGGCGTGGCCGCCAGCCGCCCTGCCGAACCGGACGAGAGCCGGCTGAGCGTGGAGCGTTATGTCGACGACCTGGTCGCCTGGATCCGGCTGCTGGAGGCCGATCCGCGCTTTTCCAAGGTGATCCTGCTCGGCCACAGCGAAGGCGCCCTGATCGCCAGCCTAGCCGCCGACCGGATACCGGTCGCTGGCGTGGTGACCCTGGCCGGCAGCGGTCGCCCCATCGACGTGGTGCTGCGCGAACAGTTGGCCGGCAAGCTGTCCCCGGCTGAGTTGGCCAGCGCCCAGTGGATCATCGACCAGTTGTTGCGCGGCACGCCGGTGCCCGAGGTACCGCGCGAGTTGCTGGTGCTCCTGCGTCCCAGCGTGCAGCCCTATCTGATCTCGCTGTTCCGCCAGCAGCCGGCCAAAGCCTTCGCCGGCATCCAGGCGCCGGCGCTGATCGTCCAGGGTACCCACGACGTCCAGGTGGAGGTCGCCGATGCCCAGGCGCTGCACCGGGCCAAGCCCGACGCCGAGCTGGCCATCATCCCCGGCATGAACCATGTCCTGCGCATCGCTCCAGCGAGTTTGCGGGCGCAGTTGCCCACCTACGATGACCCCAACCTGCCGCTGGCCCGCGAATTGGTACAGCGCGTCGCCGCCTTCGTCGAACACTCAGGTTCCTCAGCCGCCAGCCGATAAGCCGGCAAAGGCGCCCAGGAGGTGCCCCGCCTGGAGTCTGCTTGTGGAAGCCCCCGATCACGAAGCCCCGGCCGTCGAGGCCGCCCCTCATGAGCCCCATCCCTGGGCCAGCCTGCCACCCGAGCGCTTCCAGCTGCTGCGGCTGATGCCCCAGCCGGTGGATCGCCGGGTCGGTGCACGCCCCCTGCGCTTCGTGCAACTCGGCCTGGTCGAGCGGCACGGCGAAGAGGAAAGCCTGCTGCGGCTGTCGGTACAGATCCCGGGGCAGGTATTGCACCGCGAAGTGAACGTGTTGGAGGTCTGGGTCGACCACCATCTCGGCGAGATCCGCCTGGGACCGGAGCGCGGCCTGCAGGTCGAACCGGAGGAACGCGGCCTGGGTCGCTTCCTGTTGGCCCGCGCCGCGGCCTGGGCGCGCCTGCGCTGGAGCCACTACCGGGTGCAGGACCTGCCGCTCGCGCGCCGCGATGCGCTCGACGAAGACAGCCGCATCCGGCGCGATCATGTCCTCACCGCCCAGGGCTTCGTCGTGGAGACGGCCGAAGACAACGAGCGCCAGTTGCTCTGCCGGGCCGCGCGGGTTAGCCAGTTGCGCGAAGACTGGAACGCCGACAAGGTGCAACTGCTGTCGCTGCTCGACGGCGCCACCCTGCTGGAACAGTGCGACCGGGTCATCGACGAGCGCGATGCCAGCCTGCGGCAGCTGGAGGACCGTATCGCCCTCTATCGCCGCGATGACGTCTCCATGCGCTTCGCCATCGGCTGCCTGGCGGTGTTCTGCCTGTTCCAGGCCGCGCTGCTGATCTGGATGGCGCTGCGCTAGGCGGCCCAATCCGGATGGCCGTCACCTTGCGCTTACGCCTCTCGGCAGCGCCCAACCGCCATCCCTCCGCGGAGGCTTGCTCCCCCGCCGGACCCTGCTAACGTAGCGCCCCGTTCGCATCCATCCGCTCGGAGTGCCCGCTGTTCATGGTCTCGCCTCTTTCGCTTCGCCGGCGCGCGCCCCTGCGCCTCGCTACCCTCGGCCTGCTCACCGCCCTCGCCGGTTGCCAATACTTCGCCGAGGAGCAGCCGACCCGCAGCCAGCCACAACTCAAGGGCAGCCTGCCACTACGCGGCCTGGCGCAGACCGTCTCGGTGCGCCGCAACGCCGAAGGCCAGCCGCTGATCGAGACCACCACCTTCCACGATGCCTTGTTCGCCCTGGGCTACGTGCACGCCAGCGAGCGCCTGGCGCAGATGGTGGAGTTGCGCCTGCTGGCCCAGGGCCGGCTGGCCGAGGCCTATGGCGCAAGCCGGCTGGACACAGATAGATTCATGCGGGCGGTGGACCTGCGCAAGGCGGCCCAGGTGGCCTATACCAATGCCTCGCCCCGCCTGAAGACCTTCTTCGAGGTCTATGCGCGGGGCGTCAATGCCTATCTCTATCGCGCGGGCGAACGGGTCGAGCTGGATGGCCACGACTATCGCGTCGACTACTGGAAGCCGGAAGACAGCGCCCTGCTCTACGAACTCCTGAACTTCGCCCAGGCGGTGGACCTGCGCAAGGAGACCGCCGCCCTGGCCCTGGCCACCCAGGTCAGCCCCGAGCGCCTGGCCTGGCTGCTGCCCACCTACCCGGACGAACCCCTGCCCGAAGAGGAGACGGCCAAGCTACGCGGCCTGAACCTGCGCGGCCAGGTACCGGGCCTCGAGGCCCTGCTGGAGGTCCAGCGGCGACTGGCGCAGCAGGCCCCCTTCGGCGGTCCTACCGGCACCGCCTGGGCCGCCACGCCCAATCACACCCGCAGCGGTCGCAGCCTGCTGGGGGTGGACGAGGTCAGCGCCTTCGACGGCCAGTCGCCCTTCACCCTGGTGACCATCAGGGCCCCGCGCTTCGAGGCCGTGGGCACCACCCTCCCCGGCCTGCCGCTGCTGCTCGATGGCTACAACGGGAACTTGGCCTGGGCCGGCACGACGCTGATGGGCGACAGTCAGGATCTCTACCTGGAGCGGCTGCAACGCCAGGGCGGACGCCTGCAGGTGCAGAGCGGCGGCCAATGGCAACCCGCCAGCCAACGAGTGGAAACCTTCTTCGTGCGCGGCGAAAAACCCCGGCGCGAAACCCTCTATGCCAGTCCGCGCGGCCCCTTGCTGAATCTGGCCCTGGCCCCGGAAGCCGATGGCTACGGACTGGCCCTGCGCAGCGGCCGCCTGGAAGCCGACAAGAGCCTGGATGCGCTCTTCGATCTCTCCCGGGCCAAGGACGTGGAGCGTGCCTTCGAGCTGGCACGGGATATTCGCGCCAGCGATTGGAATCTGATGTTCGCCGATGCCCAGCACATCGGCTGGCAGGTGACCGGTCGCTACCCCAACCGCCGCAGCGGCCTGGGTCTCTTGCCCGCGCCCGGCTGGGACGAGCGTTACGCCTGGGATGGCTATGCCGATACCATGCTGCATCCCTACGACCAGGACCCGGCGCAAGGCTGGCTCGGCACCGCCAACCAGCGCGTGGTGCCCCGTGGCTACGGCATGCAGCTCTCCAGCAGTTGGTCGGGGCCCGAGCGCCTGGAGCGTCTGGCGCAACTGATGAGCCGCTCGCCGCGCCTGGATAGCCGCGACGCCATCGCCCTGCAGCAGGACCAGACCACCACCCTGGCCGCCAAACTGAAGACGCAACTTGGCGCTCCCGGCTTTGCCGCACCGCTGCGCCAGGCCATCGCCGCCTTGCCCGCCGAGCAGCGCCGTGCCGCGGAAGAGGCCCTGAGTCGCCTGCTGGCCTTCGATGGCCGCCTGGCTGCCAGCTCCGCCGAGGCAGCGGTCTATGAAGCCTTCCTCCAGGTCCTGGCCGAGCAGACCTTCGCCAAGGCGCTCGGCGGCACTGATAGCCCGGCCTGGCATGCCTTCACCACCCTCAGCGATACCGGCTACAACCCCGTCGTCGACCACCTGCTGGCCCGCGACGACAGCCCCTATTGGGGCGATGCCGGCATCCAGGCGAACAAGCCCGCCGTCTTCGCCTGGGCGCTGGCGGGGGCCATCGACCGTTGCGTGACGCAACTGGGCAATGATCGAGCGAGCTGGCAGTGGGGACGGCTGCATCGGCTGGCTGGCGCGGCCAGCGGCGGCGACATGTCCACCCTGGACCTGACCGCCAGCCACTGGGGCGGCGACTCGAAGGTCTGGCTGGCTCCGGCGCTGCGTCTGGTGGTGGACTTCGGCCTGACCGAGCCGCTGCTGGCGAGCCAGGCCGGCACCCCGGGCAATGGCTGGGCCAGGGGCCAATACCAGAGTCTGCCGCTGCAACCGCAGAACCTGGAGCGCGTCTATGGGCGTGACCGTTTGCTACTGATCCCGCAGAAGTAAGGGCCTCAAGGGCGAACCCGCGACTTGGCGCGGGTTTTGCCCCGACCCCAGCAGACCCCACGCGACATCGAGCGACGTTACCTCTGACCGGACCCCGGCCCGGCAATTAGCTGCTTGACCGTCGGGTGGAGGCTGCGCCCCTGTCACCATAATGGTGCGTAGCTTTTCAAAGACGCCCACCAAGGGTGCACGAAAGGTCGCCTGAGCACCTTCGTCCGTTGCTGGAGACACCATGCCTGCCTCGCCTTCCCTGTCCGCCGCGCACCTTTGGGTCGCCGGCTCCGACGCCCCGGAAAAACCCGAACTCAACCTGGGCTTCCTGCCGCTAAGCGATGCCGCTTCGCTGATCGTGGCGGCGACCCAAGGCTTCGGTGAACCCCATGGCCTGACCCTGAATCTGCACCGCCAGCCGTCCTGGTCGGCGCTGCGCGACAACCTGCTCGGCGGTCGGCTCGATGCCGCCCATTGCCTCTACGGCCTGGTCTATGGCATCCACCTCGGCCTCGGTGGCGCTCCGGCGACCGACATGGCGGTGCTCATGGGGCTCGCGCAGAACGGCCAGAGCATCAACCTGGCGCGCAGCCTGGCCCTGGAAGGCGTGCACGACACCGCTTCCTTCGTCGCCCGGGTCCGCCAACCGGGTGCCCAGCCGCTGACCCTGGCGCATACCTTTCCCACCGGCACCCATATCTTCTGGCTCTACTACTGGCTGGCCGCCCAGGGCATCCATCCCTTGCACGACGTGCGCACCGTGCTGGTACCGCCGCCGCAGATGCCCGAGCACCTGGCCGCCGGCCGGGTGGACGGCTATTGCGTGGGCGAGCCCTGGGGCGCCGCTGCCGTGGCGCGTGGCCAGGGCTTCACCCTGACCACTACTCAGGCCATCTGGCCGGACCATCCGGAAAAGGTCCTGACCTGCACCCGCGCCTTCGCCGAGCGCTATCCCAACACCGCCCGGGCGCTGATCCGCACCCTGCTCGACGCCAGCCGCTTCATCGAGGACAACCGGGAGAATCGCCTGAGCACCGCGCAACTGATCAGTGATCCCGCCTATGTGAACGCCGATCCAGCCCTGCTCGCCGACCGCTTCCTCGGTCACTACGAAGACGGACTCGACCACCGCTGGGACGATGCCCATCCCCTGGCCTTCCATCGCCGAGGCGAGGTCAATCCGCCCTATCTCTCCGATGGCCTCTGGTTCCTCACCCAATTCCGCCGCTGGGGGTTGCTGCGCGAGGATCCCGACTACCTGGCCATCGCCCGCGCCGTACAATGCACCGAGCTATACAGCGAGGCTGCCGCGGGCCTCGGGCTGGAGCGACCGGCCACCCAGCGCAGCAGCACCCTGCTCGATGGCCGCACCTGGGACGGTAGCGATCCGGCCGGCTACGCCCGCAGCTTCGCCCTCCATGCCCTCACCGACCACTAGGGAGAACGACCTTGCGCATCTTGCTCATCGACGACACCCCCAAGCAGGTCGGCAGGCTCAAGGCCGCCTTGATCGAGGCGGGCTTCGACGTCATCGAAGACTCGGGCCTGACCATCGACCTGCCCGCGCGCATCGAGGCGTTGCGGCCGGATGTCATCCTGTTCGACACCCAGTCGCCCAGCCGCGACGTGATGGAGCAGGTCGGCCTGGTCAACCGTGACCTGCCCCGTCCCATCGTCATGTTCACCGACGAACACGACCCGGCGGTGATGCGCCGCGCCATCCAGTCCGGGGTGAGCGCCTACATCGTCGAGGGCATCCAGACCAGCCGCCTACACGCCATCATCGATGTCGCCCGGGCGCGCTTCGAGACCGACCAGGCGCTGCGCGCCGAACTCCAGGCCCGTGAGCAACAACTGCTGGAACGCAAGAAGGTCGACCAGGCCAAGGGCCTGCTGATGAAGATGCGCGGCTGCAGCGAGGACGAGGCCTACACCCTGATGCGGCGCCAGGCCATGAGCAAGCAACAGAAGCTGATCCAAGTGGCCGACCAGATCATCGCCATGAGCGAATTGCTCGGCTGAAACACCTTGTAACATCCTGGTAATCAGCACGCTCGAAACTGGCGGTCACCTTCAACCGGAGACCGCCCATGCGCGCCGTCACTGCCAGCTTCATCTGCGGATTGCTGCTCACTCCACTGGCCCAGGCGGCCAGCCCTCAGCCCGAAGCCTTGCTCACCAGTCTGGAACAGGCTGGCAAGAGCCCGGCCTTCGCCAAGCTGGAACAGCGCCAGCGTGAGTTGCTGGTACAGCGCCTGCGCCAGGCTGCCCAGCCGTTCGACCAGAGCGGCATCGAGCACGTCCGCCAGGGCGCTCCCCTGGCCGACGAGGCGTGGCTGACCGCCCAAGGCTACGACTTCGCCAAGGAAAAACTGCAACAGGACGACATCCAGGTACTCGAAGGCTTCCGCACGCTGCCGGCGAGCCTGTTGGCGGCCAGTACCGCCACCGTCGTCCGGATCAATCACAGCGCTTCGCCGGCGCTGCAAAACCGCGCGGTGCTCGATGCCGATGGCATTGCCTTCCTCTACTACACCGCCGACGCCCTGGGGCCGCGCCTGGGCCAGGCCTTCCTGGACGCCTATGAGCGTGGCGAGCTGGGCAAGGCCGCAGCCCTGATCAAGGCCTCGGAGGTGAGCACCGCGCCAGCCAAGAAGTATTTCGATTACCCGCGCCCCTTCCTGCGCCCGGAAAAACCTGTGACCCTGGTGCCAGATCGCGTGGTGGTGGGCGATGGCAAACCCTATGTCGCCTCGGCTGGTGCCTTCCCCAGCGGCCATAGCACCGTGGGCTACACCGATACCCTGCTGCTCGCTGCCATGCTGCCCGAACGGGCCCCAGCGCTGATCGCCCGAGGGGCCGGCTACGGCTACTCGCGGCAGGTACTCGGCGTGCACTATCCGCTGGACGTCATCGGCGGGCGCATGATCGCCCAGTACAACGTCGCTCACTACCTGGCCGACCCGGCCTATCGCCGCCTGTTCGACGAGGCCCGCGAGCAGTTGCGCAGCGCCCTGACCAAAGCCTGCGGCATGGCCCTGGCCCAGTGCGCGGCGGGCGCCCCAGCCGACCAGGATCCCTGGAACAGCCGCGCGGCCTTCTCCTTCAACCACTACACCCTGACCTACGGACTGCCGGCTGCCGGCTCCGCCACGCAGCCGGTCCAGGTCCCGGAGAACGCCCCCGTTCTGGCCCAGTCACTGGCCCCGGCGCTCAACGCCACCACCGCGCAGAAACGCCTGGCCAAGCCCTATGGTGTCGCCGAACTGGGCCTGGATCCGGCGCATGCGCAGTGGCAGCGGCTGGATCTGTTGGATGCCATTCATCAGCACTGAGCAACCAGTGATCTGAACCTCAGGGACTACCGGCAGGGACGCCGGTTCAAGCGCGTGGAAGAGACGGGAAAAGAATGCCAACATAACTCTTCCACGGACTCGCTCAATCAAAAGGACTTATGCCCATGAGCTCGCTGCAAGCCGAAATGCTGGTCGAACAAAAAGTCGCCAACGCCCGCAAATCCACCGGCGCCGCCTACGTCATCTGGTTCTTCCTCGGCATACTTGGCGGTCATCGTTTCTACCTCGGCCGCACCGGATCCGGCGCTGCCATGCTGGTGCTCTGGCTGATCGGCTGGGTCACCTTCTTCATTCCCTGGATCGTGACCGGCATCTGGTGCCTGGTCGATGCCTTCCTCATCCCTGGCATGATCCAGGAGCATCAAGACAAGGTGCGTCAGCAAGCACGCCTGGAAGTGGCCGTGCTGCAGGGTAGCAACTCGCTCTGATGATTCCCGGGGCGCTCTGCAAGAGCCGAGCGCTTCACGCGATTTTTCCTCGAAGAGCATAGCGGCTTACGATTGCGGTACGCCGCCGATCACCTACCCTGTCCCGGATCGCCCGAAAGGGTGTGGACGTTGGCGTACGTCACTCGACCACTTCCAGTCCCAGGCGTCGCCCCGCGCGCTTCTATCCGTCGCTTCCTGCGCCTTCAAACTCACTGCCGAGCTCAAAAGAACCGCTCGCCGTCGTGACGACTGCACGATGGCCCTGTGAAAATCGCTGGGCCGAGCGACGAAGCGCCCCACCCTGGGGCGAGTGAGCGAGGCCGGTGCAGCGAAGGCCCAGGCTCGCCACCCGCAGCCTGGGCCAATGCGGCCTGCCAAGCTCTGGCAAAGCTATTGCTTGGGATGATCGGCCCGGCCAGCCGCTCTTGCGTGGCCGCTCACGGATACCGCGCCTGTTGGAGTCGTCATGGCCGCATCATCCCTCGCTAGCGCTTCACGCTCATCTGCCACACGCCACTCAGCGCCGTTGCCAGGTCTATCCTCAAGTCTTGGACTGGTGGGTGGCGTCCTGCTGGCAATCCTGGCCACCCTGCTGGCAGCCAACGACCAGATCTTCGCCGCGGTCGGCGTCCTCGGTCTATTGTTGCTGCTGGCCTGGCGTTGCCAACTGGCACTGAACCAGCGCCACCGTCAGCACCTGTTCTGGCATGCCGAACTTGCCCGGCTGCTGGAGACACCGGCCGACGTCGATCCCGCCAACCTGCTGGTCGCCGCCGCCGAACGACTGGAGCGCAGCGAACGCATTCGCAGCGAAACGGCCTACGCCAGCCAGGCCCTGGGGCGACTGAGCGAGCTGTCCCATCGACAGGGCAACGAGCAGGAGCGTGGCATCGCCATGATCGCCGCGGCAGCCGAGGAAATCGAACGCACCCTGGCCAGCATTCGATCCCTGGCCGACGCCGCTGGCGAGGCCTTCGCCGACAGCCACGGGCAGAGCCTCGCCGGCCATGCCAGCGCCTGCCAACTGGGCGAAGGGATGGCATCCATCCGGCATAGCCTGGATGCCACCTCGACCACGGTGAACACCCTGCTCAGCGGTACCCAACACGTGGAGCAGGCCGTGGTGGCCATTCAGCAACTGGCGCGACAAACCCAGCTGCTGGCGCTGAACGCCTCGATAGAGGCGGCGCGCGCCGGCGAACAGGGCCGGGGCTTCGCCGTGGTCGCCGAGGAAGTACGCCATCTCGCCCAGGCCACCGATCAGGCGACCCGCAGTATCACCGAGGTTACCGGCACCATCGTGACCGCGATCCGCCAGGTCGCCAGCCAAGTCGGCGAACACGACGGTCTGCTCGGCCACGAACACAGCCGTTGCGGGCGTCTGGCCGGCGAGCTGGACGCCATCGCCCAACGCAGCCAGAGCAACCTCGAGCAACTCGGCCAGATGCGCCAGGCCCTGACCGAACATGGCCAGGCCAATCACGCCTTGAGCGAACAATTGCAGCAGTTGCACCTTGGTGCTCAGGCCTACGCCGAGCAGCGCGAAGCCCTGCACGAGCTTACCGACTATCTGCGCAAGCTGACCGGGAGGGTGCGGCCATGACGCTGCTGACCACGCTGCTTACCGCCGCCAGTCTGTCCGCCGGCCTGGTGATTGGCTGGAATCGATTGGAGCGCCGTCGGACCCAGGATTCCAGCCTGGAGCTCATCCTGCGCCTGCAGGTGGGTCTCGACCTGCTGCAGGGTGTCCAGCAGCATCGTGGACTCGGCGGCCAGGATGGTCGCGAAGCCCAGGAGCGCCGCGCGATGCTGCAACAGCGACTGGAGCCGCTGTGGCAGCAGTGGGCACATGAGGCGCAATACCAGGGCTGGCAACAGCTGCGCCAGGCGCCGGCTGATCTGGACGCCCATTGCCAACTGATCGAAGCCTTGCTGCAGCGTTGGCGATTGTTGGAATTACACCTGCGCTCGCTGCATCCCGCCCGACCATCCCTGGTGGAGCGCTGCCAAGCCATCGAAAACCTGGGACTGATTCGAGGCCTGAGTGTGCGCGCAGCGCGTCATCCACGTTGTCCGTTGGAATTCCAGGTACGCCTGAAATACCTCTGCGAGCAACTGCACAATGGTCAGGTCGAACCCGCGCTGGCCCAGGCGTTGGAAAAGCTGCGGAACGACCTGTTGGAAGCGCCCCGCACTACCCTCAGTCCGGAAGCCTGCTACGCCCTGCTCACCCCCTTGATCGACGCCCGCCTGGAGGCGTTGCGCCCCCTGGTGCGTCTCGACATGACAAAGGGCTCGACAAGCGCAGCGACCTGCGGCTAATGTCCGCTGCAGGTCACATGCCGTGACCCACGTCGCTCGGACGGTTCCGGGCGCTTACGTACTTCGAGGAACGCATGACTGATTCCAGTCCCGTGCGCCGCTTTGCGCGCATCGATCGCCTGCCCCCCTACGTCTTCAATATCACCGCCGAACTCAAGATGGCCGCTCGCCGGCGTGGCGAGGACATCATCGACCTGTCCATGGGCAACCCCGACGGGCCGACGCCGCCGCATATCGTCGAGAAGCTCTGCCAGGTCGCCCAGCGCGAAGACACCCACGGTTACTCCAGCTCCAAGGGCATTCCCCGGCTGCGGCGCGCCATCTCCCATTGGTATCGCGACCGCTACCAGGTAGAGATCGATGCCGACAGCGAAGCCATCGTCACCATCGGCTCCAAGGAAGGCCTGGCACACCTGATGCTGGCCACCCTGGATGCCGGCGATACCGTGCTGGTGCCCAATCCGAGCTATCCGATCCACATCTACGGCGCGGTGATCGCCGGCGCCCAGGTGCGTTCGGTGCCCCTGGTGCAGGGCATGGACTTCTTCGCCGAACTGGAGCGGGCCATCCGCGAGAGCATTCCCAAGCCGAAGATGATGATCCTCGGCTTCCCCTCCAACCCCACCGCCCAGTGCGTGGAGCTGGACTTCTTCGAGCGCGTGGTGGAACTGGCCAAGCGCTACAACGTGCTGGTGGTGCACGACCTGGCCTATGCCGACATCGTCTTCGACGGCTGGCAGGCGCCCTCCATCATGCAGGTGCCCGGCGCCAAGGACATCGCGGTGGAGTTCTTCACCCTGTCCAAGAGCTACAACATGGCCGGCTGGCGGATCGGCTTCATGGTCGGCAATCCCGAGCTGGTCGCGGCCCTGGCGCGGATCAAGAGCTATCACGACTACGGCACCTTCACCCCGCTGCAGGTGGCCGCCATCGCCGCCCTCGAAGGTGACCAGCAGTGCGTGCGCGACATCGCCCAGCAGTACCAGCAGCGCCGTGACGTGCTGGTACGTGGCCTGCACGAGGCCGGTTGGATGGTGGAGAATCCCAAGGCGTCCATGTATGTCTGGGCCAAGATTCCCGAGCCCTATGCCCACCTGGGTTCGCTGGAATTCGCTAAGAAGCTCCTGGCCGAGGCCAAGGTCTGCGTCTCGCCCGGCCTGGGCTTCGGCGACTATGGCGATGACCATGTGAGATTCGCCCTGATCGAGAATCAGGACCGCATCCGCCAGGCGGTGCGCGGCATCAAGCAGATGTTCCGCGCCGACGGCCTGCTGCCTCGCGCGCCTGCGCGCAAGTCCGGCGTCGAGCCCGCCTGAGATGAGGTAGGGCGCCACCGTGCCGCCGACCGGCGGCGCGGCTGGCGCTTGCCAGGAACCTGGGTCCAGGCTATAAGCAGACTATTCGTCTCCAGGGCACCGCCATGCTGAAAGGCCTGTTCAACCTGCTCAAATCGCCCTCCGCGGACGAGCTCAAGCTGGCCGCGAGCATCAACAACTCCTACAAGTCCATGCGTGTGGTCGGTCGCGGCACGGTGCGCATCGATCCGGCGGAAGTCTTCGACTCCCCCGAATTCAAGGAAGACCTGGACCGCGCCCGGCGGCTCATCAACAGCTGATGTTCCTGCTGCTGCTCCTGCCGATCCTGGTCAGCGGCTTTCTCGTCTGTCACAAGCACCCGCTGTACTTCTATCGCCTGCACCGCTACGAGGGGCAGTATCTCTATCTGCAAAGCGCCCGCTTCGGGCTGTTCTGCACCCTCCTCGCCGTGATCCTGCACCTGGGCCTCGCCCAGCTCGTCCAAGAGCGTGCCTGGTCGCTTGGGGGCAGGACCTTCTCGCTGGACTATTTCGCCGGCCTCGCCGAGCTGCTGCGCCGGACCGGCACCCTGGAAGATACGTTGCAAGCCGCCTGGATCCTGCTGGTGACGGTGACCGCCCTGCTGGTCCCCAGCGCCTGGGCGGCGCTGGCGCGCGGCACCATCAAGCGCAAGTACGGCCTCAGCGAGGACAATTACCGCACCTTCATCCTCGCCGGCATCCTCAAGGACAGCCCGCTGGACGACCTGCTGATGACCGCCTCCATCAACAAGGAGACGCTGATGCTGACCCTGGAGGAGCGCAAGGTGTACGTCGGCCGCATTACCACCCTCGGTGAGCCGAGCGAAACCCAGGGCGCGGACCAGGACGTCTGCATCAAGCCGATCATGAGTGGCTACCGCGACAAGGACAAACTCTGGGTGACCTTCACCACCCATTATGCGGACAAGGGCAAGGACATCTACCTGACCCTGAAACAAAGCCAGATCGTCTCGGCGACGCGCTTCGATTTCGACGCCTATGAGGCGTTTCGCTCAAGCGTAAGCCGCAATTGACGCGGCTTCCGCAGATATCCACGGGGAACGTATGACTTTTTAGGCGGGTCCCATTTGCAGGGCGGCCACCACAGCGGTGCCGCCTTCTCATTCTGCCTAGGAAATCAGGAGCACCCTCATGACGCCCATGCTGAAGAAAGCTTCCAGCCTGTCCCTCGCCATCCTGTTCGCCGCCGGTGTCGGTCTGGCCCAGGCCGCCGACCAGCTGTTGCCGGCGCAATTCGTCGACGACGCCTCGGCCAAGGGCATCGCCGAGATCGAAGCGGGCAAGCTGGCGCTGGAAAAGAGCCAGTCGCAGGACATCAAGAGTTTCGCCCAGCAGATGATCGATGACCACACCAAGGCCAACGCGCAATTGAAGAGTCTGGCCCAGCAGAAGAAGCTGGAAGTCTCCAGCGACGCCGAGCTGATGGACAAGGCCAAGGCCATGATCCTGCAGGTGCGTGACGACTCCTTCGATCGCTCCTACGCCAACAACCAGGTCGTGGCCCACGAGCAGACCATCGCGATCTTCCGCACCGAAGCCGAGACCAGCAAGGACGCCGAACTGAAGGCCTTCGCCCAGAAGACTCTGCCGACGCTGGAGCACCACCTCCAGGAAGCCAAGGCGCTGCAGAGCAAGTACGCGAAGTAGCTGCAAGCCTATTATCGCGGCCATGGGCCGCTTGTGTCTTGGCTTGCCGTTAGGATGAAGGTGAGAGCAGCAGGGGGCAGGCTGTAGGGCCGCAGTGTTCGAGCACGTGTAGGAGCCGGTCCCGCCCCCTGCTGACCTCTGACGTCCTAGCCCGAACAGTTGATCGAGCTTCTACCTCGAACCGCACAAGCGTGGGCCTTCGTCAGAGGCGCTCTCCTCACCAGTATAGGAGGACCTGACGATGAAGGCAGCCTAGGTAGGAATCGATGTGTCCAAGGACATCTTGGCCGTTTGTGTATTGCCGGATAAACGGCAACGCGACTATGCCAATACCCTCGAAGGCTGGACCGAGCTGCTCGATGAGCTCAGCGGGTATGAGGTCCAGCGGGTGCTGCTCGAAGCCACCGGGGGCTACGAGGCTGGAGTGTTGCGTTACCTGGCGGCGGTAAACCTACCCGTGGTGCGGATCAATCCGCGCCAGGCCCGGGCTTTTGCCCAGGCCATGGGTCGCCAGGCCAAGACCGACCGGATCGACGCGGCTCTGTTGGCCCATCAGGCCCAGGTGATCGAGGGGACGGCGTATCAGCCGCAGAGCGCACAAGCCTTGGCGCTCCAGGAGCTGGTCAAGCGTCGTACCCACTTGGTCGCCCAACGTGACGACGACCGGCGTCGCCTCGCTAAAGCGTCACTTCCCGCCGTACAGGCCAATATTCGCCAATGCCTGGACTTCCTCAACCAACAGATCGCTTCGTTGAACCAAGCCATCGCCCAGGCCTGCAAGGCACTGGACGGCAGCCGTGCCCAGCGTCTGGCCAGTGTGAGCGGGATCGGTCCGGTCAGCGTGGCGAATCTCTTGGCTTACCTACCAGAGTTGGGCCACCTGGACCGCCGCCAGATAGCCGCCCTGGTGGGCGTGGCGCCCTACAATGTCGACAGTGGCGCCAAGAAAGGCATAAGACGCATCTCGGGCGGTCGCTCTGCGATCAGGCGCGTGCTGTACATGGCGGCCTGGTCGGTGGTGCGGCACCAGGCTGATTTCAACCGCCGCTACCAAGAGCTGCTTCAGCGTGGAAAGCCCGCCAAGGTCGCCCTGATCGCCTGTTTGCGCGTCCTGCTGATACGGCTCAATGCCATGCTGAGGGACGGCACGCCTTGGCGATCAGAACCGGTGTGAGAAGACAGTTGCTCCTACAGCGAGTGATGATTTTGTAGGAGCAGCCGTATCGGCGGATCGCCATGGCCACGATAAGCAGGAGCAGCGCCGTAGCGTGGAAAACGGCGCAGCCTTTTCCACTGGGAACCTGCGGAGACACGCGCCCTCACCCCAACCCTCTCCCAAAGGGAGAGGGAGCTGTCCGAGCAGGCGTTAGTTTCCTTCTGTTTAATCACCGCGCCTCAGGCTTGGTAATAGCTGCCCGTTTCTATAGCACTATGAAGCGCCAATAAAGGGCAACTCTCGACAACAGCGCCCGATCATTGTGCAGCACCTGGCCTAGATTTTCCGCCACGATGCCCTCAAGGCGGGTCAACACCGGGCTTGTCCGACTTGGCGTCGCTCTTGCAATGCCTTGGGTAGCGGTGGCCAACGGCGGTCACCCCAACCGACAAAGGCGTCAGTTCACCTCCCGGCAACGGGTAAGGGTGACTGGCGCTTTTTTTATGTCCGTGACGTGCCCGAGGTGCCCCATGAGTCCCAGTTTCTGGAAAGCCGGCCATGCGCCGACCCTGTTCGCCGCCTTCCTCTACTTCGACCTGAGCTTCATGGTCTGGTACGTGCTCGGCCCAATGGCCGTGCAGATCGCCACCGACCTGCAGCTGACCACCCAGCAACGCAGCATGATGGTCGCCACCCCCATCCTCGCCGGCGCGGTCCTCCGCCTGATCCTCGGTTTCGTCGCCGATCGGCTGTCGCCCAAGACCGCGGGCATCATCGGCCAGGTGGTGGTGATCCTGGCACTGCTGGTCGCCTGGCAACTTGGCGTGCACAGCTATGAGCAGTCTCTGTTGCTGGGTCTGTTCCTCGGCTTCGCCGGTGCGTCCTTCGCCGTGGCCCTGCCGCTGGCCTCCCAGTGGTATCCGCCGCAGCACCAGGGCAAGGCCTTGGGCATCGCCGGCGCCGGCAACTCAGGCACGGTGTTCGCCGCCCTCTTCGCCCCGGCGCTGGCCAAGGCCTTCGGCTGGACCAACGTGTTCGGCTTCGCGCTGATCCCGCTGGTACTGACCTTGGCGGTCTTCGTGCTCTGCGCCCGCAATGCCCCGGAGCGTCCGGCCCCCAAGAAGCTGGCGGACTATGCCCGCGCCCTGGGTGATCGTGACAGCTGGTGGTTCATGTTCTTCTACAGCGTGACCTTCGGCGGCTTCCTCGGCCTGGCCAGCACCCTGCCCGGCTACTTCCACGACCAGTACGGTCTGGACCCGGTGACCGCTGGCTACTACACCGCAGCCTGTGTGTTCGGCGGTAGCCTGATGCGTCCGCTGGGCGGCGCCCTGGCCGACCGTATCGGCGGTATCCGTGCCCTGCTCGGCATGTACACCGTGGCCGCCATCTGCATCGCCGCCGTGGGCTTCCACCTGCCCAGCGCCATGGCCGCCCTGGCCCTGTTCGTGGTCGCCATGCTCAGCCTGGGCGCCGGCAACGGCTCGGTGTTCCAACTGGTACCGCAGCGCTTCCGCAAGGAGATTGGCGTCATGACCGGGCTGATCGGCATGGCCGGCGGCATCGGTGGCTTCGCCCTCACCGCCGGCCTGGGCGCGGTCAAGCAGGCCACCGGCGACTACCAGCTCGGCCTCTGGCTGTTCGCCGGCCTGGGTATCCTCGCCTGGTTCGGCCTGCTGAGCGTCAAGCGTCGCTGGCGCACCACCTGGGGCTCGGCTGCCGTTACCGCAGCGCGGGTCTGAAGTGGCACCGAGCCGCACCTGATAGCCTTCGAAATCACTAGGCGGGCGCTGTTATCCGACACTTCATCGGCTAATAGCGTCCGCTTGTTAACGTGATCATTCGACTATCTAGTAAGAGTCCCTCCGCGGTGCGACCCTGAGTAAAAGAACAATTAAAGGGAAGAAATCCTCATGCTATTGCACCCGGTCTTGTGGTTGATGAACCGTAGTCGTTACGCGACGAAGTTCACCCTCATATTGCTGGTATTCATGCTGCCCTATTGCTGGCTGTCACTCGATAAGCTGGCAATCCTGTCCGAAGAGCGGCGCATCGCCTTGCATGAGCGCGAAGGCGTCTCCTTGATCGAGCAGGCTATCGTCACCTATGAAGCCGCGCTGAAGCGGGCGGCTCTGAACCTGATCGCCGGGGGCGGCGCCAATAATGAACAGCTGGGAATCAACCAGGCCAGACAGGAAAATCAGGCGGAGTTCGTGACCGCTCTGGCCCGTCTGACTCAGTTGCGTGATGCCGGCGGTTACTCCGACATCGTTTTGCCCCCCGCTGAGCCCAAGGCCTACGAGTCCAATCCGGCGGATCCGATGGACGCGCTGTACAGTGATTTCAACGATGCTGGACGTACGCTGCGTAGCGCTCTGGGACAACTGGCGACCCGCAGCCAACTGAACACCGATGCCGACCCGGCCGTGGCCCGGCCAATCGCCTTGGTGCTGGGGCCTTTGCTGGACGGCCAGGAAAAGACTTCCCGCGCCCAGGCCTATAACGGCTACGTCAAGATCCTCGGCATGCTATTCGCCACGTCCAAGCCTGCCGTGCACAACCTCGCTGAGGAGCTGCAGCAACTGTCCCAACTGCTCGCCAGCAACCAGAGCGAAGCCGGAGTCCAGGCGACCCGGGTACTCGAAGGCCTGACGGCACTCTATGAACACGAGGTGATAGGCCCCTATTACGACGGTAGCCTGTCGCCCGAAGGCGGTGCCGAAGGGTGGCGCGAGAACTTCGCCGCCTACCAGGTCCAGGCCCAGGCGCTCCAGGACCAAACCAAGGCGCTGCTCAGGCTGGTCGACCAGGCGCTGGCCCAGCGGGACGCTGAGAAACAACGGGCCCTCACGCTCCACACGGTGCTGGCCGCTACCCTGATCTTCGTGCTGCTCTACCTCTTCGCTGGCTTCTACTGGTCGGTGACCGGTACTTTGAAAGATCTGCGCAAGGGGACCCAACGACTGTCCGAAGGCGATTTGCGCGAAGACATCATCACGCGCTCCCGTGATGAATTAGGCGATCTGGTGAGCGATTTCAACCAGATGCAGCATCGCGTACGCGCGCTGATCGGTGACGTCACGCGCCTGACCACCGCCGCCACCGAGCAGGCCAGCCAACTCAACGCCAGCGCCGAATCAGGCAGTGAGCGGTCGGGTCGCCAAGCGGAATCCATGGAAGAGGTCACCACGGCCATGAGCCAATTGACCCTGAGCGTGCATGAGATCAGCCGCAGTGCTCTGGTATCGTCGGATTCGGCGCGCCGGGTCGGCGTCGAATGCCAGGACGGTCAGTTGCAGATGCAGCAGGCCGTGCAAGGCATCGGTGGTCTGGTCACCGGCATGCGTAGCTCGTCTATGGCCATCCAGTCGGTGGAAAGCGAAAGCCAAAACATCTCCAAGGTGCTCGGCCTGATCAACGCCGTGGCTGAGCAGACCAACTTGCTGGCGCTGAACGCATCCATCGAGGCGGCCCGCGCTGGCGAGCAAGGGCGAGGCTTCGCCGTAGTGGCCGACGAGGTGCGTAATCTCGCGCATCGATCCAAGGGCCTCACCCAAGACATCGAGGTCATGGTCCAACGTCTGCAGACCCAGGTGAGCTCGGCTGTCGCGGCCATCGCTGCCAATGAACAGGGAGTCACCCAGGCCCGCCAGCAGATCGAACTGACTGCCGACGTCTTCCAGAAAATCACTGTCGATGTCGACGAAATCGCCAGCCATGCCGCCCAGATCGCCTCCGCCACCGAACAGCAGGTATCCCTGGTGGCGGATGTGCAACGCAATGCCCAAGTCCTGCGCGAGCTGGGCCGCACCACTCTGCAGGATTCCCGCGAAGTGGCGGGCCTGACCCAGCAGATGGCCAGCGGTACCCGGGCGCTGCAGCAGACCCTGGCCGCTTTCCACGTCTAATGTGGGGTAGCGCGGGCCGTCAACGGTTCGATGAGGGCGTCAGGGCTCTTCCGGTGACGGCCGCACGTAGCTGGTCAGCACGTGGTCCCGCCAAACGCCATCGATCTGCAGATAGCGTCGGGCCAGGCCTTCGCGCTCGAAGCCAAGGCTGTCGAGCAGATGGGCACTGCGGGCGTTTTCTGGCAAATGGTTGGCCATGATGCGATTCAGGCCCAGTTCCTCGATGACGAAATCCCGCCCCAGCCGTACTGCGCTACGCATCAGCCCGAGCCCCTGCCAGGTCTCGTCCAGGCCATAGCCCAGGTAGCAGGCCTGGAAACCACCGCGAACGATCTGGCTGAAATTCACCGTCCCTATTACCAGCGGGCCCGCCTTGAGGATCAGACGCAGCTCCGTCAGTCCCGGCCCGCCAGCACGATAGGCCGCCACCTGCCCCTGCCACTGGGCGAGGGTGAAGAAGGCGTCGGAACGCCGCGGCATCGACAGTGCCAGGTGCTGGCGGTTGCGTCGGTAGTAATCGGCGACCGCGGCGGGATCGGCCAGAGTCAGGTCGATCAGCTCGACCGCCTCGGTCACGGCGAAGCGCGGGGGATACTGCAGGCGTACGCTCAGGCTGCTCATCGAGGGGTGTCCGGCGGAAGTTCATAGACCCAGGTCGCGCAACGCCCACCCTCGGGCCCTGCGCGATCGTTTTCCAGCACGCGGATACGGCGGAAGCCGACCCGTTCGGCAAGCCGCTGGCTGGGACCGTTGGCGGCCGAGGTGGTGAGATAGAGACCGGCCTTGCCGCGCTGCTCGACGAAATGGCGTAGCGCGGTGCTCATGAAGCCCTGCCCGGCATGCAGGCTATGCATCCAGTAGCCGATCTCGTAGCGCCGCCCGCCATCCAGCGGCGTGAGCCCCAGGCAGCCGAGCAACTCGTCACCCCGCACCAAAAAATAGCGCTTCTCGCCCAGCTCCAGGGTGAAGGCGCCACGCGCGGCGAGCAGGCTGTCGCGCGCCTGGGCGACCGTGGTGTGCTCCCGCGCCCAACCGAGGAAGCGCCGATGCTCGGCATAGCTCCAGTTGAGCGCCTCGGCGAAGGCCGCAGCCAGACGGGGTTGCGGCCAGACCAGCTCGAAGTCGGCCAGGGCGATGCGTGGCGGAAAATTCATGGCGCCGTCCCGACATCCAGCCGCGGCACGGCGGCCAGCAGGCGTTGGGTCATGGCGTGGCGGGGTGCGCGCAGCACCCTTTCGACGCTTTCGAGTTCGACGATGCGCCCGCCCTCCATCACCGCGATGCGGTCGGCCAGGTACTCGACCACGCCGAAGTTGTGGGTGATGAATAGATAGGCCAGGCCCTGCTCCGCCTGCAGCTCAAGCAGCAGGTCGAGGATCTGCGCCTGCACCGAGACGTCCAGCGCCGAGGTGGGTTCGTCGCAGACCAGCACCTGCGGTTCGACGATCAGCGCCCGGGCGATGGCGATGCGCTGGCGCTGGCCGCCGGAGAATTCATGGGGGAAGCGCTGCAGGGTGTCGCCGGGCAAGCCAACCCGCTCCACCAGGGCAGCGGCGCGTCTCTGGCGCTCCTGGGCAGCCAGCTCAGGGCGTAGGGCCAGCAATCCCTGCTCCAGGGTGGCACCGATGCGCATGCGTGGGTCCAGGGAGGCGAAGGGATCCTGGAAGACGATCTGGATCTGGCCGCGCAGTCGCTGCAGGGTACGTCTGTCGGTGCTGAGCAGGTCTTCACCGCCGAGGCGGGCACTACCCTGGATGCGCGGACCATCCAGCAGACGCAGCAGCGCCTTGCCGGTGGTGGTCTTGCCGCAACCGGATTCGCCCAGCAGTGCCAGGGTCTCGCCGGCGTGCAGGTCGAAGTCCACCCCGTCCACCGCCTTGACCCAGTCCCGGGTCCGGCCCCAGGCGCCCCGGCGGATCGGATAGTGCACGGCCAGGTCGCGTACCTCCAGCAACCGCTCGCCCGGCGTACGGGCGGGCAAGGCGCGGGGCTGGCCCGCCAGGGTCTGGCCGCGCTTGGCGAAGGTGGGGATGGCGGCGAACAGCTCGTGGGCATAGGGATGCCGGGGCGCGCTGAAGAACTCCGCCGCCGGGGCGCTCTCGACGATCTCGCCATGGCGCATCAGGGCGACGTGATGGGCCACCTGGCGTACCACCGCCAGGTCGTGGGTGATCAGCAGGATGGCCATGCCCAGCTCGCGCTGGATGTCGGCCAGCAGGGCCAGGATCTGCGCCTGGACGGTGACGTCCAGCGCCGTGGTGGGCTCGTCGGCGATCAGCAGATCGGGCTCGGCGGCCAGTGCCAGGGCGATCATGATGCGTTGCTTCTGGCCGCCGGAGAACTGGAAGGGATAGTCGTCGATCCGCCGCTCCGGCTCGGGGATACCGACCCGGTGCAGCCACTCCACTACCTTGGCGCGAGCGGCGGCGCCGCGCAACGGGGTGTGGGCACGCAGCGTCTCTTCGATCTGCTCGCCGACGCGCATCACCGGATTGAGGCTGGTCGCGGGCTCCTGGAAGATGGTGCCGATGCGCCCGCCTCGTAATTCGCGCAGGCGACGCTCCGGCAGCCGATGCAGATCGGTGCCGGCGAGCAGGGCCACGCCGCGGGCGATGCCCAGCGAAGGCGGCAGCAGGCGCAAGAGCGAGAGCGCGGTGACGCTCTTGCCGCTGCCGGATTCTCCGACCAGGGCGAAGGTCTCGCCGCGCGCCAGGGTCAGGGCCAGGTCCTTGACCGCCTGGCGGGTGCCCTCCTCGCCCTCGACCAGGATTTCCAGGTCACGAATGTCCAGCACGGTGCTCATGGCTGCACCTCGCCTTGGCCAGGGCGGCGTCTGAGCCAGGCGGATCTCAGGCGACGACTGCGTGGATCGAAGGCATCGCGTACGGCATCGGCGAAGAGGTTGGCCGCCAGCACCAGGGCCAGCATGAAGGCGAAGGCGCTCAGCAGATTCCACCAGATCATCGGGCTGCGCGACATCTCGGTACGGGCGTCGTTGATCATGGAGCCGAAGGAATTCATGGTCGGGTCCACGCCGATGCCCAGGTAGGACAGTACCGCCTCATAGAGCACCAGGCTGGAGAATTCCAGGGTCAGGGTGATGAGCACCAGATAGAAGACATTGGGCAACAGGTGTCGGCGAAGGATGGTGAAATGGGAAACGCCGAAGGCCCGCGCCGCCTGCACGTATTCCAGCTCGCGCAGCTTGAGCGCCTCGGCGCGCAACAGCCGGCACAGCCCGGCCCAGCCGGTGAGGCCGAGGATCAGGCAGAGCATGAACAGCCGTAGGTCGGCGCGCGCCGCACCGGTGTCGAAGAACTCGGGGTGGCGGTCGATGAACACCTGCATCATCAGCACGCAGGCCGCCACCAGCAGCACCCCAGGAATGGAGGTCAGGGTGGTGTAGAGATAGGTGATGATGTCATCCACCCGCCCCTTGAAGTAGCCGGCGGCCAGGCCGAAGCCGATGGCGGGCGGCAGCATGGCCAGGGTGGTCAGGCTGCCGATGACGAAGGCGGTGCGGATGCTCTTGAGCGACTGGTAGAGCACGTCGTTGCCAGTGCTGTCGGTACCCAGCACGTGGTAACCGCTGGCCAGGCCGATCACACTGCCGGCCACCAGGCAGACACCCAGCCAGGTCAGCAGGATGGCGCGCCAGGGCGTGGCGGTATGGCCACGGACGATGAGTCCGCAGCGCGCGGCGAAACCGCCTGGTTCGCGCACCCTTGCCGCCGCCAGCGCGGCGGTGGCCAGGGCCAACGCCAGGCCGCCGAGCAACCCGAGGGCCAGCCGCCCGAGCACGTCGCCGCGCCATTGCGTGGAGGGATCGCTCAGCGTCGTACCGGCGTGCTTGAGCCGCGGAAAGTCGCGCAGCGGCTTGCCATCGGGCGACGAGCCCAGGGTTTCCTTGGTGAATTGGTGGGTGGCGAGCGGCGCGGAATAGGTCTTTTCACGCTGGGTGAGCGGGGTATCGGCGAGCAGGCCATCGAGGGCCGAGAGCACCGTGGGCGCATAGATCGGCGCCTGGGCCCCGGGCGCGGCCGGCAGCTGCGGTCGGTAATGCACGGAATCCAGCAGGGCGATGGCGACGAAGCTGGCCAGCACCACGGCGGCGCTCATCGCCGGGGCGTCCTGCAGCACCCGGCGCCAGCTGGCGCGCAAGGCGGGCTGGCGCCGGGCACGCCAGGCATAGAACAGGGTACCGGCCACCAGTAGGTAGAGGGCGAGATCGGTCCAGAGCAAGACGAATTTCGGCATGGCGGCTACTCGAAGCGAACGCGCGGATCGGCGAGGGTGTAGGACAGGTCCGCCAGGATCAGCCCGACGATGTAGAGCACCGAGCCCAGGAACACCATGGTACGGACCACGGCGAAGTCCTGGCCGTTGATGGCGTCGATGGTATAGCTGCCCAGCCCAGGGATGCCGAAGAAGGACTCGGCGATCAGGCTGCCCATGATCAGCAGCGGAATGGCCGAGACCACCCCGGTAAGGATGGGCAGCGCCGCGTTGCGCAAGACATGGCGCAGCAGCACCTGACGCTCCGCCAGGCCCTTGGCCCGGGCGGTGCGCACATAGTCCTTGCCGATCTCCTCGAGGAACAGCGCGCGATAGAAGCGTGCCTGGCTACCGAGGCCGGAAATCACCGCCACCAGTACCGGCAACGCCAGGAAACGCAGCATATTCCAGCCCTCCTCGTAGCCCGAATAGGGCACCAGGCGCAGGATCTTCGCGAACAGCCACTGGCCGGCGATGATGTAGAACAGCGAGGAGATCGACAGCAGCAGCACGCAGAGCACCACGCCCCAGAAATCCAGCCGGGTGGCGCGGAAGAACACCAGCAGCAGGGCGAAGCCGACGCTGGCGACCAAGCCGAGGACGAAGGTCGGCAACGCCAGTGCCAGGCTCGGCCCGGCGCGCTCGACGATCTCCCGGCCGATGTCATGGCCGCTGTCGGAGGTGCCGAAATCGAACCTCAGCAGACTGACCGACCGATCGAAGAAAAGCGTATCGGTAAACCGCTCCGCCCCTTCACGGGTGGTATTAATGAGCAAGGGTTTGTCGTAGCCGTGCTCGGCCTTCCAATCCGCGATGGCTTCGGTGGTGACGTACTTGCCGCCGATGGCCAGACGCGCCATGTCGTCCGGGGTGTTGACGGTGAAGAACAGCACGAAGGTCAGCAGATTCACGCCGATCAGGATCAACACGCCATAGGCCAGGCGTCGCAGCAGATAGCCGATCATGGCCTTTCCTCCCTTGCCTGATCGCCAAAGGCGGTCTGGCGCTCCCGGTGCCGGAGGATGCGCCAGGCCGGCCACACCAGCAGCAGCGCCAGGCCCAAGAGCAGCCACAGCGGCCAGAGCACCGGCTGATTCCACTCCAGCACCTTGCGCTCGCGCAGGGCCGGGTCCAGGCGCAGGTAGCGCAGTTGATCGCGGACCATCTGGGTCGGCTTGGCGTTGTACACCCACTGCTGGTAGGCGCCCGCCGAAAGCGGATTCCAGCCGAACAGCCAGGGCGCGTCCTGTTGCACGAGGGCGACCATGCGCCTGATCAGCGCGAGCTTCTCCGGACCGTCGTCGAGACTCTTCATCTGCTCGAACAGCCGATCGAATTCGGGATTGCTGTAGTTGCTGACATTTTCGCCGCCATGCTTGGCCTTGCCCTGGGGCCCGTAAAAGAGGAAGAGGAAGTTCTCGGCATCGGGATAGTCGGCGTTCCAGCCCCAGAAAAAGATCTGCGCCGCGCCCTTGCGCATCTTGTCCTGGAATCTGTTGTAGTCGGAGCCGCGCAACTCCAGCTGGATGCCCAGCTTGGCGGTCTGCTGGCGCATCCAATCGAACATGGCGCTGTCGCCGCTGGTCTGGGCATCGTATTGCAGGATCAACGGCCGCCCGCTCTGGGCATCGCGACCATCGGGATAGCCGGCTTCGGCGAGCAGCCGCTTGGCTTCTTCGATGGGGCGCCGCTGGGGCTTGCCATCGACCAGGCGATAGACCACGGGATCCAGCCCCGCGGGGGGCGGCTCGTAGCCGAACACCCCGGGTGGCAGCGGCCCCTGGGCGACCAGGCCATTGCCGTTGAGGAAGACGGTGATGTAGCTCTCCCAGTCGAAGGCGATGGACAGCGCCTGGCGCAACTTGCGATTGCGCTCCTGCTGCTCGGGCGTGGCGCCCTGCCCCACCACCGGGTCCAGCCAATTGAAGCCCAGGTACCAGTTGGAGGCTTCCACCGCGGTCGGCAACTTGAGACCGCGCTCGCGATAGAGTTCGGCGGAGTCGGCCGAATCGCCGGCCTTGGTGCGCAGGGCCACGCCATATTCGCCCCGCTCGATCTGCGGGGTGTCGTAGTAGCCCTGGATGAACTTGCCCATCAGCGGCACGGCTTCCTTCTCCAGGCTGAACACCGCCCGGTCGATCAGCGGCATCGGCTTGCCGCAATCGTCCAGCCGGCCCTGCTCGCGATCACTGGGCTCGCCCGCGCAAGGATAGGGATCGGCATGGTAGTTGGGATTGCGCGCCAACACGTGACGCCGATTGGGGATGGATTCCACCAACTGGTAGGGCCCAGTACCCACCGGCCAGCTGTTGAAGGACAGGTCGTGGGCGGCCATGCCCGGCTGGCTGTAGAAACGATCCGCCTCCCAGGGGATGGGCGCGGCGAAGGTCATGGCCAGCCAGTAGTTGAATTGCGGGTACTTGCCGATCACCCGTAGGCGCAGGGTGTGGTCGTCCAGCACCTCGACCCCGGGGAGGTCACCCTGGCGCAGGTCCAGCCACGGCAGCGGCGCGCCCTTGGGCAGACTGGCGCGCAGGGCCTTGTCCTGGGCGCGCAGCTGGTCGCCGAAGGCCTGCATGCCGACCAGATGCTCGGCGAAGATGCCATAGCTGGGCGAGACCAGCCGTGGACTGGCCAGGCGACGCAGGCCATAGGCGTAGTCGGCGGCGGTCAGGGCGCGGGTGCCGGTCTCGGGAAAGTCGGGGATCTGGTAGCGGTCGGCCAGATCTTCGGGTTTGATCGGGAAGTAGCGGTAGTTGCCCTGAGCATCGCGGGCGAAGGCCGGATGGGGCGCGTAGCGGGCATCGCGCCGGATGGGAATGTCGTAGACGCTCTCGGCGATCTTCTCCGGCGGCGCATCGTCCGGCAGGCGCTGGCCCTGGGCGTCCAGGTAATAGGGCGTGACCACCCGCTCGGCGCCCCGCGGGATCAGTTCGTAGGGCCGCTTGAAATAGTGATAGCCATAGAGCGGTTCATAGATGTTGTAGGTGAAATTGGTCTCGTCGCCGGAGTAGGAACTGGCGGGATCGAGGTATTTCGGCGAGCGGGTGGTGAGGGCGGTATAGAGGGTATTCTGGCCCTCGGCCCCGGCGCGGTAGGGGCTGTTGATCGGCGTGTCATCGGGTGAACAGCCACCGAGCAGCGCCAGGGTGAGCAGCGCGAAGAGTTGTCTGGACAGTCTGGGCATCGCGTTCCTGCACCGAAAGAAACCTGGGGCGGTAAAGTAGTCCGCGTAAACGACCTAGTGTGGTGTTTCAGAAGTTCGCGCAAGAAGTGGCGAGTGATTTTTTGGCTTGGGCCAGGCGCCGCGACGAGTCATAGCAGGGCTATGGCGAGGAGTGGCAACGCTGCCCAGGACGAAAAAGCGCCGCCAAAATTGTGCAGTTAACTTTTGGAACACCACACTAGCTTGAGCTATTTTCCCGCGAGGTGCAGCACCCCATGCAATCCCGGAAAGATTTCGACAAGATCGCTCATTGGTCCAGCCTGCAGGCTCCCGACGGCCCCGGCTATCCGGACAATGACGAGCGCTTCTCCCTCGGCGCCGCCTTCGGCCGCCACTTCGGCTTCGCCCGCCTGGGCATCCACCATGAGCTGCTGCCTCCCGGCCGACGCACCTCGCGCCCCCATGCCGAATCCACCGAAGACGAGTTCATCTACGTGATCACGGGCCATCCCACCGCCTGGATCGACGGCCACGCCCATCGTCTCAAACCTGGCGACGGCGTCGGTTTCAAGGCAGGCGACGGCGTCACCCATACCTTCATCAACGAGACCGCGGAGCCGGTGGAATTGCTGGTGGTGGGTGATACGAGCCGCGCGGGCAACCGGTTGCACTATCCGCTGCATCCGGAATTCACCGCCAGCCTGGGCGACAAGCAGTGGCGGGATTATCCAGCGCGAGAGCTGGGGCCGCATCCGGGAGTGGCGACGTCACCTTCAGAGGACGCTGGATGCCCCTGAAGCCGCTGCAGCTCCCCGCGTCCATTCGCGCCAATGCCGGACTCCTCACCCAGCTGCAATTGGCACCCGATACCTGCCTGACCTATCAGGAGCGCTGGGTGGGGATTCGCACGCCAGACTGTCCCGACTACTACTTCGGTAACTACCTGCTGCTGGAGCAGCGTCCCACCGCCGATCAAATAGCCGCCTGGTCAGCCGATTTCGAGGACCTACTTGGCAGCCCGGAGCGCTTGGCCCACCGTGCGTTCGTCTGGCCAGAACCTCAGGCTGAAGGGCCACCAGCGGGCCTGCCTGGCGGCTACGACTATCAGCACCTGGTCTCGATGCGCCTGCCAGCCGATGCCGTACCGCAAGCTCCCGCGCTGCCTGAAGGATTGACGATGCGCCGCCTCGAACAGGCCACCGATTGGCAACAGTGGCGCGAGTTGCAAGCCGACGTCACCCCAGGCAGCGAACAACCCGAGGCCCACCGGCGCTATCTGGACTACCAGGCCCGGCGCTACCGCTCGCTGTGTGACAGCGGTCTGGGCGATTGGTGGGGTGTCTTCGCTGGCGAGGAGCTCCTGGCCTATCTCGGCCTCTATCGCCTCGGTCGACTGGGTCGCTTCCAGGCCGTCACCACCCGCCCGGACTGGCGCCGCCGCGGCCTCTGCCAGGCCCTGCTCGGCACGGTGCTCTGGCAACAGCGCCAGGCGTTGGAGGCCTTCGTGATCGTCGCCGAGGGTGAACATCACGCTCAGCGGCTCTATGCCAAGGCGGGTTTCGTCGTGGAGGGTGGGATAGGTACGTTGCTGCGGACGGGTGCGGGTGGTTAGGTTAGGCGGGTAACGCCTTCGCTCCAAGCGTTAGCGGGATCGCGGCCACGGGCCGCTCCTACAGGGCGTGATGCTCTTGTAGGAGCAACTGTCTTCTCACACCGGTTCTGATCGCCAAGGCGTGCCGTCCCTCAGCATGGCATTGAGCCGTATCAGCAGGACGCGCAAACAGGCGATCAGGGCGACCTTGGCGGGCTTTCCACGCTGAAGCAGCTCTTGGTAGCGGCGGTTGAAATCAGCCTGGTGCCGCACCACCGACCAGGCCGCCATGTACAGCACGCGCCTGATCGCAGAGCGACCGCCCGAGATGCGTCTTATGCCTTTCTTGGCGCCACTGTCGACATTGTAGGGCGCCACGCCCACCAGGGCGGCTATCTGGCGGCGGTCCAGGTGGCCCAACTCTGGTAGGTAAGCCAAGAGATTCGCCACGCTGACCGGACCGATCCCGCTCACACTGGCCAGACGCTGGGCACGGCTGCCGTCCAGTGCCTTGCAGGCCTGGGCGATGGCTTGGTTCAACGAAGCGATCTGTTGGTTGAGGAAGTCCAGGCATTGGCGAATATTGGCCTGTACGGCGGGAAGTGACGCTTTAGCGAGGCGACGCCGGTCGTCGTCACGTTGGGCGACCAAGTGGGTACGACGCTTGACCAGCTCCTGGAGCGCCAAGGCTTGTGCGCTCTGCGGCTGATACGCCGTCCCCTCGATCACCTGGGCCTGATGGGCCAACAGAGCCGCGTCGATCCGGTCGGTCTTGGCCTGGCGACCCATGGCCTGGGCAAAAGCCCGGGCCTGGCGCGGATTGATCCGCACCACGGGTAGGTTTACCGCCGCCAGGTAACGCAACACTCCAGCCTCGTAGCCCCCGGTGGCTTCGAGCAGCACCCGCTGGACCTCATACCCGCTGAGCTCATCGAGCAGCTCGGTCCAGCCTTCGAGGGTATTGGCATAGTCGCGTTGCCGTTTATCCGGCAATACACAAACGGCCAAGATGTCCTTGGACACATCGATTCCTACCTAGGCTGCCTTCATCGTCAGGTCCTCCTATACTGGTGAGGAGAGCGCCTCTGACGAAGGCCCACGCTTGTGCGGTTCGAGGTAGAAGCTCGATCAACTGTTCGGGCTAGGACGTCAGAGGTCAGCAGGGGGCGGGACCGGCTCCTACACGTGCTCGAACACTGCGGCCCTACAGCCTGCCCCCTGCTGCTCTCACCTTCATCCTAACGGCAAGCCAAGACACAAGCGGCCCATGGCCGCGATAGGCAAACGCCAGAGCTCCACAGGAGCGGCCACATCGGCGGACCGCGCTGAGCGACGAATAGAGACTTCACGTGGAAAACGCTGCGCGGTTTTCCACCCTACGCGGAGCGTGCAGGTAGCGCCCCCTCTCCCTTTGGGAGAGGGCCGGGGTGAGGGCCGCCTCCACAAAAAAGCCCCGGCATGGCCAGGGCCTCTTGGAAGCGGAACGCCAAGCGCCTCGCTACCGCCTGGCCTGGGCCGCGCTCACCGCCGCGCGCAGTGCCAGCAGGTAGCTGTCCACGCCGAAACCGGCGATCTGGCCCAGGACGATCTCGGCGAAGACCGAGTGATGGCGAAAGCTTTCCCGCGCATGGATGTTGGACATGTGCAGCTCCACCACCGGTACGGTAAGGATCGCCAAGGCGTCGCGGATGCCATAGCTGTAGTGGGTCCAGGCGCCGGCGTTGATGAGCACGGCGTCCACGCCTTCCTCAAAGCCGCGATGGATGCGCTCGACCATGTCCCCTTCGTGATTGGTCTGGAAGCTTTCCACCGCGACGCCGAGTTCCGCACCCAGGGCGGCCAGCCTGGCGTCGATCTCGGCGAGGGTCACGGTGCCGTACTGCACGGGATCGCGCTTGCCGAACATGTTGTGGTTGATACCGTGCAACATCAGGATCTTCATGGGGCCGCTCACTGCAGAGGAATGGTCAGTTGGTCGATGACTGGCCGGGTCTCGGGGCGCACGCCGCGCCACCAGGCGAAGGCTTCGGCGGCCTGTTCCACCAGCATGCCCACGCCGTCCGCCAGTTGCGCCACGCCCTGCTCCTGCGCCAGGCGCAGAAAGGGCGTTAGGCCCTTGCCATAGGCCAGCTCGTAGGCCAGCCCGGCCTGGGTGAAGACACCGGCCGGCACCGGTGGCAATTCGCCGACCAGGCTGGCCGAGGTGGCGTTGATCACCAAGTCGAAGCGCTCCTCTTCCAGCGCTTCGTAGCGGCTCACGCGCAGCAGTGGATGGCCGATCTCCTGGGCCAGTCCGGCGGCCTTCTGCTCATCGCGATTGACCATCACCAGCTCCGCCGGTCCGGCCGCGAGGAAGGGCAAGAGCGCACCGCGCACGGCACCACCGGCGCCCAGCAGCAGCACCCGCTTGCCGGCCAGGGGCTGGCCGAGGTTGACCTCGATGTCGCGCAGCAGGCCGATGCCGTCGAAGTTCTCCGCCAGCACCCGCTCACCCTCGAACTTCAGCGCATTGGCCGCCTTGGCCAGGCGCGCCCTTTCGCTGGGCTCGGTGGCCAGCTGGAAGGCCTGCAGCTTGAAGGGTGCCGTGACATTCATGCCCCGCCCGCCCTGGGCGCGAAAGCGCTGCACGTCGCCTGCGAAATCCTCCAGCGAGCCTTCGATGGCGCCGTACTCCAGATCCTGGCCGCTGGTCGCGGCGAACAGGCGATGGATCAGGGGCGACTTGGTGTGATTGATCGGGCGGCCGATCACCGCGTACTGGTCGGTCATGCCGGCATTTCCTGGGTGAAGAGCACAGGTGCTGTTTCCCCAGGACTGGGTCTGCCTGGTCAGCGCCGAGCATCCGCGCCTGCGGGACGGCCTCACGGCGGCGGCCTACGCCCGGGAAGGTCATGTGCTGGTCAGCGCGGGGACCGGCCAGAAGCTGCTGGGCGCGGTGGTCGGTAACTCCGACCTCATCGTCACCCTGCCACGCCACATAGGTACCACCCTGGCCACGACCTACGGATTAGAGCTCCACGAGTGTCCGGTGCCCATCGAGGCCTTCGCGGTCAAGCAGCACTGGCATGCCCGCTATCACCAGGACGCCGGCAACCGCTGGTTACGTAGCGTCTTCGTCGAGCTGTTCGGGCGTAGCCGCTGATCTTTTAGGCTTTCTCCAAGCTGAAACGAAGAAGCCCCAGCACGGGGCTGGGGCTTTTGGGCAGGACGCCTGGACGATCAGTTGTCCAGGGCCGGGCGCTGGCCGGCAATGGCGATGCGCTTGGGCTTGGCTTCTTCCGGGATCACCCGTACCAGCTCGATGCTCAGCAGGCCGTGCTTGAGATCGGCGCCCTTCACCTCGATATGGTCGGCGAGGCGGAAGGACAGCTTGAAGGCACGTTGGGCGATGCCCTGGTGCAGGAAGGTCACGCTCTCGGCGCTGTTTTCGCGCCGGCCACCCTTGACGGTGAGGACGCCACGCTCGACTTCGATTTCCAGGTCATCTTCCTGGAGACCGGCGGCGGCGATCACGATGCGATACTGGTCGTCACCGTGCTTCTCGACGTTGTAGGGCGGATAGGAGCTGCCAGCGTCGTTGCGCAGGGCGGATTCGAACAGGTCGTTGAACCGGTCGAAGCCGACGGAATGACGGAACAGCGGGGCCAGGGAAAGTACGTTGCTCATGGTGAATCTCCTGATAGGTTCAGCAAGTTTCGGTATTGCCTGCGGGACCCGACTTCGGCATCCCGCATGAACCTAGATAGGAACCCCCCACAAAATTTCAAGGGCAAATCCCGACGAACGGTAGTACCCCTATTTCTTCTTCGGCTTGCGCTTTTTCTTCTTGCCATTGGCCAGCGGCAACGCCTGCTCGAAGGCCGAGCGCACCTCTTGCAGGCGGCGCTCCTTGAGGTCGTGGATGCGCTTGCCGCGCTCGGTGGTGAAGTCGATGAGGTTGTTGCTGTCGTCGCTCATGGGGCTATCCAACGAAAGGTGAGATTCAGCCGCACCCCGCTGGCCTTGCGGGTCTTGGCGATCTGATGCTGCCAATGATGCTGGGTCGCGCCGGCCATGACCAGCAGGCTGCCATGACCCAGCTCCAGGGAATGGCCGATGCGGCTCGTGCCCTTGCGGCGAAAGTCGAAGCGCCGTGCGGCGCCCAGGTTGAGCGAGGCGATCAGCGGATTGCGGCCAAGACTGGCCTCGTCATCGCTGTGCCAACCCATGGAGTCCTGGCCGTCGCGATAGCGATTGAGCAGCACGCCATTGAACGCCTGGCCGCTGGCCGCCTCGACTTGGGCACGGATGAGCTGCAACAACGGCGTCCAGGGCAAGGCGGCATGATCCAGGCCGGCATAGCCGTAGACCACCCCGGGATCGGCATACCAGGCGACCTGCCGCGGCACCGGGTGCCAGCGGTTGAACACCCGCACCTGTGGCTGGCTCCAGGGCGTTTCGGCTTCTAGCTGCCCTAGCCAGGCGTCGGCGGTTTCCGGCGGCAGCCACTGCGGGTGGAAGTGCAGCTCGGCATCGGCCAGGTTCGGGACCTCGACCATGGGCTAGACCCGCAGATCCACCTGGGCGCCCACCTGCTCGGGCTCTTCCAGCACCTGGGCGCGCTCGGCACCGAGTCCCTGGCGCAGGGCTTCGCGCTGGCGCCGCCGTCGGCGCGCCTCGCGATCCAGGGTGGCTTCGTCTTCCAGCGGGGCATGGGCCGTCTCGGCCGCGGGCTGCACCGGCGCGATCGGGGCGACAGCAGGCCGTACCGGTGCCGGGTCCAGTTGGTTCGGCGGGGTCACGCCAGGGGGCGGAATGACAGGGATCATGACGGGCACCTCGAATTTAGCGGTCTGCGGCAAACAGCAGGTTGGGCTTATGACTCCGCTTTGGCTAAAATAGCCGGCTTTTTGATAGCTGGGGAGAAGCTTCTACATGGCGTCACATCAACCGGGACAACGCTGGATCAGTGACAGCGAGGCCGAACTGGGCCTGGGAACCATCCTGGCCCTGGACGGCCGCCTGCTCACGGTGCTCTATCCAGCCACCGGTGAGACGCGCCAGTATGCCCAGCGCAACGCCCCGCTGACCCGGGTACGCTTCGCGCCGGGCGACGAGGTGACCCATTTCGAGGGCTGGAAGCTCACCGTGCGCGAGGTCTCCGAAGAGGACGGCCTGCTGACCTACCACGGCTTCACCGCCGAGCGCGAGGCGCGCAGCGTGCCGGAGGCCCAGCTTTCGAACTTCATCCAGTTCCGCCTGGCCAGCGACCGCCTGTTCGCCGGGCAGATCGATCCCCTGCCCTGGTTCGGCCTGCGCTATCACACCCACGAGCACCGCAACCGTCTGCTGCAATCCAGCCTCTGGGGCCTGGGCGGCGCGCGTGCCCAGCCGATCCCGCACCAGCTGCACATCGCCCGCAGCGTGGCCGACCGGGTCGCGCCGCGCGTATTGCTGGCCGACGAAGTGGGCCTGGGCAAGACCATCGAAGCCGGCCTGGTGATCCATCGCCAACTGCTCAGCGGTCGTGCCAGCCGGGTGCTGATCCTGGTTCCGGAAAATCTCCAGCACCAGTGGCTGGTGGAGATGCGCCGCCGCTTCAATCTGGAAGTGGCGCTGTTCGACGCCGAGCGCTTCATGGCCAGCGAAGAGGGCAATCCCTTCGAGGACGCCCAGCTCGCCCTGGTCTCCCTGGACTGGCTGGTGCGCGACGAAAAGGCCCAGGATGCCGCCTTCGCCGCCGGCTGGGACCTGCTGGTGGTCGACGAAGCCCACCACCTGGTCTGGCACCCCGAGGGCGCCAGCCGCGAATACAGTCTGGTCGAGCAACTCGGCGAGGTCATCCCCGGCGTGCTGCTGTTGACCGCGACGCCCGAGCAACTGGGCCAGGACAGCCACTTCGCCCGCCTGCGCCTGCTCGATCCCAGCCGCTTCCACGACTTCGCCGCCTTCCAGCAGGAGTCCCAGCACTACCGCCCGGTGGCCGAAGCCGTGCAGGAACTGCTCGACGCCGGCGCCCTGAGCCCGGCCGCCCAGGACGCCATCGGTGGCTTCCTCGGCCAGGAAGGTGAGACCCTGCTAAGCGCGGCGGCCGCCGGTGATGCCGACGCCCGCGCCCGCCTGGTGCGCGAACTACTGGATCGCCACGGCACCGGCCGGGTGCTGTTCCGCAACACCCGCGCCGCGGTCAAGGGCTTCCCCGAGCGCGAGCTGCATGCCCATGCCCTGCCCTTCCCGGATGCCTACCTGGACGAGGGCGTGATGCCCGGCCAGTCGCTGCAGCCGGAAACCGAATTCGCCCCGGAAGACGACAACGACCGCTGGTGGCGCCACGACGGCCGCGTCGAGTGGCTGATCGACACCCTCAAGGCGCTCAAGCCGCACAAGGTGCTGGTCATCTGCGCGCGCATGGAAACCGCCCTGGACCTGGAAGACGCCCTGCGGCTGAAATCCGGCATCCCGGCCACGGTGTTCCACGAGGGCATGAGCATCCTCGAACGCGACCGCGCCGCCGCCTACTTCGCTGACGAGGAATTCGGCGCCCAGGTGCTGATCTGCTCCGAGATCGGCAGTGAAGGCCGCAACTTCCAGTTCGCCCATCACCTGGTGCTGTTCGACCTGCCGGCTCACCCGGACCTGCTGGAGCAGCGCATCGGCCGTCTCGACCGGATCGGCCAGCGCCACACCATCCAGCTGCACGTGCCCTACCTCGAAGGCAGCCGCCAGGAGCGGCAATTCCAGTGGTACCACCAGGCGCTGAACGCCTTCCTGGCCACCTCGCCGACCGGTAGCGCCCTGCAGGCGCGCTTCGCCCGCGAGCTGGAGGAGCAACTGGCCGGTGGCGACGAAGCCGCCTGGCAGGCCCTGCTGGAACAGGGTGCCCAGGCGCGTGCTGCCCTGGAAGCCGAGCTACACAACGGCCGAGACCGCCTGCTGGAACTCAACTCCTCGGGTGCTGGCGCCGGCGAGCAACTGGTCGAGGACATCCTCGAACAGGACGACCAATTCGCCCTGCCGATGTACATGGAAGAGCTGTTCAACGCCTTCGGCATCGACAGCGAAGACCACTCCGACAACGCCCTCATCCTCAAGCCCAGCGAGAAGATGCTCGACGCCGGTTTCCCGCTCGGCGACGACGAGGGCGTGACCATCACCTACGACCGCAACGTGGCCCTGGCCCGCGAAGACATGCAATTCCTGACCTGGGAGCATCCCATGGCCCAGGGCGGCATGGATTTGGTGCTGTCCGGTTCGATGGGCAACACCGCCGTGGCGTTGATCAAGAACAAGGCGCTCAAGCCGGGCACCGTGCTCCTAGAGCTGATCTACGTCAGCGAGGCGGTGGCCCCGCGCGCCCTGCAACTGGGTCGCTACCTGCCGCCGCTGGCGATCCGCTGCCTGCTGGACGCCAACGGCAACGACCTGGCCGCCCGGGTGGCCTTCGAGACGCTGAACGACCAGTTGGAAAGCGTGCCGCGCACCAGCGCCAATAAGTTCGTCCAGGCCCAGCGCGACTCCCTGGCCAAGCTGATCGGCGGTGGTGAAAGCAAGGCCCTGCCGCGCCACGAGGAACGCGTGTCCAAGGCGCGCCAGGCCTATGTCTCGGGCATGGACGAGGAAATCGCCCGCCTGGAAGCCCTGCGCGCGGTCAACTCCAGCGTCCGCCAGGACGAGATCGACCGCCTGCGCCAGCAGCGCGAAGAAGGCCTGACCTACCTGGACAAGGCCTCGCTGCGCCTGGAAGCGATTCGGGTGTTGGTGGCGGGCTAGGTCCGAATCGCGGCCATGGGCCGCTCCTACAAGAGCATCATTACCTGTAGGAGCGGCCCATGGCCACGATTGTTTTAACTGGGAATCACTGTCGGGCTTCGCTGACGCTCAGCCCAACCTACGCGGCTATCACGCCGCCAGGGTAGCGCCGCCGTCCACCACGATGTCCTGCATGGTGATATGGCTGGCCAGGTCCGAGGCCAGGAACAGCACGGTGTTGGCGATCTCGTCGGGCTGGGCGATCTTGCGCAGCGGGATGCCCAGCTTGAAGTCGTCCGGCAGACCGTCTACCAGCCGCTGGTAGCCCTCGGGCGAGCCGAGCATGCCGGCCAGCATCGGAGTCGCCGTGGAACCGGGCGAGACCACGTTGCAACGCACACCCGAGCCCGCCAGTTCCAGGGCCACGCAGTGGCTCAGGGACACCAGCGCTGCCTTGGAGGTGCAGTAGCCGGCCATCTGCAGGCGCGGGACATGGGCGGCGTTGGAGGCGATGTTGACGATGGCGCCCCGGCCCTGGGCCTTGAACAGCGGTACCAACTGGCGGAACAGGTAGAAGGGCCCGGAGACGTTGACGTCCAGCAGCGCCTGCCAATCGTCCAGGCTCAGGCTGTCGCTGGTGCCCAGGCGCAAGACGCCAGCGCCGTTGACCAGCACGTCCAGGCGGCGCTCTTCGGCCAGCAGGGCCTGGCAGACACTCTCCACCTGGGCCGCGTCGGCGACGTCCAGCAGCTGGGTGCGGAAGGGATAGTCGCTCTCGGCGAATTGCCGGTCGAGGCCGATCACCTCGGCGCCCGCTTCCTTGAAGCGCCGCGCCACCTGCAGACCGATGCCCTGCCCCGCGCCGGTTACCCAGACACGCTTGCCAGTGAAATCCAGTTGCGTCATCGGAGACTCCCTAGGCGCGAGCGCGCAGCAGAGCCAGCCAGCCCTGCAGGGTCGGCTGGGCGGCGAGATCGGCGAAGGTCACCGGTAGGCCACGTTTTTGCCATTCGCCCACCAGGGTCATGACCTGTACCGAATCGAGGCCGAAATCGGTGAGGTTGTCGTCCAGCGCCGGCTCCTCGTCGTCGGCGTCCAGCAGCGGCTGGACCTGGGCACGCAGCCAGGCTTCGTCCAAGGCTACCGCGCCGCCGGTGACCTGGGCGGTGCTGAGGGTGCTGCCGCAGCGGGTGGCCACGTAGCGCAGCGCCATGCGGTGCTCGTCTTCGCTGAAGTCGGCCACGGCGTCGCCGATCAGGAAGGCCTGGATGTCCCTCATGAAGGCGTCGGTGCAGGTGGTCAGGCAGCCGATGTGGGCGTAGACGCCGCAGACGAGCAACTGGTCGCGGCGCCACTCGGTCATCAGGTCCTGAAGGTTGGAACGGTGGAAGGCGCTGTAGCGCCATTTGGTCAGCACCACGTCGCCGTCCTTGGGCGCCAGCTCGTCCACCACCTGTTGCAGGGCGGGATCGGCCTGGGTCAGGCCCGGCCCCCACATGTCGTTGAGCAGCGCGCGATCGGCCGGTGGCTGGTCGGTGGGCTGGGCGGTGTAGACCACCGGCACGCCCTGGGCATCGGCCCAGGCGCGCAGGGCGGCGATGTTGGCCACCACCTGGGCGATCAGCGGGCTGCTATCGCCATAGAACTCGACGAAATAGCGCTGCATGTCGTGGATCAGCAGCACGGCGCGGTCGGCTGCGGGTTTCCAGGCGACCTTGTTGGCGGGAAAGCCCTCGGGCTGGGGCAAGGGATAGGAGGCGAGACGGGGGATAGCCATGGGAAACCTTAGGAGCGCTCGGTTGAGGGGGTCTGCAGCTGCTCGCGCAGGCGACGCTTGTCGATCTTGCCGACAGCGGTAAGCGGCAGCTGGTCGAGGAATTGGAAGCGGTCGGGCAGCTTGTAGTCGGCCACGCCCTGCTCGCGCAGATAGCGGCGCAGGGCCACCGGCTTGAGCGCCGGATCGCTGACCACCAGGCAGGCGCAGCTCTTCTCGCCCATCAGCTCATCGGCGATGGCCACCAGGGCCGCGTGGGTGATGCCGGGATGGCGCAGCAGCAAGCCTTCGATCTCCGCGGCAGCGATCTTCTCGCCACCCCGGTTGATCTGGTCCTTCACCCGGCCGACCACCTTGAGATAGCCGGCGGCGTCGCGCTGGACCACGTCGCCGGAGAAATAGAAACCCTCGGCATCGAACACCTGGGCGTTGTGCTCGGGGCTGCGGTAGTAGCCGCGGAAGGTGTAGGGGCCGCGGGTGGACAGCAGGCCGGGCTCGCCATCGGGGACCGGGTTGCCGTCCTCGTCGGTGATGCGCACCTCGTCATCCGGGCTCATGGGGCAGCCCTGGGTGGTGAAGAGTCGCTCGGGGTCGTCATTCAACCGGGTGTAGTTGACCAGCCCCTCGGCCATGCCGAACACCTGCTGCAACTGGCAACCCAGTTCACTGGGCACGCGGCGGGCCTGGGCCTCGGCGAAGCTGGCGCCGCCCACCTGCACCATCCGCAGGCTGGCGAGACGCGCGCGCTGCTCGGGTGCGGCCGCCGCCTGCAGCCAGAGCGCCACTGCCGGCGGCACCAGGGCCACCCAGTCCACCTGATGCCGCTCGATCAGCTCGAAGCAGCGCAGCGGTTCGGGGTCGCGCGCCATGACCACGCAGCCACCGGCGATGAAGACGCCCAGGGCACCGGGCGAGCTGAGGGTGTAGTTGTGCCCGGCCGGCAAGGCGCAGAGAAAGCGCGTGGCCGGACTCAACTGGCAGATTTCCACGCTGCGCCTGAGGCTGTAGTAGTAGTCGTTGTGGGTACGGGGGATCAGCTTGGGGGTACCGGTACTGCCGCCGGAGAGCTGGAAGAAGGCGACCTCGCCACCGGCGGTGGGCGTCAGTTGATAGCCTTCGCGCGGGGTATCCAGGCGCTGTTGCAGGCTGCGCGCGTCGGCACTGCCATCCAGCAGCACCTCGCTCAACCCCGGCGACACCTTGCGCAATTCGTCGAGGAAGGCATCGTCGCGGAACAGGTTGTGCTCGGTGGAGGCGATCAGCAGCCTGGGCTGGATCTGTTGCGCATAGGCCAGCAACTCCAGCTTCTGATGACTGAACAGCGCATTGACCGGGGCGATGCCGGCCTTGAGCAGGGCGAAGAAGACCACATAGAACTCAGCTACGTTGGGCAATTGCACCAGCGCCTTATCGTGGCGGCGCAGACCGGCGGCCTGCAGGTGGGCGGCCAGGCGGCTGGAGCGCTCGTCCAGCTCGGCATAACTCAGTTGCCGTTCGCCGCAGAGGATGGCCGGCGCCTCGGGCAGCGCGGCGCGGCTGCGGGCGAGGATCTCGGTCATCGGCAGATCGAGCCAGTAGCCAAGGGCGCGATAGCGAGCAGCCAGATCCTCCGGCCAGGGGGTGAATTCAACACTCACGACGGTTTCTCCTCGTCGAGCAAACCACAGGCGGCACGCATGGTGCCCAGTTTGGCAGTGACCTCGGCCCACTCCGCCGCCGGATCGGAGGCTTCGACGATGCCAGCACCGGCGAACAGCCGCAGCAGATCACCCTGCACCGTACCGCAGCGGATGGTCACCACCCACTCGCCGTTACCCTGGGCATCGCACCAGCCAACCATGCCGGTGAACAGGCCGCGGTCGAAGGGCTCGATACGCTGGATCAACTGGCGCGCCGCCGCCGTGGGATAGCCGCACACCGCCGGGGTGGGATGCAGGCGACAGGCGAGTTGCAGCGCCGAGGTACGGCTGTCGGCCAGTTCGCCGTCGATGGCGGTGGACAGGTGCCACATGGCGTTGGTGCTGAGCAGCGAGGGCCCCTCGGGTACGTCCAGCCGGCTGCACAGCGGCGCCAGTTGTTGGCGGATGTCCTCGATCACCAGACGGTGCTCGTAGTGATCCTTGCTGGAGTCCAGCAGCTCGCGAGCGACCCTTTCGTCGTCCTGGGGATCGGCGCGGCGCTTGGCCGAACCAGCCAGGGGATTGGTATGGACGCGGGCGCCCTGCTTGCGCACCAGCAACTCGGGACTGACCCCGATCAGCTCACCGCCTTCGGCGGTGGGGATGCGGAACTGGTAGCCGGTGGGATTCTGCCGCGCCAAATTGGCAAGGATGGTCTCCACGTCGGCGGGCTCGGCCAGGCGGATCTCCTGGATGCGCGACAGCACCGCCTTGCTCAGCTCGCCACGGCGGAAGGCGTCGATGGCCTCCTCGACCGCCAGGCAGAAACCCTCGGCGCTGGGCAGATTGCGTACCTCGCGCACCTGGGCGGGCGCGATGGGCGCAGCGGCGACCGGGGCGGGCCGGGCCGTCCAGGCATGTTCCAGCGGCACGTACAGGCAGGAGGCCCTGGTGGTATCGAAGGGAATGGCGCCCATGATCACCGGCTCGGCGATGCCCGCCTGACGGGCGCGAGCGAAGGCCTGCTCCACGACATTCAGGAACAGGCTATCGCTTTGGGCGCCACCACTGGCGGGTGTCTCGACGCGGGCACAGATGCCGCGTCCCTGCAGGACGCGATCACCCGACTGGAACAGGAAGGCTGCCTGTTCCTGACGATCGGCGTCCAACTGCTCGACCTCGCCTGCCCTTTTGCTCGTTATCACTGCCAACCTCTACACGAATGATAATGCTTATCAATAATTTCAAGCTAACTTTTGTGTCTGGAAAAGTCAATTCGTTAGGGACCGAACGGTATCCCTAGAACGCCTCCAACCCTTTGAAATAAAAGGTACATTTACGCCGGGTGGTCCACTCGCCCAGCCTGACTCGGCACCCATCCAGGCAGACGCGCGTCCTTGAGCGGTTGCCCGGAATCTCTTGCTGCGAAGTGAGGCTTCTTTGAAAATGAGAGTGATTATCTTACAACTGGAAGGCGTCCATGTTCAGCTTGTTGTTACCGTTTCGCATTCTCACAGCCTTGGCCCTGGCGACCCTGCTGGTGGGCGGCGTGGCTCAAGCGGCGGACTGGCCGCGCGAAATCACCGGTGACGGCGCAGCCGTGACCCTGCCGGCACCACCGCAGCGTATCGTCTCCACCAGCGTCACCCTCACCGGCTCCCTGCTCGCCATAGGGGCACCTGTGGTGGCCAGTGGCGCCACCTCGCCCAACAACAGATTCGCCGACGACCAGGGTTTCCTGCGCCAGTGGGGCGCGGTCGCCAAGCAGCGTGGCGTGAAGCGGCTATACATCGGCGAAGCCAATGCCGAGGCCGTGGCCGCCGAGGCGCCGGACCTGATTCTGGTCAGCGCCGCGGGTAACGACTCGGCACTGCGCCTGGTCGACCAGTTGAAGGCCATTGCCCCGGTGCTGGTGGTGGGCTACGACAATCGCAGCTGGCAGCAGGTGGTGGAATTGCTCGGCCAGGCCACCGGGCGCGAGGCCGCGGCGAAGAAAGTGGTCGACGACTTCGCCCAGCGTGTGGCCGATCTCAAGGGGCGGCTGCAGCTGCCGCCGCAACCGGTCTCCGCCTTCGTCTACAACCCCGCGACGCGCCAGGCCAATCTCTGGACCGCCGCCTCTTCCCAAGGCCAGCTACTGGAAAGCCTGGGCTTCCAGTTGGCGGAGCTACCGGCCGGGCTGAACACCAGCCACAGCCAAGGCCAGCGCCACGACATCCTCCAACTGGCCGGCGAGAACGTCGCCACCGGCCTCAACGGCCAGACCTTCCTGCTGTTCGCCGCGGACGCCAAGGAAGCCGAGGCGGTGCGCAGCAATCCGCTGCTGGCGCACCTGCCAGCGGTCAAGGACAACCGGGTAGAAGCCCTGGGCGCCGAGACCTTCCGCCTCGATCCCTACAGCGCCAACCTGCTGCTGGATCGTCTGGAAAAGCTGTACGCCAAGCCCTGATCAATCCGTAGCGTGGACAACGGCGAAGCCTTGTCCACCACCCATCACCCCGAGTCCAGTGGAAAACACTGCGCGGTTTTCCACGCTACGCAAAAACGGCACTACCTCATAGTCAAGCACCCAGCCGCTTCGCCCGGCGCAGACCGCTCGCCAGCGCCCAGCACAGCGCGGCCACCAGCATGGCGACCAGACCGAAGACCAACGCCGCCTGGGCCGGCAGCACCAGGCTGGCCAAGCCGCCGAACAGCGCAGCACCGATCGCCTCGCCACCGATGTTCTGCGCGGTCCAGAGCGCATTGATGCGTCCCAGCAGGCGATCCGGGGTTAGTCGCTGGATCAGCGCGTACTGCACCAGGGAATTCAGCGCCCCCAGGTAGCCGAACAGCACCAGGCAAGCCGCCGCCAGCCAGAAGCTCGGCAACAGGGCGAAGACCGCCACGGCCAGGAAGGTGGCCACCGCTGTCATCAACAAGGTTCGCCCCGGTCGCGCCGCCTGGTTCAGCCGACCACTGGTCAGGGCACCGAGCGCGGCACCCAGGGGCGCGGCGGCATAGAGCCAGCCCAGGTGCCCGGTATCCAGGCCCCAGCTGTCCCCCAGCGCCGGATAGAGCACCCGCACCGCATTGGCCATGGTCACCAGGGCACCGACCAGGGCCACGGCGCCGAGCAGCCGGTTCTCGAACAGGAAGGCGAAACCGCCACCGAGCGCCTGCCAGGGCGATTCGCGCGGCTGCTCCGGCGGCGGCAAGGGCGGCAGACGCAAGAGCACCAGCAAGGTGATGAGGGTGCCGAAGGCAGTCAGGCCATAGTTCCAGACCACGCTGCTCTGGGCGATCAGCAGCGTCCCCAGCGGTGGCGCGACGATGGCCGCCAGCCGCACGCTGAGCATATTGAGGGCGCCGGCCTGCACCATGGATTCCCGCCCGACCAGGATCGGCGTAACCGCCAGCAGCGCGGTCACACCCAGGGCACCGAAGAAGCCATCCCACAGCGCCAACAGGTAGATGGCCGTCAGCGACGGCTCGGGCAGGCTGGCATTGATGGCCAGACCGACGAAACCCAGGCCGCAGATGGCGCGCGCCGCCAGGATCAGCCGGCGGCGTTCCAGGCGGTCGGCCAGCACTCCGCCGGTGAGCAGACCGACGAACATGCCGATGCCGGCCATGCTGAGCGCCAGGCCCACCTTGAGGGGTGAGTCGGTCAGCAGTTGGACCTGGATGGGCACCGCCACGGCCAGCAGCCCGAGGGACAGCACGGAGACCAGGCGGGCGATGAACAGGGTGCGAAAGGCGGGATGAGACCTGAGCAGGCCGAAGTCGAGCAGGAAGGACGTCTTGGACATGAATCACCGGAAAAACACAGGAGACGCTATCGAGCCGCCGGGGCAAGGCTGTTAGCATGTAATACAGACTAGCATGTGTTAATACGCCTTGTTCTCATCTACTTCCTTCTCTGTTTGCTGTCACGGATGACCATGCGCCCGCTTTTTCTTCTCGGCTGCGCCGGGCTCTTGCTACTCGGGGTGATGGCCGCGAGCCTTGCCCTGGGCGCCACCGCTATCCCGCTGGCCGAGGTCTGGCAGGCGCTGGGCCACGGCTGCAGCGATCCCGCCTGCCTGATCGTGCGTGAGGCGCGGCTACCGCGGACCCTCGCCGGGCTGCTCGCCGGCGCGGCGCTGGGCGTAGCCGGCACCCTGATGCAGGCGCTGACGCGCAACCCCCTGGCCGATCCCGGCATCCTCGGCGTCAACGCCGGTGCCAGCTTCGCCGTAGTGCTGGGTATCGCCCTGTTCGGTGCCAGCGGTCCCGAGCAGTACCTGGGCTACGCCTTTGGCGGCGCCCTGCTAGCCAGCCTGGTGGTGCTGTTGGCCGGTGTCGCCGGCGGGGGCGGCTTCAATCCCATGCGTCTGGTGCTGGTCGGGGTGGCGCTGGGGGCCATGCTCGAAGGCGTCAGCTCCGGCATCGCCCTGCTCGATCCGCAGGTCTACGATCAACTGAGGTTCTGGCAATTCGGCTCCCTGGACGTGCGCCAGCTCGACCTGCTGCGCAGCGCCAGCCTGCCGGTGCTGGGTGGGGTGATCATCGCCCTGCTACTGGCCCCAGCCCTGAACGCCCTGAGCCTGGGCACCGACCTGGCCGTCGCCCTCGGCACCCGGGTGCGCCAGACCCAGTTGCTCGGCCTGCTGGCCATCACCCTGCTCTGCGGCGCCGCCGCGGCGGCGGTCGGCCCCATCGCCTTCGTCGGCCTCATGGTGCCGCATTTGGGTCGCAGGGCCATCGGCGAGGATCATCGCTGGCTCTTGCCCTTCGTCCTGCTGTTCACCCCCAGCCTGCTGCTGACCGCCGACATCGCCGGCCGGCTGCTGGTGACTGGCGAACTGCGTGTCTCGGTGGTCACCGCCTTCCTCGGCGCTCCCCTGCTGATCTGGCTGGCCCGCCGCCAACGCCAGGGAGCCCGCCCATGAAGCGGTCCGACAGCCTGCGCCTGCTCTGGGTGCTGCTCGCCTTGAGCGGCACAGCCCTGCTGCTGGCGGTGTTCGCCCTGGGTAGCGGCAGCCTGGCCCTGAGCCCGTCCCAGGTGCTGGCTGCCCTGCTGGGCGAGGCGCCGCGGGGTATCGAGCTGGTGGTAACCCAGTGGCGCCTGCCACGGGTGGCCCTCGCCTTGCTGATCGGCGCCGCCCTGGGCTTGAGCGGCGCGTTGTTCCAGTCACTGCTGCGCAATCCCCTCGGCAGTCCGGACATCATGGGCTTCAATACCGGCGCCTACAGCGGGGTGCTGGTGGCCCTGGTGCTGTTCCAGGCCAGCATCCTCTGGAGCACCACCGCCGCCCTGATCGGCGGCCTGGCCAGCGCCGCCCTGGTCTACGTTCTCACCTGGCGCGGCAGCGGTGTGGACACCCTGAGACTGATCATCGTCGGCATCGGCGTACGCGCCCTGCTGATGGCGCTCAACACCTGGCTGATCGTCCACGCCTCCCTGGAGGCCGCCTTCAGCGCCGGCCTGTGGAGCGCCGGCTCGCTCAATGGCCTGACCTGGGCCAAGGCCTGGCCGGCGGTGATCTTCATCCTGCTGGCAGGCGCGGCCAGCCTGGCGCTCAGTCGCCGGCTGTTCCTGCTGGAGATGGGCGACGACACTGCCTGCGCCCTGGGCGTGCAGGTGGAACGCACCCGGTTGTCACTGCTGGGCCTGGGCGTGGTGCTTACCGCTGCCGGCACCGCAGTCGCTGGCCCCATTTCCTTCATCGCCCTGGCCGCGCCACAGATCGCCCGCCGGCTGACCGGCACCCAGCGCCTGGCGCTGCCCGCCGCCGCCCTCACCGGCGCGGTCCTGCTGCTGGGCGCGGATCTCATCGCCCAACGCCTGTTCCTGCCCTATGTCTTGCCGGTAGGCCTGGTCACGGTGAGCCTCGGTGGGCTCTACCTGATCGGCCTGCTCATCTGGGAGTCCCGCCGCTCATGAACGACGCCCCCTCCTCGCGCCTGCGCGCCGAACGCCTGACCCTGGGCTATGGCCGCAAGCCCATCGCCGAGGACCTCTCGCTGACCATTCCCGATGGCGAGCTGACGGTCATCATCGGCCCCAACGGCTGCGGCAAGTCGACCCTGCTGCGCACCCTCAGCCGACTGCTGGCGCCCAGCAGCGGCCAGGTCTGGCTGGATGGCCAGGCGATCCAGAGCTATCGCACCAAGGAAGTCGCGCGCCGATTGGGGCTGCTGCCGCAAAGCTCCCAGGCGCCGGGCGATATCTGCGTCCGCGACCTGGTGGCGCGCGGACGCTATCCGCACCAGTCGCTGTTCGGCGGCGTGCGTGCCGATGACGAGCGCGCGGTGACCCAGGCCATGCAGGCCACCGGCGTCTTCGAACTGGCCGACCGCGCGGTGGACACCCTCTCCGGCGGCCAGCGCCAGCGGGTATGGATCGCCATGGCCCTGGCCCAGGAGACCCCGCTGCTGCTGCTCGACGAGCCCACCACCTGGCTCGACATCACCCACCAGATCGACCTGCTGGAATTGCTGCAAGACCTCAACCGCCAGCAGGGCCACACCCTGGTCATGGTGCTGCACGACCTCAACCACGCCTGCCGCTATGCCACTCACCTGGTGGCCATGCGCGGCGGCCAGGTGCTGGCCAGCGGCCGCCCGCGCGACGTGGTCACCCCTGCGCTGATCAAGGCGGTCTACGACCTCGACTGCCTGATCATCGACGACCCGGTGGCCGGGACACCCATGGTGGTGCCTCTGGCGCGGCGTTCAGGTAGCTAGAGCGCCTTTAGCGCCCGGTTTAGCACCGGCCCGATCTGCGCCAGCTGGGCCGGGGCGATGATGTCGACGTGGGCGCAATCCACCTCATGGGCCTGCAGCCGGGTGATCCAGGGCGCCCAGGTGGCCTTGACGTCCATCCCCGCCGGCAGGGTGCGCCGGGCGACGAACATCAGCGACTCGCCGTCGAAGCGGGCGCTGCGCGCCGTGGCCAGCAGCCGCACCGAGTCGGCGTAGTTGCCTTCGATGGTGGCGAACAGCTCCGCCCCCTCGCCCAGCGCCGGATCAGCCAGGCCCTGCTGAGCCGCCAGGAAGGCCTCGCGCTCGCGATTCACCTCGGCCAGCACCTCCGGGTCCAGCTCGCGCTGGCCCTCGCGCTCCTGCCAGTTCTGCGTCTCCGGCGGATAGGTGTCGAGCAGGCCGAGGAAGGCCACGCTTTCTCCCAGCGCCTGCAACCGCGCCGCCAGCCCCTGGGCCAGGGTGCCGCCCAGGGAATAGCCGAGCAGATGATAGGGTCCGCGAGGCTGCACCTCGCGCAGGGTGCGCAGATGGCGCTGGATGACGGCTTCCAGATCGGCGCCCTGGGCCAAAGGGCCGTCTGGACGCGGCGACTGGATGCCGAGCAGCGACCAGCGCGGATCGAGATGGCGCTGCAGCACGCTGAATTGCCAGGCGAAGCCCGAAGCCGGATGGAAGCAGAATAGCGTCGGTCCTTCGCCCTGGCGCAGGGGCAGCAGGGTCTCGAAACCGGCTCGGGTCTCGCGGGCGCCGTCCCGCTCCAGTTGCTGCGCCAGACGCGCCACGCTGGACGCCACCATAATCTGGCCAATGGATACCGGCCGCGCCAGGCGCCGGCGCAGGTTGGCCGCCAGGGTCATGGCCAGCAGCGAATGGCCGCCGAGGGCGAAGAAATCGTCGTCCGCGCCGACGATGGCGCAGCCGAGCACCTCGGAGAAGGCTGCCGCCAGTTCGCTTTCCAGCCCCGGTGCCAACGGCCGGCTCACCGCGCGAGTGATGCCCTGAGGTGCCGGCAGCGCCTTGCGATCCAGCTTGCCGGTGGCGCCCAGGGGGAATTCTTCCAGCTCCACCAGGGCCACCGGCACCAGATGCGGCGGCAGGCTTTCGCCCAGGCGGGCGCGCAGGCGTTCCAGGTCCAGGGCGGCACCCGGTTGGGCGATCAGATAGCCCACCAATTGGCGGGCATCGCCACCCGCCGTAGTGGCCGCCTCACCCAGCACCCGGGCGTGGGTGACCGCCTGGGCGACGCCCGGCAAGGCCAGCAGGGCGTGATCGATCTCCGCCAGTTCGATGCGCTGGCCGCGGATCTTCACCTGGTCGTCGCTGCGGCCCAGGTATTCGACGACGCCCTCGGGCAGCCAGCGCGCCACGTCGCCGGTGCGATACAGGCGCTCGCCCTGGCCGGCAGGCGCGGCGATGAAGCGCGCGGCGGTCAGCTCCGGGCGGCCCAGGTAACCGTCGGCGAGTTGCACCCCACTCAGATAGAGGTCGCCGGCCACGCCCGGCGGCACCGGCCGCAGGCGCTCGTCGAGGATGTGCAGCCCGGTGTTCCACACCGGCTTGCCGATGGGCACGCTGCTGCCGCTGACAGCCGCCAGGGCGGCGCCATGGGCCGGATGATAGGAGACGTCCACCGCGGCCTCGGTGGGGCCATAGAGATTGTGCAGCGGCGCGCCGACCCGGCGCTCCCAGGTGCGCGCCAGCTCGGTGGGCAAGGCCTCACCGCTGCAGAACACCTGGCGCAGGCTGGCGCAGCGGGCGACCGCTGCCGGCTCGTCCAGGCTGGCGACGAAGGCGGCCAGCATCGAGGGCACGAAATGCACCGTGGTCACCTGCTCACGGGCGAACAACTCTTGCAGGGCCTCGGGATCACGGTGGGCCTCGGGTGGCGCCAAATACAGCCGGGCCCCCACCAGCAGCGGCCAGAAGAATTCCCAGACCGAGACATCGAAGCTGCTCGGCGTCTTCTGCAGCACGGTATCGCCGGCGCCGATCGGATAGCTGTCCTGCATCCACAGCAGGCGATTGACGATGGCCGCGTGCCCCACCACCACGCCCTTGGGTCGACCGGTGGAACCGGAGGTATAGAGCACATAGGCCGGATCGCTGGGCCGCGGTCCCGCGAAGCTCGGCTCTTCCTCCAACCCCGCCAGGGGCGCATCGAGAATCAGCACCCGGTCATCGCCTAGCCCCGGGAAACGTCCGCGTTGGCTGGCATCGGTCACCAGCACCCGTGGGCGGGCATCGTCGAGCATCAGTTGCAGGCGCTCGTCGGGATAGCCGCTGTCCAGCGGCAGGTAGGCGGCGCCCAGCTCCACCGTGGCCAGCAAGGCCAGGGACAGGAACACCGAACGCGGTAGCGCCACCGCCACGATGTCGCCCCGCCCGACCCCTGCTGCGCTCAGGCGCTGGGCCAGGGCCAGGACCTGCTGGCGCATCTCCTGATAGGTAAAGGCGTGCTGCAGATCGGCCAGCGCCGGCGCCGCGGGCGTCCGCGCCGCCTGCTCGGCCAAGAGCGCGGCCAGGGTGGTGGCGGGCAGCGGGCGCTCGGTGGCATTGATGGCGGCCAGCCAGTGCTGGTCAGTGGGTGCCAGGAGATCGGCTTGGCCCAGGGTGAGTCCAGGCTGGGTGGCGAACTGCTGCGCCAGCAGGCCGAAGCGTTCGGCGTGCCCCTGCAGGAGATCGGCGGCGTAGCGCTCGGCATTGCCCAGCAGCTTGATGTCCAGGGCACCGCTCGCCTCTAGATAAAGAGCGATTTCCAGATCGCGCACCGGCCCCGAGGCAAGCTCGTGGGTGATACCGGGCACCCCGGCGAAATCCAGGGCGAAATCGAACAGCTTGAGATTGATCACCGGTCCGGTCAGGGGCTCGGCATCACCTGGCCGGCCCAGGTCGCGGGCGATCTGCTCGGCGTCGTAGCGCTGGTGGCGGCGGATCTTCTTGAGCTCGGCGGCCAGCTCGGCAGCCAGCTCCGGCAGGGTCTGATTCGTGGTGGTCCGTACCCCCAGGGGCAGGACGTTGAGCGTCGCCCCACCGGACTTGAGGGCCACCGAGCCCATGCGTCTCATGAAGATGAAACCGGCACTGAAAGCCGGCTGCCCGCTCAGCCGAGCGAACCAGGTGGCGGCCAGGGCCACGGCGAGATCGGCAGGCGTCACGCCCTGGGCCCTGCCCTGCTCGGCCAGCCGTGCGAAGACCTCGGCGGACACCCGGGTACGGGCTTCGACCACCCGTGGGGTGGGTACCTGTCCGGCAAGGCCGCCCGGTACCAGGGAGGCCGCCGGTGGTAGTGCCGCGCCCCGCTCGCGCCAAAAGATGGCGTCGCGCTCCCGCACCGCCGACTGCTGATAATCCTGGTATTCGCGCACCACCTCGGCGAAGGACACGAAGGGCGAGGCCTCAGCCGTCTCGCCCCGCACCCGGGCGCTGTAGAGCGCGGCAACCCGCTTGGCCAGGGCGGCAAAGCCGTAGCCATCGATCAGCAGATGGTGATAGCGCTGGTACCAGTAGAGGTGGTCATCGCCCAGCTGGTAGATCCGGTTGAGCCACAACGGGCCGCCGCTGGTGGCGCGCAGGTCGCCGTCGAGATCGGCGCGGATAGCCGCCCGCGCGGCGCTTGCCGGATCAGCCGCCGTGCGCAGGTCCAGCCACTCGGGCGCGGCGATCTTGGCGTCGGTATCGATCCACTGCACCAACTCGCCCTCGCGCTCGGCGAAGTTGAGTCTCAGGCTATCCAGCTCACCCAACCCCTGGACGATGGCCGACACCAGCGCCTCGGCCTGGACGGATCCGCGCAGCTCGACCAGGTGGGCCACGGCGAAGGCATTGGCATGGGGCGACAGTTGATCGGCCAGCCAGATGCCGGGCTGGGCAGCGACCAGGGGGAGTTCGACAGCGGCGGAACGGGCAGAGAAGGACACGATAACTCCTGTCAGGAATGCGGGGAGACGGCCGGGCGAATGTCACGCCAGTGGGTCGTCAGCCAGTCGTCGCAGGCGGCACGCGGCGCCGGGCCGAATACCGGTTGCCAACCGGCGGGACAGGCCATGGCTTCCGGCCAGAGGCTGCATTGGCCGCTGGCATTGCGCAGGATCAACAGCGTCTGCGCGGGATCGTCGAAGGGATTGAGAGCGTCCATCGGACCTCCTGACGGAAAGAATTAACGGTCGGGCGCGACCAGGGGTTGCCAGAGGCGGACCAGGCCATCGAGCAATCCGCCACGCCACCATAGGGCGTCATGGCCGCCGTCGATCTCGCGATAGTCGAGTGCATGACCCTGCTCACGCAGACGCTCGACCAGGGCGCGGGAGGCTTCGAGAATCGCCGGCTCGCGCAGCCCGGCCTCGATGAACAGCCGCAGCGGCTGCCCGGTACCCTTCCCGGCCTCCAACGCCTCGAACAGCCGCCCCGGGGTACCGCGTTGCGGCCACCAGAAGGAACCGGACTGGCTCAGGGCACAACCAAAGCGCTCAGGCCAGTGCAGCGCGGCGTAGAGCGCCGCCAGTCCGCCAAAGCTCTGCCCGGCCACGACGGTCGAGGCCGCTGTCAGGGCATGGGGCGCCCAGGCCCTGACCTGCGGCAGCAGCTCTTCCTGCACCGCCAGCCAGAAGTCGGGATTGCAGGGCAGCTCGCTGCCCCGCAAGGCGCGGTCGCTGTTATCGATCAGCAGATAGATCGCCTCCGGCAGCAGCCCCCGCTCGGTGAGCCGTTGCAGTGGCCCCGAGATAGGCATGGCCTGCGCCCAGAACTGCCCATCCAGCAAGATGGCCAAAGGTCGCTCTTCAGGGGTGGTATTACCTGTGGTCAGTACCCAGATGGGGCGACTATTGCCCAGCCGAGCGCTGTCCCAGCGGTATTGCCGAAGATCGCTCGCCCCGGCTTCACGCCCGTCGAGCCCCTCGTCGAATGCCGTCCAAGCCGCTTGCGCCGGCGCGTCCGGCAGATGCACCCCGGAGACCGCCAGGCCCCGTCCGCCCTGCCAGGACCGACGTGGATTGAGCCGGTCGGCCTGGGCCAGGGGAAAGACACTGCGCCACCATAGCCGGATACCCTGCGGATCGACCTTGGCCTCACCTTCGAAAGGCGCAGGCTCCCCGACGGGAATCAGGCAGTAGCTACCCCGCCAGCGACCCGCCAGCTCGGTCTCCCAGGTCCAGACATCGGTGCCCGGCACCCGCGCTAGACTCTGCGGCAGGCCCGGCTGATGGTGATCGGTGACCCCGGTGATATTGAGCCAGACCCGCTGGATGCCGGAGCTCGCCCCGGCGGGATCGCGCCAGAGAAAGGTCAGGCGGTAGCGCCCGGCGGTGGTCGGTTCGATCAGCGGCGTGCCCCGGCAGGCCACGGCCTGCCACCAGGGCTCGCTGCCCACATCGTCACGCTGGAAGAAGGAATCGTTCATCGCATTGCAGTACATCGTCTTGGCAGCTCGTCGGAAGTCACGGGCTCTGGGCTCTGAGACCGCTGTCCGGGCGGAACGCCAGCAGCGCCACCCGGACAGCGCGGCCGTCAGAAGTCGTAGCGCGCCCCGACCATCACACTGCGCGACGGTCCCTGGAAGTTGAAGGTGGAGACCGAACCTACGCGTGACCAATAATCCTTGTCGAGCAGGTTGTTCACGTCGAGGGTCGCGGTGAGCTGCTTGGTGACCGGATAGGCCAGTTTGGCATCGACCGTGGCATAGCCAGGGGCGGAGATGGTGACCCCGGACGTCTGGTTGGTCTGGGAGAAATCGCTCATCGCGGTCACCCCGCCGCCGATGCTCAGGCCGGTCAGCGGGCCGCCTGCCAGGGTGTACTTGGTCCACAGCGAGGCCATGTGCTTGGGCATGGCTTCGAACAGCGTATTACCGTCGCCACTGAGACTCTGGGTATCCATGTAGGTGTAGCCGGCGAGCATTTCCCACTGCTCGGTGAGCTTGCCGCTGACCTCGATCTCGGCGCCCTTCACCCGCGTCTTGCCGGAATCCACTGAATAGCCGGTGATCGCCACGCCATTGGCGGTGAACGGAGTGGACGCCCGATGTTCATCGGTCAACTGGAAGACCGACAGGCGCGCGTTCATATCGCCGTTGAAGTAGCTACCCTTGATGCCGACCTCGTACTGGTCGCCCTCGCGCGGATCGAGGGCCTTGCCCTGGGCATCCAGCTCGCTCTGCGGCTTGTAGACCTTGGAATAGCTGGCATACAGCGAATGGTAATCGTCCAGATCGTAGACGGTACCGGCATAGGGCGTGACGAAGGCATTGTGCTCCTGGCTCTCGCCCGCCTCGGCGCCGCTGGCCAGAGTGGTGGTGTAGGCCTCGCCCTTGTACCAGGAGACGCGCGCCCCGCCGATCAGCGCCAGGCGCTCGATGGGCCGGAAGGTCACCTTGGAGTAGAGGCCGAATTCACGATCCTGGCTGTCGAAGTCGGTCTGATAGACGCGCGCCGGCTTGGCGAAGCGGCTGGGCGAATAGGTGTTCACATTGACCGTGCCCAGCACGCTGTTGCCGTTGCTGTAGTCGGTGTCGTAGTGCTTGTAGTCGGTCCCCACGACGAATTCACTGACCTGCCCCAGCGCCTCGAAGGGCTGGCTGTAGCTGGCATCCAGCGAATAGGCATCCTGCTCGAAATCTCGGGTGGTAGTACGGATGCTGGTGTTGCCGTTGGCCTGCACCGCGCTACCCGTGAAGGCATAGAGATAATCCGCCTCGCGATGCGAAGCCCGTGCGGCGATACGGCCATAGCCGCCATTGTCGAACCTATGGGTCAACTCGAAGATGCCGTCGGTGGTCTGGCCATCGAAGTAGTTCCAGTCGGCGCCGAAGAAGCGCGAATGGCTGAAGTCCAGCAGTTGGCCCTTGGCATTGGTGGGGTAGCCATTGTTGGGCGTGATGTTCTTGACCTGATGGATCAGACCGAAGGAGACCTGGGTGGCATCGGACAGATCGATGTCGAGGTCACCGTAGTAGCTTTCGTTGGTACTGGCGTTGTAGTCCACCTCACCGTTGGTATCGGCACGAGAGGCGACGAAACGACCGCGGACGTTCTTGCTTTGGGTAAGCGGTCCGGCCAGGTCGAGTTCCTGGTAGTTGGTGTCCCAGGAGCCATAGCGCCCGGTGATGTGGCCCTGGAACTCCTCGGTGCCACGCTTGCGCACCATGTTGACGATACCGCCCAGCTCACTGGTGCTGTTGAACAGCCCTGAGGGGCCGCGCATGATCTCGACCCGGTCGAAGGGCGAGAGGATGGGCACGGTACCGAAGATGCTGGTCATGGGCGCCGGCAGGCCATCGATGTTGTACTCGTCGTACTCGTAGCCGCGCGAATAGATGGAGGAACGCCCGCTGTCGTTGGTCAACACCCGCAGCCCAGCGGTGGACTTGGCCAGGTCGTCCAGGGTGTTGAAGTTGCGATCCTTGATGTAGTCGTTGGTGTACGAAGTGATCGACTGGGGAATGTCGCGCAGCGCCGCCGGTGTCTTGGTGCCCACGGTCGCCGAATCCACGGTATAGCCGCCGGTCTGCTCCGAGGGCGCCATGTCATAGAGGCGATTGCCTTCGATGGTCAGAGTGTCCAGCTCCGTGGCGCTCTGCCCGGCTACCGAGGCGGCCAGGGCCGTCAAGGGAAAGGGAATCAGCGCTCCGAGCAGGAGCAGGTGACGAAGCGCCCCACGAGAGGTGCGGATGGGCTGGCAGAGGGTTCCTTGGGTGTTCATGGTGATCCTTGTTACCGAGGCGTTGCAGCCGACGCCATGCACAAGAAGGCTGCAGCTCGCGGCGGCATGCGCGAGGGATCGCACTTTAAATGATAAAAACTCTCATTATCAAATGTTACGTTAAACTTTTGACGGCCAGCCACGTACCCCAGCGGACAGCCAAAGCTGCTGCCTGCGCGAGTGGGAAGCAAATGGCAGGAACGGCGGACCGTCCCGAGCGACGGCGCGGAGTACCCGAGCGCACGGAAGGGTTTCGGTGGCTATTGCCTGAGCAGGCAGAAGGGCAAAGGATCGAGGCGGTTGGCCGTTGGACCGAGAACCGCTCAGAGACCGCTGACGGCGGGCGTCTTGTCCGTCACCTTACCCAGTACCGGGCTGGGCAGGCGGCAGACGATTTCGCCGATGGCGTTCATCCGTGCCAGGCCGCCATCGCCCTTGCAGGCGTGATAGTCGGCCAGGTGTTCGGCGGGCGAATTGCGCAGCGCCTGGTCGAGAACGACCACCAAGGCGATAACGCCCACACCCAGGGCCACGACTTCGAGCGTGGTGCGGGCACGATACCAGGGGATCGGTCGCGAGAGGCTCATGGCGGCTCCAGGGCTAGTGGAAGAAGATAACTTAAGGGTTTCTTACTCTAATCGCCCTGGCGTGAATGTAAACAGCCATTGCTCGGTGGACGAATGACGCCGCCGCCCTCCTCGCCCCAGCGAATAGCCCAGGCTAACGGAGGGCCTTGCGTGGCGGTTCTTCGCCCAGGGTCTTCCCTGCGAAAAAGGCCGGCGCGCGCCAGCGGAACAGCAACATGAGCGCCACCCCCAGCAGGAAGATCACCACCGCGATGACGAAGACCAGCCCGACCCCGCCGATATGGGAGCCGCTGCCGAACTCCGGGGACAGGCTGTCGATCGCCGTCTGCAGGAAGATGATGGCCAGGGCCGCGCCGCCGAGCAGCGGGCAGAGGCCCCGCAAGAGGAAGTGCCTCAAGCTGTCCAGCAGGCTGTGGCGGAAGAACCAGACGCAGGCGAAGGCCGTCAGCGCATAGTAGAAGCAGATCATCATGCCCAGCGCTGTGATGGTATCGGCCAGGACATTGTCGCTGAGCAGCCGCATGCTCACATAGAAGCCACCCGCCGCCAGCCCGGCGCACAGGGTGGCGAATCGCGGAATCTGCGCGGTGCTGACGCGGGCGAAACGCTTGGGCAGCGCCCGATAGTGCCCCATGGCGAACAGGGTGCGCGCCGGGGTGATGAAGGTCGACTGCAGCGACGCCGCCGTGCTGGCAAGCACCGCGACCGACATCAGGATCGCCAGCGGCCCCAATACCGGCCCGGCCAGATGGGCGAAGACATTCTCCTGGATCGCCGGATTACCCAGGCCCAGACCGCCCTCCTCAACCCCGGCGAAGGTCAGGGTCGCGATGGCGGTCAGCAGATACAGCAGCAGGATCAGCAACACCGTACAGGTGGCGGCGCGCCCGGGTACGGCGTGACTGCTGACCGCTTCCTCGGTCACCGTGAGGCAGACGTCCCAGCCCCAGTAGACGAAGATCGACAAGGCGAGGCCAGCCGCGAAGGCGGAGAAGGACTCGATCGCCAGCGGATTGAACCAGTGCCAGTCGAAGGCCGGCACCTGCGCCTGGGTTTCGGCGCTGAAGGCCGCCAGGCAAAAGCCGAGCAATACCAGGATCTGCAAGGCAACCAGCGCGTACTGCACCCCCAGCGTAGTGGTCAGGCCGCGGCAGCAGATCCAGACCGCGAGGGCGATGAACAGGCAGCAGGTCAGGAGGTTGATCCACAACACCGCGCTGAGCTCGGCCAGGTCCGGCTGCCCCAGCAATTGGGCCAGGAACAGATAGAAGAAATCCACCGCGACCCCGGCCAGGTTGGACAGCACTATGGTGGTCGCCGCCACCATGCCCCAACCGCCGATCCAGCCGATGGTGGGCCCGAAGGCCCTGGCCGACCAGGTGACGGAGGTGCCGCTGTCGGGATCGGCGGCGTTGAGTTCACGATAACCGAGGGCCACCAGCAGCATGGGCAGAAAGCCCACCAGGAACACCGCCGGCAACTGGGTACCTACTTCGCGCACGGTCGGCCCCAGGGCCCCGGTCAGGGTGTAGACCGGGGCGATGGTCGAGATCCCCAGGAGCACACAGGCCAGAAAGCCAAGACTGCCTTGGGCAAGCCCCTTGTTGCCTCCAGGCGCCCCGACCACAGTTGCCTGCTCCGTGAACTGCTCGCTCATGACCTGGGCTCCTGTCTTACGCTTTGTCACGGGGGATGGTGGAACAGCGCTTGGCACCGCTCAGCCTGGAACCCGCGGGCTCCTGACTGGCAGCAAGGTCCGGACCTCAGGGCGTGTTCTTGTCGGGCGCCTTGATGTAGCCGGGAACCGCGGAATCCGGCGCTGCCTGGCGCCCCTCACTGGCCGCGGCAGCATTGGCCTGGGAACGATCCTCCTGCGCCTTGGCCTGCTCTTGGGTAGCCCGCTGGACCTTGCCTTCGGCTGCGCTCTCCTGGGCGTTCTGCGAATGGGCCTGGGCGTCCCGCGCATGGTCTTCGGAGGTCTTGTTGCAGGCAGCGAGGGTCGTGGCGACCGCTATCAGGAGCGTAGGGAGGATGAATTTCGACATCGGGTATTCCTTGGACAATGGACAACCGAAAGACCCACGTGAATAGCGGTTGGTTTCGGTTGACTCGTGCGGGCTTTGCGACCCGAGATGTCTGGCACAGGGGCGACAACGTTCAGGCGCCGAGCCAATCAGTCCCCTGTCGCCTCTCCAGCCAGCCAACGACCGTTTGCCGCGTCGTCTTGCCACCCGCGTTCGACAACCCTACTTCAGCCCTCGCAGCAAAACTTTCTCACAACGCCGCATGATCGTTTTGTCGCCAAAGATATATTCACCCCTTCAATTTAATTTTTGAAAACAATGGAATTTCATGAGTCATAGCGTCTCTAGTTCTCATTCAAAACATAGAAACTCTTGATCGAATTATTGAATAGCACGACCAATTAATCAGACAAAAAAGCTACAACCCGCTAGCTAGAGGGATCCAGGCAGCAAAAGTCTTTGACGAAAAAAGTAATAGCAGGGATTCTTGCTAGTGAGTTACAAATCGAATCTTACAAACACGCGGATAGAGAGTGTCTGGTACGACAACTAGGAGACACCCTGCTGTCGAGGAATGATCCAATGCTGATGTCCCCCGATCAAGTCACCCACCATCCTTTGCTTCAATTGCTTTCTGATGACATAAGCGATCGCGAACTGCGTCAGTCGCTACGCGTGGTACGCCAGTACCTGGGGATGGACGTGGCCTTCCTGTCGCGCTTTCGGGACACGGATAGGGTGCTCGAACATGTGGACAGCCCACCGGATTGCCCGCTCCAGCAAGGGCAGATCATCCCGCTGGCGGAGGGTTATTGTCTGGGTGTCGTCAATGGCGAATTGCCGGAGCTGATCACCGACACCTCCCGACTTCCTGCCGCCCAGCGCATTCCGGCGACCACCTCCCTGCCAATCGGCTCGCATCTGAGCGTACCGGTCCAGGTCGAAGGCCGGGTCTATGGCACCCTGTGCTGCCTGGGTTTCGAGCCCAACGACCGGCTGGACGAGCGTGACATCAAGATGCTGCGCGCCTTCGCCGAGATCCTCGCGTTGCGCCTGCACGAGGTGGAGGCCAATCGCTCGGCACAGCGGAACATCATTGAGGAAATAGAAGGCGCCTTGGCCCAAGACGCGCCCCGCATCGTCTTCCAGCCGGTGTTCCGGTTACCCGACCTGACGCTCTACGGGTTCGAGTGCCTGTCACGCTTCGAAGTGACGCCCCAGCGGTCGCCGGATCAATGGTTTCACCGCGCCTCCACCGCCGGCATAGGTATCAAGCTCGAGGAGCACGTTTTGCGCAAGACGTTCGCCTACCAGCGAGACTTCGTCGCGCCCCTGATACTCAACGTCAACGTCTCACCGGAACTCGTCACTTCGGGCCAATTGGAACTGCTGCTCCAGGCCGCGCCGGACTTGTCACGAATAACCCTGGAAATCACCGAGCACGCCATCGTCAAGGACTATGCGGCTCTCGCCAATGCCCTGACTCCGTTACGCCTTCTAGGCGTAAAAGTGGCCGTGGACGATGCTGGCGCCGGCTACTCCAGCATGAGACACATCCTGCAATTGCAGCCGGACATCATCAAACTCGACATGAGCCTTACCCAACACATCCACGAGGATCGTAGTCGACGCGCCCTCGCCCGGGGCCTGGTCAATTTCGCTCACGAGATCGGCTCGCAAGTCGTCGCGGAGGGCGTGGAAGCCGCTGAGGAACTCGTGTGCCTGCGCGATTTGCAGGTGGACTTCGCTCAGGGTTATCACCTGGCGAGGCCCATGGCCGCTGCCGATGCTCTGGCGCTCATCCGCACGGCATAACGATCAGCTCGAGCACGGATCAGGTTAGGCTACCCCGAAGCGGCCCCTGACCTCTCAGCCTGACCAGCCATCTCCTGGGCAAGGGAGAGCGGCCGCGCCCGCCCTGAACAACGTCTCTCAGCAGGGCCCGTCATTGAAAACGGGCGATCAGAACGGCACTGCCCATCATCATGACCGCACTCAACCACCGCCATCCATTGATCACGTGCTGTTCCATCGCGAACAGCCAAAATGGTCGATGAGCAGACTGACGATAAGGTTTGCGATGATGGTGACGGCCTGACGGGTGCCGCCCCTGCGGCCTGCAAGCCCCCCAACTATGACGAAACTGTAAGCCTAGTTCGCTGCATTCATGGGCGTTATCTCGGCGCGGAGCCTTGGGTAAGAAAGCAGGAGCGGATCGCTGGCCCGATGGGGTGTGAGTGACGACTTGGGCACCTGCTCCAAGGCACCGCCGGTTCCCGCTTAGCGGTTCTGCATTGAGGGCCTTGGCACGCTCGAGATCAACACGCTGCGTGCGGATGGATGCCAAAGGCGCTGTACATAGCTTGACCGAGCGCTTGACCAAAGGCGCCTTTGGGCGATGCTGCCTCGCTGAAAGGAATCGAGGTCGTCCCCGAGCCAATGCCTATCTTGCTTGCCGCTTGGAAGGCGAGAGCTGCCACCGCCGGCTCGGCGATCCAGGTTGATCGCCGATTGCGAAAAGACGCGAAGAACTCCAGCGGCTGGCGTGGGACAGGGCGGCTCACGTGGAGCCGCCCGATGTTCGCCAGCGAAGCCAGTCACCTGGCCAGTCCAGGCCTAGAAGATAGCCAGACCGTCCATCACCAACGAATAGATTTCGGTACCGTAGGTGAGCACGCCGAGGGGTATTCCCACCGCCGCCCCTACGATCAAAGCGCAGCCCAGTATCGCCAGGATCGGTATGCCAAACAGACGCTGTGTCAAGACAGGGCCGCGACTTGCCTCCGAGGCAGCTTGCTGCCTGGGCTTTCCCGCAGGAGCGCCGGGGTCGTTCTGGGTCCGCGATGACAGGCCAGGCTGCCGGTGCGCTGGCTTACCCTTCCCCTCCATCTCGATCAGGTTGGCGATATCGGCAAGCGTGCCGCTGTTGCGGGTGATCTGCTCATGAGCAGCGCGGAGCGAATCGGGTTTGGCCGAGCGGCCCGTGGTGCGAGGGGGTCTTCTTGAGGCGGTCATAGATACAGGTAACAGCTGACAAGGCTCTGGAATGGTACAGCTTGCAAAGATACTTATGAATATTAGCTGTCTGGAAGAGCTGATTGCGATGAGCGCAGGCCCCATGGGACTCCTCTCTCGGTAGCACCCTGCGCCAGGGTGTCGAGGGAGAAGCAGAGTCCCCGACGGCAGGAGTGAACGGCCGATGACTTGGACTACCTTCACCTAATCTCGCAGCCGCTCAAGAAAAACCAAGAGCGCTCGGCCTTGATTTTCTGCGCCCTTACCGTCTCGTCGATCATCAATCTATTTGAGCCTGGACTGTGGGGATCCAACACCATTCAAAGCCTCCACCGATCAAGAATGTCATCTGCATTCAGCCCATTGAGACCCTTTCCTTCGCCAGCCAGCTTTAATGATCGATAGAAGATTTAGACGGCGGTAAGTTATCACACTCACCCGCCCCTACTCAGGTCTCTTTGAACCTGCTGCCTCGCCTATCCATACCCTTATGCCTGGAAGTTTTACCCAGCCCAAATCAGCATCATATAGTTTCAAGTGCCAGAATGAAAACTTTAAAACTATTGAGCAAACGCCTGAAACTGCCAGACCTAACAAAACATCTTCACCATCATGCGATACAAAAAAAGTATCACATCATAATGAATTTGGTATATTACAAAAAACAAGACCCTCCATAAAATCAGCGCTTTTAACTTTGCAGGGCAATTGGAATGAACAAGGGGTCTGAAGCAGGGGCAATGGAAGCTGAAACTCGTGCGCGTCAGCCGAACATGCTAATCGCGGCTGTAGCCGGCTTCGTCGGAGGTAACGTCTCCAGCTTTGTCAAATGGGGCACTGAAATTCCTTTTCCGCCGCGGACGCCCGATAGGGCCGTGCCGCCCGCCGAAATGCTTCAGAGCATAGGTATCAATCCCAATCTATTTACTTATCAATATTCCGAACATACGTTAAATTTTGCTGTATCCCTGGTTCACCAAGGCTTTTCGGTTTTCTTCGCCATGCTTTATTGCATGCTCGCCGAACGTTGCCCTCGAATTACCCTGTGGCAGGGTCTGGCATTTGGCCTGGCCATCACCGTGGCCTTCCACGGCATCCTGCTGCCAGCCTTCGATTGGGCACCGCCACTGTGGCGACTGCCCTTTACCGAAATCTTCTCGGAAACGTTCGGCCACCTCCTCTGGATGTGGGTGATCGAAGTTTTCCGAAGAGACTTGGTTAGTCGGTGGAAATAAAATCGATCTTCTCGACCCGGGCCTCAATCAGCGCTCGAAACTGAGACTCGCTATTCTAAGCGACCTCTATCTTGCCAGTGCCGCCTCAATACAAAGGCCTGGCGAGATAGAGTCGTCAACAAGATAAAACAAGCGCAGCAACGCTGCCACTGGAGCAGCCAGGCACGTGGGGGCTCTGCTCCTTATCGGCTACGGCCTCCTTGAAGCAAGTGCCCCCACCCACGACAACCAGATGGGCGTATCCAACAGCGATACGGGCCTTCTGCCCGCCTCCAAGTCGTATTCACGGCTCAAGGTGCCAAAGCACCGATCCGGGGGGCAACCGAGCCCGCAATCGCCACCGACGACTCCAAGGTTTTAGCTCTCAGACGTCCGTGGCCATCCCCCCCTGCGGATTGACGCATCGCTCTGGACTTCAACTACCGTCTGGAACGCGACTTTCAGGGAGCTTTCCAAACCCTGCCAAGGTCCTATCGATACGAATTAGCCAGCAGCAGAGATTGGCCTATGAAAAAAACCACTTCGGCAGGTGCCGCCTTGCTCAGCGCCCTGCTCGCAACCCAACAGGCTCAGGCGACCGCGGGTGTGCATGTCGTGCCCCATGATTCACCGGAACACACTTCCAGCAATGGAAAAACGCAGCCCCCTATCGGCTACGCCACGGTATGGGCCGACGAAACAGGCGCCACGCACATCAGCCATTGCCGCCTAGAGGGCTTGGAGTTCAAAAGCTATGCGCCGCCTGCTCCTCCGCAATGGATCGGCGTCTCGCCCGACCACATCGAAAGCATTGCCTACGCGGTATTGCCGCCCGGTTACGTCGGCCCTTGGCATCATGCACCAGGTCCTCAGTGGGTGATCACCTTGCAAGGACAATGGTCGGTGGAAACCACGGATGGCAGCGTCCTGGTTCAAGGCCCAGGGGAGATGCAATTCAATGCCGACAGTACCTCCAAGCCACGCCCTGGCGATGATCGCGTTGGCCATTTGACGCGCACCGTGGGTAACGAGCCTAACGTTCAGCTGATTATCAAGCTCAAGCCCGACGCAGATAAGCAACAGGTACAGGGCCCCTGTGCTCATTGACTCCTGAAGGTACTGCGATGGCCAAGCGTGCAACGTTTCGTCGTGAGGTTGTCCTTTTGACCGGGGCTCTCACCCTATCGACTGGGGTATCAAGCGCCGACGCCTCGGGACCGGTACGTGTCCAGGCCTTGTCTCCTGTCTTCACCCGCCTGGTGGATTCAGTGCCTACCGTCGACATCATCGAGACCCAGGCTCATTGGGCGGAAGGCCCTCTGTGCCTGCCTAATGGCGACCTGATCTGGAGCGACGTCGAAGGCAATAGCGTGATGCGCTGGGCCGCAGGTGGAACTCCACAGGTATGGCTGGAACCCTCCGATCACCAGAATGGGCATGCGCTCGACCTCCAGGGTCGGGTAGTGGCTGCCAGCCATGGCAAGCGAGCTATCGTACGCAGGGAAGACGACGGCAAGTGGAAGGTAGTGGTAGATAGCTATCAAGGCGAACCCTTGAACAGTCCCAATGACCTGGTGGTCGCCTCTGACGGCGCGATCTGGTTCAGCGATCCAGAATTTGGGATAAAGAATCCCAAGCAAGGCTACGGCGGCACGCCTCGCCAAGGCGGGGATTTCCTCTATAGGTACGACCCGGCAAGCCGGAACCTGAAACGCCTGGATGTCCCAGGGCTGAAATCTCCGAACGGCCTAGCCTTTTCCCCTGATGAAAAGTTTCTCTACGTTGCCGATTCGCAGCTCGCTCACGACTTTGACAATCCGCAGCTTGCTCATCAGATCCTGCGCTACACCGTCGAGGGTGACAGCCTCAGCGGTGAGCAGGTCTTCGCGAAAGTTACCCCAGGTATCCCGGATGGGCTCAAGGTAGATAGTCTGGGAAACGTCTGGAGTTCCAGTCGAGAAGGTGTTCAGGTGTTCTCCCCGAGTGGCTCGCTGTTGGGCAAACTACTGATTGATGCGAAGGACACGGGCAATCTCGCCTTCTGCACGCAGGGCAGTCATAACTGGCTCAATGTAACAGCGGCGAATTTGGTTTTACGGATTTCGGTCAAGGTGGGTGGAGCCGGCGTGGCTGTGGTGTCGAGCCCTAAGTAAAACCCATGGAGTTCTCGCGTTGTCATGATCTGAGATCCTGACGCAAGTTTTCATCCCGCCCCTATCCTGATACCAAATCCGGCGCGGTGAGACAGCGCCCTGTATTGCTCGATATCCGGAAAAGCAGACTGATAACGCCGCTGGGGGCGGAACCGGAGCGATAACGAGTTCGATGGGCATGGCAAGGCGAGCCGCCCCTGTCCGATAGCTTTCGTACCGTCACTAATTGGCGAGCTTCGCTGTCCATTGACTATCAGTCGTCATTGCCGATCGGAGCTTTCCATGTGTGGCCGCTTCGCCCAGTACCGTACCACGCTCGACTATCTTGAGGCCCTGCGTGCGGACGTTGCGGACTTCCAGACGGGTCTTGAGACCCGGCCTCTCGGCCGCTACAACGTCGCGCCAGGCAGCCGCGTCCTGCTGCTGAATCGTCAGGACGATGGCCTGCACCTGGACCCGGTCATGTGGGGCTACCTGCCCTTCTGGGCGCAGCAGGCCAAGCGGCCAGCCATGATCAACGCCCGCGTCGAGACGGCGGCGACGAGCAAGATGTTTCGGGGCATCTGGCGCAACGGACGCGCGCTGGTGATCGCGGACGGCTGGTACGAATGGAAGAAGGATCCGGAGAACCCGAAGCGCAAGCAGCCCTATTTCATCCGGTTGAAATCTGCGGAGCCTATGTTCTTCGCTGCCATCGGCCAGTTCCGGCCGGCGACCCAGGGGCCCCGCGAGGATGATGGCTTCGTCATCATCACCGCGGCCGCCGACGCCGGCATGATCGACATCCATGACCGTCGGCCCCTGGTTTTACCACCAGACGTCGCCCGCGAATGGATCGACCCAGAGCTTTCCGAAGATCGTGCCGCCCAAATCGGCCGCGAGGCAGCGACGCCCGTGGACGCTTTCGAGTGGTACCCCGTGAGCAAGGCCGTGGGCAGCGTGAAAAACGACGGGCCCGACCTTCTGACCCTGATCGACAATCCCCTACTGTGAGCACAATGTCCAACGTCACCCCAGAGCGCGACCTGTCCTACTGCACGCTAGCCCTTCTCCTGACCGCCCGTATTCACGGCACCAATGAAGCGGTACGCGCCACCGCGAGACGCTGCGTCAAGCAGCTGCCGAAGCGTCAGCGGGACTTCTTGCTCGACGTGATCCAAAGTCGCCAGCCCTTGCAGATGGTTCGTAGCATCGCCCGCAAGCTGGAATGACGGTCACGGCTCACGATCATCGTCAGATGACCCTGGGCCGCGCTACCTTGATCGGTGCCTCGGCGAATGGCGACCTGAGGCAATGAAGTACTTGGGCCGCGCTTGCCAGCTCCCTCGAGCATCGGCCGGGCGGTGCTTGATCGCTCAAACGCAGCCCTGCCTTCACGCATCGAGCCGCGAAGGCCTTCAGCGTGCCAAGTTTTCCTCAGGCCGGTCTGTCTTGTGGGCGACCGGCACGCGAAGCCAAGGCAGAGACGACGACGCCCAGAATGACCAGACCGAGTCCGGAGAGAAACAACGGGGAAACCGTCGCGCCAAAAGCCAGGCAGGAAAACAGGGTTCCTACGAGGGGTACCCCGAGGGTGAAGTTCGACATGCCGAACGTCGAGATCCTTCTTCCGTATTCCGCAGAGATCACGAAGCACGCCGAGGTCGCGATCGGGCCGATGAAGAACAGTTCTTCAGCGAGCTTCCTATCCAATACGATGGCTGCCGGCGAACCTTCGCTGACATAGGCGGCAATCGCCAAGGGGATGGTGGCCAACAGCATCTGCCAGGGCGCTAGTACCAGGGCAGGCGTCACCCAGCGGTGACGCTTCACATGGAGAATGACGATCGCCCAGCTCAACGCGGCGAGCAGCAGAAATCCCGCGCCCAACAGGGTGTCCTGCTGTGCCCAGTCGAGCTCGCCAGGCGCGCAGACCGCGGCCACCCCGGACATTCCCACCAAGAGCCCGGTGATCTGCAGCCGCGAGGGAATTTCCCGGAAGATCACCAGGGCGACGACCACACACCACAGCGGTGTGGTGTAGGCGAGGAGCACGGCCCTGCTGGTGTCGACATGTACCATCGCCACCATGCCCAAGCCCGTGAAGGCCATCATCTGCAACAAGCCCACGCTGGCGATGATAGGCAGGTCCTGCCGCGTCGGCAGCCTGAGTTGCCCTCGGGCAACCAGATAGGCGAACAGACATACCGCGGCACTGGCGAATCGAATGGTCGCCAACCAGAGCGGAGGCACGCTTTGCAGTGCCAGCTTGGTCACCGGCCAGCTACTTCCCCACAGCAGCACCATCACCCCCAGGCAAAGGTAGGTGGAAGACATCCCGAGATGCCTGGTGCGAACTTTAAACCCTTGCTGAATTGAAGCGCTCATGGTGCCACCCTGTTGCGATCGAATTACGCAGGGCCATGATATTTTCCGGCAAGCGGAAAAAAGCACCTATCTCTTCCCCTTAGAATTGAAATATCGGTAACCTCAACCGATAAAATCCAATCTTTAGGAAATTTTAACCATGGGTCGAACGAAGCTAGACGATGCCAGCCTGCGCATCCTCGATGCCCTCCAAGCCAATGCGGAGCTGAGCAATGCCGAGCTTGCCGACCTGGTAGGCCTTTCGGCTTCACCCTGTTGGCGACGCGTGGCGGACATGAAAGAGAACGGCGTGCTACGAGGCGCCGTGACCCTGGTCGATCCAGCCGCCCTCGGACTGGCCATCAACGTCTTCGTGCATGTGTCGCTCAAGCTGCAGGACAAGCAATCCCTGGAGGTTTTCACCAATGCCATCAAGGAGCGTCCAGAGGTGATGGAGTGCTACCTGATGAGTGGCGAGGCCGACTTCATGCTGCGGGTGGTGAGCGAGGATCTGACGAAATATCAGACGCTCTTGCTCGACTGCCTGACGACGATACCCGTCGTCGCCAGCATCAGGTCGAGCTTTGCGCTGAGCCAGGTGAAATACACGACCGCCCTGCCCACGAACCATCTGAGAAGACGCACGGCTGGCGGCAATAACTGAAAGTATCGATTCGTCTTCACCCGGTTGCTTAGGTGCAGTCCTTGCACCAGCAGGGGCTCGGTGTGCCTCTGCTAACGCACCTTAGCCAGATCGCACCACATATGTACCTTCGAGACGAAGGACTCCCTGACGGCAACTGCCAGGGGTTCTATGCCAAAGGTGATGAAACCCGCCTGCTCATACAGCGCCTGAGCGGCACGGTTGCCCTCGGTGACCGTTAGCTGAACGACCCTCAGCGCGGGATCCCCTTTCGCCTGCGCCAGCAGTTCGGCCACCAGCCTCCGGCCAATACCGAGACGCCTGTGACGATCAGGAACATACATGCCGAACAGGGTCGCTTTGTGGCGCGCTTTTTCGCGCGTTTCAAGGCTGAGGCCCGCAACGCCCAGCAGGGCCGTCCCGTCCGTAGCCCCCCAGACGAACTCCTTGGCTTGGGGATCTTCCGAAAGGCGCCTTTCCCACCAACTGAGCGGTAGCCCTTCCCTCTCCTGCCGACTGGACGTAAAGGCGTCCGGATGGACCTCATAGGCTTCCAGCATCAGCTGCCTATAGGCGCGAGCGAAACCAGCCCCTAACCGCTGAATGTCCATCAGTGTCCTCCCTTGAAGACGTGGTCGATCAAACTCGCTGCTCCGGCTCTGTACGAAAAATTGTCAAGCGAAGGTGGGATGAGGCGAAAGATGCAGATTACGCAGCAGTGCGGTGCCTTCTCAAGCCATCCACCCGAAACGGAAAGTGACGCCGGACGGATAGCTATGCCTTGGCACTTGCAGACTCCGGGCTCTGGTGATTTTATGTAGAGAGTCACTCAATTTTGACTATATCTCTACACATGAAATGGCTAGCCCTCATCCTTTCATTGCCCACTGAGAACGCCACTGCGCGACAACGGGTTTGGCGCGCCTTGAAAGCCTCGGGAGCGGCCGTTCTGCGGGATGGCGTCTATCTCATGCCACCGCGTGAGGAATGCCAGGCAACTCTGGATGGACTCGCAGCGGAGGTGTCCGGGGCTGGCGGTTCCGCCTATGTGCTACGCGTTGAAGACCCCGAGTCTGCCAATTTCAGGGCTATGTTTGATCGCGCCGAAGACTATGCGACGTTACTGGCGGATCTCAGCCGAGCACGGGCGGCGCTGAGCACCGACACCGTTCAGGAGGTCATCAAGCAAGCACGCAAACTGCGTAAAGCCTTCGCCACGCTGGCGGCAATCGATTTCTTTCCGGGTGAAGCCCAGCAGCAAATGGATCAGGGCCTGCAGGAGTTGGAACTCGCCTGCGCCCGCGCGCTTTCTCCTGACGAGCCCCATGCCAGGGAGAGCGTGATCAACCCGCTGTCCCCATCGGACTACCGCGGACGCACCTGGGCCACCCGCCAGCGCCCCTGGGTGGATCGGCTCGCCAGTGCCTGGCTGATACGTCGCTTCATCGACCCAGAGGCGAAGGTGCTGTGGCTGGCTACCCCTGCGGATTGCCCGGCCGAGGCCCTGGGCTTCGATTTCGACGGCGCCACGTTCAGCCATGTCGGCAGCCTGGTCACCTTCGAAGTTCTGGCGGCCAGCTTCGGGCTCACCCAGCCCGCCATCGTTCGCCTGGGGTCGCTAGTGCATTACCTGGACGTCGGCGGCATACGGCCGACGGAAGCAGCGGGCATCGAAAGCGTGTTAACCGGGCTGCGCGCAACCCTACTCGATGATGACCAACTACTCGCTGCCGCTTCCGCACTGTTCGACGGCTTACTGGCTAGTTTTGCCCAAGAGGTACTGTCGACATGACCCAGGCAGCCGCGCAGAAAACGGATGTCCCATTACAGGCACCCCAGCCCATTGGCTTCTGGGAAGCCTTCGTCTTCTGGCTGAAGCTGGGCTTCGTCAGCTTCGGCGGCCCGGCTGGCCAGATCGCCATCATGCACCAGGAGTTGGTGGAGCGACGGCGCTGGATCTCCGAGCGGCGTTTCCTGCATGCCTTGAATTACTGCATGTTGTTGCCCGGCCCGGAAGCTCAGCAACTGGCTACCTACATCGGTTGGTTGATGCACCGCACCTGGGGAGGCGTCATCGCTGGTGGACTGTTCGTCTTGCCGTCGCTATTCATCCTGATCGCCCTGTCCTGGGTCTATATCGCCTTCGGCGAAGTACCGGTGGTGGCCGGACTGTTCTACGGCATCAAGCCTGCGGTAACGGCAATCGTGGTACATGCGGCTCACCGGATAGGCTCGAGAGCTTTGAAGAACAATGGATTATGGGCAATCGCCGCTGCCGCCTTCGTCGCGATCTTCGCCCTGAATGTTCCCTTCCCCTTGATCGTCCTGGGAGCCGCCGTGATCGGCTATCTGGGCGGGCGCTTGGCACCGCAAACCTTCAGCGTCGGTGGAGGGCATGGGGTGGCCAAGGCCTCCTTCGGCCCCGCCTTGATCGACGACGACACCCCGCCGCCGGCGCATGCCCGCTTTCATTGGCCCCGCTTGCTCCTGCTGATAGCGGCGGGCGCGGTGCTGTGGACGTTACCCATGGGCCTTCTGACAGCCCTATTCGGCTGGAACGGTACCCTTACCCAAATGGGCTGGTTCTTCACCAAGGCGGCACTGCTGACCTTTGGCGGTGCCTATGCCGTATTGCCCTACGTGTACCAAGGCGCCGTCACCCACTATGGCTGGCTGACCCCGACGCAAATGATCGATGGCCTGGCGCTAGGTGAGACCACGCCTGGGCCGCTGATCATGGTCGTAGCCTTCGTCGGTTTCGTGGGTGGCTACGTACAGGCGATTTTCGGAGCCGACCAGGCCTTTCTGGCGGGCGCCGTGGCCGCCAGCTTGGTCACCTGGTTCACCTTCCTGCCCTCCTTCCTGTTCATCCTGGCGGGAGGCCCGCTCGTGGAATCCACCCACAACGCCTTGAAGTTCACCGCGCCCCTGACGGCCATCACGGCGGCCGTGGTCGGTGTCATCCTCAACCTGGCGCTGTTCTTTGGCTATCACGTGCTCTGGCCACAGGGCTTCGCCGGCTACTTCGACTGGCCATCGGCCCTGATCGCCCTGGCCGCAGCCATCGCCTTGTTTCGCTTCAAGCGGGGAGTCATCCAGGTAATGGCTGCCTGTGCGATCACCGGTCTAGTCATTCATCTGTTGAAGAACTAATCGGAAAAGCGTCGAAGCGAGCCCGGCAAGTACAGGCCCTTCCTGCCACAGCTCCCTACGCCTTGGACACCCAACCAAGACCGGCAATAGCGCATTACCAACCACCCGGTTAGCGCAAATTACTCGGGGCACGGGTAGCCGGGATCTGTGCCTTACAAGAGCTGGCATGGGCAAGATCACGCAGAGAAGCACGACAGATGAAGCCTAGGCTCGGTACGAAAAATGCCTTCGCTCGGCGCTTTTCGTACCGAACCTAGTGCAGGGAGAGGCGTCGTGCTATCGCCGTCACTTCACCGTGAAGCGATAGTGAAGCACCCGATCAGGACGCTTACTTCCCGGACCGACATAACCAAGCTCGAGCGACGCCGGTCCGGACTGACCTGGCATAACATGAATAACGGTAACTTCCGGTGCGCCAACGACGCCTGCGGGTGCCTTGGGATCAGGAACTGTATCTATGGGCTGCTGCACCTTGACGTTTCGTGCCCGCAATACTTCCCACTGATAGCCAGTGCTCGGATTGCTCGGCAATCTGATCGTCACGAGCCGATGGGCAAGCACTTGTCGAACATGACCGGCGTCACCCTCCGAGAAAACCCTTTCAGCGCTGTGCTCAGCCGTAGAATGACTTGCGGTGCCTTTCTGCTCCCCTCCTGCCACTGCGACTGTTGAAACAGAGCCAATTACGGTAATCAGCGCAACGCTAACAAGGGCTCTCAAGTTACTCATAATGTTCCCTCTAACTATCCGTTTCTTCATCAAAGCCTTAGGTTCTGTACGAAAAATGCCTACGCATCGGTGATGCTTCGTTGAAAAAGGCCTGGGTCGCCAGCCCGGTCGGAATGCTCATTTACCACTCGTAAACTCGAGCGCGAGTCCGATCCGCTTCCTCAGCCTTTTTCGCGGGGCCGCCTAGGCCTCGCCTGACCTTCGCTCGGCGACTTTTCGTACAGAACCTAAGCCAAGATCTACCTGCCAACTAGCGCTTGATGGGTAATCAATGTCTTCGTGAGCATCAAGTGGATACCTTCACGCACAAATTCAATTGGCCATGCAGATACTTTCTGCTACTAGCAATGATTGCTTTCTGCGTCGGCGCAGCTGCGTAGTCGCCGAAACTGTAACCGCCCAATGCTGAACAGATCATGACACTGGCGCAGTCGGAAAGCGCTATTTCCACCCTCCATCCCGACCGGCAATTGACTTCGCAACCAACCTTTCAAGCAAGTCTGGATTTAGCAACGCCTATAAAGTCTTGCTTTTGCACCCATAGATGGCGGTAGCAGCCCTGACTCCAATGAAGATGCCGCACCACTGGGACATACGTTCGCAACAGCGCTGACGCATCAAGCTGTTCGCACTATTCACGTTGCCAAAGTCCTTCTGAATTACTCCAGTAGAGTAACCATGATGGAGTACATCGAGACCAACCACCTTTCATGAGCAGTACTCTGGAAGAACGTGTCAACAAGGTTCAACAGTGAAACTCAGCCCGCTTCTTCACCGGCGAGACGTGGGTGTCCAAATGGATCAGGAAGTGGCGAGACTAGGTATGACAGCGGGCCTGAGAGGAACTAGATACAGTTTGGCTATCATCCGAGGGCGGGGCCGGATTCCGCCACAGACGGCTGCCTGAGCTGCGCTAAACGCAAAAACCCTCCTTTCGGAGGGTTTCTGGTGAAGATGGTGGGTCGTGTGGGATTCGAACCTACGACCAATTGGTTAAAAGCCAACTGCTCTACCACTGAGCTAACGACCCGTTAGTGGGCGCCATTCTAGCGATTTTTTCAGGAGAATCAACACCCTAGATAAAAAAATTACTGATAGCGGGTAGGGTCGGAGATTCCTGCTGCCTTGAAGCCTTCGGCGCGCAGGCGGCAGCTGTCACAACGACCGCAGGCTTCCCCTTCAGCGTTGGCCTGGTAGCAGGAGACAGTCAGGCCGTAGTCGACACCCAGCTGCGTACCGGTCTCGACGATCTGGGCCTTGGACATGAACTGCAACGGCGCCTCGATCTTGAAGGTGTCCCCTTCCACCCCGGCCTTGGTGGCCAGGTTCGCCAGGCGCTCGAAGGCCTCGACGAATTCCGGTCGGCAATCCGGGTAACCGGAGTAGTCCACCGCATTCACGCCGATGAACAGATGACGGGCACCCAAGACCTCAGCCCAGCCCAGGGCGAGGGACAGGAATACGGTATTGCGTGCCGGCACATAGGTAACCGGAATGCCCTCTCCCGGTGTTTCCGGTACGGCGATGTCCAGATCGGTGAGCGCCGAGCCACCGATGCCGTTGAGATCGAGGCCTATGACCTTGTGTTCGATGACCCCGAGTTGACGGGCGACCCGAACGGCGGCCTGCAACTCGGCTCTATGACGCTGACCGTAGTCGAAGCTCATGGTGTAGCAAGCGAAGCCCTGGGCCTTGGCCAGGGCGACGACGGTGGCGGAGTCTAGGCCGCCGGAAAGAAGGATGACCGCTTTAGGCTGACTCATGCTCAATGTCCCGGCTCGTCGTTCCACAGAATCTTGTGTAGTTGCAACTGGAAGCGTACCGGCAGATTGTCTGCCACGATCCATTCGGCGAGTTCTCGCGGGACGACCTGACCGTGGCTGGGCGAAAACAACACCTCGCCCGCACGCTGCTCCAGGCGGTACTCGATCAGCTTGGAAACCGCCCAGTCGTAATCCTCACGCGAGCAGATGACGAATTTGACCTGGTCGTTGGACGTCAGGTGGTCCAGGTTGGCGTACAGGTTGCGCCCCATCTCCCCCGAGCCCGGCGTCTTGAGATCGACGACCTTGCTGACCCGCGTGTCCACGCCACTGACATCCAGGGCGCCACTGGTTTCCAGCGACACCTCGTAGCCGGCGTCACACAGGCGTTCGAGCAGCGTGAGGCAATTGGGTTGAGCCAGCGGCTCCCCCCCGGTCACGCAGATATGGCGCGGACGATAGCTGGCAACCTGTTCCAGGATGGCATCGAGGTGATGGATCTCGCCACCGGTGAAGGCATAGGCGGTGTCGCAATACTGGCAACGCAAGGGGCAGCCGGTCAGACGAACGAAAACGGTAGGGAGACCGGCAGTGCGAGCTTCGCCCTGCAGCGAATAGAAGATTTCGGTAAGGCGTAAGGTATCTTTTTGCATAGAAGCCACGGGCGTGACGGCTAAACAGGCCATCCGCCTCCGTTGCGGTAGAGGAAAGAAAAAAAGCCTGCGCTAGGGCAGGCTTTTCAGATCCCGCTGCGCCAGCTGCGCAGCGGATGTTCCCGGGTATTGGCTGATGACCTGCTGGTACATGCCCTTGGCCCGATCGGTACGGCCGAGCTTCTGCTCGACCCCAGCCAGTTTATACAGCGAATCCGGCACCTTGTTGCTGGTGGGATAGGCTTGACTGACACGGGCAAAGGCTTGACCTGCTGCCTGCAGATCACCCTTGGCCAAATTCACTTCACCCAACCAATATTGGGCATTGCCCGCATACTGGCTGTTGGGATACTTGCGCAGGAAGGCGTTGAACGCCTGGCTGGCCTTGTCGAAGTCCTTGGACTTGATCAGGTCGAAGGCAGCTTCGTAGTAGAGCTTTTCCTTCGCCGGATCGGCCGGCTCGCTACTGGCGGCCGGTGCATTGGCGGCAGCAGGGGGCGTCGGCGTGCTGTTGGCGGCGATAGCACCACCCTGGGCCTGAGAGGAGCCACCAGCGGCCCCGGCACCTGCGTTGGCAGGCGCGGAAGAAAGCTGGGAAATGCGACCGTCCAGATCCTGGTAACGATCCAATCCTTCCTGCTTGAGCTGGCGGATTTCGTTTTCCTGAACCTCAAGCTGGCCCCGCAGGCGAGAGATATCGTCCTGCATCTGTTGCAACTGACTGAACAGTTGACCCATGCCGGAAACGGGGGCCCCGTTTCCGGCACCGGCCGCGCCTGCGCCACCATAGCCCTGCCCAGCGGACTGGGCAGCTCCATAGCTACTATCCTGGACGGGAACCTGAGCCCCGGCGACAACCGGTACACCGAGGGTCAGGGCGATCAAGAACTGCAAGCGCTTGGACATCTTTAATTACTTCACCAGCACGACGCGACGGTTCTGTGCCCAGCAGGATTCATCATGCTGTACGCAGACCGGGTTGGTCTTGCCGTAGGAAACGACTTCCAGCTGAGCCGGGGAGACGCCCTGCAGCACCAGGTAACGCTGAACGGCCTGAGCACGACGCTCACCCAGAGCCATGTTGTATTCGGCAGTGCCGCGCTCGTCGGTGTAGCCGTTCAGGACAACACGCTGGCCGCTGGACTTGAGATCCTTGGCATGGACGTCCAGGGCACGCATGGCTTCCGGCTTCAGGTCGGAGCTGTCGTAGTTGAAGTAGAAGGTGGTGATGGCGCGCAGAGCGGCTTCGTCACCCATGCTGCCGTCGACAGCACCAGCGTTGGCACCGTAACCAGCGTTCGGATCAACAGCACCGGCGCCAGCGCCAGCACCTTCACCAGAGGCGTCGCCGCCCTTGGAGGAACAACCAACGGCAACGGCCATGGCCAGAGCCAGCGCGGCAAACTTGCCGAATTTCAGCATTTCCATCATGTAACTCCTAAAAGAACCGCAATATGGTGTTTCTAAGGACTTTTCTAATTAGCCGTCAGTTCAGGTAAGAGGACCACGAAGGCTCACTTGCATCACCTTGGGCGGTAGGAATGGGGATCCGAACGCGGCCGTTGATGGAGACAAGCATAAGGACACCTCGGTCCTGCTGGCGGGTGGCGTAGATTATCATGGTGCCATTGGGCGCAATAGTGGGCGAATCATTGAGCGTGCCGCCGGACAGCACCCGAACCGAACCACGCTGCAGATCCTGGGCACCGATCTGGAAGTTGGTGAAACCTTCCTGGCGATGGACCATGACCAGGGTTTTCTCGTCGGCCGACAGTTTCGGGTTGGCGTTGTAGTTACCCACGAAGGTCACCCGCTCGGCGCCCCCCCCATTGACATTCATCTTGTAGATCTGCGGCTTGCCGGAGCGGTCGGAGGTGAAATAGATGGACTGCCCATCCTTGCCCCAGAACGGCTCGGTGTCGATGGCGGAGTCATTGGTAACTCGACGCAGCGCCCGGCTACCCAGATCCATGACATAGATCTCCGGGTTACCGTCCTTGGACAGCACCAGAGCCAGGCGGTTGCCGTCCGGCGAGAAGGCCGGCGCACCATTGAGGCCTTCGAAGTTGGTCAGCTGTTCGCGACGACCGGTATCGATGTATTGCAGGAAGATACGCGGACGCTTTTGCTCGAAGGACACGTAGGCGATGCGCTTGCCGTCCGGCGAGAAGCGCGGCGACAGGATCGGCTCACGGGATTGCAGCAGGGTCACGGCACGAGCGCCGTCATAGTCGGCCCGTTGCAGGGTATAGCGGGTGTTGTTCGGACCGAACCGCTCGGTGGTCACATAGAGGATGCGCGTGGAGAAAGCGCCCTTCACGCCGGTCAGCTTTTCATAGGCCTGATCGGAGATGAAGTGGGCCATGTCGCGCAACTGATCGGTGCTGCCGCCGACATTGCCGGTCATGACCTGCTGTTCGGTGGCAACGTTGAACAGGGCGTACTGAGCCTGCAGCTTGCCGCCGTTCGGGACGATGTTGCCGACCAGTACGTAACTGGCGCCCAGGGCTTTCCAGTCACGGAAGATGACTTCGCTGGCCTGGGTCGGCTGGCTCAACATGTTCTGCCGCGGAATGGGTGCGAATACCCCTGAGTTGCGCAGGTCATCGCCAACGATGCTGGCAATGTCGTCCGGCAGGGGCTGACCACCCTGCCATCCGAACGGCACGACGGCGATCGGTATGGCGCGATCGCTACCGCTGGAGATCACCAGCGGATCGGCCGCCTGGGCGGAGCCCACCACCAGGACGAGGCCCAGCAGGATGTAACGGATCAGGGTGTTCACAGACTCAGGTCCTCCGGTTTGAAGATCATGCGACGCTGACGATACAGCTGATCGAAGGTTTTGCGATCCAGCTGCTGCAGCTCACGGATACGACCGACGTTACGCACGGCCGACACCGCTGAATTATCGAATTCCTTGTTGCCACTGGAGCGGGTCACCGTAGCGCTGGTGATGGTGCCATCCGGCAGCATATTGATCTGCACCTCGACACTCATACCGTTGCGTGCCGATTGCGGACGGGTCCACTGCTCGCTGACCAGACGCACGATCAGGTCATCGAAGCTGGACGCCACCTCGTCACCCTGCTCATCGGCCAGGGCCTGCTGCCGCTGGGTGTCTTCAGACAACAATTCGGCCAGGGCCTGCGCCTTCTTGTCTTCCGCTGCCTTGCGTGCAGCTGCCTGGGCAGCCTTCTTCTTGGCTTCGTCAGCCGCTTTCTTCTTCGCCGCTTCCGCAGCCGCTTCCTTCTTGGCGGCCTCGGCAGCAGCCTTTTGTTTGGCTTCTTCCGCAGCCTTCTGCTTGGCAGCTTCTGCGGCTTTCGCCTTGGCCGCTTCATCGGCCGCCTTTTGCTTGGCGGCTTCGTCGGCTTTCTTCTTGGCGATATCCGCCTGCTTCTTCTGCTCGGCAGCCTGCTTGGCTTCCGCCACCGCCTTGGCAGACTCGGCCTGCTTCTCGGCTTCGGCCTTGGCTTCAGCGGCTTTGGCCGCCGCTTCGGCTTGCTGCGCCTTTCGAGCGTCGTCGGCTTTCTTTTGTTCCGCGGCCTCTTGCTGGGCTTCCTTCTGTTGCTGAGCCGCCTTGGCCGCCGCCGCTTCGCGCTGGGCTTCCTGTTGCTGGCGACGTTGCTCCAATTGCTCCTGCTCGTACTGTTTGGCCGCTGTCTTCTTCGCTTCCCCGGCCAGTTTCTGCTCGGTCTGGACCTGGGCTGAGCTCTTGGATTTGAGCTGCACCAGGGTCGCCTGGACGATCGGGCGGGACTCGGGCAGCTCAGGGGCAAAGGCGAAGCTGACGAACAGCAGGCCGAATATCAGCACATGCAGGGCAACCGCCCAGATGACCGGCCAGAAATAACTTTCGGACGACGAACGCTCGCGGTGTCGCATCAAGGCGCCTCGGTAATCAACCCGACGTTGGGCACGCCGGCCTGCTGCAAGGCACCCATGGCGCCGGCGACGACCCCATAGTTGGCGGCCTTGTCACCACGGATGAATACCTGGGTGTCCGGACGCTGACGCATGATGGCACCGACTTGCTGACTCAGTTGTGACAGGGATACCGCAGTCGCGGACTTGGCCTTCTGATCCGTATCCACCTCGGAACCGACGTTCCAGTAGTAGGTACCGTCGGCCTTCACCGACACGGTAAGGATCTGCTTGTTGTTGTCCTGCGGCAGGGCCTGGCTGTCGACCTTGGGCAGGTCGACCTTCACGCCCTGGTTGAGCATGGGCGCAGTCACCATGAAGATGACCAGGAGCACCAACATCACGTCGATGTAGGGCACCACGTTCATTTCGGCGACGGGTTTGCGTTTCTGGCGGCGAGGGACCATGGGATACCTCTTTATTCGTCGCTGGTGTGGACTTTGCGGTGCAGGATGGCCTGGAATTCGTCCGCAAAGGTGTAGTAGCGGTTGATCAGCAGTTCCGAGCGGGCAGCAAAGCGGTTGTAGGCCACGACCGCGGGAATGGCGGCGAACAGACCGATGGCGGTGGCGATCAGGGCTTCGGCGATGCCGGGGGCCACGGTGGCCAGGGTCGCCTGCTGCGCGGTGGACAGGCCACGGAAGGAGTTCATGATGCCCCAGACGGTACCGAACAGACCCACGTAGGGGCTGGTGGAACCGACGGTGGCCAGGAACGGCAGGGCTTGTTCGAGCTTCTCTTCCTCACGGGAGATGGCTACGCGCATGGCCCGAGCGACACCCTCCATGACGGCATCCGGATCGACACCGGACTGCTGGCGCAGACGGGAGAATTCCTTGAAACCGGCACGGAATATCTGCTCGACACCGGAATCCGGATCGGGGTTGCTGCCGGCCTGGCGATAGAGCTTGGACAGATCGATACCTGACCAGAATTTCTCTTCGAAGGCGTCCAGCGCACGCTTGGCTGCGCGCATGGCGTTGCCGCGCTGGATGATCATGATCCAGGACGTGACGGAGGCAGCGACCAGTATGAGCATCACCAATTGCACCACCAGACTGGCGTTGGCGATGAGGCTCCACATGGACGAATGGTCGACGTTGGGTTGCACGCTTAATCTCCTGATTGAATTGACGCCGGATTTCCGGCAAGAACCGTTCGCATGGCTTCGGGCATGGCCCTGGGCCTGAAGCTGTCGGCACGCACACAGGCGACCGTCACCCACCCTTCACAGAGCAGGACATCATCCCTAGCCCGCCTGACCTCCTGGTGAAACCTGAGGCTGGCGCGCTTCGCTTCGACCACCTCGGCACCGATCAACAACTCGTCATCCAGGCGCGCGGGCGCATGGTAGCGCGCTTCGCTGCTGTGGACGACGAAGAGTAGATTGTCCCGGGCGAGTTCGGACTGGGCATAGCCCAGCGCGCGCAGTCGCTCGGTACGGGCGCGTTCCATGAACTTGAGGTAGTTGACGTAGTAGACGATGCCGCCGGCATCGGTATCTTCGTAATAGACACGACACCTGAGGACGGGCGGCGACGGGCTCCGCGATTGCGCGTGCATACTCTAGAACCTAGCCTCGCCGTTGCCAATCAGAAATGTTCGCAACTGCATTTAGTTACCATTGACCTCGAACAGATCGGGCGTACCGCCCTGGGCCAGACGCGTCGGCAGGTTGAGACCGAAGTGCAGATAGGCGTGCCGGGTCACCACCCGTCCGCGCGGCGTGCGCATGATATAGCCTTGCTGGATCAGATAGGGTTCCAGCACGTCTTCGATGGTGTGACGCTCTTCGCTGATGGCGGCGGCGAGACTGTCCACGCCGACCGGGCCGCCGTCGAACTTGTCGATCATGGTCAGCAGCAGGCGACGATCCTGGTGGTCGAAGCCCTGGGCATCGACGTCCAGCAGATCGAGGGCGCGGCTGGCGATGTCGTGACTGATGTGGCCCTGCCCACGGACTTCGGCGAAGTCCCGTACCCGGCGCAACAGGCGGTTGGCGATCCGCGGCGTACCCCGCGCCCGACGAGCGATTTCCAGGGCGCCTTCGGCTTCGATGGCCAGCCCCAGGATGCCGGCGGAACGGGTGACGATGGTGGCGAGGTCCGCGGTACCGTAGAACTCCAGGCGCTGGACGATCCCGAAGCGGTCACGCAGCGGGTTGGTCAGCATGCCGGCCCGGGTGGTGGCCCCGACCAGGGTGAAGGGCGGCAGATCGAGCTTGATGGAGCGCGCGGCCGGGCCTTCGCCAATCATGATGTCGAGTTGGTAGTCCTCCATCGCCGGATAGAGTACCTCTTCGACGATGGGCGACAGCCGATGGATCTCGTCGATGAAGAGCACATCGCCCGCTTCCAGGTTGGTCAGCAGAGCGGCGAGATCACCCGGGCGCTCCAGTACAGGGCCGGAGGTGCTCTTCAGGGAAACTCCCATTTCCTGGGCGATGATGTTGGCCAGGGTGGTCTTGCCCAGACCGGGCGGGCCGAAGATCAGGGTGTGGTCGAGGGCCTCTCCCCTGCCCTTGGCGGCCTGGATGAACAGCCCCATCTGGTCGCGCACCACCGGCTGGCCGATGTAGTCCGCCAGGCGCACCGGGCGGATGGCGCGGTCCTGGAATTCTTCACGGTCGCGGCCGCTGCCCGAGATGAGACGATCGGTTTCTATCATGGGATCAGACCATGCCCTTCAGGGCGCGACGGATGAGTTCCTCGCTGGAAAGGTCTTTCCCTTCCACGGCGGCGACGGCGCGACTGGCTTCCTGCGGTTTGAAGCCCAGGGCGACCAGGGCGCTGACCGCATCGGCCTCGGCACTGGCAGCGACCGGCGCCTGGTTCGGCAGCACCAGGGGCGCGATGGTGGGCAGATTTTCCCAGGCCTTGAATCTGTCCTTCAGTTCGACCAGCAGGCGCTCGGCGGTCTTCTTGCCCACCCCCGGCACCTTGACCAGGACGGAGGTGTCCTGGGCCTGAACACAGCGAACCAATTCATCCACCTCGAGACTGGACATCAACGCCAGGGCCAGCTTGGGGCCGACACCATTGAGTCGGATCAGCTCGCGAAACAGCTCACGCTCGCGTTTTTCCCCGAACCCGTACAGCAGGTGCGCATCTTCCCGTACCACGAGGTGGGTATGCAATGTGACGACCTCACCCTGGGCCGGCAGCCGATAAAGGGTCGTCATGGGCACCTCGACCTCGTAGCCGACCCCGCCCACGTCGAGCAGGAGATGGGGCGGCTGCTTGTCCGCCAGGGTGCCACGTAGACGACCGATCACAGGGATACCTTCCTACCGTTGGAGCGAGATGTTTGGCGGATGAGACTAGAGGCGCAGGCGACCGCCACGACGGCGGGTCGCGAGCAGGCCATGGGGCACCAGGCTCTGCCGGGTATGGGCATGGCAGAGGGCGATGGCCAGGGCATCGGAGGCGTCGATCTGGGGCTTCTCGGTCAACCGGAGCAGGTGCATGACCATCAGCATCACCTGCTGCTTGTCCGCTCCGCCGCTACCGACCACGGCCTGCTTGACCTGGCTCGCGGTGTATTCGCTGATTTCCAGGCCACCCTCGGCACCGGCGACGATGGCCGCGCCGCGGGCCTGACCCAGCTTGAGCGCCGAGTCGGCGTTGCGCGCCATGAACACCTGCTCGATGCCCATGGTCACCGGCCCGTATTGGGCAATGACATCGCGCACGCCGCGGTAGACGATCTGCAGCCGCTCCGGCAAGGGACCGTTGCCCGTGCGGATGCAGCCAGAGGCCACGTATTCGCAGCCACGCCCGGTGTCGCGCACCACGCCAAAGCCGGTCAGCCGGGAGCCGGGGTCGATCCCCAGCACCAGGGTTCCGCCAGCCGGGTCGAACGGCGCGCGCTCATAGAGGGACATCAGCCGAGCTGCGCCATGACGTCGTCGGGAATGTCGGCGTTGGAGTAGACGTTCTGCACGTCGTCCAAGTCTTCGAGCATGTCGATCAGCTTGAGCACCTTCTGCGCCGTTTCCAGATCCAGGGTCGCGGAGGTCGAGGGGATCATGGTCACCTCGGCTTCGTCGGCCTTGTAGCCGGCAGCGGTCAGGGCTTCGTTGACGGCGATGAAGTCGGCGAAGCTGGTGAAGACGTCGATGGAGCCATCATCGTTGGCCACCACGTCATCGGCACCCGCTTCCAGGGCGGCTTCCATCAGGGCGTCCTCGTCCAGGCCGGGCGCGTAGCTGATCTGGCCCTTGCGCTCGAAGAGGTAGGCCACCGAGCCATCGGTGCCCAGGTTGCCACCGCACTTGTTGAAGGCATGACGAACCTCGGCCGCGGTGCGGTTGCGGTTGTCGGTCATGGCTTCGACGATGAGGGCGACACCGCTCGGGGCGTAGCCTTCATAGGTCAGCTCCTCGACGTTCTCGCCTTCGCCGGCGCCCACGCCGCGGGCGATGGCCCGGTCGATGGTGTCGCGGGTCATGTTGGCGGTGAGCGCCTTGTCCACGGCCAGGCGCAGACGGGGGTTATCCGCCGGCACGCCGCCGCCCTGGCGCGCAGCCACGGTCAGTTCACGGATGATCTTGGTGAAGATCTTGCCTTTCTTGGCGTCCTGACGCTCTTTGCGGTGCTTGATGTTGGCCCATTTGGAATGACCGGCCATGAGCTACTCCATTGTCTTGACGAGAACTGCGCCGGGCGACTAGGCCATGCGCAGTGGAACGAAGAAACGGAAGGCGCCCTCCTCGGGCCGCCCTCCTCCGGTATGGCTTATTCCGCCTTGGGCTGCTCGCGCAGGCGGATATGCAGTTCGCGCAGGGCCTTGGCGTCGACCGCGCTGGGCGCCTGGGTCATGACGTCGGCGGCGCTCTGGGTCTTCGGGAAGGCGATGACTTCGCGAATCGACGAGGCGCCGGTCATCAGCATCACCAGGCGATCCAGGCCGAAGGCCAGACCACCGTGGGGCGGGGCGCCGAATTTCAGGGCATCCAGCAGGAAGCCGAATTTCTCTTCCTGCTCTTCCTCGCTGATCCCCAGCACCTCGAAGACGGCCTGCTGCATCTTCTTGTCGTGGATACGGATGGAACCGCCGCCCAGCTCGGTGCCGTTGAGCACCATGTCGTAGGCGCGCGACAGCGCGGCACCGGGGTTGGCCTTGAGCTCGTCCGGGCTGCACTTGGGCGAAGTGAAGGGGTGGTGCATGGCGGTCAGGCTGCCGTCGTCGTTCTCCTCGAACATCGGGAAGTCGATCACCCACAGCGGCGCCCACTCGCAGGTCAGCAGCTTCAGGTCGTGGCCGAGCTTGATGCGCAGCGAGCCCAGGGCCTCGGAGACGATCTTGGTCTTGTCCGCACCGAAGAAGACGATATCGCCATCGACCGCATCGACGCGGTCGAGGATGACGTTGATGTTGTCCAGCGGGATGTTCTTGACGATCGGCGACTGCAGACCCTCGACCCCGGCGGCACGCTCGTTGACCTTGATGTAGGCCAGACCCTTGGCGCCGTAAATGCCGACGAACTTGGTGTAGTCGTCGATCTGCTTGCGCGGCATGCTCGCCCCGCCCGGTACCCGCAGGGCAGCGACGCGGCACTTGGGATCGTTGGCCGGACCGGCGAAGACCTTGAAATCGACGTCCTTGAGCTGGTCTTCCACGTCCACCAGCTCCAGCGGGATACGCAGGTCCGGCTTGTCCGAGCCGAAGCGACGCATGGCTTCGGCCAGGGTCATGTGCGGCAGTTCGCCGAACTCGACGTCCAGGACTTCCTTGAACAGGTTGCGCACCATGGTCTCGGTGATGTCCATGATGTCTTGTTCATCGAGGAAGCTGGTCTCGATGTCGATCTGGGTGAATTCCGGCTGGCGGTCGGCGCGCAGGTCCTCGTCGCGGAAGCACTTGGCGATCTGGTAGTAGCGGTCGAAGCCGGCGACCATCAGCAGCTGCTTGAACAGCTGGGGCGACTGCGGCAGGGCGAAGAAGCTGCCGGGATGGGTGCGGCTGGGCACCAGGTAGTCGCGGGCACCCTCGGGGGTGGCGCGGGTCAGGATCGGCGTCTCGACGTCGAGGAAGCCGTTTTCGTCCAGGTAGCGGCGGATGCTGGAGGTGATGCGCGAGCGTAGCTTGAGCTTCTCGGCCATTTCCGGGCGACGCAGGTCGATGAAGCGGTAACGCAGGCGGGTTTCCTCGCCGACGTCGGTGTATTCGTTGAGCGGGAACGGTGGGGTTTCCGCCTCGTTGAGCACGTCCAGCTCGTAGCCCAGCACCTCGATGGCGCCGGACGCCATGTTGGCGTTGCGCGCGCCTTCGGGACGCAGCCGCACCTTGCCGGTGATCTTGACCACGTACTCGCTGCGCACGCGGTCGGCCTTGGCGAAGGTCTCGGCGCGATCCGGATCGAACACCACCTGGGCCAGGCCTTCGCGATCGCGGATGTCGAGGAAGATGACCCCGCCGTGGTCACGGCGGCGGTGGACCCAACCGCAGAGGGTGATTTCCTGGCCGTCCAGGCTCTCGTTCAACTGGCCGCAATAGTGGCTGCGCATCATGATGGTGTTTTCGCTTCTCTAGAACAGGCTGAATGCGTGGAGGCGCCAAGCCGGCAAGACCGGGCGCTCGACAGAACGGGGGATTCTATATCATCCGTCACGATTTTACCGTAGCAGGCCACGCAGCTCGACACGTGAACACTGGCTAAACGGCCAGCGGTTCTGTGATAGCCTCGAAGCCTTTCGCAACCGACCGCACAGGAGCCATAAGAATGGAAATCAACATCGGAATCGCTGAACAGGATCGCGCCGAGATCGCCGCCGGCCTGTCGCGCCTCTTGGCCGATACCTACACCCTGTACCTGAAGACCCATAACTTCCACTGGAACGTAACCGGGCCGATGTTCAACACCCTGCACCTGATGTTCGAGACCCAGTACACCGAACTGGCGGTGGCCGTGGACGACATCGCCGAGCGTATTCGCGCCCTGGGTTTCCCGGCGCCCGGCACCTATGCCGCCTATGCGCGCCTGTCGAGCATCAAGGAAGAGGAAGGGGTACCGGACGCCCAGGAGATGATCCGCCTGCTGGTCCAGGGCCAGGAAGCCGTGGTGCGTACCGCCCGGGGCATCTTCCCGCTGCTGGACAAGGTCAACGACGAGCCCACCGCCGATCTGCTGACCCAGCGCATGCAGACCCACGAGAAGACCGCCTGGATGCTGCGCAGCCTGCTCGCCGCCTGACTTGCCCCACTGTCGCGGGCCACGGCCTGCGACAGTGCCACGATTGAGCCGCCTTCACCTTTTCGGTTTAATAAGGACGCGCGTTCTGCGCCGGGTCACGCCGCTGCCATGCATCGCCTTGGCAGTTTCGGCAGACCCGCGTTCTTGACTCCAAGGTGATTTCACATTGAACACGTTATCTACTGTCCATGTCGTGGTGGGCGCTGCTGCGCTCTTGTTATCGGCTATTCCCGGACTGCAGTCCGACACCTCTTCCTTCGATCAACCCGAGTCCATCCATCTGGCCCTGCTGGGTCTTGCCACCCTCCTCTTCACTCCCTTCTCCCGCAGCCGCAGCAGCGGCACCCAGAAAATCGCCAGCGCCCTGCTGGTGCTCGCCGTCGTGGTGCAAACCTTCATCCTGCTCGCACCGCTCTCCCACATCGGCGGCGTACCCGCTGAATTGCTGCCCCTGGGCATGACCCTGGTCGCCGCCCTGGCCAGCCTGCCGGAGAAGTTTCGCGCTCCGGCCAGCGGCACCGCCGCAGTCGAACCCGAGGCGCGTCCGCGGCCGACGGTTCGCCCGACTCCGGTCGCCGCCGCCCCGGCACGTCCGCTGGCCGATGACCGCGAGCGCGGCACGGTGAAGTGGTTCAACACCTCCAAGGGCTTCGGCTTCATTTCCCGCGACACCGGCGACGATATCTTCGTGCATTTCCGGGCGATCCGCGGCGAAGGCCACCGGGTACTGATGGAAGGTCAGCGCGTGGAGTTCTCGGTGATCCAGCGCGACAAGGGTCTACAGGCCGAAGACGTGGTCATCGCGGCCTGATCCTGCCGGCAAAAACAAAGGCCGCCCTCGGGCGGCCTTTGTTTTTGGGCGTGAGTCCGGGGCGGCAGTTACTGACGCTGGGCCGCGGCGGCCTTGCTGTCGGTCATGCCGGTGGTGTTGCCCAGCAGGCTGGCGGTGGCGGTCTGGATGAAGGCTTCCAGGCGCTTCTGCAGCTCGGGCACGCTGGCATCGCCCTTGACCACCTCGCCACCGGCCTCGGTGCCCAAATGGTAGCGATAGAGCACGGCGTCGCGATCACGCGGCTTGACCAGGATGCGGTCACCGGTCACCAGGGCGACGGTCTGGTCGCTACCTGAAGGCTTGATCACGGCGACGCCCTGGTCGCCCTGGGGCAGGCCGAGCAGGTCGCGACCCCAGCACTGGTGCTGGGTCGGCTGGCCGAAGCGGGCCAGGACGGTGGGTACCACGTCGATCTGGCTGCCCACGGTGTCACGGCGGGCGCCGAAGGTTTCCTGCACGCCCGGACCGATCAGCAGCAGCGGCACGTTGAAGCGCGACAGGTCCATCTCGGTGATCTGCTCGTTGTTGCCGAAGCCGTGGTCGCCGAGGATCACGAACAGGGTGTTCTTGTACCAGGGTTCGTTTTTCACCTTGGCGAAGAATTGGCCCAGCGACCAGTCGGCATAGCGCATGGCGGTGAGGTGCTCGTCGAGCGAGCCGTGGCCGGTGACCGGCGTGACCGGCAGGTCCTTGGGCAGCGCATAGGGCGTATGGTTGGACAGCGTCTGCAGCAGCGCATAGAAGGGCTTGCCGTCCGGCGCCTTGGCCAGCTTGTCCAGCTCCTGCACCGATCGATCGAACATGTCCTGGTCGGAAACGCCCCAGGTCGGGTCCATGAACACCGGGTTGACGAAGTCCTCACGCCCGACGAAGCGGGTCATGCCCTGGTTGCTGAAGAAGCCGGACTGGTTATCCCACTGGAAGTTACCGTTGTAGACGTAGACGTCGTCGAAGCCCCGGGTGCTGAGCAGTTGCGGCAAGCCGGAGAACTGGTGGGCGCCTTCGGGCATGCGCATCAGGTACTCGAAGGCCGGCAGGTTGGGGAAGCAGGCCATGGTGGCGAACATGCCCTGGTGGGTATGGGTGCCATTGGAGAAGAAGCGGGTGAACAGGGTGCCCTGCTTGGCCAGGGCGTCGAAATTCGGCGTGATGCCGTCTTCGTTGCCCAGCGCGCCTATGTAGCGACCGGCCATGCTTTCCATGAGGATCACCACCACGTTGCGCACCTGGGGCAACTTGCCTTCGGCAGGCGGCGTATAGATGCGGCGGATGGCGGCCTTGTCGGCGTCGATCAGTTCATCGCGCGGGGTCAGCAGCATCTGCCGGGTGACGGCCAGGGCGTCGGCGGCCGGCATGGTCGCTTTCCAGCTGTTGTCGCGGTGATCGGAGAAGCTGTTCTCGGCGGCATTGATCAGGGTCAGGGTGCCGTTCAGGCCGAGGTGATTGGCGAACATCGAATCGGTGGTATAGGCATCGCCCCAACGCAGCGGCGGGCCGGATCTCAGGGTGCCCCGGGCGGCAATGACCGCCACCACCAGGCAGAGCAGGAACACCGCACCCCGGCGATACCAGACCGGTGGACGCGGCGCGGCATAGCGGCGGGTGGCCCGCTCGACGCCGAAGAACACCAGGCCCAGCAGCAGCGTCGCCACGGCCCAGGCCAGGAGCAGACGCACCACCGGGAAGCCGTTCCAGATCATGCTGGTGACGGTATGCAGGTCTTCCTGCATATATTGGAACACCAGGCTGTTCAGGCGCTGATGGAATTCCCGATAGAAATTCAGCTCGCCAACGCCCAGCAGCAGGCAGAGGCTGGCGGCCAGGGTGAACCAACCGGCCTGCAGGCGCCGGGCAGCCATGGCTCTGGCGCTCAACAGGCAGAGCAGCGAGGGCACGCAGAGATAGACCACCAGGCGCAGATCGAAGCGAGCACCGTTGAAGAAGGCCTCGGCGAAGGTGGCGAAGGGCGAATTGCCGATCAAGTCCTTGTTGTAGCCCAGCAGCGCCAGGCGCAGCAGGGTGAACATGACCATCAGGGCCAGGGCGCAGCCGAGCACGAAGCTCAGGTGGCTGCCCAGCGTCGGCACCGGCCGGACGCCGGTGGCGCGTGGGGATTGGGGGACTTCCGTTTGCGACATGAAAACACCTTGTCAAAGGGGCGGGGATTCGCGGCGGCGAGCCGCTCGGCGACGACGGCGAGGACGTCTCGCGCGCGGCCGGCAGGCGGAGGAGTTTAACCGGCCAGCTCCGCGGCGCCAGCTCTGCCGCGTCGGCATTTGGCGCAACGAGTTGCCGGTCGCGCCGGAAATCGCGCAGCCTGACGCAGCTGTCGTCAAATTTTCGTCAAGGGATTGTCTGGAGACGACCTCGGCGCAGGCATGGGCGGCGGCCAGCGCTTGCAGTAAAATCCAGCACCTTTTCACCGCTCCAGCGCCGTATTCAGGATGCCCCATGGCTCACCGTGACGCTCTGCAGGTGCTTCGCACCTATCTGACCAGCCAGATTCTCGGCCAGGAAACCCTGGTGGAGCGGCTGCTCATCGCAGTGCTGGCGGATGGACACCTGCTGGTGGAAGGCGCGCCGGGGCTGGCCAAGACCAAGGCCATCAAGGACCTGGCGGAAGGCCTGGAGGCGGACTTCCACCGCATCCAGTTCACCCCCGACCTGCTGCCCGCCGACATCACCGGCACCGAGATCTATCGGCCCGACACCGCGAGCTTCTCCTTTCAGCAGGGGCCGATCTTCCACAACCTGGTCCTCGCCGACGAGATCAACCGCGCGCCGGCCAAGGTGCAGTCCGCGCTGCTGGAGGCCATGGCCGAGCGCCAGGTGAGCATCGGCCGCACCTCCTACGCCCTGCCCGAGCTGTTCCTGGTGATGGCGACCCAGAACCCCATCGAGCAGGAGGGTACCTATCCCCTGCCCGAGGCCCAGCTCGACCGCTTCCTGATGCACGTCAAGATCGGCTATCCGGATGCCGCGGTGGAGCGGCGCATCCTGGCCCAGGCCCGCGGCGAGGCCCTGGATGGCGAGACCCTGCCGACCGAGCGGGTCAGCCAGGCGGCCATCGCCGCGGCACGCCGCGAGGTATTGAGCCTGTACATGGCCGATGCCGTGGAGGAGTACCTGGTGCAGCTGATCATGGCGACCCGCACCCCGGGGCGCTTCGACCAGGATCTGGCGCACTGGATCACCTACGGCGCCAGCCCGCGTGGCTCCATCGCCCTGGATCGTTGCGCCCGCGCCCACGCCTGGCTCGCCGGCCGCGATTTCGTCAGTCCGGAGGATATCCAGGCGGTGGTGTTCGATGTATTGCGCCATCGCATCATCCTGTCGTTCGAGGCGGAGGCCGCTGGCGTCGACCACGACCGGGTGGTGCAGCGCATCCTCGATCTGGTGGCCGTGGCCTGAGATGGCCGAGCGCAACGGCGTGACCCTGGGCCTGGCCGAGCTCATCGAGATGCGCCACCGGGTGGTCGAGGTGCAACTGTTTTCCGCCGCCGGACGCCGCAGCCCGCTGATCGGTCTGCACCACTCACGCCTGCGTGGCCGCGGCGTGGACTTCGACCAGGTGCGCGCCTACCAGCCCGGCGACGACGTACGAGCCATCGACTGGCGCGTCACCGCCCGCACCCGCGAGCCCCACACCAAGTTGTTCCACGAAGAACGCGAACGTCCAGTCTATCTGCTGCTGGAGCAGAGTCCGCGCACCTTCTTCGGCACCGGCCAGCAATTCAAGTCGGTCTTGGCCGCGCGGCTGGCGGCACTGATCGGCTGGGCGGTGCTGGAACACAACGACCGAATCGGCGGCATGATCTTCGGTGGCGAGCGCCTGCACGAGGTACGCCCACGCCGTAGCAAGCAGAATCTGCTGCGCTTCTTCGACCATCTGCTCAACGCCAATCGCGCCTTGCAGGACCCGGCACTGGCCCAGGTACCGCGGATCAGCTTCAACCAGGTCTTGCGCCGCGCTCGGGAGGTGCTGCGCCCGGGCAGTCTGGCCCTGGTGATCTGCGACGAGCGCAGCCTGGACGTGGCGACCGAGCAGCACCTCACCCTGCTTTCGCGGCACAGCGATCTGGTGCTGCTGCCGCTCTCCGATCCGCTTGATCACGCCCTGCCCCAGGCCGGCCTGCTGCGCTTCACCAACGGCCAGGCCGAGGTCGAGCTGGACACCGACCGCGCCGACGTCCGCCAGGGCTATGCCGAACAGGCCGCCCACCGTCGCGAGCGCTGGACCGAGCTCAGCTTGCGCCTGGGCATTCCGCTGTTGCCGCTGTCCACCGCCGACGACCTGGTCGAGCAGCTCCGCCATCTGCTGCGCCAGCATCGTCCGGGGTATGCCTCGTGAGCCCCGGCGTACCCAATCTGGAACCGTTGCGCCTGCCGCCGGAGCCGCCCTTCTGGCCGCCCGCGCCGGGCTGGTGGCTGCTGGCACTGGTGGTGCTGGCGCTGAGTCTGTTCTTGCGGCATCGCCGTGGCCGCCGCCCGTTGGTCACCGCCCCGGTCATCGAGGAAAGCAGCGAGGAAGACCTGCGCAGTACCGCCCTGGCCGAACTGACCCGCCTGCCCCGTCCCTACGGTGCTCCGGCCGGCCCCTGGCTGCAGGCGCTCAACGCCCTGCTCAAGCGTCTCTGCCGCGCCAGCTATCCGGATCAGATCAGCCAGACCCTGAGTGGTCGCGACTGGCTGGCCTTTCTCGATTCCCGCTGCCCGGCGGCCGGCCTGACGCGCTACATGATCCTGGTGGATGGCGGCTACCGTCCGGACCTCCGGCTCGAAGACCGGACCATCGACGGCCTGCAGGATGCGGTCGCCACCTGGATCCGCAAGCATGTTTGAATTCGCCTGGCCCTGGCTCTGGCTGCTGGCACCGCTGCCCTGGCTGCTGCGCGTGCTGCTGCCCGCCGCGGACAGCGGCCAGGCGGCCCTGCGGGTCGAGTTCCTCAGCGAACTCACGCATCTCGGCGGTCGTACCGCGCGCTCCGGTAGCCTCAGCGGCGCCCGGCGTCTGCTGCCCTATCTGCTGGGCTGGCTGCTGATCCTGGCCGCGGCGGCCCGGCCACAGTGGGTGGGCCCACCCCAGCCGCTCGCCGTAAGCGGTCGCGATCTGCTGCTGGCGGTGGATGTCTCTGGCTCGATGGACACCCCGGACATGCAACTGGGTGACGAGAACGTCAGCCGCCTGACGCTGGTCAAGCAGTTGCTCGGTCGCTTCATCGACAGCCGCCAGGGCGACCGGGTCGGGCTGATCCTGTTCGGCTCCCAGGCCTATCTGCAAGCGCCCTTGACCGCCGACCGGCGCACCGTGCACACCCTGCTGGACGAAGCCCAGATCGGGCTGGCCGGGCGCAACACGGCGGTGGGCGATGCCGTGGGCCTGGCGGTCAAGCACCTGCGCAAGCGGCCGGACAACAGCCGCACCCTGATCCTGGTCACCGACGGCGCCAGCAACGGTGGGGTGGTGACGCCTGCGGTGGCGGCCGCCCTGGCGGCGAGCGAGCGGGTCCGGGTCTACACCCTGGGCATCGGCGCCGATCCGGACCCGCTCGCCACGGGGAGCACGCCGAGCGACCTCGACGAGCCCATGCTGCGCCATCTCGCCGAAGTCACCAACGGCGCCTACTTCCGGGTGAGATCCAGCGAGGAACTCGCGGCGGTGTCCCGCCAGCTCGACCGCCTCGAACCCATCCGCCAGCAGCCCGACCAGGCTCGCCCGACCAAGGAGCTCTATCCCTGGCCCCTAGCCTTGGCGCTGTTGCTCGGCCTGGCCATGGCCCTCGCCCGCCTGCCACTGCCCGAGCGCTGGCGCCGCCTGGGAGGACGCCCATGAGCGACTGGCTGCCGCTGTTCTTGCGCCCGGCCTGGCTGCTGGCGCTGCTGCCGGTCGCCCTGGTGATCTGGGCATTGCGCCAGCGCCGCCATCGTCATGGCAGTTGGCTGGCACTGCTCCCACCCGCCCTGCATCCCTGGCTGCTCAGCGACGGCGACCGCCAACGCTCGCCGCTCGGCTTGAGCCTGCTGGGCGCCGCGGGCCTGCTGACCTGCCTCGCCCTGGCCGGGCCCAGTTGGCAGCAAGGCGAACAGCAGAGCTTCCGACGTAACGATCCCCTGGTAGTGGTACTGGCGCTGACCCCGGACCTGCTCGCCACCGATGTCACCCCCAATCGCCTGCTGGCCGTGCAACGCAAGCTGCAGGACCTGCTCAAGGCGCGCCAGGATGGCGAAACCGCCATCGTCGTCTATGCCGGCAGCGCCCACACCCTGGTGCCGCTGACCGACGACCTGGCGACCACGGAAAATCTGCTGATGGCCCTGCGCCCCTCGATCATGCCGGTGCCGGGTCAGCGCGCCGATCTGGGTGTCGCCCAGGCGTTGCAGCTGCTCGGACCGGCGCCGAGTCCGAGCGCCCGCCTGCTGCTCATCGCCAGCAGCCTGGATGATCGCGAACGCCAGGGTATCGAGCGACTGTTGCAGGGCCACCTGCGCCAGCTGGCGATCCTCGGACCGGGCACGCCGCAAGGCGCCCCGGTGGCGACCGAGACGGGCAACTACCTGAGCGACGCGGCGGGCGGCATCCGCATCGCCCGCCTGGCCGAAGGACAATTGCAGGGCCTGGCTCAGGCCCTGGGGGGGCGTTATCAGCGACTGCAACGCGATGACAGCGACCTGCGCCGGCTCGGCCTGCTGGAACGCCCGGACGAGGTCAGGCTCAACGACGGCGAAGGCCCCTCGGGCTGGCGCGACCAGGGCTATCTGCTGCTCCTGCCGCTGCTGCTGGTCGCCTGTGGTGCGCGGCGCGGCTGGCTGCTGTGCCTGCCCTTCTGTCTGCTGCTGACGCCGCCACCCGCGCAGGCGGGCGGCTGGGACGACCTCTGGCTAAGACGCGACCAACAGGGCATGCAACTGCTGGGCGACGATCAACCCGCGGCAGCCGCCGAACGCTTCACCGATGAGCGCTGGCGCGGCGTGGCCCTCTATCGCAGTGGCGACTATGCCGGTGCCGCCGCCGCCTTCGCCCGCGACCCTTCCGCGGACGGCCACTACAATCGCGGTAACGCCCTGGCCATGGCCGGTCGCTACGACGAGGCACTACGTGCCTACAACGCCGCGCTGGTCCTGCGTCCGGACCTGGCCGTCGCCCTGCGCAACCGTAACCGCCTCGAGCGCCTGCTCGCCCAGCGCGCGGCCGCGCAGGCAGAGGCCGCCGCCCGCAGCCACAAGCCCCAGGCCGCCACCGCGACCAGTGTCCAGGCCGACGAGCTCAGCAGTGCCAGCAGCGCCAGTCCCGACACCACCGCCGCGGCCAGCCCGCAGTTCCAGGCCCAGGCGGGCGCGGACTGGCTGGTCAGCCCCAGCTCCGCCGACGATCCCCAGGTGGAAGAGCAACGCCAGGCGGCCGAACAATGGTTGCGGGAAATTCCCGACAATCCGGCCGACCTCTTGCGTCGCAAGTTCTGGTACCAGCAGCAACAACGTGAGGAGAACGCGTTGCAATGAAGCCCTATCCGTTGCTCGTGACCCTCGCGCTGCTGGCGCCCGCCATCCAGGCGGCCGATCTCAGCGCGCGCCTGGAGCGCAGCCAGATCGGTGAAAACGAGACCCTCGACCTCATCCTCGAAACCACCGCCCCCGCTCAGTTCGGCAAACCTGACCTCGGTCCGCTGGCGCAGGACTTCAAGGTGCTGGGCGTACGGCAGAACAGCCTACCCCCTGGCGAACGGGTGACCACCCGCTGGAACGTGACCCTGCAACCCAAGAGCAGCGGTGCCCTCACCATTCCCGCCCTCACCCTGGACGGCGCCCGCAGCCAGCCGCTGAACGTCACCGTCGAGGCGAGCGCCGCCAAGCGGCATACCCGCGAACCCGTCTATCTGGAAGCTTCCGTGGACCACACCAAGGTCTACGTGCAGGCGGAGACTATCCTCACCATCCGCCTCTATCACGCGGTGGCGCTCTATGACGACCACGTGCTGACGCCGCCTACTCCCAGCGATGCCCGGGTCGATCCGCTGGGTACGCCGCAGGTCTACGAGCGCGACATCGATGGCGTGCGGCATGGGGTGATCGAATGGCGCTACGCCATCCATCCACTGCAAAGCGGCACCCTGGTGCTGCCGCCCCAGACCTTCAGTGCCACCCTGGCCGGCGGTATCGACGACAGCTCGCGAGCCGGCCAGCCGATCCAGTTGCGCACCCAGGCCTTGACCCTGGAGGTCCAGCCCCAACCGGCAAGCTATCCACCACAAACGCCCTGGCTGCCAGCGCGCAGCCTGACCCTGACCCAACAGTGGAATCCGGCGCCGGAAAACGCCCGCGAAGGCAGCGCCCTGACCCGGACGCTGCAATTGCGTGCCGAGGGGCTGGCGGCGAGCCAACTACCGCCGCTGGTACTGCCCGAGGTCGCGGGCTTGAAACGCTACGCTGAACAGCCGCGCTTGTCCGTGCAGGCGCAGCCCAGTGGACTGGTCGGCCAACGCGAAGAGCGCATCGCGCTGATCCCGACCTCCACCGGCGACAAGCTGTTGCCGCCGGTGGAGGTGGTCTGGTGGAACACCGAGACCGATACCTTGGAGCGGGCGACCTTGCCGGCGCAAACCTTGGTGGTCGCTGAAGATCCGACCCTGCAACCCGCCCCCACGCAGACCACGGCCAAGGCCAAGGCCGCCGGCGGCGAACGCGGTCTGTGGCGCTGGCAACTGGCGACCGCCTTCCTGGCGCTGACCACCCTGCTGGGCTTCGGTCTCTGGTGGCGGGCGCGGCGCCAGCCGGCCGTCTTGCCGGCGACACCGGGCGTGGACAGTCGCCTGCAACGCGAAGACCTGCTGCGCGCCTGCCAAAGCAACGATCCCCATGCCACTCGCCACGCCTTGGACGCCTGGGCCCGGCAGCAACCGGAAACCCTGGCCGCCATGGGTGCCCGCTTCGAACCGCTGGCCGCCGCCCTCGACGACCTCAATGGCGCGCTGTACAGCGAAGCCGGTCAGCGCTGGCAGGGCGAGACGCTGTGGCAGGCGATCAACGCCCTGCCACCACTCACGCCCGAGGCGGTCCATCACACCCTGCCGCCGCTCTATCCGCGCTGAGCGGCTTCCTCCAGGCGCGCCAGGCGCTCTTCCAGCGTGGCGATCCGGGCCTCCAGAGCCTCCAGCCGTCCTTCGCGACCACCCGCTGACGCCGCACCTTCGCTGGCACTGCCCAACTGAGCGATCTGGGCTTCGCGTTCCGCGGCACTGCCGAACAGATGCAGGTAGCGCTCTTCGCGCTGCCCGGGCTGACGGCCGAGACCAACAGCCAAGCCGCGGGCGATCAGGCGCTCCAGGTGATGGCGCACCTGCTCGGTATCGTCGAAGGCATGCATCCGCCCGCTGCGGGCGAGCAACTCACCCAGGGTCTGGGGGCCGCGCAGGAACAACAGCGCACAGAGCACCCACTGCGGTGGTGGCAATTCCAGCGCCTTGTCCAGGCGCTGCTCCCAGCGATCCGCCCGACTGCCCATCACCAGACGGGCCAGGCCGCGCTCCTCCAACCGCCGCAGCCCCTGCCCCACTTCCCCTGGGGTCAGGTTGAGCACCGGCTCGCGACTGGTCTTCTGGTTGCAGGCCAGTACCAGTGCATTGAGGGTCAGCGGATAGGTTTCCGGCGTGGTCAGCTGCTTTTCGATCAGGCTGCCGAGGACGCGGACCTCGGCCGCGCTCAGCGGTTCTTCGGCGAAGGCAGGGGTGGCTTCTTGGCTCATGGCGAACTCCGCAAGGATGAGGCGCCAGCCTAGCCCGCCCTCAGACCCTGTTCAACGTCTCGCGAGCTAGAGCCAAACCAGGCCTGGGCGGCCCCGCGAAAATAGCCGAGGAAGCGGATCGGACCCGCGCTCGGGTTTACGAATGGTAAATGAGCATTGCGACGGAGCCGCCTAGGCGGGGCTGACCTTCCAGGCCATTTTCAACGCCGTTTGGCCAACGCGCAGCAGACTTTGATCAGGCTCTCAACGACGTCGCCACTGGGGCACACCGATCAGCACCACGGCACCGACGATGACCAGCATCGCCAGCATTTCCGCCGGCCCGATCCGCTCGCCGGCGAACAGGGTGCCCAGCAGCACCGCCACCACCGGATTGACGTAGGCATAGCTGGTAGCGGCAGCCGGCCGGACCCGACCCAGCAGATAGAGATAGGCGCTGAAGGCGATCAGCGATCCGAAGACTACCAGGTAGCCCAGCGCCAACCAGCCGCCCAGTGTCGGCCACTGCTGCAACTGCTCGCCACTGAACCGGCTGGCGAGCAACAGCGCGGCGCCCGCTACCAGCATCTCCACCGCGCTGGCCATGGCGCCCCGTGGCATTGGCAGGTAGCGACTCCAGATCGAGCCGAAGGCCCAGGCCGCCGCCGCGAGCAGGATCACCGCCGCGCCCAGGGGAGTCGCGCTCATGGTGTCGCCCAGATTGAGCAGCGCGATGCCCACCAGCCCGAGCGCGATACCGGCCCACTCCAGTAGGGTATTGCGCTGCCCCCAGAGCAGGCCGAACAGCAGGGTGAACAGCGGCACCGTGGCGATCGCCAGGGCCGCAACGCCCGAGGTCACGCCCCAGTGCTCGGCCAGCGTCACGCCGCCGTTGCCGACGCCCAGCAGCAGGATACCGATCACCCCGGCAGCCAGGGTTTCGCGCAGGCTCGGCCAGGGCGTGCCGCGCCAACGCAGCCAACCGAGCATGAGCAGGCCAGCCACCGTGAATCTCAGCCCCGCCATCAACAACGGCGGCCAGTGGGCGATACCGAGACGAATCACCAGATAGGTGGAACCCCAGATCACATAGAGGGCGAAGAAGGCGCCCAGCAAGGGCAGCCAGGTGGGCAGGCGCGGCGCGCTGCAGGGCGAAGCAGAGGTATCCATGCGCAACAGATTTCCAGGAGTGTCCGGTAGATATTGTAGGAGCGGGTGCGCAGGAGGCTAAGATAGAGTCACTGGAGAAACAGCCAGAATGACCTTCGACTCAGTGGCTTTTGTGGGAGCTGGCCTTCGATTCGAAGGCTCAAGGAGCAAAGCATGGATCACCTCGATCGACGCCTGATCGACCTGCTGCTAGTGGATGGCCGCGCCAGCTACGCCGAGCTGGGCCGCCGGCTGGGGCTTTCCGCGCCGGCCATCGCCGAGCGCGTCGCCAAGCTCGAAGACGCTGGGATCATCACCGGCTATGGCGCTCGCATCGACCGCCGCGCCTTGGGTTATGGCGCCGAATGCCTGGTTTCACTGCGGATGCACAGCGCCTGCAATGGCCCGCTGCTCAAGAAGCTGGAAGCCCTACCCCAACTGATCGCCTGTCACCGCGTGACCGGCGAAGACTGCCTGATGCTTCGCGCCGCCGTGCGCGACATGAGCGAGCTGGAGGTTCTGATCGACAAGCTGGCGACCTTCGGCATGAGCCGTACCGTGTTGGTGCTGTCGACGCCTTTCGAACGCCCACTGCCACTCGATACCGCCTGACGCCGTCCATGAAAAAGCCCCGGGCCTTGCGGCACCGGGGCTGTGGGGTGCTAGACGCTAGATGAAAGAGTCGTCGTCACCGTTGTCATCGAAGAAACCGCCGCCACCGTTATCACCGTAGTCGGCCGCATCCTGGAAGCCACCGTTATCCTGGAAACCGCCAGCGTCCTGGAAGCCGCCGCCATTGTCGTAGTTGCCATTGTCGGCCCAGGCATCCTGAGGACCACCACCAGCGAAGCCAGGATCGGTGGGCGTTTCGTTGATGACGTTGACGATCTCCTCGGGCTGCGAGTGATGGAACAGCCCGGAGATGGCCTGGGCCGCCAGCATGCCACCTGCCACACCGGCCGCGGTCTGCAAGGCGCCACCCATGAAGCCCCCCATACGCGACGGTGCGGCCTGGGGTGCGGCATAACCCGGTGCCGGCTGGCCATAGCCAGGAGCGGGCTGGGCGTAACCGGGGTTGGGCTGACCATAGCCGGGACGGGGCGCCGCCGGCCCCGGATCGTTCCAACCACGCGAGGGCGCGGCGTTATTGGCCGGCGCCTGGGCGTTGGACGACTGACCGCCCCCGAACAGACTGGAAAGAAAACCGCCGCTGCTGGGACGGTTCTGCTGGAGTTGCTGCATCTGACTCTCCAGCTCCTTGACGCGCTGGTCCAGTCGCTTGATGGCCGCCTCCTGGATCAGCATGGCCTGGGCCATGTAGTAAGGCGCGGCCGGCTGGTCGCGCAACCGCTGTTGAATCAGGGCCTCGGCTTCACGATCCCGAGGCGCGGTCTGGGCTTCCGTGGTCTTGAGACGGTCGAACAGACCCTCGATCAGCTGGCTTTCTTCGCGTTGCATGGTGACCCTCCCGCAGACGAGCTACTGATGGCGTTCCCCTGGGAACGGCCTGAATGTCGAAAGGCGCACCATGGTGCGCTTGCTGTCCAGATAATGGCGAACCAGCCGCTTTTCAAGATCGACCATCTTCGCGTTCAGCCTGGATTCAGCCAGATCCCGCGGCCTAGGCGTGATCGTCGGCTGCTCAGGTTTGGAAAAGACGCTGGACGGGGGAGTTCCAGGGCGCTGGCGAGACTGGACAATTGGCAGCCACTACCGGAGCCTGGCACTTTCGCCGAGGGACGACCATGCCGCCGCTGCTTCTCTTGATCGACCAGCAACAGGGTATCCGCGCTCCCCACCTGGGGCCGCGCAACCATCCCGAAGCGGAGCTGCGCATGGCCGAGCTGCTGGCCGCCTGGCGCCAGGCAAGGGCGCCCCTGGCCCACGTTCGGCACCTGTCGCGCAGTCCGACCTCGGTGTTCTGGCCCGGCCAACCCGGCGTGGACTTCCAGCCCGCGCTGGCACCCCTGCCAGGCGAGACGGTATTCGACAAGCAGGTCCCCGATGCCTTCGCCCACAGCGGCCTGGAGCGCTGGTTGCTCCAGCGCGGCATCGAAGAGCTGCTCGTCTGCGGTGTGGCCAGCGAGAATTCGGTGGAGGCCACCGCCCGTAGCGCCGACAACCTCGGCTTTCGCACCTGGGTGGCGGAAGATGCCTGCTATACCTTCGCCAAGGCCGACTTCGCCGGACGAGCCCACAGCGCCGATGAGGTCCACGCGATGGCCATGGCCAACCTCGACGGCGAATATGCCACCGTCACCTCCACCGCCCTGTTGCTCGAACGCCTGCGAGCGGGCAGGTCGTCCTGCTAGACTGCCGCCCTGCCCGTCTGGAATAGCTGCATGAACCCTGTCGATATCCTGCGCGACTCGTTGTTGTTCTTCGCTCGCAACCTGCGTCCCCTGGCCGTCCTCACCCTGCCCTGGCTGCTGCTCGAATCCCTGCTGCGCTACCAGGTGCTGGAGCGCTTCGGCGTGAGCAACGGGCTGTGGGACCTGCTGGTCAGCCTGCTGTGCTATCCGCTGTATACCGCCTCACTGCTGATCTTTCTCGAGGCGCGTACCCAGGGCACCACACCGCGGCTGAGTGGCGTCTGGGGGGCTGCGCTCTTGCTCTGGCCGCGCTTCGCCATCCTGGCGGCGATCACCTCGGGCTTGGTGATGCTGGGCTTTTCGCTATTGATCGTCCCGGGCTTCCTGATCATGACCCTGCTGGCCTTCGCCGAGAACCTGCTGGTATTGGAGGGACGGGCGCCGCTGGATGCCCTGCACGGCAGCCTGCGGATGACCCGCGGCCATTTCTTCACCTTGCTGGCCTGCATCCTGGCGACGGTATTGCCGGCCTGGCTGATCGATGCCTGGATCGCCCAGCACTTCGCCAAGGCAGCGACCCCGGAGATCATCCTGCAGACCCTCTCGGGCCTGCTGCAACTGATCCCCAGCATCGCCATCTATCGCGTCTATATGCTGGTCAGGCCCAAGACCTGAGCACCGCTCGAGGACGCGCGAGCCCGCGTCACCACATCAGGTCGTCAGGCACCTGGTAGGCGGCGTAGGGATCGTCCGGGTCCGGCTCGCCGCTCTGCACGTTGAGCAAGACCACCCGCTTGGGATCGCGTTCCTGGATGCGCTCGGCGGTCGCCCGCGGCACCACCTCGTAGCGACCCTCGTAGCGGACGATGGCGAGACTGCCCTTGCTGAGCTTGTCTCTCATCATGACGTTGACCGACAGGCGCTTGACCTTCTTGTCGTCGACGAAGTTGTAGTAATCCTCGGTAGTGAGCTTGGGCAGGCGACTGGTCTCGATCAACTGCTTGATCTGGGCCTGCTCGGCCTTGCGCCTCTTCTTCTCTTCCTGGGCCCGATTGAGTTCCTGGTCCTTGGCCAGTTTCTCCGCCTGGGCCTGCTGGACGGCCAACTCCTGAGAGCGATCCTTTTCCGCCTGCCCGCGGTGCTCCATGCGGTTCTGCTTTTGCTTCTGCTTGACGGCCTGCTTGGCCTGCTTTTCATTGACCAACCCAGCTTTCAGCAGTTGGTCGCGTAGGGACATGCTCATCGATACGACTCGTCTAGATCATCCAAGAGGGGCACGACCAAAAGACCGCCGTGCGCCAGGGTGTTCATCCTGCGCAGCCGACGAACCGAGTGCAAGCCTTTCACGGGGGTGAAATAATGCGACCATTACCTATCCCGCCCCTGGTTCGGGCGCTGCCGATCAAAATTCGCCCATGATTACTCTCGCGATCGTCCTGCTCTTCGTCGCCAGCGTGCTCTTCGTCCACCTTCGCGGACAAGCGCGCCTGCCCTTCCTGCGCCAGTTGGTCAACCACTCGGCGGTCTTCGCCCCCTACAACGCGCTGATGTATCTGTTCTCCAGCGTGCCGTCCAAGCCCTACCTGGATCGCAGCCGCTTTCCGGAACTGGACGTGCTCAAGGACAACTGGCAGGACATCCGCGTCGAGGCCCTGCGCCTGTTCGACGAGGGTTACATCCGCGCGGCGGAAAAGGACAACGATGCCGGTTTCGGCTCCTTCTTCAAGAAGGGCTGGAAGCGCTTCTACCTGACCTGGTACGGCGAGCCGCTGCCCTCCGCCCAGACCCTCTGCCCGCGCACCGTGGAATTGGTACGGCAGATTCCCAACGTCAAGGGCGCCATGTTCGCCCTGCTGCCGGGCGGCAGCCATCTGAATCCGCACCGCGACCCCTTTGGCGGCTCGCTGCGCTATCACCTGGGCCTGGCTACGCCCAACTCGGATGCCTGCCGCATCTATGTCGACGGCCAGCCCTATGCCTGGCGCGACGGCGAGGACGTGATGTTCGACGAAACCTATGTGCACTGGGTGAAGAACGAGACCGACCAGACTCGCGTCATCCTGTTCTGCGACGTGGAGCGGCCGCTGCGCAATCGGCTGCTGACCCGCGTCAACCAGGCGGTCAGTCGCTTCCTCGGCAGCGCCACGGCGCCGCAGAACGTGGAAGGCGAGCGCGTCGGCGGTATCAACCAGGCCTATGCCTTCAGCAAGAGATTCGGGGATCGGATCGGCGGCGGCGTGAAGAAATTCAAACGGCGCCATCCCAAGGCCTATCGCATCGCCAAGCCAATACTGGCCGTGCTGGTAGTGATCGCCCTGTACCAGTGGATCGCCAGCTGAGGCGGCGATCCCGCGCCGGCGCTTCAGCCGGAGCGCTGTTGACGCTGCCGGTGCAGCCGCGTGACCAATTCGGCCTCGGCCTGGGACAGGCCACAGGCCTGGGTGAGATCGTCGGCGCTGGCGCCTAACCCCACCAGGCGCGCGGCCTGGGAAAACGACAGACTGGTGGGGTCGCTCTGCTCGATCTGGGTCAACCGATCGGGCAAGGGAGCGACCACCTTGGCCAATCCTTGGACCTGCTCGCCCATGCGCACCTGCCCCGCCTGGTAGGTTTCCAGACGCTTGAGCAGGATCTGCATGCGCTTGTCGACAAGGGCCTCTCGCTCGGCCAGCTTGGCCGCCTGCTGCTGCTGGCGCTGCCAGAGCAGCCAACAGCAACCGCCGAGGCCGGCACAGGCCAACCCCAGGGCGACGCTGAGCAGGATCAGCCCGACGAGCATCAGATGCTTTCCAGCTCCGACCACTCTTCTTCGGTCATCAGCTTGTCCAGCTCGACCAGGATCAGCAACTCGCCATTCTTGTTGCACACGCCCTGGATGAACTTGGCGGACTCGTCGTTACCCACGCTCGGCGCCGTCTCGATCTCCGACTGCCGCAGATAAACCACTTCGGCCACGCTGTCGACCAGGATGCCGACGACCTGCTTGTCGGCCTCGATGATGACGATCCGGGTGTTGTCGGTCACTTCGGTAGGCAGCAGACCAAAACGTTGGCGGGTGTCGATCACCGTGACCACGTTGCCGCGCAGGTTGATGATGCCCAGCACGTAGCTCGGCGCACCCGGGACCGGAGCGATTTCGGTGTAGCGCAGGACTTCCTGGACCTGCATCACGTTGATGCCGTAGGTCTCGTTATCCAGACGGAAGGTGACCCATTGCAGGACCGGATCTTCGGAACCCTGTGCGGACGTTTTTTTCATGTTCCCTAGCCTCGTCAATTACCGCACGCGCGGCGAAGCGGGCGAACCCGCTGGTTAGTTGCGGTTGGCGGGCGCCCTAGCGACGGCCGCCAACCACCTGTTCAGCGAGCGCCGCCACATCCAGCAGCGCACACATCTGATCGATCACCGTACCGGCCAGCCAGGGGCGGGTCGCACGCTGATTACGCCATTTGACCTCGGCGGGATCCAGCCGTACCGAATGGCTGACGCCGTGTACGGCCAAGCCCCAATCCAAGCCTTGCAGCGATATCACGAATCTCAGCCCCTCGCGATAGTCGTCGCGGTAGCGCTCCGGCATCACCCAGCGGGCCGTGTCGAGCACGCGCAGGTTGCCAGCCTGGCAAGGCAGCAGGCCCAGGAACCAGTCTGGCTGACCGAACAGCGGCGTCAACTCTTCGTCGGTGAGGGGATAGATGGAGCCGAGGCACACCAGGGGCGCGGCTAGTGTCAGGCCCGCGACATCGAACAGCAAGCACTCGAAGGGCTCCTCGCCCCACTCCGGCCGACCTTCCAGCTGCACGGCACCAGGCGGCACCGCACCGGTCAGCACCGGCTGGGTCGGCATATTGATGCCCAGGGCGATGCCCTCCACGCCTGGAAGCGCCGGTTCGGCGACCGGAGCCAGGTCGGGGACGCGCCAATCCAGCTCGATATCGGTCTCTGGCGCCGTAACGGGCAGCGCCGTGGGCATCAGCACCTCGGGCAGGGTCCGCTCTGCCAGGGCGACGCCCTGCAAACGCGGAGCCAGGGGGACGACCGTCGATTGACGCTCGGCGTCGCGTTCGAGCTCCTCGCGCACTGCGGCGGCGAATTCGTCTTCACTGACGCTGGCAACGGGTTCGGGCAACGCGACAGCGGGCGCCACCGCAGGAGTGACCGGCGCGGCTTCGGCGGTCGGCAGCTCCAGGAACGCATCCAGCAGCAGGGCATCGAGATAGCCCTGAAGAACACGTTGAGGACGATTGTCGAGGGACGTCGGTTGGCTCATGGCGATCTACGTGGGTTGATTGTCCAGCCTATCGGCTGGCGCAAGGGAAAACTTGAATCAGGCGACCTGGCTGCTCGGTGCACCATCCAGCAGATGCCGCAGCAGCGCCCGGTAGGCGATGACGCCGCGGCTGTTGGCTTCGTATTGCGAGGGTACCTGCCCGGAGCGACTGGCGTCGCGCAAACGGGTATCGATCGGGATGAACGCTTGCCACAACTGTTCGGGGTAGGTATTACGCAGGACCTTGAGGGTGCCGATGGACGCCTGGGTGCGCCGGTCGAACAGCGTCGCCACTATGGTGTACGGCAGCGCCTGCTTGCGCGAGCGGTTGATCATGCTCAGGGTGTTAACCATCCGTTCGAGGCCCTTGAGCGCCAGGAATTCGGTCTGGGTCGGAATCACCAGGTGCTGGCTGGCGGCCAGTGCATTGACCATCAGCACACCCAGCAGCGGCGGACTGTCGATCAACACGTGGTCGAAGTCGTTCCATAGCTGGGCCAGGCTCTTGGAGATGACCAGCCCCAAACCGCTCTGGCCGGGCGACTGCCGCTCCAGAGTAGCCAAGGCGGTACTGGATGGCAGCATCGACAGCTGGGGATGACTGGTGGGCAGCAGCAGCCGCTTCGGTAGCCCATCGGGGACCTGACCACCATGCTGGAAAAGATCGAACACGCTGTGTTCGAGGCTATCCGGATCCTGCCCGAAATAGCTGGTCAGCGAGCCATGGGGATCGAGGTCCACCAGCAACACCCGCTTGCCGGCATCACCGAGGAGACCGGCGAGGGCAACGGTGGTGGTGGTCTTGCCCACCCCACCCTTTTGATTGGCGATAGCCCAGACTCTCATGTGCAGACTTCCTCCCGACGACATGACCGGCCGGGTCAAGGTGCCGGCGCAGAGGCCGGCGACGAAGATTTGACAGGCGCCCCGCCGGGCGCTGGTTCTCCAGGCGGTGTTGCAGATTGTGTGCCAGTCGACGGATTTTGCAAGGTGCTCTGTGGGCGGAACAGATTGAGATTGCGCGAAATCAGCAGGACCACCCGTCGATTACGCGCGCGATTGGACTCACTGCTGTTGTCGGTCACCGGCTGGTAGGCCCCATAGCCCACGACCGCCAGGCGTTGCGGCGCAATGCCATTGCCGACCAGCAGGCGCACGATGCTGGCGGCGCGGGCGGCCGAGAGCTCCCAGTTGGTGGGATAGAGCGCGGTACTGATGGGACGGTCGTCGGTGTAGCCCTGGACCTGGATCGGATTCTTGTAGGGCGCCAGGATCTTGGCCACCTTTTCCAGCAGGCCGAAGGCAGGGTTGCTCGGCAGGGCATCGCCGCTGGAAAACAACAGGTTGGAACTGAGCTCGATCTCCAGCCAGGTTTCACTGGCATGCAGATTGAGCTGCCCATCGGCGATCAGGTCACCGAAGGATGAACGCACGCTGGCCGCGATCTGCTGCAGCGGATCGACAGCGGGTTGGCCGCTCGCTCCCTGGCTGTTCGACTCCACCACGGGCGGCGCGGCGCCGACCGGATGCTGATCGCCGACCGGGATCGGGTGCAGGGACCGCTCCGGTTGGCTGAAGATGCCCGACAGGCTGTCGGAGAGCACCTTGTATTTGCTCTCGTTCAACGAGGAGATGGAATACATGACCACGAAGAAGGCGAACAGCAGGGTGATGAAGTCCGCATAGGAAACCAGCCAGCGTTCGTGGTTCTCATGCTCTTCGGGACGACGGCGGCGACGAGGCATGCGGCGTCCTCCTAATCTAAGAAACCTTGCAGCTTCAGTTCGATGGAGCGGGGATTCTCGCCTTCGCCGATGGACATCAGGCCTTCCAGCAGCATCTCCCGGTAGCGCGACTGCTGTTGGGTCAGCGCCTTGAGCTTATTGCCGATGGGGATCAGCAGCAGGTTGGCGAAACCCACACCATAGATGGTAGCCACGAAGGCCACGGCGATGCCGCTGCCCAACTGCGAAGGATCGGCCAGATTCTGCATCACGTGGATCAGGCCCATCACCGCGCCGATGATACCGACCGTGGGCGCGTAGCCCCCCATGGCTTCGAACACCTTGGCGGCAGCGAGATCGCGATCCTCCTGGCCATAGAGATCGACTTCCAGAATGCTGCGCAGGGTTTCCGGCTCGGTACCATCGACCAGCAGTTGCAAGCCCTTGGCAGCATAGGGATCGGCTTCACGGGCGACCAGCGGCTCGAGGCCGAGCAGGCCTTCCTTGCGCGCCACATTGCTCCAGTTGACCACCTTGCGGATACCGCCGGTGATGTCCAGGGGCGGTGGCGTGAACACCCAGGCCAGCATGACCAGGGCTCGCCGCAACACGGGCAGCCGTGTCTGCAGCAGTACCGCGCCCAGGGTGCCGCCCACCACGATCAGCGCCGCTGGCGCATTGGCCAGGGCGGCGAAGGTACCGCCTTCGAGTAGATTGCCACCCATGATGGCGGTGAACGCCAGCAGGATGCCGATGAGACTCAGGACGTCCAAAACCAACCGCCTCGTTGCGACCGGATGCCTGCCGTCACGAACAGGCCTCGGTCAGGTACTTGCCGATATCGTCCAGCCCATAGATGGCGTCGGCCAGGTTGGCCTTGGCGATGGCCATGGGCATGCCATAGATGACGCAACTGGCTTCGTCCTGGGCCCACACCTGGCTGCCGACCTGCTTGAGCATCCGCGCGCCTTCGCGACCATCGGCGCCCATGCCGGTCAGCACCACTGCGAGCACCTTGTCGGCATAGGCCTTGGCTGCGGAGCCGAAGGTGACGTCGACGCAGGGTTTGTAGTTCAGGCGTTCGTCACCCGGCAGGATCTTCACCGTGCCACGACCGTCCACCATCATCTGCTTACCACCCGGTGCCAGCAGTGCCAGGCCCGGACGCAACTGATCGCCGTCCTCGGCTTCCTTGACGCTGATGCGACAGAGCTTGTCGAGACGCTCGGCGAAGGCCTTGGTGAAGGCGGCGGGCATGTGCTGGATGAGCACCAGGGGCGCCGGGAAATTGGCTGGTAGCTGCGTCAGCACACGCTGGAGCGCCACGGGGCCACCGGTAGAGGTACCGATGGCGACCAGCCGGTAGTGCTTGCGCTTGGGCGGCGGTGAAGCAGGAACGGCAGGTGCCTGGGGCGCATGGCTACCAGCGCTCGGTGCCGGACGCGTCGTCGGGCGGGCACTCGTCGGCGCGGGAGCCGCCGGCGCAGCGGCTGCGGCGACACTCGGGGCCACGGCGAAGCGCCGATTGGAACGGGCGATGTGATGGATCTTCTCGCACAGCAGCTTTTGCACGCTGGCGGGATTACGCGAGATGTCTTCGAAATTCTTCGGCAGGTAGTCGACCGCGCCGGCATCCAGGGCATCCAGGGTAACCCGGGCGCCTTCGTGGGTGAGCGAGGAAAACATCAGCACCGGGGTCGGACATTTCTGCATGATGTGGCGAACGGCGGTGATGCCGTCCATCATCGGCATCTCGTAGTCCATGGTGATGACATCGGGCCGTAGTGCCAGGGCCTGGTCGACCCCTTCACGTCCATTACTCGCCGTCCCCACCACCGAGATGTTGGGATCGGCCGCCAGGATCTCCTTGAGCCGACGCCGGAAGAAGCCGGAATCGTCCACCACCAGTACTTTTACCGGCATACGTTGAAACTCCTAACCTGGGGCGGCGCAGGCCACCCGATGGCGCCGAGCCCGAGGCCCGACGCCGCTAGTACCCGACCGACTCAGAGCCCGCGACGGGCGTAGCGCTTGAGCATGCTGGGCACATCGAGGATGAGCGCGATACGGCCATCGCCGGTGATGGTGGCGCCAGACATGCCGGGCGTACCCTGCAGCATCTTGCCCAAGGGCTTGATGACCACCTCTTCCTGACCGACCAACTGGTCGACCACGAAGCCGATGCGCTGGGTACCGACCGACAGGATCACCACGTGCCCCTCGCCCTGCTCCACATGGGCGGCCCCGGGTACCAGCCAGCGCTTGAGGTAGAACAGCGGCAGCGCCTTGTCGCGCACCACCACCACTTCCTGGCCATCCACCACGTTGGTGCGGGAGAGGTCGAGGTGGAAGATCTCGTTGACGTTGACCAGCGGGAAAGCGAAGGCCTGGTTGCCCAGCATCACCATCAGCGTCGGCATGATCGCCAGGGTCAGGGGCACCTTGATGACGATCTTGGAGCCCTGACCTTTGGTGGAGAAGACGTTCAGCGTGCCGTTGAGCTGGCTGATCTTGGTCTTGACCACGTCCATGCCCACACCACGGCCGGAGATGTCGGAGATCTCGGACTTGGTGGAGAAGCCCGGGGCGAAGATCAGGTTGAAGCACTCGGTTTCGGTCAGACGATCGGCCGCGTCGCGGTCGAGCAGGCCCTTTTCCACGGCCTTGTTGCGCAGCAGGTCCGCGTCCATGCCCTTGCCGTCGTCGGAGATCGACAACAGGATGTGATCACCCTCCTGCTCGGCGGAGAGCACTACACGCCCCGCGCGGGACTTGCCGTTCTCTTCACGCTCGGCCGGCCCTTCGATGCCGTGGTCGACCGCGTTGCGCACCAGGTGCACCAGCGGATCGGCCAGGGCCTCGACCAGGTTCTTGTCCAGGTCGGTTTCTTCACCGACCAGTTCCAGATTGATCTCTTTCTTCAGGCTGCGCGCCAGATCCCGTACCAACCGCGGGAAGCGGCCGAATACTTTCTTGATCGGCTGCATCCGCGTCTTCATGACCGAGGTCTGCAGGTCGGCGGTGACCACGTCGAGGTTGGACACGGCCTTGGCCATGGCCTCGTCGCCGCTGTTCAGGCCCAGGCGCACCAGGCGGTTACGCACCAGCACCAGTTCACCGACCATGTTCATGATTTCGTCCAGCCGCGCGGTATCGACCCGTACGGTGGTTTCCACCTCGGTAGCGGTCGGCCGTTCGGCCGGTACCGCGGGAGCGACCGGCTTGGCCGGCTCGGCCCGTACCGGAGCGGCTTCGGCAGCTACCGGCGCCGGCTTCGGCGTAGGTGCTGGTGCGGGCTTGGGAGCAACAGGTGCAGCAGCCACGGGCTCGGGCGCAACCGCGGGACCACTGAACTTGCCCTTGCCGTGCAGTTCGTCGAGCAGCGACTCGAATTCGTCATCGGTGATCTCATCGCTCGTCGCCGCCACTGGCGCGGCAGCGGAGGCCGCAGCGACGGGATCAGCAGCTTCGCTTGCAGCGAACTTGCCCTTGCCGTGCAGTTCGTCGAGCAGGGCTTCGAATTCGTCATCGGTGATGTCGTCGCCACCTGCGGTAGCCGGCGTAGACGCTGCCACGGGGGCCGCTACGGCCTCGGCCGGCGCTTCGCTGAACTTGCCCTTGCCGTGCAGCTGATCGAGCAGGGCTTCGAATTCGTCATCGGTGATGTCGTCGCCGCCAGCGGCAGAAACGGCCGCCTCGGTGGCAACGATCTGCTCGCCACTCGGCTCGGCGCCCAATGCATCGAGGAGATTCTGGAATTCGGCGTCACTCAGTTCCGGCTCGGCCGCGTCGGCCGCTACGGGGATCGGCGCTGGTGCAGGCGGCGCAACGGGCGCGGCAGCAACAGGCGCAGGAGTGGGCGCCACGGCGGGCGCACTGCCTGCCGGTTCGGCCAGGCGCGCCAGGGCAGCCAGGAGTTCAGGCGAGGCCGGGGTTGGCTCTTCGCGCTCCCGAACTTGGCTGAACATTTCGTTGACGGAGTCGAGGGCCTGCAGCACCACGTCCATCAATTCGGCATCTACGCGGCGTTCACCTTTACGCAGGATATCGAAGACGTTTTCCGCGATATGGCAGCACTCGACCAGCGTATGAAGCTGAAGGAATCCGGCACCGCCCTTGACGGTATGGAAGCCACGGAAAATGGCATTCAGCAGATCCATGTCGTCCGGGCGGCTTTCCAGCTCGACCAATTGTTCGGACAACTGTTCGAGAATCTCGCCGGCCTCAACTAGGAAATCCTGAAGGATTTCTTCATCGGCGTCGAAGCTCATTCCTGCACTCCCAAAGAGGGTCTGGGTCAGAAGCCCAGACTGGATAGAAGATCGTCGACGTCGACCTGAGCGGCCACGACGTCTTCACGCTTATCGGCATGAATCTGCGGACCTTCACCCTTCATCGTCTTTTCTTTTCGGTTTTGTTCGATCAGTGCAGCATGATCGTGGCTGAAGCCGGTGTAGCGATCGACCTGGCTGGCCATCATCACCAGCTTGACGAGGTCTTTCTCGATCTGCCCGACGAGATTGACCACCCGCTTGATCACCTGCCCGGTAAGATCCTGATAGTCCTGCGCCAGGAGGATGTCGTTGAGCTTGGCCGACAACTGGCCGGCATTGCTCTCGGTGTGGCTGAGGAAGATATCGACGCGCTTGGCCAAGTCGCGGAACGCATCGGCGCCTATTTCCCGACGCATGAATTTCTTCCAATCCTCGTGCAGTGCACGGGCCTCGTCACCGAAGTTACCTACCAGCGGTGCGCTCTCCTCCACCAGATCCATGGTCCGGTTGGCAGCGTTCTCGGTCATCTTCACCACATAGGAGAGACGATCGGTGGCATCGCTGATTTGGGAGACCTCTTCGCCGGCCATGCCGCGCGGATCGATCTCGAAGTTGACGATGGCGTTGTGCAGCTCGCGGGTCAGCTTGCCGACTTCCTGGTACAGACCGCGGTCGCGTAACTGATTGAGTTCGTTGATGAGTTGAACGGCCTCGGCGAAATCGCCGCTTTCGAGGCGTTTCACCAGTTCCTGGGCGCGCTGTTTTAGATTCGATTCGAAGTCACTGAAGGTATTGCTGCCAAGCTGATCCATAACGTCCCCGCGGCTTTCTTCAGCCATTCACCCGCTCGAAGATCTTGTCGATCTTTTCTTTCAGCACCTGCGCAGTGAAAGGTTTGACCACGTAGCCGTTCACGCCGGCCTGGGCGGCTTCGATGATCTGCTCGCGCTTGGCTTCGGCGGTCACCATCAGCACCGGCAGCGTCTTCAGGCGCGCATCGGCCCGGACTTGGCGCAGCAGGTCGATGCCGGTCATACCGGGCATGTTCCAGTCGGTGACGAGAAAGTCGAAATTACCGCTCTGCAGCATCGGCAGGGCGGTGTTGCCATCATCCGCCTCGGCGGTATTGGTGAAGCCCAGATCACGCAGCAAATTCTTGATGATGCGTCTCATCGTGGAAAAATCGTCCACGATGAGGATTTTCATGTTCTTGTCCAAGTCGACCTCCGTCCTAATTCGCACACGCGCCGTGACGCGCGCCTAAGCAATCGTAGTAGCCTGAGTACCAGCCCGTTAACGTGAACGCCAATCCGCCAGCCGAGCCCGCAGGCGCGCCGCGCATTGACTGTGGAGCTGGCAGACCCGGGATTCGCTCACTCCCAGCACCTCGCCGATTTCCTTGAGGTTGAGTTCCTCGTCGTAATACAGCGAGAGCACCAGGCGTTCACGCTCCGGAAGATTGGCGATGGCGTCGGCCAGAGCCTTGCGGAAGCGCTCGTCTTCCAGGCCGCGACCGGGTTCGAGTTCATGCGAACCGCTCTCCTCGAGCCCATGCTCACCCCCCTCCATAAGGTCGTCGAAACTGAACAGGCGACTCCCCATGGTGTCGCCAAGGATGCCGTAGTACTCATCCAGACTCAATTTAAGTTCGGCCGCGACCTCGGAATCTTTAGCGTCGCGACCAGTGCGCGCTTCCACCGCCCGAATGGCGTCGGTGACCATGCGCGTGTTGCGGTGGACCGAGCGCGGGGCCCAGTCGCCCTTGCGGACCTCGTCGAGCATGGCGCCGCGGATACGGATGCCGGCATAGGTCTCGAAGCTAGCGCCCTTGCCGGAGTCGTATTTGCGCGAGGCCTCGAGCAGCCCGATCATACCGGCCTGCATCAGGTCTTCGACCTGGACGCTGGCCGGCAAGCGTGCCAACAGGTGGTAGGCGATGCGCTTCACCAACGGCGCATAGCGGTTGATGAGTTGCTCCTGCTGGGTACGTTCCGAAGTTCTGCTGTACATGCGAAGCCCGCTGGATGCTGTCATGCGTGAGTACCGATGGCTGGTTGCACAAGGCGCTCGACAAAGAACTCGAGGTGGCCGCGCGGATTGGCCGGCAATGGCCAGCCATCGACTTTTTGCGCCACCGCACGAAAGGCCAGCGAGGCCTTGGCACGCGGAAAGGCTTCGTAAACGGGGCGTTGTTTCTGTACCGCCTTGCGCACCGCCTCGTCGAACGGAATGGCGCCCACGTATTGCAGGGCGACATCCAGGAATCTGTCGGTCACCTTGGTCAGCTTAGCAAAGAGATTGCGACCTTCCTGGGGCGTGAGCGCCATGTTCGCCAGGACCCGAAAACGGGTGACGCCATGGTCGCGATTGAGCAGCTTGATCAGGGCGTAGGCATCGGTGATGGAGGTGGGTTCGTCGCACACCACCACCAGGACTTCCTGGGCGGCGCGGACGAAGCTGACCACCTGATCGCCGATGCCGGCGGCGGTATCGACGATGAGCACGTCGAGATTCTCGCTGATGTCGCTGAAGGCCTGGATCAGACCGGCGTGCTGGGCCGGCGTCAGATTGACCATCGCCTGGGTGCCCGAGGCCGCCGGGACGATGCGGATACCGCCGGGCCCCTGCAGCAGCACGTCGCGTAGATCGCACTCGCCGGAGATGACGTCGGCCAGGGTGCGCTTGGGCGAAAGCCCCAGCAGAACGTCGATGTTGGCCAGGCCCAGGTCGGCGTCGAGCAGCATGACGCGCCGCCCGATATCAGCCAGGGCCAAGGCCAGGTTGACCGACACATTGGTCTTGCCGACACCGCCTTTACCGCCCGTTACCGCGATGACTTGGACGGGATGCATGCTACCCATTGCCTGATACCTTTGATTGAAATCCGTCACACTTTAGACTAAGTGCATTTGGCGTGCCCAGGCATGCGATGCACCTCTACCGTTTGTCTGCGCTAGCCGGCGCGGCGGGCGGCGTTTTGATACAGGCCGGCGAACATGCCCGCCATGGTTTCTTCGCTCGGTTCTTCCGGTGCCTGCAGGCTCACCGCGCGGCTCACCAATTGGTGGCTGCGGGCCGCATGCAGGTCGTCCGGGATACGCGGACCGTCGGCGATGTAGGCCACCGGCAGGCGCTGGGTGATGGCCAGGCCCAGGGCTTCACCGAGGCTGGCGGCTTCGTCCAGCTTGGTCAGCACGCAGCCGCTCAGGCCGCACCGCCGATAGCTGTGGTAGGCCGCCTTGAGTACCTGGCTCTGGCTGGTAACACCCAGCACCAGGTAGTTGCGAATCTTCAGCTGGCGATTGGCCAGGGCTTCGAGCTGGACCTTGAGCGCCGGATCGTTGGCGGGCATGCCCGCGGTGTCGATCAGTACCAGGCGCTTGCGTGCCAGGGGCGCCAGGGCCTGGGCCAGGGACTGACCCGGATCGACCAGGGTCACCGGCACGTCGAGGATACGGCCGAGGGTCTTGATCTGCTCCTGGGCGCCGATACGGAAGCTGTCCATGCTGACCAGCGCCAGGCTCTGCGGTCCGTACTTGAGGACATAGCTGGCGGCGAGCTTGGCCAGGGAGGTGGTCTTGCCCATGCCAGCCGGACCGACGAAGGCGACGATGCCGCCCTCCTCCAGGATCTTGGCGTCAGTGGTCTTGGCCAGTTGTGCGAAATTCGCCAGCAGCATGCGCCAGGCGTGGCGCGGCTCCTGAATCTTGGCCACGCTGTCGAGCAGGTGGCGGGCCAGGTCGGCCGGCAGCCCCATGCGCTGCAGACGGCGCCAGAGTCCGGCTTGCTGCGGACGGGTGGACTGCACCTGAGTCCAGGCCATGGAGCCGAGCTGGACTTCCAGCAGTTCGCGCAGGCCGCTGAGTTCGCTGCGCATGGCTTCCAGGGCACGGCGGTCTTCCGGCGCGCTGCTGGCAGCGGGCGCGGCGGCGGCCGGCTGGGGCGCGCGCGGCGGTGCGATCACCGGCTCACGACGGCTGTCGGCGGCGTTGATGGCGCTGAGCAGCTGCTTGTCCTTCGGTACGGCCGAGGGCACGCCCGGCGCGCGAATGCTGAGGTCGGCATGGGCCTGGGCGATCTTCGCGTGGGTCTTGCGCAACTCCGCCTGCAACTCGGCATTAGGCGCAGCCGGTGCCGGAGCCTGGTAGTCCAGGGCCGCGGTCAGCTCGACCCCGCCGGCGACCCGACGGTTGCTGAGGATGGCGGCATCCGGGCCCAGCTCGTCGCGTACCAGTTTCATGGCTTGACGCATATCGGCGGCGAAGAAACGTTTGACTTGCATGATCTAGACCTCAGCCATTCTGGCCAACGGTAGCGACGATGGTGACCTGCTTGTTGTCCGGAATTTCCTGGTAGGCCAGTACACTCATATTCGGCGCCGCCATCCGTGCGAAGCGGGACATCATCCCGCGGATCGCACCGGCTACCAGCAACACTACCGGCTTACCCATCATTTCCTGACGCTGCGCCGCCTCGACGAGGGAACGCTGCAGTTTTTCCGCCATGCCAGGCTCGAGGAACATGCCGTCCTCAGCGCCTTGACCGGCCTTCTGCATACTACTTAGCAACATCTGTTCCAACCTTGGCTCAAGGGTGATAACAGGCAGCTCAGGCTCCATTCCAACGATGTTCTGGACGATTGCGCGGGACAGGGCGACCCGTACCGCACCGGCGATCGCGGCGGGATCTTGACTCCGCGGACCGACGTTGGCGATGGCTTCGGCAATGGTACGGATGTCGCGGACCGGTACCTGCTCCTGCAGTAGCTGCTGGAGGATCTTGAGCAGGGTCGACAGGGAGACGATGCCGGGCACCAGTTCCTCGGCCAGCTTGGGCGAACTCTTGGCCAGTACCTGCAGCAATTGCTGGACTTCTTCGTGGCCGATCAGCTCGTGGGCGTGCTTGAAGAGAATCTGGTTGAGGTGAGTGGCGACCACGGTGCTGGCGTCGACCACGGTGTAGCCGAGGGACTGGGCCTGGTCGCGCTGAGTGACGTCGATCCAGACGGCCTCGAGGCCGAATGCCGGATCCTTGGCGGCCACCCCGTTGAGGGTGCCGTAGACCTGACCGGGGTTGATGGCCAGTTCGCGATCAGGATAGATCTCGGCCTCGGCCACGCTCACGCCCATAAGAGTCAGACGATAGGCATTGGGCAGCAGGTCCAGGTTGTCGCGGATATGCACCGAGGGCATGAGGAAACCGAGGTCCTGGGAGAGCTTCTTGCGCACGCCCTTGATCCGCGCCAGCAACTGGCCACCCTGGTTGCGGTCGACCATGGGGATCAGCCGGTAACCCACTTCCAGACCGACCATGTCCACCGGCGTCACGTCGTCCCAGCCCAGCTCCTTGGCCTCGGCCGGACGCTGCACGGGGGCCAGGTCCTGCTGCTTCTTGGTTTCCGCCTCGGCGGCCTGCTTGGCTTGGCGCTGACGCTTGTAGATCAGCCAGGCGCCAGCGGCGGCGGCACCGCCCAGGCCGAGGAACGGCAGGTGCGGCATGCCCGGCACCAAGCCCATGGCGATGATGATGAAGGCCGATACCGCCAGCGCCTTGGGCGAGGCGAACATCTGACGATTGACCTGCTGGCCCATGTCTTCCGAGGACGATACCCGGGTCACCATGATGGCCGCGGCGACCGACAGCAAGAGCGACGGCACCTGGGCGACCAAGCCGTCACCGATGGTCAGCAGGGCGTAGATACGGGCGGCGTCGCCGAACGGCAGGCCGTGCTGGGCCATGCCGATGGCCATGCCGCCGATGAGGTTGATGAAGAGGATCAGCAGGCCGGCGATGGCGTCACCGCGGACGAACTTGCTGGCACCGTCCATGGAACCGTAGAAGTCGGCTTCCTGGCCCACCTCGGTCCGGCGCTTCTTGGCTTCGGCCTGGTCGATGATGCCGGCGTTGAGGTCGGCGTCGATGGCCATCTGCTTGCCGGGCATGGCGTCCAGGGTGAAACGAGCCGACACCTCGGAGATGCGGCCGGCACCCTTGGTCACCACCACGAAGTTGATGATCATGAGGATGGCGAACACCACCGCACCGACCACGTAGTTACCGCCGACCACCACCTCACCGAAGGCCTGGATGACCTTGCCCGCGGCGTCGTGACCGTCCTGGCCGTGCAACAGCACTACGCGGCTCGAGGCCACGTTCAGCGCCAGGCGCAGCAGGGTCGAGACCAGCAGGATGGTCGGGAAGACGGCGAAATCCAGCGGCCGCAGGGCGTAGACGCTGACCAGCAGGACCACGATCGACAAGGCGATGTTGAAGGTGAACAGCACGTCCAGCAGGAACGGCGGCATCGGCAGGGTCATCATGGCGAGCATCGCCAGGACCGCCAGCGGCACGCCCAGGTTGCCGCGAGCCAGACCGCGCATATTGCCCATCATCAGGGATTTATCGACTTTCACACCCATTCCTCGCTTGCGGTGCCGTCGTCACGGAAAGTTGACGCAGCGCACTGTTCGCAAGGGCTTGAGCAAGCTCCGGGCCAACTGCTCAAAGCTTTGAAAAAGCGAGATTTTTCAGGGGAGATACAGGACTGGTAACGGATCGTCGAGAACGCCGGGTGAACCGTGCGAGAAAGCTGCGGGTCTGTCTAGGGACCCGCGCTAGCGCGCCTATCCGAGGAACCTCACAATGAAAATCTGGACCGCGACGCTGTTGGCCACCTGCCTGGTGGGCACCGCCCAGGCCGCTGAATCCCTGACGATTCCCATGAACAAGATCTCGACCGACGGTGTTGGCGAGAGCGTCGGCAGCGTTCAGGTGACCCGCTCCAAGTACGGCCTGGTCTTTACCCCCGATCTCAAGGGTCTGGAGCCCGGCATCCACGGCTTCCATGTGCATACCAAGCCCAACTGCGGCCCGGCCGACGTCGACGGCAAGTTGACCGCCGGTGGCGCTGCAGGGGGTCACCTCGATCCGCGCAACACCGGCAAGCACAGCGCGCCCTGGTCGGATGACGGCCACCTGGGTGAATTGCCGGCGCTCTATGTGACGGCCGATGGCCAGGCGACCCAACCGGTGCTGGCCCCACGCCTGAAGCGCCTGGAAGAACTCAAGGGCCATGCCCTGATGATCCATGCCGGCGGCGACAACTATGCCGACCAGCCCAAGCCCCTCGGCGGTGGCGGCGCCCGCGTGGTCTGCGGCGTCGTCAAGTAGGAGGCTTGCCCTGCTCGTCCCGGCGCAGATCCGGCGGGATGGGCAGATCGGCCAGCTTGGGCTTGCGCCCGCGCCCGGCCCGGAATTGCCTGAGCTGATAGACGTAGGCCAGGACCTGGGCCACGGCCACGTACAGCCCGGCGGGAATCTCCTGGTCCACTTCCGTGGAGTAGTACACCGCCCGGGCCAGACCGGGTGACTCCAGCAGGGAAACCTGGTGTTCCTGAGCGATCTCGCGGATCTTCAGGGCGGTGAAGTCGCTACCCTTGGCCACCAGTACCGGCGCCCCGCCCTTGGCCGCGTCGTATTTGAGCGCCACGGCGAAGTGAGTCGGGTTGGTGATGACCACATCGGCGCTGGGGACCTCGGCCATCATGCGCCGCTGCGCCATCTGCCGCTGCATCTGGCGGATCTTGCCCTTGACCTCGGGCTTGCCCTCGCTGTCCTTGTATTCGTCCTTGATCTCCTGCTTGGTCATCATCAGCTTCTTGCGGTTGCTGAGGATCTGGAAAGGAACGTCTATGGCGGCGATGATCAACAAGCCCATGGCCAGCAACAGGGTCGCGTGCCCCACCACCTGCATGCTGTGCAGCAGCGCTTGCTCGAGCGGCAGCTTGGCGATCTGCAACAGCGCCGTACGCTCGTTCATCAGCACCAGCACCGAAACGCCAAGGATGATGACGAATTTACCCAGGGCCTTGAGCAGCTCCACCAGGGAATTCTTGGAAAACATCCGTGCGATGCCGGACAGCGGATTCATCCGGCTGGCCTTGGGTGCTAATACCTTGCCGGAGAACAGAAAGCCGCCCAGGGCGATGTGGCCGACGATGGCGCAGATGACTACCAGGACGATCATCGGCAGCATGCCTACCATGGCCGCCTTGCCCGAGGCCAACAGGAAGGTGCCCATGAAGCGCTCGTCCATCACCTCCTCGCGGCGCAAGGAAAAATTGGCGCGCATCACCTCCAGCAGCTTGCTGCCGAGGAAGGCGCCATACATCAGCAGACCGCCCACACCCGAGAGCATGACGGCTACCGTACCGAGTTCGCGTGAGCGCGGGAGCTGACCTTCCTCCCGAGACTCACGCTTGCGTTTGTCGGTTGGGTCTTCTGTGCGGTCTTCGCCATCGGATTCAGCCATGCGGCATATCTCCTAGTGTGGTGTCTCAGAAGTTCGCGCAAGAATTGGCGAGTGATTTTTTGCGGTTCGGCGCCCCGATGTGGGCCAGACGCCGCGACGAGTCATAGCAGGGCTATGGCGAGGAGTGGCAACGCCGTCCACGCCGAAAAAGCGCCGCCAAAATTGTGCAGACAACTTCTGAGACATCACACTAGCGGGCTCGGGCGAGTTCGCGCAGCCACTGCAGCGCCTCGCTGGCGAGACTTTCATAGTGAGACAGGATATCCGCGGTGCCGAGCCAGACGATGATCATGCCCAGCACCACGATCAGCGGCATACCGACGGAGAAGATGTTCAGGGAAGGCGCGGCGCGGGTCATGATGCCGAAAGCGATGTTGACCACCAGCAGCGCGGTGATCGCCGGCAAGACCAGCAGGATACCGGCGCCCAGCACCCAGCCCAAGCGGCCGGCCAGCTGCCAGAAGTCGTCGACGTTCAGGGTGCTGCCCACCGGCAGGGTGACGAAGCTTTCCGCGAGGATCTCGAACACCACCAGGTGACCGTTCATGGCCAGGAACAGCAGGGTCACCAACATAGTGAAGAATTGCCCCATCACCGGCGCCGAGGCGCCGTTGACCGGATCGATCATGGAGGCGAAGCTCAGGCCCGCCTGGGTGGAGATGATCTGGCCGGCCATCACGAAGACGTGGAAGAACAGCTGCAGGCTGAAGCCCATCATCGCGCCGATCAGGATCTGCTCGACGATCAGCGGCATGGCCTGCAGGCTGATGGCATCCACCTGCGGCATGGGCGGCAACGTGGGGACCAGCACCAGGCTCAGGGCCAGGGCCAGGTACATCCGTACCCGCACCGGTACCAGGGTGGTCCCGATGATCGGCATGGTCATCAGCAGCGCGGCGATGCGGAACAGCGGAAACAGGAAGCTGCCGACCCAGCCGCCAATCTGGGCGTCGCTGAGTTCGAGCATGGCCTAGCCGATCAGCCGCGGAATATTGGTGACCGAGGTCTGGATGAATTCCATCAGCTGCCTGATCATCCAGGGCCCGAGGACGATCAGCGTCAACAGGGTGACGATCAGCCGTGGCAGGAAGCTCAGGGTCTGTTCGTTGATCTGGGTCGCCGCCTGGAAGATCGCCACGATCAGGCCGACGATCAAGCTCGGCACCACCAGTACCGTGACCAGCAGAGCGGTGAGCCAGAGACCCTGGCGAAACAGATCGACGGCGACTTCAGGGGTCATTGCGCTTCTCCACGCGAAGAGGCACCGCTAGACGGTGCCGAAGCTGCTGGCCAGGGTGCCCATGATCAACGCCCAGCCATCGACCAGCACGAACAGCATCAGCTTGAACGGCAGGGAAATGATCATGGGCGACAGCATCATCATGCCCATGGCCATCAATACGCTGGCGATCACCAGGTCGATCACCAGGAAGGGAATGAAGATCATGAAGCCGATCTGGAAGGCGGTCTTGAGTTCGGAGGTGACGAAGGCCGGTACCAGGATCGACAGCGGTGCCTGGTCGGGGCTGGCGATGTCGGTGCGCTTGGACAGGCGCATGAACAGATCAAGATCCGACTGCCGGGTCTGGGCCAGCATGAAGTCCTTCATCGGCACCTGCGCCCGGTTGATGGCGTCCTGGGCACTGAGTTGTTCGTTCAGATAGGGCTGGACGGCCGTGGTGTTGATGCGGTCGAACACCGGCGCCATGATGAATAGCGTCAGGAACAGCGCCATGCCCACCAGCACCTGGTTGGACGGCGTGGTCTGCAGACCCAGCGCCTGGCGCAGGATGGCGAAGACGATGACGATGCGGGTGAAGCTGGTCATCAGCATGACGAACGCCGGGATGAAGCTCAGCGCCGTCATGATCAGCAGGATCTGCAGGCTGACCGAATACTCCTGCTGCCCCTGGGCGTTGGTGCTCAGGGTGATGGCGGGGATGGACAGGGGATTGCCCTGCCCGGCCTGCTGCGCCAGCGCCAAGGGCGCGAACAGCAGCACAGCCAACCCCAGCAGCCAGCCCAGGGTGCGCCCCAGGCCGGCCGGTAGACGCGAGAAAATCATGGTTTCGCCTTGGGATCGCGACTGATGAGTTCCAGCAGACGCTGGGCGAATTCGGGTGGAGCCGCGTCCGTCTCGCCCAGGCGCACCGGCTCGCGCAGGGTATGCAGCGGCGTGATACGGCCACCGGCGACGCCGATCAAGAGCTGCTCCTGACCGACCTGGACCAGCACCAGCCGCTCGCGCGGGCCGAGGTGCTGGGTCGAGATCACCTTGATCGCCTGCTGGCCGCGCGGCCCCTGCTGCTGCACGCGACGCACCAGCCAGGCCAGGCCGAGAATCAGGCCGATCACCAGCAACAGGCCGAGCAAAAGTTGCCCGAGTTGCGTCCCCACATCCAGCCCGGGGCTGGTGGCTTCGGCAGCATTCGCGGTCAGGGGCAGCACACTCAGCGGCAGGAGCAGACTCTTCATGGGTCACCGCAGCTTCTTGATACGTTCCGTGGGGCTGATGACGTCGGTCAGACGGATCCCGAACTTCTCGTTCACCACCACCACCTCACCATGGGCGATCAGCGTACCATTCACCAGCACATCCAGCGGCTCGCCAGCCAAACGGTCGAGTTCGATGACTGAACCCTGGTTGAGCTGCAGCAGGTTGCGGATGGAGATGTCGGTATGACCGACCTCCATGGAAATGGTCACGGGGATGTCGAGGATCACATCCAGATTGGGACCTTCCATACCGCTCACTGCCAATCCTCCGCTGCTCTGGCCGAATTCCTCGACCGGCGCCTTGGGCGGCTTGGGCGCCTCCGGCGCCACCGGTGCAGTACCTTGAGCCATCAGGGCATCGATATCGTCCTGGCTGGCATCGCCGGCCTCGGCCAGGGCCGCGGCCCACTCGTCCGCCAGGGCTTGTTCTTCGGGGTTGTCTGCCATCGTCTGTGTCTCGCGCTACGCCAGGCCTTGGCCCGGACGGAAAAAACGGTTGTCGCTCAGCGGCCGCGGCTGACCGGTTCGAGAATCTGCAGGGCCAAATTGCCCTTGCGCGCGCCCATCTTGACCTTGAAGGTGGGCATGCCATTGGCTCTCATGAGCATCTCTTCGGGCATTTCCACCGGGATCACGTCGCCGGGCTGCATGTTGAGGATATCGCGGAGTTTGAGTTGGCGCCGGACAACCGTCGCCTCCAAGGGCACTCGCACGTCCAACAGGTCCTCGCGCAAGGCCTTCACCCAGCGCTCGTCCTGGTCGTCCACGTCCGACTGGAAACCGGCATCGAGCATCTCGCGGATCGGCTCGATCATCGAATAGGGCATGGTCACGTGCAACTCGCCGCCACCGCCGTCCAGTTCGATGTTGAAGGTGCTCACCACCACCACCTCGCTGGGGCTGACGATATTGGCCAGTGCCGGGTTGACCTCGGAGTTCATGTATTCGAACTGGCAGTCGAGCATCGCGCCCCAGGCTTCCTTGAGATCGATGAAGCATTGGTCGAGCACCATGCGCACCACGCGCAGCTCGGTGGGGGTGAACTCACGACCCTCGATCTTGGCGTGACGGCCATCGCCGCCAAAGAAGTTATCCACCAGCTTGAACACCAGCCGGGCATCGAGAATGAACAGCGCGGTCCCGCGCAGCGGCTTCATCTTGACCATGTTGAGGCTGGTGGGCACGTACAGCGAATGGATGTATTCGCCGAACTTGGTGACCTGCACCCCACCGACGGAAACGTCAGCCGAGCGCCGCAACAGGTTGAACATGCTCACCCGGGTATAGCGGGCGAAGCGCTCGTTGATCATTTCCAGGGTCGGCATGCGCCCGCGGACGATGCGATCCTGGCTGGTCAGGTCGTAACCCTTGATCGCCCCTGGCTCGACGTCGGTCTCGGTCTCGACGATGCCATCGTCGACCCCGTGCAGCAGGGCATCGATTTCATCCTGGGAGAGCAGATCTTGCACGGCCATGGCGTTACCTATTGCAGGACGAGATTGGTGAACAGTACCTGTTCGATAGCAGTATGGCCGGTCAGTTTCTTGGCCAGTTCCTGAACCTTGGTCGTCGCCTGCTGGCGCAGCATTTCCTTACCGACCGGGGTGAGCAGGCTATTGAAGTCCTGTCCGGAGAAGAGCATGACCAGTTGGTTGCGCACCTGGGGCAACTGCTCCTTGAGCGCATCCATCTGCGCCTGGTCGCGCCCCATCAGGGTGACCGTGACCTGCATGTAACGCTGGCGACCATCGGCGTTGTAGTTGACCACGAAAGCCGGCACCAAGGGTTGGTAGACCGCGGCCAGATGGACCGGTGCCGCCGGCGCGGCGGGTGCGGCATGCTCGGGTTCGGCGCCTTTCTTGCCCAGCAGGAACCAGGTCGCCCCCACCGAGGCGCCAATGACCAGCAGCAGCGCCACGACGATGATGATGATGAGTTTGAGCTTGCCTTTGCCCTTGCCTTCCGCGGGTGCGCCTTCTGCTGCGGGTGCCTGCTTCTTCGCCATATGTACTCGACTGCTGCTTGTCTGAAGCGCCCCGGTAACGAAGGGCGCGGCTAACTTATTGATGCGAAGGGGATATAGCAGGTGCGGCCGACGCTGTCACCTGGCAGCCGGTCATGGCCATCAGGCGTAGTAGTCGACCAGGCTGCGCGCGCCCAGGGTTGCCGTGCCACGCGTCTCGGCCACGCTGGCCACGGGCTCCTCTTCTCCGCCGCTGGAGGCGCCACCACGGCCCCGCCGCGATCCATCGTTCTGCGCGCCTTGCTGCGACTGTTGCCAGGCCTGACCGGAGGATTGATCGGAGACGTTGACGTTGGACAGGTTCATGCCTTGCTGGGCGAAGAGCTCCCGCAGCCGCTGGCTACCGTTGTCCAGGGCCTCGCGGACGTCCGCGTGGGGACTGGTGAAGGTGACCTGGGTCTGGTCCTGGGTCATGTCGATGCGCACCTCCAGCTTACCCAGTTGCGCCGGCTCCATCTGGATGTCGGCGGTTTTGAGGTTCTGGCTGGACATCCACATGACCTTGTCCACCACCGCCTCGCTGAAATTGCCGGCCTGGGGATTGAGCGCCTGGCCGGGTACCGTCGCCGTGACGGGGCGCGCGGTCTGCGCTGGTGTACTGAGCGACTGCGACAGCGCGGTGAGCTTGTCGGCGAAGGCCTCGGGCTTGCTCGGGATCGCCGCGTCCTTGCCGGCATTGCCCTGATCCAGGGTCGCAGCCAGTGCCGCCGCGGTGGCAGCCTGGTCAGCGCCAGGCACAGCGGCAGGCTGGCCCGGCAGCAGGGCGTTGAGCTGGTTGGCCGCCAGGTTGTTGGCGGTCGTCGCGGCCTTGTTCGCCTCGCCCTGGGCTTGCGGGCCCTGGCCGAGCACCTGTGCCAGTCCGGCATCCTGGGCCAGTTGGTCGCCAGGCTTGCCAGCAGTTGTAGCGCCAAGTTGCGTACCGGCCGCAGGCGTCTGGGTACCAGCCGCTACCGACCCGGCGAGGATGGCGGCGGGATCCAGGGCTTGAGTGGTCTTGGTCGTCGCGCCAGAAGTCGTCTCGGCAGAGGTCGCCGTCGTCTGAGCGGGCGTGGGAGTAGGTGCGGGGAATTGGCCGCTGATCCCGAGCAGGAACAGGGGATCCAGTGCCGCATCTTCGGGTTCTTCGGGCTCCTCGTCCTGGGCCACCGGCAAGGTCTTGCCGTCGTCGCCCTTGGCTGCCACCTTGTCATCGGTTTTTGCCGCCGAATCGGTCGAAGGCTTGGCGTCCGTCGTACGGTCGTCGTCATCGTCACGCTTCACGCGATTATCGTCGTCACGCCCACGGGCAGGTTCGCTCTTGCGTGCCTGGCTGGTGTCCTTGGTATCGCTGGTGTCGCGCGGCTTCTCGCTGCGCGCCGGCTCACGCGGCTGCTCCTGAGCGAAGACGTCGGCGAAGCGCTCCTGCGAAGCCGGGCGATCCTGGGGAGTCGGGGTCTTGGGCACGGCCCTGCCGGTAGCGGTGGCAGGGCTTGCGGTGTTCAACAGGAAATCGGGCACGACGGCCATGGAATGCTCCGAATGACGGGTTTTCTAGAACCTAGCAAGGAGCGCGCCAGCTCTAAACGCCAGCGCTTTGACGAGTCTCAGGTCGCGTAGCGCTGCCGCTCGACCTTGAAGAGAATACGCACGATGGCGAACTCACGCTCGATCGCGGAGATGCCCATAGCCAATTCAGCCGTGGAGGCCCGCCGCCGCGCGCCCTCCTCGACGTCACGGCACAGCTGCGCCAAGGGCATGGCGCCCATGTTGCCGGCACTGCCCTTGAAGCTGTGAGCGAACTGGCGAACCTGTTCGGGATCGCCGCCAATCACGCTGCGCTTGAGGGCGGCGATCCGCTCTTCGCAATCGACGAGAAAGGTTTCGATGAGTCCGACGTACTCTTCTTCCATGCAATCGCGCAGGCTGGCGAGCGTATCCGGATCGAGATGACTGGCAAGCATCGGTTTCTCACTGACTACAGGACAGAGGACGCAGGGGTTGGTGGCTTACAGATAGGCCGACCGTGCCCGCTGAGCATACTCGTCCATCTGTTTCTGTTCGCGCTTGTCTTCGACCAGGCGCTGCTCCTGCTTGTAACGTTCGACCAGCTTGCGTAGTCCCTCCAAGCGCGCATAGCGTTCCTGCCATTGGGTGCGGGCCTTGGCCACCACGTCACGATGCCACTGGGCGTTGCGCTCCTGCTGACCGATGGCTTCTTCCAGCTGACTGAGAAAGCGCTGGTAACCGATCAGCCACTGACCAGTGACGCCGCGGCTGCCATTCACCACCAGCCGCTGCTGGTAGTCCTCGCGATAGCGCTGCAACTCGCCCAGCTTGAATTCAGCTTGTGCCAATTGCTGCTGGCACTGCCCCAGGCGCTGGGCGGCGTCACGCTCTTCGCGCTCGCTCATTTCCACCACGGGACCCAGACGTTCGGCTCTGCCTTTCATGATCTATCAGCCTCCCAATACGGCTTGGAGATTGGCGGCGCTCTGTTCCAGCGACTCGCTCTCGTGCAGACCCTGACGCAGGAATTGCTGCATCGGCGCATAACGGGCGATCGCCAGATCGGTTTCGGCATTCCCGCCAGGCACATAGGCACCGACGCTGAGCAGGTCCTTGGCTTGCTGGTAGAGCGACCAGAGCTGCTTGACGCGCTGGGCATTGCGCAAATGCTCCGGACTGACCACCTGGGGCATCACCCGACTGATGGACGCCTCGATGTCGATGGCGGGATAGTGGCCCTCTTCGGCCAGCCGCCGCGACAGCACAAAGTGACCATCCAGCACCCCCCGCGCCGAGTCGGCGATGGGATCCTGCTGATCGTCCCCTTCCGACAACACAGTATAGAACGCCGTGATCGAACCCCCACCCTTTTCCGCGTTGCCGGCCCGCTCCACCAGCCGTGGCAGCTTGGCGAACACCGAGGGCGGATACCCCTTGGTCGCCGGCGGCTCGCCGATGGCCAGGGCGATCTCCCGCTGCGCCTGGGCATAGCGGGTCAGGGAATCCATCAGCAGCAGGACATTCTTGCCCTTGTCGCGGAAATACTCGGCGATACGGGTGCAATACATGGCCGCACGCAGGCGTAAGAGCGGCGCATCGTCCGCCGGCGAGGCGACCACCACCGCGCGCTTGATGCCCTCCTCACCCAGGATATGCTCGATGAATTCCTTCACCTCACGGCCCCGCTCGCCGATCAGCCCGACCACGATGATCTCGGCCTTGGTGAGGCGGGTCATCATGCCGAGCAGCACGCTCTTGCCGACGCCGGTACCGGCGAACAGCCCGAGGCGCTGGCCACGCCCCACCGTCAACAAACCGTTGATGCTGCGAATTCCCACGTCGAGGGGCTCACTGATGGGTTCGCGCTTGAGCGGGTTGATGGTCGGACCATCCATCGGCACCCAGTCCTCGGCGCGCATGCGCCCCTTGCCGTCCAGTGCATTGCCCAGGCCGTCGAGTACCCGACCGAGCATGGACATGCCCATGGGCAGGCGGCCGGTGTCAGGTACCGGCACCACGCGAGCGCCAGGTGCGATGCCGGCGAGGCTGCCCACCGGCATGAGAAAGGTCTTGTCGCCATTGAAGCCCATCACCTCGGCTTCGACTTCCACCGGCTGATAGCCACCACCATTGATCAGTCGGCAGCGACTGCCCACGGCGGCGCGCAGGCCTTCCGCTTCCAGGGTCAGACCGACCATACGCAGCAGGCGGCCCTCGATCACCGGCTGCTGCTCGACCCGGATGGCTTCGTCGTAGCCACTCAGCCGCCGCCCGAAACTCAAGCGTTCAAGACGCATGGGGCGCCTCCTCGATATCGATGTGCAGATCGGGGTCCTGGGGCTGGGTCGCCTGGTGACGCTGCTGCTCGGCGAGCTGGGTCAACGCCTGGGCCAGCCGCGTCTCGATACTGGCGTCGATGACACTGCTCTCGGTCTCGATCCGGCAGCCACCCGGCATCAGCGTCTCGTCCTCGAGGATACGCCAAGTCTCCTCGTGACGGTCGCGCAGGGCCTTCATCAATTCGAAGTCCTGGGGGCTGACCTGGATACGGATATTCTGGGCGCCCATGGGCAACAGCTTCAGTGCCGTACGCACCACCTGGCCCAGTTGGCTGGAATCGAGCTTGAGCTCGCGCTGGATGACTTCGCGGGTGATGTGCCGCACCAGCTGCACCATACCGGCTTCCAGCGCCTGATCCTGCTCGCCGATGGGATCGAGCAGATGACTCATCAGGGTTTCCAGGCTCGCCAGCCGCGCGGTGAGCGCCGCTTCGGCTTCCTGGCGGGCCTTGAGCTGACCGGCATGGTAGCCGTCACGCTCGCCGGTCACGAAACCCTCGTTATAGGCCTCCTGCCGAATTGCCTCCAGCTCTTCGAGGGTGATCGGCTGGACCTCTTCGACCGGGACCTCCTCGATCTGGGGCTCCGACTGTGGCTCCGGTTCAGGGGCGACTGCCGCCGGGGCTTGCGCGGGCTCGTCGAAACTGTCGAAGGCCGGCAGCCGCCAGACATCGACAGCCTCCAGGTCCCGCGCCCTGATCAGTTCGCTCGCCGATTCTTTGCTCATCACCTATCCGTCAGAAAACCGCTACTGACAGGACAATAGCAAAGCCCAGGCCAACCCCTGCATAGGGTCAGACCATTTCCTCGCCACCCTTGCCGCCCAGGACGATCTCGCCAGCATCGGCCATGCGCCGGGCAACAGCGAGCACCTCTTTCTGCGCCCCCTCCACCTCGGATAGCCGTACCGGCCCCTTGGCTTCCAGGTCATCGCGCAACAACTCGGCGGCACGCTTGGACATGTTGCGGAAGAATTTCTCCTTGATGCCCTCGTCGGCGCCCTTGAGCGCCAGCACCAGGACATCGGACGATACCTCGCGCAGCAGGGCCTGGATGCCGCGGTCGTCCACGTCCGACAAATTGTCGAAGACGAACATAAGATCCTCGATCTGCCCCGACAGATCCTGATCCGCTTCACGGATCGAATCCATCAGCGGTCCTTCGACCGAGCTGTCCAGGTAGTTCATGATATCGGCCGCGCGCTTCACGCCGCCCAGGGCGGTACGGGTGGTGCTGGCGCTGCCGGAGAACTGCTTCTCCAGGATCAGGTTCAGCTCCTTGAGCGCCGCCGGTTGCACGGTGTTCAGCGACGAGACGCGCAGGACGATGTCCAGGCGCACCTTGTGATCGAAATGGCCGAGCACCTCCGCCGCCTGGTCCGGGTCCAGGTAGGCCACCACGATGGCCTGAATCTGCGGGTGCTCGTAGCGGATCACGTCCGCCACCGCCCGCGGCTCCATCCACTTCAGGCTGTCCAGGCCGCTGGTGTTGCCGCCCAGCAGGATCCGGTCGATCAGGCCACTGGCCTTGTCCTCGCCCAGCGCCTGGGTCAGCATCTTGCGGATATAGCCATCGGCACCGACACCCAGACTGGTCTGATCGCCGACCACCTCGATGAAGTCGCCGAGCACCCGCTCGACCTGCTCACGGTTGACGTTGCGCATCTGAGCCATGGCCGTGCCGACCTTCTGCACCTCCTTGGGCCCCATGTGCCGGAGGATCTGCGCAGCGTCGGCCTCACCCAGCGACAGCAGGAAGATGGCGGCCTTCTCGACCTGGGTGAGTTGCGCGTCATTCGTCGCCATTGATCCAATCCTTCACTACCTGGGCTACACGGCCCGGATCATCGTTGACCAGCTGCTTGATGGCCGTCAGCTGGGCGTCGTAGCCCTCGCTGGGGCTGGGCAGCAGCAGCGGCGCCGGACCCGCCAGACTCACCTTGTCATCGGCCAGGTCGTCCGAGAGGCCGTCCAGCCCACCGGCGCCGAGGGCACCGGCACCACCCGCCGCGGCCAGGGCAGCGGCGTCCTTGGCATTGCCACCGGACAGATTCTTCAGTACCGGGCGCAGTACCCCGAAGACTAGCACCAGGATGAACAATACACCCAGTGCCTGCTTGACCACGCCCCAGAACCAGGGCTGCTGGTAGAAGGGAATGCTCTCGATCTCTTCCTGTTGTACCGGAGCGAAAGGCGCATTGATTACGCTCACGCTGTCGCCACGGCTGGCATCGAAGCCCACGGCGTCCTGCACCAGGCGGGTGAAGCGCGCCAGGTCTTCGGTGCTCCAAGGTTGATGGCTCACCTTGCCAGCCGCATCGACCTTGATCTGGTCGTCGAGCACCACCGCGACGGAAAGCCGACGCAGACGGCCCTGCTGCTGACGGGTGTAGCTGACACTGCGATCCAACTCGTAGTTGCGGGTGTTCTGCTCACGCTTGTCGGTCGGGTACGGCAGGGTAGCCGGCAGGTTGGTCTTGCTGTCGTAAATGTATTGGTCGTTGGCATCACGTAGCGGCTGGCCCGGAGCGATGTAGTTCGCGCCGCCACCGCCCTGGGCACCGGCCTTCTCCGGGGTCGAGGACGGCCCGGGCGGCTGGTTCGACAGTGCGCCCGGCACGCCCTGGGCGCCACCGCCGGAAGTCTGGCGCTGCTCGCTGTTCTGTTGCTCACTGCGCAGTGCCGGTTGATCGGGATTGAATTGCTCGGCAGTGGATTCCACGGCGTTGAAATCCACGTCCGCCGCCACTTCCGCCTTGAAACGACCGTTACCTACCACCGGCAGCATGATGTTCTGCACACGCTGGGTCAGGGAGCTTTCCATCTTGTGGGTGTAGTCGAGCTGCTTGCCGGCGATCGACAGCTCGGACATGTTCTGCTGGTCGGACAGCAACTGCCCCTTTTGGTCGACGACGGTGACCTGCGACTTATCCAGGTTCGGCACGCTGGTAGCGACCAGATTGACGATAGCCATGACCTGACCGGCATCCAGGGTACGGCCGGGATACATCTCGACCAGCACCGAGGCGCTCGGCTTGCGCTCGTCGCGGACGAACACCGAACTCTTCGGAATCGCCAGGTGCACCCGGGCGGCCTTGATGCCGTTGAGGCTGGAGATGGTGCGGGCCAGTTCGCCTTCCAGGCTGCGCCGGTAATTCGCCGCTTCCATGAATTGGCTGGTGCCCAGCGGCTGCTCCTTGTCCAGCAGTTCGAAGCCGACGTTGCCGTCCGCGGGGGTGATACCGGCGGCCGCCATCTTCATGCGGGCACGACCGATGTCGTCGGCCTTGACCAGCAAGGCGCCGGAATTCGGATCGACCTTGTAGCCGATGTCCGCCGCGCCCAGGGCCTGCAGCACCTGGTTGGCATCCAGGCCGTTCATGCTGGTGTACAGCGGGCGATAGTCGGGCTGCTGGGTCCAGAGCACCACGGCGAAACCCAGGGCGACACTGGCCGCCAGACCAATCAGCAGACCCAGCTGGCGCAGCAGCGGCATTTCCGCCAGGTTGTCGAGAAAGCTGAGGCCCAGCAGTGGCTTCTTGGGCTTTTCTTCCGCGTCGGGCTTGGCGGTGGGGACGGGTACGTTGGTAAGAGCGTCAGCCATTTTCTAGACCGTCCTCAAATCGACATTTGCATGATGTCTTGGTACGCCTGAACGAACTTGTTGCGTACCTGGGTCAAGGCCTGCACGGACACGCTGGCCTTCTGCGAAGCGATCATGACTTGAGTGAGGTCGACGCCGCCCTGCCCCAGCTCGAAGGCCTTGGCCATTTCGCTGGCGGTCTGCTGGGTTTCATTGACGGAGCCCACGGCCTTGCTGAGCATGTCGGCGAAGCTCGGGCCCTGGACCTGTTCGGTGCCGGCAGGCGCTGCGACGGCTTTCGACCGGGCCATGGCTTCGGTCTGCATGGAACGCATTTCCAGCATCAACCGATTGAACTCGACACCTTGAACCATTTGCTCTGCTCCTCTGGCACGGAAAGTTGACGCCGTACCCACTCGTGTCAGAGATAGAGCAATGCCTGTGCCAGATCCTAAAAATCCAGCCAAAACAATGGTTTGGTAGAAAGATGCAGAGGGACGGTTAAAGTTTGCCGAAAATCAGTCGACGCTCAAACTGGCGCGGTTACGCTGCAGGAGCTTCTTGCCGATGCCCTTGACTTCGAGCAGCTCATCCACCGAGGCGAAAGCGCCGTGACTCTGACGATAGTCGACGATGGCCTGGGCCTTGGCCGCTCCAATGCCTTGCAGCCGTTGCAGGGCAACGACATCGGCGACATTGATATTGAGCGGCGCCTGTGGGGCGTCGGTAGATGTTTTGGTCGTTGCGCCCGCGACCGTTTCGCAGCCGAGCGCCCAGGGGCTGAGCACCACCCACAACAGCACTGTCCATAGCAGTCTCATAGAGGAACCTCCTGTTCCACTGTTCGCTCCGGTTAGCTTAAATCGCCCTACCCGGCTGTCAACTCACCAGGACTCCGGCCCGTTCCCGTTCGCTCTTGAGTGCCATCAGCGTCTGTCTCACCCCCTGACGCCAATCGCTGGGCGCGATACCGAATTGCCGCTCCAATTCGCTGGAGTCCAGCATGGAATAGGCGGGCCGCTTGGCCAGGGTGGGAAACTCGGACGTGGTGATACCGGTGATGAGCGGTGCGCGCTCCAGTACGCCGACTTCCTGGCCTGCGTCTATGATGTAGCGGGCGAAATCGCACCAGCTCAGACCGCTGTCACCACCGAAGTGGTAGAGCCCGTAGGCCGCCTGCTCGGGCTGCGACCGAACGCTCGCAGCGATCTGCAGCAGCGCATCGGCGATATGCCCGGCATAGGTGGGGCAACCCACCTGATCGCTCACCACCCGCAACTCGTCGCGGTCAGCGGCAAGGCGCAGCATGGTCTTGAGAAAGTTGTTGCAGTGCTCGCTGAACACCCAGGCCGTTCTCAAGACCACGGCACGGGGGCAGGCGGACAGCACGCGATTCTCCCCTTCCAGCTTGGTCATGCCGTAGACACCGGACGGGCTGACCGGATCGTCGATCCGGTAAGGCGCCGTCGCGGTACCGTCGAACACGTAGTCGGTGGAGAGGTGCAGCAGGGCGATACCGGCAGCCCCACAGGCCTGGGCAAGGACCGCGGGACCCTCGATGTTCCCGCGGGCGGCGATCTCCGGCTCCTGCTCAGCCTTGTCGACCGCCGTGTAGGCGGCCGCGTTGATCACCACGTCAGGCCTGAATCGCTCGAGATGGCTGGTTACCGAGCCTTCGTCAGCAATATCCAGAGTGGCACGTCCATGGGCCTCCCATGCCAGTTCTGAACATTGAAGACGGTCAGTCAGACAGCGTCCGACCTGACCGTTCGCTCCGGTAACCAGTATCTTCATCTATACAGCTCCGCCAATCGAAGTCCTTGTGCATCTTTGGCGGACAGGATGGGATCCTTGACCCGCCAGTCGATATTCAGATCCGGATCATTCCAGATCAAAGACCCTTCATCAGAGGGATCGTAATAATCTGTGCACTTGTATTCAAAATCAGCGGTTTCGGACAGCACGACGAAGCCATGGGCGAGACCCGGCGGTATCCAGAGCTGGCGCTTGTTGTCCTCCGAGAGGATCTCGGCCACTACGTTGCCGAAGGTAGGTGAACCCCGACGGATGTCGACGGCCACGTCCAGTACCTCGCCGCGCACGACCCGCACCAGCTTGCCCTGGGGCTTGCTGCGCTGGAAATGCAGGCCGCGCAGGACGTTCTGCGCCGAACGCGAGTGGTTGTCCTGGACGAACGGCAGGGTGATCCCTGCCTGCTGGGCATAACGATCCGCCTGGAAGGACTCCAGGAAGAACCCACGCTCGTCACCGAAGACCTTGGGTTCGATCAGCTTGACGTCCGGGATCGCGGTATCGAAGACCTGCATCAGCCCTGCTCCTTGCACAGCCGCGCCAGATACTGGCCATAACCGGTCTTGCTCAGGGCCTCGGCCTGCAGCGCCATCTGCTCGCAGGTGATCCAGCCCTTCTGGAAGGCGATCTCTTCGAGACAGGCCACCTTGAGACCTTGGCGCTTCTCGATGGTCTGCACGAAATGACCGGCTTCCAGCAGCGCATCGTGGGTACCGGTATCGAGCCAGGCGAAACCACGCCCCAGCAAGGAGACGTTCAGCGTACCGCGGCGCAGGTACTCATTGTTGACGTCGGTGATTTCCAGCTCGCCACGGGGCGATGGCTTGATGTTGGCGGCGATGTCCAGCACGTCGTTGTCATAGAAGTACAACCCCGTTACCGCATAGCTGGACTTGGGCTTCTTGGGCTTCTCTTCGATACTCAGGGCCTTGCCCTGGTCATCGAACTCGACGACGCCGAAACGCTCGGGGTCGGCGACGTAGTAACCGAAGACCGTGGCGCCCTGCTCCTGGCTCGCCGCCTTGAGCAGCGTTTCGCTGAAGCGCTGGCCGTAGAAGATGTTGTCGCCCAGCACCAGGCAGACATTGTCGTCGCCGACGAATTCGCGGCCGATGATGAAGGCCTGGGCCAAACCATCCGGGCTCGGTTGCTCGGCATAACTCAGCTGCATGCCGAACTGGCTACCGTCGCCGAGCATGCGCTGGAAACCGGGCAGATCGGCCGGCGTGGAGATGACCAGCACTTCCCGGATACCGGCCAGCATAAGCACGGACAGCGGGTAGTAGATCATGGGCTTGTCGTAGATCGGCAGCGATTGCTTGGAAACGCCCAGGGTAATGGGATGCAAACGGGTACCGGATCCACCGGCCAGCAGAATTCCCTTGTACTTGCTCATGGCAATCGTCCTCTGAAAATTGACTGTCGCTGTCGGTCGGACACGCCGTACGCGCGTCCGAGATCGGATCGTTAAACGGCTTCGCCGAGACGCTCGAGACGGTAGGCACCTGACAGCACCCGCTGCCACCACTCACGATTGTTCAGGTACCAGGTGACGGTCTTGCGCATGCCGGTCTCGAAGGTCTCTTCCGGCGTCCAGCCCAATTCGCGGCCGATCTTGCTGGCATCGATCGCGTATCTCATGTCATGACCGGGACGGTCCTTGACGAAGGTGATGAGGTCGCGATAACGCTCGACACCCGCGGGTTTCTGCGGTGCCAGCTCTTCCAGCAGGTCGCAGATGGTCTCGACGACCTGCAGGTTGCGCTTCTCGTTGTGGCCACCGATGTTATAGGTCTCGCCGACCTCCCCCTGGGTCACCACGGTGTAGAGGGCACGGGCGTGATCTTCGACGAACAGCCAGTCACGTACCTGCGAACCATCGCCGTAGACTGGCAGCGGCTTGCCGTGAATGGCATTGAGGATGACGTGGGGGATCAGCTTCTCGGGGAAGTGATAGGGGCCGTAGTTGTTCGAGCAGTTGGTCACCAGTACCGGCAGACCGTAGGTCCGGCCCCAGGCGCGCACCAGGTGGTCGCTCCCGGCCTTGCTCGCCGAGTAAGGCGAGCTGGGCGCATAGGGAGTGGTCTCGGTGAAGAGATCATCGGTGCCATGCAGGTCACCATAGACCTCGTCGGTGGAAATGTGATGGAAACGGAACGCCGCCTTGGCTTCCGGCGCCAGGCCATTCCAGTAGGCGCGGGTCACTTCCAGCATGACACCGGTACCCACCACGTTGGTCTGGATGAAGGCGGCAGGGCCTTCGATGGAGCGGTCCACATGGGACTCGGCAGCCAGGTGCATGACCACGTCAGGTTGGAAGGCAGCGAATACCTTCTGCAGCGCGGAGAAGTCGCAGATGTCCACCTGATGGAATTCGTAGCGTTCCGACGCCGATACGTCCGCCAGGGAATCCACGTTACCGGCGTACGTCAGCTTGTCGACGTTGGCAACCTTGCATTGGGTTTCGTTGATAAGAAAACGTACTACGGCGGAACCTATGAAACCCGCGCCACCCGTTACCAGTACCTTCATCCTGAATCCTGCCTATATCGATTTGCACATCATCCTGCCCGGACCTGTGGGCAAGACATCGGAGGACGGCGCAGCCATCCCTGGCCTGGGACGTCGGCCAAAGCCATACGCCCAAAGACCTGAGTTAAACAGTCGCAGAAAAGGAAAGTTCAGCGTAATAGCGGGAGGCTGCCGCTTCTGTGCTCGGCTTCAAATCCAGGGCGTGCAAAAGCTGCACGGCATCACTCGATTGATCTTTTACCGTGCAGCCAGTCGACGATGTCGCCTTCGGGGGTATAGCCGGCCACGGTGTCGCGCAGCAACTGGCGAACCCGGACATAATCTCCCGCTTCGATCGACCTGCTCAACTCGACGAGGGCGAGTCGGAAGGCGTCCCAGGCGAGGAAGTCTTCGCTGGCACGCATGATCTTGGGATGAGAGGTGGGACTGACGTCGTCACCGATGAGCAGTTCTTCGTAAAGCTTTTCACCCGGACGCAAGCCGGTGAATTCGATGGCCACATCGCCATGGGGATTGCTCGGCGAACGCACGCTGAGCCCCGACAGCTTGATCATCTGCTCGGCCAGCTCGACGATCCGCACCGGCTCGCCCATGTCCAGTACGAAGACGTCCCCCCCCTCGCCCATCGCCCCGGCCTGGATGACCAGCTGCGCCGCTTCGGTGATGGTCATGAAGAAACGGGTGATCTTGGGATGAGTGACGGTGACCGGCCCACCCTTGCGGATCTGGGTACGAAACAAGGGAATGACCGAGCCGGACGAGCCCAGCACGTTGCCGAATCTCACCATGGTGAAACGGGTTCGATTGACCTGGTGGATGCCGTCGGCCTGCCCGTGCAGCACCGGCGCCGCCTCGCGACTGAGTGCCTGCAGGATCATCTCGGCCAAGCGCTTGGTACTACCCATGATGTTGGTAGGGCGCACCGCCTTGTCAGTGGAAATCAGCACGAAACTGCTCACGCCGGCCTGGATGGCCGCCTGGGCCGCGTTGAGCGTCCCCAGCACGTTATTGCCAAAACCCTCGGCGATATTATGCTCGACCATGGGTACATGCTTATAGGCCGCTGCGTGGTAGAGAGTGGTGACCTTCCAGTGACGCATCACCTGCAGAAGCAGCGGAGCGTTGCGGATGGAGCCCAGGACGGGTACCAGGGTGACCGGCAGGGCTTCGCGATCGATGTAGGCATCGAGCTCGCGATGGATGCTATAGAGGTTGAATTCGGCATGATCCAGCAGGATCAGCGTACGAGGCTTCTGGCCGATGATCTGTCGGCACAGCTCGGAGCCGATGGATCCCCCCGCCCCTGTCACCATCACCACCTGCTGGGTAATGCAGCGAGCGAACAGCTCAGGCCGGGGAGCGACCGGATCGCGCCCCAGCAGGTCGGCGATGTCCACTTCTTGAAGATCATCGACCTGCACCTTGCCACAGGCCAGATCACTGATTCGCGGTACGGTCCTGACATGTAGCGGGTAAGGCTCCAGCAGACTCAGCACCTCACGACGGCGCGACCGAGTCGCAGAGGGGATGGCCAGGAGAATCTCCTCGGCACCGCTTTCGTCGATCATCTGCTGGATGTGCTTGGGGGTATAGACCTTGAGACCGGCGATGATGCGGTTGGCAATGCTCTTGTCGTCATCGATGAAGGCGACCGGACGCATGGCCCGCCCCATGCGCAGGGCCGCGACCAATTGGTTGCCGGCGGACCCTGCGCCATAGATGGCGACACGCGGCAGCTCGTCCGGTTGCTTGATGAAGGGCACCGTGATGGCGCGATACCAATCGCCCAGAAAGTACTGACGCAAGGCCAGGCGTAGCCCACCAATCAGGATCAGGCTGACGATCCAGTAATTGAAGATCATCGAGCGCGGCACGATCTCCGGTAGATCTCGATACCAGTAGATGACCACGGACAACAGCAGCGTCGACAGGGTGACCGCCTTGGCGATGGCTATCAGGGCGTCGTTGCCGAGATAGCGCATCACCGCGCGGTACATTCCGAAGCGAATGAACAAAGGAATGGCGATGGCCGGCGCGGTGAGGAACAACCAGGCGTGCCCACTGAACGGCTCGATCATCTGCATCGAACCAAGTCGCAGATAGAACGCCAGCCACAGCGAGATCCAGATGAGCATCAGATCCACTGCGACCTGGATGACCCTCTTCGTACGTCGGTTCAGCTTGACCAGATGGTCACGCAACATATCAGCGTCCCTAATCCCCGAGTCCACCGGACTGCGCAGCCACGGCTGTCTCATCGGTCCCAGCATTGTATCGAAGGGCCAGACAGAGCAAGGGCCCATAAGCGAGTATCAAGCCTAGTATGGCACTTAAACGCCCGGCCCCCACCAGCAATGCGATAGGTAACAGCCAACAAGTATTGATTAACAACACTGCCAGGGTCACTGGACGATGCGCCCTATGCCGGCGTGATGCCCATTGGTAGGCATGGGTGCGATGGGCTTCGTAGGGCTTCTTGCCGCGGCTCAGCCGCCGCAGCAAGGTCCAGGTCGCGTCCACGACGAAGACCGCCAGAAGGATCAGCCAGGCCCAGAACAGTGACAGCTGAACCATGGCCGCCTGCAAAGACAGGATGCCCAGGATCAACCCCAAAAACCCACTCCCCACGTCACCCATGAAGATTCGCGCTGGCGGGAAATTCCAGAGTAGGAAACCACCGACGGCCGCAGCCAAGAGCAACGGCGCGCCCAACAGAGCTGTATGGCCCACCACTGCGTAGATCAGCGCCATGCCCAGGCAGGCGGTCAAGGCCTCGATCGCCGCGATACCATCGATGCCATCCATGAAATTGTAGAGATTCAGCAGCCAGACCAGATACAAGGCACCCACCAGCAGAACCAGCCATGCGGGTAGTCCGGTCATACCGGCCAGGACGGTGGGCAGCACGCCATAGCCACCCAACCCTAGTAGCGCTACCAGAGCCGCCACGAAATGACCGAGCAGCCGCCAGCCGGCACCGACATGGCGGTGATCGTCAACGAAGCCCAGGATTGCCACCAACAATCCCGCCCCTACCAGTACGCCACAGGCAGACGCTCCGAGCAGCCCCAGCTCTTGCAGTGCGAGGCAACCGAGCAGGAACACCACGACGAAGGCCAGTCCGCCCCCGCGGGGCGTCGGCACCTGATGCGAACTGCGCGCATTGGGCTGGTCGAGCAGACCACCAGACAGAGCATAACGGCGCAGCGCCGCCGTGCCCAGCCAGCTGCCGCACAGCGCAGCGACCAGCAACACGAGCATCATGCCGAGCTCCCCACACGCGCCCGCTGCGCGCCTAGCGCCCGCAATGCAGTGCGGGCCGATACCGGCGGCTGCCATCCCAACAGGCTCTTGGTGGGCTGGATGTCGACCTGCAACGAACCACAGAGTCGCTGAGCCACCTCGGCACGCCCCAGCAGACGTGCACACCCTTCAAGCCAACTGACGGGAATGGGGACCAGTCTGGCTCTCTTGCCCAGCCCCTCCCCCAGCAGCTCGAGTAATTCGGCGGTGGAAACATCTTCGTCGTCACTGACCAGCAAGGTGGCACCGGCCGCCTGAGGCGCCTCGATGCACAAGGTGAGGAGGTCGAGCAGATTTTCCACGGCCAGCAGGCTACGGCGGTTATGCCTGACACCACCGAGCGGTAGAGGTACACCGCGAACCAGGGTATCCAGCAACTTGGCCACATTGGCCTTCACCCCGGGACCATAGATCAGCGGCGGGCGAACGATGACCACTTCCAGCCCGGTCTCGGCCATGAGCGCCAATAGCTGCTGCTCGGCTGCCGCCTTGGAGCGGGCATAGGCATCGGAAGGCCGTGGCTGATCGTCGGCGCGAAATGGGTGTCCTGGAAGGGTCCAGTCGCCATTCACCTTGATACTGCTGACGAAGATGAAGCGACGGACACCTGCAGCCACCGCATCCTGCGCCAGCTTGAGGGTCGCTGCTCGATTCACCTCATCGTAGCGTCTTTCGCTGGCGACGCCTGGGACCTCACCCAGCTGATGCACCCGAGCAGCAAGATGGATGACGGTATCCACGCCTGACAAAGGCTGGGACCAGTCGGTATCGACGGACAGCTCGCGCATGAACGTAGTAGGCCCGCTCCGGAGCGTCGAATCCAAGAGCTGGCGGTAGACTGCAACCACCGGGCAGCCCCTGTCACGCAAATGCCTGACCAGGGCTGTGCCCACGAATCCACCCGCTCCCGTCACCAGAATCTTGCGTTCCATCAATGCCGTGCGCCAATCCAGTCCGCCAAGGGGCGCCCATGGTAAGACATTGCCCTGCAAGGGCCTAGCGATGCAAAAACAGCGAGCATAAAAAAGCCCATCAGCCAGAGGCTGATGGGCCGGAAACGGATGCTGGGTGTTACAGGGTCTTGGCGACCACCGGCACTTCCGCAGCCTGCATGTGGGCTACCGGCTGAGCGATATAGTGGCGGGAAAAACTCTCGATGCGCTGGGCGGGCTGCAGGAAAAGCGCAACCAACCAGCTGCCGGCCAGAGCGGCGACGGCGAGGAAGGGGTGACCGAGTTGCATGCTGGTGAAGCAGGCGGCGATACCGATCCAGATGAAAAGATAGTGGCGCATGACAACTTCCTCACTCGGAGTGGACTACTAGGTCACCCAAGACCTTATGTGAGCGAAGTCTCATACAAAATTCGGAACTCGTCTACAAAAATATGGAAAAGACTTGACTTTTTTTGTAAACGTCAAAATTCCGATATGAATCTAAGCGGAAACGCTTTTTTGACGACTGAAGGAAAAATCTGATTGCCAATAAAATCAGTAACTTGGAAGGCTTCGACAAAGAGCTACCCGGGACCGCGCCGGCTTTATGACTCCAGCTCGTTCACCCTGTCTCTTAACTCTTTACCTGGCTTGAAATGCGGCACGAACTTTCCATCCAGCAGGACCGACTCGCCGGTCTTGGGATTGCGGCCGGTACGTGGGGCGCGATAGTGCAGGGAGAAACTGCCGAACCCCCTGATTTCGATGCGATCACCCGTGGAGAGTGCCTGAGCCATTTGCTCCAGCATGGTCTTGATCGCCAGCTCGACGTCCCTGGACGACAACTGCCCCTGGTAGGAAACGATGCGCTCGATCAACTCCGACTTGGTCATGGATTTTTCCTTCGTTATCAAGCGGCTAGATCACCTCTGAGAACTTTTAGCACGCTGGCCGATTTTTGAAAAGTCAAGCCAGCGGCTTTTGCCCCTGCCAACTTTTTGCGCTTCGTAACGATCAGCCGTGTTTTTCGCAGGCAAAAAAAAAGCGACCCCGGAGGGTCGCCTTTCTTCAAGCTCGAACTTAGTTCTGGCTTTCCATCTGCGCCTTGATCAGGTCGCCGATGGTGGTGGGGCCAGCAGCAGGCTCTTGCTTGCTACGCAGGGAGCTCATGGCTTCCTTCTCGTCGTCGACGTCCTTGGACTTGACGGAGAGGCTGATCACGCGGCTCTTGCGATCGATGCTGATGATCTTGGCTTCGACTTCGTCGCCTTCCTTCAGCACGTTACGGGCGTCTTCGACGCGATCACGGCTGATTTCGGACGCCTTCAGGACGCCTTCGATCTCGTTGCCCAGGCTGATGACAGCGCCCTTGGCATCGACTTCCTTGACGGTACCGCGCACGATGGTGCCTTTCTCGTTCAGGGAGGCGTAGTTGGAGAACGGATCGTCTTCCAGCTGCTTGATACCCAGGGAGATGCGCTCGCGCTCGGGGTCGACCGACAGGATCACGGTGTCCAGCTCGTCACCCTTCTTGAAGCGACGCACGGCTTCTTCGCCGGTTTCGTTCCAGGAGATGTCGGACAGGTGTACCAGGCCGTCGATGCCGCCTTCCAGACCAATGAAGATACCGAAATCGGTGATCGACTTGATGGTGCCGGAGATGCGGTCGCCCTTGTTGAACTGACCCGAGAACTCTTCCCACGGGTTGGCACGGCACTGCTTGATGCCCAGGGAGATACGACGACGCTCTTCGTCGATATCCAGGACCATGACTTCCACTTCGTCGCCGACCTGAACGACCTTGGACGGGTGGATGTTCTTGTTGGTCCAATCCATTTCGGACACGTGCACCAGACCTTCCACACCCTCTTCCAGCTCGGCGAAGCAGCCGTAGTCGGTGAGGTTGGTGACGCGCGCCTGAACGCGGGTGCCTTCCGGGTAACGGGCCTTGATGGCGACCCACGGATCTTCGCCCAGCTGCTTCAGACCCAGGGAGACGCGGTTGCGCTCGCGGTCGAACTTCAGCACCTTGACGTCGATCTCGTCGCCGACGTTGACGATTTCCGACGGATGCTTGATGCGCTTCCAGGCCATATCGGTGATGTGCAGCAGGCCGTCTACGCCGCCCAGGTCGACGAACGCACCGTAGTCGGTGAGGTTCTTAACGATACCCTTGACTTGCTGGCCTTCCTGCAGGGATTCCAGCAGAGCTTCACGCTCGGCGCTGTTCTCGGCTTCCAGGACGCTACGACGGGAAACGACAACGTTGTTGCGCTTCTGGTCCAGCTTGATGACCTTGAACTCGAGTTCCTTGCCTTCCAGGTGAGTGGTATCACGCACCGGACGGACATCGACCAGGGAGCCCGGCAGGAACGCGCGGATACCGCTGACGTCGACGGTGAAACCGCCCTTGACCTTGCCGTTGATGACACCCTTGACCACTTCGTCGGCGCTGAACGCTGCTTCCAGGACCAGCCAGGACTCGGCGCGCTTGGCCTTTTCGCGAGACACTTTGGTTTCGCCGAAACCGTCTTCAACGGCATCCAGGGCCACGTGGACTTCGTCGCCCACGTTGATGGTCAGCTCGCCTTGTTCGTTGTAGAACTGCTCGAGCGGAACCAGGCCTTCGGATTTCAGGCCGGTGTCGACCACAACCCAGTCACCATCGATGGACACCACGGTACCCGTGATGATGGCACCCGGTTGCATGTCGAGGGATTTCAGACTTTCTTCAAAGAGTTCTGCGAAGCTTTCGCTCATGTTTATACCTGTTGTATGGATACCCGATGTATCCGGCTACCGCATGACCAGCCCATGCGGGGTGAGTGGTTACCATCCGGCTACCGGGATGCGACTGGTTCCCGGCAGCTTTCACCGACGACTCGGATGAGTCTCGGCCTTCATCCCGCCAGGTCGCGCTCAGCGGCCAAGGTCAGGATGCGTTCCAATACCTGTTGTATGGAGAGATGCGTGGAATCCAGCACGACGGCATCGTCGGCGGGCTTGAGCGGAGCGACGCTACGCTGACTATCGCGGGCGTCCCGCTCACGGATCTCTTCCAGGAGGGCAGGCAAGCTAACATTTTCGCCCTTCTGCTTCAACTGAAGATAGCGTCTCTGCGCCCTTTCCTCGGCACCGGCGGTCAGAAAGATCTTCAGCTCGGCGTCCGGAAACACCACGGTGCCCATATCGCGACCGTCGGCCACCAGGCCGGGGGCTTCGCGGAAGGCCTGCTGGCGCTGCAACAGGGCGTCGCGTACGACCGGCAGGGTGGCGACCTGCGAGGCGCCGGCCCCGACTTCCTCGGTGCGGATGACATCGGTGACGTCCTCGCCTTCGAGAATGATGCGCTGGCCGTGCTCATGACCGGCGAGGAACTGGACGTCCAGATGGGCGGCCAGCAGCTTGAGCGATTCCTCGTTGGTGTAGTCGACCCCGTGGTTGCGGGCGGCGAAGGCCAGCAGGCGATAGAGCGCACCGGAATCCAGCAGATTCCAGCCGAGCTGACGGGCGACCAGCGCCGCGAGGGTGCCCTTCCCCGAACCGCCGGGGCCATCGAGGGTGATGACGGGTGCGGTACTGCTCATGAGTGCCCCTCCGTAAGGGATTGATTGGCGACGACCTGGGCGCCGGCCTGGGTACGGCTGGCGAGGATGCGCCCGAAATATTCACGTGCACCGCGCGCATGGGTCAGCACCTCCATGAGGAACTGACCATCGCCGGCCTGGATGGCGCCACGCAGCTCGTCGAGATCGGCGCGATAGGTATCCAGGGCCTGCAGTACAGCTTCGCGATTGGCGATGAAGATATCGTGCCACATGGTCGGATCGCTGCCGGCGATGCGGGTGAAGTCGCGGAAACCACCGGCGGCATAGTGGAAGATTTCACGGTTCTCGCTGCGCTTGGCCAGGGAGTCCACCAGATTGAAGGCCAGCAGGTGCGGCAGGTGGCTGGTGGCGGCGAGAACCTGATCATGGTGCTCGACGGTCATGTGCTCGACATCGGCGCCAATGGCCCGCCAGAGGCGATCGACCTTGTCTAGATCGGCAGGAAGGGTCTCTTCCAGCGGGGTAAGAATGACCTTGTGGCGATTGAACAGGGCCGCATTGGCTGCCGTGACCCCACTGCGTTCGGAGCCGGCGATGGGATGCCCGGGTACGAAGCGCAGCGACTGACCGGCGAAGGCACGGCGCGCGGCGCGTACCACGTTGCCCTTGGCACTGCCGACGTCGGTGAGGATGGCGCCGCCCAAGGGGAGTTCTGCCAGCTCCGCCAGTACCCACTCCATGGCCAGGATGGGCACGGCGAGCTGGATGACGTCGGCGCCCGGACAGGCCTCGGCCAGCTCGGCGACGCAACGGTCGACCACTCCCAGCTCCACGGCCAGGCGCCGGGTTTCCGGATCACGGTCGACCCCTACCACCTCACGGCAAAGGCCACTGGCGCGGGCACCCTTGGCAAAGGAGCCGCCGATCAGACCCAGGCCGACGACGACGAGACGCTCGATAAGTGGAGTGGCCATCTCAGCCACGATCCAGCACCTTCGTCAGCGCCGCCAGGAAGCGCGCATTCTCGGCTTCGGTACCGATGGAAACGCGCAGGAAGGTCGGCATGCCATAGCCGGCCACGGGGCGCACGATGACGCCTTCCTGCAGCAGCCCCTGGTTGATCGGCGCGGCATCGCGACCCAGGTCGACGGCGATGAAATTGCCGCGCGAGGGAATCCACTGCAGGTCCAGTTCGCGGAAACCGGCTTCCAACTGGGCCATGCCGGCGTCGTTGAGGGCACGGCTACGGGCCAGGTAGTCGCTGTCGGCCAGCGCAGCGCAGGCGGCGGCCTGGGCCAGGCTGTTGACGTTGAATGGCTGGCGTACGCGGTTGAGGACGTCGGCCACGGTCGGCGAGGAGAAGGCGTAGCCCACCCGCAGGGCGGCCAGGCCGTAGGCCTTGGAGAAGGTCCGCGACACGATCAGGTTCGGGTACTGCGCGAGGAAAGCCAGGCCATCAGGCAGCTCATCGCCTTCGGCGTATTCGATGTAGGCCTCGTCCAGTACCACTAGGACGTGCTCGGGAACGCGGGCGAGGAAGCGCGCCAGGGCCTCGCTGTCGAACCAGGTGCCGGTAGGGTTGTTGGGGTTGGCGACGAAGACCACCCGGGTATCGGCGTCGATGGCGGCGAGCATGGCCTCGAGATCGTGACCGTAGTCCTTGGCCGGAACGCTACGCCCCTCGGCACCGATGGCCAGGGTCACCAACGGATAGACGGCGAAGGCATGCTCGCTGAACACGGCGTTGTAGCCGGGTGCCAGGTAGGCACGGGCGACCAGTTCGAGGATGTCGTTGGAGCCGTTGCCCAGGGTGATGCCGCTGGGGGCCACGCCGAAACGCTGGCTGAGGGCCTGCTTGAGGTCGAAGGCATTGCCGTCGGGATAGCGGGTCAACTCGGCCAGCTCGGCGCGGATGGCCTCGAGCGCCTTGGCACTGGGACCGAGCGGATTCTCGTTGCTGGCGAGCTTGACGATACTGGCGGGCGCGATGCCCAACTCGCGGGCCAGTTCATCGACGGGCTTGCCGGGCACGTAGGGCGAGAGTTTCTGTACGCCGGGAAGGGCTTGTGCCAGGAAATCGCAGCTCATGAAGACCTCTTCAACTTGCAATGACGACAACCGTAGCTGCCGAAAATGGGCGCCATCTTAAAGCCAAGGCGGGTCGCGGACCAATCGAAGTTGCACCGGCGCGACGGAAAGCCCCTAGCTAATGGCGCTGTAGCGACCGGGGCGATGGTTGATCGCCAGGGTCAGATTGAGGATCACGGCACCGAGAATGGAGGTTAGGATCGCCCCCGGTTCGACGACGAACAGCGCCAGCAGGACGATCAGGCAATCGATGCCCATCTGGATCTTGCCTGCCCGCCAGCCGTAGCGATCCTGCAGGTAGAGCACGGCGATGTTGATGCCGCCGAGACTGGCCCGGTGGCGAAACAGGATCAGCAAGCCGACGCCCATCAACACGCCACCGATCACCGCGGCATAGAGGGGCTGCAGGGTCTGGAAGGTCACCAGCCTGGGCGTCAGCTCGGTGAACAGCGAGACCAGGGTCACCGCCGCCAGGGTACGCAGGGTGAAAGCCCAACCCAGGCGCTTCACCGCCAGCCAATAGAACGGCAGATTGATGAGGAAGAAAGCCTGGCCGAAGGACAGCCGGGTGCCGTACTGGGCGAGGAACGCGAGGCCGGCCGTGCCGCCGGTGAGCAACTCGGCGTGACGATAGAGATTGATCGCCAGGGCGATCATCAGCGTCGCGCTGAGGAGCGCCTGGACGTCTTCCAGCAGGGTATGGCGTTGCGGAGAAGCGGAAGTCATACGGCCATCCTGGCATGGGGAAAAGGCGCCGACCCCGCGCGCGGGGTCGGCCGGGAAGGTGTCAGCCGAGTTCGGCCAGCAGCTTTTCCCACTCCTTGGTTTCTTTCTTGGAGGGCGCACCCAGCAGTTCGACCGCCTGGCGCAGGCGGAAGCGGGTGAGGTCCGGACCGAGGATTTCCATGGCGTCGAGCACCGAGACCGAGCTGGCCTGACCGGTGATGGCGGCGAACAGCAGCGGCATGACATCCCGCAGCTTGAGCTGCTGGTGCTCGGCAACGGTCTGGATCACCGCGGTGATGCGCTCCTTGTCCCACTGGCGCAGGGCTTCGAGCTTCCACAGCAGCAACTGCATGACCAACCGCACCTGGTCGGCGGACAGCTTCTTGTGCTGGAACAGCGCCGGATCCAGGTTCAGGGCACCGCTGAAGAAGAAGCCGGCCAGCGGGGCGATCTGGCTGAAGGTCTCGACGCGCTGCTGGACCAGAGGCGCGATCCTGAGCAGGTACTCGGGATTGAGCGCCCACTGCTGCACCTCGGCGGCGAAGCGCTCGGGGCTGAGTTCGCGCAGCCACTGGCCGTTGAGCCAGGAGAGCTTCTCCACGTCGAAGATGGGGCCGCCCAGGGACACGCGCTGCAGGTCGAAATGCTCGATCATCTCGGCCAGGGTGAATTTCTCGCGCTCGTCGGGCATGGACCAGCCCATGCGGCCGAGGTAGTTGAGCATGGCCTCGGGCAGGTAGCCCATGCGCTGGTAGAAGGTCACCGAGGTGGGGTTCTTGCGCTTGGAGAGCTTGCTCTTGTCCGGGTTGCGCAGCAGCGGCATGTAGCACAGCTGCGGCTGCTCCCAGCCGAAGTACTCGTAGAGCTTGATCAGCTTGGGCGCCGAGGGCAGCCACTCTTCGCCGCGCAGGACGTGGGTGATGCCCATCAGGTGGTCGTCGACCACGTTGGCCAGGAAGTAGGTGGGCAAGCCGTCGGCCTTCATCAGCACCTGCATGTCCATGCGATCCCAGGGGATCTCGACATCGCCACGCAGCAGATCGGGCACGACGCAGACGCCCTCCTCCGGCACCTTCATGCGGATGACGTAGGGCTGACCGGCGTCCAGGCGCTGCTGCACCTCCTCTTGGGTCAGACGCAGACCGCGACCGTCATAGCGCGGGGTCTCGCCCCGCGCCTGCTGCTCGGCACGCATCTGGTCGAGTTCTTCCGGCGTGGCGAAGCAGTAGAAGGCATGGCCCTTCTCCACCAGCTCCAGGGCGTATTTCCAGTAGATTTCGCCGCGTTCGCTCTGCCGATAGGGGCCATGGGGACCGCCGACGTCCGGGCCCTCATCCCACTCGATGCCCAACCAGCGCAGGGCGTCGTAGATCTGCTGCTCGGATTCGCGGGTCGAGCGGACCTGGTCGGTATCCTCGATGCGCAGGATGAACTGACCGCCGTGCTGGCGGGCAAAGCAGAGGTTGAACAGGGCGATATAGGCGGTACCGACATGCGGGTCGCCAGTGGGCGACGGCGCGATGCGCGTGCGAACGGTGGTCATCGGCTTTCCTGAAGACACGGGAGGCTGCAAAGGCGGAATGGTAGCAGCGCCGGGGTCGGCGCTGCCAGTTGGCCCACGACCTCAGACTTGGACGAGGCGCTCGCGCAAGGCCTGGATCTCGTCACGCAGCTGGGCGGCGGACTCGAATTGCAGGTCGCGCGCCAGTTGCAGCATCTTCTCTTCGAGTTGGCGGATACGCTTGCCGATCTCGCTGGGAGAGCGCAGCTCGGCGGCGTACTCGCCCTGCTCTTCGGCCACCTTGGCGGCACGACGCTTGCCCTTGGCACCCGGGGCCGCGGCGCCTTCCATGATGTCGCGGATGTCCTTCTTGATGCCCTGGGGCACGATGCCGTGCTCTTCGTTGAAGGCCAACTGCTTGTTGCGGCGACGCTCGGTCTCGTCGATGGCGCGCTGCATGGAGCCGGTGATGCTGTCGGCGTAGAGGATGGCCTTGCCATTGAGGTTACGCGCCGCCCGGCCGATGGTCTGGATCAGCGAGCGTTCGGAGCGCAGGAAGCCTTCCTTGTCGGCGTCGAGCACGGCGACCAGGGAGACTTCGGGCATGTCGAGGCCTTCGCGCAAGAGGTTGATGCCCACCAGGACGTCGAAGGTACCCAGGCGCAGGTCGCGGATGATTTCCACCCGCTCTACGGTATCGATGTCCGAGTGCAGATAGCGCACTCGCACGTCGTGATCGGCGAGGTAGTCGGTGAGGTCCTCGGCCATGCGCTTGGTCAGGGTGGTACAGAGCACCCGCTCCTCCTGGGCCACGCGCAGGCGGATTTCGGAGAGCAGGTCGTCCACCTGGGTGGTGGCCGGACGGATCTCGATGATCGGATCGACCAGGCCGGTGGGGCGCACCACCTGTTCGATGACGCGGCCGGCATGCTCTTCCTCATAGGGCCCCGGGGTGGCCGAGACGAAGATGGTCTGGGGCGCACCGGCTTCCCACTCCTCGAACTTGAGCGGCCGGTTGTCCAGCGCCGAGGGCAGGCGGAAGCCGTATTCCACCAGGGTTTCCTTGCGCGAGCGGTCGCCCTTGAACATGGCGCCGATCTGCGGAACGGTGACGTGGGATTCGTCGATCACCAGCAGGGCGTTACTCGGCAGATAGTCGTAGAGGGTCGGCGGCGGCTCACCCGGACCACGCCCGGACAGATAGCGACTGTAGTTCTCGATACCGTTGCAGTAGCCCAGCTCGAGGATCATCTCCAGGTCGAAGCGGGTGCGCTGTTCCAGGCGCTGGGCTTCGAGCAGCCGATTCTGGCTGCGCAACCATTCGAGCCGGTCGGCAAGTTCCAACTTGATGTTCTCGATGGCACCCAACAGGGTCTCGCGCGGCGTGGCGTAGTGGGTCTTGGGATAGAAGGTGAAGCGCGGCAACTTGCGGATCACCTCGCCGGTGAGGGGATCGAAGGCCGACAGGCTCTCCACCTCGTCGTCGAACAACTCGACACGCACGGCTTCCAGATCGGATTCCGCCGGGAAGATGTCGATGACGTCGCCGCGCACTCGGAAGGTGGCGCGGGCGAATTCCATGTCGTTGCGGCTGTATTGCAGCTCGGCCAGCCGGCGCAGGATGGTGCGCTGGTCGATGCGATCACCGCGGTCCAGGTGCAGGACCATCTTCAGATAGGCTTCGGGACTGCCCAGGCCGTAGATGGACGATACCGAGGCAACGATGATGGCGTCCTTGCGCTCCAGCAGCGCCTTGGTGGCGGACAGGCGCATCTGCTCGATGTGGTCGTTGATGGACGAGTCCTTCTCGATGAAGGTGTCCGACGAGGGCACATAGGCTTCCGGCTGGTAGTAGTCGTAGTAGGAAACGAAGTACTCCACCGAGTTGTTCGGGAAGAAGGCCTTGAATTCGCCGTAGAGCTGGGCGGCCAGGGTCTTGTTCGGCGCCAGCACCATGGTCGGGCGTTGCACCTGGGCGATGACGTTGGCGATGCTGAAGGTCTTGCCCGAGCCGGTCACGCCGAGCAGGGTCTGGTGCGACAGACCCGCCTCCAGGCCTTCCACCATCTGGCGAATGGCTTCGGGCTGGTCGCCCGCCGGGGTGTAGCGGGTGGAGAGTTGGAATGCGGACATGGCTGCCTCAGTAGCACGGTAATGCAGGAACGTCATCGCCGCGACGCGAGGTCGGGCAAGGCGGATGAGGGAATGCTGGAACGCCTTAGATGAGGCCGCAAGCGCCCCTTTGCAATGTTCGGCCAGCGCCAACCGTCAGGAAATCTCGACTGAGGTCGAGTCGCGATGGCGCTTGCAGGGGGCTATACTCCTGATTTCTTAGCGTTCCGCCCTTCCCTTCACCTCTCATTCGAGCCCCTGCCCCATGAGTTTGTTCTCCGCCGTCGAAATGGCACCCCGCGACCCCATCCTTGGCCTGAACGAGGCCTATAACGCCGATGCCCGTCCGCACAAGGTCAACCTGGGCGTGGGGGTGTATTACGACGAGCAGGGCCGCATTCCACTGCTGCGCGCCGTGGCCGAGGCCGAGAAGCAGCGCGTGGCGGCCCAGGCACCGCGTGGCTATCTGCCCATCGAAGGCATCGCCGCCTACGACCAGGCCGTGCAGCACCTGCTGTTCGGTGCCGAGTCGAGCCTGGTGCGGGAAGGCCGCGCCGTTACGGTACAGGCCGTCGGCGGTACCGGCGCGCTGAAGATAGGTGCCGATTTCCTCAAGCGCCTGCTGCCCGAGGCCGTGGTCGCCATCAGCGATCCGAGCTGGGAAAACCACCGCGCCCTGTTCGAGGGTGCCGGCTTTCCCGTGCAGACCTATCGCTACTATGACGCCGCCAGCAATGGCCTGAATCGCGAAGGCTTCCTGGCCGACCTCAAGGCGCTGCCGGAGCGCTCGGTGGTGGTGCTGCACGCCTGCTGCCACAACCCCACCGGGGTGGACCTGCAGCCGGCCGACTGGCAGGCCGTGCTGGACGTGGTCAAGGCGCGCAACCTGGTGCCCTTCCTCGACATCGCCTACCAGGGCTTTGGCGACGGCATCGAGGAAGATGCCCAAGCCGTGCGTCTGTTCGCCGACTCCGGCCTGACCTTCCTGGTCTCCAGTTCCTTTTCCAAGTCGTTCTCGCTGTACGGCGAGCGCGTGGGCGCCCTGACCCTGGTCAGCGAGAGCCGCGAGGAAAGCGCGCGGGTGCTGTCGCAGGTCAAGCGGGTGATCCGCACCAACTATTCCAACCCGCCGACCCATGGCGCCACCATCGTCGCCACGGTGTTGAGCAATCCCGAGCTGCGCGCCCTGTGGGAAACCGAGTTGGGCGAGATGCGCCAGCGAATCCGCACCATGCGCAATGCCCTGGTGGAAGGCCTGGCCGCGGCCGGCGCCACCCGCGACTTCGCCTTCGTCAACGCCCAGCGCGGCATGTTCTCCTACTCCGGCCTCACCGCCGAGCAGGTCGAGCGGCTGAAGACCGACTTCGGCATCTATGCGGTCAGCACCGGTCGCATCTGCGTGGCCGCGCTGAATGAGCGCAATCTGCCGTCGACCATCCAGGCCATCGCTGCGGTATTGAAAGGCTAAGGTGGTGCTTTCGGCGGCACGCTTTTTCGGTGCCGCCAAGGCTTGACTTCCCGTTATCTATCAGTAAGATACGCCCCGTTGTTCCGCGATAGCTCAGTCGGTAGAGCAAATGACTGTTAATCATTGGGTCCCTGGTTCGAGTCCAGGTCGCGGAGCCAAAATCTGAAAAAGCCCGTAGCGGGTAACTGCTACGGGCTTTTTTGCATGGGTCGGCAATGCCTTCCGACTAAAGGATCGACAACCCTCTGTCCTTTCTCAGACGCGTGGCGGCAAGCCTTAGCAGTGAGCGGCGGCTCTTCGGAGCGCAAGCCGCTTAATCCGCGAGCGGTGATCTCCACGCCGCGGGTACCCAGGCGCCGGTGTCCAATCGCGAGATCCTTTGGGACGCCCCGTCCAGCAGATGAGCTTTCGCCACCGCGACCCAAACGGCACCGCAGCCGAGTCACTCTGTCTCGAATCAGGCCGTGACGAGCAGTTCCGCACGACCCCGTAGACCAGACTCCCACCTATACAAGATTTTCACAGCGCCTCTGCTAGAAATCCGCGGCTGAGGTGACCGCCGCCCAGGGCCTGCATCAAAAGCGCCGTCGAAACCGGCAAAGTCACCAATAAGGCTGCAATCCGCCCAAGCGAGGCGGCTTTGCGCTAAGCTTCCGCCGCCGCCCTCTACCCAGCAGGTTAGCGCCTTGAATCCGTCATCCCGCCGCCATTGGATCAGCGATGTCAGCAGCGCCATTAGAGCTCGGGAAAAGCTCGCCTATGGCCTCGCCATGCTGGCATTCGTCCTGGCCCTGCTGGCGCGCTTCGCCCTGGATGACTTCCTCTCCCAGGGTTTTCCCTACCTGACCTTCTTTCCCGCAGTCATCCTCACCACCTTCTTTTGCGGAACCGGTGCCGGCATCCTCTGCGCTATCCTCTCGGGACTGGCGGCCTGGTATTTCTTCATTCCGGCGCAGTCGTCGTTCGTGATCAATGGGCAAGGCATGCTGGCGATGCTCCTCTATGTGTTCATCGTCAGCGTGGACATCGTACTGATCCACTACATGCATATGGCGAGTGCTCGCCTGCGGGCCGAGCAGCAGGTGATCCACGGCCTCTATCAACAGCAGACGACGATGTTCCAGGAGCTGCAGCACCGGGTCGCCAACAATATCCAATTCATCGCCTCCTTACTCATGCTGCAGCAACTCAAACTGCCGGGTGATAGCGAAGCCTCGCGAGCGCTGGAGGAAGCCCGCTCGCGCCTGGAAAGCATCTCGCGCATCCACCGCCGCCTGCACGATCCAGCCGACGCCGATCAACCGGTAGCCCATCACCTGCACCTGCTGACCAGCGATCTGCTGGATGCCACGGGGCTGAGCAACGTGTCCTGCACCATCAGCGCCGAACCGGTGAACTTCGATCTGCCGCGCCTGACCACCCTGTCGATGCTGGTGGCGGAGGTGGTGACCAACTCGCTCAAGCACGCCTTCGATGGCGATCAGCGTGGTCTGATCAGCATCAGCCTGGAACGGGTCGATACCCAGCGTCTGCTGCTGCGGATTGCCGACAACGGTCGTGGCATGCCCCGGCATTTCAATCCGCGCACCAGCCAGCGCCTGGGCTTCAAGATCATCAATAGCCTGGCCGAGCAACTGGGGGGCGAGGCGTTGTTCAGCGGTGACCAGGGCACCGTGATCGAGGTCGAATTCGCGGCCTGACCCGGGCACACCCCACCGGGGATAAAACCCTATATACTGCGCGGCTTTTCCGCCTAGGTGCCCGACCATGACCGCTCTGCCGCCCTGCCCCCAATGCGCTTCCGAATACACCTACGCGGACGGCGCCCAGCTGATCTGCCCGGAGTGTGCCCATGAATGGACGCCGGGTGAGGCTGGTGCCGCCGACGAAACCAAGGTGATCCGCGATGCCGTGGGCAACACCCTGCAGGACGGCGATACGGTCAGCGTGATCAAGGATCTCAAGGTCAAGGGCTCGTCGCTGGTGGTCAAGGTCGGTACCAAGGTGAAGAACATCCGCCTGGTCGATGGCGACCACGACATCGATTGCAAGATCGACGGCATCGGCGCGATGAAGCTCAAGTCGGAGTTCGTCAAGAAGGTCTGATCGTCACGGCGGGGTGTTCGCTGGCGGAGCTATGCCCTACCCTTGGGCCTCTATTGCCTCGCCAAGGATCTTTCATGTCTCGACGGTTTCTCCGCCCGGCCCTCTTTATCGCGCCGCTGCTGCTCGCCGGCCAGGCCTTCGCCCAGTCGGCACCGCCAGCCCAGCAGCAGCCGCCACAGCCTTCGGTTTCGGAAAAGTACGGTGACTGGCAGATGGTCTGCCACATCGCCCGTACCGCGGAGCGCTCCGTGCAGCTGTGCTCCATCACCCAGCAAAAGGACAGCCCCAAGGGCCAGCGCATGCTGGTCACCGAGCTGCGGCCCAATCGCGACGGGGTGGACGGTATTCTCGTCCTGCCCTTCGGCGTGGCCGTGACCAAGCCGATCTCGCTGCAGATCGACAAGCGCAGCCTGGAGAGTCGTCCCTTCCAGACCTGCATCCCGCAGGGCTGCGTGGTGCCGGTGGAATTCGTCGGTGAGGCCTTCAAGCAGCTGCAGCGCGGCAGCCGCCTGACCGTGACCACTCCGGTCGCCAATGGCGAGACCGCCAGCGAAAGCCTGTCGCTCAAGGGCTTCTCCAAGGCCTACGACCGGGCCAAGGAACTGACCAAGCCGCTATAAAGCGATTAGTCCAAAGACACGTTCGGCTGCTGAGCGGTGCCGCTTGCCGCGGCGCGCTCGACGGCCGCCACCAGCGCCAGGGTGCGAGCCGCATCCGCGGCGCTCACCAGCGGTGCTTCATCTCCCCGCGCGACGCGCACGAAGTGCTCCAGTTGTCGACGCAGGGCTTCATCGGTGGCCGGCACCTGGCTCTGCGACACCAAGGGCTGGTGCCAACCGGCGCCCGGTTCGGCATAGCGCCAGAGTCGCAACTGCGGCACGCTCAGGGCGCCTTCGGTACCTGCGAACAGATAGCAGGGCTGATCGGACTAGCGCGGATAGACCGGATTCTCGCCACTGGTGAGCTCCCAGCTCCAAGGCGCCGCCGCCCCGTCGCTGGCGGTCAGGCTACCCAGGGCGCCATTCTCGAATTGCAGATTGATCACGGCGCTGTCGGCATTGGCATAGCCGCGTAGGGCGTTGTCGGTGAAGGCCTGGACCTTCCGCACCTCGCCGCAGAGATGGCGTAGCAGGTCGAGATCGTGGATCAGATTGGTGAGCAGCATTCCAGCCCCGGCTTCGCGCCGCCAGGCACTGGCGAAATAGGCATCGGGCTTCTGCAATTGCCAGAGGGCGGTCACGGTAACCAGCCGGCCGATGGCCCCCTCACGCAGTAGCTCAAGCGCCCGAGCGATCAGCGGATTGTGCCGGCGGTGGTGGCCCACCAGCAGGGGCACCTGACTGGCACGTTGTGCTGCCAAGAGTTGGGCTACCTCCACCGGCGTGGTCCCCACGGGTTTCTCCAGCAGCACCGGGATGCCCCGTTCCAGGCAATCCAGGGCGGTGGCGACATGCAGGGCGTTGGGATTGGCGACGATCACCGCCTCGGGTCGCACCCTGTCGAGCAGTTGGCGATGATCGCGGAAGGACGGTACCGCCCAGTGCGCGGCCAGCTCATCCGTCGCTGGATCGGGATCGGCCAGGGCGCACAGCTGGGCCGTCGGCACCTTTCGTAGATGATGGAGATGCTGACGCCCCATGTTGCCGGCGCCGATGAGGGCGATGCGCAGTGCCGCGACCATGAAGGAACCCCTTGTTATGGTTATCGAGGTCCGTCGACTCTAAGAGCCTGTTCAAAATCTCGCGAGCTAGAGCCAAACAAGGCCTAGGCGGCCCCGCGAAAATAGCTGAGGAAGCGGAGTTTACGAGTGGTAAATGAGCATTCCGACCGGGCTGGCGACCCAGGCCATTTTCAACGCGGTTTGGCCGACGCGCAGCAGATTTTGAACAGGCTCTAAGGCGCACGCTACCGAACGCGCTACTGCACCGGCAGGAAGTTGATGAACAGCAGGCTCTGGGCGTAGTTGACGCCGATGCGCCGGTAGCGCTCGTCCAGCAACTGGGCGAGCAGATCCAGGCGGGCGACGATCTTGCCGAACTCGGTGGCGAAGCTGAGGTTGCTGCCCTCCTCCGAGATCTCGTTGGCGAACAGCAGCGGCTCGCCGGCGGCATTCTTGCGCTGGTTGAGCAGCCAGGTGGCCTTCTCGATGTTGCGCGCAGCATTGTTGACGAAGCGCGCATCCACCACGTCGGTGATATAGAACTCGGTGCGATTGCCATGGGCGGCGATGATCATGCTGCCAATGGCGTAGATGAAGGCGCCGACCCGGTCGCCGTGGTAGTCGTCACCCAGGACGAAGCTCAGGGCCGCCACGTCCTTGCGGCCACCCAGGGCCGACAGGCTGCGACGCTGTTCGATAGCCGTGCGGATCTGGCGCTCGGCGCTAGCGGCGTCCGGCAGGCCGGTCTTTTTCCACTCGGCCGGGTTGCGCAGATAGAGCTTGTTCATCAGCAGATAGAGGCTCTGCAGATTGGCCTGCATGGCGAGGGTGGCCAGGCGGTCGGAGCTGGTCTGCAGGAATTCGCTGGGCTTGGTCTTGCCGAATTGCTGGGCGATGTCCTGGGCGGTCTGGCGGGTGCAGCTCGATATGCTGCTCACGACCAGTAAAAGTCCGACTAAACGCCCAACGCATGCTAGATAATTAAAAAAAAGAGGAGACACCGTTCTCAAAAAGCTGTTTCATGGTTGAAAACATAACTATTACTCTACCTAAAGGAAGCCATATTTAATGGAACTTGATCGCACATCCTTACAAAAAAACAGCACCTTCCATAGCTTTCGCTTCGCCAGACACTTTGCCAACGATACCAAAAATATACCAGATTTAAGGAAGTTTAAAGGATACTTGAATAATCCATTCTCTTCCGGCCTATGGAAACTGGAAGCAAGTTGGGTTGAAAATCCAGATATTTCAGAAGCAATCTGGAAAGACATCAGCACCGAATTTAAAAAAGGCAGCCTGTCGATAAAAAGTGGCAAGAGAACCAAAACGATAAAAATAACCGAAGACTTAAAAGAAACTTGCCAGTTCGCCATCCACAAAACCATGACATTTTATTTGGCAATGTTTTCTAGCTTAGCCGAGCAGGATGGCTTTGCCATCGAAGAGCCGGAATCCATGTCTGATATAAGTGAAACACTTAACCTCGTACTGGATCTAATAGACCTAAATAAAATAAAAAACTCATACAAAGAAGCATATGACCATTTTAAAGAAAACATTTTATTCGAGGGTTTTACCCCAGCCATTTTTGACAAAAATTTATGCAAACATAAATGCGGGTGTTTTATTTCTTCCGCCAGCCCAAGAGATAGTGGAAAAATATCCATAGTTGCATTTGAAAGTGCACCACTGAAAGCGCTATCAAAGTTTCTTGTATTGATCGGAAAAATAACTGATCAGACCATAATACCAACCTTCTCTCCTGAGGAAGAAGTACTTGAACCTTATTTTGATATCTTGGAGCTAAGCTATCCCTTTTCGATAAGGCAGCCTCATCTTTATCCTCTTATAGAAAAATCCATTACCAACTATAGAAATAGTGATTACGTAGATTGTGTATCCGCATTAGGACTTGCAGGCGAGGATGTACTCACTCAGATTTTTGAAACACTATACAGGGAACAGCTTCACAAAGGCCTTACTTTAGGGCAATTACTTGACGAAATACAAAGGAGAGCAAATCTGCTTTTTAAGCATAAAAGTGAACCACAGCCAGACATTAGCACACTTTACGAAATCATAAAAAAAGCGATCTCAGAAAGCGAGGATAAGGGCTTAGCAGCCTTGGAGGCCACCAGACAACTAGTAACAAAACAACAAGCAATGAACAAGCATATTATCGAAAAAATTGATAAATACGGAAAGCCTGAACAAGTAAAAAGCTTATTTCCAGCTCGAGTCCTGACTGCATTAACCGAATTAATCAGATTCCGAAACGCATCCTCACATAAATCAAGAATACCTATCGGCCCTTATGAATCAAAAAGATGCGCATATTGCCTTCTTGTTATTTACATATGGTGGGATGAAACAAAAATCTCAATCGATTGGGATTTGGCTCCTGAAGACATAATGAAAGAAATTATAAAAAGCAGTAATCAGTAAAAGACCGCATCAAAGCAGTCTGTTACGACTATTTGTCACTTATATTAAGCGCGGGCAGCTTTGATCCCTCTTAGCTGAAAAAGGATTAGGCCTTCCCTGGCCCACCTGCTGTGCGGCAGGCCAAGGAATGGGCTTTTCGGCGTTCAGCCGTTGCTGGGGAAGGCGAACTGCGAAGCTTCGTGGCTTTCGCGTTGCGGCCAGCGCTGGGTGATGGTCTTGCGGCGGGTGTAGAAGCGCACGCCGTCCGGGCCATAGGCGTGGAGGTCGCCGAACAGCGAGCGTTTCCAGCCGCCGAAGCTGTGATAGGCCACCGGCACCGGCAGGGGTACGTTGATGCCGACCATGCCCACCTCGATCTGGTCGGCGAACAGCCGTGCCGCTTCGCCGTCGCGGGTGAAGATGCAGGTGCCGTTGCCGTATTCGTGGGCGTTGATCAGGGCGATGCCCTCTTCCAGGCTCTTGACCCGCACCACGCAGAGCACCGGGCCGAATATCTCTTCCTTGTAGATGCGCATCTCCGGAGTGACCTGGTCGAACAGGCAGCCGCCGAGGAAGAAGCCTTCTTCATGATCGGCGACCTTGAGGCTGCGACCGTCCACCACTAGCTTGGCACCGGCAGCTTCGCCGTCAGCGACGTAGCCGGTGACCTTGTCCAAGTGCGCGCCGGTGACCAGCGGGCCCATGTCCAGGCCACATTGGGTGCCGGGACCGACCTTGAGCTTCTCGATCTCCGGCACCAGCCGGGCGATCAGGGCATCGGCGACCTGGTCACCGACGCAGACCGCCACCGAGATGGCCATGCAGCGCTCGCCGCAGGAGCCGTAGGCGGCGCCCATCAGCGCATTGACGGTGTTGCCGAGGTCGGCGTCGGGCATGACCACCGCATGGTTCTTGGCGCCGCCCAGGGCCTGGACGCGCTTGCCCTTGGCGGTGCCGCGGGCATAGATGTATTCGGCGATGGGAGTGGAGCCGACGAAGCTCAGCGCCTTGACCTCGGGGGCGTCGAGCAGGCCATCGACGGCTTCCTTATCGCCATGCACCACGTTGAGCACGCCCTTGGGCAGGCCGGCTTCCTCGAACAGCTGGGCGATGGCCAGGGTGGAGCTGGGATCGCGCTCGCTGGGCTTGAGGATGAAGGTGTTGCCGCAGGCGATGGCCAACGGATACATCCACAGTGGCACCATGGCCGGGAAGTTGAAGGGGGTGATGCCAGCGACCACGCCCAGGGGCTGGAAGTCGGACCAGGTGTCGATGCTGGGGCCGGCGTTGCGGTTGTATTCGCCCTTGAGCAATTCGGGCGCGGCGGTGGCGTATTCGACATTTTCGATACCACGGCGCAGTTCGCCGGCGGCATCTTCCAGGGTCTTGCCGTGCTCTTCGCTGATCAGCTGGACCAGGCGTGCTTCGTTGCTTTCCAGCAGTTGCTTGAAGCGGAACAGCACCTGGGCGCGCTTGGCCGGCGGGGTGTTGCGCCAGGCCGGATAGGCCGCCTGGGCGGCGTCGATGGCCTGCTGCAGGGTGGCGGCATCGGCCAGGGGCACTTCGCGGATCACCGCGCCGGTGGAGGGGTTGTAGACCGGTGCACGGCGGCTGCCACCGTCGACCAGTTGGCCGCCGATGAGATGCTTGAGGCTCATGAAGGGACTCCTTGTACGAGAGGCAGGCGCTCCGCGGTGGGAGCGCCGGAGAGGGGATCAGTCGAGGCGGTTCAGGACATCGCCGACGGCGGCGAAGACGCGGTCCAGGTCCTCGATCTTGGCGTTGAAGGTGGGCCCAAATTGCAGGGTGTCACCGCCAAAGCGGACATAGAAACCGGCCTTCCATAGGGCGATGCCGGCCTCGAAGGGACGGATCACCGCATCGCCATCGCGCGGGGCGAGCTGGAGGGCGCCGGACAGGCCGCAGTTGCGGATGTCCACCACGTGCTTGGCTCCCTTGAGGCCATGTAGCGAGGCTTCGAATTTCGGCGCCAGCTCGGCGGCCTGCTGCACCAGGTTTTCCCGCTCCAGCAGTTCCAGCGCCGCCAGGCCCGCGGCGCAGGCGACCGGATGCGCCGAGTAGGTGTAGCCATGGGGGAATTCCACCATGTGCTCGGGCGTGGCCTGGTTCATGAAGGTGTCGTAGATGGCGCTGCTGGCGATCACCGCGCCCAGGGGCACGGCACCGTTGGTGACCTGCTTGGCCACGTTCATGATATCCGGCGTCACGCCGAAGAATTCGGCACCGGTGTGGCGACCCATGCGGCCGAAGGCGGTGATGACCTCGTCGAAGATCAGCAGGATGTCGTGCTGGGTGCAGATCTCGCGCAGGCGCTGCAGATAGCCCACCGGCGGCACGATCACCCCGGCCGAACCGGACATGGGCTCGACGATGACCGCGGCGATGTTGGAGGCATCGTGCAGCTCGATCAGCTTGAGCAGCTCGTTGGCCAGCTCGACGCCGCCGGTCTCGGCCATGCCTTTGGTAAAGGCCAGGCCCGGTTGCAGGGTGTGCGGCAGGTGGTCGACGTCCATGAAGGAGCCGTACAGCTTCCGGTTGCCGCCGATGCCACCCAGGCTGGTGCCGGCGATGTTGACGCCGTGGTAGCCACGGGCGCGGCCGATCAGCTTGGTCTTGGCCGGCTGGCCCTTGATGCGCCAGTAGGCGCGGGCCAGCTTGACCGAGGTATCAGCGCTCTCGGAGCCCGAACCGGTGAAGAAGACATGATCGAGACCGGCCGGAGTCAGTTCGGCCATCTTCTCGGCCAGTTGGAAGGACAGCGGATGACCGTACTGGAAGCCCGGCGAGTAGTCGAGGGTGCCCAGTTGGCGCGCCACGGCCTCCTGGATCTCCTTGCGCGAGTGCCCGGCGCCGCAGGTCCAGAGGCCGGAGAGGCTGTCATAGATGCGCCGGCCCTGGTCGTCGGTCAACCAACTGCCCTCGGCGGCCACCACGATGCGCGGGTCTTTCTGGAAGGCGCGATTGGCGGTGAAGGGCATCCAGTGGGCGCGCAGGTTGAGCTGGGCGGCGACGGGCGGGGTGACGGTCAGCGGCTGGTTCATGACGGGGGCTCGGGCGTGGACAGTGAATCCGCAGAGTGCGCCAGGTCTTGCGTGAGTTAAATGATTTTTTTCTTGCGCTTACAGGTAAAAAAACTCAACAAAACACTGAAGTCTTCACGCGGGCTGCAGCGGTGGCTTCCTCTCTCCATGCCAATGCACCGCCTGGAAAACACCCATTCCAGAGCGGTCTAGCGATCTGTTGTCACAGCGCGGAAACATGCAGAAAAGAATAAAAATTAATGAAAATCAGTTACTTGCCTGAAACGCCTTAAGCTAGCCGCCCGCCGCTGTAGTCCCGTGGCGCCGAGGCACCTCGCCTCACCTCTCTTCCCGGCACGTAGTCCTGCCGGGCGCGGTAGCCTGTCCGCCGTCTCTGCCGCGTAGCCCATCTCATCCGCTGTTCGTGCCCGTGCCCCTCTCTCGAGGCGTAGCGCGTGGCCAGCCTATTCCTCAAGGAAACCTCCCCATGCTGATTCAGCTCAACTGGATCCGCGGCCTGGCGGCCGTTCTCATCGTGTTCCACCATATGACCGTGGGCAGCTACCAGACCACCGAACACCAGCAGATCGCCCTGAATCTGCTGTCGCTGGAAACCACCTGCATCTTCGTCGCGCTCTCGGGCTTCTTCTTTCGCTACAACCTCGGTAAGTACAGCTACCGGGTCTACCTGGGCAAGAAGCTGCAAAACGTCATCCTGCCCTATCTGCTGATCTCGATCCCCGCCGTGCTGCTCTATGTCTCCGGACTCAAGCAGGAGCACGAGTGGATCGACATGAACGCCTTCCATGACTGGCCGCCCTTCGCCCAGACCGCGCTGCTGCTGGCCACCGGCGCTCACCTGGGCCCGCTGTGGTTCATCCCGGCGCTGACGCTGATCTTCCTACTGGCGCCGGCTCTCGAATGGCTGGTTGCCCGCGGCCTGCTACCTGCCGCGACCCTGGTCGGCCTGCTCTATTTCCTGATCTCCGAGCGCCCGGCCAACGACGCCGATCCGCTGCTGGCGGCGCTGCATTTCCTGCCGATCTACCTGTGCGGCATGCTGGCCTGCGAGCAGCGTGAACACCTGCAACGGCCGCAGGCGCGCTATTGGCTGCTGGCCGCCCTGCTGCTGCTGAGCGGCGCGGCGGTGCTCGACAGCGCCTTCTATGGATTGCAGAAGCTGGCGCTGTGCCTGTTGCTGTTCGCCGTGTTCAGCCAGCAGGTCGAGGCGCCGGCCCGTGCCGAAGGTCGCCTGAAGAAGGGGATGGCCCTGCTCGGTGCCTACAGCTTCGCCATCTACTTCCTCCACGGCTATCTGGCCGGTGCCTATCGCCTCCTAGGCAGACTGCTGGGTGAGCAGAATTTCGCCCAGTACCTGGGTACCCGCCTCTGCCTGACGTTGATCACCCTACTGGTCTGCATCGCCGCGGTCCGGATGGTCAAGCAACTCACCCCGCAGCGCAGCCGGGTGCTGATCGGCGCCTGAGGCGGGTCGCTGGCGCCGGTCTTGGCAGAGCCTTATGCTGTCCCGCATTTGCGGTGGCAGTCATGAAGACGACGCGCAAGGCCCTGCTCGCCCAGGTCGGCGATTTCGAGATCCGTCTGCTGCGGCTGTTCAAGACGGTGGTGGAATGCGGCAGCTTCACCGCTGCCGAAGGCCGGCTGGGCATCACCCGCTCGGCCATCAGCCTGCACATGAACGATCTGGAGAAGCGCCTGGGCATGCGTCTCTGCCAGCGTGGTCGCGCGGGCTTTTCCCTGACCGACGAAGGTCGCGAGGTGCTCAAGGCCAGCCAGTCGCTGTTCGCCGCCCTGGAAGGCTTTCGCAGCGAGGTCAACCAGTTGCACCAGCACCTGCGCGGCGAGCTGAACCTGGGCATCATCAACAACCTGGTCACCCAGCCACGCATGCGCATCACCCACGCCCTGGCCGCCCTCAAGCGCGCCGCACCGGGCGTGCTGGTGAACATCGGCATGACCCTACCCGGCGAGATCGAGACCGGGGTACTCGACGGCCATCTGCACCTGGGCGTGCTGCCGCTGATCAATGCCCTGGCCGGCCTGGAATACCTGCCACTCTACGAGGAGCGCGCTCTGCTCTACTGCAGCCGTGCCCATCCACTGTTCGAAGTGGCCGACGATGCGCTGGATGAGCGTGTCCTGGCGGCGCAGGACGCGGTCGGGCCCAATCACCTGCTCAACCAGGACGGCCACGAGCGCCATGCCGCACTGAACTGCACGGCGCGCGCCTCGGATCGCGAAGGGGTGGCCTTTCTCATTCTCACCGGCTGCTATATCGGCTACCTGCCTGACCACGTCGCCCAGCCCTGGGTAGTCCAGGGCCAGCTGCGCGCCCTCGATCCCGAGCGTTTCCACTTCGACACCACCCTGGCCGCCGTCACCCGCAAGGGTCGGCGACCGAATCTGGTGCTGGAGCGCTTTCTCGAAGCCCTGGCCGAGACCGTCTAGTTGGGGCTGCGGGTCGGGCGGATGACGATCTCGTTGACGTCCACCTCGTCCGGTTGCTCAATGGCATAGCGCACCGCCCGGCCAATGGCGTCGGGTTGCAGGGCGATGGCGCGGTAGTCGTCCATCATCGCCCGCGCGGCAGGATCGCTGATGGTCGAGGCCAGCTCGCTTTCCACCACGCCCGGATGGATGCAGGTGACGCGCAGGTCGTCCCGCTCCTGGCGCAGCCCTTCGGAGATCGCCCGCACCGCATGCTTGGTGGCGCAATAGACCGCCGCTGTGGGCACCACCGACAGGGCGCCGATGGAGCCGAGATTGATGACGTGGCCGGCGCCGCGAGCGGTGAATTCCGGCAATACCGCGGCGATGCCGTTGAGCACGCCCTTGATATTGACGTCGACCATGCGCATCCACTCCTCGGTCTTGAGCGAGGCCAGGGGCGACAGCGGCATGATGCCGGCGTTGTTGACGATGACGTCCACCCGCCCCCAACGCTCGCGGGCGGCCGCGACGAAGGCGGACACGTCGGTGGCGTCGGTGACGTCCAGCCGGCGGCACGCCGCTTCGCCACCTGCGGCGTTGATTTCGGCGGCCAGGGCTTCCAGCCGTTCGCTGCGGCGGGCGCCGAGCAGCAGCCTGCAGCCGGCGGCGCCCAGTTCGCGGGCGATACCCGCGCCTATGCCACTGGAGGCGCCGGTGATGAGTACGACCTTGTTGATAGCCATGGAGGAATCCTCTGTGATGGTTCGGAGCCCCTGGACGGTACAGCCGCCTGCTACCTGCCCCCCGGTACAAGGAGGTGACGGTCAAGGGTTGCCACCACCTTAGCCATCGCCCATTGTCGTGATAACTCCACCATTCCTGACCGACGTGGTTAGCTAGACTTACCAATGCCTACCGATCTGAATCTACTCAAGGTCTTCGTCGTGGTGGCCACGGCCGAGAACTTCCGCGTGGCGGCCGATCGCCTGGGGGTCAGCCGCTCCGCGGTCAGCCAGGCCATCCGCCGGCTGGAAGACGAACTGGGCAGTTCCCTGGTGCAGCGCACCACCCGCAGCGTGCGCCTGACCGAAGCGGGTGAGCGCCTGCATCGGCAGGTGGCTGGCCCCCTGTCCGGCCTGCTCGGCGCCCTGGACGAGGCCAGCTACGCCGGACCACCCCGGGGATTGCTGCGGGTCGCCGTCACCTCCATCGCCGAGCGCTTTCTCGATGGGCCCCTGCTGGCCGGCTTCGTCGAGGCCTATCCGGAGGTGACGCTGGACATCACCGTCACCGACGAGGAATTCGATATCGTCGCGCGCGGCTTCGATGCCGGCGTGCGGCTGGGCGAGGTGATCGAGCAGGACATGATCGCCATCGCGGTGACAGGTGCGCAGCGCGAGGTGGCGGTGGCGACCCCGGCCTACTTCGCCCGGCATGGGCGCCCGACCCATCCACGGGAACTGGCCAACCACCGTTGCATCGGCTGGCGCCCAGCGCCGGAGGTGGCGCCTTGGCGCTGGGAGTTCAGCGAAGCGGGCCGCGCCTTCGATGTGGCGGTATCGCCGCGGATCACCACCAACGACATGCTGCTGATGATCCGCACGGCGCTCGCCGGCGGCGGCATCACCTTCGGCATGGAGGACACCTTCCGGCCCCATCTAGTGTAGTGGTCAAGTTTTGGTGGACACCGGGATAGGGGATTTCAGGTAGTGGCCTTCTCGTAGTCGGCAGGTGATCGATAGCCGAGGGTGGAGTGCAGCCGGTGGGTGTTGTAGAAGGCGACGATGTAATGAGTGATGTCGGCAGCGGCCTCGGCCGGATTGGCGTAACGGCGTTGCCAGACCCGTTCCATCTTCAGGTTCAGGAAGAACCGTTCCATGACGGCGTTATCCCAGCAGTTTCCCTTGCGGCTCATGCTGGCGACCAGGCCATGGCGAGTCAGCAGGTCGCGGTGGGCTTGGCTGGCATACTGGCTGCCGCGGTCGGTGTGCACGATCAGCCCAGGTGTGGGCTGGCGTAGCGCGATGGCCATTTGCAGTGCCGTGCAGACTAGCTCGGCGGGCATGTGCGGAGCCATCGCCCAGCCCACGATCTTGCGTGAATACAAATCCAGCACGGCCGCCAGGTACAGCCAGCCGCGCTCGGTGCGGATGTAGGTGATATCAGCTACCCACGCCTGGTCGGGGGCGTGCGGGTTAAAGCGTCGAGCCAGGTGGTTGTCGGCTATCGGCAGCTCATGTCGGCTATCGGTGGTATGGACGAACTGACGCTTCCAGTGCGCCTTCAGGCCCTGCTGCTTCATCAGGCGTCGCACTCGGTGGCGCCCCACACGCAAGCCCTGGGCCTTCAGGCGCGCACTCAGCCGGCGACTACCGTAGTTGCCACCACTCGCCTGGAAGGCAGCCTGCAACGGTGCAGTAAGGGGGCAGGCCCGTGAGACTCGCCCGCGATGACGTGCAGCATACACGCCCGAGCGACTCACACCCACAAGCCGACACAGTCGGGACGTTTCGACCTTCTCCTGCCACTGATCGATCATCTGCTGGATCACTTCAGTTCCCGGGCGAAGAAGGCCGAGGCTTTTTTTAGGATCGAGACATCCTCGCGTAGCCGCTGGTTTTCCCGCTCCAACTCCCGAATGCGTTGTTGCTCTGCAGTCAACGGCTTGCCCTGGCCAGGCTGCCCCGCCTGCTCGGCGTCGTACTGGGCCAGCCAACGGCGTACTGCACTATCGACCAGGTCCAAGTCACGGCAGACCTGCGTCACGCTCAGGCCTTGGTCTCTGATCATCTGCACCACCTGCAGTTTGAAGGCGGTGTCGAAGCGTCTACGGATACGTGATGTCATGGCGTTCAGATCCTCGTGGGGGATGATCATCCCCTATCGAGGTGTCCACGAGAATTAGGCCACTACAAGCGTGGGGTCTGGGATTGCCCTCTCCCCGGCCCTCTCCCGGAGGGAGAGGGGGCGCACCGCTCAGCTCAGACGTAGGGTGGAAAACGGCGCAGCCTTTTCCACCTGGTGCGAAGGCAGACCGTTGGGCTTCGGCGATGGAGCTGCCTCAACCCAACCTACAGGATGCGTAGGTTGGGTTGAGCGCAGCGAAGCCCAACAGGCAGGGCCCTCAGCTCCCCAGAATCCACCGATCGATGGCCACGGCCACGCCGTCCTCCTGGTTGCTGGCGGTCACCTGGTCCGCGGCTTCCCGTACGGCTACGCCGGCCTGCCCCATGGCGATGGCCAGGCCCGCCTGGCGGAACATGGGGACGTCGTTGCTGCCATCGCCGATGGCCGCCGTGCGCGCCACGGGCACGCCCGCGGCCTGGGCCAGTTCGATCAGGGCGTCGCCCTTGTTGGCCTTGGGATGGGTGATGTCCAGGTAATAGAGCTGGGAGCGCAGCACCGTGGCTCCCTCCCCCAGTCGCTCGCCCAGCTTACCTTCCAGGGCTTCGAGACCCGCGTGATCGCTACCAGCGGCAACGATCTTGTCGACGCGGTCCAGGTAGGGTTCGAAGGAGTCCACCACCGTCGGCCCATAGCCCAGCGCCCGCGTCTCACGGGGGACGTAGGGTCCCTCGGGATCGCGCGTCAGCCAGAGGTCATCGGCGAACAGCCAGACCTCGAAGGCCTCGCGCTCCAGGCGCTGCAGCACCTGGCGGGTGACGTCCTCGGCCAGCCGATGGGCGTGGATCAGGCTGCCATCCGCCTGCACCAGATTGCCGCCATTGAAGCCGGCCACTGGCTGCTGGATGCCCAACCGCTGCACCAGCGGCAGCAACGCTCGCGGCGGGCGACTGCTGACCAGGGTGATGGCCTTGCCGGCGGCCTGCAGCCGCGCGACGGCGGCGATCACCGTCTCGCTCAGGCTCTTGTCGTCGCGCACCAGGGTGCCGTCGATATCCGACACCAACAGGTCGATGGGCGTCATGCCAGTTTGTGCCATGAATAGCCGTCCTTCTTCAGAAGTTCATCGGCGCCGGCGGGGCCGGCACTACCCGCGGCATAGCTTTCCACCTCGCCCCCCTGCTTCCAGGCATCGAGGAAGGGTTGCACCGCACGCCAGCCATTCTCGATGTTGTCGGCGCGCTGGAACAGGGTCTGGTCGCCGATCAGGGAGTCGTAGATCAGCGTCTCGTAACCAGTGGAAGGCTGCATCTCGAAGAAATCCGAGTAGGCGAAGCCCATGCGGATGTTTTCCAGCTCCACGAGCGGCCCAGGGCGCTTGGCGTGGAAGTCGAACCACATGCCTTCGTCCGGCTGGATCTGGATGATCAGGTAGTTGGGCCGCATGCGGTCGATCTTGGTGTCGCGGAACTGAGCATAGGGCGCGTGCTTGAAGCAGATGGCGATCTCGGTGTCGCGCACCGCCAAACGCTTGCCGGTACGCAGGTAGAAGGGCACCCCCGCCCAGCGCCAGTTATCGACGAACAACTTGAGCGCCACATAGGTCTCGGTCTGGCTCTCGGGATCGACGTTGTCTTCCTCGCGATAGCCCTTCACCGCCTTGCCGTTCATAGTGCCGGCGGCATACTGCCCCCGCACCGAGTTGGCCAGGGCCTCTTCGACGGTCTGGGGACGGATGGCGCTGACCACCTTGGCCTTTTCATCGCGCACCGAGGTGGCATTGAAGGACGCTGGCGGCTCCATGGCGACCATGGCCAGCAGTTGGAACAGGTGGTTGGGCACCATGTCCCTCAGGGTGCCGGTCTTCTCGTAGAAGTCGCCACGCGCTTCCACCCCCACCGTCTCGGCGGCGGTGATCTGCACGTGGTCGATGTAGTGGTTGTTCCAGAACGACTCGAACAGGGCGTTGGAAAACCGGCTGACCAGGATGTTCTGCACCGTCTCCTTGCCCAGGTAGTGGTCGATTCGATAGATCTGCTTCTCGTCCATGCTCGCCAGCAGCCGCTGGTTGAGCGCCTGGGCACTGGCCAGGTCGGCGCCGAAGGGTTTTTCCACCACCAGCCGGCGATAGGCGTCTTCGCGTTCCTCCAAGAGCCCGGCCTTGCCGAGGCGCTCGGCCACTTCACCAAAGAAACGCGCCGCGGTGGCCAGGTAGAAGACGGCGTTGCCGGTCTCGGCCTGGGCGATACGCTCACCCACCGCCTGGTAGGTGGCGTCTTCGAGGAAGTCACCCTGTAGATAGCGGATGCGGCTGCGCAGCCGACCCCAGAGGTCGGCGTCCAGCGCCTCGTCACGGGACTTGCCCTTGGCTTCGGCCTGATCGCGGATGAAGGCCTCCAGCCGGTCGGCGAAGCCTTCATCGGTGTTGGGATTGTGGTCGACCCCGACGATGAGGGTGCGCTCGTCCAACAGGCCATCACGCAGCAAGTTGTACAGCGAAGGCATCAGCAGTCGCTTCACCAGATCGCCGCTGGCACCGAACAGGAACAGCGTGGCCGGCGGCGCGGTGGGAGCTTTCGTGCAGGAACGGCGCTCCTGGGGAGCGGTGTTGGGGGTGACGGCAGGAGACTCGGTCATGACAGGGCCTTAGCCACGAGGGCGGCGGGTGCCGTCCCCCGGGCGCGGCCCGTGGCCGCTCCACAGGGGGAACGGCCGAGATTTTACTGCGGGATTTCGACGTGGCCGCCGAAGCCGAATCTCATGGCCGACAGGAGCTTGTCGGCATAGGTGGCTTGCTGGCGGGAGCGGAAACGGGCATAGAGGGCCGCGGACAGTACGTTGACCGGCACCGCCTCCTCGATGGCCGCCTCGATGGTCCAGCGACCTTCGCCGCTGTCGGCCACCGAGCCGGAGAATTTCTCCAGCGCGACGTCGCCGGCCAGGGCCTGGGCGGTCAGGTCCAGCAGCCAGGAGGACACCACGCTGCCACGGCGCCAGACCTCGGCGATGTCGGCCAGGTCCAGGTCGAAGCGCTCGTCTTCCGGCAGCTTGTCGCTGTTCTTCATCTTGAGGATGTCGAAGCCCTCGGCGTAGGCCTGCATCAGGCCGTACTCGATGCCGTTGTGCACCATCTTGACGAAGTGACCGGAACCGGCCGGGCCGGTGAAGATGTAGCCGCGCTCGGCGCGCTCGTCCGGGGCATTGCGGCCCTTGGTGCGCTCGATGCTACCGTAGCCGGGGGCCAGGGCCTCGAAGATCGGCTCCAGGCGCTCGACCGCCGCGGACTTGCCGCCGATCATCATGCAGTAGCCGCGCTCCAGGCCCCAGACGCCGCCGGAGGTGCCGACGTCGACGTAGTCGATGCCTTTCTCGGCCAGGCTCTTGGCACGCCGGATGTCGTCCTTGTAGTAGCTGTTGCCGCCATCGATGATGACGTCGCCGGGAGCCAGGCGGTCGGCCAGCTCGGCGATGGTCTGCTCGGTCGGCTCGCCGGCGGGCAGCATGACCCAGATGGCGCGCGGCTGCGCCAGGGCCGCGATGACGCCATCGAGACCATCGGTAGCGATGGCGCCTTCCTTGCCGAGCCCGGCCACGGTTTCGGCACTGCGGTCGTAGACCGCGACTTCATGTCCATGCTTCATCAAACGCCGTGCGATGTTGCCGCCCATGCGGCCCAGTCCGATGATTCCCAATTGCATGATGATGACTCCTTGAGGTCAGGCGACCGCCGCCTCGACCAGTTCGACGATTTGTTGCAGGCCAGCGTCTATGTCGCCGCCCTTGATGTGCACACGCAGGTAACGCCGTCCACGTTCGGCCAGTACCTCGAGGTCGCCCTTGGCCTGGGCGGCCTCGACGACGCCGAAGCTCAGGCTGCGCCCGGGAATCTCCAGGTCGTTCTGGGCATCGGCGGTAATCTGGATGAACACCCCCGAATTGGGGCCGCCTTTATAGGCCTGCCCGGTGGAGTGCAGAAAACGGGGGCCGAAGCCGCCGACGGTCGCTACGCGCTTGCTGTCGCGAATGCTATCACGCATGGCGCTTAAGGCTTCCTGATGCAATGCATTGCGCTCCAGATAAGCCAGCACCGCCAGGTAATCACCGGGCTGCAAACGCGCCAGGTGCGCCTTGATGGCGGCCCGCGCGCTGTCCTGCCCCTGCAGGTCAGCATCGCCGAACAGCGCCAGATCACCTTCTTCCAATAGGGGTTGGTCGCCGCTCAGTTGGCCTTCGCGCTCGTAGCCATCGGTGAGGGCGCGGGTCTTGACCTTGCTGGCCTCCACGTCGGGTTGATCGAAGGGATTGATGCCGATGACCGCACCGGCCACCTCGGTAGCCACTTCCCAGCGGAAGAATTCCTGACCGATCAGCTCGGCACGGGCAAGACGGATGTCGACCACCGGATGCCCCGCCGCGGCCAGCGCCTGTAGACGGGCCTCGCGCTCGGCGTCTTCTTCGCCGGCCAACACCAAGCTGACGAACACCCGATCCGCGCCGTAGACGTCCGGTTCACCGAGCGGCTCCAGGTCCACCGGAATGATGCCCTTGCCTTGCTTGCCGGTACTTTCAGCCAGCAATTGCTCCAACCAGGCCCCCAGGCTGGACACCCCAGGCGAAGCGATCAGAGTCACCTTGTCGCGCCCGGCACGGACCGCCTCGCCCAGTACCACGCCCAGACGGATGCCAGGGTTGATGGCCGGTGGTGCACTGGGGCTGCAGGCCAGCACCATGGGCTGGGTGACCTGGAAGAAGTCGGCCACGGAGTGGCCGAGCAATGCCAGGGGCACCATGCCGAACACCGAGAGCACCGAGTAGCGGCCGCCGATATGGGGATCGCCCTGGAAGATGGCGCGATAACCCTGGGCGGTGGCGCTGGCTTCGAGCTTGGAACCCGGATCGGTGATGGCGACGAAACGCCGCTGTACCTCGGCCTCACCCAGCGCCCGCGCCACGGCCTGGTGGAAATAGGCACGCAGGATTTCCGGCTCCAGGGTCGAACCGGACTTGCTGGACACCAGGAACAGGGTCTTGCGCAGGTCCAGTTGGTCTTCCAGCGCGCTGATCTGCGCCGGATCGGTGGAATCCAGTACCTTGAGGGTGAGACCGCCGCTGGCGGTGCCCAGGGTATTGGCCAGCACCTCCGGCCCCAGACTGGAACCGCCCATGCCCAGCAGCACCACGGTATCCAGGCCTTCACTCCGCACGGCCTCGGCCAGCGCCGAGAGCGCCGCGGGATCGGCCTGGCGGCCCTGGGCAGCGGCGAGCCAGCCCACCCACTGGTCTTCGTCGCGCCCGGTCCACAGCGAGGCATCGCCCTGCCAGAGGCGCCGGGACCAGCCTTCGCGCCGGGCTTCGTCGAGGCGGGCCTCGACGGCTTCGTTCAGGGCCTTGGGTAGACGATAGCTAGCCGCATTGAGGCGCTCGCCGAGAAAATCGAGGCGCTTCTGCCCTACCGCGCCCAGCAGGGCATCGGCGGCGTCCTCGAACTGGCGGGCGCCGTCCTTGACCAGTTGCTTGGCCACGCCATCCAGATCGAGTCCGCCTTGGGCGGTCGCATCCAGCACTCGCTGCGCGGCTTCGATATCGGTGATCAGCATGGGCGCCACAGTGCCATGGTCGCGGAAGGCGTCCATGGTCTTGGGCGGCATGGTGTTGACGGTATCCGGCCCGATCAGTTGATCCACATAGAGGGTATCGGGATAGGCCGCGTCCTTGGAGCCGGTGGAGGCCCACAGCAGGCGCTGCGGCCGCGCGCCCTTGGCTTCCAGCACCTTCCAGCGCGGCGACTCGATCAGCCGCAGGTAGTCCTGGTAGGCCAACTTGGCATTGGCGATGGCGATCTTGCCGCGCAGCGCCGCCAACTCGCCGTCACTGCCCTTGCGCTCGTCGATGCGCTTGTCCAGCACGCCATCCACCCGGCTGATGAAGAAACTGGCCACGCTGGCCAGGCGGGAGATGTCCTGGCCCTGGTGCAGCCGCGCTTCCAGACCGGAGATATAGGCCTCAGCCACCGCCATGTAGGCGTTGCGATCGAACAGCAGGGTCACGTTGACGTTGATCCCCTCTTCGATCAGCTTGCGGACCGCCACCGCCCCTTCGGGCGTGCCGGGTACCTTGACCATCAGGTTGGGCCGATCCACCGCCTGCCAGAGGCGACGGGCCTCCTCCAGAGTGGCGCGGGTATCCAGCGCCAGATAGGGCGAGACCTCCAGGCTCACATAGCCATCGCGCCCCTCCAGCCGGTCATAGACCGGGCGCAGGATGTCGGCGGCCTGCTGGATGTCTTCGATGGCCAGGTGTTCGTAGACGTCCACCGGCTCGGCATCGGCCTTTTCCAGAAAGGCCTTGAGGCTGGCATCGTAGTCGCTGCCGTGCCCCATGGCCTTCTCGAAGATCGACGGATTGGAGGTAACGCCGGTCAGGCCGTCACGCTCGATCAGCTTCTGCAGCTCGCCTTTGGCGAGAAACTCGCGGCTGACGAAATCGAGCCATACCGCCTGCCCCTGCTCCGTCAACTGTTTGAGTGGATTGCTCATTTGGCACTCCCGGAGCGTTGTGCCTGTTCCTTGGCCAGTTTGACCACGTTCTCCACGGTGTAGCCGTATTTGGCCTGCAGCTTGCCGATGGGAGCCGAGGCGCCGAAGGTGCTCATGGTCACCGAGGCGCCCTTGCGCCCGATGTAGCGTTCCCAGCCCAGCGGACCCGCCTGCTCGATGGCGACGCGCCCCAGGACCTCATCAGGCAGCACGGACTGCTTGTAGGCCTCGTCCTGCTCTTCGAACAGCTCCCAGCAAGGCATGGAGACGACCCGCGCCTTCACCCCTTCGCCCTTGAGCTGTTCATAGGCCTGCATCGCCAGGCCCAGCTCGCTGCCGGTGGCCATGAGGATGACCTGGGGCTTGCCGCCCTCGGCATCGGCGACCACATAGGCGCCCTGGGCGACGCCCTCGGCACTGGCGTACTTCGAGCGATCCAGGGTCGGCAACGGCTGGCGCGACAGCACCATGCAGGAGGGTCTATTGGTCTGCTGCAGGGCGATCTTCCAGGCCTGCACGGCCTCGTTGGCATCGCCCGGACGCAGGGTCAGCAGACCCGGGGTAGCGCGCAGCTGGGCCAGGTGTTCGATGGGCTGGTGGGTGGGGCCGTCTTCGCCGACGCCGATGGAGTCGTGGGTGAAGACGAAGACCACCGGCAACTCCATGATCGACGCCAGGCGGATCGGCGGCTTCATGTAGTCGCTGAATACCAGGAAGGTGGCGGTGAAGCTGCGCAGGTAGCAGAGCGCCATGCCGTTGGCGATGGAGCCCATGGCGTGCTCGCGGATACCGAAGTGCATGTTGCGACCGGATGGCTCGCGGGCGGAGAAGCTGCCGGCGCCGTCGAACTTGAGATTGGTCTTGGTGGACGGTGCCAGATCCGCGGCGCCCCCGATCAGCCAAGGGATGTGCTGGGCGAAGGCGTTGAGCGCCTTGCCGCCGGATTCACGGGAAGCCACGCCCTTCGCATCAGGCTCGAAGCTGGGCAGTTGGGCATCCCAGCCGTCCGGCATCTCGCCGGCGCGCATGCGCTGAAGTTCGTCGGCGCGGGTGGGGTCGTCCTGGCGCAGGCGGTCGAAGGCGCGATTCCAGTCTTCGTAGAGGCCGCTGGCACGCTCCAGCAGGGCATCGCGCAGATGGTGGCGCGCTTCCTCGGGCACCAGGAAGTCGGCATCCTCGGGCCAGCCGTAGGCTTTCTTCGCCAGCTTGATCTCGTCCGCGCCCAGGGGCTCGCCATGGGCGGCAGCGGTGTTCTGCTTGTTAGGCGCGCCATAGCCGATGAGGCTGTCGACCACGATCAGGGTCGGCTTGCCAGCGTTGCCCTTGAAGCGATGCAGGGCTGCGGCCAGGGCTTCGGCGTCATTGGCATCCTTGACGTGCAGGGTATGCCAGCCATAGCCGCGGAAGCGCTCGGCCACGTCTTCGCTGAAGGCCAGCTCGGTGTGGCCCTCGATGCTGATGGTGTTGTTGTCGTAGATCCAGCAGAGATTGTCCAGGCCCAGGTGACCGGCCACGGAGGCTGCCTCGCCGGAGACGCCCTCCATCATGTCGCCGTCGCCGCAGAGCACATAGACGTCATAGTCGAAGAGGGTCGCGCCCGGCTGGTTGAAGCGCGCAGCCAGCCACTTCTGCGCCAGCGCCATGCCGACGCTGTTGCCGCAGCCCTGGCCCAGCGGCCCGGTAGTGGTCTCCACCCCGGTGGTCATGCGGTACTCGGGATGGCCCGGGGTCTTGGAGTCCAGCTGACGGAATTGCTTGATGTCGTCGAGGCTGACTGCCTCCTTGCCGGTGGCGGTGCCGTGCTCGTCGATTTCCTTCACCCCCGCCAGATGCAGCAGCGAATAGAGCAGCATGGAGGCGTGGCCGACCGAGAGCACGAAACGGTCGCGGTTGGGCCAGTCCGGATGCTCGGGGTGGTAGCGCAGGAAGCGACTCCACAGCGTATGACCGACCGGAGCCAGGGCCATCGGCGTACCGGGGTGCCCGGAGTTGGCCTTCTGTACCGCGTCCATGGACAGGGTACGGATGGTATTGATGGTCAGTTGGTCGGCATTGGAGCTGGAAGGTGCGGTGGAACCCATGGCAAGCGTCCTCGTGCTGGCAGGCGCGCCACCCGCGACGAAAACGGTCCGACCGTCCTTGCAACCGTTGACACCGGGAGCAGCACCGAAAAGGTAAGCGTCGCGCACTCGACGAGCCCTGCTCGTCCCGGTAGAGGGGGCGGAATATCCTGCCGCGACCTCTTGCCGCACGCGCGAGTCCTTCTCTAGAACAATGCCATGCCAGGTTGGTTCCGCACTTTTTGTTAGTCGGCTAACAAAATCCTAGCTGTTCAGCCAGCCAACAGGAGGCGCTCTAGATCGAGCCCTGCATCACGCATCTGCGCCAGCTTGTACCTGAGGGTGCGGGCACTGATACCAAGGCGCTCGGCGGTTTCCTTACGCCGGCCCTGCTCCGCCCTGAGGGTCTCCAGAATGAGCTGGAATTCTCGCTCGCGCAGATCCTCGTCCAGGCCACGCCCCTCTTCCACGGCGGGCAACGGCTCCGCCAGGGAGACGGCAGGAGCCAGGGCACCCAGGCCCGGCAGACCGGCGAGGCAGAAATCCTCCGGCTGGATGCTGGCACCCTGCTGCAGGATCAGCGCGCGTTGCACGGCGTTGTCCAGTTCGCGCACGTTGCCAGGCCAGGGATGGCTGCGCAGCAGGCGCTCGGCGGCGGCGTCCAGTCTGGGGGCGGGGCGTCCCTGGCGGGTGGCATGGGCCGCCAGCAGGCGCTCGGCCAGCGGCAGGATGTCGTCCGGTCGTTCGCGGAGCGGCGGCCAGCCCAGGGGAAACACCGACAACCGATAGTAGAGGTCCTCGCGGAAGCGACCGGCAGCGACCTCGCCTGCCAGGTCGCGGTTGGTGGTGGCCAGCACCCGGATATCCAGCGCCAGCGGCTTGCGTGCACCCACCCGCTCCACTTCGCGCTCCTGCAGCACCCGCAGCAACTTGGCCTGCAAACCCAGGGGCATCTCGGAAATCTCGTCCAGCAACAGGGTACCGCCCTGGGCCAGTTCGAACTTGCCCGGCTGGGCCGCCACGGCGCCAGTGAAGGCACCCTTCTCGTGGCCGAACAGGATGGCTTCGAGCAGATTGTCGGGAATGGCGGCGCAATTGACCGCCACGAAGGGGCCACTTGCCCGGGCCGACTGGTCGTGGATGAAGCGCGCCAGCACCTCCTTGCCGGTACCGGATTCGCCGGAGACGAGTACCGTGGAATCGCTCGCCGCTACTCGCCGCGCCAGGGCCAGCAACTGGCGACTGACTGGCGCCACAGCCACCGGTTGATCGGCTGGCACCTGCCCGGGAGTCGGACACAGCCGCGCCACCAGATCCAGCAGCACCCGCGGCTCGAACGGCTTGACCAAATAGTCGGCCGCTCCGCCGCGCATGGCCTCGACCGCCCGCTCGATGCTGCCGAAGGCGGTCATCAAGAGCACCGGCAAGGCGGGATCGCGCAAGCGGATGCTGGCCAGCAACTGATGGCCATCGATGCCCGGCATATTGACGTCGCTCACCACCAGGGCGAAGGACTCCTCCGCCAGCGCCAGCAATGCGGCCTCGCCACTGTCCACGGCGCGGTAACTGTAGCCGCCCAGTTCGAGGGTATCGGCCAGGGCTTCGCGCAGGGCGCGATCGTCTTCCACCAGGAGAATGGGCTGGGTCATGCCGGGGTCTCCGAAGTCGTCAGCAGCGGGAGGATAAAGGTCACCAGCGTGCCGCGGCCCAGCCGCGAGCGCACGGCCAGTCGGCCACCGTGGGCCTTGGCCATCGCCAGGGCCACGGGCAGTCCGAGACCGGTGCCGGTGGTCTTGGTACTAAGGAAGGGCTCACCCAGGCGCTGCTGTACCGCCGGAGGGATACCAGGGCCCGTGTCGCTGATCGCCAGTCGCAGCTCGGCAGCGCGACGATAGAGATGCACCTTGAGCCGTCCCGGTCGACCGCTACCTGCCATCGCCTGCAAGGCGTTATGGATGAGGTTCAGCGCCGCACCCACCAGCATGTCGCGATTACAGGCAAGCAGACCGCTGCCGGCATCGTTCTGCCAACGGACCTGGCAGCTACCGAGATGAGGCGCTGCCGCTTCTCGCAAGGCCGCGAACAGCGCACTGGGCGCCAGCCGATCCGCCAGCGGCAGTTCGCCGCGAGCGAACACCAGCATGTCGCGCACCTGATTTTCCAATTCGTGCAGCCGCTCCTTCAGGCGACTGGCGAAACGCTGCTGCTGCGCCACCGCCAGCCCGCCCTCCTCCAGATGACTGGCATAGAGCAAGGCCGCGGTCAGCGGCGTACGGATCTGGTGGGCGAGCGAGGCCATGGTCCGGCCGAGCGCCGACAGTCGCTCATGCCGTGCCAGCTCGCCTTGCAGGTGACGGGTTTCGGTAAGGTCGTTGAGCAGCACCAGTTGGCCCGGTTCACCGTCGAGCGAGCGGGTGGCGATGGAGACACGCCGACCGTCGCGCAGCGACACCTCGTGGCCGTCGTCATGCCGCGGGGCGAAGGCCCGGGCGATCACCGCGCGCCACAGCTCTCCCAGCAGTGGTTCGCCGAGCAGGGCTACCGCCACCGGATTGACGTCTCGTACGCGACCAGCACCATCGACCACCACGATACCGGCGGGCAGCACATCGAGCAGATTCTGCAGCCGACTGGCCAGGCGTTCCTTCTCCGCCAGCTCCTGCAGACGTTGAGCGGACACCCATTCCAGCTCGCCCTGCAGGGAGTTCATCCGCGCTTCGAGCAGCTGGAAGGATTCGCTCAATTGACGCGACATCTGTCCCAAGGCCTCGCGGGCCTGTGCCGAAGCGGAAGCCTCCGCGACAGTCTCGGCAGGAACGGATGAAGAAAGGGCTTGCACAGGCATCGGCTCGGGCTCGCGACGGACAATTGACATTATCCGGGCTTGAGCAAGACCCATGCCGGCCTCGCGCAACAGCGCTGTAGCGTGGAAAACGGCGCAGCCTTTCCACTTGCAGAGCCCCAAAAACAAAGGTGGATGAGGCTACGCCGTCATCCACCCTACCTCGATACCTTCAGCAGCGCTGAAGGTGCGCTAGACCTCTTCGTCGAACTCGTCTTCGCGCCGACCCATGCCGTACTTGCGCATCTTCTCGACCAGGGTGGTCCGGCGGATGCGTAGACGCTCGGCGGCCCGCGCCACCACCCCGCCGGCATCGTCCAGCGCCTGCTGGATGAAGCTCTTTTCCAGGTTGGCCAGGTAATCCTTGAGATCCAGGCCTTCGCTGGGCAGCAGCGCCGAAGAGGACACCTCGAGGGTGCCGATCCCGGCCATGGCCTCGCGCTCCTGCAGCTCCTCGCGCAGCGATTCCACCATGGGGTCGGCTTCGTCCTCGACGTAGCGGAACTTGAGCGGCAGCTCGGCCACGCCGATCACACCATAGGGATGCATGATCGCCATGCGCTCCACCAGGTTGGCCAGCTCGCGAACGTTGCCCGGCCATTCGTGACGGCACAGCGACATGATGGCCGCCGAGTTGAAGCGAATGGAACCACGCTTCTCGTGCTCCATCCGCGCGATCAATTCGTTGATCAGCAGCGGAATGTCTTCCGCCCGCTCACGCAGGGGCGCCATGTCGATGGGAAAGACGTTGAGACGGTAGTAGAGGTCTTCACGGAAGGTACCCGCGGCGATCATCTGCTCCAGATTCTTGTGGGTCGCCGCGATGATGCGCACGTCCACGCTCTGGGTCTTGTTGCTGCCCACCCGCTCGTAGGTCCGTTCCTGCAGCACCCGCAAGAGCTTGACCTGCATGGGCAGCGGCATGTCGCCGATCTCGTCGAGAAACAGGGTGCCGGTGTTGGCCAGCTCGAAGCGACCCGCGCGGCTGGTGATGGCGCCGGTGAAGGCGCCCTTCTCATGCCCGAACAGCTCGCTCTCCAGCAACTCTGCCGGAATGGCGCCACAGTTGACCGGCACGAAGGGCGCTTCACGGCGTTTGGAATGGAAGTGCAGGTTGCGCGCCACCACCTCCTTGCCGGTACCGGACTCGCCGAGGATGAGCACCGTAGCCTCGGTATCGGCCACCTGCTGCATCATCTTGCGCACGCCCTGGATGGCGCGACTGGTGCCCACCAGGCTGCGGAACAATTCTGGCTCACGCTGTCGACCACGATCCCGGGCTTGGTCGTACATCTCGCGATAGACCTGGGCCCGGTGCAAGGAGTCGAGCAGCTTGTTATAGGCCAGCGGGTATTCGAGGGATACCAGCACTCGGCGGCGCACGTCGTCCGGCCAATCCGGTTGCGCCGTCTCACCCAACAGCAGCAGCGGCACCATCTCATCCCAGGCCACGACCTGCTTGAGCAATTCGACGCTGTTGCCCCGGCTATCGACGCGCCCTACCAGCACGCAGCTGACCTGTCGGCTGCTGTCGAGGGTTTCCAGTGCGGATTGCCAGTCGGAACTGGTACAGGCGAGATGAGCTTCGCCGAGAAAATCGAGAATGATGGAAACGGCCTGGCGCCGTTCAGCTTCATCATCGATCAGAAGGATCTTGGTTTCACGCCACATGTCCCTGCCCCATTCGGCTTGTCGTTCGCTACGCGCAGGTGTCACCTGCATCCAAGTGCCAACTGGTCGGCATCTTGCGCAAGTTAAGACAAATTGTGCGTTGGGGTCAATTTTATGGCGGTGGATTATCGAAACTTTGCAGCAGTGCCAGCGGAACGATAATCAACTGAAGAGCTGATAGACCTTAGCGGCCTGACTCGACTTGTTGACCTTGGCCAATTCCTGGCCGGCCGCATCCCGCTCTGCCTTGCAGGTATCGAGCATGGCGGCATACAGCGTCAGCAGCCGCTCGAGGCTGGCCCGCAGGGCCAGGGCCTCGTCACCGGTCGCATACAGGGCCTCGTCGACGAACAGCCGGCAATCCAGATCCAGTTCGGCGATCCGTGTCCAATCCCGCGCCTTGAGCGCAGCCGCCATCTGCTCGTAGACGAGCTCAACGCGTTCCACCGGGGTCTTTTGCATGGCGACGCTCATCGGTCGACTCCAGAATCAGGGGGCAATGGCATCCCAGCCGGATTTGATCTCGCGGATCAGGCCGGATACTTCTTCGAGAATAGCAGGATCGTTCTCACGATTGGCTTCGCTGAGGCGACGAATCATGTAGTCGTACAGTCTATCCAGGTTGACGGCGATTTCACCGCCCTGCTCGAAATCCAGTACGTCCTTGAGCCCCGCGACGATGGAAACCGCCTTGCCGATCAGCTCACCCTTCTCGGGCAGCCAACCGCGCTCCAAAGCACCCTGGGCCTTGGCCAGACGATCCAGCGCACCCTGCATGAGCATCTGAATCAGCTGATGCGGGCTGGCTTCGAATACCTGCGCCTGCAGACCGACCTGCTGGTATTGGCGCATGGCTGTCATTGCGTTCATGTCACGACCTCTGTGCGTTTCCGATACCTTCTTTATCGGTCGCCGCATGCAGAACTTGACGATTTTCTCGACTTAATTAGCCGAGCCCAGGCTGTCAGCTCTTGTTGGCGAACGGCATGGCCGCCAGCTGTTGCGAAAGCGAAGATGCAGTGGTCGACAGCGACGAGTACAGCTGGTCCATGGCGTTGTATTGCTTGTAGAGCCGATCCGAGAGCGCCGTCATCCGGGTATTGAGCGCCGTGGTCTGCTGATCCACCTTCTTGAGGGTATCGCTCAGGGAGTTGGAACGCTGCTCGAGGATACCGTTGGTCATGGTATAGGGATCGAGCTTACCCTTGAGGCGCGCCGCCAGGCCTTTGTCACCGGTGAAGAAGCCAGCCAGGTCGCTGAAGTTGGAACTCACCATTTTTCCGAGTTTGGTGTCATCGATGGACAGGGTGCCATCCTTCTGGGTGGTAATGCCCAGGTCGGCCAGCGCCTTGACGGAGCCCGTTCCCTGCAGCGTACCCAGCTCGTTGCGAATAGTGGCCGTAAGCCCTCGCGCCGTGGCGTCGCCAACCAGTGCCGCCGCGATGGGAGCGCTGTTTTCCCCCACCGTCGTCACCGAGGTCTGAGTCTTGATCACACCCATCAGCTTGTTGTAGGAGTCGACGAACTTCTGGATGTTACTTTTGACGCCTGATTCGTCCTGGCTGACCCCTACGGTCAAAGGGCTACCCGCCGTGGTGGTGGCTTTCAGAGTGAAACTCAGGCCACCTACCGCATCGCTTACGGTATTGGAGGTACTGGTGATCTTCAGCCCGTCGATGGTCATCTGGGCGCTTTTAGCCTTCGTGAGCGTATGGGCGGCGGCAGGATCGCTCGAGTCACTATCACCTGCCTTATAGGCCAGCTTGGTCAGACTCTGACTACCCGAGCCGTCATCACCACTCACTGACACCGAGATATCGTTGCCGTCCCCGGTTTTGGTACTGCTAAGCACCAGGCGGGAGCCCGAGCTGTCGTTGACGATGTTGGCACTCAGGCCCTGACTCTGACCCGCCTTGTTGATGGCGTCGCGGATGCCGCTCAAGGTGTTGTTGCTGGCATCGACCTTGATATCCGACAGCTTGGTGTCGCCGATCTTGATGCTCAGCGTGCCCTTACCGAAGGTGGAAGGTGAGGTAGTGCCGGAGCTGGAGGTAGAGTTGGCCGGCAAGGCAGCCAGGGCCACCTTGCTGCTGCTAGCCAGCTGACTGACTTCGACCTGATAACTCCCGATGCTGGCGCTGGAGCTGGCCGTTGCAGTGAGATAGTCGCTTTTCGACAGCGTGACGGCACGCGCCTGAAAGCTGGTAGGGCTGTTCAGCGTGGTCAGCGCGGTCTGGAATTCGCTGATGGCGCTTTTCAAGGAACCAATGGCAGTGAGCTGGGCAGTCGCCTTGCTCTGGGTCTTGCTGAGCTGATCCGCCTTGGGCGCCTTTTCCGCCGCCACCATCTTGGTGACGATGGAGTCGATATCCAGTCCCGAACCGCCAATCCCACTTATGCCTGGCATTTCATTTCTCCTCCGCCAACGTTACGTCGCCGTTCCGACTCCCGCTCATCCGATACAAGTTCCACGCCAACTAAGCTTTGGCCTTGAACATGAGGCTACGGACATCGTCCAGCTGCTTGGCCAGCTTGAGGACTTCCTCGCTGGGAATCTGCCGGATCAGTTTGCCGGATTCGCCGTCCAGCACCTTAACCACCATCTCGCCAGTGGAGTCGTCGACGCTGAAATCCAGGTTGCGGTGCTCTTCCTGGAACTTGGTCTTGAGCTTGGACAGGGCGTCGTCGACGTCGCCACCCTCCTCTGCCTTGACCTTGGTATCCGTAGCCGTAGCGGCTTGGTGGTCCTTGGGCGGCCGGAGCGAGGCTGCAACCGAAGTCTCCGACGTGGTGGAATCCGAACCGGATGCTACAGCCTGAGCCCCCGAATGACCGCCATAGAGGGTTACTGCCGAAAAACCCGCTGTTTTGACGATGTCCATAATAGTGTCCTCGCAACGCGTGAAAGGGAGAAGGGGCGTCCCCCTTCTCCCTGCCTAGACCGATGTTCCGTCTTACTGGAGCAGACTGAGCACCGATTGCGGCAATTGTTTGGCCTGGGCCAGGATCGCGGTACCTGCCTGTTGCAGCACCTGGTTCTTCGACAGATTCGCGGTTTCCGCGGCGTAGTCGGTGTCTTTGATCCGGCTACGGGCGGAGGTGGCGTTTTCCGAGATATTGGTCAGGTTGCTGATGGTGTTGTCGAAGCGGTTCTGCACCGCACCGAGGTCCGCGCGCTGGCTGTCGATGTTGGCCAGGGCCTGGTCGATCACCGACAGGGCTTTCTGGGCACCGTCAGCGGTGGAGATGTCGACGTCGGAGACCTTGCTCAGCGTGGACTTGGTGGCACCGAAGATCGCCGTGGTATCGCCGGTCATGGCGAAGGTCGTCGGCGAATCCAACTTGACATAGCCCATGCCCTGGCCACCATTAGCCCTGACATCGACCGCGGCGCTGTAGGTACCGTCGGACCTCTGCGAGGCGACGTTAATGTTGCCTGAAGCGGTGCTGCCGGTGTCTTTGCCGAATGTGATGTTCTCACCGGTTGCCGAGGTGATGGTCAGCTTCCTGGCTTGGCTATCGTAGTTGGCGGTGACACCCAACTTGGCGGCGTTGGCGTTGATCTGGTCGGCCATGTCCTTGGTGCTGGTCACCCCCACCAGGTTCAGCGAATTGCTACCGACCTGCATGGTCATGTTGGCCGAACCGCTGGAGATGGTGTCGGTCACGGTCAGGACGGTACGTGCCGAAGCAGAGAGACCAGGGATCTGGCCGTTCATATTCCCTGCGATGGTCTTGGCGGAGTCACCGGAAGCATAGGTCACCGCCGTACTTTTGCCGCCCCCTACCAGGGTGATGCTGCCACTGGAAGTCAAGGCGCTGCCGCTACCGGCAACCACGCTACCGGCAGTGGTACCAGCAGAGCTACCAGAACTGCTGCCAACCTGGTTGGAACCCAGAGCGGTGGCAGAGGTGTCCTTCAGGGTAACGTCGATGGTTTCGTAGGCGTTGGCGCCGATCTGGAAGCTGGTGGTGCCGAAGGAGCCGTCCAGCAGCTTGCGGCCACCGAAGGTGGTGGTCTGGGCGATACGGGTCAGTTCGTTCTGCTGCGCGGTCACTTCCTTCTGCAGGGCGGCACGGTCGGCATCGCTGTTCGAGCCGTTGGCGGACTGCACGGCCAGGTCGCGGATACGCTGCAGGATGTTGGTGGACTGCTGCATGGCGCCCTCAGCGGTCTGCGACAGGGAGATGCCGTCGTTGGCGTTGCGGGTCGCCTGGTTCAGACCGTTGATCTGGTTGGTCAGACGGTTGGAGATCTGCAGACCGGCGGCATCGTCCTTGGCGCTGTTGATGCGGCTACCGGTGGACAGGCGCTGCATGGAGGTGGCCAGGGAGCTGGACGCGTTCTGCAGGTTACGCTGGGTGTTCAAAGACGGGATGTTGGTATTGACGGTAAGGGCCATGGTGGCGTCCTCCAGTAGAGCCTCGTTTGCCTCAACCCTCACGCTAGAGCGGCTGGTTCAGGCGTCCCTGTGTTTCGCATTCAAGGAATTTATCGGCGCCAGTCCTCGAAACTTTAGCTTTGCATGATAGCTTTTTGATGGCTCTCAACCCCTGAAAAGCGCTCTACGCCGGTAGTTTGGCAGATCTGTCAGCGACGCCAGCTTTCAGGCGAAACCTTTACGGGACCACGTAGGAATCAGGGCGCAATCTGAACCGCCCAAGCCAAAAAGGGAGAAGGGGTAATCCCCTTCTCCCTTTGCCCAGCGGTCAGCCTTACTGGAGCAGACTGAGCACCGATTGCGGCAATTGTTTGGCCTGGGCCAGGATCGCGGTACCTGCCTGTTGCAGCACCTGGTTCTTCGACAGGTTCGCGGTTTCCGCGGCGTAGTCGGTGTCTTTGATCCGGCTACGGGCGGAGGTGGCGTTTTCCGAGATGTTGGTCAGGTTGCTGATGGTGTTGTCGAAACGGTTCTGTACCGCACCAAGGTCCGCTCGCTGGCTGTCGATGTTGGCCAGCGCCTGGTCGATCACCGACAGGGCTTTCTGGGCACCGTCAGCGGTGGAGATGTCGACGTCGGAGACCTGGCTCAGCGTGGACTTGGTGGCACCGAAGATCGCCGTGGTATCGCCGGTCATGGCGAAGGTCGTCGGCGAATCCAACTTGACATAGCCCATGCCCTGGCCACCATTAGCCCTGACATCGACCGCGGCGCTGTAGGTACCGTCGGACCTCTGCGAGGCGACGTTAATGTTGCCTGAAGCGGTGCTGCCGGTGTCTTTGCCGAATGTGATGTTCTCACCGGTTGCCGAGGTGATGGTCAGCTTCCTGGCTTGGCTATCGTAGTTGGCGGTGACACCCAACTTGGCGGCGTTGGCGTTGATCTGGTCGGCCATGTCCTTGGTGCTGGTCACCCCCACCAGGTTCAGCGAATTGCTACCGACCTGCATGGTCATGTTGGCCGAACCGCTGGAGATGGTGTCGGTCACGGTCAGGACGGTACGTGCCGAAGCAGAGAGACCAGGGATCTGGCCGTTCATATTCCCTGCGATGGTCTTGGCGGAGTCACCGGAAGCATAGGTCACCGCCGTACTTTTGCCGCCCCCTACCAGGGTGATGCTGCCACTGGAAGTCAAGGCGCTGCCGCTACCGGCAACCACGCTACCGGCAGTGGTACCAGCAGAGCTACCAGAACTGCTGCCAACCTGGTTGGAACCCAGAGCGGTGGCAGAGGTGTCCTTCAGGGTAACGTCGATGGTTTCGTAGGCGTTGGCGCCGATCTGGAAGCTGGTGGTGCCGAAGGAGCCGTCCAGCAGCTTGCGGCCACCGAAGGTGGTGGTCTGGGCGATACGGGTCAGTTCGTTCTGCTGCGCGGTCACTTCCTTCTGCAGGGCGGCACGGTCGGCATCGCTGTTCGAGCCGTTGGCGGACTGCACGGCCAGGTCGCGGATACGCTGCAGGATGTTGGTGGACTGCTGCATGGCGCCCTCAGCGGTCTGCGACAGGGAGATGCCGTCGTTGGCGTTGCGGGTCGCCTGGTTCAGACCGTTGATCTGGTTGGTCAGACGGTTGGAGATCTGCAGACCGGCGGCATCGTCCTTGGCGCTGTTGATGCGGCTACCGGTGGACAGGCGCTGCATGGAGGTGGCCAGGGAGCTGGACGCGTTCTGCAGGTTACGCTGGGTGTTCAAAGACGGGATGTTGGTATTGACGGTAAGGGCCATGGTGGCGTCCTCCAGTAGAACCTTGTGTGCCTGAGTATGCGAGTGGGACCTGCTTGCTCAGGCGCCCCGGTAATTCGCATTCAAGAGGTTTATCGGTGCTTATCGTCAAACCTTTAGAGTTTTTAGCGACTTTTCTTCGCTGGAAGCTTGACAGCAAGCAACATACCGATTCGTGCAGAAGGGTTATCGACCGAAGTAGCGATTTATTTAGCCCACACGAAACAATTTGCGGGGGTATAGACGCCATCGCCTGCGGCGCGCAGCCTTGAGCGGATGGTGAAATGAAAAGCGCCCGAAAGACGGGCGCTTTGAAGGTGGCAGGTAGGCTCGGACGGCATCGCGATCAGCCGGGTAACCATGCGGCCCGCCACGCCAGCAGGTTTTCCCCCTCCAGCATCCACTCTCGATGGATATCTGCACGTAGCTCAGCTCCCTTGGCACGTGCTAGATCACGGTCTACCAGATGATCGCGAATAGCATCTCGCCAATCCTTGAATCTATTGCGTACCAGAGTGACCGGCAGACCGCATCGGTAGGGCTCGATGTCCGTTGCTATGACAGGAAAACCGCAGGCACCCATTTCGAGTAAGCGCAGATTGCTTTTACATTCGTTGAACCGGTTCATTTCTAGCGGAGCCAGTGCAAGATCGAGATCAAGACTGGCCAGCTTGGCTGGAAACGCATCGATGGCAACGCCTTCATGGTACTCCTGTACTTGCACTCCAGGCGGCGGCATCCCCATGAAGACCCACTCCACCTCATTCGCCAGGGCCTTTATGACGTCTGCGATGATCTGGAGATCACCTGCGTGGCTAGATCCTCCAGCCCAACCCACCCTTGGCTTGCCTGTACGACGCCCTCCCTGCACGCCCTTCCACCAATGGACCGGCAGACGGTTGGGCATGACTACGATGTCGTCATTCAATCCCTGCAAGGCCTCCGCCAGGGCAGGCGTGGAAACCACGACGCGATCAACGATAGATAAGGCCATACGGACCGAGCGCGTTATCTGAGCTCTTGGCAGTTCGTCGTAATGAACGCTCTTAAGCGGGATATTATGTAACAGATCGTCGAGCTCATAGACGAGAAACGACGAAGTAAGCTGTTTCAAACGCCGCATCTCGCTTAGTTGTTCATCGCTTAGTTGGCGCTGAACGACAATGCTGTCAGCCTGTATTCGCGCCTGGTTGGCAGCGTTGAGATAACGCATCTGAAGATTTCCATCAATCAACAGTGCTTCTTCCATGGCCCGGAACGGCTGGATCATCCGGTACTGTCCACAACCCCACTGGTCACCAGGCAGTACTTGCACGACAGGTAGGGGACGCCAGGGTAGCGGACGCCAAAGATTATCCGGCTCGATCTCCCTCACAAAGTCTGTAGCTTCCAATGCGAGGTTGGGATTGTATGCAGGATCCGGTCGCTTGAGTTGCTCGACCCAGCGACGGTAGAGTTGATTTTGGCTGGTCTCATCCAGCGATTTCCTAGGCTGCGTGGATTCCCAGCCCAGACGAGCAAATGGCGTCCATACCACGAGATAGCCAGCCGTCCCCAAACGTGCACAGAGATCAGCCGCAGCGCTCGAGCTAGGTAGTTGCGCGGAAAAACCGGCCAATGACCGGAAAACGTCACGTCGTATCGCTAGGCAAAGCCCATCCACGGCACTGAAATTCTGCACCACCTGCAAACGATGAAGGTAGCCACCTTGATCGTCACGCTCGCCTTCGAACAGATTCCCCACAGGCCCACGAAGACCGAATACCAACCCTGAGCGCACTATATGGCTCGCACGATCCACCAGTTTGGCTCCAGCGGCACCGACCTCTGGACGACTCACATGACCAACAAGCTCCTTCAACCACCCTGCATCCAGGCAAAGGCAACCAGCGTCCAGCATCACCAGACAGTCGCCTTCTGCACGCTCCGCCAGGGCGTTTCGATCATCAGCATCGACCACTCGCAGCGTTGTCACCGCAAGCGCCACAATACCGTCCAGCCAATGTCTCATCGCGGTACCTACGGCGCGCGGACGACCAATCAGGACCTCATAGCCGGAATATTTGGTATTCGTCAGAATGGATTCCAAACAACTGGCAATTTCTTCTACCCCCGATTCGGCCAGGATCAGGATCGATACCAAGGGCGCCGGCGTCGGAAGCTCATAATGGATACGGCTAACGAAAGCGGGGGCAGCGGGCTCGACTCTGGCATTCAGCCCAAGTCGTGCCAGATGAGCTGCCACGACCGCTTGCGGTGCTTCTCTGGGAAGGTTGCTCAGCCAATCGGAGAAAGGTTGGACGGCGTGATAAAGAACATAGGGAAGTTGAACGACACTGCCAAGCCCATGCTGCTCAATCTGCTGCAATAGCAGATCCTGCAAGAAGGCTTCTCCCATCCCAGGAAGACTTGGTGCGCTGTTGAGCAGAGCGGAACGTCCTAGCGCCAGGAAGCGGCCGGTATAGGGAAAGCTGCGCAGTAAATCAAGATTAAGGGCCGGCCGAAATACCGGGTTCTCCGAGCCCGATGCCGTCCGCTGGTCTTCATCGCAATAGAGCGCCTGGATGCCGGTGGACAGTACCAAGCACTCAGCCATCCTAAGTATTGCATCCGATTCGAGTAGATCGCCTGCCATCAAGCGTAGCGTCCAATCGATATCGCTATTAGCGGCCGCAGCCTGCCAGGTCGCAAGTGAATCACTGATGTCAGCTATCTGAACAATATCGTCTACTGGATATAGTTGGCCTTTTAGGCTAAGTAAGGTCTCTTGCAGCCCCTCCCCTGCACCGACGACCACCGCCTGAAAACGCAACCGCCGATCTTCGAGCAATGCTTGGCGATAGATGTTCTGCCGTGCAGGTGATAGGGTGCGCTGCTGCAGCCAACTTTGGTAGTTGTCAGCTTGGTCAGATGACTTCTCCCCCCCTTTAGGAGGCGCAGCTACAGTTATCGCAGTGTCAACTGCAGTCGCCATGATCGCGGTGGAGCCGGCATAGCGCCTCGTCAGATCATCTTGACTACGACCGACACGCGCGCGAATCAGGAATTGAAGACTACAGAGTTCAGCAATATCTTCGGGCTGCAAATTACTAAGGCTCAGGTTGCCGATCTGCAATGTGGCGTCCTGCTGATCCTTATTATCGTGATAGGCCTGTGCCAGGCGCCCATCGAGTAGGTAGTTAAGGGTGTCGACATGATATCCGGTTTCGAATAGGAAACGACGGAACTCGGCTAGAGTGAAGAAACGGATATGAGTCACATCCAGCAGGCCCGCGCCCTCGTATTTCCAGTAGCCCTGGGCCAGCTCTGACATCAGGTAAAAGTTGCGGACATTGGGAATAGAGATGACTAGTTGCGCATCTGGGGAAAGTAATGGCTGCAATGCCTTCATCACCGCCCAGGGGTTGTATAGGTGTTCGAGCACGTCTCCCAGGATGACGCCATCCAACGTACCGGCTTCGATACCTTCAGCTTGAAGATCGAAATCTTCAAATTTACCGATCAATACCCGGTCAAGGCGTTCTGCAGCGATCTTAGCCGCTGATTCGTTGACCTCTATTCCCCATACCTGCGATTTAGGAAAACGTTGTTTGAACAGACCGCTGGTAGCTCCAGCCGCACAGCCGATATCGAGCAGTAGTTTTGGCGGACTTGCGAACGCACCGAGCAATTCTTCTCGGGCAGCCTGGTGATAGGCAGCTTCGACATCGCTGACACTGACATCAAGATGTGTTTGCCACACGTAGTCTTTACGGACGCTTTCGGGAGGCAAAAGCTCCCCCATCAGACGAACGACCCGCTCGGTAGCCAAACCGTCTACACCAGCATTGTAGTAAGGTGCTCGCGCATCCATCTCAGCGACCATGGCGCGACGCCGGTCAGCATTAGTCAGCAGTTCCCCCAAAGCTGAGGCCAGCTCTGATGATTCAACTTCCAAAATGCCAGAAGCCGCGTCGAAGGTAGGCCCGAGTAACGTGCCCGGCATATTCAACAGGTTGATAGCAGGTGTACCGGCCAGCATGGCTTCAACACTGTAATTGGAATCGACGGCGACCAGAACGTCGGCCGCCAACAGCCACTCGCGGCCGTTATCGCTGGTATGCAAATAGTTCTCAGTGTTCGCGCCCAACTCCGCGAGCAGCTCGGCACAGCGGTGAGAACCAAAATGCGCATTAGCCGGGCGATCCTTGATAACGGAGGTAAATTGCCAGCCCGCGCGACGTAATTGTTCACACGCATCGAGGAATACCAAGAGCGTATCGCCATAGAGATGCTCGTTACCTAAGGCAGTGAGATTAGCTGACCACGTGGTACCAAAGACTACAATGGGCTGCGCCACCGAGCGCCCGTGTTGTGCACAGATCGCCTGACGAATATCGGCTCTTTGAATTCGCCACTGGGGATAGCCATCCCAAGCAGGGTTACCAGTGACACGTAGTCGGTCAGGTGAAATCCCAAGATCCAGATAACCTTCGCAACCTCTTTCTCCGTAAACCGCCAGGATGTCAGCCTGTAGGTGAGCATGAACCGTATAAGGATCGGAGAGCGCTAGCACGTGCGCGAGATGAAGACTGGCAATTTTCTGATCTTTAGCCCAGTTGACAAGGGTCTTACCGGCAAGCTGCATATCTTCGTTCACAACGACGAGCAGAATGCTGTACTGCTCCATGGCACGCTCTAGTGCTGCCAACAACAGCGTCACGCCAGGTAAGTCACCTTGAAGCGTCTCTAGAATGGACGAAGCAAAGCTACTCTCTACTTCCTGCCCATCCTCTGCCTTAAGCTGGTCGCGCAGACTTAGCCAGTCACGTTCGGCCGAGTCCTGCGCAGCTTGCCGCTCACTCGCATCGAGCAATGCCATCAGGTCAACGACCTCTGCCCCTTCAGCGCCTAATGAAGTCATTAGCTCATCGCTGATCAGATTTGGCAGACTGAGAATCGTCATAGCCCCCTGTTGCCTGACGAATCGCTGCAACACCTCGTGCTGTGCACCCCATAACAAGCTGATGATGGCTTGGCGGCTCATGTGCGTACTCCAGTGAAGCAACCGTAATGGTTTTGTAGAAGCCGCTCCATAAGCTTGTATTGAGCACCTGAGGCGATTGCAATCAAATTACCCGATGGCACCTGCATCCCTTCGGCCCGCTGCCGAACGATAGTCAATGCCTCTCGATCCAGTGACTCAGCCGCGTGCCACTCGGCGAAACGTTCCTGGACCCAGCCTGGCAGCAACGCTTTCCAAGGTAACCCCGGCCATTGCGCTGTACAGGCAGCAACTAGTCGGTATAGGTAGTGCTGGCAACGAAGACTGGGAAGCAGCGCGTCCCAAGCAGCATGGTAGGCGTCGCGATCAAGGGGTAGTTGTGTCATCAGCTCAACGCCGTCCTGGGTCCGTAGCGCGGACTCGATTCCATGCAAGCGGTGCGCTAGCTCTGAGTTGGCCTGGGCATCTGGGCTTTTTTCCATGACTACGAATAGTCGTCCAGCCACTGAGGGAGCCAGGTATTCGATCAGCGCCGAAGGAATCTTGAGCACGAACAGCTCGCCACCCTGCATCCGCTCGAAGCTGCGCATCACGAAATCCACGCCCTCGTCGAGGGTGATCCAGAAGCGCGTCATGCGCGCATCGGTGATGGGCAGGTCAGTCGCGCCGCCAGCGATCAGCTTGCGGAACAGCGGCAACACCGAACCGCGCGATCCCACCACGTTGCCATAGCGCACCACGGCAAAGGAGGTATCACGACTACCGGCGATATTATTGGCCGCGACGAACAGCTTGTCCGAGAGCAGCTTGGTGGCGCCATAGAGATTGATCGGGCTGGCCGCCTTGTCGGTGGACAGGGCGATGACCTTCTTCACGCCATTCTGCAGCGCCGCGGCAATGATGTTTTCCGCGCCGTTGACGTTGGTACGGATGCATTCGGTAGGGTTGTATTCGGCCGCTGGCACCTGCTTGAGGGCAGCGGCATGCACCACCAGATCGATCCCGCGCATGGCCTGCTGGAGCCGTTGCTCGTCACGTACGTCGCCAAGGAAATAGCGCATGCAGGGGGCGTCGAACTCCTGGCTCATTTCGTACTGCTTGAGCTCGTCGCGGGAGAACACCACCACCCGCTTGGGTCGGTAGTCGCTTAACAGACGCTTGACGAAGGCCCTGCCGAAGGAGCCGGTACCACCCGAAATGAAGATCGACATGCCATCAAACATTTTGCTATCCCTTCGCGATGAGTCGAGCGGTCGACCTGGCGGAAAACCGTCACGGCAAGCTTACCGGAAGAGTAGCAGCAAAAAATCGGCCAATTCAGCTAGGCCATAGCTCATCACAGGTACTTGAACAGGCTCAGCTGGGCGATCTTCACGAAGCTCTGCTGCGACGCCTGCAGCACGGTGTTCTGCAAGGCGTATCGCGACAGGGCTTCAGGATAGTCGAGATCCTCGAGGTCCGACTGGACCGACTTGTTCACCAGCGTGACGTTGGCAATGAAGTCGCTGGTGGAGTCGACGACGTTCAAGCGCGCGCCCACCTTGCCGCGAACACCGTCGACCTGGGTATAGGCCGTGTCCAGATTGCTCAGAGCCACGGCGGCGCTGTCGCGGATCTTATAAACCCCCTCGGTACTGCTGTCGCCACTTTCCAGCGCCTTGCGCAGGTCGGATACGACGTTGAGCAGGCTACGCTTCTCGTTGGCGGTGTCGCGGGTGATCTTGAATTCGTCTCCCGAGGCCGGGGCCCCGTCTATCTGCACCTTGACCCCGCCGTAGCGGATGAACCGACTGGATTCCTGGGTGCTGCTCAGACTGTCGGCCTTGAGCTGGCCAGCGGGTGGGTTGGCCGGATCGTAGGCAGCCCATTGCGCGGCGGTTGGCGCGTTCTTGAGATCATAAATGACGTACTTCTTGTCATCCAGAAAATGGATGCCTATCCCATCGGTACTGGCCGGCGGAGAACTGGCCGGGAAGGTCGAATCGTATGCACCCTTGTCTTCCACCAGCCCCAGTGAAATCCGCCCGGTACCGGTATTGGTCGACGCCTTGGCGGTAGCCACGCGGTTGGCGTTGAAGTTGTTTTCGAAGGCGTCCTTGCCGCTGTCGCTGATGGAAACGAAGGTTGAGCTGGCGATCTGCACGTTCCGCTGCCCTTCATCGCCTTTATAGCTGTAGGTACCGTCGGCATTACGCACATAGGGCTGGGTATCGCCCATGGAGCCGGAAAACAGGTATTTGCCGCTGGCATCCTTGCTGTTGAGCAGGTTCATCAACTCGTCTTCGCGCTGACCGACCTCTTTCGCCAGGGAGGCCCGGTCGGTCGGATCGAGAGCGCCATTGCCCGCCTGGACAGCGATTTCGCGGATCCGCGTCAGCACGGTCTCCACCGAGGTCAGCATGGCTTCTTCGGTATTCAGGCTGTTCTTGGCCGCGGTCATGCCGGTGTTGTATTGACCGTTGAGCGACTCTTCCTGGCTCAATTGCAAAAGCTTGACCGAAGCAACGGGATCATCCGCCGGCGTAAGAATTTTCTTGCCAGTGCTGATCTGTTCCTGGGTACGGCTGACACTGCCATAGTTGCTCTGCAGGCCGTTGATGCCGTTATTGAAAGCCTGGACGGTGGAAATGCGCATGGGCGGGTTCCTTATCTGAAGGCGCCGATCAGGGTGTCGAACAACGACTGGGCGATCTTGATGACCTGTGCCGAGGCGCCGTAGTACTGCTGGAACTGGACGAGCTTGGCTGCCTCTTCGTCCAGGTTCACCGCCGACAGGGAGTCACGATTGTCTTGGGATTGCTTGAGCACGGTTTCACTAGCAGCAGAATCCACCCGTACTTGGGCGGTCAGGGTGCCGACCCGCTCAACCAGGCCGCCATAGGCATTGCTGTAGGTGGTGCCGGTAGTGCCGTACCCGCCCATGGTGTTCTTGGTCTGCAGGGCCACCAGGCTAAGGGCGTTGCGGTTATCGGACACGGCACCGCTATTGGTACTGAGGGTAAAGCTGTCACCGGACTGAGGCACACCGCTGATATTGAATTCGTAGCTATAGCTGTTGTTGGTGGTCGGATCGGTGTACTGCAGCCGGACGGTATTGGTCTGGCCGCTGGTGAGGCTTCCCGTCGTGGGCGATACATAGCTGAGTGTCGCCCCCGTTGGCAGGGTTCCGGTCAGCGTCTTGCTGGTGGCGTCATAGCTGAGTTTGAGACCATTGGTACCGAACAGGCGGCCGAAATCGGCGGTATTGACGGGTGACACCGTAGTGGTCAGTGACGGCTGGGTAATGGCACCAGTACCACGATTATTGGTTGTGGTACTGGCCTTGGCCGTGCCAGCAAAACCCAGCTGGCTGGCTTGGGCCAGATCTACCTTGAGCTGCGACGCACCCCGCCGAGTGGGTTGTAAGCTGAAAACGTCGCCGGCTTTAGCCTTGGCCAACTCCGCTGCGGTGAACTGAACCTTGAAGCCCTGATCGTTACCATTGGCATCCGTCAGAGTGAGGGTAACCGGATCGGTACCACTCTGATTGACGGTTAGCGCCGCGTTATCGCTCACCCGGCGCGCCGTGAATCCTGTGCCGTTGAAGTCCAACCGGTAGTCACTGGGATTGAGCTTGCTCGTGTCGGTAATACTCAGGGTGGCATTGGCCGAGCCGGTGTTGGTGGAGCGGCCCATGACGCGCAGACCGATACTCAGGGTATCGTTGATGTTTCCGAACAATGCCGAACCAGCATTGCCCGACAGGTCTAGGCCTTGCCCCAGTTGCTTGTTGACGGTATCCGCCAGCGTCAACGATAGCTGACCGAGACTGTTATAGGCATGGTCCAACGCGGTATCGCGATAGGACAACAAGCCTCCCATCTCACCACCTTTGATCTGGTTCGAGATGTTTTGCTCGGTCGCGCCCGAAGTCAGGACGACCTGAAACCGCGACGGGTCATCGGCGCCAGGTTTCGCCGTCATAGTGGATACGCTATTGCCTACCACCAGCGGTTGACCGGTTCCGACAAACAGGTTGAGCGCACCATCGTCCTGGCTGACCACCTGCAGCCCGACCATGCCGGACAGTTGCTTGATGGCCTGCTCGCGAGCATCGATGAGATCGTTGGGTGCCGCCCCCGCCGCCTTGGAACGCGCAATGGCGTCGTTCAGGCTACCAACGGTCTTGGCTAGCGCATTGATCTGTCCGGTGAGCGCCGAAAGCTGATCATTGATCTGACCGTTCTGCTTGTCGATCTGGTCGTAGAGCGTATTGAATGACTTGGCCAATCCTTGGGCTTGAGCAAGCACTGCCTCGCGCGCTGGAATCGAAGAAGGATCTTGCGAAGCCGTCTGCAGCGTGGCGAAGAACTTTTGCATCGCCGGGGTAATCCCGGTGGTGCTATTGGAGAGCAGCCCGTCGAGCTGGGAGATCTGGGCCTTGAAGCTCTGCAATTCGCTGTTCTGACTGTTCGCGGTTCTCACCTGGCTGGTCAGAAAATCGCTGGCAAGACGACGCACGTCCACCGTCTGGGAACCCGAGCCGATGTAGCCCGAGCCATTGAACTGGGCGATGTTGGTCTGCTGGATGGCCTCTTGGCGCGAATAGCCCGCGGTATTGACGTTGGCGATGTTGTGCCCGGTCGTGGTCAAGGCGTTCTGCGTGGTCCGCAGCCCTGACAAACCGATGGAAAGTAGATCAGCCATGGGTCACTCCTCAGCCCCGCGACGACGGACCGCCCAGGGAGGCGACGGTCTGGTAGGTGTTCATGTTGCGAGCGATCTGGATCACCTTGCGGGCGTATTGCGGGTCGGTGGCATAACCGGCCTGTTGCAGCCCCTGCATGAAGCGCTCGGAATTGCCATTGGTGGAGAGCGCCTTGTCGTAGCGGTCGTTGCTCTGCAGGAAGTTCACGTAGTCATGGAAGCTGTCGGCGAAGGAGTCGTAGGTGCGGAATTTCTCGGTCTCCTTCACCGCCTTGCCATTGACGAACTCCTGGGTCACGGCCGTGGCGCTGCCGCCGTCCCAGCCGTGGGACTTGATGCCGAACAGGTTATTGCTGTTGCTGCCATCGGCCTGCTTGACCATGTGCTTACCCCAGCCCGTCTCCAGCGCGGCCTGGGCCACCAGGTACTTGGGATCGACGCCCAGGCGCTTCGCCGCGGCTTCGGCCATCGGCATCATGGTGTCGACGAATTCCTGACGGGTGCGAAAGCGCGTCTTGCCGGTGGCGGCCGAGGTGCTGTCGAGGCCGGCCACGGCATCGTTCGCGGCAGCCGTCTTACCGGTCGACTGGGTAGCGTTCTGGCGCCAGGCGCTCTGCGCAGCGACCACGTCCTGGTAACTCTGCTTGAGAGCGGCGCCCTGCTCCGCCGCGCCGGAAATGTTGGCGGCCGTACGCTCGGCCAGGCGCCCGGGCAAGGCCAGGCGGCGAGTGTTGAGCGCAGCGGACTCGTCACGCCCGGAAGCCGTGGTGGCCGCCGGCGTCAGACCGCGACTACCGGCCTCGTTCAGCTTGGCATTGCGACCAGCGGCCAGCTGGCTTTCGGTCGGCGCGGCCTGGCCCACCTGAGCGAAGGGATTGGGACGTGCCGAGGGGTGCGTGGTCTTGCTCAGCTGCCGCTCCAGGACATTGGCCAGGCCGATACCGCCGCCGTCGCGCGACAGCGACACGGCCAGTTGCTGGTCGTACATGTCCTGGTACTGCTTGGTGGTCTCGCTGGAAAAGGGGCTGTCCTTGTCCGCCAGTGCCTGGTTGGCGCTGCGCATGGACTTGAGCATCTGGTTCAGGAACAGCGACTCGAATTCGCCCGCGACCTTCTTGACGTTTTCCGCGCTGTCGCGATCCTTACCCTTCATCTGGGCCAACCGATTCAGGTCGGTGAAGGCCCCCGAATCCTTGACGTTACCGTAGTTGCCACCCAGACGAGATTCCATCGCCCGCTCTCCTTAAATTACGATCAGATCAGCCTGCAAGGCGCCGGCCTGTTTCAACGCTTCGAGAATGGCGACCAGGTCGCTGGGCGCCGCGCCCACCTGATTCACCGCCCTCACGATCTCATCCAGCGTGGTACCCGGCCCGAACTTGAACATCGGCTTCGCCTCCTGTTTGGCCTTGACGGTCGACTTGGGCGTCACCACCGTCTGGCCACCCGACAAGGGATCGGGTTGGCTGACCTGAGGGTCTTCGCTGATGGTCACGGTCAAGCTGCCTTGGGTGACCGCGGCCGGCGAGACCTTGACGTTCTGGCCGATGACGATGGTCCCGGTACGGGAGTTGACGATGACCTTGGCCACCGCCTGCCCCGGGTCCACTTCCATGTTCTCCAGGATCGACATGTAGTCGACGCGCTGGCTGGGATCCACCGGTGCCGTGACGCGAATCGACCCGGCATCGATAGCGGATGCAACCCCCGCGCCAAGTGTCTCGTTGATCTTGTCGACCACCCGCTTGGCCGTGGTGAAGTCACTGCGCTTGAGGTCTAGGACGATGCTATTGCCCTGATCGAAACCGCTCGGCACCGGTCGCTCGACGGTCGCGCCGTTTGGAATGCGCCCGGACGACGGAACGTTGACGGTGATCTTCGAGCCATCGCGACCTTCGGCGTCAAAACCACCCACCACCAGGTTGCCTTGAGCGACGGCATAGATCTGGCCGTCGATGCCCTTGAGCGGCGACAGCAGCAGGCTGCCGCCGCGCAGGCTCTTGGCGTTGCCGATGGAGGACACCGTGATGTCGATGGTCTGGCCCGGCTTGGCGAAGGCCGGCAGGTCGGCATGGATGGAGACCGCCGCCACGTTCTTGAGCTGCGCCGTGGTACCCGGCGGCACCTTGATGCCGAACTGGGCGAGCATGTTGTTGAAGGTCTGGACGGTGAACGGCGTCTGGGTGGTCTGGTCACCGGTACCCGGCAAGCCCACCACCAGGCCATAGCCGATCAGTTGGTTGGTCCGCACGCCCTGGATGTCGGCGATGTCCTTGAGACGATCCGCCTGGGCCAGGGGCATGACCAGGGCCAGGGCAACTGCAACGATGAGAGTCTTGAACATGGCGCTCATCCTTAGAACGGCATCAGCGGGCTGCTGAAGAACTGGCTCAACCAGCCGGGCTGGCTGGCGTCGGCGAAGGCACCGGTCCCCGAATAGGTGATCCGCGCATCGGCCACGCGGGTGGACGAGACGGTATTGTCAGTGGCGATGTCGTCGGCACGGACCATGCCCTGGATGCGCATCAACTCGTTGCCGGTATTCAGCGTCAGCCACTTCTCACCGCGGACCACCAGGATGCCGTTGGGCAACACCTCGGCGATGGTCACGGTCAGCGAACCGGACAGACTATTGCCCTGGGCCGCCGTGGACTTGCCGGTATTGGAGCGGTTGCCGGAGAAGCCAGCGTCCAGGCTGAGGTCGCCATCAGCCAGCGGATTAGGGATCTTCGGCTTGGCGCCGAACAGCGAGGTCAGCCCGAGAGTCGTCTTGCTGTTCTTGGCGACATCGGAGCTGGCGTTCTTGCTGGCCTGGGTCTTCTCCTGCAGGGTAACAGTGATGATGTCGCCCACGCGGAAGGCCTTGCGGTCGGTATAGAGATTCTGCTCGAACCCCGACTGGAAGATCGCACCGTTGTTCTGCGCCGCCGGCACCGGTGTACGCGGCAGGACCGGCGCGTAGTAGGGATCGTCCGGCTTGGCGGCCGGGGCTACGCATCCTGCGAGTACGAGCGCTCCAAGAAGCGGGGCGACGGCGAACAGAGGTTTCATGAAACGCTTCCTCACAGGGGATTAAAGCTGCTGGGTAACGAAGCCGAGCATCTGATCGGCAGTGGAAATGACCTTGGAATTCATCTCGTAGGCGCGCTGGGTGGTGATCATGTTCACCAGCTCCTCGACGGTGCTCACGTTGGAGTTTTCCAGGGTGCTCTGCAGCACGGTGCCGAGGCCGTTCAGACCCGGAGTACCGACCTGGGGCGCACCGCTGGAGGCGGTCTCGCTGAACAGGTTCTGGCCCACGGCCTGGAGACCGCCCGGATTGACGAACTGAGCGATCTGCAGATTGCCGATGACCTGCGGCGCGGGCTGGCCGGCGGTGGTGACCGACACGGTGCCATCCTGCCCGACGGTGAAGGTCTTGGTGTCGGCCGGCAGCACGATGGCCGGCTGCAGCGCAAAGCCATTGGCTGTGACCACCTGGCCATCGGCATTCAGGTGGAAGGTGCCGTCACGGGTGTAGTTGATGGTCCCGTCGGGCATGGTCACCTGGAAGAAACCATCGCCGTTGATGGCCATGTCCAGCGGCTGGTCGGTGGTCTGCAGCGAACCTTCGGTGAAATTCTTCTGGGTGCCGACGATGCGCACACCGGTACCCAGCTGCAGGCCGGAGGGCAGTTGGTTGTCCTGAGTGGACTGGGCACCCGGCTGGCGACGGATCTGGTACAGCAGATCCTGGAACTCGGCACGATCGCGCTTGAAGCCGGTGGTGGAGACGTTGGCCAGGTTGTTGGAAATGGTGGTGAGGTTCATGTCCTGGGCGGACAGACCGGTCTTGGCGACCCACAGTGACGACATCATGATGGTATTCCTCGAAGTGCCGGTTTTACGTCGGCGCTAGCCGTTATCAGGAGAATTGCAAAACCTTTGCCATCGCCGCGTCGTTGTCTTCCGCGCTGCGCATCATCTTCACCTGCAGCTCGAACTGGCGAGACAGGGACAGGATCGAGGTCATCTCTTCAGCCGCATTGACGTTGCTCGACTCGACGAAGCCGGAGACCAGGGAAACGTTGGCATCCGCCGGCGGGGCGGCTTGCCCCTGCTTCATGTGCAGCAGGCCATCGAGCCCCTTCTCCATCTGCTTGGTATCGGGATTGACCAGCTTGATGCGGTCGACCTGCGCCAGCGCATTGGGCGCCTGGCCCATGCCGCGTATGGTGATGCTGCCGTCCTGGCCGATCTCCACCTTGGACGCAGGCGGCACGGCGATCGGACCGCCATTGCCGAGCACCGGCAAACCATTGCCGGTGCGCAACATACCCAGGGGGTCAATCTGCAGGCTGGAGGTACGGATATAGGCTTCCTTACCGGAAGGGTCCTGGACGGCAACGAAGCCCGGCCCCTGGATGGCCACATCCAGGTCACGCCCGGTCTCCTGCAGCGCGCCGGGGGTGAAGTCCGTCGCCGGTCGCTCGCTCATGGAATAGACGCGCGAGGGCATCGTCTCGCCGAACACCTGCATCGAGCGCGCCTGCTCGAGATCCTTGCGAAAGCCCGACGTCGAGACGTTGGCCAGGTTGTTGGCGTGGGCGCGCTGGGCCATCTCGTTCTGGCTGGCGCCGGTCATGGCGACGTACAGCAGCTTGTCCATCTGATCCTCCGACGGCGGCAGATTGCCGCCAAAACGTGCGTTCGGAGTGTGTTTAGCAAGCGCCGTTCCAGAAAATTAAAATCCTTATAAAACAGTTGCTTGAAAATAAAAAAGCCTCCCGAAGGAGGCTTTTCCTGGCAGCAGGTCGCGCCGCCGTCAGAGAAACGACATCAACGCAGGTTGATGATCGTTTGGGTGATGGCGTTCTCGGTCTCGATGGTCTTGGCGTTGGCCTGGTAGTTGCGCTGCGCCACGATCATGTTGACCAACTGGCTGGAGATATCGACGTTGGACGACTCCAACGCACCTGCCTGCAGCGCACCCAAGGTGCCAGAGCGCGGCGTTCCTACCACTGGCTGACCCGACCCTGCCGACTCGACCCAAGAAGTCTTACCCATTGGCGTCAAACCCTGGACATTGGCGAAGTTGGCCAGAATGACCTGTCCCTGCACCTTGGACTGGCCATTGGTGTAACGCGCGAAGATCTGCCCGGTGTCATCGACTTCCAAGCCAGACAATTGGCCAGTGGTGTAACCATCCTGATTGACGCTGGTAACAGCGAAGGAGCTGCTGTACTGAGTGGACCCACGCATATCGATCGTGATACCCGCAGCGTTGGCTTTGGCACCGTTCGACGACCAGACCGCGGGCGTACCGCCATTGGAGATTGCTGGAACCCAGTCCTTCAGATTGAGTACGCCCTCGAAGGCGCCCGAGGACGCATTGTTGACCTTGGTCAAATTGGTCGAGGTAATGTTGGCCCCATCCAAAGCACCACTACTGGTGAAGGGTAGCTTCACGGTATAAGGCGTCGCGATCTTGGTGGTGGCGTCCTCCTTAGTCGGATCCCCTGGATTACGACCATCGATCAGCACGTTCATGGTCCAGCTGTTGTTGCTGTCCTTGACGAAATATTGCGACAGCACGTGGGCATTACCCTGACTGTCGTAGATGTTCACCGAGGTGGAGGAGTTGTAGCTGGTGGGATCCGAAGGGTTGAACGGTGTCGTCGTGGGAGTCGTATTGGTCGAATTCAGGTTCACGGTTTGCTTCATGGAACTGGTGGGCTTGGGCGCCTGGCTCGCCGTCTCTACCCGCAGATCACTTCGCACACCCGGCTGCAGCAGACCCTGGGCATTGGTGGTGTAACCCTGCAGCCGATAGTTGTTGTTATCGACGATGTAACCGTCCTTATCCGTGCCGAAATAACCTGCCCGAGTGTATTGAATAGCCCCGTTATTGCTGGTCATGAAGAAACCGTTGCCATTGATACCCATGTCCAGCGCATTCTGGGTGTAGTCGATGGTGCCCTGGTTGAACAGCTGGCCGACGTTGCCGAGCAGCACACCACTGCCCTGGGCATTCTTGCCGGTACCCAGCACCGAGGCGGCATAGAGATCCTGGAACTCGGCGCGCGACTGCTTGAAGCCCACGGTACTGGCATTGGCGATGTTGTTGCCGGTGATGTTGAGATCACTGGACGCGGCCTTGATGCCGCTCAAACCGATATTGAAAGACATGCTGGATTCCTCTCTTGCGCCGCGCCTTACTGGCCGACCGCCTGGACTTTGGAGATGCCGATGCTGCCGATGCCGGCAAGGTTGAGTGTCATTTCGCCGCCGTTCTGCCCCAGCGTCACACTGTCGACATTGGCCGGTAAGCTGGTTTTCATGGCTTCAGTCTTGCCATCCACGCTGGCCTGGGCCTCGAAACGATAGGTGCCAGCATCCAACTTCTTGCCGTCAGCGTTGGTACCATCCCAGGTGAAGTTCACCAGACCGCTGGACTGTTGGCCGAGGTTCAGACGATTCACCTGACTGCCGCTTTCGTTGTACACGTTGACCCAGACGTTGGGACTGGATGCGGTCAAACTCATCGCACCTTTGAAGTTCGTGCTGGTATCCACCTTCACCTTGTCGGTATCGACGATCACCTTTCGCCCTACCAAGGTGGAAGCCTGTAGCGCCTGGGACGACTGGCTGCCGGACAGGATCGAACTCACACTGGTATTGAGGTTGGTGATGCCCTCGACAGTACTGAATTGCGCCAGTTGCGCGATGAATTCACCGTTGCCCTGCGGCTCCAACGGATTCTGGTGATTCATCTGGGCGACCATCAGCTTGAGGAACTCGTCCTTGCCGAGCTGGCTGGTCTTCTTGGTCCCGCTGGCACTGGTACTGCTGTCGGACGTCGTGCTCGTCTTGTTGACCGAGTACTTGTCCAATACCGACTGCGCGGTGGAATTGGTGGTACTGATAGCCATGGCGCCGGTTCCTTACTGACCCAGGGTCAGTACCTTCTGCATCATCTGTTTGGCGGTATTCATCATTTCCGCATTGGTCTGGAAGGCGCGACTGGCGGAAATCATGTCAGCCATCTCTTCCACCACGTTCACGTTCGGGTAATAGACGTAGCCGTCCTTGTCCGCCATGGGATGGTTGGGCTCGTAGCGCTTCTGCACTTCGCTCGGATCCTCGACGATGCCCTTCACCTCCACCCCGACCCCGGCCTGGCCCTGGTCGTCGAACAGCGAGTCGCCGCCCTGGGCGGCATTGAGCTGGGTGGCGAACACCGGATGCCGCGCCTTGTAGGTCTTGTCGACACTGGAGGAGACGGAGTCGGCGTTGGCCATGTTGCTGGCCACGGTATTCAGGCGAACGTTCTGGGCGCTCATCCCACTACCGGCGATGTTGAACAGCGAACTCAAGGACATGGCTATTCTCCGCGCAGGGCCGACATCAGGCCCTTGAACTTGCTATTGAGCAGGGTGAAGCTGGCCTGGAAATTCATGGCGTTCTCGGCATAGTTCGCCTGCTCCACCTGAGCATCCACGGTGTTCTGGTCCACCGACGGCTGGCTAGGGATACGGTACTTGAGCGCCGCATCGCCCATGCCCATGTCGAAGCCCTCGGCATGAATGTGCCGGCTGTTGGTGGTTTCCAACTCATAGTGATGCGTGGCACCAGAGGCGCCCTTGGCCGCCTGCTCGGCCAGCACCGCGCTGAAATCCAGATCCCGCGCCTTGTAGCCGGGGGTATCAGCGTTGGCGATGTTGTTGCCCAACACCTCGGCACGCTGCGAACGGAAGTTCAGCGCCTTTTCGTGCAACCCGAGTGCCTTATCGAAACTGATGCTCATGTCGAGAGACCTTTGACGTGGCTTGCAAGCAATTTAGCAAGGCCCGTGCCAGTCTTAAGCACCTATCAAAATCAAGGGCTTAGCGCACTACGGCAGTCGCTGACGGGGTAAGCGGCAAGGTTTTTCCGCCGCCTTTGCCGAAACCGAGCAAGAACGCGGCAAAAGTTTGGCGCAAAAGAAAGGGCAGACCGAGGTCTGCCCTTGAGAGTCCTGCTTGGCTTACTTGGCCTTGTAGATGATGCCTGGATTGCACTGCACCATCTGATAGAGATCCGGTAAACCGTTGAGCGCCTCGGACGCGCCCAGAAAGAGATAACCACCGGGCTTGAGGGTGGCATGGATCCGCGTGAGGATGTCTTTCTTCACCTCGGCGGAGAAATAGATCAGTACGTTGCGGCAGAACACCATATCGAACTTACCGAGGCTGGCGTAGCTGTCCAGGAGGTTCAGCGCGCGGAATTCGATCCGGCTGCGGATCGCCGGCTTGACGGCCCAGCGCCCCGGCTGGAGTACGTCGAAATAACGCTGCAGACGCTCTTGGGATAGCCCGCGACCAATCGCCAGCGAATCGTATTCGCCCGACTTCGCCGCGGTGAGAATGGCACCAGACAGATCGGTCGCCACGATCTGCATGCCGCCCCGCCCTTGTCCCAGGGCGCTACGCTCGAATTCGTCCATGGTCATGGACAACGAGTAAGGCTCCTGGCCTGACGAACAAGCGGCCGACCATACCCGCAGGCGCTGGCCGAAGGTGTTCTTGGTCAACTCCGGCAGCAGGCGATTCTTGAGCACCTCGAAGGGATAGGTATCACGAAACCAGAGGGTTTCGTTGGTCGTCATCGCATCGATCACCCTCTCCCGCAAACCGCCCCGGGGCTGCGTCTGGATGCGCTGTACCAACTCCGACAAGGTCTTGATCCCCTCGGTCTCCATGAGCTTGTTCAGCCGACTGGAGACGAGGTACTGCTTATTGTCACCGAGCAGAATCCCGCTGGACTTCTCGAGGAAATCGCGAAAAAGCACAAAATCCGCGTTGACTGCTGACACTGCCGCTCCGCCTTCTGGATACCGAGGTAAAGACGCCTTCACTAGTGACTGTCGACCGCATTGATGCGCTCAACCACTCGGGAGGCGAGATCATCGGGGCGGAACTTGGCCAGGAAGTCATCCGCGCCGACCTTCTTGACCATGGCCTGGTTGAAGACGCCAGACAAGGAGGTATGCAGCAGTATATGCACTTTCTGCATCCGCGGATCATGACGGATTTCCGCCGTGAGGGTATAGCCGTCCATTTCCGGCATCTCGATGTCGGAAATGATCATCAGCAATTCATCTTCCGGACGCTTACCTTCCCCTACCATGGCCTGCAGATAGTTCAATGCCTGCCGCCCATCATTGAGCGCGATGACCTCCACACCCACGGTCTCCAGGCAGCGGCTCACCTGCTTGCGCGCCACCGAGGAGTCATCGACGATCAGCACGCGCTTGGTCACGGCCTTGGCCTGTACCACTTCGCTGATCACCCCGGCCGACACGGTCTCGACGGACGGCGCCACCTCGGAAAGGATCTTCTCGACATCGATGATCTCGACGAGTTGATTGTCGACCCGAGTGACTGCCGTCAGATAATGGTCGCGACCAGTACCTTTGGGCGGCGGATTGATGCCTTCCCAGTTCATGTTGACGATGCGCTCTACCGACCGCACCAGGAAGCCCTGCACCTTGGTGTTGTACTCGGTGATGATCACGAAGCAGTTGTTGATGTCATCCAGACCGCGACGGCCCGTGGCCATCGACAGGTCGATGATGGGAAAGGTGCCACCACGAATGCTGGCCACGCCCCGTACCACCGGGCTCGACTTCGGCATCACGGTGAGCTTGGGGCACTGGAGTACCTCCTTCACCTTGAACACATTGATGCCATAGAGCTGCGAGCCGTCCAGACGGAACAGCAGCAGCTCCAGACGGTTCTGGCCCACCAGTTGGGTACGTTGGTTGACTGCGTCCAATACACCAGCCATTTGGTGACTCCTCTCGTTGCCACGAGCCGGTAAAAACTCGGCACACAGCTTGCTTAGGTATGAATCATGAAGACCGAAGCGACGTGTTTCCGACCTATGAAAACCTCTTGCCGGTGGGCTGCCAATCTCGTGTTGATCCTGACGTGCCTGAGCGGAAAGGCCTTTGCGGAAGGCGACTACACCTCATCTGACGAACTTATCGGCGCTGTCGAAAGTTTTCTTGAGGAACGCGTACAGGAATATTTGCTGGAAGCGGGTTTCAACGCGCGCCACGAAAACCAGATCAATCCTCTGGATCCGCGCTTGCGCCTCGCCGCCTGCGACAAACCCCTGACACTTTCGCAACAGGGCACACCTACACCGGTGGGCCGGATCAGCATCAAGGTGCGCTGCGAAGGCAGCAGCCCCTGGACGGTGTTCGTGCCAGTTCAGGTAAAGCTATACCGTCCCGTGGTGGTCGCCGTCCAGCCGTTATTGCGGGGAACGGTGCTGGACACCCAGAACGTAGCGCTCATGGAGCGGGATGTCGGGGTCCTTACCCAGGGCTATCTCACCAGTCTGGAACAGGTGGTGGGCGCCCAGCTCAAGCGCCAGGTGGTCAATGAACAGGTACTCACCCCTGCTTTTCTGGAGCAGGCCGAATTGGTCCGCAAGGGTGAACAGGTGGTCATCAGTGCGCGCAGCGCTTCCTTCAATATCCGTATGCAGGGGCAAGCCTTGGCCGACGGCGCCAAGGACGAAGAAATCCGCGTACGCAACCTGAGTTCGAACCGGGTGATCCACGCCCGCGTGGTCGATCAGGGGCAGGTGGAGGTGGCGCTTTAGTCGAAGAGTCAAAAGGAGTACCTTTGAGCGTCCGCATCCAGGAACCTCCGCGCGCCATCCTGTCGAAGGATGTGAACCGTCGCACAGGTCTAGGGCTAAAGTTTCGGTCTATCACGCCGATAAGCCGGGTATGCGAACGAGACTACACGAGGATCTCCACTCATGGCTCTAGATATCAATCGCCTGAATTCGTCCTCTTCTTCAGGCATGGGCGGCACTAAGGCTGCCACGAACAAGGAAGCGGCACCGGCGCAAACCAACGATGCCAAGACGACGTCTCCTAGCGTCTCCGGCGAATCGGTCAGTCTGAGCGCCGAAGCCAAGCAGCTGAGCTCCCTCACTGCAGGACTGAAGGATTTGCCGGTGGTCGACAGTGACAAGGTCAGCCGCCTGAAACAGGCCATCGCCGATGGCTCTTACAAGGTCGACAGCCAGAAGGTGGCCGACAAACTGCTGGCGTTCGAGTCCTGACGCCCGGTTCCGGCATGGCCTTCCTGACGATCACAGCTAACGTTCGAACGGAAACCATGCCATGTCCAATGCCACCCTGCTCGAGATCACCCTTCACGACATCGATTTGAGCGAGCGGTTGCTGGCTTTGATCGATCAGGAATTCCAGGCCTTGACCGAGCGTCAGCTGGAGGCGTTGGAATCCCTGTTGGGTGACAAGCAGATCCTGCTCAAGCAACTGGATCAGCACGCTCAACAGCGTACCACCCTGCTCCGCAACCACGGATTGGCGACCGACCTGCAAGGCCTCAGTGCCTACGCAGCTACCCAGGCGAACGGTCCTGATCTGCTGGCAGCTTCCGCTCGCCTCGTCGAGCTCATGGATAAATGCAAGGTCCATAATGCTCGCAATGGCCAGATCATTCAGGCCAATCGCTTCGTAGTGGGCAAATTGCTCAACGTCTTACAGGGTACGACCGCGCCTAATCTGTACGACAGCCGCGGCGGCCGAACCCAGGGCGGCTACCAGCGACCGCTCAGCTCGGCCTGACGGCCACCTTTCCCTCAAAGATCGCGATTAAGCTGCATGGATGGCTGTTAGCCATTATGCTGGCGCACCGCAACTTACAGGAGTGACAAGGTGTCAGGATCTTTCGCCAGCGATAATGCGCCCCAGCCACCCAAGGTGTACCGCTCAGCCGGCGAGATCATAGCGTCTCTGCGCCCGGCGCTGCAGCATCACATCCCGCTGCGGATCACCTTCGTGCGTCAGGGCCAGCAGTTTCAAAGCTTCGTCGTAGCAATCGACGAAGCCAAGGGGCTGATCGCACTGGATGAGTTCATTCCCCGTGAAGCGGAACGTCTACTGGAACAGGGTCAGTCCTTTAAGGTAGACAGCCTACACGAAGGCATCCTGGTCAGTTGGCGGATCGACCATCAGGTCCAATTCAGCGAACTCGATGGCCACCGCTGCTACTGGGTCGGCTTGCCCGCGGAACTCACCTATCACCAAAGACGCAACGCCTTCCGCGTCAAGCTCCTACTGAACCGGCCAGCTACTGCTGAATTGGTTCAGGACACCCAACAGATTCAGCTGCGCGGCCAGTTGATCGACCTGTCGGCGACGGGTTGCAAGTTGCGCTTTCCCGGCAACGTCACCCACCTGCTGCAACCCGGCCAACTGGTACAGAGCTTCACCGCCGAATTACCCATGGGCGCCATCACCACCGCGGTGAACATCCGCCATGTGACCTGCCTGGATCGTCTCGAACAGAGCGACGTTGGTGTCAGCTTCCACAATCTCAACGGCGCTACCCAGCGTCAGATAGAGCGCTTCGTGTACCAGTTGCAGCGGGAAAACCGCCGCTTCGAGTGACTGAATAAGCAGGATCATGGCGCTCCCGTTTTCGCGGGCGATTCAGCGGACGCTTCCACCTCCTCGGCCGAAGGCCCTTCCGCGGCGACGGGTGTCTCGGTCGACGACTCGCTGTGCATCTGCTCCTGGACGACCTGGCTGTCGACCCGGGGATCCAGGGCCGCTGCCAAGGGTGAGCTGGTGGACCCTTCCGGCATGGGCACATGGTTCAGCGGCGCCTCGTCGACCAGGTGCTTGCCGGTCACCGCATCAGGGCGGATCCGCCAGATGAGCACGCCACCGCACAGCACGACGAAGGCATAGAGCATGTTGGGCCCGATCAGATTCATCAGGGCCCCCACCGCCAGCGGACCGATACAGGCTCCCACGCCAAAGGTGACCAGCAGCATGGCGCTCAGGGAGACACGGCGCTCTCCTTCGATGTGGTCATTGGAAAGCGCGACCGCCAAAGGATAGAGCACGAACTGCAGCAGACTGACGATCAAGCCCAAGGGCAACAGCACCACTGGCGGAACGTGGGGTAGCACGGCCAGCGGCAAGGCGGCGATGGTGAGCGCTATGGCGATCGTGCGGATCAAGCCACTGCGATCGTGCCGATCCGACAGCCAGCCAATCGGCCATTGGGCGATCAGTCCGGCGAAGATGCAACAGGCCATGAACAGACCGATGCGTTCGGTAGGCAGCCCCTGGGCGCTGGCATAGAGCGGTGCCAGACCGTAGAAGGAGCCGATCACCAAGCCGGCGACCAGGGTAGTGGTGAGGGACTGCGGAACCCGCTGGATGAAGAAGGTGGGCTCCAGTGGCGCCGGCTTGAGCGGCGCCGGGTGAATCTTGCCGGTCACCGCCACGGGCACCAGGCACAGGGCGTAGCAGGTGGCGACCAGCATCAGCTTGTCGACATCCAGATCGGGTGAAGCCACCAGTACCGTCTGGCCCAGGGCGAGGCCGAGGTAGGAAGCGGTCATGTAGCCAGAGAAGACCTTGCCCCGCTCGCCGGGACCGGCCTGCTCGTTGAGCCAGCTCTCCAGGACCATGTACTGGCACATCATGCTCATCCCGATGAGCAGTCGCAGGCCCAGCCACACGGGCAACCAGGGCAGCAGGCCGATGCCGAGCACGGCCGCGCCGGCGATGCCGGCACAGGCCACATAGGCGCGGATATGGCCTACCCGGGCGATCAGCCGATGCCCCAGCTTGCCACCGATCACCAGCCCCAGGTAATAGGCGGCGGTCAGGGCACCGACCCAGAACCCCTGGACCTGCTCCGCCGCCAGGCGCAACCCCAGATAGGTGCTCAGCAACCCGGTCCCGATCAACATCAACAGCGTCGCGAAATAAAGCCCGCGAAACGCCGACAGCACACGCCCCATTGCCTACTCCGTCGTCTCTTGCGCACCAGGCGAGCGCGACGGACTTAGCTTCGTCGTTGCGCTGCCAGCTGGGCGTCCTCGCCCAGGCGTGGATTGTAATGGCCTGCACAGGCCTTCATCAGTACCTGTAGCACCGAAAGATTACCTCTTACGCTGCTGATCTTGGTGGGTACCTCGCCCTTCGGATAGCGTCTCACCGTGGGGAGTTCCACGCAGCGGTAACCCAATTTCGGCACGCGATAGGACAGATAGGCCAGCAACTCGTAGGTAGTGAATTCATCGCGGAACGGCGCGACCCGCGGATCCAGCAGCATGGCCCGGCTGTAGGCGCGAAAACCCTGGGTGGTATCCGTCCAGTGGAAACCCGAGGCCAGGCTCAGCATGGGCGCATGGATGAAGCGAATGGCGAAGTCGCGGGACTTGGGCGTGTTCTCCGCCACGCCACCGGCGAGGAAACGCGAGGCCTGGACGAAGTCGTAGCCCTGCTCGATGGCTTCGATGAAGCGCGGGATGGCGTCCGGATCGTCCTTGTCATTGCCATCGATGGTCACGATCGCGGTGTAGCCCTCATCGAGCACGAAGGCGTAGGCGCAGCGCAGCTGAGCACTGAGTTTGCCGGGTGCCGTCTTGACCAGCAGCCCGCGAACGCCCAGCTCTTGCAGCCGTTGCGGCTCCAGAGAGCCATCGGTACTGCCGCCGTCGATGATGATGACATCGGCGATATCGGCGATCTTCAACGCCGCCATGCGTCGCAGCAGGCTGAGGATACGCTCGCCTTCGTTGATGACTGGAATCACCACGCAATGCGGGCGGCTGCGGCCGTTCCAGAAGGTCGTCGTGTAGCTGGGTACCTGCCAGAGGGCACGCTCGGCGGTGGGAATTGCAGTAGTCATAGATCCTCCAGGGTCAACCGACACGGGCCGTGATGAGGGCGACACCGGCGATGATCAGGACGATGCCTGCCGCCGTGGTCCAGGGAAAGGCTTCGCGAAAGATCGCTACCGACAGCAGCGCGACGCTGGCGATGGCCCCGGCCGTCAGTACCGGATGCGCCACGTTCAACGGCAGCTTGGCCAGGGCGGCGGCATAGAGCAGGAACGCCAGACCGTACATGAAGAGACCCAGCCAGAACGGCCAGTTGGTCAGGGCAGCCATGGGATCGGCAGGACTGGGAAAACGGCGCGGTGGCAGCATCGCCATCTTCACCAGTACGCTCGCCGAGGCATTGGAGGCGATGCCCAGGATCAGGATCAGCCATTTCATGCGGCGGTCTCCGGCAAATCACGATAGGCCCGGATGGCGACCTGTACCCCACGCTCCAGCGCGGCCAGGTTGGAGCCCTGCTTGGCCGGCAGCATCTCGATGCTGACGACCTGCTCGGGCAGCCGCCGGGTCAGGGCGAAGGCGATCCCCTCATGGTTGGTACCCCCCTCCCCCAAGGTCACCAGGTCCGGCTCGCTGGCATGGACATGGCCGATCAACTCGGCATGCTCTTCGAGCACGCGAGCGGCATCTTCCTCGTTGATGGTCAGGGCGCCGGTGTCGAGCTGCATGCGGATCGCCGGATGAGCCACCGCTCGCACCACCGCCGCGGTGGAATCGCTGTCGATCATGAAATTGGCGCCATAGCGTGGCGGATTGGGCTCCAGGCAGATGAGTACCCCATGGGTAGCGGCGACATCGCCCAGGCGCAGGAAGAACTCGCGGGCCTGCGCCAGCGCCTGGTCATCGCTCAAACCCGAGCGGTCACGATTGCGCGGCGAGCCGAACACCAGCCGAGTAGCGCCTAGCCCTTCGGCGACCCGGCAGACGCCTTCCAGTTGGGCGAGCAACGCCTGCTGGACGTCCCCGTCACCGAAGACATTGAGCCCGGTCGTACCGAACAGCAGTGCCTGCATGCCGGTGATCTCGATGCCTCGGGCTTGCCACTGTTGGCGTACCGTCTGGATCTCCTGGGTCGTGGCCACCTTGGGATCGGCGAAGTACTTGCCGGGGGCGATATCGATGGCATCCACCCGATACTGCTGCAGGATCTCGGCGACCATGGCGTCGTCGGGGACGTCCCAGGCGATATTGGAAATGGCGATGCGCATCACTGCCCCTCCGCCTTGATCACCGGAGGTTCCGACTGCGCATAGGCGCGCACCGCCAGCAGGGTGTCGCGGGCGCTGTACTGGTAGCCGTCGCGGCCGCCGAAGACTGCCGCGTGGACACTGCGGAAATCGTAGCGCGCCGGGGTGCCTTCCAGGGTATTGCCGAAGTCCCGGCCGAAGCCCAGGCGGGCGATGTCCGCCACGCTGATGGGTTCGGCGGTCAGGTGGACGAGCTCCAGGCCGGCCGCCTGGGCGGTCTGGATGTCGTAGCCGAGATTGACCATGGGGTAGAACTGGAAGACGCCGCGGCTTTCCACCGCCTGCAGGTTGTTGTCGTTGAGCAGATCGTAGATCACGTTCTTGCGCAGCCCCGGCCCGACCAGGCCGGGCAAGCGAACGATCAGCGCCTTGGCGAAGTGCTCGCGCACGAACCGCTCCAGACGATAGCGATTGGCGCCGTAGGCATGCAGGCCCTCTTCGTCCACCGCCGTGTTTTCATCCACGCCGATCGGCTGCTTGAACACATCCACGGTGCTGATCAGCACGAAGGAGTCACACTCGATACGCGAGAGATGGCTGATCAGCCCATCGATCTTCTGGCGATCGGCCGCGGGATCGCGGTTGGCGATCCACTTCTGCGCCGGCGCACCCGCGCAGATCACCTGGCCATAGGGCCGATCACCGATCTGCTCGATGTTGGTGGAGCGGAACAGTGCACCGAAGGCCTTCTGCTTGAGCAGCGTCGACCCTACGAAGCCGCTGTACCCTATCAATGCGTCGGTCTTCATGTTGCTCACCCCTTGGTCTTGAATCTCAGGCAATAGTCCGGTTGGCACTCCTCGACGGGATAATGGGCGTCCAGGTAGGCCTTGAGTCGTGGAAACTTGTCGTGCATGGAGAGGTTGTTCAGGTTGAATGACCAGAACGTCGTCGAATACACCACCGCCGGTGGATCAGCGCGCTGCAGGTCGCTGAGCAGGTCCGCTTCGTAAGGCGGCGTGGCATACACCGGATAGATGTACTTGGTGCAGGCCGGCAGATCCGTCACGCCGTTGATCACGCCGTTGTTGGCGAGGTCGAACACGCACTGGGCATGGCTCTCGAGCAGGCGCCGTGCGGCCCATTGCACGCCGGGCGTGGCCAAGGCGGCATCGTCAGGCATGGCGGACAGCTCCGGCACCCAGGCCAGTCCCTGGGACCAGACGCGCTCGACCGGCGACTTGTAGAGATTAAAGGCGGCCAACAGCAGCACCAGCGCTGCCAGCGCCGGTACCAGCAGGCGCTGGGTGAACGCCAGCAGCGCCCCCACCAGCAGCACGGCGAAGAAGGGGGAAGGATTGAGCCCTACCAGGCCGAGCAAGATCGCCGCTGCGACACAGGCGAAAGCCGCCCGGGGATGAGCCGCGAGATCCCAGCCGCCGCTGCGCGCCAGGCGCTGACGGCGGGCGGCATAGAGCAAACTCAGCAGCGGCACCCAGAAACCCATCTGGATATGCTGGAAGTCCGCCCGGTTGACGCCGATCTTGAAGAAGATGACCAGCAGTACGGCGAGGGCGCCAATCAGCGGCAAATCTTCATTCCAGCGCCACGGCCAAGGCAGGCAGCGGATCAGGGCGAAGCCCGCCAGCGCCGTGGGCACCGCCAGCAACAAGCTCAGGGCGAGCGGTCGGGCGCTCAGGCCGTAGCCCCACTGGGACGAGGTTTCGAGCAGGAAGGTCAGATTCTTGACGTAGTCGGTCAGGGCGAAGAAATCGGTCCCGAGACCAAGCCAGGCGACGGTCGCCAGAAAGCTCAGGATCGATAGCGCATGCCGCCGCTGCAGTAGCAGCGCGAGCAGCACGGCCGAGCCGATCGCCAGCACCCCGGCGATGCCGCGATCATAGGACCAGAACACATTGAAGCCCGCCGCCAGGCCCAGCAGCAGCTCACAGACCAGCCGTCCGGCCGTGGTCTCCACCTTGCGATGCAGGCAGAACAGGAACAGGGACAGCAGCAGGAACAGATCGCGGTAGCCCACCACCTGAGTGGCCAACGCCCCCACTGCCACCAGCAGGATCAGCCGGGCGCGGCCCTTCGGCAACGGGCAGAGCAAGACGGCCGTTGACCACAGCAGCAGGGCTGCGAAGGTATTGCACAGGCCATAGAGGATCTGCGTCACCAGAAAGGTGTGCTGGGCGCCGAACCAGGTCTGGGCCAGCCAGACCGGCACGAAGTCCAGCCCACCGTGAATGGTGAAGGCATGCTCGCCCGGCTGGCTATGCAGCAAGGTCGGCAGGGTCGCGAAATACTCCCCCTGATGGAAGGGATCGAGAATGACGCCCTTGCCGAACAGGAAGAAGTTGATGACGGAAAAAACCAGAACGGTGATGAAGCCGGCGCTGCCGGACGCCCCCCTGGGCGCCGCGTCAATGGAAGGGTTCGGCATCGAGGCGCTCCAGAGCATCGAAAATGTTATCGATCTTGCCGCCCAGCATCGAATAGCAACCGGGCAGTTCGGTATGCTGCTCGAAGAGAATGGGACGGCCGTCGTCACCCTCGTTCTTCATCAGGATGGTCTTCACCTCGAACAGCGAATCCCGGTACTCCACCCGAGCCGCATCCGCCATGTAGCGCGCCACGTCGCGGACCATCCAGTCCGCACGGGAAGCGCGATCGTAGTCGTCGAGGCGGGCGTAGGGATCGGTACCGTTGGCGTCTTCCCAGTTCATATGCGGGGTGTAGCGCACGTGCGACAGGGTATGCAGGCCCCGCGCCGGGAAGGGCATCATCGAGAAGAACGGACCGTCCATCACCGTGACACCGAGGTTACGCAGCTCCGGCGGCATCTCGACCAGCGCCATCTCGGTGATTTCGTGTCGCAAGCGCGTGGTCGTACCGGGGAAGTCCCCGGTGTACTGGTTGAGGCCGCTATAGGTGCAATTGAACAGATAGCGGCACTGCATTTCCTGCTGCCCCGCGTCCCCCACGACCTCGACGCTCAAGCCACCCGACGTACCGTGAATCGCGGTGACCCTGCTGTTGAACAGCAACTCGACCCCGACCGCATCGAGTTCGCGACTCACCTCGCCGGCAAGCACGGCGGAATTGAAGGCGTACTCTTCGGTGAGATAAACCGCCTCGATGAGACGGTTGTCGAAGAGTCGGGAAAACTCTTCGGGAGCCGGCTGTAGAGAGGCTTCGATACCTTGGCAGAAGCGCTCGAACTGCTTGGCGGTCACCTTCGAGTTGTTGCGGGCGATGGCATACAACTTGGTGAAATCCCGCACCACGACATCAGGATAATCACGCAGGAATCTCGGCAAGTTAACGCGACTGCGAAAGGCGGTGACGAAACTACGCGGATAGTGATAACCGTTATGGACACGGGCCTGATTGTGATAGGAAGCACGCTTCAGCAAGCCGTCTTCCCGCTCTATCAAGGTGACCTTGGCGAAGCCCCTTACCCGCATCAGATAAAGGGCCGTCATGGCGCCATAGAAGCCACCACCAATGACGATCGCATCTTTCATGATCGTCCTCAGGCTACGCCACTTTGAGTTGCCGGCCTCACACTGCCGCCCTGGACCACTTCGACATTGAGCTTGTCCCGACGCGTCATGACCGCGCTGGTGAACTCCTGGGCCACGTGATACAGCGGGCCTTCGTTGGCTCTATGGGTCAACTGCAGGACATATTCGCCCAGGACCAGCAATACCAGCGATATCAGAAAGAACATGCCGGACTGCTGTAATGAAATGGTCACCCAGCCAGGCGCCACATCATCTTTGAACAGTCCTACCGCAATGACGTAGATGGAATAGAGCAGATTCGACATGGCTCCGACGATGGACAGAAAACTGACCATCCGCATCGGCTTGCGCGTGGACGACACCAGCAAGCGCGCGCCCTTGTCGAAGTTGCCGGACAGCCGCTTGGCCCGGCTACTGCGTGGCTGCGCGCTGTATTCCAGGTTGCTGCGGGAAAACCCTGCCGTGGCCGGTAAATGTCGATAGGTCAGGGCCGGCGCCGGGTGACGCAGGATGTAGTTGATGACCTTCTTGCTGAGCATCCGGTACTGGGGGGCATCCTTGGCGAGATCCACCCCGTTGAAACGTTTGTAGAGATAGTTGAAGCCCTTGGCGGACAGGTTGTACGAAAATGTCTGGCGAACTTTCTGCCGATTGTTGGCGAACACGACGTCGGTGCCCTCGGCCGCGTGCTTGAGCATCTCCGGCAAGAAGGCGATGTCGTCCGTTTCGGGATCGATAACTACCGCGAAGTCACCCAGCGCATTTTCCAGCCCCACCCAGGCTGCCGTATCGGAATCCACTTCCTTGGTCAGGGCATATACCTGGAGATTGGGCAATCCATTGATGCTGGTCAGTTGCTTCAAGCAGGCTACGCTGTCATCAGAGGAAGCGTTATCGACGATGATAAGTTCGTAGTCACTCACCAGTGGACCGACTACAGCTGCGGCGTGCTCCAAGGCGCTTTGCAGCTCGGTTGCCTGATTACGAACGACGAACACGACTGAAAGTAGGACGGGATAAAAGGCCATGACGCGAACCTCCAGAGGCGTTCCAGATTCATGCAATGCAGACGGTTAGCCATCGGAGAGTACAGATAAATTCAGCGGGTTTATTTCTGCTGCTCTATGCTGTGATCACAGCCACAAATCGTTATTGGAAGAGCGTGGAAGTCGAACAAGGTCGCTGTTTTTACCCTATCCTTCAGAACAGCTGTAACGGTTCTGCAAGGACTAATGCATGGCGAAGGACGCAGGAAGGAAACGCGGAAGACAGAATTGAATCTGGTGTCCCAGAGTGGGGTCGAACCACCAACCTTCCCCTTAGGAGGGGGATGCTCTATCCAATTGAGCTACTGGGACAGGAAGGGCGCTCATGGTAATGGGCAGCGAGAATTTTGTCATGTTCCGGTTGAAAACGGCTCTGACAGGCCGACACTGTGCAAAAGCGGCATTATTGTGAGCCGGCTTTGCAATTTTGGCGGTACGTCGGTAAATTGACGTCAACAAAAAGTAAATCCAGGGACGGTATCGTTGCAGCGTCCAAGGTGCCCGTGATCGCTAGCGGAACGAGACGAGGGCTTACGCCTTCACTGATTTTGACTCCAGATGAAGTACCTCAATGACCCAGGCCATTAGATCCTACTCAAGCCGTACCGCTGACAAATTCGTCGTGCGTCTGCCCGAAGGCATGCGAGAGCGCATCGCGGATGTGGCCCGCAACCATCATCGCAGCATGAACTCCGAAATCATTGCGCGCCTCGAACAGAGCCTGCAGCAGGAAGGCGCCTTGGGCGACGAACCCGGGCTGCGCCTGGACAGTCCCGAGGTCACTGCCAACGAGCGAGAATTGTTGCAGCGGTTTCGCCAGCTGTCTGGTCGGCAGCAGAACGCGCTGATCTCCCTCATCGCCCACGACATCGACGCCGCTTCCTAGTGACGTCCAGGCTGCCCTGGCCCTGGGCAGCCTTTCGCCGCAGCCCCGCCTGAGCTACATCAGGAACAGGGTGGCGAGCCCCAGGAAGATGAAGAAGCCACCGCTGTCCGTCACGGCGGTGATCAGTACGCTCGACCCCATCGCCGGGTCGCGACCGAAGCGTTGCAGCGTCATGGGAATGAGTACCCCCATGAAGGCCGCGAGCAGCAGGTTCAGGGTCATAGCCCCCATCATGACCAGTCCAAGCGACCAGCTGTTGTACAGATAGAAGGCTACCAGGCCGATCACTCCACCCCAGATGACGCCATTGCACAGGGCCACGCCCATCTCCTTGCGCAACAATCTGGCGGTATTGGTGACGCTGATCTGCCCCAGCGCCATGGCTCGCACGATCATGGTGATCGCCTGATTACCCGAGTTGCCACCGATCCCAGCCACGATGGGCATGAGCGCGGCCAAGGCCACCAGTTTTTCGATCGACCCCTCGAACAGCCCGATCACCCGCGAGGCGATGAAGGCGGTGATGAGGTTGGTGGCCAGCCAGGTCCAGCGATTGCCCACCGATTTCCAGACCGAGGCGAAGACGTCTTCGTCTTCGCGCAGACCGGCCATGTTGAGGACTTCGCTTTCGCTCTCCTCGCGGATCAGGTCGACCATCTCGTCGATGGTGAGGCGCCCGATCAACTTGCCGTTCTTGTCCACCACGGGGGCGGATACCAGGTCATAGCGCTCGAACGCCTGGGCGGCATCGTAGGCGTCGCCATCCGGATGGAAGGCGACGGCCTCCTTGGCCATGACCTCGGCGACCAGCTTTTCCGGGTCGTTGACCAGCAGTCGCTTGATGGGTAGCACGCCCTTGAGAATGCTGTCGGTATCGACCACGAAGAGCTTGTCGGTGTGGTCGGGCAGTTCCTTCAGCCGGCGGAGATAGCGCAGCACCACTTCTAGGGCGACGTCATCGCGGATAGTGACCATCTCGAAGTCCATCAGGGCGCCGACCTGATCCTCGTCGTAGGACAGCGCGGAACGCACCCGCTCGCGCTGCTGGGCATCGAGCGCTTCCATGAGCTCGTGCACGACATCGCGCGGCAGATCCGGCGCCAGATCCGCGAGTTCGTCGGCATCGAGCTGACCGGCCACGGCCAGGATCTCCTGATCGTCCATGTCGGCGATCAGCGTTTCGCGAACGGCGTCCGAGACTTCGAGCAGGATCTCGCCGTCGCGCTCCGTCTTGACCAGCCCCCAGACGGTCAGGCGATCCTCTTGCGGCAAGGCCTCGAGGATGAAGGCGACGTCTGCGGGGTGCAGCTCGTCCAGCCGAGCGCGCAGTTCTTCGAGGCCTTCTTCGGGGATATCGGCGGGAGAAACCGGGCCGAGGTCCTGGGCTTCACGCGCCTCGACGGCGAGGTCGTAGCGCTCCAGCAATTCCACGACCTGGGCGAGCCGCTCTTGCAGCGTCTCGTGGGGCTTTCTGATTTCTGCTTCGTTCACTACGTTCATAGCGCACTCCGGCCTGTCGGCGGAGCGCACCGACGGACCCTATTTCAACAACGGGACGAAAACGACGATTAGGTGTTGACTGGGTAAGTCCATGAGGGGGTGACCACTGCCCCGGCGGGGCTGACGGCGGGGATGATACACCGGAGCGCTGGCGGGCGCGAAGGCAAAAGGTTTTCAAAACAGCTATTTGCAAAGGTTTCCAGGTTCCGGAAAAGCGCTCATCCGATCGTCGTCTGGCGACCAATACTTCGCTAAGCTTTAGGCAGACACGTCAGGGAGGACGTTCCATGAAGAAGTTGCTCGCGCTCGGCCTGCTGCTGGGCTGCGTTGCCGCCCAGGCCGCCACGGTCTATCGCTGCGAGGATGCCGGCGGCCGTCTCACCTTTTCCGCAACCGGCTGCGCCCTCGATAGTGCAAGCAGCCTGCAAGACGCGGACAACGCTCGTCCGGGCGGGGCCAAGCCTACCTTGATGGCCAAGCCAAGAGCCGCAGCGCGGCGAATTGCCCCGCATGCACCTACGGTAGTCGGAACCAAGGCGGATGGCTGCGGTGACCTGCTCACCGCCAGCGAAAGGCGCCAGGCGATCATTCGCGGGCAGGTCAAGGCCGGCATGAGCCGAGCGGATGTGGAGAACGCCTTGGGCCAGCCACGGCGGATTTCGCAGCTGGATACGGTCACCCGCTATCACTACGACGCACGCAACCGGCAGGAGCGCGCACGACTCGTCACCTTCGACGAGAACGGCTGCGTGCGTCGACGCTGACGCACGCAGTCGCGCCTAAGTCAAAGCACGGCGCGCGGATAGGAACCTAACACCTTCAACGCCACGGCGCTGCTGGACAGCCGCTCCAGCACGTCGCGGATCAGCGGATCGGCCTGGTGACCGACGAAATCGATGAAGAAGACATAGGTCCACTTGCCACTGCGCGAGGGCCGCGTCTCGATCCGGCTCAGATCGATGTTGTTGGCGTGGAACGGCAGCAGCAGCTCGTGCAGGGCACCGGGCTTGTTCTGCATGGAGACGATGATGGAGGTCTTGTCGTCGCCACTGGGCGGCACGTCCTGGTTGCCGATGATGAGGAAGCGGGTGGAGTTGTCCGGCCGGTCCTCGATCTTCTGCTGTACCGGGGTCAGCCCATAGAGCGAGGCCGCCATGTCACCGGCGATGGCCGCGCTATTCCACTCCCCTTTCACCCGCCGCGCCGCCTCGGCATTGCTGGCCACCGCCACCCGCTCGACGCTGGGGTAGTAGGAGTCCAGCCACTTGCGGCACTGCGCCAGGGACTGGGCATGGGAATAGATGCGGGTGATGCTGTCGGCCTTGGTGTTCTCGCCGATCAGCAGGTGGTGGTGGATACGCAGTTCCACCTCGCCACAGATCGACAGGTTGTGTTCGAGGAAGCTGTCCAGGGTGTGGTTGACCGCACCCTCCGTGGAGTTTTCCACCGGCACCACGCCGAACTGGGAAGCGCCAGCAGCGACCTCGCGGAACACCTCATCGATGGCCGCCATCGGCCGCGTGACCACGGCCTTGCCAAAGTGCTTGAGCGCGGCAGCCTGGGAGAAGGTACCTTCCGGGCCGAGGTAGGCGACGTGCAGCGGCTCTTCCAGGGCCAGGCAGCAGGACATGATCTCGCGGAACAGCCGCGCCATGTCTTCGTTGCCCACCGGGCCAGCGTTGCGCTCCATCACCCGCTTGAGCACCTGGGCCTCGCGCTCGGGTCGATAGAACACGGGCTTCTCGCCCTCCGCCAGCGTCTTCATCTTGACTCGCGCCACGTCCTGGGCGCAGCGGGCGCGCTCGCTGATCAGCTCCTGGATGCGCTCGTCCAGGCTGTCGATGCGCAGGCGCAGGGCCTTGAGCTCGTGTTCCGACATGGTTAGCCGTGCTCCTTCTCGAATTCGGCCAGGTAGGTCACCAGGGCCTGGACGGCCTCTAGGGTAACGGCGTTGTAGATGGAGGCACGCATGCCGCCCACCGAACGATGCCCTTGCAGGTACAGCAGGCCACGCTCGTCGGCGCCCTTGAGGAAAGCCTTGTCCAGGCGCTCGTCGGCCAGGCGGAAGGGCACGTTCATCCAGGAGCGATCATTCTTGGCGATGGGATTGCTGTAGAAGTCGCTGCCATCGATGAAGCCGTACAGCAGGTCCTTCTTCTGGCGATTCAGGCGCTCCATGGCGGGTAGGCCACCCTGCTCCTTGAGCCACTTGAAGACCAGGCCCGAGAGGTACCAGGAGAAGGTCGCCGGGGTGTTGTACATGGAGCCGTTGTCGGCCTCGACCTTATAATCGAGCAGCGTCGGGCAGGCGACGCGGGCGCGACCCAGCAGGTCTTCGCGGACGATCACCACCACCAGACCGCTGGGCCCGATGTTCTTCTGGGCGCCAGCGTAGATCAGGCCGAAGCGCGAAACGTCCAGCGGACGCGACAGGATGTCGGAAGAGGCATCCGCCACCAGGGGCACGTCGCCGACTTCCGGAATCCAGTCGAACTCCAGGCCGCCGATGGTCTCGTTGGGCGTGTAGTGGACGTAGGCAGCGTCCTTGGACAGCTGCCATTCGTTCTGCCCGGGAATGGCGAAGTAGTCGTACTGCTTGGCACTCGCCGCGACGTTGACGGCGCCGTAATGCTGCGCCTGCTCGATGGCCTTGCGCGACCAGATGCCGGTATCGATGTAGTCGGCCTTGCCGCCCTCGGGCATCAGGTTCATCGCCAGCTGGGCGAATTGCAGGCTGGCGCCGCCCTGCAGGAACAGCACCTTGTAGTTGTTGGGGATGACCAGCAGCTCGCGCAGGTCGGCCTCGGCCTGAGCGGAGATGGCGGTGAAGTCCTCACCGCGGTGACTCATCTCCATCACCGACAGGCCTCGCCCCTGCCAATCCAGCAGATCGGCCTGGGCCTGGCGCAGCACAGCTTCGGGCAGGGCCGCCGGACCGGCGCAGAAGTTGTAGGCACGCTTGCTCATCGCTCGTCATCCTCGTCGGGAAGGTCATCGCTCGGCACGTCGCTGGCGCCGGGCAGCACGTCATCTTGATCCGGTTCGTGGCTGTCGACCGGCAGTTCCTTGTCGAGCACCTCGTCGCCGAGTTCGGCTTCGTGGTCCAGCAGCTCTTCGTCCACCGAAGGCTCCTGCACCCGCTCCAGGCCCACCAGCTTCTCGCCTTTGCCGAGCTTGATCAAGGTCACGCCCTGGGTGTTACGACCAGTCCGGGAGATACCCTCGACCGGCGTCCGCACCAGGGTGCCCTGGTCGGAGATCAGCATGATTTCCTCGCCGTCCAACACCTGGATGGCGCCGATCAAGGGACCGTTACGCTCGTTGATGACCATGGCGATCACGCCCTGGCCACCGCGACCGCGCTGCGGGTATTCGGCCATGGCGGTACGCTTGCCGAAGCCGTTGAGGCTGGCGGTGAGGATCTCGGCGCCCGGCTCGGGGATCAGCATGGAGATCAGGCGCTGGCCTTCGGCCAGACGCATGCCGCGCACGCCGCGGGCGGTACGGCCCATGGTGCGCACGTGACGCTCCTTGAAACGGATGACCTTGCCGCCATCGGAGAACAGCATGACCTCACGGGCGCCATCGGTGATGGCGGCGGCGATCAGGCTGTCGCCCTCTTCCAGTTTCAGCGCGATCAGGCCGTTGCTGCGCGGACGGCTGAATTGCACCAGCGGAGTCTTCTTCACGGTACCGTTGCGGGTAGCCATGAAGATGTAGGCACCGGTGGGCTCGTCCTGGCCGGCGTCGAGAACCTCGCCCTCCTCGCCTTCGCTCTCGACGTCGTCTTCCACCAGCACGGCGTCTTCGATGTCCAGGTTGTCGTCCTGCTCGCCCAGATCCTCCTCACCGATAGGCGCCTGCTGGCGCACGGCTTCCAGGTCGACCGGCAGCATGGCGGTGATGCGCTCGCCTTCGGCCAGCGGCAGGAGGTTCACCAGCGGACGGCCACGGGCGGCGCGGGAGGCCTCGGGGATCTCGTAGGTACGCTTCCAGTAGACCTTGCCCAGGCTGGAGAACAGCAGCAGGGTGGTATGGCTGTTGGCGACCAGCAGGTGTTCGATGTAGTCCTCGTCCTTGACCGCCGAGGCCGAGCGGCCGCGACCGCCACGGCGCTGCGCCTGGTAGGCGTGCAGCGGCTGGGACTTGGCGTAGCCGCCATGGGAGATGGTGACGACGCGGTCTTCCTCGGTGATGAGGTCGGCGATGGTCAGGTCCACCTGGGAGGCGACGATCTCGGTACGACGCTTGTCGCCGAACTCGGCCTTGACCTTTTCCAGCTCTTCGCGGATGACTTCCATCAGCCGCTCGGGGTTGGTGAGGATGCGGATCAGCTCGCCGATCTGCTGCAGGATCTCCTGGTACTCGGCGATGAGCTTCTCGTGCTCCAGGCCGGTCAGGCGGTGCAGACGCAGATCCAGGATGGCCTGGGCCTGTTCGGGCGAGAGGTGATACTTGCCCTCGTGCAGGCCGTATTGCTCGGGCAGGTCGTCCGGCCGGCAGGAATCGGCACCGGCGCGCTCGACCATCTCGCGTACCGCGCTGGACTCCCAGGGCGTGGCGATCAGGCGCTCCTTGGCTTCGGCCGGGGTCGGCGAAGTCTTGATCAGCTCGATGACCGGATCGATGTTGGACAGGGCGACCGCCTGGCCTTCGAGGATGTGGCCACGCTCGCGCGCCTTGCGCAGTTCGTAGACGGTCCGCCGGGTCACCACTTCGCGACGGTGGCGAATGAAGGCTTCCAGCAGCTCCTTGAGGTTCAGGGTGCGCGGCTGGCCGTCGAGCAGGGCCACCACGTTGATGCCGAACACCGTCTGCAGCTGGGTCTGGGCGTAGAGGTTGTTGAGCACCACCTCGGGAGTCTCGCCACGACGCAACTCGATGACCACGCGCATGCCGTCCTTGTCGGACTCGTCGCGCAGCTCGGTTATGCCTTCGATCTTCTTCTCTTTCACCAGCTCGGCGATCTTCTCGATCAGCCGCGCCTTGTTGAGCTGGTAGGGCAGCTCGGTGATGACGATCTGCTGGCGATTGGCGCTCTTGTCGATGTCCTCGACCTCGGCGCGAGCCCGCACATAGATGCGGCCACGACCGGTGCGATAGGCCTCGATGATGCCGGCGCGACCGTTGATGATGCCTGCGGTCGGGAAGTCCGGACCGGGGATGTACTGCATCAGGTCGTCGACGGTCAGCTCGCTGTTCTCGATCAGCGCCAGGCAGCCATCGATCACCTCACCCAGGTTGTGCGGCGGGATGTTGGTGGCCATGCCGACCGCGATACCGCTGGAGCCGTTGACCAGCAGGTTGGGAATGCGCGTGGGCATCACCGCCGGGATCTGCTCGGTGCCGTCGTAGTTGGGCACCCAGTCGACGGTTTCCTTGTCCAGGTCGGCCAGCAGTTCGTGGGCGAGCTTGGACATCCGCACTTCGGTGTAACGCATGGCGGCGGCGTTGTCGCCGTCGACCGAACCGAAGTTGCCCTGGCCGTCCACCAGCATGTAGCGCAGCGAGAAGGGCTGCGCCATCCGTACGATGGTGTCGTAGACGGCGGTATCGCCGTGGGGGTGGTATTTACCGATGACGTCACCCACCACACGGGCGGATTTCTTGTACGGCTTGTTCCAGTCGTTGCCCAGTTCGCTCATGGCGTAGAGCACGCGCCGGTGCACCGGCTTGAGACCGTCGCGTACATCCGGCAGAGCCCGGCCGACGATGACGCTCATCGCGTAGTCGAGATACGACTGTCGCAGTTCGTCTTCGATATTGACCGGGAGGATTTCTTTGGCCAGTTCACCCATGAGAAGCCTGGTTCCTTCTGATCTGAGAAGCGCTATGCAAAGAGCGAAATTCTAACACATTCAGGCACGTATCCGCCGCTTGCGGATCGCCTCAATGCAGGCGTCGGCGATTCATCAACTCGGCCATCTTCTTGGCGTCCGGCCGCTCCACCACCCCGCGCTCGGTGACGATGGCGTCGATGAGATCCGCGGGCGTCACATCGAACACCGGATTGAAAGCCTCTACCTCGGCGGCGAAACGCTTACCGCCAACCTCCAGCAACTCGTGACCGGCGCGCTCCTCAATGGGGATGTCATCGCCCGAGGCGAGGGTCATGTCGATGGTGGAACTGGGCGCCACCACCATGAAACGCACCCCATGGTGCATGGCGATGACCGCCAGGTTGTAGGTACCGATCTTGTTGGCCACGTCACCATTGGCGGTGATGCGATCGGCGCCGACGATCACCCAGGCGACGTTGCGCGTCTTCATCAGATGCGCCGCGGCCGCGTCGGCGTTGAGGCTGACGGGAATCCCCTCCCCGGCCAGCTCCCAGGCGGTCAGCCGCGAGCCCTGCAGCCAGGGGCGGGTCTCGTCGGCATGGACGCATTCCACCAGGCCGTCCAGATGAGCGGCGCGCAGCACGCCCAGCGCGGTGCCGAAGCCACCGGTGGCCAGGGCGCCGGTATTGCAGTGAGTAAGGAAGGTCTGCTTGCTGGCGTCGTGCTTGCGGATCAGCTCGACGCCGAGCTGGGCCATGGTCAGGTTGGCTTCGCGATCACTCTGATGGATGGCTACGGCCTCCGCCTCGAGCGCCGCCAGGGCGCCTGCGCCGGAAGAACGTGCCAGTCGCTCACGCATGCGGTTGAGGGCCCAGAACAGATTGACCGCGGTGGGACGCGAGGCGGCCAGCAAGTCGAAATCGGCGGTCAGGGTCTCTTCCCAGTCCTCACCCGCTGCGGCACGCTGGCGGGCCCCCAGGACCACGCCATAGGCCGCACTGATGCCGATGGCCGGGGCACCGCGTACCAGCATGTCGCGGATGGCCTGGGCCACCTCGGCGGCGCTGTGACAGGCGACCCAGTGTTCGCGCAGCGGCAACAGGCGCTGGTCGAGCAGGTGCAGGGCACCGTCCCGCCAGTCGATCGCCTTGACCTTCTCCGCCGCCAGCAGACGCTCTCGCATGATCTCTCCTCGACCTGAATCTGTAGCCCGCCAGTATACCGGCATCGGCGCGCGGATTTAGCGGTAGCGCCGCAAGGACCGCTATACTGCCGGTTCGCACTCATTGGAACCGCCGCAGATGCCCACCCCCGCGCCCCTGGACCTCTTGTTGCTCCCCAGCTGGATCGTGCCGGTGGAGCCGGCCGGGGTGGTCCTGCGCGACTACGCCCTGGGCGTACGCGACGGCTGCATCGCCCTGCTCGCGCCGCGTAGCGATGCCCTGCGCCAGCCCGCCAAGGAAACCTTGGAGCTGCCGGGCAAGGTCTTGATCCCGGGCCTGATCAATGCCCACGGCCACGCCGCCATGACGCTGTTCCGGGGCATGGCCGACGACCTGCCGCTGCAGACCTGGCTGCAAGACCACATCTGGCCCGCCGAAGGGCGCTGGGTCGACGAAGACTTCGTCCGCGACGGTACCACCCTGGCCATCGCCGAGCAGATCCGTGGCGGCATCACCTGCTTTTCGGACATGTACTTCTATCCCCAGGTAGCCTGTGAAGCTATCCATCGCACCGGCGTACGCGCCCAGGTCTGCCTGCCGATCCTCGACTTCCCGATCCCCGGCGCGCGCACCGCGGACGACATGATCCGTCGCGGCCTGGAGCTGTTCGACGACATGAAGCTGCACGAGCGCATCAGCGTGGCCTTCGGCCCCCATGCACCCTACACAGTGGCCGACGCCAAGCTCGAAGAGATCCTGGTGCTGGCCGAGCAGTTGCAGGCACCGATCCAGATGCACGTGCACGAGACGGCCTTCGAGGTGGAGCAGGCCCTTGAGCAGACCGGCGAGCGACCACTGTCACGCCTGCGTCGCCTGGGCCTGCTCGGCCCGCGCTTCCAGGCCGTGCACATGACCCAGGTCGACGACGAAGACCTGGAAAATCTCGTCGAGACCAACAGCCACGTCATCCACAGCCCGGAATCCAACCTCAAGCTGGCCAGCGGCTTCTGCCCGGTGGAACGCCTTTGGCAGGCCGGCGTCAACGTCGCCATCGGCACCGACGGCGCGGCCAGCAACAATGATCTCGACCTGCTCGGCGAGACCCGTACCGCCGCCTTGCTGGCCAAGGCCGTCGCCGGCTCCGCCACCGCCCTCGATGCCCATCGCGCTCTGCGCATGGCCACCCTCAACGGCGCTCGCGCCCTGGGCCTGGAGCGCTGCCTGGGTTCGCTGGAAGTGGGCAAGGCGGCCGACCTGACCGCCGTCGACCTCAGCGGCCTCGCCCAGCAGCCGCTCTACGATCCCGTTTCGCAACTCATCTACGCCACCGGCCGGGATCGCGTCAGCGACGTCTGGGTCGGCGGCGTGCCGCTGCTGCGCCAGAGCGAACTCGTACGCCTGGACGAGGCCGAACTCATAGCCAATGCGCAGCAGTGGGCCACCCGTATCCAGCAGGGCGCCTGACGCGCCCCGCTCCCCTTGCCTCTGGAGAATCCCATGTCCAACGTCGATAACGCCGAGATCGCCAAGTTCGAGGCCCTCGCCTACCGCTGGTGGGACCGCGAGAGCGAATTCAAGCCGCTGCACGACATCAACCCGCTGCGCGTCAACTGGATCGACCAGCACGCGGGCCTCGCCGGCAAGAAGGTGCTGGACGTCGGCTGCGGCGGCGGCATCCTCAGCGAAGCCATGGCACAACGTGGTGCACAGGTGACCGGCATCGACATGGCCGAGGCGCCGCTGGCGGTGGCCCGCCTGCACCAGCTGGAATCCGGCGTGCCGGTGGAATACATCCAGGAGACCACCGAAGACCACGCGCGCAAGCACGCCGGCACCTACGACGTGGTGACCTGCCTTGAGATGCTCGAACACGTGCCGGACCCCTCGTCGGTGATCAAGGCCTGCCACGATCTGGTCAAGCCGGGCGGCCAGGTGTTCTTCTCCACCATCAACCGCAATCCCAAGGCCTACCTGTTCGCCATCGTCGGCGCCGAGTACGTGCTGCGCCTCTTGCCGCGCGGCACCCACGACTTCCGCAAGTTCATCCGCCCCTCGGAACTGGGCGCCTGGGCGCGCGCCGCCGGCCTCAACCTGCGCGACATTATCGGCCTCACCTACAACCCGCTGACCAAGAGATACAAGCTGGAAGGCGACGTGACGGTGAACTACATGGTGCGCACCCAGCGCGAGGATTGATCCATGCGTCTGCAAGCGGTCCTCTTCGACATGGACGGCACCCTGCTGGACACGGCGCCGGACTTCATTGCCATCGTCCAGGCGATGCGCCAGGACCAGGGTCTCCCACCTGCCGATGAAACCCGCCTGCGCGGGGTCATTTCCGGCGGCGCCAAGGCCATGATCCTGGCCGGCTTCGACGTCGATCCGCTCGGTAACGAGCTGGAGCCCCTGCGCCTGGAATTCCTCGAGCGCTACCAAGAGCATTGCGCCGTCCATACCCGGCTGTTCGATGGCATGGACGAGATCCTGCGCGACCTCGACGCCGCCCGGCTGCGCTGGGGTGTGGTGACCAACAAGCCGGTGCGCTTCGCCGAGCCGATCATGCAGCGCCTGGGCCTGGCCGAGCGCTCGGCCTGCCTGGTCTGCCCCGATCACGTCGCCCGCAGCAAGCCGGATCCGGAAATGGTGCTGCTGGCCTGTCGGCAACTGGATGTCGATCCCCAGGTCGCCCTGTTCATCGGCGACGACCTGCGCGACATCGAATCCGGCCGGGCTGCCGGCAGCAAGACGGTGGCGGCGCGCTACGGCTACATCCACCCCGACGATCGCCCTGAGCACTGGGGCGCTGACGCCATCATCGACCATCCGCTGGAATTGCGCGCCCTGCTCGACCGCGCGCTGTGCGGCTGCTAGGAGGCCGGATGTTCGACTACCAAGCCCCTGCCGAGCTGCTGCGGGACCGCGTCATCCTCATCACCGGCGCCAACCGCGGCATTGGCGCCGCCCTGGCCAAGGGCTGCGCGGCCCTGGGTGCCCGGGTGATCCTCCAGGGTCGCGATGCGACGGCACTCAACCAGGTGTGCGCCGAGATCCTGGCCAGCGGTGGTCAGGCGGCCGAGCCCCTGGTGCTGGATCTGGAAAACGCCGACGAAGCCGTCTATGCCGATGCGGCAGAGCGCCTGCAGCAGGAATACGGCCGTCTCGATGGGCTGGTGCACAACGCCGGCCTGCTCGGGCCGCGGGTACTGCTGGAACAGACTCCAGCCGAGGCGCTGGCCCAGGTCATGCAAGTCAACGTCCTGGCCGGCTTCGCCTTGACCCAGGCGCTGTTGCCACTGCTCAAGGCATCGGGCGATGCCTCGGTGGTCTTTACCTCCAGCAGTGTCGGGCGCAAGGGGCGGGCCGGCTGGGGCGCCTATTCGGTGTCCAAATTCGCCACCGAGGGGCTGATGCAGGTTTGGGCCGAAGAACTGGCGGAGGCGGCCATCCGGGTCAACAGCATCAACCCGGGCGGCACCCGTACAGCCATGCGCGCGGCAGCCTATCCCGCTGAAGACCCCGCCCGGGTACCCGCCCCGGACGCCATTCTGCCGGTCTATCTCTATCTGCTCGGCCCCGACAGCCGCGGCACCTCGGGCCAGGCGCTCAACGCTCAGTAGTGCCCCGCTGGCTCAGAGCCTGTTCAAAATCTTGCGAGCTAGAGCCAAACAAGGCCTGGGCGGCCCCACGAAAACACCTGAGGAAGCGGATCGGACTCGCGCTCGAGTTTACGAGTGGTAAATGAGCATTCCGACGGGGCTGGCCTTCCAGGGCGTTTTCAACGCAGTTTGGCCGACGCGCAGCAGATTATGAACAGGCTCTCAGACGTGGAAGCGCCGGACCAGCTTGGTGAGTTCGTCACCTAGGCTAGCCAACTCACGACTGGCAGAAGCCGTCGCGGCCATCGCCTGGCTGGTTTGATCGGCGCCATCACGAATGCGTGTGACATTGACCGCGACCTCTTCGGCCACCGCGCTCTGTTGTACGGCGGCGGCGGCAATCTGCTGGTTCTTCTGCTGGATGCTGGAGACTGCCGTAGTGATTTCGTCGAATGCCAGCCGGGTTTCGCCTACGCTGGACACGGTACCGGACAGCAATTGCTCGCTCTGTTGCATCCGCTTGACCGCTTCGCCACTCCCCTTCTGCAACACGACAATCAGTTGTTCGATCTCGACACTCGACTGCTGGGTACGGCGCGCCAGAGCCCGGACCTCATCGGCGACCACCGCGAAACCACGGCCTTGATCGCCCGCGCGTGCCGCCTCGATGGCCGCGTTGAGCGCCAACAGATTGGTCTGCTCGGCCACTGCCTTGATCACGTCGAGCACGGCGCTGATCGCCTGGCTGTCGCGGGAGACGCTCTGCAAACTATCGGCGGTGACACGCACATCCAGCCCCAAGGTCTCGATGCTGTCCAGACTCCTGCCAACGATCGCCTGACCATCGCTCACCTGACGCTCGGCCTGGTCCACCGCCGTGGCTGCGGACTCGGCATCTTCGGCCACACCATGAGCGGTCGCGGCCAACTCTGCCATGGCAGCGGCGACCTGATCGGTTTCCTCGCGTTGACGCGTCACCCCCTCCTGGGCTTCACGCGCGTGCTCGGCCAGCTCCTCGGCGGCCTGGCCAAGACGACCGATACCGCTCTGCAATTGCAGAACCATGCTGCGCAGCGCCGCCACCATGCTGGCACTGGAGCGCTGCAGCTGACCGATCTCGTCGCCACGGTCCACCTTGAGTTCCACGTCCAGCTCACCCTCGGCGATGCGTTCGGCGGCGGCGATCACCTTGCGCAGCGGGCGAACGATGGCCAGGGTGATGAACAGCGCGGCCAGGGCACCGACCACCAGGGCGAGCAGCGCAATGCTGCCGATGGTGAAGATGCGCTTGGTGATCATCGCCTGCAGCTCCGCCTCCTGCTGCCCATAGAGGGCATCGACCTGTTGCACGGCGGCGTCGGCGAGGGAGGTCATGCGCTTACCAGCCGCCTGCTGCTGGGCTAAGGCCGCGGCGTAGTCACTCAACCGCTTGGTGAATTCCTTGATGTTGGTCGAGACGTCCTGGATGACGGACGCATAGGCGGGATCGCTCAACTGCGGCTCCACCTTGGCCAGCAGCGCCAGGGCAGCGACGGCCGACGGCAGTGGCTCGTTGTCCAGCGTGGTCTTGCTGGCACGCGCCTGGGCCTCGTCGAGACTCTTGAGCATCAGCCGATAGAGCTCGCCCACCTGCTGGGACAGCGTCAGGAGTTCAGCGCCCTGCTTGCCACCGGAGTCGCGCAGCGCATAGGCACCGTCATCCAGCAAACCGGACTGCAGAATATCGAGGCTGTTGGCTGCGCCGCCCACCAGGAAGGTTGCTCCCTCCATGGCCAGTTGCCGCGAGGTATTGAGGCGCTCGTATTCAGTGAAGGCCGCGCCATAGGCCTTGATGGCCTCCATGGCGTCCTTGACCGCGGCGACGTTGGCGTTACCGAGTTGCTCGGTGAGCTGGTTCAGGCCTTCGAGCACCTTGGGCAGCGCCTGTCGCAGGTGCTCCGCCTGGGCGGTATCACCGGTGAGGCGAAATCCCTGTTCCAGTGCCCGGACCTGCATGACCTGCCGATTGACGGCAGCCACTTCCTTGAGTGAGCCGAAGCGATGCTCGACGTCCTTCAGTGCCAGCCCACCCTGGATGGCGACACCCAGGGTAAGCAACAGTACCAAACCAAAACCGACGGCCAGTTTGGTCGCGGTCAGCCAATTAGCCAGGCGAAATTTCGCGATCCCGTTCATAAGGCCCTCAAAAGATCCAGTTCCGTGGAAAGCTGTCGTCCACGGAGCCCGATTCTTAATGGTCTTATGACTGAAGTGCTATCACTCGTCGCAAACGGTTATATAGGAGTCGCTTTAGGCGTCACCCCTGACGGATCGGTCTAGCGTCCGGCACGGGATTCGCGGATATAGAAGCGCGCCTTCTCGGCGTTCTTCACGCAACCGCTGTAAGCCTCGACCTGCTGCTGCGTCTTGGCCGTAGAGAGCAGGGCCAGCGCCTTGGAATAACTCACGGTACCGGAAAAGCCCTCGGCCTTGGCCAGGTCCAGCTCCTGCCAGGCGGAACGGGTCTGGTCGGCGCAGTTGTCACGATTGACCACCTTACCCGAACAACCGGCGAGCACAACCAGGGCCAGCGTGACCGATACGACGGGGACCAGTTTCGACTTCATCTTCTTCTCCTCGTGACCGGCGAAAAGGCCGGATAACCGCAGCGTAGACCACCAGCTTGCCGGGCTGTTCAGCGAGGCTTGCGAAGATAATCGACGACGGCGGCCTGGTCGCCGCTGAAGATCACCCGCGCTGCCTTGCTCTCGCGCTGATAGGCGTACATGGGATCGTAATACTCGGCGAGCAGCCCCTCGATCCAGCCACGATGCGCCGCGACCTCGCCCGAGCGCTCCTGCTCCAGCAGGGCGGCATCGAGAACGGCCGACAGCCGCTGGAAACGCTCGCCGCCGAGTCGCTTGGCGATGCCGGCGAGACTCTTGCGCAACTGCTCGGCGAACAGCGCGAAGCCCTGCTCCTGGCCATGGAGCGCGGCGAATTCCGCTGCCAGGTCGATGACGTAGTCGCGCAGGATGCGCTCGATGCGGTTTTCCCGGCTGTCTTCCAACCAGACCAGCGGAAACTGCTGCATGCCCTGGTGCAGCTCCAAGGGCAAGGAGCAGCGACCGACCAGCCGCGATTCGTCCTCCAGGACGAACTGCGCCTGCCCGGCGTGACGACGGCGCAGCAGGTCGATGGCCAGGCGATTCTCGAAATCGATCTGCCCCGGTTGTGGCGTGGCGCGCTTGCCGAAGCTGGAGCCCCGGTGATTGGCATGGCCTTCGAGATCCACGGCGTTGTCGAGTTGAGCCACCACCTCGGTCTTGCCGGTACCGGTCATGCCGCCGACGATGACGAAGCGACACTCGGCGAGGGCCTGTTGCAGCGTCTCGATGAGAAAGGTCCGCATGGCCTTGTAGCCACCCACTACGCGGGGATAGGCAACGCCCGCTTCGCTGCGTAGCCACTCCTGGCTGATCTGCGAGCGCAGACCGCCACGGAAGCAATAAAGGTAGCCCTCCGGGTGCGCATGGGCGAAATCGGCCCAGGCCTGGATCCGCTCATGCTTGATGTTGCCCGATACCAGTTGATGGCCCAGCTGCACGGCGGCCTGCTGGCCCTGCTGCTTGTAACGGGTGCCCACCCGCTGCCGCTCCAGATCGTTCATCAAGGGCAGGTTGGTCGCCAGGGGGAAGGCCCCCTTGGCGAACTCCACCGGCGCCCGGACATCGATCAGGGGAATGTCGCTCAGGAACAGCGCCCGCAGGTCGCGGGCATCCTCACGCTGGGTCATCAGGCCACCTCGACCGCATGGGCGCGGCGCGCCACCAGTCGGCCAATGGTTTGCAAGGCCAGGCCCTGCTCCGCCGCCACCGCGAGGAACTCCGCCTCCCCTTCCGGCGCCACCGCCACGAGCAGACCGCCACTGGTCTGGGGATCGCACAGCAGTTGGCGACGACGCTCGTCCAGCGCAGCGATGCGGTGGCCATAACTGTCGAAGTTGCGCTCCGTGCCTCCAGGCACGCAGCCCTGCTCGAGATAGAAATCCACCCCTTCGAGGGTGGGAATGGCGGCGAATTCCAGTTCGGCGGTCAGACCGCTGCCGTCGGCCATTTCCACCAGGTGCCCGAGCAGGCCGAAGCCGGTGACGTCGGTCATCGCCGTGACTCCCGCCAACCGACCGAAACGACTGCCGGGGCGATTGAGCTGGCACATGGTGTCCCGCGCCAGGTGCTGGTCCTGCGGGCGCAGCAGCGCGCGTTTCTCGGCGGTGGTGAGGATGCCGATGCCCAGTGGCTTGGTCAGATAGAGGCGGCTGCCGAGGGCCGCCGTGTCGTTGCGCTTGAGATGGCGCTTTTCCACGATACCGGTGACGGCCAGACCGAAGATCGGCTCCGGGGCGTCGATGGAATGACCACCGGCCAGGGGAATGCCGGCCTCGTCGCACACTCGTCGCCCCCCGGCGATGACCTCCCGGGCCACCTCGGGCGGCAGGACGTTCACCGGCCAGCCGAGGATGGCGATGGCCAGCAGCGGATCGCCGCCCATGGCGTAGATATCGCTGATGGCATTGGTGGCGGCGATCCGGCCAAAGTCGAACGGATCGTCGACGATGGGCATGAAGAAATCGGTAGTGGAGACCACACCCCGCTCTTCATCCAGACCATAGACCGCTGCGTCGTCGCGCGAGGCGTTGCCCACCCACAACCGTGGATCCAGATGCTGGGCGCCACTCCCCGCCAGGATGGTCTCCAGGGTCTTGGGTGCGATCTTGCAACCACAACCGGCGCCGTGGCTGTATTGGGTGAGGCGAATGGGATTGGTCATCGAAACTCCGGATCAGCGGTGCCGCTCGCTCGACGAGCAGCGCGAGGGGCGGTAATAGTAGCAAAAGCCTGTTCCGGGGCGGTGATCGAGGCGCCTAACAGATCGCAAACCAAAGCAAAAGGGCCTATTTCTGGCGGTAATCCACAGTTGCTGTGGATAACCACGTGGAAAACCTCAAGCTAGCCGCGGACAAGCGAGCGGCAGTGCGGCAGTGGTCGAACTGGTGATTTTTTAGCCGCCCAGCCAAACTATTTTTTCTGCGCCAAGGCTGGCATAAGACAGCGCCGTGCGTTATGGCCAAGGTGCGCTAGCATTGCTGGTTTCCCTGCCATTGCCGTGCTCATGTCTTCTCACGCCACTACCCGTCTCACCACTTTGCAACGCGGCTGGCTGCTCGCCAGCCTCATGCTCATCGCCCTCAACCTGCGCCCGGCGCTTTCCAGCCTGGCGCCCCTGCTGCGCCAGATCGAAAGCAGTACCGGCCTTTCCAGCAGCGCCATCGGCCTGCTGACCACCCTGCCCGTGCTGTGCCTGGGACTCTTCGCGCCCCTGGCGCCGCGCCTGGCCCGCCGCTGGGGCAGCGAACGCACCCTCGGCGCCATCCTGGCGTTACTGGCGGCGGGGATCGTCTTGCGCAGCCTGGTGCCGCCCCTTGGCCTGTTCCTCGGTAGCCTGATCGCCGGTGCCTGTATCGGCATCCTCGGCGTGCTGTTGCCAGCGCTGGTCAAGCGTGATTTCCCCGCCCAAGCCGGACAGTTGATGGGGCTCTACACCATGATGCTGTGCATAGGCGCAGCCATAGCGGCCGGGGCGACCGCACCGCTGGCCGAGGCCTTCGACGGTCACTGGCAACCCGCCCTCGCCGCCTGGGCCGGGGTTGCGCTGCTGGCCTTGCTGATCTGGCTGCCGCAACTGCGTCAGCCTCCAACCCTGGCGCCGCCACGAGGCGCGGGCGGCTCGCTGTGGCGCAACCGCCTGGCCTGGCAGATCACCCTCTATATGGGCTTGCAGTCGTCCCTGGCCTACATCGTGTTCGGTTGGCTGCCCACACTCTTGGTCGACCGCGGCCTGGGCGTCGTGGAGGCCGGTCTGATGCTGTCGGGGTCGGTGCTGACGCAACTGCTCAGCGCCCTGACCGCGCCCTGGCTGGCTACCCGCGGCCGCGACCAACGTCTGGCCATCGTCGTGGTAATGGCCGCCACCCTCGCCGGCCTGCTGGGCTGCCTGTATGCGCCCCTGGATAGTCTCTGGCTGTGGGCCGTGGTCCTGGGCCTGGGTCAGGGCGGTACCTTCAGTCTGGCGCTCGCCCTGCTGGTGTTGCGTTCGCGCGATGCGGAAACCGCCGGACGGCTATCCGGCATGGCCCAGGGCGCGGGCTACAGCCTGGCGTCGCTCGGGCCGCTGCTGGTGGGCATCCTCCACGACGCCACCCACAGCTGGGCGCCCATGGGCGTGCTCTTCACCCTGATCGCCATCCTCGCCACCTTGTTCGGTCTGGCTGCGGGGCGTACCCGTTACGTCAACGACCTCTAGCGTCGATAGAGACCGGCCGCGCGCCCGCCATCAGTCTGCAGCCGCGGCGCGCGAGTGCCGGCCTTGAGTAGCGCGTTCTGCCAGGCTTCGGCCTGGGCGCCGCCCAGGGTCACGGCAACATCGCGATTGAGCGCCAGGGCCGCCGCGAGACGTTCGACCCAGGGCTGTTCCGGGGCCTCGCCCAGGGCCGGTAGCAACAGTTGACCATCGCGCTGCAGCTCCTTGAGCAGAGTACCCGCCGTCGGCAGCAGCTCCGGCAAGGGCTGCGCCGCCTGCAGGCGTTCGGCGTGCAGATAGCCGCGCCGATTGCCGCGCACGATGCCGTAAAGCATCAATACGGTTTGCGGTTCTTGTAGTTGCAGCACGACGAGGCCCTGCTGGTCGTCGAGACCATAGAGCATGGCCTCGCCCAGGAGGTTGTTGGCGATGACGTTGCTGGCGCCACAGTCGCGCCCTTCGCACCAATAGAGCAGGGTCGCGCCCCGTTGCTGCAGGCGCTGGCGTTCGCTGTCGAGGCGTGCGAGCGGTGGATGACCGCTGGCCAGTTCGAAGGTCTGGGTCTGCAATTCGCCCTCGACCTGCAAGGACGCCTCCAAGCGCAACCGGCCACCGATGCGATTGACCGGTCCCAGCGGATAGAGTCGCTCGACCGTTGCCGGTCCCGTCTCGCGAACCAGTTGCGCATGGTCCAGAGGGGAGATTTCCGCCAGCACCGCCCCTTGCGCCCAACCAGCGGACAGCAGCAGACCGATCAGCAGGAAGCGGCGAGTGGATACAGCGCGGGGAAGGAGCGGACGGCTAGGCATGCCGCATTATTCGTTGCGTCCGGCCTCGGCGGCAAAGAAGGCATTGAAACAATCTGCGACGGCCTGGGCGCCCTGGGCGTCATCCAGATGCAGATGATGCCCGCCCGCCAGCTCATGCAGGGTGAAGCAAGACTGCTCCCGGGCTAGTGCCATGGCCTCCGGATGCGGCGCCAGCAACCCATCGGCGGCGATCACCAACGCGGTGGGGCAGCGTACGGCGCGAACGCAGGCGCGGGCCTGCTGCGGGGTGAATCTCATGCGGCTGGACAGCCGCAGACGGGGATCGGAACGCCAGGTGTAGCCGCCCGGCACAGCCATCAAGCCACGCTCGGCCAGGAGCTCGGCCGCTTCCCGGCTCACCGTCAGGGCACCTTTCAAGCGCGCCGCCACGGCGTCTTCGACACTGGCATAGACGGGCTTGCGCCGGTTGGGCAGCTCCAGTTCAGCGAGCAGCGCCTTGCCCAGCTTTTCGGGCACCTCGTCCGCGGGCGTGGTGTAGGGCAGCAAGCCGTCGATCAGGGCCAGACGCTCGATCCGCTCCGGCAAGGCCGCGGCAGCGATGACACTGACGATGGCGCCCATGGAGTGTCCGAGCAGCCCGAAACGCGTCCAACCCAGTTGCTCGGCGGCGGCCAGCACGTCCAGCACATAATCCTGGATCGCATAGCCACCGCCGGCCGGCCGATGCGCCGACAGCCCGTGGCCGGGCAGATCCAGGGCGACGATGCGCAACCCGGTCAGCCGCGGCGCGAGCTGGGCGAAGGTCATGGCGTTGTCCAGCCAGCCGTGCAGTGCCAGCACCGGATAGCCATCCTCGGGGCCAGATACCCGGGCGCTCAGCTCCACATGGGGCAGCTCAAGCCGCAGCTCCTGAACCTGAGCCGTCATGCTCAGGAGCCATCCCGCTGCAGGGGAACCACGGCGACGGTCAGCCGCGACACACAGGTCAGGCGCCCTTCGTCGTCGCTCAAGCGGATGTCCCAGACGTGACTGCTGCGCCCCAGATGCAGCGGCCGGGCGACCGCCGTCACCCGCCCGGAACGCACGCTGCGTAGGTGGTTGGCATTGATTTCCTGACCCACACAGTAGTACCGCGCGCGATCCACGCACAGCATGCTGGCGACCGAGCCGACCGTCTCGGCCAGGGCCACCGAGGCGCCTCCGTGTAGCAAACCCATCGGCTGGTGAGTACGACGATCCACCACCATGCTCGCCGTGAGGCTGTCGTCATCCCAGGCTTCGATACGCATGTCCAGGTGCTGGCCGAGGGTGTCATCGAGTAGCCGGGTCAGGGCCGCGGGATCGGGAGGGGTCTGCCAGATGCTCATGTCGCTTCCTTAGAAGAGGCGTCAGGCGTCGAAATGCCTGACCAGATCGAAACCACCCGCCAAGGGCAGTGGTGCTTCCAGACATAGTAGGCAAGCGGTACCCATGGGCACCGGCGCCTGACGATGGCCATGCAGTAGCCAGCCGGCCAAGTCGCCGACGAAGGGATTGTGGGTTACCAGCAGCAACCGCTCCACCCCCTGCCGCTCCAGCTCCGCCAAGGCCCGCTCGGGTTCGCCGTCGGGTGTCGCCCAGCCGGCGGTATGCAGCTCGCCGGCCCAGGCCAGGTGCTGCTGCACCAGGGCTGCGGTCTGGCGTGCTCGCACATAGGGACTGGTCAGGATGAGTTGCAGGTCAGCGCCTTGTAGCTGCGCGGCGCTGCGCAAGATCGCGGCGCGACCGGCCGGGGTCAGCTCACGCAACTCGTCGCTGGGTGCTCGCGCCTCGGCTTCGCCGTGCCTTAGCAGCCAGAGCTTCATGGCGCGGTGGCGGAGCGGTCTTCGGACCGGCCCTCGGCCGGCCAGTCGGCGAAGGGCCAGGGTTTCACCTCACTGGCAAAGGTGCCGAAACGTACGATCTGCGCCAGGTAGGTAGCCAGCGCCGCGCCGAAATCGGTCAGTCCGGGGTTGGCTTCACCCTTGATCAACCGCACGACCAATTGCAGCAGTACCACCACCGCCAGCACGTATTGCGCGCCCAGCCAGACGAACAGGAACAGCAGCATCCAGATCAGGCGCAGGCCAAGCAGCTCGCGGGAATGCGTGGGTTCGGACATGAGAATTCCTCTTTTTTCAGACAGTGTAGCGGCTCAGCTAAAAGTGGCGTCGGCGACATCGACATCGGTCTTGGGCTCGCCCCCCATCAGGGCCTCGATCACTTGGCCTAGGCTGCGGCCCTGGAACAGGATCGCATAGAGGCCATTGACCAGGGGCATGTAGACGCCCAGCTCGTCCGACTTCTCCTTGAGGACCTTGAGTGTGTTGACGCCTTCGGCAGTCTCGCCGATCTGCGCCACCGCCTCTTCCAGGCTGAGGCCACGACCGAGCGCATGCCCCACCCGGTAGTTGCGGCTCTTTTCCGACGAGCAGGTGACGATTAGATCCCCTACCCCGGCCAGTCCCAGGTAGGTGATGGGATTGGCACCACGCTGCACGGCGAAGCGGGTCATCTCCGCCAGGGCGCGGGTGATCAGCATGCTGCGGGTGTTCTCGCCCATCTCCAGCGCCGCGGCCATGCCGGCGATGATGGCGTAGACGTTCTTCAGCGCCCCGGCCAGCTCCACCCCGAGGCGGTCGGCACTGGCGTAGACGCGGAAGGTACGGCCATGCAGAGCGGCCTGGACCTGGCGGCACACCTCTTCGTCCTCGCTGGCCACCACGGTGGCGGTGAGTTGGTGCTCAGCGATCTCCCGGGCGAGGTTGGGGCCGGAAATGATGCCGATACGCGCCCGCGGCACGATTTCCGCGAGGATCTCGCTCATCAGCATGAAGGAATGGGCTTCGATGCCCTTGGTGGTGCTGACCAGGAAGCGCCCTTCCAGTTGGCTGGCGATGGGCGCCAATGCCTGGCGCAAGGCACTCGACGGCAGGGCTACCAACACCAACTGGCAGCCCTCGATGGCGGCCGGCAGATCGCTGGTCGCCTCGACTGCGGCATGCACCTTGATACCCTTGAGATAGCGCGGATTCTCACGCTGGCGGCGGATGGTCTCGGCCTGTTGCGGATCGCGCATCCACAGGCGTACCGGCAGCCCATTCTCGGCGACCAGATTGGCCAGGGCGGTACCGAAACTGCCGCCGCCCAGCACGGCGATGGGGGATTGGACTGTCATCGAAACTCTCGTCTTCACCGCGATCGCGCGGCCTTGTCACCATTATACGTTAGCTGCTCGAACGCCTCAGGGCCTGCGCATGCTCTTGCTGGATGGCGGTCGAACAGCATCGAAATTGCCCTGAAAGACTCTATTACCCTAGGTAGACTACGGCTACCCGGGCCTTCGCTTCATTCATGCTCACCCTACAGGGCAACCGTTGGCTGTTTACTCCCGTTGGTCGTCGCACCTGGCCGGGCTGGAGTTCGCGCGATCATGAACAGTCGCTCAGGATGGAGAATTGACTGCAGAAAGTGCACAATGGTCCGTTAACGAGCGGGGCGCTGGCCTGTGACTTTCCCGATGCCCCGGCAGTCTACTGCTACACGAAGCCATACCCAGAGCGACCATTGGAGTCGCCAGAGCCTGGATCTAGGCCAGCTACAGGAGCTTGCATGACCAAACAACACGCCTTTACCTACGAAGACTTGCTGCGCTGCAGCCGTGGCGAGCTCTTCGGTCCGGGCAACGCCCAATTGCCCGCGCCGAACATGTTGATGATCGATCGGATCGTGCATATCAGCGAGGTAGGCGGGAAATACGGCAAGGGCGAACTGGTGGCGGAACTCGATATCCGTCCCGACCTCTGGTTCTTCGGTTGCCACTTCGAAGGCGATCCGGTGATGCCGGGCTGCCTGGGCCTGGATGCCATGTGGCAACTGGTAGGTTTCTACCTTGGCTGGCAAGGCAATCCGGGTCGCGGTCGCGCCCTGGGCTCCGGCGAAGTCAAGTTCTTCGGCCAGGTCCTGCCGACCGCCAAGAAGGTCACCTACAATATCCATATCAAGCGCACCATCAACAGGTCGCTCATTCTGGCCATCGCCGATGGCACCGTTAGCGTGGACGGCCGCGAGATCTACTCCGCCGAAGGTCTGCGCGTCGGCCTGTTCACCTCCACCGATAGCTTCTAAGGGCTTTTCGCATGCGTCGCGTCGTCATTACCGGTCTGGGTATCGTTTCGTGCCTGGGCAATGATAAAGACACCGTTTCCGCCAACCTGCGCGCGGGCCGTGCCGGCATCCGTCACAACCCGGAATATGCCGAAATGGGTCTGCGCAGCCAGGTGTCCGGCTCCATCGACCTGAACCTCGAAGAATTGATCGACCGCAAGGTCAAGCGCTTCGTCGGCGATGCTGCCGCCTACGCCTACTTGGCGATGGAGCAGGCCATCAAGGACTCCGGCTTGTCCGAAGAGCAGGTCTCCAATCCCCGCACCGGCCTGATCGCCGGTTCCGGTGGCGCTTCCACCTTCAACCAGATGGAAGCCCTGGACATCCTGCGCGAGAAGGGCGTCAAGCGCGTCGGTCCCTACCGCGTGACCCGGACCATGAGCAGCACGGTTTCCGCCTGCCTGGCCACCCCCTTCAAGATCAAGGGCCTGAACTACTCCGTCGCCTCGGCCTGCGCCACCAGCGCCCACTGCATTGGCCTGGCCATGGAGCAAATCCAGCTCGGCAAGCAGGACGTGGTCTTCGCCGGTGGCGGCGAGGAAGAGCACTGGACCCAGAGCATGCTGTTCGATGCCATGGGCGCCCTCTCCAGCGACTACAACGAGACGCCGGAAAAAGCCTCCCGTGCCTATGACAGCAAGCGTGACGGTTTCGTCATCGCCGGCGGCGGCGGCATGGTGGTGGTCGAGGACCTCGAACACGCCCTGGCCCGCGGCGCCAAGATCTATGCCGAGATCGTCGGCTACGGCGCGACTTCCGATGGCTACGACATGGTCGCCCCGAGCGGCGAAGGCGCCATCCGCTGCATGCAGCAGGCGCTGTCCACCGTCGACGGTCAGATCGACTATCTGAACACTCACGGCACCTCCACCCCGGTGGGCGACGTGGCCGAAATCAAGGGCGTACGCGCCGTGTTCGGCGACAAGGCCCCGACCATCAGCTCTACCAAGAGCCTGTCCGGTCACTCCCTGGGCGCTGCCGGCGTGCACGAAGCCATCTATTGCATGCTGATGATGGAGGGCAACTTCATCGCCGCCTCGGCCAACATCGACGAGCTGGATCCGGAAGTCGCCGACATGCCGATCCTGCGCGAGACCAAGGAAGACGCCAAGCTGGACCTCATCATGAGCAACAGCTTCGGCTTCGGCGGCACCAACGCCACCCTGGTACTCAAGCGCTGGCAGGGCTGATAGTCCCCGCCTCGCTCGATAGAAAACGGCGCCTCTGGCGCCGTTTTTCATTTCTGCCTCCCTGCCCAGCTGAACCGGCTGCGCCCCTGGCGGTCGAAGGCGCCAGCACTTCGCCTGCGAACCTCTCGGAAGAATGGATTCAGCAGCGCGAATAGCTTAATCTCGCGCCGCCTCGCTGTGCCTGCGCATCTGCCATAGACAGCGCTGTCCAGAAACCCTGGGCAGAGACAAGAAACCGTTTTCCCCTGGAGCCCCAATGCACAATCAAAACCAGAGCTACCGCGGACCCTTGATCGTCCTTACCATGCTGTTCTTCATGTGGGGTCTGATCACCTCACTGAACGACATCCTGATTCCCCACCTGAAGGCCGTCTTCACCCTCAGCTACCTGCAAGCCTCGCTGATCCAGTTCTGCTTCTTCACCGCCTACTTCATCGTCTCCTTCCCGGCCGGTCGCCTGGTGGAAAGCCTGGGCTACAAGAAGGGCATCATCGTTGGCCTGCTCACCGCCGGCGTGGGTTGCGTGCTCTTCTACCCTGCCGCCGGTGCCCACTCCTACGGCTTCTTCCTGACCGCCCTGTTCGTGCTGGCAGCCGGTATCACCGTGCTGCAGGTAGCGGCCAACCCCTATGTGACCATCCTCGGCAAGCCGGAAACCGCGGCCTCGCGCCTCAACCTGACCCAGGCCTTCAACTCCCTGGGCACCACGGTCGGCCCGCTGGTCGGCGCCGTGACCATCCTCGCCCTGGTCGGCGAGGACTCCGCGGCCCACTCGGTGCAACTGCCCTACCTGATCCTGGCCGGCATGCTGGTCGCCCTGGCGGTCATCATCGGCCTGTTCCGCCTGCCGCAGATCAAGGACACCGAACAGGACAACGCCACTGACGAGAACGCCCTGGCTGCCAGCAGTGTCTGGGCCTATCGCCACCTGCTGCTCGGCGTGGTCGGCATCTTCATGTACGTGGGTGCCGAAGTCTCCATCGGTAGCTACCTGGTGAGCCTGATGGAAAGCCCAGACGTGGCCGGCCTGGACGCCGCCACCGCCGCCAAGTACCTGTCCCTGTACTGGGGTGGCGCCATGGTCGGTCGCTTCATCGGCGGCGTGATCATGACCAAGGTGCGCCCGAACCTGGTGCTGAGCTTCAACGCCATCGCCATCGGCGTACTGCTGGCCGTGGCCGTGCTGCAGGGCGGCAAGGTCGCCATGTGGGCGCTGCTGGCCATCGGCTTCTTCAACTCCATCATGTTCCCGACCATCTTCTCCCTGGCGCTCAAGGGCCTGGGCAAGTTCACCTCCAAGGGTTCGGGCCTGCTGTGCATGGGTATCGTCGGTGGCGCGCTGGTGCCGGCCATCCAGGGCTACTTCGCCGACACCATCGGCCTGCTGCCCTCCTTCGTGATCCCGCTGATCTGCTACGTCTACATCCTGTTCTACGGCGTGATGGGCTATCGCCCCACCCTGCGTCGCTGATCCACCCTCCGAAGCGCTGGCGGCCTGCCAGCGCTTCACCCCTCCCCTCGCTATACTCCCGCTGCTCTTCCGCACCCCAGCCCTCGCTCGACGGCCTCAGGCATAGCCTCGCCATCGCCTGCCTCTCAGGGACGGCTAACGGCTCACGGCTATCAAGCCTTCTGCTACGTTTTCGCTCGCTGCCGGACGGTCCTCGCTGCACATCCGGCCTGGCTGTGCCGGGAACACCCGAGCCCTGCTTCCCCCGGTCGTACCGCCCATCCAGGCGCCCCTGCCTGGCATAGTCACAACCGCTCACGGCCCTGACCAAATTCCGCCCAAAAGAAAACGCCCGTATCCAGGGATACGGGCGTTTCGATGTTGCTAGAGGGCCGCCCTAAGCGCCGGCCCTCGGCCTAGGCTCAGGCAGTCTGACGTGCTTCCTCGATCTCGACGGCGTTCGGGCCGCGGGCGAGTTCGGTCTTCAGGGTCTGCTCGTCCAGCTGGCCGCACCACTTGGCGACCACGATGGAGGCCACGCCGTTGCCGACCAGGTTGGTCAGGGCGCGGGCTTCGGACATGAAGCGGTCGATACCCAGGATCAGCGCCAGGCCAGCGACCGGTACGTGACCGACGGCGGACAGGGTGGCAGCCAGCACGATGAAGCCGCTCCCGGTGACGCCCGCAGCGCCCTTGGAGGAGATCAGCAGCACCAGCAGCAGGGTGATCTGGTGGGTGATGTCCATCTGGGTGTTGGTGGCCTGGGCGATGAACACGGCGGCCATGGTCAGGTAGATGGAGGTACCGTCGAGGTTGAAGGAGTAGCCGGTGGGGATCACCAGGCCAACCACCGACTTCTCGGCACCCAGCTTCTGCATCTTGGTCAGCATGCGCGGCAGGGCGGACTCGGAAGACGAGGTACCCAGCACGATCAGCAGCTCTTCACGGATGTACTTGATGAACTTGAGGATGCTGAAGCCATGCACGCGCGCGACGGCGCCCAGCACCACCAGCACGAACAGCAGGCAGGTGACGTAGAAGCAGGCCATCAGGTAGCCCAGCTGCACCAGGGTGCCGACGCCGTATTTGCCGATGGTGAACGCCATGGCACCGAAGGCGCCGATGGGGGCGAGCTTCATGATGACGTTGATGATGTTGAAGAAGACGTGGGAGATGCGGTCGATGAAGTTGAACACCAGCTGACCGGTCTCGCCCAGGCGGTGCAGGGCGTAGCCGAACAGCACGGCAAAGAACAGCACCTGGAGGATCTCACCGGTGGCGAAGGCGTTGACCACCGTCGACGGGATGATGTTCATCAGGAAGTCAATGGTGCTCTGCTTCTCGCCGGCCGCGGCGTAGGCAGCGATGCCCTTGGTATCCAGGGTGCTGACGTCGACGTTCATGCCGGCGCCCGGCTGGACGACGTTGACCACGATCAGGCCGATCAGCAGCGCGACGGTGGAGAAGATCTCGAAATACAGCAGCGCCATGCCGCCGGTCTTGCCCACGGCCTTCATGTTCTGCATGCCGGCGATACCGGTCACCACGGTGCAGAAGATGATGGGCGCGATGACCATCTTGATCAGCTTGATGAAACCGTCGCCCAGCGGCTTCATGGCAGCGCCGGTCTGGGGATAGAAGTGGCCGAGCAGAACACCCAGCACGATCGCCACGATCACCTGGAAGTACAGGCTCTTGTACAGCGGTTGCTTGACGTTTCGCTTGGGCGCGGGAGCAGTAGTAGTTGTTGTGTCGACGGTAGCTGTCATGGCTCGTTCCCTTGTGGCCACTGGCTGACGTCCTGTCTGAGTGGGCACCTGACTGAAAGTGGCTCTCTCATCCTGAGAGCTTTTTGTTGTGGATCCGGTGGTCGCGCTGACGGCAGCACCAGTATCTGGCTGGAATATAAGCAAGCGTCGTTCCACTTTTATTACGCAATCAAAAGGCCAGCTTTCATGCACCTTTCAGCCAGGAGTCCAGGGAGCAGATGGCGGCGGAACCTCGCCATCCGACCGAAATGGGCGGAAATCCCCCACCGCCCTAGGCGGTTTTCCGCCAGCCTGGGCCGGTAGTCGGCTATCCTTTAGCGCCCTGTTAGTGGAGTCCGTCGTGGCTGTTGGTAACCGCTCTTTCCTCTTCGGGATCGCCTGGTCGTCATGCGCAGCCTGTCAGTGAACGACCTGCCGGGCTGCTGCAGTGCTCCCAGTGAATTAGCGCCCCTAAACCCCGAGCTGGCGGCGCTGGAAAGCCTCTGCTGCCGGTTCGACCCTACGCAGGTGAACCTCGAGCGTGATGCCCTGCGCCTGGGCCTCCAGCCTCCGGACAACATCCGCCGCGCCGTGGCCAAGCGCCAGGCCGAATACCTCGCCGGCCGCCTGTGCGCCCGGGAAGCCCTGCTCCGGTTGAGCGGCATCGACGTCGTGCCGGGTCACTCCAGCGAGCACCGGGGACCGGTCTGGCCTAGCGGCCATGTCGGCGCCATCACCCACAGCCAAGGCTGGGCCGCTGCGGTGGCCGGCCGTCAGCAGGACTATCTGGGACTCGGCTTGGATGTCGAAGCCCTGCTCGAACCCACCAAGGCCTTGCGCCTGGCCGAGCAGATCCTCACGCCGACCGAACTGGAGCGGCTCGGTCCGCTGGACGAAACCGAACAGGCCTTCGCCATCACCCTGGCCTTTTCCGCCAAGGAGAGCCTGTTCAAGGCCTTGTATCCACAGGTACGGCAGATGTTCTTCTTCCAGGACGCCGAGCTCCTCGACCTTCGACCAACCGGCACCTTCGGCATCCGCCTGCTGCTCGACCTCTCCCCGCGCTGGCAGGCCGGCGCGCAGTTGGAGGGCTATTTTCGCCTGGACGAGGAAAACCGCCTGCTGACGCTGTTGGCACCCAAGGCCTGAGCACGGCTGCGTTCTTTATAAAGGAAAGGTCACCGTTTCCTTGGCTCGCTGAGTGACCAGGGTAGGCATTGGGCTGTAGGGGCAGAACGTCGCAGTCGCTATCTACCGTTTTCTTATGGTGAGGAAAATCCTCATAGCGAACCGGTATATCTGCCGACCGCTGACAGTCCAGCACACCCGCCGCCTGTACGTTATTTGACCACCCCGCTCTGATCCCAGCCTTCACGCGCACTGGCTGGGCACCACCCCCAGGATACCCCTCAGTCCCGAACAGCTTATCCACGTCTTATCCACAGCCGGAAACGTGACAAACGCGACATCTAGTGGCCCTTGCACCCCCGCACCACCATATATAGCAGTTCGTCGGCATGACCTGGGACGGCGAAACACCCCTCTGTCAAGACTGTCTTCCCTAACGAGGAGGGCTTATCCTGTCGCCCGAATTATGAATTTCCAGGGTCCCTGACCCCGAACGCCGGCTCCTGCGGGAATCGGCGCTGGTACGGCTTTTCGTTGGAATCTTCATTGGTAAAGGCGCGACAGGCAGTCGTCGCGCAGGCACTGAGCCAACACTCTTCTGGACCGCCGGCTCGCCGACGGTCCCCTCTTTCCGATCAAGGGAGATCCGCATGCACACCGACCTGACCCGCGAGCAAGCCCAGCAGGGCCGCCCGGCGCAAGACGACAGCCAGGACCTGGGCGCCACCGCCCCCGGTCAACTGCGCGTCATCAAGCGCAACGGTACCGTCGTCCCCTACACCGACGACAAGATCACCGTGGCCATCAGCAAGGCTTTCCTCGCCGTGGAAGGCGGTACCGCTGCGGCTTCTTCGCGCATCCACACCACCGTCAAGCAGCTCACCGACCAGGTCAGCAGCACCTTCAAGCGCCGCATGCCTTCCGGTGGCACCATCCATATCGAAGAGATCCAGGACCAGGTCGAACTGGCCCTGATGCGCGCCGGCGAGCAAAAGGTCGCCCGCAGCTACGTGATCTATCGTGAAGCTCGTAGCCAGGAGCGCAAGCAAGGCGCCGCCAGCGACATCGCCGAGCCGCACCCGAGCATCCGCGTCACCAAGGCCGACGGCACCACCCAGCCGCTGGACATGGGCCGCCTGAACACCATCATCAGCGAAGCCTGCGAAGGCCTCGAAGAGGTGAACGGCGAGCTGATCCAGAAGGAAACCCTGAAGAACCTGTACGACGGCGTGGCCGAGAAGGACGTCAACACCGCCCTGGTGATGACCGCTCGCACCCTGGTCGAGCGTGAGCCCAACTACTCCTACGTCACCGCCCGACTGCTGCTGGACAGCCTGCGTGCCGAAGGACTGAGCTTCCTCGGCGTGGCCGAATCCGCCACCCACCACGAGATGGCCGACCTCTACGCCAAGGCCCTGCCCGCCTACGTCGCCAAGGGCGTGGAGCTGGAGCTGCTGGACCCGAAACTGGCCACCTTCGACCTGGCCAAGCTGGGCGCCGCCATCGATCACGAGCGTGACCAGCAATTCACCTACCTCGGCCTGCAGACCCTGTACGACCGTTACTTCCTGCACAGCCACGGCACCCGCTTCGAGCTGCCCCAGCTGTTCTTCATGCGCGTGGCCATGGGCCTGGCGCACATGGAGCAGGACAAGGAAGCCCGCGCCATCGAGTTCTACAACCTGCTGGCCAGCTTCGACTACATGGCGTCCACCCCGACCCTGTTCAACGCCGGCACCCTGCGTCCGCAGCTCTCCAGCTGCTACCTGACCACCGTGCCCGACGACCTGTCCGGCATCTATGGCGCCATCCACGATAACGCCATGCTCTCCAAGTTCGCCGGCGGCCTGGGCAACGACTGGACCCCGGTACGTGCGCTGGGCTCCTACATCAAGGGCACCAACGGCAAGAGCCAGGGTGTCGTGCCCTTCCTCAAGGTGGTCAACGATACCGCCGTGGCGGTCAACCAGGGCGGCAAGCGCAAGGGCGCGGTCTGCGCCTACCTGGAAACCTGGCACCTGGACATCGAGGAATTCCTCGAGCTGCGCAAGAACACCGGTGACGACCGTCGTCGTACCCACGACATGAACACCGCCAACTGGATCCCCGACCTGTTCATGAAGCGGGTCTTCGAGGACGGCAACTGGACCCTGTTCTCTCCCGCCGACGTGCCCGATCTGCACGACCTCTACGGCAAGGCCTTCGAAGAGCGCTACGAGTACTACGAAGCCCTGACCGAGTACGGCAAGCTCAAGCTGCACAAGACCATCAAGGCCAAGGATCTCTGGCGCAAGATGCTGTCCATGCTGTTCGAGACCGGCCACCCGTGGCTGACCTTCAAGGACCCGTGCAACCTGCGCAGCCCGCAGCAGCACGTGGGCGTGGTGCATAGCTCCAACCTCTGCACCGAGATCACCCTGAACACCAACAAGGACGAGATCGCCGTGTGCAACCTGGGTTCGGTGAACCTGGTGAACCACATCGTCGACGGCAAGCTGGACGTGGCCAAGGTCGCCCGCACCGTGAAGACCGCCGTGCGCATGCTCGACAACGTCATCGACATCAACTACTACTCGGTGCCCCAGGCGGAGAACTCCAACCTCAAGCACCGTCCGGTCGGCATGGGCATCATGGGCTTCCAGGATGCGCTGTACCTGCAGCACATCGCCTACGGTTCCGATGCCGCCGTGCAGTTCGCCGACACCTCCATGGAAGTGATCAGCTACTACGCCATCCAGGCCTCCTGTGACCTGGCCGAAGAGCGTGGCAGCTACTCCAGCTTCCAGGGCTCGCTGTGGTCCCAGGGCATCCTGCCGATCGATTCCGAGAAGCGCCTGATCGAAGAGCGCGGCGCCAAGTACATCGAGGTCGACCTGTCCGAGACCCTGGACTGGGCCCCGCTGCGCGAGCGTGCCAAGAAAGGCATCCGCAACTCCAACATCATGGCCATCGCCCCGACCGCGACCATCGCCAACATCACCGGCGTGTCCCAGTCGATCGAGCCGACCTACCAGAACCTCTATGTGAAGTCGAACCTCTCGGGCGAATTCACCGTCATCAACCCCTACCTGGTACGCGACCTCAAGGCCCGCGGCCTGTGGGACTCGGTGATGGTCAACGACCTCAAGTACTACGACGGCTCCGTGCAGCAGATCGAGCGCATCCCGCAGGATCTGAAGGACCTCTACGCCACTGCCTTCGAAGTGGAGACCAAGTGGATCGTCGAGGCCGCCAGCCGTCGCCAGAAGTGGATCGACCAGGCCCAGTCGCTGAACCTGTACATCGCCGGCGCCTCGGGCAAGAAGCTCGACGTGACCTACCGCATGGCCTGGTTCCGCGGTCTGAAGACCACCTACTACCTCCGTGCCCTGGCCGCCACCAGCACCGAGAAGTCGACCATCAACACCGGCAAGCTGAACGCCGTGAGCGCCGACCCCATCACTGGCGTCCAGGCCAGTGCCGCGCCCGCCCCGGCGCAGAAGGTCGAAGCCGCTCCGGCCCCCGCACCGGCTCCGGTGCCCAAGGCCTGCAGCCTCGACGATCCCGAGTGCGAAGCCTGCCAGTAACACCCAGCCCTCTCTAGCAGAGGGCCGCTCTCCATCCCCTCTCCCTCTGGGAGAGGGTTAGGGTGAGGGTCACACCCCACCCGCGCACCGCTCTTATCCCCTCTCCCCTCGGGAGAGGGTTAGGGTGAGGGCCAACCCCCACACCCACAGCTCCAGACCCCCTCTCCCCCGGGAGAGGGCTAGGGTGAGGGCCACGCCGCCCCGCCCCCACCACACAGCCACCCAGGAGACACCCCATGCTGAACTGGGACGAATTCGACAAAGACGACGAAACCACCACCGCCAAGCCCGCCCAGGCTGCCGGCCAGCAGGCGCCCGCCCAGACCGAGCGCCTGGATTCCGAAGGCGACGCCCTGGTCCATGACGCCCGCGCCCTGTCCGCCGATGACTCCGATGCCGTGGCCCGCGCCAAGGCCGCGTTGAACGAGCTGGACATCCAGGAAGGCCTGGACGACTTGGAAGGCTCCTCCGCCCGCGTGCACGTCGGCGACAAGCAGATGATCAACGCCCGCGCCGACCTCAACCAGCTCGTGCCCTTCAAGTACGATTGGGCCTGGCAGAAGTACCTGGATGGTTGCGCCAACCACTGGATGCCCCAGGAAGTGAACATGAACGCCGACATCGCGACCTGGAAGAGCGCGGACGGCCTCACCGAGGACGAGCGTCGCATCGTCAAGCGCAACCTCGGCTTCTTCTCCACCGCCGACTCCCTGGTAGCCAACAACCTGGTCCTGGCCGTCTACCGCCTGATCACCAACCCCGAATGCCGCCAGTACATCCTGCGCCAGGCCTTCGAAGAGGCGATCCACACCCACGCCTACCAGTACTGCATCGAGTCGCTGGGCATGGATGAAGGCGAGATCTTCAACATGTACCACGAGATCCCGAGCGTCGCGAAGAAGGCGAGCTGGGGCCTGAAGTACACCCGCTCCATCTCCGACCCCGAGTTCAAGACCGGCACCCCGGAGACCGATCGCCAGTTCCTCAAGAACCTGATCGCCTACTACTGCGTACTGGAAGGCATCTTCTTCTACTGCGGCTTCACCCAGATTCTCTCCATGGGCCGCCGCAACAAGATGACCGGCACCGCCGAGCAGTTCCAGTACATCCTGCGTGACGAGTCCATGCACCTGAACTTCGGCATCGACATGATCAACCAGATCAAGATCGAGAATCCCCATCTGTGGGATGCCCAGATGAAGGACGAAGCCACCCAGATGATCCTCCAGGGCACCCAGCTGGAAATCGAATACGCCCGCGACACCATGCCCCGCGGCGTGCTGGGTATGAACGCGGCGATGATGGAGGACTACCTCAAGTTCATCGCCAACCGCCGCCTAACCCAGATCGGCCTCAAGGAAGAATACCCGGGCGCCACCAACCCCTTCCCCTGGATGAGCGAGATCATGGACCTCAAGAAGGAGAAGAACTTCTTCGAGACGCGGGTGATCGAGTATCAGACGGGTGGGGCGTTGAGCTGGGATTGAAAGAGTTTATCAAGGCTCCTTAAAACACCTATTTGCTTATAGCATCTACTCAAAACCACCAGGGGAGATAAGCATGTTTTTAGGTTTCTTTATAATGGCAGCCGGCATATTAGCTTTAGCCGAAGCCATAGGGCTAATTGGTGCAAATGTAAAATGGGGAATTCCACTAGCCATTACTTGCTTTGGCGCATCGCTTATATGGGAAGCAATCCAAAAGCGTAAAACCTAGAATAAAAGAAGGGCCGCGCTTGCGGCCCTTCTTTATGGGAGTCAAAAAATTGCCCTATGATCTTGAAAAGCGCTTAGTGATCGGACTAGCGTCTAGCGCACTCTTTAATCTTGAAGAGTCTGACAATGTTTTTAGGACTCAAGGAGAGGAGGCCTATCGAAAATATCAACGAGAACACCAAGACACACCACTACCTAACGGCGTCGCATTCCCATTCATTAGACGAATACTATCCCTCAACAATTTAAATCCGAAAGATCCATTAGTAGAAGTAATTTTAATGTCTAGAAATGACCCTGACACGGGTCTAAGGGTAATGAAATCGATTGAATTTAATAATTTACCAATATCTAGAGCGGTGTTCCTGCAGGGGAGATCGCCTCAAGACTACATTCCCGCACTAAAAATTAGTCTATTTCTATCTGCAAACGAAAAAGATGTAAATCAAGCAACAATTGCTGGATACCCAGCAGGCCAGGTTTTAAAAACAAACTCATACGAAGACCCCGATGACAGTGAGCTGAGAATAGCGTTTGACTTTGATGGAGTACTAGCTGACGACGAGGCGGAAGCAATCTTTCAAAAAGATCGTGATCTTTCTGTCTTTCATCAATATGAGAAAAATCTTGTTGACACCCCTCATAACCCTGGACCACTTGCTGAATTTCTAAAGAAAATTTCAAAAATCCAAAAAATAGAGCAAACCCAAAAAATTAATGATCTTTCGTATAGCCCAATATTGAACATTAGCATAGTAACAGCGAGGAACGCGCCCTCACACGAGCGAGTTATAAATACGATGCGAGCATGGGATATAACGGTAAACGAGGCTTTTTTCCTAGGAGGAATTGAAAAGAGATCTGTCTTGAACGTATTAAAGCCACACATATTTTTCGATGATCAAAGGCTACACCTAGACCCATCATCTTCTACTTTACCTTCAGTTCATATCCCCTTCGGCGTAGCAAACACACCCAAGCTATAAATACTTAAAATGCTCGAATTCTCTACACTATCAGCACTTTCAATAATAATTGCCACATGGTCAATAAGCTCTGGCAGCCTTTATCGAAATCCTTCTCTACTACTTATAACAGGACTTCTTCTTTCCCTATATGGAGCATTCTTAACAACCACCTTAAACACACTATCTAACAGCTCTGTCTTTACAAAAATCTTTGAATCACTACCTCTATCTGCTGCGATAATAAATTACACAATTGCAGCTGCGGGCGGAAGCCTAATTGCATCAGGAATACTTTTAAAAGCTCAGGCTACTCACGAAAAAGAAAAAAGAACGCCAAGAAAATACTAAAAATATTACTTAAAGAGCAGCAGCGGGCAAATCAACAAGATGACGATTTAAAAATAAGAGCAAAAGATCTAAGCGACCGTGAATTCGATATCGAGCTAGCCCGTGTAAAAGAAAGAAAAAAAAGAGCAACCGTAGAGGTGATCGCTGCAAAATTAACCTACAAGCATCTGCTCGACGATTAGATCTATAAATCTTTATACCTTACATTACACCAAATCCACACTAACACCCCAACCACTCTCAGGTGCAATCTTAAATCTGTACGCTTTATGATAGTTTTTCTACCCACTAGCGTTAGCACCACTATGACTAAATAGTTTTTTGTCCCATTTTCTTTGTCATAGTAACTCTATGGTGTTATTAATAACTTTGTAATTACCCAAGGACGAACCGTGCCCCGCTGGACCGACCAACCCGCCACCGATACGGATGCCGTCTTCGATTTTATCCTCGAGTTCTCCGGTACCTTCCTGCGGCGTCATGCTTCGCTGCTGGCCAAGATGCTGCCGCCGACGTTGGGCTTTGGGATGTTCCTGGCCTATTTCGCCCGTAATCACTTCTATCCCAGCTTCGATCTCTTCCAGTTCTCGTCGCTGCTGCTGGCGGCTGCCTGCCTGGGTTTCCTGACCATAGGCGCCTTCGTTGCGGCGCTGTTCCTGCCGGGGGCCTGGGTTTATTACGGCTTTATCAATACGCCGGCGATCAAGGAAGACATCACCTATGCCCTGCCCTATCGAGGCGAAGGGCGCTTTCGCAAGATAATGCTGCTGATGGCGCTGGTGTTCTTCGTGCCCTATCTGCTGGCGGGGTTCAGCGATGCGGCCATCCTCTTCGTCGATCCTGAGCTGTTCCTCGGAGTTTCACTGCTGGCGCCCATACCTATCACGCTGTTGGCAGGCATCACTGTGCAGTGGCTGTACGAGCTACGCCGTTTCAGTTTTTTGAAGTTCGTCTGGCAGGCGTATCTCCCAACGATGGTGGTGGGCTACTTCATCCTTTGGATGCTGATACAGACCTATCCACTGGTGGAAGGCTGGTCGCCTCTCGCGAAGTGGGCCACGCTCGCTGCAGCGCCTTTCGCCATTGCTTTTGTCGCGACCTCCACATCCATGGTGTTCATCGCGGGTTGGCAGGTGGCGTTGATGTTTTCCTCGATCTTCGCCTTTATCCTGGCTGGCTACAGTGGCGCCCTCACTACCCTACCCGAAACGATGGTCAAGACGCTGGGCCTGGGTAACTACCAGGCCAAGGCCATCGTGCTGGATGCCTCCTATTGCGCCAAGGAACAGGCCAAGGTGCTGCCTACCAATGACCAGTGCGTGCTGCAGGATGTGCAGGTGGTCTGGTCGTTGGGTGAGGCCTTCGTGCTGCGGCTGGCGGATGACAGCACGGCGCGGTTGCCGGCCTCGGCGATTCGGGCGCTAGTGAAGCTCTAGACGAAAATAAGGTTTAGCTTTCGCCATATCTTGGTCCACGGCTAGTCACGGGCAAGACCACTCAGCGAAAGCCTGAATGTGCGTAGGGTGAACAACGCGAAGCTTGTCCACCATGGGGGCTTGATCGCAGCGTCTACGTGGAAAAGGCTGCGCCGTTTTCTACCCTACGCAAGGCTGGCATACCGTTACTCACGGATGACCCCATAGTGGCGAGAAGTGCTCTCGCAAGATCCTGCTAAGGGCATGAGGCTTTTAATACCCCGTGGCGCCCTGCTGGACCAAGATCACTCCTTCCCTTTGCCGCCCTTGACGACGGGCTGGGAGGCGCCGGCCTTGACGAAGGCGAGGATGACGTCGCGCACGACCTTGCGCTGCTCCGTCGGTAGTTTGAGAAAGGCCTCGATGGCCTCGCGCTCGGGATAGAGCTCGGGGGTTTCCCAGTTGCCCCGGGTCTCGCGAATCGCGGTCTGCGCCTGTTCGCCGTAGCGCAGGACCTGGGGTTCGATCTGTAGCCACTGGGCCAGGACCTGTAATTTGTCCTGAGCGGGAATGGATTTGCCGCCCAGCCAGCGGGAGACCGCCTGGAAGGTCACGGAGCGCCCCCAGTAACGCGAGTTGAATTCTCGCTCCAGCACGGCGGGTCGGTCGGGGTAACCGGCCGCGAGCATGGCGTTGCGCAGGCGCTGGGCGAAGTCGGCTTTATCGTTCATGGAGGCGGACGTTAAGGTCCGCTTCAGTTCTGCATTGAACGTTCATTTGCATAAAAAATGAAATTCATGGTTTCATTCGAGCTCTGAAAGGGGCGTTCCCGGCGTCTTGGCCAGTAGCCCTCCCCTGCAAGCGGATAGTTTTCCGCCCTGTCTTCGCTACGGAGGTAATGGAATGCCTACGCCTCATCTCATGCACTTCGCCGGGCGTCCCCTGCGCATCTATCAGTTCTTCGACGGCCAGCTCTGGTTCGATTGCCGCGATGTGGCCAAGGTGTTGGGTTATCCGGATGCACTCGAGGCTGTCCGTACTCACTGCAACCACAACGGTCTGCATTTCGGCATCGGTGAGCGTCCGGTGGTGCTTGTCGACCTACCTAACACCTTGCGCCTGATGATCCACAGTTCCAGCGAACAAGCCGCGCTCTTCGAGGAGTGGCTGCGACATGATTGTCTGAATCACTTCTTCTGCCGTCTCCTGCTGCCCAGCGAAGGCCAGGTGAGGGTCGACGCCCAGCCGCTTCTCCGTCTCTATTGGCGCGACCAGTACTGGGTGAAACTGTCCGACGTCGCCGAGGCACTCGGACCGCGCCTGCGCTTCTGAGCGGTAACAATCAGGGATAGGCGAGTAGAAGTCGAACAAGCATCCGCCCTCCCTGCTCCGGTGAGCAGTCAGCATAGGTCATCGTTGCCAGGGGAAGCCGTCGCGCTCGCTCGTGCCTTGTACAAAACACCACTGCACCCAGGGATAGGCCTGGAGCCTGCCGATCTCCCTTGGAAGTCCGCAGGGCCAGAGAGACCGCAGCATATCAAACGTCATACAGAACACCCACGGGAGGACCGAAGATGCTCGCCAGATCCCGTGGTGCCGATCTGCCTCCATCGACCATTGTTGCCCGCTGCAAGGCTTCGCCCTGACCATGGCGCTCAGTGCAAACAGCCCTTCGCGTAGCTTGCCGATAGCGATCTGCCGAGCAAAGCCAACATCGCTCCGCGGCAAAGCACGTCAGTGGAAATTCAGGGTTTGCTCCTCGCTCGTCCGCTTTAGTCACCTTTTATCCAGAATAGGTCTGCGGCTTCGCTTATCCCTGCCGATATACTGCGTGGATGCCCAGCCTTCCGGTTGGCTGGTGTCATGGCGAGGGAGCGCTTCATTCGGCTAAGTGGAAGATCCGATTCGATGGCTCTCGACCCCGTTACCCTCCTTGCGCTCACCATTGCCATGGCGACGGCATCTGCGTGCTACCTCGTGGCCGAGTGGCATTCGGTACGGGAACGCTCGCTGCTGTTCTGGAGCGCCGGCTTCGCCACCATCAGCGTCGGCTCGACACTGGCACTATTACGTCTGCACGGTTTTCCCATCCTGGGTATCTGGTTCGCCAATGGACTGCTGGTCTGTGCCCATGGGTTGTTCCTGCTAGGGGTGGCGCGCTTCACTCGACGGCCACTGTCACCAGCCTGGCTGTTGCTGTCGGTGGTGTGGGGTGCCCTGTTGCTGCTGCCGGAGGCCGCCTGGTGGTCGCGGGTGATGCTGCTGGTGAATTCCTGGCTGGTGGGACTGCTCTCGATACGGGGCGCCCTGCTGCTCAGACGCAACAGGGTCGGTGAGCGCCAACTGCGCTGGGTGCTGCTCGGCCACGGATTGTTTTACCTGGCCAAGGGTACGACCGTGCTGACCCCGGGCACGCCGTTGGACCTCACTGCCTTCCAAGGCCAGATCATCCAGATTTCCCTGGTGGAGGGCGCGATCGTCATCATGCTGATCGCCCTGTCGGTGACCGGTACCGTCCGCTACCGGCGTGAAAAAAATATCGAGCGATTGGCCGGCAGCGATCCCTTGACCGGTCTCTATAACCGACGGGCACTGATGGCTCAAGCACCAGCCTTGCTGGAACAGGTGGATAAGGAGCACCCGGGCGCCCTGCTGCTGATCGACCTCGACAATTTCAAGCTGGCCAACGACCTGCACGGCCACGCGGCCGGTGATGGGCTGCTGATGGCTCTGAGCGATCTGATCCGCACCGCCCTGCCCAAGCGAGGCCTGGCCGCGCGGTTGGGTGGAGACGAATTCGTGCTGCTGCTCGGTGCGACCTCTAACGCTGAAGCGATACGCCTCGGCGAGCGGTTACGCGAGCAGTTCAACGAATTGGCGGCGCGGCGCCTTACCACACCCGAGCCCGTCACCCTGAGCATAGGGGCGGTGCTTTTCGACGACGCCCAAGAGGACCTGGCAACCCTGCTGGAGCGCGGCGACCTGGCCCTTTACGAAGCCAAGCGCGGGGGCCGCGATGTGCTGAGGGTCAGTATGGGGTGATGGACGGCGAGGCAATCGCTTAGGCTTGAGCGACTTGCCGAGGGGAGTCGCCATGCCCATCGCCCTCGAATCCCCCGATCAACCCGAGGTGATCGCGCTGATCGCCGAGCTGGACGCCTATCAGGACGGGCTTTATCCGCCCGAGAGTCGCTACGCGCTGGATCTTGATTCGTTGATGCAGCCGAACGTGCTGTTCCTGGTGGCGCGTGACGAGAGCGGCTGCGCCCTGGGCTGTGGCGCCATGGTGTTGCATGAGGGCTATGGCGAACTCAAGCGGATGTATGTGAGGCCGGCGGGGCGGGGTCGGGGGTTGGGTAGGCGTTTGCTCGCTCGGCTGGAGGCTGAGGCACTCACGATAGGATGCGAGCGGGCGATGCTGGAGACCGGCCCTTACCAACCTGAGGCATTGGCGCTGTATGCCGCGGCGGGCTACGAGCAGCGCGGGTCTTTTGGTGGGTATAGGGATGATCCGTTGAGTGTGTTTATGGAGAAGCGGTTGGTGCCCTAGGGTAGACCAGCGAAGCCTGTCCATGGATGGCGTGGGTGGATGCGAGTGGAAAAGGCTAGCGCCGTTTTCCACGCTACGGGGACTTGTCGCCGAACTCCGCCAATAGGAACTCCACGAAACTCCTCACCGTCACCGAGCGCCATCTCGCCTGGGGATAGAGCGCATTCAGCGGGCGAGTGAGTTCCTGGCCCTGGAACAGGCGTACCAGGCGGCCCGCGGCGACGTCGTCCTGTAGCAGGAAGGCTGGCTGGAGGATGATGCCGAGACCTTGCAGAGCGGCCAGGCGTAGGGCGGGGCCGTTGCTCAGGTGCAGGCGGCCAGGTGGCAGTGGACCGAAGGTGGCGCCGGTCTGGGCGCGCCACTGGGCCAGGGCGCGGGGGTCTATGCCGAGGCAGTCGTGGCCTTCCAGCTCGGCCAGCCGCTCCGGCGTGCCGCGGCGCGCCAGGTAAGCCGGTGCGGCGCAGCACCAAAGAACATAGGGTGCCAGCGGTCGCGCCACCAGGGAGGAATCGGCCAGTTCGCCGATCCGAATGGCGATATCGATGCCCTCCTCCACCAGGTCCTGCACCCGGTCGCTCAGCACCAGGTCGAGGGTGACCTGGGGATGGCGCGCAAGGTATTCGCCGACTCGCGGCGTGAGGCCGTAGGTACCGAAGGACACCGGTGCGGAGACACGCAGGATGCCGGCCGGGGCCAGGCGCTGGGTTTCGGCCTGGCGGTCGGTGTCGGTGACCAAGGCGAGAATCTCGCGGCAGCGGGCATAGTAGCCCTCGCCGAAGGCGGTCAGGCGCTGGCGTCGGGTGGTGCGCACCAGCAACTGCAAGCCGAGACGCTGTTCCAAGGCGCGCAGGTGATTGCCGGCCATGGTTGGCGAGATGCCTTGCGCCTGGGCCGCCGCGGCCAGGCTGCCGCGCTCCACCACGGCGACGAACACCTGCATGCTATCGAGCAGATCCATTCAACACCCCTGCTAAGGAATCCTCACACTGGGTTGGTGTTTATCTCATCTGGGTGGTGGGTGAGGCTAGCGGTGCGGGGAGGCAGCGGAGTGTTGGGCTTCGCTGCGCTCAACCCAACCTACAGCTGCTACTGGAGAATCGATCATGGATCTGCAACTGCACGACCGTACTGCACTGGTGACCGGCGCCAGCATGGGGATAGGCACGGGCATCGCCCGCGTCCTGGCGGCCGAAGGCGTTCGGCTGGCGATCACCGCGCGGCGGCGGGATGCCCTGGAAGCCCTGGCCGAGGAGATCGTCGCGGCGGGTCATGCCCGGCCGCTGGTGATCGCAGCGGATATCACCGACGCCGAAGACGTCCAGCGGCTGGCGCGGGAGGCCGAACAAGGCCTGGGCCGGGTGGATATCCTGGTCAATAACGCTGGCGGCACGAGGCCGCTTTCGGTGGCGGCGGACGATGCGGCCTGGGACGAAGCCTGGGCTCTCAACTTTACCGCGACCCGCCGCCTGACCCAGGCGCTGCTGGGCGGGATGCGCGAAAGACGCTGGGGACGGATCGTGAATTTCAGCGGCAGCATGGAGCCACGCGACGTGAACGGCGCCGGGACGGCCAAGGCGGCGATCCAGTTCTGGTCCAAGGGACTGGCGAGCCAGTTGGCGGCCGAGGGCATCACGGTCAACACCATTGCCCCAGGGCGGATCAATTCAGAGCAGATCCTGCAGCGCCTGCACCCGACGCCCGAGTCCCGCGCGGCCTTCATTGCCCGCCATATCCCCATCGGCTATTTCGGCGAACCGGAAGACGTGGGCCAGGTGGTGGCCTTTCTGGCCTCGCCGCTGGCGCGCTATCTCACGGGCGACGTGATCGCGGTGGATGGCGGGATGCATGCCTACGCCCACTAACGCCCTCTAGCGTTTGACGCAGACGAACAGGGCATTACCCGAGGCGCCGTCCCAGGGTTCGATCCGCTGGTAGTCGTGCTCCAGCACCTGGACCTCGAAGCGCGGCTCCAGCAAGGCCAGCAGCTCGGGGAAGTCGACTGCCACCATGGGGTGTTCGTCCTGCCAGGTCTGGTGCTCACCCGTGTGCTGGCGCTCGATGCGCAGCCGGAGCCACTGACGCTCGCCTTCGCCCGGGTAGTGCCAGGCGGAGGCGAAGTTGAAGTGGCCATCCGCCCGCTCGACGCTGTGGCCGACCGCGGAGGCGTTGTCGATACGGCGCTTGTCGACGGCATTGAAGCAGAACAACCCACCCGGCGTCAGGGCCGCATGAACACGCTCAAGACAGGCCTGGAGGCGTTCGAGGCTGGCGCTATAGTGCAGGGAGTAGAGAAAGCAGGTGATCAGATCGACCGGCTGCTCCAGTTCGAAGGCGCACATGTCCTGGCAGGAGAACTGCGCTTCCGGGCAGCGCAGCGCGGCCTGGGCGAGCATGGGTGGATTGAGGTCCAGCCCGCTGCTGTGGAAGCCGGCATCGAGGAAATGCCTGACATGGGGCCCAGTACCGCAGGCGAGGTCCAGATGGCGGGTGCCGCCGTTGCCGAACATTCGTTGCAGACGCAGCACCGCCTCGCTCTGGGCCCGGTAGTCGATGTCGGCGCAGAGCAGGTCGTAGTAGGCCGACAGGTCGGTGTAGAGGGCGGTGGCGGACATCGCAGGGGCTCGGGGCGGGAGACGCGGGCGCGCATCTTAGTCGGTTTTAGCCGTGATCGAGCCTTTATACTGGCGGTTTTCCCGGGAGTCTCCTGACGTGAGCAACAAGAGATACGCCTGCATCGGCCTGAGCAACCCCAAGTCGCCGTCCAACGTCGGCTCCATCATGAGGGCGGCAGGCTGCTACGGAGTGGCCTCGGTGTTCTATACCGGCACCCGCTACGACCGCGCCAAGGACTTCGTCACCGACACCAAGAAGGTCCACCAGGACATTCCGCTGATCAACATCGACGACCTGCGCCGCATCCTGCCGCTGGGCTGCGTGCCGGTGGCGGTAGAGTTGGTGGACGGCGCCCGACCGTTGCCCGAGTACACCCATCCCGATCGCGCCCTCTACCTGTTCGGCGCAGAGGACGGGTCCCTGAGCCAGGAGTTGCGCGACTGGTGCGAGGATGTGGTGTACATCCCCACCCAGGGCTGCATGAATCTGGCGGCCACGGTCAACGTGGTGCTCTATGACCGCCTGGCGAAGGGCAATAACACCCGCTCCGGTCCGCTCTTCTAAGGCTGTTAGCCAAACCCCTGAGTCGGCCGGCGCAGCACCGGATCGAAGGGGTTGATGCGCGCGGCGATTACCCCGGCCTCGCGCTTGAGCAACTCGATCACCGTGGGCAGCCGCTGGGCGTTGAGGCGCTCGCTCAGGGTGCCCACACTTAGCGCCGCCACCGCCCGCCCATTGCGGTCGAGGATGGGCACGGCCAGCCCCGCCATGCCTTCCAGCACCCCGGTGTTGCGCGCGGCGTAGCCCAGGCGGCGGACGTTATCGATCTCGGCGCGCAGCAGCACCTCGTCGTAGTGATGGGCGTCGCGCAGCCGTGGCAGGTTGTAGCGGATCACCTCCTCCCGCTCCTCCTCGGGCAGGAAGGCGAGGATCGCCAGGGCGCCCTGACCACCACCGAGGGGCACGCGTCCGCCGATGTCGCCGGTGAAGGTGCGGATCGGATAGGGCCCTTCGCTGCGATCCAGGCACATGGCGTCGAAGCCGCTGCGCGCCAGTAGGAACAGCGAATCGCCCAGGGACGCCGACAGTCGCAGCAGACTCGGCCGCGCCAGATCGCGTAGATTGCCGACCTGGCCAGCGCGCGCCGCCAGGGCGAAGAAGTCCAGGCTCAGCCGGTATCTCTTGCTGCGGGCGCACTGCTCCACCATGCCCTCCTCCACCAGGCCGCGCAGCAGCCGGTGGGTGGTGGGTTGCGACAGCCCCACGCGCTCGGCCAGGCGGGTGACCTTCTCGCCTTCGGGATCGCCCTCACCCAGGGCGCGCACCACGGCGAACACCCGGCTGATGGCGCCAACGCCTGCTTCGCCTGGGGCGGCCTTGCTCTCTGTGGAATTTTCCATCTCGATAATTCCTTTAAATTTCACTGAGTGAATAAATTCAGAAAAATAGTTCGATCAGTGAAAAACTTGCTTGTCCGGCATCCTAGATCGCCCTTACCTTCGGGTCCATAGGGCGATACTCACAATCACCGGACGCCGCCAAGTCGAGCGAGCGCCAACGTCCAGTTCCAGGCTGTCTTTCGCCCTGCCCAAACCCTGCCCACCGCCCGCGTGGGCGCGACCGGAGGAGCATTGCGGCCATGGCTTTCCTGACTCTCGACAACCTCAGCAAGCGCTACGGCGAGACCTATGCGGTGGCCGGTTCGACCCTGGCCATCGAGCGCGGCGAATTCGTCTCCCTGCTCGGCCCCTCCGGCTGCGGCAAGACCACCACCCTGCAGATGATCGCCGGCTTCGTCGACGTCAGCAGCGGACGCATCCTGCTCGACGGCCAGGACATCACCCACGCCAAACCGGCCAGCCGTGGCCTCGGGGTGGTCTTCCAGAGCTATGCGCTGTTCCCGCACATGACGGTGCGAGACAACGTCGCCTTCGGCCTGCGCATGCGCAAGGTGGCGGGCGCCGAGCTGGCGCGCCGCGTCGAGGAAGCCCTCGGCCTGGTGCACCTCGGTCAGCACGCCGAGCGCTATCCCCGCGAACTCTCCGGTGGCCAGCGCCAGCGGGTGGCCCTTGCCAGGGCGCTGGTGATAGCCCCGCCGGTGCTGCTCTTGGACGAGCCGCTGTCCAACCTGGACGCCCATCTGCGCGAGGAGATGCAGTTCGAGATCCGCCGCATCCAGCGCGAGGTAGGTATCACCACCCTGATGGTGACCCATGACCAGTCCGAGGCGTTGTCCATCAGCGACCGGGTGGTGGTGATGGAGGCCGGGCGCATCACCCAGGTGGATGCGCCCTATCGTCTCTACGAACATCCGCGCAACAGATTCATCTCCGACTTCGTCGGCAAGGCCAATCTGCTGCCGGGCAGCCTGGATGCCCAGGGCCAGCCGCAGATCGCCGCTGATGGCGCCCTGGCGATCTCGCTGCGACCGGAAAAGATCGAGCTGCGCCCCGCCGGGGAAGGCCGCCTGCAAGGGCGGGTGCTGACCCGCTTCTTCCTCGGTAGCCAGTGGCTGTACCGCCTGGAGACCACCCTGGGCGAGCTGTCGGTATTGCGCAGCAACGATGGCCAGCCACCGCTGGACGAGGGCCAGGACGTCGGACTGCACTGGAACGACGCTCTGCTGCGCCGGCTGGAAGCCGCGGAGGCGGCGGCATGAGTACCCTGCTGCGCGGCACCGGTCGCGCCTATCTGCTCAGCGCCCCGGCGCTGGTGCTGTTCGCCGTACTGCTGTTGTTACCCCTGGCACTCACGGTGGTGCTGTCGTTCAACGTCTTCGACTACGAGACCGGGGTGAAGGCCGGCAGTTACACCCTGGCCCATTACCTGACCCTCCTGGGCGATCCCTATTTCTACGAGATCTTTCTACGCACCTTCTGGATCAGTGCCCTAGTCACCCTGCTCTGCGTGCTGATCGGGGTGCCGGAAGCCATCGTCCTCAGTCGCATGGGCGCACCCTGGCGCTCGATCTTCCTGATCCTGGTGCTTACGCCGCTGCTGATCTCGGTGGTGGTGCGCGCCTTTGGCTGGAGTCTGCTGCTGGGCGCCGATGGGCTGGTCAACCAGGCCATCATGGCCCTGGGCGGGCGGCCGCTGAAGCTGCTCTACACCCCCTTCGCGGTGATCGTCGGCCTGGTCCACGTGATGCTGCCCTTCATGATCATCCCGGTGTGGACCTCGCTGCAGAAACTCGATCCCGCCGCCGAGCAGGCCGCGCTGTCCCTCGGCGCCAGTCACTGGACGGTACTGAGGCGCATCGTGCTGCCCCAGGTGATGCCCGGGGTGCTCTCCGGGACGCTGATCGTCTTCGGCCTGGCCGCCAGCTCCTTCGCCATCCCCGGCCTGCTCGGCGGACGCCGGCTGAAGATGGTCGCCACCCTGATCTACGACCAGTACCTGGCCGAACTCAACTGGCCGATGGGCGCCACCCTGGCGGTGGCCCTGCTGCTGCTCAACCTGCTGGTGATGCTGGGCTGGAATCGCCTGGTGGAACGCCGCTACCAACGCGCCCTGGGAGTCTGAAGCCATGACCCGCAACGGCCCGCTCGGGCTCGCCTTCCATACCCTGGTGATGGTCTTCATGCTGGCGCCGCTGGTGGTGGTCTGCCTGGTGGCCTTCACCCCGGAGAACACCCTCAGCCTGCCTACCTCTGGCTTCTCGCTACGCTGGTTCGCCGCCGTGTTCGAACGGGCGGACTTCCTCACCGCCTTCTACAACAGCCTGCAACTGGCGGCGCTCTCGGCCACCCTGGCGACGCTGATCGCGGTGCCGGCGGGGCTGGCCATCACCCGCTACCGCTTTCCCGGCCAGGGCCTGCTCAACGGCCTGTTCCTCTCGCCGATCATCATCCCGCACCTGGTGCTGGGCGTGGCCATGCTGCGGCTGTTCGCCCTGCTGGGGGTGAACGGCAGCTTCAGCTGGCTGGTGCTGGCCCACGTGGTGGTGATCACCCCCTATGTGCTGCGCCTGGTGATCGCCGCCGCCATCGGCATCGACCGTAGCGCCGAGCAGGCCGCCGAGAGCCTGGGCGCCAGTCGCACCACGCTGTTCTGCCGCATCACCCTGCCGATGATCCTGCCCGGCGTCGCTGGCGGCTGGCTGCTGGCCTTCATCAACAGTTTCGACGAGGTGACCCTGTCGATCTTCGTCACCTCCCCGGCGACCCAGACCCTGCCGGTGCGGATGTACGTCTACGCTACCGAATCCATCGACCCGATGATGGCGGCGGTGTCGGCCCTGGTGATCGCCCTCACCGCGGCCACCATGATCCTGCTCGACCGCATCTATGGCCTGGATCGCGTACTGGTGGGCAAACAATGAACGACCGAGACCCCTCCATGGCACTGCTCAAGCGGGTGGCCGAACGCGACCGCCCGACCCTGGCCTTCACCCTCGACGGCCAGCCGGCCACGGGCTTGCAGGGCGATACCCTGCTCACCGCCATCCTCACTCAGAGCGATCACCTGCGCGGCAGCGACTTCGGCGGCGAACCCCGCGCCGGTTTCTGCCTGATGGGCGCCTGCCAGGATTGCTGGGTGCGCCTGGCCGACGGCCGCCGGGTGCGCGCCTGCGCCACCTTTCTCGAAGCGGGCCAGCAGGTCAGCCGCGATCCGGGGCGGTCGCTGTGAGCGCCGTCGTGGTGGTGGGCGCCGGACCGGCGGGCATTCGCGCGGCCCAGACCCTGGTCGCCCATGGCCTTGCGCCGGTGCTGCTCGACGAAAGCGCGCGCGGCGGCGGCCAGATCTATCGCCAGCAACCGGGCAATTTCCGGCGGCCGATCAAGGCGCTGTACGGCTTCGAAGCGGGCAAGGCCCAGGCGCTGCACGGCGCGCTGGAGCAAATGCAAACGGCGCTGGACTATCGGCCCGACACCCTGGTGTGGAATGCCGAGCAGAGTGCCCTGGATACCCTGAGCCAAGGCCGCTATGTCCACCGCCTGGCCTTTGACCAGGTAATCGTCGCCACCGGCGCCACCGACCGCGTCCTGCCAGTGCCCGGTTGGACCCTGCCGGGCGTCTACAGCCTCGGCGCGGCCCAGGTGGCGCTCAAATTCCAAAGCTGCGCCATCGGCAGCCGCCCGGTGCTGGCCGGTACGGGGCCGCTGCTCTATCTGGTCGCCTATCAATACGCCAAGGCCGGGGCCAAGCCACTGGCGGTGCTGGACAGCGCGCCCTTCCGCGACCAGGCCGCCGCTACCCCGGCCCTGCTCGGCCAACCGGCCACCTTCGCCAAGGGCCTCTACTACCGCAGCTGGCTGGCGCTGCACGGCGTGCCCGTGCACCAGGGCGCCGAGCTCCTGGCGGTCGAAGGCGAACGCCGGGTGGCTGCCGTGCGCTGGCGCGCCGCCGATGGCGAGGCGCACCGGCTGGAGTGCGACGCCCTGGGCTTCGGCCAGACGCTGCGCAGCGAGACCCAGCTGGCCGATCTGCTGGGTTGCGACTTCACCTGGAATCCCCTCAACCGCGCCTGGTTGCCAGTCCGCGATGCCGGCGGGCGCAGCAGCCAGGCCGGGGTCTACCTGGCCGGCGACGGCGCCGGTATCCAGGGCGCCGATGCCGCCGAACTGGCGGGCGAACTGGCGGCCCTGAGTTTGCTGGCCGACCGTGGCGCAACCGTCGACGCGGCGCGAATCGAGGCGCTGCAAGCACGCCTGGCGCGCTTCGAGGTCTTTCGCCAGGGCCTGGAGCGGGCCTTTCCCTTTCCCGCGGACTGGGCGGCCAAGGCGCCGGACGAAGTCACGGTCTGTCGCTGCGAACAGGTCAGCGCCGGCGAGATCCGCGCCGCCGTGGCCCAGGGTCATTGGGAGATCAACAGGGTCAAGGCCACCTGCCGGGTCGGCATGGGCCGCTGCCAGGGGCGCATCTGCGGCGCCGCGGCGGCCGAATTGATCGCCTGCGCCAGTGGTCGCCCCCTGGACCAGATCGGCCGATTGCGCGCCCAGGCGCCGATCAAGCCACTGCCCTTTGGCGTGGAGCTGGCGCCATGAGCCGGCTGGACGTGGACGTGCTGATCATCGGTGGTGGCATCGTCGGCAGCAGCGCGGCGCTGTTCCTGGCCCAGGGTGGCCAGCGCGTCGCCTTGCTGGAACGCAACTTCTGTGGCGCCCAGGCCAGCGGCGTCAACTATGGCGGGGTACGCCGCCAGGGACGACCACTGGTGCAGCTGCCGCTGTCCAGCCGCGCGCACCAGATCTGGGGCGGCCTGCAAAATTTGCTGGGTACCGACGGTGAATACCTGAGATCCGGCCACCTCAAGCTGGCGCGCAGTGAGTCCGACTTCGCCGCCCTGCAGGCCTATGAGCGGTCCAGCCAGGGCTTCGGGTTGGACTTGCAGTTGCTCGACCGGAGCGAATTGCGCCGGCGCTTTCCCTGGGTCGGCGACGTCGCCGTGGGCGCCTCCTTCTGCCCGGAGGACGGCCACGCCAATCCACGGTTGGTCTCGCCGGCTTTCGCCCAGGCAGCCGCCCGTGCCGGTGCCCAGGTCTTCGAGCGCACCGCCGTGACACAGGTCGAGCACGATGGCCAGCGCTTCCAGGTCCGCACCGACAGCGGCCTGACCTTGAGCGCCCCCTGGCTGCTCAATTGCGCGGGTGCCTGGGCCGCGGAGCTGGCCGCCCGCTTCGGCGAGCCGGTGCCCCTCACCGCGGCCCATCCGGCCATGCTGGTGACCGAACCGCTGCCTCTCTTCATGACCGCCAGCACCGGCGTGGAAGGCGGCGGCATCTATGCCCGCCAAGTGGCGCGGGGCAATTGCGTGCTGGGCGGCGGGCGCGGTTTCGCCCTCGACGCCGACCGCGCCCGCCCCGACCAGCTGGCCATCCTCGACATCCTGAGAAACGCCGCCGAACTCTATCCAGCCCTCAGCGGTGCCCAGGCGATCCGTACCTGGAGCGGCGTCGAGGGCTATCTGCCGGATCACCAGCCGGTGCTCGGCCCCAGTCTCACCACCCCCGGCCTGCTGCACGGCTTCGGCTTTGCCGGCGCGGGCTTCCAGATCGGGCCGGCGGCTGGCGAAGCCCTGGCCGAGTGCATCCTGCAGGGCGCCCCCCGGCACAGCCTGCAGGCCTTTTCCATCGCCCGTTTCCCTTCCCAGCCCAGGAGTTCCCAATCATGCGCCTGACCCCTGCCCTGCTCGTGGCCCTCGCCGGCCTGCCCCTGGCCGCCCTGGCCGAACCGACGCTCTACCTCGGCATGAATGGCGGCACCATGGAGCGCCTCTATGCCGACAGCGTGCTGCCCGCCTTCGAGAAGGCGCACAACGTCAAGGTGGTGATCGTGCCCGGCACCTCGGCGGACATCCTCGCCAAGGTGCAGGCCAGCCCGCAGAAGCCGCCGATCCACGTAATGTTCCTCGACGACGGCATCATGTACCGCGCCATCGGCATGAATCTGTGCAGCCCGCTCAAGCCCAGCGCGGCCCTGGCGCAGATCCCCGACAAGGCCAAGATCAAGGACCAGGCGGCGGCCGTCAGCCTGGGCGTGACCGGTCTGGCCTACAACAGCCGGCTGTTCAAGGAGAACGGCTGGGCGCCGCCGACCTCCTGGGCGGACCTGGCCGATCCGAAATACAAGGGCAAGGTGGTGTTCCAGTCGCTGTCCTCGTCCACCTTCGGGCTGCACGGCTTTTTGATGTTCAACCGCCTGCAAGGCGGCACCGAGCAAAATGTCGACCCCGGCTTCAAGGCCTGGCCCACCACCGTCGGTCCCAATGTGCTGGAGTACATCCCCAGCTCGGCCAAGCTCTCGGAGATGGTGCAGACCGACGAGGCGGCGCTGTTCCCGCTGACGCCCACCCAGGTCACCGCGCTCAAGCTCAAGGGCATCCCGGTGGAATACGCGCCGCCCAAGGAAGGCGCCGTGGTCCTCAACGTCGCCGAATGCGTGACCGCCAACAACGACCAACCCGAGCTGGCCCAGCAACTGGCGGAGTACCTGCTGACCCCGGAGGCCCAGGCCCCGGCACTGGAACTCGGCGACCAGATCCCGTCCAACCCCAACACCCCCACCACCGACAAGACCCGCGGCCAGGTGGACGCTATGCAGAACTACCTGAAGACCGCCGTGACCATCGACTGGGACGAGGTCAACAAGGTGCGGCCGCAGTGGAATGCGCGCTGGAATCGGCAGGTGGAGCGTTAGTCGGTCGAATAGCGCAAATGCACCGGTAGAGGTCGACCCTGGACAACCTCACTCCCGGGCGAGCCCTCACCCTTGGCGGCTTCCATCATCAGGAGAGCCGCCATGGCCAACCCGCCCATCACCGTTCTGCGCGATACCCAACCCATGCCCGTGGTCGATGCCTGCAAGTGGGAGCGCATCGAAGGTGACCCCCATACCGTCAACCTCAATGCCTACACCTCCGACGACGGCAGCAAGATCATGGGCACCTGGATCTGCACCCCCGGCAAGTGGCGCGTCGAGTACGTCAAGTGGGAGTACTGCCACTTCCAGGAGGGCTACTGCATCATCACCCCGGACGGCCAGGAGCCCATCCACCTGAAGGCCGGCGACATCTTCGTCGTCGAACCCGGCATGAAGGGCACCTGGGAAGTGGTCGAGACGGTGCGCAAGTACTTCGTCTTCGCCTGATCTGAAAGCGCTGCCTGCCGGCGCTCGCTGGTGCTCGCCAGCGGGCTGCTCAGGGCGTGGCATCGCTCGCATAGCAGGCCCAGGCCGGGTGCGTGGCCAGGCGGTCGAGATAGGCCTCGATGGCCGGCGCCGCGATGCGCTCCATCGGGGTGCTGCGCCAGCGGTGCAGCGACAGGCCGAGGACGATGTCGGCCAGACTGAAGGTGGCGCCCGCCACATAGGGACCGTGCTGCGTCAGATGGGCTTCGAGCACCGCGACCCGGCCATTCCAGGCGGTGACGCCCTCCGCCAGCCGCTGCGGATCGGGTTCTGGCGGCTGCTGCTTGACCAACGCCAGGTAGGCGTAGCTCCAGGCCGGGTTGAGTTCGCTGGCCTGCCAGTCCAACCACTGATCGACCCGCGCCCTGGCCTGGGCCTCCTGCGGATACAGCGCCTCACCGCCATGGGCATTGGCCAGGTAGCGCAGGATGCTGTTGGACTCCCAGAGCACGAAATCGCCATCCAGCAGCACCGGGATCTGCCCGTTGGGGTTCCATTGCAGGTATTCGGCCGACTGCGCCGAGCGAAAACCAGCGCCCCAGTCCTCGCGCTCGTAGGCGAGGCCGAGTTCGTCACAGCACCAGAGCACCTTGCGCACGTTGATGGACGAAATCCGTCCGAGGATCTTCAGCATGGGGCAGTGACCTCCAGAGGTTGGTGGCTGAGATAGGGATCGATGTTGCCGAGTGCCCGAGCCACATAGTCTGACTTTTCCCCCACCGGCGCCACATAATGCAGGGCCTCGACTGCCGCGTCGCGTCCCACCAAGCGGGCGATGGCCCAGGCCGCCAGATAGCTGGAGGCCAGGCAACCGCCGGCCGTGGCCAGATTGCCACGGGCGAAGAAGGGTTGCTCCAGCACCTCGATGCCGGCCTCCTGTACCCAGGGCTTGGTGGTGAGGTCGGTGCAGCCGGGCACACCATCCAGCAGGCCGAGCCGGGCCAGCAGCAGGGTGCCGGAACACTGGGCACCGATCAGCTGGCGAGCGGGATCGAGCACGGCGAGTTGCGCCATCAGCGCCTCGTCCTGGACGATCTCGCGGGTGCGGCGACCACTACCCACCAGCACGGCGGTGCACTCTGCCAGGTCCTCGAGGCCAGCCTGGCGTTCCAGGCGCACGCCGTTCATGGAGGTCACCCAGGGCGTGGGCGCCATCAGCGATACCCGCCAGTCCGGGCGCTTGATGCGGTTGAGAATGCCCAGGGCGATCAGCGAATCCAGCTCGTTGAAGCCGTCGAAAGTAAGAATGGCGAGGTGCATGGGGCGCTGCTCGAGGTTGGGAGGTTTCCCCCATTCTCATACCCGTTGTCAAACCCGGCCAGATACAGCACCCAGGCCAGCCAGCCATACAGTCCACGCCGCATCCGCCAACCGCTCTAGCCTGGGGCTCTAGTTTTACAATAATGGCATCTAGCCACTAAAGTATTGCCAGCCAGAGTCGATATGCTGCTTCAACTTCCCTACCCCGCCCTTTCGCCGACAGCGCGCGAGTAGTTCAGAGATTACGATGAACGATGAAATTCGCTACGAGCGGCATGTCAGACGGATATTCCGGATTCCCCTCCTTGTACTCCAGCCTCTGATTCTGCTGATCTTTCCCCTGAGCCTGCTGAGTAACCCGCTTATCGGCAGTCCCTTCAAGCCCCGCTATTTCGCCGTGATGGTGCTGCTGCTGGCCGTGACGGCACTGCTTTGTCTGGCGCGCAGCGCGCGCATGATGAATATCGCCTTCACCGGCAATATCTGGGCGCTCGCCTTCGCCTTTCGCATAGAGATCAACGATGGTGGGGCGCTGGGCCACTACTGGAATCTCCCAATCGCCATCCTGACGACCCTGGGTACCTGTGGCCTGACCTACAGGCTCAAGGACTACCTCATCACCCTCTCCGGGGCCTGGTTCATTCTCTTCGTCGGTCAGGATTACCTGGCTCCAGCCACCATGCCCAGGCAGTTGGTGTGGATGCTGATCGGTACGACGCTGGCCATCGGTATCGCCTACAACTACGTCAACAGCAACTGGATGCGGCGTACTTTCATCATGAAGGAGCGCTATCGCATTCTGGCGGAAACCGATGCCCTCACCGGGATCGCCAACCGGCGCAAGCTGTTGGAACAACTGGAAGCCGCTATCGGCAACAGCGGCGAACAACCCTGTCATTTCGTCATGCTCGATGTGGATGACTTCAAGAGCATCAATGATCGCCATGGGCATCAAGGGGGTGACGAGGTGCTGGTCGCCCTGGCCGACGAGATGAGCAATCTCGATCCGGCGCTCGTTGTTGGACGGCTCGGCGGCGAGGAGTTCGGCATCCTGGCGATAGGGCTGAGCGCCCCCCAGCTGAGCGAAATCCTGGACCGCTTGCGAGCCAAGCTGGCGCAACGCGAGCAGCAGTCCATCACCTTCAGCGCCGGTGCGATACAGCTACAGGTGAAGGACTCCTTGGGCGAGCTGTTGCGGCGTGCGGACGAAGCCCTCTATCTGGCCAAGCGCGAGGGCAAGGACAGGGTCATCTGGGCCCTGTGAGGCCCCTACTCCAGCTTTTCCACCTTCACCGCGGTGGTGCCATCGTCGACCATGTCCACCCGCCGGGCCGCGGCGCGAGACAGGTCGATGATGCGACCGCGGATGTAGGGGCCGCGGTCGTTGATGCGCACGATGACGGCGCGATCGTTTTCCAGGTTGGTCACCTTGACCCGGGTACCGAGCGGCAGGGTCTTGTGGGCGGCGACCAGTTCGTTGTTGTTGAAGGTCTCGCCACTGGCGGTTTCCTTGCCATGAAACTTGCGCGAATAGAAGGAGGCCTTGCCACGTTGTTCGAAGCTGGCTTCCTTCTTGGCCGGCGCCGCGACGATCTTGGCGTCCTTATCCTGGCAGGCGGTGCAGGCGAGCACCAGCAGCAAGACGAGAGCTCTGGGACGGATGAACACGTTTCACCTTCCTGTTTTTTTCGTTCTGTGGAAAGCGCTGCACGAGGGGTCATTCAGCTAGCTCTGAACCACCCCGAGCCCTGAGGTTCTCGCCAGATGGCGATAGGCCGCCCTATCTGTGACGAGCCCCGCAGGCTAGTGGGGTGGCAAGACGTACTTGAGGATGGCGACGAAGTGCAGCGCGCTGCCGGCCATGACGAAGCCATGCCAGATGCCGTGCCAATGGCGAAAGCGGTCGTCGAAGACGAAGAACAGGATGCCGACGGTATAGAGCACCCCACCGGCCGCCAGCCAGGTGAAACCGGCGCTGCCCAGGCGATCCAGCAGCGGTCCCACGGCCACCAGCACGATCCAGCCCATGGTGGCGTAGATCACCAGCGACAGGACGCGCGCCTCGGAGCGCGGCTTGATCTCCTGCAGCATGCCGATCAACGCCAGCCCCCAGACGATGCCGAACAGCGTCCAGCCCCAGGGACCGCGCAGGGTCACCAGGCAGAACGGCGTGTAGCTGCCGGCGATGAGCAGGTAGATAGACAGGTGATCGAGCTTCTGCAGGTAGCGCTTCGCCCGCCCCTTCACGCTGTGATAGAGGGTGGACACGCTGTACAGGATCACCAGCGCCACCCCGTAGATGGCCACACTGACGATCCGCCAGGGATCACCCTGCAGGCTGGCCAGCACCACCAGCACGATGGCACCGGCCAGGGCCAGTAGAGCTCCGATCAAATGGGTCCAGGCATTGAGCCGTTCGCCGTAATACATGCGTCCTCCAGGTCAGGGTCGCAAGGCGGCTCAGGGTCTCGCCGATCCCTCGCGACGGGCAGTCAGGCGCTCGTAGCGGTCGAGCAGCGGCTGGATGGAAACGCCATGAACCGCGATGCTCAGGGCCACCACCGAGAGAGTCAGGTCGACGATGGTACCCGCCCAGTCGGCCGTGACGTGGTGCGTGAGCGCGTAGCACAGGTAATACAGGCTACCAATCCCACGGATGCCGAACCAGCCGATCAGCCCGCCCTGCAGGCGGTCGATACGGGTGAAGGGCAGCATGGTCGCCACGCTCAGGGGCCGGATCACCACGAACAGCAAGGCGCCCAACAGCAGCGCGCGGCTATCCCAGTGGGTGATGAGCACCACGCCCAGCAGCGTCACCAGCAGCACCTCGAAGGAGCGCTCCACCAGGCTGCCGAAGGCGAGCATGTCGCCCATCATCACCCCGGCGGCCATCTTGGGCTCCTCGATGTCATCCGCACGGGCCACGGTGGCCTGTTCCGGGGCCCCAGTGAGATGGCCAATCACCGGTTGCGCCAGCTGCTCGGAAGGGGTTTCCGAATGCCCCGAGGACTTGACCTCGGCCTGGCGCAGGCCCAGCCCGGCGGCGAACACGGCGAGAAAGCCGAAGGCGCCGATCTCGTCGGCCAGTACATAGGACAGGGCGATCAGCGCCAGGGCGAGGAAGTCGTTGGGGGAAATCGTGCTGTCACCGTGGCGGATGCGCAGGTAGATCATCAGGTGCCCTACCCCCTTGCCCATGGCGTAGCCCAGCAACAGCCCGGCCGGTACGCCCCAGACCACGCTTTTCAGGAACCACTCCAGGGTCCAGCCCCACTGCAGTTCGCCGTGCTGCAAGAGCAGCAGCCCCAGCAGCACGAAGGGAAAGGCGGTGCCATCGTTGAGCCCCGCCTCACCGGAGAGGCCGAAGCGCACCCGGTCGAAATCCTGGGCGTGGTTGACCTGCACCAGGCCGGCCAGCACCGGGTCGGTGGGCGCGAGGATGGCGCCGATCAGCAGGGCCACGCCCCAGGGCAGGCCGAGCACGTAGTGGGCCGCCAGGCAGACCCCGGCGATGCTGAGGATCATCACCGGCCCGGCCAGCAGATAGGCGCCATGCCAGGCGGAGCGGTGGAAGGACAGCCGCAACTTGAGGCCGCTGACGAACAGCGAAAAGAGCACCGCCACCTCGGTGAGATGGCCGATCCAGGTGGCCGATTGCTGGAAATCGACCTCGGCCAGGCCCAGCCCGATGGGGCTGATGAGCATGCCGAACACCAGACAGACGGCCGAGGTAGTCACCGGCAGCCAACGTAGATAGGCGGAGGTCAGGGCAAGGATCATCAATAGCGATCCCAATACCCCGACCCAGACGAGAAAAGTCATGTGGGTAGCGTGATCCAAAACAGGTGGAACGGAAGGAGGTGGCGAGGGCCACCGTCTTCATGGAGACTGCGCAAACCTCGCTCCGGTGCCCCACAACTGCCCAATGGCGCGGCCCGCGGTGACCCCAGGGGCCGGAATGCGGTCCCATCCCTTATAGTCCCGCCACAGGAAGTCGTCTTCTCGCATGAGCGATCACCGCCTACGCAAGCAACGCCGTCTCGAGCGCCTGCAGCGCTTCATCGACTGGGCCAGCCGCACCCATCCGGATTTCGTCGCCAAGCAACAGCATCAGGAACAGTGGTTCAAGCCCTATGCGGGCTATCCCTTTCCGCACCTCGGCCGGATCGCCAAGACCTTCTGGCTGGGCCTCGACGAGTCCGCGGCGGTGGCCAACGGCACTACGCCCGAGCCGGAGACCCTGCTGGGCCAGGCCTTGCTCAGCGTCAGCAAGACCTTCGGCTACCCGGTGGATGTCTTCGGCAGCGAGAAACTCTTTACCGGCGGCGCGGCGAGCGAATTGCTCGAAGCCCATTGGGCGCTGAATCTCGCCGATAGCGATTCGGCGGCCGGTTTCGAAGCGGCGGTGGCCGAGCGCCTGGGCGCGGCGGTACGGGAGCGGCTTGCGCTACTGGCCGGGCCCTTCGCGGAGATGGCGGCGGAAGATCGCCAGCGAGTGCTGGAACGGGTGCCCCAGGCGCTGATCCGCCTGGACGACTTCCTGTCGCGGGCGGTGGAGGTCCTCAACGAAACGCGCCACGAGCTGAGATTCAACGTGGTGCTCAGCCACGACGACATCCGCCTGGAAATCCCCCGGCGCCTGGCAGCGAACCAGGGTCGTCTGCTCAGTGACGCCGATGTCGTCGCGCTCAAGGCCGAGGCGGAAGGCGACTTGCGCCAGCGCTTCGCCGTGCTGGTGGGCGAGGCCGATGCCCTGGATTTCGATCTGCACCAGCTCGGCACGCCACGGCTGCAGGAGTTGATGCGCCTGGAGACGGGCAAGCTGCGCCTGGCCCTGCGCCAGGCGGTGGAACAGCAGCGCGAGAAGATGGCCTTCGCCGTGTTGCTGGAGAACAATCCACGCTTCGCCCAGTACCACCAGAACTATCCCGCCCGGCGCCTGACCCGCACCTGGACCGCTCTGCTCGGCCCCACCAACAGCGGCAAGACCCACAGGTCCATCGAGGCGATGGCGGCGGTGACCCATGCCATCTACCTGTCGCCGCTGCGCTTGATGGCGTTGGAAAACCAGGAGCGCCTGGAGTCCCTCGGGGTGCCCTGCTCGCTGGTCACCGGCGAGGAAGAGATCATCCGGCCGGGCGCCACCCACTTCTGCTGCACCGTGGAGGAATTCGCCCGTTTCCGCCGCCAGCAATGGGAGGTGGTGGTGGTCGACGAGGTGCAGATGCTGGCCGATCCGCAACGCGGCTGGGCCTGGGTCGATGCTCTGGTCAGCGCCCAGACGCCGCGCCTGCTGATGACCGGTCCGGCGCTGATCGAACCCTCGCTGCGGACCCTCTGCACGCTGTGCGAGGACCGCCTGGAGATCAAACCCACCAAGCGCCTGTCGCCGGTCACGGTGGCGCGCCACGCCACCACCCTGGAACGGCTGGAGCCGGGCTCGCTGCTGGTGGCCTTCAGCCGCCGAGTGGTGCTGGAACTCAAGGGTATGCTGGAGATGGCCGGACGCCGGGTCTCGGTGGTGTACGGCGCCCTCTCGCCGGAGGTGCGCCGGGAACAGGCGCGACGCTTCCGCGAAGGCGAGACCGAAATCATGGTCGCTACCGACGCGGTGGGCATGGGCCTCAACCTGCCCGCCCATACCCTGTGCTTCTACACCGATGAGAAATTCGACGGGGTGGAGAATCGCCCGCTGCGGGTACAGGAGGTCAAGCAGATCGGCGGTCGCGCCGGGCGTTTCGGTCATCACGCCGAGGGCGAGATCACCGCGCTGGCGCCCCATGTGCTGCGCAATATCAAGCGGCTGTTCCACAGCCCGGACGATCCGGTAGACCTGCATCAGTTTCAGGTACGACCCAGCCTGGAACACCTGCACGCCCTGTCGGAGTTCATGGAAGAACCCAGCCTGCTGCGCACCTGGCTGACCTTCAACCGCAACATCAACTACGGCGACGCCTTCGTCTCGGTACTGCCCGACGAACTGGCCGAGTGGATCAAGCTGATCGACCTGCCTGGCATCGACTTCCACCTGCGCTGGATCTTCGCCTGCACCCCGATTCGCGGCGGCTTGGAGGGCCCGGCCAGCGGTCAGGCCCAGCGCTGGCTGCGCAGCGTCGCCCGCGGCGAGCCGGTGGACCTGCCGCGCGTTCCCCTGGGCAGCGATCTCGCCGGCCTGGAAAGCGCCCTGCACGTGGTGGAGACCTATCTGCACCTGGCGCGCAGCCTGCCGGAGCTGTTTCCCGCCCTGGAACGCGGCGAGGATCATCGCGACCTGCTCAACGAGGCCATCACCCGCGAGCTGTCGCGCCGCCGCCGTCCGCGTGGCCAGGAAAAGGGTCAGGGCAAGGGTGGACGGCGCCAGGGGCGTGGCGAGCGCCGGGGTGGGCGCTTCGGGCGCTAGGCCACGCGGGATTCGCCGACTGAAGCCGGCAGCCAGGTAGCGTGGATAACGGCGAAGCCTTATCCACTCTTCGCAGCGCCCTGGCCATGGACCACGCAGCACGGTTTTCACCCAACCTATCGCGACCATGGCGGTTCGTCCACCACAGGCACCGCAGTAACCGTAGGAGCGGCCCATGGCCGCGATCAGCCGCGTAGCGTGGATAACGGCCAAGCCTTATCCACCCTTCGCAGCGCCCTGCCCATGGACCACGCCGCACGTATTTTCACCCAACCTATCGCGACCATGGCGGTCTGCTGATGCGGCCGCTCCTACTGGGACATCCCTAGCGGCGACCGCGCCTTGAAACTCCAGGTAAAGCAGAATTCGGCGACCTGATCGCCGCTTTCATCGATGCCGACGCTGCGCAGTTGCACCACCTGCGGATCACCCGTCTCCCGGGCCACGCGCAGGGCGGCGGCGATGGCCTCGCCCTGGTCGCAGCGAAAGACGATGGTGCCCACCGCCTTCTTGGTGAAGGTCGCGTTGAGGGCCACCACCAGCATGGCGAAGCGACTGCCGGAGCGGCGGATGTGCAGGTCGGCGAGCATGCCGGTGGAAAATTCCGCCGCCATGCCCTCCACCGCCCAGAACATGCTCTTGAAGGGATTCTGGTTCAGCCAGCCAAGTGTCACCTGGATCTGGCAGCCGGCGGCATCGAGCTGCCGCAGCCTTAGGCCGGCGATCTTGGCGATGGGCACCTTGGCCCAGACGAAGAGATTGAACAGCAGTCGATTCATGACGGGCGCATCCGGCAGCCTGGCCAAAGCGCCAGGTGACCCGCAGCTTAGCGCGTCGTCCCGGGCCGCTCCATGGCTGCGGGGAGCGGCCGAGCAGACAGTTCGCGACCCTCGAGTCGCGCTGCCTGGGGCGCCTCGACAACGCGAGACGCCCCCCAGGGATCACAGCGGATTGGCGTTGAGCTGCTCGGCGTAGCGCCGGGTCATGAACACCGCGAACAGCAGGCCGCCGACCGCCAGGCCGCCCCCCACCAGGCCGATGTAGGGCATGCCGACATGGGTGCCCACCACGCTGCCCAGCAGGGCGCCACCGCCGATGCCGACGTTGTAGATACCCGAGAACAGCGCCATGGCCACGTCGGTGGCGTCCTTGGCCAGGGCCAGCACCTTGGATTGCAGCGCCAGGCCAAAGCTCATGATGGCGATGCCCCAGACCACGCTCAGCCCTTCGAGCAGGAAGCCCTTCCAGGCGAACGGCAGCAGCAACAGCAGCGACAAGGCGATGCCGCCAATGGCGGTGATGAGGAAGCCATTGGGGAATCTCAGGCTGTAGCGGCTGAACAACAGCGAGCCGATCACCCCGGAACCACCGAACAGCAGCAGCAAGGCGGTGATCTGCATACCGCCCATGCCCGCCACTTCCACGGCGAAGGGCTCGATGTAGCTGTAGCCGGTGAAGTGAGCCGTCACCACCAGCACCGTGAGCAGGTAGATGCACAACAATGCCGGGCGCTTAAACAGCACCGGCAGGCTGGCCAGGGAGCCGGAATTCTCGCTGGGCAACAGCGGCAGGTTGCGCGCCAGCCAGATCACCGTACCCACGGCTAGGGCAGCGATGGCGAGGAAGGTGTAGCGCCAGCCGAGCAATTCACCGAGCACCCGGCCCAGCGGGATGCCCAGCACCATGGCCAGGCAGGTGCCCGTGGCCAACAGGCCGAGCGCCTGGGTCTGCTTGCCGGCCGGCGCGATGCGTACGGCCAGCGAGGCGGTGATCGACCAGAACACCGCATGGGCGAAGGCGATGCCGATCCGGCTGGCCACCAGCACCTCGAAGCTCCAGGCCACCCCCGACAGCGCGTGGCAGGCGATGAAGACGACGAAGACGAACACCAGCAGGCGCCGCCGCTCGATGGAACGGGTGGCGAGCATCATCGGCAGGGACATCAGGGCGACCACCCAGGCATAGATGGTCAGCATCAGCCCGACCTGCGACGGACGCAGGTCGAAGCTGCGACCGATGTCGCTGAGCAGCGCCACCGGGACGAATTCCGTGGTGTTGAAGATGAAGGCGGCCAGGGCCAGGGCGATCACGCCGGACCAACTGGGTTTCCGGGCTTCGGCGGTAGCATCCATGGGAGATCTTCTACTCCAGAGCGGGAGGGGTGAGCGACTCCGCGGCGCGGAATCGACGACGAAAACCCACGAGCAAAAGCTTGGCCCGCCTGCGGAGGAGAACGCCGCGAGCGAGAAGATTGCCGTAGGTCAGGATTGATAGTGGATGTAGTAAAAATTCTACGCTGCCGATTCGGACCACCACAACCGCCCAGGGGTGCCCCGCTATGGGCCAGGATTCCGAGCCCGGCACCCAAGCTGCTGATGGGTGGCGCTTTTTGGATCGATCCAAGCCTGGACCAAAATCCCGGAACTGCGACAAAACATCGCGAAACCTTTTAGTCGTCCCAGGCTCGGACAGAAACAGCGCAGCGGTTGACCTTGCCCCAGAGGCAAGCTCTAGCCTCGATCTCGTCAGTTTCTCAGGAGCCTCCCCCATGCGTATCACCATCCCCACCGCCCTGCTCGCCCTCACCCTGCTGGCGAGCGGTACCGCCAGCGCCGCCGAAGACACTCACCAGGCCCATCAGGACATGCAGAAAAGCATGGACGCCATGCATCAGGGCATGGAAGAAGGCCTCAAGGCCAAGGACCCGGACCTGGGTTTCGCCAAGGGCATGCTGGCCCACCATGAGGGCGCCCTCGACATGGCCCGCTATGAACTCCAGCATGGCAAGGACCCGGAAATGCGCAAGCTGGCCGAGGACATCATCCAGGCCCAACAAAAGGAGATCGATCAGCTCAAACGCTGGATCGAGGCCCACGGCAAATGATGGCCGTGCAGGCACGGGACTGGCACAGTGGAAAACCAGTCCCATCGCGGAGACCACCATGCTGATCGATCACCTGGATCACCTAGTCCTGACCACCGTGGATCTCGCCGCCTGCGAGGATTTCTACACCCGGGTGCTGGGGAGGTAGTTCAACGTTGACTGGACAATCTCTTGCTGGCGCTTTTCAGCGCAGGCGGAGTCACCACTCCTCGCCATAGCTTCGCTATGAAGCGTGATGGCTGAGGCGGCGAACATAGAGCTATGACGCCGCCACTTCTTGGTCGAAACCATCAATCAAGCTGGGTTTTCATGAGCCCGACGTAGTGGCAGGCAACGCCACGCGTCTCCGGCGCAACAGGGCGTACATTCCCGCCGACAGCAAGAACGTCAAAGGCGCGGAAAACGGTTGCAGACTTTGGCCCCCTTCCATCAGCGCGAAACCCAGCAGCGCACCGCAGAACCAAGCGGCAAGGCCGACGCCATTCAGTCGGGCCGGCTCATCTGACGATGACGGCACCTTTCCCAGTATGTGCGCCAGGGCAACGCCGACCCAGGCCACCACGAATACGCCCTGCCAGGCCAAGGCCTTGAGCAGCCAGGCGAAGACATCGGCCAGCATCAGGGCATAGACCACCGCCCCGACAACCAGGGCCCAGACCAGTCTGGACGCGCGCAAATGGAACACCTCGCCGAAGAACGCCTGCATGTTCACCGTCGCCAGGTAGTAGTTGGCGGTGTTGATCCGCGTCTGTGTCACCCAGACGAACAGCAATCCCCAGAGGCCCATCAATTTGAGGATCGCCAGCAACACGGTGACCTCACTGAGCGCGCCATCCCGCGGAATGCTGCTGGCCAGGTAGATGCCGGCCATCCCGTTGAGAAGAAAGGTCACCAGGTAGAACGGCATGCCGAAGTTCCAGCGCCCGTGCCAGGCAGCGTCTTCCGGCCTGCCGAAGCGGGCGTAATCGAAGGTGAACATCATCAATACCCAGACGCCCATGTAGGCACTGAAGCAGTTCCACCAGCCTCCTGCCGGCGGCTGCGCCGGGCCGAAGTCCAGCCACTGGGGCTGGTAACCATACTCGCCGATGGACAAGGCCACCGCTGCCAGCAGGCCGAACAGGTAGAACGGCAGCAGCACGCCGTTGAAGCGATCCAGCCAATGCTGTACGCCGCCGAAGATCAGCGGGACGCTGTACACCACTACCAGCAGCGCTGCCAGCGAGTAGGAAACCCCGGGATACAGGTGATTGAGCGCCACCGCGATCACCGAGCCTTCGAATACGGCGTAGTAGATGGCCGTGGAGAAGAAGATCAAGGTTGCCAGCGAGGCGCCCAGCGAACCGAACAGCACCCGCGAGAACAAGGCCACGGAGAGCCCGGTACGCATGGCATAGCGGCTGATCACCGCGTTGATCAGCCCGTAGCAGAGCACCGACAGCACCATGCCGAAGATGGCGTTGCGGGCACCGTAGGCCAGCGCCAGCGAGGCGCCAACGACGATGTAGAACATGGCGCTGCACACGGCCCACCAGGCCATGCTCAGGGAAAGCCGGCCCATCCGGGCATGGCTGGGAAGATGGGGAACGGAAGAGTCGACCTCGGGATGCTGCGACAGACTTGCCATCTTGGTTGCTCCGCAAGATTAGGGTGGCGAGCGGCAGCAGGACGCCATGGCGGCGCCCTCAGGGGAACCACCCGGTGTCGTACCGCCGCGGCGTTTTATTGGCTAGGCAAGAAAGAAGCGATGGAGTTTTTCGAGTTGTTGGTTGTATCGACGGCGCGCCGCCAGGGCCTCCTCCAGGGTGATGGCGACGAAGTGGGCCTTCTGGTTGGGTTGCATCTGGGCCATGAGATTGAGATCCGGACTGATCACCGTGCCGATGGTGGCGTAGCCGCCGCCGGACACCGCATCGCGGTGCAGGATGATCGGCTCCAGTCCGCCAGGTACTTGGATCGAGCCGATCGGGTAACAGGCGTCGACGATGTTCGACGGATCGGAGCCGGCGCCGAACGGCTGCTCGCGCGGCTCGAACACCATTGGTGTGCCGCCTTTGAAACGGTATCCGGTGCGATCCGCCTCGGAACCGACGGTCCAGGTGTCGGCGAAGAAGCGCTCAGCGGCCTGCGCCGTCAGGCGGTGGTGATAAAGGCCAGGCAGCACTCGTAGACTGACCTCACCGCCGACGTCGATCTGCAGCGAACGCGGCAGCCCCAGGCCTTCGCGCCCGCGTCCGCTCGGTTCGCCCAGCGGCAACTCGTCGCCGGCCTGGAGGCGCCGACCGTTGAACCCGCCGATGGCGCCCAGGCCATAGGTCGAGCGGCTGTCCAGCACTGGCGGCACGGCAATGCCGCCATCGATGGCGATATAGCCGCGGGCGCCCGCCTTGATGAAGTCGAAGCCCAGCACCTGCCCGGCACGCACCCGGAAGGCGGTGTCCAGCGGCATCTCGGCGCCATCCAGGCGTGGGGTCATGGCCGCGCCGCAGATGGCTACCAAGGCGTCGCGCTGGACTTCGAACTGCGGGCCGAGCAGCGTGCATTCGAGCACCGCCGCCGTGGCCGGATTCCCCACCAGCAGGTTGGCTGCGCGCAACGCATACTGGTCGAGCGCCCCGGACGGCGGGATGCCCAGGTGGTAGTAACCCTCGCGGCCGCCATCCTGCACCGAGGTCGCAAGTCCGGGCTTGAGTACCTTAAGCGACATGAAGCACCTCCTGCAGGCGCTGCTTGCAGCCCTGGGGATCGTTGAGGAAAGCGTCGAGGTCGAACTCGACCGGACGAATACGCAGATCGAAACTACCCGCCTCCACGGCGGCGATCGCCTGGTCATACTCGGCACGATCAATCGGCTTGAACTGGACGATGTCGCCAGCCCGGAAGAACACCATGGAATCCTTCAGGTAGCCCAGGCTCTGCCGCGGGTCGTAGATCGGCGCCGGGGTGACGCCGAACATCTGGTAGCCGCCGGCGCCTCGTACCGAGTAGATACAACCGAAGCAGCCGCCGTGACCGAGGGTCAGTTTCGGCGTGTCGGTGCGCGGCCGCAGGTACTTGGGCACCTGCAACTGCCGCTCGCGCTCGACCATCTGGTACATGAACGGCAGGCCGGCAACGAAGCCGACCATGGAGACGAACCACGGCGTGCCGCTGTGCGCCTCGATGAATGCCCGAGTGTCTCGGTAGCCGTTGATCCGCGTCGCGTATTCCAAGTCGGTGGAGTCCGGGTCCTGATGACGGTCACGGAAGCGCATCAGCGTCTCGTGGGTCCAGGGGTCGTTGTACAGCACCGGGATCTCGATGATCCGCGTCTGGATGCGCCGCTCGGTAGTGGCCAGCGCTTCCAGTTCGCGCACCTGGTCGAGCAGCGCCTGCGGAGCGATCAAGTCGGGATTGAAACGTACCTGGAACGAGGCGTTGGCCAGGCAGACGTCCAGCACACCGGGAATCCGCTGCTGCTCGATAGCGCGGGTAACGGCCATGCCACGAAAGAACGCCGCCAGCGACATGGACTCGGCGACCTCGGCGAACAGGTGCTCGTCGCCGCCGAAGCTGTAACGGATCTGCTCATGCATCTCACACCTCCGCGGTGGCCGAACGCTCGGCCAGCCAGGTTTCCAAGGTACCGGTATCGAACCGCGCCGCCTGAACGCGCGCATCGGCCAGCAGCCAGCGGTGCAGCGACAGGGTGGTCGCCATGCCGGTCAGCTCGGTGTTCTCCAACGCTTGCCGGGCTCGGGCGAACGCTTCCGCGCGATCCCGGCCATGGACGATGATCTTCGCCAACAGCGAGTCGTAGTACGGCGGCACGCGATAGCCGGGATACAGGTGGCTGTCCACCCGCACGCCCTCGCCCTGCGGCCAACCCAGACTTTCCACAACTCCCGGACAGGGAAAGAAGTTGCGCGCCGGATCCTCGGCATTGATGCGCATCTCCAATGCCGCGCCCTGTAAACGGATGGCGTCCTGGCGCAGCGTCAGGGGCTCGCCACCCGCGATGCGCAGCATGGCCTGCACCAAATCGATACCGGTGACCATCTCGCTGACAGGATGCTCGACCTGGATGCGGGTGTTCATCTCGATGAAGAAGAACTCGCCGCTATGCTCATCGAACAGGTATTCCAGGGTGCCGGCACCGCGATACCCCAGGCGCTGCGCCAGGCGTACCGCACTCGCACAGAGGGCTTCGCGCTGGCCCTCATTCAGCGCAGCCGAGGGCGCTTCCTCGAAGACCTTCTGCCGGCGACGCTGCAGCGAACACTCGCGCTCGAACAGGTGCACGACACGCTCACCGTCACCAAGGACCTGCACTTCGATGTGTCGCGCCCGGTGGATGAAGCGCTCCAGATACACCGCACCGGAGCCGAACGCCGCCTGCGCCTCGCGCTGAGCAATCGGGAACTCGCGGCGCAGGTCATCGGCATCCTGGGCGATGCGGATGCCACGCCCGCCACCACCGGCGGAAGCCTTGATCAACAACGGATAGCCGACCTCCTGCGCACAGCGCAATGCCGACTCGAGGTCCTCCAGCTCACCCGGCGAGCCCGGCACCACCGGCACACCGGCCTCCATCGCAGTACGCCGCGCCTCGGCCTTGTCGCCCATGCGGCGGATGGTCTGCGCATCCGGACCGACGAAGATCAGTCCGGCATCGACCACCGTCTGAGCGAAGGCGGCACTCTCGGAGAGGAAGCCATAGCCGGGGTGGATCGAGTCCGCACCGCTATCCCGCGCCGCCTGCAGCAAGACCTCGGCATTGAGGTAGCTGCGGTCGGCACGGGCCGGACCGATGATCCGTACTTCGTCGGCCTGGCGCGCCGCCAGTGAATCGGCATCCGCTTCGCTGCATGCCGCAACGGTGGGAATCCCCAAGGCTCGCGCCGCGCGGATGATGCGTACGGCGATCTCGCCACGATTGGCGATCAGCAGTTTCTTCAGCATGTTCAGGCCCTCACGCGTCGACGCTGATGGTCGCGAGTGCCTGCCCCGGCTCGACCGGATCGCCGTCTTCCACCAAGAAGGCCTGCAGGGTACCGGCACGCTCAGCGAGCACTTCGGAGAACTGTTTCATCACCTCGATCAGTCCGATCACACTGCCGGGTTCGACCCAATGACCCACCTCGACATAGACCGGGGCGTCCGGCGCAGACTTGCGGTAGAAGGTGCCCGGCAAGGGCGACTGCACGTTATGTTCAGTCATGACTGTTCCTCATTGCTCCAATGTGCGGATGGCAGATTCAACAAGGGGGATCCCGTCGTGCGGGGGCGCTCAGTGCGGCGCCTTGATGGTGATGCCAGCGTCCTGCAAGGCCGCTCGGATCGCCTGGACCAGCGCCAGTGCGCCGGGGGTGTCACTGTGGATACAGATCGAATCGAAGGCGATTTCGATGTCGTCACCCTCGACCGTCCGCACGACTCCTTTCTGGCAAGCCCGCAGCACCTTGGCGGCAACCTCCCAAGGGTCGAGCGCCTTGACTCGGCGGATGAAGACGATGGAGCCGCTGTTGTCGTAATCGCGATCAGCGTAGAACTCGCGTACCGTCGGCTGGCCCAACGCCTGGGCGACGCGCCAGGTGGCCGAACCGGGCATGCAGAACAACAGGAGCTGCGGATCGACACGCTGCAGCGTCTCGACGAATTCGCGGGCGGCCCGCTCGTCTCGCGCCAGGTGCATGTACAAGGCGCCATGCGGCTTGATGTGCTGCAGCTCCGCGCCATGCAGGCGCGCGAACTCACGCAGGGCGCCGAGCTGGTAGAGCATGTCGTTGATCAGCTCGGTGACGGGCGCGTCGAGGTACCGACGGCCGAAGCCGACCAGGTCACGGAAGCCGGGGTGGGCACCGATACCGACGCCAAGTTCGAGGGCCCGCTCGACGGTACGGCGCATGATGTTCGGATCACCGGCGTGGAAACCGGTGGCGATGTTGGCACTGCTGATCAGCGGCATGATCGCCTCATCCACGCCATCGCCGATGGTCCAGGGGCCGAAACCTTCACCCATGTCGGAATTGAGATCGACTGTTTTCATCACCGCGTGGCCTCTGTCTTCGAAGGTGCAAGGTCAGTGCAGTGACGTTAAGTCGCAGGGGTGGTATTGGGTAGATTTATTATCCGATAGAGTAGTTTCGGAAAAATCGATACCTAGCCGAGCAGTCCTATGGCCTTCACCCTGCGTCAGGTGCGTTACTTCGTCGCCACCGCCGAGATCGGACAGATTTCCCAAGCGGCGGCGAACCTGCACATCTCGCAATCAGCGATCACCAGCGCGATCCAGGAACTGGAGCATCTGCTCGGCGCCGCCTTGTTCACGCGCACGGCCCAGGGCATGACGCTGACCGATAACGGTCGGCACTTCCTCAACCACGCCTATTCGATCCTGCGTAGCGTCGATGACGCGCTGAACAGCCCATTGCCGGACACCCAGTTCAACGGCAGCTTGAACGTGGCCGCCAGTTACACCGTGATGGGCTATTTCCTGCCGCACCACCTGCAACGCCTGGCGCAGTGGTATCCGGACCTGCACATGCATCTACACGAACGGGAACGGGTGGATATCGAGCAGGGGCTGCTCGACGGCCGCTACGACATGGCCGTCGTGCTTACCGGCAACCTGACCGAGCCGCAGATCGCCGCGGAAACCCTTTTCAGCTCGACGCGCCGGCTCTGGCTGCCAGCGCGCCATCCTCTGGTCGAGCAACCTGCGGTAAACCTGGCCGATGTCGCCGCTCAGCCGTACATCATGCTCACGGTCGACGAAGCCGGTGAGTCCTCCATGCGTTACTGGCGCGCCAGTGGGCAAGAGCCGCGGGTGATCTTGCGCACCAGTTCAGTGGAAGCCGTTCGTAGCATGGTCGCCAATGGCTCCGGCGTCGCCATCCTATCCGACCTGGTCTACCGTCCCTGGTCGCTGGAAGGTAAACGCATCGAGACGCTGAGCCTGCTTGACCCGGTTCCCCCGATGAGCGTGGGCTTGGCCTGGCACCGAGAGCGTGAGCTGACGCCCGCGATGCAGGCCTTCCGCGAATATTTCCGCCAGTCCTTCCTGACCCCGCAACTGACCAGTACGAGACGCTAGGGCACTGCAAAGAAGCTCAGTCGGGTCAGGACGAACAGCCAAGCTAGTGTGGTGTTTCAGAAATTACCTGCACAATTTTGGCGGCGCTTTTTCGGCCTTGGCGTTGTTGCCATTCCTCGCCATAGCCCTGCTATGACTCGTCGCGGCGCCTAGCCCAGGTCAAAAAATCACTCGCCAATTCTTGCGCGAACTTCTGAAACACCACACTAGCTCCAGGCTACCGAGGCGCGCTGCGCGTTATGCCGGTTGGCCGATTCGGCTATGCCTTGGCCTGACATCGTCGAAATCCGAGACCAATCGCAGGCTCGTCGAAGCTCGTTCGTTGCACGCTCAAGGTTATCCATGCTGCTCGACCAGGTGAGCCAGGAACAAACAGGATCGAGGCCCACGGCAAATGATGGCCGTGCAGGCACGGGACTGGCACAGTGGAAAACCAGTCCCATCGCGGAGACCACCATGCTGATCGATCACCTGGATCACCTGGTCCTGACCACCGTGGACCTCGCCGCCTGCGAAGACTTCTACACCCGGGTGCTGGGCATGCGCCTGGAGGTGTTCGGCGCGGGACGCAAGGCGCTGAGATACGGCAACCAGAAGATCAACCTGCACGAGCGCGGCCGGGAATTCGAACCCAAGGCCCACCTGCCCGTGCCGGGCGCGCTCGATCTCTGCTTCATCGCCGGCCAGCCGCTCGCGGCAGTCATCGCCCATCTGCAGCGCGAACGCTGGCCGATCGTGGAAGGCCCGGTGGACCGAACCGGTGCCAGGGGGCCGATCCGTTCGGTCTATGTGCGCGATCCGGATCTCAACCTGATCGAGATCGCCGAATACCAGGCCTAGCGCGGCCGACCGAACACCTGCGTCCAGTAGAGACTATGGGTGCTGCGCGGATTCAAGGCATAGGCCGCGCCCATCTCGGTGAATTCCGGATTCATCAAATTGGCGCAGTGCCCCGGACTGGCCAGCCAGCCTTGCATGGCCTGGGCCACCGAGCCGGCGCCCGCGGCAATGTTCTCGCCGATGCGGGTCCACCCATAGCCCTGCTTGGCCACCCGCTCGGCTACGGTGCCGCCACCTGGCGCCGTGTGGGAGAAGTAGTCACGCCCGGCCATGTCCTGGCTGTGCGCCAGGGCGGCGTTGGCCAGGGCCGGATTCCAGCGCAGCGGCGCAGTCGCGGCGAAGCGGCGGGTGCCGCAGGTACGACCCTGGGCGCGGGCACGATTGACCTCGGCCAGGACCGCCTGGCCGGCGGTCTGCCAATTGCCCAGGCCGGCGCTCACCACCGGGCGCGCCAGCACCAGCTGCCAGCGCGGCCCCTGCTGGCTCACGCCGATCTGGGCGTAGTCGGCGCTGGCCAGCGGGCGACAATACTGCTGGCGCAAGCCGGCCATGGCCGCCTGGGCGGTGGGCGCGCCGGCCAGCATGATCACCTGCACCGCCGCGGCCTGATAGCCCACGGCGCGCAGGTCACTCTGCAATCGGTCACGACCCGTCAGGCGCACGGCCGCCAGCCGGCTATCGGCAGCCAATGGCGCGGCAGCGCGTGCACCGGCACAACCCTGGGGGGCGGCGCGGTAGGCGTTGATCAGGCCGAGCAACTGGGCTTCCGCAGGGGTTGCCGCCAGGGCGACGTCGCTCAGCAGGCCAGCGGTCAGCAGGAGAGAAACAGCTAGGAAACGAGACATGCAAGCCGATCCGAAACAGGGAAGCGCTATGTACCCGGCCTGGCCACGGGGTGCAAGTCAGATGGGTGGCCAGCCGAAGAACGGACGGCAGTTTGCTTGCCAGGGCGATTGGGGTAGGCTCGCCGGTCAATTCAACAGGAGTCATCCCATGGCCAAAGCCTCTGCCCGCCACATCCTGGTTTCCAGCGAAGCCAAGTGCAACGAACTCAAAGCCGCCATCGAAGGGGGCGCCGACTTCGCCCAGGTGGCCAAGGACAACTCCAGCTGCCCGTCTAGCCGCCAGGGCGGTGACCTGGGTACCTTCCGCCCGGGCCAGATGGTCAAGGAATTCGACACCGTGGTGTTCAGCGCTCCGCTGCACCAGGTCCAGGGTCCGGTGAAGACCCAGTTCGGCTATCACCTGGTGGAAGTCACCAGCCGCGAGGATTGATCCCGCTGGCGCTCCCGCACCGTGTGGGAGCGTCGTTCCGTCCTTGTTCCGCGTTCCCGACTATCCTCCAGATTCCCCTGCCCCTTGCGAGGATAGCGCCTTGTCCACTCCCCTCTCCTGCCACGGCCAGTGCCTGTGCGGCGCCGTCCAGCTCGATTGCCGCCCCGACAGCACCGAGGTATCGGCCTGCCACTGCCAGACCTGCCGCCGCTGGGGCGGAGGCCCGCTGCTGGTCGCGGAATGCGCGCTGCCCCCCATCATCGGCGGCGGTGACGCCCTGGCCATCCACGCCTCGTCCGACTGGGCGGAGCGCGGCTTCTGCCGCCACTGCGGCACCCATCTGTTCTACCGACTCAAGACCAAACCTTACTACGCCATCCCCGTCGGTCTGCTCGGCGACGGCCCGGATTGGACCCTGACCAGCGAAGTCTTCACCGACGCGAAACCCGCCTGGTACTGCTTCAGCAACCAGACCCGCCAGTTGACCGGCGCGCAGCTGTTCGCCGAACAGGATCCGTCCGACCCGACCTAGCGCCACGCTCCTGCGCCCTCGCTCGCCGTAACGGACGGATCACGCCGCATGAGTGGCTACCCAGCCGGGGGTGTCGCTACCGCTCGTCGGTACTGACCGGCGAGTATTCCCTCCGCTCCCTCCCTTGGGCAGTGGCCAAGTCCCAAGACCAAAGCCCGCTCAACCACCTCTGCTCTGACCGCAGGGTCACGGCCTAGGCCTTGGCTTGCGGCCCTGTTTTGCCACGAGCCGCGACCCGTTGGTCACCGATAGACGCCTGAAACCCACTCCACAGCTGCTCTACGACTTTTGTAGTGACTATACAAAAGCACTACAAAACACGATTGACTACGCCTCGATCTCCTGCAAATCTCTAGTTGCACCGGACGCGAACCCTTATCCAAGCGGGTCGCGCCTGGGCTCCGGGTGACCCTCGGGCCGTCTTGCGTAGTGATGCTCAAGAGGCACTACAAGAGAAGACGACTGGAACGCCACGCTGCTCGAGGCAGCGTCGCCAGAGGTAACGTCCGGATCCATGCAGGTACGTACGGCGACATGACTCGACAGCTGGGCTGACCTTTCGCCTTCGCGACCGGTATCCGGGTGGCAACCGCCATCCCGCTGCCGGACGTTGGGAAAAGACTGGTACCCAAGCAACCCTAATCAGGAAGGATCGACTCATGTCCGCTTACGAGAACGACGTTCAGGCCATCGCCGCCCTCAAGACCACCGCCGGCAACCACTGGAGCGCCATCAATCCGGAATACGCCGCACGGATGCGCTTGCAGAATCGCTTCAAGACCGGTCTCGACATCGCCCGCCATTGCGCGGCCATCATGCGCCGGGACATGGCCGCCTACGACGCCGACAGCAGCGCCTACACCCAGTCGCTGGGCTGCTGGCACGGCTTCATCGGGCAGCAGAAGCTGATCGCCATCAAGAAGCACCTGGGCAGCACGAAAGGCCGCTACCTCTATCTGTCCGGCTGGATGATCGCCGCGCTGCGCTCGGAATTCGGCCCGCTGCCGGATCAGTCCATGCACGAGAAGACCAGCGTGCCGGCACTGATCGAAGAGCTCTACACCTTCCTGCGCCAGGCCGACGCCCGCGAGCTGGGCATGCTGTTCCGCGAGCTGGACGCCGCCCGCGCCGCCGACGAGAACGCCAAGGCCGCCGCTATCCAGGCCAAGATCGACAACCATGAAACCCATGTGGTGCCGATCATCGCCGACATCGACGCCGGGTTCGGCAACGCCGAGGCCACCTACCTCTTGGCCAAGAAGATGATCGAGGCCGGGGCCTGCTGCATCCAGCTGGAAAATCAGGTCTCCGACGAGAAGCAGTGCGGCCACCAGGACGGCAAGGTCACGGTGCCCCACGAGGACTTCCTGGCCAAGATCAACGCCGTGCGCTACGCCTTCCTCGAACTGGGCGTGGACGAGGGCGTCATCGTCGCCCGCACCGACTCCCTGGGCGCCGGCCTGACCAAGCAGATCGCCGTGAGCAAGCAGCCGGGCGACCTGGGCGACCAGTACAACAGCTTCCTCGACTGCGACGAGGTGGACGCCAGCCAGCTGGGCAACGGCGACGTCTTGATCAGCCGCGGCGGCAAGCTGCTCCGGCCCAAGCGCCTGGCCAGCGGCCTGTTCCAGTTCCGTGCCGGCAGCGGCGTGGATCGCGTGGTGCTGGACTGCATCACCTCGCTGCAGAACGGCGCCGACCTGCTGTGGATTGAGACCGAGAAGCCCCACGTCGGCCAGATCAAGGCCATGGTCGACCGCATCCGCGAGGTCGTGCCCAACGCCAAGCTGGTCTACAACAACAGCCCGTCGTTCAACTGGACGCTGAGCTTCCGCCAGCAGGTGTTCGACGCCCTGCAGGCCGAGGGCAAGGACGTCTCCGCCTATGACCGCGCCAAGCTGATGAGCGTGGACTACGACGACACCGAACTGGGTCGCCTGGCTGATGCCCGCATCCAGAGCTTCCAGCGTGACGCGGCGCGGGAGGCAGGGATCTTCCATCACCTGATCACCCTGCCCACCTACCACACCGCGGCCCTGTCCACCGACAACCTGGCCAAGGGCTACTTCGCCGAGGAAGGCATGCTGGCCTACGTCAAGGGCGTGCAGCGCCAGGAGATCCGCCAGGGCATCGCCTGCGTCAAGCACCAGAACATGGCCGGCTCGGACATGGGCGACGACCACAAGGAATACTTTGCCGGGGAAGCCGCGCTCAAGGCGGCGGGCAAGGACAACACCATGAACCAGTTCCATTGATCACGGCCACTGTGGAGGACACGCTCATGAACCTGAACGACAACCCCAGCCTGGACGACCTCAAGCAACTGTTCGCCCGGCTCAAGGACAAGAACCACAACCACATCCTCTGGGTCTGCGAGAGCGGCGCGGTGCACGTCGACCGCCTGCCCGGCGGCGAGACGCCCGAACAGTTCGAACAGCGTCATCCCAGCCTGCGCATCCGCTTCAAGACCTACAACAAGGGCGGCGGCTACGTTGGCAAGTCGGCGGCGGCGGATGAACACTTCATCCGAAGCGTCCACGCCGCCCTGCAGGAACACTGGCGCCTGGCCGGACGGCAGCAGCAGCCGGCCTATGTGGATCGCTACTACTGAAATGAAAAAGGGCGCGGCGGGTAGTTGAACACCCGCTACGCCCTGCCCCACCTCTGAGGCGACTCGCCTGATCCTGCATGGCCCTGCGGGATCGAGCGAGTCGCCTCTTCTATTTACAACACGAACAGATCCACGAAGCGATGCACCGGGGTGGCTTCCAGGTCTGCCTGGTCCTTGCACAGGTCGAAGATCTGGGCGCAGCGACCGGCTGGGAAGCGCGTGGCCAGGTTGTTCTGGAACTTGCGCTCCAAGAGCGGAATGCCCTCTTCGCGACGCCGGCGATGGCCGATGGGATATTCCACGGCGATCTTCTCGGTACTGCTGCCGTCGGTGAAGAACACCTGCAGGGCGTTGGCGATGGATCTCTTGTCGGCTTCCAGGTACTCGCGGCTGTAGCGCTCGTCCTCGACGATCTCCATCTTCTCGCGCAGCTGATCGATACGCGGATGCGCCTGGTGGAAGGCGTCCTCGTAGTGCTCGGCGACCAGGTCACCGAACAGCAGCGGCACGGCGATCATGTATTGCAGGCAGTGGTCGCGGTCGGCGGCATTGGCCATGGGGCCCTGCTTGGAGATGATGCGGATGGCCGATTCGTGGGTGGTCACCACGATCTTCTCGATCTCATCCACCCGGTCGCGCACCTGGGGATGCAGGAGCACCGCGGCCTCGGCGGCGGTCTGGGCATGGAATTCCGCGGGGAAGCTGATCTTGAACAGCACGTTTTCCATCACGTAGCTGCCGAAGCCCTGGGGGAAGCGGAACTGGCGCTGGTCGGCTGGCTTGGTGGCCAGGTCCTTGTTGGTGTGGCTGAACAGCACGTCATAGAAGCCCCACTGGGGCGCGCTGAGCACGCCGGGGATGCCCATCTCGCCACGCAGGGCGATGTCGGCCAGGCGCACGCCGCGGCTGGAGGCGTCACCTGCGGCCCAGGACTTGCGGCTGCCGGCATTGGGCGCATGGCGATAGGTGCGCAGCGCCTGGCCGTCAACGAAGGCATGGGACAGGGCCGCCAGCAGCTGTTCGCGATTGGCACCCATCAGCTTGGCGCTGACCGCGGTTGAGGCCAGCTTGACCAGGAAGACATGGTCCAGGCCGACGCGGTTGAAGGAGTTCTCCAGGGCGAACACCCCCTGGATCTCGTGGGCCATGACCATGGCCTCCAGCACCTGGCGCATGGTCAGGGGCGCTTCGCCCTGGGCCACGCGGCGCTGGGAGAGGTGGTCGGCCACCGCCAGGATGGCGCCGAGGTTGTCGGAGGGGTGGCCCCACTCGGCGGCCAGCCAGGTGTCGTTGTAGTCCAGCCAGCGAATGATGCAGCCGATGTCCCAGGCCGCCTTGACCGGGTCCAGGCGATAGCTGGTGCCCGGCACCCGCGCGCCCTGGGGCACCACGGTGCCTTCGACTTGGGGACCGAGCAGCTTGGTGCACTCGGGGAAGCGCAGGGCCAGTAGGCCGCAGCCGAGGGTGTCCATCAGACAGTTGCGGGCGGTGTCCAGGGCCTCGCGGGAGGTGACCTGGTAGGTCAGCACGTAATCGGCCAGGTCCTGGATGACCTGGTCGTAATCGGGTCGGTTGTTGAGATCGACGTTGGCGCTCATGGGTTTTGGTTCCTTATCGCGGCCATGGGCCGCTCCTACGGAGTTGGCGGCCGCGGGCGCTCCCGTAGGAGCGGCCCATGGCCGCGATCAAACGCTTAACGATTGGCGATGGGCGTGAACGGACGCTGCTCGACGCCGATGTAATCCGCGCTGGGGCGGATGATGCGGTTGTCGGCGCGCTGCTCGAAGACATGGGCGCACCAGCCGGCCGTCCGCGAGCAGACGAAGATCGGGGTGAACAGCGGCGTCGGAATGCCGAGGAAGTGATAGGCCGAGGCGTGATAGAAGTCGGCGTTGGGGAATAGCCCCTTCTCTTCCTTCATGGTGCGGTCGATGGCTTCCGAGACCGGGAACAGCACGCGGTCGCCCACCTCCGCCGCCAGTTGTCGGGCATAGTCCTTGATCACCTCGTTGCGCGGATCGCTGTCGCGGTAGATGGCGTGGCCGAAGCCCATCACCTTTTCCTTGCGTTCGAGCAGCTGCTTGAGCCCGGTGACCGCCTCCTCGGGCGAAGCGAAGCGCTCGATCAGCGCCATGGCCGCCTCGTTGGCGCCGCCGTGCAGCGGCCCGCGCAGGGAGCCGATGGCGCCGGTGACGCAGGAATAGAGATCCGACAGCGTCGAGGCGCAGACCCGGGCGGTAAAGGTGGAGGCGTTGAATTCGTGCTCGGCATAGAGGATCAGCGAGACGTTCATCACCCGGGCATGCAGCTCGCTGGGCGCCTTGCCGTGCAGCAGAGTGAGGAAGTGACTGGCAATGTCCGGCGCATTACTGCTGCAGTCGATGCGGGTGCCACTCTGGCTGAAGTGATGCCAATACAGCAGGATCGCCGGGAAGGCGCCGAGCAGGCGGTCAGCCACCAGTTGCTGGTCGGCGAAGCTGCGCTCCGGCTCCAGGGTACCCAGCAACGAGGCGCCGGTGCGCATCACGTCCATGGGGTGGGCACTGGCGGGAATGCGCTCCAGGCCCTCCTTGAGTGGTTGCGGCAGGTCGCGCAGCGCGGCCAGGCGCTGGCGGTAGGCGTCCAGTTGCGCCTGGGTCGGCAGCTCGCCATAGAGCAACAGGTGGGCCACTTCCTCGAAGTCGGCCCCGGCGGCCAGTTCGCGGATGTCGTAGCCCCGGTAGGTGAGGCCGGCGCCGGTCTTGCCGACGGTGCATAGCGCGGTGCGGCCGGCGACTTGGCCACGCAGGCCGGCGCCGCCGAGGGTTTTGCTGTCTGCCATCGTCTCGCTCCTCTTGGAGTTGTTATGCGAAAAAGCGGGCGTTCAGGGTGGAGCCTTAGTGCTTGTGTTGCTGGAATAGCCTGTCCAGCTGATCTTCGTATCTGTGGTAATCGATGCGGTCATAGAGCTCGGCGCGGGTCTGCATGGTGTCGACCACCGCCTGCTGGCTGCCATCGCGGCGGATCGCCGTATAGACGTTCTCGGCGGCGCGGTTGGCGGCGCGGAAGGCTGACAGCGGGTAAAGCACCAGGCTGACTTCGGCCCCGGCCAGCTCCTCGGTGGTGAACAGCGGCGTGGCGCCGAATTCGGTGATGTTGGCCAGGATCGGCACCCCCACCGCCTGGGCGAACTGGCGGTACATGGGCAGCTCGGTCATGGCCTCGGGAAAGATCATGTCGGCGCCGGCCTCGACGCAGGCGCAGGCGCGGTCGATGGCGGCCTGCAGCCCCTCCACCGCCAGGGCGTCGGTGCGGGCCATGATCACGAAGTCGGGATCGGTACGGGCATCCACCGCCGCCTTGATGCGATCGACCATCTCCTGCTGGCTGACGATCTCCTTGCCCGGCCGGTGGCCACAGCGCTTGGCGCCCACCTGATCCTCGATATGCATGGCCGCCGCGCCGGCCTTGATCAGCGACCGGACGGTGCGGGCCACGTTGAAGGCCGAGGCGCCGAAGCCGGTGTCAACGTCCACCAGCAGCGGCAGGTCGCAGACATCGGTGATCCGGCGCACGTCGATCAGTACGTCTTCCAGTCCGCTGATGCCCAGGTCCGGCAGCCCCAGGGAACCAGCCGCGACCCCGCCGCCGGACAGATAGATGGCGTGGAAGCCGGCGCGCTTGGCCAGCAGCGCATGGTTGGCGTTGAGGGTGCCGACCACCTGCAGCGGGCGTTCGGCGGCGACGGCGGCGCGGAATTTCTGGCCGGGACTGACGGCAGGCATGGCGTTACCTCGACTGAGCTTGGACTAGGGGATGGTGCTGCAGATTGCGCTTGGAAGCGGCGATGTGGCGGCGCATCAGCAGCTCGGCCAGCTCGCCATCGCCCTCGGCCAGGGCATCGAGGATGCGATGGTGCTCGGCGAAGGCCTGGCGCGGCCGATTGGGGGTGGCGGAGACCTTGAGTCGGTACATGCGCACCAGGTGATAGAGCTCGCCGCACAGCAGCCGCACCAGCATGCCGTTGCCGCTGGCCTGGATGATGCGGTAGTGGAAGTCGTGGTCGCCTTCTTGCAGGTAGTAGCCGGTACCGGCCTGGAACGCCGGGTCGCGCTCGTGGGTATCCAGCAGTTGGCGCAATTCGTCGATGCCCTGGGGGGTGAGGCGCTCGGCCGCCAGGCGGCAGGCCATGCCTTCGAGGGATTCGCGGATCTCGTAGAGTTCGACCAGCTCGGCCAGGCTCAGGGCGGCGACCCGGGCGCCGGCATGGGGCACCCGCACCACCAGCCGTTGGCCCTCCAGGCGATGGATGGCTTCGCGCAGCGGACCGCGACTGATGCCATAGGTACGGGCCAGCTCCGGTTCGGAAATCTTGCTGCCCGGCGCCACGTCGCCGCGGACGATGGCCTCGCGAATACGCCGGAAGACCTGCTCGGAGAGGGTCCCGCTGTCGGTCTCGGGCGCGTCACCTAAGAGAGGGCTATCGATCATTGTCGACACCTTTTGTGTTTATGGACTTAATAACTACGCCTTAACACCTTATCAGTCAATCTTTGTCGACAATCCAGCTGTGACAGTCTGTATCTCCCCTGCCCTCACGACGGTTCGCTACACTAGCGCGCCGTCCAGCCTCCAGCCGACCTCGCCATGCCCCTCTGCCACCTGCATCCGCTGCCCTACCACGCCGAGCCCACGGCGCGTTTCGCCCTGCTGCACGGCGAGCCTGGCGCGGTGCTGCTGGATTCGGGGCGGCCAGTAGCCGAGCGCGGTCGTTACGACCTCATGGCGGCCTGGCCGCTGGCGGTGCTGCAACCGGCAGCCGGCGAAGATGGCCGCGCCTTCTTCGCCCGTGCGCGTGCCGCCTTGGTCAAACTGGGCCGGGCGGAATTGCCGGACGAGGTGGAGCTACCCTTCGCCGGTGGCCTGCTGGGCTATCTCGGCTATGACTTCGGCCGGCGCCTGGAACGGCTGCCGGAGGGTGCCCGCGCCGATCTGCAACTGCCCGATGCCCGCCTGGGGCTCTATGCCTGGGCGCTGATCACCGATCACCAGGCACGGACCAGCCAGCTGGTCTGCCATCCGGCACTGGACGCAGCGGAACGAAAACGACTGATCGCCCTGTTCGAAGCCGAGGCAACGCCCGAGACCTCTGACTTCAGCCTCACCGCGCCCTTCGCCGCCGACATCGACCGCGATACCTATCGCCAGCGCATCGAGGCCATCCAGGCCTATATCGCCGCGGGCGATTGCTACCAGGTCAACTTCGCCCAGCGCTTCCGCGCGCCCTTCGAGGGTTCGCCCTGGACCGCCTACCTCGCCCTGCGCGCGGCCTGTCCGACGCCCTTTTCCGGCTACCTGGCGCTGGACCGGGGCGCCCTGCTCAGCCATTCGCCCGAGCGCTTCCTGCGGGTGAGCCGCGGCCAGGTGGAAACCCGGCCGATCAAGGGCACCCGGCCACGGCGTGCCGATCCCAGCGCCGATGCCGCCGAAGCCACAGCGCTGCTCGCCAGCCCCAAGGATCGCGCCGAGAATCTGATGATCGTCGATCTGCTGCGCAACGACCTGGGCCGCAGTTGCCGCATCGGCTCGGTACGGGTGCCCGAGCTGTTCGCCCTGGAGAGCTATCCCAACGTCCACCATCTGGTCAGCGCCGTGACCGGTGAACTGGCCGCGGGCCTGGACGCCCTTGATCTTTTGGCCGGCAGCTTTCCCGGCGGCTCCATCACCGGCGCGCCGAAGATCCGCGCCATGCAGATCATCGACGAACTGGAAGAGACCCGCCGCGGCCCCTACTGCGGCTCGCTGCTCTACCTGGACGTGCGTGGCGAGAGCGACAGCTCCATCCTCATCCGCAGCCTGCTGGCCGAAGATGGCGTACTCAGTTGCTGGGGCGGCGGCGGCATCGTCATGGATTCCCACTGGGCCGACGAGTACGCCGAGTCTCTGGCCAAGGTGCGGGTCTTGCTGGAAACGCTGGAAGCCCATAGCTGATCCGGCTTTGCTACCATGGGCGCAACCTTCGCCTGGCTGGAGCCCACCATGTCTCTCGATCTCGCCCGCATCAACGCCGACCTCGGCCGCGACCCCGAAAAGCTCGTCGCCTGGGCCCTGGGGCTGGGTAAAAGCGCCATCGTCACCACCAACTTCCGCCCCTTCGAGGCGGTGATCCTGCACCTGGTCAGCCAGGTCAAGCCGGACATCCCGGTGGTCTGGATGGACAGTGGCTACAACACCCCCGCCACCTACCGCTGCGCCGACGAGATCGTGCGCAAGCTGAATCTCAACCTGGTGACCTACCTACCCAAGCGCTCCCGCGCCCACCGCGAGGCCATCGACGGCCCGGTGCCGGGGCTGGACGATCCGCGCCACGCCGCCTTCACCGAAGAGGTCAAGCTCGAACCCTTCGCCCGTGCCTTGCGCGAGACCGCCCCGGAAGTCTGGTTCACCGCCCTGCGCGCCACCGACACCGCGGTGCGCGCCCAGATGGACCCGGTCAGCGTCAATCCGGACGGCCTGATCAAGGTCGCGCCGCTACTGCACTGGACCTCCAAGGACCTCTACCAGTACCTGACCGCCCACGACCTGCCCAACGAATTCGACTACTTCGATCCCACCAAGGGCGACGAAAACCGCGAGTGCGGCCTGCACCTCGCCCACTGAGTCGACGTCTCCTGCGCGCCCGACCCAGGGCGCGCGTTCTGCCTGCCTGAAAACCCGCCCATGAACGCTGCCAGCCCTACCCAGTCCCGCAAGGGCGTCTTCGCCGTGGTCCTCGGCAACGCCGTGGAATTCTTCGACTTCGGCGTCTACGCCACCTTCGCCGTACTCATCGGCCAGGTGTTCTTTCCCTCGGAAAACGCCTTCGCCAGCCTGATGGCCAGCGTCATCACCTTCGGCGTCGGCTTCGTCGTCCGGCCGCTGGGCGCCATCTTCATCGGCGCCTGGGCCGACCGTGTCGGTCGCAAGCCCGCGATGCTGCTGACCATGGTGCTGATGGCCCTGGGCACCGGTGGTATCGCCGTGCTGCCCGGCTACGAACAGATCGGCATCGCCGCGCCCATCCTGCTGGTGGTGACGCGCTTGCTGCAGGGCTTGGCCTGGGGCGGCGAAGCCGGTCCCGCCACCACCTACATCCTCGAAGCAGCGCCGCTGCACAAGCGCGGCACCTACGCCTGTTGGCAGGTGGTGGCCCAGGGCCTGGCGGCAGTGGCAGCCGGGCTGATCGGCTATGGTCTGACGCTCTGGCTCACTCCCGAACAACTGCTGGCCTGGGGCTGGCGAATGCCCTTCCTGCTCGGTCTGGCGATCCTACCCATCGGCCTCTATATAAGGCGCGGCTTGGTAGATACCCACGTTGGCGAAACCCGCGGAACCGGGGCGGTGTTGCGCGAGGTCACGACCACCCAGCGCCGACCGCTGCTGCTGGGACTCTTGATCCTCTCCGGCAGCACCATCACCCAGTATTTCCTCAACTACATGACCACCTTCGCCCTGGTGGAACTCAAGCTACCCGCCAGCATCGCCATGCTCGCCACCCTGGTGATGGGCGCGGCCATGGCGGTCTGCTCGATCCTCGGCGGCATCCTCAGCGATCGCTATGGCCGGCGCATCATCCTGATCCTGCCGCGGCTACTGTTGCTGGTGCTGCTCTATCCGGCGCTGGAACTGATCATCCAGGCCCCCGGACCAGGCACCTTCCTGCTGACCCTGGCAGTGCTCTCCGGCCTGCACGGCATGAGCGGCGCCGCGCTGATCGTCTTGCTGGTGGAGAGCTTTCCGCAGCGGGTGCGGGCCACCGGCTTCTCGCTGGTCTATGCGGTGGGGGTGGCAGCCTTCGGCGGCACCGCCCAGATCGTGGTGACCTGGCTGCTCGGCGCCACCGGGGATCGCATGGCGCCGGCCGCCTACCTGCTGGTTGCCAACCTGGTCTGTCTCGGCGCCGCCTGGTTCGCCGCCGAGACCTGTCCGGGACGTCAGCCGGCGGAGCGCTCCGCGGCATAACCCTCCTCGCGGCGGCTCTTGCGTTCGAGGCCGGTGTAGACCACCCCGGTCAGCAGCAGACCGAACACCAGCACCCCCGCCAGCAGATAGAGTCCGGAAGCCAGGGTACCGGTCGCCGCCTTGAGCGCGCCGATGCCATAGGGGCCCAGATAGCCGCCGAGGTTGCCGACCGAGTTGATCAGGGCGATGCCGGCGGCAGCGCTGGCTCCGGCGAAGAAGCGTCCGGGCAGGGTCCAGAACAGCGCGGTGAGGGAAAACAGGCAGAAGGCCACGACCGACAGCGCCGCCAGTTGCAGCACGGCGGTGCCGAACCAGGCGCTACCGGCCATGGCCAGGGCGCCCACCGCATAGAGCACCGCCAGGTGCCCGTAGCGATCACCCAGCCGATCCGAACTGCGCGGCACGATCAGCAGGCCGAGGATACCGAAGGCATAGGGAATGGCCGAGACGAAACCGGTGGTGAGATCGCTGCCGCCGAATTGGTGGATCAACGTCGGCAGCCACAGCCCCAGGCCATAGATGCTCAGGGTCACCGGCAGATAGTAAAGGGCCAAGAGCAGCACCCGGCGATCCTTGAGCGCGTGCAGCGGATTGCCATGGCGGGTCTGGTCGAAGAGGTGCAGGTCCTTTTCCAGCTCGGCCGCCAACCAGCGCTTCTCCTCCGCATCGAGCCAGGCGACCTGATGCGGACCGTCCGGCAGTCGGGTCAGGGTCGGCCAGGCGAGCAGCACCGCCGGCGCGCCGATGCAGAGGAACAGCCACTGCCAGCCGTGCAGCCCGAGCGCGCCATCCAGTTGCAGCAGCATGCCCGACAGCGGCCCCGTCACCAGCATGGCGATGGGCTGGGAGAGGATGAACAGGCCCATGATCTTGCCGCGATGGCGGACCGGGAACCACTGGGTGAGGTAATAGAGCACCCCAGGGAAGAAGCCGGCCTCGGCCACCCCCAGCAGGAAGCGCATGACATAGAAGCTGTGTGGCCCCTGGACGAAGGCCATGCCCATGGTGATGGCACCCCAGGTCACCAGGATGCGGGCGAACCAGCGACGGGCGCCGAAGCGGTCCAGCAGCAGGTTACTGGGTACCTCGAACAGGAAGTAGCCCACGAAGAACAGCCCGGCCCCCAGGCCGTAGGCGGCATCACCGATGCCGACGTCGGCGCCCATGTGCAGCTTGGCGAAACCCACCGCGGAGCGATCGATGTAGGCCACGAGATAGAGCAGTACGAGGAAGGGGACGAGCTTGAAAGTGATCCGGCGGATGAGGGCGGACTCGGGGTTCATGGCGTTCTCCGACTTGTTGTTTTTGTGTCATTTGAGCGCGAGCCCCTAAAAACCTAACATAGTATGATTGAGGCGACAATTGTTCAAAAAAAGCCGTTTGTCGGCTATTTCTTATAATTTGATAATATAAAAATAAAGATACGAAGTAGGAAATCCTACATCTTGTCTTCCGCTAATCCCCATTCCAGAGCCGTCGGGCCGTCTCCCACAACGGTTATTGCGCTGACAGTGGTACAATGATGGCATGACGAATCGGATGCCTTTCGATGAATTACAAGACCCCGTTGCCGCGAAAAAGCCGACACGCCCGTATCGTCAATGAACTCGGAACCCAGATCGTTTCCGGTCATTTTCGACCCGAGCAGCGTCTGCCGCCCGAGGCTCAATTGTGCGAAGACTACGATGTCAGTCGTCCAGTGCTGCGAGAGGCAACCCGGGTGCTGGTCGCCAAGGGACTGGTCCGCTCCAAGCCCAAGGTCGGCACCGTAGTGAAGCCGCGCCATGAGTGGCACCTATTCGATCCCGATGTGCTGCATTGGCTGCTGCAGAGCGACTCGCGGCACGGCTTCTACGAGACGCTGGTCAAGGTGCGTAACATCATCGAGCCGGAGGTCGCGGCCATGGCTGCGGCCAATGCCCTACCCGAAGATGTAGCCGCGATCGAAGATGCGTATGTGCGAATGGAGCAGGCAGAGAACATCGCCGACATGGCCGAGCCGGACATGGCCTTCCATCTATCCATCGCCAATGCCACCCACAACGAGCTGCTGATCCACCTGTACAGCATCATGCTGCTGCCGGTACGGGAGTATCTCGAACGCTCCGCGGCACTGTTCGACAGGGGCGGCCTGACGCTGCTGGTATCTCGCCACAAGGCGATCCTGACCGCCATCCAGCATCGCGATCCGCTCAGTGCTCGCCATGCTGCCATCGCTCAACTGGCCGGAGTCGATGATCTGGTGACAGAAACCTTCAGAACCGAACCCTTGTCCGCGGCCGATATTTGATATGATCATTGAGGAAAGCACCCACTAGCGGTACGACCTCATGTCCAGCAGCTACCATGCCTCTACCGTAGAACAACTCGGCCAGCGCCTCGCCGCTGGCCAGTTTCCTCCTGGTAGCGCACTCAAGGTAGAAGCCGATCTCTGCCAGGAACTGGGTGTGAGCCGCACCATCCTGCGCGAGGCGATCAAGACGCTGGCGGCCAAAGGCATGCTGGAGGTCGGCCCCAAGGTCGGCACCCGTGTCCTGCCACTCAGCCGCTGGAATTTGTTCGATACCCAGGTGGTGGGCTGGCTGGCCACCGGCGGTCTACCCGCTCATTTCGTCAAAGACCTGCTCGACCTGCGCCATGCCATCGAACCGGCGGCAGTGCGCTGGGCCTGCGAAAGAGCCACACCTGACCAGGTCAAGGCCATTTTAACCGCGTATCAGCACCTGGAAGCTTCGTTGGACGGCGGCGACTACAACGCGGCCGACCAGCACTTCCACGAATGCGTCCTGGCCGCCAGCCACAACCAGTTCATCGAGCAGATGGTACCCGCCCTGGGCGCTCTGCTGGCCGCCTCCTTCACCCTGTCGTCGGCCGATCCCGCCGAGTTGCGCCGCACTCTCCCCCTGCACAAGGATCTGGCCAACGGCATCGCCTCCCGCGACGCCGCCCGCGCCGTCTGGGCCTGCATGATGCTGATCGACAGCGCCGCCGTGACTCTGGCGCGCTACACCGACTGACATCCGGCCCGGCGCAACCTCCGCGCTTCTCCAGGTTCCTATGCCTGGATTTTCCTGCACCGCCACAACAATAGAGGTGAACGATGGACTGGCAGCCGCTGCTTCCCCAGCGCTTCAAATTGGCCGAAGGTCCCTTCTGGGATCAGCAGACCAAGGCGCTCTACTGGGTGGACATCGCCGGTTTCAAGGCCTGCCGCCTGCACGGCGAGCATTATCAGGAATGGCAACTGGATCGCCCCTGCTCGGCCTTCGTGCCCACGGTGCGCGGCGATGCCCTGGTGACCCTGCCGGACGGTGTCTTCCGCCTGGATCTCGACTCGCCCGAAGACCGGCCTCGCCTCGAACTCTTCTGCGTCGCCGACCCCGACCCGGGCAACCGCGGCAACGAAGCCCGTTGCGACGCCCGTGGTCGCCTCTGGCTGGGCACCATGCAGAACAACCTCGACGCCCAGGGCGGCGACGTCCCCATCGAGCGGCATTCGGGCGGCCTGTTCCGCATCGATCCGGACGGCAGCGTCACCCGCCACGCCAGCAACCTGGGCATCGCCAATACCCTGGTGTGGAGCGCGGCGGAAAACCATGTCATCAGCGCCGACACCCTGAAGGACACCCTCTATCGCTATCCGCTGGATGCCGCCGGCAATCTCGGCGAACCCATGGTCTGGGCCGGCCCCCACGAACGCGGCTCGCCAGACGGCTCGGCCATCGACAGCGAAGGCTGCGTGTGGAACGCGCGCTGGGACGGCAACTGCCTGCTGCGCTTCTCGCCGGAGGGCGAGCTGCTGGAGATCGTCGAGCTGCCGGTCCAGCGCCCCACCAGCTGCGTCTTCGGCGGCGCGGATCTACGCACCCTGTTCGTCACCAGCGCCGCGGCCGATGGCGCTCTCGACGGTGCCGTATTGATGGCCACCGCGCCGGTTTCCGGCATGCCCTGCCATCGCTTCGCCGGTTGATTCATCCTACCCCGTTCGAGGCCGGCCAGCGGCCTCTTAGCCCTCCGGGTGCTTTGTAACGCAGCGGTGACAAAGGTGACGAAAAACTTCGTCACCTTTTTCTTGCGCCCGCCCTCATCCAATCATACTATCAATGAACAGTGACACCGCTCCTTCTCCAGAGCGCGTGCCTGTCGCCTCGCATTGCCTGGCCACACCAATAAAAACAAGGAGTTCCAGCTATGTTCCGTGTCCCGGGAGTTCGTTCCCTGCTGCGCGCCGCCCTCGCCGCCGGTGCCGTCAGCCTGTCGCTATCCGCCTTCGCCGCCGATCCGGTCAAGATCGGTTTCCTGGTCAAGCAACCCGAGGAACCCTGGTTCCAGACCGAGTGGGCCTTCGCCGAGAAAGCCGCCAAGGACAAGGGCTTCACCCTGCTCAAGATCGCCGTACCCGACGGCGAGAAGACCCTCGCCGCCATCGACAGCCTCGCCGCCAACGGCGCCAAGGGCTTCGTCATCTGCCCGCCCGACGTCTCCCTCGGCCCAGCCATCGTCGCCAAGGCCAAGCTGAACGACCTCAAGGTGATGGCGGTGGACGACCGCTTCGTCGACGCCAAGGGCAAGTTCATGGAAGACGTGCCCTACCTGGGCATGGCGGCCTTCGAAGTGGGCCAGCAACAGGGCGCCGCCATGGCCGCAGAAGCCGAGAAGCGGGGCTGGAAGTGGGATGACACCTACGCGGTGATCAACACCTACAACGAGCTGGACACCGGCAAGAAGCGCACCGACGGCTCGGTGGAAGCCCTGAAGAAGGCCGGCCTGCCCGCCGACCACATCATCTTCGCCCCGCAGAAGACCCTCGACGTGCCCGGCAGCATGGACTCCACCACCTCTGCGCTGGTCAAGCTGCCCTCGGGCGCCAAGCACCTGATCATCGGCGGCATGAACGACAACACCGTGCTGGGCGGCGTCCGCGCCACCGAGAGCGCCGGCTTCAAGGCCGATCAGGTGATCGGCATCGGCATCAACGGCACCGATGCCATCGGCGAACTGAAGAAACCCAACAGCGGCTTCTTCGGCTCCATGCTGCCCAGCCCCCACGAAGAGGGCTACCAGACCGCCAGCATGATGTACGAGTGGGTCACCACCGGTAAGGAACCGCCCAAGTACACCGCGATGGACAAGGTCACCCTCATCACCCGCGCCAACTTCCAGCAAGAGCTGGAAAAGATCGGCCTCTGGAAGTGATGACCCCGGCGGCGTCGATTTTGGCGCCGCCCCCCTTCTTCTTCGTCTGACAGGAGTGGCCACGATGGCAGCCCTGGAACAAACCGCCGCCCGTAGCGCCGACAGCCTCGGCTTCGTCGGTATCGGCAAGACCTTTCCCGGCGTCAAGGCGCTCGCCGACATCTCCTTCAACGTGCGTCCCGGCTCGGTGCATGCCCTCATGGGCGAGAACGGTGCGGGCAAGTCGACCCTGCTGAAGATCCTCAGCGGCTACCACGCCCCCACCACTGGCCACCTCAACGTCGATGGCCAGGAACTGGTGTTCAAGAGCACCGCCGAAGCCATCCGCGCCGGCGTCGCCGTGATCCAGCAGGAATTGCAGCTGGTGCCGGAGATGACCGTCGCCGAAAACCTCTTTCTCGGCCACCTGCCGGCGCGCTACGGCATCGTCAACCGCGGCCACCTGCGCCGCCAGGCGCTGGAGCTGCTCAAGGGCTTGGCCGAAGAGATCGATCCCCATACCAAGGTCGGGCGCCTCTCGCTCGGCCAGCGCCAGCTGGTGGAGATCGCCAAGGCGCTGTCCCGTGGCGCCCGCGTCATCGCCTTCGACGAGCCCACCAGCTCCCTGTCCGCCCGCGAGACCGACCGGCTGATGACCATCATCGCCCGGCTGCGCGACGAAGGCCGGGTGGTGCTCTATGTCTCCCACCGCATGGAAGAGGTCTTCCGCATCTGCGACGCGGTGACGGTGTTCAAGGACGGTCGCCACGTGCGCACCATCGAGCGCCTGGCCGACATCACCCCCGACCAGCTGATCACCCTGATGGTCGGCCGCGATCTCGCCGACATTTACGACTACCGCCCGCGCGAGATCGGCGGTGGCTGCCTCAAGGTCGAAGGTCTGCTCGGCCAGGGCCTGCAGCAGCCGGTGAGCTTCGAGGTCTGCCAGGGCGAGATCCTCGGCCTGTTCGGCCTGGTCGGTGCCGGTCGTACCGAGCTCTTGCGCCTGCTAGCGGGGCTGGAGAAGCACAAGGCCGGCAGCCTGAGCCTCAAGGGCGCCCCGGTCAGCCTGAAATCCCCGCGCGACGCCATCGCCGCCGGCATCCTGCTCTGCCCGGAAGATCGCAAGAAGGAAGGCATCGTGCCCCTGGCCAGCGTGGCCGAGAACATCAACATCAGCGCCCGCGCCCATCACGCCAGCCTGGGTTGCCTGATCCAGGGTCGCTGGGAAAAGGCCAACGCCGAGAAGCAGATCCGCGCCCTCAACGTGAAGACGCCCCACGCCGGGCAGAAGATCAAGAATCTTTCCGGCGGCAACCAGCAGAAGGCCATTCTCGGTCGCTGGCTGTCGATGCCCATGCAGGTACTGCTGCTCGACGAACCCACCCGCGGCATCGACGTGGGCGCCAAGTCGGAGATCTACGCCATCATCCATGACCTCGCCGCCCGCGGCATCGCCGTGGTGGTGGTGTCCAGCGACCTGATGGAAGTCATGGGCGTGGCCGATCGCATCCTGGTGATGAGCGAAGGCGCCATCACCGGCGAGGTGGCCCGCGCCGAGTTCAACGACGAGCGCCTGCTGCAGCTCGCCCTGCCCCGTACCCGTGCCTGAACGGCCTGACAACAAGACAAGAACAGAGGTCCAGTCCATGTCCGCCCAACCCCACAGCCTGACCCCGCCTCGCCGCGGTTTCGACACCCGCCGCTTCCTCGACGACTGGGCCATGATGCTGGCTGCCGTCGTCATCTTCACCCTCTGCGCGCTGTTCGTGCAGAACTTCCTCTCGCCGCTGAACATGCGCGGTCTGGGTCTGGCGATCTCCACCGTGGGCATCGCCGCCTGCACCATGCTGTTCTGCCTGGCGTCCGGCCACTTCGACCTCTCGGTGGGGTCGGTCATCGCCTGTGCAGGGGTGGTCGCCGCGGTGGTGATGCGGGACTTCGACAGCGTCTTCCTCGGCGTCGCCGCCGCCCTGGCCATGGGCCTGGTGGTGGGCCTGATCAACGGCCTGGTAATCGCCAAGCTCAAGATCAACGCCCTGATCACCACGCTGGCGACCATGCAGATCGTGCGCGGCCTGGGCTACATCTTCTCCGACGGCAAGGCGGTGGGTGTCTCCCAGGAGCAATTCTTCGTGTTCGGCAACGGCCAGCTGTTCGGCCTGCCGGTGCCCATCGTCATCACCCTGCTGTGCATCCTGTTCTTTGGCTGGCTGCTCAACTACACCACCTTCGGCCGCAACACCATGGCCATCGGCGGCAACGAGGAAGCCGCGCTGCTGGCCGGCGTCCACGTCGACCGCACCAAGATCATCATCTTCGCCATGCACGGGGTGATCGGCGCCCTGGCCGGCGTGGTGCTGGCCTCGCGCATGACCTCCGGCCAGCCGATGATCGGCCAGGGCTTCGAACTCACGGTGATCTCCGCCTGCGTGCTGGGCGGGGTTTCCCTGGCCGGCGGCATCGGCATGATCCGCCACGTGATCGCCGGTGTGCTGATCCTGGCGATCATCGAGAACGCCATGAACCTGAAGAACATCGACACCTTCTACCAGTACGTCATCCGCGGAACCATCCTGCTGCTGGCGGTGGTCATCGACCGCTTCAAGCAGCGCTAAACCCAGACTCTGCCTTCCCCCGCGGCGCCAGGCGCGCCGTGCCGGGGACCGCTTTGCCCGTGAAATGCCCGAGGACAAGAAAATGACCACGCCCAAACGCCCGCTCCGCTCCGCCCAGTGGTTCGGCAGCAACGACAAGAACGGCTTCATGTACCGCAGCTGGATGAAGAACCAGGGCATCCCGGACCATGAATTCCAGGGCAAGCCCGTCATCGGCATCTGCAACACCTGGTCCGAGCTGACCCCCTGCAATGCCCACTTCCGCAAGATCGCCGAGCACGTCAAGCGCGGCATCTACGAAGCCGGCGGCTTCCCGGTGGAATTCCCGGTGTTCTCCAACGGCGAATCCAACCTCAGACCCACCGCCATGCTGACCCGCAACCTGGCCAGCATGGACGTGGAAGAAGCCATTCGCGGCAACCCGGTGGACGCCGTGGTGCTGCTCACCGGCTGCGACAAGACCACGCCGGCGCTGCTGATGGGCGCCGCCAGCTGCGACGTGCCGGCCATCGTCGTCACCGGTGGCCCCATGCTCAACGGCAAGCACCACGGTCGCGACATCGGTGCCGGCACCATCGTCTGGCAGATGCACGAGGCCTACAAGGCGGGTGCCATCGACCTCAACGAATTCCTCTCCGCCGAAGCCGGGATGTCGCGTTCGGCCGGTACCTGCAACACCATGGGCACCGCCTCGACCATGGCCTGCATGGCCGAAGCCCTGGGCACCTCGCTGCCGCACAACGCCGCCATTCCGGCGGTGGATTCGCGGCGCTACGTGCTGGCGCACCTGTCCGGCATGCGCATCGTCGAGATGGTGGCGGAAGACCTGCGGCTGTCGAAGATCCTCACCAAGGCAGCCTTCGAAAACGCCATCCGCGTCAACGCTGCCATCGGCGGTTCCACCAACGCGGTGATCCACCTCAAGGCCATCGCCGGCCGCATCGGCGTGGACCTGGAGCTGGACGACTGGACCCGGGTCGGTCGCGGCACCCCCACCATCGTCGACCTGCAGCCTTCCGGGCGCTTCCTGATGGAGGAGTTCTACTACTCCGGCGGCCTGCCGGCGGTGATCCGCCGCATGGGCGAGGCCAACCTGCTGCCCCATCCCGAGGCCCTGACCGCCAACGGCAAGAGCATCTGGGCCAACTGCGCCGAGGCGCCCATCTACGGTGACGACGAGGTCATCCGTGCCCTGGACAATCCCCTGCGCGCCGATGGCGGGATCTGCGTCCTGCGCGGCAACCTGGCGCCCAAGGGCGCGGTGCTCAAGCCCTCGGCCGCGACCCCGGCGCTCATGCAGCATCGCGGTCGCGCCGTGGTGTTCGAGAACCTGGAAGACTACAAGGCACGCATCGTCGACCCGGATCTGGACATCGACGAGACCTGCGTGATGGTGCTGAAGAACTGCGGACCCAAGGGTTACCCGGGCATGGCCGAGGTGGGCAACATGGGCCTGCCGCCCAAGCTGCTGGCCAAGGGCATCACCGACATGGTGCGCATCTCCGACGCCCGCATGAGCGGCACCGCCTACGGCACCGTGGTGCTGCACGTGGCGCCCGAAGCCTCGGCCGGCGGCCCGCTGGCGGTGGTGCGCGAAGGCGACATGATCGAGTTGGACTGCGCCTCCGGCCGCCTGCACCTGGACATCCCCGACGAGGAACTGGCCGCGCGCCTGGCCGACTGGCAACCGCCAGCGGAACAGCTGCTGGCCGGCGGCTATCGCCGCCTCTACGTCAACCACGTCCTCCAGGCCGACGAAGGCTGCGACTTCGACTTCCTGGTCGGCTGCCGTGGCGCCGAGGTGCCCCGCCACTCGCACTGATCGGCTTCTACCTCCTCTCCCTCAGGGAGAGGGTTGGGGTGAGGGGGCTTTACCGCCCCTCCTCCCGCTCCCGGGTCGCCTGACCCACCCTTGCACAACAACAAACCGAAAAGGTGGTCGAGATGAAACGCACGTTAGCCCTCACTGGACTTGGACTGTCACTCATGATCAGCACCCTCACCGCCCAGGCGGCCGGCCTCACCAGTCAGCAGTCGAGCTTCGGCAAGCTGCCCGACGGCACGCCTATCGAGAAGTTCGTCCTGACCAACAGCCAGGGCATGCAGGCCACCATCATCACCTACGGTGGCGTGCTGCAGGCGCTCAAGGTGCCGGACCGCAAGGGTCATAGCGAAGACGTGGTGCTGGGCTTCGATGACGTCCAGGGCTATCTCGACAACCCCACGGTGTTCTTTGGCGCCACCATCGGCCGCTTCGGCAACCGCATCGCCGACGGCCGCTTCAGCCTCGATGGCAAGAGCTACCAGATCCCCCAGAACGACAAGACCAACGCCCTGCACGGCGGCCCCCAGGGCTTCAACACCAAGGTGTGGAAGGCGGAGCCGGTCAAGGGCGACGGCTGGGTCGGGGTGACCCTGAGCTATGTCTCCCCCGATGGTGAGATGGGCTTTCCCGGTACCCTCACCACCCACGTCACCTATGAGCTGGACGAACACAACCAGCTGACCCTGAAGTACCGCGCCACCACCGACAAGCCGACGGTGCTCAACCTCACCAATCACAGCTACTTCAACCTGGCCGGCGCCGGTAACGGCAACGTACTCAAGCAGGTGGCGATGCTCAACGCCGATAAATACACCCCGGTGACCGCCAAGTTGATCCCCACCGGCGAACTGCCACCGGTAGCCGGTACGCCGATGGACTTCCGCAAGCCGGTAGCCATCGGCAAGCACATCCATGACGACAACCAGCAGCTGAAATACGCCGAACCCAAGCAGGGTGGCTATGACTTCAACTGGGTACTCAACACCAACGGCGACTTGGAAAAGGCCGCCGCCGTGGTGACCGACCCGGGCTCGGGCCGCACCCTCACCCTCTACACCACCGAACCCGGCGTGCAGTTCTATACCGGCAACTTCCTAGAGGGGAACATCAAGGGTAAGGGCGGCAAGACCTACGACCACTGGGGCGCCTTCACCCTGGAAACCCAGCACTATCCGGACGCGCCCAACCAGCCGAACTTCCCCACCACCCGCCTGGACCCCGGCCAGACCTACACCCAGACGACGATCTTCAAGTTCGCCGACAAGTAAGGCTGCTCGTTGCAAGAAGGCCGCTCCCAGGAGCGGCTTTTCCATTTCAGTCTTCCCTCACCCCAACCCTCTCCCTGAGGGAGAGGGAGCTGGTTCGGCACACGCTTCAACTCCTTTCGTAGCGTGGAAAACGGCGCAGCCTTTTCCACTGAGGCCACCTCCCCTTTTCGCCCCCCAATAACTTTTCTCCGCCCAATAAAAAGCCCGGCGCCTCGCGACGCCGGGCCTCTCAACCACTCAAGGCACCGCGATCAGATCGCGTCCTTGGTGTTCTCGCCGTTCACCAGGCGCTGGATGCCCAGCGGATTGGCGTTCTGCAGGGCTTCCGGGAGGAAGGCGTCCGGGTAGTTCTGGTAGCACACCGGGCGCAGGAAGCGATCGATGGCCAGGGTGCCGACCGAGGTGCCGCGGGCATCGGAGGTCGCAGGGTAAGGACCGCCGTGGACCATGGCATCGCAGACTTCCACGCCGGTGGGATAGCCGTTGAGCAGCAGGCGACCGGCTTTCTGCTCCAGCAGGCCGATGATGGCCTCGAAGCGTTGCAGATCCGCCGGCTCGGCCAGCAGGGTCGCGGTCAGTTGACCATGCAGACCTTGCAGCGCCTGCTGCAGCTGGGCCTCGTCGGCTACCTCGACCACCACGGTGGTGGGGCCGAAGACCTCTTCTTGCAGCAGCTCGTCGTTTTTCAGCAGCAGGCTCACGTCGGCCTTGAACAGCTGCGGACGCGCCTGGTTGCCTTCCTGGCTGGCACCGGCCAGGTGCTGTACGCCTGGATGGGCCAGCAGGGCAGCGACGCCCTTTTCGTAGCTCTTCAGGGTGCCCGGATTGAGCATGGTTTGGGGTGCCTGCTCGTTCATGAAACCCGCCAGACGCTCCAGGAAGCCGCTGAACTCCGGTGAACGCAGGCCGATCACCAGGCCCGGATTGGTGCAGAACTGGCCACAGCCCAAGACCACGGACGCGGTGAGTTCGTTGGCGATGTTGTCGCCACGGACCTTGAGCGCCTCGGGCAGGACCACCACCGGGTTGATGCTGGACATCTCGGCGAACACCGGGATGGGCTGCGGACGAGCCGCGGCCATGTCGCACAGGGCGCGACCGCCACGCAGGGAGCCGGTGAAACCCACCGCCTGGATGGCCGGGTGCTTGACCAGCTGCTCGCCCACGCCACCGCCATAGATCATGTTGAACACGCCCTTGGGCATGCCGGTCTTCTCGGCGGCGCGAATGATGGCGTCGGCCACGTATTCGGCGGTGACCATGTGGCCGCTGTGGGCCTTGAACACCACCGGGCAACCGGCGGCCAGGGCCGCGGCGGTGTCGCCACCGGCGGTGGAGAAGGCCAGCGGGAAGTTGCTGGCGCCGAACACGGCCACCGGACCCAGGCCGATGCGGTACTGACGCAGGTCGGGACGCGGCAGCGGCTTGCGCTCGGGCAGCGCGGTATCGATGCGCGCACCGTGGAAGTCACCGCGGCGCAGCACCTTGGCGAACAGGCGCATCTGGCCGCTGGTACGGCCCCGCTCGCCCTGGATACGCCCGGCCGGCAGCGCGGTTTCCTGGCAGACCAGTTGGACGAAGTCGTCGCCCAGGGCATCCAGCTCGTCGGCGATGGCGTCGAGGAAGGTGGCGCGCTTTTCGGCGCTCAGCTTGCGGTAAAGAGGCGCAGCCTGCTCGGCGGCGTGAGCGGCGGCGTCGACCTCGGCCGGCGATGCCTGGAAGAATTCGTAGGGCAGCTGTTCGCCGGTGGTGGCGTCGATGCTGTAGACCCGCACCTCGCCCTCGCCGCTGCGAGTGCCACCGATGTAGTTCTTGCCTTGGATCTGCATTGTTCTCGACTCCTTATACCTAGGGGTTCGGGGAAGACCGCCCCGCGGGGGATCTTCGAAAGGGTGGGACGCTCAGCAGGCGAGCGTCCGGACCGGCCACTGCGATACCCACTCTAGCACTGGCATAGTCAGCAGTCATCATACAACTATTAGAGCTGGCGGACCTGCCCGGGCTGGAAGGCCGCCGCATTGGCCTTGACGCCGTTGCTCAGGGGCTCGCCGAACTCGGGTACCGCGATCTCAAATCTATCGCCCGGCGCAACGCGCACGCCATCGGCGAAGGACAGCGTCGCCGTGCCGAAGAAATGCACATGGACATCGCCTGGCCGCAGGAACTGGGCGTACTTGAAGTGGTGATACTCCAGGTTCTCCAGGCTATGGCACATGTTGTCCTCGCCAGAAAGGAATTCCTTCTCCCAGATCACCTCATCGCCCCGCCGGATACGGCTGGTGCCCACCAGGTGGCGCGGCAGTTCACCGGTGCGCAGCGCCGGCCCGAAGCTGCAGTAGCGTAGCTTGGAATGGGCCAGGTAGAGATAGTTCTTGCGCTCCATCACGTGGTCGGAGAATTCGTTGCCCACGGCGTAACCCAGGCGATAGGGCTGGCCATCGTCGCCGATCACATAGAGACCGGTTAGCTCCGGCTCTTCACCGGCGTCCTCGGCGAATTCCGGCAGCGGGATGTCGGCACCCGGACGCACCAGGATGCCGCCGTCGCCCTTGTAGAACCATTCCGGCTGAGCACCGGCGGTGCCCGCTGCGGGCCGACCGCCCTCCACGCCCCATTTGAACATGCGCATGGAGTCGGTCAGCTTGGCCTCCTCCTGGCTGTTCTGCTGGTGCATCTTGTCGCGAGTGGCGGCACTACCCAGGTGGGTCAGGCCGGTACCGGTCACCAGGCAGTGCGCCGGGTCTTCGTGATCCAGCGGCGGCAACAGGCGGCCACTGGACAGCAGGTCCGTATAGGCCGGCCCGGGCTCCAGGCCCAGGCTCTGCACCTGAGACTCCAACGAGATACCGGCGCGGATGGCGTCGAGCGCCAGGGCGCGAGTACTGGTCGCCCCCTTGACCTGCTGGACTTCGCCACGCTCGACCACGCCTACCCGGCGCTGGCCCTGTTGGTCTTCGAACTGAATCAGGTGCATGGCATTCTCCTTGTTGGTTATCGCCTGGACCGGACTTTACTCGGCGCCACGGGCCCTGCCTAATGAGAGCTCCCTATCCCGCGATAACCAACGGTTATTCCCATGCTGCCATCCCTCGGCTCCATCGCCTCCCGCCTGCGGCTGCGCCAGCTGCGCCTGCTGATCGCCCTCGACGAAGAAGGCTCGCTGCACAAGGCCGCCGAGCGCATCGCCATTTCCCAGCCCGGCGCCACCAAGGCGCTGCACGAGATCGAGAGCACCCTGGGCGCCACCCTCTTCCTGCGCACCCACCAGGGTCTGCAGCCCAATGACCTGGGTCGCTGCGTGATCCGCTATGCGCGGCTGATCGAAAGCGACCTGGCCCATCTGCGCGAAGAGATGCTCGGCATCCTCCAGGGCGAAGGCGGCCGCCTGGCGGTGGGGGTGATCATGGGCGCGGTGCCCCGGCTGATCGCCGCGGTGTCGCGCCTGGGTGCGGCGCAGCCGCAGCTCGGTATCGAGATCATCGAGGACACCAGCGTGCGCCTGCTCGATCTGCTCGACGCCGGGCGCATCGAACTGGCCATCTGCCGCAGCAGCGTCAGCCGCCGACCGGATGCCTACGATTGCCTGGAGGTACGCGAAGAACGCCTGGAGATCGTCTGTCATCCGCAGCATCCTCTGGCGCACACCGCGGCGGTAAGCCTGGCCGACCTGCGCGACAGCCGCTGGATCGTCTATCCGGCCAACCTGCCCATGCGCCTGACCCTGGAACGGGAATTCCGCGCGGCGGAACTGGAGTTTCCGCGGTATCCGGTGGAAACCGCCTCGACCTTCACCTTGCTCGGGCTGTTGCAGGAAGACGCCAACCAGGTCGCCATGCTGCCCAGCGACATCGCCCAGTTCGGCGAGCGCCACGGCCTGCTCCGGCGCCTGCCGGTGGCGCAACGGACGCGCAATGAGCCCTATTCGCTGCTGGTACGCCAGGGCGCGGGGCTGTCGGCAGCGGCGCAGTTGTTGTTGGAGCAGTGGCGAGCGGTGGAATAAGTCGTAGGTTGGGCTGAGACGGCTCCATCGTCGAAGCCCAACAGAGTCAGCGCCGAGGCAAGCTCCGTTGGGCTTCGCTACGCTCAACCCAACCTACGACCGTCAGCAGGAGCGGCCGAGATAACCGAGATGCCTCAATACGTCGGCAACGTCACCCCATGGAACAGCGTCTCCAGCTCCTGGCGCGACGGTGTCTGCATGGCTTCGGTCAGGACATCCCGGGTCAGGTGCGGCGCGAAGCGGCCGATGAAATCGCACATGAAGCCGCGCAGGAAGGTGCCGCGGCGCAGGCCGATCTTGGTCACGCTGGCTTCGAACAGGTGGCTGGCATCCAGGCAGACCAGGTCGGCATCGGCCTTGTGATCCACCGCCATGTCGGCCACGATCCCCACGCCCAGCCCCAGGCGCACATAGGTCTTGATCACGTCGGCATCCGCGGCGGTCAGCACCACGTTGGGTTCCAGGCCATGGCGGGCGAAGGCCTCGTCGAGCTTGGAACGGCCGGTGAAACCGAAGACGTAGGTCACCAGCGGCTGATCCGCCAGTTGCTCCAGGGTCAGATTCTCGACCTTCGCCAAGGGATGCCCCTGGGGCACGATGACGCAACGGTTCCAGCGATAGCAGGGCATCATCACCAGGTCGTTGAAGCGCTCCAGGCCTTCGGTGGCGATGGCGAAGTCGACGGTGCCATCGGCGGCCATCTCGGCGATCTGGGTCGGCGAGCCCTGGTGCATGTGCAGCGCCACGTCCGGGTACTGCTTGATGAATTCGCTGATCACGTCCGGCAGGGCGTAACGCGCCTGGGTGTGGGTCGTAGCGATGGACAGGGTGCCCTTGCGTTCGTTGGAGAACTCCTGGGCGATCTGCTTGATGCTTTCGCATTTGCGCAGGATCTCGCCGGCGGTCTGGATGATCCGCTCACCGGCCGGCGTCACCCGGGTCAGGTGCTTGCCGCTGCGAGCGAACACCTCGACGCCCAGTTCGTCCTCGAGCAGGCGGATCTGCTTGCTGATGCCGGGCTGCGAGGTATAGAGACTCTGGGCGGTGGCGGAAACGTTCAGATCGTGGTGGGCGACTTCCCAGATGTATCGCAACTGTTGCAGTTTCATGCCGGCTCCTAGGCTTTGTCTGAAAAGTGCCTGCGCTCGGTCGTACTGCGTTAAAAACCCGTTCGGAATGCTCATTTACCATTCGTAAACTCCGCTTCCTCACGAATTTTTGCCTTGTCTGACCTTCGCTCGACGACTTTTCAGACAAAGCCTTGGCTGACCCCATGCGCAAGCATATAACAGTAATGCAGCCCTTCAGGTTTTTCTAGACCGAAATCGAATTAAGTCGCGCATAGGCATGGCCCGCCGCCCATCGCTCATTCCCGGCGCAGGGGTACCAGGTAGATCGGGATGCGCGCGGTCTCCAGTAAACGGCTGGCGGTGCGCCCCAGGGGGGCGGCCTGGGCGTCGCCCTGGCTGCGACTGCCGATCACCAGCAGATCCGCGGCGAACTCCTGGGCCTGCTTGAGGATCACCAGCGGCGGATCGCCCTGTAGCACCCGCACCGCTCGTACCAGACCCGCGGTCGCCGGGGTTTCCAGCAACTCCTCGCGCAAGGACTCGAAGACCTGCTGCTCGATGGTCTCCAGCACCTGATCCAATCCACCATTGCGCAGACGATCCAGGGACTCCCCATCGAGGTGCTGTTGCAACAGGGTGGAAGCCAACAGGCCGAGCGGCTCGACGACATGGACGACATAGAGCCGCGCCTGGTGGATACGCGCCAGATTCAGGGCATGCTGGAAGACGTAGGACGAACACAGCCCCAGGTCAGTGGCGTAGAGCAGGGAACGGATCAAGACTCCTCCTGGCCAGAGCACCCGATCTGGTCGGTGCGACGCGGGATAGCTCTTTCAGCGTAGCAGCGGATTGCCAGTTTCGCCGCGAGCCGCGTCCTAGGGCAGTTCCTCGGGCTCACGTTCCTGCGCCCCCAGGATCGCCACCGCCAGCGGCGCTTCCCGCAGCGGCGCGTGCACAGCGCCGAAGAACTCCCCATCGCGCACCAGGAACAGCGCGGGCAGGTGGAAGACGCCATAACGCTGTACCAGACCGCCGCTGCGCTCGGCATCCACCCAGTACAGCCGGTCCACGGGTAGAGCTGCCTTGGGCAGCATCTGGCGGGCCAGGCGGCAGGTGCTACAGCCGGCGCTGGTGAAGATCAGCAGCGAACGTCCCGCGGCTTCGAGCAGCACGGCATCCGCCGTCCCATCGTCCAATTCCATCCGTCCCTCGTCTCGATCATCGGCAAAGAGCGCCATCCGGGTCTTCAATAGCGTCGCGGCCATTGTGAGCGGGCGGTACACGCGTTAAGGTGCCCCACCCTCTCCACCGTATTTTGCCTGCACGGGCCTCGACCTGTCGCAGCGCCGTGACCGACGAGTAGCACCATGGCCGCACAGCCCCGCCTTAATGACCTGAACATCGAAGCCAACGAGCCGCTCATCACACCCGAGCAGCTCAAGCAGGAGATCCCACTGAGCGATCTCGCCGCCGACACCGTCGCCAAGGGCCGCCAGGTCATCCGCGACATCCTCGACGGCAAGGACCATCGCCTGTTCGTGGTGATCGGCCCCTGCTCCATCCACGACATCAAGGCCGCCCACGAATATGCCGAGCGGCTCAAGAGTCTGGCCGCCCAGGTGAGCGACACCCTGTACCTGGTGATGCGCGTCTACTTCGAGAAGCCCCGCACCACCGTCGGTTGGAAGGGCTTGATCAACGACCCCTACCTGGATGACTCCTTCAAGATCCAGGACGGCCTGCACATCGGGCGCCAGTTGCTGCTGGACCTGGCGGAAAAGGGCCTGCCCACCGCCACCGAGGCCCTGGACCCGATCTCGCCGCAGTACCTGCAGGACTTGATCAGCTGGTCGGCCATCGGCGCCCGCACCACCGAATCCCAGACCCACCGCGAAATGGCCTCGGGCCTTTCCTCCGCGGTCGGCTTCAAGAATGGCACCGATGGCAGCCTGACCGTGGCCATCAATGCCCTCCAGTCGGTCTCCAGCCCGCACCGCTTCCTGGGTATCGACCAGCGCGGCCAGGTCTCGGTGGTGATGACCAAGGGCAATGCCTACGGTCACGTGGTGCTGCGCGGCGGCAACGGCAAGCCCAACTACGACTCGGTCAGCGTCACCCTCTGCGAGCAGGCGCTGGCCAAGGCCAAGGTCAAGCCGAACATCATGGTCGACTGCAGCCACGCCAACTCCAACAAGGACGCCGCCCTGCAGCCGCTGGTAATGGAAAACGTCGCCAACCAGATCGTCGAGGGTAACAATTCCATCGTCGGCCTGATGGTGGAGAGCCACCTGGGCTTCGGCAACCAGCCGATTCCGGCGGACCTGTCGCAACTGCAATACGGCATCTCGGTGACCGATGCCTGCATCGACTGGGCCATGACCGAGAAGAGCATTCTCGACATGCACCGCAAGCTCAAGGACGTCCTGCCGCGCCGCAGTCGCGACTGACCGTCACAGGCAAACGAAAACGCCGGGCTGAGCCCGGCGTTTTTCATGGTGCGGCCCGTCAGACCAGCGGGGTCACCTGTCCGCGGCGCTCCAGGTAGTGCTCCACGTAGGAGCAAGAGGGAATGACGCTGTAGCCGCGGCTCTCGGCATAGTTCAGCGCGTGTTCGGTCAGCCGTGCGGCCAGGCCACGTCCACGCAAGGCATCGGGTACGAAGGTACGGTAGAAATCCATGGTCTGCTTGCCCAGATCCATGTAGGCGAGATAGGCGCGCTGCCCATCGACGGAGAGGTGGAATTGATGATTGGCTTCATCGTGTTCCACGCGCAGGGATTCGTTCATGACTACTCCTTGGCGGTTTGGCTCCGCCTTATCCATTGTTATCGATGCTATCCGAAGACGGGAACACAACCTTCCTGTGCGGGATTAAGCCTCAGCGCGTGAGACCCCGAGGGAAGAGGCAGGTTCTAACCAGCCGTCGCACCGTAAAAGGACACTATATCAGGGCACGTCAGCCGTACGTAGCCACAGGCTGCACTTGACATCTTTCACTCATTCTCTAACGTTTTGAAACGTTCGACACTTTCGGCCATCCAAGCAGTTGCCGTCACCGGTGGGGCCATGCTGAACGTGCTCAGAGGGCAAAGGAGCAGAATTTCCGCAAAAATTCTTTCTTCCTGTGGGTCCGCTTAGTTTACTTACGACCGGTAATGAGTAGTATGTAGCCGCAATTTTCCAACTGGGAAATTGACCTTAAAACAGGATGTCTACCTCAAGGGGTTTACGATGAACAACGCTCTGAAATTCGCCGCTCTGGCTCTGGCCGCTGCTATGGCCACTGGTTGCAGCACCGCTAACAAGGAAAGCGAAGCCCGCCTGACCGCTACCGAAGACGCCGCTGCCCGCGCTCAGGCTCGTGCTGACGAAGCCTACCGTCACGCTGACGAGGCTCTGGCCGCCGCTCAGAAAGCTCAGCAGACCGCTGACGAAGCCAACGAGCGCGCCCTGCGTATGCTGGAAAAAGCCAGCCGCAAGTAATGCGCCTTGGCTAGGAAGGCGAGTGGCAACAGTCGTCTTCCTCGGAGCAAACAAAAAGCCCGCCATTTCGATGGCGGGCTTTTTGTTTGTCTGGAGGGTAGTGCCCGGCGGGCGCTACCCTCACGGATCACAGTGCCTTGGCGGGTGCCTTGGCTACTGCACCAGGAACTACCCCGGCCGGCAGCTCGGCGATTTCCACCGGTAGGCCGTCCTGTTGCTGCACGGTGTCACGCACCGTGTCCCAGTTCACCAGGCTGTTGGCCTGCAGCAGGTCGTCACGCTTGATCAGGGCATTGACCACCGCCGCCTGGCGGTCGATCTCGGTCGGATCGCCCTTCATGTTGACCGGCTGGTGCGCTTCCAAATAGAGCTTGCCCTGGCTCACGCCGAACTTGTAGGGCTCGTCGATGATCCGCACGGGGGTACCGATCGGCAGCATGCCCACCAGCTCGGTCACGTTGAAGTTGTACATGCGGAAGCAACCATGGCTGGTCTGGGTGCCGATACCGAACTTCCGGTCCGAACCGTGGATCAGGTAGCCCGGCATGGTCAGGCGGATCTTGTAGGGGCCGAGGGGGTTGTCCGGGCCGGGCGGAACCACCTTGGGCAGCGGATCGCCTTCGGCGGCGTGCTCGGCGCGAATGGACTCCGGCGGATACCAGGCCGGATCCTTGATCTTGTCCACCACCTTGGCCACGCCGACCGGCGAGCCCCAGCCGTCACGGCCGATGCCCAGCGGATAGGTGAAGACCGAATGACCACCCTTGGGGTAGTAGTACATACGGTATTCGGCGATGTTGATGACGATGCCTTCACGCGGGCCGGGTGGCAGGATGAAGCGCGTCGGCAACACGATCTCGGTACCGGCGCCCGGCAACCAGGCGTCCACGCCAGGGTTGGCGGCGACCATCTCGTTGTAACCCAGATCGTACTTCACCCCGAGGTCGGCGAAGGTGTCTTCGTAGGCGGCCTTGATGACCTGCACCTGACCGACCACATCATCACCAGGGGGTGGCAGGGGCAACTCCAGCGCCCGCGCCGAACCCGCGCTCAGCAGACCAAACAGCGAAAGGGAACCGACCAGGGTCGAAAGACGCGGCGACATGGAGTGAATCCTTGCAGGGAGCGAGAGAGGTTGAAGGCGCGAATTGTACACGTCCGTTTGCCCCTCTGGCAGAGGCTCACAAGGCCTGTAACGGGTTGGGCAGGCCGCGGCGTGCCCCCTGCAAACGCTGGATGCAGGCGGGACACAGCGCCTTCTGGCGCAATGCCTGGCTATCCAGGGGGCGTAGCGCGGGCCGCGCCGGCAGGAAGGTGCCGCACAGGGTGCGGTCGGTGGGCGAGCCCAGCTCCAGTTGCCGGGCGACGATATGGACCCGCCCCTCGCGGCAGGCGAACAGGTCGAGCTGGGCATCGGGCTGGATCAGCTGATAGCCGTGCATGGACCGGGTAAGGCGGGACATCGGGATACTCCAGGGGCGGTTCCGCCAGGCGGTCGATTGACCGGACCGGCGGGGCGCGCAACCTTAGCGGAAAGCCCTGCCGGGGAAAAGTCCGGCGTTCAGTCGCGCAGCACGCGCTGCAGTTCCGGCCAGGCGTTATCCAGCAGGCGCTGCTGGGCATTGGCCCGTGGATGGATGCCATCCGGCTGCATGAAGGCCGGATCGCCCCCTACCCCTTCGAGCAGGAAGGGTACCAGGGCCACCTGCTGGGCCTTGGCCACATCCTGGTAGACCTGGGCGAAGCCATCGGTGTAGCGCGGCCCATAGTTGGGCGGCAGGCGCATCCCCAGCAGCAGGACGCGCGCGCCCTTGACCTTGGCCTGCTGCACCAGGGCGGTGAGATTGCGCTCGAATTGGGCCAGCGGCTGGCCACGCAGGCCATCGTTGCCGCCCAACTCGATGGCCACCACCTCGGGGCGGTGCGCGGCCAACAGCTGCGGCAGCCGTGCCAGGCCGCCCGCCGTGGTGTCGCCACTGATGGAGGCGTTCACCACCTGGTAAGGGCTCTTCTGCTCCTGCAAGCGGTTTTCGAGCAGGCGCACCCACCCTTGGCCGTCACCGAGGCCGTAGCCGGCGCTGATGCTGTCACCCACCACCAGCAGGGTGCGCGCCATGGCCAGCGGCGTCAGCAGCAGACAGGCCAAGGCCAGCAGCCAGGCAATGCCTTGCCGCAAAGGCACGCTGGACTTCGGCGCGGTTTTTGACTCTAACTCGCCACAGCCGCCCGCTTGCGGGCCCTTCGGATACGGCATTGGATACCTCATGAGCGAAGTCATTTTGCGGGCACGCGACCTTAGCAAGGTCGTCACCGGCGCGGAAGGCGCCTTGCCGATCCTCCAGGCCCTGGATCTGGATGTTCAGGCCGGCGACAGTTTGGCCATCGTCGGCAGCTCAGGTTCCGGCAAGTCCACCCTGCTCGGCCTGCTGGCCGGTCTCGATCTGCCCAGCTCCGGCGAGGTGGAGCTCGCCGGCCAGCGCCTGGGCGCCCTCGACGAAGATGCCCGCGCCCGCCTGCGGGCGGAACGGGTGGGGTTCGTTTTCCAGTCCTTCCAGTTGCTCGACAGCCTCACGGCACTGGAGAACGTGATGCTGCCACTGGAGCTGGAAGGCGCCCGCCAGGCCCGTGAGCAGGCGACGGCTTTGTTGGAGCGGGTCGGCCTCGGCGAACGGCTACGCCACTACCCCCGCCAGCTCTCCGGCGGTGAGCAGCAGCGGGTGGCCCTGGCGCGGGCCTTCGCGCCGCGGCCGAGCATCCTCTTCGCCGACGAACCGACCGGCAATCTCGACAGCCGCACCGGTGCCCACATCAGCGACCTGTTGTTCGAACTCAACCGGGAAAGAGGCACCACCCTGGTACTGGTGACCCACGACGAACGCCTGGCTGCCCGCTGTGCTCGGCAATTGCGCCTGGAAGGCGGTCGGCGGGTCGCGGCATGACCGGCACCGGCCTGCCGCTCACGCGGTTGTTCCTGTTGGCCTGGCGCCAGACCCTGCGCGAGCTGCGCGCGGGAGAGATCCGCATGCTCTGCCTGGCCCTGGTGGTGGCCGTGGCCGCCAGCGTCGCCATCGGCTATTTCACCGCACGCCTGGGAGCTGGCATGCAGACGCGCGCCAGCGAATTCCTCGCTGCCGACCTGGTGTTGCTGGGCAGCGAACCAGCCCGCCCCGAACAGGTGGAGGCCGGTCTGCGGCTCGGCCTCACACACAGTCGTACCCTGACGTTCAGCACCATGGCGGCGGGCGCCGAGGCCCTGCAACTGGCCAGCGTCAAGGCGGTGCAGGCGAACTTTCCGTTGCGCGGCGAGGTACGTAGCGCGGCGGCGCCGGATGCGCCCGACCAGGCGGGTGGCGCGCCGGCCCCCGGCGAGGCCTGGGTCGAGCCACGGCTGTTGCTGGCGCTGGATGCGCGGGTCGGCGATCGACTCGACATCGGCCGCAAGCCACTCACCATCACCCGGGTGCTCACCGCCGAACCGGATCGGGCCGGCGACTTCTACAGCCTGACGCCACGGGTGCTGATCAATCTCGACGATGTGGCCGCCACCGGCGTCATCCAGCCCGGCAGCCGGGTGCGCTACCGCGAACTCTGGCGCGGTGAACCGGCGGCGCTTGCCAGCTATCGCCAGGCGCTCACGCCCGACCTCGCCGCCAACCAGCGCTTCGAAGGACCGGGCGACGGCAATCGGCAGCTGGGCAATGCCCTGGAGCGGGCCCAGCGTTATCTCGGCCTGGCGAGCCTGGTGGCGGTGTTGCTGGCCGGCGTGGCAGTGGCGCTCTCGGCCAATCGCTTCGCCGCGCGGCGTTTCGATGCCAGCGCCCTGCTCCGCTGCCTCGGCCTGACCCGCCGCGATGCCCTGCTGCTCTATGGTCTGCAGCTGGGGCTGCTGGGCCTGGCCGCCAGTCTGCTCGGCGCCTTGCTCGGTTGGCTGGCGCAGCTGGTGCTGTTCCAGCTCTTGCATGGCCTGCTGCCGGCGCGCCTGCCCGCGGCCGGGATCGGGCCAGCCCTGGCCGGCATGGGTACCGGCCTGGTCGCCCTGGCCGGCTTCGCCTTGCCACCGCTGGCCGCCCTGGGCCGGGTACCGCCCTTGCGAGTGCTGCGCAGCGATCTGCAACCGGTGCCCCTGCGCACCTGGTTGGTCTATGGCTCCGCCCTGCTCGCCCTCGGGCTGATCATGTGGCGGCTGTCGCTGGACCTGCGCCTGACCCTGGCCCTGCTGGTCGGTGGCCTGGTCGCCGGCTTGCTGTTCGGCAGCCTGCTCTACCTGGCCCTGCGCGGTCTGCGCCAGGCGCTGCAAGGAGCGCCCCTGGCCTGGCGGCTGGGCCTGGGCCAGTTGCTGCGGCATCCGCTGGCGGCGGTGGGCCAGACGCTGGCCTTCGGCCTGATCCTCTTGGCCATGAGCCTGGTGGTGCTGCTGCGCGGCGAGTTGCTGGAGCGCTGGCAGGCGCAACTGCCGGCCGAGGCGCCCAATCATTTCGCCCTCAACGTGCTGCCGGATGAACGCCAAGCCTTTGCCCAGGCGGTCGCGGCTCTTTCACCCCATGCCAGTCCGCTCTACCCCATCGTCCAGGGGCGGCTGGTCACGGTGAAGGGGCACCCGGCCCAGGAAGGCCTGGAAGATGACTCCCGCGGTGGACGGGCGACCCGGCGCGACCTCAACCTGACCTGGTCGGCGCAATTGCCGGACGGCAATCGCCTCGAAGCCGGTCACTGGTGGGATGCCGTGCCAGCCGGCGACCTGCCCGGCGTCTCGCTGGAAAGCGAGCTGGCGCGCAGTCTCGGCGTCGGCCTGGGCGACACCCTCGGCTTCGTCATCGGCGATCGCCAGATCGAGGCGCGGGTCACCAGCCTGCGCCAAGTGAGTTGGGACAATTTCCAGCCCAACTTCTTCGTCATCTTCGCGCCAGGTGCCCTGGAGGGGGTGCCGGTCACCTACCTGGGCAGCTTCTATCTGCCCCCCGGTCATGATCGCGAACTGCTGGCTCTGGCCCGCCAATTCCCGGCGGTGACGCTGCTGCCCATCGACGCCCTGCTCGATCAACTGCGCAGCATCCTGCGCCAAGTCAGCGTGGCGGTGGAATTCGTGCTGCTGTTCGTGCTGGCCGCCGGCATCGCCGTACTGCTGGCCGGTTTGCAGGCCACGCTGGACGAGCGCATCCGCCAGGGTGCCCTGCTGCGCGCCCTGGGCGCCCGGCGCGAACTACTGCAACGGGCGCGGCGCACCGAATTCATCCTGCTCGGCGGCGCCAGCGGCTTGCTCGCGGCGCTCGGTTGCGAGATCGTCAGCGCCCTACTCTACCGGCTGGCCTTCGACCTCGACTGGCAACCCCATCCCTGGCTCCTGCTCTTGCCGGTGTTGGGTGCCCTGCTGGTCGGCGTGGCTGGCCTGCTGGGCACGCGGCGGGCCATCACCGCCAGTCCGTTACTGATCCTGAGAGAAAGCTGATCCATGAGCCGTTATCGACCGCCGCGCACCGCCGGCACGCCCCTGATCACACCGGCCGGCGAGGCACGGCTGCGCGCCGAACTCCACGAACTCTGGAACGTGCGGCGGCCCCAGATCACCCAGGCGGTGAGCGAGGCGGCTGCCCTGGGCGATCGCTCGGAAAACGCCGAGTACATCTACGGCAAGAAGATGCTGCGCGAGATCGACAGCCGGGTGCGCTTCCTGCGCAAGCGCCTGGAGAATCTCAAGGTGATCCGCGAACGACCGGCCGATCCGGGCAAGGTCTATTTCGGTGCCTGGGTCACCCTGGAAGACGAGGAAGGCACCGAGAAGCGCTATCGCATCGTCGGCCCGGACGAACTCGACCTCAGGCAGAACCTCATCAGCATCGACTCGCCCCTGGCGCGGGCGCTGGTCGGCAAGGCTCTGGACGCCGAAGTCCGCTTGCAGACGCCGGCAGGCGAACAGCGCTGGTATATCGTCGAGATCGCCTATCCGGACGAGTGAGGGCTAGCGCCGCCGGGTGATCACACCCTGCCGCGCCACCCGGGTCAACTCCCGCACCAGGGGTTCGAGACCCGCCCTCCCGGGTGACTGCACCACAGCGAAGTCGAAACTGTCGTTACCGAAGCCGCGCAATTGCTCGGCCTGATCGGCGAAACGGATCTGCAGGGTACGGCTGTGGGGCCAGCGCTTGGGCCAGCCTTCGAGATAGCGCAGCAGGGTGGGCTGGTCGGGGCCGCCGAGCAGGATGGCGGGATGACAGGCGAGCTTGCCCTGGGTCAGCGGGGTAAGGCGTAGCGGGAGAGGAAGCATGGACAGGATTCCGCCTCGTAGGTCCAGCTGGGCGGTAGTACGAGGCCTGTTCCGTCCAGCGCTTTAGCGGTATTTGGGAGCGCCCCGCAAGTTGCTGTTTAAATCGGCGCGGGGTCATCCTAGGGAGGCCCCGCTTGCCCTGTCAAGCCGGTTTCAGCCGTCATCGCCACGCCGCGCGGTGGTCGTCGTGGCGGCCACCGTGGGTGCTTCGAGCCGGGTACGCTCAAGGCTGAAGGCCACCCGGTACTTGTTGACGCTGTCGACGTAGTTGACCACCCCGATGCCCACCTCTTCGGCGGCGACGCGCTCGACCTGGAAGAACCAGCGATCACCGTCCAGTCCCTGCTTGCGTGCCTTGGCGCGTAGCGCCTGGACCCGTTCCGGGCCAAGGTTATAGGCCGCCAGGGTAAAGGCTCGGCGCTCACGCTCGCTCAGCCGTGGGCTGGAGAAGAATTCCCGGCGCAGCCGGGCGAGATAGCGGGTGGCGGCCTTGACGTTGCCCTCGGCGGAATGGATATCGCGCACCCCGACGCTGCGCGCCGCCTGCGGAGTGATCTGCAGCAGCCCCGCCGCACGCCCGGCGCCACGGGCATGGGGATCGAGCCCGGATTCCTTGTAGGCCATGGCGGCCAGGGTCAACCAGTCGAAGTCGTAGGCCTTGGCGTAGCGCTGCAACAGCGGCCGGATCTTGGCCAGGCGGCGCCGTTCGTTGCCCAGCAAGGGGTTGCGCACCTGGTAGCGGCGCGCGGAGGCCTGGCGAAAGGCCTTTTCGTCATCCCGCGCCTGGGGCTGCCGGGCGAAGGCGCGCACCTTTTGAGCGAGCTGCTGCGCCGGAGTACGCAGATACCAGAGCTGCGCCTGGTCATGGGCCACCACTACCCGGTCGGCCACCCGCAGCCGGGGCAGCACCCGCGCCCAGCGGTGGGCCAGCCCGGATTCGACAACGGTGAGCGGATAGATGCCGGCCTGGGTCAACTCCAGGACATCTTCCACCGCCAGGGTCGGATCGGCCCATTCGATCTGCACCGGTCGCAACTTGCGCCTTTCCAGCTGGGCGTTGAGCCGCGCCAGGGCCGGGCCGGCAGCGCTACCCTGGGGCAGCACCACCTGGCGCCCCGCCAGCTGTTCCAGATGCCGTGGCAGGCGCTGGCCACGACCGCCGACCACCACCAGGTTGGCCGGCGCTGCCACCGCGGCGGCGATCAGCGCCGAGTGCGCAGGCGGCAGCAGGGTTTCCCCTGGTGCCACCAGATCGCCCTCGCCGCGTTGCAGGGCCGGCAGCAAGTCATCCTTGGCCTTGGGGACGAACACCAGGCGCAGCTGCCGTCCGCCCGGCTGGTGCTGCAGATAATGGGCGAAGGCCTGTAGCCGGCGATATTCGACGCCCAGGGCCTGGCCATTCCATTCGCCCGAGCTGTGGCGACTCTGGTTGACCAACACGCGCAACTCGCCGGCGCGCTCGATGGCGGCCAGATCGCGCGCCACGACGTGGCGGGGCGCCTCGGGCGGCAAGGCGCCCAGGCGGGCCTGGGCGGAACAGGCGAGCACGCAGCCCAGGACGGCAAGCGTGAATCGAAACGGCATCCAGGACTCCTGACCTGGCCGGGACAACGCCGACAGCACCCGGACTACGGATAGAATGGTGGGATAGAGTCTGTTCATAATCTGCTGCGCGTCGGCCAAACTGCGTTGAAAACGCCTTCGGAATGCTCATTTACTAATTGTAAACTCCGCTTCCTCAGGCCTTTTCGCCTTGTTTGGCTCTAGCTCGCGAGATCCTGAACAGACTCTAATTGAAGGTCCGCACCATGCAATTGATCGACATCGGCGTCAACCTCACCCATCCCAGTCTGCTCAAGGAGGTGGACGCGGTGGTTGAACGGGCCCAGGCCGCTGGCGTGGTGCAACTGGTGCTCACCGGCACCACCCTGGACGACAGCGAGAACGCCCTTAATCTCTGCCTGCGCCTGGACGCCGGCGAGGCGCTGTTCAGCACCGCCGGGGTCCATCCCCACGAAGCCGCAACCTGGAACGCCAGTGCCGCCAAGGCCCTGCGCGACCTGGCCAGCCAACCCAAGGTCCGCGCCCTGGGCGAATGCGGGCTGGACTTCAATCGCGACTTCACCCCGCGCCCCCAGCAGGAGCGCTGCTTCGAGGAGCAACTGGCGCTGGCCGCCGAGCTGCGCCGGCCGGTATTCCTCCACGAGCGAGACGCCAGCGAGCGGATGCTGGCGATCCTGCGCGATTATCGCGACCACCTGCCGGCCGCCGTGGTGCATTGCTTCACCGGCGAGCGCAAGGCGCTCTACGGCTATCTGGATCTCGACCTGCACCTGGGCATCACCGGCTGGATCTGCGACGAACGCCGCGGCCTGCACCTGCACGAGCTGGTCGGCCAGATCCCGGTCGGCCGCCTGATGCTGGAAACCGACGCGCCCTATCTGTTGCCACGCACCCTCCGACCCAAGCCGCGCCATGGCCACAACGAGCCGGCCTTCCTGCCGGAGATTCTGCGCACCGTGGCCCGCCTGCGCCATGAGACGCCCGAGCAGACCGCCCTGCACACCACCGCCACCGCCCGCGCCTTTTTCGGCCTGCCGGAAGTCCGCATGCCAGAGCGGACCGAGGAATTCGACTAGCAGCGGGGCGCGGTCGCGCTAAAGTCGAGGCGGCAAACGCCGTTAACCTTTGGGCTTATTCCACGGCGTCAGACGCCTTCTCGCAAGACGTTGACGCCAGTCAAGATCCGGGTTGCCTCGGCCTGTCAGGCTGTACGGCCCCGCCGACTGGATGCCCTCTATGTTCGCCTGGCTGCGCGATATCTCCCTCAAGTACAAATTCTGGGCGGTCAATGCCGTCGCCTTCGTCACCAGTCTCTTGCTGGTGCTGTTCGCCATGCAACTGGAAGTCGCGGGTCGCGCCGAACAGCTCAAGGCAGTCAAGAGCGCCCTGGGTGAGGCGGCCGCCAACCTGAGCGCCCCGACCTTCGGCGAGGTTTTCCTGGCCCGTGCCCCGGAATACGCCCTGGCCGTGGGTGTACTCATGCTGGTACTGCTGGTGGCCTCGCAACTCTTGATCCGCTTCATCCTCGGCAATCTGCAGCGGCTCAAGGACACCATGCTGCGGGTGGAGCGCGACGGCGATCTCACCGCTCGGGTCGAGGTACGTGGCCGCGACGAGGTCGGGCAGATGACCCAGGCCTTCAACGCCATGCAGGACAGCTACACCCGCGTCGTCGGCACCGTGGCCGCCAGCGCCGCGCGGCTGGACGAAGGCGCCGGACGCCTGGCCAGCGGCATGCAGGGCGTGCGCGGCGGTATGCTGGACCAACAGCACGAGACCGACCAGGCCGCCACGGCGATCAACGAGATGAGTGCCACCGTGCAGCAGATCGCCGAGCACGCCGCCGGCACCCGCGACCAGTCCCGGGAAGCCGACCGCCTGGCCGGCGCCGGTCAGCAGGCGGTGGATCTCGTCAGCCATTCCATCGCCGACCTGTCGCAAGGCGTGCAGCAGACCGCGGTGATGATCCAGGAACTGGCCGAGAACAGCGAACGCATCACCAGCGTGGTCAACGTCATCCACGGCATCGCCGAGCAGACCAACCTGCTGGCGCTCAACGCCGCCATCGAAGCCGCCCGGGCGGGCGAAGCCGGACGGGGTTTCGCCGTGGTGGCCGACGAAGTGCGCAACCTGGCCAAGCGAGTCCAGGGCTCCACTGACGAAATCACCCGCATGGTCGATAGCCTCCAGGCCGGCACCCGCGATGCCGTGGAATTCATGCGCGAGAGTTCGCTCAAGGCCGACGACTGCGTGGTCCAGGCCGGCGCCGCCGGGCAGGCCCTGGCCGACATCACCGCCGCGGTGACCCTGATGCGCGACAGCAACACCCAGATCGCCGTGGCCGCGGAACAGCAGGCCCAGGTGGCGGAAGAGATGAGCAGGTCGGTGGTAGGCATCCGCGATGTCACGGAAAGGACCATGCTGCTGACGCAGGAGTCGGCCAGCACCAGCACCGAACTGGCCGCCCTCGCAGGAACCCTGAATCAGGCGATCCGCCAGTTGCGCCTATAGCCTCCATAGCGAGAGCGCATTCGCGCGGTTGCCCGACAGGCGGCAAGATGCCCGCACTTTTTCGGAGAACCGCCATGCGCTCGGTCAACACCCTCACGTCTGTCGTCCTGTTGCTGCTCGGCCTCGGCTGCGTGGCCCTGGCCCTGGGCAGCCAACATCCCCAGGCGCTGATCCTGGCCGCCGTGGTCTGCCTGGTGGCCTTCGCGCTGCAAGAGCCCGAGGTCCTTCCCGGTCCTCAGTCGCTACGCGCCTGACGCCCCCGCAGCCCGCGTCTCAGCTGTTGCAATGCTCGCCTGAGCGCGGCCGGGTCCGGCCGCCGACCGGCATAGCGCTGGGCCTGGAATTCCTCGGCGAAGGCGGCGATCTCCGCTCGCGCCGCGGGTAGGGCCACTATCGCCCGCTGGGCGAAGCGACCGGCGGGCTCGCCGCTGTGGCGAATCACCCCCTGGCGCGCCAGCAGCCGCTCGAATTGGGCGAAGCGCGCCAGCAGCGGGTCTCGCTGGCGCTGCCAAGGCTTTAGCACCAGCAGCGCCATCACCCCGAGCACCGCCAGCACCATGCCAGCCAGCAGCAGCCCCAGGCGTTGCAGCGAGCCTTCTCCCAGCAGGCGCTTGAACAACTCGCCCTGGGTATCCCCTTCGTAGTTGAGCACCCAGCGCTGCCAGCCATAGTTGATCCTGTCCCAGCCCAGCCGCAGGCTGGTGAGCCAGGCCAGGTTGCGATAGCGATCGGCGGCGAAGGGATTTTCGGCGAGGAATTCGTTGGCCGCGCCCTGGGCCGCCAGGGCTTCCTGCAAGCCGCGCTCGACCCGCTCGGGCGCCACCTGGGCGCTGGGATCGACGCTGACCCAGCCGCGCTCCGGCAGCCAGTATTCCACCCAGGCATGGGCATCGAATTGCCGTACCAGCAGGTAGCCGCCGGCCGCGTTGAATTCACCGCCCTGGTAGCCGGCCACTACTCGCGCGGGTATGCCCGCCACGCGCAGCGCGAAGGTCATGGCGCCGGCATAGTGGGCGCAGAAGCCGCGGCGGTTGTCGAACAGGAAGGCGTCGATGGCATCGACGCTCGCCGTGGGCGGTTGCAGGGTGTAGGCGAAGGGCTGCTGGCGGAAATAGGCCAAAATCGCCCCCGCCAGCGCCTCGGGTGCCGGATAGCGAGCCTTGAGCTGGGCGACCCAGGCGCGGGTACGGGGTTCGCCGCCGCTGGGGAGTTGCAGTGCACGGCGCTGGCTGGAGGCGGATAGCCGGCCGGGCTCGCGCAGCGCCTGGGGCCAACTGGTCGCCCGATAGAGCAGCGCCTGGTCCACCGGCCGCCGGCGTTGCAGATGGAAATCGCTGACCAGGCGCACGTCGCGCTGGTCGCTGCGCGCCACGTCCAGTCCATAGAGCCAGGGGCGCCCGCTGGGCTCCATGATCACCTGGTACGCAAGGCTGGGCCCGCGGGGCGTCCAGGCCGGCTCCGGACTCCAGGCCGTATCGGGATCGACCGACCAGCGCGTGCCATCAAAATGTTCGTAGGTGGTGGCGCGCCAATAGAGGTCGCGCTGCGCCGGCCGTTCGCCATCGAAGCTGACGCGGAACACCCGCTCGGCGGATTGCGAGAGCTGGGCGATCTCCCCGGGCGCCATGCTCTCGCCCAGCCCGGTACGCGCCTGGTCGCCCGGCTGGGGCAACGACCACAACGGACCGATCCGCGGAAACACCAGGAACAGCAGGAGCATCAGCGGCACCGCCTGCAACAGCAGGGAGCCGGCGACCTTCAGGGTGGCCAGCGGCCGGCTGGCCAGGGCGCTTTGCTGCAGGCCGATCAGCGCCGCCACCAGGGCGGTCACCGGCAACAGGCTGTAGAGCGCGGCGAGCAGACCATCCTCGAACAGGTAGGCGATCACCACGGCGAAGAAGCCCAGGTAGATCACCACCAGCGCATCGCGCCGGCTGTGCATCTCGATCAGCTTGAGCGCGAAGGTCACCAGCAGCAGCACGGCGCCGGCATCCAGGCCGATGAAGGAGCCACGGGACAGCCAGATACCGCCCATGGTCAACAGCAGCAGCCCGCCCTTCTCGATACGGGTGGGCGCCCGGACCTTCATGCGGAACAGCAGTACCCGCCAACCGGCACAGAAGGCCCAGAGCAGCCCGACCCAGGGCGGCAGATGGGTGAGGTGCGGCAGGATCACCAGCGCCTGCGCTACTAGTAGCCAGATCAGGGCGATGCGCGGGATGGGTTGCGGGATGCTGGCGCTCATACCGACCGCCCGAACAGGGCCAGGGCCTGGAGCGCCGCGTCGCGCTGGTTGTCACCGGTCGCCGGGCGCAGTTCGACGCCAGGTAACCGCAGGCCGAATCTCAACTGCCGCGCGCTGCCGTCCAGCACCGCCTGACACAGCCAGGACAGCCGCGTCTCGGTATCGCCATCGAGCACGCTGAAATCCAGCCAGAGTTCGCTGCCGGCCAGGGCGGTGAAGTCCTTCACCAGCAATCCCTGGCCGCGGGAAAAGGCTTTCCAGTCCAGCCGCCGCCGCGAATCACCCGGCTGATAGGGTCGCAGCCCCTGGAAGTCATCGGCGCCCTGCCCCGCCTGGCGCTGGCCTTCCTCGCCGCCCCTGTCCTCGCCACTACGCGGCGGTGGCGCCGCCTCCAGCGGCCGCGGATAGACCAGGGCGCGCACGTCCAGATCCAGCCAACTCCAGGCGACGAACAGGCCCAGGGGAAAGCGACTTTCCACCCGCAGGCGTTCGGGCCTGAGCCAACCCCGCTTCGGCGCCGGATGGAAGACCTGCAGGGCGACACTCTCCCCCGCCGGCACGTCGCTCAGGATCAGCGCTTCGCCGCGCCAGCCCAGGGCGATGGCCTGATGCGCGCGCCGATCACTTTCCAGGCGCAGGCGAAAGCCCGCCGCCTCCCCGGCGAACACCGGGCTGGCACCACCACCGGCCAGTTGCAGACCGGCCAGGTTGCGATAGGTGTGCAGCATGGCCACCAGGGCCAGGGAGAACAGCAGGAAGGTCAGGCCATAGGCCAGGCTGTTCTGGTAGTTGATGCCGGCCAGCAGCATCAGCAGCAGGGCCACGGCGAAGGCCGCTCCCTGGCGGGTGGGCAGGATGAAGATGCGGCGCTGATCGAGGGTGATGCGATTGGCCGGCGGTATCCGCCGCGCCAGCCAACCGTCTCGATAGCGCTGCCAGGCGCCGCCGGTCACAGCGCCGGGACTTCGCGCAGCAGCCACTGCACCAGGGCACCGCCGCCGTGCCCGGCCGGGTCGGCGATGTCGCGCAGGCGATGCCCCGCCACCGCCGGCAGCACCGTCTGGACATCCTCGGGCAACACATGGTCGCGACCGGCCAGCAGCGCCCAGGCCCGCGCCGCCGCCAGCAGCGCCAGGCTGCCACGGGGTGACAGCCCCAGGGCGAAGGAGGCCTGGGTACGGGTCGCCTCCACCAGGCGCAGCACATAGTCCACCACCGCTTCGCTGGCATGGATGCGCGGCACCTCGGCCTGGATCAGCCGCAGCTGGGCATGATCCAACAGCGGCTCCAGCCGCGGCAGCTGCTCGCGCCCGGAGCCGCCGAGCAGCAGCGCCCGCTCCGCCGCACGGCCCGGATAGCCGAGCGACAGGCGCATCAGGAAGCGGTCGAGCTGGGACTCCGGCAAGGCGAAGGTGCCGCCCTGGGAAACCGGATTCTGGGTGGCGATGACGAAGAAGGGCTCGGGCAGCGGCCGGGTGGCACCCTCAATGGTCACCTGCCCCTCTTCCATGGCTTCGAGTAGCGCACTCTGGCTCTTCGGCGTGGCTCTATTGATCTCGTCGGCCAGCAACAACTCGGCGAATACCGGTCCGGGATGGAAGACGAACTGGCCGCTGTCGCGATCGAACACCGAGGTGCCGAGGATGTCGCCGGGCAACAGATCCGAGGTGAACTGGATGCGCTGGAAGGACAGCCCCAGCACCTTGGCCAGGGCATGGCTGAGGGTGGTCTTGCCCATGCCGGGCAGGTCCTCGATCAGCAGGTGCCCCCGCGCCAACAGGCAGGCCAGCGCCAGCCTGACCTGGGTTTCCTTGCCCAACAAAACGCCGTCTACCGCCTTGAGACAGGCGTTCAACCTATCGTGCATGCCCTGAGGTCTCTCGCCTTGCGCCGACATGAGAAGGCGTCGGCCTGCAAGACGAGAATAGCAGCACCTTTTGCCGGGGACCGCCGCCCAGGAGGTTTACCGCTTATTTCAGGCTGGCGAGAATCTCTTCCACCGCCCGCGCCGGATCGGCTGCCCGGGCGATGGGGCGACCGATCACCAGGTAGTCGGAGCCGGCATCCAAGGCTTCGCGTGGGGTGAGGATGCGGCGCTGGTCGTCCAGGGCGCTACCGGCCGGGCGGATGCCGGGGGTGACCAGTTGCAGTGCCGGTTGCGCGGCCTTGAGCGCCGGCGCCTCCTGGGCCGAGCACACCAGGCCGTCCAGACCGGCACGCGCGGCCAGACCGGCCAGGCGCAGGACCTGCTCCTGGGGATCCACGTCCAGACCGACGTCGGCCAGGTCCTCGCGCTCCATGCTGGTCAGCACGGTCACGCCTATCAGCAACGGCTTGGGTCCCTGGAAGGCCTCCAGCGTCTCGCGACAGGCGGTCATCATGCGCAGGCCGCCCGAGCAGTGGACGTTGACCATCCAGACGCCCATTTCCGCCGCAGCCTTGACCGCCATGGCGGTGGTGTTGGGAATATCGTGGAATTTCAGATCGAGAAAGACTTCGAAGCCACGCTTACGCAGCGCCTCCACCACACCGGCGGCGCTGGCGGTGAACAGCTCCTTGCCGACCTTGACCCGGCAGGTAGCGGGGTCGAGCCGGTCGGCCAGGGCCAGGGCGGCGGACGACGAGGGAAAATCCAGGGCGACGATGATCGGAGACGAACAGGCGGACATGGGGGCTCTCGGCAAAACGGCAAAGGCCGGCATTTTCGCAGAAAAGCGCGGCGTGGGCACTGATCGCTGTCCGGTCGCTGCCCGGCTGGGCCTTCCACCCAGAGCTCAAGGCGTCAGCTCGGCCTGAGCAGCCGTTCACGCAACCAGTTGCCCGCCGGTCCCAAGGGCCTGCGACGCGACCAGACCACATCCACCGCCACCCGTTGCGGCCAGCCCGGTACCGCCAGCTCCACCAGGCGCTCCTGGCCGAATCCTGCCACCAGCCAGTGCGGCAGTTCGGCCCAGCCGAAGCCCTGCACCGCCATGTCCAGTAGCAGCAGGTAGTCGGGCGCCGACCAGCAACGGCCACGGGTATCCGGCAGGCGACAGGCCTGGGGTGGCGCTTCGGTCACGGTACTCAGACGCAACAGGCGGTAGGGCGCCAGATCCGCGTGGGTGAGTCCTTCTCGCCCTGCCAAGGGGTGACTCCGCGCCACATAGAGTCCCAGCGCCACCAGGCCGTCCAGGGTGGCGAACTCGATGTCCGCCGGATACGGCGACTGCGCGGCCAGGAGACCCAGATCCGCCCGCCCCTGCACCAGGCTGAGCACATCGGCGTCCTCGGCGATCAGGCATTCGAATTCGAGATCCGGATAGCGCTGGTCCAACTCCACCAACAGTGCCTCGTAACGGGTGGGCTGATAGGTATCGGAGATCACCAGGGTCAGCCGCGGCTCCACACCTGCGGCCAGTTGGGTGGCGCGATTGGCCAGCCGGTCGTGGGCCGACAGCACGGCACGGGCCTGGTCGAGCAATTGCTCACCCGCCGCCGTGAGCACCGGATAGCGTCCCTGGCGATCGAACAGCACCACCCCCAGCTCGTCCTCCAGGCGGGCGATGCTCTCGCTGATGCTGGATTGCCGCTTGCCCAGCGTCCGCGCGGCAGCACTGAAAGAGCCTGCGGCAGCCGCTTCGACGAAGGCTTCCAGGGCTTCGGCATTGGGATACATATCGGCTCAGCCTATGGAATCCACTTTGATCTCCCTAGACTAGCCGATGACACTAGGGCCCTGTCCATTGGGGAGATGCCCTATGTCCACTACTCTTACCCAGCGCCCCACCAGCGCCCGCCTGCTGCATGCCCTGCTGTTCGAAGGCATCGCCATCCTGCTCTGCGCGCCGACCCTGGCCTGGCTGCTGGAAAAACCCCTGGTACACCTGGGCCTGCTCACCGCGGCCTTCTCCGCCGTCGCCATGCTCTGGAATCTGGTCTTCAACCTGGTCTTCGATCATCTGCAGCGACGCCTGGGCTTCACCCGGGGCCTGTCCATGCGCTTGCTGCACGCCTTTTGCTTCGAAGGCGGACTGGTAGTGATGCTGGTGCCGCTAGCCGCCTGGTGGCTGTCCATTGGTCTTTGGGAAGCCTTGCTGCTGGACCTGGGGCTGCTGCTGTTCTTCCTGCCCTATACCCTGGCCTTCAACTGGCTCTATGACCTGGGCTACGCCGCCTGGTGCAAACGCACGAACGCCCCGTGCCAGGCGCACTGATAAGCTTTGCCGTGGTCGAAGTCGTATAGCCACTCAAGGAGAAGACAGATGCCCTGGTACGCCTGGTTGATCCTGCTGATCGCCGTAGGCTCCGTGGTCGGCAGCCTACTCATGCTCAAGGACACGGCCCGCAAGGTGCCCCTGACCGACGAGCAGAAAGCCAAGATCCGGCAGCGCAATGCCGAAATGGACGCCAAGGAGGCCCAGGACCGCTGACAGCGATCCTGGCGCACCGCGAGGCCCTGCCGCATCCCCGTGCGGCAGGGCCTCGTTGCATCAGGACTCCAGCGGCTCCTTGGTATTGACGTACTCGGGCACCTTGGCCAGGGGGAGGCTCCGCCCCTGCTCCCGCGTCGGTCCCTGACGCTTGGGCAAGGGCTCCAGACGCTGCGGCGCACCGCTCTCCAGGGCCCGTTCGATGGCTGCCAGTACCCGCACGTCCCGCCAACCCTCTTCGCCATCCATCTCCGGTTGACGATCCTTGAGGATGCAGTCGGAAAAATAGGCCGTCTCGCCGCCGAAGTGATCGACCACCGGCGCCTTGTGCTCCGTGGTTTCGCCGCCCACCGTCAAGCGATAGCCGATGGCGACGCCCTCACCGAAACCGAAGCACGGCGAAGCCTCGATCTCGCCCTTGCTGCCAACCAGTTGGAAGCGCTCGGTATTGGGCCCGCTGAAACTGACGGTGAAACTGGCCAGCCGCTCTTCGGGGAAACGCAGCGTCACGGTCACGGCGTCCCAGGTGGTGACATCGCGCCCGGGCGTCCGCGCCCCGACCGCAGCGACTTCGATGGGCTCGTCACCAAACAGCGAGCGCACGGCATTGAGCGGATAGGGGCCCATGTCGGTGACCGGGCCCGCCCAGAAACCGTGTTGCGCGCGGTGATTGGCGGTGTCGAGCGGTTGGACGAAGGTCGAGGTGAACAGCCGCGGATCGCCGATCTCGCCATTGCGCACCCGCTCGATCATCTCCACCGTACCCGGCTCGCAATGCAGCCGATAGGCGATCATTAGCTTGGCACCGGAGCGCTCGGCCGCGGTGTTGATCGCGCGGCACTCTTCCTCGCTGATCGCCATCGGCTTTTCCAGCAGGACGTGGATACCCGCTTCCAGCGCCGGTACCGCGAATTCCAGATGGCGGAAATTGGGGGTAGCAAGATAGATGGCATCGATCTCGCCCGACTTAAGCAGGGTCGGGAATTCCTCGTAGGTATAACTCTTGAGTCCGTACTTGGCCGCCAGGTCCCGCGCCTTGATCGGATCGCCGGTGACCAGGGCGGTCATCTCCGAGTTATCGGTCTGGCCTACTCCAGGCATGAAAGCACCCTGGGAAATCCAACCACCACCTACCACCGCATAACGAATCTTGCCTGTCGCACTGGGCATGGAAAGCTCCCGAATTCAGGCAGACGAGCTGTCCGCCACCTGAACTGTCGGCAAGCGGGAGGGCGATGAAGTTCCGAGGCCATGTTCAGCAGTGGCGCCGGGCTAGCGACGAAAGCGCAGCTCGACTTCCGCCCCTTCGAAATCGTCGCTGCGATCACGGCTGATCACGCGTCCACCCAGCTCGAAACGCCCGGCGTTGTCATCCCGATGGAACATTTCCGGCAGCAGGCCGGCTTCGGCGAGGGCCTTCTCGGATTGCTTTGGCGTGACTTGCCGCGACATCAGGGTGTGCGGCTTGGCGGCCTCGCTGGGAACGCTGAGATCCAGGGGGCGCTGGACGACCGGGACCTCTTTGGTCGAAACGGGCTTCTTCAGCTGGGTGTTCCTGGCCAAGTCCTTTTTCTTCGGTGGCGGCGCAGGCAGGTCGAAAGCCTTTGCCGGCAGCGGGTCCAGGCGCAGGGCACGCAGGTCGGCAGCGCTGCCCTGCCGTTCGCTCACCACAGGCGGCGGCGCGGTCGCCGCAGGGGAATCGACAGACGGAGGCGCCTTGGTCGTTGAAGGGGGCGAGTCGTTGTCGCAACCCAACATGAGCAACAGCAACGCCGCCACCGGCACAGCCCCGTATCCGCGCATAGTTCACCGTCCACCAGGCGCCGCGCCTCGACCGGGAGCGCGGCAGGATCAGTCACTACAACCGACCCGAGCGCCGTGGAGCGGGTTCCAGCTATTCCGCTAGGCGGCCAGGGTTTCCTGGCAGAGCTGACGAGCGAGCAGGCCGAGGGTCATCAGCGCCCGCTGGGCATCGCGCCCCCAGGGCAGCCCGCAATTCAGGCGGATACAGTGGTTGAACTGGTCGGTGTTGCTGAAGATCATGCCAGGCGCGATGCTCACCCCCTGATCCAGCGCTCGCTGGTGCAGCAGGCGGGTATCCACCCGCACCGGCAGGCTGACCCAGAGGATGAAGCCGCCATTGGGGCGACTCATCTGGGTGCCCTCGGGGAAATGCTCCTGGATCGCCAACTGGAAGGCGGTCATGTTGCGCCGGTATTCCTGGCGGATGGCGCGCAGGTGGCGGTCATAGCCGCCGTTTTCCAGGTAGGCGGACACCCCCATCTGGGTCACGCTGCAGGCGGAATGAGTAGTGAAGGTCTGCAGCCGGCAGATGTCGTCCTGGTAGGGACCGGCCACCACCCAACCGATGCGCACCCCCGGCGAGATGGTCTTGGAAAAGCTTGAGCAGTAGATGACGCGCCCCTGCTTGTCGAGGGCCTTGAGCGCCTTGGAGCCGCTGTCATAGGTCAGCTCGCCGTAGATGTCGTCTTCGACGATGGCGATGTTGCGCTCGGTTGCCAGCCGGAGCAGCTGCTTCTGCCGCGCTTCCGGCATGCTGCCACCCAGCGGGTTGCTCAGGCGGGCGGCCAGCACCAGGGCCTTGACCGGCCACTGACTCGCCGCCAGTTGCAGCGCCTCGACGCTGAGGCCGGTCTCGGGATCGCAAGGGATCTCGATCACCTTGAGGCCCAAGACCTCAGCCAATTGCAGCAGCCCGTAATAGGACGGTGACTCGGTAGCGATCAGATCGCCGGGCTTGGTCAGCACCCGCAGCGACATCTGCAGGGCATCCAGGCAGCCATGGGTGATCACCACCTCCTCCGGCCCCACCACGACTCCCGCGTCACGCAGGCGGATAGCCACCTGGCGGCGCAAGGGCTCGAAGCCAGGGCTGTGTAGATAGGAGAAAGCCGCCCGGGCCTGGAAACGGGTCACCTTGGACAGCTGCTGGTGCAGGGCCCGCAGCGGCAGGTAATCGGTCTGGGGCACCGCCATGCCCAGGGGCACCACGCCTTCGCGGCGCGATTCGGCCAGCACCTGGTTGATGATCCCGGCGCGGGTTACCAGACTCGGCCGCTCCACGGTGGCGATGTCCGGGGTCGGCGCGGTCAGGGCAGGCGTCTGGTGCACATAGAAACCCGACTGCGGCCGGGCGCGGATCAGGCCCTGGTCTTCCAGGGTGGCGTAGGCCTGCAGGACGCTGGCATGGCTAACCCCCAGTTGCTGGCTCAGTTTGCGCACCGAAGGCACCCGCTCGCCAGGCTTGTAGACCCCCGTGCGGATGTCGTTCGCCAGTTGCTGGGCGATGCGCTGGTAGAGCAACAGGTTGGTCATAGCGTCTTCCTGGACGAGAGCGGAACAGTAGCAGGCTACCCTGAAGGTATACCGGTACAGCTGGCACTGACCTTACCGCTTCCGTTCCCAACGCGGCAATGTCCAAAAACGACAAAGCAGCGGAATGCTCATGCTCGATGCCAGAGGCCCTACGCTAAGCATCGGCGCGCCCATGAAAAAGCCCGCCAGAGGGCGGGCTTTTTGCGAGCGGAAGCGCCTTAGATGGCCTTTTCCAGCTCCGGCACCAGCTCGAACAGATCGCCCACCAGGCCGTAGTCGGCCACCTGGAAGATCGGTGCCTCCTCGTCCTTGTTGATGGCGACGATCACCTTGGAGTCCTTCATGCCCGCCAGGTGCTGGATGGCACCGGAGATGCCCACGGCGATGTACAGCTGGGGGGCGACGATCTTGCCGGTCTGGCCGACCTGCATGTCATTGGGCACGAAACCGGCGTCCACCGCGGCGCGCGAGGCACCCACCGCCGCGCCCAGCTTGTCGGCCAGGGCGTAGAGGATCTTGAAGTTGTCGCCGTTCTGCAGGCCGCGACCACCGGAGACCACCACCTTGGCGGCGCCCAGTTCGGGACGGTCGGACTTGGCCAGCTCTTCGCCGACGAAACTGGAAATCCCGGCGTCCTTGACCGCGCTCACGGCCTCGATGGCGGCGGAGCCACCCTCGGCGGCGACCGGATCGAAACCGGTGGCGCGCACGGTGATCACCTTGATCGGGGCGGTGGAACGCACGGTGGCGATGGCGTTACCGGCATAGATCGGCCGCTTGAAGGTGTCGGCGGATTCGACGGCGATGATCTCGGAAATCTGGTCGACGTCCAGCAGCGCCGCGACGCGCGGCAGGAAGTTCTTGCCGTTGGTGCTGGCGGCGGCCAGCACGTGGCTGTAGTTGCCGGCCAGTTCGACCACCAGGGGCGCGATGTTTTCCGGCAGCTGGTGGGCATAGGCGGCGTTGTCGGCCAGTAGCACCTTGCTGACGCCGGCGACCTTGGCGGCGGCCTCGGCGACCGGCTGGGCGTTCTGGCCGGCGACCAGCACGTGGATGTCGCCACCGATGGCCTGGGCCGCGGCGACGGTGTTCAGAGTAGCGCCGAAGAGGTTGGCGTTGTCGTGGTCGGCAATGACGAGAATGGCCATCAGATCACCTTAGCTTCGTTCTTGAGTTTTTCGACCAGTTCGGCCACGGACTTGACCTTGATGCCCGCCTGGCGGCCAGCCGGCGCTTCCACCTTGACCACCTCGTAGGAGGCCTTGACCGCCACGCCCAGGGCGTCGGGAGTCAGGGTTTCCAGCGGCTTCTTCTTGGCCTTCATGATGTTGGGCAGCGAGGCATAGCGCGGCTCGTTCAGGCGCAGGTCGGTAGTCACCACCGCCGGCAGCTTGAGCGCCACGGTCTGCAGACCGCCATCGATCTCGCGGGTCACGTTGAGGCCATCACCGGCCTGCTCCACCTTGGAGGCGAAGGTACCCTGGGCGAAGCCGGTCAGGGCGGCCAGCATCTGGCCGGTCTGGTTGTTGTCGCTGTCGATGGCCTGCTTGCCGAGGATCACCAGCTGCGGCTGCTCCTTGTCCACCACGGCCTTGAGCAGCTTGGCGGTGGTCAGCGACGACAGTTCGGCAGCGCCGGTGTCGATCAGCACGGCGCGATCGGCGCCCAGCGCCAGGGCGGTACGCAGTTGTTCCTGCGCCTGAGCGGGACCGGCGGTCACCACCACGATCTCGCTGGCAATGCCCTTTTCCTTCAGGCGCACCGCTTCTTCCACGGCGATTTCGCAGAAGGGGTTCATGGACATCTTGACGTTGGCCAGGTCGACACCGGTCTGGTCGGCCTTGACGCGGACCTTGACGTTGTAGTCCACCACGCGTTTGACAGCTACGAGAACCTTCATGAATCCCTCGATTTATTCTGGTGAATAAACAGGACGCCAAGGCGGCCTTGCGTTAGACACGACCCCTGTCGGTCCAACCTTATTGCAAATTCTTCCTATGTTGACCTCCATGACAGCAGGGGTCAACGCGACAGTCCGTCAGGGGGTCAGTCGCTCCCGAGTCTAACAGGCTTGCAGAAAATTTAAACAAACGTTTGAATGGGTGCCAGGGAGCACCACGGATATAATGAAGTCTTTTGTTGTACCCCCACATAAATAACCAGATCGTGAGTTTTGCCTGAGGAGAGTGAGCCGTGGAACGCGAATACATGGAATTCGACGTGGTGATCGTCGGGGCTGGCCCCGCGGGCCTGTCCGCGGCCTGTCGCCTCAAGCAGCAGGCTGCCGAACAGGGCCAGGAAATCAGCGTGTGCGTGGTCGAGAAAGGCTCCGAAGTCGGCGCCCACATTCTTTCCGGTGCGGTCTTCGAACCCCGGGCGCTGGACGAGCTGTTCCCCAACTGGAAGGAGCTGGGCGCGCCGCTGAACACCCCGGTCAAGCGCGATGACATCTACCTGCTCAAGGACGAGCGCCAGGCCACCAAGGTGCCCAACTTCTTCGTGCCCAAGCCCATGCACAACGAAGGCAACTACATCATCTCCCTGGGCAACCTCTGCCGCTGGCTGGGCCAGCAGGCCGAAGCCCTGGGCGTGGAGATCTATCCCGGCTTCGCCGCCCAGGAACCACTGATCGATGAACAGGGCGTGGTGCGCGGCATCATCACCGGTGACCTCGGAGTGGATCGCGAAGGCCAGCCCAAGGAAGGCGTTTACACCCCCGGCATGGAACTACGTGGCAAGTACACCCTGTTCGCCGAAGGCTGCCGTGGCCACCTGGGCAAGCAGCTCGGCCAGAGATTCAAGCTCGGCGAAGGCGCCGATCCGCAGCACTATGGCATCGGCATCAAGGAACTGTGGGAGATAGATCCGGCCAAGCACGAGCAGGGCCTGGTGATCCACACCTCCGGCTGGCCGCTGGACAAGGAAAATCCGGGCGGCTCCTTCCTCTATCACCTGGAAGACAACCAGGTGGTGGTCGGCCTGATCGTCGATCTGGCCTACAGCAACCCGCACCTGTCGCCCTATGACGAATTCCAGCGCTACAAGCACCACCCGGTGGTGGCCCAGTACCTGGAAGGCGGCAAGCGCGTCTCCTACGGCGCCCGCGCCCTGGTCAAGGGCGGCCTGAACTCCCTGCCGAAGATGGTCTTCCCGGGCGGCGCCCTGATCGGTTGCGACCTGGGCACCCTCAACCCGGCCAAGATCAAGGGCAGCCACACCGCGATGAAGTCCGGCATGCTCGCCGCCGACGCCATCGTCACCGCCCTGGCCGCCGGTCGTGAGGGTGACGAGCTGCAGGGCTACGTGGACGGCTTCAAGGGCAGTTGGCTGCAGGAAGAACTCCATGCCAGCCGTAACTTCGGTCCGGCCATGCACAAGTTCGGTCCGCTACTCGGCCCGGCCTTCGCCTTCGTCGAACATAACCTGCTGGGTGGCGCCCTGCCCTTCACCCTGCACGACCGGCGCATGGACCACACCTGCCTGAAAAAGGCCGACGAGGCCCCGCGCATCAGCTATCCCAAGCCGGACGGCAAGCTGAGCTTCGACAAGCTCTCTTCGGTATTCCTCTCCAACACCAACCACGAGGAAGACCAGCCGGTTCACCTGAAGCTCAAGGACCCGTCGATCCCCATCGCCCAGAACCTGCCGCTGTACGACGAACCCGCCCAGCGCTACTGCCCGGCCGGGGTCTACGAGGTGGTCCGCGATGGCGGCGAGCCACGCTTCCAGATCAACGCCCAGAACTGCGTACACTGCAAGACCTGCGACATCAAGGACCCGGCGCAGAACATCACCTGGGTGGCGCCGGAAGGCAGTGGCGGCCCCAACTACCCCAACATGTAAGCTATGAGAAAGGGCTCCTTAGGGATAATGCCGATGAGTTAAGCCTTGTCGCGGCCATGGGCCGCTCCTACAAAGGCACGATGTACCTGTAGGAGCGGCCCATGGCCGCGATTAAGGCAACGACTAGAGGGCTAGGAGGTGGTCTATGAAATCACCTCACCTTGGCCCAACGCCGATCAGTCACCAAAACGCCGCATTCTTGTGAAGAGCACGCGGCGTTTTCGTAATAGCCAAGGTAGCTGAACGCGCAGCATGGACTGCGGTCGGTCCTTAACTGACTGGCAGGGCCCTTTTGCTATTCGGCGGGAGCGACGGGAAAGAACGCCCCACGACTCCAGAGGCCGAGCCACGTCTGCCCCTCGTATGTACCTTGCTCGACCCGCTCCATCAGTCGGTAGAACACCGCTCGATTGAGTCGGGCCTCCAGGCCACCGCGTACCTGCACATAGGGCGCCGGCTGGCTATCCTGCTCGGCAAACCGCAGTGGATGCTCGGCACCTGCGGCAACCCGATCACCTACGTTGGTCAGAAAATCCAGCTCCTGCTCCTGCCCGCTGCCGCGCCACTCGACGTCCACCGCAAGAAAGGGCACGTCCTCCACCTGGATGCCCACGCACTCCACCGGCGTCACCAGCACATAGCGTTCGGGGTCACGGCGCAGGATGGTAGAGAAGAGGCGCACCATGGCCGGCCGGGTGATGGGCGTGCCCTGGTGATACCAGGTGCCGTCCCGGGCGATGCGCATGTCGATGTCGCCGCAGAAGGGTGGATGCCAGAGGTGCACCGGCGGCAAGCTGCCCTCCTGCACCGCCGGCAATTGCGCCAGCAGATTCCGTGTCACGTCACCCTGGCTCACGTCCCGCTCCTTTACCTGGGGCCCAACCCGAGCAGACGTTGGGCGTATTGCTGCAGCGCCGGCGCCAAGAGGTCTTCCGGGCGTTCGTCGTAGAACGTCAAGAAGCCGCCGCGGCTACGAATGCGGGCAGTATCCACCAGGCGGAAGGTGGCGACCTCCACCAGCATCATCTGGACCACGCTACGATCGCGCCCGACGCGACCGATATCATCCTGATCCTCCATTTCCTCCCAGGTTCCGATGCGGTCATCCGCCGCAGCGAAGCGGGTATAGAGGAGGTAGTGGGCACCGAACTGGCGCGCCTCGGCCATGGCCTGGTCGAAGCCTTCCGGCTTGGGTGCCCGGCGCACCCGCGGGAAGTACTCGACGAAGCCATCGAAGGCCTCTTCCGCGACCACGTTGGGACGGGCGTAGGGATAGCCCGGCGGGACGAAGGCCCCCTGGGCGATGTAGATGAAGGAATCGGCCTGCAAGCGGAAATTGTTCAGCCGCTGGGTATGGCTGTAGTCCAGCAGCCCGGCGTCGCGCATCTGGTATTCCACACCCGATGCCATGTCACTGACGCTCATGCAGCCGCCGAGGCCGAGCGCCAGTGCAGCCACCCCGATAAAACGCAAACCCTGGATCATGAAAAGCCCCTGCCCGGCGCCAAGATGCCGTCGATGCAGAGGCTTTAGCAGCTTTCGCGCCAGCTCTGGACTCAACCGCCGATGATCTTCATCACCGTCACGCCACCGGAGAAGGCGAGGTCTTGCTTGTCGCCCAGCGCCTTGACCAGCAGCCGCTGCAGAGCAGGCAAGGCCAGATGACGCGGCTTGTCCAGCAGATCGCCGACATAGTGGCGATTGCTCGAAGACAGGCAGCCATGCAGCCAGCCGGTGGACGATAGCCGCAGGCGCGAGCACGTCCGGCAGAAGGGCACGCTCTCGTTGGCGATGATGCCGAAGTGACCGCCCCCCTCCACCCGGTAGCGCAGGGCGGTGGAATCCACCGGCGCATCGGCCTGCACGTAGGCATGGCGCGACCCGATGATCTCCAGCAACTCGGCCAGGGGCACCAGCTGGTTGTTGAAACTCACCGGGTCCTTGGCCAGATGGCCCATGCGCATCAGTTCGATGAACCTGAGTTCGAAGCCGCGCTCCAGGCAGTAGTCCAGCAGCGGCAGCACCTGGTCGAGATTCTGGCCGCGCAGGGGCACCATGTTGAGCTTGATCTTCAGTCCGGCCGCGCGTGCCTCTTCGAGACCGGCCAGCACCGTGGCCAGATCGCCACCGCGCGCCAGGCGCGGAAAGGCCTCGGCATCGAGGGTGTCGAGAGACACGTTCAGCCGACGGATGCCGTGATCGATGAGGAATTCGAGTTTGCGCGACAGCAGCTGGCCATTGGTGGTCAGGCTGATGTCCTTGAGGCCGAGCTGCGCCACGCGTGCGAGGAACGGCTCCAGCCGCGGCGTGACCAGGGGCTCGCCCCCGGTGATGCGCAGCCGCTCGATGCCGGCGGCATCGATCAGGTATTCCACCCCACGCGCCATGGTCTCGGCACTGAGTTCGTCCTGCGCAGCCACGAGTCGCTTGCCATTGGGCACACAATACGTACAGGCATAGTTGCAGGCCGCCGTGAGGCTGATCCGCAAGTTGCGAAACGCCCTACCCTGGCGGTCGACGATCATCTTGGGAACTCCACTAGAACAAGAGAAAAGGGATGGCGCGGCATCCCTTGCCTCTATCGGACCCTAGGATCGGACAGGCGTTTCGACGTCACGCTTGCGGCGATTGCCCATGCGGACGCCGATATCCATGAGGAACTGGAAGAAGCCCTCCTGATCCTCCAGCACGTCGCGCCAGAACGGCGAATGGTAAAGGGCCACGGCTCCATGCACCAGCGCCCAGGCCGCGCAGTAATGGAAATAGGGCGGCACGTCCTCGAGCTTGCCTTCGTCGATGCGGCCTTCGATCAGGCTGGTCAGCCGCTGGAAGTTGGAGGTGCGGATGCTGTGCAACTGCTCGACCAGTTCGGGCACCTGCCGTGTCTTGACCACCTTTTCCTCGAGTCGGTCGAACAGCCGGTAGCGCTGCGGATCGCTCATACGGAATTCGAAATAGGCACGCGAGAGGGCTTCGCGGTCCCGGGCGACGTTATCCGACTGGAACAGCTCGGCGAGATCCCTTTCGTAATCCAGCATCAGCCGCAGGTAGATCTCGGCCTTCGAATTGAAATGCTTGTAGATGGTGCCTTTGCCGATACCGACCGCCTCGGCGATCATCTCGACGGTAACGCTGTCTTCTCCTTCGGAGAGGAAGAGTTGCAGCGCGGTGTCGAGGATTTCCTGCTCACGGCGACGGAACTCGCGGACCTTGCGGGATTCTTTCTGCATGGCAGCCCACTTGTTGTTTTTGAAAAGGATAGGGCCTCGAACTACCGGCCTCCCCTCGGCTTACCGGCACTTCGTCACACCTTGGGCGAGCTCGACCGACAGGATCGGTGAACAGCGCGGGCGCGCCCCTTATTATGCCCCATCACACCCAGATTGTACGGATCGAGTCAATGTCTTCCTGGAAGCACGAATTCCCTCAGGCCTACGCCATGCGCTATCTCAACCATGCGGCGGTAGCTCCCTGGCCCAAACGCGCCGCGCAGGCCGTCACCGAATTCGCCGCCGAGAACTGCCAGTACGGTGCGCGCAACTACCCGACCTGGCTGGGCCTGGAGCAGCGGCTGCGCGAGCGCCTGATGCGTCTGCTCAACGCCCCGGCGAGCAGCGACATCGCCTTGGTCAAGAACACCTCCGAGGCCCTGTCCTTCGTCGCCTTCGGCCTGGATTGGCAGAGCGGTGACCAGGTGGTGATCAGCGACGAGGAGTTCCCGTCCAATCGAGTGGTCTGGGAGGCACTGTCGCGTTTTGGCGTCGAGGTGGTGGAAGTGACCCTCGGGGAGACGCCCGAGGCCAACCTGCTGGCCGCCTGTGGTCCTCGTACCCGGCTGATGGCCATCAGCGCCGTGCAGTACGCCAGCGGCCTGCGTCTCGACCTGCCCGCCCTGGGCCAGGGGTGCGAGGCCAAGAGCGTGCTGCTGTGCGTCGACGCCATCCAGCAACTGGGCGCCCTGCCCTTCGATGTGCAGGCCTGCAACTGCGCCTTCGCCATGGCCGACGGTCACAAGTGGATGCTCGGCCCGGAAGGCCTGGGGGTCTTCTACTGCCGCGCCGATCTGCGCGAGCAACTTAAGCTCCACGAATACGGCTGGCATATGCTGGACAACGCCGGTGACTACAGCCAGCGAGAGTGGCAACCGGCGAAGACGGCCATGCGTTTCGAATGTGGCAGTCCGAACATGCTCGGCGCTGTGGCCCTGGAGGCCAGCCTGTCGCTGCTGGAGGATGCTGGCATGGCCCAGGTGGGCCAGGACCTACTGGCGCGGGTCGAACTGCTGGACAGCCAGATCCGCCAGCTGCCCGGTGCCGTCCTGCATTCGCCGCTCGATCCGCAGCGTCGCTCCGGCATCCTCACCTTCTCGCTCGAAGGCTGGGACAACCGCCAGCTGTTCGAGCGCCTCAAGACCGCCGATGTCATCTGCGCCCAGCGTGGACCGGGCATTCGGCTGTCACCGCACTTCTATACCAGCGAGCACGTGCTGGAGCAGACCCTGGACCTGATCCGGGCGCTGGCGCGCTTCTAAGCCACGAACCAGCCAGATAAGCCCAGTGCCAGAGCGGTGCTATTCCAAAACTGTTTAAAAAATGTCCAGCCCAGGCTGGACCTTTGCCCAGGCTGACCAATACTCAAGTGACTGGTCGCGCCGACCCCCGCGGCGAGATCCAGGCAGGCAGTCCGCCGTCCCGGCGAACCGCTGGTCCGGCCCGGGTATCCGAGGATACCCGGGCCATTTTTTTGCGGGTCAAAGGACGGCGCGAGGAAACAGTCGGCGGAAGTTGGTCGTCGTCTGCTCGGCGAGGGTTTCGAGGCTGACACCACGGACATCGGCCAGGCACTGAGCGACCTCCACCACGAATTGCGGCAGGTTGGCCTTGCCTCTATGGGGCACGGGCGCGAGATAAGGCGAATCCGTTTCCACCAACAGGCGATCAGCCGGCACCTGGCGCGCCACCTCGCGCAAATCGGCGGCGTTACGGAAGGTCAGGATGCCGGAAAAGGAAATGTAGAAGCCCAGATCCAGGGCCGCCTTGGCCGTCGCCCAGTCCTCGGTGAAGCAGTGCAACACTCCGGCGCCCGGCAGCTCGGCGGCGGCCAGCATGGCCAGGGTATCCGCCCGCGCCTCACGGGTATGGATCACCAGCGGCAACCCAGTACGCCGGGCAGCTTCCAGATGCAGGGCGAAGGAGCGCTGCTGGATTTCGGCGGTATCCGGCTGGTAGTGGTAATCCAGTCCGGTCTCGCCGATGGCCGCAACACGGGGATGGGCCAGCCGCTCCAGCAGCCAATCGAGATCGATGGCGCTGCCCTGGGCGGCATCCAGCGGATGGATGCCCACCGCGCAGTGAACGTCCGCATAGCGCTCGGCCAGGGCCTGCACCGTGGGCGCGTTGCCGGCATCGACGCCGATACAGAGGAACTGGCTGACGCCTCGCGCGCGCGCGGCGTCCAGCGCTGCGTCCAGGGAGCCATCATGCAGGGAAAGATCGAGTCGATCCAGGTGACAGTGGGAGTCGACGAAGTGCACGAAAAATAGCCTTGAATCGGGAGACGCCCCGCCCCGAGCGGGACGGCGACGCATCACATGGTATGGGTGGGACGGTCCGACTTCAGCGAGCCGGCCAGATAGGTTTCGATCTTGTTGCGGGCGGTATTGTCGCCATCGTTGAACTGCACCCCCACGCCCGCGGCGCGATTGCCCTGGGCGCCCTTGGGCGTGATCCACACCACCTTGCCGGCGACCGGGATCTTGTCCGGTTCGTCCATCAGGTTCAGCAGCATGAAGACCTCGTCGCCCAGTTTGTAGGTCTTGCCCGTCGGGATGAACAGCCCGCCGTTGCGGATGAAGGGCATGTAGGCGGCGTAGAGCACCGACTTGTCCTTGATGGTGAGCGACAGGATGCCATTACGGGGGCCCAGGTTCTGCGGCAGACTCATGAGATTCTCTCGAAACAGGCGATACGAGCGGATCGCTAGCGTCCGGGCACCAGGCCGGCCCAGCGGATCAACAGCGATTCCAGCAACAATACGCGGTTGAGGTTGGCTTTGCCCAGCACCTTCTGCCGCTCGGCATGCAGCCATTCCTGCAGGGCCAGAACCTCGTGTAGCGCGCTTTTCTCGGCCAGATAACCCAGCACCTTGGCCATGTCCGGCGCGGCTTCCCCGTCGGCGCCGCCCCACTGCTGACGCAACACGCCATGGGTCCATTCGCAGAACCAGTCGAGCAACAGCGGCAAGGGCACGGCGTTCCAGCTCTCAGCCAGTTGGCTGGGCGCTGCCTGGCGCTTGAGCAGGCGTTTCACTCCCTCCACCACCTGGGCCCGCCGGGCGAGCACGTCTTCGCCGTGCAGGCGCAATGCCGCCAGCGGCGAGCCACCGGCCAGCACCAGCAACTGGGTACGGATCTCCTCGTCGAGCTCCGGCAGGCGCTCGCCCAGCCAGGTGAGGCTTTCCGCCCGCGTGGGCACCGGGCAGGCCTGCTGCACGCAACGACTGCGCACGGTCGGCAACAGGCGACTCGGTTGATGACTGACCAACAGCAGCACGGTAGCACCCGAGGGCTCTTCCAGACTCTTGAGCAGGGCGTTGGCGGCGTTGAGATTCATCGCCTCGACCGGCTCCAGCAGGATCAGCTTGCGCCCACCCAGCTGCGCGGTCTGGGTGACGAAGTCCACCAACGCGCGGATCTGGTCGACGCGAATGGGCTTCTCGGCCTCTTCCGGCTGGATCACGCAATAATCGGGATGGGTTCCCGCCTTCAGCAGCGCACAGGCCTTGCACTGCCCACAGGCGGCTTCGCCCTGGGGCGCCTGGCACAGCAGCAGCCCGGCCAGCCGTTCGGCCAGATCGCGTTTGCCGATCCCGCGAGGACCGTGCAGCAGATAGGCGTGCGGATGCTGCCGCCGGGGCCAGATCCGCGCCCAGAGCTCTGCCTGCCAGGGATAGACGTCAGCCACCGAGGCGCGACTCCAACCGGGCGACCAACGCGCGCAGGTCCGCTTGCACCTCGTCCAGGGTGCGCGAGGCATCAATGATGCTGTAGCGCTCAGGCTTGGCCTGGGCGCGCTGCAGATAGGTCTGGCGCACCGCCTCGAAGAAGGCCCGTTGCTCCTGCTCGAAGCGGTCCAGGGCACCGCGCCGGGCGGCACGGGCCAGGCCGATTTCCACCGGCAGATCGAACACCAGGGTCAGATCGGGTTGCAGATCGCCCAGCACGAAGGCTTCCAGGGTGGCGATGCGCTCGACCGGCACGCCGCGGCCACCGCCCTGATAGGCGTAGGTCGCATCGACGAAGCGGTCGCAGAGCACCAGGGCGCCCCGCGCCAGGGCCGGCCGGACGACCTGGGCCAGATGCTGGGCGCGCGCCGCGAACATCAACAGCAATTCGGTATCCACGGCCATGGGTTCGGCGGCCGGCGTTAGCAGGATCTCGCGGATACGTTCCGCCAGAGGCGTGCCGCCCGGTTCACGGGTCAGCACCACCTCACGTCCGGAGCCACCCAGCAATTCGGCGAGATAGTCGCGGTTGGTGCTCTTGCCGGCGCCCTCGGGGCCTTCGAGGGTAATGAAGAGGCCGTTTCCGGTCATGGTGTGTCCTTGGTTTCGGGTGCCTGCGGCGCAGGACTCGAGCGATAGTCGGCGCGCCGCTTGAGTTGGAACTCCCGCACCGCCTGGTTGTGCGCCTCGAGATCCTTGGAGAAGACGTGGCTGCCGTCGCCGCGGGCGACGAAGTACAGGCTGTCGCCGTCCTTGGGATGCAGGGCCGCATGGATGGCCTCGCGTCCCGGCATGGCGATCGGCGTGGGCGGCAGCCCCGGGTTGAGATAGGTGTTATAGGGCGAAGGCTCACGCAGATCCGCACGGGTGATGCGCCCGGTATAGCGCTCGCCCATGCCGTAGATCACCGTGGGATCGGTCTGCAGCAGCATGCCGGCGGCCAGGCGTCGCACGAACACCCCGGCGATCTCGTCACGCTCCTCGGGTACACCGGTCTCCTTCTCCACCAGCGACGCCATGATCAGCGCCTGGTAGGGGTCCTTGTAGGGGACGGTGGGATCGCGCTCCTGCCATTCCTGGTCGAGCACGGCCTGCAGGCGCTGGTTGGCCTGGCGTAGCAGCTCCGACTCGCGCTGGCCCTTCACATAGCGATAAGTGTCGGGAAAGAAGCGACCCTCGGGGTATTCGCCGTCCAAGCCTAGGCGCTTCATCAGGGCGGCATCGTCGAGACCTTCGGTGTCATGCTCCAGCTTGGGTTGCCGTGCCAGGGCGGCCCGGACCTGACGGAAGTTCCAGCCCTCCACCAGGGTCAGGTTGTATTGCACGACTTCGCCCTTGCGCCACAGCGTTAACAAGTCCTGCACGGTCATGCCCGGCGTCAGGCGATATTCACCGCTGTGCAGCGTCTGCCCGGCCAGGTTGAAGCGCCAATACAGCCGCAGCCAGAAGGCGCCATCCAGCACACCCTCGTCCTGCAGACGCACCAGACTGCCACCTGGGGTGGCGCCCTTGTCGATCTCGAACAGTTGCTCGCCATCGACCTTCAGCGGCTGGATCAGCGCCTGGTGCTGGCGCCAGCCAGCCATGACCAGCAGCAGGCCACCGGCTGCCAGCAGCGCCGTCAGCAGAGCTCTCGCCTTGCGCATCGGCTATTCCAGAATCTCGTTTATCGAACCTTGCAGTTTACGGGTCAGCGGCCCTACCGACCAGTTCGCGGCTGCGTACCGGCGCACGGGCCAGATACCGTATTGGCTGTTGCAGAGGAAAATCTCATCGGCCCGCAGCAGCTCATCCAACGCCAGCGCCGACACCCGTACCCTCATGCCGTCCCGGGCGGCGATCTCGAGGAGCAGACCGCGCATCACGCCGGCCACGCCGCAGTGATCGAGTGCTGGGGTCAGCAACTCGCCGTCGCGGATCAGAAACAGATTGCTGAATACCCCTTCGATTGGCCGACCGTCCTGGTCGAGCATCAGGCCTTCGGCGTACTCCGTACCGCCCCATTCAGCCCGGGCCAGTACCTGCTCCAGACGATTCAGGTGCTTGAGACCGGCCAATAGGGGTTGCCGGGCCAGGCGCGTCGCGCAGGGATAGAGGGCGATACCCTCGTTTCCATTGGCCTCGGGATAAGCGGGCGCTGGCGATCCCAGCAGCAGACGGCGTACCTCGGGCTCGGCCGGTGGCGCGTAACCGCGCAAGCCATCGCCGCGGGTCAGCAGCAGCTTGGCCACGCCCTCCCCCAGCAGCGCCGCATAGGCCTGGATCTCGCTACCTACCTGGGCGATATCGCAAGGGATACCCAGCCGCTGGCAACCCAGGGCCAGCCGTTGCAGATGGCGTTCCAGCAAGCGCGGCTGGCCGCGGCGTACGGCGATGGTCTCGAACAGCCCATCGCCATAGGCCAGGCCCCGGTCACGTTGCAGCCCGGCGCCCAGCGGCTGGCCGTTGAGCCAGTCCTGGATCAAGCGTCGACGCGCCGGAACACCAGGCTGCCGTTGGTGCCACCGAAGCCGAACGAATTGGACAGGGCCACTTCGATGGGCCGCTGCCGCGCCTCGTGGGGCACGAAGTCCAGATCGCAGCCGTCGCCGGGATTGTCCAGATTGATGGTGGGCGGAGCCACCTGGTCACGCAGCGCCAGCACCGTGAAGATGGCCTCCACCGCGCCGGCGGCACCTAACAGGTGACCGGTCATGGACTTGGTGGAACTGACGCTCAGGCGCTTGGCCTGCTCGCCGAACACCTGCTTCAGGGCCGCCACTTCGGCCAGGTCGCCGGCCGGCGTGGAGGTGCCGTGGGCATTGACGTAGTCGACCGCCTCCGGCGCGATACCGGCGTCCTTGAGGGTCGCCTTCATGCAGCGCGCGGCACCCGCGCCGTCTTCCGGCGGTGCAGTCATATGGAAGGCGTCCGCGCTCATGCCGAAACCGATCAGCTCGGCATAGATGCGGGCGCCCCGCGCCTTGGCGTGCTCGTACTCTTCCAGCACCAGGGCGCCGGCGCCATCGGACAGCACGAAGCCGTCACGGTCGCGATCCCAGGGGCGGCTGGCACGGGTCGGATCGTCATTGCGGGTCGACAGGGCACGCGCCGCGCCGAAGCCGCCCAGACCCAAACCCGAGGTCGCCATCTCCGAACCGCCGGCGACCATGGCATCGGCCTCACCGTAGGCGATGTTGCGTGCCGCCATGCCGATGCAGTGCGTCGCCGTGGTACAGGCGGTGGCGATGGCATAGTTGGGACCCTGCAGACCCAGGTGGATCGACAGGAAGCCGGACACCATGTTGATGATGGAGCCCGGTACGAAAAAGGGGGAAATACGGCGTGGACCCTGGGCGAGCAGCGACTGGCAATTCGCCTCGATATTGGTCAGTCCACCGATGCCGGAACCCATGGCGACACCCACGCGCTCGCGATTGCCATCGTTGATCTCGAGACCGCTGTCACGCATGGCCTGGAAGCTGGCAGCGAGACCGTATTGGATGAACAGATCCAGCTTGCGGGCTTCCTTCGCGGACAGGTACTGCTCCACATCGAATCCCTTGACCGATCCGCCGATCCGCGTGCTGAAGGCAGAGACGTCCATATGCTCGATCGGCGCAATGCCACTGCGGCCGGCAAGGATGCCCTCCCAGCTGCTGGCTACGTCCGCGCCAAGCGGCGATACCATGCCCATACCCGTGATCACGACACGTCTACGCGACACACCCAACTCCTCTTGTCCTTCCGGGGCGGCCACCCCACTTAAAAAAAGCCGATTTCAACGAGCTTAATACTGGACCTAAAGAAAAGCCGCACGCCCTGCAGGACGTGCGGCTTTCGATGTCCGAAACTGGCGGCTACTTATTGCTGGTGAGCAACGATGTAGTCGATAGCTTCCTGGACGGTGGTGATCTTCTCAGCCTGCTCGTCCGGGATTTCGGTCTCGAATTCCTCTTCCAGAGCCATCACCAGTTCGACGGTGTCAAGGGAGTCGGCGCCCAGATCCTCGACGAAGGAAGCGCTGTTGGTAACTTCCTCTTCCTTCACGCCGAGCTGCTCAGCGACGATCTTCTTAACGCGTTCTTCGATGGTGCTCATACCGTGTTCTCACTCCTAAAGGAAAAATCCGCACAACGGATTGCGCGTAAGTGTATAGAAAGGGATTTCCGTATTTCAAGCTGACGCGACATCAAGACGTATGCGCGGCCATTGCTGGTGCGACAGTTTACCAGCTTAGCGCAATAGCCGCGCGGGGTAACGCCGGTCAGCTCATGTACATTCCGCCGTTCACGGGGATCGTGGCGCCGGTCACATAGGCCGCGCCCTCACCCGCCAGGAAGCCTACCACCTTGGCGATTTCATCGGCTTGCCCGAGGCGACCGGCCGGGATCTGGGTCAGCAGCGCTGCGCGTTGGGCCTCCGGCAGTTCACGGGTCATGTCGGTGTCGATGAAGCCGGGGGCTACCGCGTTGACGGTGATGTTGCGCGAACCCACCTCGCGGGCCAGGGCCCGGGTGAAGCCTTCGAGACCGGCCTTGGCGGCGGCGTAGTTGGCCTGCCCAGCGTTACCCATGGCGCCGACCACCGAGCCGATGCTGACGATGCGGCCCCAGCGGCCCTTGGTCATGCCCTTGAGCACGGCCTTGGACAGTCGGAACAGGCTGTTGAGGTTGGTATCGATCACGTCGAACCACTCATCGTCCTTCATCCGCAGCATCAGGTTGTCGCGGGTGATGCCGGCGTTGTTGACCAGGATCGACGGGGCGCCGAATTGCGCCTGGACCTGCTCGAGGGCGGCCGCGACGGAGGCGTTGTCGGAGACGTTGAGCACCAGGCCGGTGCCTTCGATGCCGTTGGCCTTGAGCGACTCGGCGATGCGCTGGGCGCCCGCCTCGCTGGTCGCGGTGCCGATCACGGTGGCGCCCAGCCGACCCAGTTCCAGGGCGATGGCTTGGCCAATACCACGCGTGGCGCCCGTGACCAGGGCGACCTTACCTTGCAGACTCATCTCGTGTTCCTCGATTCAAAAAGCCGCACGGGCGGCGGCGAAGGCGTCGGGGGTGTCCAGGGACAGGGTTTCCACGCCCTTGACGCATCTCTTGTTCAGACCGGCCAGTACCTTGCCCGGGCCGCACTCCACCAGGTGGGTGACGCCCTGGGCCGCCAGGTACTGCACGGACTCGACCCAGCGTACCGGGCTGTACAGCTGGGCCAGCAGATCCTGCTGCAAGCTGTCCAGATCGGTGTTCACGCCGGCATTGACGTTCTGTACCACGGGAATCGACGGCGCGCTCCAGGTGCAGCCACGGACGTCTTCGGCGAAGCGTTCGGCCGCCGGACGCATCAGCTCGCAGTGCGAAGGCACGCTCACCGGCAGGGCCACGGCGCGCTTGGCACCCAGGGCCTTGCAGGCCTCGATGGCGCGCTCCACGGCGGCGGCGGAACCGGCGATGACCACCTGGCCCGGGGCGTTGAAATTGACCGCACTCACGACGTCACCCTGGGCAGCTTCGGCGCAGGCAGCCAGCACCTGGGCATCTTCCAGACCGAGGATGGCGGCCATACCGCCCTGCCCGGCCGGCACGGCCTGCTGCATCAGCTCGCCACGGCGAGCCACCAGACGCACGGCTTCGGCGAACGGTAGGCTGCCGGCGGCCACCAGCGCCGAGTACTCGCCCAGGCTATGGCCGGCGACATAGGCGGGCTTGGCGCCCCCTTCGGCGAGCCACAGACGCCACAGCGCGATGGACGCGGTCAGGATGGCGGGCTGGGTACGGTCGGTCTGGTTGAGCGACTCCTGCGGACCCTGCTGGGTCAACGTCCAGAGGTCGTAGCCGAGAACGGCGGAGGCTTCCGCGAAGGTTTCGCCGATCAGCGCATGGTGCGTGGCCAGCTCACCCAGCATGCCCAAGGCTTGGGAACCCTGGCCGGGAAAGACGAAAGCGAGAGAGGCAGACATAGGCAGGTCTCTTGTGGGTCCATTGCTGGCGAAAGCTCTGTTCCGCCACGGATAGACTGAGATGTCGGTGTCGACCGGTCGGTCACACCGCTTTCAGAGCCGCCAAGTTTAACCGGATACGCCCGGGGAGATCAGTCTCTACATCATGCAGGGCGCGCTCGATGGCCTGAACGAGACCGACTTCGCCCGCGGCGCCATGACTTTTCACCACCACCGCATTCAGGCCGAGAAAGCTCGCGCCATTGCGCAGCTCCGGGTCCCACTGGCGAAAACGCCGGGCCAGCCAGGGTTGCAACAGACGACGTTCGAGCCAGGAGGCCGTGCCGCTGCGCTCGACCAGCAGGCGCAGCAGGGCTTCGCCGGACTTGAGTACGGCATTGCCGGTAAAGCCGTCACAGACCACTACATCCGCGACCGCAGCATAGAGATCGCTGCCCTCGACGAAGCCGGTGAAGTCGAAGGCCTGACTCTGGGCCAGGCGCCGCGCCGCCTCCTGGATCACCGGCGTACCCTTGCCGGGCTCGCGACCGACGTTGAGCAAGGCCACCCGCGGCCGCGCCAGGCCGCGTGCCTGGGCGGCTCCCGCTCCCAGATAGGCGAATTGCACCAGCTGTTCGGCGGTGGTATCGAGATTCGCGCCGAGATCGAGCAGCAGCGTCTGATGCTCTCCCCGCCCCGGTAGCGCCGACATCATGGCGGGTCTATCGATCTCCGGCAGCGTTCCGAGCAGCAGCCGCGCCAGTGCCATCCAGGCGCCGGTATTGCCGGCACTCAGGCAACCCTGGGCGCGCCCTTGCTGGACGGCCTCCAAGGCGGCATGCATGGAAGTGCGAGCGCGACTGCGCACGACGCTGGCGGGACGCTCATCGGGCCCAACGGCGGAATCTACGTAGTCGAAGTGCAGGCGAGTAGCGAGGGAAGCAGGTGGTGACCAGGCCGACAAGGCGTCGCGCTGACCACAGAGGAGAAGACTTAAGGTGGGAAAACGCTCGAGAGCGCTTATTGAAGCAGGAACAATGGAGCGGGGACCGAAGTCCCCGCCCATTGCATCGATCGCGATGACGGTTTCGATCGAGGATTACTCGTCGGAACCCTTGTCGATCACTTTGCGACCGCGGTAGAAACCGTCGGGCGACACGTGGTGGCGCAGGTGAACTTCACCGGTGCTCTTTTCCACGGACAGGGCGTTCGCTTCGAGGGCGTCGTGCGAACGACGCATGTCGCGAGCGGAACGGGATTTTTTGTTCTGCTGAACAGCCATGATTTAACTCCTAAACGTTTGGGTCACGCTTCAACTGCGCAAGTACACTGAACGGGTTGGGTCGCTTTTCCTCGTCCGCCGGCTCTTCGGGCGCCTCGAAACCTTCCGGATGCTGGCAAGCTCCTGCGGGATGCGCGGGAATGATCGGCAGCGCGAGCAACAGCTCGTCTTCGACCAGCCCATGCAGATCCAAAGGATCTTCGCCAACCTCCAGGGCATCGTAACCCTGTGGCAAGGCATCGGCCGACTGCCCTTCCCAGAGCACGGCGAAATCGAATTCGCTGTGGATGGGAAGCACTGCCGGCTCCAGACAACGCTGGCAAATCATCTCGACCGCGGCATCGAGGACACCGTGGATGACGAACTGCCGCTGTTGATCACGCCCGAAGTCGAGGACGACGGCTACCGCGCCTTCGGACTTCACGAGCTGCTCGCCGACACGCCGCATGTTCGCGAGAGGCAGCTCACCCTTGAGGGTTACGCCGCGATCCGCCAATTTGCGAGGATCGACCTGAGGTGGAATTGGCCCATTCAACATAAGCGCGCCATTATAGGGACGGCCTTACGGCTGTCAAAGGAAATTAACCCCGAAGCGACTCCGACCGACCTCTGGTCGGCCTCGCCCGAGAACAAACTGATGCCCCGTATTCTACTCGCTTCCAGCTCGCCTTACCGCCGCCAATTGCTGGAAAGACTGCAACTGCCCTTCGCCCACCAGTCGCCCGATATCGACGAAACGCCCCTGCCCGGCGAGCAGCCACGGGCGCTGGTAGAGCGCCTGGCCAGGGCCAAGGCCGCAGCCCTCGGCGATCAGCCGGAAGCCACCCTCATCATAGGCTCGGACCAGACCACCGCCATCGACGGCGAGATCATCGGCAAACCCTTGAGTCACGAACGGGCTCATCAGCAACTGGCACGAGCCAGTGGTCGCACCCTGGTGTTCCATACCGGACTGGCCGTGCTGGACAGCCGAACCGGGCAATGCCGAAGCGAGGTCGTGGATTTCCAGGTGCGCTTTCGCCAATTGGACGCTGCGACCATCGACCGCTATCTGCTGGCCGAAAAGCCCTACGATTGCGCTGGCAGCTTCAAGGCCGAGGGACTGGGCATTGCCCTGTTCGAGGCGATGCAAGGGGATGACCCGACCAGCCTGATCGGCCTCCCCCTCATCCGCCTGGCCGCACTGCTGCGCGAAACAGGCCTGCAAGTGCCCTAGGACCAGCGGTAGGTCAAACCTCAGCGCAGCGTCGGCCCCTGCCAGCCCATATAGAGGGCAAGGCGTTCGGCGACGCTGGCGCCCAGGCGCTTGGCGAAACGATCGAAAGGCGAGTCTTGCTGGGTGAAATCGACCAGGCGCTCTTCCTTGATCACGTCCCGCGCCACGTAGCTGGCACTGCCAAAACCATCGATCAAGCCCAGCGGCAATGCCTGCTCGCCAGACCAGACCAGGCCGGAGAACAGCTCGGGATGCCCCTCTACCTTGAGGCGATCACCCCGCCCCTTCTTGACGCTGTCGATGAACTGCTGGTGAGTGACATCCAGCACCTGCTGCCAGAACCGCGTCTCGTCGGGCTTCTCCGGCTGGAAGGGATCGAGGAAGGCCTTGTGCTCGCCGGAGGTATAGACCCGGCGCTCCACGCCCAGCTTTTCCATGGTGCCGACGAAGCCGAAGGACGCCGCGGTCACGCCGATGGAGCCCACCAGGCTGGCCTTGTCGGCATAGATGGCATCGGCCGCGCTGGCCACGTAGTAGGCACCCGAGGCCCCGAGGTCAGCGATGACCGCATACAGTTTGATATCCGGATGCAGGCCGCGCAGGCGCTTGATCTCATCGTAGATGTAGCCGGACTGCACCGGGCTGCCGCCCGGGCTGTTGATGCGCAGTATCACACCGCGGGTATTGCTGTCGTCGAAGGCCTTACGCAGCGCCGTCACCACGTTGTCGGCACTGGCCTTCTCGTCATCAGCGATCACGCCCTTGAGTTCGATGAGCGCGGTATGAGGTCCCGACTCGGTCACCCCACCCTTCTTGCCCAGCGACAGCAGAGGCGTGAACAGCACCAGCATGACAATCAGATAGGCGAAGGTCAGCAGCTTGAAAAATATGCCCCAGCGTCGTGCCCGCCGCTGCTCCTGCACGCTGGCGAGCATGGTCTTCTCGATCAGGGCCCAGGTCTTGTCGTCCGCCGGGCGCGCACGCCCGCTGTCTTCCTTCCACTCGTCAGCCATGCCCGACCTCTCTCCTGACCACATCGTTGTCACCCAGCCAAAGCGCCAGGTCCGTGAAGGCTTCGATCATCAAGCGCGGCGCGAAATCCCTGAGGACTTCCGCTGGCTGGGCACCATAGCTCGCGCCGACCGCATCGACCCCGGCGCGCCGCGCCATTTCCAGGTCGAACACAGCATCCCCCACCAGCAGCGCCCGCTCCGGCGCCACGCGGCAATGGGCGAGGATTTCCTGCACCATCTGCGGATCGGGCTTGCCGGCCGTCTCATCCGCACAGCGGGTGACATCGAAGAACTCGGTCAGACCATGCTGTTGCAGCGAACGCGCCAGCCCACGGCGACTCTTTCCGGTCGCCACGGCCAGTTGATAGCCCAGCGCGCGAAATCGCTGCAGCGCGCTCAGCACGCCAGGAAACAGGGGCGAAGCCTCTTGCTCGCGACGCACGAACTCGGCGCTGTAGGCGTCGCGGAAGCCTTCGATTTGCTCCTGGGTGACCAGGTGCGGATAGAGGGTCTGGATCGCTGCCACCAGCTCCAACCCGATGATGCCCTTGATCGCCACGTCGCTGCGGGGCGGCAGACCCAGCGTCTCGGCAGCCACGTGCATCACCTCGACGATCCGACCGATGGAATCCGCCAGGGTCCCATCCCAGTCGAAGATCAGCAGCTGGTAATCAGGCATCCAGCCGCTCCAGCGTCTGGCTCCAGGTGCTGTCGACCGGCGCCTCGAGACGTAACTCGCCGCCTTCGGGCAGCGGAATCAACAGACTCGCCGAATGCAGGAACAGCCGCTTGCCACCCAGGTCGCGGATCTCCTGGGAGAAGTCTTCGTCGCCGTACTTGGGATCGCCGGCGATGGCGTGCCCGGCGTGACGGGCATGGACGCGGATCTGATGGGTCCGCCCAGTCACCGGTCGCGCCTCGACCAGGGTGGCGAATTCGCCATAGCGACGCAGCACGCGAAACTCGGTGAGTGCCTCCTTGCCCTCGTCGTTGACCTCGACCATCCGCTCACCGGATCTGAGGGTGTTCTTCAGCAGCGGCGCGCTGATCTTTTTCTTGGCCGCCGGCCAGTGGCCACGCACCAGGGCGTGATAGCGCTTGTCCACGCCGTCACCGCGTAGTGCCTCGTGCAGAAAACGCAGCATGCTGCGCTTCTTGGCGATCATCAGCAGCCCGGAGGTATCCCGGTCCAGGCGATGGACCAGCTCGATATCGCGAGCTTCGGGGCGCAACTGGCGAAAGACCTCGATGACCCCGCCGGACAGGCCGCTGCCGCCATGCACGGCAATGCCGGCCGGCTTGTTGATGACGATGAGAGCCTTGTCCTCATGGACGATGGAGGCCTCCAGGCGCTCGAGCAAGCCCTTCGCCAGGGGTGCCGGCTCGTCGGGCTCGGAGAGCCGCAGGGGCGGCACCCGCACCTGGTCACCGGCCTGCAAACGGTAGTCGGGCTTGATGCGCCCCTTGTTCACCCGTACTTCGCCCTTGCGCAGGATGCGATAGATGAGGGTTTTGGGTGCGCCCTTGAGTTGGGTACGCAGGAAGTTGTCGATGCGCTGGCCGGCATAGTCGGCTGGCACGTCGAGCAGCTGAACGCCGGTGCTGGGAGAGGGAGGTTTAGTCATCGGCGAATGATACCAATTTTCCCTTATTTGAAGCACTTAAAGCTTGCTGCTATAGTCCGGAGGCGGTTATTCGTCCTGTCTGGATGGCGCCGCTCGCGAGACCTGTCGGTTCGGTCCGCGAAACAAGAGCTGCAAACGCAATAGTTACTGGACGTCTGGCCGTCCAGCGGACCGCCGATTCTACCCAAGGGGGTGAGTGGCGATCCGCGATCCGCCTGGTAACCAAAGGCAGCGGCACCCAGGGTGCCAGCTGTAAAACGACAACCGCTCCGGACCTTGCGGGCGGCACCTGATTCCTGAAGATTGTGTGCAGGATGGAGATGCACAACCAGCGTATCGCGTAGCCTGACAGTACGCCTGCAGCCCGCTTCGCGCCAAGCTTCGGCCAAGGTGACGATCGCAGGTGGAAGCCTCATGGCCAACGGCCGATGCTCCAACCCAGCGACACCTGACACGAATCCCGCGACGACCCGACTGCACGAGCCTTTCGGCTGTCACGCCCGCACCGTACCTGGTTGATTCCTCCTTCTGCGGAGCTGCAAAGGCAGTCGCTCAAGCGCCTGCAGGAGACGTAGTCGCGGCGTGGCTCTGACCTCGCTGCTGGACACGAAGGCCGGAACCATACCGGCTTCGATACGACCCCGTGCACCCTTCTCTTGAATCCTGTTGCCACCACGCGGGCCGAGAGCCCGGAACGTAGTGGTATTACATGAAAAGAATGCTCATCAATGCGACCCAGCCCGAGGAATTGCGGGTTGCCTTGGTCGACGGTCAACGCCTGTTCGACCTGGACATCGAGTCCGGCGCCCGCGAACAGAAGAAGGCCAACATCTATAAAGGCCGCATCACCCGCATCGAACCCAGCCTGGAAGCCGCCTTCGTCGACTTCGGCGCCGACCGCCACGGCTTCCTCCCGCTGAAGGAAATTTCCCGGGAGTACTTCAAGAAGAACCCGGAAGGTCGCGTCAACATCAAGGAAGTGCTCTCCGAAGGCCAGGAAGTAGTCGTCCAGGTCGAAAAGGAAGAGCGTGGCAACAAGGGCGCCGCCCTGACCACCTTCATCAGCCTCGCCGGCCGCTACCTGGTGCTGATGCCCAACAATCCCCGTGCCGGCGGCATCTCTCGCCGCATCGAGGGCGAAGAGCGCAACGAACTGCGTGAAGCCCTGAACGGTCTCGACGCTCCCGGCGACATGGGCCTGATCGTCCGCACCGCCGGCCTGGGTCGCAGCACCGAAGAACTGCAGTGGGACCTCGACTACCTGCTGCAACTCTGGTCCGCCATCACCGAAGCCTCCGGCGAGCGCAAGGGCCCCTTCCTGATCTATCAGGAAAGCAACGTCATCATCCGCGCCATCCGCGACTATCTGCGCCAGGACATCGGCGAGGTGCTGATCGACAGCGTCGAAGCCCAGGAAGAAGCCCTGAGCTTCATCCGCCAAGTGATGCCGCAGTACGCCAGCAAGATCAAGCTGTACCAGGACAGCGTCCCGCTGTTCAATCGCTTCCAGATCGAAAGCCAGATCGAGACCGCCTTCCAGCGCGAAGTAAAGCTGCCGTCGGGCGGCTCCATCGTCATCGACCCCACCGAAGCCCTGGTTTCCATCGACATCAACTCGGCGCGCGCCACCAAGGGCGGCGACATCGAGGAAACCGCCCTGCAGACCAACCTGGAAGCGGCCGAGGAAATCGCCCGCCAGCTGCGCCTGCGTGACATCGGCGGTCTGATCGTCATCGACTTCATCGACATGACCCCGGTGAAGAACCAGCGCGCCGTGGAAGACCGCGTCCGCGAGGCCCTGGAAGCCGACCGTGCCCGCGTTCAGATCGGCCGCATCTCGCGCTTCGGCCTGCTGGAAATGTCCCGTCAGCGCCTGCGTCCGTCGCTGCGTGAAACCAGCGGCATCGTCTGCCCGCGCTGCAACGGCCAGGGCATCATCCGCGACGTGGAATCCCTGTCGCTGGCCATCCTGCGCCTGATCGAAGAAGAAGCCCTCAAGGATCGCACCGCCGAGGTTCGTGCCCATGTGCCGATCCAGGTAGCGTCCTTCCTGCTCAACGAGAAGCGCAACAGCATCACCAAGATCGAGCTGCGCACCCGCGTCCGCATCATCATCCTGCCGGACGACCACATCGAGACCCCGCACTTCGAAGTGCAGCGCCTGCGTGACGACAATCCCGAGTTGCTCAACAGCCAGTCCAGCTACGAGATGGCCAACACCGAAGCCGAAGAGGTGCTGCCGGTCAGCTCCACCCGCACCCTGGTACGCCAGGAAGCGGCAGTGAAGGTAGCACCCGAGCGCGCCCCAGCCCCTACCCCGGTGACTGCCGAGGTCGTAGCTCCCGCCGCGGCGGTTCCCGCCAAGCAGGTAGCCGAGCCCAATCTGTTCAAGGGCCTGGTCAAGTCCCTGGTCAGCCTGTTCGCCGGCAAGACCGAAGAGCAGCCCATGACCGACAAGGCGGTGACTGCCCCGGAAACCACCAAGAGCAGCGACGAGCAGCGCCGTCAGGACGAGCGCCGTAACGGTCGCCAGCAGAATCGCCGCCGCGAAGGCCGTCGCGATGATGAGCGCAAGCCGCGCGAAGAGCGTCAGCCCCGCGCCGAACGAGGTGAGCGCAGCGAACGCCCGGTGCGTGAAGAGCGCAAGCCGCGTGAAGAGCGTCAACCTCGCGAAGACCGTCAACCGCGTGAAGAGCGCGCCTCCCGCGAAGAGCGTCAACCTCGCGAGGAGCGTCAGCCCCGTGAAGAGCGCGCCAATCGCGAAGAGCGCCAGCCGCGTGAGGAGCGTCAACCCCGCGAAGAGCGCGCCAGCCGCGAAGAGCGCCAGCCGCGCGAAGAGCGTCAACCCCGTGAGGAGCGCGCCGTTCGCGAAGAGCGTCAGCCTCGTGAAGAGCGTCAACCCAGCGAAGAACGCCTGAGCGCCGAAGAGCGTCCGGCTCGCGAGGAGCGTCAGCCGCGTGAGGAGCGCAAGCCCCGCGAAGAGCGTCAGCCGCGTGAAGAGCGTCAGCCGCGTGAAGAGCGCAAGGCCCGCGAAGAACGTCAGGCAGCTGCCAGCGCCGAAGACCTGAACGAAGAAGAAGTACTGGAAGGTAACGACGAGCTGGAAGAAGGCGAAGAGCGTCCGCGCCGCCGTTCCCGCGGTCAGCGCCGTCGCAGCAACCGCCGCGAGCGTCAGCGTGACGCCAATGGCAACTTCATCGAAGGCGAAGAGCAGAGCGAAGCGGGCAGCGATTCCACTGTCGCACCAGTAGCCGTCGCCCTGGGCACCGCCGTCGTGGTCAGCGAGAGCGTAACTGCCATCGCCACCCAGGAAGAGGTACGTGAAACTCGCCATCAGGAGCAGGCCCCCACCGCCGACACCCCTGCTGTCGACGCCTCCCAGGAAACTGCCGCAGTGCAACCCGCCAGCGAAGCTCCTGCCCAGCCGGAAATCCTCACGCCCAGCGTGAGCCAGCTGCAGGACGAGCGCGCGCCGCACCAGGAAGTCGAGATCGCTGCCCCGGCTGCCGAACAGACCGCTCCTGTTGCAGCGACAGCGCCGATCCCGGCAGCTCCGGTCGCAGTGGAAGCAGTAGAGCCGGCCGCCGGTCGCGCCTCCAACGACCCGCGCGAGCGTCGTCGCCGCGAGCGCCTGGAACGTGAAGCCGAGGCAGCACGCGCCGAGCAGGCCGAGCAGGAAGCTCAGGCACCCGCCCTGGGCGCCATCGCCGAAACCGAGGAAACCTTCGCGACCGCAGCGGTTGGCACTGTCGATCCGGAGCCGGTAGTCGTCGAGCCCGAGCCCACCCCGGTAACGGAGACAACCCCTGCCGTCGAAGCGGAATCGGCTCCCATCGTGGTGGAACAACCCGCCGAGCTCGCACAGAGCGCTGTGCAGGAAGCAGCAGCCCCTGCCGCTCCTGCCACCACGGAAATCGCAACCGACGAGACCCACAAGACCGACGCACTGAAGGAGGACGAGCTCGCTCAGTCCGAGTTCGACCGCAAGCGTGAAGAGTCGCGGGAAAACCATCCCCGCTGATTCTCGGCTTAAATGAAAAAGGGCGCTTCGGCGCCCTTTTTCATACCCGGAATTCGCGGTGGCGCTTCACCCTCAACGGCACTATCAAGCGGGCCCATGCCCCCCCTGGCACCCCAAGCTCATCGACGCCAGGAGCCGGCACTGAGCACAGCGAGGCAGCAGTCCCCAGTGCGGACTGCCTGTTGGGCTTCGGCGGTGGAGCTGCCTCAACCCAACCTACGTGGCCTAGGTGCAACACCGTAGGTTGGCGCTGAGCGCAGCGAAGCCCAACAGCCCCAGGTGCGGACTGCCTGCTGGACTTCGGCGGTGGAGCTGCCTCAACCCAATCTACGCGACCCAGGTGAAGCAGCGTAGGTTGGCGCTGAGCGCAGCGAAGCCCAACAGTCCCAGGCGTGAACTGCCTGGGACGATGGAGCCGCCTCGACCCAATCTATGCGGCTCGTACTGAAAAATCACAGGCATAAAAAAACCCAGCCGTTTGGCTGGGTTTTTTGAGCGAATCCCGAAGGATTAACGCTTGGAGTACTGCGGACGCTTACGCGCTTTGCGCAGACCCACTTTCTTACGCTCGACTTCACGGGCGTCACGAGTGACGTAGCCAGCTTTGCGCAGGGAGCTACGGTAGCCTTCGTCGTACTCGATCAGGGCGCGGGTGATGCCGTGACGGATGGCACCAGCCTGGCCGCTTACACCACCGCCAGCGACGGTAACGTAGACGTCGAACTTCTCCAGGGTCTCGGTCAGCTCGAGGGGCTGACGCACGACCATGCGCGCGGTCTCGCGACCGAAGAAGGTATCCAGGGTGCGATCGTTGATGGAGATCTTGCCAGTGCCCGGACGGAGGAAGACACGAGCGGTGGCAGTCTTACGACGGCCGGTACCGTAATTTTGAGTTGCCGACATGTTGTACTATCCCGATTAAAACTTGAGTTCTTGGGGCTGCTGAGCGGTGTGCGGATGGTTCGCACCCTTGTACACCTTGAGCTTGCGATACATGTCGCGGCCCAGCGGGTTCTTCGGCAGCATACCCTTGACGGCGGTCTCGATGACGCGCTCGGGAGCACGGGCGATCAGCTTTTCGAAGTTGATCGACTTGATGCCACCCGGGAAACCGGAGTGATGGTAGTACATCTTGTCGGTAGTCTTGGCACCGGTCACCCGAACCTGCTCGGCGTTGATGACGACGATGTAGTCGCCGGTGTCAACGTGAGGGGTGTATTCGGGCTTGTGCTTGCCACGCAGGCGAGTGGCGATTTCAGTAGCCAGACGACCCAGAGTCTGGCCAGCAGCGTCGACGACGTACCAGTCGCGCTTAACGGTTTCCGGTTTTGCGGTGAAAGTTTTCATTCTCTATGGCCTCAGAGGCCGCCCTGGTAAAAAGACGGCAAATTCTACACAACAGTGCAACCCCGGACAAGTCAGGGGCAGCCGGAAACAGACGCTCTTCGGGGGCTCGGGTCGGCGTCCGCTACGGCGATCTCGGCAGGCTTAGGCATCCCCCGCCAAGAAAGCTGCGGCATGATACCCCTTCCCGCCGAAAAAGCAACCGGAGATTAGAAGGAAAACAGCGCCTGGGTGGCAGCCGATCCCTGGCGTCGGGAAGCCAGATGATCCGCCAGGCGGGTTGGCTCCGGCAGGCGATGGCGTCTCACGCAGGCCATGACCAGCGCGGGGGCAGTGGCGAGGCTGACCCTGTGGCCGGGCGAGATGATCAAGGGCTTGACCCTGTCCTTGCTGCGCAGGACCGCGCCTATCACCGAGCCGTCACGATCCAGCAAGTCGACTTGGCTGCCGCGCGTCTCGGCCAATTCGCCATGGTGGCCGGTGAGAATCTTCTTGGCCACGCCGATGGTCGGTAGGCCAGTGACCACGCCCAGATGGGCGGCAATGCCGAGGCGGCGCGGATGGGCGATGCCGTGACCGTCGCAGAACACCAGATCGGGAATTTCCGGCAGTTCCTTCAAGGCCTGCAGCAGAGCGGGCAATTCGCGAAAGGACAGCAGGCCCGGCACATAGGGCATGACGGTGGGAATGCGGGCGATGGCATGGGCCAGCGGTTGCAGGGTCTCGGCATCCAGCAGGACGGCCACCGCGCGGGTAACCTCGCCGCCTTCCTCGAAGCCCACGTCGACCCCGGCGTAGCGCTGCGGCGTGCCGAAGTCGTCCGCCAAGCGAACCTGCTTGGCCAGTTGCTTCTGCAGCATGCGCGCCTGGGCGGGCGAGCCGTCCCACTCGGCGAAAGGATCGGAATTCACACGTACCTCCGAAAGCCAGGGTCAAAGGATTGATCCTTCAACCCCGGCAGGGTTCAGGGCTTGTGCGGACGGGCCAGATATTCCTGGGACTGCATTTCCAGCAGGCGGCTGAGGGTGCGCTGGAATTCGAACTCCAGCCGGCCACCGGAATAGAGGTCCTTGAGCTCGACTTCGGCGGACAGGATCAGCTTGACCTGGCGGTCGTAGAATTCGTCGACCAGATTGATGAAGCGCCGTGCCATGTCGTCCTTGAGGGCATCCATCCGCTCGACGTTGGAAACCAATACCGTCTGGAAGATCTTGCCCAGCTCGATGTAGTCGTTCTGGCTACGCGGCCCGTCGCACAGGGCGCGGAAGTCGAACCAGGCGACGTCGTCGCAGGTACGGCGCGCGCGGATCTCGCGATTCTCGATCATCAACGGCACGTCTTCGCAGAGCTCGGCGCATTCGACGGTGAGCGAGCGGAAGCTCTTGGCCATCGCCGTCTCGACCTCTTCGCTCAGCGGATAGTGATATAGCTGGGCCTGCTCCAGGGCGCGCAGGCGATAGTCCACGCCGCTGTCGACGTTGACGATCTCGGTGTGCTCCTTGAGCAGCGCGATGGCCGGCAGGAAGCGCGCGCGCTGCAGGCCATCCTTGTAGAGACCGTCCGGCACGATGTTGGAGGTGGCGACCAGGCTCACGCCATTCTTGAACAATTCTTCGAGCAGGGTCGCCAGGATCATGGCGTCGGTGATGTCGGAGACGAAGAATTCATCGAAGCAGATCACCCGCGCCTCGTCGGCGAAGCGACGGGCGATGATGGTCAGGGGGTTCTTTTCGCCCTTGAGGGTGCGCAGCTCTTCGTGCACCCGCTTCATGAAGCGGTGGAAGTGGGTGCGCATCTTCTGCTTGAACGGCAGGGCGTCGTAGAAGGTATCGACCAGATAGGTCTTGCCGCGCCCTACCCCGCCCCAGAAATACAGGCCCTTGACCGGGGTGACCGTCTTGCGCCCGAGCAGCTTGCCGAACAAGCCGCCCTTGGCTGCGGGCTCGGCGAGCAATTCGTCATAGAGCCGCTGCAGATGGCGGACGGCCTCTTCCTGGGCGGCATCGTAGAAAAACTCCGGGCGCTTGAGATCGGCCTGGTAACGCTCGAGGGGGGTCATGGCGGATTCTGGTCGGGTGGGAAAAAAGGGTGGTCACTGTAATGGCGGTCCCTGGCGTTGACAACGCCGGGGACCGCAGGTGCCGTCAGCCTTCGGCCAATTGCGCCAGGGCGGCGCGGGTGCGCTCGACCAACGCATCGCGGGCGGCAGGGGAATCGCTGGCGACACCTTCGGCCACGACCTGGTCATCCAGCAGCAGCTGGAAGCCATTGCCCTCGCCCGCTGCAACGCTAGCCGGCGTCGTGACCAATTGCTTGCTGGTGATACCGGCGGTCTTGGCCTCGGCGAAGGGGATCGAGAGCGCCAGTTCGGTGCCGTCGGCATCGAGCAGGCGGAAGCGGAAGCTGCCATCGTTCTCGCGGAAGCTGACGAAACGGGCGGTCTTGCTGGCTTTTTTCTTGGTGCCACCGGTGGCGACCTGGGTCTTGAGCGAGCGCAGGCCCACGGCTTCGCGCAGTTCGCCGAGGAAGGGCGTGGCATAGCGGCGGGCCTTGGCGGCGCCGGCCAGCAGGATGTCTTCAAGGTCATCGGGACGGGTGATCAGCGCGGCATAGCGCTCGCGCGCCTCGCCCAGCTCGGCGTCGAGCAGGTCGAACAGCTGGCCCTTGGCTTCGCCCCAGGCCAGGCCGTCCTGCAGGGCTGTACGGAAGGCCGCGCTCTGCTCGGGGGTGGCGAAGGCCTGGTAGAGGGTGAAGAGGTGGGCGCTGTCGGGGTCCTTGGGCTCGCCGGGCAGGCGCGAGTCGGTGACGATCCGGGCGATGGCGTCCTTGAGTTGCTTGGCGCTGCCGAACAGCGGGATGGTGTTGTCGTAGCTCTTGGACATCTTGCGGCCGTCGAGGCCGGGCAAGGTGGAGACGCTTTCCTCGATGACCGCCTCGGGCAGGGCAAAGTAGTCGCGGCCATTGCCGAACAGGTGGTTGAAGCGCTGACCGATGTCGCGGGCCATTTCCACATGCTGGATCTGGTCGCGGCCGACCGGTACGCGCAGGGCGTTGAACATGAGGATGTCCGCGGCCATCAGCACCGGATAGCTGTAGAGCCCCATGGTCACCCCGGCATCCGGATCTTCGCCCTGCTCCAGGTTGCGATCGACCGCGGCCTTGTAGGCATGGGCGCGGTTGAGCAGGCCCTTGCCGGCGACGCAGGTGAGCAGCCAGGTCAGTTCGGGAATCTCGGGGATGTCGGACTGGCGATAGAAGGTCACCCGCTCCGGGTCCAGGCCGCTGGCCAACCAGGTGGCGGCGATCTCCAGGCGCGAGCGCTGGATGCGCGCGGGGTCGTCGCACTTGATCAGGGCGTGGTAGTCGGCGAGGAAATAGAAGGAGTCGGCATCGTCGGCCAGGCTGGCACGGATGGCGGGACGGATGGCACCGGCGTAGTTGCCCAGGTGCGGGGTACCGGTGGTGGTGATGCCAGTGAGGATGCGAGTGGTCATGGAGGCGCTGGAAATCCGAGAGACTAACGAGGGTCAGGCCTGCAGGCGGGGCAGGACCAGATCTTTAAGTTCGACGAGTTTGCCATGAAAGAAATGGCTGCACTCGGGAACGCGGAGTAGTTCGTGAGGCTGTTCGAGGGCGGCGGACCAGGCGTAGACCCGCTCGGGGGTCACCACTTCGTCGGCCTCGGGCTGGATGACGGTGAGGCGCGCCTGGGTCGGTAGACGCCCATCGACCGAAAAGCGCTCCACCGGGGGCGCCAGCATGAACAGGCCCGCCACCGGCACACCTTCGGCTTCGAGTCGACCACCCAGGCAGGCGGCGACGCAGGAGCCGAAGGAGAAGCCGCAAAGGATCAGCGGCAGGTCGGGATGGCGTTCGCGCAGCCAGGTCACGGCGGCCGCGGCATCGTCGATCTCGCCTTCGCCGCCGGCATGCACGCCGGTGCTGGCGCCCACGCCGCGGAAGTTGAATCTGAGCGTGGCCTGACCCGCGTCGCGGGCGATGCGCTGCAAGGTGGCGACCACCTTGTTCTGCATGGTGCCACCGTGGAGCGGATGGGGATGGCAAAGCAGGACCGCGGCGGTGGGTTCGGCCGGGCTCTGGTACAGGGCTTCCAGAGTGCCCGCAGGGCCCTCCAGCAGCAGGGATTCTTCACGGGCTGACACGCTTGACTCCGTGACCTCGGACGAACAGTGCTCATCCAAGGAGTTGATTTTGATAGGGTCGATCCTGCGCGATGCCTGAGTGCGGGGTATGATGACGTCAAGCGAATGGCAGATGACGCAACGCAGTGTACAGGCTCGCTGGTCTGCCGTTACCGTAAAGCAAAGCCGCTCATAGAGGAAGTTTCGTGGAACAGTCGCTCACTACCTGGTTGTTGCCCCTGGTCACGCTGCTGATCGGGGTCGGGATAGGTTTTCTGCTGGCGCGCCTGGTGCCGGGTGCCGCGCCGAGCCGGGTGCAGCGCCAGTTGGATGACCTGCAGAAGAAGTTCGACGACTACCAGCATGAGGTCACCAGCCACTTCAGCACCACCGCCGGCCTGGTGCGCAAGCTCACCCAGACCTACCAGGACATGCAGACCCACCTGTCCGAAGGCGCCGAGCGCCTGGCGCAGGACGAGTTGACCCGGCAGCACCTGCTGGCCTCGCTGCACAGCGCCGAACAGCGCTATCCCACCAGCCGCGAGCGGATCGACGGTCCGACCGAAGCGCCGCGGGACTATGCGCCCAAGGGTGATGGCACCCCGGGCACCCTCGACGAAACCTACGGCGTGAAGAGCCGCGGTTGATCGCCAAGGCCGGGCACTGTCCCGGCCTTTTTCTTTCCTACGTCGCCTTTCCGCTCTGGGCGCGACGCCCGGCCCTTTTCCGGCCCGACATGGCATAATCCGCGGTTGCAGTCTTTCGCAGGAGAACGCCATGCCCGCAGCGGCCGCTGGCCTGAGCCTCTACGGCATCAAGGCTTGTGACACCATGAAGAAGGCCCGCCAATGGCTCGACGAGCACGGCCAGGCCTATGATTTCCACGACTACAAGCAGAGCGGCATCGACCGCGCGCGGCTGGCCGCCTGGTGCGCGGAGCACGGCTGGGAGAAGGTGCTCAATCGCGCCGGCACCACCTTCCGCAAGCTCGACGATGCCCAGAAGGCCGACCTGGATACCGCCAAGGCCATCGACCTGATGCTGGCGCAGCCTTCGATGATCAAGCGTCCCGTGCTCGATCTCGGCGACCGTACCCTGCTGGGCTTCAAGCCCGAGCTCTATGCCGCGGCCCTGAACTGACTCCGCGGCCACCGCCTCACTACCGAACATCTTGCACCGACCGGATCGGTGCCTTTGCAAAGGAACAGTCTTATGTCGAATGCCCTCTTCAGTATCGCCTTCGGTGTCGGCACCCAGAATCGCCAGGACGCCTGGTTGGAAGTCTTCTATGCTCAGCCCCTGCTGAATCCGGCACCCGAGCTGGTCGCGGCGGTCGCCCCCCTGCTCGAGTACCAGGGCGGTAACCAGGCCATCGCCTTCGCTCCGGCCCAGGCTCGCGGCCTGGCCGAGGCACTCAAGGGCATCGACGCGGTGCAATCGGCGCTGCTGACCCGCCTGGCCGAGAGCACCAAGCCGCTGGTGGCGACCCTGCTGGCCGAAGATGCCGCGCCGACCTCCACGCCCGAGGCGTACCTGAAGCTGCATCTGCTGTCCCATCGCCTGGTCAAGCCGCATGGCCTGAATCTGAGCGGCATCTTCGCCCTGCTGCCCAACGTGGCCTGGACCAACCAGGGCGCCATCGACCTGGCCGAGCTGCCGGCCGAGCAACTGGAAGCGCGCCTGCGCGGCAAGCTGCTGGAAGTCTTCTCGGTGGACAAGTTCCCCAAGATGACCGACTACGTGGTACCGGCCGGCGTGCGCATCGCCGACACCGCCCGCGTGCGCCTGGGCGCCTACGTGGGTGAAGGCACCACGGTGATGCACGAAGGCTTCGTCAACTTCAACGCCGGTACCGCCGGCCCCGGCATGATCGAAGGCCGCGTCTCCGCGGGCGTCTTCGTCGGCAAGGGCTCGGACCTGGGCGGCGGCTGCTCCACCATGGGCACCCTGTCGGGCGGCGGCAACATCATCATCAGCGTTGGCGAAGGCTGCCTGATCGGCGCCAACGCCGGCATCGGCATCCCGCTGGGCGACCGCTGCACCGTGGAATCCGGTCTCTATGTGACCGCTGGCACCAAGGTCGCCGTGCTGGATGACCAGAACCAGCTGGTGCGGGTGGTCAAGGCCCGCGAGCTGGCCGGCCAGAGCGACCTGCTGCTGCGCCGCAATTCGGAAACCGGCGCGGTCGAATGCAAGACCAACAAGACCGCCATCGAACTCAACGAAGCGCTGCACGCGCACAACTGAGTCCACCACCGGGCAGCCCGCCGCGCGCGGGCTACCCCGGAGCTGTCGCCATGTCGCTACCCTCTCCCTGGAGAGCCGAATTTCCGGCTTTCACCGCCTTCGCTGTCGACGGCATCACCTACCTCGACAGCGCCGCCACGGCGCAGAAGCCCCAGGTGGTGCTGGATGCCCTGCTGGCCAGCTATAGCCTGGGCGCCGCCAATGTGCACCGGGCCCAGCACTGGGCGGCCGAGCGCGCCACCGCTGCCTACGAGGGCGCTCGGGGGCGGATCGCCGCCTGGCTAGGTGCTGCCTCGCCGCACGAGGTGGTACTGACCCGCGGGGCCACCGAGGCGCTCAACCTGCTGGCCTATGGCCTGGAGGACGCCTTCGCCGCCGGTGACGAAATCCTGATCAGCGCCCTGGAGCACCATGCCAACCTGCTGCCCTGGCAGCAGTTGGCGCGGCGCCGGGGCCTGCAGTTGAAGGTGATCCCCCTGACCCCGAGCGGTCATCTGGACCTGGATGTCGCCGAGGCGCTGCTGGGGCCCAAGACCCGGCTGGTCGCAGTCAGCCAGCTGTCCAATGTGCTCGGCACCTGGCAGCCGCTGAGGGAACTGGCTGAACGGGTACGGGCCCGCTCGCCGGCCTGGCTGGTGGTGGATGGCGCCCAGGGCGCGGTACATGGACGGCATCGCCCGGCCGACTTCGACGCCGATTTCTATGTGTTCTCCGGCCACAAGCTCTATGCCCCGGAGGCCATCGGCGTGCTCTGGGGCAAGGCCGAGTGCCTGGCGCAGCTCAAGCCCTGGCAATTGGGTGGCGAGATGGTGCGGCACACCACCTTCAGCGAAGCCCAGTTCCATGCCGCGCCCATGGGCTTCGAGGCGGGGACGCCACCCATAGGCGCGGCCATCGCCCTGGGCGCAGCGGTAGACTGGCTGCAGGGGCAGGACGAAACCCTGATCCGCGGTCACGAGCAAGCCTTGAGTCTGAAGTTGCTGGCGGGCCTCGCCGCCCGCGACGGCGTCCGGGTGCTGGGCGAGCCGCAGATCGCCCTGGCCAGTTTCCAGGTCAAGGGGATCGATGTCGGCGACCTGTCTCACCTGCTGGGTGAACAGGGCATCGCCGTACGGGCCGGGCAGCACTGTGCCATGCCGCTGTTCCAGACCCTGCAGACGCCCGGCGCCCTGCGGGTCTCCCTGGGCCTCTACAACGACGCCGAGGATCTGCAGCGCTTCTTCACTGCCCTGGACAACGCCCTGGAGCTCTTGCGATGAATCTACTTCCCGATGCGGCGGAAGCCCGCCGCGCCTTCGTCATCGCCAAGGGCTGGGAAGCGCGTTCGCGTCTCCTGCTGCAATGGGCCGAGCGCCTGCCGGCGGTCCTGGAGGAACGCGACGAAGACCTGGTGCAAGGCTGCGAGAGTCGCGTGCGCCTGACCCATGAGGCCCAGGGTGACCGACATTTCTTTCGCGCCAGCAGCGAATCCCGGGTGCTCAAGGGGTTGCTCGCCGTGGTACTGGTGCGCGCCAACGGACTCACCCACGAGGAACTGGGCCGGCTCGATATCCATGGCTGGCTGGGCGAACTCGGCCTGGAGCGGCAGCTGTCGCAGTCGCGCAGCAATGGTTTGAATGCGGTGCTGGCCAGGATGCGCGAACTGGCAGCCTAACCCTCACCTGCCGCCGGGTTCCGGCGGGCACGGAAGAAGTCGGTCAGTACCTGGCCGCAGGCCTCGGCCAGCACCCCACCCTCCACCAGCACCCGGTGGTTGAGGAAATCCTGCTCGAAGAAACGCCCCCGACTCTGGGCCATGCCGGCGCGGGGTTCGCTGGCGCCGTAGACCAGCCGCTGGATGCGGCTATGGACGATGAGGCCGGCGCACATGCTGCAGGGCTCCAGGGTCACGTAGAGGGTGGCGCCCGGCAGCCGGTAGTTGGCGAGGCGCGCGGCGGCGGCGCGGATGGCCTGCATCTCGGCATGAGCGCTGGGATCGTGGGTACCGATGGGTTGATTGAAACCCCGCCCGATAATTTCCCCTTCGAGTACCACCACGGCACCCACGGGTACTTCGCCCTGGGCGGCTCCTTGCTCTGCCAGCGCGAGGGCTTCGCGCATGAAGAGGTCATCCCGACTACGGTCGACGATGGGTAAGGGGCGAAAACGGGCCATGGCTGAACTCGACAAAAGCTCATGATAACGCCGCCAAAGCGCGAGGCGAGTCTGACATGGCCCTATACATCACTTCGTCATAAAATAATCGCACAAATGGTTATCGGAAAAATCAAATGAAAGAATGAGATGTGAGTGAACGCCACGAAAGGTGACCTTGATCACATTCGTGGTTATTCGACGTCATAACTTCAACGGGTACGGCGGCCAGTGGTCCTATTCAAGAGTTCATCTGAGAGATTCGCATGATCGCTGCACCTTCCGGCCAGTCTCTGCAACGCTGCGAAAGCGAGCCGATCCGTATCCCCGGCTCGATCCAGGCCCATGGTTACCTCCTCGCCTTCGACGAGGCGGAGCGCCTGATCAAACACATCAGCCGCAATGTGCCGGAGCTACTGGGCAAGCCGGAGCCGGAGCTGTTGGACCGCCCCCTGGTAAGCGTGCTGCCACCCGAGTTGCATGAACAGGTGCTGCAGGCACTCACTCTCGAACATCTGGAAGAAGCCAATCCTCTTGGTTGGATTCGCCCGACCCGGGACATGGACGTGATCCTGCATCGCAACCACGGCCTGGTGTTCATGGAGTTCGAACCTGATGACCATGGTGGCGTGGAGCCAGCCGGTCTGGCGCGGGCCCTGGCGCGTCTGCAGCAGGCCAGGAACCTGACCGAACTGTGCGAAGGTGCGGTACGCGAGGTGCGCACCCTGACCGGTTTCGACCGAGTGGTGGTCTATCGCTTCGACGATGGCGGCGATGGGCAGGTAGTGAGCGAGGATCGCGTCGAGGATATCGACAGCTATCTGGGGATGCATTTTCCGGCGAGCGACATTCCAGCCCAGGCGCGTGCCCTGTACCACGAGAACTGGATTCGCAGCATTCCGGATGCCGACTATGCACCCGTGCCGCTGGTACCCGCCTACCTGCATGGCACCGCCTATGACCCCATAGACCTCACCCATGCGGTCTTGCGCAGTGTCTCGCCCATTCATTGCCAGTACGTGCGCAACCAGGGTTTGCGGGCGTCCATGAGCGTGTCGCTGATCAGCGACGACAAGCTCTGGGGGCTGATCAGCTGCGGGCATCGCGAACCGCTGCTGCTCCCCTTCCGTACGCGGATGGCCTGTCGTTCGATTGGGGTACTGGTCTCGCTGATGATCCGGGCACTGGAAAATCGGCAGGTCCAGCGCGAGATCGATGCCCGGGAGGCGCAACTCGCCGCACTTATTCAGGCCATGTGCGACAGCCGCGGCGAGGTGTTGAGCGGTCTGTGCGAACGGGCGACGGACCTGCTGGAGCTGGTCGAGGCGCAGGGCGTGGCCGTGCTGGTGGAGGACGAGCTCTGCACCCTGGGCGACTGCCCGAGCGCGGAGGACATCCGTCTGCTCGCCGGCTGGGTCACCGCCGAGATGGATGCCTCGGGCATCTATTCGACCCGTTGCCTGGCCGACGAGCTGCCCGATGCGCGCCGCTACAGCGACCGTGCCAGTGGCCTGCTGGCCCTGGCGCTGCCCAAGCCGGTACGCAACCTGGTGCTCTGGTTCCGCCCCGAGATCGTGACCACCGTGGTCTGGAGCGGTAATCCGACCAAGCTCGAACCCACCCCGGATTCGAATCTCAATTATCCCCATCCGCGGCGCTCCTTCGATGCCTGGAAGGAACTGGTCCGCTTGCGCTCGGAGCGCTGGCGGCATTCCGACCTGTTCGCCGCCAAGGATCTACGGCGCTCGGCCATCGAAATCGACCTGGCCCGCCAGGTGGAGCGCGAGCGCCAAGCGGTGCGGCTGCGCGACGAGATCGTCGCGGCGGTGTCGCACGACCTGCGCAGCCCCATCAGCATCATTCTGCTGAAGGTGGGGATGTTGCAGCGCCTGCTGGAAAAACTGACGTTGGGCGATGAGCGGCTGACCGGTTCGCTCGAGGTAATAGAGACGGCGGCCCAGCGCATGAACGCCTTGATCAGCGATCTGCTGGATCTGTCGAAGATCGAATCCGAACGCCTGGCGCTGGATTTGAAACCCGCGCGTCTGGCGGACGTCTGTGCGCAGCCCATCCTGCTATCGCGCCCGCTGGCGGAAAGCAAGGCAGTCAGTCTGGAGTACGCCGCCGACCTGGATATCCAGGTACAGGTGGAGGCCGAGCGCATCTTCCAGGTGCTGATGAATCTGCTGGGCAACGCCATCAAGTTCACCGCGCCCGGGGGGCTGGTGCAGCTCAGCATGCAGCGGGTCGGCGACATGGCTGAAATCAGCGTGACCGACAACGGCCGCGGCATGAGTCAGGCGCAGCAGGCGCGGGTCTTCGAACGCTTCTGGCATGTGCAGGAAGACAATCCCACGGGTCATGGCCTGGGGTTGTATATCGCCAAGGGCATCGTCGAGGCCCACGGCGGTCAGATTGCTGTCACCAGTGCGTTGGGCCAAGGCAGTACCTTCACCTTCACCCTACCGCTCGCGCAGCAAACCGCTTAAAGAAATCCCCGGTGGCCGACAGCGACGTTGAAACCACCGGGGGAGCGCTGGGCTCAGGGTAATGGACGCTAGCGCAGCGCTCCGAATTCCCACCTTTCGTCGGCCGTGACAGGGTCATTTTCTTCAATACGGCCGGTGTGCGCCCTCGTTAGGGTACGGGTCTCCTGCAATGACGAGACCTCGCTGATGACCCTGATCCTGTCCATGGCCGCCTTCGCCCTGGTGGCCTCCCTCTCCCCCGGCCCGGTCAACCTGGTGGGCTTCAATACCGGACTCACCCATGGCTGGCGCACGGCGCTGTGGCACGTCGCCGGTGCGACCCTGGGCTTCGTCGCCCTGCTGCTGGCGGTCGGCTTCGGGCTGCACGAGGTGCTGGCGACCTGGCCGGTGCTGCTCGATGTCTTGCGGGTGGCCGGCGCCCTGTTCCTGCTGTACCTGGCGTGGAAGCTGGCGCGGGCCTCGGGTGACCTGGGGACGGGACGGCTGGCGCACCGCCCGGGCTTTCGCGATGGCGTCCTGTTGCAGTGGCTCAATCCCAAAGCCTGGCTGGCCGCTGCGGCGGGCGTGGCGTTGTTCGTTGGCGAGGATCGTTTGCGCCTGGCCTTGTTCGCCGGGCTCTATCTGGTGATCTGCTTCGCCTCGCTCGCCTGCTGGGCGGTGGCGGGGGAGTTGTTGCGCGGGCGGGCCCTTACGCCGACGCGGCTGCGCCTATTGAATCGCCTGCTCGCCCTGTTGTTGGTGCTCTGCGCCGCCTCACTGCTGTGGCAGGGCTGAGAGCCTGTTCAAAATCTGCTGCGCGTCGGCCAAACCGCGTTGAAAATGGCCTGGGTCGCCAGCCCGGCCTAGGCGGCCCCATCGGAATGCTCATTTACCACTCGTAAACTCCGCTTCCTCGGCCATTTTCGTGGGGCCGCCCAGGCCTTGTTTAGCTCTAGCTCGCGAGATTTTGAACAGGCTCTGAAGCAGCGCGGTACTGGCCGGGCGTCGCCGCCACCAGGCGCTTAAAGGTGCGCTGCAGGTGGGCCTGGTCGGCGAAGCCGGTGGCGTGAGCGACCTCGGCCAGTTCCTCGCCCTGGCGCAGGCGATGGCGCGCCAGGCGGATGCGGCAGTCGATCAGGTAGGCATGGGGAGTGAGGCCGTAGCGACGGCGGAAGCTGCGGATCAGCTGGGTGGGCGACAGGTCCGCGATCTCGCTCAATTGGTCGAGGCTGACGCCCTCGCCGCAATGGGCTTCGAGGAAATCGGCGGCGCGGCGCAGGCGCCGGTCCTCGCGGATGGGCGTCGGCGCGAGGGGTGTACGACCGAGGCGGGCCAGTACCGCTTCGAAATACAGCAGCGCCTGGCTTTGACGTTGCAGGGTGACACTGTCGGGATCGACCAGACAGGTGTAGAGGTCTTCCAGACCCCGATACAGCTGCCGATCCTGAGACAGTTGCACAGCGAACGGCTGGAAATCGTCGGTGCCCTTGGTTTGTAGTTCAGCCAACCAGCCGGCGTCCACATGCAACATCCGATAGCGCCAGGCCTCTTTGCCCTGGGGGTTGCAGGCATGGACATCACCGGGATTCATCAGCACCAGGGTACCCGCCCCGACCAGTTCGCGGGTCGGGCCGTTGTGATAGCGGCTGCGACCGCCCAGTACGGTGCCAATGGAAAAGGTCTCGTGGGAATGCGGGGCGTAGCAGAGCGAACGGCCGTCCTGGATGGAACGCGCCTCGATAAAGGGCAGCGCGGGATCGCGCCAGAAGCGGGGAACGGCGGTGCCGGTAGCGGTCATGCGGCGAGGATTCCGGGACGACGGACAGAGTCAGTCTAGACGTCGTCCCGGAGGGAGGAAAGTCAGGCGCTCACCGAGTGGCGGCGTCCTCGGCCTCCTCCAGCAGCACATCGGCGGTGATGAGGTAGTCGGCATCCGGGTGCAGTTCGGCGCCCAGGGCCAGTTGCTGCGCGGCGGCGGCCAGGGTCGGGGCACCCTGGAAGGTGGCATTGAGCTCGGCCAGCAGCAGGCCCATGTCCTTGTGCATCAGCGCGGCCGGAAATTGCGGAGCGAAGTCACCGTCGCGCAAGGCGGCCAGCTTGCGTTGGTGATGGGGCGACAGCACCGCCAGGTCGCCGAACACCTCGAACAGCACCTCGGCATCCAGGCCGGCGCGGGTGGCATAGGCCAGGGCTTCGGCCAGGGCGGCGAGACCGGCGCCCATCAGGCCGTTGATGGCCAGCTTGATAGCCGCGCCCTGCCCGGTCGGGCCGACGTGGTGCACGGTCTTGCCGAGGGTTTCGAGGATGGGACGGGCGCGCTCCACCGCTTCGGGTTCGCCGCCGGCCAGCACCACCAGTTGCGCCTTCTCGGCCTCCGGCGTGCTACCGGACACCGGCGCCTCGACCACGGCGATGCCGCGGGAACGCCCGGCCGCCTCCAGGCGCAGGGCCAGGCCCGGCGAATTGGTGCTGGTGTTGATCAGCAGACGACCGGATTCCAGCCGGGCCAGGACGCCGTCGGGGCCGAGTAGAACCTGTTCGAGGATGGCGTCGTTGGGCAGCGAAACGATCACTACCTCGGCCTGGGGCAACAGCGTCGCCAAGGGCTCCATGGGCGTGCCCTGGCGCTCGCCGTCCTGCTGGTGCTCGGCATAGGCGCTGACCGGATAACCCGCCTCGCGCAGGTTGGCGCCCATGCGCTGGGCCATGGCACCGAAGCCGATGAAACCGATTGAGGGATGGGCGGACATGGCGAGACTCCTAGGTAAAGGATGGGTGGTATCTCGACTGCCCCCGAAGACGGGGGTTCCGCCAGCTAGATCCCGCTCAACGTCTCGCGAGCTAGAGACAGACAAGGCGCAACGACCAGCGGGAGTAACAGGCAAAGCCTGGCCCGAAGGGTGAGCGCCAGCGAATCAAAGACCTGAGGAAGCGGATCGGACCCGCGCTCGGGTTTACGAGTGGTTAATGAGCATTGCGACGGGGCCGCCTAGGTGGGGCTGGCGACCCAGGGTCTTTTCAACGCAATTTGACCGACGCGCAGCAGACGTCGAGTGGGATCTTAGATCCCGCTGAACCAGTTATAGCCCTGATCCTCCCAATAGCCGCCGGGATAGTCGTTGGTCACGAACAGCGCCTGGATGTGCTTGGGATTCTTGAAGCCGAGCTTGGTCGGTACCCGCAGGCGTAGCGGGTAGCCGTAGTCGGGCGGCAGGGCCACCTGGCCGAAGTCCAGCGCCAACAGGGTCTGGGGATGCAGCGCCGAGGCCATATCGATGCTGGAGTAGTAGCGGTCGGCGCACTTGAAGCCGACGTACTTGGCGCTGGTGTCGGCGCCGATGCGTTCGAGGAAGGTGCGCAGCGGCACCCCGCCCCACTGGCCGATGGCACTCCAGCCTTCGATGCAGATGAAGCGGGTGATGTCGGCCCGTTGCGGCAGGCGGCGCAGGTCTTCGAGGGTCCAGGCCTGCTTGTTGGCGACCAGCCCGGAGACCTCCAGGCGATAGTCGCTGAGGTCGATTTCCGGAACGTTGTATTCGGGATAGAAGGCATTGAACGGAAAGGGGTTGGTGATCTGGCTGGCGGCGAAGGTCGGCGCCAGGCGCTCGCGGCCGAACAGCCAGGCCTGCACCCAGTCGTTGAAGCGCGACATGGACCAGAGCACCTTGTCGACGCTGTCGCCGTCCTGCAGGTTGCAGCCGCTGAGCATGGCCAGGGCGCCCACGGTGAGACCCTGCTTGAGCAGCAGGCGCCGCTGCAGATTCTCCACCTGGCGCTGTTGCGCCGGCTCCAGGCGCAGTCGTTCACGCCGACTCATCGTTCACCTCCTCGTGTGCCCGGCCGGTGATCATCGGCGGCAGGGTGCGGGGGACCAGGATGACCAGGGCCAGGTGCACGACGACGAAGGCGCCGATGCCGGCCATGGCGAAGAAATGCACGTAGCGGGCGGTGTCGAAGCCGCCCAGCAGCGCGACCAGCCCTTGCAGCTGTACCGGCTTCCAGATGGCCAGGCCCGAGAGCACTACCAGCCCCCGAGGGCGAGCACGCCCCAATAGAGCAGGCGCTGCACGGCGTTGTAGGTGCCCAGTTGGTGCCCAAGCCGTAGACGTGCGGCGGCGATGAAATCCCGACCGATGGCCCGCGGCGACAGCGGCAGGAAATCCCGGCGGAAGTGGCCACTGAGCAGCCCATAGAGCAGATAGATCAGGCCATTCACCAGCAGCAACCAGAACACCGCCAGGTGCCAGGCGATGGCGCCACCCAGCCAGCCACCGAGGGTCGCCCAGGCGGGAAAGGTGAAGGGGAACAGCGGCGAGGCGTTGTAGATCGCCCAGCCGCTCATGAACATGCAGGGCATCGCCAGGGCGTTCAGCCAGTGGGTGAGGCGCACCGGCCAGCGGTGCACCAGGCACCGTCGCGAGGTGGTCATGGGGTTCCCCTCCTTAGAAAGTTGGACGCGGTCGCCAGGCGACCGCGCAGCGGCTTACATGGGCGGCGTGAAACCGTCCTTGCCTACCGCCACGCCCCTGACGTGCTTGCCGTCTTCGGCGGGGAACAGCACCACCTTGGCGCCGGGCTTCAGCAGGCTGCGGTCGCCCTTCTCGACGTAGGCGATGGGGACGTCTTCCGGCACCACCAGTTGCTTCTCGCCGCCCTTGTACTGCACGGTCAGGGTGCGGCCGTTGGCCTTCTTGAGTTCGCCCACGGTGCCGTTGGTCATGGTGCCGGTGCTGCCGTCGGCGTTCTCCCAGCCGTAGTGGCCTTCGCCGGAGCCACGCAGGCTGGCTTCGAAGACCGTCACCTCCAGCGCCTTGAGGGTGCCATCCGGCTGGGGCGTGGCGGCCGAGCCGATGAAGCTGTTGGCCTCGATGCGGTCCAGGTTGGCCTTGGACACGGCGCGGTAGCTGGTCTTGTCGTCCAGCATCAGGGACTGGTGGGCGCCGCCGCGGGTGGTGACGGCCAAGGTGTCGCCCTGGACGCTGTCCACGGTGCCACGCAGCGGCTTGACGGTGGGCATGGGCGCGGCCTGGGCCAACAGGGCACTGCCGGCGAGCAGCAGGGCAAGGGAACCGCGAAGCAAGGTCTGGGTACGCATGGAGCCTCCTGGGATAGGTAATCGCCAGGCCACCTTGCGCCCCGGTGCGGGTCGCGAAGATGACCGCCGAATGACAAAAATGTCACCCCTGTCAGACCACCAAAGCCCTACCATGGCGTCATGCACATCCTCCTTATCGAAGACGACCAGAAGACCGGCGAGTACCTGAAGAAGGGGCTCGGCGAATCCGGCTACGCGGTCGACTGGACCCAGCACGGCGCCGACGGCCTGCACCTGGCCCTCGACGGCCGCTACGACCTGGTCATCCTCGACGTCATGCTGCCCGGCATCGACGGCTGGCAGATCATGGAAGTGCTGCGCAAGAAACTCGACGTGCCGGTGCTCTTCCTCACCGCCCGCGACGGCCTGCAGGACCGCATCCGCGGCCTGGAGCTGGGCGCCGACGACTACCTGGTCAAGCCCTTCTCCTTCGTCGAGTTGCTGCTGCGCATCCGCACCCTGCTGCGCCGCGGCGTGGTCCGCGAGCCCGAGCACTTCCACCTGGCCGATCTGCAGCTGGATCTCCTGCGGCGGCGGGTGACCCGCGGCGACGACCTCATCGTCCTGACCAACAAGGAATTCGCCCTGCTGCACCTGCTGCTGCGCCGGGAAGGCGAGGTGCTGTCGCGCACCCTGATCGCCGCCGAGGTCTGGGACATGAATTTCGACAGCGACACCAACGTGGTGGACGTGGCCATCAAGCGGTTGCGGGCCAAGGTCGACAACCCCTACCCGGTCAAGCTGATCCACACCGTGCGTGGCATCGGCTACGTCTGCGAGGTGCGGCCGTGAGCGCCCGGGCGCCTTCGCTGATCCTGCGTGCCACCCTGGGCTTCGCCCTGGTGGCCCTGCTCGCCGTGGGCGGCGCGGGCGCCTTTCTCTACCACAGCTTGGAACGTACCGTGCTGGAGCGCGCCGACTACGCCCTGCTCGGCCGCCTGGCGCATTTTCGCAGCCTGCTCAGTACCGACCTGTCGCTGGAGACCCTCGGCCACAGCCCCCAGCTGTTCGCCAACATGCTCGGCAACGAGCAGGATGTCTTTCTCATCGGCGCGCCGGGCGCCAAGCCGGTGATTGCCTCCAATCCGCTGCATATCGCCCTCCCGGATCTTGCCGTGGTGCCCCAGACGCGGCGACCGACGCCGGCCGATTTGCGCGAGGGCACCCTGGCCGACGGCACCCGCTGGCGCGCCGCCCGGGTCGCGGTGAACACCCCCGAAGGCCCGGTGGAACTCACCGCCGCCCATGTGCTGCGCAACGAAGACACCACCTTGGCTGATTTCCGCCTCGGCTTGATCGGCGCCGTGACCCTGGCCTTCCTGGCCACCGCCGGGCTCGGCTATCTGCTGCTGCGTCGTGGGCTGGCACCATTGCGGCGCATCGCCCGCCATGCTGGCGGCATCACCCCGACCCGCCTGGCCGCCCCCCTGGAGCTGGCCGATGCGCCGCGCGAGTTGCAGCCCCTGGTGGAGAACTACAACGCCATGCTGGCGCGGCTAGCCGACGGTTATGGCCGGCTAGTGCAATTCTCCGCCGACCTCGCCCACGAGATCCGCACCCCGATCAATGCCCTCATGGGCCACACCGAGGTCGCCCTGCGCCAGGTGCGCGGCACCGAGGAATACCAGACGCTGCTGGAATCCAACCTGGAAGAACTGGAGCGCATCTCGCGGCTGGTGGAAAGCATCCTCTTCCTGGCCCGCGCCGACGATGCCCAGGCGGTACTCGCGCCCCAACCATTGGAGCTGGCCGAGGAACTGGCCCGCATCGCCGACTACTTCGAAGGCCCGGCCGACGAGCGCGGCCTGAGGATCGTCGTCGCCGGCAGCGGCCAGGTGGTCGCCGATCCGCTGCTCTTGCGCCGCGCCCTGAGCAATCTGGTGGCCAATGCCATCCGCTATGCCGAGCCGGACGGCGAGATCCGCCTGCAGGCGGACGGCGGCCGCATCCGCGTCAGCAACGCCGGTCCCACCCTGGCACCGGAGCACCTGCAACGGCTGTTCGACCGTTTCTACCGCGCCGATCCCTCGCGCCACCAACCCCATGATTCCAACGGCCTGGGCCTGGCCATCGTCGCCGCCATCATGCGCCTGCACGGCGGCCGCGCCGAGGTCGAGCAGGACGCGCGGGGCATTCATTTCAGCCTGGTCTTCCCGACCGCGGCAGCCTGAAGCGCGACCTATCGCTCAAACCACGCAACCACCCGTCACCAAAGGACTTTTTCCGCTTGCCCAGGCCGGCTATGGGCTGCATCGACACTCCCACTACTGTACATTCATCTACCTTAGGCAATAAGCAAGGGTGGTAGGCGATGAGCGTGGATGTCGAACTGGTGCTGGCCGGCAAGATCGGTTTCGCGGCGCACCAGAACGCGGTGCCCGTGCTGCGCGAATTGCGCCTCACCCACAGCGGCGCGGAACCCCTGGCCGACCTCAGCCTGACGGTGACGGCGGAGCCGGCCTTCGTGGTGCCGCGCACCTGGCACCTGGAGCGCCTCGATCCCCAGGGCACCCTCTATCTCGATGATCGCGACCTCGAATTCGACGCCGCCCTGCTCGGCAGCCTGCAGGAAAGCCTGGTCGCCCAGCTGACTTTCACCGTGCACCAGGGCGAGACGATCCTGCAGACGCGGCGCTATCCGGTCGAGTTGCTGGCGCGCAACCAGTGGGGCGGCGTGGACAGCATGCCGGAACTGGCGGCGGCCTTCGTCATGCCCAACGACCCGGCGGTGGATCGGCTGCTGGGCGCGGCGGCCGAGGTGCTGCGCCGCGCCGGCAAGCCCACCGCGCTGGATGGCTATGAGGGCGGTTCGCGACGTCGCGTCTGGGAGCTAAGTTCGGCGCTCTGGTCGGCGCTGTGCGGCCTGCAACTGACCTATGCGGTGCCGCCCGCCAGCTTCGAGCGCCAGGGCCAGAAGATCCGCACCCCCGGCGCCATTCTCGACGGGGGCCTGGCCACCTGCCTGGATCTCGCCCTGCTCGCCTGCGCGGCGCTGGAACAGGCCGGGCTCAATCCGCTGCTGGTCATCACCCGCGGCCATGCCTTCGCCGGGGTCTGGTTGCAGCCCCAGGAATTCGCCCAGTTGCTCACCGACGAGGCCGAACCGGTGCGCAAGCGGGTGGCGCTCAAGGACCTGCTGGTGTTCGAGACCACCCAGGCCACCGCCTCGCCACCGCCTTCCTTCAGCCAGGCGGTGCTACTGGCCGAGCGGCAGTTGGACGACGAGACCTTCGTGCTGGCCCTGGACATCCGCCGCGCCCGCCTGCAACGCATCCGCCCGCTGGCGGTGCCCGGCCAACTCGCTACCACGGCGGACGGCCTGCTGCTGCCGGGCGAAGCCCTGGAAGAAGCCCCGCCGCTGCCGGCCTTCGACGTGGACGTCGAGGCGGCGCCCACCACGCCGGTCGGCCGCCTGGCGCTCTGGCAGCGCAAGCTGCTCGACCTCACCACCCGCAATCGCCTGCTGCACGTGCCGGACAATGCCCGCAGCGTGCCCCTGCTCTGCCCCGAGCCGGCGGCGCTGGAAGACCGCCTGGCCGAGGGTCGGGCGCTGCGCCTGGTACCGCTGCCGGACCTGGCGGTGAGTGGGCGCGATGCCGTGCTGCACGAAGCCCGCGAACACGAAAATCTGCAGGACGAATACGCCCGCGGCGCCCTGGGCCGTGGCGAGGTGGTCGCCCCGCTGGACGCGACCAAGCTGGACGCGGCCCTGGTAGAACTCTATCGCCGCGCCCGCAGCGATCTCGACGAGGGCGGCGCCAACACCCTCTACCTGGCGCTGGGTTTCCTGCGCTGGAAGAAGGCTGCCGACGATCCCAAGCACTATCGCGCGCCGCTGATCCTGCTGCCGGTGCGCCTGGAACGCCAGAGCGCCGCCAGCGGCATCACCCTGCACCTGTTCGAGGACGAACCGCGCTTCAACCTGACCCTGCTGGAGCTCTTGCGCCACGACTTCGACTTGGACATCCCCGGGCTCGACGGCCCGCTGCCCGGCGATGGCAACGGCATCGACGTGGACGGCATCTGGACCAAGGTCCGTCGCGCGGTGCGCGACCTGCCTGGCTTCGAGGTCAGCGGCGAATTGCTGCTCGGCCAGTTCTCCTTCGCCAAATACCTGATGTGGAAGGACCTCACCGAACGCAGCGACCAGCTCATGGAAAGCCCGTTGGTGCGCCACCTGCTGGAGCGCACCGCGGAATCCGGCGCCTATCTCAGTGGCGGCAGCTTTCCCCGCGAACGCGAGCTGGATCGCCAGGTCACCCCGGCCGAACTCTTCACCCCGCTGCCGGCGGATTCCTCCCAGTTGGCCGCGGTGCTGGCCTCGGCCGGTGGCCAGGACTTCGTGCTCGACGGCCCGCCCGGCACCGGCAAGTCCCAGACCATCGCCAACATGATCGCCCACAACCTGGCGCTCGGCCGCCGGGTGCTGTTCGTCGCCGAAAAGCGGGCAGCGCTGGACGTGGTCTATCGCCGCCTGGAAGCCCAGGGCCTGGGCGAATTCTGCCTAGAACTGCATTCGAGCAAGGCGTCCAAGGCCGAGGTGCTCAAGCAGCTGGAGCGCGCCTGGGACACCCGCGACGGTCTCGACGAAGAGGAATGGCTGGCCGAAGCCGCCGAGGTGGAGCGCCTGCGCGACCGCCTCAATGCGGTGGTGGAGCGCCTGCACCGGCGCTGGCCCAATGGCCTGACCCTGCAACAGAGCATCGGCCGGGTACTGCGTGACGCCGCTGCCGACACCCCGCGCCTGGCCTGGTCCCAGGCCGATGCCCATGACGCCGAGGCCCTGGCCGAGCTGCGCACCGCCGTGCGCCGCCTGGCGCTGCACGCCGAGACCGGTCGCAGCCTGGCAGCGGATTTCGCCCTCTTGCCCGCGCACCCCTGGTCCAACGCCTGGCAGGACGCCCTAGTCAGCGCCGCCGAACGGCTGCGCGAGACCCAACAAACACTCCAACAGGCACGGCAACGCCTGCGCGACGTCCTTGGCCTGCCGCTGGCCGACCAGGTGGCGCCCCGGCGCCTGCTGGAATTCGCCGAGCTGCTGCAGAACGCCGCTGGCCAAGATCTGGCTTTCGCCTTCGGCCCTGGCGCCGCCGAGCGTCAGCGGCAGTTGGGGCGCGCCCTGGAGTTACTGCGTGACTATCAAACGCTGGAGCGCGAGCTGTCGGTGCCCTACGCCGCCGAAGCCTGTCGCCGCATCGCCCTCACCCAGCTGGAAGGCGCCTGGGACGCCGCCGGACAGCGCTTCTGGATCTTCGCCACCCGGGCCCAGCGCCAGGTCACCCAGGACCTCGCCCGCCAGGGCGAAACCCAGGGCCAGCCCGACGTGGCGGCCGATCTGCCAAAACTGCGCCGCCAGCGCGCCCTGCTCACCGAACTGGACGACCTGGCGCCGACGCTCTCCGGCATCGCCGGCTGGCAGGGCGTGGGCAGCGAGCTCGACGCCCTGCTCGCCCGCCGTGCCCTGGCGGAAAAACTCAACGCGGCCCTGCCGACCCTGGCGGAAACCCCCGAGCAGTTGCTGGCCCTGCGCCAGGCCGCGGCGCGCCGGTTGCAGCATCCCGAGGACCAACCGGAGAACACCACCCTGGCCCCGGCCAGCCGTGCCTTCGCCCAGGCCCTCACCGCGGCCGAGGCGGCGCGCCAGGCCTTCGCCGAGCAGGCGGGATTGGCGGAGGACACCCCGGCTGCCGACCTGGTGCGCACCGCCGCGGCCCTCTTGCGCCAGCCCGGCCGACTCAAGGCCTGGTGCGACTGGCAGCGCGTCCGCGAAGAGGCGGAGGCCCTGGGCCTCGCGCCGCTGCTCGCCCGGCTCACGGTCGGCTCCGCCGAGGACCTCACGGCCGTCTTCGAAAGCGCCTATGCGCGCTGGTTCGCCGCCACCGCCCTGGACGCCGAGCCCTTGCTGCGCGACTTCGTCCCCGCCGAGCACGAGAGCGACATCCAGGCCTATCGCCGGCTCGACGACCGCCTGCAGCAGCTCGCCGTACGCCATATCCGCGCCCGCCTCTGCGGCGAACTGCCGCCGAAGAACGACGCCGCGCGCCAGGGTGGCGGCTTCGCCGTGCTCAAGCACGAATTGCAGAAGCAGCGCCGGCACAAGCCGCTGCGCCAGCTGGCCCTGGAGATGGGCGACGCCCTGGCGCGGCTGGCACCCTGCATGCTGATGAGTCCGCTGTCCATCGCCCAGTACCTGCCGCCGGATGGCGGTCTGTTCGACCTGGTGATCTTCGACGAAGCCTCGCAGATCGCCCCCTGGGACGCGGTGGGTGCCATTGCCCGCGGCGTGCAGGTGGTGATCGCCGGCGACCCCCGGCAGATGCCGCCGACCCGCTTCTTCGACCGCGCCGCCGGCGAGGACGATACCGCCGAGGACCTGGAAAGCATCCTCGACGAATGCCTGGGCGCCGGCATCTACAGCCACAGCCTCAACTGGCACTACCGCAGTCGCCACGAGAGCCTGATCGCCTTTTCCAACCATCACTACTACGACGGCAAGCTCATCACCTTCCCCGCGCCGGAGATCCGCCCGAGCGCGGTGGAATGGCGGCGGGTGGAGGGCGTCTACGCCAAGGGCAAGGGCCGCCACAATGCCCTCGAAGCCCAGGCCATGGTCGCCGAGGCGGTCAAGCGCCTGCTCGATCCGGCCTTCGCCGGTCTCAGCCTGGGCATCATCACCCTCAACAGCGAGCAACAGCGGCTGGTCACCGACCTGCTCGACCGCGCGCGCCAGCAGCACCCGGAGATCGAGGCGCACTTCGCCGAAGACCTGGCCGAGCCGGTGGTGGTGAAGAACCTGGAAACGGTGCAGGGCGACGAGCGCGACCTGATCATGCTCGGCATCGGCTTCGGTCCCACCGAGCCGGGCGCCAACAGCATGTCGATGAACTTCGGCCCGCTGAACAAGGACGGCGGCTGGCGGCGCCTCAACGTCGCCGTGACCCGGGCACGACGGGAGATGCTGGTGTTCTCCTCCTTCGATCCGGGGCTGATCGACCTCAACCGCACCAATGCCCGGGCGGTACGGGATCTCAAGTTGTTCCTGGAATTCGCCCAGCGCGGCCCCCAGGCCCTGGCTGCGGCGGTCAAGGGTTCGCTGGGAGGGCACGATTCGCCCTTCGAGGAAGCCGTGGCCCAGGCGCTGCAGGCCAAGGGCTGGCAGGTGGTGCCGCAGATCGGCGTGTCGCGTTTCCGCATCGACCTAGGCATCGTCCACCCCGACCGGCCGGGCGACTACCTGGTCGGCATCGAATGCGACGGCGCCACCTACCACAGCGCCGCCACCGCCCGCGACCGCGACAAGACCCGCAGCGCCATCCTCCAGGGTCTCGGCTGGACGCTGCTGCGCGTCTGGTCCACCGAATGGTGGATCGACCGCGCCGGGGCTACCGAGCGGCTGCACGGGGAGATCGAGAAACTGCTGGAGGCCTCGCGGGCGGAGGCCTGAGGTGAGGGGGAGTTGGGCTTCGCTGCGCTCAACCCCACCTATGAAGCCCGATCTTGTAGATACCCTCTCTCCCACCTCTCACCGCAGGTCTGCTAAAGGGCCTGCCGTGGTTGATACGGTCGCTGCGTCTTGAGCACGCCATAGGCGATCTGCAGCAGCTTGCGCATGGCCGCGCCCAGGGCATCGCACGCGGGCAAGGCTTTCATCGGCGCGCCCGTGCTGATCCGTCCCGAAGTTAGGAACGGCCGGTATGACGGGCTCTGGCGCACCTGCCGCATCGCGTGCCTGAATTTATACACCCGGACGGCGACGGCGGGACGTTCCGTCCCCTGTACCTGTCCACCATGTCCTCGAACAGGTATCCGGGCCATACACTCCGAGAGAGGGTCGGATTGAGGGCAGCCCTACTCGTGAAACTCCGCCACCGTCTCGCGTCGTCCATAGAGGAAGGCATCGGCTACGTGCCGCAGCGGCGCCACGTCCACGTCGGAACGGTTCTGCGCCACCAGCTCGGCGAAGCGGGCATAAAGACCGGCGTATTCCCGGTCCGGTCCCTGGTGGGTCAGCTTGCCGTCCAGATACAACTCGCTGCCGCCCTTGCTCAGGGTCAGGCGCCCAGCTTCGGTGTCGACGTGGATGTCCCAGGTCTGGGGGCCGGTCTGCAGGAAGTCGAAATCGGCGGCGATGGGCACCCCGGCGCTGTCGACGAAGGCCAACTGCGCCGCCACCGGCGTCTGGCAATTGCCCGGCACCTGCAGCGTCGCCTCCTTGAGGAAGAACGGTCGCGGCAGGATGGCGGTGACGATGGACAGGGCATTGATGCCCGGATCGAAGACGCCCATGCCGCCCGGCTCCCAGATCCAGGCCTGACCGGGGTGCCAGACACGCACGTCTTCCTTCCACTCGATACGCACCGCCTGGATGCGCTTGCCTTCCAGCCATTCCCGCGCCGGCTGCACGCCCTGGGCATAGCGCGAATGCCAGGTGGCGAACAGCGAAAGGCCCGCCGCCTCGGCCTGGCGCGTCAGGGCCTCCACCTCACTCAGGGTCGCGCCCGGCGGCTTTTCCAGCATCACGTGCTTGCCGGCGGCCAGGGCTTCGCGCGCCTGTTCGTAGCGCACTGCCGCAGGGGCGCAGAGGGACACGGCATCGATGGCCGGGCCGTCTTCGAGCAGGGCGCTCAGGCTGGGATAATGGGCGACGCCGTCGAGCTGGGCGTTACGGCTGGCCACGGCGACCAGCTCGTAGTCGGGATTGGCGGCGAGCGCCGGCAGGTGCTGGTCACGGGCGATCTTGCCCAAACCGACGATGGCTATTCTTATCATGATCGTCCTCGGTAGACGGTAGGAGTCCGCCGCCTAGGATCGGGCAATCATCACACCAAAGCAACAGCCTCGCGGGTGGCGTCTGGCAGGCCTTCGTGCAATTCCAGCCAGCTGCGCAGATTGGCGCCCTCGCGGCCCTTGCGCCACATCAGCCAGGTGGTGGCCCGGGCGAAGCGCGCCTGGATCTCGTGCCGCTGCACCCGCTCGCGGCCGGGCAGGCTGTCGAGCATGGACTCCGGCATCAAGGCCACCCCACCGGTGATCACGCAGGCCAGCATGCTGTGGTAGGACTCGATCTCCATCACCGGCCCGCTGGGCACCCCGGCCGCGGCGTACCAGGTGTCCAGGTAGCGGCGATAGGAGCAACCGGCGCGAAAGCCGAACACCGGGCGCCCGGCTACGTCGGCCGGCGAACGCACCGGACCGAGTTCCAAGCCGGTGATCAGCACCAGACGCTCCTCGAACCAGGGCTGGCCTTCCAGCGCCGCATCGGGCGCCGGGCCGTCCACCAGGGCGGCATCCAGCCGACCCGCCAGCAGGCCTTCCACCAACTCGCCGCTGGGTCCGCTGTGCACCTGCAGATTCACCTTGGGATGGCGCTGGTGATAACGCGCCAACAGACCCGGCAAATGGATGGCCGCGGTGCTGAACATCGAGCCGAGCACGAAGGTGCCCGCCGGCTCGCCATCCTGCACCGCGCTGCGCGCCTCGTCGGCCAGGGCGAACAACCGATGGGCGTAGTCCAGCAGGCGGTGGCCGGCGGCGGTCAGGTGCAGCCGCTGACGCTCGCGCAGGAACAGCTCCACGCCGAGCTTTTCTTCCAGCTGCCGCAGGCGTGTGGAGAGGTTGGACGGTACCCGGTTGAGCCGTTCGGCGGCCCGTACCAGGGAGCCCTCTTCGGCCACTGCCTGGAAAATTCTTAGCTCGGCGAACTCCATGACTGCCACCTTTCTGTTTAGCTGAACATCTATTTCTCTATTATTCGTTTTTATTGATCAACCTCAAGGCCTAGGCTGTCATCATTCACTCTCGTCCGGAGTCTTCTCGATGACCGCCACTACCCGTCTGCTGGCCTGCCTGCTGGCCCTGGCCACCGCCATGGGGATCGGCCGCTTCGCCCTCACCCCCGCCCTGCCCCACCTGATCGCCGAAGGCCAGATCGATCTCACCGGCGCCAGCCTGCTGGCCGCGGCCAACTATCTGGGCTATCTGCTCGGCGCCCTGGACGCCCTCTTCGCTCGCCGTACCCATGCGCGCCTGGTGGGCGGCCTCTGGCTTTGCGCCGGCCTCACCCTGGCCTCGCTGCTGGCCGATGGCCTGGCGGCCCAGGCGCTGCTGCGCTTCGGTACCGGCCTGGCCAGCGCCTGGGTGCTGGTCATGGTGACCGGCCTGAGCCAGCCGCTGGCCGCCGAAGCAGGACGGCCACGCCTCGGCGCCCTGGTCTTCACCGGTCCCGGGGTGGGCATCCTCATCAGTGGCCTCATGGCCCTGGTCAGTAATCGCCTGGGCGGCGGCTCCAGCCAGCTCTGGCTGAGCTATGGCCTGCTCGCCAGCGTCGCCACCCTGGCGCTGCTGCCCTTGCTGCCGCGCCGGGGTCCCGCCACCCCGCTACCCACCGCCGCCACGGCACCGGCCAAGCGTTCGCCGGCCTTCAATCGCCTGATCCTGGCCTACGGCCTGGTAGGCGTCGGCTACATCCTGCCGGCCACCTTCCTCTCGCAGATGGCGGCCAGCCGCTTCCATGGCCAATGGCAGGCCGACCTCTTCTGGCCCGGCTACGGCCTGGCCGCGGCCCTGGGGGTGGTCCTGGTGAGCCTGCGCCGTCCGGGCACCGACACCCGCCGCTGGCTGATCGCTACCCTCTGGCTGCAAGCCACCGGCGTACTGCTCTGCCTGCTGCCGGGTAGCCTGGCCCTGTTCCTCGGCGTGTTGCTCTGCGGCGGTCCCTTCCTCGCCTGCATGCAATTGGTGATGCAGCTCGGTCGCGAACTGGCACCGACCACGCCGCAGCGCAATGCCGGAGTCCTCACCGCCAGCTTCGCCACCGGCCAGTTGCTCGGTCCACTGCTCGGCGCGGCCAGCAGTCACTTCGCCGGCAACCTGCAACCGGCCCTGATCGTGGCTGCCTTTGGCCTGCTGCTCGCCGGCGTCCAGCTGCTGCGGCCCAGCGCGACACTGCAGCGCTGCGCCGCGTGAATCGTTTCCGCTGTGACCATTCGTCACAGTTGGGGAAGACGGTCGCGCCTTGTTTTGAAATGTTTCGTCATTCCTGAGTACAGTGGCCGCCGCGCCTCATGAAGAGGCGCCTCAGGCGTTCGCCCCCTACCCCAACAAGGAATACAAGACTCATGATGAAGGCCTCCGATCTGGTCGTTCGCTGCCTGGAAAACGAGGGTGTGGAATACATCTTCGGCATCCCCGGCGAAGAGAACCTGGACCTGCTGGAATCCCTGCGCAACTCCTCGCAGATCAAGCTGATCCTGACTCGCCACGAGCAGTCCGCCGGCTTCATGGCCGCCACCTACGGCCGCTTCACCGGCAAGACCGGGGTCTGCCTCTCCACCCTCGGCCCCGGTGCCACCAACCTGGTCACCGCCGGCGCCTACGCCTACCTCGGCGGCATGCCCATGCTGATGCTGACCGGCCAGAAGCCGATCAAGAAATCCAAGCAGGGCCGTTTCCAGATTCTCGACGTGTGCCGCATGATGGCGCCGCTCACCAAGTACACCCACCAGTTCGCCTCCGCCGACACCATCCCGTCGCGCATCCGCGAGGCCTTCCGCCTCGCCGAGGAAGAGAAGCCCGGCTCCGTGCACCTGGAACTGCCGGAAGACATCGCCGACGAATCCACCGAAAGCCTGCCGGTCCCGCCGAGCCTGAGCCGCCGTCCGGTGGCCGAGGCCAAGGCCATCGCTGCCGCCGTCTCCAAGCTGGAGAATGCCCGCAGCCCCGTACTGGTGCTGGGCGCCGGCACCAACCGCAAGATGACCGCCCGCGTCCTGCGCCAGCTGATCGAGAAGACCGGCATCCCCTTCGTCACCACCCAGCTCGGCAAGGGCGTGGTCGACGAGCGCCATCCGCGCTTCCTAGGCAACGCCGCCCTCTCCGCCGGTGACTTCGTCCACCGCGCCCTGGAGTCGGCCGACCTGATCGTCAACATCGGTCACGACGTCATCGAGAAGCCACCGTTCTTCATGGTCCGTGGCGGTACCGAGGTCATCCACATCAACTTCCGCTCCGCCGAAGTCGATCCGGTGTACTTCCCTCAGGTCGAGGTGATCGGCGACATCGCCAACGCCATCTGGGAGATCAAGGAGCGCATCGAGGTCCAGCCGACCTGGGACTTCGACCGCCTGCTGACCATCCGCGAAGCCAACGAGGCCCACATCGCCGAAGGCGCCACCGACGACCGCTTCCCGGTCTATCCCCAGCGCCTGGTGGCTGACCTGCGCAACGTGCTGCCCTCCGACGGCATCGTCGCCCTGGACAATGGCATCTACAAGATCTGGTTCGCCCGTAACTACAAGGCCTACATGCCCAACACGGTGCTGCTGGACAACGCCCTGGCCACCATGGGCGCCGGCCTGCCCTCGGCCATGGCCGCGCGCCTGGTCCATCCCAACACCCCCATCGTGGCGGTGTGCGGCGATGGCGGCTTCATGATGAACAGCCAGGAGCTGGAAACCGCGGTGCGCCTGAAGATGAACCTAGTAGTCATCATCCTGCGCGACGACGGCTACGGCATGATCCGCTGGAAGCAGGCGCAGATGGGCTTCGAGGACTTCGGCCTGGACTACGGCAACCCGGACTTCGTCCGCTACGCCGAAAGCTACGGCGCCCAGGGCCACCGCGTGGAAAGCGCCGCGGCCTTCGCCCCGCTGGTGCAGCACTGCCTGGACACCCCCGGCGTCCACGTCATCGACTGCCCGGTGGACTACTCCGAGAACGACCGCATCCTGCACCAGGAGATCAAGGAACGCAGCGCGGCGGTTTGATTGGGTAGTTGAGTTAGATAAAGAAACGCCCCGGCCGTGAGGTTGGGGCGTTCTTGTTTGGCTGGTATGGGTACCCCTTTCACCTGGAGCGCTTCAGCCGCGCCGATACGCGTCCAGATGAAGGATCGATGAGCTTCTTCGTCGCCTCGCCTCCTCGCCCGAAACGCTGCTGGTAGGCCCTGGGCGTGACGCCCAGCTGCCGCTGGAATACCCGGCGCAGGTGGTCGTCGGAACTGAATCCGCAGCGCTGGGCGAGCTGCTTGAGCGGCGCCTCGCCGTCTTCCAGCAGCCTTCGCGCCAGCTCGATGCGCCCTCGCTCCACGAACTCCGCCGGTGAGCAGCCGGTCTCGCGGCGAAAGACCCGCGCCAGGTTACGGGGGCTCATGGCCGCTCGGTCACTCAAGACGGCCAGGCTCAGGGGCCGGTCGAGGTTGCTCAGGATCCATTCCTGTAGCTGCCGTACCCCCGCATGCTGGGTCATCTGGCTGTGCAGGAAGTGGCTGAATTGCGACTGCCCGCCCGGGCGCTTCAGGTAGACCACCAGGTCCCGCGCCACCGCCAGGGCCACATCCAGGCCCAGGTCCCGCTCGACCAACGCCAGCCCCAGGTCGAGCGCCGCCGTGACGCCCGCCGAGGTCCAAAGGTGTCCAGCCTGCAGGAAGATGGCGTCCTCGACGACGTCAATACGCGGATAACGCTGGGCCAGGCAGCTCGACAGGCGCCAATGGGTAGTCGCGCGCTGGCTGTCCAGCAGCCCCGCCTCGGCCAGGAAGAAGGCACCCGAGCACACTCCTACCAGGGTCGCGGCCCGCTGGGCCATACGTCGGCTCCAGTCGACCAGACCCGGTTGCTCGGCCAGGGCCCGGTCGATGTCGCGCGCGCCGACGATCAAGGCGATGTCCGCTCCCAATGCCAGACCGTACCGGGCCTCCAGCACGATCTGGGTATCCGACGGAATCATGCCGGGTTCGGGTGCGCAGAGGCGGAGCTCGTAGGCCGGCGGCAGGCCAACCTCCAGCCGCTTGGCGTTGGCGTACTCGAAGACCGTTAGGGCGCTGGTTGCCTCAAGCGCCTTGAAGCCCGGGTAGATGACGACATCGACGCGCTGCGTCCGGTAGCTCCGTCGAGTATCCATACCCTTGGCCGAGCAGAGCCTAGGGCGCAGAAACGGACAAGGTTCCGTCGTTCCGCGCCAAGGTCCGCTCCTGGCCTCGCTCCTCCTCACAGGCAATCGGTAAGCTGAATATCGTTACATTATAACACTTACAGGAAAGCGCCATGAAGACACGAGCAGCCATTGCCTGGGCACCTAACCAACCTCTCGAGTTCGAAGAAATTGATCTGGAGGGACCGAAGGACGGCGAGGTACTGGTGCGTATCGTCACCACCAGCCTCTGCCACACCGACGTCTTTACCCTCTCGGGACGCGACCCCGAAGGCAAGTTTCCCTGCATTCTGGGCCACGAGGGCTGCGGCATCGTCGAAGAGGTGGGGCGCGGAGTGACCTCCGTAAAACCGGGCGATCATGTGATCCCCCTCTATACGCCCGAAGATCCGAATTGTCCCTACATCAAGTCCGGTAAGACCAATCTCAGCCAGAGCATCCGCAAGACCCAGGGTGAGGGCCTGATGCCCGATGGCACCAGTCGCTTCTCCTACAAGGGGCGGACGATCTATCACTACATGGGCACCAGCACCTTCAGCGAATACACGGTGCTACCGGAAATCGCCGTGGCCAAGATCAGCCGTGACGCCCCGCTCGCCAAGGCCTCGATCATGGGCTGCGCCATTCCTACCGGAATTGGTGCGGTGCGTAATACCGCCAAGGTGCGTCCCGGCGACACGGTGGCCGTGTTCGGATTGGGGGCGGTGGGCATGGCAGTGATCCAGGGCGCGGTACTGCAGGGAGCGGGCCGTATCATCGGCATCGACGTGAACCCAGCCAAGTTCGCGCTGGCGCGCTCACTGGGCGCGCATGATTGCCTCGATCCCCGGGACTTCAAGGAGCCCATCGAACAGGTCATCGTCGAGATGACCAACGGCGGCGTGGACTTTTCCTTCGAGTGCGTCGGTAACGTCAAGCTGATGCGCGCTGCACTGGAATGCTGCCACAAGGGCTGGGGTGAAAGCGTCATCATCGGTGTGGCCGGGGCGGGCGAGGAAATCGCCACCCGTCCCTTCCAGCTGGTGACGGGCCGGGTCTGGCGGGGATCGGCCTTCGGAGGAGTACTCGGCCGTACCGGGCTGCCGCAGATGGTGGACGAATGGCTACGGGGCGAGATCAATGTCGATCCCTATATCACCCACAACATGGGGCACGACGCGCTGAATGTCGCTTTCGACCTCCTCAAGCGCGGCGAAGCGATACGCTCGGTCGTGCATTACCGTGAAACGGATACCCTCAGCCATGACTTACCCGGCGTGATCGTGGATCGACAGGGCAAGATCATTACGCCTCTTTGAGCGAGCGACTCGTCAGCCGTCGTCCCGCCGTTACCCGGGCATTGTCGAGCTTCGCGACGAGGCTCGGCACGACCACGGCCTGACGCTTTCTGAGTCAGGAGCAGGTTATAACAGCGCTGTCAGCTCCTGTCCGGAAACACTCCACTGAGCGTCTTAGATACTCCGTGACCTGCTCAAGGCTGTCCAATGGCGGCGCTTGCAAAAGCGCCTCTTCGGCCGTGCACCAGGGATAGCTCAGTCCACCCAACCAGTCCATCAAGGGCACCAACTCGGACGCCGGCCCAACCTGCATGAGTTCTATGCGAATCCGTAGATGAGCAACAAGGCCTGTTTCAGCGTCCAGTTGCCAGAGGTACTCACCGCAGCCCGCGCGTACTTCACCCGAATCCTTGACCGACATCCCTACCATCCACTTACAGCTATAGGATAACTCCCCTGACTCAGGCGGACTTCCGATACAGAAGGTGTATATATTCTCGTACGTCTGATTGAAACGACGCACCAAGACTTCAGAGATTTCAACCAAACTCGAGATATTGGCAGGAAAGGCTATACTGTCAGTATGCACCACCATCTCTACGGCAGCGTTGGCCGCAAACGCCTGGCGTAACAGCCAAGGCCGATTTCCGTCTTTCGACAAGATGTATTTTTCGACAGCACGATGCATTTCAGACATTTGATCGCTCGAAGAAAGTCCCATATCAACCTCGCGAAAAGCTCCGCCATTCCCACTGGCGGCCAGCATCAAGCCTGAGCTGAAAGCGTTTTACAATAGAAAGGCTTACCAGCGCCACGGACATATCAGGCGTCAGGGACTGGGGTTTTCAACGGGCGAGAGCGGCCTTCACGGTCGCAGAGCCAGGCGTACCGGATACTGACTGCACCCCCTCCAGCCACTTATCCAGGACTGCGCCATTCTCTCTAAGAAAATTGCGTACCGCTCGACGGGGATTGGTCTTTTGGTCCAGCACCTCAGATGACAGTTTATTTTCCATATCGATAGTGAAATGAAGATTGGCCAAGAACCGCCCAACGTTGGGGCACTTTCTCGCATAGTCCTTGCGAGTACTGGTATAGACTGAAGAAGCACCCAGATTAGGACCCCAGACATCCTCTCCACCGGAAAGATAAGCGATTTTGAACTGGGTATTCATCGGGTGCGGCTCCCACGCCAAGAATACGACCCACTGATTCAAGAGCTCTTTGCGTTTCACATTCGCCAGCATCACGCTTTCGCTGGATTCTATGAGCTTGAAGTCACCAAGGCCATAGGCATTCTGGCTTATCATGTTTTGAATACGCTTGTTCCCGTTACCTCCCGGCTGGAGACCGTAGATCTCGTGATCGAACTTGCCTGCATATTTCGAAAGATCGGCAAAACTTTTCACCCCCTCATCGTAAACGTTTTGCAGCACACCCAAGGTATATCTAGCGCCCTCCAGGTTCACTCGAATCTGCTGGATTTGATTGTTGTCCAGATAAGGCTTGATACGTTTTTCCATACTTGGCATCCAAGTACCTAGAAAAACATCGACGTTACCATCAGCCAACGCCTGCAGCGTATCCGGCACGGATAGGCGCTGAACCTCCACCTGATAGCCCAGGGCACTCAGCACGTAGCGCGCGCTGGCGGTGGTGACCTGAACGTCAGTCCAGCCGGTATCGGAAAACTTCACGACCCGGCACTCCTCGGGCTCAGTCGTTGCGGATGCCCAGGAAGCGAACAGAGCAACACTGAGCAGGCAAATGAGTCTTAGCCACATGAAACACCTCCGCATTGTTAGCCCAGATCAAATAAACTCATTCGAGCTGCACACGAACAGTATCCATAGCTCGCACCTTGTCGCAGCGACTCACACAGCAGACGCCCTGAGCTGCATGCCTACCTGGTCAGTTAACCGCTTGCAGTCGCGACACCAAAGATAATCGCCCAAACACCCAGAACGGCCTCACGCTATAGCCGAGCTGACCAGTGATACTTTTAAATCCTTGACGGATTGAGGATCGTCCAATGCCTTCCGTTACCCTTGGCGTGGCAGTGGGGCTGTTACTTCTCGGGCAAGCGAGGCCTATCGCCCGGCGGCGCTCGGCATAATCGCCTTCTGGGCATTGGGTGGAGCACCGCTGTAAAACCCCATACCTTACCGAGTCAACGATGAGCGCCAGAATACTTTCCCCGGTAAGTGCTCAGCACGATGCACGCGTCCCGACATTCATTGCCTATTACCGCGAACCCGCCAACCTGCTCTTTGGTACATGCTGCTTTGTTCACAGCATTCAATGCGAGGATATTCGTCTGACTGGCAATACCGTAGATCGCTTCTCAGAGATCACCACCAACTCCGCCGTTGAGTTGGTGGTCATTTTTCCTGGCGGAACCGAGCCTATCGAAGTTGAACAGAGGTCTGGGCCACCTCTGCCATTACAGCGATCCTGTGACCACTGTGGCTCCCTGCTGAATCTTATCTTCCCGCCGTGCCGATGTAGCGTTATGTCTGCCTATTGACTTGAGGCATATCTATAACTGTATCTTTAGAATCGAAAACAGCAGACTAAATAACCGCAAACCATGCAGCTGAAACCCGACCTACTCATTACAGCTGATAAAAAAGCGCGGCTGTTCCACTGCGATGGCAGCCGCGCTGCCCCAGGAGGGGGCTAAAGCCTCGAAACCAGTTGATCCAGATTCAAGCTGGCAATACTGGGCAGACAGAAGTCTGCAGCGGGCGTGAGCGTTTCGAGAGTACCCGTCCCGCTCAAGACGCCTACACGCAGACCGGCACCGCCCGCCTCGGCCATTGCCATGTCATGCAGGTTGTCCCCTACCACCGCAATTTCACTGGTCGGAATCCCCACCACTGCAGAGAATTGCAGGAGCATGCCTGGTTCAGGCTTCCACCCATAACCACTGTCATAACCCGCGACGAAGGCGACGAAATCGCTGATGCCAAACACCTCCAACATCAACCTGATAGCGGTTTCACTGTCGCTACTGGCGATGCCGATGGCGATGCCGCGTGCGTTCAGCTCTTTGAACAAGGCGAACAGGTCGCTGACCGGCACCGCGTGCCTGGCACTTTGCTGGAACAGCTCATCCAGCGTTTGGGTCAGGGCGTTCAGGGGGTAAGAGCAGCCCGCTTTCACCCAGGTGCGCGCGATTTCCTCGGTGTTACCGGAAGCGAACAGGCTGTCGGCAGCGGTCAGGCCGGTCGCGTTGTCGAATCCCGCTACAGCCAGCAGGTGCGACTCGAGTTCCTTGTCTCCAGCGGCGGCGAGCTTTGCCGCCCGGCGATTGGTCGGTCCCCAGGACTGGTGGTAGTCGATCAAGGTCCCGTCCTTGTCGAACAGGATGGCTCTGATGGGCGTGGTCGTTTTCATCGGATCAGTTTCACGTCTTTGGCGCCGGCGAGCAGCAGGATCAATCGGACGACCAGCAGGCAGGCACCCACCGTGGCCATGATGCACACGGAGAAGGCCGCCGCCTGGTTCATGGCGCCCCGGTCGGACAGTTGCAGCACCGCCACCGAGGCGATCTGGGTGGATGGCGTGATCAGGAAGATCAGCGCCGACAGCGAGACCATGGCGCGCATGAAGTAGAACACCCACACCCCCAGCAGCGTCGGCCAGAGGATCGGCAGGGTGACCTTGCGCAGGGTGCGCAACACCCCGGCCCCCAGCATCCGCGAGGCTTCGTCGTAGCTCTTGCCCACCTGGGTCAGGCTGGTGTTGGTGATCAGGAACGCCTGGCTGTGGTTGTAGTAGACGTTGAGGATCACCATCGACAGCAGGGTGCCGTAGAGCACGTGCAGCGGATTGACCGGGTTGTTGAGCATCAGCACGTAGCCCAGGCCCAGCACCATGCCCGGCACCGCCGAGGGCAGGATGGCCAGCAGCGACAGCAGCGGCGTGGTCGGGCCGGGGAACTTGGTGACCACGATGGCGCCCAGCCCGGCCATGATCACGCCCAGGGTGGCGGTCAGGGTGGCGATCAGGATGCTGTTCCATAGCGGGGTGATGCCATCGGCGAAGTCGAAGGCGTAGTGCTTGAAGGTCGGCGTCAGGTTGTAGGGCCAGAGGGTGACGAAGCTGGTCACCACCACGATGCCGACGATGCTCAGCATGATGGCTGCGAAGCCATAGAGGTACAGCCCGAAGCCCAGGTCACGGGCGCGGTCCGGACGCGGCTCCAGCGGCCGTGACTGGGGGGCGATCAGCGAGGTCTGTCGCCGGGTGATGCGCTTCTCGAGGATCTTGGCGATCATCGCCGGGATCAGGAGCACCACCCCGATCACCGCCCCCAGGGCGAATTGCGCCTGGCCGATCACCTGGTTGTACATCTCGGTGGCCAGCACGTTGAAGTCGCCGCCGATCAGCATGGCGTTGCCGAAGTCGGTGAGCACCAGGGTGAAGCAGACGAAGCAGGCGGCGGCCAGGCCGTAGAGCGTCGGTGGCAGGGTGACGGTGCGGAAGGTCCGCCAGTGGCTGGCGCCCATCACCCGGGCGCTCTCGTAGGGTCGCGCATCGGCGATGGCCAGGGCCGCCGAAAGGATCAGGAAAGCGTAGGGAAAGGCGTAGAAGAGGTTGGCGGTGACGATGCCGTGGAAGCCATAGATGTTGATGTCCAGGCCCAGATAGCGGTTGATGGCGCCATTGCGGCCGAACAGCAGGATCAGGCCCTGGCCCTGTACCAGCGAGGGAGCGAACAGCGGTATCAGGGCGACCAGCCGCAGGAAGCCCTTGCCCTTGACCAGGGTGCGCTGCAGGCCGTAGGCGTAGCCATAGGCCAGGACGATCACCAGCACCGTGGTGAGCCCGGCCATGCCGACGCTGTTGCCGATCAGGCCCCAGAAGCGGGCGCTGGCGAAGGCATTGGTGAAGTTGGCCAGGCCCGTTCCGGTCGGGGTTTCGGTGCTGCGGATCAGGATGGTGGCGATCGGCATCACCAGGAACAGCAGCAGACCGGCCAGCACCACCCCGGTCAGCGTCCAGCGTACCAGCCGGTCCTCGCCGACACGCTTCATGGGCAGTCGGGTCGCACTGGCGCGCTCGGGGATATCGACACTACTCATGACAGCCTCCGCAGGGACAGCATCGGCAGGTGCATGGAGATGGGATCGTCCAGCCGGACCGGTGCGCGGCGGCCGTGCAGTTCGGCCACCACGGGGGAACCGCCGGTGGCCGGTTGCATGGTCACCCGGGTGAGATTGCCCAGGTAGGAGATGTCGGTGACGCGGCCCGCCACGACGTTCTCGCCGGTGCGCTCCGCGGAGCCGAGCTCCACGTGCTCCGGCCGGAGACAGACTTTTGAAGGACCCTTGCCAGCGGCATCACGCAGACGCAGCGGCGTCTGGCCCAACCAGCTACGACCCGCCTCGTCAGTCTCCACCTCGAGGAAGTTCATCCGCCCGATGAACTCGGCAACGAAGGGCGTCTTGGGTCGCTCGTAGAGCTCATCCGGCGTACCGGCCTGCTCGATTTTCCCGTTGCGCATCAGCACCACCAGGTCGGCCATGGCCAGGGCCTCTTCCTGGTCGTGGGTCACCATGATGGTGGTGATGCCGAGCTTTTCCTGCACGGCCTTGATCTCGGTGCGCAATTCCTCGCGCACCTTGGCGTCCAGGGCCGACAGCGGTTCGTCGAGCAGCAGCAGTGAAGGCCGCGGCGCGATCGCCCGTGCCAGGGCGATGCGCTGTTGCTGACCGCCGGAGAGCTGATGCGGCAGCTTTCCGGCATGGGCGTCCAGGTGCACCATCTTGAGCATGGCGGCGACCCGCTCGGCCATTTCCGCCTTCTTCCAGTTGCGGCATTCCAGGCCATAGGCGACGTTTTGCGCCGCCGTCAGGGTCGGGAACAGCGAGTAGGATTGGAAGACGATGCCGAAGTTGCGCTCCTTGGCGGTGGTGCTGAGCACATCCTTGCCATCGACCTCGATGCGGCCATCGCTGGCCTCGTCGAGGCCGGCGATGATCCGCAGCAAGGTTGTCTTGCCACAGCCGGACGGGCCGAGAAAACAAACGAACTTGCCTGACGGAATGTCGAGCGACACTCCGTCCAAGGCGGTGAGATTGCCGAAGCGCTTGGTCACGCCGCTAATCGATAGTTTCATGCTGCCTCCTGAAGCCCTTGCTTACCGCTCGTACTTCTTCTGCCAGGTCGAAATGATGTCGGCACGCTCGGCCCCCGCCTTGGCGAAGTCCACCGGATAGAGCACCTTGGACACATCGGCCGGCAATCCCGCATCGCGGAAGTTCTTCGGCATCTCGCCACCCGGGATGGTCACGATGGCCTTCCACTTGTAGTAGGCGTTGGCCGCCGCCGGGCTGACGGTCCAGTCCAGGAAGCGCTTGGCGGCTTCCTGATGCTTGGAGGCCGCGACCAGGCCGTTGGCTTCCAGCTCGTTACCGGCGCCTTCCGACGGAATCACCATGGTGATCGGATAACCTTCGGCGATGTTCTTGATGGCGCGCAGGTCGTAGGAGATACCGACGGTGTATTCACCGGACGAGGCCACGTTGCACGGCCGCGAGCCGGACTTGATGTACTGGGCGACGTTCTTGTCCAGCGCGTCGAGGAAGGTCCAGCCCTTTTCCGGGCCCATCATCTGCAGCAACGAGGCGATCTGCACGTAGCCGGTCCCCGAGCTGGCCGGGTTGGGCATCACCACCTCGCCCTTGAACGCGGGGGCGGTCAGGTCCTTCCAGGAGGTGGGCATCGGCAGCCCTTTCTGCTTGAGGCGCTCGTTGTTGACGCAGAAGGCGGCCATGTAGCCGGTCACGGCGAACCACTTGCCCTTCGGATCACGGAACTGCTTGGGTACCGCGTCGATGCCCTTGGGCTGGTAGGGCTCCAAGGTGGCAGAGATACGCGGATCGACCATGGAGGACGCCGCCATGCCCCAGATCACGTCATGCCGGGGATTGGCCTGCTCGGAAAGGATACGGGCCACCAGATCACCCGTGGACAGTCGGAGCATCTGGATATCCAGATCCGGCATCGCCTTTTTCGCCTCGGCCAGGAAGGCTGCGGCCTCGTCTTCCTCGTAGGCGGTGTATACCGTGATGGTTTCGGCCAACGCAGAGCCAGCGAAGGTCAGCAGGGCAAGGGACAATGCGGTGCGGCGAAGGCTTACGAGATGGCGCATGGTGTCTCTCCAGAGCGATTGTAGGTGTTGGCGTATGGACGAGGCAGTTAGTTAAACGTAGCTTTGTGAAACATATCCCTGTCTCTTTTGTTGTTTTTAAGACATTAATGATCAGGGCGGAATTTTTTTTTGATCACTTGTCGCTTTTGGATAAAACTTCCCACTTTATGTCTGGAAGCGACCAACGCCTTCAGAGCACCTGCCGATCTGCTTGATACTGTTCGCGAGCGAAACGGTCCTATACTGAGGTTAACCATGCGCGCCTTCGTCTCCATGCCTCCCCTGCCAGCCGAAGCTGCCGACTCCGGCAAGAAGGCTCGGCGCCAGCAGGCACTACTGCAATTGCTGGAGGCGACCGGGTATGTCTCGGTAGAGGAGATTTCGGATAGGTTTCAGGTGACGACTCAGACGGCCCGCCGCGATATCGCCGACCTCTCGGCTACCGGACGCGTGCGTCGCCACCATGGCGGTGTCGCCCTCGCCACGGCAATCGACGTGCTCACCTATCGTCAGCGCCGTATCGATCGGATCGAGGCCAAACGCCGAATAGCCCAACGAGTGGCCTCCGTCGTCCAGGATGGCGCGGCGATCTATTTGGATTGCGGTACGACGTGCGAGGCCATCGCGGAAGCCCTGACCCAGCGTTCGGGGCTGAAGATAGTGACCTGTAATCTGCGCGCCGCCTCGCTGCTGGGTGACCAGACCGACTTCACCATCGCCGTACCCGGTGGCTTCGTGCGTAACGCCGACGGCAGCGTCTTCGGTGAGGATGCAGCGGAATTCATCAGACGCTTCCGCTTCGATCTGTCGATCATTTCAGTGAGTGGCGTGGAACTGGACGGCCGTCTGGCCGACGACGACTATCAGGAGGTGGCGCTGGCCCGCGTCGCCATCGGTATCTCCCACCAGGTTATGCTGGCCGTGGATGCCTATAAGTTCGGGCGCAGTGGGCTCGTCGAGCTAGGAACCCTGGAGGGCGTTTCCATGCTCATAACGGACGCGGCCCCACCGCAAGAGTTACTGACTGTGCTCAAGGAAAACGACGTAGCGCTGCACACCTGCTGACCCTTCAGCCTGCTGTTCAGGATCACCGCCGCGAATGAGCCCGAACGGGCGCATGCGTGCGTTGGGAATGGTCATACTGCCTGAGCCACCGCCTGCGCGAAGATGAGCGAAGTCTCCGCAGCAGCCGGCCGCCTCATCCGTTCAAAGGAGCAGTCCATGCACGCCAAGCCATCCCCGCTCGCCTCTCCCATCCCCGAACTTCCCGTCCACTACATGAGAGGGGGCACCTCCACCGGCGTGGTGATCTGGGAGCCGCTGGTGCCGCAGCAAGAACACCTGCGGGCGGAGTTGCTGCGCCATCTGATGGGTGTTCCCCATACCGGAGAGGCGCCGGGGAATCGGCAGATCACCGGGCTGGGGCGGGGGCCGGCGACCAGCAACAAGGTATTCCTGGCGCATATCGAGGAGACGGCTACAGGGCAGCGGATCGTCAGCACGCTGGCGCAACTGGCCAATGAGCATGGCGAGATCGACTGGAGCGTGAATTGCGGGAATATGTCGTCGGCCCTGCCGCTATGGGCGGTGGACAGTGGGCTGATCGAGGCACCGGAGAGCGGGGCTTTCGACATCGAGATCCGCAATACCAATACCGGGGTGCTCACGGTCAGCCGTATGGCTCGGGAGACGGATGGCCGCTTCGTGGTGACCGAGATTCCGGGGGTGATGGGGGCCTTTCCCCAGGTGGATCTGTTCCTGCAGTCACCGGTGGGCAGCAAGACCGGGGCGCTGCTACCCACCGGCGCCGTGATGGACGAAATCGAGGGTGTTGCGGTGTCCTGCGTGGATGTAGCCGTGCCCATGGTCATCATCGCCGCGGCGAGTCTGGGCAAGACCGCCCAGGAGCCCATCGCCGAGCTGGAAGCCGATGCCGCCTTCATGGCGCGGCTGCGGCAGCTGTGGATCGAAGCCGGACTGCGGATGAGGCTGCGGCGGCGCGACGGGGAATTGCTGACCCACGAGGAACTGGCCCGTAGCGAGACCATCCCCAAGGTCTGCATCGTCGGGGCGCCGCGGCACGGCGGCCATCTCGCGGTGCGCTATTTCACGCCCCAAACCGGCCATGGTTCGATGGCGGTTTCCGGTGGCTGCTGCCTGGCGGCGGCCTGCCTGCTGCCGGGTAGCACGGCGTTTCAGGTGGCCGCAGGCGTCCCAGCCCCGACTCAGACCTATACCGATATACCGGTCAGCCTCGAGAATCCAGCCGGCCTGCTGGATACCCTGGTCACCGCCCGGCACGGCGACGCAGGGCTCGACATCCAGGCCGCCGCCTATAGACGCAGCGCCCAGATCCTGATGCGCGGCCAGGTACCGCTTTACGGGGCTTCGGCCGAATTGACCCGAGCCTTGCAGGCACTGCCCGGCGCCGACCGCTGAGCGACTGGCCTCACCGCCCGGCCTGAAGTCATCTGCCGGCGCCATCGGTGATGAAGTAGGTGGCCTGGTCGGGCGTGTGGGGTAACTGATCGCGCTCCTGGGTAATCAAGCCCAGCTTCTTGGCCTCCTCGTAGCCCAGACGCTTTCTGTTGCTTTCGGAGGACAGCAGCGTGGTGAGGTCGTCTGGCGATAGTTTGAGACAGCCTTTGTAGATTTCGCTGAACTTGAGGTTCTCCCGCTCCGCATCCTCGAACGCCTGTTTGGCCTGGTCAGGTTTCAAGTAGCCATTCAGGGGAACGCTAACCGCAGCGGGATGCAGGAGGAAACTCGAGAGCGGTTCGGAATAGCGGCTTGGCGCGGCGCAATAGAGCAGCGTTGCGGCGGAGTCCGTGAAAGCCGTATTGATGGCATTCACATGAAGGGGATAGCGGCGCATGAATTCATAGGCGACGTAACCCGCTTCCATGCTGCCGCCGCCGCTATTGATATAGAGATTGACGTTCTGGATGCCAGGGTACTTCGTGGAGATGTCAGTCAGGGCAGCCAGCAGGGAGCTGATCGAGCGATCGTTTACGCCGGCATTGAAATACACCGATGCGGAAGTGGCGTTCGCAGCACCTCCCTCCCCCTTGATTACCGTCATCTCGGCGAAAGAGCTGCTCACATAAGTGCAGGCCAACAAGGCCAAGCCCCCGCGCATCAACCCTTTGCTTGTCTTCGAACGTCCGCTGCTCATGCGCTTCTCTCCTGAAAACAGGCCGATACGTTCAGCCGGGTTTCTGGAGCCTAGGGGGGCGATACTTAACATCCTCTTAAGGGGCACTGACGTTCGGCCATGGCAGCAGAAGAATTGGAGGCAGCGGGCCGACACACGGTCGTCGCATGGAGATTTGCAAGGTGGGCTGCCAGCTTGCGTGGGCACTCGCCCAGAGTTCGCCAAGCCGCCACTTCCACCGCGTCGCCGATCGCCCTATAGTGCATACCATATAGGATAGGGGGGTATGCTATGTCACATATGAAAGCCAGCAAGGACGACCTGCTCAAGCGCGTGAAACGGATCGCCGGCCAGCTACAGGCCATCGAACGGGCGCTGGAGGAGGACGCCGACTGCGCCAAGACCTTGCATCTGGTGGCGGCCACCCGCGGCGCCCTCAATGGGCTGCTCGAAGAGATCGTCGAGGAGCATGCCCGGGAGCATGTCGCCCGCCCCGGCCTGAGCGACGAAGAGCGCGCTGAAGGGGTGGAACAGCTACTCGAAGCCATTCGCCGCTATGGTAAGTGAGGTGGAGATGAACAACCTGGATCTCAGCCATGGTCATAGCCATAACTTTCTGGGCGCCGACCATGATCGAAATGCGCGCCGCACCCTAGCGGTGGTGGCGCTGACCCTGGTGATGATGGTGGTCGAGATCGTCGCTGGCTATCTGACCGGTTCCATGGCGCTGCTGGCTGATGGCTTTCACATGGCGACCCATGCGGGCGCCCTGGGCATCGCTGCCGCGGCCTACGCCTTCGCCCGCCGTCATGCCGAAGATGCGGCCTATAGCTTCGGCACCGGCAAGGTCGGGGATCTCGGTGGCTTCGCCTCGGCATTGATCCTGGGCCTGGTGGCGCTGGGCATCGGCGGCGAATCGGTGATCCGGTTATTCGAGCCGACCCAGGTGCAATTCGGCACAGCTACCTTGATCGCCATCGTCGGCCTCATCGTCAATGTGATCAGCGCCCTGCTGCTGACGGGCGGTGCGGGAGAAGATCACGGACATGGCCACGGTCATCATCACCACCATGATCACGGTCACAGCCATGGCGAGGACAACAACCTGAGGTCGGCCTATGTCCATGTGCTGGCGGATGCCTTGACCTCGGTACTGGCCATCGTCGCCCTGCTGGCTGGCAAGCTGCTCGGCTGGGTCTGGCTGGACCCGGTAATGGGCATCGTCGGCGCCCTGGTGATCGCCCGCTGGGCCTGGTCTCTGCTGAAGGATACCGCTGCCGTGCTGCTGGACCGGACCGACGCCCAGGTCGCCGACGAGATCCGCGAGTTGCTCGCCGGCAGCGACCGGCTGGTGATTACCGACCTGCACGTCTGGCGCGTAGGGCCAGAAGCCCGCGCCGCCATCGTCAGCGTGAGCGGTCCGGCTGCGGGCGGCGCCAGCGACGTCCGCAGCCGTCTGCTGTCGGTACATGAGGTCACCCATCTGACGGTCGAATATCGGGTCGCCTGACTTGGCTGCAGAACCTCAGACCCGTTCCAAGCCCCGAATACGGACGAGTGGCTTCTTAGAGTTTCATCCCCACCGCCAGCCGGTTGAAGGCGTTCATCAGCGCCACCACCAGGGTCAGGTCGGAGATCTCGGCGTCGGTGAAGTGCGCTTTGAGCGGTTCGTAGAGGGCATCGGGTGCGCCCTTTTCGGCGACTGAGGTCAGGGTCTCGGCCCACTCCAGGGCGGCGCGTTCGCGAGCGTCGAACAGCTCGCTGAGGCGCCAACCGGCCAGGCGGTCGAGCTTGGCCTGGGCGACGCCCTGCTCGCGCAGGGTTTGCGCATGCTTGCCCAGGCAGAAGGCGCAGCCATTGATCTGGGAAATGCGCAGATAGATCAGCTCCACCAGTTCGAGGCCAAGGGGACTGTGCGCCAACGCCTGGCTGGTCGCGACCAGCCCCTGGTAGGCGGCGGGAGACAGGGTGGAAAACGGCAAGCGTAGTTGGCTCATGGGCTACTCCGGAGTGGTTGGTGAAAGATGCGCCTGTGGATGTTTGGCGAAAGGCGGCGCGCGGGTGCTTGGGCCCCGACGCAAGGCGAGTGGTCTGCGTGAATGAAGGCCTCACTCTAGGCGGCCAATGACCTAGGCTATAGGGCCAAGAAACAGCTAAGCGACTAGGCCATGATCCTGACCGCCGCCCTCGATGCCCGCCTCGCCCTGCCCCTCTACCGGCAGCTGTACCTGCGCTTTCGCCAGGCGCTGGATCAGGGCCGGCTGCGCCCCGGTGACCGGGTGCCGGCGGTGCGCGCGCTGGCAGCGGAGTTGAACGTGGCCCGGGGCACGGTGGAGGCCGCCTATCAGCAGCTGATCGCCGAGGGCTTGCTGATTCCCCGTGGCCCGGCAGGCACCATCGTTTCGCCGCAATGGAAACGGTCGGCGCCTAGCGGGGCGATCACCTCACCGCCCGCCCCGGTGGAGGCGACCCACGCCGGCGGTCCGCCCCTGCCCTTGCAATTGGGCTTGCCGGCGCTGGATGCCTTTCCGCGCAAACTCTGGACCCGCCTGGCCGCGCGGCAATTGCGCGGAGCCGGGCTGGAGGGGCTGGTCTATCCCGATGCCCGCGGTCATGCCGGCCTGCGCGCTGCCATCGCCACCTACCTGGGGCTGGCGCGCGGCATCGCTTGCAGCCCCGAGCAGGTGTTCGTCTGCGCCGGCTATCGTGCGGGGCTGGATCTGATCGTCCAAACGCTGCTGGCGCCCGGCGATGCCTGCTGGTTCGAGGAGCCGGGCTACTTCATCGCCCGCCGCGCCCTGCAGGCGGCGGGCCTGGCGTTGATCCCGGTACCGGTAGATGGCGAAGGGCTGGACGTCGCCGCTGGCCTGGCCCAGGCACCCCACGCCCGCTGTGCGGTGGTCACCCCGAGTCACCAGAGTCCGTTGGGCGTGTCGCTGTCCCTACCCCGGCGCCTGGCGCTGCTGGACTGGGCGCAGCGCGAAGACGCCTGGATCATCGAGGACGACTACGATAGTGAGTATCGCTATCAGGGCAAGCCGTTGCCGGCGCTCAAGAGCCTGGATGAGCAGGGCCGGGTACTCTACGCCGGCACCTTCAGCAAGGTGCTGTTTCCCGGGCTGCGCCTGGCCTATCTGGTGGTCCCGCCGGCCCAGGTGGCGGCCTTCGCCGCCAGCGCCGACCGCCTGCATAACCATGCGCCTCTCTTGCTGCAAGCCACGGTAGCGAGCTTTCTCGCGGAAGGTCACTTCGCCCGCCATCTGAATCGAATGCGTACCCTCTATCGGCAGCGCCGCCAGTGGCTGGCCGAGGCCATGACGACCGCCTTGGGCGCAGGGGTACGGATCGAGCTCCAGGCCGGCGGCCTGCATCTGCTGGCTCGCCTGGCACAGGGCGACGACCAGTCCTGGGCGGACGCTGCCCAGGCCGAGGGACTCGCGGTACAGGCGCTGTCGCGCTGGTATCTGGCCGCACCGGAGCACCAGGGACTGCTGGTGGGGTTCACCAATGTCACCCAAGCCGATGAGGCACAGGCCCTGGCCAGACGGTTGGCACGGTTGCGACCCTGACGGATTCTTGCAGCGGCAGCTGCCGCGCCTGAGCTACCGTTCAGATCCCAAAGACAACCACTGATCGTCAACGGCTCTGGCGCGGCTGTTCCAGCACTCAGCGCCGAGCAGGCGCTGGGCAAGGCTTCGCCCTATGCCGGGCCCTGTCGGGAATAAACCTGCCGCAAAAATGCCTATTGCGTCACGTAAAACTTTTTCAGGGTAACCCTCTCAAAAAACGGGCTCCACGACTCTGGAGCTCACCTGTTGCCAGACGTCGTCATTGCCGCTGCTCGCCTTCGTCACGCCTGGACAGCCGACTCCCTCATGCACAGAACGCCCGAGGGAGCCTGCGCCCGCCCAATCCGCCGGCTCGGACCAGCTCACCCCGTCACACCGCCACTGCGCAAGGATTTCCATGCTGAACCGCCTGAACATCTCGAAAAAACTCAACCTCGGCTTCGGCGCTATCCTGGTCATCATCCTGGCGCTGATCCTGGCGGCGAGCCAGGGTTTCAATCAGGTCAACTCGGCGGTCAAGCAGAACATCCACTCCTACCACGTGTTGCAGGATGCCGATGCCGCCCTGTTGGCGCTGGTCAACATGGAGACCGGCATGCGCGGCTTCGCCCTGACCGGCAAGGAAGAGTTCCTCGCCCCCCTGAACCAGGGCGAACGTGACTTCGCCGAGCAGGTGCAGGAACTGAGCCAGCTCACCCGTGACAATCCCGCCCAGCAGAGCGATCTGAGCCAGCTCGCGGCGGCCAAGACGCAATGGAACAGCGAATCGGTGCAGCAGATCATCGCCCTGCGCCGCCAGGTCAATGCCGGCACCCTACCGCTGGACACCCTTACCGCGCGCATCGCGACAGCCCAGGACAAGGGCAAGATGGATGCCATGCGCAGCCTGTTGGCTCAGATCAAGACCCGCGAGAACAAGCTGCTGGAAAACCGTACCCAGACGATGCAGGACGCCAAGCAGGACGCCATGGTCATCCTGATCAGCGGGGGCATTCTCGCCGCCCTGCTGGCGCTGGGCATCGCCTGGTCGCTGTCGCGCACCATCATCGGCCGGCTCCATCAGGCCATCGCCGTGGCCCGCAATATCGCCAACGGACGCCTGGATTCGCCGATTCCGGCAGGCGGACAGGATGAGGTGGGCCAATTGCTGGGTGCCTTCGGCCTGATGCAGGAAAAGCTGCGGGAGATGATCCAGCGCATCAAGCAGGGGACCGACCACCTGGTCGCCGCCTCCCACAGCATTTCCGCCAACTCGCAGCAGCTCTCCGCCGCCGCCCAGGAGCAATCCAGCGCGGCCTCCAGCATGGCGGCCACGGTGGAAGAACTGACCGTGAGCATCAACCATGTGGCGGATAACGCCAACGAAGCCCACGACCTGTCCAGCCAATCCGGCCGCCTGGCGCAGGACGGTGGCAAGACCATCCAGGCATCGGTGGAGAGCATGAGATCCATTGCCGGCACCGTGCAGTCCTCGGCCGAGCGCATCGGCGAACTGGGCGAACATTCCGAGCGCGTCTCGTCCATCGTCAGCGTGATCAAGGGCATCGCTGACCAGACCAACCTGCTGGCGCTCAATGCTGCCATCGAAGCCGCGCGGGCCGGTGAGCAGGGTCGCGGCTTCGCCGTGGTGGCCGACGAGGTACGCCAACTGGCGCAACGCACCGCCAACTCCACCCAGGAAATCGCTGCCATGATCGAGAAGATCCAGGCCGCCACCCATGCGGCCATGGCCGACATGGACGTGGGGGTGCGTCAGGTCAATGGTGGCGTCGACCTGGCCAACCAGGCCGGCGAGGCGGTGGTGAGCATCAATACTTCCTCGGACAGCGTGGTCCGGGTGGTCAACCAGATCTCCGTGGCCCTGCGCGAGCAGACCGCCGCCAGCCAGGACGTGGCCCGCACCGTGGAGCGTATCGCCCAGATGGCCCAGCAGAACAGCGAGGCCATTGGTGAGACGGTGCAGACCGCTGTCTCCCTCGATGCCCTGGCCAACGACCTGAATCGGCAGATCGGGCAGTTCAGGTGCTAAAAAGCAGAGAGTGGCAGGCAATTCCGGTTACAAAAACTGCCTGCCACTCAGCCATTTAAAGCGTCGTAACTCGCCAAAATCAGATATCAATTAAAAATCAGCATGCATAGCAAAAACTATAGAAGTTCAATCAACGTACTCATCCCAGTTAACATCTCGCATCAGTAGGCACCCTGTAACTTTAGAGAGAATCGTGAGAAGACGCGCAAGCCCAATAGAGGGATCTTCAAAAAAAAGATATGAATCAGTTCCTCTCACAGGATAAATTAGCCCCTCGTTTCTAATAAGAACCCCTTTCGTAAAATCCAAGTACACATCAGGAATGGACACATCTGGAAAGCTGTCAAGCTTACGCCAAATACTACCTAAACTCGATCCACCATATGTTATTACTACCGTCAATATCCTTGCATAAGGCCAAGTGACGTCTCCTAACTGAGCCCCGGCAAGGGAGCTAGGCTTGAGATCCTTGACGCTTCTGATATTCGTACAGATATCTTCCAGCAACGAAGGACTTATCTCTGTTTTTATCTCAAGAGTAGCAACCACGCCCTCCTGAAGGATCAAGTCGTGACCACTAGCAAAAGGCAACCTCGGCATGGACTTAAGTACAAGAACTATATCTTGCTGTTTTGAGCGAGCCCCATTCGAATCTACAACAACCCCACTTACCGCATTAGTCATTTGAGGAAGATGGGCAATCAGAAAATCCTGAATTAGCTTCTCACGTGTAGATCCCATAGTCGCAGAATGCCCTAAAACTTTAGTCATTTCGTATTGAGCAATAATCGATCCGACTGCCCCGCGACAATATTCCACTAACGGCTTCATAGATCACCTTCAAATATTTTAAATCCCTAGATATCTCTAACCTAAAGCCCGCGAACAGTTTAGACCGCAGAAACACCCTGCAACATTCACTCAACGCAACGGTCACACGGTTGTCTCCCTCACGGCCTCGCCCCGCATGACCACTCCTCGCCCCACCGATCGCCTGCCCCGCCTCAATCAGTTGCGCAATCTGAAGATGGCCCGCTCCGCCCATGCCTATGTGCGCGGCAGCACGGTGCAGTTCTACGAATGGCTGCACAGCCAACCGGGGCGCAGCCTGCCCAATGGGCCAGCGGTGTGGATCTGCGGCGATTGCCATGCCGGCAACCTGGGGCCCACCGGGGATCTCAAGGGCGCCACCGACGTCAACATCCGCGACCTGGACCAGACCGTGGTCGGCAATCCGGCCCATGACCTGGTGCGCCTGGCGCTGTCGCTGGCCACCGCGGCGCGCGGCTCCGACCTGCCGGGGGTGACCACCGCGCGAATGCTGGAAGAGATGATGCGCGGCTACGAGATCGCCTTCGAGGATGACCTCGAACGCGAGGTGCCGCGCCCCGCCCAGGTCAAGGCCGGCATGCGCAGCGCGGTGCAGCGTACCTGGAAGCACCTGGCCAAGGAGCGCATGGAAAACACCCGTCCCAAGCTGCCGCTGGGCAAGCATTTCTGGCGGCTGAGCAAGGCCGAGCGCCAGGCCATCGCCGAGCTGTGTCAGACGCCCGGCATCCATGCCCTGGTGACCTCGCTCAAGGGCCGCAGCCACGACAGCCGCGTCGAGTTGCTCGACAGCGCCTACTGGGTCAAGGGTTGCAGCTCCCTGGGCCTGCGGCGCTATGCCGTGCTGCTGGGGGTGGACGATGGCGACGACGAAGACTATTGCCTGATCGACATCAAGCAGGCGGTGGCCGCTGCCGCTCCACGCGCCGCCCATGCCGCCATGCCCAAGGACAATGGCAAGCGGGTGGTGGAAGGTGCACGCCAGCTGTCACCCGCGCTGGGCAATCGCATGCTGGCGGTACGGCTGCTGGATCACTCCTTTTTCATCCGTGAACTCCTGCCCCAGGATCTCAAGCTGGAGCTGGACGAACTCAGCGCCCGCGAGGCCATGGGCGCCGCGGCCTACCTGGCGCGGGTAGTGGGTCGTGCCCACGCCCGGCAGATGGACCTCGCGACGCGCGTGGAGTGGATGAGCGATCTGCAGCACAATCGCACCCGTACCCTGGACGCCCCGTCCTGGCTATGGAGCAGCGTGGTGCAACTGGTGGGCGCCCATGAGATGGGCTACCTGGAGCATTGCCGGCGTTATGCGCTGGAACATACGCAGGACTAGCACTGGCCTTACTCCAACCCCATCTCCCGCACCTGCCAGCGTGCCGAGGTCACGCCCTTCTCCTGGCAGATGCGGCTGACCAGCCGCTCCAGCTGGGCGGTGGCGCCGGAGTTGCCGAGCAGTTCGGCATGCACTTCCAGGCGGGTGGCGTTGGTCTGGTCCTGGCTGTGCAGGGATTGCAGGCGCAGGCCGCCGCCTTCCAGGCTGTGCAACATCAGGCTGCGCACCTGGATCTCGTCCTCGGCGCGGCAAACGATCTCCACGCCGAAGTGCAGCTCCACCTCGCTGGCCGGCACCACGTCCTGGTGATTCAGGCGCTGGGCCAAGTCGCGTAGCAGGATGTTGGCGCAGAGCACCACCAGCGTGCCGAGACCGGCCTCCAGCAGCAGCCCCATGCTGCACAGCACGCCGATGGCGGCGGTGCACCAGAGGGTGGCGGCGGTGTTCAGGCCGCGCACATTGAGGCCGTCGCGCATGATCACGCCGCCGCCGAGAAAGCCGATCCCGGAGACCACGTAGGCGGCGACATGGGAGGCGTCGGCCGCCATGCCCGGGACCGCCTGGGTCATCAATACGAACAGGCAGGCGCCGGTGCTGACCAGCGCATTGGTGCGCAGCCCGGTGAGGCGTTGGCGCAGTTGACGTTCGGCGCCGATCAGGGCGCCAAGGGCGAGCGCCACGAAGACGCGCAGCAGGAAGACTTTCCAATCCAAGATCCACCTCGCGTGCCGGCGAATGCCGGCGGGATCGTCGGCCTGGAGGCCGACCGGGGTTCAGGGTGCAGGAAGATCGAGACAGCACAGCGACAGCCCTCCCTGGGGAAGGGTGATCGGCATGGAAGAGGAAGGCAGGCATCGCCCGCTACCGCTCGCCCGGGCGGCGAGCCGGAGGCAGGAAGACTGCCGCAGGACTCGCCGCTCAGGCCCGTCGAGATCGACCGGGTTGACTGTCCAAGGCAGGACTCCTGAGGGTTGCTGTAGACGCCGCGGAAGGTAGCGCCGGCCCTTCCAGCCGGTCAATACGGTGAGCGCCGACCTATACCAATGCACGACGCAACCCGGCATTCTCGCCAGAGTCCCATCCTGTATAACTCCCGTTTCAGCGAGTCTTCGAGCCCCCATGCCCTCCTCTCCCCGTCCCGGTTTCGTCTCCGTCCGCGGTGCCCGCGAGCACAATCTGAAGAACGTCGACGTGGACATCCCCCGCGATGCGCTGGTGGTGTTCACCGGGGTGTCCGGCTCGGGCAAGTCGTCGCTGGCCTTTGGCACCCTCTATGCCGAAGCCCAGCGCCGCTACTTCGAATCGGTGGCGCCCTATGCGCGGCGGCTGATCGACCAGGTGGGAGTGCCCCAGGTGGAGGCCATCGAGGGCCTGCCGCCGGCGGTGGCCCTGCAGCAGCAGCGCGGCCAGCCGAGCAGTCGCTCGTCCATGGGCAGCGTGACCGGGCTGTCCAGCCTGGTGCGGATGCTCTATTCCCGCGCCGGCCGCTATCCGGCCGACCAGCCGATGCTCTATGCCGAGGACTTCTCGCCCAACACGCCCCAGGGCGCCTGCCCGAAGTGCCATGGTCTGGGCCGGGTCTACGAGGTGACGGAAGACTCCATGGTGCCGGACCCCTCGCTGACCATCCGCCAGCGCGCCATCGCCGCCTGGCCCACCGCCTGGGGCGGGCAGAATCTGCGCGATATCCTGGTCACCCTGGGCTATGACGTCGACATCCCCTGGCGCGACCTGCCGCAAGAGCAGCGCGACTGGATTCTCTTCACCGAAGAACAACCCACCGTCCCGGTCTATGCCGGCCTCACCCCCGAGCAGACCCGCGCGGCGCTCAAGCGCAAGGCCGAGCCCAGCTACCAGGGCACCTACACCGGCGCTCGGCGCCATGTGCTGCACACCTTCGCCAATTCCCAGAGCGCCAAGATGAAGCAGCGCGCGGCGCGCTTCATGATCGGCCAGACCTGCCCGCTGTGCCACGGTAAGCGGCTGACCCAAGCGGCGCTCTCGGTGACCTTCGCCGGGCTGGACATCGGCGAGCTGTCGCGGCTGCCGCTGGACGATCTGAGCGTGCTGCTGCGCCGGGTGGCCGCCGGCGATTTCGACGAGGCCGAGGAGCAGGCCGTATTGGCCGCCGAAACAGGCCGGCAGGACCGCGCCCGCCGCAAGGCCGCTGGCAGCAGTGACCACGCTGGCGCACCGGACGTCCGCCGTACGCCCGACCTGTCTCCCGAAAAACGCCTGGCCGCCCAGCGCATGGCCACCGAATTGCTGGAGCGCTTGCAGACCCTGACCCGCCTGGGCCTCGGCTACCTGGCGCTGGAACGCAGCACCACCACCCTTTCCTCCGGTGAATTGCAGCGGTTGCGCCTGGCGACTCAGCTGGTGTCCCAGCTGTTCGGCGTGGTCTATGTGCTGGACGAACCTTCCGCCGGTCTGCATCCGGCCGATGGCGAAGCTCTGCTGGAAGCCCTCGACGGCCTCAAGGCCCAGGGCAACTCGCTGTTCGTGGTGGAGCACGACCTGGCCACCATGAAGCGTGCCGACTGGCTGGTGGATGTCGGCCCCGCGGCTGGCGAAGGTGGTGGCCAGGTGCTTTACAGCGGCCCGCCAGAGGGCCTCGCCGAGGTCAAGGAATCGGTGACGGCGCGCTATCTGTTCGCCCCGCCGCAGCGCGAGACCCGACCGCCGCGCGAACCCAAGGGCTGGCTGCGCCTGGCCGGGGTCAGCCGCAATAACCTTCAGGGGCTGGACGCCGCCTTTCCGCTGGGCTGCCTGACGGCGGTGACCGGCGTCTCCGGCTCGGGTAAGTCCAGCCTGGTCAGCCAGGCGCTGCTGGAGCTGGTGGGCGCCGAGCTGGGCCAGGGCGCCGCCGAGGACGGTGACGAGGTGGTCGAGCTGGATGCCGATGCCCTGCCCGCCACCACCGGCCAGGTGGTCGGTGGCCTCGGCGGCATTCGTCGCCTGGTGCCGGTGGACCAGAAACCCATCGGTCGCACACCACGCTCCAACCTCGCCACCTACACCGGCCTGTTCGACGGGGTACGCAAGCTGTTCGCCGCCACCCCGGAGGCCCAGGAAAGAGGCTTCGATGCCGGGCGCTTTTCCTTCAACGTCGCCAAGGGCCGCTGCCCGACCTGCGAAGGCGAAGGCTTCGTCAGCGTTGAGTTGCTGTTCATGCCCAGCGTCTATGCCGCCTGCCCCACCTGCCAGGGTGCGCGCTACAACCCCGAGACCCTGGAGGTACGCTGGCAGGGCAAGACCATTGCCGAGGTACTGGGCCTGACAGTGGACGAGGCCCTGGCCTTCTTCGCCGAAGAAGCCGCAGTGGCGCGGGCGCTGCGGGTACTGGCCGATATCGGCCTGGGCTATCTGCGCCTCGGCCAACCGGCCACCGAACTCTCCGGTGGCGAGGCCCAGCGCATCAAGCTGGCCACCGAACTGCAACGCACCAGTCGCGGCACCACCCTCTATGTGCTGGACGAGCCCACCACCGGCCTGCACCCGGCCGACGTGGAACGGCTGATGCGCCAGCTGCACGGCCTGGTCGAGGAAGGTAATACCGTGGTGCTGGTGGAGCACAACCTGCAGGTGGTGGCCGGCAGCGACTGGCTGATCGACATCGGCCCCGGTGCCGGCGCGGCGGGCGGCCGCATCGTCGCCTGCGGCACGCCGCGCGAGGTGGCAGACGATCCCGCCAGCCCCACGGCGCCCTATCTGCGCCCCCTGTTCGACTAGCTGGCCAGCGGTGCGACGCTGCGCCGACAGGCGGCCAGCACCAGCAGGGTCAGCGCCGCCGCCAGGACGCCGAACTGGAAGGTGGCGGCGGAGCCGAGGAAGTGCCAGAGCGCGCCGGCGATGCTGCTGGCCAGCAGCAGGGCGATGCCGCTGACCAGGTTGAACAGGCCGAAGGCGGTGCCGCGCAATTCGGCCGGGGCGGTGCGCGCGACCATGGCGGCGAGCAGGCCCTGGGTCATGCCCATGTGCAGGCCCCAGAGCACGACGCCCAGGGCCAAGCCGATCCAGCCGCCGCTGAACGCCAGTACCAGATCGGCCAGGATCAGCAGCACCAGGCCCCAGGCCAGCAGCGCGCGATGACCGACCCGGTCGGACAGCGCCCCCAGCGGATAGGCCGACAACGAGAACACCAGGTGCATGCCCACCATCACCAACGGTACCAGCGCCAGGGGCACCCCCACCTGCTCGGCCTTGAGCACCAGGAAGGCTTCGCTGAAGCGCGCCAGGGTGAAGACGCCGCCGAGCATCGCCACCTGCCAGAAGGCCGCCGGCAGCTTGCGCAGCTGGCTGCGGGTGAGCGGATTGGTGCGTGCCTTGACGATGGCCGCCTTGGGCTCGTCCAAGCCGAAATACAACAGGGCCACCGCGATGAAGGCCGGGATCACCGCCACCCAGAACACCGCGCGGAAATCGTTGGCCCAGAGCAGCATTAACCCCACCGCCAGCAGCGGCCCGAGGAAGGCGCCAAGGGTGTCCAGCGATTGGCGCAGGCCATAGGCGGCGCCACGGATCTCCGGTGGCGTCACGTCGGCCACCAGGGCGTCGCGCGGGGCGCCGCGAATACCCTTGCCGATGCGATCCATGAAGCGCGCGCCGAACACCAGACCGGCGCCACTGGCCAGGGCGAACAGCGGCTTGCTCAGGGCGCCCAGGCCATAGCCCAGCACCGCCAGGCCCTTGCGCCGGCCCAGGTAGTCGCTGAGCACCCCGGAAAAGATCTTGGTGATCAGCGCGGTCGCCTCGGCCACCCCTTCGAGAATGCCGATATAGAGCACGCTCAAGCCCAGGCCGGTGGCCAGGAACAGCGGCAATAGGCTATGGATCATCTCCGAGGAGATGTCCATGAACATACTCACACCCCCCAGAATCCAGACCCCGCGGGGTATCCCTCGCCAGCTCGCCGTCATCGTCACCTCTGTCCTTCCCGTCCTTGCCTGGCAGTAGGCAAACCGGTCGAACGTAGCATGACGATTGTGGAGGTCTCTACGGAGAAGACATCCCTGGTTACACTGCGCGCTGCTCTTTCCATCGAGGCCACCCCATGAAAACCCTACTGGTCATCGGCATCGGCGCCGGCGATCCCGACTACCTGACCCTCCAGGCCATCGCCGCCCTCAATCGAGCCAGTACCTTCTTCCTGTTCGACAAGGGCGCGGAAAAGGACAGCCTGATCCACCTGCGCGAAACCATCTGCGCCCGTCATATCCGTGAGCGGGATTATCGCTTCGTCAGCGCGCCCATCCCCGAGCGCCGCCGCGAAGGCGACTACCGGCAGGCAGTGGACGACCTCAACGCCGCCAAGCAGGCGTTGATGGAGCAGATGATCGAGGAAGAATTGGCCGAGGACGATTGCGGTGCCTTCCTGGTCTGGGGCGATCCGGCGCTGTACGACAGCACCCTACGCATCCTGGCGGCGATCAAGCGCGAGGGCCGGCTGGACTTCGACTACGAGGTGATCCCAGGCATCTCCAGCGTTCAGGCCCTGGCCGCGCGCCATCGGGTACCGCTCAATCGCATCGGCCAGGCGCTGGAGATCACACCGGGGCGCCGCCTGCAGCGCTTCCCCGACCATCTGGACAGCCTGGTGGTGATGCTCGACTCGCACGAGGCCTATCGCCACCTGGACGATCCGCAGCTGTACATCTACTGGGGCGCCTACGTGGGCACGGCGGACGAGATCCTCATCGCCGGACGCCTGGTGGAAGTGGCCGAGGAGATCCACCGGGTGCGCAGCGCCGCGCGCGAAGAGCACGGCTGGATCATGGATACCTATCTGCTTTGTCGTGGGCCGGCGGACGCCTGAGCTACGTCTCGCCCGTCAGCCGCCGCTCCAGATGGATGGTCTGCCAAGGCAAAGCCGTTTCCCGCTCGACCACCTGGAAGCCCTGGGCTGTCCAGAAGGTCTCGGCGCCGGGCAGGAAGGGATGGGTGTGCAGATAGAAGCGCTGCACCGCCTCGCGTTCGGCCTGCGCCAGCAATTCGTGAAACAGCCGCCGCGCCAGGCCTTGCCGGCGGCAGTGCGGCGCCACGAACAGCCGGACCACCTCCATCACCCGCTCCCCTGGATAGGCCAGCCGTGGAAAACGCCGGTCATAGCGGCGGTAGGCGATGCTGCCCACGGGCGCTCCGGCGGCATCCCGCGCGATCAGCAGGCAGCCGCGATCCTCGCCATAGTGCTCGGCGAAGTCGGTCAGATCCGTCGGGACGCGCGTGGGATCGAGCCGGCCGGCGAACAGCTCGCGCGCGCTCGCCAACAAGAAGGCCGTCACCTTCGCGTCGGCCGCGGTAATCCGCTCCAGGGTAATGATGGGCGCTTCGCTCACGCTCTCCTCGCGTTCCTTTGCTAGCCATGGGCGCGACCTTTTGGCGCAGGCCAGAGCCCTTCCGGTCAAGCAGGGCTGTACGTCGTCCGGGACGATGATACAGTCCGCAGCCATGAAAACCCTCCGTTCCCCGCGCACCTCGCTCGCCTGGATGCTGCTCGCCTGCATCCTGTTGAACGGACTCGTCTGCGCCCTGGGGCACGGTCAGATGCTCGCCCGCTTCACGCTGCCGCTGCTTCCCGCCGCCAGCGCGGCGCACGCTCATCACCATCATGACGCGCAGCCCCTGCATGCCCAGGCGGACATGGCCGGCATGCACGCCAATCTGCCGGCCGGCAGCGCGACGACCCTCTCCCCCACCGGCGATTGCGTCTTCGCCGCCACCCTATTGCTGGCCACCCTGATCTTCGTCGTCCTGCAATGGCTGCTGCGTCCCGGCGATCCCCATCGCCGCCGCTACCACGGCGCCCTGCCGCCACCGCCGCGCGCGAGCCGCTCCACCCTCCATCCCCAGGCCCCCTGACACCCCGGTCGCGGAAAGCTGCTGTTCTCTTTTTCCGTAATCCTGCACGCGGTCAGCCTTCGGCCGCGTGTCGCTCCGTGGTGAACGTTATGACTTCGCACTCCTCCGCTCCGGCCGCCCAGGCGCCGGGGCCGCTGCTGCAGCTGCTGGCGCGGCTGCATTTCCTCATCGGCCTGTGCGTCGGCCCCTTCCTGCTGGTGGCCGCCGCCAGCGGCTTGGTGTATGCCCTCACACCGCAACTCGAGGCGCACCTCTATGCCGAGGCGCTGCATACCCCCAGCCGTGGCAAACCCCTGCCCCTGGCCGAACAAATCCAGGTCGCCCAGGCGGCGGTGGGCCCCGCCCTAACCCTGGGCGCGGTACGCCCGGCGCCTGCCGAGGGCGACACCACCCGGGTGATGTTCAACGATCCATCCCTGGGTGAATCGGCCCACCGGGCACTGTTCATCGATCCAGTCACCGGCGCCATCCGCGGTGATCTGGCGGTCTACGGCACCAGCGGCATCCTGCCGCTACGCACCGAGATCGATCAGTTCCATCGCAGCCTGTTGCTGGGCGACGTCGGTCGTCTCTACAGCGAACTGGCCGCTTCCTGGCTGTGGATCGCCGCGCTCGGCGGGCTGACGCTCTGGCTGGTACGCCGCCGCCAGCGCCGTCCGGCCCGAGGGCTGCGCGGCCTGCATGCCAGTACCGGGCTCTGGCTGCTGGGCGGCCTGTTGTTCCTTTCCGCCACCGGCCTGACCTGGTCGAACTATGCCGGCGCCAACATCGGCCTGCTGCGCGCCCACTACGGCTGGTCCACCCCCAGCGTGAAGACCGCCCTGGGCAGTGCGGCCATGCCGGCCATGACCCATGACGAACACGCCGGCCACCATGATCATGGCGCCATGCCCACCCCGCCGGTCGCGTCCCTGGACCCGGCTACCTTCGACCGGGTATTGGCGACCGCGCGGGCAGCCGGGATCGACGCCGGCAAAGTGGAGATCCGCCCGGCTCGCAGCGCCGACAAGGCCTGGACGGTAAGCGAGATCGACCGCCGCTGGCCCACTCAGGTGGACGCCGTGGCCATAGATCCCAAGGATCTGCGCGTGGTCGACCAAGTGCATTTCGCCCAGTACTCGCTGCCGGCCAAGCTGACCCGCTGGGGCATCGACGCCCACATGGGCGTGCTCTTCGGCCTGGCCAACCAGTTGGTGCTGGCGGCCATCGCCCTGGGCTTGCTGGTGATGACCGTTTGGGGCTACCTGCTCTGGTGGCGCCGTCGCCCCACTCGCAATCCGGCGCAGCCCGGCCTGATCGCCCTCTGGCGCCAGCTGCCGTTGATGTCGCGCGTGCTGGTACCCCTGGTGGCCCTGCTGCTCGGCCTGTGCCTGCCAGTGCTCGGCGGTAGTCTGCTGCTGTTCCTGGTGGTGGACGCCCTGCTCGGCCTGCGCCGACCGGCCTTGCGCGTGGAAGCCGGGCCGGCCTGACCTGGCCGGCTGTTGCAAATCTCTCCCCCTGGGAGAGGGCCGGGGTGAGGGCGTGCCCAGTGCCTAGGACTTGCCCCGGCACGTTGGGCTTCGCTGCGCTCTGCCCAACCTACGATGAATCCTGCCTGCTCCTGATCAACCCCCTCTCCCTCCGGGAGAGGGTTGGGGTGAGGGTGCGTACCCAGACCCTCAACATCCTGAGAACCGCATCCCAGACCACCCATCGGCACAGCCTCCACCCGGCTGACGAACCCCGCTCCACCACCTATAGTTATCGCGATGTCCATCAACCCAAGGAGCTAGCCATGCCCCGCCTGCTACACGTGATAGGTTCGCCCCGCCAGGATCGTTCCGCATCCCTGGAAGTCGCCAACGCCTTCATCCAGGCCTGGCAACGGAAGCACCCGGACAGCGAGGTCGATACCCTCGACGTCTGGCATTGCGACCTGCCGGAATTCGACGGTCCCGTGCTGGATGCCAAGTACGCCGGTATCCAAGGCCAGTCGCTGAGCCCCGCTCAGGAGCAGGCCTGGAGCCAGATCAAGGAACTGGCGCAACGCTTCCATGCCGCCGATGTATTGCTGTTCGGCGTGCCCTGCTGGAATTTCGGCATTCCCTACAAGCTCAAGCAGCTGTTCGACGTGGTCAGCCAGAAGGACCTGCTGTTCACCTTCGACGACCGCGGCCTCAACGGCCTGCTCGGCGGCCGCCAGGCGCTGGTGATCGCCGCTCGCGGCGCCGCCCTGGATCGCCAGGAGCACCAGGAATCCTATCTGCGTACCTGGTGCGAGATGGTCGGCATCGACCGGATGCACACCGTGGTGCTGGAAAAGACCCTGTTCGGTCCCGAGATCGACCAAGCCTCGCGCGACCAGGCCAGCCAGGAGGCCGTGGCGCTGGTGGACAGGCTCTGATCTCCCCAACCGCTACCTAACCGGAGATCCCCTCACCCCAGCCCTCCCCCACAGGGAGAGGGGGCGGTCTGGAGCGAGCAAGGACTTACGTAGGTTGGGTTGAGCGCAGCGAAGCCCAACACCCACGGCAGAACCGGAGCCACCCTCACCCCAACCCTCTCCTACAGAGGGGGCGGTCGGGAGCGAGCAGGAACTTACGTAGGTTGGGTTGAGCACAGCGAAGCCCAACATCCCAAAGCACGCCCGCTCAGCGATGCCGGGTGGTCGAACTCAGCTTGTATCTATCGCCCGGATGCAACAGCCGCACGTAGCTCACCAGATGCTCGTCCGACCAGGTGCGGCGGATCATCGACAGGCAGGCGGCGCCCTTGGCGATGTCCAGCCAGCGGGCGGTCTCGGCCGTTGCCAGCACCGCCTCGACGATGTGCTCGACGTCGCTGATCGGGCAACTGGCCACCAGCACCTCGTTGGGCGTTTGGCGGCTGAAGTCACTCTGCAGGTAATGCGGCACCCAGCGCGGATTGACGTAGCGATCCTCCAGCTGGATGGCCACACCGTCCTCGAGATGCACCAGGATGCTATGGAACACCTCGGCGCCCAGGCGCAGTCCCAGGCGCAAGGCCACCTCATCGTCGGCCGCCAGGGCTTCGCAACGCAGTACGCGATTGCTGTAGACCCGCCCGCGGGCGCGCACTTCGGCGGCGATATTCATCACCTCGTGCAGCGAGGATTCCGCCTTGCGCTCGATGACGAAGGTGCCGAGTCCCGCCTGGCGCGTCAGGTAGCCCTGTTGCACCAGGTGGGTGATGGCCTTGTTGGCGGTCATGCGGCTGACGGCGAAATCCCGCGCCAGCTGTTCCTCGGTGGGAATCTGGTGATGCACCGGATAGACACCGCTCTGGATGCGCTCGAGCAGGAAGGCTTCGATCACCTTGTAGCGAGGGGGTGTCGTGCTGCTCACGCGAACTCCAGGGGTAGGAAAGGAAGCCGCGAATGATAACGCGCGGCCCGGCGGCGTGCCTGCCGGGTCGGCCACTATGCGATCAGAGACTCGGCAAGAGTCTCGCCGGCACCAGCTCGTTCAGGCAGCCGCCCGCCAGCAGGGCCACGGCGCGCTCGATGTCCGGGGCGAAGAAGCGGTCCTCCTGGTAATAGGGCACCTCGGCGCGCAACAGACCACGCGCTCGCTCCAGCGCCGGGCTGGTCTTGAGCCCGGTACGGAAGTCCAGACCCTGGCAGGCGCCCAGCCATTCGATGGCGAGGATGCCCCGCACGTTGTCGGCCATGGCCCAGAGGCGCTTGCCGGCGTTGGGTGCCATGGACACATGATCTTCCTGGTTGGCCGAGGTGGGCAGGCTGTCGACGCTGGCCGGATGGGCCAGCGCCTTGTTGTCGCTGGCCAGGGCGGCGGCGGTGACCTGGGCGATCATGAAGCCGGAGTTGACCCCGCCGTTCTCCACCAGGAAAGGCGGCAACTGGGACATGTGCCTATCCATCATCAGCGAGATGCGCCGCTCGGACAGGGCGCCGATCTCGGCCAGGGCCAAAGCCAGGTTGTCGGCGGCCATGGCCACCGGCTCGGCGTGGAAGTTACCGCCGGAAATCACCTCGAACTCCTCGGCGAACACCAGCGGGTTATCGGAGACGGCATTGGACTCTACCTCCAGCACCTCGGCGGCCTGGCGCAACTGGGTCAGGCAGGCGCCCATCACCTGGGGCTGGCAGCGCAGCGAGTAAGGATCCTGCACCTTGTCGCAATTGCGGTGGGACTGGGCGATTTCGCTGGTCTCGGTGAGCAGCGCACGGTAGGCCGCCGCGGCATCGATCTGGCCGCGCTGCCCGCGGGCGGCATGGATGCGCGCATCGAAAGGCGCCCGCGAGCCGAGCATGGCCTCCACGCTGAGCCCACCGCAGACGGTGGCCGCGGCATAGAGATCCTCGGCCTCGAACAGGCCGCGCAAGGCATAGGCGGTGGAGACCTGGGTGCCGTTGAGCAGCGCCAGGCCTTCCTTGGCCGCCAGGGTCAGGGGTTCCAGCCCGGCTATCGCCAAGGCCTCGCTGGCCGGCAGCCACTGGCCACGATGGCGCGCCTTGCCCTCGCCCAGCAGCACCAGCGACAGATGCGCCAGGGGCGCCAGATCACCCGAGGCGCCCACCGAGCCTTTGAGCGGAATATGCGGATAGACCTCGGCGTTGATCAAAGCCACCAAGGCGTCGATCACCTGGCGGCGGATGCCGGAGAAGCCACGCGCCAGGCTGTTGACCTTGAGCCAGAGGATCAGCCGCACCAGGGCGTCGTCCAGGGGTTCGCCGAGGCCGGCGGCATGGGACAGCACCAGCGAGCGCTGCAGCTTCTCCAGGTCATGGGGGGCGATGCGGGTCGAGGCCAGCAGGCCGAAACCGGTATTGATGCCATAGGCGGTACGGCCCTCGGCGAGGATGCGCTCGACGCAACCGACGCTGGCGTCGATGGCCGCGGCGGCACCCTCGGCCAGGACCAGGGTGACGGGCTGGCGATGGATCTCGCGCAACTGGGCCAGGGTCAGGTGGCCAGGCTGCAGGGTCAGGGTGTTCATGGGTGGACTCCAGTGTCGATCATGGGCAGCGTCAGCCCCTGCTCCCGGGCGCAATCAATGGCGGTTTCATGACCGATGTCGGCGTGACGCCTCACCCGGTGGCCGGATCGTTGTGCAGCACTCCGCGCTTGCCTACCGACTCGGCGCAGAAGTCGCACGTCGCTCCCCTAGAGGTGGCCAATCTTCCCCGTACCGCCGTGGAAGCGGATGGGTCCATCGGCCATCGAACAGGATTAGGTTGAGCCAGAGCGGGAGCGTTGCGACTACCAAGGACATGACAGACCGCCTCATTAATGTATATACATTTAACGAGATAAAGCCATCAGGTCAAGCACCGGGAACGGAAAGCACCATCTCGAAAGGTCGGAGCACCCGAGAAAGGTCTATACGTTAGAGATGAAGGGGCCGAAACCCAGGCAAAAAAAAGCGCGACCGCCATGGGGATGCCGGTCGCGCCGCCCTCCCCCGTGGCTAGGGCAGCGCTACGAGTTGGTCCAGATCCAATGCCGCGATGCTGGGCAGGCAAAGGTCGGCGACAGGCGCCAGGGTCTCGCGCCGCCCGGTGCCGCTGAGCACCCCGACCCGCAACCCAGCGCCGCCCGCGGTGGCCATGGCCATGTCGTGCAGATTGTCACCCACCACGGCGATTTGCGCGGGCGGGATGCCCAGCGCCTTGGCGAAGCCCAGCAGCATGCCCGCTTCGGGTTTCCAGCCGTAGCCGCTGTCATAACCCGCCACGTAGCTGACCAGTTCCTCCAGGCCGAAGGTACGCAGCATGAGCCGAATGGCCGCCTCGCTGTCGCTACTGGCGATACCGATGGCCAGGCCCCGCGCTGCCAGCCGTTCGAAGAAGACCCGCAGGTCGGTGACCGGCACCGCCTCGCTGGCGACGCCCTGGAACAGGGTATCCAGCGCTTGGATCAAGGCCTCCAGCTCGAAAGGACTGCCGGCGGCGATCCAGGCTTCGGCAATTTCCCGGGTATTACCGGCGGCGAACAGGCTATCGGCCTGGGTGAGCCCACTGGCAGCATCCATCCCGCCCACCCCCAGCAGACGCTGCGCAAGATCGACATCGCCCGCAGCCGCGAGCTTTGCCGCCCGGCGATTGGTCGGTCCCCAGGACTGGTGGTAGTCGATCAAGGTCCCGTCCTTATCGAACAGGATGGCTCTGATGGGCGTGGTCGTTTTCATCGGATCAGTTTCACGTCTTTGGCGCCGGCGAGCAGCAGGATCAATCGGACGATCAGCAGGCAGGCACCCACCGTGGCCATGATGCACACGGAGAAAGCCGCCGCCTGGTTCATGGCGCCCCGGTCGGACAGTTGCAGCACCGCCACCGAGGCGATCTGGGTGGATGGCGTGATCAGGAAGATCAGTGCCGACAGCGAGACCATGGCGCGCATGAAGTAGAACACCCACACCCCCAACAGCGTCGGCCAGAGAATCGGCAGGGTGACCTTGCGCAGGGTGCGCAACACCCCGGCACCGAGCATCCGCGAGGCTTCGTCGTAGCTCTTGCCCACCTGGGTCAGGCTGGTGTTGGTGATCAGGAACGCCTGGCTGTGGTTGTAGTAGACGTTGAGGATCACCATCGACAGCAGGGTGCCGTAGAGCACGTGCAGCGGATTGACCGGGTTGTTGAGCATCAGCACGTAGCCCAGGCCCAGCACCATGCCCGGCACCGCCGAGGGCAGGATGGCCAGCAGCGACAGCAGCGGCGTGGTCGGGCCGGGGAACTTGGTGACCACGATGGCGCCCAGCCCGGCCATGATCACACCCAGGGTGGCGGTCAGGGTGGCGATCAGGATGCTGTTCCACAGCGGGGTGATGCCATCGGCGAAGTCGAAGGCGTAGTGCTTGAAGGTCGGCGTCAGGTTGTAGGGCCAGAGGGTGACGAAGCTGGTCACCACCACGATGCCGACGATGCTCAGCATGATGGCTGCGAAGCCATAGAGGTACAGCCCGAAGCCCAGGTCACGAGCGCGGTCCGGACGCGGTTCCAGCGGCCGTGACTGGGGTGCGATCAGCGAGGTCTGTCGCCGGGTGATGCGTTTCTCGAGGATCTTGGCGATCATCGCCGGGATCAGGAGCACCACCCCGATCACCGCCCCCAGGGCGAATTGCGCCTGGCCGATCACCTGGTTGTACATCTCGGTGGCCAGCACGTTGAAGTCGCCGCCGATCAGCATGGCGTTGCCAAAGTCGGTGAGCACCAGGGTGAAGCAGACGAAGCAGGCGGCGGCCAGGCCGTAGAGCGTCGGTGGCAGGGTGACGGTGCGGAAGGTCCGCCAGTGGCTGGCGCCCATCACCCGGGCGCTCTCGTAGGGTCGCGCATCGGCGATGGCCAGGGCCGCCGAAAGGATCAGGAAGGCGTAGGGAAAGGCGTAGAAGAGGTTGGCGGTGACGATGCCGTGGAAGCCATAGATGTTGATGTCCAGGCCCAGATAGCGGTTGATGGCGCCATTGCGGCCGAACAGCAGGATCAGCCCCTGGCCCTGTACCAGCGAGGGAGCGAACAGCGGCATCAGGGCGACCAGCCGCAGGAAGCCCTTGCCCTTGACCAGGGTGCGCTGCAGGCCGTAGGCGTAGCCATAGGCCAGGACGATCACCAGCACCGTGGTGAGCCCGGCCATGCCGACGCTGTTGCCGATCAGGCCCCAGAAGCGGGCGCTGGCGAAGGCATTGGTGAAGTTGGCCAGGCCCGTTCCGGTCGGGGTTTCGGTGCTGCGGATCAGGATGGTGGCGATCGGCATCACCAGGAACAGCAGCAGACCGGCCAGCACCACCCCGGTCAGCGTCCAGCGTACCAGCCGGTCCTCGCCGACACGCTTCATGGGCAGTCGGGTCGCACTGGCGCGCTCGGGGATATCGACACTACTCATGACAGCCTCCGCAGGGACAGCATCGGCAGGTGCATGGAGATGGGATCGTCCAGCCGGACCGGCGCGCGGCGGCCGTGCAGTTCGGCCACCACGGGGGAACCGCCGGTGGCCGGTTGCATGGTCACTCGGGTGAGATTGCCCAGGTAGGAGATGTCGGTGACGCGGCCCGCCACGACGTTCTCGCCGGTGCGCTCCGCCGTACCCAGTTCGACATGCTCTGGGCGCAGGCAGACACGCGAACCGCCCTGGGGCCCGGCATCGCGCAGGCGCAGGGGTGCCTGGCCTAGCCAGCTGCGGCCTTGGTCATCGGTTTCGACGTCGAGGAAATTCATGCGGCCGATGAATTCCGCGACGAAGGTCGTACGGGGCCGGTCATAGAGTTCGTCCGGCGTGCCAACCTGCTCGATGCGTCCATTGCGCATCAGCACCACCAGGTCGGCCATGGCCAGGGCTTCTTCCTGGTCGTGGGTCACCATGATGGTGGTGATGCCGAGCTTTTCCTGCACGGCCTTGATCTCGGTGCGCAATTCCTCGCGCACCTTGGCGTCCAGGGCCGACAGCGGTTCGTCGAGCAGCAGCAGCGAAGGCCGCGGCGCGATCGCCCGTGCCAGGGCGATGCGCTGTTGCTGACCGCCGGAGAGCTGGTGCGGCAGCTTTCCGGCATGGGCGTCCAGGTGCACCATCTTGAGCATGGCGGCGACCCGCTCGGCCATTTCCGCCTTCTTCCAGTTGCGGCATTCCAGGCCATAGGCGACGTTTTGCGCCGCCGTCAGGGTCGGGAACAGCGAATAGGATTGGAAGACGATGCCGAAGTTGCGCTCCTTGGCGGTGGTGCTGAGCACGTCTTTCCCGTCGATCTCGATGCGGCCATCGCTGGCCTCGTCGAGGCCGGCGATGATCCGCAGCAAGGTGGTCTTGCCACAGCCGGACGGGCCGAGGAAGCAGACGAACTTGCCCGAGGGAATCTCCAGGGAGACGTTATCCAGAGCCGTCACGCTATCGAAGCGCTTGGTCACACCGCTGATGGTCAGTTTCATAGTGCCTCCGGAAAGCCCTTACTTACCGCTCGTACTTCTTCTGCCAGGTCGCGATGGTCTCGGCACGATCAGCACTTGCCTTGGCGAAGTCCACCGGATAGAGCACCTTGGACACATCGGCCGGCAATCCCGCATCGCGGAAGTTCTTCGGCATCTCGCCACCCGGGATGGTCACGATGGCCTTCCACTTGTAGTAGGCGTTGGCCGCCGCCGGGCTGACGGTCCAGTCCAGGAAGCGCTTGGCGGCTTCCTGATGCTTGGAGGCCGCGACCAGGCCGTTGGTCTCCAGCTCGTTACCGGCGCCTTCCGACGGAATCACCATGGTGATCGGATAGCCTTCGGCGATGTTCTTGATGGCGCGCAGGTCGAAGGACAGGCCGACGGTGTATTCACCGGACGAGGCCACGTTGCACGGCCGCGAGCCGGACTTGATGTATTGGGCGACGTTCTTGTCCAGCGCGTCGAGGAAGGTCCAGCCCTTTTCCGGGCCCATCATCTGTAGCAACGAGGCGATCTGCACGTAGCCGGTCCCCGAGCTGGCCGGGTTGGGCATCACCACCTCGCCCTTGAACGCGGGGGCGGTCAGGTCCTTCCAGGAGGTGGGCATCGGCAGCCCTTTCTGCTTGAGGCGCTCGTTGTTGACGCAGAAGGCGGCCATGTAGCCGGTCACGGCGAACCACTTGCCCTTCGGATCACGGAACTGCTTGGGTACCGCATCGATGCCCTTGGGCTGGTAGGGCTCCAAGGTGGCAGAGATACGCGGATCGACCATGGAGGACGCCGCCATGCCCCAGATCACGTCATGCCGGGGATTGGCCTGCTCGGAAAGGATACGGGCCACCAGATCACCCGTGGACAGTCGGAGCATCTGGATATCCAGATCCGGCATCGCCTTTTTCGCCTCGGCCAGGAAGGCTGCGGCCTCGTCTTCCTCGTAGGCGGTGTATACCGTGATGGTTTCGGCCAACGCAGAGCCAGCGAAGGTCAGCAGGGCCAGGGACAGGGTGGTACGACGCAAGATTCCGAAGCAACGCATGGTGTTTCTCCCGATTGAAATGGCTGGCAGAGGTAAGTAGAGCAACCACAGGAAGAAAGTATTTTTTCTAATATTTATGACAGTACGAATGTTGTTTTAAGAAATTTCACCTGAGGTATTCCAGTCATTTTTGATCAATTGTCGTTTCTGGATAAAAACTCCTATCTTTGCCTCCAAGAACGACAGGAACGATCACTGTCATCCCAACACTGTTACGCTCCAGCCCCACGCCGCTGGATCACATCCCCGCTTGTCCGAGGTCGATCATGAGTTCGTCATCCCCTCTCCCCTCTCAGTCCGAGCAGCCCGAGCTGGGCAAGAAAGGACGGCGTCAGCAGGCGTTGCTGCAGCTTCTCGAAGCGACCAGCTATGTCTCCGTCGAACAGATCGCGGAACGCTTCCAGATCACCACCCAGACCGCCCGGCGCGACATCGCCGATCTCGCTGCCCAGGGGCGCGTGACGCGGCATCATGGGGGGGTTGCGCTGGCGCTGGGCATCGATGTCGTCACCTATCGGCAACGGCGGATCGAGCGGGTGGAGGCCAAGCGCAGGATCGCGCAGGAGGTGGTGGCTCTGATTCCGGATGGGGCCTCGGTGTACCTGGATTGCGGCACGACCTGCGAGGCCATCGCCGACGTCCTGGTGCAGCGCTCGGGACTGAAGATAGTGACCTGCAACCTGCGGGCGGCCTCGTTGCTGGCGGAACGCACGGATTTCACCATCGCCGTGCCGGGTGGCTTCGTCCGTAATGCCGACGGCAGCGTCTTCGGTGAGGGCGCGGCGGATTTCTTGCGGCGCTTTCGCTTCGACCTGGCGATCATCTCGGTCAGCGGCATCGAGATGGATGGCCGCATGGCCGACGACGACCACCAGGAAGTGGCCCTGGCGCGTACCGCCATCGCACTGTCGCGGACGGTGCTGCTGGCGGTCGACAGTTTCAAGTTCGGCCGCAGCGGCCTGGTCGAGTTGGGCAATCTGCGTGACGTGTCGCTGCTGGTCACCGAGGCCGCGCCACCGGCCGAACTGATACCGGTCATTGCCGAAGGCAAGGTCCGGGTACAGGTCTGCCGTTAGGCATCGACCAGGCAGCGGGCGCTACAGGGGTGTTACCGTCACCTCCACCGCCGGATCATGGCTGCCGCCGCCGAGGATCACTCCACGCAGGGGCGAGACATCGGTGAAATCGCGCCCCCAAGCCAGGGTGATGTGTTCGAGATCCGGCAGGACATCGTTGGTGGGATCGAAGTCGACCCATCCGAGCACCGGGCAGTGCACGCTGACCCAGGCATGGGACGCATCGGCGCCGATCAGCCGCGGCTTGCCGGGCGGCGGCCGGGTCAACAGGTAGCCGCTGACGTAGCGGGCCACCAGCCCCAGGCCGCGCAGGCAGGCCAGCATCAGATGGGCGAAGTCCTGGCAGACACCGTGGCGGTGCTCCAGCACCTCGCGCAGCGGTGTCGCCACCTGGGTAGCGGTGGCGTCGAAGCGGAATTCGCGATGGATCTTCTCCATCAGCGCCCGGCAGCCCAGCAGCAGCGGTCGGCCCGCGGGGAAGCAGTCCGCGGCGAAGCGGGCGAAGATCCGGTCGATGGGCACCGCCGGCGACTCGAAGCGGAAGTGGTGGACGTCCAGGGCCACGGTGGCGGCCGGATAGCGCAGGCCGTCGCGCACCTGTTCCCAGGCGGGCGAGTCCTCCAGCCGTAGCCCGGCGCGGGAATCCACCTCCACCTCCAGGTCGGTACCTACGTAGAGTTCGTCGTGCGGACGCTCGAAGGCCAGCCGCGTCAGGGGATTGCCGAAGGCATCGATGGCGTCCTGGCGCTGGGTCGGCGCGGGCAGGATGGCCAGTTGCCGGGACAGGCAACGTTGCCAGGCGCAGTCGCGCGGCAACAGGTGCAGCAATTGCTGCGACAGCGACACCGGGGCCTCGTAGCGGTAATGGGTGTCGTGCTGGATGCGATAGCGAACCTGATTCATCACATGGATACCGTTCGCTGGCTCACGGCGTCGACATGGGCGAAGCAGCGATAGATGACCCGCTCGGACAGCTGACCGCTGGCATCGGCGATCTGCCGCAGCAGGCGCGCCAGGCCCTGCTGCACCTCGACCCGGCCGACGTCGCCGAACAGGGTGCTTTCCAGGGTGCCGAGGTCGAAACGGCGCAGGCGATCATAGGCATCGTTCAACGCCGGGTCGCGCGCCAGGCCGTGATAGCGCTCCAGATGCTCCACGGCATTGATCAGCGCATGCACCTGGAAGCGGATCGAATAGGGGTTGTGCTCGTGCAGCATCAGCAGGTCCAGCACCGGGATCAGTTGGGGCGCCGCCTGGTAGCGGGAGCGGTAGGTGATGATGCTGTTGCCCAGTTCCAGCAGCCATTCCAGCCCGGCCGCATCCCAGGTGGCGCCGCCTTCGAGGAAATGCGCCATGCTGCCGGCGAGGAATTGCACCCGCTCGATACGCCGGCCGATCATCAGGAAGCGCCAGCTCTCGTCGTGGGTCATGTCGTCGAAGGTGAAGCCGGCCACCGCCGCCAGCGCCATCACCAGGCGGTTGAGGCTTTGCAGTGCCTCGCCCGGCTCGCTGCCCACCTGGCCCAGGCCGCGGGCCTCGCGCTCCACCTCGCGGATGGCGCGCCAGTTTTCCGGTGACAGCCGCCCGCGGACCTGGGCCGCGGCCCAATGCAGGCGTTGCAGGTTGGCCCCCAGGCCGCTGGGAAACTCGCCCGGGCCGAGCGCCGCGTGCAGCTGTTCGGCGAGGGTGCCCTCTTCCGGCAGCAGTTCCAGGGCCATGGCCAGTTCGATGGCGGCCTGCACCGCCGGGCCCTGGTCGTCGGCATCCAGGTAGCGACTGAGCACGATGCGTAGCAGCCGCGCGGCATCCTCGCAGCGCTCGCTGTAGCGACCGTACCAGAACAGATTCTCGGCAGTGCGTGAGGGCAGGAAGGGATCCTTGCGTACCAGATCGCGTACGCCCAGGACCCGGGCGCTCGGCACCTCGGTCGCGCTGCGACCGCCACCCAGCACCCAAGTGTCCTTGCTCGAACCGCCGCGCTGCATGGAAACCACCTCGGCGCCTTCGTGGGCGACCCGGGTCAGGCCACCGGGCATCACCCAGTAGCCGCCTTCGCTGGCCACCGCATAGACGCGCATGCCGATGGCCCGCGATTGCAGGCTGCCGCCCTGCCAGACCGGCGCCCGGGACAGCTGGATGCGCTCCTGGGCGACATAGGCATGGGGTCGCGCCTCGATGCGCTCGCGCAGGGCAGCACGCTCCCCGGCATCCAGTGCCTTGCCGAACACCGGCTCGAAGCGCTGGGAAGGATAGGCCGGCTTGATCACCAGTTCGCCCAGCCGCGCCAGGGCCTCCTCCCGCACCGGCGTCTCGCCGCACCACCAGGTGGCGACGGCGGGCAGTGTCAGGGTTTCGCCCAGCAGCGCCTGGCACACTCCCGGCAGGAAACCCAGCAGACCGGGCGACTCCAGCAGGCCGCTGCCCAGGGCGTTGGCCATGATGACGTTGCCCTGGCGCACCGCCTCCAGCAGACCGGGCACGCCCAGGGCCGAATCGGTGCGTAGCTCCAGCGGATCGCAGAAGTCGTCGTCCAAGCGGCGGAACACCGCATGGACACGTCGCAGGCCGCTCAGGGTCTTCAGATAGAGGCAGGCGTTGCGCACCGTGAGGTCCTGGCCTTCCACCAGGGGGAAGCCCAGCTGCCGCGCCTGGTAGAGGTGCTCGAAATAGGTCTCGTTGTAGCGGCCGGGGGTGAGCAGCACCGCCAGGGGCGCCTCGTCGCCGGTATCCAGCCCGGCGCTCAGGGTGCGTTGCAACGCCTGGAAATAACCGTTCAGCGACTGCACCTGCAGGTCGCGGTGCAACTCGGGAAAGGCCCGCGCCACGATATGCCGGTTTTCCAAGGCGTAGCCGGCACCGGAGGGCGCCTGGGTACGGTCCGCCAGTACCCACCAGCGACCATCCGGCGCCCGCGCCAGGTCCACTGCGTAGACGTGCAGCCAGGTATCGCCCGGCGGCCGCAGGCCCTGGCAGGCCCAGAGAAAGTTGTTGTGGCCGAACACCAGTTCGGGCGGCAGCAGGCCCTCGCGCAGCAGGCGCTGCTCGCCATAGAGATCACCCAGCACCCGGTTCAACAGCCGCGCCCGTTGCGCCACCCCGGCGGCCAGCGGCGCCCACTCCTCCGCCGAGATCAGCTGCGGCAGCAGGTCCAGGGCCCAGGGCCGATCGCTGCCCTTGGGATCGGCGTAGACGTTGTAGGTCACGCCGTTTTCCTGGATCTGCCGGGCGATCAGCGCCTGGCGCTGGTCGAGCTGTGCCGGGCGCAGACCGGCCAGGTGGCCGTAGAAGCGCCGCCAGGTCGGACGCACGCCACCGCGGGGGTCCCAGAGTTCGTTGAAGCTGCCGGCCGCCTCGAGGGCGGCACGTGGGGGGGTTGGGTGCATGTCTAGTGCGGTCGGCTGACGTGGGTCTGACGCAGATCCAGGGTGAAGGGCGTTTCCAGACTGCTGTCGAGGGGCAGCGGCACCTGGCGTCCGGGGGTGTGCCCGAAACGGAAGAACCGCGCCAGGCGTCGGCTTTCCGCCTCGTAGGCGTTGACCGGTAGCGTAGCGTAATTGCGACCACCGGGATGGGCCACATGATACTGGCAACCGCCCAGGGAGCGCTGCATCCAGGTGTCCAGCAGATCGAACACCAGGGGCGCATCCACCCCCAGATTGGGTTGCAGCGCCGATGCCGGCTGCCAGGCGCGGAAGCGCACCGCGCCGACGTACTCTCCGACCCGCCCAGTCGGCCGCAGCGGCACCCGGGCGCCGTTGCAGAGCAAGGCATAGCGATCGGGCGCCAGGCCGGTGATCTTCACCTGCACCCGCTCCAGGGAGGAGTCGACGTAGCGCACCGTCCCGCCGATGGCGCCTTCCTCGCCCAGCACGTGCCAGGGCTCCAGCGCCTGGCGCAGTTCCAGCTCGATACCCTTGACCGCGAAATCGCCGTACTTGGGAAAGCGGAATTCGAAGTGCGCGGCGAACCAGGCGGGATCGAAGGCATAGCCGGCCTCGCCCAGCTCGGCGAGCACGTCCTGGAAGTCCTCTTGGATGAAATGCGGCAGCAGGTAGCGGTCGTGCAATTCGGTGCCCCAACGCGCCAGCCGCTCGGGGTATAGGGCTCACGCCAGAAACGCGCCACCAGGGCGCGCAGCAGCAGTTGCTGCACCAGTTGCAGGCGGCCGTGAGGCGGCATCTCGAAGGCGCGCAACTCCAGCAGGCCGAGGCGGCCGCTGGCGCTGTCGGGCGAATAGAGTTTGTCGATGCAGAATTCGGCGCGGTGGGTGTTGCCGGTCACGTCCACCAGCAGGTTGCGCAGCAGGCGGTCCACCAGCCAGGGCGGGCAGTCCGTGCCCGGCGCCGGGAATTGGGCGAAGGCCAGTTCCAGTTCGTAGAGGGCATCGTTACGCGCCTCGTCGACCCGCGGCGCCTGGGAGGTCGGACCGATGAACAGGCCGGCGAACAGGTAGGACAGCGAGGGATGGTTGTGCCAGTAGCTGATCAGGCTGCGCAAGAGATCGGGGCGGCGCAGGAAGGGTGAATCGGCCGGCGTCGCCCCGCCGAGCACGCAATGGCTGCCGCCGCCGGTGCCGGTGTGGCGGCCATCGATCAGGAACTTCTCGCTGGTCAGGCGCGACAGGCGCGCGGCCTCATAGAGGAATTCGGTCTGCTCGACCAGGGCATCCCAACTCGCCACCGGATGGATGTTGACCTCGATGACACCGGGATCGGGCGTCACCCGGAAATTGATCAGCCGGGCATCGCGCGGCGGTTCGTAGCCTTCGAGCACCACCGGGCAGCCCAGCGACGCGGCGGTGTCCTCGATGGCGGCGACCAGCTCCAGGTAATCCTCCAGCCGCGCCAAGGGTGGCATGAACAGGTACAGCCGGCCCTCGCGCGGTTCGGCGCAGAAGGCGGTGCGGACGATGTCGGCAGCCGAGGTGAAGGCCTCCGGGGCGGTCTGGGCGGCTTCCCGCACTGGCCGCGGCTGACGCCAGCGCTCCTGCAGACGGATGGGATCGGGCAAAGGCGCCAGCGGCTGGTTGGGATCGGTCGGATGCAGGTAGGGATAGTCTTCTTCGCGCACCCAGGGCTGGGAATCCAGCGGCAGGCGATAGCCCAGCGGCGAATCACCCGGCACCAGGCGGCACTGTTCCTCCCGCAGGAACCAGGGCCCGCTGCGCCAGCCGTCCTCGGCGGCGGTACGGGCCAGCGGCAGCACGTAGCCCACCACCTGATCCAGGCCTTGGGCGAACACCCGGCGCAGGCGCTCGCGCTCCAGCGGATCGCTCAGCCGCGCATCGCTGGCGTCGACGTTGATCGGCAGACGCTGCTCGCGCCAGAGGTAGTAGAGCCAGTCTTCGAAGGCCGGGAAGCGGTGCTCGTCGGCCACGCCCAGACGCTGCGCCACGCCGCGCACGAAACGCTCGGCCAACTCGGCATCGGCGCCGTAGTCGAGGCGTTCGTCGGCGAGCAGCGCCGAATCGCGCCACAGCGGCTGGCCGTCGGCACGCCAGAAACAGTTGAGTGACCAGCGCGGTAGCTGCTCGCCGGGATACCACTTGCCCTGGCCGAAATGCACCAGGCCCTTGGGCGCATAGTGCTCGCGCAGGCGGTGGAACAACTTGGTGGCCAGACGGCGCTTGTTCGGCCCCAGGGCGGCGGTGCTCCACTCCTCGTCGTCGGGATAGTCGAGAGCGACGAAGGTGGGCTCGCCGCCCAGGGTCAGGCGTACGTCCTGCACCAGCAGGTCGCTGTCCACCCGCTGGCCGAGGGCGAGGATGTCCCGCCACTGGTGCTCGTCATAGGGCCGCGTCACCCGCGGCGCTTCCCACAGGCGTTCCACCGCCATATGGTGCTCGAAGGTGCATTCGCTCTCGCTGACCAGCCCGGAGATCGGCGCCGCCGATGCCGGTTCGGGACTGCAAGCCAGCGGGATATGCCCTTCGCCCGCCAGCAGTCCGCTGGTGGGGTCCAGGCCGATCCAGCCCGCCCCGGGCAGATAGACCTCGCACCAGGCGTGCAGGTCGGTGAAGTCCACGGCGGTCCCCGAAGGACCGTCCAAGGCCTTCTGGTCGGCCGTCAGCTGGATCAGGTAGCCGGAGACGAAGCGGGCCGCGAGGCCCAGGTGGCGCAGCAGCTGCACCAGCAGCCAGGCGCTGTCGCGGCAAGAGCCCGAGGCCTTGTCCAGGGTTTCCTCGGGCGTCTGCACCCCGGGTTCGAGGCGGATCAGATAGGCTACGTCGTGGCTGAGGCGCTGATTGAGGGCGACCAGGAAATCCAGGGTCGGCACCGGTTCACGGGAGATCTCGGCGAGGTAGCGGGTGAACGCCGGCGTGGCCGGCAGGCATTCGCGGAAGGCGCTCAGCTCGCGGCGCTCTTCTTCGGCATAGGCGAAGGGAAAGCGCTCGGCGTAGGGCTCGAGGAAAAAATCGAAGGGATTGAACACCGCCATCTCGGCGACCAGGTCCACTTCCACGCGGAACTCGCGGGTAGACTCGGGGAACACCAGACGGGCCAGGTAATTGCCCTGGGGGTCCTGCTGCCAATTGATGAAATGCCCTTCCGGCTGCACCCGCAAGGCATAGGAAAGGATCCGGGTCCGGCTATGGGGCGCCGGGCGCAAGCGGACGATCTGCGGGCCCAGTTCCACCGGGCGATCATAGGCGTAATGACTGACGTGCTGCAGGGCGACATGGATGGACACAGGGAGACTCCGTTCACCGGTTATGCGGAAAGTTAAGAGCAAATCTCGTGCCCCGGAATCCAGGCAGGGCCGCAAAGGGCCTAACGCGCGGGTCAGGCGACGAACAACCCGGAACTCCAAGCGCCAGCCACTCTACTAAATCGCTAGTACGATGCCAGCGTTTCGCTGGTCGTCGGTCGTCCTCGCCAGGTATCCCTCATGCGTAATTTTCTTGGAAGCTACAGTTCGAACCGTTTGCAGCGCAACGCCTTACGGGCTCTGCCCGTCCAACGCAAGGTCGCCAACTGCACCTGCGGCCAGTCCATCTTCTTTCCCAACAGCGAATGCCTGGCCTGTGGCAATGCCCTGGGCTATGCCCCGGATCAGGGCACGCCGACCGCCCTGCAGCCCGTCGACGGCGGCCTCTGGCAATTGCCGGAGACCTCGAGCAGCCTCTACCGGCGCTGCGCCAACCTGGATACCCCAGCGGCCTGCAACTGGCTGGTACCGGCCGATGCGGGCAGCGAATTTTGCCTGGCCTGCCAACTCAACAACACCATCCCGGATCTGTCCTTCGAAGGCAATGGCGAGCGCTGGCGCAAGCTGGAGCTGGCCAAGCGCCAACTGGTCGCCCAGTTGCTGGGCCTGGGCCTGCAGGTGATCCCGCAGAGCGTGGATGCCGAGCGTGGACTCGCCTTCGACTTTCTCGCGCCCGATGCCACCGGTACGCCGACCACCGGTCACGCCAACGGCCTCATCACCCTGAATATCCTCGAAGCGGACGACGCCCACCGGGAAAAGGTGCGGGCCGACATGCACGAGCCCTATCGCACCCTGCTCGGTCACTTCCGTCATGAGGTCGGTCATTACTACTTCGATCGCCTGGTCACGGGCACCGATTGGGAAGAACCCTTCCGCGCCCTGTTCGGCGACGAGCGCGCCGACTACGGCCAGGCTCTGGAGCGCCACTATCAGCAAGGCGCGCCGGCGGATTGGGAAAGCCAGTACGTCAGCGCCTACGCCACCATGCACCCCTGGGAGGACTGGGCGGAGACCTGGGCCCACTACCTGCACATGATGGATACCCTGGCCACCGCCGCCAACCTCGGCATGAATGCCACCACCACCCAGCTGGATTTCCAGCCGTTCACCCGCGAGGCGCTGTACGAGGCCGAAGACCGCAGCGACGATGAATTCCTCGGTTTCGCCAACGCCTGGATCGAACTGGCGGCCATGCTCAACGAGCTGTCGCGCAGCATGGGGCAACCGGATTTCTATCCCTTCGCGCTACCGGCGCCGGTGATCGCCAAGCTGCACTTCATCCACAAGGTCATCCATTCGGCGCAACCCAGCGTGCTGGAACAGGGACTGGCGACCGACCAGACCGCCGCTGGGGCAACGCTCGGGGCAACCGTCTGACCGCTGCCGTCCTGCTCAGCCGAGCAGGACGATTCCCCAGACCGCGGCGATGATGAACATGGCCACGAACTGCGCGGCGCTGCCAAGATCCTTGGCGTTCTTCGACAGTTCGTGCCAGTCCAGGGAGATGCGGTCGACCACCGCCTCGATGGCGGCGTTGAACAGCTCGACCACCAGCGACAGCAGACAGACCGCCACCAGCAGGGCCCGCTCGCCGCGGCTCACATCCAGCCAGAAGGCGATGGGCAGCAACACCACATTGAGTGCCACCAGGGAACGAAATGCCGCTTCCTGGCGGAAGGCCGTGCGCAAGCCCGCGAGGGAATAGCCCGTCGCGTTGATGACCCGGCGTAGACCGGTCTTGCCTTTGTAGGGAGAAATCACCGAGAGCTCCATCAGCAGGATCGAACCGCTGCCGCTGGCAGACGGCGGGTAGAGAAAGCGTGAAAGCTGGCGCGCGAGCCTGGCCTGGCCGCCGACAGGACGAGGCCGGGCAAGGCCGCGCGGGTAACGCCACCAGGCCTAGTTGGAGGTGCTCTCCAATTGCTGCAACAACAACGCCGCCTGGGTCCGGGTGCGGACGCCCAGCTTACGGAAGATGGCCGTGGCATGGGCCTTCACCGTGGCTTCGGAGACGTTCAGCTCGAAGGCGATCTGTTTGTTCAGCAGCCCCTCGCACAGCATGGTGAGTACCCGGAATTGCTGGGGTGTCAGGCTGGCGAGGCCGGCGCTGGCGGCCTTGGCCTCTTCGCTGAGGGCGGCAGCGCCCTCGACCTGCGGTGGCCACCAGGTATCGCCATCCAGCACCTGATTCACCGCCTGCTGCAGGGTGCTCAGATCGCTGGACTTGGGAATGAAGCCACTGGCGCCGAACTCCCGGGCGCGCTGCACCACGGCGGGTTCTTCCTGGGCCGAGATCATCACCACCGGCACCTGCGGATACTGCCCGCGCAACAGCACCAGGCCGGAGAAGCCGTAGGCACCGGGCATGTTCAGGTCGAGCAGGACCAGATCCCAGTCGGTACGGTCGGCCAGGCAGGCCTGGAGTTCGGCGATGTCGGCCACTTCGGTGAGCCGCGCCTGAGCGCCCAGGCCAAGGGTGAGCGCCTGCTGCAGTGCGCTACGGAACAGCGGATGATCGTCCGCGATCAGGATCTGATAGGCAGCCGCCATGGTGTAGCTTTCCTTCTTGTAATAGGGGTCGCGTAGACCAGGCGCCTGGCGCGCCGGCTGCGTTCAAGATGGCGCCAGCATGCCGAACGACGCGGACGGGAGCAAGGCCGGACGGACCGCGAGCGGTAGGCAAAGGCCCGGCGGTTGCGGCACAGTGGTGCTTTTTTGCCAAAGAGATACCCGATGCCCAGCGCCGCCCTCCGTGCCGACTTGCTCATGCTGCTCACCGCCCTGATCTGGGGCAGCGCCTTCGTCGCCCAGACCGGCGGCATGGAGCATATTGGCCCCTTCCTCTACACCGGCCTGAGATTCGCCCTGGGTGCCTTAACCCTGGTGCCGCTGCTGCTGTTCCTGCGCCGGGGCGGACGGCAGCAACCCTTCACCCGGGATACCCTCAAGGGTGGCCTGTTGATGGGCCTGGTGCTGACCCTGGGTATCAATCTGCAACAGGTCGGCCTGCTGTTCACCAGCGTGACCAACTCCGGCTTCATCACGGGACTGTACGTCATCGTGGTACCGCTGTTGGGGCTGCTGCTCGGTCAGCGCAGCTATGTCGGCACCTGGGTCGGCGCCTGCCTCGCGGTGGTCGGCATGGCACTGCTCAGCATCGGCGACAACTTCCAGGTCGCCGCGGGCGATCTGCTGCAAATGGCAGGCGCCCTGGCCTGGGGCGTGCACGTGCTCTTGGTGGGGCACTACTCCAGCCGCCACGACGCCACGGTGCTGTCCATCCTGCAATTTCTGGTCTGTACCTTTCTGAGTCTGCTGCTGGCGCTGGTCTTCGAGCCCATCCAACCGGCTCAGATCGGTCTGGCCCTGCCTGAGCTGCTCTATGGCGGAGTGATCGCCGCCGGCATCGGCTACACCCTACAGGTCTTCGCCCAGCGTGGCGCCATCGCCTCGCACGCGGCGGTCATCTTTTCCCTGGAAGCGGTATTCGCCGCCTTCTTCGGGTCCTGGCTGCTGGGCGAGTCGCTCAGCGGTCGCGGCTATCTGGGTTGCGCCCTGATGTTCGCCGGCATGCTGGCCGCCCAGCTCTGGCCGCGGCAGCAGCCGGTGGAAGCCAAGCCGGTCAATTAGCCCGCAGAGCCTGCTCATAATCTGCTGCGCGTCGGCCAAACTGCGTTGAAAATAGCCTGGCAGGCCAGCCCCGCCTGGGCGGCCCCGTCGCAATGCTCATTTACCACTCGTAAACTCGTTCGCGAGCCCGGTCCGCTTCCTCAGCTATTTTCGCGGGGCCGCCTAGGCCTTGTTTGGCTCTAGCTCGCGAGATTATGAACAGGCTCTTAGGGTCTTCAGTTGCTGGCTGGCGGGACTGTCCGCCGCCAGCGGCAGATGGTGCTTGGCATCCAGATAGCGCTCGCTGAAGACGTCCAGATAGGCTTCCAGCAGTCGCCCGGCGGGCGCCTCTCCGGCCAGTTCCAGGCACAGGGCCGCCACCTCGGCGGTGCAGAGATGCTCGCCCCGGGTGGAACGCCGCAACCGATAGCGGGACAGGGCATTGGGCTGGAAACTCAGCACCGGCAGGCCGTCCAGATAGGGACTCTTGCGAAACATCTTGCGCGCCTCGGTCCAGGTGGCATCCAGCAGCACGAACAGCGGGCGCTTGCCGGGCGCCAGGGGCAGACTCTCCACCACCCGTTCGGGCGCAGCGTATTCGCCGGGAAACACCAGTAGCGGCTGCCACTCGGGTTGCTGCAACAAGGCTGGCAGCGCCGGATCGACGGAGGTCCGACTCCAGCCGAAGGCATGGGTGTCGGCCACCACGTCGGCGATCAGCCAGCCGGTGTTGCTCGGCTTGAGCGGCTCCACGTCGTGCATCAGCAGGCACATCCCGGCGTGGGTCTGGCGTAGTGGACGCAGGTCGCAGAGGCAATGACTGGGCGCCAGCCGGCACTGCGGACAACGCGCCATGCGTGAACCGCGCGCGATGAAAGGCTTGATGCTACGCGCCAGGCGCTCCTGGCGCAGACGAGCCACGGCATGCAAGGGGATATCGGGGATAGAGATCATGCCGGGCTCACAGGCAAAAGCGCAGTTTACCAGAGCGATCAGGATGCCCACGGCGGCCAGGCGAGGTACCCTGCATAGACGCTGTGCGAACCCCTGCCCGTGACCACGGTCGAAACGGGCTCCTCTACGCTGGAGATTACGATGCCTCGTTTTGCTTTGCTCGTCCTGATGCTCGCCCTGCCCTTCACCGTCCAGGCGGCCGAGTCGCTCAAGGAACATGAGCTCAACCAGATGCTGCGCAAGGTGGCCGCCGAGAGTAGCCAGGGCACGCCCCGCGCCATCAACGAAGACATCCTCGACCGCGGCTACACCGTGGAGGGCAAGCAGTTGATCGACCACCTGAGCGTTCGTCCGGCCCACGCCGCGCGCATGCGCGAGAATCCGGCCACGGTGCGGGTGCAGCTCGCCGAGAGCGTCTGCCAGAGCAACGGCTATCGCCAACTCCTGGCCCGCGGCGCCACCCTGGTCTATGACTTCACCGAATACCAGACCAACAAGCCCATCATGGTCGAGCGCTTCCAGGCGGCCGACTGCGGCCTGGGCCAGTAAGAGAACCTTCGCCCCATGTCCGAGGACAGCGACGACAGCTATCTGGCCCGTCACGTGGAGCCCAGCGCCGCCGATCTCGGTCAGCGGATCGATGAACTGCTGCAGCACGCCCTGCCCGGTGGCAGCCCGAACCTCGCGCTCTACCGCGAGATGCTGGAGACGGTGGTGCGCATGGCGCAGACCAATCCGGCGCGCTGGGATGCCAAGATTATGCTGCAGACGCTCAAGGAGCTGGAGCAGGCCTTCCGCAGCCTGGAGCGTTTCCGGCGGCGGCGCAAGGTCACGGTGTTCGGCTCGGCGCGGACCCGGATCGACCATGCCCTCTATGGGCTCGCCCGCGAACTGGGCGCTGCCCTGGCGCGACGCGACATGATGGTGATCACCGGTGGCGGCGCCGGCATCATGGGTGCGGCCCACGAGGGCGCCGGCCCCGAGGCCAGCCTGGGCTTCAACATCACCCTGCCCTTCGAGCAGCGGGCGAACCCGACCATCGAAGGCACGGATCACCTGCTGTCCTTCCACTTCTTCTATGTACGCAAGCTGTTCTTTCTCAAGGAAGCGGACGCCCTGGTGCTCTGCCCGGGCGGCTTCGGCACCCTGGACGAGACCTTCGAGGTGCTCACCCTGATCCAGACCGGCAAGAGCCCGCTGGTGCCGCTGGTCCTGCTGGATACCCCCGAAGGCCATTTCTGGGACGACACCCTCGCCTACCTGCAGCGCAATCTGCTGGAGGAAGGCTACATCCTGCCGGCCGATCTCAAGCTGGTGCGCCTGGTCCGCTCGGCCGAAGCGGCAGCAGCCGAGATCGAACACTTCTATGGCAACTACCACTCCACCCGCTGGCGCGATCAACGTTTCTACGTCCGCCTCAAGCACCCGCTGACGCCCGCCTGCCTGGGGCGCCTGGCCACCGACTTCGGCGACCTCTGCCGAACTCCCGGCTTCACTCAGCTGCAGCCGGGGGAAGGCACCGCCGACGAAGCGGAATTCGCGCATCTGACCCGACTCACCTTCGACTTCCACGGCCGCCATTATGGTCGGCTACGCGAGCTGGTGGACGAGCTCAATCGACCGGAACACTGGGCTGCCTGAAAGGCACGCCCGGTAGGTTGGCACTGAGCGGAGCGAGGCCCAACGTCTCCAAGCCGAGCACGGTGTGTTGGGCTTCGACGATAAAACCGTCTCAACCCAACCTACAGGACGCCCATCTCTCCATACCGTAGGTTGGCGCTGAGCGCAGCAAGGCCCAACAGCCCGGCACCGTTGGGCTTCAACGATGAATCTGTCTCAACCAGCCTACAGCGACGCCCCGACCGCCCGCTCTAGCGTCGGCTCAACACCCGACTGATCCCATCCATGGCGTAACCGCGATAGGCCAGGAAGCGGCCCTGCTTGGCGCGCTCCTTGGCGTCGGCTGGTGGTGTACCGAACTTCTTGCGCCAGACCTCTTCCAGTTGCGCCTGCCAGTCCACCTCGGACTCACGCAAGGCGGCCTCTATCTGGTCGCGCTTCAGGCCGCGCTGGCCCAACTCCTCGCGGATACGCAGGGGGCCATAGCCGGCTCGGGCCCGGCTGGCGATGTAGCTGTCCAGGTAGCGGCTTTCATCGAGCAGGCCATCTTCGGCCAGGCGATCCAGCACCGGGCCGAGCAGGCTCTCCTCGGCGCCGCGCCGACGCAGCTTACGCGACAACTCCTCACGCCCGTGCTCGCGTCGCGCCAGCAGGTCCATGGCGGCCAGGCGGATGGCGGCGGTGGTATCCATTGGATTGCCCAAGGTAATTCCCCTTAGAACCTGCTCAAAGTCTGCTGCGCGTCGGCCAAACGGCGTTGGAAATAGCTTCGGAATGCTCATTTACCACTCGTAAACTCCGCTTCCTCAGCTATTTCCGCCTTGTTTGTCGCTAGCTCGCGAGACTTTGAACAAGTTCTTATGCAAAAACCCCCGCACGGGGCGGGGGTCGTTTAGCTCTCTGCAGCGTGATCAGAAGTCGACGTCGGCGTCTTCTTCAACAGCCACTTCGGCTTTCTGATTGGTCGGCTGGCTCAACAGCTTCTCGCGGATAGCCTTGTCCACGGCAGCCTTGACCTCGGAATTGTCCTCCAGGAACTTGGCGGCATTACCCTTGCCCTGGCCGATCTTGCTGCCCTGGTAGCTGTACCAGGCGCCGGACTTCTCGATCAGGCCCAGCTGTACGCCCAGGTCGATGATCTCGCCGTTCAGGTAGATACCCTTGCCGTAGAGAATCTGGAACTCGGCCTGGCGGAACGGCGGCGCCACCTTGTTCTTGACCACCTTGACGCGGGTTTCGCTACCGATCACCTCGTCGCCTTCCTTCACCGCGCCGATGCGGCGGATGTCCAGACGGACCGAGGAGTAGAACTTCAGGGCGTTACCGCCGGTGGTGGTCTCGGGGTTGCCGAACATCACGCCGATCTTCATGCGGATCTGGTTGATGAAGATCACCAGGCAGTTGGCGTTCTTGATGTTGCCGGTGATCTTGCGCAGCGCCTGGGACATCAGGCGCGCCTGCAGACCCACGTGCATGTCACCCATCTCGCCTTCGATCTCCGCCTTGGGCACCAGGGCTGCCACGGAGTCGACGATGATGACGTCGACCGCGTTGGAGCGCACCAGCATGTCGGTGATTTCCAGGGCCTGTTCACCGGTGTCCGGCTGGGACACCAGCAGATCGTCGACATTGACGCCCAGCTTGCCGGCGTAGTCCGGGTCCAGGGCGTGTTCGGCGTCGACGAAGGCGCAGGTAGCGCCCTGCTTCTGGGCCTGGGCGATGACCGACAGGGTCAGGGTGGTCTTACCCGAGGATTCGGGACCGTAGATCTCGACGATCCGGCCCTTGGGCAGGCCGCCGATGCCGAGCGCGATGTCCAGCCCCAGGGAGCCGGTGGAGATCGCTGGAATGGCCTGGCGCTCGTGATCGCCCATGCGCATCACGGTGCCCTTGCCGAATTGCTTTTCGATCTGTCCCAAGGCCGCGGCCAGGGCGCGCTTTTTGTTGTCGTCCATTAGATTCCTCTCAGAGAAAGAAGGGGCCAGACGGCCGTGGATACCTGTATAAGTGAACAGTATTAAACCATAGTCGCCACCGGGTTGCTACACCTGGGCGGCTTTTTCCTCGTCCAGAAACGCCAGAACACCCTGCAGGGCGCGGACCTGGGTCTGGTGGCGTACGGCGGCCCGATCACCGGCGAAAACCTGCCGTTCGGTACGCAGGTTTTCGCCATCCAACCAGGCAAGCCAGACGGTGCCTACCGGCTTGCCAGGCACCGCGCCACCCGGTCCGGCGATGCCGCTCACCGCCACCGCGAAGCGGGCATTGGCACGGCGCTGGGCACCGCGCGCCATGGCGACCACCACCTCTTCGCTGACCGCCCCGACCTGATCGAACAGGACGGCGGGGACGTCGAGCTGCAGCGTCTTCTGCCGATTGGAATAGGTGACGAAACCGGCCTCGAACCAGGCCGAGCTACCCGCGATACGGGTGATCGCCTCGGCGATACCGCCCCCGGTACAGGATTCGGCGGTGGTAACCTGGGCACCGGCCGCCTGCAGGGCTTCCCCCAGGCGTGTGGCGAGACTATCGATGGCGTCCATCAGCACCTCTCTTGCAAAAGCGGACATAGCACGTGACCGCGGCAGGGCACCTCCTGCGGCGACCACTGGTCGGCACGCACCTTAGACCGGCTTGCCGGCCAGCGGCAGAAAAGATTTACTGAAACCGGTTTCAGGCACCTACAAAATCCTAACAGCGGTACGCCATGAACGATGTCTTTCTTCCCGGCCTGCGCGCTTCCCGCGCGACCATCGCCGAAGTGGCCGCCGCCGCCGGCGTGTCCAAGGCCAGCGTATCCCGCTATATCAGCGGTGATCGCCGCCTGCTGTCCGACTCCCTCGCCGCCCGTATCGAGCAAGCGGTGACCGCCCTAGACTTCCAGCCCAACCAGATGGCCCGTGGCTTAAAGCGCGGTCGTAGCCGGCTGATCGGCATGCTGGTGGCCGATATGCTCAACCCCTACTCCACCGCGGTGATGCACGGCGTGGAAACGGCGTGCCGCCAGCAGGGCTATTCGCTGTTGATCTGCAACACCGACCAGGACGCCCGCCAGGAACGCCAGCAACTGGCCGCGCTGCAGTCCTACAGCATCGAAGGCCTGATCGTGAACACCTTCGGCCAGCACGCCGCCGATCTGCGCCAACTGGGCAGCCGGCTACCCCTGGTCTTGCTGGATCGTGAGTTGCCAGGGATCGAGGCCGATCTGGTCGGGCTGGACAACTACCAGGCTATCGCCACAGGGGTCGCGCATCTGCAGCAGCAGGGCTATCGCGATCTGCTGCTGGTGAGCGAACCCCTCAACGGCACCAGCTCCCGCGTCCAGCGCCTGACCGCGTTCGAAGCCCTGCTGGTCGAGCACCCCAGCTGCCAGGGCGCCCATTGCACGGATGCCAACGATCCCCAGGCGCTCCAGGCCGCGCTCGCCGGCTTCCTGGCCAGCCCCGGGCCTGGCCCCAAGGCCGTGCTCACCGCCAATGGCGTGGCGACCCTGGCGACGACCCTGGCACTGCAAGCCCTGGGCGAACCCCTGTTCGAGCGGATCGGCTTGCTGGCGCTGGACGACCTGGACTGGTTCCCCCTGGTCGGCGGTGGCATCAGCGCCCTGGCCCAGCCCACCCACGCCCTGGGCGTCGCCGCCTTCGAACGGCTGCAACAGCGTATCGAGGGCGACCGTAGTGCGCCGACCCAACAGACCTTCAGCGCGGAGTTGCGTATCCGTCAGTCGACTCGCGCCCGGAACTGCTCGTAATCGAGGGCACCTTTCGCCCTTTTGCTCGTCTTTTGATGAAACCGGTTTCAGGAGAACAACAATGCCACCGGAGATCGCCATCACCACCTCGGCCTTTGGTGCCGACGCGGTGCGTAGCCAAGGCCAGGCCGCCTGGCTCGACCTCATTGCCGCAGCGGGCGCCACCCATGTGGAGATCCGTGCGGAGCTGTTCAACGCCGATCCCGATCTGGCGGCCCTGCGCGACGCCATCGCGGCGGCGGACCTCGGCTGCGTCTATTCGGTGCCGCTGGAACTCTGGCCCGAAGCGGGCGCCGGCCTGTCGCCGCGCCTGCCCCAGGCCCTCGCCGACGCCCGCCAACTGGGCGCCGACACCCTCAAGGTCTCGCTCGGCCACTATCGCCCTGCCACCGATCTGCGCGCCCTGGCCGAGTGGCTGGACGACAGCGGCCCGCAACTATTGGTGGAAAACGACCAGACCGCCCAGGGTGGCCGGGTCGAGCCGCTGCGCGCCTTCATTCAGGCAGCCCGCGCGGCCGGATTGCCGGTGGGGCTGACCTTCGACATCGGCAACTGGCGCTGGCAGGACGAGGACCCGCTGCAGGCCGCCCGCCTGCTCGGCCCGGATGTCCGTTACCTGCATTGCAAGGCGGTGCGCCGGCGGGCGGGCGGGCTACACGCCGTGCCGCCGGAGGCCGCCGACCTGCTGGCCTGGCAGGGTCTATTGGCGCACTTCCCCGTGGGCCTGCGGCGCGCCATCGAGTTTCCCCTGCTGGGCACCGATCTGCTGGCCGAGACCCGTCGCCAGGTGGCTGCCCTGCGTACCCTGGACGCACCTGCCTACGAGGAGCGCCGCCATGGCTGAATTCGACATCCTCGCCTTTGGCGAAACCATGGCCATGTTCGTGGCCGAAACCCCCGGTGATCTCGCCAGCGTCGGCCAGTTCGGCAAGCGCATCGCCGGTGCCGACAACAATGTGGCGATCGGCCTCTCCCGCCTGGGTTTCAAGGTCGCCTGGCTGTCGCGGGTCGGCAACGACTCCTTCGGTCGCTTCGTGCGCGCCACTCTCGAAGCCGAGGGCCTGGACTGCACGCGGCTGAAGGTCGACCCCCGGCACCCCACCGGCTTCCAGCTCAAGTCGCGGGTCGCCGACGGCAGCGATCCGGTGGTCGAATACTTCCGCCGGGGTTCGGCGGCCAGCCATCTCAATATCGAAGAGGATTTCGATACCGGCCTGCTCAGGGCGCGCCATCTGCACGCCACCGGCATTCCGCCGGCGCTGTCGCCCAGCGTCAGGGCCTTCAGCCGCCATCTGCTGGAAGCCATGCGCGGCGCCGGGCGCAGTATCTCCTTCGATCCCAATCTGCGCCCCTCGCTGTGGGACAGCGAAGACCAGATGCGCCGCGAACTCAATGAACTCGCCGGCCTGGCCGACTGGGTCCTCCCCGGCCTGGCCGAAGGGCGGCTACTGACCGGCTACGACAGCCCGGCGGACATCGCCGCCTTCTACCTCGACCGCGGTGCCCAGGCGGTAGCCATCAAGCTCGGTCCGCAAGGCGGCTACTGGCGCACCGCCACGGCGGAAGGCGAGGTACCCGGTGTCACCGTGGCCGAGGTGGTCGATACCGTCGGCGCCGGCGATGGCTTCGCCACCGGTTTCGTCAGCGCCATGCTCGATGGCCTGGACGTGGCCGCCGCCGTCGCCCGCGGCAACTGGATCGGTGCCCGCGCCGTGCAGGTGGTCGGCGACATGGAGGGCCTGCCCCGCCGCCACGAACTCCCGTGATCCGTACCTGAAATTCGACACCCGACAAGAACAATCAAGCAGGTGATCCCATGAACGCTTCCCCTCTCGCTCCACGCCGCTGGTGGTATCTGATGCCGGTGGTCTTCATCACCTACAGCCTGGCCTACCTCGACCGGGCCAACTACGGTTTCGCCGCCGCCTCGGGCATGGCCGACGACCTGGGCATCACCCCGGCCATGTCGTCGCTGCTGGGCGCGCTGTTCTTTCTCGGCTATTTCTTTTTCCAGGTGCCTGGCGCCATCTATGCCGAGAAGCGCAGCGTCAAGCGGCTGATTTTCTGGAGCCTGATCGGCTGGGGCGGACTCGCCACCCTGACCGGCCTGGTGCCGAACGTCACCTTGCTCATCGCCATTCGCTTCCTGCTGGGCGTGGTCGAGGCGGCGGTGATGCCGGCGATGCTGGTCTATCTCTGCCACTGGTTCACCAAGCGGGAGCGCTCGCGGGCCAACACCTTCCTGATCCTCGGCAATCCGGTGACCATCCTCTGGATGTCGGTGGTCTCGGGCTATCTGATCCATGCCTTGGACTGGCGCTGGATGTTCATCATCGAAGGCCTGCCGGCGGTGATCTGGGCCTTCATCTGGTGGCGCGTGGCCGCCGAGCGCCCCAAGGACGCCAAGTGGCTCGATCAGGCGGAGAAGGCGCGCCTGGAGGCCGCCCTGAAGGCCGAGCAGCAGGGCATGAAGCCGGTGAAGAACTATGCCGAAGCCTTCCGCTCGCCCAAGGTTATCCTGCTCTCGCTGCAATACTTCTGCTGGAGCATCGGCGTCTACGGCTTCGTCATCTGGCTGCCGTCGATCCTGCGCCAGGGCGCCCACCTGGACATCGTCCAGGCCGGCTGGCTGTCGGCGCTGCCCTACCTCGCCGCCGTGCTGGCCATGGTTGGCGTGTCCTGGGCATCTGATCGCCTGCAGAATCGCAAGCTGTTCGTCTGGCCGCCGCTGCTGATTGCCGCCCTGGCCTTCCTCGGTTCCTTCGCCCTGGGCGGCCAGCACTTCTGGTGGTCCTATGCGCTGCTGGTGGTCGCTGGTGCCTGCATGTACGCCCCCTATGGCCCCTTCTTCGCCATCGTCCCCGAGATTCTGCCCGGCAACGTCGCCGGTGGCGCCATGGCGCTGATCAACAGCATGGGCGCCCTGGGCTCCTTCGCCGGCTCCTATCTGGTGGGCTACCTCAACGGCGTGACCGGTGGACCCGGGGCCTCCTTCGGCTTCATGGGTGGCGCCCTGCTGGTCGCGGTGGTGCTGACCCTGCTGCTGCGCCAGGGGCCGGCGCCGGTCGCCGCATCTCTCAAAGCCGCTCCCAGTCACTGACAGGAAGTCCCATCCATGAAAAAGAAGGTGATCCACTACAAGGCCCTTTCCCCGGCCCTGACCGCACGGCTGGCAGAAGCCTTCGACCTGGAGTACGTCGACGTCAAGGCACCCGGCGGCGAAGCCCGGCTGCGCGAGCGCCTGCCCGAGGCCCAGGGCCTGCTCGGCTCCAGCTTCAAGCTGCCCCCCGAGCTGCTGGACCTGGCGCCGAAGCTGGAGGCCATCGCCAGCGTCTCGGTCGGTTTCGACAGCTACGACCTGCCCTACCTGGAGCGCCGCGGCATCCTGCTCTGCAACACCCCGGACGTGCTCACCGAAAGCGTGGCCGATGCCGCCTTCGCCCTGCTGCTGGCCACGGCGCGGCGCATCGTCGAACTGGCGGATTGGGTCCGCGCGGGGCAGTGGCAGGCCAGCCTCGGCGAGGAGCTCTTCGGCTGCGACGTCCATGGCAAGACCCTCGGCCTGGTCGGCATGGGTCGTATCGGCCAGGCCATCGCCCGGCGCGCCCACCTGGGCTTCGGCATGCAGGTGAACTACACCGCCCATGCCGCCAAGCCGGAAGTGGACGAACGCTACGGGGCGCGCTTCCTGGCCCTGCCGGAGCTGCTGGCGAGCTGCGACTTCCTCTGCGTCACGGTACCGCTGAGCGACGAGACCCACCATCTGCTCGGCGCCGCCGAACTCGCCCAGTTGCCGGCCCACGCCATCCTGATCAACGTCTCCCGCGGACCGGTGATCGACGAAGCCGCCCTGATCGCGGCCCTGCAGGAGGGCCGCCTGCGCGGTGCCGGCCTGGATGTCTTCGACCACGAACCCGTGGCAGCGGACTCGCCACTGCTGCAACTGCCCAACGTGGTGCCCACGCCACACCTGGGCTCGGCGACGCGGGAAACCCGCGAGGCCATGGCGCGCTGCGCGGTAGACAACCTGCTGGCCGCCCTCTCCGGCCAACGCCCGGCCAATCTGGTCAATCCAGCGGTCTGGACGCGGCAGAAGTGAGTCTTGGCCGGCATTTGCGGTCATAGCACTATCACCCCCACGGAGAACGACCATGACCGCCTTCGACGATCCCCACGCCTTCGTCAACCGCGTGCGCGAACAGGCTGCCGACGCCGAGCGCAGCGGCGACATCCCGCGGCTGTTGCAACTGGTCGACGAACTGGCCTCGGCCTTCGAGCGCCAGGCCCGCAGCACCGCCCGGGACAACGCGGACGTCGTCCGTGCGGTGGAAGAGTTCGAGCGCCATGAGGGCACCTGATCAACTCATGACGCCTGACTGTTCCGTCGTGCCCTCTTCAAGTAGCGTGACGGACCGGCGTCTCGAGGTCTAAGCCTTAGTGTCCATCTCCACCCCCACCCTGCTCGGCCGGCTGCTGCAGCTGGCCCCGCGGGATGCTCCCGCCCCCTTGCGCTATCTGGGCGCGGCGCTGCTCATCGCGCTCGCGGCCGGCATCCGCCTGAGCCTGGGCATCGACAGCCTGCCTTACCTGCTGTTCATCCCCTTCATCATGACCACAGCCTTCTGGTTCGGCCTGGGTCCGGGGATCTTCGCCACGCTGCTGGCGGTATTGCTGGCCGAGACGCTATTCGTCAAGGCGCCGGCCTACTTCGCCCTCTTCTCCGAGCGCTGGGTATCCCACGCGCTGTTCGTCTTCGTCAATGTGGTCATGGCGGTGGTCTGCGTCGCCCAGCGCCGCAGCCTGGAATCCCTCTACCGCTTCGCCGGCAACCTGGGCGAGCAGGTGACCTTGCGCACCCGCCAGCGCGACCTCATCTGGCAAGCCAGTCCGGATCTGATCTGCACGGCGAGTCTGGAAGGCCAGTTGCTCGACCTCAACCCGGCCTGGACCAGTACCCTGGGCTGGACCGAAGAACAGCTACGCCGGGAGCCCTTCATGGCCTTCGTCCATGCCGATGATCGGACGAGTACCGAGGCCGCCCTAGCGCGACTGGCGACCGGCGAGCCGGTGTTCGGCTTCGAGAATCGCTATCGGCATCGCGACGGCGGCTATCGCTGGCTGTCCTGGAATTCGGTGCTGCAGGACGGGCTCATCTACTCGACCGTGCGCGAAGTCACCGCCATTCGCGAGCAGCAGGCGGCGCTCCAACACGCCGAAGAGCAGTTGCGCCAGAGTCAGAAGATGGAAGCCGTGGGCCAATTGACCGGAGGCATCGCCCACGACTTCAACAACCTCCTGACCGGAATCATCGGCAGCCTGGACATGCTGTCCCTGCGTCTCGAACAGGGGCGCTTCACCGATCTGCAGCGCTACGCCAGTTCGGCCAAGGGTGCCGCGGAACGCGCCGCCGCCCTCACTCATCGCCTGCTGGCCTTTTCCCGGCGCCAGGCGCTCGACCCCACGGCGACCCGCACCAACGACCTCGTACGCGGCATGGAAGAACTCATCCGCCGCTCGGTTGGCCCGCACATCCAGATCCATAGCGAGCTGGCCGAGGACCTGCACATCACCCTGTGCGATCCGCATCAGCTGGAGAACGCCCTGCTCAACCTGTGCATCAATGCGCGGGATGCCATGCCCGATGGCGGCATGCTGCGCATCGTCACGGCCAATCAGCGGCTGGACGACGACCAGGCCGCGGCCCTCGAATTGCCCGCCGGCGACTACGTGACCCTGGCCGTGGTCGATACCGGTTCCGGTATGGCCCCCGAGGTGCTGGCCCGTGCCTTCGACCCCTTCTTCACCACCAAGCCGGTCGGCATGGGCACCGGCCTGGGCCTGTCGATGATCTATGGCTTCGCCAAGCAATCCGGAGGCCTTACCCACATCGCCTCGACGCCGGGAGCGGGCACTACCGTCACCCTCTACTTGCCGCGCCTGGCCGAAGTCGAATCCCTTCCCGTCGCGCCACGGCCGGCCGCGCTGGCGCGTTATCCCGCCGGCCTGACGGTACTGGTGGTGGACGATGAACCCATGGTGCGCACCCTGGTGGATGACGCCCTGCGCGAGCACCGAATCCAGACCCTGGAGGCGACCGATGCCACTACCGCGCTGCGGGTACTGGAGTCCGCTACGCCACTGGACCTGCTGATCGCCGACATCGGCCTGCCGGGCGGCCTGAGCGGCTGCCAGCTGGCAGCCCTGGCCAAAGAACGGCGACCGGACCTCAAGATCCTGCTGATCACCGGCTATGCCGAGGCCCAGCTACCCGGTGAATCCACCGCCCTGGCGGGCATCGAGGTGCTGGCCAAGCCCTTCACCCTCGAACGCCTCCTGGCCCAGATCGACCTGCTCCTGGGCGAACGCGACAATCAACCACCCGCGTGAGACCCGCCGGCTGAACGATCCGGGGCCGACAAAAGCCGTGAGTTATTGGACAATACGCGGCTATCCAACAGGCAACCGGATCTGACTACCCGCATGAGCGACCTCTCCGCGCACACGCCCATGATGCAGCAGTACCTCAAGATCAAGCATCAGCATCCCGAACAACTGCTGTTCTATCGCATGGGCGATTTCTACGAGTTGTTCTACGACGACGCCCGGCGCGCGGCCAAGTTACTCGACATCACCCTGACCGCCCGCGGCGCCTCGGCCGGCAAGTCCATCCCCATGGCCGGCATCCCCTTCCACTCCGCCGAAGGCTACCTGGCTAAGCTGGTCAAACTCGGCGAGTCGGTGGTGATCTGCGAGCAGATCGGCGATCCGGCCACCAGCAAGGGCCCGGTGGAACGCCAGGTGGTGCGCATCATCACCCCCGGTACCGTCAGCGACGAAGCCCTGCTCGACGAGCGCCGCGACAACCTGCTGACCGCCGTGCTGGGCGACGAGCGCCTGTTCGGCCTGGCCGTGCTGGACATCGCCAGCGGCCGCTTCACCGTGCAGGAACTGGCCGGCTGGGAAACCCTACTGGCGGAGCTGGAACGCCTCAACCCCGCCGAATTGCTGATCCCCGACGACTGGCCCGCCGGCCTGCCCGCCGAGAAGCGCCGCGGCGTGCGCCGCCGGGCACCCTGGGACTTCGATTGCGATTCGGCGCTGAAGAGCCTGTGCCAGCAATTCGGCACCGGCGACCTCAAGGGCTTCGGTTGCGACAAGCTGGGCCTGGCCATCGGCGCCGCCGGCTGCCTGCTGGCCTACGCCAAGGAAACCCAGCGCACCGCCCTGCCGCACCTGCGCAGCCTGCGGCACGAGCGCCTGGACGACACCGTCATCCTCGACGGCGCCAGCCGCCGCAACCTGGAACTGGACGTCAACCTGGCCGGCGGTCGCGACAACACCCTGCAATCGGTGGTCGACCGTTGCCAGACCGCCATGGGCAGCCGCTTGCTTACCCGCTGGTTGAATCGCCCCTTACGCAACCGCGCGGTGATCGAAGCGCGCCAGGATGCCATCACCTGCCTGCTGGAAAGCTATCGCTTCGAGGCACTGCAGCCGCAACTCAAGGACATCGGCGACCTGGAGCGCATCCTCGCCCGCATCGGCCTGCGCAACGCCCGTCCGCGCGACCTCGCCCGCCTGCGCGATGCCCTGGCTGCGCTGCCGGCGCTGCAAGAGGGGCTGACGCAGATGATCGCCCCCCACCTGCTCGACCTGGCCAAGAGCATCCAGACCTATCCGGAGCTGGCCGCCACCCTAGCGCGCGCCATCATCGACAACCCGCCCGCGGTGATCCGCGACGGCGGCGTCATCAAGCGCGGCTACGACGCCGAGCTGGACGAGTTGCAGACCCTCAGCGAGAACGCCGGCCAGTTCCTCATGGACCTGGAGGCGCGCGAGAAGGCCCGCACTGGCCTGCAGGGCCTCAAGGTCGGCTACAACCGCGTCCACGGCTACTTCATCGAGATCCCCAGCAAGCAGGCCGAGTCGGCGCCGGCCGACTACATCCGCCGCCAGACCCTTAAGGGCGCCGAACGCTTCATCACCCCGGAACTCAAGGCTTTCGAAGACAAGGCGCTGTCCGCCCAAAGCCGCGCCCTGGCGCGGGAGAAGGCCCTCTACGAAACCCTGCTCGACGAACTCATCGGCCACCTGGCACCGCTGCAGGACAGCGCCGCCGCCCTGGCCGAACTGGACGTCCTGGCCAACTTCGCCGAACGGGCGCTCAATCTGGACCTGAACAAACCAAGATTCGTCGAGGAGCCCTGCCTGAAGATCGGCCAGGGTCGCCATCCGGTGGTGGAGCAGGTGCTGGAAACGCCCTTCGTCGCCAACGACGTCACCCTGGACAACGACACCCGCATGCTGGTGATCACCGGCCCGAACATGGGCGGTAAATCCACCTACATGCGCCAGACCGCCTTGATCGTGCTGCTGGCCCATGTCGGCAGCTTCGTCCCGGCGGCCAGTTGCGAACTCTCCCTGGTGGATCGCATCTTCACCCGCATCGGCTCCAGCGACGACCTGGCCGGTGGCCGCTCCACCTTCATGGTGGAGATGAGCGAGACCGCCAACATCCTGCACAACGCCAGCGAACACAGCCTGGTGCTGATGGATGAGGTCGGCCGCGGCACCAGTACCTTCGACGGCCTGTCGCTGGCCTGGGCCGCCGCCGAGCAACTGGCGCGGCTGCGCGCCTGGACGCTGTTCGCCACCCACTACTTCGAACTGACCGTCCTGCCGGAAGGCCAGCCGACGGTGGCCAACGTCCACCTCAACGCCACCGAGCACAACGATCGCATCGTCTTCCTGCACCATGTGCTGCCCGGCCCGGCCAGCCAGAGCTACGGCCTGGCCGTGGCGCAGCTGGCCGGTGTGCCCGAGGACGTCATCCTGCGCGCCCGCGAGCACCTCGCCCGCCTGGAAGCCGCCAGTTTCAACGGAGAAGTCGCCGGTGCGCCAGCGGTGAGCGCACCGCCCAAGACCCGCCCGCTGCAGGCCGATCTGTTCGCCAGCGCCACCCATCCTCTTATCGAGGAACTGGAACGCTTGCAGCCAGACGACATCACACCCAGAAAGGCCCTGGAGCTTATCTACGAATGGAAAAAGCGTATCTGAGTTAACGGATACGAGGGGCCTGGCAATGCTGCTAGAATTCGCCGCCTTAGCCTGAGGAGAATGAGCAGATGACCTTCGTCGTCACTGACAACTGCATCAAATGCAAATATACCGACTGCGTGGAAGTCTGCCCGGTGGACTGCTTCTACGAAGGCCCCAACTTCCTGGTGATCCACCCGGACGAGTGCATCGACTGCGCCCTGTGCGAGCCCGAGTGTCCGGCCCAGGCGATCTTCTCGGAAGACGAGGTACCGGCCGGCCAGGAAGCCTTCATCGAGCTCAACAGTGAGCTGGCCAACATCTGGCCGAACATCACTGAGAAGAAGGATGCCCTGCCCGACGCCGCCGAGTGGGATGGCAAGCCCAACAAGCTCCCCCAGCTCGAACGCTAGACGTCGCCTGAAAAATCCAGGCAATAAAAAAAAAGGGGGCGGATCGCTCCGCCCCCTTCGTCCCTGTCCCTGAAATCCTGCCACCGTCCTGGTGAACCTCGTCCTGAGGTGTTCCCGATCCGCGTCCTGCCGATCCGTGTCGTCCTGAACACAGAGCCGATACTACTCTTGTACCGAAGACTGGCAATCTGCCATGCCGCTCGGCACCCGCCCGCCCAGCTCCAGGCCAGAAATAAAAATCCCTTACGTAACAATCACTTGAAATCGGCACTGCAAACCAATCGAGGCTTTCCGGCAATCCTCGGCGCCTCCCGCTTACGCGCTCTGTAAGCCGAGACCTACAGTGCGACGCAGAAAAAAGCCCGGATTAATCCGGGCTTCGTTGGGTTGGCGTTCAGCTAGTGGCGTCAGAACAGCGCATCGCTGGACAGGCCGTTACGCTCGAAGATCTCTCGTAACCGCTTCAGCGCCTCGACCTGGATCTGCCTGACCCGCTCGCGAGTCAGGCCTATTTCCTGCCCCACCTCCTCCAGGGTGCAGGCTTCGTGTCCGCGCAACCCGAAGCGACGAACCACCACTTCCCGCTGCTTTTCCGGCAGCTCTAGCAGCCACTGGTCGATGCTCTGGTTGAGATCGGAATCCTGCAGCAGCTCGCAAGGATCGGTGGGTCGGTCATCGGTGAGGGTATCGAGCAGGGTCTTCTCGGAATCGGGGCCGAGCACCATGTCGACCGAGCTGATGCGCTCGTTCAGGCCCATTACCCGCTTCACGTCCGCTACCGGCTTTTCCAGCAGCGCCGCGATCTCTTCCGGCGAAGGCTCATGATCGAGCTTCTGGGTCAGCTCCCGCGCCGCGCGCAGGTGCAGGTTGAGTTCCTTCACCACGTGGATGGGCAGGCGGATGGTACGGGTCTGATTCATGATCGCCCGTTCGATGGTCTGCCGAATCCACCAAGTGGCGTAGGTCGAGAAGCGGAAACCACGTTCCGGATCGAACTTCTCCACCGCACGGATCAAGCCGAGGTTGCCCTCCTCGATCAGATCGAGCAGTGACAGGCCCCGGTTGATGTAGCGCCGCGCGATCTTTACCACCAGCCGCAGGTTGCTTTCGATCATGCGCTTGCGCCCGGCGGGATCGCCGCGTTGCGCCAGCCGCGCGAAATGCACCTCTTCGGCTGGCGAGAGCAGCGGAGAGAAGCCGATTTCATTGAGATAGAGTTGCGTGGCGTCGAGTGCCTTGCCGTAGTCGGCCAGCTTCGCCCCGCGCAAGACCTGATTGCCGCGCCCGGACAGCGCCTTGCCCATGGCGGTATCGGCAGATTCCTCACCGATGCGGTTGGAATCGAGAAGCAGAACGTCGTCTCCGAGGTCGTACTCGGTTTCTTGTTTAATCTGGATCATCTTGAGTAACCCTTGCTCGTCTGTGCTTCGAGCCAGGGCGTACCGATACGTTGCCGATGCGCCATGACTCGCCCCCAAAGGATTGCGAGATCGAGTCGGCGCCTAGCGAATCAGCGATTGGGCAGGAACTGCAAGGGATCCACCGGTTTGCCCTGACGGCGGATCTCGAAATGGAGCTTGACCCTGTCGGTACCGGTCGAACCCATCTCGGCAATCGTCTGCCCTATCTTGACACGCTCACCTTCCCGAACCAGCAACCTACGGTTGTGACCGTAGGCACTGACGTAGGTTTCGCTGTGTTTGATGATAACCAGTTCTCCATAACCCCTCAGACCGTTGCCCGCGTACACCACGGTGCCGTCGGCGGCGGCCATGACGGGCTGTCCTTCCTGCCCGGCGATGTCTATTCCCTTGTTCAGCGTACTGCTGGCGGAGAAGCGACTGATCAAAGTACCTTTCGTCGGCCAAGCCCAACCGGCAGCCGATTGGGGCACGTCGCGGGTGGGCGTCTGGGCAGGTGTCACCGGGGTCGGTGGGGGCGCCTCGGGCAGATTCGCGGTCACCACCGGCGTGGCGGCGCTGGGATTCGAGGTGACCGGGGGTGAAGTCGGCACCGGCGTCGCGACCGGATGCCCCGTCGCTGGGCCAGTGGCGACCGTCGCCGGACGCCGGATGATACGGCTGGAACTACTGGCGGTCGCCGTGGAACCGCTGCCAAAGCGGATCACCTGGCCGACGTGGATGACATAGGGCGCACTGAGGCCATTTTGCGCCGCCAGGGCACGCCACTCCCAGCCATTGCGGGAAGCGATGGAAAACAGGGTGTCGCCGCGTTTGACGCGATATTGACCGGAGGTGACCTGGGGAACGCCACCGCGGCTATCGCCACGTTCGACCACCGGCGCCCGCGAGCCCGAGGTCGAGCAGCCCGTCAGCAACAGGGCCACGAGCAACCCCGCCAGCCAACCCGCTCGCCCTCGTCCTGGAAATCCTTGCGCTCGGGCCTTCACCCGTTCCTCCCGCAGAGTCTGATCATCTAGCGTCCGGTCACCCTGCCGGACTCAAGCGGTCGCAACCGCCAGGCTGCCTTGGAGCCCGACGCGCAGGTAACGTTCCCGGGTCTCTCACTGGGCCAGGGGCCCGTTGAGCAGCGGCACGAAACGCACGGCGTTGAGTTCATGGCGAACGAAGCCGTCGTCCTGGCGCACGATCAGCAAGAGCTTCTGCTCTTCGTCGACGCCTACCGGAATCACCAGGCGGCCACCTGGCGCCAACTGGTCGAGCAGTGCCTGGGGCACTTCGCGAGCGGCCGCAGTGACGATGATGCCATTATAGGGTGCCAGTGCCGGCCAGCCTTCCCAGCCATCGCCCCAGCGGAACACCACGTTGCGCAGATTGAGTTCGAGCAGGCGCTCCTTGGCACGATCCTGCAGCGATTGGATGCGCTCGACGGAAAACACCCGCTCCACGGTCTGCGCCAGGATGGCGGTCTGGTAGCCGGAGCCGGTGCCGATCTCCATGACCTTGTCCAACGGCCCGCCGGCGAGCAGCAGCTCGGTCATGCGCGCCACCATGAAGGGCTGGGAGATGGTCTGGTTGTGGCCGATGGGCAGCGCGGTGTCCTCGTAGGCCCGGTGCGCCAGGGCCTCGTCGACGAACAGATGACGCGGCGTGCGACGGATCACCTCCAGCACCTGGGCGTTGGACAGCCCTTCCTCGTAGAGTCGCTGGATGAGCCGCTCGCGGGTGCGCTGGGACGTCATGCCGATGCCGTGTCTTTGCATATGCTCTTGCCCCTGATTCATGCCAGCAGCTCCGTCAGCGCCGACAGGCCGGCGAAGCCCTCGCGGAAGGTACGGTCGAACTGCAGCGGCGTGACCGATACATAGCCCTCTAGTACAGCATGGAAATCCGTACCTGGGCCGCCGTCCACCGCATCGCCCGACACGGAGATCCAGTAGCCTACCTTGCCCCGCGGATTGACCTCGCGCACCGGCGGCTTGGCCTGGGCCCGATGGCCGAGTCGCGTGAGCTGCACACCCTTGATCTGCTCCAGCGGTAGATCGGGGATATTGACGTTGAGCACCGTACGCGGCGGCAGGTCGAAACGCTCGTGCAGGGCGACGATACGGGCGGCGATCTCCGCCGCGACGGCCATGCGCTCGGCACTGCGCGATACCAGCGAGAAAGCGATGGCCGGACGGCTGAGGAAGCGCCCCTCCATGGCCGCAGCCACGGTACCGGAATAGAGGACGTCATCGCCCAGGTTAGCGCCCAGGTTGATGCCGGCCACCACCATGTCGGGTGTCTCTTCCAGCAGCCCGTTCAAGCCGAGGTGAACGCAATCGGTGGGCGTGCCGTTGACGCCCAGGTAACCGTTGGGCAAACGCTGGGGATGCAGCGGCCGGTCCAGAGTCAGGGCGCTACTCACACCGCTCATGTCATAGAGCGGCGCAACCACCTGGCACTCGTAGTCCGCACGGGCGGCGAGCGCGGCATGCAGCGCGGCGATACCGGGGGCGAGTACCCCATCGTCGTTGGCGATCAGAAGTCGCATGGATGTTCCGTCTGCCCCGCCTCGCCGAGCGTTACCAGCTCGCGAACCACTGCGGTGGCGAAACAGCCGGCCGGCAGGACGAATTCGATTTGCAGAATGTCAGGAGCGGGATAATGCCACGTCAGGCCGCCGATGGGGAGGCGCAGGATGCGCCGTTCATGCGACAGGCCGGCACCGGCCAGCCAGGCGGGCAGCTCTCCGGCGGCCTCTGCCACGCCTTGCTCGAGGCTGGCAGCCGGGCCTGCTACCGGCGAATCCCCTTTGCCCCAGAGTGGACCTGTGGGGTGCAGGTCGAGGGCCGCGAGGCGCGGATCGGCCAGATCCGCGGCGGTCGCCGGGAACTGACTGCGGCTATCGGTGAAGGCCAGCAGGTCACCTTCACGAACCTGATTCCAGGAGCCTTCGGCGACGCGCTTTGCCAGAACCTGATTGAATAGCCAGCTGCGCGCGGCGGACAGGGTGCGCGAACGGCGGTTGCGCTGCTCGGGCAGGCGCTGGTCGCGCGCGCAGTCCCGGGCATCGGCCAGGTTGCTGCCCTGGTAGCCGAAACGCTGCGGCCCGAAATAATTGGGCACGCCCTGGGCGGCGATGGCCTGCAGTCGAGCCTCCAACGCTGCCGGATCGGCCTTGAGGCCAGTCAGGCGCAGGCGGAAGCCATTGGCAGCATGGGCGCCGCGCTGCAATTTACGACGATGCCGGCCCTGCTGCAGGATCACCAGCGTCTCGTCACAGGCGGCGGCCAGCTCCGGATCGGCCTTGCCGGGCAGATGCAGGCTGAACCATTGCCGGGTCAGCGCCTGGCGATCCTTGAGTCCGGCGTAGCTGATCGCCCGTTGCGGTACGCCAGCGGCGCGGGCCAGACGACGCACGGCCTCTTCGGTATTGAGGCCACGCTTCTCGACCCACAGCCAGAGATGCTCGCCATCGCCACTGAGCGGGATGTCCAGCACCTCATCCACCTGGAAGTCTTCGGCACTGGCCTTGAGGATTGCCTGGCCACAGGGCTCGCCATGGGCACGCGGCCCGAGCAACTGATCTTCGGTCATAGGGGCAACAGCAGCGCCACGGCGTGCACGGCGATCCCTTCCTCGCGCCCGACGAAGCCCAGGCGCTCGGTGGTGGTGGCCTTGACGTTGACCTGGCCCAGCTCGACCTGCAGGTCTTCGGCGATGGCCTGGCGCATGGCTTCGATGTGCGGTGCCATCTTGGGCGCCTGGGCGGCGATGGTGCCGTCGACGTTGCCCACCTTCCAGCCCTGCTCCCGGACCAGGCCGACCACGTGGCGCAGCAGCACCCGGCTGTCGGCACCCTTGAAGCGCGGATCGGTATCGGGGAAATGCTTGCCGATGTCGCCTAGCGCCGCGGCACCCAGCAGGGCGTCGGCCAGGGCATGCAGCAGCACGTCGCCGTCGGAGTGGGCGACCAGGCCGTGGTGGTGGGGAATACGAATGCCACCGAGGGTAATGAAGTCGCCCTCGCCAAAGGCGTGAACGTCGAAACCGTGACCTATGCGCATGAAAAAAGACGCCCTGGAAAATGACAGGGCGTCGATTCTACCGGCTGAGGACAGCTCCCGTCGCCTTCAAGGGGCGGTGAGAGCCGCCGCATGGTGCCGCAGATGGTCGTCGATGAAGCTGGCGACGAAGAAATAGCTGTGGTCGTAGCCAGGCTGCAGACGCAGCTCCAGCGGATGGCCGACGGCTTCCGCGACGCGTTGCAGGGCCTGGGGCTTGAGCTGTTCGGCGAGGAAGCTGTCCTGCTCGCCCTGGTCGACCAGCAGCGGCAGGCGCTCCTCGGCCTGCTCCAGCAGCGCACAGGCGTCCCACTCGGCCCAGGTGCTGCGGTCCTCGCCCAGGTAGTTCGAGAAGGCCTTGTGCCCCCAGGGACAATCCAGCGGATTGACGATGGGCGAGAAGGCCGACACCGAGCGATAGCGGCCCGGATGCCGCAGAGCGCAGATCAGCGCACCATGGCCGCCCATGGAGTGACCACTGACGCCGCGGCGATCCGAGACCGGGAAATTGGCTTCGATCAACGCCGGCAGTTCTTCCACCACGTAATCGTGCATGCGGTAGTGCTTGGCCCAGGGCTGCTGGGTGGCGTTGACGTAGAACCCCGCCCCCAGGCCGAAATCCCAGGCCTTCTCGGGATCGTCCGGTACGCCTTCGCCACGCGGACTGGTGTCCGGCGCCACCAGCACCAGGCCCAGCTCGGCGGCCAGGCGCTGGGCGCCAGCCTTCTGCATGAAGTTCTCATCGGTGCAGGTCAGCCCCGACAGCCAGTAAAGCACCGGCAGGTCGTTGCGCGCCTCCGCCTGGGGCGGCAGGTAGACGGCGAAGGTCATGTCGCAGTCGAGGCTGCGCGCACGATGGCGATAGCGTTTGTGCCAACCGCCGAAACTCTTGTTGCTGGAGAGCAGTTCGAGACTCATGGTCATCTCCCGTGCAGAGGGCGCCGCCGGGGCGCCCTTCCGGCGATCAGTAGTGGACGACGGTGCGGATGCTCTTGCCTTCGTGCATCAGCTCGAAGGCTTCGTTGATCTGCTCCAGGCCCATGGTGTGGGTGATGAAGGTGTCCAGCGGAATCTCGCCGCTCTGCGCCTTGCGCACGTAGCCCGGCAGTTCGCTGCGGCCCTTGACGCCACCGAAGGCGCTGCCGCGCCAGACACGACCGGTCACCAGCTGGAACGGCCGGGTGCTGATCTCCTGGCCGGCACCTGCCACGCCGATGATCACCGACTCGCCCCAACCCTTGTGGCAGCATTCCAGCGCCGCGCGCATCAGGTTGACGTTGCCGACGCACTCGAAGCTGTAGTCGACGCCGCCATCGGTCAGCTCGACGATGACTTCCTGGATCGGCTTCTGGTGATCCTTGGGATTGATGAAGTCGGTGGCACCCAGTTCACGGGCGATGTCGAACTTGGACGGGTTGATGTCGATGGCGATGATGCGGCTGGCCTTGGCCATCTTGGCGCCGATGATGGCCGCCAAGCCGATGCCGCCCAGACCGAAGACGGCGACGGTGGCGCCCTCTTCCACCTTGGCGGTGTTGAGCACGGCGCCGATGCCGGTGGTCACGCCGCAACCCAGCAGGCAGACCTTCTCCAGCGGCGCCTCCTGGGGGATCTTGGCTACCGATACCTCCGGCAGCACCGTGTATTCGGAGAAGGTGGAGCAGCCCATGTAGTGGTAGATCGGCTCGCCGTTGTAGGAGAAACGGGTGGTGCCGTCGGGCATCAGGCCCTTGCCCTGGGTGGCGCGCACCGAGCTGCACAGGTTGGTCTTGCCGGATTTGCAGAATTTGCACTGGCCGCATTCGGCGGTGTACAGCGGGATGACGTGATCGCCCACCGCGACCGAGGTCACGCCCTCGCCCACCGCCTCGACGATGCCGCCGCCCTCGTGACCGAGGATGCAGGGGAAGACCCCTTCGGAATCCTGGCCGGACAGGGTGTAGGCATCGGTGTGGCAGACGCCGGTGGCGACGATGCGGATGAGCACTTCGCCGGCCTTGGGCGGCTCGACGTCCACTTCGACGATCTTCAGGGGCTCGTTGGGCGCGAAGGCTACGGCAGCGCGGGACTTGATCATGGTCGACTCCGACAGGACGAAAAAACGAAGGAACCAGTTTAGACGCCTGAAATCCTGGAACAATCGGGCATACTGGAATTCATTTTTGCCATAGAGAAACAATCATGGGCTGGGAAGGGATCGACGAATTCGTCGCGGTAGCGAGCACCCTGCATTTCGGCCAGGCCGCCGACCGCCTGGGCAGCTCGACCTCCCATGTCAGCCGCCAGGTGGCGCGCCTGGAAGAGCGCCTGCAGGCGCGACTGCTCTATCGCAGCACCCGCAGCGTGGTCCTCACCGAGGCCGGCCATACCTTTCTGCAACACTGCCGACGCTTGCAGGAAGCCCGCGACGAAGCCCTGCGCGAGGTGAGCGATCTTTCCAGCCAACCCAAGGGGCTGATCCGCATGACCTGCGCCGTGACCTATGGCGAGCGTTTCGTCGTGCCGCTGGTCAACGACTTCCTCGCTCGCCATCCCGAAGTCAGCCTGGAGCTGGACCTGACCAACCGCACCGTCGACCTCTTGCACGAAGGCTACGACCTGGCCATCCGCCTGGGCCGCCTGGCCGACTCGCGCCTGGTGGCGACGCGGCTGGCGCCGCGGGAGCTCTATCTGTGCGCCGCGCCGAGTTATCTGGAACGCTACGGCGCGCCCCATACCCTGTCCGAATTGAGTCGGCATCGTTGCCTGGTGGGTACCAGCGACATCTGGAGTTTCCGCGAAGAGGAGCGCGAGGTGCTGCACCGGGTGCAGGGTTCCTGGCGCTGCAACAGCGGCCAGGCGGTGCTGGACGCCGCCTTGCGTGGCTTCGGCCTGTGCCAGTTGCCGGACTACTACGTGCTGCCGCACCTGGCCCGCGGCGAGTTGCGCGCCCTGCTGGAAAATCGCCAGCCACCCAACACCGCCGTCTGGGCCCTCTATCCGCAGCGACGCTTTCTCTCACCCAAGATCCGCCTGCTGGTGGAGCATCTCAAACAGGGGTTGAGTACACCGCGCCCCCGGGGTCGCCACACATCCGGAAGCTGAGCGCAGCGGAGGAACCGCGCCTTTCCACGGGCCTTCGAAACAGGTGTCGGTCGTCGCGGCACCGCCCCTCCCGGTGGCGCCGCGGCGTCTCTTGCAGCCGGAGGTCCCATGAACGACACCCTCGATCATCACGCACTCGCCACCTGGATGAAGGCGGCGGTTCCACCTTGCCTGTCGCTCTATTTGCCCACCAAGCGCGCCTTCCCGCAACGCGAACAGAACGTCATCCGCTTCAAGAATCTGCTGCGCACCGTCGAAGCCGAGGTGCGTCAGCGCTTCCCCGAGGCCGATACCACCGCCCTGCTCGCCCCCTTGACCGCTCTGATCGACGACGCCGACTTCTGGAATCATCCACGCGGCGGCCTGATCATCCTGCGGGACCGCGATCATCTGCACCTGCTCAAGGTAGCTGGCGGCGTACCGGAAACGGCGATGGTCAACCATCACTTCCACCTGCAGCCACTGCTGCAACTGGCCCAGACCACCGGCCGCTATCAGGTGCTTTGCCTGTCCCGCGATCATGCCCGCCTGTTCGAAGGCAGCCGCGACAACCTGGTGGAGCTCGAACTGGCCGAAAGCGTGCCCCGGACCCTGGAAGAGGCCTTGGGCACCGACCTGACCGAAGGCAACCAGCGTGGCCTGCCCCAGGGTTTCGGCCGGGCCAGCGAGCGCGGCGACGCCATGCAGCACAATGCCGGCGGCATCAGCAAACATGACGAGCAGAATGTCGATCGCGAACGCTATTTCCTGGCCCTGGATCGGGCCCTCACCCGCGAGCACTCGCAGCCGAGCAAGCTACCCCTGTTGCTCGCCGCCTTGCCGGAGCATCAGGCGGTCTTTCGCCGGATCAGCAACAATACCCTGCTATTGGCCGAGGGACTCGCGGGCGATCCGGGACCGCTCGACAATGAGGCCCTGAGACGCAAGGCCTGGGCGGTCATGGCGCCGCATCTCGATCGGCATCTGGGCGAATTGCTGGATACCTATGCCCAACGCCAGGGCCAGGGCCTGGCCTCGGATCGGCTGGAAGAGATCGGCGGCGCCGTACTGGATGCCCGGGTCGACACCTTGCTGGTGGAAGCCGACCGGCGCATTCCCGGCCACCTGGACTTCGATCGCCGCTTGCTGGTGCCTTCCGACCCGGCCGGCGCGAACACCGAGGACCTGCTGGATGAACTCAGCCTGCAAACCCTGCAACAGGGTGGCCAGGTACTGGTGCTGCCGCGCGAGCGAATGCCGGGCAAGACCGGCGCCGCAGCCATCTATAGATTCTAGGAGGCTGGCGTGTCCGCCAGGGCATCGAGCTGCCAGCTGCGGCGCAGCCACTCCAAGTCTTCCGGCCGGGTGATCTTGAGATTGTCCGGCCGGCCTTCCACCAGGCGCGGCGCCAGGCCCGCCCATTCCATGGCCGAGGCCTCATCGGTCACGGCGACGCCGGCCGCCAAGGCATCGGCCAGGGCTCGACTCAGCGGCCCGAGACGGAACATCTGCGGCGTATAGGCCTGCCAGACCAGGCTGCGATCCAGGGTAGCCGCGACCCGGCCATCGGCACCGGCGCGCTTGAGAGTATCCCGCACCGGCACGGCGAGCAGGCCGCCCACGTCATCGTCCGCCAGGCAGGCCAACAGTTGGTCGATGTCGCTGCGCTGCAGGTTGGGACGCGCGGCATCGTGCACCAGCACCCAGGCGTCGTCCGCCACGCCTTGGGCGCTCAGCAGTAACAGCGCCGACAGCACCGAACTGGCGCGCTCGGCGCCGCCTTCGGCGCAGCGAATGCGCGCGTCCTGGGCGAGGGGCAACTGCGGCCACCAGGGATCGTCGTTGGCCAGCGCCACCACGATGCCCTGGGTGCCAGGATGCTCGAGGAAAGCCGCCAGGGTGTGTTCGATGACGCTACGGCCGGCCAATTCGAGGTACTGCTTGGGGCGATCCGCGCGCATGCGCGAACCGACGCCAGCGGCCGGCAGGACGGCCCAGAACGAGGGTGCAGGAGTCATCTATTTATTTGGATTGCAGGAAGAGGGTTTCGCCCTGTTTGACCATGCCGAGTTCGTGGCGGGCACGCTCCTCGACGGTCTCCATGCCTTTCTTGAGCTCGACGACCTCGGCTTCGAGGATCTCGTTGCGCTCCAGCAGGCGCCTGTTCTCGCCGTTCTGGTCGGCGATCTGCTGCTTGAGTTCGCGCACCTGGGCGAAGCTGCCATCACCGACCCACAGGCGATATTGGAGACCGCCGAGTAGCAGGAGCAGGAAGGGAAACAGCCAATAGGGACTTCGCATGGACGGTACGGATTCGCGGACGGCGGATGCCGCAAAGGACGGCGGCAAAAACGAAAACAGGATAGAAGCCCGGCTCTACGCTTGTAAACTGGGCATCTATCCTGTGGTTCGTCAGACGATTCAGGAGGCGACGAACTGAATCCCCGCCTCCGCGCTCGCGCAGCCCTTAGCTACGGAACTCGGCACGGCCGCGGTAAGGCGCCTTGGCACCCAGTTGCTCTTCGATACGCAGCAGCTGGTTGTACTTGGAGACGCGGTCGGAACGGCACAGCGAACCGGTCTTGATCTGACCAGCGGCGGTACCCACGGCCAGGTCGGCGATGGTGGAGTCTTCGGTCTCGCCGCTGCGGTGGGAGATCACCGCGGTGTAGCCGGCGGCCTTGGCCATCTGGATGGCTTCCAGGGTTTCGGTCAGGGAGCCGATCTGGTTGAACTTGATCAGGATCGAGTTACCGATACCCTTCTCGATGCCTTCCTTCAGGATCTTGGTATTGGTGACGAACAGGTCGTCGCCCACCAGCTGCACCTTGCTGCCGATCTTGTCGGTCAGCGCCTTCCAGCCGGCCCAGTCGGACTCATCCATGCCGTCTTCGATGGAGATGATCGGGAACTGCTCGGTCAGGCCAGCCAGGTAGTCGGCGAAACCGTTGGCGTCGAAGGCCTTGCCTTCGCCGGACAGGTCGTACTTGCCATCCTTGTAGAACTCGCTGGAGGCGCAGTCCAGGGCCAGGGTGACATCGGTGCCCAGCTCGTAGCCGGCCTTCTGCACGGCTTCGGCGATGGCGGCCAGGGCATCGGCATTGGAGGCCAGGTTCGGGGCGAAACCGCCTTCGTCACCCACGGAGGTGCTCAGGCCACGGGCCTTCAGCACTGCCTTGAGGTGATGGAAGATCTCGGCACCCACGCGCAGGGCGTCGGCGAAGCTCTTGGCGCCGACCGGCTGGACCATGAATTCCTGGATGTCGACGTTGTTGTCGGCATGCTCACCGCCGTTGATGATGTTCATCATCGGTACCGGCATGGAGTACTGACCGGGGGTGCCGTTCAGGTTGGCGATGTGGGCGTAGAGTGGCAGATCCTGGTCTTCGGCGGCGGCCTTGGCGGCGGCCAGAGACACGGCCAGGATGGCGTTGGCGCCCAGCTTGGCCTTGTTGTCGGTGCCGTCCAGCTCGATCATGGCGCGGTCCAGGGCCTGCTGGTCGGAAGGATCCTTGCCCAGCAGCAGGTCACGGATCGGACCGTTGATGTTGCCGACGGCCTTCAGCACGCCCTTGCCCAGGTAGCGGCTCTTATCGCCGTCGCGCAGCTCCAGGGCCTCGCGCGAACCGGTGGACGCGCCGGACGGCGCAGTGGCGCGACCGACGATGCCATTGTCCAGGATAACGTCCGCTTCAACGGTGGGGTTGCCGCGGGAATCCAGGACTTCACGTCCCTTGATGTCGACGATCTTAGCCATTTTTGTATCGATCTCCATGTTACCGGTCATTGACGGATCAGCCTTCGGCCGTGCCTGGGCCTTTTGGTTCAGCTACTACTCAAGCAGTTTCGATAGGCGTGAACGACTTCACCAGCTCGTCCAGCGCCTTGAGCTGGGCCAGGAAGGGCTCCAGCTTGTCCAGGCGCAGGGCGCAGGGGCCATCGCACTTGGCATGTTCGGGATCGGGATGGGCTTCGAGGAACAGACCGGCCAGGCCCTGGCTCATGCCGGCCTTGGCCAGGTCGGTGACCTGGGCGCGGCGGCCACCGGCGGAATCGGCGCGCCCGCCTGGCATCTGCAGGGCGTGGGTCACATCGAAGAACACCGGGTAACCGAAGCTCTTCATGATGCCGAAGCCGAGCATATCGACCACCAGGTTGTTATAGCCGAAGGAGGAGCCGCGCTCGCAAAGGATCAGTTGGTCGTTACCGGCTTCTTCGCACTTGGCGAGGATGTGCTTCATCTCCTGGGGCGCGAGGAACTGGGCCTTCTTGATGTTGATCACGGCGTCGGTCTTGGCCATGGCCACCACCAGATCGGTCTGCCGTGAAAGGAAGGCCGGCAGCTGGATGATGTCGCACACCGCCGCCACCGGGGCGGCCTGGTAGGGCTCATGGACGTCGGTGATCACCGGCACGCCGAAGGTGGCCTTGAGCTCTTCGAAGATGCGCAGGCCGGCTTCCATGCCCGGGCCGCGGTAGCTGGTCACCGAGGAACGGTTGGCCTTGTCGAAACTGGCCTTGAAGACATAGGGGATGCCCAGCTTCTCGGTCACCTTGACGTATTGCTCGCACACCTGCATGGCCAGGTCGCGGGATTCCAGCACGTTCATGCCGCCAAATAGCACGAAGGGCTTGTCGTTGGCGATCTCGATGTTGCCGACGCGGACGATCTTCTGAGCGGTCATGATCAATCCTTCTTGGCGTAGCGCAGGGCGGCATTGACGAAGCCACTGAACAGCGGGTGGCCGTCACGCGGGGTGGAGGTGAACTCCGGGTGGAACTGGCAAGCGACGAACCAGGGATGATCCGGGGCCTCCACCACTTCCACCAGGGCGCCGTCGCCCGAGCGACCGGAGATCTTCAGGCCAGCGGCCTCGATCTGCGGCAGCAGGTTGTTGTTGACCTCGTAGCGGTGACGATGACGCTCGACGATGACGTCCTGGCCGTAGCAGTCGTGCACCTGGGTGCCGCCGATCAACTGGCACTCCTGGGCGCCCAGCCGCATGGTGCCGCCCAGGTCGGAACCTTCGGTGCGGATTTCGGTGGCGCCGGTGGAATCCTGCCATTCGGTGATCAGGCCGACCACCGGGTGGCCGCTGGCCTTGTCGAATTCGGTGGAGTTGGCGTCTTTCCAGCCCAGCACGTTACGGGCGAATTCGATCACCGCCACCTGCATGCCCAGGCAGATGCCCAGGTAGGGAATTTTGTTCTCGCGAGCGTATTGCACGGTGGCGATCTTGCCTTCCACGCCGCGCAGGCCGAAGCCGCCGGGCACCAGGATGGCATCGACGCCCTTGAGCAGGTGGGTGCCCTGCTGCTCGATGTGCTCGGAGTCGATATAGCGCAAGTTGACCTTGGTGCGGCTCTGGATACCGGCGTGGGTCATGGCCTCGATCAGCGACTTGTAGGCGTCGAGCAGTTCCATGTACTTGCCGACCATGGCGATGGTGACTTCCCGCTCGGGGTTGAGCTTGGCGTCCACCACGCGGTCCCACTCGGACAGGTCGGCCGGCTTGCACTCCAGGCTGAAGCGCTCGACGACGAATTCGTCCAGGCCCTGAGCGTGCAGCACGGAAGGAATGCGGTAGATGGTGTCGACGTCTTCCAGGGAGATGACCGCCCGCTCTTCGACGTTAGTGAAGAGCGCGATCTTGCGGCGGGAGGAGCTGTCGACGGTGTGGTCGGAACGGCAGATCAGCACATCGGGCTGCAGGCCGATGGAGCGCAGTTCCTTGACCGAATGCTGGGTCGGCTTGGTCTTGGTCTCGCCGGCGGTGGCGATGTAGGGCACCAGGGTCAGGTGCATCAGCATGGCACGGCGCGCGCCGATCTCCACCCGCAGCTGGCGGATGGCTTCGAGGAAGGGCTGCGACTCGATGTCGCCGACGGTGCCACCGATCTCCACCAGGGCCACGTCGGCATCGCCGGCGCCCTTGATGATGCGTCTCTTGATCTCGTCGGTGATGTGCGGGATCACCTGCACGGTGGCGCCCAGGTAGTCACCGCGCCGCTCCTTGCGCAGGACGTCCATGTAGATGCGGCCGGTGGTGAAGTTGTTGTTCTGGGTCACGGTGGTGCGGATGAACCGCTCGTAGTGACCCAGGTCCAGGTCGGTCTCGGCGCCGTCGTGGGTGACGAACACCTCGCCGTGCTGGAAGGGGCTCATGGTGCCGGGGTCCACGTTGATGTACGGGTCCAGCTTGAGCATGGTGACCTTCAGCCCTCTCGCTTCCAGAATGGCGCCCAGGGAGGCCGAGGCGATGCCTTTCCCCAAAGAAGAAACAACACCGCCCGTGACGAAAATAAAGCGCGTCATGAAAATTCCTAGAATCTGCGTTGAGGCGGAGAGCCGCCGATGAAAGCGAGAGCGGTCGGCCTGCTGCCGGACCAATGCACACCGTCCACTCGGAGCGAGCGGAAAATGCGGTACAAGACGGGAGCGTAGTCTAGCCTAAAGGTCATCCCAGCTCAAACCCGCCCATGCCGTCTGCGGGCAGCCATTGAAGGCGCCCTCCGTCCGGCAGCCCATCCAGGCCGGGCAGATTGGCCACCGCCAGCAGTTCGTCGCCGCGCCAGAGCAGCGGCAAACGGCCGCGCAGGAACGGCGGCACCCCGCGCTCGTTGAGCAGCCGCTTCAGATCGCGAGTACCCCGCCCGGGCACCACGAAACGCTCGCCACCCTGCCGATAGGCGACCCGCCAGCCGGGTGCGGCGCCCTCCCCTGCAAAGACCAGTCGACCATTGCCGGAGAGCTCCAGGGTATTGGCTTGCGCGGTGACGACCAGGGGCAGCGGCTCCACCGACCACGTATCGGGCACCCACCAGATTCGCCCTGCCCCCCGTCGCACGCTGCCGCCTTCCAGTTGCCAGAGCGGATCGCTCGCCTCACCGCTATCGCGCAGTGCCTGCCAACCGGCCCAATGGGCGCTGCCAGGCTGGCGGGTCAAGGAAGCCAGCCAGGCGCGCAGGGCATTGCGCTGCCGCGCCTCGCTCAAGGCCTGCAAGGGCGCCAGGGCCAGACTGGGCAGCGGGAGCCAGGCGAAGGGCTGCTCGCCCGCCTGGGCTTGCTGCAGATCGAGGGCAGCCAACTCCCCGAGCAATTCGTCGGCCTCGGCCAGATGAGCGGCACTGCGTGCCATGACCTGAGCGACACCCGGCCAGCGACTTCTTAGCCGCGGCAATACCTCGTGCCTGAGGTAGTTGCGATCCAAATGGGTATCGGCGTTGCTGGGATCTTCGATCCACGCCAGCCCGGCGGCCTGGGCATAGGCCAGCAATGCGGCCCGCGGCTCGTCCAGCAAGGGTCGCCAGAGACGACCGACCGCGAAGGACCGCGCACCCGGCATGCCAGCCAGCCCCTTCACACCGGCGCCACGCACCAGGCGTAGCAGCAGGGTTTCGAGCTGGTCGTCACGGTGCTGACCCAGCACCAGACAGCCATCCGTGGGTAACACCCGGGCGAACGCGGCGTAGCGCGCTTCCCGAGCGGCACGCTCGAGGCTCGCAGCGCCATCGGTGCGGACGTGCAGGGTATCGAGGGGCACCTGCAGCGCCTTGCAGACCTCGGCGCAGTGGCTCACCCAGGCGTCTGCCGCGCTCTGTAAACCATGGTGCACGTGCACCGCGCTCAAGCCTCGGACTAGACCGCTGTCGCGCAGTTGGGCGAAGAGGTGCAGCAGGACGGTGGAGTCGAGTCCGCCGGAGAAACCTACCTGCCAGTGACGGGTAGGCGGCTGCCGCTCCAGGCGGGCGTGCAACCGGTCCAGCAGACCCATGACGGCGGAATCAGGAGATGCCGTAGCTCATCAGGCGCTCGTAGCGACGCTCCAGCAGCGCTGGCACGTCATAGCCCTTGAGGTCGTCGAGTTGTTGCAGCAGCGCGCTGCGCAGGCTGGCGGCCATCGCCTGGGGATCGCGATGAGCGCCACCCAGGGGCTCGTCGATCACCTGGTCGACGATGTTCAGGCTCTTCAGGCGCTCGGCGGTGATACCCATGGCCTCGGCGGCATCGGGGGCCTTCTCGGCAGTCTTCCACAGGATGGAGGCGCAGCCTTCCGGCGAGATCACCGAGTAGGTCGAGTGCTGCAGCATGTTGAGCTGGTCGCAGACACCGATGGCCAGGGCGCCACCGGAACCACCCTCGCCAATCACGGTGGCGATGATGGGGGTCTTCAGGCGCGCCATGACGCGCAGGTTCCAGGCAATGGCTTCGCTCTGGCCACGCTCTTCGGCATCGATACCCGGATAGGCGCCGGGGGTGTCGATGAAGGTTAGGATCGGCATCTTGAAGCGCTCGGCCATCTCCATCAGGCGGCAGGCCTTGCGATAGCCTTCCGGACGCGGCATGCCGAAGTTGCGACGGACCTTCTCGCGGACTTCACGGCCTTTCTGGTGGCCGATGACCATCACCGGGCGGCCGTCCAGGCGGGCGATACCTCCCACGATGGCCGGATCGTCGGCGAAGTGGCGGTCACCGTGCAGCTCTTCGAAATCGGTGAAGAGGTAGCCGATGTAGTCGAGGGTGTAGGGCCGCAGCGGATGCCGCGCCAGGCGGGCGACCTGCCAGCTAGAGAGGTCGCTGAAGATGCTCTTGGTGAGCGCCTGGCTCTTCTCCTGCAACCGGGCGATCTCGTCACTGATGTTCAGCGCATTGTCGTTACCGACCAGTCGAAGTTCTTCGATCTTGGCCTGGAGATCGGCGATGGGCTGTTCGAAATCGAGATAGTTCGGGTTCATGGGCATCCGTTTTGCGTTTCTTCAAGCTAAAGTGAGAAGCCAGGGGCCGGGGCGCCTACCTTAAGGGATCGGACGGGACAGGTCGAGACTTCTGCCGCGTCACCGGCACCCGCCGCTGGCGTGGGTTGGGACGGAGCGCACGCGGCGCTCGGGCTTAACGATAGTTGAGAAAGACGTTCTCCCTGCCGAACTGGTCACGCAGGGTTTGAATCAGGCCGTCGGCCGGGTCGATCCGGTAATTCTCGCCGAACTGCAACAGCGCTCGCGCGGTGGGCCCCTGGTAGTCGATGGTCACCGGGCAGGCGCCGCGGTGGCGACCGCAGAGTTCGCCCAGCCAACGCAGCCGATCACCCGCCAGCGCCTCGCTGCGCACGGCGATCCTCAGGCTTTCCGCCAGGGCGGTCCGGGCCTCTTCCAGCCCCAGCACCCGCTTGGCCCGCAGGCGCAGGCCGCCGGAGAAGTCGTCCTGGCTGACCTCACCCTCGACGATCACCAGGGCATCGGTCTGCAACAGCGCCTGGGCGGCATTGAAGGCCTCGGCGAACAGCGAGGCCTCGATCCGTCCGGAGCGATCGTCCAGGGTGACGAAGCCCATCTTGTCGCCACGTTTGTTCTTCATCACCCGCAAGTTGACGATCAGCCCGGCCACGGTCTGGGTCTCGCGGGACGGCTTGAGGTCGACGATGCGCTGGCGCGCCAGACGGCGCACCTCGCCTTCGTATTCCTCGATGGGGTGCCCGGTCAGGTACAGCCCCAGGGTCTCCTTCTCGCCGCGCAGGCGCTCCTTGAGATTGAGCTCCCGAGCCCGACGGTGATTGGCGTAGACATCGGCCTCGGGTTCGGCGAAGACCCCACCGAAGAGGTCGACGTGGCCGCTGTCATGGCTGCGTGCGGTCTGCTCCGCCGAGGCGATGGCCTCTTCCATGGCCGCCAGCAGCACGGCGCGATTCTGGTCGATGGTGGCCTGATAGGCCTTGATCTCGTCGTGGTAGTGCGGCCCGAGACGGTCGAGGGCACCGGAGCGAATCAGGGCTTCCAGGGTGCGCTTGTTGATGCGCTTGAGGTCGACCCGGGCGCAGAAGTCGAAGAGATCCTTGAACGGTCCCTCAGCACGCGCCTCGACGATGGCCTCCACCGGGCCCTCACCGACACCCTTGATCGCCCCCAGGCCGTAGACGATGCGCCCGCCGTCGTTCACGGTGAACTTGAACTCGGAGATGTTCACGTCCGGCGTGTCGATGCGCAGCTTCATGTGGCGGCATTCCTCGATGAGGATCACCACCTTGTCGGTGTTGTGCATGTCCGCCGACAGCACCGCGGCCATGAAGGGCGCCGGATAATGCGTCTTCAGCCAGGCGGTCTGGTAGGAGACCAGGCCGTAGGCGGCCGAGTGCGACTTGTTGAAACCGTAGCCGGCGAATTTCTCCACCAGGTCGAAGATGTTACCTGCCAGATCGGCATCGATGCCGTTGTTGGCGCAACCTTCGATGAAGCCGCCACGTTGCTTGGCCATCTCCTCGGGCTTCTTCTTGCCCATGGCGCGACGCAGCATGTCGGCCTGGCCCAGGGTGTAGCCACCCATGACCTGGGCGATCTGCATCACCTGTTCCTGGTAGAGAATGATGCCGTAGGTCGGCGCCAGCACCGGCTGCAGGCCTTCGTACTGGTAGTCTGGGTGCGGGTAGGCCAGCTCGGCGCGGCCGTGCTTGCGGTTGATGAAGTCGTCCACCATGCCCGACTGCAGCGGACCGGGACGGAACAGCGCCACCAGGGCGATGAGGTCTTCCAGGCAGTCCGGCTTGAGCTTCTTGATCAGCTCCTTCATGCCGCGGGATTCCAGCTGGAAGACGGCGGTGGTCTCGGCCTTCTGCAGCAGGGCGTAGGTCGGCTTGTCGTCCAGTGGGATGAAGTCGATGTTGACCGGTTCGAGGCCCTGCTTGGCCTGCTCGCGGTTGATGGTCTCCAGCGCCCATTTGATGATGGTCAGGGTGCGCAGGCCGAGGAAGTCGAACTTGACCAAGCCGGCCTGTTCGACATCGTCCTTGTCGAACTGGGTCACCAGGCCGTTGCCGTCCTCGTCACAGGCGATGGGCGAGAAGTCGGTCAGCTTGGTCGGCGCGATCACCACACCGCCGGCGTGCTTGCCGGTACCCCGGGTGATGCCTTCGAGCTTCAGGGCCATGTCCCAGATTTCCTTGGCGTCCTCGTCGCTCGCCAGGAAATCGCGCAGCACCTCTTCCTGCTCGTAGGCCTTCTGCAGGGTCATGCCCACTTCGAAGGGAATCATCTTCGACAGGCGATCGGCCAGGCCATAGGACTTGCCCTGTACCCGCGCCACGTCGCGCACCACCGCCTTGGCCGCCATGGTGCCGAAGGTGATGATCTGGCTCACCGCCTCGCGACCGTACATGTCGGCCACGTACTCGATCACCCGGTCGCGACCGTCCATGCAGAAGTCGACGTCGAAGTCGGGCATGGAGATCCGCTCGGGATTGAGGAAGCGCTCGAACAGCAGGTCATAGGCCAGGGGGTCGAGGTCGGTGATCTTCAGGACATAGGCCACCAGGGAACCGGCACCCGAGCCCCGGCCGGGGCCCACCGGCACGCCGTTGTTCTTCGCCCACTTGATGAAGTCCATCACGATGAGGAAGTAACCGGGGAAGCCCATCTGGATGATGATGTCGAGCTCGAAGTTGAGCCGGTCGACGTACTCCTGGCGTTTCTCTTCGTAGTTGGGCGTGGTCTCGCGCGGCCAGAGCACGGCCAGGCGCTCTTCCAGGCCCTCGAAGGAGACGTGGCGCAGGTAGTCGTTGATGGTCATCCCGTTGGGAATCGGGAAGTTGGGCAGGAAGTACTTACCCAGCTGGATCTCGATATTGCAGCGCTTGGCGATTTCGACGGTATTTTCCAGCGCCTCGGGCAGGTCGCTGAACAGCTCGGCCATCTCTGCGGCCGACTTCAGGTACTGCTGGTCGCTGTACTTGCGCTCGCGGCGCGGATCGTCCAGCGGGCGACCTTCACCGATGCAGACGCGGGTCTCGTGGGCCTCGAAGTCCTCGGCCTTGAGAAAGCGCACGTCGTTGGTCGCCACCAGGGCACCACCACAGCGGTCGGCCAGGGCCACGGCGGCATGCAGGTGTTCTTCGTCGCCGGCACGTTCGGTACGCTGCACTTCCAGATAGAAGCGATCCTGGAATATCTGCTGCCATTCCTCGAACAGCTGATCGGCCAACGCCAGATCGCCCTCGAGCAGCGCCAGACCGATCTCCCCTTCCTTGGAGCCGGACAGGGCGATCAGCCCCTCGCTCGCCTCCTTCACCCAGTCGCGCTGGATGATGATCTGGCCTTCCTGCTGACCTTCCTGGAAACCTCGGGACAGCAGCTCGGTGAGGTTGCGATAGCCCTTGGCATTCATCACCAGCAGGGTCATGCGGCTCAATGGGGCATCGCCGTCACGGCCGGCGAGCCAGATGTCCGCCCCGGCGATCGGCTTGATCCCGGCGCCCATGGCCGCCTTGTAGAACTTGACCAGCGAGCAGAGGTTGCCCTGGTCCGTCACCGCCACCGCCGGCATGCCGGCCGCCTCGGCGGCCTTGACCAGACCCTTCACCCGCACGATCCCGTCGACCAGGGAGTACTCCGTATGTAGGCGCAGGTGGACGAAGGATGCGGACATGGCAGAGACCCCTTGATGCGTGAGGCGCGAGATTGTACCGGATAGTCGAAGCGGGGTCAGAGCGTCGCGACGGCTGTCAGCGAAGACGGTCAGTAGGTAGCGACGATCTGGGTCGAGGCCTGGGTCTCGAGGGCGAGCCAGGCGTCACGTACCGGCGCGAAGGAGCGCCGGTGAATGGGCGTTGGTCCCAGGCGCTTGAGCGCCTCGAGATGCTCGGCGGTGGGATAGCCCTTGTGCCCGGCCAGGCCATAGCCGGGATAGAGCGCATCCAGCGCCTGCATTTCGCGGTCGCGAGTCACCTTGGCCAGGATCGACGCGGCGGCGATCGCCGGGACCTGGCTATCGCCCTTCACCACCGGAGAACTGGGTACGGCCAGCTTGGGACAGCGGTTGCCGTCGATCAACGCCAGCCGCGGCTGCACCGCCAGTCCTTCGACGGCTCGCTGCATGGCCAGCATGGTGGCATGCAGGATGTTCAGCCGATCGATCTCGGCGACCTCGGCCCTAGCGACACACCAGGCCAGGGCCTTCTCCTGGATTTCCTCGAACAGGGCCTCGCGCCGCAGCAGCGACAGCTTCTTCGAATCGTTCAGCCCCAGGATGGGCTTGCCCGGATCGAGGATGACCGCCGCCGTGACCACGGCGCCGCACAACGGACCGCGACCGACCTCGTCCACTCCGGCGACCAACGCCTCGACCAGATTGAAGTCCAGACCCAGCTGCATCAGCCACGCTCCTGCAGCAGAGCCAGCACCGCACGCGCCGCCTGCACCGAGGCATCGCGACGCAAGCTGTGATGGATAGCTTCGAAGCTATCGGTCTGCTGCTCGGGACGCTCCAGCAGAGGCAGCAGCTCGGCCACCAGTCGCTCCGGCGTCGCCTCGTGCTGGATCAGCTCGGGCACCAGCTTGCGCCCGGCCAGGAGATTGGGCAGCGAGATATAGGGACTCTTCACCAATTGCTTGAGGATCAGGTAGGTCAGGGGCGCCACCCGGTAGGCCACCACCATGGGCCGCTTGAACAGCAGCGTTTCCAGGGTCGCGGTGCCGGAGGCGATGAGCACGCCATCGCAGGCGGCCAGTACCTCGTGGGAGCGTCCATCGGTCAACAGCAGCGGCAACGGCGGCCGGCCCTCCAACAGCTGCTCCACCTGCGCGCGCCGCGCGGCGTTGGCGCAGGGCAGCACGAAACGCACCTCGGGGCGCACGGCCAGCAGTTGCGTGGCGGCGTCCAGGAACAGCGCACCCAGGCGCCCTACTTCACCGCCACGGCTACCGGGCAACAGGGCGACGACCTGCCCGTCCTGCGGCAAACCCAGGGCCTGGCGCGCGGCCAAGCGGTCGCTGTCGAGCGGGATGGTGTCGGCCAGCGGATGGCCGACGAAGCGCACCGGCACCTGCTGTTCTTCGTAGAAGCGTGCCTCGAAGGGAAACAGGGTCAGCATCAGGTCGCAGCCGTCGCGGATCTTCAGTACTCGCTTCTGCCGCCAGGCCCAGACCGAAGGACTGACGTAGTGCACGGCCGGGATGCCTGCGCGATGCAGCTGAGCCTCGATCTCCAAGACGAAATCGGGGGCATCGATACCGATGAAGACGTCGGGCCGGGCCTCGAGCAACTGGGCGATCAGCGCCTTGCGCCGGCCCAGCAGTTCGCGCAGGCGGCCGAGCACCTCGACCAGCCCCATGACGGCCAGTCGCTCCATCGGGAATTCGGAGACCAGCCCTTCGGCTTCCATCCGTGGACCGCCGACCCCCATGAAGGAGATGTGGGGATGCTGCGCGCGCAGCGCCTGCATGAGGCCTGCGCCGAGCAGATCACCCGAGGCTTCTCCCGCCACCAGCGCCACACGCAAAGGGCGCTGGGCGAACTCAGCGGGTGATGCCACGCGTGGCACTCAGGATGGAATCACGGAATACCGCCACCTCGGGAAACTGCTGAGCCACCGGCTCCAGTTCCTTCATGGCGTCATCGACGGTCAGCCCTTGGCGGTAGACCACCTTGTAGGAGCGGCGCAGTGCCTGGATGGCTTCCGTGGAGAAGCCGCGACGGCGCATACCCTCGAAATTCATGCTCCGGGCCTCGGCCGGATTGCCGAATACCGTGACATAGGCCGGCACATCCTTGCCGATTGCCGTGCCCATGCCGGAAAAACTATGGGCACCGATGCGACAGAACTGATGCACCAGGGTATAGCCGGACAGGATCGCCCAGTCGTCGACATGCACGTGCCCGGCAAGCGCCGTGTTGTTGACCAGGATGCAATGATTGCCGATCACGCTGTCATGACCGATGTGCACATAGGCCATCAGCAGATTGTGATCGCCGATGGTGGTCTCTTCGCGATCCTGCACCGTCCCGCGATGGATGGTGACCCCTTCGCGGATAACGTTGTGATCACCGATACGCAGCCGAGTCGGCTCACCCTTGTATTTGAGATCAGGGGTGTCTTCGCCAATCGAGGAAAACTGGTAGATCCGGTTGTGACGCCCGATAACGGTCGGCCCCTTGAGGATGACGTGCGGACCTATCATGGTCCCCTCGCCTATCTCGACATCCGGCCCGATGATCGACCAGGGGCCGACCTGGACATCGGCGGCGAGCCGTGCCTGGGGGTCGACGATAGCCCTGGGGTCGATCAACGTCATAGTTTGCGTTCCGCGCAGATGATTTCAGCCGAGCAGACAGGCTTGTCGTCCACACTGGCTTGGCATTCGAATTTCCAGATGCCACGTTTGGTGCTGAGGAAGCGCGCTTCGAGGATCAATTGATCGCCCGGCGTAACCGGCTGCCGAAAGCGCAGCTTATCCGATCCGACGAAGTAGTACAGGGTGCCATCGGCGGGGGACGAATTCATCATCTTGAAACCCAGCACACCGGCTGCCTGAGCCATCGCCTCGACGATGAGCACGCCCGGCATGATCGGGTGCTGCGGGAAATGGCCGGTGAAGAATGGCTCATTGATGCTGACGTTCTTGTAGGCACGAATGCGCTTGGCTTCGATATCCAGCTCCGTCACGCGATCCACTAACAGAAAGGGATAGCGATGCGGGAGATATTCGCGGATCTCGTTGATGTCCATCATGGTCGGGGAAGGCCTGTTCAAAGAAGGGAAACATCCGATGCAGAATCAAGCATCAGAAGCAGCGTCATCCCGCGAGGTCACGGTAGCCACGATTTTTTCCAAATGTTGCAGACGGCGGGCCATGTCGTCGAGGTGACGAATCCGAGCGGCGCTCTTCTTCCATTCACCCGCTGGTTGCATGGCCGTGCCCGAAGAATAGGCGCCGGGCTCGGTAATCGAGCGGGTCACCATGGTCATACCGGTGACGAACACGTTGTCGCACACCTCGATATGACCCACCATGCCCACGCCACCGGCGATGGTGCAGTGCTTGCCGATCTTGGTACTGCCAGAGATGCCGACGCAGGCGGCCATGGCGGTGTGCTCACCGACCTGGACGTTGTGCGCGATCATGATCTGGTTGTCGAGCTTCACACCATTGCTGATCACCGTGTTCGCCAGGGCGCCACGGTCGATGGTGGTGTTGGCACCGATCTCGACGTCGTCGCCGATCAGCACACCACCCAGCTGGGCGATCTTCTGCCACTGGCCGTGCTCGTTGGCGAAACCGAAGCCCTCGGCACCGATCACGGCACCGGACTGCACGACGGCGCGTTCGCCCAGGATCACATCGTGATAGAGCGTCACCCGCGGCGCCAGCCAGCTGTCGGTGCCTATGACGCTACGAGCACCTACCACACAGTGGGCACCCAGACTGACACCGGCACCGATGCGCGCCTCGGCTTCGATCACCACATAGGGACCGATGGCGGCCGTAGGATCGACGACAGCATCCGCAGCCACCAGAGCTGTAGGGTGGATGCCGGCTGGGCTACGGGGCTTGTGGTCGAATAGATGGGACAACCGGGCGTAGGCCAGATAGGGATTGGCCAGGATCAGGGCGTCGCCGGCATAGCCTTCGGCATCCTTCTCCGACAACAGTACGGCACCCGCCTGGGTATCACCCAGGTAGCGGCGATACTGCGGATTGGCCAGGAAACTCAACTGGTCGGGACCGGCCTCGGGCAAGGTAGCCAAGCCGGTCACGACACGCTCGGGCGTACCGCGCAATTCCACGGTCAACTGGCGGCTGTCGAGCCACTGCGCCAGTTCGCCCAGCGTAAAGGTCGTACGGCTCATCAACGACCTGCGTTCATGCGCTCGATCACCTGACGGGTGATGTCATATTGCGGCTTCACGTCCACCACGGCACCCCGCTCGAGTACCAGATCGTAATCGCCCTTCTTCAGCACCTCCTCCACGGCCTTGTCCAGACGTGGTTTCAGTTGCTTGAGCATATCGCGGTCGGAGGCGGCCTTGGCGTCGTTCAGCTCCTTGGACTGGAACTGGAAATCACGGGCCTTCTGCCGGAAATCGTTCTCGAGGCGGGTACGTTCGGCTTGCGCCATCTTGTCACCGCCCTTTTCCAGCTTGTCCTGGATGTCCTTGGCGGAGCTTTCGAGACCCTTCAGCTTATTGAGCTGGGGACCGAATTTCTTTTCGGAGTCGACCGCATACTTCTTGGCAGCATCCGATTCCAGCAAGGCCATCTGATAGTTCAGTACGGCGATCTTGGTATCGGCGAAAACCGGGGCAGCAACGAGGACGGCAGCGAACAGAGCGTAACGGGTGTACTTGTGCACAGTTGACTCCTGCGTAAAGCGCAAAGGTGTAGCCTGGGTCAGAACGTCTGACCCAGCGAGAACTGGAAGACCTGCGGATCGGAGTTGCCCGGCTTCTTGACCGGCACACCGAGACTGAAGCTCAACGGACCCAGGGCGGTAACCCAGGTCAGGCCAACACCAACGGAACTCGCCATGTTCGAGAAGCTGACGTCGCCGCAGTTTTGGGTCGAGCTCAAATAGCACTTGGTACTGAACACGTTACCCACGTCCCAGAACAGCACGGTACGCAGGGACTTCTGGTCCTTCACGAAGGGCAAGGGGAAGAGGTATTCCACACCGCCGGTGATCAGCACGTTGCCGCCAAAGGCCTCGGACTTGTCGCGATCACGGTAGCCCTGACCTTTGTTTGCATAGGTCGGCGGGTTACCCGGTGGTGTGGTGCGTGGACCCAGGCTGCTGTCCTCGAAGCCCCGTACCGAGTTGAAACCGCCGGCGTAGTAGTTCTCGTAGAACGGCAGGCCATCGGTGCTGCCGTAGCCGTCGCCATAACCCAATTCGGTATGGAACCGCAGCGCCGTGTTATCTGTCAGCGGGGTGAACAGCTGGCCACGATAGTCGAGCTTGTAGAAGCTCAGGTCGCTGCCTGGAATGGTGATCTGCCCGGTCAGGCTCTGCGAAGCACCACGGGTGGGCAAGACACCGCGGTTGAGCGTCGAGCTCGACCAGCCGATGCTGGCCTTGAAGTTGGTGAAGTCCTTCCCTTCGCGCTCGACGAAATCGTAGATCTCGTCCGCACTGTAGGTACCTGGGTTGATCTCGTCGTTTTGCACGGAGAGACCATAGGTCAGGCGCGAGGTCTCGCTGATCGGGTAGCCCAGGGTGACACCGGTACCCAGACTGTTGATCGAGTAATAGGAGACATCACTGTCGTACAGTTTGCTGTAATCGGTGCTGCGGTAGAAGATGTTGTAGCCGAGGCTCACACCGTCCGGAGTGAAGTAGGGATCGGTGAAGCTGAAGTTGTACCGGCTCTGGTATTGGGAACGGGTCAGGCCGATGCTGACCTGATTGCCGGTACCCAGGAAGTTGTTCTGGCTGATGGAGCCACCCAGGATCAGGCCTGCGCTCTGAGCGAAACCAATGCTGGCGGTGATGGAGCCCGAAGGTTGCTCCTCGACGTTATAGTTGACGTCGACCATGTCATCGGTACCAGGCACCTGGGGCGTCTCGACCTTGACTTCCTTGAAGTAGCCCAGGCGCTCGAGGCGGGTCTTGGATTGGTCGATGAGATAGGTGGAGGCCCAACCGCCTTCCATCTGCCGCATCTCACGACGCAGCACCTGGTCCTCGGTCTTGGTGTTGCCGCGGAAGTTGATGCGATTGACGTAGGCACGCTTGCCCGGATCGACCACGTAGGTCAGGGATACGCTGTGATCATCGTCATGCGGCTCGGGCAAGCCGTTCACGTTGGCGAAGGTATAGCCTTCGTTGCCCAGGCGGCGGGTGATCAGGTCAGCGGTGCTGGTCATGACCTTGCGCGAGAAGACCTGACCCGGCTGGACCAGCATCAGTTTGCGCAGCTCTTCTTCCGGGACCTTGAGATCGCCGGACAGCTTCACATCGCGAACCGTGTATTTCTGGCCTTCGTTGATGTTGACCGTGATGTAGACGTGCTTCTTGTCGGGCGTGATGGACACCTGGGTCGAGGTGATGTCCATGTTGATGTAGCCGCGATCGAGATAGTAGGACCGCAGCCGCTCAAGGTCACCGGCCAGCTTCTCACGCGAGTACTTATCGTCGTTCTTGAAGAACGACAGCCAGTTGCTCGGCTTCAGCTCGAACAGCGAGGTGAGATCATCTTCGGGGAAGACCGTGTTACCCACCACGTTGACGTGGGAGATGGTCGCGACCTGACCTTCGTTGATATTGATCTTCAGCTGCACCCGATTGCGGGGCTGAGGGATCACTTCGGCATCGATGCTGGCGGAGTAGCGCCCCTGGGCGACGTACTGACGCAGCAATTCATTGCGCACGCCTTCGAGCGTGGCGCGCTGGAAGATCTCGCCCTCGGCGAGACCGGCCTGCTTGAGACCTTTCATCAGGTCGTCGGTGGAGATCGCCTTGTTCCCTTCCAGGGTGATGCTGGAAATGGTGGGCCGCTCGACGACGTTCACGACCAGGACGTTACCGTCACGACCCAGCTGGATGTCCTGGAAGAAACCGGTCCGGAAGAGCGCTCGGGAGGCTTCGGCCAACTTGTTGTCGTCGACGGCCTCACCCACGTTCAACGGCAGGGCGCCAAAGACGCTGCCGGACGATACACGTTGCAGTCCGTTAACGCGGATATCGGAGATGGTGAAGGACTCGGCGTGTACCTCGCCGATCATCAGCGCGGCTATTACCGCAGGTAGCAGCAGGCGTTTCATGAGTCCCTTTTATTCCAACTGGCAAATAAAGAATCTGCCGCACTAGGCGGCAGATTCGGCAATCAGCAGAGTGTCAGAGGCGACCGAGGTCATTGACCAAAGCCAGCAGCATCACACCCACGACGAGGCTAATACCGATCTGCATGCCCCATGTCTGCACACGCTCGGACAAGGGCCGCCCGCGAATCCACTCGACGACATAGAACACCAGATGGCCACCGTCGAGCACAGGGATCGGCAACAGATTCAGAACCCCCAGGCTAATGCTCAGGTATGCCAGAAAATTGAGGAAGTCCCCGAGGCCTGACTGAGCAGAAGCGCCCGCCACTTTAGCAATGGTTATCGGCCCGCTCAAGTTTTTTACCGACAGCTCTCCCAAGAGCATCTTCTTCAGGGAAACCAGCGTCAGCACGCTCATCTGCCAGGTACGACTGAGCCCCTCCCCCACTGCCGCGACCGGTCCATAGCTGATTTCGCGAACCATGTCCGCTGGCCACTTGACGGGAGCCACGCCAGCGCCGAGGTAGCCCGACTCGGTCGAATCCAGGTGGCGAGCACCCAACTGGACGGCTACTTCCTGCCGTTGCCCCTGCCGTTCGACGGTCAGCGTTACCCGGCGATTTGGATGGGCGCGTACCCAATCCACGGCCTGCTGCCAGTCGCCAATGGCTTCGCCATCCAGCGCGACCAGGCGATCACCCGTCTTCAGGCCGGCGGCCTGCGCCGGACCTGATGGATCCAATTCGGCGAATACCGCCGGTACCTGGGGCCGCCAGGGCTTTAGACCCAAGGCCTGAATGGGATCGGGATCTTCGGCGCCACGCAGCCAGGCATCGAGCTGGATGACAGTGCTTTGCTCTGCCGTGGTGCCCGGCAGCCTGTAGCGAATCTCCAGCGGACCGCTCTCGCCCAGTCGATCAACCAATCGCAGATTGACCGCCGACCAGCTATCCACCAGGGAGCCGTCGACGGCGGTCAGTTCGGCATCCGCCGGAATGCCGGCCACGGCCGCAGGGGTACCGGACACGACCGACCCCACCACAGGGAGAGGCTGTTGGGAGCCCAGCATCGCCAGCAGCCAGAAGAACAGGATGGCCAGCAGGAAGTTGGCGATGGGACCCGCTGCCACGATGGCGATGCGCTGACGCACCGTCTTGCGATTGAAGGCGGCATGCTGCTCTTCGGGCGCGACCGGCGCTTCGCGCTCGTCCAACATCTTCACGTAGCCGCCCAGGGGGATCGCCGCGACGACGAATTCGGTGCCATGCCGGTCATGCCAGCGCACCAGAGGCTTACCGAAGCCGACGGAAAAGCGCAGCACCTTGACGCCGCAACGGCGCGCCGTCCAAAAATGACCATACTCGTGGATGGTCACCAGCACGCCCAAGGCGATCAGGGTTCCCAGTATCGTATAAAGGATGGTCATGAACTGTCTCCGCTACCTCAGTGTGCAGATTCTGCGGACTCGCGGGCCGGGTGTCGAGGCGCGTACTCAGCGTCTCGCCAGCCACTCCCGTGCCAGCTGCCGAGCGGTGGTATCAGCCGCGAAGATCGCGGCGAGGTCCTTGGCAGGGCGAGGCTCGGCGCTCGCGAGCACCGACTCGATCAGTTGCGGAATTTCGGTGAATCCCAGCCGACCCTCGAGGAAGGCCTCGACGGCCACCTCATTGGCGGCATTGAGCGTCGCCGGCATGCAACCACCCGCCTGGGCCGCTTCACGGGCGAGGCGCAGGCAGGGGAAACGCTCCTCGTCGGGGCGCTCGAATTCGAGCCGGGCGATATCGAACAGATCCAGCGCCGCCACACCGGAATCGATGCGCTCCGGCCAGGCCATGGCATGGGCGATAGGCGTACGCATATCGGGATTGCCCAATTGAGCCAGTACCGAGCCATCCACATAATCCACCAGGGAATGGATGACGCTCTGCGGATGGATCACCACCTCGACCTGTTCGGGCGTAGCCTCGAACAACCAACAGGCCTCGATCAACTCGAGCCCCTTGTTCATCAGGGTCGCGGAGTCCACCGAGATCTTCCGCCCCATCGACCACTTGGGATGGGCGCAGGCCTGGTCGGGGGTTACCCCGACCAACTGCTCAGCAGGTGTCTGTCGAAACGGCCCACCCGAAGCGGTCAACAGAATGCGACGCACGCCCTTGCGCGCTAGGCCAGGATTCGCCGGATCGGCCAGGCACTGGAAGATGGCGTTGTGCTCACTGTCGATCGGTAGCAGGGTCGCCCCACTGGCGCGCACCGCCTCGATGAACAGGGCGCCGCTCATCACCAAGGCTTCCTTATTGGCCAGCAGTACCCGCTTGCCAGCCTTTACCGCTGCCAGGGTGGGCTTCAAGCCCGCCGCACCGACAATTGCCGCCATCACGGTATCGACCCGCGGATCGGCAGCTATGGCTTCCAGCCCGCCCTCACCTATCAGGACTTCAGGAACCGACTTGGCATCTTCGAGTAGCAGCCTCAGCTGCTTGGCCGATGCCTCGTCCGGTACAGCCACATAAACGGGCCGGAAACGGCGGCAGAGTTCAGCCAGTTCGTTCAGACGGCGATGCCCGCTAAGGGCGAAGACCTCGTAGCGCTCGGGGTGTTGCGCCACGACGTCCAGGGTGCTGGCACCGATGGAACCCGTCGCTCCCAGCACACAGAGTTGCTGAACACTCACTGCACACCCCAACCCGCCCACCAGAGCAGTAGCGCGAACAGGGGTACGGCAGCCGTGAGACTATCGATGCGATCCAGAACGCCACCGTGACCCGGCAGCAGCTGGCTGCTGTCTTTCACGCCCGCCTGGCGCTTGAACATGCTTTCGGTGAGATCCCCTACCACGGAGATGAGCACCACGCAGGCGGCACCGATGAGCGCCTGCAGCAGATCACCAAGACCCCAGCCTCGTACCAGCCCTAGCACCAGGGTCGCAATCAGCGCTGCCGCCAGGCCACCATAGAGGCCTTCCCAGCTCTTGCCCGGGCTTACTGCCGGCGCCAGCTTGCGCTTGCCGAAAGCCCTGCCGGAAAAATAGGCGAAGATATCGGCCAACCAGACCAGCATCATCACTTCGAGAATCAATAGATTTCCGCCCGGCGCTGCCTTGAGCAACATCAGCCCCTGCCAGGCCGGCACCAGCACGACCAAGCCTATGAGCAGGCGGCGCCAGGGCGCCTGCCAGGCACGGGCGCTATCGGGATAGGTGAGCACCAGGACGGTCGCATACAGCCACCAGGCCAGGCTGATGAACAACAGACCATGAGCTCCGGCCGGCAGCCGCCAGCAGACCAGCAGCGCGATGCCGACGATGGCCGCATAGGCGCAGCGCAGGCCCTGGGCTTCCAGACCCGCCAGGCGCGCCCACTCCCAGGCACCCAGCACGACGACCGCACCGATGAACAGCGCGAAGGCCGCGCCTTCCAGCCAGAAAAAACCCGCCAGGGCGATGGGCAGTAGCACCATCGCCGTCATGATTCGCTGTTTCAGCATTAGGCGCGTAGCTCCGCTTCCACCTGCTCGCAGGTTCTGCCGAAGCGCCGCTGGCGCGTGGCGAAGTCGGCCAGGGCCGCCTGCATGGCTTCGTGCTTGAAGTCCGGCCAGAACAGGTCGGAGAAGTACAGCTCGGCATAGGCGATCTGCCAGAGCAGGAAGTTGCTGATCCGATGCTCGCCCCCCGTGCGGATGCACAGATCGGGCAATGGCAGATCACCGGTTGCCAGGCGACTCTGCAGCAGTTCCGGCGTGATGGCGTCCGGCTGCAGTGTCCCCTGCTGGACTTGCAGCGCCAGTTGCTGGGCAGCCTGGGTAATGTCCCACTGACCACCGTAGTTAGCGGCGATCTGCAGGACGAACCGAGTATGGTGGGCCGTGAGCGCTTCCACTTCGGCCATGGCCGTTTGCAGTTCCGGGTGGAATAGCGAGCGATCACCAATGATGCGCAGACGAATGCCGTTCTGATGCAACTTCTTGGCTTCCCGCCGTAGCGCGGAAAGGAAGAGCTCCATTAGCGCACCCACCTCATCGGCCGGACGGCGCCAATTCTCGCTGGAGAAGGCGAACAGCGTCAGCACCTCGACCCCGGCGTCGCCGCAGACCTCGATGACCGCCCGCACGGCGTCGACGCCGGCCTTGTGGCCAGCAACACCCGGCAGCAGCCGGCGACGTGCCCAGCGATTATTCCCATCCATGATGATTGCCACGTGACGTGGCACCACCTTGCCTGGCTTGCTCATGCCCATGCTACGTCCCAACCGTTGTCAAACAGCCATCAAGTCGGCTTCCTTGGCCTCCAAAGCCTTGTCCACCTCAGCTACATACTTGTCAGTCAGCTTCTGGACTTCGTCCTGAGCGCGACGATCTTCGTCTTCGCTGATTTCCTTTTCCTTGAGGAGATCCTTGAGCTGGGCCAGGGCGTCGCGACGGATGTTGCGCACCGATACCCGCGCCTGCTCGGCCTCGGCACGTGCCTGCTTGGTGAAGCCCTTGCGGGTCTCTTCGGTCAGCGCCGGCATCGGCACCCGAATGGTGGTGCCTGCGGTGGCCGGGTTCAGCCCCAGGTCCGAGGTCATGATGGCCTTTTCCACCGCCTGGATCATGCTCTTGTCGAACACGCTCAGCGCCAGGGTACGGGAATCCTCAACGGTGACGTTAGCGACCTGACGCAGCGGTGTATCGCTGCCGTAGTAGGACACCATAACGCTGTCCAGAATGCTCGGATGAGCGCGTCCGGTACGGATCTTGGCAAAGGCGTGGCCCAGGGCTTCCAGGGTCTTGGTCATGCGCGTCTGCGCATCCTTCTTGATCTCGTTGATCATGCTGCTCCCTCCTCGATCAGGGTGCCCTCACCACCGCCCACCACGATATTGAGCAGGGCGCCGGGCTTGTTCATGTTGAATACCCGCAACGGCATGCTGTGGTCACGGCAGAGACAAATGGCCGTGAGGTCCATGACACCCAGTTTGCGGTCGAGCACTTCGTCGTAGGTCAGACGCTCGAATTTTTCGGCATTGGGATCCTTGAAGGGATCGGCCGTGTATACACCATCCACCTTGGTGGCCTTGAGCACCAGATCGGCTTCCACTTCGATCGCCCGCAGGCAGGCGGCGGAGTCGGTGGTGAAGAACGGATTACCCGTACCAGCGGAGAAAATGACCACTTCGCCGCCCTTCAATTGGCGCAGGGCCTTGCGGCGGTCGTACTGGTCGGTTACGCCGACCATGGAGATCGCGGACATCACCGTCGCGGGGATGTTGGAACGCTCCAGTGCATCACGCATGGCCAGAGCGTTCATCACCGTGGCCAGCATGCCCATGTGGTCACCGGTCACCCGGTCCATGCCCGCCGCGGACAGTGCCGCACCGCGGAACAGATTGCCACCACCGATTACCAGACCGACCTGGACGCCGATACCCACCAGCTGCCCGATCTCGAGCGACATGCGGTCCAGCACCTTGGGGTCGATCCCGAAGTCTTCGCTGCCCATCAGGGCTTCGCCACTGAGCTTCAGCAGAATACGCTTGTAACGGGGTTGGCGACCACTCATCTGCTGTGCCATTCACTCTCTCCTGTGGCGATGAACATATGCGGGGGATTTTGATCCAGCGATAGGAAAGCGCAACTGCAGTTGCGTTCACTCGAATCAGCAAAAAACTCGTTGGGAGGCGAGAAAGTAGACCTGCCTTCCAATTTGACAAAGAGGCCGCGCGCTCGAAGCGGGCGGCCTCCTGGTCATCAGCGGATGCCGATCTTACTGCTTGCTGGCCGCCAGCTGGGCAGCCACTTCGGCAGCGAAGTCGACTTCGGCCTTCTCGATGCCTTCACCCACTTCGTAACGTACGAAGGAGACGATCTCGGCACCGGCTTTCTTGGCCAGTTCGCCGACCTTGACTTCCGGGTCCTTGATGAAAGGCTGCTCAACCAGGCTGGCTTCGGCCAGGAACTTGTTGATACGGCCCTTGACCATGTTCTCCACGATGTTTTCCGGCTTGCCGGCGATCTTGTCGGCGTTCAGCGCCAGGAAGATTTCTTTTTCCTTGGCGATGGCTTCTTCGGAAACCTGGGAGGGGTTCAGGAACTGGGGATTGCTCGCCGCGACGTGCATGGCGATTTCCTTGGCCAGTTCGGCGGTGCCACCCTGCAGGGTGACGACCACACCAATGCGGTGGCCGTGGAGGTAGGCGCCAACCACATCGCCTTCGACACGGGTCAGACGGCGGATGTTGACGTTCTCGCCGCACTTGGCGACCAGGGCTTCACGAGCACCTTCCTGAGCGGCGATCAGCGGAGCGGCGTCGCTCATCTTCTCGGCGAAGGCCTTGTCCAGGCTGGCGGAAACGAAGCCTTTGAAGTCGTCCTGCAGAGCCAGGAAGTCGGTCTGGGAGTTGACTTCGATGATGACGGCAGCCTTGTGATCGTCGGCGACCTTGACCGCGATGGAGCCTTCGGCAGCCACGTTACCGGCTTTCTTGGCGGCCTTGATAGCGCCAGCGGCACGCATGTCGTCGATGGCCTTCTCGATGTCGCCGCCGGCAGCGGCCAGCGCCTTCTTGCAATCCATCATGCCTTGGCCGGTACGCTCGCGCAGTTCTTTGACCAGGGCTGCAGTGATTTCTGCCATGTTTGAAATCCTCTTGAATCGGTTTCGAGGTCACTCCGCACGGATGGCGGAGCCAATGAAACGCTAGTAGGCAAAAAGGGGGCTAGGCCCCCTTCTCGCGCGTCGAACCACTCGACCCCAGGGGTCGCTTCGCTTAGCCCTCGACGGCTTCGGCAGCGGCTTCTTCGACGAATTGCTCACCGGCGCCGGCATTGCTGCCGCCACGCAGAACAGCGTCAGCAACGCTGCTCAGGTACAGCTGGACGGCGCGGAAGGCGTCGTCGTTACCGGGGATGACGTAGTCCACGCCTTCCGGGCTGCTGTTGGTATCGACCACGCCGATGACCGGGATGCCCAGCTTGTTGGCTTCGGTGATGGCGATGCGCTCGTGGTCAACGTCGACGACGAACAGCGCGTCCGGCAGACCGCCCATGTCCTTGATACCACCCAGGCTGCGCTCGAGCTTCTCGAGATCGCGGGTGCGCATCAGGGCTTCTTTCTTGGTCAGCTTGTCGAAAGTACCGTCCTGGGACTGGACTTCCAGATCGCGCAGACGCTTGATCGAGGCACGGATGGTCTTGTAGTTGGTCAGCATGCCGCCCAACCAGCGGTGGTCGACGAAGGGCTGACCGCAACGAGCGGCTTCTTCACGAACGATCTTGCCGGCGGAACGCTTGGTGCCGACGAACAGGATCTTGTTCTTGCCGGAAGCCAGGCGCTCAACGAAGGTCAGGGCCTCGTTGAACATCGGCAGGGTCTTTTCGAGGTTGATGATGTGGATCTTGTTACGCGCGCCGAAGATGTACTTGCCCATCTTCGGGTTCCAGTAACGGGTTTGGTGGCCGAAATGCACGCCGGCTTTCAGCATGTCACGCATGGAGACTTGAGACATTAGATGTTCCTCGTAGTCGGGTTGGGCCTCCACGCATCCCAATGACCAACCTCCTTGCGGAAGCACCCAGGTCATCGTGTCGATGCGTGTGTGGGGTTAGGAGCGCTAAAAGGGCAGAGCCTCGAAAAAGCGCGCGACTTTATATCACGCCTTGCCGGATATCACCAGCAGCTATTGCCGAAGAGGGGGAAAGGCCGGACGCCGCCGGCAGTCCCAGTGCGGACGCCGGCTCTGTTAGAATAGCGGATCGAACGCCAACGCCCGACGTGATACCTAGAGATTTCCGATGACCGTCATCCTGAAGACCCCTGAAGACATCGCCAAGATGCGCATCGCCGGCCAATTGGCCGCCGAGGTGCTCGAAATGCTGGACGAGCACGTCCGCCCCGGCATCACCACCGAGGAACTGGATCGCCTGGCCCATGACTACATCGTCAATGTGCAGCAGGCCATCCCCGCCCCGCTGAACTACAAGGGCTATCCGAAATCCATCTGCACTTCGCTGAACCACGTAGTTTGCCACGGTATCCCCAATGACAAGCCGCTCAAGAGCGGCGACATCATGAACGTGGATATCACTGTGATCAAAGACGGCTACCACGGCGATACCAGCAAGATGTACCTGGTGGGCGACGTCCCCGAATGGGCCGATCGCCTGTGCCAAGTCACCCAGGAGTGTCTCTATAAAGGTATCTCCCTGGTCCGCCCGGGCGCGCGCCTCGGCGACATCGGCGAGATCATCCAGAAGCATGCCGAGAAGAATGGCTTCTCGGTGGTTCGCGAGTATTGCGGCCACGGTATCGGCAAGGGCTTCCATGAAGAACCGCAGGTGGTGCACTACGGTCGCGCCGGCACTGGGCTTGAGCTGCAGGCCGGCATGATCTTCACCATCGAGCCAATGATCAACCAGGGCCGCTACGAGACCCGCCTGTTGGGCGATGGCTGGACCGCCATCACCAAGGACCGCAAGCTGTCCGCCCAGTGGGAACACACGGTACTGGTCACCGACCAGGGTTACGAGATCCTGACTCTGCGAAAGGATGAAACCTTTCCCCGCGTTCCTGCGTGAGGTGAGCGCACCATGCCCCAGGTCGATTCGGAGTTGTTCGACGCCGGCCAGTTCCAAGCTGAACTCTCGCTGAAAGCCAGCCCCATCGCGGCTTTCAAGAAATTCATCCGCGCCGCGAACGCGACGCTCGATGCCCGCTTCCTGGCAGGGCGTAGCGTACGGCGACTGGTAGAAGACCGCGCCTGGTTCGTCGATCAGATGCTGGTCGCGGCCTGGAATCGATTCGATTGGCCGGATGGCGGCATCGCCCTGCTGGCGGTAGGCGGCTACGGTCGTGGCGAGCTGCATCCACATTCCGACATCGATCTGCTGATCCTGCTGGCCGAAGAGGAACAGGAGCGTTTCCGCGAGCCCATCGAAGGTTTTCTGACGCTGCTGTGGGATGTGGGCCTGGCGGTCGGGCAGAGCGTGAGATCCCTGCGCGAATGCACCACCGAGGCTCTCGCCGACCTGACGGTGATCACCAACCTGATGGAGAGCCGGACGTTGGCCGGCCCCGAGTCGCTGCGCCAGGCGATGCTGCAAGCGACCAGCGTCGAACACCTGTGGCCCGGACGCGACTTCTATCTGGCCAAGCGCGCCGAGCAAAGCACGCGGCACGCCAAGTACAACGATACCGAATACAACCTCGAGCCCAACGTCAAGGGCTCGCCGGGTGGCCTGCGGGACATCCAGACCCTGCTGTGGATCGCCCGGCGCCAGTTCGGCACCCTGAATCTGCAAGCCCTGGTTGGCCAGGGCTTTCTCACCGAGAGCGAATGCAGTCTGCTGATCTCGGCCCAGGAATATCTGTGGAAGGTCCGCTACGCGCTGCACATGCTGGCTGGCCGCCCGGAGGATCGCCTGCTGTTCGACCACCAGCGACGCATCGCCAACCTGCTCGGCTACGAGGACAACGATGCCAAGCTGGCGGTGGAGCGCTTCATGCAGAAGTACTACCGCGTGGTGATGGACGTCTCCCAGCTGAGTGACGTGGTGATGCAGCACTTCGAGGAAGTGAACCTGCGCGACGACCAGGCGCCTGGTGCCGCCAGCCCGCTCAACAACAGATTCCAGGTACGCCATGGCTACCTTGAGGTGGTGCATCCCCAAGTCTTCCTGCGCACCCCCTTCGCCCTGATGGAGCTATTCGTCCTGCTGGCGCAGAATCCCGAGATCAAGGGCCCCAGCGCCGGCACCATTCGCCTGCTGCGCGACAGCCGCCACCTGATCGACGACACCTTCCGCCAGGACATCCGCAACACCAGCCTGTTCATCGAGCTGTTGAAGAGCGAATCCGGCATCCATCGCAACCTGCGGCGGATGAATCGTTACGGATTGCTGGGGCTCTATCTACCCGAATTCGGCCAGATCGTCGGCCAGATGCAGCACGATCTCTTCCACATCTACACGGTCGATGCCCACACCCTCAATCTCATCAAGCACCTGCGCAAGATGAGCTACGACGTGCTCGCCGAGAAGTATCCGCTGGCGACCCGGGTGATCCACAAGCTGCCGAAGCCGGAGTTGATCTACATCGCCGGGCTCTACCACGATATTGCCAAGGGCCGTGGCGGCGATCACTCGGAGCTCGGGGCCGAGGACGTGGAAGCCTTCGGTCGTCGCCATCAGCTACCCGAATGGGACACGCGCCTGGTCAGCTGGCTGGTGCGCAATCACCTGGTGATGTCGACCACCGCCCAGCGCAAGGACCTGTCCGATCCGCAGGTGATCCACGACTTCGCCCTGACGGTCGGCGACCACACGCACCTTGACTATCTGTACGTACTCACCGTCGCCGACATCACCGCGACCAATCCCTCGCTGTGGAATTCCTGGCGCGCGACGCTGCTCCGGCAGCTGTACACCGAAACCAAGCGGGCCCTGCGCCGCGGCCTGGAGAACCCGGTCAACCGCGAAGAGCAGATCCGCAGTACCCAGCAGTCGGCATTGGATACCCTGATACGTCGCGGGATCGACGCGGACGCCGCCGAACAGCTGTGGTCGCAGCTGGGTGACCACTATTTCCTGCGCCACACGGCCCTGGACGTTGCCTGGCACACCGAGGCCATCCTCGGCCATGAAGATGTCGCCGAACCGCTGGTGCTGATCCGCGAGACGACTCAACGCGACTCCGAAGGCGGGACGCAGATCTTCATCTATGCCGCGGACCAGCACGACTTCTTCGCGGTGACCGTGGCGGTGATGGACCAGCTCAACCTGAACATTCAGGACGCACGCATCATCACCTCGACCAGCCAGTTCACCCTCGACACCTACATAGTGCTGGATGCCGACGGCGGCTCGATCGGCAACAACCCGGCGCGAGTCGCGCAGATCCGCGCCGGCCTGACCGAAGCCCTTAAGCATCCGGAAGAGTACCCGAGCATCATCAACCGGCGCGTCACCCGTCAGCTCAAGCATTTCGGCTTCGCACCCCAGGTGAACATCTATACTGAGACCGCGCGGTCCGCGAGCCTGATCGAGTTGATCGCCCCGGATCGCCCCGGCCTGCTGGCCCGGGTGGGACGCATCTTCCTCGACTTCGACCTGTCCGTGCTCAACGCCAAGATCGCCACCCTCGGCGAGCGCGTGGAAGACGTCTTCTATGTCACCGACGCGCAAGGACGCCCCCTGTCTGACCCGCAACTCTGCACCGCCCTGCAGCAAGCCCTGATCAAGCAACTGGGCGAAGCAGAGAGCCAGACGCCGCTCACCCGCATCAGTATCTAGCGCCTCGAACGAAGGACCACCCGACGATGAATCCCACCCTCGACCTGTTGCATCCCTATCCGTTCGAGAAGCTCCGCGCCCTGCTCGCTGGCGTCACTCCACCGGCGGCGATAAAGGCGATTCCGCTATCGATCGGCGAGCCCAAGCATCCGGCGCCCGCCTTCGTCGCCGAGGCGCTGACGGCCAACCTGGATCAACTGGCGGTTTACCCGACCACCCTGGGTATCGCCGACCTGCGCGAAGCCATCGCCGATTGGGCCAGCCGGCGCTTCGCCGTGCCCGCGGGCTGGCTGGATCCGGCGCGCCACGTGCTGCCCGTGACCGGTACCCGCGAGGCCCTGTTCTCCTTCACCCAGGCGGTGGTGGATCGCGCCAAGGCCGGCCTGGTGCTGAGCCCCAATCCCTTCTACCAGATCTACGAGGGTGCCGCCCTGCTGGCCGGCGCCGAGCCCCACTATCTGCCCTGCCTGGCGGAGCAGGGTTTTAATCCGGACTTCGACAGCGTTCCGACCGAGGTCTGGGAACGTTGTCAGCTACTGTTCCTCTGCTCGCCCGGCAATCCTACGGGGGCTCTGCTGCCCCTGGAGACGCAGAAGAAGCTCATCGAACTCGCCGATCGCCATGACTTCGTGATCGCCGCCGATGAGTGCTACAGCGAACTCTACTTCGACGAAGACAATCCGCCACCCGGCCTGCTCACCGCCTGTGCGGAACTGGGCCGCAGCGACTTCGCCCGCTGCGTGGTCTTCCACAGCCTGTCCAAGCGCTCCAATCTGCCAGGCATGAGATCGGGCTTCGTCGCTGGTGATGCCGCCATCCTCAAGCGCTTCCTGCTCTATCGCACCTACCATGGCTGTGCCATGCCGGTGCAGGTACAGAAGGCTAGTGCCATCGCCTGGCGTGACGAAGCCCACGTGCGCGAGAACCGCGAACTCTATCGGCAGAAATTCGCCGCCGTCCTGGATGTCCTCCAGGGCAGCCTGGACGTGTCGCTACCTGACGGCGGTTTCTACCTCTGGGCGAAGACACCGGGCGATGACGAAAGCTTCGCGCGCGAACTCTTCGCCGCGGAACACGTCACCGTGGTACCAGGCTCCTATCTGTCCCGTGAAGTGGGCGGCATCAATCCGGGCGCCGGACGGGTGCGCATGGCGCTGGTCGCCCCGCTGGCCGAGTGCGTGGAAGCAGCGGAGCGTATCCGCCGCTTCTGCAGCCGCTAACGATTGCCTTGATCGCGCATCAGCGCGGTCTCCTGGATGTCCAGTTCGCGCAGGAATTCAGTGACCACCAGGTCGTCGATCACGCCAGCGATACGCAGCCGATAGAGTTCGCGGCGCTGGGCACGGATGGCGAGCAGGCGTAGCTCACCATCCAGATTGGCTCTCAGCCGCGCCAAGGCTCTGGCATCCTCGCTGTCATCGGCTGAACTCAGCTCATCGCGGAATTCCGCGATGATGCCAGCCTTGATCTCGGCCTGCAGGGCCGCTCGCGCCGGCTCTTCCGTCTCGCCCGACTCCACTCCCTCCAACGCACTGATGGCCGCCCGGGCGGCATTGATACGCACCTCGCAGCGCTCGCGCTCCAGGAGATCGTTGGATTGCTCCGGTAGACGCGCCAGCAACAGCGGAATGCCAATGCTCGCGACCACCAGGGAAAGCAGGATGACACCGGCCGCGATGAACACCAGGACATCACGCAGCGGAAAGGGCGTCCCGTTCGACAGCACCAGTGGCAAGGACAACACACCGGCGAGGGTCACCGCCCCGCGCACCCCGCTGAGAGAGGCGATGGCGGCGATACAGCGTGGATCTCCCGCGATGGTCATGGGGCCTTCGCTGGGCCGGGTGAGGTGCCAGTAACCCAGGATGACGGCGAAGCGAATGGCCATGATCACCAGATAGGAGCCCACCACATAGAGCGCGAGCCAACCGGCTGCCGGCCAGAGCGGCTGGGAGGCCGGCAGGGCCGCCGCCAGGATGTCGGGCAACTGCAATCCCAGAATGACGAAGACCAGGCCGTTGAAGGCGAACTCCACCAGCCCCCAGACACTGTGATTGAGCAAACGGGTAGCGGTTTGCCGGGGCAGCATGTCGATCCGACTCTGCATCATCCCGGCGGCGACCGCCGACAGGATGCCCGAGACGCCCAGGCGCTCGGCCAGCACGTAGGCGGCGAACGGCAGCAGCAGCATGAAGACCACATGGGGCGCGGCATCGCTCCAGCCGCGACTGATCACCATCCAGGCGCGCGCCCGGCCGACCAGCCAGCTCAGCACGGCGCCTACCAAGGCTCCACCGACAGCCACGAAGACGAAGTTCAGGCTGGCCTGGCTCAGCGAGAACACCCCGGTCAAGACCGCCGCCACGGCGAACTTGAAGGTCACCAGGCCGGATGCATCGTTGAGCAGCGCCTCCCCCTGAATCACGTGCAGCAGCGAGCTGGGCAGGCGGCCCCGGACGATGCTGGAGACGGCCACGGCATCGGTGGGCGACAGCACGGCGGCCAGGGCGAATGCCACCGCCCAGGGCAGCTTGAGCATCCAGTGCAGGAACCAGCCTGCCCCCAGCACTGTGAGGAATACCAAGCCGAAGGCCAAGACGAAGATGGGTCGCCGTAGCCGCCAGAATTCGCGCTTGGGCATGCGCCAGCCATCGGAGAACAACAGCGCCGGGATGAAGAGCAGCAGGAACAGTTCGGGGTCCAGGGCGACATGCAGGCCCAGGGTGGGCCACGCGAGCAAGGCGCCGACCACCACCTGGATCAGCGGCAGCGGGATGGGGATGAGATGGGCACTGAGACGGGTGGCACCCACCACCAGCAACAGGATCAGAGCGGTATAGAGAATCTGCACGACGGTCTCGCAGTCAGGGCACCTCGAGCGGTGCCTAATACAGGAGGAGATGCGCCCCAAGGGCCCGGGGACACGTCGACCTCGAGTTGTTGGGACTGATGTCGCCGGATTTGGTTTTACCCAAACTTTACCCCAGGGTATCTAGGCGACTCAGCACCGTTGCGGTCTGATAGAGAGGCCCGGTTTCATAACCCCGGGCCGCAGGAGAATCATCATGCTACGTCGCATCACTCAGGTTGTGGTGCTTGCCGGTTGCCTCGCCATTGCTGGCCAGGCGTCCGCCCACGGTCGCGGTCCCGGTCCGGCCTTTTTCGGTGCGGTGGTGGGTGCCGTGGTCGGCGGAGCCATCATCTCCAACTCCTATGCCCGGGAACCGGTCTATGTGCAAGGCCCTCCACCGCCGCCTCCGCCGCGTGTGGTCTATTACGAGCCCGCGCCAGTCTACGAGTATCGCGTGGTGGAGCCCCGCCCCGTGTATTACGGCCCGCCGCCGCCACCCGGTGGCTACTACTACGGCCCGCCACCGCGCTGGTAGGGCCCAACAAAAAACCCGCCTTTCGGCGGGTTTTTTGTTACGGGTGCCTTAGATCACTTGGCGCTGGCGCAGAGCGTCGAGGATCTGCTGGACGCCCTCCTCTACCGACAACTGCTCGGTATCCAACACCAGGTCGGCGTCTTCAGGCTCATCATAGGCAAAGGAGATGCCCGGAATATTATCGCCACCGGCAGCATAGAGACCTTGCGGATCCCGCTCGGCACAAGCCTTGGGCGATGCCTTGACGTGGACCGTCAAGAGGCGCTCGGCACCGATCAACGCCTGGGCCTGGGCACGACCCTCGGCATCCGGCGCGACGAAGGCCGCGAGAGCGATCAGACCCGCTTCGTTGAACTGACGGGCGACCTGGGCGGCCCGCAGCCAGTTCTCGCGGCGACCGGCGCGATCCTGCGGCAATCCCTTGTTCAGGTCGTGCCGCAGATTCTGGCCATCCAGCACGAAGACCGCGCGACCGGCGTCGAACAGGCGCCGCTCCAGGGCATAGGCCAGGGTGGTCTTGCCGGCACCGGACAGGCCGGTGAAGAGCACCGTGCTGGGCTGCTGACCGAAACGGGCGGCCCGCTCGCTGGTACTTACATGCAACTGGTGCGCGCCATGGCCATGACCGCCGTTACCCACCGGCTCGGCGATGATCATGCCGGCGCCCACGGTGCCATTGGTCAGGCGGTCGATGACGATGAAGGCGCCGGTGGTGCGGTTGACGCCGTAGCCATCCAGGGCGATGGAGGCATCCAGGGCCACCTTGACCCGGGCGATCTCGTTGAGCTTGAGTTCGCTGGCCGCACCGCGCTCCAAGGTGTTGACGTCCACCGTATGGACGATGCTCGGCAGCGAGCCGGGCACGTAGCTGGTGGCGCGCTTGATGTCGTATTTCTTGCCCGGCCGCATGGGCTCCTCGGCCATCCACACCAGCATGGCTTCGAAGCTGTCGGTCACCTGGGGACGGTTGTCGGCATGCACCAGCACGTCGCCACGGGAGATGTCGATCTCGTCTTCCAGGGTCAGGGTCACCGCCTGGCCGGGACCGGCCTGCTCCAGCTCGCCGTCGTAGGTGACGATGGACTTGACCCGGCTGCCCTTGCCCGACGGCAGGACCACCACGGCATCGCCCTTGGTCACCACGCCCGAGGCCAGGGTCCCGGCGAAGCCGCGGAAATTGAGGTTGGGCCGGTTGACGTACTGCACCGGGAAGCGCAGGTCGTCCAGGTTGCGATCCGCGGCGATTTCCACGGTCTCGAGGATTTCCATCAGCGGCTTGCCACTGTACCAGGGCGTCTGCTCGCTGCGATTCACCACGTTGTCGCCCTTGAGCGCCGACATGGGCACGAAATGGATGTCCTTGGCGCTCAGGTCGATGCGCTGGGCGAAGGCCAGGTAGTCATCCTTGATGCGCTCGAACACGGCTTCGTCGAAACCCAGCAGGTCCATCTTGTTGATGGCGACCACGATGTGCTTGATGCCCAGCAGCGAGGCGATGTAGCTGTGCCGACGGGTCTGGGTCTGGATGCCATAGCGGGCATCCACCAGGATGATCGCCAGGTCGCAGGTGGACGCCCCGGTGGCCATGTTGCGGGTGTACTGCTCATGGCCGGGGGTATCGGCTATGATGAACTTGCGCTTGGCGGTGGAGAAGTAGCGGTAGGCCACGTCGATGGTGATGCCCTGCTCGCGCTCGGCCTGCAGGCCGTCCACCAGCAACGCCAGGTCGACCTCCTCGCCGGTGGTGCCCACCTTCTTGGAATCGCGGGTGATGGCTTCCAGGTGATCCTCGTAGATCATCTTGGAGTCGTGCAGCAGGCGCCCGATCAGGGTGCTCTTGCCGTCGTCGACGTTGCCGCAGGTGAGGAAGCGCAGCAGCTCCTTGCGTTCGTGCTGCGCGAGGTAGGCCAGGATGTCCTGGCCGATCAGCTCGGATTGGTGCGACATCTTAGAAATACCCCTGACGTTTCTTCTCTTCCATGGATCCGGCGCCATCGTGGTCGATGACCCGGCCCTGGCGTTCGGAGGTGCGGGTGAGCAGCATCTCCTGGATGATGTCCGTCAGCGTGGTCGCCTGGGACTCCACCGCGCCGGTCAGGGGGTAGCAGCCAAGGGTACGGAAGCGCACCTGGCGCTTGTGGATGCGCGCCTTCTCCTCGGGCGAGAGGTGCTCGAGGATGCGGTCGTCGTCGATCATGAGCAGGGTGCCGTTCTTCTCGATCACTTCGCGCTCGGCGGCGAAGTACAGCGGCACGATCGGGATACCTTCGAGGTAGATGTACTGCCAGATGTCCAGCTCGGTCCAGTTGGACAGCGGGAACACCCGGATCGACTCGCCCTTGTTGGTCTTGCCGTTATAGATGTTCCACAGCTCGGGACGCTGGTTCTTCGGGTCCCAGCGGTGCTTGCTGTCGCGGAAGGAGTAGACGCGCTCCTTGGCACGGGACTTCTCTTCGTCGCGGCGGGCGCCGCCGAAGGCCGCGTCGAAGCCGTACTTGTCCAGCGCCTGCTTGAGGCCCTGGGTCTTCATGATGTCGGTGTGCTTGGCGCTGCCATGGGTGAAGGGGTTGATGCCCTGGGCGACCCCTTCCGGATTCTTGTGCACCAGCAGGTCCAGGCCCATGTCCTGCACCATGCGGTCGCGGAATTCGTACATGGCCTGGAATTTCCAACCGGTGTCCACGTGGAGTACCGGGAACGGCAGCTTGCCGGGAAAGAAGGCCTTGCGGGCCAGGTGCAGCATCACGGCCGAATCCTTGCCGATGGAATACAGCATGACCGGATTATCGAACTCGGCGGCCACTTCACGGATGATGTGGATGCTTTCCGCCTCAAGTTGTTTGAGGTGCGTCTGTTTGTCGAGCATGGCTACTCACGATTGCAGAGGGTGGCCTAGGAGATGTCCGTGGCAGCATCCAGGCGACTGGACGCCCCGGACGGAGCGGGCCGTGGACGAAACTCAACCTTACCATAGGCATGAGTTATGGCCCGCCAGCCGATCTAGAACCAGAAGTTCTATGCTTATTACGTTCAGGCGGGATTGTCGCAATCGATGAAGCGATGCTCGATGCCCAGTTGCGCTGCCAGATAGTCGCCCAGCGCCTGTACGCCATAGCGCTCGGTGGCATGGTGACCGGCGGCGAAGAAGCTCACGCCATTCTCGCGAGCGCTGTGCACCGTTTGCTCGGATACCTCACCGGTCAGATAGGCATCCACCCCGGCGGCGATGGCCTGGTCGATATAACCCTGGGCGCCTCCGGTACACCAGGCCAGCCGCCGGATCGGCCGCCCACCATCGACGACCAGCGGCGCGCGCTGCAGCCGCTCCGCCACCTGCAGTCCGAAGGCTTGCGCCGACAACGGCTGCGCCAGCTCGCCCTGCCAGATCAGGCTCTTGGCATCGCCCGGCAGTGGCGCGATGTCTTGCAGGCCCAGGCGCCGGCCCAGTTGGATGTTGTTGCCCACCTCGGCATGGACATCCAGCGGCAAATGATAGGCCAGCAGGCTGATGTCGTGGCTCAACAACGTCTTGATTCGCCGTTGCTTCATCCCCACCAGGCGGGGATCTTCGTTCTTCCAGAAATAGCCATGATGCACCAGGATGGCATCGGCCCCGGCGGCGACCGCCGCATCCAATAATTGCTGGGAGGCGGTGACGCCACTGACCAGCAACCGGACCTGTGCCCGCCCCTGGATCTGCAGCCCATTCGGGCAGTAGTCCTGGATACGGGCGCTTTCCAGGTAGCGGTCGGCAGTCATTACCAATTCATCAAGGGACATGGAGCTCCTCCTCATCGGCAGCGCCAGCCGTGTTCCCCGGCCGCGCCGCTCCTTATAATGCCCGCCAGCTTATCCGCCGCGCCGCGGGCGAACAAATTCAAGGATGTAACCGATGTACAAGGCTTTGCGTTATCTCGGCTGGCCCGTGGTGTGTGGTGTGCTCGTTGCGGCCTTGATCATCCAACGCTATCCGCAATGGCTGGGCCTGCCCACCCAGCCGACCTTCGAGTCCTCCCAGGTGTCGTCCAGCTCGCGCCAGCAGGGCCCGGTGTCCTACGCCGATGCGGCGAGTCGTGCCGCGCCAGCGGTGGCCTCGCTGCGCTCGACCAAGGCGGTCAAGCCAGCCAAGACCGGTGATGGCCCGGCCGATCGCAAGGGCACTAGCAAACCAGCGGAAGAGCTCAGTCTGGGTTCGGCGGTACTGATGAGCCATGACGGCTATCTGCTGACCAACAACCACGTGACCCTCGACGCCGAGTCCATCGTCGTGGCGCTGGCCGACGGTCGCCAGACCCTGGCCAAGCTGATCGGCAGCGATCCCGCCACCGATCTTGCCGTGCTCAAGATCGATCTGCCGAATCTGCCGGCGATCTCGGTAGGCGATTCCAGTGCCATCCGCATCGGCGACGTGGTGCTCGCCATCGGCAATCCCTTCGGCGTCGGCCAGACGGTGACCATGGGCATCATCAGCGCCACCGGGCGCAATCAGCTCGGCCTCAACACCTACGAGGACTTCATCCAGACGGATGCGGCGATCAACCTGGGTAACTCGGGCGGCGCCCTGGTGGATGCCAACGGCAACCTGATAGGCATCAATACCGCCATTCTCTCCGGAGGCTCCCAGGGCATCGGCTTCGCCATTCCGATCAAGCTGGCGATGGAGGTGATGAAGTCGATCATCCAGCATGGCCAGGTCATTCGGGGCTGGCTGGGCGTGGCGGTGGAGGTGATCACCCCGGAACTGGTCAAGACCTACGGCCTCAAGGTCGACCAGGGCATCGTGGTGACGGACATCGATCCTGATGGCCCCGCCTACAAGGCCGGCTTGCGCTCAGGCGATGTGCTGGTGAAGCTGGCGGGCCAACCGGTCAAGGATGGCCGCCTGGCGATGAATCAGATCGCCCGCAAACAGCCGGGCGACAGCATCGCCATCGAGGTACAACGGCAGAACAAGACCATTCAGCTCAAGGCCACCGTCGGCCTGCGCCCGCTCATGGAGAAGGCGCGCTAGCAAGGGAAACGGCTCTCAGAGCGTATCAAGAGCCCTGATCAACGCCTGGTTCTGCGCCGGCGTGCCGATGGTGATGCGCAGGAAGTCGGCGATGCGCTCGGGGCGGCTGAAGTGACGGACGATGACGCCGTGCTCGCGCAAGCCCGCGGCCAGGACAGCCCCGCCCTTCTGCACATGGCGGGCGAAGATGAAGTTGGCAGCCGAGGGCAGCACCTCGAAGCCGCGCTCCAGCAACTGGGTCACCAGCCATTCGCGGCTGTCGATCACCTGCCGACAGGTCTCGTCGAAATAGGCGCGATCCTCGAAGGCCGCGACTGCGCCGGCCAGGGCCAGGCGATCCAGCGGATAGGAGTTGAAGCTGTTCTTGACGCGCTCCAGCGCCTCCATCAGCGGCGCCTGACCCATGGCCAGACCGACACGCAGCCCGGCCAGGGAGCGCGACTTGGACAGCGTCTGGGTCACCACCAGGTTGGGATGACGCTCGATCAGGGCGACGGCCGAGTGCGCGCCGAAGTCGACGTAGGCTTCGTCCACCACCACTACCGAGGTCGGATTACCGGCGACGATACGCTCGATGGCGTCCAGCGCCAGGGCGCTGCCAGTGGGCGCATTGGGGTTGGGGAAGATGATGCCGCCGTTGGGCCGCAGGTAGTCCTCCGGCACGATCTGGAAGTCTTCGTCCAGCACCGGGGTCTCGAAGGCGATGCCATAGAGGCCGCAGTAGACCGGATAGAAGCTGTAGCTGATGTCGGGAAAAAGGATCGGCCGACCGTGGCCGAACAGGCCCAGGAAGATGTGCGCCAGCACCTCGTCCGAGCCGTTGCCGACGAAGACCTGGTCGCTCTTGATGCCGTAATAGCTGGCTACCGCATCCTTGAGCGCCTGGCCATTGGGATCGGGATAGAGACGCAGGTCATCCGTCGCCGCGGCGCGAATGGCGTCGAGCGCCCGCGGCGACGGACCGTAGGGATTCTCGTTGGTGTTGAGCTTGACCAGGTTGGTCAGCTTGGGCTGCTCGCCCGGCACATAGGGCACCAGGTTCTTGACGAAGGGACTCCAAAGTTCGCTCATGCCTACTGCTCCTCTTGAATGCGGTATTCGGCGCTACGGGCGTGGGCGGTCAGGGACTCACCGCGCGCCAGTACCGACGCGACCCGGCCCAGGGCCGAAGCACCAGTGGCCGAGCAGTGGATGATCGACGAGCGTTTCTGGAAGTCGTACACGCCCAGGGGCGAGGAGAAACGCGCCGTGCCCGAGGTCGGCAGGACGTGGTTCGGCCCGGCGCAATAGTCGCCCAGGGCCTCGGCGGTATAGCGGCCCATGAAGATGGCGCCGGCATGGCGGATCTGCGGCAGCCACTGCTCGGGCTCGGCGACGGAGAGCTCTAGGTGCTCAGGTGCGATGCGGTTGGCCACCTCGATGGCTTGGGCCATGTCGGCGACCTGAATGAGCGCGCCGCGCCCTTCCAGGGACGCGCGGATGATGTCGGCGCGCTCCATCTCCGGCAGCAGGCGGGCAATGCTGGCCGCTACGGCGTCGAGGAAGGCGGCGTCCGGACTGACCAGGATGGCCTGGGCGTCTTCGTCGTGCTCGGCCTGGGAGAACAGGTCCATGGCGATCCAATCGGGATCGGTCTGGCCGTCGCAGACCACCAGGATCTCGGACGGGCCGGCGATCATGTCGATGCCGACCTTGCCGAACACATGGCGCTTGGCGGTGGCGACATAGATGTTGCCGGGGCCGACGATCTTGTCCACCGGAGGCACGCTCTCGGTGCCATAGGCCAGGGCGGCCACGGCCTGGGCGCCGCCGATGGTGAAGACACGGTCGACACCCGCCAGGGCCGCAGCCGCCAGCACCAGTTCGTTGACCTCGCCACGGGGCGTGGGCACCACCATGACCACCTCTTTTACGCCAGCGACCTTGGCCGGGATGGCATTCATCAGCACCGAGGAGGGATAGGAGGCCTTGCCGCCGGGCACATAGAGTCCGGCGCGATCCAGCGGGGTGACCTGCTGACCGAGCACGGTGCCGTCGGCTTCCTGGTACTGCCAGGAATCCTGGCGCTGCTTCTCGTGGTAGCTACGCACTCGGGCAGACGCGGCTTCCAGAGCCGTGCGCTGTTCAGGGGTGATCCGGTCCAAGGCTTCTTCCAACCGCGCACGTGGCAGGATCAGATCGCTCATGGACGTCGCCTCGACACCATCGAAGCGGCGGGTGAATTCGAGCAACGCCTCATCGCCCTGGTGGCGGACATCGGCGATGATCGCCAGGACCCGCTGGTTGATGTCGGCGTCGGAGACCCCTTCCCAGCTCAGCAGATGATCCAGATGCTCGGCGAAATCCGGAGCGGCGGCGGCGAGTCGGCGGATGGCGAGCGGAGCGGTCATGGCGGGTCCTCTTCAGGATGAGCGAAAGGGGCGCCCGAGAGTAACAGCCGGCTCCGTGTGGGCGCCCGACAATTTGGCTATGGCACGGATAGGCGAAGGTGGAGAGGTGGAATCAGCCTTGGCCGGAATTCGACAGACCGGCCAGGGCTTAGAGCCTGTTCAAAGGCTCGCGAGCTAGAGACAAACAAGGCGAAAATGGCTGAGGAAGCGGAGTTTACGAGTAGTAAATGAGCATTCCGAAGCCATTTTCAACGTAGTTTGGCCGACGCGCAGCAGGCTTTGAACAGGTTCTCAGGCGCCGCGCGCCTCGACGGCATGACGCAGGGTCTCGATGAGCGCCTGGATGCGACCATGCTGCATCTTCATCGAGGCCTTGTTGACGATCAAGCGCGAGCTGATATGGGCGATCAGCTCCTGGGGCTCGAGGCCATTGGCCTTGAGGGTGTTACCGGTATCGACCACGTCGATGATCTTGTCGGCCAGTCCCACCAGCGGTGCCAGCTCCATGGAGCCGTACAGCTTGATGATGTCGACCTGGCGACCCTGCTCGGCATAGTAGCGCTTGGCGACATTGACGAACTTGGTCGCCACGCGCAGCCGTCCACGCGGCGCCGGAGCGCCCACGGCGCCCGCGGTCATCAGCTTGCAGCGGGCGATGCGCAGGTCCAGCGGCTCGTAAAGACCATCGCCGCCATACTCCATCAGCACGTCCTTGCCGGCCACGCCCAGGTCCGCGGCGCCATGCTCAACATAGGTGGGCACATCGGTGGCGCGGACGATGAGCAGCCGCACATCGTCCTGGGTGGTCGGGATGATGAGCTTGCGGCTCTTGTCCGGATTCTCGGTCGGGGCGATCCCCGCCGCCGCCAGCAGCGGCAGGGTGTCGTCGAGGATACGGCCCTTGGACAGGGCGATGGTCAGCATCGGAGGTCCTTACTTGGGCGTGCGACGGATCTTGGCGCCGAGCAGCTGGAATTTCTCCTCGATGCATTCGTAGCCGCGGTCGATGTGGTAGATGCGATCGATCAGCGTATCGCCTTCGGCTACCAGGGCGGCGATGACCAGGCTCGCCGAGGCGCGCAGGTCGGTCGCCATCACCGGCGCGGCCTTGAGGCTGGGCACCCCGGTGACGATGGCGGCATTGCCTTCGATGGCGATGTTGGCGCCCATGCGCACCATTTCGTGAACGTGCATGAAGCGGTTCTCGAAGATGGTTTCGACCACGGTACCGGTGCCTTCGGCGACGGCGTTCATGGAGATGAACTGGGCCTGCATGTCGGTGGGGAACGCCGGATAGGGCGCCGTACGGATGTTCACCGCGCGGGGGCGATTGCCCTTCATGTCCAGCTCGATCCAGTTGCTGCCGGTGGAGAGGTGGGCACCCGCCTCTTCCAGCTTGGCCAGCACGGCTTCGAGGATGGTCGGATCGGTGTCCTTGAGCTTGACGCGACCGCGGGTGGCGGCGGCGGCGACCAGGTAGCTACCGGTCTCGATACGGTCGGGCAGCACCGAGTAGGTGGCGCCACCCAGACGCTCGACGCCTTCCACGGTGATGGTGTCGGTACCGGCACCCTTGATGTTGGCACCCATGGCGATCAGGCAGTTGGCCAGATCCACCACCTCGGGTTCCCGGGCGGCGTTCTGGATGACGCTGCGACCCTTGGCCAGGGTGGCGGCCATCAGCACGTTCTCGGTACCGGTCACGCTGACGGTATCGAAATAGTAGTGGGCACCGCGCAGACCACCGGCCGGCGCCTTGGCCTTGATGTAGCCGCCTTCGACGGTGATCTTGGCACCCATGGCTTCCAGACCGCGGAGGTGCAGGTCGACCGGGCGCGAGCCGATGGCGCAGCCACCGGGCAGGGCGACTTCCGCCTCGCCGAAGCGGGCGACCATCGGACCCAGCACCAGGATGGAGGCACGCATGGTCTTGACCAGCTCGTAGGGCGCGACGAGGGTCTTGATGCTGGAGGCATCGACCTCGACGTTGAGCTTTTCACCGATCACCGGCTGGACACCCATGCGACCGAACAGCTCGATCATGGTGGTGATGTCGTGCAGGTGCGGCAGGTTGGCGATGGTCACCGGGGTATCGGCGAGCAGGGTCGCGGCCAGGATCGGCAGGGCGGAGTTCTTGGCTCCGGAAATGCGAATTTCACCGTTCAGGCTATTGCCGCCGGTAATGATCAGTTTATCCATAACGAGTTCTCGGCGCCGCGAATCAGGCGCGTTCGGCCCAGGCGGCACGGGTGAAGAATTTCATGGTGACAGCGTGGATGCTGCCATCGGCGATCTGCGGCTGGAGATGGGAGTAGACCTGCTGCTGACGCTTGACCGGGCTGAGGGCCTGGAGCTCGTCGCTGATCAGGTAGAGCTGGAAGTTGCAGCCCTCGCCTTCCACTTCCACCTGGGTATCGGCCAGTTTCGCCTCCAGGAGACTTTTGACTTCTTGGGCCTGCATGGCGGCACCTCGGCAATCTAGTACAGCCGGTGATCATACAAAAAAACCGGCGGTACGGCGACTGCGATGACCGCTAGGCGTGAGCCTGGTCTGCCAGGGGCAACAACTCCAAGGCATCCGAAACGTCGGCGATCTGCCGCAGCTCGGGGGGCAGGCTCGCGATGGTGAGCGAGCGCCCGGCAGCCTGGGCATCGCGCAGCCAGGCCAGCAGCAGCGCCAAGCCGGCGCTGTTGGAGCGTTCGACGCCGGCGCAGTCCAGCACCAGCGGACCGCTACCTTGGCCGATCAGCGCCCGACCCTGCTCGCGCAGGGTCGGCACATTGGCGTGGTCGAGCACGCCCGACAAGTGCAGTCGGGCACCCTCGCCGGAGATGGCAGCGCGACTCACGAGCCGACCTTGGCCTTCTGGGCCTCGGGAGAATCCTTGGCCTTGGCCACGGTGCCCGCCCAGTTGTCGATGGTCTTGTTCAGGTCACCGTTGTTGTCCTGCATCGCCTGGGCGAACTGATCGCGGAACAGCTTGCCGAGGTTCAGGCCATTGATGATGACATTGCGGACCTTCCAGTCGTCACCCTGCTTGACCATGGTGTATTGCACCGGGTAGACGGCTCCATTGTTGCCCCTGACCTCCATGCCCACGCTGGTGCGATCAGGACCGTCGGACGGACCTTCGGGCAGGACGCGAATACCCTGGTTGTTGTATTCCAGCAGGGCATTGCCATAGAACTGCATCAGGCTACGTTTGAAGTTTTCCTGGAAGCGGGCCATCTGCTCGGGGGTGGCGCTACGGCTGTAACGCACGGTCATGATGCTGCGCGAGATGCCCTCGGCATCCACCACCGGCCCGAGAATGCTGTTCAGCGATTCGTAGAAGGCCTCCGGGTTGCTGCGATACTTGTCGCGATTGGCCTGGAGATCGGACAGCAAGGTGTTGGTGGTCTGCTGGATCACGTCGTAGGCCGAGGGCGCTGCCTGGGAGACCAGGGGCAACAGGGCCAGGATCGCGATCACTCCGTGACGAATTAGCTTGAGCATGGAAAAGCCTCGCATCATTTGTTTGCGGAAGAGTCTTTATTGACCGAATTGAGCAGGAATTTGCCGATCAGATCCTCGAGAACCAGCGAAGATTGTGTATCTCGAATGGTCGAGCCTTCCTTGAGCACCTGCTCGTCGCCACCGACGCTGATGCCGATGTACTTCTCGCCGAGCAGGCCAGCGGTCAGGATGGAGGCGATGGAGTCGGTCGGCAGGTTGTCCACCTGCTTGTCGATCTGCATGGTGACCCGCGCACGGTAGCTGTTGCGGTCGAGATCGATGGCGGTGACCTTGCCGATGGTCACGCCCGACATCGTCACCCGCGATCTCACGGTGAGACCGGCGATGTTGTCGAAGTAGGCGTAGACCTTGTAGGTATCGCGATGGTCACTCATCGTCAGACCGCTTACCCGCAGCGCCAGCAACAGCAGTGCGAGCACGCCGGCCAGCAGGAAGAGTCCGACACCGATTTCCTGGGTGCGGGTTTGCATCAGAGATCTCCAAACATCAGGGCGGTAAGAATGAAGTCGAGGCCGAGCACGGCGAGCGACGCATAGACGACGGTACGGGTGGTGGCACGGCCGATGCCTTCGGACGTCGGCTCGCAGTCGTACCCCTGGAAGACGGCGACCCAGGTCACCACGAAGGCGAACACCAGGCTCTTGATCACGCCATTGAGCACGTCGCTGAGCATTACGCTGTTCTGCATGGTGGCCCAGAAGGAGCCGTCATAGACGCCGAGCCAGTCGACGGCGACCATGGCCGCGCCCCAGATACCCACCACACTGAACATGGCGGCCAGCAGCGGCATGGAAATGAAGCCGGCCCAGAAGCGCGGCGCGACGATGTACTTGAGCGGGTCAACGCCGATCATTTCCAGGCTGGACAACTGCTCGGTGGACTTCATGTTGCCGATCTCGGCGGTCAGGGCGGACCCCGCACGGCCGGCGAACAGCAGCGCGGTCACCACGGGACCGAGCTCGCGCAGCAGGGTCAGAGCGACCATCTGCCCCACGGCCTGCTCGGAGCCATACTTGACCAGGATGTTGTAGCCCTGCAGGGCGATCACCATGCCGATGAAGAAGCCCGACACCACGATGATCGGCAGCGACAGCACACCCACCGAATAGAGTTGTTTGCCCAACAGTTGCAGGCCGCTGCCCACGCCACCGCGGCCGAACACCGCCAGCACCAGCACGATCACCGAGCGACCGATGGCCGCCACGACGTCCAGCCCGGCCCGGCCCAGCCGACGAATCCGCTCCACGGCGGAGACCTTACGCATCAGTGTTTCCCCAGCAAGGCATCGCGCAGATCCGGCGCGGCGAAGTGGAAGGGTACCGGGCCATCGGGGATGCCCTGCATGAACTGGCGGACCCGCGGATCCGGCGACTCGCGCAATTCCTTCGGCGTGCCCTGCCCCAGCACCTTGGTATCGCCCACCACATAGAGGTAGTCGGCGATGCTGGCGGTCTCGGCCAGATCGTGGGAGACCACGATGCTGGTCAGCCCCAGCGCCTGGTTGAGCAGGCGGATCAGCCGCACCAGCACCCCCATGGCGATGGGATCCTGACCGACGAAGGGTTCGTCGTACATGAGGATTTGCGGATCCAGGGCAATGGCGCGCGCCAGGGCGACGCGCCGCCTCATGCCACCAGACAGCTCGTCCGGCATCAATTCGACGGCGCCACGCAAACCCACCGCCTGCAACTTGAGCAGGACGATGTCGCGAATCATTTCCTCGGGCAGCTTGGTATGCACCCGCAGGGGAAAGGCCACGTTCTCGAACACATCGAGATCGGTGAACAGGGCGCCACTCTGGAACAGCACCCCCATCTGCCGACGCATCTCGAACAGCTCGCCACGGGACAACTGCGGCAGGTTGGCGCCATTGACCCAGATCTCGCCGGCACTCGGCCGCAGCTGGGCGGCGATCAACCGCAACAGGGTGGTCTTGCCGCTTCCGGACGGTCCCATGATCCCGGTGACCTTGCCGCGCGGGATGCGAATGTCGACCTGGTCATAGATCAGACGCGTACCGCGCTTGAAGGAAACGCCCTTCAACTCCACGGCATACGGGCTATCGACGGCCATCGAAACTCCTAAGGTTCAACTCTGTGCAGGGAGACGCCGCTCCGCCGCGTCAGGGCACGCGACTCTTGCGCTCCATGGCCCTTGCAAAAGGGCGGCACTATAACATCCGTTAGCGATGAGGCGTCCGACCTGCGGGTGACGTTGCTGAGTGTCGCGGCTTTGCGCATATAATTTCCGATTGTCCTGCCACCTGCCTTCTGACCCATGTCCGACACAATAGATTTCATCGCTTCCGCCAGGCGTACCATAGAGGTAGAGCGGGCGGCGGTGGCCGCCCTGGGCGAGCGCGTCGATGCCAGCTTCTCCGAAGCATGCCGCCTGCTGTTGAATTGCCGCGGCCGCATCGTCGTACTGGGCATGGGCAAGTCCGGCCATGTCGGCAACAAGATCGCCGCCACCCTCGCCAGTACCGGCAGTCCGGCCTTCTTCGTCCACCCGGCCGAGGCCAGCCATGGCGACATGGGCATGATCACCCGGGATGACGTCATCATCGCCATCTCCCAGTCGGGCACCTCGAGCGAAATCCTCACCCTGCTGCCGCTGATCAAGCGCCTGGGCGTGCCGCTGATCAGCTTCGCCGGCAATGCCGCCTCGCCCCTGGCGAAGGCCGCGGACGTCAACCTGGATACCAGCGTCGAAACCGAAGCCTGCCCGCTCAACCTGGCACCGACCTCCTCCACTACCGTCGCCCTGGTGCTGGGCGATGCCCTGGCTATCGCCCTGCTGGAAGCACGCGGTTTCACCGCCGAGGATTTCGCCTTCTCCCATCCGGGCGGAGCCCTGGGTCGTCGTCTGCTGCTCAAGGTGGAGAACGTCATGCACGCCGGTGACGACCTGCCCCGAGTGAGCGAAGACACCCTGGTGTCCGATGCCCTGCTGGAGATGTCGCGCAAGGGCCTGGGCATGACCAGCGTGCTGGCCGCCGATGGTCGCCTGACTGGCATCTTCACCGACGGCGATCTGCGCCGGGCACTGGATCGCGGGATCGATGTACGGACGACCCCCATCGCAACCGTCATGACCCGCGGCGGTCGAACCGCCAAGGCCCAGATGCTCGCCGCAGAAGCGCTGAAGATCATGGAAGAGCACAAGATCAATGCCCTGGTGGTGGTCGACGAGGCGCATCGGCCGCTTGGCGCCCTCAACATGGGTGACCTGCTGCGCGCCGGGGTGCTGTAGGCCGGGTTATACTGGTCGGCTCGTGTACCGCGAAAAAGTCCTTAACCCGCCGCCGTCCCAGTGCGGCCTGAAACAGGTAGCCTCATGTTTGGCAGTTTGCGCCGCCCCGTGCTGTTGGTCCTGATCGCCGCCGCGCTCATCGCGATCGGCTACTGGAACATCCTGCCGCAGCGCTTCGTCGATGCTCCGGCAACGGCTCAGCAAGACAGCGCCATCGATGGCTATGCTCTCAATACCCGGACGATTCAGTATCGCCTGGACGGCAAGATTCAGTACGAACTCACCGCGGAGCGCAGCGAGCACGTCAAGGCCACCGATGTCACCCTAGTGACCCGGCCCGATATGCTGGCCTTTCGCGGCACCGAATTCCCGTGGCACATCCGCAGTGCCCGGGCCGAAGTCGCCCCAGGCGGCACCCAAGCGGAGCTGATCGATGACGTGCGCGTGGAGCGAACCGACGAGCGAGGCCGCCCAGTAGTGCTCACCACTACGCGTATGACCGTCTTTCCCGACAAACAATATGCGCAAACCGAGCAAGCCGTTAGAATCGACGCTGCCAATGGGGTGACGACGGCCAAAGGCATGAAAGCGTATCTAGAAGACGGCAGAATGCTCCTGCTGTCCAACGTAAGAGGCCAGTATGAGGTTCGTTAAAACCCTCCCCTTCCTGTTCACCCTTGGCGCCACCCTGAGTAGTGCTGCTGCCTGGGCGCTGCCGACCGACCGCACCCAGCCGATCCGCGTGCAGGCCGACAGCGCCGAGCTCGATGACAAGCAGGGCGTGGCCGTGTACCGCGGCGACGTGGTCATCACCCAGGGAACCATGAAGATCACGGGCAACACCGTGACCTTGACCCAGGACAACCAGGGCAACATCAAGGTTGCGACCTCGGTGGGCAAACCGGCCTACTTCGAGCAGAAGCCAGCGCCAGACAAGGACATCGTCAAGGCCTATGCCCTGACCATCCAGTATTTCGCCCAGGAAAACCGCATCATCCTGATCGACCAGGCCAAGGTGGTCCAGCAGGGCAATACCTTCGAAGGTGAGAAGATCGTCTACGACACCCAGCGCCAGATCGTGAATGCCGGCCGCGCCAACGGCAGCAAGGTCACCACACCGCGCCCGCGGATCGATATGGTCATCCAGCCAAAGGACCAGCAGCCGGGGCAGGGACAATGACGGTTACGCTCAAAGCCCAGCATCTGGCCAAGAGCTACAAGGGTCGTCAGGTCGTTCGTGACGTCAGCGTCAGCATCGACAGCGGCCAGATCGTCGGCCTGCTCGGCCCGAACGGCGCCGGCAAGACCACCTGTTTCTACATGATCGTCGGCCTGGTGAAGGCCGATCAGGGTCGCGTCCTGATCGATGATGAGGATGTCACCGCCCTGCCCATGCACGGTCGCGCCCGCGCCGGGATCGGCTATCTGCCGCAGGAAGCCTCGATCTTTCGCAAGCTGACCGTGGCCGACAATATTCTCGCCATCCTGGAAACCCGCAAGGATCTGGACAAGGCGGGTCGGTTGCGTGAGCTGGAAAGCCTGCTGCAGGAATTCCACATCACCCACATCCGCGACAACCGCGGCATGAGCCTGTCGGGTGGTGAGCGCCGCCGCGTCGAGATCGCCCGCGCCCTGGCCACCGCACCCAAGTTCATCCTGCTGGATGAACCCTTTGCCGGTGTGGACCCCATCTCGGTGGGCGACATCAAGCAGATCATCCGCCACCTCAAGGCCAAGGGCATCGGTGTACTCATCACCGACCACAACGTGCGGGAAACCCTGACCATTTGCGAGACGGCCTATATCGTCAACGACGGCCAACTTATCGCCGAAGGTACCGCCGAGGAAGTCCTCGCCAATGACTTGGTGAAGGAAGTCTACCTGGGCCACGAATTCCGCCTCTAGGCAAACCTGGGGAAACAAGGCATATAATTTGCTAACGCTCGCAGGTTTCGCGAGGTTCGGTGGCGCTGTTCGCGTCGGTAGACAAGGTGTAATTCCGCAGCCATGAAACCATCGCTAGTCCTCAAGATGGGCCAGCAGCTGACGATGACGCCGCAGCTGCAACAAGCCATTCGTTTACTCCAGCTTTCCACGCTCGATCTGCAACAGGAAATCCAGGAAGCCCTGGAATCCAACCCCATGCTCGAACGTCAGGAAGAAGGCGAAGACTTCGACCACAGCGAGCCCTTGAGCGACGGCGACGAGCTAGCCAATCCTGGTAGCGCCGAAATCAACTTCAAGGAGACGTCGGTCGCCACCAACGAGATGGCCGATGAGCCCTCAGATTGGAGCGAGCGCATTCCCAGCGAACTGCCGGTCGATACCGCCTGGGAAGACATCTACCAGACCAGCGCCAGCAGCCTGCCCAGCAACGATGACGACGAGTGGGACTTCACCACCCGTACCTCGGCCGGCGAGAGCCTGCAGACCCACCTATTGTGGCAGCTCAACCTAGCGCCCATGTCGGACCTCGACCGCCTGATCGCGCTGGCCATCATCGACGGCATCGATACCGATGGCTATCTGCAGGAAAGCCTCGAAGACATCCATGCCTCCCTCGATCCGGAGCTGGAAGTGGATCTCGACGAGGTCGAGGTGGTGCTCAGGCGGGTCCAGCAGTTCGAGCCGGCCGGTGTCGCCGCACGCAACCTGCGTGAATGCCTGCTGATCCAACTGGCTCAGTTGCCGGCCACCCTCCCCCTGCTCGGCGAGGCTAAACGCCTCGTCAGCGACTACCTGGATCTACTCGGCAGCCGCGACTACGCGCAGCTGATGCGCCGCATGAAGATCAAGGAAGAGGAACTCAAGCCCGTCATCGAACTGATCCAGACCCTGCATCCGCGTCCCGGCTCCCAGATCGAGTCCGGCGAGGCCGAATACGTGGTGCCGGACGTCCTGGTCCGCAAGCACAACGAGCGCTGGCTGGTGGAGCTCAATCAGGAAGCGGTACCGCGACTGCGGGTGAACCCCCAGTACGCCGGCTTCGTCAAACGCGCCGACAGCAGCGCCGACAACACCTACATGCGCAATCAGCTGCAGGAAGCCCGTTGGTTCATCAAGAGCCTGCAGAGTCGCAACGAGACCCTGATGAAGGTGGCGACCCAGATCGTCGAGCACCAGCGTGGTTTCCTCGAATACGGCGAGGAGGCAATGAAGCCGTTGGTCCTGCATGACATCGCCGAGGCGGTCGGCATGCACGAGTCGACCATCTCGCGGGTGACCACCCAGAAATTCATGCACACCCCGCGTGGCATCTACGAACTCAAGTATTTCTTCTCCAGCCACGTCAGTACCGCCGAGGGTGGCGAATGCTCCTCCACCGCGATCCGCGCGATCATCAAGAAATTAGTGGCGGCGGAAAACGCGAAAAAGCCGTTGAGTGACAGCAAGATCGCTGGTTTACTGGAATCGCAAGGTATACAAGTCGCTCGTCGCACGGTGGCTAAGTATCGGGAATCCTTGGGGATCGCTCCATCCAGCGAACGCAAGCGTCTGATCTGACGTTCCCCGGTCGCGACCGTGCCTCGTTCGGCCCTTGTCATGTCGGCGAGCAGCTTCGCCGATCGCAGCCCGGCAATAAGGAGAAGCGGTATGCAAGTCAACATCAGCGGCCATCAGCTTGAAGTGACAGACGCCCTGCGTGACTACATCGGCGAGAAACTCGCCCGCCTCGAACGGCACTTCGACCGTATTACCAACGTCCAGGTCATTCTCGAAGTGGACAAGCTCAAGCACAAAGCCGAAGCCACCCTGCACGTCGCCGGCGCCGCAGTGGTCGCCAATGCCGAGCATGACGACATGTATGCCGCCATCGATCTCCTGGCCGACAAGCTCGACCGCCAACTGATTAAACACAAGGAAAAATCGATCGAACGCCAGCAGGGCGTCGGCGTCCGCTGAGGTTTCGATCGCCGCTTTATGATCAGAATCGAAAACATCCTGACCCCCGGCCGCACCCAGACGGGTGCGCCGGGAGGCAGCAAAGCCGCCGTACTGGAACGCATCGCCGAGTTGGCCGCGCAGGAACTGCCCGGCCACGACGCGGGGCATATCTACGAATGCCTGATGGCGCGCGAGCGCCTGGGCTCCACCGGCTTCGGCAACGGCATCGCCATCCCCCACTGCCGTCTGGCAGGATTGCAACAGCCGTTGTGCGTCTTGTTCCATCTGCAACACCCTGTGGATTTCGATTCCCTGGATGGCGCCCCCGTGGACCTGGTATTCGTCCTGCTGGTACCCGAGGCGGCCACCGAGCAGCATCTCACGCTGCTGCGCCAGATCGCCGGCATCCTGGACCGGGCGGACATTCGTGACCGGCTACGCAAGGCCAAGGACAACCAGGCGCTCTACCAGATCGTCGTCGAGGCCCAGAGCGGACACTGACATGCACCTCATCATCGTGAGCGGACGTTCCGGGTCGGGCAAGAGTACGGCGCTCAACGTGCTTGAGGACAATGGCTTCTATTGCATCGACAACCTGCCGGCGAGCCTGCTGCCCGATCTTGCCCAGCATGCCCTGACCGATATGGAGCGGCCGCAACCCAAGGTCGCCCTGTCCATCGATGCGCGCAACCTGCCCAGCCAGCTGCAGCGCTTTCCCGAATTGCTCGAACAGGTACGCAGCCGCAATATCCGCTGCGACATCCTCTATCTGGACGCCGATGACCAGACGCTGCTCAAGCGCTTTTCCGAGACGCGTCGTCGGCATCCGCTGTCCAACCAGGAGCGATCCCTGGCGGAAGCCATCCACGACGAGCAGGTGCTGCTGTCCCCCATCGCCGACCTGTCCGACCTGAAGATCGACACCACCCATCTGAATCTCTATCAGCTGCGCGATATGCTCAAGCTGCGGCTGCTGAATGCGCCGGAGCCCGGCACCGCCTATCTGGTGGAATCCTTCGGTTTCAAACGTGGCCTGCCGGTGGACGCGGACATGGTGTTCGATGTGCGCTTCCTGCCCAATCCCTACTGGAAACCAGAGCTGCGCGACTTTTCCGGACTCGATGTCCAGGTACGGGAATATCTCGAGCAACAGCCCGAGGTAGAGACCCTGTACAATGACATCCGCGACTATCTGGTGAAGTGGCTGCCACGGTTCGCCGCCAACAACAGGTCCTATGTGACCGTCGCCATTGGCTGTACCGGAGGACACCATCGCTCGGTCTATCTGGCCGACCGCCTGGGTCGCGAACTCAAAGACCTGCTCAAGAACGTCCAGATCCGTCACCGCGATCTCTGACGCCCGTTTTTCGCTTCCACAAGGACAGACTCAATGCCTGCCCAACAGATCACCATCATCAACAAGCTGGGTCTGCACGCCCGAGCGGCGGCCAAATTCGTCGGCGTGGCCGGACGCTATCCCGCCAGCGTCCGCGTCGGTCGCAGTGGCGAGCCGCCGGTGGATGGCAAGAGCATCATGGCGGTCATGATGCTGGCCGCCGGCAAGGGTACGGTCCTGCAACTGGAGACCGAGGGTGAGCAGAGCGAGGAAGCCATGCGCGCCCTGATCGAGCTGATCAACAACTACTTCGACGAGGGTGAGTGATTGGCGCCTTGCGCGCCTGATCTCTGGGAGCGATAAGCTCTCCACATGAAAAAGCCGCCCGAGGGCGGCTTTTTCATGACTCATCGACTCAGGCGTTCAGCGCCGCTTCGTAGCGACGGGACACTTCCGGCCAGTTGATGACGTTGAAGAAGGCGCCGATGTACTCGGGACGACGGTTCTGGTAACGCAGGTAGTAGGCGTGCTCCCAGACGTCCAGGCCGAGGATCGGGGTATTGCCGGTCATCAGCGGGCTGTCTTGGTTACCGGTGCTTTCCACGACCAGCTTCTTCGCGGGGGTCACGCTCAGCCAGGCCCAGCCGCTGCCGAAGCGGGTCAGGGCAGCCTTGGTGAAGGCTTCCTTGAAGGCGTCGAAGCCGCCCAGTTGGGATTCGATGGCTTCAGCCAGGGCACCCTCGGGCTTGCCACCGGCATTGGGGGCCATCACGGTCCAGAACAGGCTGTGGTTGGCGTGGCCACCACCGTTGTTCTGCACGGCGCCGCGCTTGTCCTGGGGCAGCTTGTCCAGCTGGCGAACCACTTCTTCGGCCGGCAGGTTGGCGAATTCGGTACCTTCCAGGGCGGCGTTCAGGTTGTTGATGTAGGTCTGGTGGTGCTTGGTATGGTGGATTTCCATGGTCTGGGCATCGACGTGCGGTTCCAGCGCGTCGTAGGCGTAGGGCAGCTGAGGCAGAGTGTGCGACATGCGGATTGTCTCCATGGTGGCTTTGGTATGGACCCGCCGCGGCGAGGCGGCGGGAAGTACGGCTGGAGCGCGGTAACGCCCCGACTGACCGTAAGCCCGTTCGGTCGAGCGATCCGACCGCGCGGGCGATGTCCTAGTGCATTGCTAGGATACTAACGAGTAACGGGGTGAGCTGTCTCGAATTCGACCGGATTTTCTCGCGACGACTCCCCCGGTGTCGTTTTCAGCTACCTGCGAGGGTCATGCCCTCGATCAGCACGGACCCGGTACGCAGGCTGCCGCGGTGTTCGACATCACTGCCGACTGCCACGATCTGCCGGAACATGTCGCCCAGCCGACCGGCGATGGTGACCTCCTGGACCGGAAACTGGATCTCGCCATTCTCGACCCAGAAACCACCCGCGCCGCGGGAGTAGTCGCCGGTGACCAGATTGGTGCCCTGCCCCATCATCTCGGTGACCAGGAAACCGGTACCCATCTGCCGGATCAGTTCGGCCTGATCGGCCGCGCCATGGCTGACATGCAGATTGTGCACGCCACCGGCATTGGCGGTGCTCTTGAGCCCCAGCTTGCGCGCTGAATAGCTGCCGAGCACATAGGACACCAGCTGACCGTTCTCGACGAAGGGCTTGGCATAGGTGGCCAGGCCTTCGCCATCGAAGGTGGCGCTGCCCAGGGCACGCGGCAGGTGCGGCCGCTCGTCCAGGGTCAGCCAGTCGGGAAACACCTGCTGGCCCAGGGCGCCTTCGAGGAAGGACGACTTGCGATAGAGATTGCCGCCGGAAATGGCGGCGAGAAAGGTGCCGAACAGGCCGGCGGCCATTTCTGGGGAAAACAGCACCGGAACCTTGGCGGTAGGCACCGGCCGCGCGCCCAGGCGGCTCACGGCTCGCTCCGCAGCGCGTCGCCCGATCTCTTCGGCACTCAGCAACTGGCTGCCGATGCGATTGACGTCGTAGTAGTAGTCGCGCTGCATGGCCTCGCCGCTGCCGGCGATCATCACGCAGCTGAGGCTGTGACGGGTGCTGGCGTAGCCACCGACGAAGCCATGGCTGTTGCCGTAGACCCGGCAGCTCTGATGGGTATTGAGGGTGGTCCCGTCGGCATTGCCGATGCGGCTGTCGGCGGCGTAGGCAGCGGCTTCGCAGGCCAGTGCCTGTTCGATGGCCTGTTCGGGGGTGATATCCCAAGGATGGTAGAGGTCGAGATCGGGTAGTTCGCCACGTGCCATCAGCTCGGCATCGGCCAGGCCCGCGCAGGGATCCTCGGAGGTGTGCTTGGCTATGGCCAGGGCGGCCGCCACGGTCTCGCGGATGGCGTCCGGGCCGGTGGCGGAGGTGCTGGCCGAGCCCTTGCGCTGGCCCAGGTAGAGGGTGATGCCAAAGCCTTGGTCGCGATTGAATTCGACCGTTTCCACCTCACCCTTGCGGACGGAGGTGGACAGCCCCTGATCGACCGAGACGGCTACCTCGCCGGCGCTGGCACCCTGGCGCCGAGCCTCGGCCAGGATGGCTTCGACCTGCTCGCGCAATTCGGGTAGCGCGGCGGGACCCACGGCGTCGTTGCGATTCATGACGTTCTCCTTACGGACGGCGCCGGCCAGGCCGGACAACCGTGCGGCAACTCGTTATGATGGCGCCCATTCTTAGCTGGACCCCATAGTTCATGGTTGATTCTTACGACGACGACGCGCCGCTGGGCGAAAAGAGCAAGACTCAGGTCAAGCGTGAATTGCACGCGCTGCAGGATCTGGGCGAACGCCTGGCCGGGCTGCCGGCCGAGCAACTGGACCGCCTGCCACTGACCGATCCCCTGCGCAAGGCGCTGGCGGAAGCGCCCAAGCACAAGACGCACATCGCGCGCAAAAGGCATGTCCAGTACCTGGGCAAGCTGATGCGTGACCAGGACCTGGAAGCCATCCTGGCGCTGGTCGACCAGATGGACAGTTCCACCCGGCAATACAACGAGCGCTTCCATGCCCTGGAGCGCTGGCGCGACCGCTTGATCGCCGAGGGCGACGCGGCGCTGGAAGCCTTCGTGGCGCTGTACCCGGAAACCGACCGCCAGCATCTGCGCGGCCTGGTACGCCATGCCCAGCACGAGGCGGCGCACAACAAGCCGCCCGCGGCGGCGCGCAAGGTGTTCAAGTACATCCGCACCCTTGACGAGACCCAGCGCGGACTGCGCTAGGTCTGCGGGCGGTACGGCGGCGGCCGGCATCGGCATCAGGCGCCGGTGCCGCCCACAGTGATGGCGTCGATCTTCAAGGTCGGCTGACCCACGCCCACCGGCAGTGACTGGCCGTCCTTGCCGCAGGTCCCTACTCCCGCATCCAGGGCCAGGTCGTTGCCGACCATGGATACCCGGTTCATGACCTCGGGCCCGTTGCCGATCAGGGTGGCGCCCTTCACCGGACGACCGAGCTTGCCGTTCTCGATCAGGTAGGCCTCGTTGGTGGTGAAGACGAACTTGCCACTGGTGATGTCCACCTGACCGCCGCCCAGGCTGGCGCAATAGATGCCCTTCTCCACCGAGGCGATGATCTCGGCCGGATCGCTCTGGCCGGCCAGCATGTAGGTGTTGGTCATGCGCGGCATCGGCAGATGGGCATAGGATTCGCGCCGGCCGTTACCGGTCGGGGCCACGCCCATCAGACGGGCATTGAGCTTGTCCTGCATGTAGCCCTTGAGGATGCCGTTCTCGATCAGCACGTTGTAGCCGCTGGGCGTGCCCTCGTCGTCGATAGACAGCGAGCCGCGACGATCCGGCAGGGTGCCGTCGTCGACGATGGTGCACAGCGGAGACGCCACCTGCCGGCCGAGCTGGCCGCTGTAGTTGGAACTGCCCTTGCGATTGAAATCGCCTTCCAGGCCATGGCCGACCGCCTCGTGCAGCAGCACGCCCGACCAGCCAGCGCCCAGCACCACCGGCAGGGTGCCGGCCGGCGCAGCGGTGGCTTCGAGATTGACCAGCGCCTGGCGCACCGCTTCGCGGGCATAGCCCAGGGCACGGTCATCGCTCTGGAAGTAGCGGTAGTCGCAACGACCGCCGCCACCGCTGTTACCCCGCTCCCGCCGCCCGTTCTGCTCGACGATGACGCTGACGCCCAGGCGCACCAGCGGGCGCACATCGGCGGCCAGGGTGCCGTCGACCGCGGCCACTAGGGTCCGCTCCCAGACCCCTGCCAGGCTGATGGTGACCTGCTGGATGCGCGGATCCAGAGAGCGGGTGGCCTCGTCCAGCTGTTGCAGGAAGGCGACCTTGGTCGCGCGATCCAGCACATCGAGGGGATTGTCCTGGCCATAGAGACGCTGCGCCGGCTCCACCGCGCGAAACGCCTGGACCCGACCTTCGTTGCCACTACGGGAGATGGAGCGTGCCGCCTGGGCAGCGAGGTCCAGCGCCTCGCCGGTGATGGCGTTGCTGTAGGCGAAGCCAGTCTTCTCGCCGGACAGCGCCCGCACCCCGACGCCTTGGTCGAGGTGGAAGCCGCCTTCCTTGACGATGCCGTCTTCCAACAGCCAGGACTCGGAGACGATGCTTTGGAAATATAGATCGGCCGCGTCGATGCCCGGACCAGCCAGGCGCTGCAGCACCGGTTGCAGATCATCGACCGCGAGTCCGCCGGGGCCGAGCAGGGCCGCGCCGACGCTTGTTAGGTAATCACTCATGGACACTCCAGACGACGCCGCCACGGGCGTCGGAACGATGAAAGGGTCGCGTCTCGGTCTAGCCTACTCGCGGAACGCATCGATCCCTGATGCAAATGACCAATGGCCGTCATTGCCGTTCTACCCCTGGCGCTCGGCCAGCCGCGCCGGCGCGAAGCGGCGATGCTGCTGCACCGGCATCCGCTGGCGCAGTTCGGCCTGGCGCTGCGCATCGCGCTCGATGAACAGCACCGCCTCGCCACTGGCCTGGACGGCGAGCACCTCGCCCCAGGGATCGACGGCCATGGCATGGCCCCAGGTGGTCCGGCCATTGGCATGGACGCCGCCTTGGGCCGCGCCCAGCAGATAACTCTGGGTCTCCACCGCACGGGCCCGCAGCAACAGCTCCCAATGGGCCTGGCCGGTCGGTACGGTAAAGGCCGAGGGCGCGCTGATCAGCTCTGCGCCGGCCGCGCGCAGGGCGCCATAGAGTTCGGGGAAGCGCAGGTCGTAGCAGACGCTCAGGCCCAGGCGGCCAACCGGGGTGTCCACCACCGTGAGGGTCTCACCGGCCGCATAGTGGTCGGATTCGCGATAGCTACCGTGGCTGTCGCTGACGTCAGCGTCGAACAGATGCAGCTTGTCGTAACGGGCGACACGTTGCCCCTGGTCGTCGTAGAGCAAGGAGCAGGCGCAGGGTTTGCCTGCCGTTGCACCGTCGGGCAATAGCGGCAGGGTACCGGCGAGCAGCCAGAGGCCAAGGGCACGAGCCCGCTCGGACAGCCAGGGCAGGATCTCGCCCTGGCCGAGCGCCTCCGCCCGCGCCAGCTCGGCGGGCGCCGGATGGCCGATGGCAACGAAGTTTTCCGGCAGTACCGCAAGCCGCGCCCCGCCTTGGGCGGCGCGTTCGAGCAGTCGCTCGGCGGCGAGCAGGTTGGCCGCTACCACGGGGCCGCTGACCATCTGCAGGATGGCTATGGACATAGGTCACTCCAGTCTTCGCCGACCATGCTAGCAGGCTCTGCGAGCCAGCACTCACTCGACGGTCATCGTCGGATTCTGCCAGGGGCCTTGGATGTGATAGGTGATGCTGGCTATGCGGGTAATGCGATCACCGATCAGGCGATCGACGATGAACAGCGCGCCGCCGACCACCGGGGCGCCAGCGAGCAAGGCCGCCAGCGGCAGCGCATTGCTCAACGGCAGGCCAACGCGCAAGTTGGCGTTGACCTTGTTCTCAGCCATGTCCAGCACCCCACTGAGGCTCATCTCCGCGCCCGGCCCACTCAGGGTGATGGGCTTGTGCGTGCGGAAGACGCCCTTCTGGGCCACGAGGACACAGGTGATGGTGTCGTAGCTCAGGCCCTGGCCGAACAGGTCGGAGAAGTCCAGACGCAGGCGGCGGCGGATGGATTCGAAATTGAGCAGGCCAAAGATCCGCAGCGCCGAGGCGGGCCCATCCACCTTGCGCAACTGGCCCTCGTGCAGGCGCGCATCCAGGCTGCCATTGAGGCGGGCCAGGGCGACATAGGCCGGCGAGCCGGGCCAGTTGACGCCTGCGTTCAGGTGGAAATCGCGACTGGTCACGCTCGAGGCGAAGTTCCAGGCCAGGAGTATATCGGCGATGTTGCCGCCCGAGAGTCGGCCTTGGTAGTAGCTGTGGGTCGCTCCGGGCGCGCCCTCCCAGCGCAGATCGCCCTGTACCTTGAGGCCACGCAGATCGAGGTTCAGCGCCTGGAAATTGGCTCCAGCCGGCGAGGGCCTGATTTGCAGGTGCTGGGCGCCGACCGGCCGACCACCCAATTCGAAGCTATCGATGTTCAGGTTCAGCGCCGGCAACTTACGCGGATCGACGTCGGCCAGCGGATCGGGCCGCGGCGCATCGCTGACCACCGAAGGGTCCGCTGGTGTCTGGGGAATGCGCAGGTGCTGCAGATTGACATCGATCGGCTGCCCGCTCTGCCGCGGTATCCGCACCTGGCCGGCGATGGTCTGGCTGGTCAGCCCAAACTCCCAAGCGGTGTCCTGGGGCTCGTAGGTGAGGCGTAGGTTGTCGATTTCCTGACCAAAGGCGAGGAAGCGATCGAAGGTGAGATCGCCACGCCCGAGACTGGAAAGATCGGGAAGATTGTCATTGCCCTGCCCTGCACCGCCATTGCCGCCCAGGCCAGTGGCTACGTAGCGTTGATAAACGTTCTGCCAGGCGCTCAGATCGAATTCGGCGAGCTTTCCTCGCAGGTCGTAGCCGGGGCTGGCCGGCAGATTGGCGGTGCCACCACCGAGCATGATCTCCCCGCGCCCCTTGGCGATGGCGGCGGGATCGAGCAGCAAGACGGCGTCGGCGATGCCCTTGTAGGTCGCCTCCACGCGGCGTTCACCCTCGTTGAGCGCCAGGCTGAAGAAGGCGTCGCGGCTGTCGTCGGCACTCTTGCCGAAGGGCGCCGGCAGGTCGATGGCCACGCCGCGCAGGTCGGAGGTGACCACCAGCTCGCTGTGCTCGGCCAGGGTCAGCCCGAGGCGATAGCCCAACGAGCCACGCGCCGGGATGGGGCGCCCTGCACTCCCCAGCCAACGGGCCAGTTGATCGACATCCACGCGCCCATCCAGGACCAGGCGGGTACGCGGATCGTCGGCCTTGCCTTCGGCCAAGGCCTGGCCTCGGATGGGCTGGTCGAAGACCCGCGCCTGGATGTCCGGAGCGCTCAAGCCAGTGCGGGTGTCGTAGCGGAAGGTGCCGCGGATGTCGGTCAAGGTCAACTTGGGGTCCGCCAGTTCCAGGCGGGCCTTGTCCGGCGTCAGGTCGACCACCACCACCGGTGGCTGGGCCTTGGCCAGCGGGATGTCCAGATTCAGGCCGCTGTTGGGAAGCGCGCCCTCCCCCTTCCAGCCGGCGAAGACCTTGGCGGTCGGCAACGGCGTTTCCTGCAGGATCTTCAAGCCGTCGCGTACGCTGCTGTCGAGCCGAGCGGTGAGCTTCAGGTGCGGTGCGCTGCCGTCGTGCAGCAGCGGAATACGGGCCTCGGCATCTCGTACGCGGGTGTCGAGGATACGTCCTTCCGGCACCTGCACCTTGATACCGTCGTTTTCGATGAACACCTCGCCCCGGGCCTGCCGTAGCGCCGGCCAGCCGGGCTGATAGGCCAGCTGGGCATCATGCACCCGGAAGAACAGGCTCATGGTGCGAGAGTGCGCGGGCGAGCCGTGCCGCAGCGATCCCTGGTACTGGAAGATGCCCTCGTCGATACGCCCGCCGACGATGGCGGTGCTCAGCCACTGGGCAAGCTCCGGGCTGAATTGCGTCGCCGGCAGGCGCGTGGGCAGGTACTTGCGGGTATAGCTGGCATCGCCATCCTTGAGGCCGACCCGCAGGTCCATGTAGCTGTCCACCTCCGGATGCAGACCGAGCTGGATGTGCATGTCGCCACTGGCGGCGCCTTCGGGACCAGTCACCTGCATCAGCGCACTGCCGAGGGTGAAGCGCTGGCTGTCGAGACTCCAGGTCAGCCGCGCCTTGGCGGTGCGATAGCGCCAGGGGTCCGGGAAGATATCGCTCAGGTACAGCATGAAATCGGTGGTATCCAGGCGCAATTCGCCACCGCCGAGACTGCCGCTGAGGCTACCGCTGATACCGTCGGCGGCGGGTGCGCCGTGATAGGCGGAAAAGCCTACCCGTTCCATGTTGGTGGCGTAGGTGAGGCGCTCCGGCAGGGGCTTCTGCGGATAGAGATCGGCGTTGAGATTGCGTAGCCGGCCATGGGGTGCCAAGGTCTGTACCGCCTGGGCGACCGTCGTGGGCAAGGGCGCAAGATCCCGCGCCAGGCGCGCGGCCTGGGCGAGATCCAGCTGGTCGCCACGCACCTGCAGGTGCTGGGTGTCACCGTCGTAGGCGAGGCCGTAGCGGCCTTCCAGCGGTTGCCCGTCGAGCTGAGCCTTGAGCGCCAGGGCCGCCGTTTGCCTGGCCGCCTCGGCACCCTGCTGGGCGGCGTCCAACTCCAGCCCCTGCAAGCGCACCGGAGGACGGTCGGCGTAGGCGAGGGTCAGGTCGGCGGCGCGCAGGCGCAGGTAGGAATGCTGCAGGCGCCCCTCGGCCCAGTCGAACCAGAGTTCGCCATCCGCCTGAGCGCGCCGCAGCTGCCATTGCCTGGTCAAGGAGGCCGGCACCCAGCGAGACCAGTCGCTGGAGGGCAGGCTGAGATAGCCTTCCAGGCTACTGGCGCGCCAATCGTCAGGACGTGGCTTGCCGTTCAGATGCGCCGCCACGGTGCCGCCATCGGGCAGCCGGAAACGACTCGCCAGCTCCAGGGAACCATTCAATTGCCGCGACAGGCTGGCCTCTAGGTATCTGAGGGTGACCGGTGAACCCTGTTGCGGAATCAGGCTGAGCTGGCTGTCCAGCAGGCTGGCATGGTCCAGCCGGCCCAAGGCGTCGAGCAGCGGAGCCGGATCGAAGGGTTTGGCCTCCGGCGCGCGCGGTGGCAGGCCGCGCAGTTGCCAGTGCCCTTGGGCATCCTCCTGCAAGACCAGATGGACACCATCGACCTGCAGCGCCTTGAGCCGCAGTTGCCAATGCCAGAGGCTGCCGAAGACATCCGGCACCACCTTGAGGTAGTCGAGCTGTATGGTCCGCTCACCCCGTCCCAGGCTCAGATCGCGCAGCACCAGCACCGGATTCCAGATCGCCCAGTGGCCTTCGAGGCGGCCCAGGCGCACCGGCTCGCCCAGCGCGGTCGACGCCCGTGCCTCGACCTCGTTGCGATACTCCCCGACCCAGGGCATGAGCAACCGGCCCAGGCCCACGTAGAGCGTGGTCAAGGCGAGCAGCGACAATGTCAGGATAAGCGCACCACGCTTGAGCAGAGCCATCACCCAGCAGACCTAGAGCAGCACCACATCGTACTGCTCCTGGGAATACATGGTCTCCACCTGGAATTTGACGGTACGACCGATGAAGGCTTCGAGATCGGCGACGTTGCCCGATTCCTCGTCCAGCAGCCGATCCACCACCTTCTGGTTGGCCAGCACCAGGTAGGAATTGGCCTGGTAGGCTCGCGCCTCGCGCAGGATCTCGCGGAAGATCTCGTAGCAGATGGTCTCGGCGGTGCGCAGGATGCCGCGCCCCTGGCAATTGGCGCAGGGTTCGCAGAGCACCTGGGACAGGCTTTCGCGGGTGCGCTTGCGGGTCATCTGCAACAGGCCCAACTCGGTGATGCCGATGATGTTGGTCTTGGCGTGGTCGCGCTCGAGCTGCTTCTCCAGCGTCCGGATCACCTGGCGCTGGTGCTCTTCGTCTTCCATGTCGATGAAGTCGATGATGATGATGCCGCCGAGATTGCGCAGCCGCAGCTGGCGAGCGATGGCGGTGGCGGCCTCGAGGTTGGTCTTGAAGATGGTCTCTTCCAGGGTGCGATGGCCGACGAAGGCACCGGTGTTGACGTCGATGGTGGTCATGGCCTCGGTGGGGTCTATCACCAGATAGCCACCGGACTTGAGCAGCACCTTGCGCTCCAGGGCCTTCTGGATCTCGTCTTCCACGCCATAGAGATCGAAGATCGGCCGCTCGCCGGGATAGTGCTCCAGGCGCGAAGCCACCTCGGGCATGAGTTCCTCGACGAACTGGCCGATGCGCTGGAAATTCTCGCGGCTGTCGACGCGGATCTTTTCCGTGCGCGGCCCGACCAGGTCACGCAGCGCCCGCAGTGCCAGGGTCAGGTCCTCATAGATGGGCACCGGCGTCGGCCCCTGCAGATTGCCGGAAATCTGCTGCCAGAGCCGGCGCAGGTAACGGATGTCGGCAAGGATGTCTTCCTCGCGCGCGGCCTCGGCGGCGGTACGCAGGATGAAGCCGCCCTCCTGCTCGATCCCTTCGCTTTCGACGCAGCGGGTCATGATCGCCTTGAGGCGCTCGCGCTCGGCCTCGTCCTCGATCTTCAGCGAAATGCCGACATGGGAAGTCCGCGGCATATAGACCAAGTAGCGCGAGGGGATCGACAGATGGGTGGTGAGCCGCGCGCCCTTGGTGCCTATGGGGTCCTTGGTGACCTGGACCACCAGGGTCTGGCCCTCACGCACCAGGGCGTTGATGCTCTCTACCGCCGCTCCCTCGCGCTGGGAGATCTCGGCGGCGTGGATGAAGGCCGCCCGGGCGAGCCCGATGTCGACGAAGGCCGCCTGCATGCCCGGCAGCACCCGCACCACCCGCCCACGATAGATGTTGCCGACGATGCCGCGTCTCAGGGTGCGTTCGACGTGCACCTCCTGCAGCACACCGTTTTCCACGACCGCGACACGGGACTCCATGGGAGTGATGTTGATGAGGATCTCTTCGCTCATGGAGGACTCTTGGACGACGTGGAAGGGCGGAAGAACGACCGAGGACTCGAATGCCTCAGGGTTGGGCAGTCGACAGTCCAACGGACCGCCAACAAGGGATGGCGAAAGCGCTCAGCAGTTCCGCGGTTTCGCATAGCGGCAGCCCTACGACGGCACTATAGCTACCCTGCAAGCCACGCACGAAGACCGCCCCGGCGCCCTGGATCGCGTAGCTGCCGGCTTTGTCCGCCGGCTCGCCGGTCTCCCAATAGCGCTCGGCTTCGCCGGGTGCCAGCGGACGGAACTCCACTTCCGCCGCCACCACGCGACTCAGGCAACGCTCGCCATCGGCGACGGCGACGCCCGTCACCACCCGATGACGGCGACCGCTGAGCGCAGCGAGCATGGCCAGCGCCTCGCTCCGGTCCCGGGGCTTGCCCAGCAGTCGGTCATCGAGCACCACGCAGGTATCGGCGCCCAGCACGCAGCCGTCCGCGGTGCCGGCCAGCACCTGCCAGCCCATGGCCGCCTTGGCTCGCGCCAGCCGCTCGACATAGGCGTCCGCCGCCTCGCCCGGATAGGGGGTTTCGTCCACTGTCGCGGCGACTTTTTGGAAGGCGACGCCGATCTGTTCGAGCAATTCGGCACGCCGTGGCGAGGCGGAAGCAAGGTAGAGCTGGGGCATCGACAACAACCAGACGGCAGGAGATGAGGGGAGCATGCCAGCCTGGCGCAGGTGAAACCAGCTCAGACAAGCCTTAGTTGACGCCGAATCTGAGGCGCAACCCGCGAAGCAGCAGGTAGATCCAGGGCCAGAGCAAGGCGCTGACCAGGGCCGGGGTGAGAAAGACCAGGGTCGGCGGGCGGCTGCCAGCCAGGGCGTTCAGCCACAGCGCCAGCAGTTGACCGATGCCATAGACCACCAGCAGCACGAAGCCCTGCTGCCAGATCGGAAAGGCGCGCAGCCGCGGCGCCAGGGAGCGGACCAGGAACACCACCAGACTCAGCACCAGGGCCGTTTGCCCCAGCAGACTGCCGTAGAGCACGTCTTCGGCGATACCCATCACCCAGGCGGTGAGCAGACCGACGCGATGCGGCAGGGTCAGGGTCCAGAAGGTCAACAACATCGCCAGCCACAGCGGCCGGCCGATTTCCATGAACTCCGGCATGGGCGCGACCGACAGCAGCAGGCCGACCAACAGGGTGAGCCAGATCACCCACCCGTTGTGGCCGATGCGCAGCGCCATCAACGATCACCCTCGTCCGGCAGTTCCGGGGCCTGGTGCTGAACCGCGGCGGGCAGCGGAGGCACCTTCTTCTGCGGCTGAGTGGCGGTCGCGGCCGGCTGGCCGGTCGTCGGGGTGGCGCCATGGGCCGGCGGTTTGTTTGGCGTGGCGGGATGGGCAGCGGCACCACCCTGGGTTGCCGGCGGCTTGGCAGGCGTAGCCTGGCGACTGCCGGAGCCGGCTCCTTGCGGCGGCGCGGCCGGGCGACTGCCAGAACCCGTCCCCTGCGCCGGAGTGGCCGCGGCCGGCGGCGTCGCGGCAGCGCCGGCAGCAGGCGGACTGGCCGGGACGGCCGGGCGTTGCGCGGCGTGACGATCAGCCGCTTCCTGGGCCTCGGCGGCGTCGTTGGCGCGCTGCTCGGGGGTCCGGGTGTCGCTGAATACCAGCAGCATGTAGCGGCTGCGATTGAGCTTGGCGGTGGGAATGGCGCGGACCACGGCGAAGGGTTGCCCCGAGTCGTGGATCACCTTGGACACCGTGGCCACCGGATAGCCCGCCGGGAAGCGCTGCCCCAGGCCGGAGCTCACCAGCAGGTCGCCTTCCTTGATGTCGGCGGTATCGGCCACGTAGCGCAATTCCAGGCGCTCGGGGTTGCCGGTGCCGACCGCGATGGCGCGCAACCCGTTGCGATTGACCTGGACCGGAATGCTGTGGGTCACGTCGGTGAGCAGCAGGACGCGTGCCGAATAGGGCATCACCTCCACCACCTGCCCCATCAGGCCGCTGGCGTCGAGCACCGGCTGGCCGACGAAGACGCCGTCTTTCGCGCCCTTGTCGATGATGATGCGATGGGTATAGGGATTGGGATCGACGCCGATCAGCTCGCCGACCAGCACCTTGTCGTCCACCAGCGCTGCGGAGTTGAGCAACTCGCGCAGGCGCACGTTCTGTTCGGTCAGGGCGGCGAGCTTCTGTAGCCGGCGTTGCAGCAGCAGTTGCTCGGCCTTGAGGCGTTCGTTTTCCGCCATGAGTTCGCTGCGACTGGAAAACTGGTCGCTGACCGCTTCCCAGGCGCGCACGGGGAAACCCGCCACCTCGTAAAGGGGCGACAGGACCAGCGCCAGCTGGCTGCGCACGGGTTTCAGATAGTCGAAACGCGCGTCCGTGACCATGACACCCACCGACAGGGCGGCCAGGATCAACAGACGAATGCCCAACGAAGGGCCTTTGCTGAAAATCGGCTTGATGGTGAGTTCCTCGCAGAACGCGCCCGGCGATCCGGACGCCAGGGGCGACCGGATCGGGGCCTGTAGTCTGGAACTGCCTTATTCGGTGGACAGCAGGTCCATGGCGTGGCGATCCATCATTTCCAGCGCCTTGCCGCCGCCACGGGCCACGCAGGTCAGCGGGTCCTCGGCGACGATGACCGGCAGACCGGTCTCCAGCGACAGCAGCTTGTCCAGGTCACGCAGCAGGGCGCCACCACCGGTCAACACCAGGCCACGCTCGGCGATGTCGGAGGCCAGTTCCGGCGGCGACTGCTCGAGGCAGCTCTTGACCGCCTGGACGATGGTCGCCAGGGATTCCTGCATGGCTTCGAGCACCTCGTTGGAATTGAGGGTGAAGCTGCGCGGGACACCTTCGGCAAGGTTGCGGCCACGCACATCGATCTCACGGACTTCGCCGCCCGGGTAGGCGGTACCGATTTCCTGCTTGATGCGCTCGGCGGTGGATTCGCCGATCAGGCTACCGTAGTTGCGGCGCACATAGGTGACGATGGCTTCGTCGAAGCGATCACCGCCGACGCGGACCGACTCGGCATAGACCACGCCGTTCAGGGAAATCAGCGCGATCTCGGTGGTACCTCCACCGATATCGACGACCATGGAACCATGGGCTTCCTCGACCGGCAGACCGGCGCCGATGGCCGCGGCCATCGGTTCTTCGATCAGGAACACCTCACGCGCCCCGGCACCCAGCGCGGATTCGCGAATGGCGCGGCGCTCGACCTGGGTCGACTTGCAGGGCACGCAGATCAGCACCCGCGGACTGGGCTGCAGGAAGCTGTTCTCGTGCACCTTGTTGATGAAGTACTGCAGCATCTTTTCACAGACGCTGAAGTCGGCGATGACGCCGTCCTTCATCGGGCGAATCGCGGAGATGTTGCCCGGCGTCCGACCGAGCATGCGCTTGGCATCGGTACCGACGGCGACCACGCTCTTCTGGTTGCTGTTGCCGTGGGTACGGATAGCGACCACCGAGGGCTCGTTCAGCACGATACCGCGCTCGCGGACATAAATCAGGGTGTTGGCGGTTCCCAGGTCGATCGACAGATCGCTGGAGAACATGCCACGCAATTTCTTGAACATGAGGTGACCCTAGGCGGTGACAAGCAGGCACGCGACAGGACAAACGTGCGGGTAAAAAAGTGCGGCAGACTCTAACAATCGCAGGGATTTAGGGCAAGGCGCCGATATGCTAGATTGAGAGCTTTTCCGGGCCATTAAGCCCTCGTTCAACGCGGCGCCCGACCCGTCTGCCCGTCTCCTGCATACGCGGCCACCAACCGGGTCACGCCGCCTTCCTGCTGGAGAAGCCGATGGCGCTCGAACGCACCGACGTCGAAAAGATCGCTCACCTGGCCCGCCTGGGCCTCGACGAAGCGGATCTCGCCGCTACCACCGCCACCCTCAACGATATCCTCGGCCTCGTCGACCGCATGCAGGCCGTGGACACCGCGGACATCGCCCCCCTCGCCCACCCGCTGGAAGCCACCCAGCGCCTGCGACCCGACCAGGCCACCGAAAGCAACCGGCGCGACGCCTACCAGGCCATCGCCCCCGCCGTGGAAGCAGGGCTCTACCTGGTACCCAAGGTGATCGAGTGAGACACGACATGCATCAGCTGACCCTGACCGAGATCGCCGCCGCCCTGGCCGCGAAGCAATTTTCCGCCGAAGAACTGACCCTCGGCTTGCTGCAGCGGATCGAGCAACTCGACCCGCAGCTCAACACCTTCATCACCGTGACCCGCGAGCAGGCCCTGGCGCAGGCACGCGCCGCCGATAATCGCCGCGCCGCTGGCGAGACCGGCGCCCTGCTCGGCGCGCCCATCGGCCACAAGGACCTGTTCTGCACCCAGGGCGTGCTCACCACCTGCGGTTCGAAGATTCTCACCGGCTTCGAGGCGCCCTATGACGCCACCGTGGTGGAGAAGCTGGCCGCGGCCGGCACCGTCTCCCTCGGCAAGCTGAACATGGACGAATTCGCCATGGGCTCGGCCAACGAATCCAGCCACTATGGCCCGGTGAAGAATCCCTGGGACGTCACCCGCGTGCCGGGCGGCTCCTCCGGTGGCTCCGCTGCCGCCGTGGCGGCGCGCCTCTTGCCCGCCGCGACCGGCACCGACACCGGTGGCTCGATCCGCCAGCCGGCGGCCCTGACCAACCTCACCGGCATCAAGCCCACCTATGGTCGCGTCTCGCGCTGGGGCATGATCGCCTTCGCCTCCAGCCTCGATCAGGGGGGCCCGCTGGCCCGTACCGCCGAGGATTGCGCCCTGTTGCTGCAGGCCATGGCCGGCTTCGATCCCAAGGACTCCACCAGCGTCGACCAGCCGGTGGACGACTACCGCTCCACCTTGCAGCAACCGCTGACCGGTCTGCGCATCGGCCTGCCGCGGGAGTACTTCGGCGCCGACCTGGATGCCCGCATCGGCGAGAAGGTGCTGGCCGTGGTCGAGGAGCTGAAGAAGCTCGGCGCCACCGTCAAGGACATCTCCCTGCCCAATCTGCAGCACGCCATCCCGGCCTATTACGTGATCGCCCCGGCCGAGGCCAGCTCCAACCTGTCGCGCTTCGACGGCGTGCGCTTCGGCTATCGCTGCGAGAATCCGGTCAACCTGGAGGACCTCTACAAGAGATCCCGCGGCGAAGGTTTCGGCGCGGAAGTGAAGCGCCGCATCATGGTCGGCACCTATGCCCTCTCGGCGGGCTACTACGACGCCTACTACCTCAAAGCGCAGCGTATCCGCCGGCTGATCAAGAACGACTTCGTCGCGGCCTTCGCCGAGGTCGACGTCATCCTCGGCCCGACCACGCCGAATCCGGCCTGGAAAATCGGCGCGAAGAGCAACGACCCGGTCTCCGCCTATCTCGAAGACCTCTACACCATCGCCGCCAACCTCGCCGGCATCCCCGGCCTATCGATGCCGGCCGGTTTCATCGACGGTCTGCCGGTGGGCGTGCAACTGCTCGGCAACTATTTCCAGGAAGGCCGGCTACTCAACGTCGCCCACCAGTACCAACAGGTCAGCGACTGGCATCGCCAGGCGCCGAGCGGCTTCTGAGGAAGGATAGAGACATGCAATGGGAAACCGTGATCGGGCTTGAGATCCACGCTCAGCTCAGCACCCAATCGAAGATTTTCTCGGCCAGCGCCACCAGCTTCGGCGCCGAGCCCAATGCCCACGCCAGCCTGATCGACCTCGGTATGCCCGGCACCCTGCCGGTGCTCAACGCCGAGGCCGTGCGCATGGCCTGCAAGTTCGGCCTGGCCATCGATGCCGAGATCGCCGAACGCAACGTGTTCGCGCGCAAGAACTACTTCTACCCGGACCTGCCCAAGGGCTACCAGACCAGCCAGATGGATCACCCCATCGTCGGCAAGGGCCACCTGGACATCACCCTGGAAGACGGCACCGTCAAGCGCATCGGCATCACCCGCGCGCACCTGGAAGAGGATGCCGGCAAGAGCCTGCACGAAGACTTCCACGGCATGAGCGGCATCGACCTGAACCGCGCCGGCACCCCGCTGCTGGAGATCGTCTCCGAGCCGGATATCCGCAGTGCCAAGGAAGCCGTGGCCTACGTCAAGGCCATCCATGCCCTGGTGCGCTACCTGGGCATCTGCGACGGCAATATGGCCGAGGGCTCCTTGCGTTGCGACTGCAACGTCTCGGTACGGCCCAAGGGCCAGGAAGCCTTCGGCACCCGCGCCGAGATCAAGAACGTCAACTCCTTCCGCTTCATCGAGAAGGCCATCAACCACGAGGTCCAGCGCCAGATCGAATTGATCGAGGACGGCGGCACCGTCGTGCAGGAAACTCGCCTGTACGATCCGAACAAGGACGAGACCCGTTCCATGCGCAGCAAGGAGGAAGCCAACGACTACCGTTACTTCCCCTGCCCCGACCTCTTGCCGGTGGTGATCGAGCCGGCCTTCCTCGCCGAGGTGCGCAGCCAGTTGCCCGAGCTGCCGACCGAGAAGCGCGATCGCTTCCAGAGCGAGTACGGCCTGTCGGTCTATGACGCCAGCGTGCTGTCCGCCAGCCGCGAACTGGCCGACTACTTCGAGGAAGTCCAGCGGGTGAGCGGCGATGCCAAGTTGGCCGCCAACTGGGTGATGGGCGAGTTGTCCAGCCTGCTCAACAAGCAGGACCTGGAGATCGGCCAGTCGCCGGTGAGCGCGGCCCAGCTGGGCGGCCTGATCCTGCGCATCAAGGACGACACCATCTCCGGCAAGATCGCCAAGATGGTCTTCGAGGCCCTGGCTGCCGGCGAAGGTGAGAGCGCCGATGCCATCATCGAAGCCAAGGGGCTCAAGCAGGTCACCGACAGCGGCGCCATCGAGGCCATGCTGGACGAGGTCCTGGCCGCCAACGCCGCCCAGGTCGAGCAGTACCGCGCCAGCGACGAAGCCAAGCGCGGCAAGATGTTCGGCTTCTTCGTCGGCCAGGCGATGAAGGCCTCCAAGGGCAAGGCCAACCCCGGCCAGGTCAACCAGTTGCTCAAGCAGAAACTGGAAGGCTGACGGCGGTCGCACGGGGTAGCGGAGCGGGGCTGACAGCCCCGCTCCAAGCCCTTAAGCTGCTGGCGGTCGTTTTGCCAAGAGGCATCGAGATGCATCGTATCCACCGGGCCGGACTGCTGTCACTGGCCCTGCTGTTCGCCGGCTGCGCCAGCCATGACCGCTTCCCGCCCACGCTCTCCTCCAGCGCCGCCCACGATTATCACGACGTCGGCGTGGCGTCCTTCTACTCCAAATGGCACGCCGGACGTCGCACCGCCAGCGGCGAGAAATACGATCCCAACGCCCTCACCGCCGCCCATCGCACCCTGCCCTTCGGCACCCGCGTCCAGGTTACCAACCTGGATAACGGTCGCAGCGTCATCGTCCGTATCAATGATCGCGGCCCTACGGTGCATCGGCGCCTGATCGACCTGTCGCGCAGCGCAGCCGATCGCCTCGACATGGTGGCCGACGGTACGGCGAAGGTCAGCATCTACAGTCTCAATTGATCCCCGCGCGAATCGTCTAGTGCCGACAAGGCGGGGCATAGGCCCACAGCCAACGCGGCGGTGCGGAGGCAAGACGTCTGGCAATAGCGGTATAGCCAGGGTCGAGCAGACTGGCCGACCAGTACAGGGCCTTGGCACTCACCGGATCCCAGGGACCGGAAAAACCAGGTAGTCCGGCCTGGGCGCGCTGGGCATCGAAGCGCACCGTCGAATGCTGGAATTCCTCATGGCTGCGCTGCCCTTGCGCATAGGGCAATAGCCAATCGAGCGCCGCGGCCAGGGTTTGGCCTTCCCGCCCCGGCAGCCGCAACCAATTCTCGCCCCGCCCCTGAGCGACCGCCGCGGCCAGCACCAGGGGTTCGAGGTCATAGACGACATAGTGCAGGGCATCGCGCTGAGTGAAGTCGAGTACCTCGCCATCGGGCCTTACGTTGGCCGACAGCTGGGCCACGAAGGCCATGCGGACCCGGGCGAACAGCGCCTCGTCATTCAGGGCGCTGGCCGCCAGCACGGCCAGCTTGACCCTATGGCTCTGCCAATTGTTGCTCCAGACGCCACGGGCATCGCCGCGATGGGCCTCCATCCAGTCCAGATAACCACGCGCCAGTTGCTCGATGAAGACGCGCGTGCGCTGGGCCGTCGCCTTGGGAAGATCAGCCGCCGCCAGCCGATAGGCAACGATTAGATTGCCGAGACTCGTCTCGTCGATGGGATCGAAGCTCGGTCGATACGTCTGCGCCCAGGCATCGAAGTAGCCCGCCAGCCGCGTCAAAGCCGCGGCATCATGGGCGTCCCGCCAAGCCAATGCCAGATCCAGCATGTAACTGAAATCGCGCACGGCCGCGGCAGACTGATCGTGGCTGCCGGTGTGGGGCAAGGTCCCCTCGGTATGGATGACCGGCAGCGCCTGGGGGCCTGGCGCCGGAGGGTTGCTGGCCGCCCGTACCAGCGCGACCGCCGAGGGCGGATTTGCCGCCAGGCAGGTCGCGCTTCCCGGTGTTGCGGCGAGCGCGAGAAACAGGACGGCTGCGGTCATAGGGCGAACCTTGACTAGAACATTGGCCGAAGGCATGCACCAGGCTGGCCAGGTCTTGGCGTGCTCTGCCGGAAGCGCACGAATCTGGCAGAGCGGCCTTAGCAGCGAATTAAAGCCAGCAGACTGGAGGCCATACCGCATCCATCCCTGACTGCAGAACGGGCAGAAAAAAGCCCACGACCAGCAGGCTGGTGGTGGGCTCTGCAGCTGCAGGGACGGGCCGAGGGCCGCCCCGCCGTTTGTGCTTACTGCGGGCCGAGCTTGTCCATCAGCGCCGCCAGCCGCTCGTACTCGTCCTGCTTGAGATCGGTCAGCGGGGTACGCACCGGACCGGCGTCGTAGCCTGCGATCCTGGCGCCCGCCTTGACGATGCTCACGGCGTAGCCGGCGCAGCGGTTGCGGATCTCCAGGTAGGGCAGGAAGAAGTCGTCGATCAACTTGCCGACGGTCTCGTGATCGTCACGGGCGATGGCTTCGTAGAACTGCACGGCGGTCTTGGGAATGAAGTTGAACACGGCCGAGGAATAGACCGGTACACCCAATGCCTTGTAGGCGGCGGCATAGACCTCGGCGGTGGGCAGGCCGCCCAAGTAGCTGAAGCGATCGCCCAGCCGACGACGGATAGCGACCATGAGTTCGATGTCGCCCAGGCCGTCCTTGTAGCCGATCAGGTTGGGGCAGCGCTCGGCCAGTTGCTCCAGGTGCTGGGGCTGCAGGCGGCAGACGTTGCGGTTGTAGACGACCACGCCGATCTTGACCGATTTACAGACGGCTTCGACATGGGCGGCGACACCGTCCTGGCTGGCTTCGGTCAGGTAATGCGGCAACAGCAGCAGGCCTTTGGCGCCCAGCCGCTCGGCCTCCTGGGCATAGGCGATGGCCTGACGCGTGGAGCCGCCGACACCGGCCAGGATCGGCACGCTGCCCTGGCAGGTGTCCACCGCGGTCTTGATGATGCTGCGGTATTCACTGGCTTCCAGCGAGAAGAATTCCCCGGTGCCACCGGCGGCGAACAGCGCGGTGGCGCCATAGGGAGCCAGCCACTCCAGGCGCTTGGCATAGGTATCGGGGCGGAAGTCGCCTTGAGCATCGAAGTCGGTCAGCGGGAAGGACAGCAGACCGGAAGAGAGGACGTGTTTGAGTTCTTGTGGAGTCATCTGGATGCCTCGGCGTAAGTTGGACTGAGGTGCGGCTATTCCGCCACCTGTTGTAAGTCATCGTACAACCTATTTCGTGGGAGGAGCAAGTCCTCCCCGGTAAAATGCTCTGCGCGAGTCGAAGCCGGCTATCTAGACCTCTTCGACTTGCCGTTCCATCTCTTCGTGGGCACGTCGCAGACGCTCGCGACTGTTGCTCAGGTGCAGACGCATGGTCGAACGGGCCGCTTCCACATCACCCTCTTCGATGGCCTGGACGATGGCCTCATGCTCGGCATCCAGGCGCGTCTGATAGCGTTGCTGGTCATCGTGCGCCAGGTAGGCGGAGTTGAGTCGGGTACGGGGAATGAGCACCGTGCCCAGATAGCTCATGATGTCGCTGAAATAGCGGTTACCCGTGGAGCTGGCGATCAGCAAATGCAATTCCAGATCGGCGCTTACCGCACGATCCGGTTGCTCAACGCCATTGCGCATGGTCTCCAGCAGGCTCCACATGGCGCGCAGCTGCTCCTCGGAACGGCGCTGCGCAGCAAGACCGGCCGCCTCGACCTCCAGGCTGATGCGCAATTCGAGCATCGCCAGGACATCCTTGAGGGTAATGATGGTGGCGGGATCGATCAGCAGCGGCGACTCGGCACGCCGCTCCAGCACGAAGGTGCCGATACCGTGCCGCGTTTCCACGTAACCACCGGCCTGCAGCCGAGAGATGGCTTCCCGCACAACCGTACGACTTACGCCTTGAGCTTGCATGATGGCCGACTCTGTAGGCAGCTTGTCGCCCGGCTGAAATTGACCCTCGCTGATCTGCTCGATCAGCACCATAACAACTTCTTCAGCCAGGCTGCGTGGTCTTTTACGGGGGCGGGAAAAAATGGGTGCAGACATATTTTTTTACCAATTAGAAAGGTCTATCGAAAGCATAGCATTCACCCTCTTGCTAACACCCGATCTAGACCGCCCAGTCCATATCAGGATACGTCATCCACTGCTCTGGGGCGCAGCTCTTGATCCTCCAACAATAGATATCGACGATGATAGGCGCGTAGGCTCGGACGATGGCCGACACTTATCAAGGTAAGGCCGGGATTCTCCGCCAGGAGCCGATGGTAGAGTGCTCGCTCATCCGCTTCGCTGAGCGCTGAACTGGCTTCGTCCAGGAACAACCAGTCGGGCGCATAGAGCAGGGCCCGGGCCAGGGCTACGCGCTGCTGCTCACCCGGCGACAGGGTGCGCTCCCAATGACGATTTTCGTCCAGGTGCTCGCAGAGGTGCTCGAGGCGGCATTGCTGGAGCACTTCCACCAGGCGCTCGTCGGAATAGGCTTCCACTGGCTGTGGATAGGCCAGCGCCTCGCGCAGGGTGCCGATGGGGAGATAGGGCTGTTGCGGCAGGAACAGTTGCCGCCCATCGGGCACGGCGATACCACCCTGCCCTTGCCGCCAGAGTCCGGCCAGGGCGCGCAGCAGGGTACTTTTGCCGCTACCCGAGGCGCCCTCGATCAACAGGTGTTCGCCACGGGCGATGCGCAGGTCGGTGGGATGCAGCAGCAAGCGGCCGGCAGCGCCCAGGGTGAGACCTTCCAGCACCAGGTCACTGTCGCTGGTACGGGGCACCAGGATGTCAGTCTCCTGGCTGAATTCGGCCATGGTTTCGCGGAAGGTCAGCAGACGATCACTGATGGCGCGCCAGGAGGCCAGGCTGACATAGGCGTCGACGAACCAGCTGAGGCTCTCCTGGACGTTGCCGAAGGCTGAGTTGATCTGCATCAGGTCACCCAGCTGGATCTTGCCCGAGAAGTAGCGTGGCGCGGCCAGGACGAAGCCGGCGATGATGGCGATCTGGCTGTAGCCGGCGGTGAAGAAGGTCAAGCGCTTGGTGTAGTTCATCACCAGATGGTAGTTGCCCCAGACATAGCCGAAGCGGTCCAGCAGCCGCCGGTGCTCGTTGGCCTCGCCACGGAACAGGGCGACGCTCTCGGCCTTCTCGCGGACGCGGATCAGGCCGAAACGCAGGTCGGCTTCGTAGCGCTGCTGCTGGTTGTACAGCCCGATCAGCCGGCGCCCGATGAGGTGGGTGAGCCAGGTGCCGACGGTGGCGTAGATCAGCGCGGCCCAGAACATATAGGCAGGGATGGTGATGCCGAACAGAGTGATGTCGCCGGAAATACCGAACAGGATGACGCTGAAGGACACCAGACTGACCACGGTGCGAATGAAGCCCAGCCCCAGGCTCAGAGTGGTTTCGGCGAAGTCGCGGATGTCCTCGGTCAGCCGCTGGTCGGGGTTGTCGGCACCGCCTTCGCGTTCGAGCTGGTAGTAGTTGCGATCGGACAGCCAGAGGCCGAAGTGCTTTTCGGTCAACCAACGCCGCCAGTTGATGGTCAGTGCCTGGGTCAGGTAGAGCCGGTACACGGCCAGCAGGATGGCAGTGGCCGCCAGGCCGCAGAAATACAGCATCAGCCGGATGAAAGCGGCCAGATCGCGGGTTTGCAGGGCATCGTAGAAATAGCGATACCAGGTATTCAGGGCAACCGACAGGCCCACGCCGGCCAGGGACAGGGCGATGACCACGCCCAGCAGGAGCCAGGCCTTACCCTTCTCTTCACTGCGCCAGTAGGGGGTGATCAACGCCCAGACACGGGCCAGGAAATGCCCGCGGGAAGCTCCGTAGACGGAGGGCACGGGTACGGCGGATTCGGACATGCTCGGACTCTCAAAGACTGCTCAACGAGACGCCTGCACAGCCTATGCCGGAATGCCTGAACGAATTCTGACTGAAACAATGTAACAGTCATCACCCGCCGAGCCGGGGACGATGAAGGTCCGTCAGCGCCGGACCGGGCGCTTCTGCAACTTACGCTGCAGGGTCCGGCGGTGCATGCCGAGGGCCCGGGCGGTGGCCGAGATATTGCCCTCGTGCTCCGCCAGCACCCGCTGGATGTGCTCCCACTGCAGGCGATCCACCGACATGGGATTATCCGGCACCAGGGTGTCGAGGTCGGCGTGCTGGGCCAGCAAGGCGGCCAGGACGTCGTCGGCATCGGCCGGCTTGCACAGATAGTTGGTGGCGCCGCGCTTGATGGCTTCCACGGCGGTGGCGATGCTGGAATAGCCGGTCAGCAGCACCACGCGCATTTCCGGATGCAGCTCCAACAGCTTGGGCAGGAGCACCAGGCCGGAGTCGCCTTCCATCTTCAGGTCGAGCACGGCGTAGTCCGGCAGGTCGTCCTTGGCCAGTTGCAGGCCTTCTTCGGCGCTGTCGGCGATGGACACGCGCAGGCCGCGGCGATCCATGGCCCGGGCCATGACCCGGGTGAAGGTGGGATCGTCATCGACCAGCAGGATATGGGGCTGGTCGTCGAAACCGTTGTTGAGGTCTTCAGTCATAGAAATCTCCAGGCATTCACGCCAGGGCGTAGTGCCGCGGCAGGCGCAATTCGGTGAGGGTGCCGCCTTCCTCATGATTGTAGAGCTTGACCGTGCCACCCGCGCGGGTGACGCTGGCCTGGCTGAGGAACAGACCCAGACCGAAGCCCTTGCCCTTGGTGGTGAAGAAGGGTTTGCCGAGCTGCTCGGCGATGGCCAGAGGCACCCCGGCGCCGTGGTCGCGGATCGACAGGCACAGCTCACGCGCATCCCAGTGCAAGCGAAGGCCAAGGTTCTCCGGGCAGGCATCGGCGGCGTTGTTGAGTAGATTCAGCAGCGCCTGGGTAAGTTCGACGGGGGGCGTCAGCCGGGGCGGCGCGCCTAGGCTCGCCACCTCGAAGCTGTAGGTGGCTTCCGGTCGCATCAGGTGCCAGCGATCCATGGTCGCCTCCAGCCACTCCACGACGGTCTGCTCCTGCAGGGTCTGGCGCCGATCAGCTTCGGCGGCGCGTACCAGTTGCTGCAGGGTCTGCTTGCACTGGCCGACCTGGGCCTGCAACAGCGCCAGGTCTTCGCTCAGGGTCGGCTGATCCGCATGTTCCTGCTGCAACTCCTTGAGCAGGACGCTCATGGTGGACAGCGGCGTGCCCAGTTCGTGGGCGGCCCCGGCGGCCTGGGTGGCCACGGCCAGGAGTTGCTGGTCACGCATGGCTTGCTCGCGGCGCTGGGCCTGCAGACTCTCCTGCTCGCGCAGGGCGGTGGCCATCCGCGCGACGAACAAGGTAATGACCGCTGCCGACAGGGCGAAGCTCAACCACATGCCGTAGCTCAGCACGGCGCCATCGTTGGCCACCAGCAGATGCAACGGCTCGTAGGAAAGCAGCATCAGCGAGAAGACGGTAAGGGTCAGGGCCGCCAGTATCAGGGTGTAGAGCCAGGGCAGTGTCGCCGCGGCGATGGTCAGGGGCACCAGGTAATAGGAAGCGAAGGGATTGGTGGGCCCACCGGCGAAATACAGCAGCGCACTGTGGATGGCCAGATCACAGCCCAGATGCGCGGCATATTCCTGCTCGGTGACCGGCCAGGAACGCGTCAGCCGCAGGGCGGCGAACAGGCAGAGCACCGCCGAGACACCCAGGGTGATGGCCAAGGCGGTCCAGGGCAATTGGACGATGCCGGACAAGCGGGCGATCCCCACCGAGCCGGCCTGGGCGGCCAGGACCAGCACGCGAATGAGTACCAGACGCCCAAGATTCTGGCGATTGGCAGACAACCATTGAACGGGCAAGGAGAACATGCGGGGTTCCAGACGCAGGAGACGATCGAGACGGCCACCACCAGTGGCGCGCTCGTCAGAACAGACTGACATTATAGCGAGCGCCATCCGCCTTCAGCCGCCGACGCGGCAAAGCGACGCACCATCCGCCGTGACCGTGGTCCCAAGGCTTTCGTACTGCCAATCAGGAGTTCACCATGACCTTTCCCCTACGCCCGTTCATGCTGGGCGCCGCCCTGTTCAGCGCCGTCGTCGCCACCACGTCCCAAGCCGATGAGGCACGTTACAACCAGGTCAGCCTGAGGGCCGAGGTCAGCCGTGAGATACCGCGCGACCGCATGCAGGTCATGCTCTATACCGAGAGCCAAGGCCAGGACCCGGCGGCGCTCGCCAGCGAAACCACCAAGACCCTCAATGCCGCCCTGGAGCAGGCGCGCAAGGTAGCGGACGTGAGCGTTTCCTTAGGTAACCGCAACACCTACCCGGTCTACGAAGACCAGGGCCGCGCCATCACCGCTTGGCGCGAGCGCGGTGAAGTGCGCCTGGAAAGCGCGGATTTCGCTGCGCTGTCCAAGCTGACCGGTGAACTGCTCGGCAACCTGAAGATGGGCAACCTGCAATTCACCATCGCCGACGGTACCCGCAAGCAGCAGGAGGATGCGCTGTTCAAGGACGCCGTGGCCGCCTTCAAGGCTCGCGCCCAATTGGCTACCGAAGCCCTGGGCGGCACCGGCTATCGCATCGTCAACCTGGATCTAGGCACCAGTGGCGTGCCCCAACCAATGCCCGTGCTGCGCATGTCGGCGATGAAGGCTGCCGGTGATGCCGTGACGCCCGACGTGGCCCCTGGCACCACCACGGTCGAGGTCGCGGCAGGTGGTACCATCCAGGTACAAATGCCCTGATATAGTGCAAAAAAGTAACAATGCTGTTTCTGTGCGCTCTTTTAGGGCGCACAGATGGCTGTCGTGGAGAGACTCGACTTATATCTTTGCGACATCCGCTTTTCGTTTGTGTCTCTTCATGTCTATAGCTCCTTTGAGCTATGCACATGGGCATGAGCTGTGCATGTGGGCTTGTCTGTCCACAAGACATCGGTAATCTGTTTCGCAACACTACCGGGTGTTGCGTCACCCCCAATCTGAGGTCTCCATGCACAAAAAAATACTCGCTGCCCTGATCGCTTCCAGCCTGCTGGCCGGAGCACCCCTGGCCCAGGCGGCCAATCTGGTGTTCTGCTCCGAGGGCAGCCCGGCCGGTTTCGACCCGGCGCAATACACCACCAGCACCGATTGGGACGCCTCAGCCGAAACCGTGTTCAATGAGCTGGTGCAGTTCGAGCGTGGCGGCACCCAGGTCAAGCCGGGTCTGGCCGAGAGCTGGGACATCAGCCCGGACAACAAGACCTATACCTTCCACCTGCGCCCGGGCGTGAAGTTCCACACCACCGACTACTTCAAGCCCACCCGTGATTTCAACGCCGACGACGTGGTCTTCACCTTCAAGCGCATGCTGGACAAGAACCAGCCGTTCCGTAAGGCCTACCCCACCGAATTCCCCTACTTCACCGACATGGGCCTGGACAAGAACATCCAGTCGGTGGAAAAGGTCGACGATCACACCGTGCGCATCCACCTGAAGGATGTCGATGCCGCCTTCCTGCAGAACGTGGCCATGCCCTTCGCGGTGATCCTCTCCGCCGAATACGCCGACCAGTTGCTCAAACAGGGCAAGGCCGCCGAGATCAACCAGAAGCCCATCGGCACTGGCCCCTTCGTCTTCAGCCGCTACCAGAAGGATGCGGTGATCCGCTTCAAGGCCAATCCCGACTACTGGGACAAGGCCGACGGTCCCAAGGTGGACAACCTGATCTTCTCCATCAACACCGATCCTTCGGTACGCATCCAGAAGCTGAAGGCCGGCGAATGCCAGATCACCGCCTATCCGCGGCCTGCCGACCTGGAAGGCCTGAAGAAGGACCCCAGCCTGAAGATGCCCTCGCAGCCCGGTTTCAACGAGGGCTGGGTGGGCTTCAACGTCAAGCATGCGCCGCTGGACAAGGTCGAGGTGCGCCAGGCGCTGGACATGGCCATCAACAAGAAGGCCATCATCGATACCGTCTACCAGGGTGCCGGCCAGGAAGCGGTCAACGCCATGCCGCCGACCCAGTGGTCCTATGACACCTCGATCAAGGCCGTGCCTTACGATCCGGCCAAGGCCAAGGCGCTGCTGGAAAAGGCTGGCGTCAAGGAGGGCACCGAGATCACCCTCTGGGCCATGCCGGTGCAGCGCCCCTACAACCCCAATGCGCGGCTGATGGCCGAGATGATCCAGCAGGATTGGGCCAAGGTCGGCATCAAGGCCAAGATCGTCAGCTACGAATGGGGCGAGTACATCAAGCGTGCCCACAACGGCGAGCAGGATGCCCTGCTGATCGGCTGGAGCGGCGACAATGGTGATCCGGACAACTGGCTGGGCACCAACTTCGGCTGCGACGCGGTCGGCGGCAACAACTTCTCCATGTGGTGCTACAAGCCCTACGAGGATCTGATCCAGGCCGCCAAGCGCACCACCGACCAGGCCAAGCGTACCGAGCTCTACCAGCAGGCCCAGCAGATCATCATGCAGCAGCGGCCCCTGGCTCCGATCGCCCACTCGACCATCTATATGCCCATGCGCAAAGAGGTCGAGGGCTTCAAGATAAGTCCGTTCGGACTGAACCAGTTCTACGGCGTCAGCGTCAGCAAGTGATCCACGCGGATACGACCGGCCCCTAAGGGGGGCGGTCGTATCCCTTTGTTGACCGACGGAGAACCCCCTCATGCGTCCCATCCACGCCTCTTCCTTGCTGGCGGCGGCCTTGCTCGCCTCCGCGCCGCTGGCCCAGGCCGCCAGCAGCCTCGTCTATTGCTCGGAAGCCAGCCCCGCCGGTTTCGATCCGGCGCAATACACCTCGGGTACCGAGTTCGATGCCTCGGCCGAGACGGTCTTCAATCGCCTGGTGCAGTTCCAGCGTGGCGGCACCACCCTGGAGCCGGGCCTGGCGACCGGCTGGGATGTGAGTGCGGATGGCAAGATCTACACCTTCCACCTACGCTCCGGGGTGAAGTTCCACACCACCGATTACTTCAAGCCCACGCGCGACTTCAACGCCGACGACGTGGTCTTCACCTTCCAGCGCATGCTGGACAAGAACCAGCCGTTCCGTAAGGCCTACCCCACCGAATTCCCCTACTTCACCGACATGGGGCTGGACCAGAACATCGCCCAGGTAGCCAAGGTCGACGACCAGACCGTGGTCTTCACCCTGAAGCAAGTGGATGCCGCCTTCGCCGCCGATCTGGCCATGAGCTTCGCCTCCATCCAGTCGGCCGAGTACGCCGATCAGCTACTCAAAGAGGGCAAGCCGGAGCTGCTCAACCAGCAGCCCATCGGCACCGGCCCCTTCGTCTTCAGCCGCTACCAGAAGGATGCGGTGATCCGCTACAAGGGCAACCGCGACTACTGGAAGCCCGAGGACGTCAAGCTCGACAACCTGATCTTCGCCATCACCCCCGACGCCGCGACCCGCCTGCAGAAGCTCAAGGCCGACGAGTGCCAGATCAGTGGCTATGCCCGCCCGGCGGACCTGGTGGAGATGAAGCGGGATCCACAGCTCAAGGTGCTGGAGCAGCCGGGCTTCAATGTCGGCTTCCTCGCCTACAACGTGCAGCATCCGCCGCTGGACAAACCCGAGGTGCGCCGCGCCCTGGACATGGCCATCAACAAGCAGGCCATCGTCGACACGGTATTCCAGGGTGCCGGTCAGGTGGCGCAGAACGTGATCCCGCCGAATCAGTGGTCCTACGACAAGCGCATCAAGGGCGCCCCCTACGATCCGGAAAAGGCCAGGGCGCTGCTCAAGCAGGCCGGGGTCAAGGACGGCACCGAGATCGCCCTCTGGGCCATGACGGTGCAGCGCGCCTCCAACCCCAACGCCCGCCAGTCGGCGCAGATGATCCAGCAGGACTGGGCCAAGGTCGGCATCAAGGCCAGGATCGTCAGCTACGAATGGGGCGAGTACATCAAGAGAGCCAAGGCCGGCGAACACGATGTGCTGACCTATGGCTGGACCGGCGACAACGGCGATCCGGACAACTGGCTGGGCGTGCTCTACGGCTGCAGCGCCATTGGCGGCAGCAACTATGCGCGCTGGTGCGACCAGGACTACGACGCTCTCATCCAGCGAGCCAAAACCAGCAATGATCGCGCCGAGCGCACCCGTCTCTATGAGCGGGCTCAGCAGATCATTCGCCAGCAAATGCCAGTGAGCCCCATGGCCCACTCGGTAGTGTCCCAGCCCATGCGCAAGGACGTGCAGGGTTTCAAGATCAACCCCTTCGGTGTCACCGGTTTCTATGGCGTAAGCCTAGACCGTTGATCCTTTCCGGCCCCTGGGCCTTTTACGAGGAGAATTTTCGTGTCCAAACCACTATTCTCGCTGTCTCTTGCTGCCCTGCTCTGCCTTACCGCCAACGCCGCCCTGGCCCGCCCTCTGGTGGTCTGCACCGAGGCCAACCCGGAAGGCTTCGATCCCGGGCGCTATACCTCGGGCTACACCTTCAACGCCTCGGCCACGCCGCTATACAACCGCCTGGTGGAATTCAAGCAGGGCAGCGCTGAAATCGAGCCGGGCTTGGCGCAGAGCTGGGAGGTCTCCCCCGATGGCCTGCAGTACACCTTCACCCTGCGCACGGGCGTGAAATTCCACACCACGCCCTATTTCAAGCCGACCCGCGACCTCAATGCCGACGACGTGGTGTTCAGCTTCGAACGCATGCTGGACAAGAACAACCCCTGGTACAACCTCTCCCCTAGTGGCTATCCCTATGCCGCGGCCATGGAGATGGGCAGCCTGATCAAGTCCATCGACAAGATCGACGATCAGCACGTGCGCTTCACCCTGAACCAGCCCGAGGCGCCCTTCCTCGCCGACCTGGCGATGCCCTTCGGCTCCATCCTCTCCAAGGAGTACGCCGATAGCCTGCTGGCGAGCAAGAAGACTGAAGACATCAACCAGAAGCCCATCGGCACCGGCCCCTTCGTCTTCGAGCGCTATGCCAAGGACTCGATGACCCGCTACAAGGTCAATCCCGATTATTTTGGCGCCAAGCCCAAGCTGGACGGCCTGGTACTGGCGGTGACCCTGGACCCCAATGTGCGTATCCAGCGGGTGCGCAACAACGAATGCCAGATTGGCCTGACGATCAAGCCCCAGGACGCGGCGATGCTGCGCCAGGACAAGAGCGTCAAGCTGGCCCAAGTGGAAAGCCAGACCACCTCCTACCTGGCCATCAACACCAAGCACAAGCCACTGAACGACGTGCGGGTGCGCCAGGCCATCGCCATGGCCTTCGACCAGCAGAACTACTTGAAGACGGTGTTCGGCGAAGGCGGCGCCAAGCCGGCCGTGAATCCCTATCCCTCCTCGCTGCTGGGCTATGCCAAGGACATCAAGCCCTGGCCCCACGACCTGGAAAAAGCCAAGGAATTGCTCAAGGAAGCTGGTTACCCCAACGGTTTTACCCTCAAGTACTACATCAGCACCGGCAGCGGCCCGGGTGGCAGTCCGGCCCTGGTGGCTCAACTGATCCAGGGCGACCTGGCCAAGATCGGCATCAAGGCCGAGATCACCCAGTTCGAGTGGGGCGAGTTCGTCAAGCGCACCAAGGCCGGCGAGCATGATCTGATGATGATGAGCTGGACCGGCGACAACGGTGATCCGGACAATTTCCTCACCAATAACCTGAGCTGCGCCGCGGCGCAAAGCGGTGACAACCGCTCGTTCTGGTGCGACAAGGCCTTCAATGACGACATCGAGAAGGCCAAGCGCATCAACGATCCGGCCCAGCGCGCCGCCCTCTACGAACAGGCCCAGCAGATCTTCCACCAGCAGATGCCCTGGATTCCGCTGGCCCATCCGCTGTTCACCGACGTCCTGCAACCCAAGGTGCAGGGCTATGTCCAGAGCCCCCTGGGGGTCTACGACTTCTCCACGGTGACCCTCAACTGACCGGCGCCTGACGCCAAACCGAACCGGGCCCGGGCGGGCCCGTCCCGACGCCTTACCCGTACGCGTGCCGTTTTCGGCGCGACGGGTTCGGCCGTCGCGAAAAACGCCCCTACGACAGAAAAATAGCCAATCAAAGGAGCAACACCATGAAGAAGATCCACCAAGGGAGCCTAGCCCTATCCCTGCTTGCCTTGGCACTGAGCGCCCAGGCTCAGTCCCCTGCCCCTCAAGACCCCAGCTATGCCAACGACGTCCAGACCGTCCCCAACGTGCAGAAGCCGGTCAAGGGCCAGGAAGGCGCCAAAGGCTTTCTCGCCGATGACAGCCTGACCCTGACCACGCGCAACTTCTTCGCCCGCGAGACCAGTTCCGATCCCATCTTCAGCTACGAGAAGAATGGCACCCGCAAACGCACCCACTCGCGCAACACCTGGGTCCAGGCTACCGCGCTCAAGTACAGCTCCGGCTACACCCAGGGCACCGTGGGCTTCGGCCTCGACGTGGCCGGCTACCAGGCCACCAACCTGGAGCGCGGCAAGGGCCGTATCGGCGGTGGCGGCAACCGCACCCTGGCCAACGCCCAGGGTGAAGGCCATGCCGAATGGTCGAAACTGGGCATCGCCGATGTGCGCTTGCGCGCCTCCAACACCGAGCTGAAGGTTGGCCGCTTCATGCTCGATACCCCGGTGATCAGCTATAACGACAACCGCCCCTTCCCCTCCAGCTTCGATGGCGCAGCCTTCACCAGCGACGAGTGGGATAACCTCTCGCTGCAGGGCGGTAGCTTCAACCGGGTCAGCCCGCGCACCGGCGCCGGTGACGAGCCCTGGACCACCGAGTACGGCACCCGTGAGGTGCGCGCCGATCGCCTGAGCTTCCTTGGCGGCAACTACAAGCTGCCCCAGGGCTGGGAAGTCAGCCTCTATGGCGCTAACTTCGCAGACGTTTGGAACCAGTACTTCCTGAGCCTGACCCAGGCCGGCGGCAACCTGGACACCTTCGCCTGGAAGACGGTGGCCAACGCCTATCGCACCCTGAACACCGGCAGCTCCAAAGCCGGCGACATCGACAACACCGCCTGGAGCCTGGCGTTCACTGGCAGCCACCAGGCCCATAGCCTGACCCTGGGCTACCAGCAGATCGACGGCAACGAGTACTTCGACTACGCCCACGAGACCGCCGCCATCTACCTGGCCAACTCCCTGGTCTCGGACTACAACGGCCCCAACGAGAAGTCGCTACAGATCCGCTATGAAACCGACTGGAGCTACTTCGGCATAGCCGGCCTGAGCACCGGTGTCTGGTACGCCAAGGGCTGGGATATCGACGGCACCCACTACAATCCCGGCACCGGCAAGTACGCCAACTATGCTGATGTGCTGGAGCAGGATGGCGAGAAGCACCACGAGATCGGCTTGATCGGGACTTACACGGTACCGAGCGGCGAGTTGAAGAACAGCAAATTCCGTCTATTGCTGACCGATCACACCGCCAGCCACAAACAAGCCGACGGCAACGTCAAGGAAGTGCGCCTGGTCTCCACCTTGCCGTTCAACCTGCTGTGATGATCGAGCCCGGTAGAATTCGTCAAGCGCCGGCCATTTGGCGGGATCGCGTGGCGAACATCGGCGAAGCCATGATTTTGTCGAGGATTTCGACCCCCATGGCAACGTGGTAACCTGCCGGGCTTCGAGTGCCGTCCCAGAGCGCTCTTCGAACCTTTCCGTAGGACCGAAGGAACCACCGTCGCAGGTGCTTCCTTCGTCCGGGGCCAGGATGGCTCCCTCAGGGATGAATCGAGACCCACAAGGTCTGAGAGCCAGAGCAAAAGCTCACACGCAGCTTTCGAGCAGGCTCTTACCCAAAAAACGCGGCCGGGCACGTACCTGCGCCGTTCTAATAAGCCTCAAGAGGAGACACCCCCTCCGATGCTCGCCTTCATCGCCCGTCGCTTCGGGCTGCTGATCCCGACGTTCTTCGGCGTCACCCTGCTGACCTTCGCCCTGATCCGCCTGATTCCCGGCGATCCGGTGGAAGTCATGATGGGCGAACGCCGCGTCGATCCGCAGATGCACGCCGAAGCCATGCACCGCCTGGGCCTCGACAAGCCCCTGTACCAGCAGTATTTCGACTACATCGGCAACCTCGCCCACGGCGACCTCGGCGAATCCTTGCGCAGCCGTGTCGGCGTCTGGGACGAATTCACTACCCTGTTCCCCGCCACCTTCGAACTGACCGTGTCGGCCATGCTGTTCGCCACCGTGTTCGGTGTGCTGGCCGGCATCATCGCCGCGCTCAGGCGCGGGTCCGTCGTCGACCACGGAGTGATGGGCGTCGCCCTCACCGGCTACTCCATGCCGATCTTCTGGTGGGGCCTGCTGCTGATCATGCTGTTCTCGGTAAAGCTCGGCTGGACCCCGGTCTCGGGTCGCCTGGACCTGCTCTACGATATCCCGCCGCGTACCGGCTTCATGCTCATCGACACCCTACTCTCCGACGAGCCCGGCGCCTTCCTCGATGCGCTCAAGCACCTGATCCTGCCGGCCATCGTGGTGGGTACCATCCCCCTGGCGGTGATCGCCCGCATGACCCGCTCGGCCATGCTCGAGGTCTTGCGCGAAGACTACGTGCGTACCGCCCGGGCCAAAGGCCTGTCGCCGGCGCGGGTGGTCTTCGTCCATGCCCTGCGCAATGCCCTGATCCCGGTGATCACGGTCCTCGGCCTGCAGGTGGGCAGCCTGCTCTCTGGCGCGGTGCTGACCGAGACCATCTTTTCCTGGCCCGGCATCGGCAAGTGGCTGATCGAGGCCATCGGCGCCCGGGACTACCCGGTGGTGCAGAACGGCATCCTGTTGATCGCCACCCTGGTCATCCTGGTCAACTTCGTCGTGGACATCCTCTACGGCCTGATCAATCCGCGCATCCGCCACCAGCGTTGATGCGCCCGCACGGACAGAGCCTATGACAACGGTAAACACTCCGGCCGCTCAAGACCCGAGCGCCCTCTATCCCTCCCCTTTCAAGGAATTCTGGCAGGCCTTCGCCCACAACAAAGGCGCCCTCGGTGGGCTGATCTTCATGGTCATCGTGATCTCCTGCGCGCTCCTGGCGCCCTGGGTCGCGCCCCATGCGCCGAGCGAGCAGTTCCGCGACTTCATGCTCAACCCGCCGATGTGGCTGGCCGGTGGCCAGGCGCAATTCCCGCTGGGCACCGACGAGTTGGGCCGCGACATCCTCAGCCGGCTGATCTATGGCGCCCGGTTGTCGCTGCTGATCGGCCTGGCCTCGGTGGTGGTCTCGCTGATCCCCGGCATCCTGCTCGGGTTGATCGCCGGCTTCTCGCCCAATCGCGCGGGTCCGGTGATCATGCGCCTGATGGACATCATGCTGGCGCTGCCCTCGCTGCTGCTGGCGGTGGCCATCGTCGCCATCCTCGGCCCAGGCCTGACCAACACCGTGGTGGCCATCGCCATCGTCTCGCTGCCCTCCTATGTGCGCCTGACCCGCGCCGCGGTGATGGGTGAACTGCATCGCGACTACGTCACGGCCTCGCGGCTGGCCGGCGCCGGCACCCTGCGCCTGATGTTCGTCAGCGTGCTGCCCAACTGCATGGCGCCCCTGATCGTCCAGGCCACCCTGAGCTTTTCCTCGGCGATCCTCGATGCCGCCGCCCTGGGCTTCCTCGGCCTCGGCGTCCAGCCGCCCACCCCCGAGTGGGGCACCATGCTGGCCTCGGCCCGCGACTACATCGAGCGCGCCTGGTGGGTGGTGACCCTGCCGGGTCTCGCCATCCTCTTCACCGTGCTGGCCATCAACCTGATGGGCGACGGCCTGCGCGATGCCCTCGATCCGCGTCTGAAGGTGCAGTCATGAGCCTCCTCGAAATCCAGAACCTCTCGGTGCGCTTCGGCGGCGCCGACGCCCCGCCGGTGGTGGAAGGCCTCGATCTCACCGTGGATCAGGGCGAGATCGTCGCCATCGTCGGTGAGTCCGGCTCCGGCAAGTCGGTGACCATGATGGCCGTGATGGGCCTGATCGATCACCCCGGCCGCATCACCGCCGACCGCCTGCACTTCGACGGCCAGGACCTGCTCAGCCTCAAGGGTAGCCATCGTCGGCACCTGATCGGCAAGGAGCTGTCGATGGTCTTCCAGGACCCGATGACGGCGCTCAATCCCAGCTACACCGTGGGCTTCCAGATCGAGGAGGTGCTGCGCCAACACCTGGGCCTCAAGGGCCGCGCCGCCCGCCAGCGCGCCGTGGAATTGCTGGAGAAGGTCGAGATCCCGGCCGCCGCCAGCCGCCTGAGTGCCTATCCGCACCAGCTCTCGGGGGGCATGAGCCAGCGCGTGGCCATCGCCATGGCCATCGCCGCCGAACCGCGCCTGCTGATCGCCGATGAACCCACCACCGCCCTGGACGTGACCATCCAGGCGCAGATCATGGAACTGCTGGTCAACCTGCAACGCGACGAGGGCATGGGGCTGATCCTCATCACCCACGACCTCGCCGTGGTGGCCGAGACCGCCCAGCGCGTGGTGGTGATGTATGCCGGGCAAGCGGTGGAGAAAGGCGTGGTGCCGACCCTGTTCGACGCCCCCGCCCATCCCTATACCGAAGCCCTGCTGGCGGCCATTCCCGAGCACAGCCAGACGGACCGCCTGCACACCCTGCCGGGCATCGTCCCCGGCCGCTACGACCGTCCCACCGGTTGCCTGCTCAGCCCGCGCTGCCCCTATGTGCAGCCACGCTGCGCGGAACGCCCGGCGCTGGAGCCCTATGACCGCGGCGCGGTGCGCTGCTTCTTCCCGCGCAATGTAGCCCCGGGCGAGGCGCCCGAGGTACTGCCCGAACATCAACGACCCAGCCAGTTGCCGGAGGATCGCCATGGCGCCGTCTGAAGCCACCGTCCTCGCTAGTCCCGCTACCCAGGGGCAGGCGTCCGAGCGCCTCGTGCTCGAAGCCAAGAACCTGACCCAGCACTACCACCTCTCCCGCGGCCTGTTCAAGGACAGCGCCACGGTCAAGGCGCTCAACGGCGTCTCCTTCGACCTCCAGGCCGGGCGTACCCTGGCCGTGGTGGGCGAGTCCGGTTGTGGCAAGTCCACCCTGGCGCGTTCCCTGACCCTGATCGAGCAGCCCACCGCCGGCAGCCTGGTCATCGGCGGCCAGGACGTCGCCCAGGCCGATGCCGCCCGCCGCAAGGAGCTGCGCCGCGAGGTGCAGATGGTGTTCCAGAATCCTTACGCCTCGCTCAACCCGCGGCGCAAGATCGGCGACCAACTGGCCGAGCCGCTGCAGATCAACACCGATCTCTCCCGCAGCGAAAGGCGCGAGAAGGTGCAGGCGATGATGCAGCAGGTCGGTCTGCGACCCGAGCATTACCAGCGCTATCCGCACATGTTCTCCGGTGGCCAGCGCCAGCGCATCGCCGTGGCCCGCGCCATGATGCTGCAGCCCAAGGTGCTGGTGGCGGACGAGCCGACCTCGGCGCTGGACGTATCCATCCAGGCGCAGGTGCTCAACCTGTTCATGGACCTGCAGCAGCAGTACCACACGGCCTATGTGTTCATCTCCCACAACCTCTCGGTGGTGCGCCACATCGCCGACGAGGTGATGGTGATGTACCTCGGCTGCATTGTGGAGAAGACCAGTCGCGACCTGCTGTTCGAACGGCCGCTGCATCCCTACACCCAGATGCTGCTGTCGGCCACCCCGAGCCTGCACCCGGACCCGAGCAAGCCGCGCATCCGCATCCAGGGCGAACTGCCCAACCCGCTGGACCCGCCACCCGGTTGCGTCTTCCACCGTCGCTGCCCCTATGCGACGGAGAAGTGCAAGACCGAGGTACCGGTCCTGCGCAATGTGGAAGCCCGCCAGGTGGCCTGCCACTATGCGGAGAATTTTCTCTAGGACGCAGACCCGTCGGGCTTCGCTAACGCTCAACCCAACCTACGAACGCCCCGTAGGTTGGGTTGAGACGGCTCTATCGTCGAAGCCCAACACGTACCCTGGCTATAGGTTTCCAGCCCCATGCTCATCCGCCCTTTCCAGCCCAGCGATACCGAGGCCGTGGTCAGCCTCTGGCACGTCTGCGACCTGACCCGCCCCTGGAACGACCCCTACCGCGACATCGAGCGCAAGCTGGCCGAGCAACCGGAGCTGTTCCTGGTGGGCGAGGTGGACGGCACCCTCATGGCCAGTGCCATGGTCGGCAATGACGGCCATCGTGGCTGGCTCTACTACCTGGCGGTGGCGCCGGAGCACCGTCGCCGGGGCCATGCCCGGCGCCTGGTGGAAACCGCCGAACGCCTGCTGATCGAGCGGGGCTGCCCCAAGCTGCACCTGATGGTGCGCCGGGAAAACACAGCGGTGCATGGCTTCTACGCGGCCCTGGGCTACGCCGAGGTGGAGGCCGTCACCCTGGGCAAGCGGCTGATCGCCGACGATCACTGATTGCTGCCCGGGCGGTGGCCAAGGCGGCAGTTCTCCCCGCTTAACCTTTGCCAATCGGAAATCCGTTACCGGGGCGCTCCCTCACCCCAACCCTCTCCCAAAGGTGTATGGCCCGGGGACATGGTGGACACCTGTTCGGAGACAGGGTGGACACATCAAGCTGTGGCATTTGGCAGGTGGGAGCAGGCCGATGCCGTGGCAGGGGAGGTCCACGATGGAGTTACGCGAGGAATTCGTTGGCTTGGCGCAACAGGCGGGAGCGAACATACGCTTGCTGTGCCGCCGTTTCGGCATTAGCCCGACGACGGGATACAAGTGGCTGGCGCGTGCCAGGGCCGGCGAGGCGTTGACGGACCGTTCGCGCCGTCCGGCGACGTCGCCAAGCCGCTGTGCACCGGAACAGGAGGCGCAGGTCATGGCCTTGCGCGCGCAACACCCGGCTTGGGGAGCACGTAAGCTGGCGCGTCGGCTGGAAGATCAGGGCGTGCCGATGCCGGCCATCAGCACGGTGCATGCAATCCTGGTCCGCCACGGCGCAGTGAGCGCGGCGGCTTCAGCGGCGGCCAAGCCCTGGCAGCGCTTTGAACACCCGCACGCCAACGATCTGTGGCAGATGGACTTCAAGGGTCATGTCCCCCTATTGCGGGGACGCTGTCATCCGTTGACCGTATTGGACGACCATTCGCGCTACGCAGTGGTGTTGCAGGCCTGCGGCGACGAGCGGGAAAGCACCGTGCGTCAGTGCCTGATCGCCGCATTCGAGCGCTATGGCCTGCCGGCGCGAATGACCATGGACAACGGCAGCCCCTGGGGCACGGACGGCCAGCATTACACTCGGCTGGACGTCTGGCTGATGGCCCAGGGTATCCGGGTCAGCCATTCGCGGCCCTATCATCCGCAGACGCAGGGCAAGGACGAACGCTTCCACCGCACGCTCAAGGCCGAAGTCTTGCAGGGCCCGCCGTGGGCAGACCTGGACAAGGCGCAGCGGGCCTTCGACCACTGGCGACAGCTCTACAATGCCCAGCGGCCGCATCAGGCGCTGGGCATGCAGGTGCCCCAGACACGCTATCAACCCAGCCCCCGCGCCTATTGCCCCGCGCCATCCGCGCCGTTGTACGCTGAAGGCGGTATCGTCCGCACGGTACGCGATCAGGGGCTCATCAACTGGCGAGGCCATCAGTGGCACGTGGGCAAGGCCTTCATCGGCGAACCCATGCTGATCCGTCCCGAGGGCGTGGACGGCCAGTACGACGTGTTCTGGCGCACCTGGCGCATCGCGTGCCTGAACTTACATACCCGGACGGCGACGACGGGACGTTCCGTCGCCTGACACCTGTCCACCATGTCCTCGAACAGGTGTCCACCATGTCTCCGGGCTATACACAAAGGGAAAGGGGGCTATCGAGCAGGCGTTTGTCTCCCGTAGGAGCGGCAGCATCGGCGGACCGCCATGGCCACGATCGAGGTGTAAGCTGGAAAGACCCCAGCTCATTCACCGGCACCGGCCGCCCCAGATGAAAAACGTTGCGTGGCTGGTTAATTGCCCCTGTCGCGTCGCTGTCGGGCTACTGTCAGGTTGCTGTCGTGTCAGGCCTGAGGCAAAACGGCGAAGCTTGCTCCCGTCGATTCCCTCTGGAGAAACTGCGATGCAAATGCCGAACAAGATCAAGGAACTTCGCGTGGCACGAGCCTGGTCGCAAGAGCACCTGGCTGAGTTGGCGGGTATCAGTGCTCGCACCGTGCAACGCATCGAAAACGGCGAACAGGCCAGCCTGGAGACACTCGGCGCGCTGGCTGCCGTACTGGAAGTCCGGATTGTCGATCTGACCGAGCAAACCACTCAAGCAGGCGGGGCAGCCGTAGACGAGCGGATCACCGATGCCCGTGACCGAGTAGCGGCGGAAAGCAAATTCTACTGGCGAGTGCTGCGTGGCCTGGTGATTTGTCTATTTCTCTATTTCCTGAACCGCGCTACCTCACCTGATAGTCATTGGTCTTGGTGGGTCGCGGCTATCTGGGGCGTCTTGCTGGCAGTGCGTGGCCTACAGATCTTCGTATTGCGCGACCGGATTGCCCGCTGGCAGCAAATCCGGCTGCAAAAACTTCTTCGCAAATAATGAAAAGCTACTCATGGCGCCGGTTGGGCTGAGACGGCCTTATCGTCGAAGCCCAATCATGCCGAGCGCGGCTTGCGGCTGTTGGGCTTCGCTACGCTCAGCGCCAACCTACGGGTACTTTGCCGGCCACCGCGTAGGTTGGGTTGAGACGGAGCCCAACATCACCCGGCACCAACCTAGCCCTAGCGCGGCAGCAATCCCACCAACGGCCCCGGATGCTTGCGCACCTCGGCGTAGGGCACCAGGGTGCCGCCGGGTTCGTCGCAGTTGCGCGCGGCGCGGTAGAAGGTCGGGCCCAGGTAGAGTCCCTTGGGTGTCAGGTACCAGGGCGCGAATTGCCAGACATCGGCGCTGCGATAATCGCAGCCCTCGCCATCTGCCGGTGCCTGCATCAGCGCAGGATACAGCCGGCTGAACAGCCGTATCACCCAGGGTGCCAGGGTCTTTTCCCGATAGTCCGCCAGGGCCTGGGAATAGCGGTCGTCCGGCACTGGTCGGATCGGCTTGCCGTGGCCCAGCCAGAGGAAGTCCTCCAGCGCCAGCTCCTGGCCGGTCTTGAGGTCCAGGGTCAGGGGCGCGCTGCCGAAATCCGGGTGGGCCGCACCGCTGCAACTGTACTGGCTGAACAGATTGACGCTGAGCACCCGGTCGGTGAGCAATTGCGGCGTCACCTTCAGGCTGTGTTCGCCGTCGTTGCCGATGCAGCCCAGATGGGCGTCCACCTCCGCCCAGAGTCGTTCGCGCAGCACGGCATTGGCCACCTCGCTGGCACCCTCCACGGTGAACAGCCGCATGCCCGAAAGGGGCTCGCGCCACCAGCGCAGACCGCGTCCCATGAAGGTCTGGTGCTCGCCGGGCTGCAGGGTCAGGCCCTGCAGCCGGCGGAATTCGTAGGGATCGTCCTTGAGTAGCCGCTGGCGATAGCGATCCGCAGGGGCGCCGTTCGCCAGCTGCAGCGGCGCCAGGGCGATGGGCAGGGTCTTGCCATCACCGCTCCAGGTGCCACGCCAATGCCCAGCGGGGTCACGCGCCAACGACCAACTCGCCTTGGGACCATCCTGCCAGGGAGCGCCCTCTTCCAGCTTCAGGTGATCGCCCTGCTGCGCCGGACCGCTCAGATGCAGGTCCCGGCGGCAGCGATCATAGAAATAGCGGCCACAGGCTTCTTCGTTGGCGCTGGGATCGAGCTCGACCACCACGGTGCCCTGGCCCAGGGTGCCTTCCAGCAGCAGCTTCTCGGCGTGGGCGGTGCCGGTGATCAGGGGCAGCAACAGCGCCAGCTCCAGTAAAAAGCAGCACAGGCCGCACAGGCGAGCATTCATAGAATCTCCAACGGACAGCCTTTCGATTGACGATTCAGGGTAAAGCAGGCTGGCCAGGCTGTCCTCCACAGCGACCGGTCCGCCATGGGAGAATGCCGCTTTAGCAGAATCACCGGACGCCCATGGATCTCCCCGCCCTGCTCTCCCGCCTGCACGCCATCCGCGACGCCAATGCCTGGCGGCGTTACCACAACCCCAAGAACCTGGCGATGGCCGCCAGTGTCGAGATGGCCGAGCTGGTGGAAATCTTCCAGTGGAAAAGCGATGCCGAGGCGCGCGCGCTAACCGCTGCCGAGCGCGAACATGCCGGCCAGGAGATCGCCGACGTCCTGCTCTATCTGCTGCAACTGGGCAGCGAACTGGAGCTGGACGTGGAACAGGCGGTGCTGGCCAAGCTGGCCGACAACGAGAGGCGCTTCCTGCCGTGAGCGATACCTTCTTCGACGACCGGGCGACCCGCTTCGCTGCCAATATCTACGGCGGCACCAAGGGCGCCATCCGCTTGGCGGTGCTGCAGGCCGACCTCACCGAAGTACTGCCGCCGCGCCCGCTGCGGGTACTGGACATCGGCGCGGGCCTGGGCCACATGAGTCTCTGGCTGGCCCAGCAGGGCCATGCGGTGACCCTGGCCGAGCCCTCGGCGCCCATGCTCGCCGGTGCCCAGGAGGCCTTCGCCAGCGCCGGACTCGAAGCCGACTGGCTGCCACTGCCGTGGCAGGAGTTGCCCCGCTTCGCCGAACCCTTCGACTTGGTGCTCTGCCATGCGGTGCTGGAATGGCTGGAGACGCCCACGGCGATCCTGCCGACGCTGCAACGCTGCCTGCCCCCGGACGGCTGGTTGTCCCTGGCCTTCTACAACCGCGACGCCCTGATCTACCGCAACCTGCTCAAAGGGCACTTCCGCAAGCTCAAGCTGGGTCACTATGCCGGCGAGGGTCGCGGCCTCACGCCGCAACAGCCGCTCGATCCGCGCGAGGTGGAAACCTGGCTGGCGCCCGATTGGCAGATCCAGGCCCGCAGCGGCGTGCGGGTGTTCCACGACTACATGCCGCCGGACTTCCAAGCCCGCGCCGACGGCGAAGAGCTGGTGGCCATGGAACTGGCGCATCGCCGCCACCCCGCCTTCGCCGGCCTGGGGCGTTATCTGCATTGGCTCTGCCAAGCTAAGGTAGAGTGAAGCTGGGCGCGGTATGCTCTGGCCCAAGCATTCCTTCGAGGAGCTGGTCATGCGTTGCCCCCTGCTTTGCCTGGCGCTCGCGCTGTTCGCCCTGGCCGGATGCCAGGGCACCAATCCCTATGTCGCCAGCGCCCTGCCCCAGGCCTCGGCGCCGGTGCTGCCACAGCAGGACCCGGCTGCCTATCCGGCCGCACCCATCGATTGGGGCCGCTTCCGTAGCTGGACCTGGGCACCGGGTGCCGCCGTGATCAGCGGGGGGTTGGATGGCGCGACCCTGCAGCGGGCGGTAGCCGATGGGCTTGACCAACGCGGCCTGCGCCCGGCGATCGACGGTGCCCGCCCCGATCTACTGGTGCGCGCCCGTCTCACCCAGCAGCAACGCAGCGAGCAATACACCGATTATTACGACACCAACTACGGTTACGGCGGCTATGGCCCCTACGGCTACGGCCCCGGCTATGGCGCCACGATCGGCCAGGCGCGGACCCGCACCCGGACCTATCTGGTGGACGTGCTGGAGATAGAGCTGTTGGACCCTGCCAGCGGTCGCGTACTCTGGCATTCTGCCGCGGAGCAGTCCGCCGGCGGCAATAGCACCGAACGCGCCCGTACGCTGAGCGACACCATCCGCCGCGTTCTGGCCAGCTATCCACCGAGCTGACGGGACAAGACGTCCCTGAAGCAGTCCAAGCACCTTGAGTGCCTCACCCAGAGGGTCGTTCATGAAACGCTGTCTTCTGCTGCTGTCGGTCTTGCTGCTCGCGGCCTGCGCCGAGCGGATGCCCATCAACCTGGATTACGATGCCAGCCGTGATTTCGCGGCCTATCGCAGCTGGAGCTGGGCGGACCCGGCCATCGAGTATCGGCCCAACGACCCGCGGGTCCGCAGCGACCTCACCGAGCAACGCCTGCGTGAGGCGGTCAGCGCCGGCCTCGATCAGCGCGGCCTGCGCCCTGCGGCGGCCGGTACCCGGCCGGACCTGAAGATCAAGCTGTACGTCATTCTCGACCAGCGCCAGCAGAGCGTCAGCTACAGCGAGCCCTATTGGGGTGGCGGCTGGGGCAGCCCCTGGGGACCCGCTTGGGGTCCCAGCCCCTGGGGGCCGAGCTATGTCCGCACCCAGACCATCACCTATCCGGTGATGACGGTACAACTCGACATGCTCGACGGTCGCGACGGCAAGTTGGTCTGGCGTGCCAGCGAGGAACGCCTGATGGACGATCAGAACGCCACGCCGGCGCAGCGCAGCGCCGCCTTCGATCGCCTGGTGAACCAACTGCTGACCCACTATCCGCCGCGTCGCTGACGCGAACGACCGTCCAGGCAGCTGAGTAACGCCCCCGGTCAGATGGCCGGGGGAACATCCTTTGTTGGCTGGCGATAATAGCCCATTGCCAGACCCCCTCTTCCGCTCCCGGCACCTATCCGAGGCGTCTGTCAGTCGTTCCCACGCGTCTTTGGGTCACTCATGCCGTCAGCTCCCGTCGCTACCCGCCGCAGCCACAAGATGCTACTGCGGCTGTTTCCCGCCATCTGCGCCCTGCCGATCCTACTCGGCCTGGGCTGCTACCTGCTGATCAAGACCGCCACCAGCCAGGATGCCGACGTTCAGCAGCGCGCACAGAAGTACATCGCCCGTACCCTGGGGCAGGTGCAATACGAAATCGCCCACAACATCATCAATTACGCCAAGTGGGGCGAGGCGTACAAAAACCTGCACATGAAGGTCAATCTGTTCTGGGCGAACGACGAGCGCAACGTCGGCGATATCCCCTACGAGCTGTACGGCTACAATGGCGTGTTCGTTCTCAATCCCCAGGATCGCACCGTCTACGCCGTAATCAATGGCCTGCCTTCGACGGCCCCCATCCAGCAGTGGCTCGACGGCGATCTGACCAAGCTGCTGGCGACGGCGCGCAGTCATCCCGGGGAAACCGAAAGTTTGGTACGGCTGTTCAGCGTCAGCGGTGTGCCTGCCCTGGTCGCCGCCGCAACCATCACCACTGGCGACAGCTACAGTGTGGCACCGGTACCCGGTACGCCGTCGGTGATGCTGTTCGTCAACGTACTCGACAAAGCCAAGCTCGATCATCTCAGCGAAACCTACGGCCTGCCTGATCTGGAACCCTCCCATGAACCCCTGCCCGGCTTCGAGTCCATGCGCGTGCTGGACTCTTCCTGGCTGCTGAACTGGCATCCACCCCAGCCCGGCGCCCACCTGCTGCACCAGACCCTGCCGGTGTTTCTCGCCGTCGTACTGACCCTGGCCCTGGTGCTGGCCCTGCTGATCCGCCATGCCCTGAGTTCGGCACGCCAGCTCGACCAGCAATTCGACGCCCTGGTCGCCAGCCAGGCGGAACTGACCCGCAGCGAACAGCGTTTTCGCGATCTGGCCGAGGCGGCGTCCGACTGGCTGTGGGAAGTCGATGCCGAGGGGCGTCTCTCCTATCTCTCCGAGCGCTTCGCCCGGATCACCGGCAATACGCCGCACAGCTGGCTCGGCCGCTCCCTAGCCGAATTGTTCAGCCCGGAGACCACCACCCTGCCTGTCTGGCTGGCCGCCAGTGCCGACCGCCTCGACGAACGCGAGGTGCTGCGCTGCCATTACCGCGACCGCCTGGGCCATCCCCGCGTCTGCGAGATCACCGCCCGCCCCTTGCCGAATGGCGCCGGCTATCGCGGCACTGCCAGCGACATCACCGCCGCCTTCACCGCCCAGGCCGAGATCGAGCACCTCTCGCAGCATGACAGCCTGACCGGTTTGTCGAATCGCCTCCATCTGCAGCAATTCCTCGCCAGCCATCTGGTCCGCAACCCGGCGTACCTGACCCTGCTCAGTCTCGACTTGGACCGCTTCAAGCCGATCAACGACAGCCTCGGTCACGCCGCCGGCGATCAGGTGTTGCAGGAGATCGCCCAGCGCCTGCAAGCCAGCCTGAGACCGGGTGGCCTGGTGGCACGCGTGGGCGGCGATGAATTCATCGTGGTGCTGGTCGGCGCTCTGGAAAAGACGGTGATCGAACAGATCTGCGCCCGCCTGGTGACGACCTTGAATCGCCCCATCCTGCTGGAAGACCAGACCGTCAGCGTCGGCACCAGCATCGGCGTCGCCCAGGCACCCGGCCAGGCGATGCAGGCCGAGGAACTGCTGCGGCTGGCCGATATCGCGCTCTACCAGGCCAAGGCCGCCGGGCGTAACTGCTGGTGCTTCTACGCCCTGGAGATGGACGCCCAGCTCAGTCAGCGGCGACAGCTGGAGCAGGAACTGCGCCAGGCGCTGCCGCTCGGCCAACTGCGCCTCTATTACCTGCGCCGGCACCTCCCGGAGACCGATGTCCTGTGCGGCTTCGAAGCGCAACTGCGCTGGGCGCATCCCGAGCAAGGGCTGTTGCTGCCGGACGCCTTCCTGCCGCTGGCCGAGGAGACCAGCCTCAGCGTTTCCCTGGGGTTATGGCTGCTGGATACCGCCTGCCGCGAGGCGGCCAGTTGGCCGGTGCCGCTGAAGCTCGCGGTGACCCTGACCGCCCGCCAATTCGCCGGTCGCACGCCCCTGGCGGACGTTGTCGCCCAGGCCTTGCAGCACAGCGGCCTGGCGCCCGACCGCCTGGAATTGCAGTTCAGTGAAACTCTGCTGGAGAGCAACAGCGGCGAGTTGCCAGCGCAGTTGAGTGCACTCAAGGCGCTCGGCGTGCGATTGAGCCTGATCGACTTCGGCAGCGGTTGCGTTGCACTCGAACTCCTGCACCGTCAGGTACTGGACGGGGTCCGCATCGACCGCCGCTTCATCGCCCAGCGCGAACACCAGGAGCTCGATCCCACCATCGTCCAGACGCTGATCACCGTTGGGCAATCGCTGGGGCTGACGGTGGCGGCCGAAGGCATCGACACCGCAGCGCAATTGGATTGGCTACGCGCGCACCGATGTTCCGAAGTCCAGGGCGACTACCTGGGCAGCGCCCTGTCCACCGACCAGTTGACCTCTCTGCTCGCCACGCTCGGGCAAGCAGGCTGAGCGGCTTAAAGCCGCTCCAGCCAGCCCAGGTCGCCGCCCCTGGCGGGTACCGGATAGCAGCCGTAGGGGGCGTAGCCGTGGGTACAGACCGGATCGGCCGGCAATAGCGGGGCGAGGAGCGGGCGCGCCTGCCAGCTGTCCACCAGGGCCAGCGCCAGCAGCAGGGCGATGAAGAGCACGGAGCGAATCGTTCTTGTCGTACGCATGGTGACCTCCGGCGAGGCGAACGCAAGGGTCGAGCGGACAGCGCCTCGCCCTTTGAGTATCGCCCCATGCCCCCTTTTCCGCCGCTCCCAGGGCGCACCTTTCGCGCAACGCTGCACTACCGTTCGCGCAACAGTTGTCTGAGGTCTTATCTATAAAACTTGGCAAGGCTCAAACGCGCAAATAGAATTGATTCTCTTTAGCCAATAACTCTCAAACTTTCCTGCGCGTTTCGGAGCACCCTCGATGAAACCTACCCTGGCCCCTCTGGCCGCCCGGATCCTGGCGGCCATTGCCGGCACCGCCTGCCCGCTCGTTCAGGCCGCGGACTCTCCGCTCGATCTCCCCAGCGATACCATCACCTCGTCGGTCATCGAGACCCAGGAAGGTGTCGCCCAGGGCTACCAGGGCAAGCCCACCACCGGTACCACCCGCCTCAACCTGACCAACCAGCAGACGCCCCAGGGCGTGACCTCGGTGACCCGGGAGCGCATGGACGACTTCCGCCAGGAAAGCGTGCGTGATGTGCTGGACTACACGCCGGGCATCAACGTGCAGAAGGTCGAGACCGACCGTACTTACTTCACCTCCCGCGGTTTCGACATCACCAACTTCCAGTACGACGGCTCCGGCATGCCATTCTTCTGGGGCGTACTGGTGGGCGATATCGACACCGCCCCCTATGAGCAGGTCGACATCCTGCACGGCGCCAACGGCGTCATGACCGGGCTGGGCAATCCCTCGGCCACGGTCAACTTCGTGCGCAAGCGCCCGACCTATACCCCCGAGGCCGAGGTCACCCTGAGCGCCGACTCCTGGGACAAGCGCCGGCTCGACATCGACGTGTCCGGCCCGCTCACCGAATCCGGCAACGTCCGCGGCCGGCTGATCTACGCCAACGAGAACAAGAACTCCTACCTGGATCGTTACTCGCGGGAAAAGAACGTCTTCGCCGGCCTGTTGGCCTTCGACCTGAGCGAGCGCGACACCCTGACCGTTGGCTTCGAACAGCAGAAGAGCGACGCCAACGGCGCCAGCTGGGGCGCCCTGCCGCTGACCGATGCCAGCGGTAACGCCATCCATTACCACAGCGTGCATTCGAACATCGCCCAGCCGTGGGTCTACTGGGACGTCGACACCCAGCGCGCCTTCGCCGAGTGGGAACACCGCTTCGACAACGACTGGGTATCCAAGCTGACCATCACCGGCGCGGATCACCGCGAAGACACCCAGATGTTCTACATGTACGCAGGCGTCAACGGAGCCGGTACGGATTCCTTCTACGGACTCGCCTCCAAGTACAAGGGCAAGACGCGTGACCTGATCGGCGATCTCTCCTTCACCGGGCCTTTCCAGCTGCTGGGCCGCGAACACCAGCTCACCCTGGGCGCCAACGCCGGTCGTTCGCGCACCCAGGAGCGCTCGCTGTACGACTCCAACCTCTATTACACCGAGGTCAGCCTGGCGGATGCCCTGAACGGTGCCCTGCCGCTGTCCAACTTCGATGTGGCCAGCCCGGCGCAGACCTCCGACTACACCAATCGCCAGAAAAGCCTCTATAGCGCGGCGCGCTTCAGCTTGAGGGATGATCTGCACCTGCTCGCAGGCGCGCGGCTGCTCAGCGCCGACAGCGATGGCAGCAGCTACGGCGTGGAGCAGAACGCCCGCAACCATGGCCGCACCACGCCCTACCTCGGCCTGGTCTACGATCTCGATCCCCAGTACGCCCTCTATGCCAGCTACACGGAGATCTTCGCCCCGCAAAGCTATCGGGACCCGAGTGGCAGGCAGCTCGACCCGCTGGAGGGCAAGAGCTACGAAGTGGGCGTCAAGCGGCAATCGCTGGACAAGAAGTCCAGCATCACCGCCGCGGTCTTCCACACCAAGCAGGACAACGTCGCCACCTATGCCGGCTACGATGCCAGCCTGGGCGGCAGCCTCTACAACGGTCTCTCGTTCGAGGGCCAGGGCCTGGAGCTGGAAATCGCCGGCGAAGTCCTGCCCGGCCTGCAACTCAGCGGCGGCTACACCTACCTGTGGATCACCGACGAGGACGACCAGCGCGCGCGACGCTTCATTCCCCGTCACCAGCTCACCTCCAACCTGACCTATCGCCTGCCCATGGCGCCCAAGGTCAAGGTCGGCGGCAGCCTGAGATGGCAGAGTGAGGTGCAGTACGACGGCGTCGACAACAGCCGGCAAGACGCCTATGCCCTGGTGGGCCTGATGGCCGGCTACGAGATCGACCGCCACTGGAGCACCCAGCTCAACCTCGACAACCTGACCAACGAGAAATACCTGCAATCGCCGCGCTACGGCCAGAGCAATTTCGGCGAACCGCGCAGCGTGACCGCCTCGGTCAGCTGGCGTTATTGAGCAGAGGAGCCTGGCGAGGAGTCAGGCTCATTGGGGTGGGGGGCGGCCCTCACCCCAACCCTCTCCCCGAGGGAGAGGGGGCGGCATCGAGGGGGCGGGATTTTGGTACGCCCTGGTCGGACTTGGCCCAGTACCAGGTTGTATACCCAACCGGCATAACCCTGACCAGGATCCCATGCACCGTGCTGATGGCCGGCATCGGTACGCCCTGACCCTCCAGTCGACGCGCCAGCTTGCGTGCCCCCAGGCCGGGTGCTGCGCGCACATGGCCATGACCTGCGCCTTCCGTTCCGGTGCACAGCGTCCTGGCGATGTCACCGGACGGTGTGAGCGATCCGTCAGCGCCTCGCCGGCCCTGGCACGCGCCAGCCATTTATATGCCGTCGTCGGACTCATGCCGAAACGGCGATACAGCAAGCATACGTTCGCTCCGGCCTGTTGTGCCAAGTCAACAAACTCTTCGCGTAACGCCATCGTGGACCTCTCCTGCCACGGCATCGGCCTGCTCACTTCTGCCTCCGAACAGGTGTTCACCATGTCCCCGGGCCATACACTCTCTCGAAGGGAGAGGGGATTGTCCGAGTTCAATCAAGCTGGGCGAGATCGCAGCTGCGGACCACGATGCCTCAGTGGTAGGCGCTGACCTGATCCAGCAGGGTGATGTCGTCGGCCGGTAGTTGCAGCCGGGTGGCGGCGATCAGGTCGTCGAGTTGGGCCTGGGAAGTGGCGCTGACGATGGGCGCGGTGATGCTGGGTCGGGCGATCAGCCAGGCCAGGGCGACCTGACCCGGGGTGGCGTCGTGCTTTTCGGCGATCTCGTCGAGGCCGGCCAGGATGGCCATGCCGCGTTCGTCCATGTAGCGCTTGGCCATCTCCGCGCGCGAACCCTTGAGGTCGTCCTTGGTGCGGTACTTGCCGGTGAGGAAGCCACTGGCCAGGGAGAAATAGCTGATCACGCCCAGGCCGAGTTCCTCGACCACGGGTTCCAGATCGGCCTCGTAGTCCTTGCGGGCGTGCAGGTTGTAGTGGGGTTGCAGACTTTGGTAAGTCGGCACGCCCAGGCGCTCTGCCACCTTCGCCGCTTCGCGCAGACGCTGACCGCCATAGTTGGAAGCACCGATCACCCGTACCTTGCCCTGTTCCACCAGCTTGGCGAAGGCACCCAGGGTTTCTTCCAGCGGGGTGTGCTCGTCGTCGCAGTGCGCCTGGTAGAGATCGATGCGATCGGTCTGCAGGCGCTTGAGCGAGGCTTCCACCGCCTGCTGCACATAGCTGGCCTTGAGGCCCTTGCGGCCTTCGCCCATGTCCATACCCAACTTGGTGGCCAGGATCACCCGGTCACGCTTGCCGCTCTTGGCGAACCACTTGCCGAGCAGGGTTTCGGATTCGCCGCCCTGGTTGCCCGGCGCCCAGCGTGAATAGACGTCGGCGGTGTCGATGAAGTCGAGTCCGGCGTCGAGCAGGGCGTCCAGCATGCGAAAGGACTGAGCTTCGTCGAGGGTCCAGCCGAAGACGTTGCCACCGAAGCAGAGCGGCGGGACCTGCAGGTCGGAATGGCCGAGGGTACGTTTTTGCATGGGATCCTCATCCAGATAGGTGGAGATATCCAGGTTACGACCGGCGGCCAGGGCTCAAGGTTCGCAGTGTGGCATCCCCTGCCAGTCTTTCAGCGGGATCGGCTTGCCGAGGGCGTAGCCTTGGGCGTAGTCCACGCCGATCTGGCGGAGCAGTTCGAAAGTGGCCTGGGACTCGACGAATTCGGCGATGGTCGCGGCGCCCAGGTGATGGGCGACCTGGTTGATGGACTCGACGATGGCGCGATCCAGCGGGTCCTGGTCGAGGTTGCGAACGAAGCTGCCGTCGATCTTCACGTAGTCGACGCGGAAGTTCTTCAGGTAGGTGAAGGAACTGAGGCCGGCGCCGAAGTCATCCAGGGCGATGCGGCAACCACGTTCGCGGACCTGGCTGATGAGTTGGGAGGCCACCGACAGCTTGTTGATCACCGCGGTCTCGGTCAATTCGAAGAGCAGGCGCTGCGGGTCCAGCGGCGAGGCGGCGATCAGTTCCAGCAACTCGGGGAGGAAATCGGCATCGCTCAGGCTATTACCCGAGAGGTTGATGCCCACGTGCAGCTGGGGTCTTTCCTGCAGCCAGGGCACCAGCTCGACCAGCACCTGGCGTACCACCCAGCGGTCGATGCTGCTCATCAGGCCAAAGCGTTCAGCGGCCGGGATGAAGGTAGCCGGCGAGATGAGCTGGCCCTGGACATCACGCAGGCGCAGCAGCAATTCGACGTGCTGCTCATCGCTGCCGCTGTCGCGGGTGGCGACGATGGGCTGGGCGTGCAGTTCGAAGCGATGCTGCTCCAGGGCCTCGCGCAGGCCGCTGGCCATGAGGATCTCCCGGTGCTGGCGCTCGACGTCCTCGCTGCCGGCGCGATAGAGGGCGGCGCGATTGCGTCCGGCATGCTTGGCGGTATAGCAGGCGACGTCGGCCTGGCTCATCAGCTCCGCCGGACTGCGCGTCTCGGCGGTGATGGCGACGATGCCGGCGCTGGCGCCCACATCGTAGAGGCGATCCTGCCAGTTGAAGCGTACCGCGCCGATGCTGGCGATCAGCTTTTCCGCGACTGCCTCGGCCTGCATCAGATCGCAGTCGCGCAGCAACAGGGCGAATTCGTCGCCGCCGATCCGCGCCACGGCGTCGGAGCCGCGCAGGGAATCACGCAGCAGCGTGCCCAGTTCGCGCAGCAGCAGATCGCCCGCGGCGTGGCCGGCGGAATCGTTGACCACCTTGAAGCGGTCCAGGTCGATGAAGCACAGCGCATGCTGAACGGTACCCGCCTGGGCCTGCTGCCAGGCGGCTTCCAGCTCCTGCTCGAACTTCAGGCGGTTGTAGAGCCCGGTCAGGGCGTCATGGGAGGCGTTGTAGCTCAGCTCGCGTTGCAGGTTGCGCGCATGGGTGACGTTCTGGAACACCAGCACTGCGCCGATGATGCGGCCATCGACCGTTCGTACCGGGGCGGCGGAATCCTGGACTTCATGACGCTCGCCCTGGCGACTGAGCAGCACCGCCCCTTCGTCCAGCGAGGTGATGGTCTGCTCCCGCAGGCAGCGGGTCACCGGGCTGGGCAGCTTGGCGTCGCTCTGGCTGTCGTGGATGCGGAAGACCTCCTCGTGGGGCCGCCCCCGGGCGTCCGCCATTGTCCAGCCGGTCAACTGCTCGGCGACCGGATTGAGGAAGAGGATGCGACCCTCGACATCGGTGGTCAGCACGGCGTCGGCAATGGAGGCGAGGGTGACCTGCAGCCGCTCCTTTTCCTCGTACAACGCCGTGGTCAGTTGGTGGTGTTCGGTGACGTCGCGATTGCTGCCGACGAGGCGGACGTGGCCGTCTGCTCCAACCACCGAGATCAGCTCGGAGCGTATATGCCGGACTTCGCCGCCCGGACCGCCATGATTGATGCGGAAGTTGAAGGTATAGGACATCGATTCGCTGACGACCTTGTCGAAGACCTCCAGCGAGCGCGCTCTGTCGTCGGGATGGATGAAGGTGAGCCAGAACTCCATGTCTCGGCATTGATTGTCAGGCGCGATGCCGTAGAGATCGCGCAGCCGGGCATCGGCGTTGAAGCCCGGTGAGCGGGTATCCCACTCCCAGATGCCGAGGTTGCTGGCGCGGATGGCCAGTTCGAGGCGTTCGCGAAGGCTGGCATTGAGCTCGTCGGCACGGCGTTCGGCATCGATGTCGCGGATCTGTAGCAGGTAACCCGTCAACAGGTCCTGATCGTCGTGGTCAGGCGAGCAGGCCATCATCACCCACAGGTCATGGCCGTGGCAGTGACGCAACTGCAGTGTCTGCTCGTGCTCGCCCAGGTCGAGTTCGCGCTGGGAGTCGGCCAGGAGGTCGCGCAGGGGACGACCCTCGAGGCCGCCGCGAGCATAGCCAAGGATGCCTTCCAGGGCTGGATTGACGTCCCACAGCAGCCCGTGGACGGAGACCAGCGCCATGCCATAGGGTGCGGTATCCATGGCGTGACGGTAACGTGCCTGGTTACGCAGCAGGCGCTGGTGCTGATGCCGGCTCTGCTGGACGGCGGCGGCCAGCAACAGGGGCGGCACCTGCATCAATGCCAAGGGTATATAGGTCAACGCCTGCATGGCCAGGGAGACGCCGGTCAGGTCGATGATATGGTTGAAGGTGAGGAGGTTGCCAATCAGCAGGATGGTCAGACCGCCGACGAGCGCCGTACCTTCCACGGTCAGGCGCATGGCAGCTACCAGTAGTAGCATCGCCAGGTAGACGAAGGGATAGGGCAAGTAGCTGAGGATGAGCAGCGCCAGTAGCGGGCTCAACAGCAGCAGCGCCAGAAACTCCGTGAGGCCATGTCGGCTGAAGATGGCCAGTCTCAGCGGCCAAGGCAGGAAAGTCAGCGGCAGGACCACCAGCAGGCCGAGGGCATCGGCGATGTACCAGTGCACGGCGGTGAAGAGCAGTCCGGGTTCGTTGTCCAGGGCGGTGACCAGCGTACCCAGGCTGGCGCCTAGCAGCGGTGGCAGCAGCACGCCATGGATCAGCAACCGGCCCATGGCGGCGATGTTACGGTCGAAGATCAGACTCTGCCGCTGTAACAGCGCGGCCCCGAAGAGAACCTCGGCCAGGTTGCTCAAGCCGAAACCCAACCCGCGCAGGGTACTGCCACCGACCAGCACGTCCGTCAGAACCGTAGCCACCAGGATAGCTGCTGCCAGCAGAGACCAGTGCCGCCGTTGGCTACGCAGCAGCCAGGCCACGGCCAGACCATTGGCTAACCAAAGCATGGGCACCGAACTGGCATCCTGGCCGGTGAAGGCTATGCACAGCAGCGACGTCGCCAGGAACACGCCGCAAAGTGCCAAGGCGCTGCCCAAGGCGGGTGAAACGCGAAGCGTAGATAGGTTCATCGACTGTCCGTAACGGACCGGTCCCGGCGCGAGGCGAGGCGGCGGGAGCGGCAAGTCTTCGAAGCGGCCAGTATCGATGTAGCGGTGACATAAAAAAAGGGAACGCCGACGGGCATTCCCTTTGCTTTGACCAGCGTCAGACTCAGGCGGCTTTGGCCTGTGCCTGGGTGACCGCGCGGTTCAGGGCACTGAGCAGCGCCCGGAAGCTGGCGGTGGTGATGTTCTCGTCGATACCGATGCCGTGCAGCGGACGCTGGCCTTCCAGGCGGATCTCGATGTAGGACGCGGCCTTGGCGTTGGTGCCGGCGCCGATGGAGTGCTCATGGTAGTCCATGATTTCCACCGCCTCGGGCAGGCTGGCCACCAGGGCTTCCAGCGGCCCCTTGCCGGTGCCGTGCCAGTGCTCGGTACGGCCTTCGACGGCTACCTGGATGTCCACGGTGGAAGTGCCGTCTTCCTCGCGCAGCTTGTGGCTGAGCAGGGCATAGGGGCTCTTGGCCTGCAGGTATTCCTGTTCGAGCAGGCTGTGGATCTGGGCGGCGGTCATTTCCAGGCCCAGGCGGTCGGTCTCGCGCTGGACCACCTGGCTAAATTCGATCTGCATGCGGCGCGGCAGGCTGATGCCGTACTCCTGCTCCAGCAGGAAGGTAATGCCGCCCTTGCCCGACTGGCTGTTGACGCGGATGACCGCCTCGTAATCGCGGCCGATGTCAGCCGGGTCGATGGGCAGGTAGGGCACTTCCCAGAGGGCGTCCGGCTTCTGCTGGGCGAAGCCCTTGCGGATGGCATCCTGGTGGGAACCGGAGAAGGCGGTGTGGACCAGGTCGCCGACGTAGGGGTGGCGTGGGTGCACCGGCAACTGGTTGCATTCCTCGACGGTCTTGCGCACGGCATCGATGTCGGAGAAATCCAGCTCAGGGTCGACGCCCTGGGTGTAGAGATTGAGTGCCAGGGTCACCAGGCAGACGTTGCCGGTGCGCTCGCCGTTGCCAAACAGGCAGCCTTCGACACGATCGGCGCCGGCCATGACTGCCAGCTCCGAGGCGGCCACACCGGTGCCGCGGTCGTTATGGGTGTGGACGCTGATCAACACGCTGTCGCGGCGGTCGATGTGGCGGCCGAACCACTCGATCTGGTCGGCGTAGTTGTTCGGCGTGGCGCACTCGATGGTGGCCGGCAGGTTGAGGATCAACTTGTTGGCCGGAGTGGGTGCGAACACCTCGATCACCGCGTTGCACACCTCGACGGCGAAGTCGGTCTCGGTGGAGCTGAACACCTCGGGGGAGTACTCGAAGCCCCACTGGGTCTCCGGGCGCTCGGCGGCCAGGCGCACGATGGTCTGGCCAGCGGCCACGGCGATGGCCTTGACGCCGGCCTTGTCCTGGTTGAAGACAATGCGGCGGAAGCTCGGCGCGCAGGCGTTGTAGTAGTGCACGATGGCGCGCTTGGCACCCGCCAGGGATTCGAAGGTGCGCTCGATGAGGTCGTCGCGGGCCTGGGTCAGCACCTGGATGGTGACGTCGTCGGGGATGTGACCGCCTTCGATCAGCTCGCGGACGAAGTCGAAGTCGGTCTGGGAAGCGGAGGGGAAGCCCACTTCGATCTCTTTCAGGCCCACGGCGACCAGGCACTTGAAGAACGCCATCTTCTTCTCGGCGTCCATCGGCTCGATCAGCGACTGGTTGCCGTCGCGCAGGTCGGTGGACAGCCAGATCGGCGCCTTGTCGATGATCTTGTCCGGCCAGGTACGGTCGGGCAGAGCGACGGGCGTGAAGGGACGGTATTTCTTCGAGGGATCTTTGAGCATGGTCATGGCGAGTCTTTCCTTGGGCGTGGTCGGGAGCTTACGAAGCGAGCGCGGTCGAGCTTCGCAGTCGTGGACTGACCAATCGCAGGCAGCGGTGCTGCCGGAGGAGGATGAGGGTATGGGCGTTGTGCATGGCGCTTACGTTAGTCCGCCCGGGGCATGGCTCGCAATGTTCTTTTTAAAATTGGCAGGCTTATACGCCTGGCGCCATTTATTGGTGATTTATTGCGCATGAGAAGAGAATTTTGGTGATTCCTGAAAAGGCTGGGTGCTCTTCTTTCTGTAACGGGAAGTCGCTGGGGCGATCCGTATCGCTTGCCTGAGGTCAAGGCTAGAGAGTTGGAGTCCAAGAGGTCGGAGGAAAGCATCCATGAAGATCCTGTCCCTGGTCGGGGTGGCGACCACCTTGCTCGCCGGTCTGGTAGCCACGGCGCAGGCCGCTGACAACCCCCTCGACGCTGAGCGTTGGAAGACGCGGCCGTTGATCCTGGTGGCGCCTACGGCGAACGATCCCCAGGTGACACAGCTACGCGCCGAACTGGCGCAAACGGCCAATCGCGAAGCCTTCGCCGAACGAGAGATGGTGCTCTATACGGTGGTGGGCGACGCCGGCAGCCGCAATGACCGGCCCTTACGCCCCGAGCAGACCCGAGCGCTACTCCAAGCGCTCGACGCGCGCGCCGGGCAGCCGGCCACCCTGTATCTGGTGGGCAAGGATGGAGGGGTCAAGGTGCGCGAGGAACAGGGATGGTCGCTCAAGGCGCTGTTCGGCACCATCGACAGGATGCCGATGCGGCGGTAGCGGCTTTGCCTTCACCCCAGCCCTCTCCCGGAGGGAAGAGGGCTGTCTGGCTCAGGCTCTGTACCTGGGTTCATCCGAGTTCGCTGTCTTGCACTGCCAGGCAAGACTTGCCCTTAGCCACAAAAAATCGCAGTCTGCCGCTCTTCCCCAGTCAGACCTGTGCCCGCGCGATGATCCAGAGCAAGCTTCCCGGCCTCGCCGTCACCATCTTCACCCGCATGTCCCAGCTCGCCACCGAAACCGGGGCGCTGAATCTCTCCCAGGGCTTTCCCGATTTCGACGGTCCCGCCGAGCTGTTGGCGGCAGTAGGGCATCATGTGGCGGCCGGCCACAACCAGTACGCGCCCATGACCGGATTGCCGGCGCTGCGCCAGCAGGTGGCGGCCAAGGTCGCGGCCTTCTATGGTCGGGAGGTGAGTGCCGATACCGAGGTCACCATCGTACCCGGCGCCACCCAGGGGCTGTTCTGCGCGCTGCAGACGCTGGTGCGGCCGGGGGACGAGGTCATCGTCTTCGATCCCTGCTACGACAGCTACGAGCCCTCGGTGCAACTGGCCGGTGGGCGTTGTGTGCACGTGCCCCTGGCGCTGCCGGGTTTCGGCATCGACTGGGCGGCACTGGAAGCGGCGCTGAGCCCTCGTACCCGCGCCATCGTGCTCAATACCCCGCACAACCCCAGTGGTGCCCTGATCGGCGCTGCCGAGCTGGATCGCCTAGCCGCCTTGATCCGCGGGCGCGATCTCTATCTGGTCAGTGACGAGGTCTATGAGCACCTGGTCTACGACGGCCAGCGCCATGCCAGCGTCATCACCCATGACGAACTCTATGCCCGCGCCTTCGTGGTCAGTTCCTTCGGCAAGACCTATCACGTCACCGGTTGGAAGACCGGCTACGTGGTGGCGCCGCCGGCGCTCACCGCCGAGTTGCGCAAGGTGCACCAGTACGTGAGCTTTTGCGGGGTGACGCCGATCCAGTGCGCCCTGGCCGATTTCATGGCTGCCCATCCCGAGCATCTGAGTGAGTTGCCGGCCTTCTACCAGGCCAAGCGCGATCTCTTCTGCGATCTGCTGGGCAAGTCGCGCTTCACCTTCCAGCGCGCCGCCGGTACCTATTTCCAGGTAGTGGATTACTCCGCCATCCGCCCGGAGCTGGACGACGTGGCCATGGCCGAATGGCTGACCCGCGAGCATGGCGTCGCGGCCATCCCGCTGTCGGTGTTCTATCAGCAGCCGCCTGCGGACCTGCGCCTGGTGCGCTTCTGCTTCGCCAAGCGCGAAGAGACCCTGCGCCAGGCAGCGGAGCGGCTATGCGCGATCTGAGCCCGACCCAGGACCTACACCTGGCCCTGTTGCAGAGCGAATTGGCCTGGCATGACCCGGCGGCCAATCGCGCGCATTTCGAGCGTCAGTTGGCGGAGGTGGGAGCGGTCGACCTGATCATCCTGCCGGAGATGTTCACCACCGGCTTCTCCATGGACTCGGCAACCCTCGCCGAACCTATCGACGGCCCCACCTCGGCCTGGATGCGCGCCCAGGCGCAGCGCAGCGGCGCCGTGGTGACCGGCAGCCTGATCGTGCAGGACGAGCACGGCCAGTATCGCAATCGCCTGCTGTGGGCGACGCCGGACGGCGAATTGCTGCACTACGACAAGCGCCATCTCTTTCGCATGGCCGGCGAGCACGAGCACTACGCCCCCGGTGCGGAGCGGCGACTGGTCACCCTCAAGGGCTGGCGCATCCGTCCGCTGGTCTGCTACGACCTAAGATTCCCGGTGTGGAGCCGGGCGCAGGACGACACCGATCTGCTGCTCTATGTGGCCAACTGGCCAGCGCCCCGGCGTGGCCATTGGAATCGCCTGCTGCCGGCGCGGGCCATCGAGAATCTCTGCTACGTCGCCGCGGTGAATCGGATCGGCAGCGACGGCAATGGCCATCCCTATGCCGGCGACAGCCAGGTGCTGGACTTCCAGGGCGAACCCCTGGTCGAGGCCGGCGCGGCGGCTGGTATCTTCCGGGCCACCCTGTCGGCCACAGAACTAGCCGCCTATCGCCAGCGCTTCCCGGCGCAGCGCGACGCTGACGCCTTCAGCCTGGACTGATCAGGCCCAGAAAGGCGCCGGCTGGGCTCGGTGGGCGTGGATCAGGGCGATGGCCTGGTCCACGTCCTGCTCGGTGGTATAGCGACCCAGGCTGAACCTGTAGCTGCGCGCTGCCTGGTCCGCGTCCAGACCCAGCCCCAGCAGGACATGAGAGGGCGCAGCCTTGGCCGAGCTGCAGGCCGAGGTGGTGGAGAAGGCCAGCTGGCGTTGCAGGGCGACGGTGTCCAGCGCGGTGGCGAAGGTCAGGTTCAGGGTGTGGGGGATGCGCTGCTGGGCGCAGCCGTTCAGGCGCGTACCGGGCAGGCCTTGCACGCCGGCCAGAAAGCGGTCGCGCAGGGCCGTGAGTCTGTCGTTTTCCCGCACCATGGCCTGGCCGGCGAGGACGAAGGCCGTGCCCATGCCGACGATCTGGTGGGTGGCGAGGGTTCCCGAGCGCAGCCCGCGTTCGTGGCCGCCGCCATGGATCTGTGCCTGGAGCGCACCTTCCGCGCGCGGACCGACATAGAGCGCGCCGATGCCCTTGGGCCCATAGGTCTTGTGGGCGGAAAAGGACATGAGGTCGACGTCCAGCCGGGCGAGGTCGATGGCAACCTTGCCGGTGGCCTGGGCGGCGTCCACGTGGAACAGCGCGCCACGGGCGCGGACCTGGGTGCCTATACGGGCAATGTCGGTCAGGGTGCCCAGCTCGTTGTTCACCAGCATCAGCGAGACCAGGAAGGTGTCGTCGCGCCAGGCCTGCGCCACGGCGTCCGCGGTGATGAGGCCCTGCTCGTTCGGCGTCAGGTAGGTGACGGCGAAGCCCTCGGCTTCCAGCTGCGCGGCGGTATCCAGTACGGCTCGATGTTCCAGGCAACTGGTGATGAGATGTCCCTGGCCGCGGCGGCGGGCCACGCCGAGCAGGGCGAGGTTGTTGGATTCGGTGGCGCCCGACGTCCAGATCAGTTGCTCGGGCTGGGCGCCGACCAGCTCGGCGACCTCTTGGCGGGCCTTATCCACGGCGCGCTGGGCATCGTTGCCGAAGGCATGGCCGCGCGAGGCGGGATTGCCGAACACGCTCTGGCGCCCCAGGCAACCGAGCATGGCTTCGATGACGGCGTCATCGACCGGAGTGGTGGCGGCATAATCGAAATACAGCGGAAGAGCGTCCATGGCGGGGTCTCAGGCGTTTGGATGGCATCAGGTTAACGCCGTCACCGGTGAAGGAATTTGCTTTTTCCTCGCCAGGCTGAGATTGAATTCGAATACTATTCTGCCAATAGGCAATTAAAGAGAAAATTTTTCCTTGGACCGTTTCGACCGCGCCATTCTCGACCTCTTGCAGCAGGACAGCACCCAACCGGTGGCCGATATTGCCGAGCGCATCGGCCTGGGCACCACCGCCTGCTGGCGGCGTATCCAGAAGCTGGAAGAGCAGGGGGTCATCCGGGCACGGGTCGCCCTGCTCGATCCTCGCCAGCTCAATGTGGGGGTGACGGTGTTCGTCTCGGTGCGTACCAACCAGCATGCACTGGACTGGTTGCAGCGCTTCCATGCGGCGGTGGCGGCCATTCCGGAAGTGGTGGAGCTTTATCGCATGGCCGGCAACACCGACTACCTGATGCGCATCGTCGTCCCGGACATCGCCGCCTATGACGGCGTGTACAAGCGACTGATCCAGGTGCCGGGGCTGCTGGACGTCAGTTCCAGTTTCGCCATGGAGCAGATCAAGTACAGCACGGCCTTGCCGCTGGATTATGTGCGGTAAGGGGGCGAACGCAGACCCGTAGCGTGGAAAACGGCGCAGCCTTTTCCACTGGGACAGACGTCGCACGGGATGCCCTCACCCCAACCCTCTGGGAAGTTCGGTTCGCGAGGAGCCCCCTCGCCCTATCCGCTACCAAAGAAAAAGGGGGCTATTCGCCCCCTTCCCTTCGCAACGCACTACCGGCTTACCGCCGCTTGTCCTTGCGCTTCTTCTCCGCCTTCTTGTGGTGGCTCATCAGGCGGCGCTTCTTGTTCACCTGGCGCTCGGTGAGGGTGTTCTTCTTGCCCTCGAAGGGGTTCTCGCCACCGCGGTATTCGATGCGAATCGGCGTACCCACCAGCTTGAGCACCCGGCGGAAGGTCTTTTCCAGGTAGCGGGTGTAGGACTTGGGTACCGCATCGGTCTGGTTGCCGTGGATGACGATCAGCGGCGGGTTGGCGCCGCCCAGGTGGGCATAGCGCAGCTTGATGCGGCGGCCACTGATCATCGGCGGCTGGTGCTCCTGCACCGCGTCCTCGAGGATCTGGGTCAGGCGGCTGGTGGGCCAGCGGGTGGTGGCCGAGGCGAAGGACTGCTGCACCGACTTGTACAGGTGGCCCACGCCGGTGCCATGCAGCGCCGAGATGAAGTGGATGTCGGCGAAGTCGACGAACAGCAGGCGGCGTTCCAGCTCGGTCTTGACGTAGTCGCGCTCGCCAGCCTCCATGCCGTCCCACTTGTTCAGGGCGATCACCAGGGCGCGTCCGGTCTCCAACACGAAGCCGAGCAGGTTGAGGTCGTGCTCGACCACCCCCTCGCGGGCGTCCATGACGAAGATCACCACGTTGGCGTCCTGGATCGCCTGCAGCGTCTTGACCACCGAGAACTTCTCGACCGCCTCGAAGATCTTGCCGCGGCGGCGCACGCCGGCCGTGTCGATCAGGGTGTAGCGTTCTTCGTTGCGCTCGAAGGGGATGTAGATGCTGTCGCGCGTGGTGCCGGCCTGGTCGTAGACGATCACCCGCTCCTCGCCGAGCATGCGGTTGACCAGGGTCGACTTGCCGACGTTGGGCCGGCCGATCACGGCGATCTTGATGCCGGTGATCTCGTCGATGCCCTGCACCCGGCGGAAGACGTCACCGCCCTCCTCCGCAGCGGCCCGTACCTCGTCCTCGGTGAGTTCCTCGACCGGTGCCTCGTCCTTGGGAAAGACGCCCAGGGCGGCTTCCAGCAGGTTGTTCACGCCACGACCGTGGGCCGCGGCGATGGGATAGGCGTCGCCGATGGCCAGCGGGCTGAATTCCGCCCGGGCGATGTCCGGATCGACGGTATCGACCTTGTTGGCCACCAGGAAGGTGCGCTTGTTTCGCTTGCGCAGGTGCTCGGCGATCATCTGGTCGGCCACGGTCAGGCCGTCGCGCGAGTCCACCAGGAACAGCACGGCATCGGATTCTTCGATGGCCTGCAGCGACTGCTCGGCCATCTTCAGGTCGATGCCTTCCTCGTCACCGGAGATACCGCCGGTATCCACCACGATGTAGGTCCGTCCCTGCCACTTGGCCTCGCCGTACTTGCGATCGCGGGTCAGGCCGGCGAAGTCGGCGACGATGGCGTCGCGCGTCTTGGTCAGACGGTTGAAAAGCGTGGATTTGCCGACGTTCGGCCGCCCCACCAGTGCAATTACGGGAACCATGCGGCTCTCCCAGAGCAGAAAACACGATGGCCGCTACCGAGCTTCACGGTAGCGGCCATCGGTTGAGGATAAAAGTTCTAGCGCAGACGATAGGCGGCGAGTGTACCGCCATTGCCGTAAACGTAGAGCATGTCGCCGACGACCAGCGGTCTTACCCGGATACCGTCGCCATCGACCTTGGTCCGACCGACGAAACGGCCATCGACCTGGCTCAGCAGGTGGATGTAGCCGGCGTAGTCGCCCACCACCACGTTGCTCGACCAGACCACCGGACCGGAGAGCTGGCGGCGGGCCAGATCGGAGTTGCTCCACAGGGTAGAGGTGGAGGATTCCTCGACCGCCTCGACGGTACCGTTGTCCAGGCTCAGGTAGACGTTGCCGAAGCCTTCGGTCACGCCGTCGTAGCTGGACGCATCGCGCTGCCAGAGGATCTGGCCGTTGGCCGGATTGAGTGCTGCCACCCGACCGTTGTAGCTGACCACATAGAGGGTATCGCCCGACAGCGACAGGCCACCATCGACGTCGACGATGCGCTCCAGTTCGGAACGGCCCTTGGGCACGGCGATCTGTTGCTCCCACAGCGGCAGACCACGCTGCACGTCCACGGCGACGACCTTGCCATTGGCGAAACCGGCCATGGCCACCTGGTCGGTGACCAGCGGAGCACCGGTGCCGCGCAGGCTCAACACGGGCAGGCTGTCTTCGTAGACCCAGCGGCGCGAACCGCTGCCCGCTTCGAAGGCATACAGCTTGGCATCCTGGGACTGCACCACCACCACGTCGTTGTGCACCACCGGCGCCGACAGCACTTCGCTGGACACCTGGGCGCGCCACTTCTCGCTACCGTCGCTGGCATCCAGGGCGATCACCTGCCCACGCAGGGTACCGACCACCACCAGCCCGGAGCCAACCCCGACGCCACCGGAAACCGGCAGGTCCAGGTCCTTCTTCCAGAGCACCGCGCCGGTCTCGCGATTCATCGCCATGACCCGGCCATCGGCATCGGCGGCGAAGATCGTCTGACCCTCCACCGCCGGCACCAGGCGGTTGTATTCCTTGCCCTGGCCATCGCCGATGGAGCGACTCCAGACTTCATCCAGCCGGACTTCCGCCTTGATGTCCTTCAGCTCGGCCGGGGGCAGCTCTTTCTTGCCGGTGCTGCTGCAACCGACGACCGCAAGGGCGAGGCCCAGTACCGCGATAGGCTTCCAGCGCAACATCAGGCGTCTCCTTTGGCGAGATCATCGAGTTTCATCTGCAGCACGCCTTCGGCTGCATCGTTGGGCAGCGCGGCACGCGCCTTCTCATAGGCGACCCGCGCCTCGGCCGGCTTCTTCAGCGCCACCAGCAGGTCACCACGCAACTCCTCACGATTGGCGACATAGGCCTTGGGCGCCTCGCCATCGAGCAGCTTCAAGCCCTCTTCGGCCTTGCCCTGAGCCGCCAGCACCCGGGCCAGGCGCTCACGCGCCAACTCGCCGAGTTCTTCGTCATAAGGCTTGGCCAGCACCGCCTTCAATTCGTTGGCCGCATCGTCCAGGCGATTGCTGTCCGCCGCCACCTTGGCGACGAAGAGGCCACCGTACTGCGCATAGGCGGTACCGGAATAATCCTGCTTGAGCTTGCCGAAGGTGTCGGTGACGCGGGCCGTGTCCACCTTGCCACCAGGGGCGAGAGCCGCTTCCACCAGTTGCTGATAGAGCACCGAGGCACCTTGCGCCTGGTTGCTCTGGTAACGCTGCCAGCCCTGCCAGCCGAGTACCGCTACCAGGGCGATGACACCACCGGCTACCAGCGGCTTGCCGTTACGCTGCCACCAGGCCTTGGCGACCACCAGATTGTCGTCGTCGATGGAACTCAAATCCGTTCTCCTCAATTCCCGCGACCGGCAGCGGCCGGGGGCAAAATCTCGTCCAGACGTGCGGCCAGGGCCGCGAAATCGACCTTTTCCTGGGGCGCATCGCCACGCAGCGGCTTGAGCGCCACCTGTTGCGCGGCCAGTTCGTCCTCGCCCAGGATCATGGCCCAGAGCGCACCGCTCTTGTCGGCCTTCTTGAACTGGCTCTTGAAGCTGCCGCCGCCGGCATTGACCAGCAGGCGCAGGTCGGGACGGGCATCACGCAGCTTTTCCGCCAGGCTCAGGCCGGCCAGCTCGGCCGCCTCGCCAAAGGCGCAGAGGTAGAGATCGGCCGGGCGCATGAGATCGCTCGGCAGGCGCTCCAGGGTTTCCAGCAGCAGTACCAGGCGCTCGACGCCCATGGCGAAACCGACACCAGGGGTGGGCTTGCCGCCGAATTGGGTGATCAGGCCATCGTAACGGCCACCGGCGCACACGGTGCCCTGGGCGCCGAGTTTGTCGGTGACCCACTCGAACACGGTACGGCCATAGTAATCCAGGCCACGCACCAGCTTGGGATTGATCTCGTAGCGGATCCCGGCGGCATCCAGACGCGCCTTGAGGCCGTCGAAATGGGCCCGGGACTCGTCGTCCAGATAGTCGGCCAGGGTCGGAGCCCCGACCAGCAGCGCCTGGGTCTGGGCATTCTTGCTGTCGAGGATGCGCAGAGGATTGGTGGTCAGGCGGCGCTGGCTGTCTTCGTCGAGCTGCTCGAAGCGCTCCTGCAGATAGGCCACCAAGGCCTCGCGATAACGCCCGCGATCGGCACTGGAGCCCAGGCTGTTGAGCTGCAGGGTAACGGCGTCGGTCAGGCCCAGACGCTGCCAGAGGCGTGCGGTGAGCACGATCAGCTCGGCATCGATGTCCGGCCCAGGCAGGTTGAACACCTCCACGCCGATCTGATGGAACTGGCGATAACGACCCTTCTGCGGCTTCTCGTAGCGGAACATCGGGCCGGCGTACCACAGCTTCTGCACCTGGCCACCGCCGGTGAGGCCGTGCTCCAGCACCGCCCGCACGCAACCCGCGGTGCCTTCCGGCCTCAGGGTCAGGGATTCCTCGTTACGGTCGAGGAAGGTGTACATCTCCTTGTCCACCACGTCGGTGCCCTCGCCGATACCACGGGCGAAGAGTTCGGTGAACTCCATGATGGGCAGGCGGATCTCGTGGTAGCCATAGCCGTCGAGCAACGTCGCGAAGGTACGTTCCAGGTAGCGCCAGGCCGGAGTCTGCTCCGGCAGGATATCGTTCATGCCACGGATGGCTTGCAGGGACTTGCTCACGAAAGGGCCTTATTCCTTGATCTTTCAGCTGCGCGCGATGAGCGCGGCATCCGCTTCGGCCTTTTCGGCCGCCTTGCGGCGAATGAGCCCTTCAAGCTCGTCCACCAGATTGTCGTTGTTCAGCTTGGACGCCGGCTTGCCGTCGATGTACACCAGGTTGTTCGGCGTACCTCCGGTCAGGCCCACGTGGGCTTCCTTGGCTTCGCCGGGACCATTGACCACGCAGCCGATCACCGCGACGTCCAGGGGGACCAGCAGGTCTTCCAGGCGCCCTTCCAGCTCGTTCATGGTCTTGACCACATCGAAGTTCTGCCGCGAACAGCTCGGGCAGGCGATGAAGTTGATGCCACGGGATCTCAGGCGCAGGGACTTGAGGATATCGAAACCGACCTTGATCTCCTCGACCGGATCGGCCGCCAGCGAGATGCGGATGGTATCGCCGATGCCCTCGGCCAACAGCATGCCCAGACCGACCGCGGACTTCACGGTACCCGAGCGCAGGCCGCCGGCTTCGGTGATGCCCAGGTGCAGCGGCTGCTCGATACGGGTCGCCAACTGGCGGTAGGCCGCCACGGCCATGAAGACGTCGCTGGCCTTCACACTGACCTTGAAGTCCGGATAGTCCAGCTTCTCCAGGTGATCGACGTGGCGCATGGCCGATTCCACCAGGGCTTCCGGGGTGGGCTCGCCGTACTTCTTCTGCAGGTCCTTTTCGAGGGAGCCGGCATTGACGCCGATGCGGATCGGGATGCCACGTTCGCGAGCCGCGTCGACCACCGCCTTCACCCGATCTTCGCGTCCGATGTTGCCGGGGTTGATGCGCAGGCAATCCACGCCCAATTCGGCGACACGCAGGGCGATCTTGTAGTCGAAGTGGATGTCGGCCACCAGCGGCAGGCTGACCCGCTGCTTGATGCGACCGAAGGCCTCGGCGGCATCCATGTCGGGCACGGAGACGCGCACGATGTCGGCACCGGCGTCCTGCAGACGCTGGATCTGCGCCACGGTGGCATCGACATCGCAGGTTTCGGTGTTGGTCATGCTCTGCACGGCGATGGGAGCATCGCCGCCGACCGGCACCGAGCCGACCCAGATCTTGCGGGATAGTCGACGTTTGATGGGCGATTCGCTATGCATGCTGGTTTCCCATGGGGTCGCCGGACGTCATTGTCCGGCTTGACCGAGTTTGATACGGGCGGTTTCGCCCTTGGTGAACGGCGCGAGATCGACGATCTGGCCGTTGTAGGTGATCTGCGCCCCACGGGCGTAGCCGAGCCGGATGTTGACCGGCGCCTGGATCGAGGCGTAGTCGAGGCTCTCGCCGCCCTTCTTCAGGCCGCTGAACAGGATCTTGCCGGTACCGTCGCTGACCTGCACCCAGCAGTTGGCGGAGAAACGGATATCCAGGCTGTCGGCACCGGTAGCGGCTGGCGCCGCCGGCGCGCTCGGCGTAGCGGCAGGTGCCGCCGCGGTGGCGGTGGCAGGTGCGGCAGGGCTCGGCGCACCCGTGACGGCGGTGGCTGCGGGCGGCGCTGGCGTAGCAGCCGGCGCGGGCATGTTGGCCACGGTGTTGGCGTCGGGCACGGGCGTTCCCACCGGTGACGGCAGGCTGGCCGCCGGGCTCTGGGCCACGGCTGGGGGCTGCTGCTCTTCGGGCTCGTCGATGGGGTGGATTTCGGTCTTGCCGTCGGCCCCCTCCACCTCGACGTGCTCCATGCTCACGGCGCTGCTGACGGAGGCCTGGCGGCTGCGCTCCTGCCACCAGAACAGGCCCATGGCGATGATCAGTACCACCAGGATGAAACTGACGAATCTCAGGATGTTGCGCGACAGCCGTACCGGCTCGTCGAGCCGCCCCAGGCTGTGCACGGTACTGCCCTTGGCATCGGTACCGGTGTAGCTGTCGAAGGCACGCACCAGCTCCACCTGGTCCAGGCCGAGCAGCTTGCCATAGGCCTTGATGTAACCCCGGGTGAAGGTATGCCCCGGCATCTGCTGATAGTTGCCCGCTTCGAGCTGATCGATGATGCGCGCGCTGAGATTGAGACTCTGGGCAACCTGGGCCTGGCTCCAGCCAAGCTCAAGACGCTTCTGCCGCAAGATCTCACCGGGATTGCCCCGTCCGGCGTGTACCGCTTCGGATTGCACTGCGGTCATTTCTGCTCCGACTGAAGTTGACGATATTCAGGTGAGTTCGGGTACAGGCGCTTCAGCTGCAAGGCATAGCTCGCCGCGGTGTTGCGATCATTGAACACCTCGGCGAGACGGATCCCGAGCAACAGGCTCCGGGCATCCTGGGGACTGAGCTGGCTGAAGGCCTGGTAATAGCTACGAGACGGCACGTAGTCGCGCGACTGGTAGGCCAGTTGAGCCAATTCGAACAATGCCCTGGGCTGGTTACGATCCAGCCGCAGGGATTTTTCCAGATTTTCCTTGCCCAAGTCGACCTGATTGAGTCGCAGGGCGGTCAGGCCAAGATTCTCGAACACCCGGGCGCGCTCGGGATAAAGGGTATCTTCGGCGGCCTGGGTAAAGCGTTCGTAGGCATCCTTGTAGCGCCCCTGCTCATAGAGGAAGCTGCCGTAGTTGTTGAGGATGCGGGCGTCATGGGGGCGTTCGCGCAGGGCCAGGCGATATTCCTGGTCCGCCAGTTGCGCCTCCCCCTGAGCTTGGAACACCAGGGCCAGGGCGGCATGGGCATCGGCGCTGGAGGAATCCAGCTCCAGGGCCTTTTTCAGCGGCACCTTGGCCTGTTCGGTATTGCCCTGCTGGACGTAGCCGAGGCCGAGCTGGATGTAGGCATCACGGGCCTGCATCCGTCCCTCGCGGGTATCCATGGGGTTGCGATCACCCTCGGTCACGCAGCCGGCCAGGCCGCTGACCACCAGGGCGAGCGCGACAGCCGCAAAGCGCGTGATCGCCATGGTCGCGCCCTCAGCCCTGGAGCGGCGTTACGGTTTCGGCACCGTCGAGCTGGCGAACGGCGATGTAACGCTGGCTGCGACGGGTACGGTCCATGACCTGGCCGACCAACTGGCCGCAGGCAGCGTCGATGTCGTCGCCACGGGTGGTGCGCACGGTGACGTTGAAACCGGCCTGCTGCAGCAGCTCCTGGAAGCGGCGCGTGGCGTTCTTGCTCGGCCGCTCGTAGCCGGAGTGCGGGAAGGGATTGAAGGGAATCAGGTTGATCTTGCAGGGCACGTTGCGCAGCAACTCGATCATCTGATGGGCATGCTCGGGCAGGTCGTTGACGTCCTTGAGCAGGGTGTACTCGATGGTCAGGACGCGCTTCTCGCCCAGTTGCCCGATGTATCTCTGGCAGGCGTCGAGCAGCATGGCCAGCGGATACTTGCGGTTGATCGGCACCAGCTCGTTGCGCAGCTCGTCGTTGGGCGCGTGCAGCGACAACGCCAGGGAGACGTCGACGTGCTTGGCCAGCTCTTCGATCATCGGCACCACGCCCGAGGTGGACAGGGTGACCTTGCGCTTGGAAATGCCATAGCCCAGGTCGTCCATCATGATGCGCATGGCGGAGACGACGTTGTCGAAATTCAGCAACGGCTCGCCCATGCCCATCATCACCACGTTGGTGATGGCACGGTCGATCTTGGCCGGCACGGTGCCGAAGGACTTGTTGGCAATCCACACCTGGCCGATCACCTCGGCGGCGGTGAGGTTGCTGTTGAAGCCCTGCTTGCCGGTGGAGCAGAAGCTGCAATCCAGGGCGCAACCGGCCTGGGACGACACGCACAGGGTGCCACGGCCGTTCTGCGGGATGTAGACGGTCTCGACGCAACTGCCGGAGGCGACGCGGATCACCCACTTGCGGGTGCCGTCGCGGGAGATGTCTTCGCTGACGATTTCGGGCCCGCGGATTTCCGCGGCGGCCTTGAGCTTTTCCTTGAGCGCCTTGCCCAGGTTGCTCATGGCGTCGAAATCGTCGATGCCGAAGTGATGGATCCACTTCATGACCTGGCCGGCGCGGAAGCGCTTCTCCCCGATCGACTCGAAGAACGACTCGAGTTGCGGCTGGGTCAGGCCCAGCAGATTGACCTTATCGGTGGCTGTGGTCATGGGATCACCTCGACGAAATCTGTTTGAAGCCCGCGCAGGGCGCGGGCGATGCCAGGAAGGCGGGCTGGCCGCTTCCCTGGCCGGCGCTCATCCTTAGCGGATGCGCTCGCAGACTTCGGTAGCTGCGAAGAAGTAGGAGATCTCGCGAGCGGCGGACGCTTCGGAGTCCGAGCCATGGACGGCGTTTTCGTCGATGGACACGGCGAAATCGGCGCGGATGGTACCGGCGTCGGCTTTCTTGGGATCGGTGGCGCCCATCAGCTCACGGTTCTTGGCGATGGCGTTCTCGCCTTCCAGCACCTGGACGACGACCGGACCGGAGGTCATAAAGGAGACCAGGTCCTTGAAGAAGGGGCGCTCTTTGTGTTCGGCGTAGAAGCCACCGGCTTCGCGCTCGGACAGCTGGACCATCTTGGCAGCGACGACGCGCAGGCCAGCTTTCTCGAAGCGGGTGACGATCTCACCGACGACATTCTTGGATACGGCATCGGGCTTGATGATCGACAGGGTACGTTGAACGGACATGTGAACTCCAAAGGTGGGTATAGAGCAAAAACGAAACCCGCGGATTATACGCGGGTCCCGGTGAAAAGCGTAGCGCGGTACGGGCGATGCGTCAGGCGGACTCTTCGATCCAGGCGGCCTGGATGGCCTCCAGCACCTTCTCGCCACCGCGCTGGGGATCGTCGTCGAAGTCCGGCAGGGCCACGACCCAGTTGCGCAGATTGACGAAGTTCACGTAGCGCGGATCCACGTCGGGATGGGCATCGTTGAGTTCGATGGCGATATCCAGCACATCGGTCCATTTCAGTGCCATGACAGCCTCCCTCAGTGACCTTCGGACACCTGGTTGATGGTGTAACGCGGGATTTCCACCACCAGGTCTTCGCTACCGACGATCGCCTGGCAGGACAGGCGCGAACGCATTTCCAGGCCCCAGGCCTTGTCCAGCATGTCGTCCTCGAGCTCATCGGAAGGTTCGAGGGAATCGAAGCCTTCCTGGATGACCACGTGGCAGGTGGTGCAGGCACAGGACATCTCGCAGGCGTGCTCGATGTCGATGCCGTTGCGCATGGCCGCGGCGATGATGGTTTCGCCTTCGCTGGCTTCGAAGACCGCGCCCTCGGGGCAGTGCTCGGCGTGGGGCAGCAGGGTGATCTGCGGCATGATGGAACTACTCCTCGATATCGTTGAGACGACGACCCGCCAGGGCCGCCTTGACCGAGGCGTTCATCCGCCGGGCGGCGAAGGCATCGGTCACCTGAGAAAGACGCTTGGTCTGCTCTTCGAGCGCCTGGACGTCGGTGGCTTCCAGCAGCTCGGCCAAGCGACCGATTTCCAGCTCGATCACCTGGCGCTCTTCGGCGTCCAGCAGACGGTCGCCGTCGGCGGCAACGGCAGCGGTGACCGCCTCGATCAGCCGGCGGGCCTCGACCTGCTGCTCGCGCAGGGCGCGGGCCTGCATGTCGTCGCCGGCATGGCGGAAGGAATCCTGCAGCATGTTGGCGATCTCGCCGTCGGTCAGACCATAAGAGGGCTTGACCTGGACACTGGCCTCCACGCCGCTGGACAGCTCGCGGGCGCTGACGCCAAGCAAGCCGTCGGCATCGACCTGGAAGGTGACGCGGATCTTGGCCGCCCCGGCCACCATGGGCGGAAAACCACGCAGCTCGAAGCGCGCCAGGGAGCGGGCGTCCTTGACCAGCTCGCGCTCGCCCTGCAGCACGTGCACCAGCATGGCGGTCTGGCCGTCGCGATAGGTGGTGAAGTCCTGGGCGCGGGCGACCGGAATGGTGGTGTTGCGCGGGATGATCTTCTCCATCAGCCCGCCCATGGTCTCGAGCCCCAGGGACAGCGGGATGACGTCCAGCAGCAGCAACTCTTCGCCACCGCGATTGCCGGCCAGGGAGTCGGCCTGCAGGGCGGCACCGATGGCGACCACGCGATCCGGGTCGATGTCGGTGAGCGGCGTGCAGTCGAACAACTCGCCCACGGCTTCACGGACATAGGGAACGCGGGTGGAACCGCCGACCATGACCACGGCGGCGATGTCCGCCGGCTCCACCTCGGCGTCGCGCAGGGCGCGGCGGCAGGCCTTGAGGCTGCGCGCGACCAGCGGGGCGATGAGTTCCTGGAAGGTGCTGCGTTCGAGCACGCCCGACCAGTCACCATGGCTGACCTCGACGCGCTCGGCGGCAGAGAGGGCTTCCTTGGCGGCACAGGCACTTTGCAGCAGACGCCGCTGGGTGCCCGGATCCAGGTCACTGGACAACCCGGCCTGCTGGACGATCCAGCCGGCGATGGCATGGTCGAAGTCGTCACCGCCCAGGGCGCTATCGCCCCCGGTGGCCATGACTTCGAAGACGCCACGGGTCAGGCGCAGGATGGAAATGTCGAAGGTACCGCCGCCCAGGTCGTAGATGGCGACCACGCCCTCCTCGCCCCGGTCCAGGCCGTAGGCCACGGCCGCGGCGGTGGGCTCGTTGAGCAGGCGCAGCACGTTCAGCCCGGCGAAGCGAGCGGCATCCTTGGTGGCCTGGCGCTGGGCATCGTCGAAATAGGCCGGCACGGTGATGACGGCGCCGACCAGTTCGCCGCCGAGGGTCGCCTCGGCGCGCTCGCGCAAGACGCGCAGGATGTCGGCGGACACCTCCACCGGACTCTTGCGCCCGGCAGCGGTATCGATGAAAGGCATTTCCGACTCACCAGCGACGAAGCGATAGGGCAACTGCTCGCCCAGCTGCTTGACGTCGGCGATGCCACGCCCCATGAGGCGCTTGACGGAGAGGATGGTGTTGAAGGGATCCTGGGCGGCGGCGGCCTTGGCGCTCGCACCCACTTCCACGCCGTCGGCGGCATAGCGCACGGCGGAAGGCAGGATCACCTCGCCCTGCAGGTCTGGCAGGGTCTCGGCCACGCCACTGCGCACGGCGGCCACGAGGGAATTGGTGGTGCCCAGGTCGATACCTACCGCCAGCTTGCGCTGATGCGGCTTAGGCGCCATCCCGGGTTCGGCTATCTGCAATAGAGCCATCGGCTAGTCGGCTTATGGTTGTCGGTGCCTGAGCGACACCTGTGATTAATCGTCCAGACGCTCTTCGAGCTGGCGGATCTCGCTGGCCAGCTTGTCGAGAAACTGCATGCGACGGACCAGGCGTTCGGCGTGCTCGCGCTGGGCGGGATCCTTCCAGATCGCCGCGAAGGCCTGCTCGATGTCGCGCTGCGCATCCTTGAGCCGCTGGCGGAAGGCGGGAATGCCCGCGCTGTCGCCGGCGTCCTGCAGGTCTTCCAACTCCTCACGCCACTGCAATTGCTGCATGAGGAAGTCGGTGTCCTGGATGGTCGCCTCGAGCGGCATCTCGTGCCCTTCGAGTTCCAACAGGTAGCGTGCCCGGCGCGAGGGCGCCCGCAGCACGTGGTAGGCCTCGTTGAGTTCGGCCGACCGCTCCAGCGCCTGGCGTCTTTCGCGCTCGGGCGCATCGGCGAAGCGATCCGGATGGACCGTACGGGCCAGATCGCGGTAGCGCGACGCCAGGCCCGCCTGGTCGATCACGAAGGCAGGCACGAGCTCGAACAGGGCGAAGTGACAGGGCTTACCCATGCAAGGCCTCAGATGTTGAAGCTTTCGCCGCAGCCGCACTCGCCACGCACGTTGGGATTGTTGAACTTGAAGCCCTCGTTGAGGCCTTCACGCACGAAATCCAGCTCGGTGCCGTCCAGGTAGACCAGGCTCTTGGGGTCGATGATGACCTTGACGCCATGGCTTTCGAACACCTGATCCTCAGCCGCGAGTTCGTCAACGAATTCGAGTACGTAGGCCAGCCCCGAGCAACCCGTGGTACGAACGCCCAGGCGAATACCGGCACCCTTGCCGCGCCCATCGATGGAGCGCTGCACGTGACGGGCGGCGGACTCGGTCATGCTGATCGCCATGGTTCCTCCTTAGAGCAGGCCTTTCTTCTGCTTGTAGTCGTTCACCGCCGCCTTGATGGCGTCTTCGGCGAGGACCGAGCAGTGGATCTTAACCGGCGGCAGGGCCAGTTCTTCGGCGATCATGCTGTTCTTGATCGACGCCGCTTCCTCGATGCTCTTGCCCTTCATCCACTCGGTGGCCAGGGAGCTGGAAGCGATGGCGGAACCGCAGCCGTAGGTCTTGAACTTGGCGTCTTCGATGATGCCCTGCTCGTTGACCTTGATCTGCAGACGCATGACGTCGCCGCAGGCCGGGGCGCCGACCATGCCGGTGCCGACATCCGGATCGGCCGCGTCGAACTTGCCGACGTTGCGCGGGTTTTCGTAGTGGTCGATGACCTTTTCACTGTATGCCATGGTTCAATCCTCGCTCATCAGGGGGTGGTCAGTGGGCTTGCCACTCGACCTGACTCAGGTCTACGCCTTCTTTAAACATATCCCACAGCGGAGACAGCTCGCGTAGCTTGGTTACGGCCTCGGCGACCTTGCTCGCGGCATAGTCGACATCTTCTTCGGTGGTAAAGCGACCGAAGGTGAAGCGGATGGAGCTGTGTGCCAGCTCGTCGTTGCGGCCCAGGGCGCGCAGGACGTAGGACGGCTCCAAGGACGCCGAGGTACAGGCCGAACCGGAGGAAACCGCCAGGTCCTTGAGCGCCATGATCAGCGACTCGCCTTCGACGTAGTTGAAGCTCAGGTTCAGGTTGTGCGGTACGCGGTGCACCAGGCTGCCGTTCAGGTAGACCTCTTCCAGGCCTTCGAACTGGCGGTAGAAGCGCTCGCTCAGGGCCTTGATACGGGCATTTTCCTGGGCCATCTCTTCCTTGGCGATGCGGAAGGCTTCGCCCATGCCGACGATCTGGTGGGTCGCCAGGGTGCCGGACCTCATGCCGCGCTCATGGCCACCGCCATGGGTCTGGGCTTCGATACGTACGCGCGGCTTGCGGCGGACGTAGAGGGCGCCAATGCCCTTGGGACCGTAGGTCTTGTGCGCCGAGAAGGACATCATGTCGACCTTGAGCTTTTCCAGGTCGATGTCGACCTTGCCGGTGGACTGGGCGGCGTCGACATGGAAGAGCACGCCGCGGGAGCGGGTCAGCTCACCGATGGCAGCGATGTCATTGATGGTGCCGATCTCGTTGTTGACGTGCATGACGGACACCAGGATGGTGTCTTCACGCAGGGCCGCTTCGACCATCTCGGGAGTGATCAGGCCGTCTTCGCCCGGCTCGAGGTAGGTCACTTCGAAGCCTTCGCGCTCGAGCTGACGGGTGGTGTCCAACACCGCCTTGTGCTCGATCTTGGAGGTGATGAGGTGCTTGCCCTTGTTCTGGTAGAAGTGCGCGGCACCCTTGATGGCCAGGTTGTCGGACTCGGTGGCACCGGAGGTCCAGACGATCTCGCGCGGGTCGGCATTGACCAGCTCGGCGACCTGGCGACGGGCGTTTTCCACGGCTTCCTCGGCCTTCCAGCCGAACAGGTGGGAGCGCGATGCGGGGTTGCCAAAGTTGCCGTCCACCAGCAGGCACTCGCTCATCTTCTGAGCGACGCGCGGATCGACGGGCGTGGTGGCGGAATAGTCTAGGTAGATCGGCAATTTCATCGGTTACTCCTAATCAGACGGGCGTCTCTGCTCAGTCGATGGTGGACGCTTCGATTTTTTCGACCGCAAGGGGCGATTGCTTGCTGGCACAAACCTTGTTGTCCTGACGCTTGGCAACCTGCTGGATCTCGTTGCGGGCGACCAGATCGGCCAGGGTGATGCCGCTCAGGAAGGTGTGGATCTGATCGCTCAGATCGCACCAGAGGTGGTGGGTCAGGCAGGTATCACCCTGGTGACAGCCGCCACTGCCCTGGCAGCGGGTGGCGTCCACGGATTCGTTGACGGCGTCGATCACCTGGGCCACATGGATACCGCCCATGTCACGCGCCAGCTGATAGCCGCCGCCCGGGCCGCGTACGCTGTTGACCAGGGAGCCGCGGCGCAGCCGGGCAAACAGCTGTTCCAGATAGGACAGCGAGATGCCCTGCCGCTCGGAAATGTCGGCCAGCGACACCGGGCCCCGCTGGGCATGCAGCGCCAGGTCGAGCATGGCGGTTACGGCATAGCGGCCTTTGGTGGTCAGTCTCATGACGAACTCGAGCGGGTTGCAGCGGATGAGCTCGATTATCGGATTCCCGACAAAAAAGGTCAACTTTAAAACCGAGCAAATCACTCAGGCATTATCTATCGGGGGGATAGTCCGCGGATGGGATTCGCCACGGGCGGCCTTCTGGGTTTCGGTCAGGATGCCGCGCAGGATGTTCATCTCCAGCTTGCTGATGCCGGCGCGCCCATAGAGCCGGCGCAGGCGACTCATCAGGTGGCGTGGCTTGGCCGGATCGAGGAAGCCGATCTCCACCAGAGTCTGCTCCAGGTGCTCGTAATAGAGCTCCAATTCCTCCACCGTCACCGGCTGGGTGTTGAGCATGGCGGTGGCTTCGACCTTGTTCATCTTGGTCGGCTGGTTCTGCGCGGCGAGCCAGGCCATTCGCACCTCGTACACCAGCACCTGGACCGCCGCGGCGAGGTTGAGCGAACCGAAGGCCGGATCCGAGGGGATGTGCACGTGATAGTGGCAGCGCTGCAGCTCTTCGTTAGTGAGGCCGGCGTACTCGCGACCGAACACCAGGGCCACTTCGCCGCCCTGCTCCACCTGGGCCAGCGAGGTGGTGGCACATTCGCGCGGATCGAGCAGCGGCCAGGGAATCCGCCGGTCGCGGGCACTGGTGCCCAGCACCAGGCTGCAGCCGGTCAGAGCCTCTTCCAGGGTACCGACGACGATGGCGGCGTCGAGCACGTCATTGGCACCGGAAGCGCGGGCGTTGGCCTCGCCGCTGGGAAAGTCCTCTGGATCGACCAGGTAGAGGCGCGACAGGCCCATGTTCTTCATGGCCCGGGCGGCACCGCCGATGTTGCCGGGGTGGCTGGTGTTGACCAGGACGACGCGGATGTTGTGCAGCACGTGGCTATCCTCGAGCGGACGCGGGAAATCGGCGCCGTATACTACGCCCACCGAGTCTCGCTGACCACGAATACCCCTTCCAGCGCCGCGAAGTCTGCTATCATTGCCGGCTTTCCTTATACAACCCAGGTGATCTATCCATGCAGCCCATGCTGAACATCGCCCTGCGCGCGGCCCGCAGCGCCGGTGAACTGATTTTCCGTTCGATTGAGCGCCTGGACGTGATCACAGTCGACGAAAAAGGCGCCAACGACTTCGTCTCCGAAGTGGACCGTGCCGCCGAGCAGACCATTCTCGCCACCCTGCGCAAGGCCTACCCCACCCATGGTTTCTACGGTGAGGAATCCGGTTACCTGGCCGGTGAAGGCGAAGGCGCCGATTACGTCTGGATCGTCGACCCGCTGGATGGCACCACCAACTTCCTCCGTGGCGTCCCGCACTTCTCGGTGAGCATCGCCTGCAAGTACAAGGGTCGCCTGGAGCACGCCGTGGTCCTGGACCCGGTGCGCCAGGAAGAATTCACCGCCAGCCGTGGCCGTGGCGCCGCGGTGAACGGTCGCCGCATCCGCGTCACCAACCGTCGTAGCCTGGACGGCGCCCTGCTGGGCACCGGTTTCCCCTTCCGCGCCAATGACGTCGATCACCTGGACAACTACCTGGGCATGTTCCGCAGCCTGATCGGCCAGACCGCAGGCATCCGCCGCGCCGGTTCCGCCGCCCTGGACCTGGCCTACGTGGCTGCCGGACGCTTCGATGCCTTCTGGGAAATGGGTCTGTCGGAGTGGGACATGGCGGCAGGCGCCCTGCTGGTGCAGGAAGCCGGTGGCCTGGTGGGCGATTTCAACGGTGGCCATGACTTCCTCGAGAAGGGCCATATCGTCGCCGGCAACCCCAAGTGCTTCCGTGGCCTGCTGACCCAGATCCAGCCGCACCTGCCGGCCTCGCTCAAGCGCTGAGTCCATCCCGGTAACGCAAAAGCCCCTGTCGGTGATGCCGACAGGGGCTTTTTCATGCCTGCTGCAGAGGTCTCCGCAGCAGGTTCGGCCAAAGGTTACTTGACCACTTTCAGGCTCGGCCGCGCCGGTGCCGGCTTGGGCGCTTCTGGCTTGCTGCCACCGGTATCCGGGCCCTGGTTGTCCGGCGGATTGGGCTCGCTGTCGAAGACCATGCCCTGGCCGTTCTCCCGGGCATAGATGGCCAGGATGGCGCCCACCGGAATGTAGAGGTTGTAGGCCACGCCGCCGAAACGCCCGTTGAAGCTCACTGCTTCGTTGTCCATGTGCAGGTCACGCACGGCGCTGGGCGAGGCATTGAGGACGATCTGGCCATCGTTGGCGTAGCCCGGCGGTACGCGCACCTCGGCGTAGTCGGCGTTGACCAGCAGATGGGGGGTGCAGTCGTTGTCCACGATCCACTCGTAGAGTGCGCGGACCAGGTAGGGGCGACTGGAATTCATGGGGTTCTCCTCTAGCGCATCTCACGCTCGGTGACCGAAAGACTGGATCGGAAACTGTCGCGGGCGAACATACGATCCATGTAGTCCTGCAACGGCTTGGCGGCCCGGGGCAACTCGATGCCCAGGCGTGGCAGTCGCCACAGGAGGGGGAGCAGGCAACAGTCCACCAGGGAAAAGTCGTCGCTCAGGAAGAAGGGGTTTTCCGCGAAGATCGGCGCCACACCGGTCAGGCTCTCGCGCAACTCCTTGCGCTTGATTGCGAGATCAGCACCGGGAGCCGCCTGCAGGATGGCGTCCGCCAGGGTGCACCAGTCACGACCGATGCGGTGCATCAGCAGCCGGGACTTGCCGCGCGTCACTGGATAGGCCGGCAGCAGCGGCGGGTGCGGATAGCGCTCTTCAAGGTACTCCATGAGTACCTCGGTACCATAGAGCACCAGGTCGCGATCCATCAGCGTCGGCACGGTGCCATAGGGGTTGTGCTCGGCCAGTTGCCGCGGGCACTCGCCACGGCGCACGGCGACCAGGTCGCACTCGACGCTCTTTTCCGCCAGGATCAGACGGATTCTATGGCTGTAGTGATCCTCTGGATCATGGAAACAGGTCAGGCGGGTTATGGCGCCCATGGGTCCCTCCCCCGGCGGGGGCGAAGCTGTAAAGGGGGATTATCTCGCACCTTACCGCCTCACACCTAGCCTCATCGCTCACTGTCGGGCAATCGCCGCCAGAATTCGCGCTTGAGCCAGAAGGCCAGGCCGGCGAACAGCACCAGATAGCCCAGTACCCAAGGCGCGAGACGCCAGGCCAGGCCTCGCTCGGGGGCGGCCGAATAGTTCAGGTAGGCCACCAGATCGTCGACCGTCCGGGCGAATTGCTCCGCGCTCTGGATGCCGCTGCCTGACTCCAGCCGCAGCACGCAACGCCCCTGGCTGCAATCGCGCTGCTGGCGCCCGCGCAGGGCGGCCAGGACGTCCGGCATGCGGGTACCGGGCGCCATGAGGTTATCCACGCCGAGGGGACGGCCAGGCGCCACATAGAAGTCCTGCAGGAAGGCACGCAGCCAGGCGTCGCCACGCACCGCGGCGATGAGGGTGAGGTCGGGCGGCACACTGCCGAAGGCGCGCTGGGCATCCGCAGGCTTGAGCAGGCTGAGCATGGGCGCGCTGGGGGTGCGCCCGGGGGCCCAAAGGGCCAGATCCAGATGGAGATCCCGGGCGACGCGGTCGAAACGCTGGTACTCCTGGCCATGACAGGCCAGGCAGTAGCGGCCGAAGGTGATGGCGCCCGCCTGGGGATCGCCCCGCTCGGCCGCGACGGTCAGGCCGGCGCAGAGCAGCAGGAGGCTCGCCAGCCACCAGCGCCTCAAGACCCAGACTCCAGCAGCGTTCGCGGGCGGCCGAGACGGCTGTACCAGGGCATGCCCAGCAGGCTGGCGAAATACACGCCAGCGGCCAGCCGGGCCAGCAGCAGGCGTTCATCGGTAAGGGCCAGCACACCCAGTACCCCCAGAGTGGCGAAGGCCAGGCAACCGGCGTACAGCCCCAGCCGCGCCGGCCAGGCCTTGTGGCGCACCGAGCGGACTGCGCTGCGATCCAGCCAGGGCAACACGAACAGCAAGGCGATGGCCAGGGCCGCCAGCCCCAGCCCGCCGGCCTTGCTCGGTACCGCGCGCAGCAAGGCATAGAAGGGCGCCAGGTACCAGGGCGGGGCGATGTGCGCGGGGGTGACCAGCGGATTGGCCATCTGCTGATTGGCCGCCTCCAGCACCAGGCCGCCGAGGGACGGCGCCAGCAGCACCACGCCGACGAAGACCAGCAGGAAGACGGCCAGGCCGCAGAGATCCTTGACGGTCAGGTAGGGGTGGAAAGGCACCCCGGCCGCGCCACGCAGATCACGATCATCGCCCTCGGGATTGTTCGAGCCGGTCTGGCGCAGGGCGACGACATGCAAGGCCACCAGCATGAGCAGCAACAGGGGCAGCCCGACCACATGCAGGGCCTGGAAGCGGCGCAGGCTGGCATCGGACAACACCACCCCGCCGCGCAGCAGGTCGGCCAGGGTCGAGCCGATCAAGGGCACGGCCTCGACGGCGCTGAGGGACACCTGGGCGCCCCAGTAGGACAGTTGTCCCCAGGGCAGCAGATAGCCGAAGAAGGCCTGGGCCAGCAGCAGCACATAGAGCAACACGCCGAAGCTCCAGACCAGCTCGCGCGGGGCGCGGTAGGAGCCGTACAGCAGGCCCCGCAGCATATGCAGATAGAGGCAGACGAACAGCGCCGAGGCGCCCACGGCATGCAGATAGCGGATCAACCAGCCGAAGGGCACCTCGCGCATGAACAGCTGCACCGAGGCGAAGGCGCCCTCGACGGTCGGCTCGTAACCGAACAGCAGCCAGAGCCCGGTCAGTACCTGCAGCGCCAGGATAAAGAGCAGCAGGGAGCCGAACAGATAGAAGCCGTTGAGATTACGGGGCACCCGGTAGTCGCTGACATGCCGGCGCCAGAAGGCGCGCAGTGGCAGGCGGCGCTCCAGCCAGTCGTGCTCGCGGTCTTTCACGCCGCCCCCTCCCCGTCACTGCCGATCACCAGCAGGTTCTCGCCTTTGAAGTGATAGGGAGGCACAACCAGATTCAGGGGTGCTGGCTGATCGCGATAGACACGCCCGGCGAGATCGAAATGGGAGCCATGGCAGGGGCAGAGATAGCCTTTGTTCGTCGCGGCGGTATCCAGCGAGGGAATACAGCCGAGGTGGGTGCAGATGGCGGTGACCACGAAGATGTCCGGCCGCCGCGATCTCAGCCGTGGATCGACATAGGACGGCTGGCTGGATTCCTTGGAGTCTGGATCGGCGAGGCCGGCCTCGTCGGCGAGCAGTTGCGCCTGATCCGCCGTGCTGCGCCGCAGCACGCAGACCGGCTGCCCCCGCCACTGCACCGTGAGCTGCTCGTTTTCACGCAAGGCGGAGATATCGACCTGCACCGGTTCCGCCGCCACCTGGGCCGAGCGACTGGGTCGCAGGGCGCAGACGAAGGGCACGCTGCCCGCCACCAGGCCCAGGCCGCCGACGGCGGAGGTGGTGGCGATCAGTAGGCGGCGGCGTTGGGCATCGAGCACATCGTCAGTCACGTCAGGCTTCCCGGCTCCATTTCCAACGTTACGCCGAAGCGCTCCCTGACCGAGATGCGGATGCTTTCCGCCAGCGCCAGGACGTCGCGACTGCTGGCACCACCGAAGTTGACCAGCACCAAGGCCTGATCGGCATGCACCCCGACGGCGCCTTCGCGATAGCCGCGCCAACCGGCCTGGTCGATCAGCCAGCCAGCGGCCAGCTTGACCGAGCCATCGGTCTGGGGATAGGTCGGCAGCCCTGGATAGCCCTCCTTGAGTGCGGCAGCGGCGGCGGCTGTGACCACCGGATTCTTGAAGAAGCTGCCGGCATTGCCCAGCACCGCGGGGTCGGGCAGCTTGCTGCGGCGGATGGCGCAGATCGCCGCGCTCACGGCCTCGGGTGTCGGTTGCGCAACGCCGGCCTCGGCCAGCGCCTGGCGCACCGGCCCGTAGTCCACTACCAGTTGCGGCTGGCGGCTCAGATGAAAACGCACCCGCAGCACGATCCAGCGCCCGGCTTCGGCCTTGAAGCGGCTCTCGCGATAGGCGAAGGCGCAGTCCTCCGGCGCCAGGTCCTGGAGTTCGCCGCTGTGGCGGTCGAGGACCGTCACCCCGGCGCACCTGTCCTTGAGTTCGACGCCATAGGCGCCGATGTTCTGGATCGGCGAGGCCCCCACGGTGCCCGGGATCAGGCTGAGATTTTCCAGCCCGTACCAGCCGTTGGCCAGGGTGGTCATGACGAAGGGATGCCAGGGTTCGCCGGCTTCGGCTTCCACCAGCAGGGCGTCGCCCTCCTTCGCCAGCAGGCGAATGCCCCTCGAGATCAGGCGCAGCACCAGGCCCTCGACCCGCTCGGGCAGGACCAGGTTGCTGCCGCCACCCAGTACCCGCAACGGCACGCCCAGCTCACGGGCCAACGCCAGGGCCTCCTGGACCTCGGCGTCGCTGGCGGCTTCCAGGTAACGATCGGCTGCGGCGATCAGGCCGAAGGTGTTGAGTCCCTGCAGCGGGACACCCTGCAGGAGTTCAGCGACCATGGCGGGCAGCCACCTCGGCAACCAGGCCGTCGCAGGCGCTTTCGAGCAGGTCGAGCACCCGTTCGAAACCGGCCGCGCCGCCGTAATAGGGATCGGGCACCTCGTCCACCGCCAGCCCCTGGCGCGCCAGGAACAGCTCGGGTGCCGCGCCCTCGGCAGGACGCAACTGCTCCAGCCAGGCGAGATTGTCGTGATCCATGGCCAGGATCAGATCGAAGCGCTGGAAGTCTTCGGCCGTGACCTGGCGTGCGCGCAGGCCACTGATGTCATAGCCGCGGCTGGCGGCGGCCTGGATGGCACGGGAATCCGGCGCCTTGCCGCGGTGCCAGTCACCGGTGCCGGCCGAATCCAGCTCTACCGCCTCGGCCAAGCCAGCGGCTTCGAGCTTGTGTCTCAGGATGCCTTCGGCGGTGGGCGAGCGGCAGATGTTGCCCATGCAGACGAACAGGATACGCAGGGTCATCTAGGCTCCCAGCAGGCGCCGCACGCGCTCGAGGTCTTCTATGGTGTCCACCCCAGCCTGGGGCGCTTCCAGGGCGTCGGCGACATGGATACGCACTCCGTGCCAGAGGGCACGCAACTGCTCCAGGGCTTCGGTCTCTTCCAGGGCACAGGGGCCCCAGCCGACGAAATCGGCGAGAAAGCCCGCGCGATAGGCGTAGATGCCGATGTGGCGACGATAGGGAAAGCCTTGGGGCAGCTGCGAGCGGTCGCCGGCAAAGGCATTGCGCGCCCAGGGCAGCGGCGCCCGGCTGAAGGTCAGCGCCAGGCCGCTCACATCGGTGGTCACCTTGACCACGTTGGGATTGAACAGGCTGTCGACCTCGTGGATGGGCTCGGCCAGGGTGGCCACGGCCGCCTCGGGGTGGGCGGCGAGATTGTTCGCCACCTGATCGATCACCGCCGGCGGGATCAGCGGCTCGTCGCCCTGCACATTGACCATCAGGGCGTCGTCGGCCAGACCGAGCAACTCGGCCACCTCGGCCAGGCGATCGGTACCCGAGGCATGGTCGGCGCGGGTCAGCAGCACCTGGGCGCCAAAGCCTTCGCAGGCGCGCAGGATGTCGTCGTGGTCGGTCGCCACCACCACCCGCTCGGCGCCACTGCGCCGGGCCTGCTCCCAGACGTGCTGGATCATCGGCTTGCCGGCGATGTCGAGCAACGGCTTGTTGGGCAGCCGGGTGCTGGCGAGTCGCGCCGGGATGACGACGGTGAAGGCGGTGCTCATTTATCCAGGCGCTCGTCCGTGGTGATGATGCGCGCCTCGCTTTCCAGCATCACCGGGATGCCGTCGCGAATCGGAAAGGCCAGGCCGGCGGCCTTGCTGATGAGCTCGGTCTTGTCGTCGCTCAGGATCAGCGGGCTCTTGGTCAGGGGGCAGGCGAGGATATCCAGCAGCTTGAGGTCCATGGGCGAGGGTTCCGTCAGTGAGAATGTTCGGGCAGGAGGCGGTCGAGACGCCCATCCAGCCAGGCGACGAAGGCGGCCGAGGGCTGGGCGTCCACCGCCAGGTACCACCAGTCAGCGGCGGCGAAGGGCCGGCACTTGACCGCGTCCTTCTCGGTCATCACCAGCGGCAGATCGGGCTCGAAAGCCAGGTCCGCGGCGCTGTAGGCGGCATGATCGGCGAAGGCATGGGGCAACGGCTGCCAGTGTAGTCCTTCGAGGGTGGCGAAGAAACGCCAGGGGTTGCCGATGCCGGCCAGGGCATGCAGGCGCTGCCCGGGCGGGAAAAAATCCAGGGGCTTGGCTTCGCCGCTGCGCAGGTTGATCAGGGCACTGGGGCTCAGGGTCAGGCCATAGCCAGCGGCGGGGTCTTGGGTGGCGCCGTTATGGATCACGGCGTCCACCGTGGCCAGGCGCTCCAGGGGTTCACGCAGGGGGCCAGCCGGCAGGCAGCGACCGTTGCCGAAGCCGCGCGTCGCATCGACCATGACCAGTTCCAGATCCCGCGCCAGGCGATAGTGCTGCAGGCCGTCGTCGCTGAGGATGACATCGAGCTGTTCCTCGGCGAGCAGCTGCTCGACGGCGCGACCGCGGTCGGGATCTATCACCAAAGGAACGCCGGTGCGCTGCACGACGAGCAGGGGCTCGTCCCCGGCGCTGGCCGCGCTGTCGCTGGCCCGCACCCGCCAGGGCAGGCTCGGCGGCTGGGCGCCGTAGCCGCGGCTGACCACGCCGACGGTGAGGCCACGGGCGCGCAGATGGCCGATCAGCCAGAGGATCATGGGCGTCTTGCCGGTGCCGCCGACGGTGAGATTGCCCACCACGATGACCGGGACCGGCGCGCGATGGATGCTGCCCTGCCCCGCCAGGAAGCGTTGGCGCTTGCGCCGGGCGACCCGACGATAGAGGGCTTCCAGCGGCGCCAGCAGGCGCAGGGCGGGATGGCCCTCGTACCAGGCGCGGACCAGGCGGTCGCCCAGGCTCACGGGCGTTTCGCCTGGGCCTCGAGGGTGGTGATGCGCAGCTGGCTGAAGCCCAGCTTGCCGGCGGCATCCATGGCCATGACCACCGATTGGTGGGTGGCGCGGCCATCGGCGGTGATCACCAGCGGCAGGCTGTTGTCACCACCGGATTCACGCTGCAGGGCGGTGGTCAGGCCGGTCAGGTCGTTGCGCGCCAGGGCCTGGCCGTTCAGCGCCATCTGGCCATCGGCGGTGATGCTGATTTCCAGGGTCTTGCCCTGGTTGGCCGCCGCGGCAGCGCTGTCGGCCTCGGGCAATTCGATCTTCAGCTGGCTGGGCCGGCTGAAAGTAGCGGTCACCACGAAGAACAGCAGCAGGACGAAGATGACGTCGATGAAGGACGCCAGGTTGATGTAGATCTCTTCGCGAGCGGCGCCCCCGGCGCGACGACGGAATTTCACGCGGCGGCTCCTTCGCGGAATTCCACCTCGCGATCGCCGTGGATGATGTCTACCAGCTTGACCGCCTCCTGCTCCATGCCCACCACCAGTTCGTCCACCCGGCGCAGCAGATAGCGATGGAAGAACACCGCCGGAATGGCCACCAGCAGACCGGCAGCGGTGGTGACCAGCGCCTTGGAGATGCCGCCGGCAAGGATGGGCGCATTGGCCATGCCGTCGTTCATGAAGGCGCTGAAGATGTCGATCATGCCGAACACCGTGCCGAGCAGACCCATCAAGGGGGCCAAGGCGGCGATGCTGCCCAGGGTATTGAGATAGCGTTCGAGGTCGTGCACCACCCGGCCACCGGCTTCCTCGATGGCTTCCTTCATGATGTCGCGACCATGGCGGGAATTGGTCAGCCCCGCGGCGAGGATGTCACCCAGCGGCGAACCGGCACGCAGCTCGCGCAGGCGCTCGGCGTTGAGTTGCTTGTCCTGGATCCAGCGCCAGACCTGGGCGAGCAGATTGGGCGGCATGATCCGGCTGCTCCTGAGGGTCCACAGCCGCTCGGCGATGATGGCCGTGGCCAGGATGGAACTGAGGATGATCGGCAGCATCATCCAGCCGCCTGCTTTGACCATTTCGAACACGAGATCGTTACCCCCGCCGCAAAATGCCGCCACTCTAGCACGAACGCTTCAGGGTGTCGGCGGAGGCGTCCGCCACCAACGCGCTACCTCACGCTGACCGCGCGGTGCCTCCCATTTACCAAGGGTCCAGCTCAGGGCACCAAGTTCGGCGGTGTCGTAGGCCAGCACACCGCGCTCGCGATAGCGCTCGACCACCAGCGGATGTGGATGCCCATAGCGATTGTGCTGGCCGCGGGAGATCAGCACGCCACGTGGCTGCACGGCGTCGATGAAACAGGCGCTGGAGCCGCTGCGACTGCCATGGTGCGGGGCGCTGAGCCACTCAGCCGCGAGCGGCAGGCCGCTGGCCACCAATTCGGCTTCGCGGCGCTCGTCGATGTCGCCGGTCAGCAGCAGGCGCTCGCCCTGGGCCTCGATCCGAAGCACGCAGGAGGAGGCATTGGAATCCGCGCTGGCATGCCACCAGGTGGTGAAACTGACCTCGTTCCAGTGCCAGTTGGCGCCATCCTCGCAGTCCCGTGCCCTCAGGCCCGGTTGCAGGCGACCTGCCTCGCCGCTGAGTACCTGACCCGGAGGCAACCCCTTGGCCACGGTCGGAGCACCGCCGGCATGGTCGGCATCGGCATGGCTGAGCAGCAATACGTCAAGCGCCTGAACACCGGCACCGCGCAGATTGGGCAAGACCACGCGGGCCCCGCTGTCGTAGCTGCCCTGGCGCGGACCGGCGTCGTAAAGCAGGGTGTGATCCCGGGTGCGTACCAGCACGGCCAGACCCTGGCCCACATCCAGCACGGTGATCCGCGCCTGGCCCGGTGCGGGCAGCGGGATCGGCGGAAACAGCGCCGGCAGCATGAGCAGCACCCCGCAACCACGCAGCGGCACGCCCGCGGGTAACAGGGCGAGCAAGGCACCCAGGCCCGCCAGCCAGAGCGCCCAGGTCGGCGCAATCGCCGGCTGCCAGGCGGTGGCGAGCTGCGCCAGCCACGCCAGCAGCCAGAGCAAGAGCTGCAGCAAGCCACCAGCCAGCAGCAGCGCCGGCTCGCCGAGGGGCGACCACAGCAGGGACAGCAGCGTACCCACCAGCGCCAGCGGCACGATGGCCATATCCATCAGCGGTACGGCGACGGCGTTGGCCAGGGGACCACTGATACTCAGGGGCAGTCCCAGCGCCAGCAACAGGGGCGCCAGGCCCACGGCCATGCACCACTGGGCGCGCCCCAGGGTGAGCAAGGGAGGCAATCGCCCCAGGCGTCCGGCGAAGCTCCACAGCAGCAACAGCACGGCGCCGAAGGACAGCCAGAAGCCGGGCAGCAGACTGACCAGCGGATTGGCGGCCAGGATCAACACCAAGGCCAGCAGCACGGCATCGCCCAGCCGGACCTGCTGGCGACCCAGTTGCCAGAGCAGCCCCAGGGTGACCATGACGCAGGCGCGCTGGACCGGCACCTCGAAACCGGCCAGCAGGCCGTAGCCCAGGGCGGTGGCGATGGCCAACACGGCGGCGGATAGCCGCCAGGGCAGCCGACTCGGCCAGCGACCGCGGCGTGCCAGGGTGACCACCCCGGCATAGACGCCCAGGGCGACCAGGCCGATGTGCTGCCCGGAAATCACCATCAGGTGCACGGTGCCGGTGTCCTGGAACAGCTGCCACTGGGCGTCGGTGATGCCCGAGGCATCGCCCACCACCAGGGCGGCGAGCAGCCCACCCTGCCCGGCCGGATCGCGGGTATGCAGGTATTGCCGAATGCCGTCGCGCCAGGTCGCCAGGCCACTGGCGGCGCTGAGTCGCTGGCCGTCCTTGACGCTACCGGTGGCGCCGATGCCCTGGGCCAGCAGCCAAGCTTCGCGATCCTGCCCCAGGGCATTGCTCAGGCCGGCCGGACTGCGCAACTCCACGGCCAGTCGCCAGCGCTCGCCGGCCAGGGGTCGCGGGCCGCCGTACCAATTCAGGCGTAGCCGCGCCGGGAGTTTCAGATCACGACGGCTGGTCGGTTGGCTGAGCACGAAGCCGACCGAATCGGCCCCCACCACCGGCAGGCCGCTCACCTGGCCTTCGATCCACAGCACCCGCTGTTCCAAAGCGGGATCGAGGCGATCGTGCAGGGCCCAGTGGCCATTGAGCACCGCCCAGACCAGGCCGAAGCCAAAGGCCCCCAAGACGAACAGGCGCGTCCAGAGCAGCACGACGGCGACCGCGCCGAGGGCGGCCAGTAAGGGCAGCGAAGGCAACGCCGGCAAGGCGCGCAGGACCAGCACACCCAGGGCGAACGCGAGCAGAGCGGCGCGCATCAGAACTCCATCCGTGGAGAACCGCAAAGGTCTTGAATGCGCGGATTAGAGCAGTTCGGCAGCAGGAGAGCCAGGGCTACCGGCGTGAACGCCGCTGTAGCCCGGCAAGGGGATCAATCGTAGCGCAGGGCTTCGGCGGGCGAGGTCCGCGAGGCGCGCCAGGCGGGATAGAGGGTCGCCAGGAAGCTCATGCCCAGGGCCGCGACGGCGATGAGCACCACGTCTTCCAGCTCCAGCCGCGATGGCAGGTTGCTGATGAAGTACATGTCGCCGCCAAACAGCTTGTGGCCGACCAGGCGCTCCAGGGCGGCGATCCAGTCGCTGACGTTGAGCGCCGCGATGATGCCCAGGATGCCGCCGATCAGGGTGCCGACCAGGCCGATCACCGTCCCCTGCACCATGAACACCGCCATGATTTGTCCGGGGGTGGCGCCGAGGGTGCGCAGGATGGCGATGTCGGCCTTCTTGTCGGCGACCACCATGATCAGGGTGGCGATGATGTTGAAGGCGGCCACGGCGACGATCAGCAAGAGCAGCAGGCCGATCATGGTCTTCTCCATCTGCATGGCCTGGAACAGGCTGCCCTGGGTGATCGTCCAGTCGCGGGCCTGGTAGCCCGGGCCCAGTGCCTTGGCCACCTCACGGGAAATCTGCGGTGCCTGGAAGAGATCATCCAGCCCCAGCCGCACGCTTTCCACCTGGTTCGGCTGCCAGCCCTTGAGCACCGCGGCATCGGCCACGTCGATCAGGGCCAGGGAGGCGTCCAGGTCGGCGCCGACGCGGAAGATGCCCACCACGGTGAAACGTCTCAGCCGCGGGGTGATGCTACCGGTGTCCGAGGTCACCTCGGGGATGATCAGGGTCACCTCGCTGCCCAGCTCCAGGTTGAAGCGACGGGCCGCGATTTCACCGAGCACGATGCCGAAGCCACCGGGCTTGAGGGCTGCCAGGCTGCCCTGGACCATGTGTTGACCGACGCTGGACACCCGCGCTTCCTGGGTCGGATCTATGCCGTCCACCAGCAGCGGCTGCATGCGGCCGCGCACCGAAAGCATGCCCTGCAACTGGGTGTAGGGCACCGCCGCCAGCACATGGGGCTGTTGCTCGGCCTTGGCCGCCACGGGATGCCAGTCGTCCAGCGGCTGGGCGGCGCTGATGAAGGCGTGGGGCACCATGCCGAGGATGCGACTACGCATTTCCTCCTGGAAGCCGTTCATCACCGACAGCACCAGGATCATGGCCAGCACGCCCAGGGCCAGGCCGCACATGGAGACCAGCGAGAAGAAGGAGATGAACGACTTGCGCCGCTTGGCGCGGGTGTATCTCAGGCCGATGAAGAGGGAGAGCGGTCTGAACATAACGACCTCAGAACTGCCGGGCCGGCGTGGCGTCGACCAGATGGCCTTCGTCCAGGCGCAGCATCCGGTCCATCTGGCCGGCCAGGGTCTGGTCGTGGGTCACCACCAGGAAGGCCGTGCGCAGCGAAGTGGAGAGCTCCAGCATCAACTCCTGGATGCCATGGGCGGTGTGCTGGTCGAGGTTGCCGGTGGGCTCGTCGAGCAGCACCAGCTTGGGTTGGTTGACCAAGGCGCGGGCGATGGCCACGCGCTGGCGCTCACCACCGGACAGCTCGGCCGGCTTGTGCCCCAGGCGATGACCGAGGCCGACCCGCTCCAGCAGCTTGGTGGCCCGCTCGCGGGCCTCGCCGATGGACGCCTTGCCGATCAGCAAGGGCATGCAGACGTTTTCCAGGGCGCTGAATTCGGGCAGCAGGTGGTGGAACTGATAGACGAAGCCCATGGCGCGGTTGCGCAAGAGACCGCGGGCCTTCTCGTTCAGCGCCGAGAGTTCTTCGCCGTCGAGCCAGACACTGCCACTGCTGGGGGTGTCGAGGCCGCCCAGCAGGTTCAGCAGGGTGGTCTTGCCGGACCCCGAGCTGCCGACGATGGAAACGCGCTCGCCCGGCTGCAGGGCCAGTTGCACGTTGCTCAGCACCTCGACGGTCTGGGGGCCTTCCTCGTAGCGCTTGCCCAGGTCCTGGCAACGCAAAACGGCTCGATCATTCATAACGCAGGGCCTCGGCGGGTTGGGTACGGGCGGCGCTCCAGGAGGGATAGAGCGTGGCCAGGAAGCTCAGGGCGAAGGAAGCGCCACAGACCAGCAGGACGTCGTGCAGCTGCAATTGCGCCGGCAAATAGTCGATGAAGTACACCTCGGCATTGAGGAACTGGTGACCGGTCACCTGCTGCACCCAGGCCAGCACGGCGCTGACGTTGAGCGCGGCGATCACGCCCAGCACGCAGCCGATGGCGGTGCCGATGACGCCGATGAAGGTCCCCTGGACCATGAACACCGCCATGATCTGCTTAGGCGTGGCGCCCAGGGTACGCAGGATGGCGATGTCGGATTTCTTGTCGGTCACCACCATCACCAGGGTGGAGACGATGTTGAAGGCGGCCACGGCGACGATCAGCAGCAGCAGCAGGCCGATCATGGTCTTTTCCATGCCGATGGCCTGGTAGAGATTGCCGTGGGTGCGCGTCCAGTCGCGGGCGTACCAGTCGTTGCCGGGCAGTTGGCGGGCGATGCTCCAGGACACGTCGGGCGCCTGGAACAGGTCGTGCAGTTTCAGGCGTACACCCTGTACCGCGCCCGCTGGCCAACGTTGCAGCCGCGCGGCGTCCTCGATGTCGATGAGGCCCACCGAACCGTCCAGTTCGCCGGCGCCGACGCTGAAGATGCCCACCACGGTGAATCTCTTCATGCGCGGGAAGACGCCAGCGGGGGTCACGGCCACTTCGGGGGCGATGTAGGTGACCTTGTCACCCACCTTGACCCCGAGTTTCTCAGCCGCCAGCGAGCCGATGATGATGCCGAACTCGCCCGGCTTGAGGTCGTCGAGCTGACCCTGGCGCATGAAGCCGCCGATGATCGAGACCTTGGGTTCCTCGGCTGGATCTATGGCGTTGAGCAGCACGGACTGCACCGCCTTGCCGCGGGCCAGCATGCCCTGTAACTGGGTGAAGGGCGCCACCGCGGCGACCTGGCTGTTCTGCAATGCCTTGTCGCGGACACTGCGCCAATCGAGCACCGGCTGGTAGGACTCGACGGTGGCGTGGGGAATCATGCCCAGGACGCGCTCGCGCATCTCGCGGTCGAAACCGTTCATGACCGACAGCACCACGATCATGACGATGACGCCGAGGGCCAGGCCGATCATGGAGGTGAGCGAGATGAAGGAGACGAAATGATTGCGGCGCTTGGCACGGACATAACGCAGGCCAAGGTAGATCGGCAGGGGTCTGAACATAGGCTCGCTTGCACGGCGGAAAGACGTAGGCGCCCTGCGGGTTGGACGGCGACACCGTGCCGGCTCGCCGGCTACACTCGGGGCCATCACCCACGGAGCGGCCCACATGACCACCCCAGACGCGCGTGAACGGCGGGAATACTATCGCATCACCGACCGCATCGCACTGCAAATCAGCCCTGCCGACGGCGTCCCCGGCGAGACCGCCCCCCTGTTCGCACTCTTGAGCGAATTGCACCAGCTGGAATTCGAATCCCGTCACCTGCTGCGCAATCTGGACGAGCGCGACCGCGCCGTCACCGCCTGCCTGCGGTTGGTGCACAAGCGCCTCGACCTGCTTGGCCAGGCCTTCACCTGGAATCTGCTGCACGACAGCGGCGCCACCCGCGAGGTGGTGCTCTCCGAAGGCGGCCTGGCGTTCGTCGATGCCGAGCCCTATGCCCTGGGCACCCGGCTCGACCTGCGCATGGCCCTGCCGCCGCAGGGACTGGGACTCCAGGTGCTGGCCGAGGTGACCAGTTGCCAGGCGGTGGCCGGCGGCCATGAAATCGGCACCAGCTTCATCGCGTTGGAAGACGCCCAGCGCCAGTTGCTGGCGCGCCACGTCTTGCGACAACAGGCGCGGGTCCGCCGCGCCGACCGCGGAGACGAGGCGTGAAAGGTCCCTGGCTGGCCTTCCTGCTGCTCGGCGCCGCCCTCCCCGGCTGGGCCGAGACCCTGAGGATTCCGCTCGGCCAACAGGGTGATCCCAGCGTACCGGTACCCGCTCGCGGCGAGACCCGCAGCCAGGTCCTGGAGCGCTTCGGCCTGCCCGACGAAGAGCATCCTCCGGTTGGCCACCAGCCCATTCGCCGCTGGGACTATCGTGACTTCAGTGTCTATTTCGACAACGATCGGGTTCTGGATACGGTCCGCGAACCGCGTCGCCAGCCCCCCTCACCCTAGCCCCTCACCCTAGGAGCCTTCATGACCCTCATCTACGGACACCGCGGCGCCCGCGGCGAAGCCCCGGAAAACACCCTGGCCGGCTTCGAGCTATGCCTGGAACTGGGCGTCCACCGTTGCGAGCTGGACCTGCATCTGTCGCGGGACGGTGAGCTGGTGGTGATCCACGACCCGACCCTGAAGCGCACCACGGGGCGCGGCGGCAAGGTCAGCGAGAAGCTCGTCGCCGACCTGGTGGCCCTGGACGCCCGTCAAGGCGGGCCCGTCTGGCCGCGCCCCTGCCCCATCCCGACCTTGCGTGAACTCTTCGAGAAGTGCCGCTTCGAGCATTGGCAACTGGAGGTGAAGAGCGCCTCGCGGGTTCGGGCGGCGCAGACCGTCAAGGCCATCGCCCAACTGGTCGAGGAATTCGGTCTGCAGGACAAGGTGACCGTCACCAGCTCCTCACGCGAAGTCCTGCGCGCCCTGCAGCGGGATACACCGCATCTGGCGCGTGGGCTGGTAGCGGAATATGCCTGGCTGGATCCTCTCAAGGTCGCAGCCCACTATGGTTGCCACCTGCTGGCGCTGAATTGGACGCTGTGCACCCCGGAACGCCTGCTCAAGGCCCAGCGCCAGGGCCTGCACGTCTCGGTGTGGACGGTGAACGACGCCAGCCTGATGCGCCGCCTGGCCGATTTCGGCGCGGATAGCCTGATCACCGATTTTCCGAGTCTGGCGCGGCGGACGTTGGGGTAGGCGCTGGCGCAGGTCGAAGCCCGGGACGTGTTGGGCTTCGCTGCGCTCAACCCAACCTACGAAAGCCAAATCTATCGGCCATCGCGGCCATGGGCCGCTCCTACAGGCACGAACGTTACCGTAGGAGCGGCCCATGGCCGCGATATGAGCCGACGCAGATCCGTAGCGTGGAAAACGGCGCAGCCTTTTCCACTGAAAGGCTGCTGCAGGGACACCCTCACCCCAGCCCTCTCCCATAGGGAGAGGGGGCTATCCGAGCGGGCGCTCGTTGCCGTGCGCCCGACGCAGACCGACTCAGAACAACCGATTCAAACCATCGAAGGCCGCTACCCGGTAGGCTTCGGCCATGGTCGGGTAGTTGAAGGTGGTGTTGACGAAGTAGCGGATGCTGTTCGCCTCGCCTTCCTGGTTCATGATCGCCTGGCCGATGTGCAGGATCTCCGAGGCCTGGTCGCCGAAGCAGTGCACCCCGAGCACCTGCAGCGTCTCGCGGTGGAAGAGGATCTTCAGCATGCCCACTGGTTCGCCGGAGATCTGTGCTCGCGCCATGCTCTTGAAGAAGGCCTTGCCCACCTCGTAGGGCACCTTTTCCTGGGTCAGCTCGCGCTCGGTCTTGCCCAGGGAACTGATCTCCGGAATGGTGTAGATGCCGGTGGGGATGTCGTTGACCACCCGCCCACGGTTATCGTGCAGGATGTTGTCCGACGCCGAACGGCCCTGGTCATAGGCGGCGCTGGCCAGGCTCGGCCAGCCGATGACGTCGCCAGCAGCATAGATGTTGGGTACCGAGGTCCGGTAGTTCTCGTCGACGCTGACCTGTCCCCGGCTGTTAACCGAGAGCCCCACGTTCTGCAGCCCCAGGTGATCGGTATTGCCGGTCCGGCCGTTACACCAGAGCAGGGCATCGGCGCGCAGCTTCTTGCCCGATTTCAGGTGCAGGACCACGCCATGCTCCTGGCCTTCGATGCGCTCGTACTCTTCGTTGTGGCGAATGAGCACATTGTTGTTCTGCAGGTGATAGCTCAGGGCGTCGGAGATCTCGTCGTCGAGGAAGCTGAGCAACTGGTCGCGGTTGTCGATCAGGTCGACCAGCACACCGAGGCCGCTGAAGATGGAAGCGTATTCGCTGCCGATCACCCCGGCGCCGTAGATGATCAACCTGCGCGGGGTATGGGTCAGGGACAGGATGGTATCGCTGTCATAGATGCGCGGATGGCTGAAGTCCACGTCCACCGGGCGATAGGGACGCGAGCCGGTGGCGATGATGACCTGCTTGGCCACCAGGCGCTCCAGGTCACCGCGCAGGTTGACGATCTCGATGGTGTTCTCGTCGGCGAAGCTGGCGGTGCCGAAGAACAGGTCGACGCGGTTACGCGCGTAATAGCTGGTGCGCGAGGACACCTGACGGGCGATCACCCGCTCGGCGCTGCGCAGCACGTCGGGAAAGGAGAACCAGCGCGGCTCGCCAATGGAGCGGAACATCTCGTTGGTGTTGAACTGGATGATCTGCTTGACCGAATGGCGCAGCGCCTTGGACGGAATGGTGCCCAGGTGGGTGCAGTTGCCGCCGACCACCTGGCGATTGTCCACCACCGCCACCCGCCGACCATTCTTGGCGGCGTTCATCGCCGCGCCCTCGCCTGCCGGTCCCGAACCCAGTACCACCACATCGTAGCTATAGACCGCCATGCTTTCTCCTTAGAAGGTTAGCCGTCCGCAGGCGACGGCTGGAGCCGGGCAGCCTCGCGAGGCCGTCCGACGTGAGACGCAAGCCCGGGGCTGCGACCTCTTGTCACGGGTGGCTATTGTGGCGCAAAACCCGACCAAAACGAAAACGGGAGCCGTGTGGGCTCCCGTTTTTTCTTGCAAGTCAGCCTTGCTTAGGACGCAAGACTCAAGCCGGGAAGGCCGGCGGGTTGACGCCCGCGATTTCTTCCAGCACCCGGACGACCTGGCAGCTGTAGCCGAACTCGTTGTCGTACCAGACGTAGAGCACGACCCGGTTGTCGCTGACGATGGTGGCCCCGGCATCGACCACGCCCGCATGACGGGAGCCGACGAAGTCACTGGACACCACTTCCGGCGAATTCACGAAATCGATCTGCTTGTGCAGCGGCGAGTGCAGCGCCATGGTGCGCAGGTACTCGTTGATCTCGTCCTTGCTGGTAGCGTTCTCCAGGTTCAGGTTGAGGATCGCCATGGAGACGTTGGGCGTGGGTACGCGGATGGCGTTGCCGGTCAGCTTGCCGGCCAGTTCCGGCAAGGCCTTGGCCACGGCCTTGGCGGCGCCGGTCTCGGTGATCACCATGTTCAGCGCGGCGCTGCGGCCACGGCGATCGCCCTTGTGGAAGTTGTCGATCAGGTTCTGGTCGTTGGTGTACGAGTGCACGGTCTCGACATGGCCGTTGACGATGCCGTACTTGTCGTTGACCGCCTTGAGGATCGGCACGATGGCGTTGGTGGTGCAGGAGGCCGCAGTGACGATGGTGTCTTCGGCGGTGATGGTGTCATGGTTGATGCCATGCACGATGTTCTTCAGATTGCCCTTGCCCGGCGCGGTCAGCACCACGCGGGAAACACCCTTGCACTTGAGGTGCTGCCCCAGGCCTTCGGCATCGCGCCATTTGCCGGTATTGTCGACCACGATGGCATCCTGGATGCCGTACTGGGTGTAGTCGACGCTGGTGGGATCGTTGGAGTAGATCACCTTGATCAGGGTACCGTTGGCACACAGGGTGCTGTTGGCCTCGTCGACGGTGATGGTGCCGTCGAAGGAACCGTGCACGGAATCACGACGCAGCAGGCTGGCACGCTTGACCAGGTCGTTGTCGGCGCCCTTGCGGACGACGATGGCGCGCAGGCGCAGGCCATCGCCGCTACCCTGGTGCTCGATGAGAATGCGCGCCAGCAGGCGACCGATGCGACCAAAGCCGTACAGGACGACGTCGGTACCCTTGCGCTGCTCGACGCCCTGCTTGCCGACCACGGCGGACAGCTCGCTACGCAGGAAGTCCTTGAGGTCGCGACCGGCACCTTCGGCCTTGAATTTCAGGCTCAGGCGGGCCAAGTCGATGGAGGCGGCACCCAGTTCCAGCTCGCTCAGGGCCTTCACCAGCGGGAAGGTGTCCTGCACCGACAGCTCGACGTTGTCGATCTGGCGCGCGAAACGATGGGCCTTGAGAATGGAGATCACCGAACGGTTGACCAAACCGCGACCGTAAATGGAGGTCACAACATTGTTGTTACGGTACAGCTGACCAATCAGGGGAATCATGGCCTCGGCGAGCGCTTCGCGATCGATCCATTCTTCAAGGCACTGCTCAGGCTTCTGACTCACGACAAATCCTTCCCTATGTAGGAGCTGAAAAAAGGAACTACATTATGACCGCGCCGCCTCTCCCAGGCAATCAACGCGCGTCGCTGCACTGACAGCGTGAAAGGCCGGTCGTTACAATCCCAACCCTCCCGAAATCCACCGGAGTTCCGCCCGCGTGTCAGTTTTGCGTACCCCGTCAATTCCTGAAACCGCCGGCCGCCAGCAGTGGGGCAATCTGCCCGGCGCCGCGCTAGCCCTTGCCATCGCTGAAGCCGCCAAGGCCGCGACCCGCCGCTTTACCCTGCTGATCACCCAGGACAGTCAAACCGCCGACCGCCTAGAGCAGGAACTGCGCTTCTTCGCCCCTGAACTTCCGGTACTGAATTTTCCCGATTGGGAGACGCTGCCCTACGATGTCTTCTCGCCACACCAGGACATCATCTCCCAGCGCGTCGCTACCCTTTATCGCTTGCCGGAGCTGTCCCACGGCATTTTGGTAGTCCCTCTGGCGACCGCCCTACACCGCCTGGCGCCGACCCGTTTCCTGCTCGGCAGCAGCCTGGTGCTGGACGTCGGCCAGCGGCTGGACGTGGACGCCACCCGCGCGCGCCTGGAAGCGGCCGGCTATCGATATGTGGACACGGTTTACGAACACGGCGAGTTCACCGTGCGCGGCGCCCTGATCGACCTCTTTCCCATGGGCAGCAGCCTGCCCTACCGGATCGATCTGTTCGACGACGAGATCGAGACGCTGCGCACCTTCGATCCGGAGACGCAGCGTTCCATCGACAAGGTCGACAGCATCCGCCTGTTGCCCGCGCGGGAGTTCCCGCTGCACAAGGAAGCCGTGACCGGTTTCCGCGCGCGCTTTCGCGAGAGGTTCGACGTGGACTATCGCCGCTGCCCCATCTACCAGGATCTGGCCAGCGGCATCACCCCGGCGGGCATCGAGTACTATCTGCCGCTGTTCTTCGAGGAGACCTCCACCCTCTTCGACTACCTGCCGGCCAACACCCAGGTGTTCTCCCTGCCGGGCATCGAGCAGGCGGCCGAGCAATTCTGGACCGACGTCCGTGCCCGCTACGAGGACCGCCGGGTCGATCCGGAGCGGCCGCTGCTGCCACCGGCCGAGGTCTTCCTGCCGGTGGAAGACTGCTTCGCCCGGCTGAAGAACTGGCCACGGGTGGTGATAGGCGCGGAGGATCTGGAGTCCGGCGTGGGGCGCGAGCGCTTCAAGGCGCGGGCGCTGCCGGACCTGGCCATCGATGCCAAGGCCAGTCAGCCATTGGCGGCCCTGGAACACTTCATCACCGACTTCCCCGGTCGCGTGCTGTTCACCGCGGAAAGCGCCGGCCGCCGCGAGATGCTGCTGGAATTGCTGGCCCGCCTGAATCTGCGCCCCGGCCAGGTCGAGGGCTGGGCGGCCTTCCAGGCCAGTGGCGAGCGCATCGCCATCGCCTTGGCGCCGCTGGACGAAGGCCTGGTACTGGATGACGCCGGCGTCGCCCTGATCCCGGAAAATCCGCTGTTCGGCCAGCGCATCATGCAGCGCCGCCGGCGCGAGAAGGGCCGCGACGCCGGCGACAACGTCATCAAGAACCTCACCGAGCTGCGCGAAGGCGCGCCGGTGGTGCACATCGATCACGGCGTCGGCCGCTACATGGGCCTGATCACCCTGGAGCTGGATGAGCAGCCCCAGGAATTCCTGCTGCTCGAATACGCCGACGACGCCAAGCTCTATGTGCCAGTAGCCAACCTGCACCTGATCGCCCGCTACTCGGGCACCGACGACGCCCTGGCGCCGCTGCACAAGCTGGGCTCGGAAGCCTGGCAGAAGGCCAAACGCAAGGCCGCCGAGCAGGTCCGCGACGTCGCCGCCGAATTGCTCGACATCTATGCCCGCCGCGCCGCGCGCAAAGGCTATGCGTTCAAGGACCCGGCGGCGGACTACGCCACCTTCTCCGCCGGCTTCCCCTTCGAGGAGACGCCGGACCAGCAGGCCGCCATCGAGGCGGTGCACCGGGACATGTTGGCGGGCACACCCATGGATCGCCTGGTCTGCGGCGACGTGGGCTTCGGCAAAACCGAGGTAGCCATGCGCGCGGCCTTCATCGCCGTGCACGGTGGCCGCCAGGTGGCGGTGCTGGTCCCCACCACCCTCCTCGCCCAGCAGCACTACAACAGCTTCCGCGATCGCTTCGCCGACTGGCCGGTACGCGTCGAGGTGATGAGCCGCTTCAAGTCGACCCAGGAGGTCGCCGCCGCGGCGCGCGAGCTGGCCGAAGGCAAGATCGACATCATCATCGGCACCCATAAGCTGTTGCAGGGCGATGTGAAGTTCAAGGACCTGGGCCTGGCCATCATCGACGAGGAACACCGCTTCGGGGTGCGCCAGAAGGAACAGCTCAAATCGCTGCGCAGCGAGGTGGATATCCTCACCCTCACCGCCACGCCGATTCCGCGCACCCTGAACATGGCCGTGTCGGGCATGCGCGACCTGTCCATCATCGCCACGCCGCCCGCGCGGCGTCTGTCGGTGCGCACCTTCGTCATGGAGGAGCAGAATGCGGTGATCAAGGAAGCCCTGCTGCGCGAACTCTTGCGTGGCGGCCAGGTGTACTTCCTGCACAATGAGGTCAAGACCATCGAGAAGCGCGCCCGCGAGCTGGCGGAGCTGGTGCCCGAGGCCCGCATCGGCATCGGTCACGGGCAGATGCGCGAGCGCGATCTCGAACAGGTGATGAGCGACTTCTACCATAAGAGGTTCAACGTGCTGGTGGCCTCGACCATCATCGAGACCGGCATCGACGTGCCCAATGCCAACACCATCATCATCGAACGCGCCGACAAGTTCGGCCTGGCCCAGCTGCACCAGCTGCGCGGCCGCGTCGGCCGTAGTCACCACCAGGCCTATGCCTATCTGCTCACCCCGCCGCGCAAGGGCATGACGCCGGACGCCGAGAAGCGCCTGGAAGCCATCGCCGGTGCCCAGGACCTGGGGGCCGGCTTCATCCTGGCCACCCACGACCTGGAAATCCGCGGTGCCGGTGAACTGCTCGGCGAAGGCCAGAGCGGCCAGATCCAGGCAGTCGGCTTCACCCTCTACATGGAAATGCTGGAGCGCGCGGTCAAGGCCATCCGCAAGGGCGAGCAGCCCAACCTGGAGCAACCCCTGGGTGGTGGGCCGGACATCAATCTACGCGTCCCTGCGCTGATCCCAGAAGACTACCTGCCCGACGTCCATGCGCGACTGATCCTCTACAAGCGCATCGCCTCGGCGGCGGACGAGGAAGCCCTCAAGGAATTGCAGGTGGAGATGATCGACCGCTTCGGCCTGCTACCGGAGCCGACCAAGAACCTGGTGCGGCTGACGCTGCTCAAGCTGCGCGCGGAAGGCCTGGGCATCGTCAAGGTGGATGCCGGCCCCCAGGGTGGGCGATTGGAATTCGCCGCCGATACCCAGGTAGACCCGCTGGTGCTGGTGAAGATGATCCAGGCGCAGCCGAAGAAGTACCGACTGGAAGGCGCGACCCTGTTCAAGTTCCAGGTGCCGATGGAACGCGCCGAGGAACGCTTCAACGTGCTGGAAGCCCTGTTCGATCGCCTGACGCCGGCCGCCAGCTGAAGCCCACGCCGCTCCCGAGATCCGCTCGGGAGCGGCGCAGGAGCCGATCAATCAGCTATCAACACCTCGGCCAGCACTTGGCGCACCTGGTCGATACCGCTGGCCAGGACGGCCTCGATCTCGGCCATGGTGATCTCGCGCTGCACCTTGCCGGCCGCTGGATTCACTACTAGCGCCAGGCAGGCATAAGGCAGGCCCAGCTCGCGGGCGAGGGCCGCTTCCGGCATCCCGGTCATGCCGACGATGTCGCAGCCATCGCGCTCCAGGCGGACGATCTCCCCGGCCGTCTCCAGCCGCGGCCCCTGGGTGGCGGCATAGACGCCATGGTCGCTGTGCGGCAGCTGCAGCTTGCGCAAGGCGCCGAGCAGTCGTTGCCGCAGGGGCTCGTCATAAGGAAAGCTGAAATCGATATGGGTGACATGCTCGAGGTCCGCCCCTTCGAAGAAGGTATGGCCGCGACCCCAGGTGTAGTCCACCAGTTGATGGGGCACGCACAGGTGACCGCTGCCCATGGCGGCGTGGATGCCACCCACGGCGTTCACCGCGAGGATGGCCTCGGCCCCGGCTTCCTTTAGTGCCCAAAGGTTGGCTCGGTAGTTCACCTGATGCGGCGGCAGACGATGGGGATGGCCATGGCGGGCCAGGAACAGCACCGGGCGCCCGGCATAATGGCCGCGCTGCACCGGCGCCGAGGGTTCGCCCCAGGGGGTGTCAAAGGTCTGGGCCTGATCCAGCTCCAGACCGGCGAGTGCGGTGAGACCGGTGCCGCCGATGATGGCGTAGGTAGTCATGGGAATGTCCTTAGAGCCTGTTCAAAGGCTCGCGAGCTAGAGACAAACAAGGCGAAAATGCCTGAGGAAGAGGATCGGACTCGCGCTCGAGTTTACGTGTGGTAAATGAGCATTTCGACGGGGCTGGCCTTCCAGGGCATTTTTAACGCGGTTTGGCCGACGCGCAGCAGGCTTTGAATAGACTCTTAGATGAGTTCAGCTTGGCGCAACCGCTGCAGGGCAAGACTCCACTGCGGTTGCTGCCGGTAATCGAGATCCACGTGGCGCCGGGCCCTCATGCTGGCCAGCCGTGGCGCGGGCGCGACGCCCAGCTGCTGGACCCGGGTCAGAGCCAGCTCGGCCGCGGCGCGGTCATTGCAGACCAGTCCCATGTCGCAGCCGGCGGTGAGCGCCGCCTCGACACGCTGACCGGCATCGCCAGCGACGTGGGCGCCGGCCATCGACAGGTCATCGCTGAAGATGACACCCTGGTAACCCAGCTCGCCGCGCAGGATGTCCTGCAGCCAACGCCGGGAGAAACCGGCCGGCTGGGCATCCACCGCCGGGTAGATGACATGGGCGGGCATGACCCCGCCCAGCGTGGGCAGCAGCGACAGGAACGGGCGCAGGTCGGTGCGCTGCAGGGTGTCTAGATCGCGTTCGTCGGTAGGAATGGCGTAGTGGGAATCGGCTTCGGCCCAGCCATGTCCGGGGAAGTGCTTGCCGGTGGCCGCCATGCCGGCCTCGTTCATGCCGGCGATGAAGGCGCCGCCCAGCTCGATCACCTGCTCGGCGCTGCCGAAAGAGCGCGCCCCTATGACCTGGCTGCGTTTATGGTCGACGTCCAGCACCGGGGCGAAACTGAAATCCAGTCCTACCGCCAGGATCTCGGTCGCCATCAACCAGCCGCAAAGCCGAGCCAGCTCGACGCTGTCTGCGCGTCCGGCCAACTGTCCCATGGCCGGCAGGCGCACCACGTCGCGCCGCAGGCGCTGGACACGACCGCCCTCCTGATCCACTGCCAGCAGCAGCTCCGGCCGCACCGCGCGAATCGCCCGGCACAGTTCGCGGACCTGTCCCGGGGTTTCGATGTTGCGGGCGAACAGGATCAGTCCACCCACCTCAGGCTGGCGCAACAACTGCCGATCCTCGGCAGTGAGCCAGGTGCCAGCGATATCGACCATCAGGGAGCCTTGCATGGGTACCTCGTCCGAATGCTCCGGCGCACGGCGCCGTGAAAGGGACGCAAGCTTACCCCAGCCACCCTCGCCCCCGCAGCCTAGTAGGTCTCGGCCGCCTCGACGGGAGTCGAGCGCCGTGGCCGATACTGGGCCTGGGCCAGCTCAGGCTCGTGCATCGCAGTGGGCGCGCGCATGCCGGTGGCGAGGAAGGGCACCATCAGCCGCAGCACTTGCTCGGTATGGGTATCGACGCCGAAATCGTTCTCGCCGATGGCCCGCAGCGCCTTGATGCCGGACATGCTGAACACCGCCGCGCCGAGCATGAAGTGGGCACGCCAGAACAGCTCCAGCGGCGGGATCTCGGGTACCGCTTGATTCATCAGCAATAGGAAACGACGGAAGGCGCGGCCATAGTTCTGCTCGAGATACTTGCGCAAATGGCCCTGGCTCTGGCTGAACGCCAGGCCCAGCAGCCGCATGAACACCGAGAGATCGTTGCCATGCCGCGGCTTGATGGCGATCGAGTGGTCGACCAGCAGATTCAGCAGCGTCTCCAGACTCATCTGCTCGCCATTCTGCGGCTGCCACTGATCCAGATCTCGATCCAGATTGAAGAAGAAGGGATCGAGGAAGCGCGAGAACACCGCCTGGATCAGCGCCTTCTTGGAGCCAAAGTGGTAATTGACGGCCGCCAGGTTCACCCCGGCCCGCGTGGTGATGAGCCGCAACGAGGTTTCGGCGAACCCACGCTCGGCGAACAGCTGCTCGGCCGCATCCAGAATGCGCTCTACGGTATCCGACTGCGCCATGACCTTCCTCGATAGACGATTGCTGTTTGAAACATATGTTTCAAACGCTATCCGCGTCAATCGCGCTCCTGCAGATGAGGTGAAAGAGTGGCAAGCCGAGCGGGCTCCATCGGTCGAATGAACTGGGCAGTGGTGGATGGAACCCATCATCCGCTACCGGTCGCGACAGCCTTGCCTGCCACCCAAAGTTACTGTATATAATCACAGCATCATTAGACGACGCGACGTGCATCATGCTGAAACTGACACCGCGACAAGCCGAGATCCTGGCCTTCATCAAGCGTTGCCTAGAAGCCAATGGCTTTCCGCCCACCCGCGCCGAGATCGCGCAGGAGCTTGGTTTCAAATCGCCGAACGCGGCCGAGGAGCATTTGAAGGCCCTGGCGCGCAAGGGCGCTATCGAGATGACGCCGGGCGCTTCCCGGGGCATCCGCATTCCGGGCCTGGATACCACGCGCAAGGCCGACGAAAGCCTGCCGGTCATCGGGCGGGTCGCCGCAGGCGCGCCCATCCTGGCGGAGCAGAACGTCGAGGAGAACTGCGCCATCAATCCGGCCTTCTTCCAGCCCCGTGCCGACTACCTGCTCAAGGTAAAGGGCATGAGCATGAAGGACGTCGGTATCCTCGATGGCGACCTCCTGGCCGTGCACGTGACTCGCGAGGTACACAACGGCCAGATCGTCGTGGCCCGGGTTGGCGATGAAGTCACCGTCAAGAGATTCAAGCGTTCGGGCAACCAGGTCACCCTGCTGGCCGAGAACCCCGAGTTCGCCCCTATCGAGGTCGATCTTTCCAGCCAGGAATTCGCCATCGAAGGGTTAAGCGTCGGCGTCATCCGCCGCTAACCTCTAGGGCTGACCACGTCAGCCCTCGCTACCAACACACACTAACGCCGAAGTCTTGATCGGGGGGATAGGTTCGCGCTCCAGAAGGCGCTCAAGACCAGGCCGGAGAACAGTGACGTCCCGTATCGGTTACGGACGTCGAGTGGATTGATCGAGTCGCCTCCAGGAGGTCACCATGCAATTTCCCCTGATGTTCGATGCACCGCGCTCGTCCGTTCAAGAGCTGGATCTGGCACCCACGGTCCTGCTGCAGGAACTGACCGCCTTGCTACCCAAGCCCGGCAAGCCTGCGCGGGAGCTGCCGGTCGCGCCGCTGCCGGATACCTTCAGCGAGATGTCCCTGCATGGCAGCCAGGAGCAGTGCCTACAGCTGCTGGCCCCTATCCTGCGGCAACTCAGCGAGAAGGACGATGCCCGCTGGCTGACCCTGGTTACTCCGCCTTCACTACTGAGCAATGCCTGGCTGCGTAGTACCCATCTGAACAAGGAGCGAGTGCTACTGCTACAGACACCGAGTTCCGCCAAGACCCTGCAACTGGCCTGCGAGGTGCTGCGCAAGGGGCAGAGTCATACGGTGATCAGTTGGCTGCACGACCTGAGCGATGCCGGCAAGCAGCAACTGGCACGGGCGGCAGCGCAAGGCAATAGCCAGAGTCTGAATGTCAGATTCGCGTGATAGGGCGCGGGTGGGACGAAGAGTAGCGACGGCATTCCAGGACAGAATGCCGGACTTTCAGAGTATCAGTGCAGGACGCGCGGTTGATCGTCGCGCTGGAGGCTATCGCCTTCGGCCAGTCGGCCAGCCATCTGCACGCCCAGGTTGAACATGGCCTTGGCCACTTCTATCTGCTGTCCGTGCAGGAAATCCTTGGCATCGTTGGAAAACTCCAGGGTGACCAGGGCTTCCTCATCGTCCGCGCGGCGCAACACGATGCGACCATCGGAGAGTTCAACGATTTCCAGGTAGGCAGTAGTCATTCAGTATCTCCACAGCTAAGCGGATAGTGTAACAGCGTGGGGTCTGAGAGGCTGACTTGCCTTGACCTTTTTCGACGGTCTGCAAGGCTGTCTTCCCTGACGGCCATTCAACGACTGCTTCGGGGTCGCTCGCGCTACCACTCCGTCATGGCACCGCGAAATCTGAGTGCCGTCTGTTTGAGGCTTTCCCGCCAGGCTTCCACCTCTTCGAGGCTCAACTCCGGCTCCGCGGGTTCCAGGCTCACCGCTTCGATCAGCGGCAGCGTCGGGTCCTGCTTGGGCCGCCGCGGCGCCTGGGGCGGCTGCAGCAGACGCTGGTACTCGGCGATCAGTCGCGCCAGCCAGGTCTCCGAATTACCGGCCAGTTCGACCAGCTCGCCCATTTCCGGGCTCGGTGCCTCATCCAGGGCGGCGGGCGCGAGCAGCACCGCCAGCGAGGTGGCCTCCATGGTGGGGTGTCGGTAGAAACCCGCCACCTCCTGGCAGAGACCGAGCAGCGCGCCATGCAGGTGGAACAGGCAGGCTTCGCGTTCGGCCATGATGCGCCCCTGGCTTTGCGCCGAGGGCGCGGCCAGGGCTGAGCGCCAGCTGTCCAGCGCCAGGCCGGCGAAGTAGAGCTTCTGGTTGGTCCGGGTGTAACGCTCGTTAGCCATGCCCTTCTCCTGCGACCGGCGCACCGGTCGGCTTGTCTCCCGCTAGCGCCGATCAGGCCCTAGCGCTTTTCTTCCACCTGCCACTTCTTGCCGTCGTAGAAGGCCTTCCAGCCAGTGGGCTTGCCCTCGACCTCGGTCTGCACGTACTGCTCCTTGGTCTTGCGGCTGAAGCGGATCACTGCCGGGCGACCTTCGGCGTCTTTCACCGGAGCACTGAGCAGATAATGGTACTTGGGATCGATCTCGTCGCGATGGGGCAGCAATTCGCTGACCAACGGCGCCCGGGTCTCGCGATTCTTCGGGAAACCGCTGGCGGCCAGGAACAGCCCCGAGGCGCCGTCGCGCAGCACATAGGTGTCGTCGACCTTCTCGCAGCGCAGCTCCGGCATCGGCACGGCATCCATCTTCGGCGGGGCCGGCTCGCCGTTCTTAAGCAGCTTGCGGGTGTTCTTGCAGGCCGGATTGGTACAGCCGAAGAACTTGCCGAAGCGACCGGTCTTGAGCTGCATCTCGCTGCCGCACTTGTCGCATTCCAGCGAGGGGCCTTCGTAGCCCTTGATGCGATAGCTGCCCTCTTCGATCTCGTAACCCGGGCAGTCCGGGTTGTTGCCACAGACGTGCAGCTTGCGGTGCTCGTCGATCAGGTAGGCGTCCATCGCCGTGCTGCAGATGGGGCAGCGATGCTTGCCACGCAGCACCAGGGATTCCGACTCGCCCTCGTCGTCCTCGGCGATCTCGTCGCCCGGGACCAGGTTGATGGTGGCCTTGCAGCGCTCCTTGGGCGGCAGGGCATAGCCCGAGCAACCGAGGAAGACGCCGGTGGAGGCGGTACGGATCATCATCGGCCGGCCGCAAACCTGGCAGGGAATGTCGGTCAGGGTCGGCTGGTTGGCTCTCATGCCCTTCTCGCCGGCCTCGGCGGTCTCCAGCTTCTGCTTGAAGTCGCCATAGAACTCGTCAAGCAGGTTCTTCCAGTCACGCTCGCCCTGGGCAACGTAGTCCAGGTTGCCTTCCATGCTGGCGGTGAAGCCGAAGTCCATCAGGTTGGCAAAGCTTTCGTTGAGTCTATCGGTGACGATGTCGCCCATCTTCTCGGCATAGAAACGGCGATTGTGCACCGTCACGTAGCCGCGATCCTGGATGGTGGAGATGATGGCGGCATAGGTGGACGGCCGACCGATGCCGCGCTTCTCCAGCTCCTTGACCAGGCTGGCTTCCGAGAAGCGCGCCGGCGGCTTGGTGAAGTGCTGGCTGGGGTCGAGTTTGATCAGGCCGAGGTCTTCACCCTGCTTCATCTCGGGCAGGACGTCGTCGTCGCCCGGCTTGCTCTGCTGCGGCAGCACGCGGGTGTAGCCATCGAACTTGAGGATGCGGCCACGGGCACGCAGCTCGAAATCACCGGCCACGGCGGTCACCGTGGTGGACAGGTATTCGGCCGGCGGCATCTGGCAGGCCAGGAACTGGCGCCAGATCAGCTCGTACAGGCGCTCGGCGTCTCGCTCCATGCCCGACAGGCTGTTGGGCTTGACGTTGACGTCGGAGGGACGGATGGCCTCGTGCGCTTCCTGGGCGCCTTCACGGCTGCCGTAGACGTTGGCCTTCTCCGGCAGGTATTTCTTGCCGAACTCGCTCTCGATGTAACCCCGGGCCATGGCGATGGCATCACCCGAGAGGTTGGTCGAGTCGGTACGCATATAGGTGATGTAGCCAGCCTCGTAGAGACGCTGGGCCATCATCATGGTCTTCTTCACCCCGAAGCCCAGGCGATTGCTCGCCGCCTGCTGCAGGGTGGAGGTGATGAATGGTGCCGAGGGCTTGCTGCTGGTCGGCTTGTCTTCGCGCTTGGCGATGCGATAGCCGGCCTTTTCCAGCTTGGCCAGGGCCGCCTTGGCCTGGGCTTCGTTCAGCGGCTTGAAGGCTTCGCCCTTCTCGCGCACCACCTCGAAGCGCACCTGGTCCTTCTTCGGCGTGGCCAGGTCGGCGTGGATTTCCCAGTACTCTTCGGGAACGAAGGCGCGGATCTCGCGCTCACGCTCCACCACCAGCTTGACCGCCACCGACTGCACCCGGCCGGCGGACAGGCCACGGGCGATCTTCGCCCACAGCAGCGGCGAGACCATGTAGCCGACCACACGGTCGAGGAAGCGGCGCGCCTGCTGGGCGTTGACGCGATTGATGTCCAGCTCGCCGGGCTGGGAGAAGGCCTCCTGGATGGCCTTCTTGGTGATTTCGTTGAAGACCACGCGCTTGTAGCGCGAGTCATCGCCACCGATGGCCTCGCGCAGGTGCCAGGCGATGGCTTCCCCTTCGCGGTCCAAGTCGGTTGCGAGATAGACGGTGTCGGCGTCCTTGGCCAGGCGGCGCAGTTCCTCGATCACCTTTTCCTTGCCGGGCAGGATCTCGTAGTGCGCCTTCCAGCCGTGCTCGGGGTCGACGCCCATGCGGGCGAACAGCTGGCGCCGGGCCTTTTCCTTGGGTGACAGCGCAGGCGCCTCGGCGGCGGTCTTGCGCGTCTTGGCGGCGGGCTCCTTGGCGGTGCCGGCGCCGCTGGTGGGAAGGTCGCGGATATGACCGATGCTCGACTTCACCACGTACTGGTTGCCCAGATACTTGTTGATGGTCTTGGCCTTGGCCGGGGATTCCACGATGACCAGCGATTTACCCATGGGAGAGTCAGATTCCTGCTTGAAAGCGATGAGCGAGCGAAAGGCGAGCGCCATGACGGCGGATGGAGGACCAGCACGTCTTCGTCTGGTGCGCCGGGGGCGGTCGGCCAACGCGGCACCGCTATATATAGTGGCGATATCGGCGAGGTCAAGGCTGGGGCGTGGCATCCAGCCCCAAGGGATCGGCCTCGACGCTGATCAGCGAGAAGCGCGGCACCTGCTCGCCGTCCACCTGGACGCTCTCGCGAAACATGCTCAAAGGCCGGGCCCAGAGACCGAATTCGCCGTACAGCGCCTGATAGATGACCAGCTCTTCCTCGGTCTCCGAATGCAGGGCCACGCCCAGTACCCGATACTGCTGACCTTTGTAGTGCCGGTAGAGTCCCGTCTGCAATGCCATGTTCCACCTCGAAAAAAGAAAACCGGGGCAGCCCTGGGGGCGCCCCGGTCGGATGACGCACGCCGCGGATCAGCGCAGGCGTTCGAACACCGTGGTGATGCCCTGGCCGAGACCCACGCACATGGTGGCCAAGCCGAAGGTGCCGTCATTCTGTTTCATGACATTTAACAGCGTGCCTGAAATCCGGGCGCCAGAGCAACCGAAGGGGTGACCCAGGGCGATGGCACCGCCGTGCAGATTGACCTTCTCGTCCATCTTGTCGAGCACCTTGAGGTCCTTGAGCACCGGCAGGGCCTGGGCGGCGAAGGCTTCGTTGAGCTCGATGAAGTCGATGTCGGCGATGGTCAGGCCGGCGCGCTTGAGGGCCTTCTGCGATGCCGGTACCGGACCGTAGCCCATGATCGCCGGGTCGACGCCGGCCACGGCCATGGAGCGGATCTTGGCCAGCGGCTGCAAGCCCAGGTCCTGGGCGCGCTGAGCGGACATGACCAGCATGCAGGAGGCGCCGTCGGTGATCTGCGAGGAGGTACCAGCGGTCACGGTGCCGCCCTTGGGATTGAAGGCCGGCTTCAGCGCGGCCAGGCCCTCGACGGTGGTTTCCGGGCGAATGGTCTCGTCGAAATCGAAGACCTTGAGGAAGCCGTTCTCGTCATGACCTTCCAGGGGGATGATCTCGTCCTTGAACTTGCCTTCCTGGGTGGCCTTCCAGGCCAGCTGGTGCGAGCGATAGCCGAACTGGTCCTGGGCCTCGCGGGTGATGCCGTGCATCTTGCCCAGCATCTCGGCGGTCAGGCCCATCATGCCGGAGGCCTTGGCGGCGTGCAGCGACAGCTGGGGATTGGGATCGACACCGTGCATCATGCCGACGTGACCCATGTGCTCCACCCCGCCGACGACGAAGACGTCACCGTTGCCGGTCTGGATCGCCTGGGCGGCGGTATGCAGGGCGCTCATGGAGGAACCGCACAGGCGGCTCACCGTCTGGGCACCGCTGGTATGGGGGATACGGGTCAGCAGCGACGCCATGCGGGCGATGTTCCAGCCCTGCTCCAGGGTCTGGTTGACGCAGCCCCAGATCACGTCTTCCACCTCGGCCGGATTGACCTGGGGATTGCGGTCGAGGACCGCGTCGATCAGCCGCGCGGAGAGGGTCTCGGCGCGGGTGTTGCGGTGCATGCCGCCCTTGGAACGGCCCATGGGCGTGCGGGCGAAGTCGACGATGACGACGTCTCTCGGATTAAGGCTCATCTTGTTCTGGCTCCTGGCTCAACCGAAGAAGCGTTGGCCGGCGGCGGCCATTTCGCGGAGTTTGGGGGTCGGGTGGTACAGCGGCCCGAGATCGGCGTACTTGTCGGCCATGGCGACGAATTCGGCCACGCCGAGGCTGTCGATGTAGCGCAGCGCACCACCGCGGAAGGGTGGGAAGCCGATGCCATAGATCAGTCCCATGTCGGCCTCGGCGGCGCTTTCGACGATGCCGTCTTCCAGGCAGCGCACGGCCTCCAGGCACAGCGGCACCATCATCCGCTCGACGATCTCTTCATCGGTGAATTCACGCTGTTCGTAGGTGACCGGTGCCAGCACCTCGGCCACGGCCGGATCGGCGACCTTCTTCGGCTTGCCCTTCTTGTCGGTCTCGTAGACATAGAAGCCCTTGCCGTTCTTCTGGCCGAAGCGCTGGGCTTCGTAGAGAGCGTCCACCGCGGTCTTGCGGCTTTCCTTCATGCGCTCGGGGAAACCCTCGGCCATGACGTCGCGGGCATGGTGGGCGGTGTCCATGCCGACCACATCCATCAGGTAGGCCGGGCCCATGGGCCAGCCGAACTTCTCCATCAGCCGGTCGACGCGCTGGAAATCGGCGCCCTGGGCCAGCAGCGCGGCGAAGCCGCCGAAGTAGGGGAAGAGGATGCGGTTGACCAGGAAGCCGGGGCAGTCGTTGACCACGATGGGGTTCTTGCCCATCTGCCGGGCATAGGCCACGGTGGTGGCGATGGCCTTCTCGCTGGTCTTTTCGCCGCGGATCACCTCGACCAGGGGCATCATGTGCACCGGGTTGAAGAAGTGCATGCCGCAGAAGTTTTCCGGGCGCTTGAGCGCCTGGGCCAGCAGGCTGATGGAGATGGTCGAGGTATTGGAGGTGAGGATGGCGTCTTCGCGCACCTGGCCTTCGACTTCGGCCAGCACGGCCTGCTTGACCTTGGGATTCTCCACCACGGCCTCGACCACCAGGTCGACGCTCTTGAAGTCGCCATAGGACAGGGTCGGGCGAATGCGGTTGAGCGCCTCGGCCATCTTCACCGGCTCCAGACGGCCTTTCTCGACACGCTTGTTGAGCAGCTTGCTGGCTTCGCTCAGGCCCAGTTCCAGGGCTTCGTCGCGAATGTCCTTCATCAGGATCGGGGTACCCTTGAGCGCGGACTGGTAGGCGATGCCGCCGCCCATGATGCCGGCACCCAGGACGCTGGCCAGCTTGACCGGCGCGGCCTGCTTCTCCAGCGCCTTGGCCTTGCGCTTGAGCGCCTGGTCGTTGAGGAACAGGCCGACCAAGCTAGCGGAGACCGAGGTCTGGGCCATCTTGGCGAAGCCGGCGCCTTCCACTTCCAGAGCCTTGTCGCGGCCGTAGTTGGCGGACTTCTGGATGGCCTTGATGGCTTCCAGCGGCGCCGGGTAGTGCGGACCGGCTTGGCTGGCGACGAAACCCTTGGCCGATTCGAAGGCCATCATGGCTTCGATGGCGTTGAGCTGCAGTTTCTCCAGCTTGGGCTTGCGCTTGGCGCGGTAATCCAGTTCGCCGGCGGCGGCGCGGCGGACCAGGTCCAGCGCGGCGTCGAACAGGTGCTCGGGAGCCACCACGGCATCAGCCACCCCGACCCTGAGGGCGGTGGCGGCGTCGTTTTCCTTGCCGGAGGCGATCCACTCGATGGCGTTGTCGCTGCCGATCAGGCGCGGCAGGCGCACGGTGCCCCCCCAGCCCGGATAGATGCCCAGCTTGACTTCCGGCAGGCCGATGCGCGCGGCGGTGCTCAGCACCCGGTAGTCGGCGGCCAGGCTCATCTCGCAGCCGCCGCCCAGGGCGATGCCACCCACGGCGGCCACGGTGGGTACCGGCAGGTCTTCGAAGTCGTTGAAGATGCGGTTGATCTCGGCGATGCCAGCCTGCAGCTCTTCGGTCGGCCGGCTGAACATCTCGACGAATTCGGTGATGTCGGCGCCGACGATGAAGACGTCCTTGCCGCTGGTGACGATGACGCCGCGCAGGCCGGCGTGGGCTTTCAGGGCATCCACGGCCTGGCGGAATTCGCGCAGGGTGATGGCGCTGAACTTGTTGACCGATTCGCCTTGGAGGTCGAAGCGAAGTTCGGCGATGCCGTCCTCCACGTCGCGCACCGAAAGGGCTTTGCCTTCGAAAATCATCAGCGGGTCTCCCTTGAGTCCTGGTCGCGAGGCGGGCGGCGGCTTGAGTGGAAGCCGAGGATCGCCAGCCCCGATATTGTTCTGTGGAGGGCACCGGCCGGGCCGGGGCGAAAATTCATACAACCGTTTGAACGGCTCGCACAACCTTCTGGCAAAAGCGGGCGCTTGTCAATTGGGACGCAGGGGGAAAGCGCGACCGGGGGTTCCAACGGCCAGCGCTTGAGCTTGTCGCGCTTCTGTGCAAGATAGCCGTGGAGCTATCCCCGACTCCTGGAGTCGAAACTACAAGTGGGCGAGCGTCTGCCTGAACAGTTGAGCGCAAGCCGGTGCTATTCAGTCAGCGCCTGAAGCCTGCGAATCGAGCGTCAGCCACGGTACGGCCTGGCGCCCCATCATGAAGGAGAGATGTGTATGGCCTACCAACACATATTGGTCGCAGTCGACCTGACCGACGATTGCCAGCCGGTGATCCGCCGTGCGGTTGCCCTGGGTCAGTGCTGCGGGAGCAAGGTGTCGCTGGTGCACGTGGTCGAGCCCATGGCCATGGCCTTTGGCGGTGACGTGCCCATGGACCTGTCGTCGCTGCAGCAGCAGCAGATCGAACAGGCCCGCGAGCGGCTGGACGGTTTCACCACCCAGTATGCGGAGCTGGCCGGCAACTGCGTGCTGGCCTACGGCCAACCGCGACAGGAAATCCACCGTATGGCCAAGGAACAGGGCTGCGACCTCATCGTGGTCGGCAGCCATGGTCGTCACGGCCTGGCGCTGCTGCTGGGCTCGACGTCCAACGACCTGCTGCACGGCGCGCCCTGCGACACCCTGGCGGTGGCCCTGAAGAAAGACAAAGCCTGACCTCGCAGCCGGGCTGGCTTACTCCAGCTCGGCCCAGCGCTCGATGAGGCGATCCAGCTCGGCCTGCAGCTCATCCATGCGGGCCAGCTTGGCGCGGGTGACCTCGGCCGGCAGCTGATAGAAATCCGGCGCGGCGATGGCGGTCTGCAGGGCTTCCAGCTCGATTTCCGCGGTTTCGATGGCGGCCGGCATGGCGTCGAGTTCGCGCTGCTCCTTGTAGCTGAGCTTGCGCTTGGCCGGTGCCGCCGCCGCAGCCACGGGCGCCGCGACCGGGGCGGGTTCGACCTTGGCGGCCGGCGCTGTCGGCTTGTCTTCACGGGTCTGCACACCGAGCAGGCGCGGCGAGCCGCCCTGGCGCAGCCAGTCCTGGTAGCCACCGACGTATTCACGCACCTGCCCTTCCCCTTCGAACACCAGGGTGCTGGTCACCACGTTGTCGAGGAAAGCCCGGTCGTGGCTGACCATCAGCACCGTGCCCTCGAAACTCAGCAGCACCTCTTCGAGCAGCTCCAGGGTCTCGACGTCGAGGTCGTTAGTGGGTTCGTCCAGCACCAGCAGGTTGGCCGGCTTGCTGAACAGCTTGGCCAGCAGCAACCGGGCGCGCTCGCCGCCGGACAGCGCCTTGACCGGGGTACGGGCACGCTGGGGGCTGAACAGGAAGTCGCCGAGGTAGCTCAGCACATGGCGATCCTGGCCATTGATGGTGATGAATTCCCGGCCTTCGGCGAGGTTGTCGATCACCGTCTTCTCCGGCTCCAGTTGCAGGCGCAATTGGTCGAAATAGGCGATCTCCAGCTTGGTGCCGTACTGGATGGTGCCGGTGGTGGGTTGCAGATCGCCCAGCAGCAGCTTGAGCAGGGTGGTCTTGCCGGAGCCGTTGGGGCCGAGCAGGCCGATGCGGTCACCGCGCTGGATCAGCAGGGTCAGGTCGCGGATCAGCGGCTCACCACCGGGATGGGCATAGCTCATGTGCTCGGCGAGGATCACCTGCTTGCCGGATTTGTCCGCGGTTTCCAACGTGAGGTTGGCCTTGCCCTGGCGTTCACGCCGATCGCTGCGCTCGTTGCGCATGGCCTTGAGGGCACGGACGCGGCCTTCGTTACGGGTCCGCCGGGCCTTGATGCCCTGGCGGATCCACACCTCTTCCTGGGCCAGGCGCTTGTCGAACAGGGCGTTGGCGGTCTCTTCCGCCGCCAGCTGCTGCTCCTTGTGCACCAGGAAGCTGGCGTAGTCGCCCTGCCAGTCGATCAGGTTGCCGCGATCCAGTTCGAGGATGCGGGTGGCAAGGGCCTGCAGGAAGGCGCGGTCGTGGGTGATGAACAGCACGGCACCGGGATAACCGCGCAGGGCGTCTTCCAGCCAGGCGATGGCGCCGATGTCCAGGTGGTTGGTGGGTTCGTCGAGCAACAGCAGATCGGGCTCGGCCACCAGCGCCTGGGCCAGCAGCACGCGGCGGCGCCAGCCGCCGGAGAGTTCGGCCAGGGTCTTCTCGGCTGGCAGTTGGAGCCGGCTCAGGGTGCTTTCCACCAGTTGCTGCAGGCGCCAGCCATCGCGGGCTTCCAGCTCCTGCTGGACGTGCATTAGCCGCTCCATGTCCAGTTCGCCGCTGGTGGCCTGGGTCAGGTGATGGTACTCGGCGAGCAACTCGCCGACGCCGGCCAGGCCCGCGGCCACCACGTCGAACACCGAGCGGTCGTCGGCGCGCGGCAATTCCTGCGGCAGTTCGCCGATCTTCAGCGCCGGGGCGCGCCAGACTTCGCCGTCGTCGGCCTGCTGCTCGCCCTTGACGATGCGCAGCAGGCTGGATTTGCCGGTGCCGTTGCGGCCGATGATGCATACCCGCTCGCCCCGTTCGATCTGCCAGGACACCCCGTCCAGCAAGGGGGTGACGCCAAAGGCCAGGGATACGTTGGTGAACTTGAGCAGCGCCATGGGTTTCTCCGCGAAAAATGGCGACCAGTCTAGCAGAGACGACCACCCACCCGGCGTTCGCCGCCGGCCGGCGAAACATCCACGCCGCCCGACGGCAGGCCATGTCCGCCGCTTTCGCCGGCTGCCGCCGACACGTAAGCTAGACTGCCCCGTGACGGCCGACGCCTCGCTTCCCAGCGTGCCCCGGTCCCTCCGCATCCAGCTTTTACGGAATCCTCATGCGCGGTCGCCTGCTCTGTCTCCTGCCCCTGCTGCTCGCTCCCCTGATCGCCTCCACCACCTCGCAGGCCGCTCCCCTGGAGCAGCAGCGGCAACTCTACGACCAGGCCAAGGCGGCGCTGGACAAGGGTGACGCCAGTTTCTACCTGGCCCATCGCGGCGAATTGCGCACCTATCCGCTGGAGCCCTATCTGGCCTATGACGAGCTGATCAAGCGCGTCCCCGGCGCCAGCGACGCCGAGATCGAGACCTTTCTCGCCGAGCACGGTGACCTGCCGCAGTCCAACTGGCTGCGCCTGCGCTGGCTGCGCAGCCTGGCCGACCGCGGCGACTGGACGCGCTTCGAAAAATACTATTCGCCCGACTACAACTTCACCGAGCTGGATTGCCTGCACGGCCAGTACCTGATCGCCCAGGGCAATGCCAGCGAGGGCTTCAAGCTGGCGGAAAAGCTCTGGTTGGCGGGCAAGCCCCAACCGACCACCTGCGACGGCCTGTTCCAGGCCTGGGCGGCCCGTGGGCAGCTCACCGAGGAGCGGGTGTGGGAACGCGCCAAGCGCGCCGCCGACAAGGGCGAGTACGGCCTGGTGCGCGCCCTGATGCCGCAGTTGCCCACCCTCGCCAGCCAGGCCCAGCGCCTGATCGAGGTGGCGCAGAAGCCGCAGCTGATCACCAATGTCCAGGCCTTCGCCCCGGCCAGCGAAAGCCTCGCCGACGTGGTCGGCCTGGGCCTGCGCAAGCTGGCGCGCCAGGACCCGGAGCAGGCCATGCCCTTGCTCGAGATCTACAGCCAGCGCATGCCCTTCACCCGCGACGAGAAGGTCGCCATCGCCCGGCAGATCGGCCTGACCCTGGCGAAGAATTTCGATCCGCGTGCCCTGCCGCTGATGGAGCGCTACGATCCCGAACTGCGCGACGACGATGTCAGCGAATGGCGCGCCCGGCTGCTGCTGCGCCTGGGTCGCTGGAGCGATGCCCATGCGCTGATCGAGCGCTTTCCGCCGAGTCTGGCCAAGGCCAACCGCTGGGAATACTGGCGCGCCCGCACCCTGGAACTGATGCAGCCGCAGAGCCCCACGGCGTTGCACGAATACGCCGAGGTCAGTCGCGAGCGTGACTACTACGGCTTCCTCGCCGCCGACCGCAGCAAGGCGCCCTACCAGCTCAACAACCGGCCGCTGGTGCTGAGCGAGGCACTCAAGCGCAAGGTACGCAACACCCCCGGCGTACAGCGCGCCCTGGAATTCATCGCCCGCGGCGAGCCGATCAATGCCCGCCGCGAGTGGTTCTACGTCAGCCGGCATTTCAACCGCGACGAGTTGGTCGCCCAGGCGCGCCTGGCCTATGACATGCAGTGGTACTTCCCGGCGATCCGCACCATCAGCCTGGCCAAGTACTGGGATGACCTGGACGTGCGCTTCCCCATCGCCTACCGCGAAAGCTTCCTGCGCGAGGCCCAGACCCGCGGCCTGCACAGCAGCTGGGTGTTCGCCATCACCCGCCAGGAAAGCGGCTTCATGGCCGATGCGCGTTCCGGGGTGGGGGCCATGGGTTTGATGCAGCTGATGCCGGCCACCGCCAGCCATACCGCCAGCAAGTTCGCCATCCCCCTGGCTTCGCCGCAACAGGCGCTGGCCCCGGAGAAGAACATCGAGCTGGGTACCGCCTACCTGTCCATGGTCAACGCCCAGTTCAACGGCAATCGGGTGCTGGCCTCGGCGGCCTACAACGCCGGGCCCGCGCGGGTGAAGCGCTGGCTGACCGGTGCGCGCCACCTGGCCTTCGATGTCTGGGTGGAGACCATTCCCTTCGACGAAACGCGGCAATACGTGCAGAACGTGCTGGCCTATGCGGTGATCTACGGCCAGAAGCTCAATGCGCCGCAGCCGCTGGTGGAGTGGAACGAGCGTTTCTTCGACGAGACCTGAGCGCCTGCCGGCCGATGCCGGCGCGCCGCAGCGGATTCGAACGCCGGGTCGAGTCCGCTGCGCCAGAGCCGGCGATTCCCTGCGGAGCCGCGCCCCAGAGCGCCTCGACCTCGGCGCCCGGCTTCCCGCCGCTAAGCAGCGCTCATGACGGGCTGCGCAAAGCCCCGTCACCCCCTATACTGCAGCCCCTTTTTTTTCCGCTATTGAACCGGAGAAACCCATGCTCAAGCGCTCGCTGGCCCTGGCAGCAGGCCTGGCCCTGTCCCTCACCTCCCTGCTCTCCCATGCCACCGACGAGCTGCGCGTCTCGGCCATTCCCGACGAGGCGCCCACCGAGCTGATCCGCAAGTTCAAGCCGCTGGGTGAATACCTGGAACAGCGCCTGGGCATGCCGGTGAAATTCATTCCGGTGTCCGACTATGCCGGCGTGGTGGAAGCCATGGCCGCGGATCGCCTGGACCTGGCCTGGTTCGGCGGTTTCACCTTCGTCCAGGCGCAGCGCAAGGCACCGATGATCCCCCTGGTGCAGCGCGAGGAAGATCAGAAGTTCACCAGCAAATTCATCACCGCCGACCCGGCCGTGAAGACCCTGCAGGATCTCAAGGGCAAGACCTTCGCCTTCGGCTCGGTATCGTCCACCTCGGGCAGCCTGATGCCGCGCTACTTCCTGCAGCAGGACGGTATCGTCCCCGAGCAATTCTTCTCGCGGGTGGCCTATTCCGGCGCCCATGACGCCACCGTCGCCTGGGTCGCCGCCGGCAAGGCCGACGCCGGGGTGCTCAATGCATCGGTGTGGAAGAAGCTGGTCGATGCCGGCAAGGTCGACACCAGCAAGGTACGGGTGATCGCCACCACCCCGACCTACTACGACTACAACTGGACGGTGCGCGGCAACCTGGACCCGCAGCTGGCTGCCAAGATCAAGCAGGCCTTCCTCGACCTGGACCCGGCCAAGCCGGCGGACAAGGCCATTCTCGATCTGCAGGCGGCCACTCGCTTCGTGCCGACCTCGCCGGACAACTACAAGGGCATCGAGGCTTCCGCCCTGGCGGCCGGCCTGCTCAAGTGAGTCTCGCCCTCAGGGGCGTGACGCTGGTCCACGCCGACGGCTCGCCCGCCCTGGCCGACGTCGATCTGCACCTGGAACAGGGTGAGCAGGTCGCCCTGATCGGCCCCTCCGGCGCGGGCAAGACCAGCCTGCTGCGGCTGCTGGCCACCGGGCTGCGTCCGGCTGCCGGGCAGTTGGAGGTGCTCGGCCAGGAGCCCTGGAGCCTGGGCAACCGGGCGCGGCGCCAGTTGCGCGCGCGCATCGGCCTGATCCATCAGGCTCCGCCCCTGCCGGCGCGCCAGAGAGTCATCACCGCCGTGCTCGCCGGGCGCCTCGGCCAGTGGTCGCTGGCGCGCAGCCTGGTCAGCCTGGTGCATCCGCTGGACACGGCCGGTGCCGCCGCGGTCCTGGCACCGCTGGATCTAGCCGACCGGCTATACGCCTCTTGCGACCAGCTTTCCGGTGGCCAATTGCAGCGCATCGGCATCGCCCGGGCGCTCTATCAGCAACCGCAATTGCTGCTCGCCGACGAACCCGTCTCGGCGATGGACCCGGTGCTGGCCGGCCATACCCTGGACGTGCTGAGCGACGCCGCGACGCGCCAGGGCACCACCCTGGTCACCAGCCTGCACAATGTCGAGCTGGCGCTGCAGCGCTTTCCGCGCATCCTCGGCCTGCGCGCCGGCCGGCTGCTGTGGGACAAGCCCGCCAGTGCGGTGAGCGCCGCCGATCTCGCCGAGCTCTATGCCAACGAGGGGCTGAGCACCGCCCTGCCGCAGGCGACAGCCGCTGCGGCCGAGACACCCCTCGACCTGCCGCGATGCTGAATCCGCCCTATCGGGACCCCGCCGCCCGGCCCCGCCTGCTGCTGACCCTGCTGGCACTGCTGTTGGCCTGGCCGACGCTGCACCTGGCAGAATTCGATCTCCTTGGTCTCTTCAGCGGCGACAACGCCCGCACCATGGGTCTCTTCCTCGCCGGCTTCTGGCCACCCGCCCACGACGCCGACTTTCTCGCCGTGCTGGGGCGCGCCACCCTGGAGACTCTGGCCATCGCCACCCTGGGCATGGCTCTGGCCGCACTCATCGCCCTGCCCGCCGCCCTGCTCGCCACCCGCGCCCTGTCGATCTCCGCCCTGCCCCGCGCCGGTCGGCCGGGACGGCTACCGCGGCTACTGCGCGGTCTGATCCGCGGTGTGCTGATCGTCTTGCGCAGCGTGCCGGAGATCGTCTGGGCGCTGCTGTTCGTCCGCGCCGTGGGCCTGGGCCCCACCGCCGGGGTGCTGGCCATCGCCATCACCTATGGCGGCATGCTCGGCAAGGTCTACGCGGAGATCTTCGAATCGGTCGATCCGCGCCCGGCGCGCGCCCTGCTGCTGCAAGGCGCGGGGCGCTTGCAGGCGTTCGTCTACGGCGTGCTGCCCAATGCCGCCAGCGAGATGATTTCCTACAGCGTCTATCGCTGGGAATGCGCCATCCGCGCCTCGGTGGTGATGGGCTTCGTCGGCGCCGGCGGCCTCGGCCAGCAGGTCGACCTGTCGTTGCGCATGTTCGCCGGCGGCGAGGTGGCCAGCCTGTTGCTGACCTTCCTGCTGTTGGTGCTGCTGGCCGATGTGCTGAGCCGCCTGCTGCGCCTGGCGGAGCGCGGCCAGGGCCGTGGTCGCGGATTGCTAACGGTTGCCGCGATGGGCGTCGCCCTGGTGGCCTCCGTCGGCTATCTGGGCACTGCCTTCGGCGAATTGCTCAGTGCCCGCGCCCTGGGCCAGATGGGTCGTTTTCTCGCCGACTTCCTCAGGCCCGACTTCTCCCTCGGCCAACTGACCGCCGTGGCCCGCGGCGCCGTGGAAACCCTGGCGATGTCGGCCCTGGGTACCCTACTCGCCGGGCTGCTCGGACTGTCGCTGGCCCTGCCGGCAGCCGGTCGCCTTGGCCTGGCTGCCCTGGCGCTGGCCCGACTGCTGCTCAATGCCCTGCGCGCCGTGCCCGAGCTGGTCTGGGCGGCGCTGATGGTCTTGGCGGCGGGACTGGGGCCCAATGCCGGGACCCTGGCCCTGGCGTTGCACACTGCCGGGGTACTGGGTCGGCTGTTTGCCGAGGCCCTGGAAAACACGCCCAAGGCACCGGCCGTGGCGATCCGCCTGGCCGGGGGCGGCCCGCTGACGGCCTTTCTCTACGGCACCCTGCCGGCGGTCTGGCCGCAGTTGCTGGCCTATCTGCTCTATCGCTGGGAAAACAACATCCGCATGGCCAGCATCCTCGGCTTCGTCGGCGCGGGCGGCCTGGGACAGCAGCTGTATTTCAGCCTCAGCCTGTTCCAGCAGGCTCAGGCCGCCACCGTGATCCTCGGCATGCTGGTGCTGGTGTTGGGCGTGGATGGGTTGAGCAATTGGGCCCGGCAGCGTTGGGTGGTCCGTTAGGCGTTCGGCTAGCGGATCTCCGGCAGCAGCAACTCCGGCAACTGGGCGAGGAAATTCGCTTCGTCGTCGAGCTGGCGCAGGTCCAGCCAGAGGGCGTCGGCGTCGATCCGGCCCACCACCGGGATGGGTAGCTGACGCAGGCCCTCTTCCAACTGTCGCAGGGCACGCCCACGCAGCCGCTTGCTGACCTGGGGGCGACAGCGCAGCGCCGCGCCGGGCAGTCGCGCCACCGGCTGGGCGCCGCTGCCGATCATGCCCAGGGCCGGCTCCACACTGACCGCGTAGGTATCGCCCAGGACGGCGGCGAAGGTCGGCAACAGCCGCTGGGCCTGGGTGGTGATGTCCGCAGCCGGGCGCGACAGCAGACGCAGGCTGGGCAGCCGCTCGGCCAGCCGATCCGGATCGCGATAGAGCGCCAGGGTCGCCTCCAGGGCGGCCAGGGTCAGCTTGTCCACCCGCAGGGCGCGCTTGAGCGGATTCTTCTTGATGCGCTCGATGAGGTCGCGGCGGCCGACGATGAGGCCGCACTGGGGCCCACCGAGCAGTTTGTCGCCACTGAAGGTGACCAGGTCCGCACCGTCGCGCAGGGCCTGCTGCACCGTGGGTTCGGCCGGCAGGCCCCAACGGGTCAGGTCCACCAGGGTGCCGCTGCCCAGATCTTCCAGCAGGGGCACCTGGTGGGCGCGGGCAATGGCGGCCAATTCGGGAGTGGCGACGCTGGCAGTGAAACCCTGCACGCTGTAGTTGCTGGTATGGACCCGCATCAGCAGCGCGGTGCGCGGGCCGATGGCGGCTTCGTAGTCGCGGGCATGGGTGCGATTGGTGGTACCCACCTCCACCAGCTTGACCCCGGCGCGGGCCATGATGTCGGGGATGCGGAAGGCGCCGCCGATCTCGATCAGCTCGCCGCGGGACAGCACTCCCTCCTTACGCGCGCCGATGGCGTGCAGGGCCAGCAGCACGGCGGCGGCGTTGTTGTTGACCACGGTTACCGCTTCGGCACCGGTGAGTTCGCGCACCAGCTCGGCCACCAGGTCGTCGCGATCACCGCGCTTGCCGGTGGCCAGGTCGAATTCCAGATTCATCGGCTGGCGCGCCGCCTCAATCACCGCGGCGATGGCTTCCTCCGCCAGCAATGCCCGGCCCAGGTTGGTGTGCAATACCGTCCCGGTCAGATTGAACACCCGGCGCACCCGCGGCCGGCTGCTCAGGGCCAGGCGTTCGCCCAGCCGCCCGGCCAGTACGCCCTCTTCCACTTCCACGGCGGTGAGGGTGCCGGCTCTCAGGGCTTCGCGCAGATCGTCCAGCAACGAGCGGTAGCCACCGAGGACCTGCTCGCGGCCATGGCGCTCCTCCAGCGGACGCGAAGCGGGATGGCGCAGCAGGCGGTCGATGGAGGGCAGGCGGATGGCGGTCATGAAGGCCTCTTGGGTCGCGTCGATCCCCAGTGTAGCCCGAACTCCCGGCGGGTCGACCCCGCCTCCCGTCGTCCGCCCAGCTTGGCCGGAGCGACGCGGCGCCAGACCTCCAGCGTCTGGAAATGACCTCCGGGTTCCCGGTTTGCCGCGCGCCAGAGCCCGTCCTAGGATGGATTTTCAGGCCTTTTGCGCCCCGGCAGTCGAAGGCTTGGCGACGACCATGCCCACCGTCCACGACAACAACAAAGGTGCCGTCATGTCCAAGAAAGCGTCCCCCTGGGCGAGCGATACCCTGTTCGATAACAGCGACATCGTCAGCCTCGGCAACTTCACCTATCTGCACACCCTGCAGACCACCGCCGCGCAACCGACCCAGCAGACCGCCCTGGCCGCCACGCCAACGGTGAGCGAATTCCTCAACGGCGCCATCAGCGAATACGTGCTGGGTGGCACCCCGGATGGCATGCGGCCGTTCCTGGTCGATGGCCATCAAATGACGCTGCACAACTCGCTCAACGGCGCGGTGGCTCACACCTGGGTCACTGCCGAGAACCAGATCCTCATCACCTACGCCGGCACGACTAGAGGCGAGAATCTGCTGATCGATCCCCTGGCCACGGCGGGCGGCCTGCTCAGCGACCTGCAAATCCTCAGCCAGCAGGTCTCCAGTGCGCAGCGGCAGTCGCTGGGGTTCGCCCATCAGGTCATCGAGGCGGCGGCCAAGCAGGGCTACGGCACCCAGGACATCTTCGTCACCGGCCATTCCTTGGGCGGCATCTCGGCGGAATACGTCGCCCAGCAGACCGGCCTCGGCGGCATCAGCTTCGAGGCCTCGGGCATTCCCCGCGATGCCCAAGCCGCGGGCCACGGCGGCAACTTCGTCAATGTGGTCACCCTCGGTGATCCGGTAGCCAACTACAGCTCCGACATCCGTGGCGAGCAGCCTTTCGCCCCCACCTTCGTCAGCCAGGCCGAGGGTGGTGGCAGCCTGCCGCACTATGGCTCGCTGTTTTTGATCGGTGCCCAGTCCGACCAGCACGATCTGACCCAGGCCGCGGCCAAGGTGGGCCATCTGTTCAACGGCGACAACGGCGGCCAGGTCAGGCCGGTGGATGCCGCCCTGCATCCGCTCAGCGTGGCGGCAGGCTTGGCCGAGGCGGTGCGACTGGTCGCCGAATTCCACCTGCCGGCCGCCGAATACACCAACCTGGGGGTGACGCCCACCGGCGGCTTCCTCGACACCCTGCCCGCCCATATCGGCACGGCCCATGGGCCGGTGCTGATGGTCGGCAACTACAGCGTGGCGGAACTGCAGGCCTTTGCCGAGACCCACGCGACCTTCGGCTAGCCGCCAGGAAACTTACAGCCTGCCGTCTGGGTCTGCCTCCCTATCGCCCAGGGCCCTCAGGGTCCTGCTGCCCGTATTGACCAGGAGAGAGCCATGACCGACAACGGCCCCCAGCGCATGACCGACGAAGAAGCCCAGGAATTCGCCACAGAGGTGTTCAACCTCGCCCGTACCGGCAATGCCGAGATGCTGGGCCTGGTGCTGGACAAGGGACTGACGCCCAACCTGCGCAATCACAAGGGCGACAGCTTGTTGATGCTGGCCAGTTACCACGGCCATCTGGAGGCCAGTCGTGTGCTGCTGGAACATAAGGCCGATCCGAATCTGGCCAACGACATGGGGCAATCACCGTTGGCCGGGGCGGCCTTCAAGAACAACCTGGCCATGGCCGAATTGTTGCTGGACCAGGGCGCTGCGGTGGAAGGCGCCATGCCCGACGGCAAGACCGCGCTGATGATGGCGGCCATGTTCAATCATGTGCAGATGGTGGAGCTGCTGGTCGCCCGCGGCGCCGATCCGCAGGCGCGTGACGCCGCTGGCAACACGGCGCTGAGCGTGGCCCGGGCCATGGGCGCCCAGGACACGCCGGCGGTATTGGAGCGGCTGGGCGGCGCCTGATCAGCGCTTCTGGTAGCGATAAAAGAGGTTGGGTTCGCTGACCACATAGAGGTTGCCCGCCGTATCCAGGGTGACCCCTTCGGGCTGGCGGATACGCCGCGACAGGCCGCCGAAGGGGGCCAGCAGGGAGCGGGTATCCAGGGTGCGGCCCTCATCGTCGAGTTCGATCAGCATGCGCGATTCGTCGCTGAGCAACAGCAGGTGGCCGGTGCGGCGGTCGACATGGATGGCGGATAGATCGCCGGTGGCCGGCGCCTGGTCCAGCCAGGCCTGGCGATCGATGATGCGCAGGGCGAAGTCGCCATCGAAGCTCTTGAGCAGGCCGCGGATTTCATAGAGCTTGCGCGGTGAGTGCTCCTTGACCACGTAGAGGCGATCCCGGGCCGCGTCATAGTCCAGCCCTTCGAAACCCTGGTTGCCGCGGGGGAAGAGATCCAGGGTCAGGCTGCGATAGTCGCTACGGTGCAGGACATCGTCACCTTCGGGAATATTCACCAGGGTCAGGGCATTGGCGCCCTCTTCCGCCAGCAGCAGGCGGTCGTTGCCCAGATAGGTGACGCCCTCGACGTCGTCGAAGCCTTCCAGGCGGTGCCGCTCCAGCAGAGCGCCGTCACGACTCAGGGCCAGCAGTTCCGGTGGATTATTGACCACCGCCCACAGCCGGTCGCGCACCGGGTCGTAGCTGAGATCGGAGAGGTTCTCGCTGATGCCGACCACCGGCTTGGCTTCCACCACTACCCGGTAGCGGCCGAGTTCCAATGAAGTACGAGGCTCGCTCTGCCATTGCTGGCCGAGCCAGAACAGCAGTTGGCTATCCAGGTGGCTACTGCGCAGCCCCTGGGTGAGCCCCAGCGCCAGCAGCAGGGCCAGGCCCAGTAGCCAGCCCGTTCGGCCAATCCTGATCCGCCTTACCCATGCCGTCATCGCCTACGCCCCGTCATTGTTGTACGGGGCGGAGTATCTAGGGCTGTCTTTATAGTTGTATGACAGTCTCAGCGGCGCGGCTGGACCGGGTTACCTTCCCAGCGCGACCGTGCCGGCAGGGTTTCGCCCTTCATCACCAGTGACAGCGGGCCCAGCTCCACGTTGTCGCCGACCTGGGCGCCATAGAGCACCACGCTACGCGGCCCCAGGTTGACGCCCTTGCCCAGCTCGACTTCACCGACCTTCATCACCCGGTCTTCGAACAGGTGGGTCTGGGGCCCGGCCAGGGCGTTGAGTTCGCCATGGTCGCCGAGGCGCACGCAGTCGAATTCGGTGAGGTCGGTGGTATCCAGGTAGGTACCGCGGCCCAGGCGCGCGCCGAGCAGGCGCAGGGCCAGCGGCAGCCAGGGCGTACCGCGCAGGGGAGCGAGCAGGTTGGGCACCGCCAGGGTTTCGTAGAGGCTGGTGATGGCCTCGCTACGCCAGACGAAGAAGGTCCACATGGGCGCCGAACGCGGACGATAGCGCCCCACCACCAGCCATTTGAGCGCCAGCACCACCCCGAAGCTGGCCAGGGCGAAGAGACTACCGGCCGCCAGGGTCTCGCCCAGCAGACTCAGCCAGGCGCCCTGCTGCCACAGCGGCACCAGGGCTTCGGCGATGGCGCAGCCGGCGGCCACGGTGAAGCCGGTGGGCAGCACGATACGCAGGGCTTCGATCAGGCCGCGGACCAAGCGGCGCCAGGGCGCCGGGCGGAAGGTCAGGCTTTCCGGGTAGCCCGTGAGGGTTTCCCGCGCCGGCAGCCGCACCGCCGGCGAGCCGAGCCAGGTCTCGCCCTGGCGCAGGGGCACGCCTTCGTCGAGGCGTCCCAGCACACCGACCAGGGCATCCTCGGGGATATGGCAGCCATCGGCCACGTAGGCGCCATTGCCGACGAAGCTGCGGCGGGAGACGGAGGTTCTTTTGAGAGTGATCCAGCCCTGGGCGATCTGCTCGTCCCCCAGCATCACGGCATCGGCGATAAAGGTCTCGTCACCCAGCTCCAGCAACGAGGACACCGGCCCTGCGGCGGTGGAGATCTCCGCGTCACGCCCGACCCGGGCGCCCAGCAGACGGTACCAAAGGGACGAATAGACCGTGGCATAGAGCCCCTGCAGACTTTGCAGCGCCGATTCCTGGATCAGGTTGGCCAGCCACTTGCGCCAGTAGAAGAGACTGTCGATCGACCACTGGCCTTCTTCCAGGCGCGGCAGGATCAGCCGACGCGCCAGGGCGCAGCCGAGCAGGGTCAGGGCGACACTGACCACGCCCAGCGGCAGGGCCAGCACGCCGTACTGCACGGCGTCGAGCACCAGCGAAGAGGTGTGCCACCAGGGTAGGCCACCGAGGTTTTCCAGCTGGTCGATCAGCAGCGCCAGGGGGAACAGCGGCATGAAGAACAGTACGGATACCGCCAGGCCGCTCACCGCATAGAGTCCGTTCAGCAGACTGCGCCTGGCCCGGGAGCTGGCCGCCGGCGGGACGATGCGAGCGCCCACGGCGCCCTGGTCATGGGCCGGGGCACCGCCCCAGTTACGCCCCGCCGGGACGCTCTGCCCGGCGCGCAGCGCGGATTGGGCCTGCAGCCGACCCCTGTCACCGATGGCGGTGTCGCCTTCGAGGATGGCATAGGAGCCGACCTGGGCTTCCTGGCCGAGGGTCACGGCGCCGAGCAGCAACTCACCACGCAGCACCCGGGCGTTCTCGAAGTTGACGCCGTTGCCCAGGCTGACGCCCTGCCCCAGGGTCAGCAACTCGGGCACGCGCAGGGTGATGGTGCCGATGAACGCCTGGTCACCCACCTTGGCCCCCAGCAAGCGCAACCAGCCACGCGCCAGCGGCGAGCCGCTGAGCAGATAGGCCGGTGCCATAGCCAGGAAGCGCTCGCCGAGCCACCAGCGGTAGTAGGTCAGGCCCCACAGTGGATAACGTCCAGCTTCCAGGCGACCGGTCAGGCGTTTACCGACCAGGGCCACGGCGAATTCCAGGCCGATGGCTAGGACGAACAGCCCCAGGGCGGTCAACATGGCCAGCGGCAGCGCCGTGCCGGAATGGATCAGCAGGGGGAAGGCCAGGAAGGGCGCCAGCCAGCGCCCCAGGCGCAGGGTCAGCAGCGGCGGCAAGGCTACCGCCTGGGCCAGCCCACAACGCCAACGCCGCCAGCGACTGGGCGGGGCCCAGGCCTCGGTGGCCGTGGCCTGGCCCGCTTGCTCAGCATCGGCTTCGAGGGCCTCGGCGATGGCGCCCAGGGTCCGGCCGGCATAGACCGCCTTGACCGTGGCGCTGGCATAGCGCGGGTCCTGGCGCAGCCGCGAGACCAGGCGGGCGGCGAACAGCGAGTGGCCACCCAGGTCATCGAAGAAATCCAGCTCGGTCTGCAAGGGCTGGCCGGGGAACAGCTCGGCGGTGGCCGCCAGCACCGCACCCAGCGCGCCGCTGGCCGCGGCAACCGGGGCCACGGCGGCGATGGCCAGCGGGCGGGCGCGCAGTTGCTTGCGGTCGATCTTGCCGGAATTCAGTCGCGGCATCTCGCTGAGCCACTCGAAGCGACTCGGCACCATGTACAGCGGCAGGCAGCCGGCCAGTTCGGTCCGCAAGAGATCGCTACGCGGCGCCGGGCCGCCATCGCCGACCATGAAGGCCACCAGTTGCTCCACGCCACCCTCTTCGCGGAGCACCACGGCCACGGTGCCCACGCCGGGTTGGCGGGCCAGGGTGGCTTCGATCTCGCCCAGTTCGACGCGATAGCCGCGGATCTTCACCTGATCATCGACCCGGCCCAGGCAATGCACCTGACCCTGGGCATCGACCCGCGCCAGGTCACCGGTGCGATAGAGCTTGAGGTCGTGGCTGCCGCTGCTCCAGGGATTGGCGAGGAATTTCTCGGCGGTCAAATCCGGCCGGCCCAGGTAGCCATCGGCAACACCCGGACCGGTGATGCAGAGTTCGCCCACCTGCTCGCGCGGCAGCAGCGCCAGCGGCTGGCTGGCATCGGCAGGCACCACCAGCAGGCTGTAGTTGGGCAGCGGACGACCGATGGTCACCGGCTCGCCCGGCTGCAATGGCGCCAGGCTCGCCGAAACGGTGGCCTCGCTCGGCCCATAGGTGTTGAACAGCCGTCGCTGGGGTCGGCTCCAGCGCGCCACCAGCGGCTCCGGGCACATCTCGCCGCCGAGGTTGATCAGGCGCAGGCTGGGCACGTCTTCCGGCAGCAGCGCCAGCAGGGTCGGCACCACGTGCAGGACGCTGATGCGATTGGCGGTCAGCGCCCGGGCCAGGGCCTCGGGATCGGCGGTGATTTCCCGCGGGGCCAGCCAGAGGGTGGCGCCTACCAGGTAGCTGATCCAGATCTCTTCGAAGGACATGTCGAAGGCCACCGAGAAGCCTTGGTAGACCCGGTCGCCGGCCTCGATGCCGAGCAGCGCATTCTCGCTGCGCAGGAAGTGGCAGATGCTGTCCTGGCGGATACCGATGCCCTTGGGCTTGCCGGTGGAGCCGGAGGTGTAGATGAGGTAGGCCAGATTGTCCGGCGACACCTGACCGCGGCGGCGCAGGGTCTCGTCGGCCGCCAGGGGCGCGCTCAGCAGATCGGGGGTCCAGCACTGCAGGCCGGGGCGCGCCAGCAGGTCGGCGAAGGGCGCCCCGGTGATCACGCCCACCGCCTGGGCATCTTCCAGGCACAGCGCCACGCGCTCGACCGGGGTCTCGGCATCGCAGGGCAGCCAGGCGGCGCCGGTCTTGGCGATGGCCAGTTGCATCACCAGCAGCTCGATGCCGCGCGGTAACCAAAGGCCCACTACCCGACCGGGCCCGGCACCGGCCGCCAGCAGCCGCGAGGCGGCGCGATCGGCCCAGGCGTCCAGCTCGCCGTAGCTCAGGCTGCGCTCGCCTTCGAGCAGGGCGGGCCGCTCCGGCGCACGGGCCGCGGTGGCCTCGAACAGATCGGCGAGGACTTCATCGCGGCACAGGTCGGGACGGGCAGCGCCTTCGACCAGACTGAGGGAGAGTTCGGCAAGCGCTTCCATGGGGACAGCCTCTGGTTGTTTAGCGCAGTGTGTATCTCTCCGGTTACGCGCTCCTTAAGGCGGGCTTAGGGTTTGCTTAAGGCGAGGTGGCGTGGCTTATAGAAGGCTCAAGGGATAGCTGACGATGACCCGATTCTCGTCGTAATCGAGGTTACTGAAGTCACGCCTCACGCTGGCGTTGCGCCAGCGCAGCGACAGATCCTTGAGGGCGCCGCTCTTGAACACATAGGCCAGCTCGGACTCACGCACCCATTCGCGGCCATCCCGCACTTTGGCCAGGCGCACGTCGTCGCCCCTGACGTAACGGGTCATGAGCGACAGCCCAGGCAGGCCCAGACCGGTGAAGTCATAGTCGTACCTGAGTTGCCAGGAGCTTTCGTGGGGGTTGTCGAAGGCTGTGTTGAAGGTATTGTTGGCCAGGTAGATCCCGCCCGTGCCGTTCACCCTCATCCAGCCAGTCGCGCCCTGGTTGAGCTGGCGCCCCAGGCTGAAGACCTGCGCGCCGCTGCGCAGCGACACCAGCAACGAATAGGTGGTGTTGTCCAGATCTCCCGCCAGCGCCCGCCCCGTCTCCCGACCGCGATAGACGCCGAGGTTGGCGTCGAGCCGCCGGTCGCCGCCCAGCGGTAGGCTCTGGATCACCCCCAGATAGTGCTGTCGATAGACATCTTCCAGTTCGCCGCTCCAAAGGCGCAGGGTGGTCCTGGTCGCGGCGATCTCGTAGTCGGCGCCGACGAAGTCGAAGCTATCCGCGGCGATCTTGCCGTATCCCAGCTTCTCCAGACTGTCGTCGCTGCGCAGGCTGGTGCGCCGAAAGCGGCCGAGTTGGAGCTTTAGATCTTTGATCTCGGTCGAGGTCAGTTGCATGCCCTCGAAGGTCTGCGGCAGCGCACGGAAGTCGTCGGCATTGAGCAGCGGTAGATTGGGCATCCACTCGCCGTACTTGAATTCGGTCTTGGCAAAGCGGGCCTTGGCGGCCAGGCCAAGTCTGCCGAAATCCGCGGCGGGCTCACCGTCGCTGTGGCGCGGCAGCAACAGGGCGCCATAACGTCCGGCTCCGCCATCGAGCTTGACCGCGTACTTGCCCAGCACATCGACGCCAAAACCCACGGGGCCGGGCGTGAAACCCGAACGGGCATCGAGGATGAAGCCCTGGGTCCACTCTCGCGCCTGGTCGAGTGGATAGCTCTGCTGGGTGAAGTCGCGCTGGAAAAAGAAGTTGCGAAAGGTCAGGACCGCACGGGAATCCTCGAGGAAACCGGCTGCCTCGGCCTGACCAGTCAGGACGGCGAGGCTCAACAGCAGGAAGCGCTGGGCAAGACGAACGACCATGGCAAGTACTCCTAATTATAATTGTCGAGTCGTTGCGAACGGGTACGGCGCTGCCGTCCGCAGGGCAGTCGGCAGTTGCAGAAATGAGCGAGGGTGCCAGGAGTGCAACTTGGCGCCGCGTCCGGACAGGAGAACCCGGTCCGGGCGGGCGACCCGCGCCGAGGACCCGGCGCGGGCGGTAACGGTCAGATCAAGCCGGCGAATTTGAGCGCCTCGGCGATCTCGCGATCGGCCCCCTCCTGCAGCGGCAGCAGCGGCGAACGCACGGTGGCGTGTTCGAGGATGCCGCGCGCGACCAGGCCATGCTTGAGCGCCACGGTGCCTTCCATGTGCGATCCGCGGTGATAGACGCTCTTGGTCAGCGGCAGCAGGCGATCGTGCAGTTCGCGCGCCCGGGCATAGTCCTTGGCCTTGCCGGCGGCGATCAGCTCGATGAGCAGTTCCGGGGCGATGTTGCCGTAGCCGACCAGGGCGCCATCCACGTCGAACATGGTGTGCAGCAGGTATTCGTCGTGGCAGGTCAGCACCGGTACATTCGGCCGCTCCTTGCGGAACACCGGGATCTCGGTGTCCCAGCGACGCATGTTGCGCACCCCGTTCTTCATGGCGATGACGCCCGGCTGGGCGGCGATGTCGAGCAGCGTCTGCAGGTTGTAGGTGGCCTTGGTGACATCGGGGTACTGGAACAGGATCAGCGGCAGGCCGCTCTCTTCGTGGATGGCCTTGTAGCGATCCTGGGGGGCGCCGTCCTGGTAGCCGAAACGCAGCCAGCCGTGGGACGGATAGACCAGCCCGGCCGAGGCGCCGGCGGCCACCGCCCGCTTGGCTTCCAGGGCCGCTACCTGGGTCCCTTCCCCGGTGATGCCGGCGATGATCGGCAGGCGGTCACCGACCGACTCGCGGAAGCTGCGAATCACCGCGCACTGTTCGTCGGCGGTGAGGAAGGTGCCCTCCCCGGCATGCCCGAGGATCACCAGCCCCTTGACGCCCTCGAAGCCGGCCAGCCAGGAGCCGAGTTTCTGGATGGCGGCATGATCCACTTCGCCGTCGCGGGTGAAGGGAGTGACGGGGGCCGGAACCAAGCCTTTCAGATCGAAGTTTTTCATCTTGTTCTTCCTTTTGCTTGCACAGGGGGTTGTCCGCATTTGGCGTATGCGGGGACGCGGTAAAACGGATCGTTCAGGGCGACAGCTCTTCCAACACCTTGCCCTTGGTCTCGATGGCGAACAGCGCGGCCACCCCGGCAGTGGCCAGCAGCACCCCGGCGAAGGCGGCGAACACCAGGTGCACGCCGTAGCCGCCGATGATGAAACCCACCAGGATCGGGCCAGTGGCCGAGCCCAGGCGCAGCCAGGCACTGCCGACACCGGTACCGATGGCGCGCAGCCGGGTGGGATAGAGTTCGGCCGAATAGAGGTACAGCGAGAAGGTCACGGTCTGCACCGCGGCATAGGCCAGCGCGGCCAGCACCAGCACCTGGGTAGCGGAAGTAGCGCCGAGGGTGGCCAGGGCCAGCAAGGGCACGCAGGCCACCAGCAACGCCAGTACATACCAGCGCTTGCGCCCGACCCGGTCGATACAGAGGGCGCAGATCACCGCGGCGACCACACCCAGGGCCGAGGTCATGAAGCCGTAGGACAGACTGGTGTGCAGCGGCAGCTTGAAGGTCTCGCGATAGAGCGTCGGCAGCCAGGTGATCAGGCCGTTGGCGACCATGTAGGAACCGAACCAGAGCGCCCAGATGACCAGGGTGCGGCGGCAATAGACCCGGCTGAAGAGCTCACGCCAGTTGCTCTGTCCGGACGTGGCCACGGCCTTGACCGGTACCGGCTCCGGCAGGGCTTTGCCACTGGCCAGGACGCTGCGCTCCAGCCGCGCAACGATTTGATCCGCTTCCGCGTAGCGCCCCTTGGACGCCAGCCAACGGGGGGATTCCAGCAACAACAGACGCAGCGGAATCATCAGGATGGCGGGGATCAGGCCGACGACGAACATGGCCTTCCAACCATACAGGGGCACCAGCAGGTAGCCGATCGCCCCGGCCCCGACCAGGCCGAACAGGAACATCACCTCATAGAGCAGGAAGAACCGCCCGCGCTTCCTGGAGCCTATGTATTCGTTGATATAGGCGCTGGCGACCGGCACCTCGCCGCCCGTGCCTATTCCCTGCAGGAAACGGAACAGCATCAGCGAGCCGGCGCTCCAGGCGAACAGGCAGGCCAGATCCATGGCGACGAACAGCAGGATGGTGAAGGTCAGAACCCGCAACCGCCCCACCCGCTCCGCCAGCCAGCCGAAGCACACCGCGCCGATCAACTGCCCCAGGTAACCGAACGCCAGGATCATGCCGATCTGCGCGGGGGTCAGACTCCATTCCTTCACCAGTACCGGCATGGCGTAGGCGATGGCGATCACCGTGTAGCCATCGAAGAAGGTAGCGGCACCTATGACGTTGCGGGTCCAGAACACCCGCCGGGTAATGGGCAGGCGTTCGATGCGCGCACTGATATCCGCCTGCTCGGCGGCGAGGGTTGGAGCGGCGACGGCTGCCGCGGGATGCGTCGTCGCCGCGGACTGCGAATGGGGGCCTAGGGCCGAAGGTTCGGTCAACATGGAGCGTCCTCTTGTTGTTATGTGAAATCTGCTGGAACAGCGGTCGTTGAACCTCTTTCTCGGGGTGTAGCGACCCGCGCCCCTGCCCGAGGCAGGAACGAAGGCGTGAATCCGTAAGGGCGGCGGCCGGCGCTAGAGCGTGAAACCTATGCTGCCGCTGGCCGCCACGGCACCGGCGATCTGGCGGGCCGCCGCACTGGCCATGTCCAGGGCCCGCTCGCGCAGGTCGTCCGCCGAGCAGCGGACCATGGGTGCCGCGATGCTGATGGCGCCAATCGGATAGCGCTCGGTGTCCAGCACCGGCACGGCCAGGATCAGCAGGCCCTCGGTGAACAGCGAAGGCGACAGGGCATAGCCCTGAGCGCGAATGCCGGCGAGCCGTTCGGCGAGGTCGGTCGGCTGTTGCGCTGGCTGCCAGGCGGGTGCGCTATCGCGGTTCTGGGCCTCGATCTTCTGCAACTCGGCGGGTGGCAGGAAGGCCAGCATCGACTGACCAATGGCGGTCTGGGTCGCGGGTACGGTGGTGCCAATGCGGATATCCACCCCCAGACGGGTGATGCCGGCGCGGACCCGCTCGATGTAGAGCACATCGACGCCATTGAGCACGGCGAAACTCGCCGCCTCCTGGGTCTCGCTGACCAGGCCCTTGAGGATGGGTCTGACCAGGCTCCGCAAGTCACGGCGCGCGATGGCGTGGAAACCCAGGTCCAGCACCCGCAGCGTGAGGCTGAAGCGACGACTCTCCGGCAGGCGCGCCACATAGCCCAGGTCGACCAGGGTATTGAGCATGCGGAAGGTGGTGCCCGGGTCCAACTCGGCCGCCTGGGCGATCTGCGACAGGGTCATTTCCTCCTGCTCGCTGGAAAAGGCCTCCAGCACCCGGAAGCCCTTGGCCAGGGACTGCACGGTATTTCTCAGGCGCTTGTCGTCGCCATCGAGGATCGTCTCCGAAGTCTTGGTCGCCATGGTCACCTGCCTGATATTTTTTGTTTTTTCGGATTGCGAAAAATATTTCGTTCTATTAGGATAACACTATCCCTCCCTGCGGCCAGCTATCTTTGGTTATAGATGGCTAGCTTTTAATTACCTCAATTTGCTTACTCACCGCTGCCCTGCCAGCGGTTTTTGCTCCAGGCAAAAAAAACGCCTCCCGAAGGAGGCGTCTCATTGCCGCGTGGCGATCAACGCAGATCGAAGCGATCCAGTTCCATCACCTTGGTCCACACCTTGACGAAGTCCTTGACGAACTTCTCCTGGGAGTCGGCACTGCCGTAGACCTCGCTCAGCGCTCGCAGCTGAGCATGGGAGCCGAACACCAGGTCGACCCGGGTACCGGTCCACTTCACGGCACCGGTCTTGCGATCGCGGCCTTCGAAGGTGGTCTTATCCGGACCGGTGGCCTTCCACTCGGTGCCCATGTCCAGCAGGTTGACGAAGAAGTCGTTGGTCAGGGTCTGCGGCCGCTGGGTGAAGACGCCATGCTTGGCGCCGCCCACGTTGATGTCCAGCACGCGCAGGCCGCCCAGCAGCACCGTCAACTCCGGCGCGGTCAGGTTGAGCAGGTGCGCCTTGTCCACCAGCAGGAACTCGGACTTCACTTTGAACTGACCGCCGACGTAGTTGCGGAAGCCATCGGCCCAGGGCTTCAGGTGCCCGAAGGACTCGACATCGGTCTGCTCCTGGGAGGCGTCCACGCGACCCGGGGTGAAGGGTACGGTGATCGAGTGACCGGCGGCCTGGGCGGCTTTTTCCACGCCGACGCTACCGGCCAGCACGATCAGGTCGGCGATGGACACCTGCTTGCCCTGCCCTTGGAAGTCTCGCTGGATCCCCTCCAGCACGCCCAGCACCTTGGCCAGTTGCGCCGGCTGGTTGACCTCCCAATCCTTCTGCGGCGCCAGGCGCAGGCGACCACCGTTGGCCCCGCCGCGCTTGTCAGAGCCACGGAAGCTGGAGGCGGCGGCCCAGGCGGTGCCGACCAGTTCGGACACGCTCAGGCCGGAGACGGCCAGCTTGTCCTTGAGCACCTTGACCTCGGCGTCGCCCAACGGCGCGCCTTCGGCCTTCGGCAGCGGGTCTTGCCACAGCAGTTCCTCGGCCGGGGTTTCCGGGCCCAGGTAGCGGGCCAGCGGGCCCATGTCCCTGTGGGTCAGCTTGAACCAGGCGCGGGCGAAGGCGTCGGCCAGTTGGTCCGGGTTCTCCAGGAAGCGCCGGGAGATCTTCTCGTAGGCCGGATCGAAGCGCAGCGCCAGGTCCGAGGTGAGCATGGTCGGCTGGTGACGTTTGCTCGGATCATGGGCGTCGGGCACGGCGTTGGCACCGGCGCCGTCCTTCGGCCGCCACTGGTGGGCACCGGCCGGGCTCTTGAACAGCTCCCACTCGAACTTGAACATGTTCTCGAAGTATTCATTGCTCCAGCGGGTCGGCGTGGAGGTCCAGGTCACTTCCAGACCGCTGGTGATGGTGTCGGCGCCCTTGCCGGTGCCATAGCTGTTCTTCCAGCCCAGGCCCTGTTCTTCCAGGTCGGCGGCTTCGGGCTCGGCGCCCACGCTGGTGGCCGGACCAGCACCGTGGGTCTTGCCGAAGGCGTGGCCGCCGGCGATCAGGGCGACGGTTTCTTCGTCGTTCATGGCCATGCGGCCGAAGGTTTCGCGGATGTCGTGGGCCGAGGCCACCGGATCGGGGTTGCCGTTCGGACCTTCCGGGTTCACGTAGATCAAGCCCATCTGCACCGCGGCCAGCGGATTCTCCAGCACGCGGCTGGAACCCAGGTTGCGGCTCTGCTCGACCGGATGCTGCTCGGGCTGCGCGGTCAGCACGCCGTCGCCGGGCTGCTCCATCTGCTTGTGCTCGCCGTAGCGGACATCACCGCCCAGCCAGACGGTTTCCGAACCCCAGAACACCGCATCGTCCGGTTCCCAGACGTCCTGGCGACCGCCGGAGAAACCGAAGGTCTTGAAGCCCATGGATTCCAGGGCGACGTTGCCGGTGAGGACGATGAGGTCGGCCCAGGAGATCTTGCGCCCGTACTTCTGCTTGATCGGCCAGATCAGCCGGCGCGCCTTGTCCAGGCTGACGTTGTCCGGCCAGCTGTTGAGCGGGGCGAAGCGCTGCTGACCCTGACCGGCGCCGCCGCGGCCGTCACCCACGCGATAGGTACCGGCACTGTGCCAGGCCATGCGCACGAACAGCGGACCGTAGTGGCCGAAGTCGGCGGGCCACCAGTCCTGGGAGTCGGTCATCACGGCGCGCAGGTCGGCTTTCACCGCTTCCAGATCAAGGCTTTTGAATTCCTTGGCGTAGTCGAAATCCTCGCCCATCGGATCGGACAGGGACGAGTGCTGGTGCAGGAAGTTGAGATTGAGCTGGTTCGGCCACCAATCCTTGTTGGTGGTACCACCGCCGGCGGCATGATTGAACGGGCACTTGGATTCGGTCGACATCTTCTTGGCTACCTTAGGTCTTGTTCATCCGGTTGGTCAGCCGCGACGGCGCGCGGCGCTCTGGAATCGTGGTTCCGGCTGGAAGGTCTAGCGGACCAGCGGGCGCGGGTACCGGATTCGAGCCGGCACCACGGGGAGCCCCACCACGGGCAAAGCGGACGTTGCGTTCATTGTTATCCCCTCATCACGATGGGTACGCCGACGAAGCGGCGTAATGTCCATACTAGACAGCTTCTCGAAGGCGTGTGATAGAAGGTTTTTCGCTCATCGATAGACTCACTCTGCAGGATGACCGCGCCGTGACAAGGCCCTCCCTCTTCATCCTTTGCGCGATAACGAAGGATCTCGACCGCTTTGCCGAGGTTCGTGCGGCTTGACATCAAGAAGTACCGGGTCGCCCTGGGGAAGCAGGCCCGAGCGAGAGAGCGGCGCTCACATGCGGAAACAGAAAACCGTCGGGTAGCCGGTCGCCCTGCGCCGGGCGACCGGTCGATAGACCTCAGCCAGGCGCGAACAGCAGATTGGGTGCATGGCGCTGGTAGCCCTCTTCCGCCAGGCGCACGTCCAGCGCCAGGCTGGCGAGATCGGCGGAGAGCGGCTCGCTACGCGCGTCATGGTCGCGGTAGAGATGCTTGAGATAGGTCTTGCAGTGGGCGCAGGTCTCGGCGCGCAGGGGCGCCTGCTGGGCATTGGCGTCGTCGGTGCCCAGGGAGTAATAGCCCAGGCCCTTGCCGGTCTCGCAGTGGCTGCATTTGACCCGCACGAAGTGCCACTCACAGGCGCACAGCGAGCAGGTGAGGTATCTCAGGCCATTGGCCTTGCCCAGGTGATGGATGACCCCGGCCATGGGGGGCGACCCGCAGCAGGGGCAGGCCGTCTGGCTGCCCTGTTCGCGCAGGGCAGTGAAGTCGCTGCGCTGCAGCCAGTGGGTCCAGGCCACCTGCAGGGCGGCGCCAAGGAAGGGCACCACGCCGGCCGGCACCAGCTCGTAGCTGCCCGCCAGCAGGGCGATGGCCCAGGCCTTGCGCTGACCGGCATCGGCATGGCGCAAGGCGTCGAGGGCGGCCTGTACGGGCGACTGCTCGATCTGGAGGGCCGCCAGCAGGGCGTCCAGCGCCGGTAGCCAGTCGCCTTCGCGGACCAGGGTGTCGTAGCTCAGCGGCGGCAGGCCATGCTGCAGGCTCTGGGCGCTGCGCGCCTCGTCCAGCGGCAGGGGCGCGAGGCTATCGAAGACCTGCTGCTGGGCCTCGCAGAGGTCGGCCATCAGCAGGAGGTAGTCGCCGAGGGCATTGCCGGCAGCCAACAGGCGCAGGCGGTCGGCGCGATAGCCGAACAGCTCGCCACCGGGCAGCAGGATGAAATCGGGATTGACGGCCGCGGCTTCGATTTCGCCGGGCTCGAGGATCTGGCCCGCCATGGCAGGGCTCCTTAGGAAAACGGTGGAAGATTCAGGATAGCGGGAGGGTTGAGGTGTCGGGTTTCGTAAGTCTGCCCCCTCACCCCAACCCTCTCCCGGAGGGAGAGGGGGCAAAATGCCGCGTACCCCATCCGGTAGGTTGGGTTGAGCGTAGCGAAGCCCAACAGCAAAGGGCTCACTTCTTCTCGCGGGTGACCTTCTCGTACCACAGCGAGTGGTGCTTCTTGGCCCAGGCACGGCTCACCCAGCCGGTCATCATCGCGGTCACCGAACCCTTGATCCAGATCCCGGCATAGATGTGCACGATGATCGACAAGACCAGCACGAAGGCCGCGAAGGCATGAGCCAGAGCGCCCAGGCGGATCACCGGGATAGGGAACAGGTGGGCGAAGTACTGCCGCCAGATGACCACGCCGCTGACCAGCAGGACTAGCATGCAGGCCAAGAGCACCCAGAACAGGATCTTCTGCCCGGGGTTGTACTTGTCGATCGGCGGCAGCTTTTCCTCGCGGTTGTTCAGCACGTCGTTGATCTGCTTGAGCCACTGGGCGTCTTCGCGACCGATCTTGTTGTGCCGCCAGAAGCGGATCACCAGGAAGGCGAAGAAGACGAACATCGCCACGCCCATGAAGGGATGCAGGATGCGCGTCCAGGTGCCGCCACCGAACAGGTTGGACAGCCAGAACAGCGCGGGGTGGAACAGCGCCAGCCCCGACAGCCCGGCCATGAAGAACAGGATCGCCACGATCCAGTGGTTGGTCCGCTCGTTGGCGTTGTAACGCTGGATTTCCGGTTTCATCTGAAGTCTCCCAAGACGCCCCCGGCCTAACCGGGGGCCTCCGGCTCTAGGGCTGCTTGTCGTGCGGATCGAAGATCTGCACGGACGGACTCAGCTGCTTGACCTCGCCCTTGGGCGCATCGCCCGGGGTGGAGGGCGGCGCCTCGACCACCTCGTCGTCGTCATCGGTCCGGTTGGGGCCGACGCGCACGTAGTGGAAGAAGCCGGCCAGCACCGCCGCGCCCATGGCGAACAACGCCAGGGGTTTGGTGATGCCCTTCCACAGGCCCACGCTGGGGCTGATGGTCGGATCCTCGGGCAGATGGTTGTACAGCTGCGGCTGGTCGGCATGGTGCAGCACGTACATGACGTGGGTGCCCCCTACCCCGGCCGGGTCGTAGAGCCCGGCGTTCTCGTAGCCCCGGCTCTTGAGATCGACGATGCGCTCGGCGGCGTGCTCCTTCATGGCGTCCTTGGTGCCGAAGGTGATGGCGCCGGTCGGACAGGTCTTCACGCAGGCCGGTTCCAGGCCGACGCCGACCCGGTCCGAACACAGCGAGCACTTGTAGGCCTTGTTGTCCTTCTTCGAAATCCGCGGGATGTCGAAGGGGCAACCGGCGATGCAGTAGCCGCAGCCGATGCAGAGATCCTGGTTGAAGTCGACGATGCCATTGGCGTACTTGACGATGGCCCCCGGACTCGGACAGGCCTTCAGGCAGCCTGGCTCGGCGCAGTGCATGCAGCCGTCCTTGCGGATCAGCCACTCCAGCTTGCCGGCCTCGTCCTCGTATTCGGTGAACCTCATCAGGGTCCAGGAATCCGCGGTGAGGTCCGCCGGGTTGTCGTAGGTGCCATGGTTGTGGCCCACCTCGTCGCGCAGCTCGTTCCATTCCGAGCAGGCGACCTGGCAGGCCTTGCAGCCGATGCACTTGGACACGTCGATCAGCTTGGCCACTTCCGACTGGGTGCGCACGGACGAGTAGGCCGTGGTGGTCGCGGAGCGGGCATAGATATCTTGGCTTGCCATCACGCTTTCTCCACGTTGACCAGGAAGGACTTGAACTCGGGCGTCTGGGTGTTCCCGTCACCCACGAAGGGGGTCAGGGTGTTGGCCAGATAGCCCATGCGCGCCACGCCGGAGAAACCCCAGTGGATGGGGATGCCGACGTGGTGCACCGTCTCGCCGTTGACCTGCAGCGGCCGAATGCGCTTGGTCACCACCGCCTTGCAGACGATGTGGCCGCGCTTGGAGGTGACGCGTACCAGATCACCGGCGGCGATGCCCTTCTGCTTGGCCAGCACCTCGCCGATCTCGACGAACTGCTCGGGCTGGACGATGGCGTTGAGCCGGCAGTGCTTGCTCCAGTAGTGGAAGTGCTCGGTCAGGCGGTAGGTGGTGGCCGCATAGGGGAAGTCCTTGCGGTCGCCGAAGTCCGCCCAGTCGTCCTTGAGCACCCGTGCCGCCGGACTGTTCAGGGCCTTGCGGTTGTTGGGGTGCAGCGGGTTGACGCCGATGGGGGTCTCGAACGGCTCGTAGTGCTCCGGGAAAGGCCCCTCGGCCAGCTTGTCCAGGGCGAAGAAGCGCGCCACCCCTTCGGGGTTCATGATGAAGGGACTCATGCCGTCGGCCGGCTTGGCGTCGATCTTGTAGTCCGGCACGTCGGTGCCGCCCCACTTCTGCGCCTTGTCGTTCCACCACACCAGCTTCTTGCTCGGGTCCCAGGGCTTGCCCTGGAGGTCCGAGGAGGCGCGGTTGTAGAGGATGCGTCTGTTGTTCGGCCACGACCAGGCCCAGCCCAGGGTCTGCCCCATATGGAACGGGTCGCTGTTGTCGCGCCGCGCCATCTGGTTGCCCTGCTCGGTCCAGGAGCCGCAGAAGATCCAGCAACCCGAGGCGGTGCTGCCATCGTCCATCAACTGGCCGAAGCCGGCGAGTTGCTGACCGGCCTTGGCCGAGACCGCCCCCTTGGCGTCCAGCACGTCGGTGACGGCGTAGCCGTTGAACTCCTTGGCGAGTTCCTCCGGCGAAGGCTCCTCGGGCTTGGCGTAGGGCCAGGACAGCCCCAGGATCGGCTCGGGGAAGGCCCCGCCGTCCTTGGCATAGGCCTCGCGCAGCTTGAGGAACAACTCGGCCATGATGGCGATGTCGCTGCGCCCTTCGCCGGGTGCCTCGGCGCCCTTGAAGTGCCACTGCAGCCAGCGGCTGGAGTTGACCAGGGAGCCGTCTTCCTCGGCGAAGCAGGTGGTGGGCAGGCGGAACACCTCGGTCTGGATCTCGGCGGTGTTCACGTCGTTGTGATCGCCGTGGTTGCGCCAGAACTCGGAGGTCTCGGTGGCCAGCGGGTCCATGATCACCAGCCACTTGAGCTTGGACAGCCCACGCAGCACCTTGGCCTTGTTGGGGAAGGCGGCGATGGGGTTGAAGCCCTGGCAGACGTAGCCGTTGACCTGGCCCTTGCCCATCATGTCGAAGTAGCGCAGCACGTCGTAGCCGGCGCCGGTGACATCGACCTTGGGCAACCAGTGGTAGCACCAGTCGTTGTCCTTGGTGGCCTTGTCGCCGTACCAGGCCTTCATCAGGCTGACGTGGAACTTGCCGTAGTTCTGCCAGTAGCTCATCTGCCCCGGACGCAGCGGCTTGCTGGCGCGCCGGGTGATGAAGGCGTTGTAGTCCTGCTCGCCGTCGCCACCGATGGTCAGGTAGCCGGGCAGCTGGATCGACAGCAGGCCCAGGTCGGTGAGGCCCTGGATGTTGGAGTGACCGCGCAGGGCGTTCATGCCGCCACCCGGCATACCGATGTTGCCCAAGAGCAGTTGCACCATGGCGCCGCAGCGGATGATCTGCGCGCCGATGGAATGCTGGGTCCAGCCCAGGGCGTAGAGGATGGTCATGGTGCGACCGGGCGCCGAGGTCTCGGCGATTTCCGCCCAGACCTTCTGGATCGCCTCGGGAGGCGTGCCACAGGTCTGGCTGGCCACTTCCAGGGTGTAGCGGCTGTAGTGCTGCTTCATCAGCTGGAAGACGCAGCGCGGATCCTGCAGGGTCGGATCGATCTTGACGAAGCCGTCGTCGCCGATCTGATAGCCCCAGTTCACCTTGTCGGTGTAGGTGCGCTTCTCCGCATCGTAGCCGTTGTACAGGCCGTCCTCGAAGGTGAAGCCTTCCTTCACCAGGAAGCCGGCGTCGGTGTAGTTGCGGACGTACTCCTGCTGGATCTTGTCGTTCGTGATCAGGTAATTGATCAGCCCGCCCAGGAAGGCGATGTCGCTGCCGGTACGGATCGGCGCGTAGTAATCCGCCACCGAGGCGGAACGGGTGAAACGCGGATCGACCACGATCAGCCGGGCGTTGTTGTGCGCCTTGGCCTCGGTGACCCATTTGAAGCCGCACGGGTGCGCTTCGGCGGCATTGCCGCCCATGATGAGGACGAGATTGGCGTTCTTGATGTCACTCCAATGGTTCGTCATGGCACCACGGCCAAACGTCGGGGCAAGACCTGCCACCGTCGGGCCGTGTCAGACGCGTGCTTGGTTGTCGAAGGCCAGCAGGCCCAGACTCCGCGCGATCTTGTGCGTCAGATAACCGGTTTCATTGGAGGACGCCGAAGCGGCCAAAAAGCCCGTGGTCAACCAACGATTGACCGTCTGGCCCTTGTCGTTGGTGGCGATGAAGTTGGCATCGCGGTCTTCCTTCATCAGGGTGGCGATGCGCCCGAGCGCCTCGTCCCAGCTGATGCGGGTCCACTCGTTGCTGCCGGGCTTGCGGACTTCGGGGTACTTGAGGCGATTGGGGCTGTGGATGAAATCCAGCAGGCCGGCGCCCTTCGGGCAGAGGGTGCCGCGATTGACCGGGTGGTCGGCGTCGCCCTCGATGTGAATGATGTTCTGGGCCACGTTCTTGGCCCGGTCGCCCATGCTGTACATGATCAGGCCGCAGCCGACCGAGCAGTAGGGACAGGTGTTGCGGGTTTCCACGGTGTGCGCCAGTTTGAAATGGCGCACCTGGTCGGCGAAGGCAGCTGTGGGAGCCATGCCTAGCGCCGCCAGGCTGGATCCCGCAAGGCCGACTCCCGCGACCTTGAAGAATTGCCGACGGTTCATATCCACGGTTCTTATCCTCGTTTCAGGCTGGGCCCGGTACTTAGCCGGACCCTGAGGAAAGAGTAACCGAATCGTTTGGCTTATCTAGCGCTTCGCTGTGCTCGCCGATCAATGGAAGTAGCCCTTCCGTCCGCTCGTCCAAGACCTAGGCCTGGACCGGGGCCGCCGTAGCTTGACGACGAGGCCCTTGCGCCCTGTACCGGGAGGCGGGAATTCGCCAGACCATTAGCAGCAAGAGCGCAGGCGGCACCCTTGCAATGGCCTGCACGCCGTCCGGCCGGTTCGGCAGCAGCGGCAAGTCATGCTAAGCTCGCTGACTCTCCCAGCGATGTTCCGGACCCCTCTTGTCATGTCCAGTCGCCTGCTGACGCCGCCATAGCTGAGTCGCACCCTCTCGCCACCCGGTGACCGCTCCCGTCGCGGACCACCGGCGCTCGCTCGTCCTGCCGTTTGCTCATGTTTTCCGACCGCGCCTTGCCGCGCTGTCGCCTGTCTTGGATACGCCATGAAAAACGTTTCGCCCCGCGCCGACATCCTGGCCGGCCTCACCACGTCCTTCGCCCTGGTGCCCGAGTGCATCGCCTTCGCCCTGGTCGCCCATCTCAATCCGCTGATGGGGCTCTATGGCGCCTTCTTCATCTGTACCCTCACCGCTCTCTTCGGTGGCCGCCCGGGCATGATCTCCGGCGCCGCCGGCTCCATGGCGGTGGTGATCGTCGCCCTGGTGGTGCAGCACGGCGTGCAGTACCTGCTGGCCACGGTGGTACTCGGCGGACTGTTGATGATCGCCTTCGGCCTGCTGCGCCTGGGCAAGTTGATCCGCATGGTGCCGCACCCGGTGATGCTCGGTTTCGTCAACGGCCTGGCCATCGTCATCGCCCTGGCCCAGCTGGAACATTTCAAACAGGGCGAGGCCTGGCTCAGCGGCACGCCGCTGTACCTGATGCTCGGCCTGACCCTGGCCACCATGCTCATCATCTGGCTCTTGCCGCGACTGACCCGCGCCGTGCCGCCAGCCCTGGCCGCCATCCTCGGCGTGGGCCTGGCGGTCTACTGCCTCGACCTGCCGACCCGCACCCTGGGCGACATGGCCCATATCGCCGGCGGCCTGCCGCAGCTGGCGCTGCCCGACATTCCCTGGAACCTCGACACCCTGCAGATCATCCTGCCCTATGCGGTGCTGATGGCCCTGGTCGGCCTGCTGGAAACCCTGCTGACGTTGAATCTCACCGACGAGATCACCGAGAGCCGCGGCTATCCCAACCGCGAATGCGTGGCCCTCGGCGCGGCCAATCTGGCTTCGGGACTGTTCGGCGGCATGGGCGGCTGCGCCATGATCGGCCAGACCATGATCAACCTGAGCTCGGGTGGACGCGGGCGGCTGTCCGGCCTGGTCGCCGGGGTGCTGATGCTGCTCTTCGTGCTGTTTCTCTCGCCGCTGATCGAACGCATCCCGCTGGCGGCGCTGGTGGGCACCATGTTCGTGGTCGCCCAGCAGACCTTCGCCTGGGCCTCGCTGCGGGTGCTGCACCGGGTACCGCGCAGCGACATGCTGATGATCGTTGCGGTCACCGTCATCACCGTGTTCGCCGACCTCGCCACCGCCGTGCTCTGCGGCATTGTCCTGGCGGCGCTCAACTTCGCCTGGCAGCACGCCCGCCGGCTCTATGCCGACAGCCACCTGGACGCCGATGGCAGCAAGAGATACCAGGTGCACGGCACCCTGTTCTTCGCCTCCACCGCCACCTTCCTCAACCAGTTCGATCCCGCTGGCGACCCCGCCAGGGTGGTGGTGGACTGCAGCCATCTGAGTTTCGTCGACTACTCCGCCGTGGCGGCGCTACGCACCCTGCACGAGCGCTACGCAAAGGCCGGCAAGCGGGTATGGGTGCTGCACCTGTCCACTCGTTGCAAGCAGCTCTTGCGCCGGGGCGGTATGGCAGACGACCTCGCCCTCAGCGATTGAACCCAGGGCGTCGCCGCTGGGTCTGTCGCAGCAACACCTTGTTCTCGGAGACCCGCGGCCATGTCCAAGATCCTCGCCTGCCTCGACGGCTCGGCCGTCAGCGCCGCCGTCTGCGACTTCGCCGCCTGGGCCGGGACCGCCCTGGATGCCCCGCTGACCCTGCTGCACGTGCTGGACCAGCGGCGCTTTCCCCGCCCCGGTCACGGTACCCCGCCGCCCCTGCTGGTCAATCGTGAACACCTGCTCACCGAGCTGGCGGCGCTGGACGCCCGCCGTGGCAGCCTCGCGGAAGACCAGGGCCGGCTGCTGCTGGATGCGGCGCAATTGCGGGTCGAGGAACAGCAGGCCCGTTGCGCCGGCGCCGTGCTGCAACATGGCGACCTGATGGACTCCCTGGAAAGCCTGCAGGAGGATTTCGATCTCATCGTGCTGGGGCGTCAGGGCGAGGACAGCCCACCCAAGCGGCTGATCGGTCGCCACCTGGAAAGCGCCATCCGCCTCCTGCACCGCCCCCTGCTGGTGGCCGGCCACACCTTCGTCAAACCCCAGGGCGTGCTATTGGCCTATGACGACAGCAGCAGCGCGCGCAAGGCGGTGACCTGGGCGGCCAACTGCCGGCTGTTCGATGGCCTGGCCTGCCACCTGGTGACCGTCGGCCGCGACCGCGAAGAGCGTCGTGCTGCCCTTGCCCGCGCCGCCGACGAACTCCGCGCCGGCGGTCGCCAGGTCATCACCGCCCTCACCGACGGCGACGTGGAACTGGGTCTGGAACGCTATCGCAAGCAGCATGGCCTGGAACTGGTGGTGATGGGCGCCTTCGGCCATTCCCGGCTGCGTCACTTCTTCATGGGCAGCAATACCCGCAACATGCTGGAAACGGCCGGCAGTGCGCTGATCGTGGTGCGCTAGGCTCTGTACGAAAATTCGCCGAGCGAAGGTCAGGCGAGGCCTAGGCGGCCCCGCGAAAAAGGCTGAGGAAGCGGACCGGGCTCGCGAACGAGTTTACGAGCGGTAAATGAGCATTGCGACCGGGCTGGCGATCCAGGCCTTTTTCAACGAAGCATCACCGAGCGCAGGCATTTTTCGTACAGAGCCTAGGGTCTTCGTCCTGCCTGTACCACGGCGACCCCCAGCAAGATCACCCCGGCAGCCGCCACCTCGCGCAGGCCGACGGCTTCACCGTTGGCCCAGCCGATCGCCAGGGCGACGGTGGGCGTCAGATAGGTCGCGGCCGCCGAGGCCACTGCGCCCAGGCGTTCGAGCAGGGCGTAATAGAGCAGGAAGGCCATTCCAGTACCCAGCACGCCCAGCCCGATCGTCACCCCCACCAAGGCCCACGGATGCTGCCACAGGGCAGCCAGGCCGGAGGTATCGGTGACCAGCAGCAGCGCCAGCAAGGCCAGGCCCATCTGCCAGGTCACCAGCGCCAAGGGCGGCAGGCCATGGGGTGCGAGATACCGGCTGACGTAGACATAGGAGCAGCCGAACAAGGCAGCGGCTCCCAGCATCCAGAGCACGCCCTGGCCATCCAGTGCCAAGCCTGCGGCCTGCCAAGGTGCGATCAGCAACACCACGCCGAGAAAGCCCAGCAACACGCCCGCGACCATAGCCGCATTGGGCCACTCGGCGCGCAGCAACGCCAGGCTGGCCAGGGTGGTGAAAAGGGCGATGGTACCGCCCAAGACCCCGGCGACGGCCGAGGGCAACAGCGCGGTGCCCTTGGCGATGGCGAAGTAGTAGAAGGCCGTGGCCAGCAGCGCCATGACCAGGAAGTGCGGTAGCAGGCGCCACTGATCAAGGCGCAGCACGCCTCGCTGCCAGGCCACCACGGCCAGGGGGACGAAGCCACAGCCGACCCGCAGCAGCGTCATCTGGGCCGGCGAAATGAAATCGGCAGCCAGCTTCATGTAGATGAAGTTCGAGCCCCAGCACACACCGAGCGCGCCGAACATCAGGGTAGTAAGCCACATTTTTCCCTCCTGGCAGCTTGAGTCCAATCCTGCAATAGAGGCTTCTATGTAGCGGGTTTCGGTGAATTCCTGGCACGCTATCGGCTGTATTCAGCCAGTAGCCAAACTAGGGTCAGGAACCATGGCAGCCAACCCACGCCTACCGCCGTTGAAAGCGCTGCAAGCCTTCGAAGCCACCGGCCGCCGGGCCAGCTTCCAGGCGGCGGCCGTGGAGCTGTGCGTCACCCAGGCGGCGGTCGCCCAACAGGTGCGCCAACTGGAGGAACGCCTGGGTTTCCCCCTGTTCCTGCGCCAACGCCGCGGCGTGCAATTGACCGACCGTGGCCGCGCCTATTTTCTCGAGGTACAGCGCGCCTTCGACGTGCTGCGCGAAGCCACCGACGCCCTGCTCAGGCGCAAGCGAATCGTCACCGTCAGCGTGACGCCCAGCTTCGCCGCCAAATGCCTGATTCCCGCGCTGCCCGCCTTCGCCAGCGCCCATCCAACTATCGATCTACGGGTGCTGGCCAGCGATGTCCTGGCCGACTTCGCCCGGGATGGCGTCGATCTGGCCGTGCGTCTCATCCGCCGTCCCACCCTGCGCGGGGTGACGGCGGAATTCCTCTTCGCCGAACTGGTGGTCGTGGCCAGTCCCGCCCTGATCGGCGCCGAGCCGCTACCCCTGAGCGGCGCGGCGCTCGCCCGCTATCCGCTGCTCAACGATGGCCAGGCCGACTGGTCGGCGGTATTGGAAGGCGAACCGGTGCATCAGGAGCTGCACATGAACCAGGCCGCCCTGGCCATCGATGCGGCGCTGGCGGGCCAAGGACTAGCCATGGTCAATCGGCGCTTCGTGCACAAGGCCCTGGCGACCGGCCGCCTGCTCCAGGTGACGGCTGAGCCGGTACAGACCGAGTTGGGCTATTACCTGGTGATGCCCAGCCGTAGCCGCCAGGACCCGGCCCTGGTGGCAGTCAGCGATTGGCTGAAGACGCTGGCGAAGGAAGAGGCCGAATTCTAGAAATCCACCCGCCCGCGACTGGCCTTCAGCCCGCTGCGACGGGACTTGCCTTCCAGGCGGCGCTGCTTGGAACCGTAGGTCGGCTTGGTGGGGCGCCGGGGCTTTTCCGGGACGTTGGCCGCGGCGATCAGCGCGGCCAGGCGCTCCAGGGCGTCGGCGCGATTCTGCTCCTGGGTGCGGTATTGCTGCGCCTTGATCACCACCACGCCGTCACGGCTGATGCGCTGGTCGCGCAGCGCCAGCAGGCGCTCCTTGAGCGCCTCCGGCAGCGAGGACGCAGTGATGTCAAAGCGCAGATGGACGGCGCTGGAGACCTTGTTGACGTTCTGCCCACCGGCGCCCTGGGCGCGCACCGCAGTGAGCTGGATCTCCTGCTCGGGCAGCGTCAGGCGTTCGTCGATGACCAGAGTCACGCCGGTTGCGCGCCGCGGGTCAGCCAGGCGTCCAGCAGTGGCTCCAGCTCGTCCAGCGGTTGGTAGCCATTGGTGATCAGCGCCAGCTGGCCATTACGCTCGGCCAGCAGGGTCGGGAACCCAGCGATGCCCAGATTCAGCGCCCAGGCGAAGTCCGCCTGGGTGGCCTGGTGCGCCGGTTCGCCATCGAACAGCGGGGCGAATTCGATGCGCGGCAGGCCGCTGGCCTCGGCCAGCTCCACCAGCAGCGCCGGTTGAGTGACATCGCGCGCCTCGACATAGAAGGCCTGCTGGATACGCTTGGCCAGCCCCCAGACCGCATCTTCGTCGAGTTGGCGCGCGGCGACCAGGGCACGACAGGCCGGCTCGGTGTCGTACACCAGGCCTTCCGGCGGCCCCACATCCAGGGCGAAGGGTTGGCCGGTGGTCTCCTGTACCGCCTGCCAATAGGCCAGGGTACGCACCCGGCTGGCGGTGTCCTGGGCTACCCGCTCGCGGCGCAGGCCACCAACCACCAGGCGCAGGGGAATGCCATGGGCGGCCGCCCGCTCGGCCAGGCGATCCACCACCGGGGCGAAGCCCCAGCACCAGGAGCACATGGGGTCCATCACATAGAGCAGGCGACCGGGCATCCTAGACCTCCTCGGGGTGGGGTGTAGCATTCAGCCGCGGATCGCGGCCGATGGGATGGGGCTCGTTGCGCAGCCGGGCGAGCTCGATCTGCTTCTGCCGCTCACGCGCCCCGGCACGGGTCTTCTCCGACAGCGAATCCCAGCAGTGCGGGCAACTGATACCGGGGCTGTAGTGCGGTGATTGCATGTCCTGCGGCGAGACCGGATTGCGGCAGGCGTGGCACTGGTCATAGGCGCCTTCGGCCAGTTCATGGGTCACGGTCACGCGATTGTCGAAGACGAAGCACTCGCCTTCCCAACGCGACTCGGCCGCCGGCACCTCTTCCAGGTATTTGAGAATGCCACCCTTGAGATGGAACACCTCGGGGAAGCCCTCCTGCAGCATGAAGCTGGAGGCCTTCTCGCAGCGGATGCCGCCGGTGCAGAACATGGCGACCTTCTTATGCCGGGCTGGATCGAAATGCTCACGAATGTAGGCGGGAAAATCCCGGAAGCTCTTGGTCTTGGGATCGATGGCGCCCTTGAAGCTGCCGATGCCCACCTCGTAATCGTTGCGGGTATCGATCACCAGCACCTCGGGGTCGTCCACCAGGGCATTCCAGTCCTGCGGCTCGACGTAGGTGCCGACGCGCTGGTTGGGATCGACGCCCGGCACGCCCAGGGTGACGATCTCCTTCTTCAGCTTCACCTTGGTGCGGTAGAACGGCTGCTCGGCGCAGTAGGATTCCTTGTGGTCGATATCGACCAGGCGCGGATCGGCGCGCAACCAGGCGAGTACGGCATCGATGCCTGCACGGCTGCCGGAGACGGTGCCATTGATGCCTTCCTCGGCCAGCAGCAGGGTGCCCTTGACGTCGTGCGCCAGCAGGGTCTGCAACAGGGGTTCACGTAATTGGACGTAGTCGTCCAGGGTGACGAACTTGTACAAGGCCGCCACGACGATATTGTCGGTCATCTTCGATTTCCCAGAGGTCACCCGCGCAAAGGGCGGACCGGTTAGACGAAAACGCCGGTAAGAGTCTGTTCAAAGGCTCGCGAGCTAGAGACAAACAAGGCGAAAGGGGCGGAGGGAGCGCAGTTTACACAGCGTAAATGAGCATCCCGACGCCCTTTTCAACGCCGTTTGGCCGACGCGCAGCAGACTTTGGACGGGCTCTTGGAGCCGGCGCCGGTCAAATTTTAACCAAATGGCTGGGCGCCGAACAATGGCGCCTTGAGATCAGCCCGCCAGGTCGTGCTTGCTGCCGCCGCGGCAGGTGGGCGAATCCGGCGCCTGGCCCTGGCTGGCCCACTCCTCCGGCGTATAGGTGTGCAGTGCCAGCGCATGGAACTGGCCCATGAGTTCGCCGAGGGTGCCGTAGACCTTCTGGTGGCGCTTCACCGCGTTGAGTCCGGCGAAGTGTTCGCTGACCACCACCGCCTTGTAATGGGTCTCCTGGCCGCGGCTGTGCATGTGGCTTTCGTCCAGCACCTCCAGGTGCTCGGGTTGCAACAGGCCCAGGCTGGACTGGATACGTTCGCGCATGCTCATGGGGATACCTCGACTGTAAGAGCCGTCATTCTAACGAGCGCGGCCCCCGGCCGGAATCGCCGCCGTCGCCCGGAAACGACGAAGCCCGGAACAGGTCCGGGCTTCGCGTGGAGCAGAGGCTTAGCGCTTGGCGGGAGCCTCGCCAGCCGGCGGCTTGACGCCCAGCTGCTTGTCCATCTCGGCGAGGATGGCGTTGACCTTGGGCACCGCCTGCTCCAGCTTGGCCTGGGTCAGCTCGGCGGACTGGGCCGACAGGCGCGGCAGGTTGGCCAGCATCTTCTTGCCCAGATCCGACTGGTAGAACTTGATCAGGCTTTCCAGCTCGTCCTCGGTGAAGGTGTCGGTGTAGAGCTTGACCAGGTCCGGCTTGATCTTGTCCCAGCCGATGGTGCTGTCCAGCGCCTGGTTGGCGCGGGCCGTGTAGCTCTCCAGTACGGCCTTCTTGCCGGGCTCCTTGGCCTGGGCGAAGTGCTGGGCAAAGAGTTGCTGCACCTGGCCATAGACCGGGGCCGTCAACTTGTCGGCATTGGCCAACTGCAGGAAGCGCTCCGCGTCGGCCGCGTGGCTCTTGGCATCGGCCAGGGCGAAGCTGCTGGCGCTGGCGAGCAGGACTACAGCGCCGAGCGTACGGAGGGTCTTCTTCATGGGCGTCCTTCAGGATGCTGAAAATGGACCGCGAGTGTGCCATAGAGCGGCTGAACCTGGCCTGAATTTATCGAGGACGCACCAACAAATGAGAAAACTTCCTATTTGGGAACCCTGGCGCTAACCTGCTGCCCAAGGTAGCTTGACCCACACCTCATACATGGAGACCGCCATGAGCCGTACCGAAACCGATAGCATCGGCCCCATCGAAGTGGCCGACGACGTCTACTGGGGCGCCCAGACCCAAAGATCGCTGGAGAACTTCGCCATCGGCAACCAGCAGATGCCGCTGGCGGTGGTGCATGCCCTGGCCACGGTGAAGAAGGCGGCCGCGCGGGTCAATCTACGTCTCGGCGAATTGCCGGAGGATGTCGCCACCCTAATCGAGAAGGCCAGCAGCGAGATCCTCGACGGTTTCCATGACGACCAGTTTCCCCTGGTGGTCTGGCAGACCGGCAGCGGCACCCAGAGCAACATGAACGTCAACGAAGTCATCGCCGGGCGCAGCAACGAGTTGGCCGGCGCCGGGATGGGCGGCAAGAAGCCGGTCCACCCCAACGACCACGTCAATCGTGGCCAGAGCTCCAACGACTGCTTCCCCACCGCCATGCACATCGCCACCGCCTTGGCGGTACAGAACGATCTGCTCCCCGCCATCGCCGAACTGTCCGGTGGCCTGGCGCTGCAGTCGGCGCGCTACCAGCACCTGGTCAAGACCGGCCGCACCCACATGATGGATGCCACCCCGGTGACCTTCGGCCAGGAGCTGTCGGCCTTCGTCGCCCAGCTCGACCTCGCCGAACGCGCCATTCGCAATGCCCTGCCGGCAGTCCTGGAACTGGCTCAGGGTGGTACCGCCGTGGGCACCGGCCTCAATGCGCCCAAGGGCTTCGACGAAGCCATTGCCAAGGAAATCGCCGAACTCACCGGCCTACCTTTCGTCACCGCGCCGAACAAGTTCGCCGCCCTCGCCGGCCATGAGCCGCTGGTGGCCCTGCACGGCGGTCTCAAGACCCTGGCGGTGGCGCTGATGAAGATCGCCAACGACCTACGCCTGCTGGGTTCCGGTCCGCGTGCGGGCTTCGCCGAGGTCAAGCTGCCGGCCAACGAACCGGGCAGCTCCATCATGCCGGGCAAGGTCAATCCGACCCAGTGCGAGGCGCTGTCGATGCTGGCTTGCCAGGTGATCGGCAACGACGTCACCGTCGGCTTCGCCGCCAGCCAAGGCCATCTGCAACTCAACGTCTACAAGCCGGTGATCGCCCATAACGTGCTCGAATCCATCCGTCTGCTGGCCGATGGCTGCCGCAACTTCAACACCCATTGCGTCACCGGCATGGAGCCGGACGAGCACAAGATGGCCGAGCACCTGGAACAGGGGCTGATGCTGGTGACCGCGCTCAATCCGCACATCGGCTACGACAAGGCCGCCGAGATCGCTAAGAAGGCCTATGCCGAGAACAAGACCCTGCGCGCCGCCGCGCTGGAACTCGGTTACCTGACCGATGCCCAGTTCGACGAGTGGGTACGGCCGGAAACCATGCTGGAAGCCGGTGGCCGTGGCTGAAGCCCGCGGCGCCACGCCGCTGGAAGGGGATGGCCGGCGCCTGCTGGTCATCCAGGGCAATCCCAAGCGCACCAGCTTCTGCCAGTCGCTGGCCGACGCCTATGTCCAGGGCGCCCAGGCCAGCGGCCAGGTGGTGCGTCAGCTCAAGCTGGCCGAGGCCCAGTTCGACCCGGTGCTGCGCGAGGGCTATGACCTCTCGCAGACGCTGGAGCCCGATCTGTTGGAAGCCCAGCGGCAGATCCACTGGGCCGAGCATCTGGTGTTCGTCTACCCGGTGTGGTGGAACGGCCTGCCCGCCCTGCTAGCGGGCTTTCTCGAACGCGTCCTGCAACCGGGCTTCGCCTTCGCCCAGCGCGACCAGACCTGGGGCGGCGAGCCCCTGCTGACCGGGCGCAGCGCCGAATTGCTGGTCACCTCCGATACCCCACCCTCCCCCTGGCAACGCCTGCGCAACCAGGCACCCCACCGCCAGGGCATCCAGGAAGGCCTCGAAGCCTGCGGCATCCAGGTGCTGCAGGTGCACGAATACTCGCCGGTACGGGCGGCCGACGAGGAGCAGCGCTTGCGCTGGTTGCAAGAGGTGGAACGGTTGGGGCGGGGCGAGTAGGTCTGTCGCCAGGATTTATCGATGCTATCGCGGCCATGGGCCGCTCCTACAGGTACAGGCAAGACTGTAGGAGCGGCCCATGGCCGCGATATAACCGTTGTGTGTGAATATCCCGACATAACCAAAGCGCTTTTTATTCTTTCTCGTACGGATCATCCGCCGTCACTATCGGCTCTCCCCTTTCGTCCGCGGAGATTCCGCCATGACCCGCTATCTCATCCTTCCCGGCTGGCAAGGTTCTGGCCCCGATCATTGGCAAAGCCATTGGCAGCGCCGTCTGCCGGATGCCCGTCGCGTCGAGCAGGACGATTGGCAACGTCCCGACCCGCAGCGCTGGGTGGCCGCCCTCGACCAGGCCATCGCCCAGGCCACCACTCCTGTGGTGCTGATCGCCCATAGCCTGGGCTGCGTGACGGTAGCGCACTGGGCGGCCAGCGCCACGGTGGCGCGGCGGCAACGGGTGCTGGCCGCGCTGCTGGTGGCGCCGGCCGATGTGGAGCGCCCCGGCTGCCCGGCGGAACTGGTGGGGTTCGCCCCGCTGCCCCGGCATCCGCTGCCCTTCCCCTCACGGGTGGTGACCTCGGACAACGACCACGCCATCAGCTTGCCGCGGGCCGAAGCCCTGGCGCAGGACTGGGGCAGCGAGTTGGACATCCTGCCAGGTGCCGGGCACATCAATACCCGTTCCGGCCATCGGCAATGGGAAGATGGCCTGGTCTATCTGGCCAAGCTGGGTTCGCCCCAGGGATTGCGCGTCGCCTGAGCACGCTTGCGCTGTCAGAAGCGTATCACCGACTGGGTTTGGCCGACGCTGAGCTAACCGATAATCTACAAAACCAGAGCAATTTTACTGCTAATCTAACCTACGATGTGCAACTGACCTCGCCGGTTGCTAGAGCGAAGCTCCAGGCGACGCCAGCCAAGACGCTCTTACTCAGGGTCGATTCAGCCCCTGCACGACCGTTTGCTCAGCCGCCTACCAACGCCTAGCCGGGGTCATGCTCGAACTCGTGCTTCAGCCATGGTGAACACTGCAACTCGCCACGCTTCTTGGCTAGCAATACCGTCCGCAGCGCCACCACCAACGCAAGTGCCTATAGGACTATCGGTAAATAGGCTTTTTTTGCCGCATGACTATCCTTTGCCGTCAAATCCAGCTATTAAATACCTTTGGATCACAAATCCTTACCACTACCTCACCAACAGATTCCCGTATAAAAGTCAGCAGCTACTGCATAGCAAACAGAAAGATTAATCCAACTAAGACAGTAATCCAGCCACATAGAGAATAATCATGTCAAAATGGGAAATGGCTTTCAACCAAAGTCGTCGAAAAGACAAATTTAGCATTACAACTGAAAATAGTCTTGCTAACGGCAGGCTTGAAATAGAAAGAGACTACGACCGTATTTTATTCGCAGCACCAACCAGACGACTTGCAGATAAAACACAGGTCTTTCCTTTAGATAAAAACGATAGCGTCAGAACGAGACTAACTCACTCGCTCGAAGTTTCAGCAATTGCTAGAAATATTGGCACTAGATTGGCGTACGAAAGCCCGAGCATCTTTACAGGGCTAGAAGAAAAAACAATACAACGCTGCATACCCAGCCTACTAGCCGCTATAGGCCTTGTACATGACATGGGTAATCCTCCATTCGGGCACCAAGGGGAATATTCTATACAAGCCTGGTTTGAAAAGAATTGTGAAGAAGTTTTCGGAAGCAAGATAAACCACGCCCCACCCACTGCAAAAGATTTTTTAAAATTTGATGGAAACTCACAAACATTTCGACTTCTAACACGACTTCAGATACTTTCCGACAAATATGGCCTGAATCTTACATATGGTACACTTGCGGCACTTATAAAATATCCCGTATCTAGTGCAGATATAGGTCCGGGCAGCTGGAAAAAGCACGGATATTTTCATTCAGAGAAAGACGTTGCTGAAGAGATATGGAAAGAAACTGGCCTTGGCTTGGGCATACGTCATCCATTTACTTATATCATGGAGGCATGCGATGACATCGCATATGCCGTGATGGATGCAGAAGACACTATAAAGAAGGGATTAGCCTCTTTCCCAGATCTTGTAAACTTTCTTGAACAAAATTGTAGCGACGACAAACTCACAAAAAAAATCATAAATAAGTCCAAAGAAAAATATGATGAATTTAAGAAGATTGACCTTAGCCCAAGAGAACTAAACGATTGCGTAATGCAGATGTTTAGAGTTTATTCGATACACGAAATGACATCTGAAGTCACTAACTTCTTCGTAGACAAGGCACAGTCCTTACTAGGAGGAGAATGCTATTTTGACGGGATATTAAAAGAAACCCAAGCCGCCAGTTTCTGTAAAGCCCTAAAGAAATTTGACTTTACCTACGGATTTCGCCACAAAAGTGTATTAGAGCTAGAACTGAAAGGACACACATACATCCACACAATGATGGACATGCTGTGGGTTGCTGTTCATGGAAACCAAGAAAAAGCTTATGACTCCATTACTCCTTTTGGAAAATATGCATTCTCTAGAATATCTGAGAGCTATAGAAGAATATTTAAGGAAGACAACGGCTTAAGTCAAAGCTACAAAGAGGCTCAGCTAATCACCGATGCGGTGTCAGGTATGACTGACAGTTATCTAATATCTCTGCATGACGAGCTGCTCCCTTTTTATGAAAAACATTGCAAAAAATGAAGCAAATTTAAAAAAAAGGATAATTCGTTTTTTTGATGGCAAAAGCAACGGACGACCCGAACTAAGTTGCTTCATAGAAGAACTCCTACCTATTGGAGACGTACTTTTATTCGGAGGAACGCTTAGAGACATAGCCCTCTATGGAACAAAAAAATTCAAATCAGACATAGACCTAGTTATAGACACCAACCCGGAATCTTTAAAGATACTCATAGAAAACCTAGATATCAAATGCAAAAAAAACAGGTATGGCGGATATAGAACAGCAATAGGAGAGTGGGAAGTAGATCTCTGGCCAATTAGCGAAACATGGGCATTCAAAAACAACAAGGTAAAGCTAAACGACAAAAAATCACTAATAAAAACAACACTAACAAATTGGGATGCAATAGCCTACTCATTCTTGGAAAACAAAATAATTTGCAAAGAAAGTTATTTTTCAGAAATAACTGAAGGACTGCTCGACGTGATCCTTACAGAAAACAATGATGAGATAAGCGCTATTGTTAGAGTCTTAAGAAGCATATATGACAAGGAAGCAAAAAAACTTACTCCAAGAGCCACAGCTTACGTATCAGAATCACTAAAAAAATGGAACAAAGAGCTGATCTTCAAACACCAAATAAAAACCTTTCACAAAAACTATTTTTCAATAGCAGATTTGGAAGCTCTGGACAACCGAATAGGAAAACAACAAATATCGCTATTAGATGAAGATCTGGAGCAAATTCAGGATTGTTTTAATTTTAAATAAAAAACCCGCCACCAGGGCGGGTTTCGTCACGACCAAAGCCGCCTCACAGCTTGGCGATGGACACCTCGGTGGATTTGACGAAGGCGATCACCTCGCTACCCACTTGCAGCTCCAGCTCCTTGACGGAGCGGGTGGTGATGACGGAGGTGACGATGCCGGCGGCGGTCTGGACATCGATCTCGGAGAGTACCGAGCCTTCGATGATTTCCTTGATGGTGCCCTTGAACTGGTTGCGAACGTTGATGGCCTTGATGGTCATGGCAAAACTCCTCGGATGAACGATCAGTAGGCCCAGCGCAGTTGCGTGGGCAGGGGTTGCACGATTTCCGGTAGATCGGGATTGAGTGGCTGCTGCAGCACCCGGGCCAGTACCTCGGCTTCCAGGCGGGCCAGGTTGGCATCGCCCGCGGCGCGGGGACGCGGCAGGTTGACGTCGAGATCCAGGCCGACGTGGCCGTCTTCGATGAGCACCACGCGGTCGGCCAGGGCCACCGCCTCGCCCACGTCGTGGGTGACCAGCAGCACGGTGAAGCCGTGGCGCTGCCAGAGGCGCTCGATGAGTTGCTGCATCTCGATGCGGGTCAGGGCATCCAGGGCGCCCAGCGGCTCGTCCAGCAGGAGCAGGCGCGGCTGGTGGATCAGCGCCCGGGCCAGGGCCACGCGCTGCTTTTGGCCACCGGAGAGCGCCGAGGGCCATTCACCCGCGCGATCGGCCAGGCCGACCGCTTCCAGGGCTTCCAGCGCCTTGGGCTTCCAATCGCCCTTGAGGCCCAGGCCGACGTTGTCGATGATGCGTTTCCAGGGCAGCAGGCGCGCGTCCTGGAACATCAGCCGGGTGTCTTCGCGATGCTGGGCCAGGGGCTCGTCCTGGCCCAGCAGGTCGCCACCGCTGGCCTGGTCGAGACCGGCCACCAGGCGCAGCAGGGTGCTCTTGCCGCAACCGCTGCGGCCCACCACGGCGACGAACTGGCCGGCCGGGATATTCAGGTCGATCCCGTGCAGCACAGTGCGCTCGCCGAACTTCTTCACCACCTGTTGCAGCTTGAGGGCGATACCCCGCGCCAGCGGCGGGATGGCTTGGAGATTGGTCATGCGTTGGCCCCCTTCTGATAGGCCGGATGCCAGCGCAGCCAAGCACGCTCCAGGCCGCGGGCGGCGAGATCCGCCAGTTTGCCGAGTACGGCGTAGAGCAGGATGGCCAGCACCACGACATCGGTTTGCAGGAACTCCCGGGCGTTCATCGCCAGGTAGCCGATGCCGGAGCTGGCGGAAATGGTCTCGGCGACGATCAGCGTCAGCCACATCAGGCCGAGGGCGAAGCGCACCCCTACCAGGATGGACGGCAGCGCGCCCGGCAGCACCACGTGCCAGAACAGCCGCGCCCCGGAGAGGCCGTAGCTGCGGGCCATCTCCACCAGCGCCGGATCGACGTTGCGGATGCCGTGGTAGGTGTTCAGGTAGATGGGGAAGAACACCCCCAGGGCCACCAGGAACAACTTGGCCGACTCGTCGATGCCAAACCAGAGGATCACCAGCGGGATCAACGCCAGGTGCGGCACGTTACGGACCATCTGCAGGGTACTGTCGAGCAGGCGCTCGCCCCATTTCGACAGGCCGGTGATGAAGCCCAGCGCCAGGCCGATGCTGCCGCCGATGGCGAAGCCGATGCCGGCGCGCCAGCCGCTGATCGCAAGGTTTTGCCAGAGCTCGCCGCTCTTGACCAGGGCCCAACCCGCTTCCAGTACCGCCGCCGGGGACGGCAGGATGCGGCTGGACAGCAGGCCGCTGCTCACCGACAGCTGCCAGGCGACGATCAGGGCCACCGGCACCACCCAGGGTGCCAGGCGCTGCAATTGACGTTCGAGGGTGCTGTTCATGCCCGGCCTCCCTCAGCTCTGCGACGCTTTCTGCGGCAGGATGTCGTTGGCCACCATCTCGCCGAAGGGACTCACATAGTTGACACCTTCCACCTGGGTCGGCCGCTTGACCGGCAGGTGCGGGAACAGCAACTCGGCCACCCGGTAGGACTCTTCCAGGTGCGGATAGCCGGAGAAGATGAAGGTGTCGATGCCCAAGGCGGCGTATTCCTTGACCCGCTCGGCCACGGTGGGACCGTCGCCGACCAGGGCGGTACCGGCACCGCCACGGACCAGGCCGACCCCGGCCCAGAGATTGGGGGCGATTTCCAGGTTGTCGCGGCGGCCCTTGTGCAGGGCGGCCATGCGTTGCTGGCCGACCGAATCGAAGCGGGCGAAGGCGGCCTGGGCCTTCTCGATGGTGGCGTCGTCCAGGTTGGCGATCAGGCGGTCGGCGGCCTTCCAGGCTTCTTCATTGGTCTCGCGGACGATCACGTGCAGGCGGATGCCGAAGCGCACGGTGCGCCCCAGGGCGGCCGCCTTGGCCTTGACCGCCTCGATCTTCTCGCGCACCGCGTCCAGCGGCTCGCCCCAGGTCAGGTACAGCTCCACCTGCTCGGCGGCGAGGTCCTGGGCGGCATCGGAGGAACCGCCGAAATACAGCGGCGGACGCGGTTGCTGCAGCGGTGGATAGAGCAACTTGGCGCCCTTGACCTGGATGTGCTTGCCCTCGTAGTCCACCTGCTCGCCTTCCAGCACACGGCGCCAGATGCGGGTGAATTCCACCGAGGCTTCGTATCTTTCGCTGTGGGACAGGTGCAGGCCGTCACCGGCTAGTTCGTCCGGATCACCGCCGGTGACCAGGTTGAACAGCGCCCGGCCGCCGGAGAGGCGATCCAGGGTCGCCGCCTGCCGCGCCGCCACGGTGGGCGAGATGATCCCGGGGCGCAGGGCCACCAGGAACTTGAGTTTCTGGGTGACCGGGATCAGCGAGGCGGCCACCAGCCAGGAATCCTCGCAGCTGCGGCCGGTGGGGATCAGTACCCCGCCGAAGCCCAGGCGGTCGGCGGCCTGGGCGATCTGGGTCAGGTAGCCGTGGTCGACCGCGCGGGCGCCTTCGGCGGTGCCCAGGTAATGGCCATCGCCGTGGGTCGGCAGGAACCAGAAGATATCGAGACTCATGAGGCGTTCTCCAGCTAAGCGAAATCAGGGTTTGGCGGCGGCGGTCTGCAGACTGGCGGGCGGGGTCCACACCACGTCGCGGATGACCAGCGGCTTGGGAATCAACTTGAGGGCAGTGAAGGCGTCGGCGATCTTCTGCTGCTGCGCGGTCACCTCGGGGGTGATGAAGCGCGCGCCGTAGCCCTGGCGCTTGACCACGGTCAGGGCGGTATCCAGCGGCAGGTTGAGCAGCGGCGCCACCTGGGCGGCTACCTCGTCCGGGTGGGCCTTGGCCCAGTCGCCCACCGAGCGCACCTCGTCGACGATGGCACCGACCTGCTCGGGATGGGCCTTGGCGAAGCTGCGGGTGGCCAGATAGAACTGGTGGTTGTCGGCCAAGCCCGTGGCATCGGTCAGGGTGCGGGCATGCAGCTGGGTCTCGGCGGCGGCCTGGTAGGGGTCCCAGATCACCCAGGCATCCACCGCGCCGCGTTCGAAGGCGGCGCGGGCATCGGCGGGCGGCAGGTACACCGGCTGGATGTCCTTGTAGTCGATACCGGCCTTGGCCAGTGCCTGCACCAGCAGGTAGTGGACGTTGGAGCCCTTGTTCAGGGCGATCTTCTTGCCCTTGAGATCGGCCAGGGAATGGATCGGCGAATCCTTGGGCACCAGGATGGCCTCACTGGTGGGCGCTGGCGGTTCGTTGGCCACATAGACCAGATCGGCACCGGCCGCCTGGGCGAACACCGGCGGCGTCTCGCCGGTCACGCCGAAGTCGATGCTGCCGACGTTGAGGCCTTCGAGCAGCTGCGGGCCACCGGGAAACTCGGTCCACTGGACCTTGACGCCATCCTTGGCCAGGCGCTTCTCCAGGGTGCCGCGGGCTTTCAGGGTGATGAGGGTGCCGTACTTCTGGTAGCCGATACGCACCACCTCTTCCGCCTGGGCGAGGCCCGCGGCCAGGGTCAGCAGGGTGACGGCGAGAAGTGAACGCTTGAACGAAAACTGCATGGATAACGCTCCGATCAGATACCCCAGCGCGCCTGGCCTATCCGGTTGGCCAGGAGCTCGGGGGTCAGGGGCTGGGGACGTCGCGCCAGGGCGGCGTGGAATTGTTCGAGGGATTCGTACAGGCGTTGCTCCAGTGCCGGGACCAGGGCCACGCCGGTCTCGGTGTAGCTGACTTGGCTGTCGTCGGCGAAGACGCCATTGAGGATTTCCTGGGCCTTGAGCGCCGAGAGCACGGGCTTGAGTGCATAGTCGATGGCCAAGAGGTGGCCGCTGGAGCCGGCGGTGGCCAGGGGCAGCACCACCTTGTGGGTCAGGGCGCGCTCGGGCAGTAGATCCAGCAGGGTCTTGAGGGCGCCGGCCAGGGAGGCCTTGTACACCGGGGTGGCGATCACCAGGCCATCGGCGGCCTGCAACTGGGCGATCAGCTCCACCACTGGCGGACTGTCGAAACGGGCACCGATGAGATCGGCGGCGGGAAAGTCCTGAATGCGCCAGCGCGACAGTTCCACGCCGCGCGTCTGCAGCCAATTCGCCGCCAGATCCAGCACCCCACTGGAGCGCGACCGCGCTGCCGGACTGCCCGCCAAAGTCACCACCTGCATCGCCGTCTCCTGGATAAAAAAGAGCGGTGTCGCGCCGCTCGAAAAGGAATGAGCGGACCTTAGCAGTGGGCGTTTATTCCCTAAAAATATCCTTTAGGCACTTGGTTATAACCAGAAAAACAAAACCCCGGCCGGAGCCGGGGTTTCTTGTCACGGAGGATTTCAGCGATTGGGCTGCGGCGTCAGGCGTAGATAGGGTTTGACCGCGGTGTAGCCCTTGGGAAAGCGCCGCTTGATCTCTTCCTCGTCCTTGAGCGAGGGCACGATGACCACGTCGTCGCCATCCTTCCAGTTACCTGGCGTGGCGACCTTGTGGTTGTCGGTGAGCTGCAGGGAATCGATCACCCGCAGGATCTCGTCGAAGTTGCGCCCGGTGCTGGCCGGATAGGTGATGGACAGGCGCACCTTCTTCTGCGGATCGATGACGAACAGCGAACGCACGGTCAGGGTGTCGTTGGCATTGGGATGGATCATGTCGTAGAGGCCCGCCACCTTACGGTCGGCATCGGCCAGGATGGGGAAGCCCACGGAGGTGGCCTGGGTCTCCTCGATGTCCTTGATCCAGCCCTGGTGGGATTCCAGGCTGTCCACCGACAGGGCGATGGCCTTGACATCGCGCTTGGCGAATTCGTCCTTGAGCTTGGCGGTCAGGCCCAGCTCGGTGGTGCATACCGGGGTGAAGTCGGCCGGATGGGAGAAGAGCACACCCCAGCTGTCGCCCAGCCATTCGTGGAAGCGAATGCGGCCCAGGCTGGAATCCTGTTCGAAATCGGGGGCGATGTCGCCCAGACGGATACTCATTGGCAGTTCTCCTGATACAGGTAGGGATAAAGGCACTATGCCGCCCGCCGCGCACGACGGGAAAGATCGGATCGCGCTGTGGTTATAACGCGAAAGACCGCGCAGGCCGACCCCGGGGGGACGTGCCCTCGCCTATCCGACCATGCTCGGGCCGCCAGACTCCCGCCCTCTGCGCCCAGAGCCTGTTCAAAGTCTCGCGAGCTAGAGAAAAACAAGGCGAAAATGCCTGAGGAAGCGGAGTTTACGGGTGGTAAATGAGCATTCCGAAGGCATTTTCAACGCCGTTTGGCCGACGCGCAGCAGACTTTGAGCAGGCTATCAGAAGTTGTCCAGGCGCCCCTCGGCCAACAAGGCCAGGCTGAGTTCACGCATGCGGAATTTCTGGATCTTGCCGGTCACCGTGAGCGGAAAGGCCTCGGCGCGATGGAAATGCCGTGGCACCTTGAAATGGGCGATGCGCTCGCGCGCCCAGTCGCGCAGATCCGCGCCGCTCACCGCCTGGTTGGGATGCAGGCGCACCCAGGCCACCACCTGCTCGCCATAGCGCGAGCAGGGAATGCCGATCACCTGGACATCGGCGATGGCCGGATGGGTGAAGAAGAATTCCTCCAGTTCGCGCGGATAGATGTTCTCCCCGCCGCGGATGATCATGTCCTTGCTGCGCCCGAGGATGCGCACGTAGCCCTCGGCATCCATGGCTGCCAGGTCGCCGCTGTGCAGCCAGCGGCTGGCGTCGAGGATCTGGGCGGTGGCCTCGGGCTGCTCCCAGTAACCCAGCATCAGGCTGTAGCCCCGGGTGCAGAGTTCACCGATGGCGCCACGCGGCACGATGCGGCCGGCGGCGTCGACCAGCTTGGTCTCCAGGTGCGGCTGGGTGCGACCGACACTGGTCACGCGCCGCTCCAGGTCGTCGTCCGGACCGGTCTGCAGGGATACCGGGCTGGTCTCGGTCATGCCGTAGGCGATCTGAACTTCGCGCAGGTGCAACTCGGCGATGACCCGGCGCATGACCTCGATGGGGCAGGTCGAGCCGGCCATGATCCCGTTCCTCAGGCTGGACAGGTCGAAGTCGCCCCGGCGCGGATGATCGAGCAGGGCGATGAACATGGTGGGCACCCCGTAGAGCGCGGTGGCGCGCTCCTCGGCCACCGCCGCCAGGGTCGCCAGGGGATCGAAGGCCGCCTCCGGATAGACCAGGGTGGTGCCGTGGGTCAGGGCGCCGAGATTGCCCATGACCATGCCGAAGCAGTGATACAGCGGCACCGGCACCACCAGCCGGTCACGCGCGGAAAGGCCCAGGCTCTCCCCGACCAGGTAGCCGTTGTTGAGCAGGTTGTAGTGGCTGAGGGTGGCGCCCTTGGGCAGGCCGGTGGTGCCCGAGGTGTACTGGATGTTGGCCGGATCGTCGAATTCCAGGGTCGCCTCGCGCTCCGCCAGGGCCGCCGTCGACACCTCGTCCGCCCGCGCCTGCAAGGCTGGCCAGGCCAGGAAGCCGGCCGGTGGCGTGGCGGCCAGGCTGATCACCCCGCGCAACTCGGGCAGGTCGGCGTTGCGCAATTCGCCCAGCGGCGCCGTGGCCAGTTCGGGGAGCAGCTCCTGCAGCATCCCCTGGTAGTCGGAGGTCTTGAAGGCGGCGGCGCAGACCAGCCAACGGCAGCCGGACTGGCGCAGGCTGAATTCCAGCTCGCTACGGCGATAGGCCGGATTGAGGTTGACCAGGATGGCACCGACCTTGGCGCAGGCGAATTGGGTGATGCACCACTCCGCGCAGTTGGGTGCCCAGAGGCCCAGGCGATCGCCCCGCTGCAGGCCCAGGGCCAGCAGGCCACGGGCGGTGCGCTCCACCGCCTCGGCCAGTTCCGCCCAGGTGAATCTGAGCCCCTGGTGGCGGACCACCAGCGCCTCGCCCTGGGCAAAGCGCCTCGCGGTGGCATCGAAGGCCGCCCCCAGGGTCATGGCCAACAGCGCGGGCTCGCGGCTGCCGCAGGTATAGCTCAGGTGTTCCATGGTCGCCTCTTGTCGTTGTTTTGCGCCAGGGTGCCGCCAACCTCCGCAGAGACGGCGCACGGAATTACCTTTACGGAAACGTAAAACAGTCGCTGCTGACTGTCCAGCCCTGCGCGGCGCGTGCCGATCGGTCTGCACGTGCCAGCCAAGCCCCCTTGACGACCCGTGAACGGCAAGCCTACCTTTACGTAAAGGTAAAGCACCCAGAGTCGTCGATGGCCAAGACCTACAGCATTTCCGAACTCGCCCGCGAGCTCGACATCACCACCCGCACCATCCGCTTCTACGAGGAGCAGCAGATGCTATTTCCCGAACGGCGTGGCCTGGAGCGCATCTTCAGCGCCAAGGACCGGGTGGCACTCAAGCTGATCCTCAGGGGCAAGCGTCTGGGCTTCTCCCTGGGCGAGTGCAAGGAATTGATCGACCTCTACGACCCCAGCAGCGGCAATCGCCGGCAGTTGGAAACCTTCATGCAGAAGATCACCGCCCGCCGGGCCCAGCTCCAGCAGCAGTTGCTCGACATCCAGCAGATGCAGTTGGAACTGGATACCGCCGAGGAGCGCTGCCTGGCGGCCCTGGCCGATACCGAACGGGGGGTGGTGGGCCAGTCCTAGCCACCCCCCCGCCCTCGCCGACCGACAACAACAATGATGGAGGCGCCCCTTGTACTATCCGAGCCTGAACTTCGCCCTCGGCGAGACCCTGGATCTCTTGCGTGACCAGGTCCGCCAGTTCGTCGCCACCCAGGTGGCGCCCCGCGCCGCTGCCATCGACCGCGACAATGCCTTTCCCAACGATCTCTGGCGCCAATTCGGCGATCTGGGCCTGCTCGGGGTCACCGTCCCCGAGGCGGACGGCGGCGCCGGCCTCGGCTACCTGGCCCACGTGGTGGTGATGGAGGAACTCAGCCGAGGCTCCGGCGCCGTGGCGCTGTCCTACGGCGCCCATTCCAACCTGTGCATCAACCAGATCAACCGCAACGGCAGCGCGGAGCAGAAGCGCCGCTATCTACCCAAACTCCTCAGCGGCGAGCACATCGGCGCCCTGGCCATGAGCGAGCCCAACGCCGGCTCCGACGTGGTATCCATGCGCCTGCGCGCCGAGCGGCGGGGCGATCGCTTCGTGCTCAACGGCAGCAAGACCTGGATCACCAACGGACCCGACGCCCAGGTCTACGTGGTCTATGCCAAGACCCAGCCGGACCAGGGAGCTCACGGCATCACCGCCTTCATCGTCGAACGCGACTGGGCCGGTTTCAGCCGCAGTCCCAAGTTCGACAAGCTGGGCATGCGCGGCTCCAACACCGGCGAGTTGTTCTTCGACGATGTCGAGGTGCCGCTGGAAAACGTGCTCGGCGAGCTGGACGGTGGGGTGCGGGTGCTGATGAGCGGCCTGGACTACGAGCGGGTGGTGCTCGCCGGCGGGCCCACCGGGCTGATGCAGGCCTGCCTGGACGTGGTGCTGCCCTATATCCACGAGCGCCAGCAATTCGGCCAGAGCATCGGCGAATTCCAGCTGATCCAGGGCAAGGTGGCCGACATGTACACCGAGCTCAATGCCTGTCGCGCCTACCTCTATGCCGTGGCCCAGGCCTGCGACCGCGGCGAGACCACACGCAAGGACGCCGCCGGGGTGATCCTCTACAGCGCCGAACGCGCCACGCGCATGGCCCTGGAAGCCATCCAGATCCTCGGCGGCAACGGCTACGTCAACGACTTCCCCACCGGGCGCCTGCTGCGCGACGCCAAGCTCTACGAGATCGGCGCCGGCACCAGCGAGATCCGCCGCATGCTGATCGGTCGCGAACTGTTCAAGGAAACCCACTGAGCGCGCCCGGCGCCGCTTGTCGAGGCCACCTGTCGAGGCCACCTATCGAGGAGAGTGTCGATGGCCATCCTGACCACCCAGCTGGACCCACGCTCGGCGGATTTCGCCGCCAATCGCGCGGCCCTGCTCGCCCAGGTGCAACAATTGCGCGAGCTGCTGCTGCACATCCAGGCCGGCGGCGGCCCCAAGGCCCAGGCGCGGCACAGTGCCCGCGGCAAGCTGCTGCCGCGCCAGCGCATCGATCGCCTGCTGGACCTGGGATCACCCTTCCTGGAGATCGGCCAGTTGGCCGCCCATGAGGTCTATGGCGAAGAGGTGCCGGCCGCCGGACTCATCGCCGGCATCGGGCGCGTCGAGGGTGTGGAGTGCATGATCGTGGCCAACGACGCCACGGTGAAGGGCGGCAGCTACTATCCACTGACGGTGAAGAAACACCTGCGCGCCCAGGCCATCGCCGAGCAGAATCGCCTGCCCTGCCTCTACCTGGTGGATTCCGGCGGCGCCAACCTGCCGCGCCAGGACGAGGTGTTTCCCGACCGCGAGCACTTCGGGCGGATCTTCTTCAACCAGGCGCGGCTGAGCGCCCAGGGCATCCCCCAGATCGCCGTGGTGATGGGCTCCTGCACCGCCGGCGGCGCCTATGTGCCGGCCATGAGCGACGAGACCATCATGGTGCGCGACCAGGCCACCATCTTCCTGGCCGGTCCGCCGCTGGTGAAGGCCGCCACCGGTGAGGTGGTGAGCGCCGAGGCCCTGGGCGGCGCCGACCTGCATTGCCGCACCTCCGGCGTGGCCGACCACCTGGCCGAGGACGACGCCCATGCCCTGGCCCTGGCGCGCCGCTGCGTGGCCAATCTCAACTGGCACAAGCTCGGCCAGTTGGCCCAGCGTCCGGCGCGCCCCCCGCGGCTGCCCGCCGAGGAGCTCTATGGCGTGATCCCGGCCGACACCAAGCAGCCCTACGACGTACGCGAGGTCATCGCGCGCCTGGTGGACGATTCGGAATTCGACGAATTCAAGGCGCTGTTCGGCACCACCCTGGTGTGTGGCTTCGCCCACCTGCACGGCTATCCGGTGGCCCTCCTCGCCAACAACGGCATCCTCTTCGCCGAGGCCGCGCAAAAGGGCACGCACTTCATCGAGCTGGCCTGCCAGCGCGGCATCCCCCTGGTGTTCCTGCAGAACATCACCGGCTTCATGGTCGGCCAGAAGTACGAGGCCGGCGGCATCGCCAAGCACGGTGCCAAGCTGGTCACCGCGGTGGCCTGCGCCGAGGTGCCCAAGTTCACCGTGGTCATCGGCGGCAGCTTCGGCGCCGGCAACTACGGCATGTGCGGGCGCGCCTACGATCCGCGCTTCCTGTGGATGTGGCCCAACGCGCGCATCGGCGTCATGGGCGCCCAGCAGGCCGCCGGGGTGCTGGTGCAGGTCAAGCGCGAGCAGGCGGAGCGCGCCGGCCAGGCCTTGAGCGCCGCCGACGAGGCCGCGCTGGCCGCGCCCCTGGTCGAGCAATACGACCGCCAGGCCCAGGCCGTCTACGCCAGCGCCCGCCTGTGGGACGACGGCGTGATCGATCCCGCCCAGACCCGCGACGTGCTCGGCCTGGCCTTGTCCGCCAGCCTCAACGCCGCCATCCCGCCGACCCGCTTCGGCCTCTTCCGGATGTGACGCCATGCCCTGTGCCCAACTGATCGAGGATCCGCGTGGCTTCGCCACCCTCTGGCTGGATCGCCCGGAGCGCCGCAACGCCCTGGACGCCGCCCTGATCGACGAACTCAACACCCACCTGCAGGCCGTGGCCGCCCGGCCGCACCTGCGCTTCCTGCTGCTGCGCGGCCGTGGCGAGCACTTCAGCGCCGGCGCCGACCTCGCCTGGATGCAGGCCTCGGCGCAACTGGACTACGCCGCCAACCTGGCCGATGCCCAGGCCCTCGGCGAACTGCTCTACCGTCTCGATGCCCTGCCCCTGCCGACCCTGGCGGTGGTCCAGGGCGCGGCCTTCGGCGGTGCTCTCGGCCTGATCAGCGCCTGCGACTTGGCCCTGGGCAGCACCGACGCCCTGTTCTGCCTGTCGGAAGTCCGCCTGGGCCTGGCGCCGGCGGTCATCAGTCCCTTCGTGGCTCGTGCCCTCGGCCCGCGCCAGGCCCAGCGCTACGCTCTCAGCGCCGAACGCTTCGACGGCCAGCGCGCCCTGGCCCTGGGCCTGCTCAGCGACTGCCTGCCCGCGGATCAGCTGGAGGCCGGCGTCGAGACTTGGATCGCCCGGCTCCTGGCCAACGGGCCCCAGGCCATGCGCGCGACCAAGGCCCTGCTGCGGGCCTGCGGCGACCCTGCGCTCACGCCCGTCGCGCTGCGTGAGCTGACCGAAACCACCATCGCCCGCCTGAGGGTCAGTGCCGAAGGCCAGGAGGGTCTGCACGCCTTCCTCGACAAGCGCCAGCCCAGCTGGCAGGAGCGGCAGCCATGATCACCACCCTGCTGGTCGCCAACCGCGGCGAGATCGCCTGCCGCATCCTGCGCACCGCCAAGGCCCTGGGGCTACGCGGCGTGGCGGTACACAGCGCCATCGACCGCCAGGCCCGCCACGTGCGCGAAGCCGACCTGGCCGTCGACCTGGGCGGCAGCAAGCCGGCCGACAGCTATCTGCGCGGCGACCTGATCGTCGCGGCGGCCCTGGCCAGCGGCGCCCAGGCCATCCATCCCGGCTATGGCTTTCTCTCGGAAAATCCCGACTTCGCCCGCCAGGTGGCCGCGGCCGGTCTGCTCCTGATCGGCCCCCCGGTAGCCGCCATCGAAGCCATGGGCAGCAAGTCCGCGGCCAAAGCGCTGATGGCAGCGGCCGGGGTGCCCCTGGTGCCGGGCTACCACGGCGCGGCCCAGGACCTGGCGACCTTCCAGGCCGCCGCCGAACGCATCGGTTATCCGGTGCTGCTCAAGGCGGCCGCAGGCGGCGGCGGCAAGGGCATGAAGGTGGTGCAGGGCCCCGCCGAGCTGGCCGACGCCCTGGCCTCGGCGCAACGCGAGGCACGCGCGGCCTTCGGCGACGACCTCATGCTGGTGGAGAAATATCTGCTGCGGCCGCGCCACGTGGAGATCCAGGTGTTCGCCGACCAGCACGGCCACTGCCTCTACCTGCACGAGCGCGACTGCTCCATCCAGCGCCGCCACCAGAAGGTCCTGGAAGAAGCGCCGGCGCCCGGGCTGGCACCGGAGCTGCGCCGCGCCATGGGCGAAGCCGCCGTACGCGCGGCCCAAGCCATCGGCTACGTGGGCGCTGGCACCGTGGAATTCCTGCTGGACGAGCGCGGCGACTTCTTCTTCATGGAGATGAATACCCGCCTGCAGGTCGAGCACCCGGTCACCGAGGCCATCACCGGCCTCGACCTGGTGGCCTGGCAACTCAAGGTGGCGGCGGGCGAGCCGCTGCCCCTCGAACAGCACCAGGTCCCGCGCCACGGCCATGCCCTCGAGGTGCGCCTCTATGCGGAGAATCCGGCCCAGGACTTCCTGCCCGCCAGTGGCCGGCTGCTGCTCTATCGCGAACCGGCCGCGGGGCCGGGCCGGCGGGTGGACAGCGGGGTGGTCGAGGGCGACGAGGTCTCGCCCTTCTACGATCCGCTGCTGGCCAAGCTGATCGCCTGGGGCGAGACCCGCGAGGAAGCCCGCCTGCGCCTGCTGGCCATGCTCGACGAGACGGCCGTGGGTGGCTGCGCGACCAATCTGGCGTTCCTGCGGCGGGTCCTGGCCCATCCGGCCTTCGCCGCCGCCGAGCTGGACACCGGTTTCATCGAGCGTCACCGGGAGCGACTGTTGCCCTCCCCCCAACCCCTGCCAGACGCTTTCTGGCAGGCGGCCGCCGCGGCCTTCCGCCAGAGCGAACCCAGGCGCCAGCGTGCCGATGATCCCGCTTCGCCCTGGAGCCGGCAGGACGGTTGGCGTCTGGGCCTGCCGGCGGCGAGCGAGCTGGAGCTGAGCTGCCAGGGCGAACGGCGACAGGTCGCCCTGGGGCAGGCGCAGGCCGCCAGCTGGGAGGGCGACGCCTTGCTGCTGGAGTACCAGGGCCTGCGCCAGCGCTATCCGGCCCGGCGCCGTGGTGAGCGGCTGTTCCTCGACTGGGCGGGCGACAGCTACGAGGTCGAACGGGTGGACGTCCTGGCCCTGGCGGCGCAGCAGGCCGCGGTCGCCGGTGGTCTGACGGCGCCCATGAACGGCAGCATCGTGCGCTTGCCGGTCGCGCCCGGACAGCAGGTTGCCGCCGGTGAACTCCTGGTGGTGCTGGAGGCGATGAAGATGGAACACGGCATCCGCGCGCCCCAGGCCGGTATCCTGAGCGCCCTGCACTGCCGGGAAGGCGACCTGGTCAGCGAAGGCCAGGTGCTGGTCGCGCTGGAGCCCATCGCCGAGCCCGGGGAGGACGCCTGATGCTGCCGCCCCGGGTGCGACTGGTGGAGGTGGGTCCGCGCGACGGCCTGCAGAACGAATGCCGGCCGCTGACGGTGGCCAGCCGCGTGCAACTGGTCGATGACCTCACCGCCAGCGGCCTCACCCATATCGAGGTGGGCAGCTTCGTCTCGCCGCGCTGGGTGCCGCAGATGGCCGACAGCGCCGCGGTATTCCAGGGCATCGCCCGGCGCCCCGGGATCGTCTATGCCGCCCTGACGCCCAATCTGCGCGGGTTCGAAGCGGCCCTGGCGGCCGGCGCCAGCGAGGTGGCGGTGTTCGCCGCGGCTTCGGAAGCCTTTTCCCAGCGCAACATCAATTGCAGCATCGCCGAGAGCCTGCAGCGCTTCCTGCCCCTGCTCGACGCCGCGCGCCAGGCGGGCCTGCGCGTGCGCGGCTATGTGTCCTGCGTGCTTGGCTGCCCCTACCAGGGGCCGGTGGCACCCGTGGAGGTTGCCGCCGTGGCCGGTGAATTGCTGGCGCTGGGCTGCTACGAGATTTCCCTCGGCGACACCCTCGGCCTGGGCACCGCCGGCGCCACTCGCGCGCTGATCGACCAGGTCGGCGTCCGGGTCCCCCGTGAACGCCTCGCCGGCCACTTCCACGACACCTATGGCCAGGCCCTGACCAATGTCTACGCCAGCCTGCTGGAGGGCGTCGCCGTGTTCGATGGCGCGGTGGCCGGCCTGGGCGGCTGCCCCTATGCACCGGGCGCCACCGGCAATGTCGCCAGCGAAGACCTGCTCTATCTGCTCCAGGGGCTGGGCATCGAGACCGGCGTGGCGCTGGAGCCGCTCTGCCAAGCCGGTCAGCGGATCTGCGCCGCCCTGGGTCGTGACAATGGGTCGAAGGTGGCCCGCGCCTTGGCGGCCCGCCCGGCAGCGGTCACGTCCTGACGCCCGTCGCCCGCGCAGGCACCATCGGCAACCTGCGCTAGGCTTCGTGGTCAGTTGCCAAGACAGCAGGAGAATCGTCAATGTTCGACAAGCGCAGCAACGACCCCAACGCCTCCACGCACTTTCGCAGCGAGCGCATCAGCGTGGTCAATGGCCAATTCTTCTTCACCACCCGCGAGGGCACCCTGGAAGGTCCGTTCTTCAGCCGCGACGATGCCCAGCAGCAGATTGATCGCTATCTGGAACGACTGCAGACCGCCAAGGACCTCATGCGCCACTCCGTCAGCGACGCCTGACCGCTCTGCGCCGATCCTTTAGACTGCGCGCCCTGTTCCCCAGGCCGCGCCGTCCATGACCGACTTCCAGCACGCCCAGCTCGACTGGGACCCCACCGGGCAACCCCTGTCCCGCACCTATGGCGATGTGTACTTCTCCCGCGCCAGCGGCCTGGAAGAGACCCGCTACGTCTTCCTGCAACAGAATCGCCTGCCCGAACGCTTCGCCGCGCTCCAACCCAGCGAGGTGTTCTGCATCGGCGAAACCGGCTTCGGCACCGGCCTCAATTTCCTCTGCGCCTGGCAGCTGTTCGAGGCCCTGGCGCCCCAGAGTGCCCGCCTGCACTTCGTCAGCGTCGAGCGTTTTCCGCTCACCGCCGCCGATCTCGCCCAGGCGCTGGCGCTGTGGCCGGAGCTGGCGCCCTACAGCGCCGCGCTGCAACGGCAGTACCAGGCCATTCACCCGGGCTTCCAGCGCCTGATCCTGGGTGACGGCCGGGTCACCCTCACCCTGCTGGTGGGCGATGTGCTGGAGCGTCTGCCGGAGCTGGACGCCCGCTGCGATGCCTGGTTCCTCGATGGCTTCGCCCCGGCCAAGAATCCGGAGATGTGGACGCCCGCGCTGTTTGCCGAATTGGCGCGGCTATCCGGCCCCGCCACCACCCTCGCCACCTTCACCTGCGCCGGCTTCGTGCGGCGCGGGCTCAACGAAGCCGGCTTCGCCATGGGCAAGGTGCCCGGCTTCGGCCACAAGCGGGAGATGCTGGCCGGCGTACTGGAGCGCCCGGTCGCCACGGCAACGCCCCCCTGGTATGCCCGCCCGCCCCGCCCCACGGGCCCACGCACCGCCGTGGTGATAGGCGCGGGGCTGGCCGGCTGCGCCACCGCCGCCAGTCTCGCCCGGCGCGGCTGGCAGGTACGGGTGCTCGAACGGCATGCCGCCCCGGCGCAGGAAGCGTCCGGCAATCCCCAGGGCGTGCTCTACCTCAAGCTGTCGGCCCATGACACCCCGCTCAGCCGGCTGATCCTGGACGGCTTCGGCCTGACGCTGCGCGAATTGCAGGCCCTGCCGCCGGGATCGGCCTGGTCGCCCTGTGGGGTCTTGCAACTGGCACTGGACGCCAAGGACGCCGCGCGCCAGGCACAGCTTTCAGCGCACTTTCCCCATGGCCTGCTCCAGCCGTTGACCCAGACTGCCGCCAGCCAGCGTGCCGGGCTCGGCCTGACAGCGGGCGGCTTGTTCTTTCCGGAAGGCGGCTGGGTCCATCCGCCGGCGCTGTGCGCGCACTGGCTGGCTCACCCGAACATCGAGTTGATCACCGGCGTGGAGGTCGTCGACCTGCAGCAAACCCCAGCAGGCTGGCGTCTGGGCACCAACGATGCGGCCTTCGAGGCGACGGTGGTCGTCATGGCCAGCGCCGCCCAGGCCAAGACCTTGCTCCCCGAACTGCCGCTCAAGGCCATTCGCGGGCAACTGTCGAATCTGCCGGAAACCCCGCGCAGTCAGGCGTTGAACACCGTGGTCTGCGGTGAAGGCTACCTGGCCCCGGCGCGCGAGGGTCGGCACTGCCTGGGCGCCAGCTTCGTCTTCGACCGTGAAGATACCGAGCCCAGTCAGGCGGAGCATGCCAGCAACCTGGAATTGCTCGCCGAGCTTTCGCCCGAATTGGCCGCCAGCTATCGCGCCGCAGACCTCGACGGCCGCGTGGCCTTTCGCTGTACCTCGCCGGACTACTTGCCGTTGGTTGGCCCGGTGGTGGACGAAGCCCTGTTTGCCCAGCGTTATCAGGTACTCGGCCAGGACGCGCGCCAGGTACCGGATCTCCCTGCGCCCTGGCGTCCCGGTCTCTACCTGAACCTGGCCCATGGCTCACGCGGCCTGGTCACCACGCCCCTGGCAGCCGAACTGCTGGCTGCCTGGCTGGAGGACGAACCCCTGCCGGTGGCGCGGCGGGTCGCCGAGGCCTGTCATCCCAATCGTTTTCCCCTGCGCCGGCTGATCCGCGGCCAGGGTTAGACGATGGCCAAGGGCGTCTTGCTCTGCGGCGGCGGAAAGGCACCGTCGAGCAGGGCGAAATCCTCTTCGCCCAGGCGCAGGTCCAGGGCGCGGGCATTTTCTTCCAGGTGTCCGGCATCGCCGGCCTTGGGAATGGCGATGACGCCGGGCTGACGCAGGACCCAGGCCAGGGCGATCTGCGCCGGCGTGGCCTGATGTCGCTCGGCGAGGGTCGCCAGGGTGGGGTGGCGCAGCAGATCGCCGCCCTGCCCCAAGGGGCAGTAGGCCATCAGCGGCAGTTGCTGACGCTGGCACCAGGGCAGCAGATCATGCTCGATGCCGCGTTGCTCCAGGTTATAGAGCACCTGGTTGGCGCTGCAGCGGTCGTCCGCCAATTCGAGCATGTCATTGGTATCGAAGTTGGAAACGCCCCAATGGCGGATCTTGCCTTCGTCACGCAGCTTCTCCAGGGCCATCACCGTCTCGATCAGCGGCACCTGTCCACGCCAGTGCAGCAGATAGAGATCGATGACGTCGGTGCCCAGCCGCTTGAGGCTACGCTCGCACGCCAGGGGTACTCCGGCTTCCGTCGCGTTCTTCGGATAGAACTTGCTGACCAGGAAGACCTCGTCACGCCGCCCGGCGATGGCTTCGCCGACCAGTTCCTCGGCGCGGCCATCGGCGTACATCTCCGCCGTGTCGATCAGGGTCAGACCGAGATCCAGGCCCTGGCGCAACGCACTGATCTCCTGGCGGTGCAGATCGGGATTCTCGCCCATGTGCCAGGTGCCCTGGCCCAGCGCCGGAACGGTAGTGCCATCGGGCAAACGAACGGTTTGAGCGGTATTCATGGGCGCATCCTTCTCGTGGGTGTACCCCCTTAGAACGCCAGCGCGATGCCGATTCTCCCCGCCTTCCGCCAAACGGCAGTAAAGGCCCTCTGGCAGGGACTGCGACTCAGGGTCGCCCTGGTAAAGTAAGGCTATAAGGAATCCACAATAACAACCCAGGAGCCCCCATGAAGTCGCCTGCCCTTGGCCTATGCACCCTGCTGCTCGCTACCCTGCCTCTGATCAACGCCAAGGCCGACGTCATAACACTGAGATTTTCCCACGTCGTGGCGCCCGATACCCCCAAGGGCAAGGGCGCATTGCTGTTCCAGCAACTGGTGGCGCAGCGGCTCGCGGGCCAGGTCCAGGTGGAAGTGCTGCCCAATGGCACGGCCTTCGACGATGCCAACGAGTTGCAGGCACTACAGGACGGCAAGGTGGACATCCTCGCCCCGGCCATCAGCAAGCTCACCGCGCTCAGCCCGAAATTGAAGCTGTTCGATCTGCCGTTCCTGTTCGAGAGTCGTGCCGCGCTGGACCATTTCCAGACCCGTCCCAGCGGCAAGCAACTGCTACTCAGCCTGGAAAAGGTAGGCATCATCGGCCTGGCCTACTGGCCCAACGGTCTCAAGCAATTGTCGGCGCGCAAGCCGCTGCGCGAACCCGGCGATGCCAAGGGCCTGGTGTTTCGTATCCAGAATTCGGACGTACTCCAGACCCAGTTCGAAGTACTCGGCGCCAGCGCCGTCAAGCTGCCCTTCAACCAGACCCTGCCGGCACTCGCCAACGGCACCGTCAATGCCACCGAGAACACCTGGTCCAACTACTGGAGCCAGCGTCTCGACCAGCAGCAGCGCTACTTCACCGAAACCAACCACGGCGCCCTCGACTACCTGTTGATCGTCAGGGCCGACCGTTGGCGCACCCTGCCCTTCGCCGTGCGCAGCACCCTGGAAGAAATCATCGACCAGGTGACCTTCGAGGTGAAGAAGCAATCCGAAGCCGAGAATCAGCGTGACCGCGCCCGCATCGCGGCCACTGGCGGCAGTGAGATCCTGACGCTCACGCCCGAGCAGCGCGCCCGCTGGCGCGAGACCATGCGGCCGGTGTGGCAGCACTATGAGGGTGAGATCGGTGCCGCGCTGCTCAAGGCAGCGGAGACCTCGAACTAGAAGCGCCGCTGCGGCGGCTCGGCCCAACGCCGCAGGGGTACGCTGCCCGGCTCGCGGCACTGGAGATCGCGGAACGGCCCGGCGACCTGGGTCCAGCCCGGTCCCGGCGAGGTCTGGCTACAGAACTCCTGGCCATTGCTGGTGCTGCGCCAGCGCCAGTAGGCCGCCGGCTCGGCGAGAGCGTCCTGCGCCAGCATCGCCAGCATCGCGCCGGCCAATACCCGGCCGGCGCTCAGCCAGAACCTCCCTTGCGGTAGCCCGGTTGGTCTTTCGTCGTTGCCCAGGCTCTCGTCCTTCCCTCTTCGCCTTATGCGTAGCAAACCTACCCTCCTCGCCTTGGTCCTGGTCAGTACCAACCGCGTACCAGCGGTGTGCGCTCAGCTAGGAACGATACGGACAACGGCGGCTCGGATCCACCGTGACGACCTAGCGGCGCAGCATCTCGCCCCGTTGCGGCGCCAGGCGCGCCAACAGGCCATTCTGCGCGCGCTGCGGTACGCCCTGTTGCTGCATCGCCAGTTGCAGATCCTCTACCAAGGCATTGAAGTCGGCCGGTTGCAGATTCAGACCGCGATGACTCTCCGCCATGCTCGCCCCCTGGTAGCGACAGGGGCCGCCCGTCTCGGCACAGAATTGCTGGATGAGCAGCCTACGCAGACGGCCGATATCGACATTAGCGAAGTAGTGCCGAATACGCTCATCGCGCGCGACATTGAGCAACATGCCCTCGACGATCCGGGTGATGCCCGGCTGGCCGCCCAGCTCCTGGTAGAGCCGGTCATTCGCGGGCGGTTGGGGCGTACAGCCGAGCAGACTCGTCAGCAGGGCCACCAGCAGCCAAGGCTTCAGCTTCATCAGTAGCTCCCCTGCAACGACAGGTAGAGGCCCTGCTGGTGGTCCAGGGTGGCGATCTCGCCCAGCCAGGCGTAGGCCAGCACCAGCGACAGGTGCTTGTTGGGGAAATAGCCGACGAAGGTATCCACCCAGTCGCTCTCATGGGTGAAGGACAGATTCTGCGGCTTTTGCCGATACTCCATCCCCACAGCCCAGTGCGGATTGAGGAACACCGCCGCCGAGCCCTCTTTGAGCCACTGGCGACTGTCGTTGCGATCGCCACCGAAACCGAGCAGCCCCAGCTCGTTGGCGCGGCTGTAGCGCAGTCCGGCGTTCACCAGCAGGTTGTAGCCGAAGGCCCCACCGAGAAACAGCCGACTGGCGCCCAGATAACCTTCCACGTCACTGTCGCGCTGGGCACCCACCGCGGCGGGAATGGCGAAATCGCGCTGATGCTTGTACTGGATACCCAGGCTCACCTGCGGCATCCGGTCGTAGATCAGATCACCGGCGAGGCGCACCTTGGCGCCCACGACATCCTGGCTGAGGCTGTCTTCAGCGAGACTCAACCGGCGCCTCAGGGTTGGCATGTCCAACCGTTGGCGAGCATAGGACAGCTCCACCCGGTTGTCGTAGGCCACCGCGGCGCCGGCCACATCGAGTCGGTAATCGCCGGTCCATACGCGGGTGGCGAAGGCCGTCGCCCCGGGCTGCCCGCTTTCGCCATAGCCACCGATCACCGCCCAGGGCGTGATACCGCCGCCCGCGGCGCCCTCCAAACTGCTGGCGCCGCCGGTAGCCAGCAACTTGCCACCCTCAGCCTGCGCCCCCGTCGCCAGCAGCGCCAGGCCCATCAACCACCACCGCCTCACGAAAGCTCCTCTACCGCTGGCTCGGCCTGCCGTTCCATCCAGGCTTCGAACTCTCCGGCCGGAACCGGGCGGCTGATGTAGTAGCCCTGGATCACGTCGCAACCCCAACTGCGCAACAGTGCCAGGGTGCGACCTTCTTCGACGCCCTCGGCGACGACTTCCAGACCCAGGTTGTGCCCCATCTCGATGGTCGAACGCACGATGACGGCGTCATCGTTGCCCGGCTCCAACTCCCTGATGAAGGACTGATCGATCTTCAGCTCGTCCACTGGCAGGCGCTTGAGATGTGCCAGCGAGGCCTGGCCGGTGCCGTAATCGTCCACCGACAACCGGATGCCCATGACGGAGAGGCGCTTGAGCAGGGCAATGGCGGACTCGGGATCGGCCATGATGGCGCTCTCGGTGATCTCGAAGGTCAGCTGTCGCGCCGACACCCCTGCCTCGTCGAGCCAACGGATCACCCGCTCCGGCAGCTGGCTGTCGGCCAGATCCACCGCGGAGACGTTCAGCGACACCTTCACTTCGCGCCCCTCGGCCTGCCAGAGCGCCAGTTGACGAATGGCCGTCTGGATCACCCAGCGCGTGAGCCCAGCCATGCTGCCACTGCGCTCGGCCAGGGGAATGAACTCACCAGGCGAAATCATCCCCAGCTCGGCGTGCCGCCAGCGCAGCAACACCTCCGCCTGAGGCGACCCATCGCCACGCAAGGCCACCTTGGGCTGGAACACCAACATCAGCTCGCCGCGCTCGTCCGCCAGTGGCAGGTCGTGGACCAACTGCAGCCGTCGTTGCTGGGCCGCATCGCGTCCCTCGTCATAGACCCGCAGGCGATCCGGCAGCTGGCCGGCATCGAGCATAGCGCCACGGGCACGCTCGATCAGCACGCCGGCATCGTCACTGTGGCGCGGATACTCGGCGCCCCCGATCCGACAGCAGAGCCGGAATACCTGGCCCTCCCACTCAATGGGTTCGGCCAACAGCAGGCGCAGCTCCTCGGCCAACCCCACCGCGCCTTCGAGACTCATGCGACACACCTGCACGAGGAACTCGTCGCCGACCGGACGGGAAACGCAGCCACGGCCGGCGAGCAGGATCTGGGCGCGCTCGGCCACCACCTTGAGAATATGATCGCCGCCAGCGACCCCGGCGCTCTCGTTGATCGTCTGGAAGTCATCCAGGCCCACATACAGCAGCGATACCTGCGCCTGGGTCGCCATGAACACCCGTAGCCGCTCCTCGGCCAACATCCGATTGGGCAGGCCGGTCAAGGGATCGTGCAGGGCGTTGTGGTTAAGGCGCTGCTCCCGCTCGGCGATACCCTGCCGCATCCCCTCGAGCACCCGTCCCAGCCGGCCGAATTCATCGCGCCGCTGCACGTCCACCTTCACCGAATAATCGCCCTGGCCAATTCGCCAGGACACCACCGACAGCTGGCGCAGCGGCTGCGCCAGGTTGCGCGCCAGCAACAGGGCACCCAGCAGCGCCGCGAGCAGCGCGCCCCCGGCAATCAGCGCAAGTTGCCGCAGCAAAGGCTCGAACTCGGCCAAGGCGACGTCGAGCGAGCGCAGCAGATAGATGTACACCGGACTGTCGTTCGCGCCCAGCGTCAGCCGCTGGACCTGATAGAGATGACCCGCCAGGGTCACCTGCCAGGTATCGCCCACCGTCGGCGCCCCGGCAGCCGCCTGCACCAGCAATCGGCTCTGCTCGACCGGCAGCGTGCTGGCCACGGCCGACGCACCGCCCAGGAACACCACATGCAGGTTGATCAGCGAGCGAAATTCCTTCGCCATGGCCTGATCCATGGCGAAGGTCATCACCACCTGGGCGATGGGTAACGGCGCCCGTACCGGCACGGTTACCCTTAGCAGCGGCAGACCCGGACCTGCCACCACGCAACTGCCATCGTTGCCTGCAGCCGTCGGCGCGGGCAGGCGTTCGCCCTGGCTATGGGCCGCCACGGTACTGGCCATCAGCCGACCGTCCAGATCCAGCAAATAGGTATCACCGGCGCCAACCCGTGCGCCGTGGTTGGCCAGCACCGACCTCAGGGTCGGCACATCGCCATTGGCCACGGCATCGCGAAAGCCGAAATCGGCCGCCAGCACCTGCACCGCGTCGTTCAACCGGCGACAACGGCTATCCAGCACCTGGCGGAAGACCCGCGCACCGGTATCGAGCTGATCGTAGGACTGCCGGACCACACTGGCTTCGGTCGCGGCCTTGACCGTGAGATAGACCAGCGCAATCACCACCAGCATCAGCAGGAAGAGACTGCCGGCGATGCGGGTCTGAAAACTATGGATGAGTTTCATCGTGTGCCGCCTTGTGGAAGGCGTCCTCGAAGGCCGAGCTGGCCGGCTCCGCGGGTTGCGGTTTCGGCTGCACCGCCAGTTGGAGCCTGAGGGTCACCGGCTTGCCAGCTACGTTCAGATCGGGCTGGGCGATCTCGCGCTTGTCGCTCAGATCGGGATGCCAAAGTGCCAGCTTATAATGGCCGTCCGGCACCTCCAATCGGGCACGGCCCTGACCATCGGTCACCGCGGAGCGCCCTGCGGCCGTTACGTAGACATAGCCCACCATCCAGTCATGGATGTTGCAGCCCACCACCACCACGCCGGGTTGATCGAACACCACCGGCGTACTGGGAATGCCGTGATAGAGCGGTAGCTCGAAATGCTTGGGACTGGAAAAGGAATACACCTGGTGGCGGATGTCGTCGGTGTTGGGAAAACTGACCGCCGTCCCCGTGGGCACGACCAGGACATGGGGGACGAAACGGCGATTCTGCTGGTCGATGGCCGCGGAATGCCGCTCGGGCTGCAACCCCTGTCCGGACACCATCACCACCGCATCCGCCAGCGGCGCATCCTGGCTGTCGACCACCTGAACCGCGACCTCCGCGGCTTGCGTGGTGCCCAACGCCAACGCCAGCAACCCCACCATCACCTGCTTATTGTTCACTGCCTGACCTACCACACGCCTGTCCGATTCAACGCCGGCTATTCGGCGTGACCTCTGCTTTAGCGGCAATAGTCAGGGATTCTTTATCAGACAAGCGATGACTCATCACCCCAGCGGTCGCACTTCGCCCAACCAGCGGCGGTCAAGAGAGACAAGAGTCGCCCTGCGTTGAAAAAGCCACGGGCTCGCCCCATGTTGGCCTCACATCCAAGCCCAAGGTACGCCAATGAGCGATCAGGATAATCAAGCGGAAATTCTCAGCGAAGAAGCCGGCCAGACCGGCCTGGTACTGCCCGGCCAGAATCTTCCCGACAAGCTCTACATCATTCCCATCCATAACCGGCCATTCTTTCCGGCGCAGGTCCTGCCCGTCATCGTCAACGAAGAGCCCTGGGCGGAAACCCTGGAGCTGGTGGCCAAGACCGATCACCACTGCCTCGCGCTGTTCTACATGGACCAGCCACCCGCGGACGCCAACGACTTCGATCCCGATCAGCTCCCGCAGCACGGCACCCTGGTACGCATCCACCACGCCAGCCGCCAGGACGGCAAACTGCAATTCGTCGCCCAAGGCATCTCCCGGGTGCGTATTCGCGGCTGGCTGCGCCGCCAGCGTCCGCCCTACCTGGTGGAAGTCGAACACCTGCGCCCCAGCCCCGATCCCAGCGACGAGGTGAAGGCCTACGGCATGGCGCTGATCAACGCCATCAAGGAGCTGTTGCCGCTCAACCCGCTCTACAGCGAAGAGCTGAAGAACTACCTCAACCGCTTCAGCCCCAACGATCCCTCGCCGCTGACCGACTTCGCCGCCGCCCTGACCACCGCCCCGGGCGATGAACTGCAGCAGGTGCTCGACACCGTGCCCATGCTGCAGCGCATGGAGAAAGTCCTGCCGCTGCTGCGCAAGGAAGTGGAGGTCGCGCGCCTGCAGAAGGAGCTCTCCGCCGAGGTCAATCGCAAGATCAACGAACGCCAGCGCGAATTCTTCCTCAGGGAACAGCTCAAGCTGATCCAGCAGGAACTGGGTATCACCAAGGATGATCGCAGCAGCGATATCGAAAGCTTCCGCCAGCGCCTGGACGGCAAGGTCCTGCCCGAGGCGGCGCAGAAGCGCATCGACGACGAGCTCAACAAGCTCTCCATCCTCGAAACCGGCTCGCCCGAATATGGCGTCACCCGCAACTACCTGGACTGGGCCACCGACCTGCCCTGGGGCGTCCATGGCCAGGACAAACTCGACCTCAAACGCGCGCGCAAGGTGCTCGACCGGCACCATGCCGGGCTCGATGACATCAAGAATCGCATCCTCGAATTCCTCGCCGTAGGGGCCTTCAAGGGCGAGGTGGCCGGCTCCATCGTGCTGCTGGTAGGTCCGCCCGGCGTGGGCAAGACCAGCATCGGCAAGTCCATCGCCGAGTCCCTCGGCCGCCCCTTCTATCGCTTCAGCGTCGGTGGGATGAGAGACGAGGCCGAGATCAAGGGCCACCGCCGCACCTACATCGGCGCCATGCCCGGCAAACTCGTCCAGGCCCTGCGCGACGTCAAGGTGATGAACCCGGTCATCATGCTCGACGAGATCGACAAGATGGGCCAGAGCTACCAGGGCGATCCCGCCTCGGCACTCCTAGAGACGCTGGATCCGGAGCAGAACGTCGACTTCCTCGACCACTACCTGGACCTGCGCCTGGACCTGTCCAAGGTACTGTTCGTCTGTACCGCCAACACCCTGGACTCCATCCCCGGTCCGCTGCTGGATCGTATGGAGGTCATCCGTCTCTCCGGCTACATCGCCGAGGAGAAACAGGCCATCGCCAAGCGCCACCTGTGGCCCAAGCAACTGGACAAGGCCGGTGTGCCCAAGGACCGCCTGACCCTGACCGACAGCGCCCTGAAGGCCCTGGTGGAAGGCTACGCTCGCGAGGCCGGCGTGCGGCAACTGGAAAAGCAGCTGGGCAAGCTGGTACGCAAGGCCGTGGTCAAGCTCATCGAGACGCCAGAACTCAAGATCAAGATCGGCGCCTCGGATCTCGAGGACTACCTGGGCAAGCCCACCTTCCGCAAGGAGCAGGTGCTCTCCGGCGCCGGCATCATCACCGGCCTGGCCTGGACCAGCATGGGCGGCGCCACCCTGCCGGTGGAGGCGACCCGCATCCATACCCTGAACCGCGGCTTCAAGCTCACCGGCCAACTCGGCGATGTCATGAAGGAATCGGCCGAGATCGCCTACAGCTACGTCACCGCCCATCTCAAGGACTTCAAGGGCGACCCGAACTTCTTCGACCAGGCCTTCGTGCACCTGCACGTTCCCGAAGGCGCCACGCCCAAGGACGGCCCCAGCGCTGGCATCACCATGGCCTCCGCCCTGCTGTCGCTGGCGCGCAACCAGGCACCGAAGAAGAACGTGGCCATGACCGGCGAGCTGACCCTCACCGGCCAGGTACTGCCCATCGGTGGGGTCCGGGAAAAGGTCATCGCCGCGCGGCGCCAGAAGATCAATGAACTGATCCTGCCGGAGCCCAATCGCGGTGACTTCGAGGAGCTGCCCGCCTACCTCAAGGAAGGCCTGACCGTTCATTTCGCCCGGCGCTTCGCCGACGTGGCCAAGGTGCTCTTCTAAAAGCCGACCGCCCGGCCTCTTGGGGTATGCTCTGCGTTTTGCCGTCATACCCCGGAGGTTTCCATGTCCCCCCGCCACCTGTTCTGGAGCTGCCTGTTGCTGGCCGGTTGCAGCAGCACCCAGCCGAGCGGCAACCTCATCCTTGGCGACGACAGCGAATGCACCCCGCTGGCCATGCACACCGGCCAGGAGCTGACGCTGACCCTGCCCAGCGATCCCACCAGCGGCTATCGCTGGACCATTCTCCAGCGCAGCGACAACCTCAAGCAGCTGGGTCCGGAAGTCTTCCGCGAACAACGCCAGGATCAAGGCGGCGTCGGTAGCGCCGGTCAGTCTCTCTGGCGCTTCCGTGCCCAGAGTGCCGGCACGGCCCACCTCGAACTCCAGGCCCGCCAACCCTGGGATGCCGAGGCCGAGCCCCAGGCGCGCTTCGACTGCCGCATCGAAATCCGCTAGAGCAGCGTCCTGCGTCACCGGCCGGGGGTACAATGCCCCCTTTCGATTTTCCAGGTACCGCCCATGAGCGAAGCCGACCGCCTGTTCGCGTCGCCGCAGCCTCCTGCCGACTTCACCTTCAACGAAGACGTGGTGCGCGTCTTTCCCGACATGATCAAGAGATCCGTGCCGGGTTACCCCACCATCGTCGAAAACCTCGGCGTCATCGCTGCGCGTTTCGCCCAGCCCAACAGCCGCCTCTATGACCTCGGTTGCTCGCTGGGCGCCGTCACCCAAGCCCTGCGACGCCACGTCCGCGTCCAAGGTGCCCGCGTGGTGGCCATCGACAACTCCACGGCCATGGTCACCCGCTGTCGTGAATACCTGAGTGCCCAGGATTCCATGCATGAGGAGCTGCTGCCGGTGGATGTCATGGAAGCCGATATCCTCGAAGCTTCGCTCGAGCCGGCCTCGGTCATCGCCCTCAACTTCACCCTGCAGTTCATCGCACCGGAACACCGTCTGCCCCTACTCGGCCGACTGCGTTCCAGTCTGCTCTCCGGTGGCGCCCTGCTGTTATCGGAAAAGATCCGCTTCCCGGACGACCAGACCCAGCAATTGCTCAACGGCCTGCACCTGGACTTCAAACGCGCCAATGGCTACAGCGAGCTGGAAATCGCGCAGAAACGCACCGCGCTGGAAAATGTCATGCTGACCGACACCCTGGACGAACACCGCGCCCGCTTGCAGGCCGCTGGCTTCTCCACTGTCGTCCCCTGGTTCCAATGCCTGAACTTCGCCTCCCTGATCGCCCTGCCATGACCCTGCCTGCTTATATCGCTGAACTGCAACAGGCCCTTGCGGACACCCCACTCGCCAGTTGGTCCCACGCCCTCGAAGCCGTACTGGCCGCCAAGTACGCTCGAGGTCATGGCGACCTCCAGCGCTGGCAGGCCGGCCTCGATGCCCTGCCCGACCTCGTCGTCGAGCACGTTGAATTACGCGACAGGTTGCGCCTCGACGGCAGTCTTTCCACCGAGCAATACCAGGCACTGCGCGATGCCCTGTTGCAACTGCGTCCCTGGCGCAAAGGCCCCTTCCAACTGTTCGACCTGCACCTGGACACCGAATGGCGTTCCGACTGGAAATGGGATCGGGTATCTCCGCACCTCGACCTGCAGGGTAAGCGTGTCCTGGACGTCGGTAGCGGCAATGGCTACTACCAGTGGCGCATGCTCGGCGCCGGAGCCAGCACCGTGATCGGCGTCGACCCCAACTGGCTGTTCCACTGCCAATTCCAGGCCCTGCGCCGCTATCTGCCCGACCTGCCCACCTGGCACCTGCCCCTTACGCTGGAAGAATTGCCTGCATTGGAAGGCGGCTTCGATACGGTCTTCTCCATGGGTGTGCTCTATCACCGCCGCTCACCCATCGATCATCTGCTGGACCTCAAGAACTGCCTCGATAGCGGCGGTGAGCTGGTCCTGGAAACCCTGGTCGTCGAAGGCGATGCCACCACCGTTCTGGTACCCGAAGACCGCTACGCGCAGATGCGCAACGTTTGGTTCCTGCCCTCCGCGGCCGCCCTGCAACTCTGGCTGCAACGCGCCGGTTACCGCGACGTCCGCCTGGTGGACCTCACCCCCACGACGGTAGACGAACAGCGCTCCACCGAATGGATGGGCTTCCAATCGCTGCCGGACTTCCTGAATGCGGAAGACCCACGCCTGACCGTCGAAGGCCTCCCCGCCCCCCTGCGCGCCACCCTGATAGCCCGCAAACCCTGAACGCAAAAAGCCCGGCATCTACCGGGCTTTTTCTTGCTCTTGTAACGCTGTGGTAGGTTGGGTTGAGCGCAACGACGCCCAACATCCAGCTGATCGCGGCCATGGGCCGCTCCTACGACTTGCCTCCTAGTAAGAGCGGCCGCATCGGCGGACTGCCATGGCCACAACAGCCCGGCGCAGCCGGGCTGTTGTGGCAATTTTGCTCTTTTCGGAGTGCCACCAGTGACCGTCTAGCAGGCTCTGCGCCAAGCTCTCCGCCACTCCGCTCCTGGTCCCCTCTCCCCCGGGAGAGGGCTAGGGTGAGGGCAACCTCAGCGACTTAGCCCCAGGCTTTCGCTGGCCAATTCTCTGCCCCCAGCGCCTAGGCGCCCCGAGGCCCAGCCAAACTTTTTCCCGCCCCAAAGACAACACCCCCGCCAGAATGAACTGAGCGGGGGTGCTGGGTATTAGGCGCTTGACGATGACCTACTCTCACATGGGGAAACCCCACACTACCATCGGCGATGCATCGTTTCACTTCTGAGTTCGGGAAGGGATCAGGTGGTTCCAATGCTCTATGTTCGTCAAGCAATTCGGTTGGCTGGCCAGGCGATGACGCTGCCTGGTTGGCCCAATTGGGTCGGTGACAGAAGTAAACGTGTCGTCTTGGGTCTTGCGAACCCACGCGTCGTTTTCGGCGTCGTCTTCCTCACGCTCTGACACACGGTCAGATTGTTTGGGTGTTATATGGTCAAGCCTCACGGGCAATTAGTATCGGTTAGCTCAACGCCTCACAGCGCTTACACACCCGACCTATCAACGTCGTAGTCTTCGACGGCCCTTCAGGAAGCTCAAGGCTCCAGTGAGATCTCATCTTGAGGCAAGTTTCCCGCTTAGATGCTTTCAGCGGTTATCTCTTCCGAACATAGCTACCCGGCAATGCCACTGGCGTGACAACCGGAACACCAGAGGTTCGTCCACTCCGGTCCTCTCGTACTAGGAGCAGCCCCTCTCAAATCTCAAACGTCCACGGCAGATAGGGACCGAACTGTCTCACGACGTTCTAAACCCAGCTCGCGTACCACTTTAAATGGCGAACAGCCATACCCTTGGGACCGGCTTCAGCCCCAGGATGTGATGAGCCGACATCGAGGTGCCAAACACCGCCGTCGATATGAACTCTTGGGCGGTATCAGCCTGTTATCCCCGGAGTACCTTTTATCCGTTGAGCGATGGCCCTTCCATACAGAACCACCGGATCACTAAGACCTACTTTCGTACCTGCTCGACGTGTCTGTCTCGCAGTCAAGCGCGCTTTTGCCTTTATACTCTGCGACCGATTTCCGACCGGTCTGAGCGCACCTTCGTACTCCTCCGTTACTCTTTAGGAGGAGACCGCCCCAGTCAAACTGCCCACCATACACTGTCCTCGATCCGGATGACGGACCAGAGTTAGAACCTCAAGGTTGCCAGGGTGGTATTTCAAGGATGGCTCCATGGGAACTGGCGTCCCCACTTCAAAGCCTCCCACCTATCCTACACAAGCAAGCTCAAAGTCCAGTGCAAAGCTACAGTAAAGGTTCACGGGGTCTTTCCGTCTAGCCGCGGATACACTGCATCTTCACAGCGATTTCAATTTCACTGAGTCTCGGGTGGAGACAGCGCCGCCATCGTTACGCCATTCGTGCAGGTCGGAACTTACCCGACAAGGAATTTCGCTACCTTAGGACCGTTATAGTTACGGCCGCCGTTTACCGGGGCTTCGATCAAGAGCTTCGCTTGCGCTAACCCCATCAATTAACCTTCCGGCACCGGGCAGGCGTCACACCCTATACGTCCACTTTCGTGTTTGCAGAGTGCTGTGTTTTTAATAAACAGTCGCAGCGGCCTGGTATCTTCGACCGGCATGAGCTTACGGGGTAAACCCTTCACCCTCACCGGCGCACCTTCTCCCGAAGTTACGGTGCCATTTTGCCTAGTTCCTTCACCCGAGTTCTCTCAAGCGCCTTGGTATTCTCTACCCGACCACCTGTGTCGGTTTGGGGTACGGTTCCTAGTTACCTGAAGCTTAGAGGCTTTTCCTGGAAGCATGGCATCAACCACTTCCCCTTCTAAAAGAAGGGTCGTCATCAGCTCTCGGCCTTGACCGTCCGGATTTACCTAAACGATCAGCCTACCACCTTAAACTTGGACAACCAACGCCAAGCTGGCCTAGCCTTCTCCGTCCCCCCATCGCAGTAACTAGAAGTACGGGAATATTAACCCGTTTCCCATCGACTACGCCTTTCAGCCTCGCCTTAGGGACCGACTCACCCTGCGTCGATTAACGTTGCGCAGGAACCCTTGGTCTTTCGGCGTGCGAGTTTTTCACTCGCATTGTCGTTACTCATGTCAGCATTCGCACTTCTGATACCTCCAGCAAGCTTCTCAACTCACCTTCACAGGCTTACAGAACGCTCCTCTACCGCATCACCAGAGGTGATACCCGTAGCTTCGGTGCCTGGTTTGAGCCCCGTTACATCTTCCGCGCAGGCCGACTCGACTAGTGAGCTATTACGCTTTCTTTAAAGGGTGGCTGCTTCTAAGCCAACCTCCTAGCTGTCTAAGCCTTCCCACATCGTTTACCACTTAACCAGGACTTTGGGACCTTAGCTGACGGTCTGGGTTGTTTCCCTTTTCACGACGGACGTTAGCACCCGCCGTGTGTCTCCCATGCTCGGCACTTCTGGGTATTCGGAGTTTGCATCGGTTTGGTAAGTCGGGATGACCCCCTAGCCGAAACAGTGCTCTACCCCCCAGAGTGATACATGAGGCGCTACCTAAATAGCTTTCGAGGAGAACCAGCTATCTCCGAGCTTGATTAGCCTTTCACTCCGATCCACAAGTCATCCCCTACCTTTTCAACGGGAGTGGGTTCGGTCCTCCAGTCAGTGTTACCTAACCTTCAACCTGCTCATGGATAGATCGCCCGGTTTCGGGTCTATTCCCAGCGACTAGACGCCCTATTAAGACTCGCTTTCGCTACGCCTCCCCTATTCGGTTAAGCTCGCCACTGAAAATAAGTCGCTGACCCATTATACAAAAGGTACGCAGTCACCTAACAAAGTAGGCTCCCACTGCTTGTACGCATACGGTTTCAGGTTCTATTTCACTCCCCTCTCCGGGGTTCTTTTCGCCTTTCCCTCACGGTACTGGTTCACTATCGGTCAGTCAGGAGTATTTAGCCTTGGAGGATGGTCCCCCCATATTCAGACAGGGTTTCTCGTGCCCCGTCCTACTCGATTTCATTGATAAGAGCGTTTCGCGTACAGGGCTATCACCCACTATGGCCGCACTTTCCAGAGCGTTCCGCTACTCTCAAATCAACTTAAGGGCTGGTCCCCGTTCGCTCGCCACTACTAAGGGAATCTCGGTTGATTTCTATTCCTCAGGGTACTTAGATGTTTCAGTTCCCCTGGTTCGCCTCTTAACCCTATGGATTCAGGTTAAGATACCTAGGTTATCCTAGGTGGGTTCCCCCATTCAGAGATCTCCGGGTCACAGGTCATTTGCCACCTCACCGAAGCTTATCGCAGGCTATCACGTCTTTCATCGCCTCTGACTGCCAAGGCATCCACCGTATGCGCTTCTTCACTTGACCATATAACCCCAAGCAATCTCGCTGGCATCCAAGGATGCTACCGATCTGCAGGCGTTAGATGAGTGAAGACGACATTTCGCCGAAAACTTGCGCTTGAGTTCGCAAGATTTTACCTTGACGACATCGATTGCCAGTGAAAACAATCAATGCAGTCTACTTCTATCACTTTCCCAATTTTTTAAAGAACAGTTCTGATCAAAGACCAGACATCAGAGTTTGGGCAGCACCAAGCGGTGCATCAAACGCTCATGTCTGAGCTTTCAAGCAATTGTGTTAGTCAGGTGACTGGCAGTGACGCGCATGGGCCACCAAGGAAATGGTGGAGCCAAGGAGGATCGAACTCCTGACCTCCTGCGTGCAAAGCAGGCGCTCTCCCAGCTGAGCTATGGCCCCATCGATTGGTGGGTCTGGGCAGATTCGAACTGCCGACCTCACCCTTATCAGGGGTGCGCTCTAACCAACTGAGCTACAGACCCAATCGTCTTACCTTGAGTCTATCTAACTCAATTGCTCTTCTATCAGTGAATCAAGCAATTCGTGTGGGAGCTTGTCAGCAAGCTGACATCTTCGATTAAGGAGGTGATCCAGCCGCAGGTTCCCCTACGGCTACCTTGTTACGACTTCACCCCAGTCATGAATCACTCCGTGGTAACCGTCCTCCCGAAGGTTAGACTAGCTACTTCTGGAGCAACCCACTCCCATGGTGTGACGGGCGGTGTGTACAAGGCCCGGGAACGTATTCACCGTGACGTTCTGATTCACGATTACTAGCGATTCCGACTTCACGCAGTCGAGTTGCAGACTGCGATCCGGACTACGATCGGTTTTATGGGATTAGCTCCACCTCGCGGCTTGGCAACCCTTTGTACCGACCATTGTAGCACGTGTGTAGCCCTGGCCGTAAGGGCCATGATGACTTGACGTCATCCCCACCTTCCTCCGGTTTGTCACCGGCAGTCTCCTTAGAGTGCCCACCATAATGTGCTGGTAACTAAGGACAAGGGTTGCGCTCGTTACGGGACTTAACCCAACATCTCACGACACGAGCTGACGACAGCCATGCAGCACCTGTGTCTGAGTTCCCGAAGGCACCAATCCATCTCTGGAAAGTTCTCAGCATGTCAAGGCCAGGTAAGGTTCTTCGCGTTGCTTCGAATTAAACCACATGCTCCACCGCTTGTGCGGGCCCCCGTCAATTCATTTGAGTTTTAACCTTGCGGCCGTACTCCCCAGGCGGTCAACTTAATGCGTTAGCTGCGCCACTAAGATCTCAAGGATCCCAACGGCTAGTTGACATCGTTTACGGCGTGGACTACCAGGGTATCTAATCCTGTTTGCTCCCCACGCTTTCGCACCTCAGTGTCAGTGTCAGTCCAGGTAGTCGCCTTCGCCACTGGTGTTCCTTCCAATATCTACGCATTTCACCGCTACACTGGAAATTCCACTACCCTCTACCGCACTCTAGCCAGACAGTTTTGGATGCAGTTCCCAGGTTGAGCCCGGGGATTTCACATCCAACTTATCAAGCCACCTACGCGCGCTTTACGCCCAGTAATTCCGATTAACGCTTGCACCCTTCGTATTACCGCGGCTGCTGGCACGAAGTTAGCCGGTGCTTATTCTGTTGGTAACGTCAAAACTCACAGGTATTCGCTGTAAGCCCTTCCTCCCAACTTAAAGTGCTTTACGACCCGAGGGCCTTCTTCACACACGCGGCATGGCTGGATCAGGCTTTCGCCCATTGTCCAATATTCCCCACTGCTGCCTCCCGTAGGAGTCTGGACCGTGTCTCAGTTCCAGTGTGACTGATCATCCTCTCAGACCAGTTACGGATCGTCGCCTTGGTAGGCCTTTACCCCACCAACTAGCTAATCCGACCTAGGCTCATCCAATAGCGTGAGGTCCGAAGATCCCCCACTTTCTCCCGTAGGACGTATGCGGTATTAGCGTTCCTTTCGAAACGTTGTCCCCCACTACTGGGCAGATTCCTAGGCATTACTCACCCGTCCGCCGCTGAATCGAGGAGCAAGCTCCTCTCATCCGCTCGACTTGCATGTGTTAGGCCTGCCGCCAGCGTTCAATCTGAGCCATGATCAAACTCTTCAGTTAAGTAGACTGATCGGGTTTTGAGAAAACCCTAAACTTGGCTCAGCAATCGCAAAAAACTCATGAATTCACGAGTTACTTGTGTTGCTGATAATCTTGCGACATCAGACTTATCTCACAAGCACCCACACGAATTGCTTGATTCAACTTGTTAAAGAGCAGTTGGTTGCGACCGTGTCGTCAACCGAGGCGCGCATTCTACGCTAGCCTCACATCCTGTCAAGCGTTGATTTGAACTTTTTCGTTTCAACTCAACCACTTGCACCACCGTGACCAGATCAACCGATCGCGGCAGCGGGAGGCGAATCCTACAGCACCCCAAGACGCTGTCAACCCCTCCCCTTCATTTCGTCAGCACCCTGAGGTGAAGACTCAATGGCGAGGACTCTGTAGACCCCTCGCCCGGCTCAGATCTAAGTGCTTGATTTTCAAGCCCCTTCAGCGTCTGCGCCGGAAGTGGGGCGCATTATAGGGGAGTTTCGGAGCAGGTCAACAGGTTATTTCAAGAATCTTCAATAAAGAGGGGTAGGCGCCAGGCGATAGCCCGCCTCGGTCGCGATGATCCGGTACTGCTTGATCTCGCCCGGTGCTAGCAGGATGGACTGGGAGACGCTGCTGGCCATGGGGGCAGCACAGGCGCCGGGACCGGAAGAGGTAAGACTCACCGAGACTTCGCCAGGCGGGAGATTGAAGGAAGCACTCTGGCCGGCCATGAGGGTAGTGGCCAGGCGTCCCTGGATTATCAAGCCGATATCGCAGCCCGAGCCTGAATAGGCATCGCCGCGGGTCACCATGAGGATGCCCGGTTGCCCTGTACCGCCCTGGGGGACCTGGGCAAATACAGAGGCGCTACAGAGCAGGGTCGCGAAAACACCAGCAAGCCACTTCATGACGGTCTCCTCCAGGTCGTTACGAACCTTATCACCGGCCAGCCGGAATCGCGCTCTCTTTCGAAGCACACAGCCCGAACGAGCGCCGGTCACGCACAAAAACTGAGCGAGTGGTCAGGTTCAAGAGCCAGTCGACTAGCAAAAATCATCCAAAACATATCCTAAGTTATTGAAATAAATAAAATTATTAAAATTAAGAACTATTGGCTTCGATCTTGCTAACCACGGCGAGACCTGACCACAAGGACAGGAACTCACAATGAGAGAGTCTTCTGGGGAGCCGAAATGCAAAAAATCGTTATCGCCACGTTACTGACGAGCAGTCTGATGGCCGCTGGCGCGGCCAACGCCGCCGACAGTCCGCTGCTGTGGCATGGCGAAAGCCTCACCTATCTATATGGCAAGGATTTCCGGGTCGATCCGCGCATCCAGCAGACGGTCACCTTCGAACATGCCAGCTCCTGGACCTGGGGCGATCTCTTCCTGTTCGTCGATAGCATCTGGTTCAACGGGGCGAGCAATCCCAGCGATGGGCACCAGGGCTTCTATGGCGAAGTCAGCCCACGGCTGTCGTTTGGCAAACTTTCCGGCAAGGATCTCTCCTTCGGTCCCGTCAGCGATGTCCTGCTGGCCACGACTCTGGAATACAACCAGAACGATGGCAGGGGGGCTGGTAATGATCAGCGCAACTACCTGATCGGCCCAGGCTTCGATCTCAAGGTGCCAGGCTTCAACTATTTCCGCTTGAATCTCTACTACCGCAAACCCGATGGCGGCAGTGCCCCCTCGGGTGCCTGGCAGCTGACGCCGGCATGGGCCTACACCCTGCCCCTGGGCAATTCGGATCTGCTCATCGATGGCTATATGGATTGGGTGATGAACAACAAGGGCAGCTATCACGCCAACCTGCACTTCAATCCGCAGATCAAGTACGACCTGGGCAAGGCCCTGGGCTACGACGCCAAGCATCTTTATGTGGGTACCGAGTACGACTACTGGTCAGATAAGTACGGCATCAAGGACAGCAAGGGTTTCCGTACCGACCAGAGTGTCTTCAGCTTTTTGGTGAAGTATCAATTCTAAATCGTCCAGGGCCGCCTGCGGCCCTGGAGCTGTCGTTCATGTCGGCAGAGCCGATGCGAGGAACCACTCATGACCACTCCCCTTCAGGACGATCTTCTCTATGGCCTGGAAGAGCGCCCAGCGCCTCTTGCCGCCTTTTGCGCCGCTCTGCAGCACGTGCTGGCAAGCTTCGTCGGCATCATCACGCCACCGCTGATCATCGCTGGCGTGCTGGGCCTGCATGAGCACCTGCCCTATCTGATCAGCATGGGCCTAATGGTGTCGGGCGTCGGCACCTTCTTGCAGGCCCGGGGGGCTGGCGGCCTGGGGGCAGGCATGATTTGCCTGCAGGGCACCAGCTTCGCCTTCCTGTCAGCCGTGCTGGCGGCGGGGATGCTGGTCAAGCAGCGCGGTGGCACGCCGGAGGACATTCTGGCGATGATCTTCGGGGTGTGCTTCTTCGGCGCCTTCGTCCAGATCGGCCTGAGTCGCTGCCTGGGGCTGTTGCGTCGGGTGATCACGCCACTGGTGACGGGCATCGTGATCACGCTGATCGGTGTCAGCCTGATCAGGGTGGGCATCACCGACCTCGGTGGTGGCGCCAAGGCGACGAACTTCGGCGCACCGGCCAATCTGGCACTGGGTGGCCTGGTCTTGGTCATCATCATCGCCCTGAATCTGTCGCGGCGGCCCTGGCTACGGCTATCGGCGGTGGTGATCGGTCTGTTGGTAGGGTCACTGGCTGCCTGGGCCTGCGGCCTGCTGAAGCCACAGCCCTTGCCATCACTACCTTTGGTTAGCGTCCCCCTCCCCTTCCACTTCGGTTTCGCCTTCGACTGGTCGGCCTTTCTGCCCGTGGCGTTGATCTATGTGATCAGCACCATAGAAACCACCGGCGACCTGACCGCCAACTGCCTGATCTCGCGGCAGCCCATCGAGGGACCGGCCTATATAAGGCGCCTCCGGGGTGGGGTATTGGGTGATGGTGTCGCCTGTCTGTTGGCGGCGACTTTCAATACCTTTCCCAGCACTACCTTCGCGCAGAACAACGGGGTGATCCAACTGACCGGCGTGGCCAGCCGCTACGTGGGCTATTGGATCGGCGGCATCCTGCTGCTATTGGGGCTGTTCCCGGTGCTGGGCGCCATCCTGCAGCAGATCCCCAAGCCGGTATTGGGTGGCGCCACCCTGGTGCTGTTCGGCAGTGTGGCGGCAGCGGGTATCCGCCTATTGGCGCAATGCCGCCTGGATCGCCGCAACCTGCTGATCATCGCCACCTCGCTGGGCGTGGGGCTGGGCATTGCCAGTCAGCCGATGTTGTTGGATCAGTTGCCACCCCTGGTGAAGAATCTCTTCGATACCGCGATCACCAGCGGCGGTATCACCGCTATCCTGCTCAACCTGTTGCTACCCGAGGAGCGAACCGCTCAGGCGACAGAATGCAGCACGCCGGCGCCACACCCTTGAGTCGAGGCTTGTGTCCGAGGCGGGGGGTGCGCTATTGATGCCAACCTCGCCTTCGGACCCTGCAGTTGTCATGACCCTACTCGTACCCGCGCACCATGCCGGCCAGGACAAGCCAGCCGGACGGATTCGGCAGAAGAATGAGGAGTCGATCCTGATCGCGGCGGAGGAGGAATTCGCCCGCCACGGTTTCAAGGGCACCAGCATGAATACCATCGCCCAGCGCGTTGGGCTGCCCAAGGCCAACCTCCACTACTATTTCAACAACAAGCTCGGCCTCTACATGGCGGTGCTGGGCAACATCCTCGAGTTGTGGGACAGCACCTTTAACCACCTGACCGTGGATGACGACCCGGCCGAGGCGCTGGCCCGCTATATCCGCGCCAAGCTGGAATTCTCCCGGCGCCAGCCGCTGGCCTCGCGGATCTTCGCCATGGAGATCATCGGTGGCGGCACCTGCCTGTATGAATACTTCAACCAGGACTATCAGACCTGGTTTCGCAGCCGGGCCGCGGTGTTCGACGCCTGGATCGCCGCGGGGAAGATGGACCCGGTGGACCCGGTCCATCTCATCTTCCTGCTGTGGAGCAGCACCCAGCACTATGCCGACTTCGCCAGCCAGATCTGTCGGGTGACGGGCCGTACCCGGTTGACCCGCCAGGATTTCGAGGAAGCGGCGCAAACGCTCACCCATGTCATCCTCAAGGGTCTCGGCCTCAAGACAGCCGCAACCCCATGACCTTCACCCTCAGTAGCGAAGCCTCCTGCGAAGAAGAGGTGCGCAAGAGTCGTTTCCTCGCGCTCGCCGCTCCGGTCACCAGCGTGGAAGCCGCCATGGCCTTCCTCGAACGGGTGAGCGTGCCCACCGCGACGCACAATTGCTGGGCCTGGAAGCTCGGTAATCAATACCGCTTCAACGATGACGGCGAGCCTGGCGGCACCGCAGGCAGGCCGATCCTGGCGGCCATCGAGGGGCAGGAGTGCGATCAGGTCGTCGTGGTGGTCATCCGCTGGTACGGCGGGATCAAGCTGGGAACGGGTGGATTGGTGCGGGCCTATGGCGGTTGCGCTGCCCGTTGTCTGCAGCAGGCGGACAAGCAACCCCTGGTGGTGCGTGAGAGCCTTGGTTTCTCCTGCACCTATGCGGAATGGCCACTGATCAAGGCGCGATTGATGACGTTGGATGTCGTGGTGCTTGCTGAAGACTACCAGGCGCTGGAAGTCGCACTGCAGATCGCCGTGGAGCCACAGCGCCGGGATGAGCTGGCGACGCTACTGGCCAATGTCAGCAGCGGTCGTATCGTTTTGCGCGCCATTTAGCGGCACGACCTTTGCTTTTTAGCGGTGCACGCCCTCACGACTCGCACCGCCTTGGCGCAATGCTGCGCTAGCCCGGCCCTGTGTTTCGTCTGGCGGCAAGACTGAACCTGCCAAAGAGCTGCGTATCGCACCAAAAGCGATCAAAAAGCAGCCGAAAGGCATGTTTTTGGTGCAACTCTTTCAGACGACTGCCTTGATGAACGAACTGCCTTCCGCCGTGGCCACCCTGGTCCACAGTGCCAATACCCTATTCCTGCTGCTCGGCGCCGTGATGGTGCTGGCCATGCACGCCGGCTTCGCCTTTCTCGAAGCGGGTACGGTCAGGCACAAGAATCAAGTGAATGCCCTGTCCAAGATTCTCGCCGATTTCGCCATCTCGACCCTGGTGTACTTCTTCGTCGGGTACTGGATCGCCTATGGCGTGACCTTCTTCGCCCCGGCCCAGGTACTGACCGCCGACAGTGCCTATGGACTGGTGAAGTTCTTTTTCCTGGCGACCTTCGCCGCAGCCATTCCGGCGATCATCTCCGGGGGGATCGCCGAGCGCGCCCGCTTCGTCCCGCAACTGTGCGCCACCGCGTTGATCGTGGCCTTCGTCTATCCCAGCTTCGAGGGCCTGATGTGGAACAACAACCTGGGCCTGCAGGATGGCTTCGAGGCATTGTTCGGGGCGCGCTTCCACGACTTCGCCGGCTCGGTGGTGGTCCATGCGGTGGGCGGCTGGCTGGCGCTGGCCGCGGTGATGCTGCTGGGCCCGCGGCAGGGTCGTTATCGGGAGGGTCGCCTGGTGGCCTTTCCGCCGTCGAACATTCCCTTCCTGGCGCTGGGTTCCTGGATCCTGATCGTCGGCTGGTTCGGCTTCAACGTGATGAGCGCCCAGAGCTTGGCGGGCGTCAGCGGCCTGGTGGCGCTGAATTCGCTGATGGCCATGGTCGGGGGGACAGCCGCTGCCCTGCTGCTGGGACGCAACGACCCGGGCTTCTTGCACAACGGCCCCTTGGCTGGGTTGGTCGCCGTCTGTGCCGGCTCCGACTTGATGCATCCCATCGCCGCGCTGGTCACGGGGCTGGTGGCAGGCGCCCTGTTCGTCTGGGCCTTCACCGCCGTGCAGACGCGCTGGAAGCTGGATGACGTCCTGGGCGTATGGCCGCTGCACGGACTCTGCGGTGCCTGGGGTGGTATCGCTTGCGGTCTGTTCGGTCAGACGGCGCTCGGCGGACTGGGCGGCGTGAGTCTCATGGCACAGCTGGCCGGGACGGCGCTGGGCATCGCCATCGCGCTGGTCGGCGGGCTGGCGGTGTACGGTCTGCTCAAGGCGCTGCTGGGGCTGCGCCTGAGTCAGGAAGAGGAATACCAGGGCGCCGATCTGTCGATCCATCGCATCGCCGCCAACAGCCACGACGGCTGACCGCTCGGGTTACCCACAGGGCGCGTGCACAGGGATGTGGATAACCCGTGCATGAAGTCACGAGAACGCCATCCAGACCGCTTCGCCGGCGACTGGCGAAGAAATGAACACAGGGCCAAGGACCAGGAGTCGCCCTAGCCCTGTCGCGAGGACGATCATGGAAGGCGGGACATCGGTAGCCTGCTGACAGCCGGAGTCGGTAGAGTGGGCGACCCCTTTTCCAGGAGCGCCCCATGCCCGCCCTTTCCACCCTGCTGCCCTGGCTCCGCGAGGTGGACCGCACCAGTCTGAGGGCGGACCTCGGCGCAGGCCTGCTGGGCGCGGTGCTGGCACTACCCCAGGGCGTGGCCTTCGCTACCCTGGCCGGATTGCCGCCGCAATATGGGGTCTACGGGGCGGTGGTACCCTGCATCGTCGCGGCCCTGGCGGGCTCCAGCCGGCATGTGGTGACCGGACCGACCAACGCCAATTCCCTGGCCTTGCTGGCGGCACTGTCGCCCTTGGCGTTGGCCGGCTCCAGCCCCTATATCGACCTGGCCCTGGCGGTGACGCTGCTGGTCGGCCTGCTGCAACTGATGGTGGGGGCGCTCCGGCTCGGCGCGGTGGCCAACTTCATCTCGCCCTCGGTGCTGCTCGGTTTCATGAGCGGCGCCGCCGTACTCATCGGACTCTATTCGCTCAAGGATCTGTTCGGCCTGTCGCCGCCCCTGGGTACCTCGGCGTTCGGCGTGCTGGGCTACCTGCTCGCCCATCCCCTGGCGATCCACTGGCCGTCGCTGGCGATCGGCGTGGTGACCCTGGCCGCCACCCTGCTGCTGCGTCGGCTGCGGCCGCGCTGGCCGAACATGCTGCTGGGCCTGCTGGCCGGTTGCCTCTGCGCCTGGGTGCTGGAACGCAGCCTGCCCGGTGCGGCCCAGGGCATCGCCACGGTCGGCCGCATTCCTTCGGCGTTGCCGCCCTTTCACCTGCCCGACGTCACCCTGACGGACCTGGGCAATCTCTCCGGGATCGCCGTGGCCCTGACGCTGGTGGCGCTGGGACAGTCGCTGTCCATCGCCAAGGCAGTCGCCCAACGTTCCGGCCAGCGGCTGGACATCAATCGCGAATTCATCGGCCAGGGGCTGGCAAACCTGGCCGGCGGCTGCTTCTCGGCCTATGTCTCCTGCGGCTCGCTGAATCGCTCCATGCCCAATCTGGAGGCGGGTGCCCGTACGCCGCTGGCGGCGGTATTCGCGGCGTTGCTGGTCGTGGCCCTGGTGGCCTTCGGGGGCGCCCTGATCGCCACCATTCCGCTGGCGGCGATCTCCGCCACCCTGTTGCTGGTGGCACGAGGTCTGCTGGACCTGGGACGCTGGCGCGAGGTGCTGCAGGTCAGCCGTACCGAGGCGCTGGTCGCCGGCGTGACCTTCCTGGCGACGCTGACCATCCCGCTGGACCGCGCCGTACTGCTGGGCACCCTGGTGTCCCTGGTGGCCTACCTCTATCGCACCTCCCATCCGGCGATCCGCCCGCTGGTACCGGATGCGAGCACCCCTGAACGCCGCTTCACCCCGCTGGACGAATTGGGCCATCGGGCGCAGGAATGCCCACAGCTCAAGCTGGTGCGCGTGGAGGGCTCGGTGTTCTTCGGCGCCGTCCAGCATGTCACCGATCAACTGGATGGCTTTCGCCGTACCCAGCCGGGTCAGAAGCATGCGCTGTTCATGACCAAGAGCATGAATTTCATCGATCTGGCGGGTAACGATCTCTGGCGTCGCGAATGGCGCGAGCGACGGGGCCTGGGCGGTGATCTGTATTTCCATCGACCGCGCACCCCGGTGCTGCAATTGTTCGCCAAGACCGGCTTCCTCAAGGAACTGGGCGAAGGACACGTGTTTTCGTCCAAGGACCAGGCCCTGCGCAGCATCTATCCGCGGCTGGACCCGGAGGTGTGTCGGACCTGCACCGCGCGAATCTTCGTGGAGTGCGCGGCACGGGCGGCGGAACAGGCCAGGGACGAGACCCGCACGGACTGCTAAGCTGGCGGTTTTACCCTGCCGCTGGAGAAGCTCATGCCTGCCGTCCTGTCTCGCGCCCGTTCGCTCGCCCTGGCCTGCCTGCTGTTACCGGGCCTGGCGCTGGCCCATGGTCATCTCAAGAGCGCCGAGCCGGCGCCCGACAGCACCAGCAGCCAGGCACCGAAGCAGCTGAGCCTGACCTTTTCCGAAGGTATCGAGGCGTCACTGAGCCAGGTGCAGTTGCAGCGTCTGGATGGCCAGGCCAGCACGGCGATCACCACCGGCAAGGTCATTTCCGGTACCGATGCCCGGACCCTGGAAGTCCCGCTGGAAGCGCCGCTGCCGGCGGGCCGTTATCAGGTGAAGTGGCGGGTACTGGCCAAGGATGGACACAAGACCCAGGGCGACTACCGCTTCACCGTCCAATAAGCCTTCCCGTGTTGGAGGTCGGACTGGCGACGCCCGAGGCCTGGCGTCCGCTCACCCGCGCCCTGCTCCTGCTGCCGCTGCTGCTGACCTGGGGTTACCTGGCGCTCGCGCTCTGGCTGGCTCGGCCCGGGCTGCGCGCCTGGCTGCTGGAGCGGGCGCGAGGGAGCGCGCGGGCGTTGGGTGCCCTCCTGCTGCCCGGCGTCGTCGCGCAGTTGCCGGTGCAGGCTGCGCTGGTGGGCGATGGCTGGACGGACGCCTTCAACCTGGCGGTCTGGCGACTCTTCCTGGCCACCGACGCGGGACAGGCCTGGCGCTGGCAACTACCCCTGGGTGCGCTGGTGGCACTGTGGCTGCTGGGCGGACCCTTGAAAGGAGGCACTAGCGTGCTCTGGGGCCTGAGTGGCACGCTGCTGGCCAGCCTGGCGCTGGGCGGCCATGCGGCGGCAACGGGGGGCGCCCTGGGTATCGCGCACCAGCTGAATCAAGGGCTGCACCTGCTGAGCGCCGGTCTCTGGCTGGGCAGTCTGCCCGGCGTGCTGCTCTGTCTGCAGCGGCCACCGGCGACGCTGAAGGCCGAGGTCCGCGAGCTGTTGCGCGGTTATTCGTTGCCGGGTCAGGTGTGCGTGGCGCTGGCGCTGCTCAGTGGCGCGCTCAACACCCTGTTGATTCTGGGGCCTGCAGGACTCTTCCAACTGACGCCCTACTCGGGGCTGCTGCTGGGCAAGGTGCTGGTGGTGGCGGGGATGGTCGGGCTGGCGCTGCTCAATCGCTATGTGCTGGTGCCGCGACTGGCTCAGGGACCCGGTGCGCTGCTGTGGCTGCGGCGGGCCACCGCCATGGAGATCGCCCTGGGCGTGCTCGCCGTCGCCCTGGTGGCGGGCTTTTCCGGTCTCGATCCCTACAGCTAGCAAGTGGGGCGGCTCGCACCGCCCCGGTAATCCTCAGAAATAGACGTTCATGCCCAGGTAGATTTCCTTGGTGCTGTCGAGTTGGGTCGAGCCGAGCTTGGTGCCGTCTTCGTCGATGTCCGGCTTGGCGTTGCTGCGCAGGTAGCGATAGCCGGCTTCCAGCGAGGTGCGGTCGTTGACCTGCTGCAGGATGCCCGCCTGCACGCCGGCCAGGTAGCCGGTATCGCCGTTGTGGCTGTAGCTGGAGCCATCCTGGGTGACCCGCGTCAGACCCAGGGTGCCGCCGCCGAACAGCTTGGTGCTATTGCTCAGCGGGTAGAAGGCGTCGTAGCTGCCGGTGAGGTCTTGCTGGCGCAGCTTGATGCCATCGCTGCTGCCGCTGACCTGATCGAGGGTGGCGTAGTAGCGACCGGCATCGTTCTGCTGACCGAGGCGCAGACCCCAGGTGTTGTTGCCGTCGATGGCACCGTCGGTGTCGGGGCTATTCAGGTTGCTATTGAGCGCGTGACTGTTGTTGAAGTTGTCGTAGCTCCTGCCGTAGGTGAGGCCGGCAAAGTTCTGCGTATCAGCAGCGAAGACCGAGTGGCTGGCCACCGCCAGCAGACCGAAGAGGACGACACGGGATTTCAGGGCATTCATCTAACTAGCTCCTCACGCATTTCAGATACAGCCCGACCGGCTGTGCCGCCATCTTCGCTAGACGCAGGTTATCGGCGGATTAACGGTACTGAATCGGAGCTGAACGGCATGCGGAGGGGAGCGACCGGACCGCCCGTTGCAGGCGGTCCGGCAGAAGCATCAACGCTGACGGTGGTACTCGGTCACGCGCAGGACTTCTTCCTTGGAGCCCAGGAACACCGCGACCCGCTGGTGCAGGGCATCCGGCTGGACGTCGAGGATGCGCTGGTGACCGTTGGTGGCGGCACCACCGGCCTGCTCGACGAGCATGGCCATGGGGTTGGCCTCGTACATCAGGCGCAGCTTGCCGGGCTTTTCGGGCTCACGGGCATCGCGGGGGTACATGAAGATGCCACCGCGGGTGAGGATGCGATGGACGTCGGCCACCATGGAGGCGATCCAGCGCATGTTGTAATCCTTGCCCAGCGGGCCTTCCTTACCGGCCAGCATCTCGTCGACGTAGCGCTTGACCGGGGCATCCCAGTGGCGCTGGTTGGACATGTTGATGGCGAATTCGGCGGTGCTTTCCGGGATGGAGATGTCTTCGTGGGTGAGCACGAAGCTGCCCAGCTCGCGATCCAGGGTGAAGCCCTTGACGCCGTCGCCCAGGGTCAGCACCAGCATGGTCTGGGGACCGTAGATGGCGTAGCCGGCGGCGACCTGCTCGGTGCCCTTCTGCATGAAGGCTTCTTCGGTCACGTCACCGGTGGTGCTGCTGACGAAGTCCTTGCGCAGGATGGAGAAGATGGTGCCGACGGAGACGTTGACGTCGATGTTGGACGAGCCGTCCAGCGGGTCGAACATCAGCAGGTAGGCGCCCTTGGGGTAGTGGCCGGGGATCTGATGGACCTGGTCCATCTCCTCGGAGGCCATGCCGGCCAGGGTACCGCCCCACTCGTTGGCTTCCAGCAGGATTTCGTTGGACAGCACGTCCAGCTTCTTCTGCACCTCGCCCTGGACGTTCTCGGTGCCCATGCTGCCGAGTACGCCGCCCAGCGCTCCCTTGGACACCTCGTAGCTGATGCGCTTGCAGGCCCGTGCCACCACCTCGATGAGGAAGCGCAGGTCCGCAGGCGTCTTGTGGCTGCGGGTCTGTTCGATGAGGTAACGACTGAGGGATATGCGGTTCATCAGAGCGACTCCTTGTAATGATGGGCGCGAGTGTAGCGCCAAAGCTCAAGCTCCGTCTCAAGCAGAGCGGACAGACCAGCCAGGTCGGGACACGATGCACAGCAACGCCTGCCCGAAACGGGCGTTGCCATTATCACCGTTGGCGACGGCAGGCGTCAGGGCGCGTCCGGAGTCTCCACGGCCAGCAGTACGCCTCGGCCCACACGGAGATTTTCGGCGCTGGGATAGACTACCCCTTCCGGTTCCAGTTCAGGCTGGCTGCTGTCCAGCTGTATCACCCAGTGATGTCCGTCACGTGACGGCGGCAGACGCAGCTCGATTTGCTCGCGCCGTGGCTGGAAGGCCAGCCAGATTCGCGCGCCCTGGGCCTGGTCTTCGCCATCGAGGGGTTCGAAGGTGAGACTCAGCGGCAGGCTGCCAGGCGCCTGCCAGCGTCCTTCGTCCATCGCCGTAGCATCGGCGTCGAGCCACTCGATCCTGACCCAGCCATTGGCATCGGGCCGCCCCAGCAGTCGTTGCGCATGCAGGGCCGGAAGCCCCTGACGCAGGGCCATGAGCCGCCCGACGAAGGCGCTCTGCCGTTGCCCGGCGGGGCTGGCAGCCTGCTGCCAATCCAGCCAGGAGAGTTCGTTGTCCTGCACATAGGCATTGTTGTTGCCCTGTTGGGTACGGCCGAATTCGTCACCGGCCGTGAGCATGGGTTCGCCACCGGCGAGGATCAGGGTCGCCAGCAGGGCGCGCTGGTCGGCGGCGCGGGCCTCCTGCACGGCCGGATCATCGCTCGGCCCTTCCACGCCGTTATTCCAGCTCTTGTTGTCGGTGGTGCCGTCGCGATTGCCTTCGCCATTGGCCTCGTTGTGCTTCTCGGCGTAGCTGACCAGATCGGCCAGGGTGAAGCCATCGTGGGCGGTGATGAAGTTGACGCTGGTGCGCAGCAGACGATCGCCCGTGCCGAAGAGGTCGGCGCTGCCCGCCAGCCGGGTAGCCAGGGCGCCGCGCAGGCCTTCGTCGCCGCGCCAGAAGCGGCGCACGTCGTCACGGAAGGCATCGTTCCACTCCTGCCAGGGCGCGCGGAAGGCGCCGACCTGATGGCCACCGGGGCCGATGTCCCAGGGTTCGGCCACCAGTCGTACCTGGCGCAGCACCGGGTCTTGGGCCAGAGCCTGTAGCAGCGGCGCATCGCGGTCGAAGCCGCTTTCCAACCGGCCCAGAGCGGGGGCCAGGTCGAAGCGGAAGCCATCGACGCCCGCGGCGGTGACCCAGTGGCGCAGGCTGTCCAGGGTCAGGCGCAAGGCAGGCGGACTGTAGAGCGCCAGGCAATTACCGCAGCCCATGTCGTTGATGTAGCGCGCCGGATCGTCCGGCTGCAGCCGGTAATAGCCGGCATTGTCCAGGCCGCGCAGGTTGAAGGTGGGGCCGAGTTCGTCGCCTTCGCCCGTGTGGTTGAAGACCACATCGAGCAGCACCTCGAAGCCGGCGCCTTGCAGCGCCGCTACCGTCTCGCGCAACTCGCCCAGTGCATCGGCGCCCGCCAGGCGCGGATCGACGGCGGCCATGACTACCGGATTGTAGCCCCAGTAATTGGCCAGCCCGAGGGCCGGCAGATGGCGATCGTCGGCCCAGGCGGCGATGGGCAGGAGCTCCAGGGTGGTGACGCCGAGGCGCTGCCAGTGCTCGATCAGCGCCGGATGCCGCAGCGCGGCCAGGGTCCCGCGCTGACGCGCCGGAACCTTGGGATGCAGCTTGGTCTGGCCGCGCACGTGCAGTTCGTAGATGAGGCCAGCGTCGCGGCGCTTGGGGCTGGGCGCGAAAGTGTCCAGCGGTGGCAGGACGATGGCCTTGGGGACGTGGGCGCCGCTATCGCGCTCGTCCGCACGATTGGGGTCGTCGGGATGGAAGCCATAGGTGCTGGGATGGAGTTGGAAGGGTCGATCCACTGCCAGGGCCCAGGGATCTACCAGTAATTTGTGGGCATTGAACCTGAGGCCGTCCTGGGGTCGATAGGCGCCCTGGGCACGCAGGCCGTAACTCAGCCCAGGCTTGGCGCCGGGGAGGAAGCCGTGCCAGACACCGCCTTCGTGCTCGCGAAAGACCAGGCGCTGGGTCTCGGCTTCACCCTTGGCATCGTAGAGGCAGAGTTCGACGGCCTCGGCGGCGGGCGACCAGACGGCGAAGTTGATCCCGTCGTCGACGACGGTGGCACCGTAATGGGCGGGGCTGCCCGCCTCGAGGCGGGTGAAGGTACGGGGCATGGGGGCTCCAGGTGAAAGGCTGGCGGGACGGATTCTTCTGGGATGTAGACGTCGAGAGGGATGGGGGTTCTCATTCCGGGCGTTGCTTATCGCGGCCATGGGCCGCTCCTACAGGAGTTCAACTTTGTAGGAGCGGCCCATGGCCGCGATGGTCGGGATGACCACGTAAGAACCCTCTTACAACGCCTTCCAGATTTCCGTGGCGTACTCGCGGATGGTGCGGTCCGAGGAGAACCAGCCCATGCTGGAGGTGTTGATCACCGCCGATTGCCACCATTTGTCCGGCTGCTGCCAGCGGGTCTCGACCTGGCGCTGGGCGTCCCAGTAGGCGTCGAAGTCGGCGCAGACCAGGAAGCGGTCGTGCCAGGTCAAGACGTCCAGCAGGCTGTTGTAGCGCGCCGGATCCTCGGGTGAGAACTGCCCACCACGCAGGCCCGCCAGTACCTGGGACAACCGTGGCGAATTCTCGATGATGTCCGAGGAAATGCCGCCGCTGCGCTGGCGCTCTTCCACCTCGGCGGCCTTGAGGCCGAAGATGAACATGTGCTCGGCACCGATCAGTTCGCACATCTCGACGTTGGCGCCGTCGAGGGTGCCGATGGTGAGGGCACCGTTGAGGCCGAACTTCATGTTGCTGGTGCCCGAGGCTTCCATGCCGGCGGTGGAGATCTGCTCGGACAGATCCGCCGCCGGGATCATGACCTCGGCCAGGCTGACGTTGTAGTTGGGCAGGAAGACCACCTTGAGCAGGTCGCGGGTCAGGGGGTCGTTGTTGACCACCTTGGCCACGTCGTTGGCCAGTTTGATGATCAGCTTGGCCTGGTGGTAGCTGGCCGCGGCCTTGCCGGCGAAGATCTTGACCCGCGGCGTCCAATCGCCATTGGGGTTGTCGCGAATCGCCTGGTACAGCGCGATGGTCTGCAGCAGGTTCATCAGCTGCCGCTTGTACTCGTGGATGCGCTTGATCTGGACGTCGAACAGCGCGCTGGGATCGAGACTGATCTCCAGCCGCTGCTTGACCAGGCCGGCGAAGGTGTCCTTGTTGCGCTGGCGCTGCAGAGCGAAGCGCTCGCGGAAGGTGCTGTCGTTGGCGTAGGGCTTGAGCGCCGGCAGGGTCTTCTCGGGATCGTGCAGCACGCCTTGGCCGAGGGTGTCCACCAGCAGGTCGGTGAGCGCCGGGTTGGCCTGGTGCAGCCAGCGGCGGAAGGTGATGCCGTTGGTCTTGTTGTTGATCCGGTCCGGATAGAGCCGATGCAGCGAGCGGAAGACCGTCTTGCGCATCAGGTCGGTGTGCAGGCCGGAGACGCCATTGATGCTGTGGGAGCCGAGAAAGGCCAGGTTGCCCATGCGCACACGGCGGCCTTGGCTTTCATCGATCAGGGAGACGTAGGAGATCATGCCGCCGTCGGTCTCGCCGCGGGCACGCAGGGAGTCGAGGAACTGGGCGTTGATCAGGTAGATGATCTGCATGTGCCGCGGCAGCAGACGTTCCATCAGCTGCACCGGCCAGGTCTCTAGGGCCTCCGGCAAGAGGGTGTGGTTGGTGTAGCTGAGGGTGCCGACGGTGGTGCTCCACGCGGCGTCCCAGGGAATGCCGTGGACGTCCACCAGCAAGCGCATCAGTTCGGCGACGGCGATGGCCGGGTGGGTGTCGTTCAGTTGGATGGCGACGTGCTCGGGCAGGCTGAGCAGGTCGTGGTGCTGCTTGAGGTGGCGACGGGTCAGGTCGGCCAGGGAGGCGGCGACGAAGAAGTATTCCTGGCGCAGGCGCAGTTCTTGGCCGGCCTCGCTGCTGTCGGCGGGATAGAGCACGCGCGAGATGCTCTCGGCGCGGGCCTCGTTGGCCACGGCACCGACGTGGTCGCCGGCGTTGAAGGTCTCCAGGTGGAGGATCTCCAGCGGCCGGGCCCGCCAGAGTCTCAGGGTGTTGGCGCCCTCCCCGCCCCAGCCGATCACCGGGGTGTCGTAGGCCACCGCGCGGATGCGCTCGCCGGGATGCCAGATCTGCCGCCGCGGATCGCCTTCGCCATAGGGCGCGACGCTGCCGCCGAAGCCGATCTCGTACACCACCTCGGCGCGCTCGAATTCCCAGGGGTTGCCGAAGTCCAGCCAGTTCTCCGGTTGCTCCAGCTGGAAGCCGTCGGCGATCACCTGGCGAAACAGACCATGTTCGTAGCGGATGCCGTAGCCATGGCTGGCGATGCCCAGGGTAGCCATGCTTTCCATGAAGCAGGCGGCCAGACGGCCGAGGCCACCGTTGCCCAGGGCGGCGTCCGGCTCCAATCCGCGGATGCGTTCCAGGTCGACGCCGAGATCAGCCAGGGCCCGGCGGGTTTCCTCGAGGATGCCCAGGTTGGAGAGGCTGTCGATCAGCAAGCGGCCGATGAGGAATTCCAGGGAGAGGTAGTAGACCCGCTTCTGCCCGGTGCGATAGGCCTCGCGGGTACGGCTCATCCAGCGGTCGACGATGTAGTCGCGCGCGGCCAGGGCGGTGGCCTGGAACCAGTCGTGATCGAGGGCGTTGTCCGGGTCCTTGCCGACGGCGTAGGTGAGCTTGGAGAGGATGTTGGTGCGCAGGGCGGAAACTTCGTTGGGCGAGATGAAGCGGGGTCTCGTCATCAGGATTGACCTCTGCAAGCGCTTAGGAATCAGATCGCGAAGTGGCCGCGGATAAGGCAGCGCGTGCCGCTTTTCTTACTTTTTAGGCGAAACGACAGAGACGTCCAAGCTTTTTCGGACAGCAAGGCGGCGGAAGGCCCGCCGCTAGCAGGCTAATAGATGGCTTTAGTCGTTCTTTTCAGATGAACGCCGCTAATAAGCGTACCTCGCACGGGCTGGGATCGATGTCTTGCTGAGCACCTTTCAATCACGCTTGGGTGTCAGGGCGTCCAGCACCTGCTTCGACAGCGCGTGGTACAGCGGCACCGGCATCAGCCAGCCGGACACGGCGGAGGACAGCAGGCAGACTGCCAGCACCGGCAGCGTCATGTCCGGGCTGCCGACCATTTCCAGGGTGATGACGGTAGCGGTCAGCGGCGTGCGGGTGACCCCGGCCAGGTAGGCGGCCAGTCCCAGCAGGGCGCATTGCGCCAGGCTGACGCCCGGCAGCCAGTCGGCCATCCAGGGGCCCAGGGCGGCGCCCACGGCCAGGGCCGGCGAGAACAGGCCACCCGGGATGCCCGCCAGGTAGGAGACGACATTGGCGAGGAATTTCCACAGCAGGAAGCCGTCGCCGGTCACCGGTTCGCCGGAGAGGATGGCATGGGTCTCGGCATAGCCGGTACCGAAGACGTGCTGCCCCGAGCACAGCCCCAAGGCCGCCAAGGCCAGGCCGCAACCGGCGGCGAAGGCCACCGGGCGGCGCCGGCGCAGGGCGTTCATGCGCCCCAGCCAGCCCTTTTCAGTGGGCAGGATCAGGCGGCCATAGAAACCCCCGAGCACGCCACCGAGTACCCCGGCGACGGGGACCGCCAACCAGCCGATCCCCCAGGTCAGATGCAGGTTCAGGTCCCCGAGGTAGCTGTAGGGCCCCATGACCCCCAGGGTGACGATGCCGCCGAGCAGCACCGCGGTCAGCACCAGGCCGCTGAAGCGCTGCTCGAACATATGGGTGAGTTCCTCGATGGCGAAGACCACCCCACCCAGGGGCGTGTTGAAGGCCGCGGCGATACCAGCGGCACCACCGGCGAGAATCAGCCCGGACAGGGTGCGCCGGCCGTGCAGGCCAAGGCGCTTGCCGAAGCCATAGAGCAGCGCGGCCCCGACGTGCACCGTGGGACCTTCACGGCCTATCGAGCCACCTACCAGCAGAGCCCCCGCGGTGAGCATCATCTTGCCCAGGGCCACGGGAGCACCGAGCAAGCGCGCGCGCAGATCCGGCTCCTCGCGCTGGATGCTGGCGATGACCTGGGGAATACCACTGCCGCGAGCCTCGCGCAGCACCCCCTGGGTGAGCCAGGCCAGCAAGGCGAAGCCCAGCGGCGTGACCAGCCAGGGCCAGAAGGCGCTGTGCTGCAGCAGTTGCTGGAACAGTCCGAAGGAGTGATCGGACAGCCAGGCGAAGGCCAGGCCGGCCAGGCCCACCAGGACAGCCCCGACCCAGAAGGCGATGCGCTGGCGCCACTCGCGCAGGCGACGACGACGTCGATGCCGTTGCAGGTGCAGGCGACGGCGGGCAGCGACTTCGGGATCGGTATCGGGAAAGACGGGATCGGGCGAGACGGAATCGGACATGGATACGGCTACACCGGGAGGCTAGAGCCTCCCAGTGTAACCGCTTGTTACCGCAAAGTTGCTGCCGGCGGGATCAGGTCGCAGGAGCCAGCTCGACGGCCGTCGAGCTGCGCTTGAGCACGGCGTAAATCACGCCAGTCACCAGGCTGCCGGCGGCGATGGCGCCCAGGTACAGCCAGGCATGGCTGATGGCATTGGGGATCAGCAGCACGAAGAGGCCTCCGTGGGGCGCCATCAACTTGCAATTGAACAGCATCACCAGGGCACCGGTCAGGGCACCGCCGATGACGCTGGCCGGGATCACCCGCAGTGGGTCCTTGGCGGCGAAGGGAATCGCCCCCTCGGAGATGAAGCACAGGCCCAGCACCGAGGCCGCCTTGCCCGCTTCACGCTCGCTCTGGGCGAACTTGTGCCGCGCCAGCAGGGTGGCGATACCCATACCGATGGGCGGCACCATGCCGGCAGCCATGGTGGCGGCCATGGGGCCGTAGGTCTTGGACGCCAGCAGGCCGACGGTGAAGGCATAGGCCGCCTTGTTGATCGGGCCGCCGAAGTCGATGCACATCATGGCGCCGAGGATCAGGCCGAGCAGCACGGCGTTGCTGGTACCCAGGTTGTTGAGGAAGTCGGTGAGGCGGCTCAGGGCACCGGCGACCGGAGTGCCGACCAGGTAGATCATCACCAGGCCGACGATGAGGCTGGCGAACAGCGGGATGATCAGGATCGGCTTGAGCGCCTCGACGCTGGCCGGCAGTTTGACGTGCTGGGCGATGGCCTTGGCCACGTAGCCGGCCAGGAAACCGGCGATGATGCCGCCGATGAAGCCGCTGCCCAGACTGGCCGCGAGCCAGCCGCCGATCATGCCGGGCGCCAGGCCCGGACGGTCGGCGATGGAATAGGCGATGTAGCCGGCCAGTACCGGCACCATCAGCTTGAACGCCGAGTCGCCGCCGATCTGCATCAGCGCCGCGGCCAGGGTTCCCTGTTCCTTGAAGGCCTCGATGCCGAAGACGAAGGACAGGGCGATCAGCAGACCGCCCGCCACCACCATCGGCAACATGTAGGACACCCCGGTGAGCAGGTGCTTGTAGACACCCGAGCTTTCCTTCTTGGCCGGTTTGGCGCCCTCGCCCGCGGCGGGGGCGGCGCTGCCGGCCAGGGTCTCGCCCTCGGCCAGGGCCTTCTTGATCGTCGCCTCGGGTTGCTTGAGGGCGACGCCGGTGCCGCAGCGATAGACGCGCTTACCGGCGAAGCGCTCGACGTTGACCTCGATGTCGGTGGCCAAGAGCACCACGTCGGCCTCGCGAATGGCGTCGGCCGGCAAGGGATTGCGCGCGCCCACCGAGCCCTGGGTCTCCAGGTGCAGGCGATAGCCGAGCTTCTTGGCAGCGTTCTGCAAGGCTTCGGCGGCCATGAAGGTGTGGGCGACTCCGGTCGGACAGGCGGTGATGGCGACCAGCCGCGGCGTCTCGCTGGCGCTGGCCGGCGCACTGGGCGCAGCGCCACTGGCGGCCGGGGCCTGCTCCAGCACCTTGGCCTCGCTGGCGGCGCGCTGCAGGAAGGCGTCGACATCGCGCAGGGCTTCCGCCGGCGCGGCGCGGTAGACCCGCTTGCCGACGAAGCGCGACAGATCGACCGCGCCGGTGTGCACCACCACTACCAGTTCGGCACGGGCCAGTTGGTCGTCGGTCAGCAGGGTGGCCTCGGGGCCGTCGTGGATCTCGACGCTGGTGGTCCAGCCGCGGCGCTGGGCCGCGGCATCCAGCAGGCGCGCGCTGAGCACGCTGGTGACCATGCCGGTCGGGCAGGTCGTGACGATGGCGATATTCATGGGTTTACCCCTGATTCTTGTTCTAGCGGAAAGTCGGGAAGGACGCGCACCCGCACCTGGTTTTCGAAGGTTGCGAGTTGCGCCGGATCATTGATGCCGAAACCGATCTGGGTGACCGCCAGGGCGGCGATGGCGGTGGCCGTGGTCAGGGTGCGCTCCGGCGTCTGGCCGGTGAGCAGGCCGTGCAGCATGCCGGCCAGCAGGGAATCCCCGGCGCCGACGGTGCTGGCCACGGTGACCTTGGGCGGCTGCGCCTCCAGGGTCTGGTGACCGTACCAGCGCACGCCCTCGGCGCCCTGGGAGATCACCAGGTGCTCGATGCCCAGGGCGCGCAGTTGCTCGACCAGCAGCGCCTGCTCGGTGGCGGTCTCGGCGGGGGCGTTGCAGGCCTCGGCCAGTTCCTCGGTATTGGGCTTGATCAGCCAGGGACCGGCGGCCAGGGCGGCGCGCAGGGCGGCACCACTGGTGTCCAGCGCCACCGGCAGCCCCAGCGACTTGAGCCGGCCGATCAGCGCCGCCAGCCATTCGGGCGTCACCCCGCGCGGCAGGCTACCGGCCACCACCACGGCGTCATGCCCCGCGGCGATGCGGTCGAGGGTCGCCAACAATTCCTGCTGGGCGGCGGCGGAGACCTCGGGGCCGGGCCCGTTGATGTCGGTGATGCGGCCATCGGCCTCGGCCAGCTTGAGGTTGCTGCGCGTCTCCCCCGGCACCCGGATGAAGGCGTCGGTGAAGCCGCGGCGGGCGAACAGCGCATCGAAGGCACTGGCGTTGTCGGCGCCGAGGAAACCGCTCACGGTCAGCTCGTGGCCGAGATCGGCCAGCACCTGGGCGACGTTGAGGCCCTTGCCGGCGGCATGCACGATCACCGCCTCGCTGCGATTCACCGCGCCGGGCTTGAGTTCGGGCAGCTGGACGGTGAGATCCAGCGCCGGGTTGAGGGTCAGGGTGAGGATGCGACTCATCGCAGCGCCTCCACGCTCTGCCGCACTTCAGCGGCGGTGGCCAGCTCCAACGCCCGCGCGGCACAGGACTGCACCAGGCGCAGCTCCAGCTCGCGTACCCGCGCCTTCACCAGCGGCACGCTGCGCGCCGAGACCGACAGCTCGTCCACCCCCAGGCCGACCAGCACCGGCACCGCCAGCGGATCGGACGCTAGCTCGCCGCAGACGCCGACCCACTTGCCATGGGCATGGGCGGCGCGCACCGTCATGTCGATCAGGCGCAGCACGCTGGGATGCAGGCCGTCGGCCTCGCCGGACAGCAGCGGATGGCCGCGGTCGATGGCCAGGGTGTACTGGGTGAGGTCGTTGGTGCCGACGCTGAAGAAGTCCACTTCCGGCGCCAGCACCGGCGCCAGCAAGGCCGCCGAGGGCACCTCGATCATGATGCCGACCTGCAGGTCGGTGGTGGGAATCTCCTGGCGCAGGCGGTCCAGGATGTCGCGCGCCTGGCGCCACTCCTCGACCCGCCCGACCATGGGGAACATGATCCGCAACGGGCGACCATCGGCGGCCTTGAGCAGGGCGCGCAGCTGGGTTTCCAGCAGTTCGGGACGGCGCAGGGTGAGGCGGATGCCGCGGATGCCGAGGAAGGGATTCTCTTCCGGCGGCAGCGGCAGATAGGGCAGCGGCTTGTCGCCGCCGACGTCCAGGGTACGCACCACCAGTGGTTTGCCGGCCAGGCCATCGAGGGCGCGGCGGTATTCCTGCTCCTGGGCGGCTTCGTCGGGGGCGGCATCATGGCTCATGAACACCAGCTCGGTGCGCAGCAGGCCGACGGCTTCGGCGCCCTGCTCCACCGCGTCGGCGGCCTGGGCGGTATCGCCCAGGTTCACCGCGATCTCGACCTGATGGCCGTCGCGGGTGGTAGCACTCTCGAAACGGTGAGCCTCGGCAGCACGACGGCGCTCGGCCTGGAGCTCACGCTCACGCTGCACGGCTTCGATACGGCTGGCATCCGGGGCGATCTCCAGGGTGCCCTTGTCGCCATCCAGCAAGAGCACGCTGCGCGGCGCCAGCTCCAGCACCCGCCGGCCAGCGCCGACGATGGCCGGGATGCCCAGGGCGCGGGCGACGATGGCACTGTGGGAACTGGCGCCGCCACGGGCGGTGAGGATGCCGCAAACGCGCTCGCGGTCGAGCCGGGCCACATCGCCGGGGCCGACCTCGTCCATCACCAGCACATAGGGTTCCTCGGGTTCGCGGAGCTCTTCCACGCCACAGAGTTGGGCCAGCACCCGGCGGCCAACGTCGCGCAGATCGGCGGCACGCTCGGCGAGCAACCTGTCGTGCAGGGCCTCCTGCTGGCTGGCCGCCTCTTCGATCTGGGTATCCCAGGCCGCAGCGGCGCTGGCATTGGCCTTGAGCCGGGCGGCGATGCCCTGCTGCATATCGGGATCGTCGAGCATCTCCAGGTGGGTCTGGAAGATCTCGCGCAAGGCGCTGGACTCACTGCGGGCAATGAGCGCCTCGATATCGGCGCGCACCGTGGCCAGGGCCAGGTCCAGGCGCTGCCGCTCGGCGGCGGCGCCTTCGCCAGTGGCTGGATAGTCGAAGTGCTGGGGCGCCACCACATGGGCCGGGCCGACCGCCAGACCGGGAGCGGCGGCCACGGCCTGGGCGCGATCGCCCGGCGCCAGCGGCAGTTGTTCGGACGGGTCCACCAGGCTGATGGCGGTGACCCGGGCGGCACCGGCCGGGGCCGGGGCGCTGGCGGTGACCGGCTCGACTTCTTCGCCGAGTCCGGCCTGCACTGCGCCGATCAGATCGTTCAGGGCCGCCTCGGCCGGAGTGCCGGGTTCGACCAGGAATTCCAGGGTCTGGCCACGACGGGCGCCCAAGGCCAGCAGGCGCGACAGACTCTTGGCCGAGACCGGGGCGCCGCCGTCGACCCGCACACGGATCTCGCCGTCATAGGCCTTGGCCAGCCGTGCCAGCTCCTTGGCCGGACGGGCGTGCAGGCCGTGGGCATTGGCCAGGACCACCTGGGCACTGGGCCAGTCGGGAGCGACTTCGCCGCCCAGGGCTTCGAGCACGGCACGGCGCGAAGTGGCCTGGGCCAGCTCCTGGCCACGACCGGCGACGAGCAGATCGCAGAGGCGCTCGAGCAAGGCGCGATGGCCTTCGCCCAGGCTGGCCAGACAGAACAGGCCACGTACCGGCTGGTCCTGATGGTGCAGCAGTTGCAGCGGGGTGACGAAAGCCAGGCCCGGGCGCTTCACCGCAGTCTCGCTGTTCAGCCACCAGAGGCCGTCGCCCAGGGGCAGCGGTTGGCTGGCCTGCAGGGCGGCGGCGAAACCGGCATCCACGCATTCCATGTGCTTGAGCATGCGCGCGCCTTGCCAGGCCAGGTCTTCCAGGTCCTCGGCGTCGATGGCCAGCTGCACCAGCTCTTCGTCCAGGGCCAGGGCCTGGGGCGCCCCCTGCAGCAGATCGAGGATCTGCTGGGGTTCGCGGGCCTCGCGCAGGGCTTGTTGCAGCTCGCTCTCGCCGAGGGCGCGGGTCAGCAACTGCAGGATGCGCAGGTGCTCGTCGGATTTGGCGGCGATGGCGATGGCCAGGTAGGTCAGTTGGCCGTCGCCCCAGTCCACCCCGTCGGGAAACTGCATCATCCGTACGCCGGTGACGAATACCTGGTCACGGGTCTGGGGGGTGCCGTGGGGAATGGCGATCCCCTGGCCGAGATAGGTGGAGCCCTGGGCCTCGCGGGCCTTGAGCCCTTCGAGATAGCCCGGGGCGACCAGGCCGTCGGCGACGAGGGACTCAGCGAGCATGGCCAGGGCGGTCGCCTTGTCGGGCGCCTGTTGGGCCATGCGGATATGCTGGGCATTGAGTTCGAACATGGAAGGATACCTCCGGCGCCGCGCGCCCGATCCCGGCGCCGTGCCTTTCTTGTAATAGATGCTTGCCGGCTCGCTTAGCCCTGCGGACACGCCAGAAACAGCGGCGCAGGGCACTGGGTGTAGCGTGACAGCCCTCGGACAACAGAAAGCTGAAACGTTTCACCCAATGTAACTGGAACGTTACTCGATAATCGTCGATCCTTGAAGCACAACACACAATAAAGACCGTCCCGCTCGCGCCGTACAGCGCGAGACCTTTCAGGTCCGACGAGGTATAGGCGTGAAACTCAGCGACATCGCTCAACTGGCTGGCGTATCCCTCACCACTGCCAGCTACGTCATCAACGGCAAGGCCGAGCAGCGACGTATCAGCGCGGCCACCGTGGCGCGGGTCATGGCCGTGGTCGAAGCCCACGGCTACCAGCCCGACCAGCGCGCCGCCGGCCTGCGTCGCGGAGCCACCCATACCCTGGGTTTCCTGCTGCCCGATCTGGAAAACCCGAGCTATGCCCGCCTGGCCAAACAGCTCGAGCGGCGGGCACGTGCGCGTGGCTACCAGTTGCTGATCGCCTGCACGGACGACAACCCGGACAGCGAACGCCAGCTCATCGCGCTGTTCCGCGCCCGGCGTTGCGACGGCCTGTTCACCGCCAGCAGCCTGGCCGAGGACGACGCGCCCTACCGGCAACTGCAGGAGCACAACATCCCGATCATCGCCATCGACCGCCAACTGGATCCGATGCAATTCTGCTCGGTGGTCAGCGACGACCACGCCGCCGGTCGGCAGCTGGCGGCCACCCTGCTCACCCCCGACACCCACAGCATCGCCCTGATCGGCGCCCGCCCCGACCTGGTCATCAGCCGCGAGCGCGCCGCCGGCTTCGCCGCCGCCCTCGCCGACCATCCCGCGCGTCATTGGGAGCGTCACGCCCCCCACTACAGCCGCGACGGTGGTCGCGCCCAGGCGCAGGCGATGATCGACGAACTCGGCCATTGGCCCGAGGCGTTGCTGACCACCTCCTATGTCTTGCTGCAGGGCGTGCTGGACGTATTGCGCGATCACCCGCTCGCCGAAGGCGAAGACCTGCGCCTGGCCACCTTCGGCGACACCCAGTTGCTGGACTACCTGCCGTTCAAGGTCAACGCCATCTCCCAGCAGCATGAGATCATCACCGAGCGCGCCCTGGAGTTGATGCTGGACGCCCTGGAAAACGATCAGTACCTGCCGGGTGTCCGAGCCATACCGAGGGTCCTCAAACGCCGCCTGCCATGAGCCTGCTGATCGATACCCACAACCACCTGGACTATCCGGACTTCGACGCCGAGCGTCGGGCGCTGCTCGCTGACTGCGCACGGCTGGGGGTCGTCCGCCAGGTGCTGATCGGCGTCGAACTCAGCCAATGGCCGCAACTTTGGCAGGTCGCCACCGACCATGACGCCCTGTACGCAGCGCCGGGCCTGCATCCCTGCTACCTGCACCGTCATCGGGAGGACGATCTGGAGGCGCTGCGGGCCTTCTGCCTGGAACGCCGCGCGGATGCCCGTCTCTGCGCCCTCGGCGAGATCGGCCTGGACTACTACATCGAAGCGCCGGACAAGCCGCGCCAGGCCTGGTTCTTCGAGCAACAGGTGCGCCTGGCCATGGAACTGGAGCTGCCGGTACTGCTGCATGTGCGGCGCGCCCATGCCGAGGTGGTGAAGATCCTCAAGCGGCTCAGGCCACCCCGCGCCGGCATCGCCCACGCCTTTTCCGGCAGCTACGAGGAAGCGCGGGAATACCTGCGCCTGGGCTTCAAGATCGGCCTCGGCGGCGCGCCCACCTGGCCCCAGGCCAAGCGCCTGCAGCGCGTGCTCCCCCAGTTGCCGCTGGACGCCATCGTCCTGGAGACGGACGCGCCGGACATGCCGCCGGCGATGCACCCCGACGTGCGCAACAGCCCGGCCCATCTGCCAGCCATCTGCGCGGCCCTCGCCCCGCTGTGGCAGATCTCGGCCGAGACCCTGGCGGCGACCACCACCCTCAATGCCTGCGCGGTGTTCGGCTGGGACCCCGACCGTCTGATCTAGCCTTGCAACTCGGAGTGCAGACGCGCCCAATCGAAGGCCGGACCGGGATCGGTCTTGCGTCCCGGCGCGATGTCGCTGTGCCCCTGGATGCGCTCGGCGGTGATCGCCGGATAGGCCCGCTGCAGCGCTCGCGTCAGGCGGCCCAGGGCACGATACTGAGCCTCGGTGTAGGCCAGGTCGTCCGTCCCCTCCAGCTCGATGCCCAGCGAGAAGTCGTTACAGTTCTCGCGCCCCGCGAAGCAGGACACCCCGGCATGCCAGGCCCGTCGCTCGCAGGACACGAACTGGGTCACCGCCCCATCGCGCTCGATGAGAAAGTGGGCAGCCACCTTGAGCTCGGCGATTTCCGCGAAGAAGGGATGGGCCGAATGATCCAGGCGATTCTGGAAGAAAGCCTGGACGCAGCCGGTACCGAACTGCCCGGGCGGCAGGCTGATGTTGTGGATGACCAGCAGGGACACCTCGGTGCCGGCCGGACGTTCGTTGTGGTTGGGCGAAGGACACAGGCGCGCCTCGCGGTACCACCCCTCAACGAAGACGCCTTCCATCAGCGCGCCTTGGCCTTGAGCGCGTCACGCAGGGCATTGGCATCGCCGAATTCACGCTGGCCGACGAAGCGTCCATGGTCGAGCATCACCCAGAGCACCTTGTTCGCATCGCCGGGGAAACGCGGCACGACGCGTGATTGGCGATCCAGCAGCACGGGATAGCCGTACTTGCGCATGGCCGGCACGGCGAACATCCGGGTGATGGCCGCCGGCATGCTGCTGATGTCGGCGATATAGGCCACCCGGGTACCATCGATGAAATCCGCGGGCTGGTCGCGCATGGCTTCCTTCACCAGGCCGGAACCGGTCATGCTGCGGGCAACGAGCAGGACCTGCAGGCGGTCATCGAAGGTATAGGGCCGGTCGCGCTGATCGAGCAGCGTGAAAGGCGCGATGCGCTCCCCCGGCTCCAAAGCGAAAGCAGTCAACGGCAGTACCAGACACGACAGCAACAACGCCAGGCCTCTTGCGCGCATGGCATCCTCTCTTGAGCGACCTATCGAGGCCGTTATCCTGCCCTACCCTTCTGGCAGGCACCACCATCGCAGCGAGGAGCGGCATGATCCCACTCAAAGAATTGCTGGCCGAGGTTCCCCAGGCCGGGGCGGTACGCTGGATCGGCGTGCGGCCGGCTTCCCGCGCGCCCATGGTCGAGATCGAGGCGGTGGAAGCCCGCCGCGACGCCGGTCTCACCGGCGACCATGCCCGCCCCACCGCGCGCAACCAGCGCCAGGTCACCCTCATCCAGTGGGAGCACCTGCCGGTAGTGGCCGCCCTGATCGGCAAAGCCATCGCGCCAGCTGATCTCAGACGCAACCTGGCCATCGCCGGGATCAACCTGTTCAGTCTGAAGAATCGGCGCTTCCGTATCGGCCAGGCGGTATTGGAAACCACCGGCTGGTGCCAACCCTGCGCACGACTGGAAGAACGCCTGGGCGCCGGCACCTTCCAGGCCATGCGCGGCCACGGCGGCCTCACCGCGCGGGTGCTGGAGAGCGGCATCATCCGCCTGGGCGATGCGGTGCAGGTGCTGGATTGACCTCAATTTCCCGAGGGTCGAATGCCCGCGCCAGCCCGGTTAAACTAGGCTACCTCCCGTCGTCACAGACGTCTTTGCCCAGGCGGATGTATGCCGTTTCCCTTGAAAACCGCTGCTTTTCGCCCATCTTCCAGCCTAGACGCCGAGCTTTTCGCTCGAATCGACGCCTCCAGATTCCGTCCGATCCGGGACTGCGCCCGCTTGCGGCGACGCGCTCGGCTCGGCCACCGCTTTCCCTCTCTATGAGTACTCTCCATGACCCATCGCATCGTTATCGTCGGCGGCGGCGCCGGCGGCCTGGAACTGGCTACCCGCCTGGGCCGTAGCCTGGGCAAGCGCGGCCAGGCGCAGATCGTGCTGATCGACGCCAATGCCACCCATATCTGGAAACCTTTGCTGCACGAGGTCGCCGCCGGCTCGCTCAACTCCACTGATGACGAACTGAGCTACGTGGCCCAGGCCAAGTGGAATCACTTCGACTTCCAACTGGGTCGCATGACCGGCCTGGACCGCGAGCGCCGCAAGGTCCAGTTGGCTGCCATCGAAGACGACGGCGCCGTGCTGGTGCCCGAGCGGGAGATCGGCTACGACTCCCTAGTGCTGGCCATCGGCAGCACCACCAACGACTTCGGCACCCCCGGCGCCGCGGAAAATTGCATTTTCCTCGACACCCGCGCCCAGGCCGAACGCTTCCACCGCAAGTTGCTGACCCACTACCTGCGCGCCCATGTCAGCGAGCAACCGGGTGAATTCATCGAGGTAGCCATCGTCGGCGCGGGCGCCACCGGTGTGGAGCTGGCCGCCGAACTGCGCAACGCCGCCGAGGAGCTGCAGGCCTACGGTCTCGATCGCATCCGTCCCGAAGACCTGCGCATCACCGTGGTCGAAGCCGGCCCGCGCATCCTGCCCGCCCTGCCCGAGCGCATCGCCGACCAGGCCCATCGCACCCTGGAGAAGCTCGGCGTGCGCGTGCTGACCGGTTCGGCGGTCAAGGAAGTCCGCGCCGACGGCTTGCAGACGGCGAGCGAATTCGTCCCGGCCAGCCTCAAGGTCTGGGCGGCGGGTATCCGGGCCCCGGCCTTCCTCAAGGATCTGGCGGGTCTCGAGACCAATCGCATCAATCAACTGGTCGTGCACTCGACGCTGCAGACCACCCGCGATCCCAACGTCTTCGCCCTGGGCGATTGCGCCGCCTGCCCGCTCACCCCGGGCGACACCCGCACCGTGCCACCGCGCGCCCAGTCCGCGCACCAGCAGGCCTCCCTGCTGGTCAAGACCTTCAAGGCACTGCTGGACGGCAAGCCGCTGCCGGAATACCGCTACAAGGACTATGGCTCGCTGATCTCCCTGTCGCGCTTCAGCGCCGTCGGCAACCTCATGGGCGGCGCCCTGGGCAGCCTGACGTTGGAGGGCTGGCTGGCACGGACCTTCTACGTTTCGCTCTACCGGATGCACCAGGTCGCCCTCTACGGCCCGCTGCGCGCCCTGGCGCTGTTCGCCGGCGATCACCTCAGACGCAAGACCGAACCGCGCCTGAAGCTGCACTGAGTCCTAATCGCCAGGCTGTGTCTAGTCCTGAAATAGGTTTACAGCTGTTCAGGTAGGCCCGATAGGCCTCAAAACGCCCGGTGCACCGCCTCGGGCGTTTTGTATTTCAGGGCTGTGTGTGGTCGCTCCGTGTTGTAGATTCGCACCGCCTCCTCGACCATCTTCCTGGCTTGCTCCAGATTCTCCGGGTTGCGTAGCAGCAATTCTGTCTTGAGGATGCCATTGACTCGCTCGGCCAGCGCGTTCTGGTAGCAGTCGTACCCATCTGTCATCGAGCATCGAACGCCGTGTCGTTCGTGCAGGGACTGATACAGCGCCGAACAATACTGGATGCCCCGATCCGAGTGATGCACCAATTCATGCGGACGACTCCGCCTTCGCAACGCCTGCTTGAAGGCCTGTGCTACCGACTCGGCATGCAGACTCTCATGCACGTGGTGACCGACGATCTTTCGGGAGTACGCATCCGTGACCAGGCTGAGGTACAACGGGCCACTGCCTGAGGGTAGATAGGTGATGTCAGCCACCCAAACCTGCTCCGGTGTGGTCGGAACGATCTGATTCACGCCTGGCTTGAGTAAGTTGTGATGGCGATAGAAGCGATGAAAGCTCTGCGTGGTCTTGTGATACGCCCGAGTGGGACGCACCAGTAAACGGTGCTCGCCCAAGACCTGAAACAGGCGGTCGCGGCCCACCTGAAGTCGCCGGTCAGGCTGGCAATGCAAGAGATGGTGCAGCTTGCGAGTCCCCAGCCGAGGCTGTCGCATTCGAACCTGACAAACGAACCCTACGACTCGCTCTGCCTGAAGCGCTTTGTCATCGGCTGTTCGGTTGCGCTTGTAGTAAGCCTGCCGACTGATCCCTAGAAACTGGCAAGCCCTGACAATACTCAGTCCTGCGACTTGGTCTTGCGAGAGGACTTGCCGGGTCGCTTTTTTACGATCGAAACGCCGTAATCCTTCTCCAGCACCTCAACCACCGCTTCGAAGAATTGGGCCTTTTGGCTCATGAACTGCAGTTGCTGCTCCAGCTCCTTGATGCGTTGCTCAGGCGTCAGGTCTTTGGGATCAGTCACGGTTTGACTCCTGCCGGCTCGAATAGAGGCCCCCTGGCTCCAATCCTGCCGACCATGCTTACGCAACCATACCAAAACCGTGGACCTGCCTTGGATCCCATACCGCTCCTGAGCTTGCTTGTAGGTCAGCTCGCCCTTTTCGACTTGATCGACTACGGTCAATTTAAAAGTCAGCGAGTAATCACGCTGCGTGCGCTTTACACCTTGCTCCATCTGGCTCTCCAGATCGTGGGATGGAAGGTGTAAACCTTATTCAGGACGGGACACTGGCCACAAAAAAGCCGTCCCGAGGGACGGCTTTTTCCATTGCACAGCGCCTCAGGACGAAGACTGGCTGCGCAGGCTGCCCAGTACCGAGGTCATGGCCCGATCGAACAGCAGGGCGTCGTCGAGCAGTCGTACCCGACCCTCCTGATAATCCAGCGCCAGTTCCTCGCGGGTACGATCCAGCACCTTCATACCGGTACGATTGACGAACACCAGCCGCCCCATGGGCCGGATGACCGCCGCCAACTTGCAGCGCAGCTTCTGTTCGAGATCCAAGATCTCCAGCCAGGCGCCCACGGACAGGCCATCCACCCACTCCAGCGAATCCTGCTGCAGGCCGGCGATCCGATCACCAGCGCGCGGCAACTCGAAAGGCTCGTCGGCGATGACCGGCGCGGCCGGGGCCAGCTTGGCATCCACAGCGGCCGTATCCACCGACTCGGCACGGGCCTGCTGGAAGGTCTGCACGTGGAGCGATTCGAGCTCGGTGAAGAATTCGGAGGTGGAGAACGGATCGAAGGCGGCGCTCGCCAAGCCTTCGCGCAAGGCCTTGAGCAAGCCGGGCACCATCTCCAAGAGACGCTGGCGCGACGCCACGTCGTAGTGCGGCTGGATGCTCCAGATCAGGTCATCCATCGTCTGGAGCGCGGCGCGCCATTCGCTCGAGTCGTAGCCTTGCTTGAGGCAGGTCAGCAGCAGCACCTGGCTCCAGGCTTCGCGCAGCACCCGCTGCACGGCAGCCGGCAACTGATGTCCTTGCAGGCGCTGGCTCAGCACATGCTCGACCTGCAGGCGGGCAATTTCGGCGCGCGCCCTACCTTCTTCGGCATCGCGCGTGCGCTGCTCGAGCAACTCGCTGCGGCGCTGCTCGTCACCGACATAGGCCATGAAGTCGGCCAGCAACTCGGCGAAGATCTCCGGATCATCGACGAAATCGGTCAGCAGACGCTGCACGATCTGTTCGATCTTCTGATAGAGGCCATCGCGTTGCAGATCGCTCTGCTCGCCCCAGCCCAACGAGGCCGCGGCGATCTCGTTCAGCAGGCGCCGGGCCGGATGGCTGCCCCGGCTGAAGAAGGTCTTGTCGAGCACCGCTACCTTGAGCATCGGAATCTGCAGCCGCGCGATCAGGGCCTTGAGCGAGTCGGGCAAGGTGAGGTCGTCAAGGATGAACTCAAAGAGCATCGCCACCAGATTGATGACATCTTCATCGACCTGCCCCACTACCCGCTGTCGACCCGAGCGCTCGCTGATGCGTCCCAGCGCTATGCCCAGCTGTTGCTTCAGATCGTAGCCGTCCAGGGGCTGGCCGGAGATCTGTTGCTGCAGGTGGGAAAGCAGGCGCATGAGATCGTAGCTGGTGATCGCCTGGCTATCCCCGGAGGCCGCGGCCTCCCCGCCGGAGCCGGCACCAACGCCGCCAACGGCGGCCGGGTTACGCAATTGCGCCAGCAAGCCCTGCAAGGTACCGAAGAGTTCCTGACCGTCGTCCTCGGCATTCACATGGGCCGGGGTACGGCCGCTATAACCCTTGGCCGTGCGCCCCGGCACCTGTTGGGGAATGGCCTTGAGTTGCGGCAGCACCCCGGCATCCACCAGTTGCCGGTTGGATTCCGCATAGAGCTGGCCCAGGCCGTTGAGCACGAAGCGCTCGAACAGTTTGTAGATGATCAGCTTGACCTTGATGTCGGTATCGAGATCGCGACAGGCCTCGACGAAGGCCTCGCACAGCCGGCGCGGCCCCAGCGGATGGGTCGCATCGTCGACCTTGCTCGACAGCTGGGTATTGAACCTGATGGTGAGATGGCTGATGGCCATGGCGTTGTTGCTGAGCGCCTTGGCCACCATGGTATCCACGGCGACGCTCTCTTCCAGCGCATCGTTCTGCACCAGGCTGAGGTCTTCGTAGGACACGCTGTCCAGGCGCATTTCCGGCTTGCTGCCGACCACATTGTTCAGCGCCGCGAAGCGCTCGAAATACTGCTGCAGAAAACTGCGCTCGATACTCTTGCGCCGCAGACGCAGGTCGCGCATGGCTTCGAAGTAGAGGCTCTGTTCCTGATTGCTGCCGGCCCGGTCCGCCATCTCGAACAGGGCATCGTCAGCATTGTCGAACAGCTGCTGCAAAGAGGCATTGAGTCGCTGAGCGGCGCGATCTCGTACCGGCAAAAGTACCGCGGGCAATCGGGAAGAAGACTCCCCGAGCGCCTTGAAATGAACCACATTTACGTCGTTCTGCACCACCGCCTCCCACAACCGTTCTTGCGTTCGGCTGAATCGCGTTCCACTACAGGAGCATTGAACAACGTTGGCCGCCCTGGCCGCGAGGTGAAACGTTGTCGATGTGCCATTATTTGCTCAGCTAAGGCATCGACCAATCAGCATCTGCACAGTACATGACAGGGTTCACAGGGTACCTGTAGTACAACGCCTGCCCTTCAAATAATTCAACGTTGTCTATCTCGGATCGTCAACCTGCCATAAAGTTGCCGCCGGCGTCTCGCCGTCCCTTCATTGGAGTCCATTCATGTCCAGCGATACCCCGTCCGACCTCGCCCAGGTCATCACCGAAAACGTCGCCGCCGCCCTGCGCGAAGACATCGGCAGTGGCGATCTCACGGCGGGCCTGATCCCCGAGGGACAGAGCGCCCGGGCCCGCATCATCACCCGCGAGGCAGCGGTAGTGGCAGGTACTGCCTGGGTCGACGAAGTCTTTCGGGTGCTGGACCCGCGGGTCGAGGTCACCTGGCAGGTGCGCGATGGCGAAAGAGTCGCTCCCGATCAGGTGCTGTTCGAACTCCAGGGGCCGGCCCGGGCCCTGCTCACCGGCGAACGCAGCGCGCTCAACTTCCTCCAGTTGCTGTCCGGCACCGCTACCCGCTGCCGACATTACGCGGATCTGGTGCAGGAGACCGCCGTCCGGCTGCTGGACACCCGCAAGACCCTGCCCGGCCTGCGCCGCGCGCAGAAGTACGCGGTCACCTGCGGCGGCTGCTACAACCATCGCATCGGCCTGTTCGACGCCTTCCTGATCAAGGAAAACCATATCGCGGCCTGCGGCGGCATCGCCCAGGCGGTAGCGACCGCACGGCAACTCGCGCCGGGTCGTCCGGTAGAGGTGGAGGTGGAAAACCTGGGCGAACTGGAACAGGCCCTGACCGCCGGTGCCGACATCGTCATGCTCGACGAGCTGAGCCTGGCCGACATGCGCACCGCCGTCGCCCTGACGGCGGGCAAGGCCAAGTTGGAGGCTTCCGGTGGCGTCAACCAGGACACCCTGCTGGGCATCGCCCAGACCGGCGTCGACTACATCTCCATCGGCACCCTGACCAAGGACGTCAAGGCCATCGACCTGTCGATGCGGGTGCTGGCTTGAACCCGGTAGGCAAAGTTCTTCGCGGCGGCTAGACTTCGCAGCCGCGCCTCCTGCGCACCGGACTTCGAGCGGTCTCGTCGACCGCTCGCCCCTCGTGACACCCGAACAAGATCGAACCCGTGACCAAAGATCAACTGCGCGCTGAACTGGAACGCCAGGCCCAGCGCTATCAAGATATCTACGGTGGCGAAATCGTCACCTACGCCGCCCAGCCCAAGCCCGATCGCAAGCCCTGGAAGAAAAGGCCCACCGTGCAGGACGAGGTGTTCGCCTCGGAAGTGCGCAAGATCGCCGATCGCAAAGCCAAGACCGTGGCGGAAAATTCTCAGGAAGACTGAGGCGAACCGGCATCCCCCGCCGCTGCCGCGCCCTCTGCGGGTTCGGCACCCGCTGCTTCCACCTGCAGCCATCGCCACAGCGCGGCGGCGGCGCTGAAATCCGCGCCAGCCGCCTCGTCCATGGCCGCCACGTCGTAGCGCGCCAGGCACCCCTCGCCGAGGCACGGCGGTGCCTCCGCGGTACCTGGGGCCGCGCCGGACTCGCTGTCAGTCGAAGATGACGGTCTTGTTGCCATGGACCATGACCCGCTCTTGCAGGTGGTATCTCAGACCCCGCGACAGCACCATCTTCTCCACGTCCTTGCCCAGGCGCACCATGTCTTCGACGTTGTCGCGATGACTGACCCGCTCCACGTCCTGCTCGATGATCGGCCCGGCATCCAGCTCCTCGGTCACGTAGTGGCAGGTGGCACCGATCAACTTCACGCCCCGCTGCGCCGCCTGGTGATAGGGCTTGGCGCCGACGAAGGACGGCAGGAAGCTGTGGTGGATGTTGATCACCTGGTGGGCATAACGCGCGCAGAGATCGGGCGGTAGGATCTGCATGTAGCGCGCGAGGACCACCGTATCGGCCTGATGCAGATCGATCAGGCGGGAGACCTCGTCGAACGCCGGCTGTTTGTCACTGGGATCGACCGGCACATGGAAGAAGGGAATGCCGTGCCACTCCACCATGCTGCGCAGGGTGTCGTGGTTGGAGATGACGCAGGGAATCTCACAGTCGAGTTCGCCGCTGTGCCAGCGATGCAGCAGATCCGCCAGGCAATGGGATTCGCGACTCGCCATCAGCACCACGCGCTTGCGCTGGGCCGAATCGGTGATCCGCCATTGCATCGAGAACTCGCGGGCGATGGGCGCGAAGGCCTGGCGAAAGCCTGCCAGATCGAAGGGCAGGGAGTCGGCGCGGATCTCATGGCGCATGAAGAACCAGCCACTTTCCGTATCCGAATGATGGCTCGCTTCGGTTATCCAGCCGTTATAGGTCGCCAGGAAGTTGCTGACCTTGGCAACGATACCCACCCCGTCCGGACAGGCGATCACCAGACGAAACGTTTGCATAGGAAAACCTCGAGCGAAAAGGGGCTGCATTCTAGGCGTACTCGCGTGCAGCGTCGAGCGCGACACGGCGGGATCACGCCATGCCGCCAGTTCCTGCATTTGCCGAAAAAATCACAATTAGCCCGTGAAAAAGTTCCGCAATTAAATGACTATAAAATAATCACGACCGTGTAAACCGTCTGGCCTACGCACTACCAATGCGCCGCGACATTAATTGAGCGCGCCCCATGCGACTCCCAGTTTACTTATTCCAATAGCCAATCTATGATTAGGGCACTTTCATCTCTGCACCACCACGTACAAAGGCCAACCATGTCGCTCATCAATGAATATCGCCAAACCGAAGAAGCCATCAAGGAATTGCAGGAGCGCCTGAAGTCCCTGCAGGCAGACGACAAACTGCAAAAGGAACTGGAGTTCGAAAAGAAACTCCGTTCGTTGATGGGCGAATATCAGAAATCCCTGCGGGATATCATTGGCATCCTCGACACCGAAGCCAAGCCCGCTCGCCAGACTCGCACCAACAAGGCCGGCACGCCTGCGACTCCCAAGCGCGCCCGTAAAGTTAAGCAGTACAAGAACCCGCACAACGGCGAAGTGATTGAAACCAAGGGTGGCAATCACAAGACGCTGAAAGAGTGGAAGGCCAAGTGGGGCTCGGACGAAGTGGAATCCTGGGCCACGTTCCTGGATTGATCGAAAAACGCCGGCTTGCCGGCGTTTTTTTTGCCTTCTCGCCAGGCGCACGACCACAGCGCCTGGCGCAGACGCTCCCACCCAGGCTCTGCTTCAAAAGTCGCCGAGCTTAGGCACTGTCCGTACAGAAGCCAGAACGAATGCCATAGCTCGAACATGCATCCGCCCGGGCTCAAGTGATCCATCTCCCCGTCTATATTCGGAACGCCCCCTAATTTCGCATATCGGGATTCAGGCCTGTCTAGGCACATGAAGCGTCCGGAACGACATCTGCACTATGCTGGCCGATTATGGCGTTATTTTTTCCGAACCTTCACAAGCCAAGGGCGCCGATCTCCGTGACCTTAGGTCGCAGCGGCGACACTTTCATCCAGTCGCCGAATCAACGCCTGAACATGGGCGCACCAGGCATCCAGGATGGGCAAGACATCCACGGCTACTTCGCGGCGAAACTCCTCGGTCAGCGTCATGAATTGAGCGCACGTCAGTTGCCCCTGACGCTCTTCGCTCAACAATCGCTGGCGGCAGAAGTCGCGCCAACGGCTCCCCTCCTCCGCCGTCAGCAACTCCGGAAAGTTGCGGGCCCGGTAGCGAAAGAACAGCTCCGGATGCCGATCATCACGGAAGGGCCAAGTTCTCCCGGCAAGTTCCTCGGCCGGGCACAGTCGAACTTGCTCGCAAAGTTGCCGCTCCTCGGCATCGACAAAGCCGTCATAGAGCCGTAATTCGGCATCCAACTTTTCCACTTGAAAGGCTGAAGCCTCGGCATAGATCGCCTGCACCTTGGGTTGCCAGTTGGAGCGCTGCTCGAGAATCCGGCGGACGGTGCGCCACACCTCAGCCGGATCGAATTGCAGTCGCTCGCTATCTGCAGGACGCAATACGCTGAAAGGCGCCAGGATCGGACACTTGTTGATCTGCACCAGTTTGAGCGGTACGGGTAACTCACCCTCGACCAGGTCGTCCCGGCGGGTATAGAGGCGCTGGCGCAAGGTATCGGCATCGAGGTCGAACAGCGGGTCGGGCGCCGCGCCGAGATCGCAGACGATCAGCGCATTGCGATTGACCGGATGCCAGGCCAGCGGCAGGACGGGGGCGAGGAAGTGGCGCTCGGCGCTGAAGCGTCCGGACACGTGCAGCAGGGGCTCGAGCAGGCGAATGCGCGCCAGGGCCGCCTTCTTCTGCCGCTGCACCCAGAGATAGTCATACAGTCGCGGTTGGGCTTGCTTGACCAGGCGTGCCAGGGCAAGCGTCGCCCGCACATCCGCCAGGGCATCGTGGGCCTGCCCATGCTCGATGCCATTGGCCAGGGTCAGGCGATCCAGCCGCAGGGACACGCGAGCGTTTTCCTGCGGCCAATTCAGGCTTTCCGGGCGAAAGGCATAGAGCGCCCTGATCAACCCGAGCACATCCCAACGGCTGTTGCCTTGCTGCCACTCCCGCGCATAGGGATCGTGAAAATTACGGTACAGGCTGTGCCGCACCATTTCGTCATCGAAGCGCAGGTTGTTGTAGCCGACCGTGCAGGTCTGGGGTCGACTGATCTCGGCATGGAGGCGCTGCATGAAGTCCCGCTCGCGCAAGCCCAGACGCCGCAGCGTATCCGGCAGGATACCGGTGACCAGGCAGGCGGCAGGGTGCGGCAGGATATCGTCGCTCAGCCGACAATAGAGATTGAGCGGCTCCCCGATCTCGTTGAGGTCCAGATCGGTACGCACCCCGGCGACCTGCAGCGGGCGATCCCGCCGCGGATCGATACCCGTGGTCTCGAAGTCGTACCAGAAGATGCTCTGAGTCACACTACCCTCCCTCAAGGTTCTGTACGAAAAGTCGCCGAGCGAAGGTCAGGCAAGGCGAAAAAGGCTGAGGAAGCGGAGTTTACGAGCGGTAAATGAGCATTGCGACCGGGCTGGCGATCCAGGCCTTTTTCAACGAAGCATCACCGAGCGCAGGCAGTTTTCGTACAGAACCGAGGCACAGTCTAGCATCGCCTATTACCTTGCTCGCCAACGCCCGTACCCGCTAGGCTCTGGACCTTGTCCTCTCGCGTACCCTTGCATGCGTTCAGCTGATCGGCCCTCCCTTCGCGCCCGGTACCGCCTTGCCGGCCTGCGCCTGAGCGCCGCCGTCTTCGCCCTCGCCTTGTCCTGCGCCGCTCCGGCCCAACAGGAGCCGCTGTCCTGCCCATTGCCGCCGCAGTCGGATAGCGGCCCGGCGAGCCTACGGCTGACCCACCAGGCGCTCGATAGCCAGGCGGCGCGCCAGATCGTCATGCAACTGGCCAAGGCCAGCGGAGAAGGCGCCGAGCCCCTGGCCCTCGCCACGGCCTACCTGCAGCACTTCGGCAGCCAGGTGCACCACGAGCCCCCTGCGCAACTCGACGCGCTGCCTCCTAAGGGCGTACTGCTCTGGCTGGCCGGTAATTCGCCGCTTGCGGACGCTCAGGCGCAGCAACTACTGGACTGGGTGGCGGCGGGAGGACATCTGGTGGCGATAGCGGACGACAGTACCCTCGCCCTGAGCGCCACCCTCGGCGTACGGCCAATGCCCACTCGCGAACTGGGGAGCGTCCCGCAACCGATCATGGCGCTGCCGCTCTGGCCGAGTCTGACGCAACTCTATCTGGCCGAGGACGATGCCCCGGCCTACCTGGGCTTCGACGACAGTCGTCATCTCTATGATGTCGGCGATCAGGCGGTGGCCTGGGCCAGCAGCGCCAGCGCGACCCATATGCTCTTGCTGCCCTGGGGCGAAGGCAGCGTGACGCTGCTGTCGGATACCGAGCTCTGGAACAATGCCCACCTCCCCCAGTACGACAATGCCTGGCTGCTGTGGTACCTGACCCAGGGCGCGCCGGTCGCGATCATCGCGCCGCTGCCGCCGGTGCCCCTCTGGCAGCAGGCGCTGCAGCGCTTCGGCCTGGCAGCTGGCCTGTCGCTACTGGCCCTGTTCATCTGGCATTGGCATAGCCAGGGTTCCCCTCTCCCCCGGTGGCGGGCGCGCAAGGAGCACTGGCCAGACCTGATCGCCGTCTTGCAACGCGATATCCTGCGAGAATTGCAACGGCAACGACCGGAATTCGCCCAACAGGGCGTCGCCGAGCGCTGGCAGTACCTTGCCCGCCTGAGTGGCCTGACCACCCGCCTGGTGGGCGAGGCCATGCGGCCCTACCCCGCTCGTGCCTCGCGCAAGGCCTTCACCCGGCGCATTGCCCAGCTGCGACAGCTGCGCCTGGCCTTGCGCCCCCTATCCCCGAGGACTCCCGATGACCGACACCTCCCTTCCTGAAGGCAGCTCAGCGGACACCAGCGAAGCCGCTGTGAAAGCCCGCGCCCAGGCTCGGCTGCAGGCGCTGCGCCAGGCCCTGCTCAGGGTATTGCCGCAACAGGACGTTGTCGTGGACGGGCTGCTCGCTACCCTGCTGGCCGGCGGTCATCTGCTGCTCGAAGGCCCGCCCGGTGCAGGCAAGACCCTCCTGGCGCGGGCGCTGGCGGCCAGTCTGGAAGGCAGCTTCGGCCGCCTGCACTGTCATCCGGCGCAGTCCGCAGCCGAGGTGGCCGGCGAGATCGTCGTCGATGCCGGCAGCGAGAGTGCCCGTTTGCGCCGCGGTCCGCTGTTCAATCAGCTGATCCTGATCGAAGAGCTGCAGCGTGCGCCCGCCGTCATCCACAACCTACTGGGCGAGGCCTTGCAGGCACGTCAGCTCGTCCTGGAAGGTCGTAGCGTGCCGCTGCCCGCCCCCTTCATGGTGATCGCCACCCGTGCGGCGGGCAGCGATCTGCCCTTGACCCTGCGTGATCGCTTCCTGACCCAGCTACGCCTGGAGTGGCCGACGGAAAGCCAGGAGCTCGCCGCCTTGCGCCAGACCTTGCCGCAGGGTCATGCCGACCCGCTGGAGGCCGCGGCGCTGAAACCCCTGTTGCATGCTCGTGACCTGCCACCGCTACAACGCCTGGTGACGGGACTGCCGGCAGCGGAGCCGGTGCTGGATTATTGCCTGCGGCTGACTCGCCTGACGCGGGAATGGCCCGCCTTCGAACAGGGCGCCGGACCGCGCGCGGGTCAGGCGTTGGTTCGGCTCGCCCAAGCACTGGCCTTCCTGCGCGGCAGCGATGGCGTTGGCGTGGAAGAGGTGCGCAGCGTGCTGCCGGGCGTGCTGCGACCGCGTCTGCGCCTGACACCCGAGCGGGAATTCGAAGGCGACAGCCTCGATGGCCAGATTCTCAAACTGCTGGGACAGTGTCCGGCACCGCGCGCATGATCCCGAGTCGTCGCCTTGCGCTGCTCCTGACTGGCCTGGCGCTGGTCAGCCTGCTGCTGGGCCTGATCGCCCCGCCTATCTGGCAGGCATTGCCCGCTGCCGGTGGTGCGCTGCTGCTGGCGCTGGCGGTGCTCGAGCGTCTAGGTTCCAAGTGGCGCTGGCCCGGCCTCTGGCAGCACCCGCCACGGCCCAGCATCACGCCCCGTGCCCAGCGCAGCTCAGCCACCCTGCACCTGCTGCTCGACTGCCAGGCTCCAGCAGGCCGCATCCCTTGGCAACAGGATCGCGACCAGGCCCTGGGCTTCCTGCGCAGCCTGGCAGCCGGCGGCAACGCCGTCCGGCTGTATGGCTTCGCGCCCGAGTTGCGCCTGCTGGCGGCCAGCGTACCCGGTCAGCCCTTGATCCTGCCCAAGCTGACCGTTGGCACCCATGGCGAACTCAAGCTGGCCCTGGCGCGGCTCTGTCTGCAGGCCAGCCCTGGCAGTGTCATCGTGGTGATGGCGCCCATGACCGAGGAGATGCTGGACGGACTCGCCCGACTGGACCGCGTCCGACGCGGGCTGGACCTTTGGCTGGTCGACACCTCGCTGAGAATCATCCAGGAGCCGGCGCAGATCAGCGGCTGGCGCAGCGCCCAAGGCTACGCCGAGGCCTGGCGGGCGCGGCTACGCAGCGACCGGCTGGCCGCGCGCCTAGAACGATTGGGTATTCACTGGCTACCGGCCAGAGCTACGACGGACCTCCAGACTCGCCTGCGGCAACTCTGGGCAGAGCAAAGCGCCGGTCAGATCGCTGACTGAGACAGTTTGCCGAAGGTGAAATAGTGCTGCAGGACGCCGATCAACTCGGCGAATTCGACCGGTGGCTCGACGACGCTGAAACCGGAGTCGTAGTTGCCCGGTGTCACGTCTTCGTGACTCCACTGGCAGCGAGCATCGAAATCGATGAAGTGCAACTGGCCATCCTGCCCTGGAATCTTCAACCGCAGCTCGAAACGCGCATTCACCAGCATGGGCAATTGGCTGATCATCAGCAGTCCCTCGCGGGAAATGTTGCCGATGTAGCCCATGGGCTTGTCGGTGAAGCGGTTGAATACCTTCAGGTAGTAAGGCAGCTGGTGGCGCTCGATACGACGATTCTGAGTCATGGTGCGTTCATCCTGCACACGGTAAAGCCACTTTACCGACAACGTCCTGGAAAGCTCAGCGCTGCGGTAGTTTTCGCACCGGTTGGGGCGTCGCAACGGCCATTCCGCCATCTAGCCCCATTTGGCGCAGGGTGTCCAGTCGAGCCTGGGCTCGATAGGCATATTCACTGCCCGGATAACGGGCCTGGATGAAACGATAGGTCTGGGCGGCGTCCGCGTACAGCTGCTGCTGCTCCAGGCATTGGCCGCGCAGCATGGAGAACTCCGGCTGCAGCCAGGGCCGCGCCCGTCCCTTGCGCTCGGCCTGGGAGATCTCCAGCAGGGCGTTGGTACAATCACCCTCGGCATAGGATTTATAGGCGGCGTCGAGATAGGAATTCATCGAAACGCTGGTACAGCCGGTCAGGCCGACGAGCAGGCACAGGTAGAGATAAGGGCGCATGAAAAGTCCTCCTGTTCGCTAGATCGGCTCCGGGGCTGGCTTCTTGAGGCCAGACGACCACTGGTGTGACAGAGCTGCGAAAAGCCGTCATGTGCTGGCCACGCGAGAGCGCTACAATGAGCTGCGCTCCGTGTTCTACGTCGACTCGGCGCTGAGGCGTCGACTCATGGTTGCAATCCGCTAAAGGAAAGACTGCATGATTTATCGCCGTACCAAGATCGTCGCCACCCTAGGCCCGGCCAGCAATTCTCCGGAAGTCCTCGAGCAGCTCATCATCGCCGGTATCGACGTCGCCCGGCTGAACTTCTCGCATGGCACGCCCGACGAGCACCGGGCCCGTGGTCAGCTGGTACGGGATCTCGCCGCCAAGCACGGCCGCCACGTCGCCCTGCTCGGCGACCTTCAGGGTCCGAAGATCCGCATCGCCAAGTTCGTCAACAAGCGTATCGAACTCAAGGTCGGCGATCCCTTCCGCCTGTCCATCGCCCATCCGCGCACCGAAGGCACCGAGGAAGTGGTCGGCATCGACTATCCGGGCCTGGTCGCCGACTGCCGCGTGGGTGACGAACTGCTGCTGGACGACGGCCGCGTCGTGCTGCGTGTGGAAGGCGTGACCGCCAGTGAACTGCACTGCACCACCCTGATCGGCGGTCCGCTGTCCGACCACAAGGGTATCAACCGTCGTGGCGGCGGTCTCACCGCGCCGGCGCTGACCGACAAGGACCGCGAAGACATCAAGCTGGCCGCCTCCATGGAGGTCGACTACCTGGCCGTGTCCTTCCCGCGTGATGCCGAAGACATGAACGAAGCCCGGCGCCTGATGGAAGCGGCGGGCGGCAAGTCCTGGCTGGTGGCCAAGATCGAGCGCGCCGAAGCCGTGGCCAACGACGAAGCCCTGGACGGCCTGATCCAGGCCAGCGATGCCGTCATGGTGGCCCGTGGCGACCTCGGCGTGGAAATCGGCGACGCCGAGCTGGTGGGCATCCAGAAGCGCATCATTTCCCACGCGCGCCGCCTCAACAAGGCGGTGATCACCGCGACCCAGATGATGGAGTCGATGATCAGCAGCCCCATGCCGACCCGTGCGGAAGTCTCCGACGTGGCCAACGCCGTGCTGGACAACACCGACGCCGTGATGCTCTCCGCCGAGAGCGCCGCCGGCCAGTACCCGGTCGAGGCGGTCAAGGCCATGGCCCGCGTCTGCGTCGGCGCCGAAAAGCAGCCCACCAGCAAGCTGTCCAGCCATCGCCTGGGCCAGACCTTCACCCGTTGGGACGAGAGTATCGCCCTGGCCTCCATCTACGTGGCCAACCACTTCCCCGGCGTGAAGGCCATCATCAGCCTGACCGACACCGGATACACCCCGCTGATCATGTCGCGCCTGCGCTCCTCGGTACCGATCTTCTCCTTCGCCTCCAGCCGCGCCACCCAGGCGCGCACCGCGCTGTTCCGCAACGTGCACACCATTCCCTTCGACCCGACCACCATGCCGGCGAACAAGGTGAGCCAGGCAGCGGTGGACGAGCTGCTCAAGCGCGGTATCGTCGAGCACGGTGACTGGGTCATCCTGACCAAGGGCGACAGCTACACCAAGCGTGATGGCACCAACACCATGAAGATGTACCGCGTGGGCGACCTGCTGGTCTGACCCTAGTACCGGCCGCTGGCCGGTGCCAAATGAAAGCCCCGCGCAGGTGACTGTGCGGGGCTTTTTCATGGGCGGAAAAAAGCGGTGAGCCCGACTGCGGATCAGCCGCTGCCGAAGGCGAGATAGGCCAGATGCAGGGCAGCGGCGCTCACGACGCCCAGGCTGCAGACGATCAGAATGAGGCGCTGCAGCGAGCGCAAGCGACCTTCCCGTCGCTCCTGCAGTCGGGTGGCGTCGATCAGGGCTAGGCTGGCCAAAGGTTGTTCACGCATCGTCTCGCTCCTGTCTTTCTTAAATGCACTATATTCTCATTCTCAAATGAGTCAAGGGAGTCGGACGAGCATTGGTCAGACTGTGGCAGAATAGGCGGTTTGGTACGAACAGCCTGGGTGAACGATGGCGTTACGTTTCGAACGGCTCAAGTGGCAGGACTGGAAAGGCACCTTCACGGAGCGCAACTACGAGCGCGGCCGGCGGCTGGCGCTCGATGGCTTGGTGCGCATCCACTCGGCGGCCAATGGCCAGCTCTATGCCGAATGCAGCAGCCCGGCCGGCCCCGCCTATCGCCAGGCGATCAGCCTGCGCCCGGGCGAAACCGCCTGGCGCGTCCATGCCCGCTGTACCTGCCCGGTCGGCCGCAATTGCAAGCATGCCGCCGCCGCGCTCATCGAACTCGAACGCCTGCAACGCGCTGAGACCGAACTGCCCACCGCACCCGTCGTCAGCCCGGAGTTGCCGCAACCGGTCCTGACCCTCGGCAGCCATACCCAAATCGACTACGACCGCCACATCGGCAAGATGAGACCCACCGTCCGCCATCGCGCCGCCTTGGCTTTTCTGTACGGCAAGCGCCGCCTCTTCGGCCCACCACCCCGGCACCCGGACGGCGACTATCCCGCCCGGCAATTGCAGGCCGAACAACGCTGGCGGCAGATGCTGCTCGATTTCGGCCTACGCCTGGCCACCCGGCGCAGCGCCGCCTTGCCGGAAGAATGCGGCGAGATGTTCGAGCTGCCCGACGATCCCGCCTGGCTCAGATTCGTCCAGCAAGGACTGCCGACCCTGCGCGACGCCGGCTGGCAGATCGACGCCCAACCCGAGTTCACCTTCGACCTGACTCCGGTCGAAGGCTGGTACGGTCAACTCGAAGAAGTCGAGGACAAGGGTAGCGCCAGCGGCCTCTTCGACGTCGAGCTGGGTATCCGCCTGGGTCAGCGCCGCGTCAGTCTAATCCCCTTGCTGATCGAAGCCATCCGCCGCGAGCCCTCCCAATACGAGCCTACGATGCTGGCCAAGCGCGCCGACGACGAACCCGTGCTGCTGCGCATCGATCCGCCACGCCTGGCGGGCCAGCATGGCCGCGCGCAAAGGGTCGCCGTGCCCCTGGGTCGTTTGAAGCCGATCCTGCAGATACTGGGCGAACTCTATGCGACGACCGGCCTCGCCCAGGATCGTGCCCTACGCCTGCCCCGACTCGATGCCGCGCGCCTGGCGGAGCTGGACGAGCGCCTGCCGCTGGAATGGGAAGGCGGTGAGCGGCTCAGGAGTTTCGCCGAGCGCCTGCGCAGCTACGCGGCCGAACCGGTGGTATTGCCGGATACCCTGCACGCCGAACTGCGCCCCTACCAACGCGAAGGCGTGGCCTGGCTGCAGGCCCTGCGTGAGCTGGAGGTCGGCGGCATCCTCGCCGACGACATGGGCCTGGGCAAGACCCTGCAGACCCTGGCGCACATCCTCGTCGAGCAGGCAGCCGGGCGCCTGACCGCCCCGGCGCTGATCGTCATGCCGACCAGCCTGATTCCCAACTGGCAGGACGAGATCGCCCGCTTCGCCCCTGGCCTGCGCGTCCTCACCCTCCAGGGCAGTGCGCGCAGCAGTCGCTTCGAGCGCATTCCCGAACACGACGTGGTGCTCACCACCTATGCCCTGCTGCCCAGGGACGCGGAGCGCCTGGCCGACTACGACTTCCACCTGCAGGTACTGGACGAAGCCCAGTCGATCAAGAACGCCGCCACCAAGGCCGCCCAGGCGGCGCGTCATCTGCGCGCTCGCCATCGCCTCTGCCTGACCGGTACGCCGCTGGAAAACCACCTGGGCGAACTCTGGTCGCAATTCCACTTCCTCATGCCGGGCTGGCTGGGCGACGAGAAAAGCTTCAAGCAGCACTATCGTATCCCCGTCGAGCGCGAGGGTGATGTCCAGCGCCTGGCGGCGCTCAAGGCGCGGGTACGCCCCTTCATGCTGCGCCGCACCAAGCAACGGGTCGCCAGCGAATTGCCGCCCAAGACCGAGATCGTCCAGTTGGTCGAACTCAGCACGGCGCAGCGCGAACGCTACGAAACCCTGCGCCTGCTACTGGACGAGCGGGTTCGGGCGGAGATCGCTCGCCAGGGCATTGGCCGCAGCCAGTTGCTGATCCTCGATGCCCTGCTGCGCCTGCGCCAGGTCTGTTGCGATCTGCGCCTGGTGCCCAGTGAAGACGACACCGTGGCCAAGCCCTCGGCGAAACTGGCCGCGCTGAACGAAAGACTCGACGCCCTGCTGCCAGGCGGCAGCCGGGTACTGGTGTTCTCCCAGTTCACCAGCATGCTCGACCTGATCGCGGCGGACCTCGATCAGCGTGGCATCGAGTACGTCACCCTCACCGGCGAGACGCGCGACCGCCGCACCCCGGTGCAGCGTTTCCAGAACGGCGAGGTACCGGTGTTCCTGCTCAGCCTCAAGGCCGGCGGCAGCGGCCTCAACCTGACCGCCGCGGACACCGTGATCCACTTCGACCCCTGGTGGAATCCCGCCGCCGAACAACAGGCCAGCGACCGCGCCTACCGCATCGGCCAGGATCGTCCGGTGTTCGTCTACAAGCTGATCGCCCGAGGCACCCTGGAAGAGCGCATCCAGCAACTCCAGCAGGAAAAGGCCCGGTTGAGCGCTGGCATCCTCAGCGAGAACGCCGGCGATTGGCGCCTGACCGAAAGCGACCTGGCCCAGCTGCTGGCGCCCCTGGATCGTTAGGCCAGTGCTGGGAAGCAGGCGTCCGGCTGGGCTGGGCGGCCTGCCTCTCGCGGATCATCGAGGGAACTGTCCAGGCCGCAAACCCCTATCAGGCCAGGGTGCATGCTGGCGGAAGCGGCTATCGGCAGGCACCCTGCCTTGACCGCCACAGCTGGAAGGTTGGCTTCTGGCGCCTGACTCACACCGCTCGCCTGGCACCCCGTTCTATTTTTCTCCCGCGCTATCCCCTACGACATCTCCCGTCGCATCGATCGCCTTGCTGGAGGGAAATTTGTTCGAGGCAACCCTGACCGCCAGCACCGAGAGCGACAGCAGAAAGATCCCACCACAGAGATACAATAGGCCGACGTCCGGTGGCCGGTGATGCGATACATCACCGATCAGATAGCGGGTCAGCGCGGTAATGGCGATATAGAGCAAAAACCGGATCGGCAGGTGGTTGGTCTTGAAGTAGATGCCGACCATGGCACCCAGCTCCAGATAGATGAAGAGCAGGAGAATGTCATCGATACTCGCCTGGCCTTTGTCGAACATCTCCATGAAGGCCATCACCGAGGCCCAGGCCGTGGCCGCGCCGATGGCGAACAAACCGCAATAGTGGAAACCTTCCACCATCAGGTTGCCGAGCGAATTCGCGCCATCATGCATTCGTTTGCGACTGCCATCTGCCCACTTCATGCCGGGTCGCTCCATCCAGCCACCCTGCGATCACCGAGCAGGCCATCGGCCAGTTGCTGCATAAGCTCATGCAGTCGTTCGCTCAAAGACTCGTCCATGCTGGAAACTCCCATTCGTCAGGTTGCTCTGGCACCAGGGCCAACCGCTCTTATAGCGAGAAGCCGGGCGCAGGGCCAGCGCGCTACTGTCGCAGACTGGACGATCAGGCGTCGAAAGGCTACAACCTGAGGAAAAGCCCCGAGGGCCTGGAGTCTACCGTGGAGCCGCGTCTCGCCTGCCTCGCCTGCCTGGACCGGCCCGATCCCCGGCTGCTGGAAGCCGCCCTCTGGATCGCTGCCGAACATCATCGCGACATCGATCCTCCCGCCCTGCTGCACTCGCTGGACGATCTGGCGCTGCGCTTGCACGCCACCCTGGACGGCGACGCCAGCCATTCGGAGCGTGCCCAACAATTGTTACGGCAGTTGTGCGAGGCCGGCTTTCGTGCCGCCGAATGGCCGCTGCGCCCCAGCGCCGCCTTGCTCGATGAGGTCCTGGAGCGCCGGCGTGGCCAACCCCTGTCCATCGCCCTGGTGGCGCTGGAACTCGCCCGACGGCTGGAGCTGGATCTGCAGGGCATAGGCTTTCCCGGTCATTTCCTGCTACGCGTCCCCGGCGCCGATCATCTGCTGGAACCCTTCGGCGGGCGACGGCTGTACATGAACGATTGCCGCCAGCTCCTGGTGGATCAATTCGGCCCCACGGCGCGCTTGCAAGCCACGCACCTGGCCCCGCTCGCCCCGCGGCAAATGATGCAGCGTCTCTCGCGCAACCTGCGCGAATTGCATCGCCAGAGCGACCAGCCCCTGGCCGCGCTCAAGGACGCCCAGCGCGTCATCGAGCTCGGGGCGGTGGCTGTCGCCGATCACCTGGCCCGTGCCGATCTCTATCGCCAGCTAGAGTGTCCCCAGGCCGAACGCTACGACCTGCAGCACGCCCTACTACTCAGTGAGGACGACGCCGAGCGCGACCAGCTGCGGCGGCGCCTGGAGCGTCTCGGCACGCCTGCCACCACGCTGCACTAGCCGCGCAGCAACCAGAGCACCAGTTGGGCGCCCAACAGATTGCTCAGGCCGGCCAGCACCATGACCAGCCCGGCCACGGTGCCTTCCTCCAGACCGACCTCGTAGGCCTTGCTGGTACCGACGCCATGGGCGCCCATGCCGAACAGGGCGCCACGCGCCAGGGCGGATTTCAGCGGCAACAGCTTGATCAACAGGCTGCCGAGGATGGCACCACCCAGTCCGGTGATCATCACGAAGGCCGCCGTCAGCTCGGGTACGCCGCCAACATTGGCGGACATCGGCATGGCGAAGGGCGTGCTGATGGAGCGCGGCAACATGGACAGCAGCACCCGGTCATCGAGCAAGAACAGCCGGGCCAGCAACCAGGAACTGCCGATGGCGACACCACTGCCAACAACCAGCCCTGCCAGCAAGGCCTGCCAGTAGCGCGCCAGGAGCCGGCGCTGTTGCCAGATGGGCACGGCGAAGGCCACCGTCGCCGGCCCCAGCAGCATGATCAGCCAGCGGCTGTAGTGGGCGTATTGCGCATAGCTCACCTGCTGCCAGAGGGTCGTGGCATAGAGCAGCACCGTGACGAAGATGATCGGACTGACCAAGTACCAACGCAGTCGGGCATAGAGCAGGCGACTCACCACGTAGCCGGCCACCGTCAGCAACAGCCAGAAGAGTCCGGGCAGATCAAGCATCGCGACGTCCTCGACGGCGGAACATGAAGTCCACGGTCAGGGCGGTGGCCACCATGGTCAGCACGGTGCTGAGCAGGATGGCCAGCAGGATACGCACGCCCTCCTGGCGCAACAGCGGCCCGTAGTCGAGCAGACTCAGCAGGGCCGGAATGAAGAACAGCAGCATCTCACCCAGCAGCAGGCGCACCCCGTTCTGCAACCACTCCGGCTCGACGATACGGGCGGCCAGCAGTAGCAGCAGCATGGCAAGGCCCACTACACCACCTGGTACCGGCCAGGCGAAGTAGTTCGCCAGCAGTGTACCCAGTCCCCACAGCGCGCCCAGCGCGCACAGCTCCAGAGCCAGGCGCAGATATCTATTCACCCAGGGCTCCATCTCTGAACAATCAACCAGCTTGCAAGAATACCCAGGCTGGTTGGACGAAGACAGTGACCCGGAGACACAGTGCGGACTCAGGCAGGTAAAAGACCCTTGCTTACGATGAAACGTCCTTCGCCAACGCAGCCATGACTTCATCGATCCAGGGCGCGGCCTCTTCGTCCGGCGTCACCGTCTCGCTGGCATCGATCCGCCGTATGGGCAGCAGCTCGCGCAGCCCCAGTTCGGCGAACAACTCCTGCATCAGCTCGCCACCCCCGCAGTAGGTGTCGCCATAGCTGGAATCCCCCAACGCCAACACCGCGCCAGGCCGGCCCCGCCACGGCGGCAGACGATCGCGCAATTGAAAATACAGCGGCTCCAGATTGGCGGGCAGTTCGCCCATGCCGGTGGTCGAGGTAATGGCCAGCAGGGCATCCGGCGCAAAGGCCTCCAGATTGCCGAGTTCGGCATTCGGCTGGAGCCAGACCTCATGCCCCGCCGCCGTCAGACGCGTCTTCACCTGCCGCGCGATATCTTCCGCGGTGCCATATACAGAGCCATTCAACAGTGCGACTTTCATGCAGACCTCAAGCAGTGACGGCCGATCAGTATGCCTCGAACGACCCACACTTTGGCGTTTGCGGAATCCTTGAAACGACAGGCTCTGCCACGGGGTCTCAAGGCTTGTTATGCTAGCGCCGCCTGCTACCCCAGGCGTTTCCGCCACCTGCCCGCCTACCCGGCTGGCGTGACGGCGTCCGGCCTATCCGGCCCGATCGCCCGGAGTCAATGCATGAATCAGCCTGTTACCCTCATGGTCGCGCGGCGCGTCGCGGCCGGCCAATACGATGCCTTCCTGGTCTGGCTACGCGAAGGCGAAGCCCTGGCGACCAGTTATCCCGGCTATCTCGGCTCGGGTGTCCTGACCCCGCCACCGGGTGACAACCTGGTGCAAATCATCTTTCGCTTCGCCTGTCCGCAAACCCTCGACGCCTGGGAACACTCGGAGACGCGACGCCACTGGCTGGAGCGTGGCCAAGGCCTGTTCGAAGCGCCCCAGGCGCGACGTGCCCAGGGCATGGACGACTGGTTCGGTGCCGGCGTGCAAGCCCCGCCGCGCTGGAAGCAGAGCATCGCCGTCTGGCTGGCCTTCTTTCCCATCTCGCTGCTGTTCAATGCCGCCTTCGGTGACTACCTCGCGCATCTGCCGCTGCTGCCGCGCATCCTGCTGAGCACCCTGATCCTCACGCCGGTGATGGTCTGCGTCTTCATTCCATTGATCACCCGCGCGCTCAAGGGCTGGCTGCACAGCGCCTCGTCCAGGGCCGAGGAGCTCAGAGGCAGCGCCCGCTAGACGTAACGGATCGGCCTGCTTCCCGACGAGTCGAATGCGTACAATACGCACGGCCAGCTCCCTGGCCGTTTCGCTCTCAAGGATCGGGTACCCTCATGTCTGCAGCCCTTCCCCTTCTGGTAACCGGCGCCAATCGCCGCGTTGGCTTAGCCCTCACCCGTCGCCTTCTGGCGGAAGGCCAGCCGGTCATCGCGGTCTACCGCGACGATCCGGGTCCGTTGTGCGAGCTGGAGATCGAGGCCTATCAGGTCGATCTGGCCGAGGAACAGCAGCGCGACATCCTGTTGCAACAACTCCATGAACGCCATGGGGCACTGCGCGGGGTGATTCACAACGCCTCGGTCTGGGCGGAAGATGGCCTGGACAATCTGCGCCTGCTCTATCGCCTGCACCTGGAAGCGCCCTACCATCTCAACCTGGGCCTACAGGACCTGCTGCTGGCTGCTCCGCGCGCCGACATCATCCACATCGGCGACGACAGCGCGACGCGTGGCAGCCGCAATCACATCGGTTACGCTGCCACCAAGGCTGCCCTGCACAACCTGACCCTGTCATTCGCCGAAGCCCTGGCGCCCACCGTCAGGGTCAACACCATCGCGCCGGGCCTGCTGATCTTCAAGGAAGGCGCCGACGAAGCCTATCGCCAGGCGACCCTGGACAAGGCTTTGCTGGATTTCGAACCCGGCGCCGATCCCATCGTGGATACCGTGCTCTATCTGCTGTCGACAGCCTATGCGACCGGCAGCACCTTCACCGTCAACGGCGGGCGCCACCTGCGCCATGGCCGTCGCTAGCCAAAGGAGTCACCCATGACCGAACAAGACCGTCTGGAACTGGAGGCTGCCGCCTTCCGCACCCTGGTCCAGCACCTGCGCAAGCGCACCGATGTACAGAATATCGACCTGATGAATCTCTCCGGCTTCTGCCGCAACTGCCTGTCCAAGTGGTACAAGGCCGCTGCCGACGAAAAGGGCCTGGAGCTGAGCCTGGATGACGCGCGCGAAGTCGTCTACGGCATGCCCTATGCCGATTGGAAGGCCCAGTACCAGACCGAGGCCTCTCCCGCCCAGGCCGCTGCCTTCCAGGAGAAGCAGCCCAAATGAGCGACCTGTCCAACTTCCGTACCAGCCTGGCCAGCGGTAACCACGCCTTTGCCGACACCCTGGCGTTCGTGGCCGAGCATTACCACTACCAGCCGACCGCCTTTCACAACGGTGGCGTGGAAAACGCCGCCGGCCAGAACGAGGGCTCATGCAAGACCCTGGGCCTGGCCAAGCTCGAAGGCCTGAGCGATCAGGAAGCCCTGCTGGCCTTCGGCGAGCATTATCGCAGTGTGCTGGAGACCCCTGCAGGCAGCGATCACGCCAATATCCGTGCGCTCATGGCCAAGGGCCTAGCAGCCGTGCACTTCCAGGGAGAGCCCCTGAGTCGTCGCTGAGCGATCTTGCGCGCATAAAAAAGCCCTGCATTTGCAGGGCTTTTTCTTGGAACCGGGCTCAGACGGCAGCCGCAGGTCTCATATAGGAAATGGGTGCCAGACCTGAGTCTTCGAAGGTCACCACTTCCCAGGCATCGCGATCGGCCAGCAGCGCACGCAGCAGGCGATTGTTCATGGCGTGACCGGACTTGTAGCCGCGGAATTCGCCAATGAGGCTCTTGCCGAGCAGATAGAGATCGCCGATGGCGTCGAGGATCTTGTGCTTGACGAATTCGTCCTCGTAGCGGAGACCGTCTTCGTTCATCACACCCTTCTCGTCCACCACGATGGCGTTGTCGACGCTGCCACCCAGGGCCAGGTTGTGCGAGCGCAGGAATTCCAGGTCGCGCATGAAGCCGAAGGTACGGGCACGACTGACTTCCTTGAGGAAGGAGGTGCTCGAGAAGTCCACCGAGGCTTTCTGAGTGCGGTTGCTGACCACCGGATGATCGAAATCGATTTCGAAGGTCACCTTGAAGCCATCGAAGGGCACGAAGGTAGCGCGCTTGTCACCGTCGACGACGCTCACTTCACGCTTGATACGGATGAACTGCTTGGCCGCTTCCTGCTCTTGCAGACCGGCGGACTGGATCAAGAAGACGAAGGGACCAGCGCTACCGTCCATGATCGGCACTTCGACTGCAGACAGCTCGACGTAGGCGTTGTCGATGCCCAGGCCGGCCATGGCAGACAGCAGGTGCTCAACGGTGCCGACCTTGACGCCGCTTTCGCTGAACAGGTTGGTCGACATGGTGGTTTCACCCACGTTCTCAGCCCAGGCCGGGATTTCCACGACCGGATCGAGATCGATGCGACGGAACACGATCCCCGTATCGACCGGAGCCGGCTTCAGGGTCAGGTATACCTTTTCCCCGGAGTGCAGGCCGACGCCAGTGGCGCGAATGGTGTTCTTGAGGGTGCGTTGTCTAATCATGCCAGGGCCGCTCGGTCGCAAGGTGCGAATGGTGGTCAACGAAATCGCGATGATAGCAGAAGCGAAAATCGATGCCCACTAATCACACCCGCGCTTGTGATATACCCGATCAATCAGCCTGACGACGCAGGAAAGCCGGGATGTCCAGGTAATCCAGATCGTCGTTGGGATTGACCTTGGTCGCCGCTGCCGAGCCGCCATGATTCTGGCTGCCACGACCAGAGCGCATCGAGGTCGGGTACTTGAGGTCGTCGTAATTGACCGGAGCCGGCTCTTGGCGAGCGGCGGCCAGGGTCTGGGCGGTGTTGTCCACCACCTTGACCGGCTTCTCGATGCGCGCACCCAAGCCGGTGGCGACCACGGTGACGTGCAGCTCGTCGCGCATTTCCGGATCGATGACCGCGCCGACCTTGACGGTGGCGTGCTCGGAGGCGAAGTCCTCGATGATCTCACCCACGGCGGCGTATTCGCCCAGGGACAGATCCAGGCCGGCGGTGATGTTGACCAGGATGCCACGCGCGCCGTGCAGGTTGACGTCTTCCAGCAGCGGGTTGCGGATGGCGGCTTCGGTGGCCTCACGCGCACGATTCGGGCCACTGGCGTGGCCGGTACCCATCATGGCCATGCCCATCTCGCCCATCACGGTCTTGACGTCGGCGAAGTCGACGTTCATCAGGCCGGGACGCTGCATGATGTCGGAGATACCGCGCACGGCACCGGCGAGGACGTCGTCGGCCTTGGCGAAGGCGGCCAGCAGGCTGGCGTCCTTGCCCAGAATGGTCAGCAGCTTCTCGTTGGGGATGGTGATCAGCGAGTCGACGCATTCGGACAGGGCGCGGATACCCTCATCGGCGACCTGCATGCGCTTGCGGCCTTCGAAGGGGAACGGACGGGTGACCACGGCGACGGTCAGGATACCCATTTCCTTGGCGACCTCGGCGATGATCGGTGCAGCACCGGTACCGGTGCCACCGCCCATACCAGTGGTGATGAAGACCATGTCGGCGCCTTCGAGGACTTCGGCGATGCGCTCACGATCTTCCATGGCCGCCTGACGGCCGATTTCCGGGTTGGTGCCAGCACCGAGACCCTTGGTGACGCCTGGGCCGAGTTGCAGCACGGTACGGGATGTGACGTTCTTCAGGGCCTGGGCGTCGGTATTTGCACAGATGAATTCGACGCCTTCAACACCGCTTTTGACCATGTGGTTGACGGCGTTACCACCGCCACCGCCCACGCCGATGACTTTGATCACGGCGCTTTGTGGAATGTTGTCTACGAGTTCGAACATGGTCCCCTCTCTTCCTTTCGGATAATTCGCCTACTGCCGCGGTTTAATTGTGAATTACAAATTGCCCTGGACCCAACGCTTCATGCGCTCCAGGACTGTGGATTTGGTTTCGTTGCTGTATCCGCCAGAAACAACCGGCAAGGGATCGGTCTGCTTTTGCAGGCCATAGAGCAACAGGCCGACGCCTGTGGAATAGATCGGGTTGCTGATCACGTCAGTCAGACCCTTGATCGTCTGGGGTACCCCCAGGCGTACCGGCATATGGAAAATCTCTTCCGCCAGCTCGACCGCGCCTTCCATCTTCGCGGTACCACCGGTGAGTACGATCCCCGCAGGGATCAGGTCCTCGTAACCACTGCGGCGCAATTCCGCTTGCACCAGTGTAAATAGCTCATCGTAACGGGGCTCGACCACTTCCGCGAGGGCCTGACGCGACAATTCTCGCGGCGGACGATCACCCACGCTGGGTACCTTGATGGTTTCACCCGGGCCAGCCAACTTCGCCAAAGCACAAGCATACCGAATCTTGATTTCTTCGGCATATTGCGTCGGGGTTCTCAAGGCCATGGCGATGTCATTTGTGACTTGGTCGCCAGCAATAGGTATCACTGCGGTATGGCGAATGGCGCCTTCGGTGAAGATGGCGATATCGGTAGTACCGCCGCCGATATCCACCAGGCAGACGCCCAACTCCTTTTCATCGTCGGTCAATACCGAATAGGCCGACGCCAATTGTTCGAGAATGATGTCGTCGACTTCCAGGCCGCAGCGTCTGACGCACTTCTCGATGTTCTGGGCGGCGTTGACGGCGCAGGTCACTACATGGACCTTGGCTTCCAGCCGCACACCCGACATGCCTAGCGGTTCGCGCACGCCTTCCTGGTTGTCGATCACGTAGTCCTGGGCCAGGGTGTGCAGCACGCGCTGGTCGGCGGGAATGGCCACCGCCTGGGCGGCATCGAGCACGCGCTCGATATCCGCCGGGCTCACTTCGCGGTCGCGAATCGCCACGATGCCATGGGAGTTCAGGCTGCGGATATGGTTGCCGGCGATGCCGACGAAGGCCGAATGGATTCGGCAACCGGCCATCAGCTGGGCTTCTTCGATGGCCCGCTGGATGGAGGCGACGGTGGATTCGATGTTGACCACCACGCCCTTCTTGAGCCCGCGCGACGGATGGGTGCCGATTCCGACGATCTCGATCCGACCATCGGAAGACACTTCGCCGACCAGAGCCACGACCTTGGAAGTGCCGATGTCGAGGCCGACGATCATCTTGCCGCTTTGCACGCTTGCCATAGTAAGAAACTTCTCCTCAATGCTTGGCCGGTTCGGTCACGGGGGTGGCGGCGACAGCGGGATCACGCCAGGCCACGGCCAGACCGTTCGGGTAGCGCAGATCGATCCGCGCGATATTGTCCATCTGGGGCTTGAGCACCTGATCGTACAGGCGCATGAAGCGCCGCATCTTTTCCACCAGTTGGTCACGACCGAACACCAGTTCCAGGCCTTGACCGGTGGTGAGGTACCAGCTGCCGCGCTCGTGCATTTCCAGGCGCGCCACGGTGAACCCGAGCGGCCGGAGCATCTGGCTGAACATCTGGTACTGCTGCATCACTTGCTGTTGCGCCCGCTTGGGCCCGTACAGCCGCGGTAGATTGTCATAGTTGGCCAGATCCTGCGGGGCAAAAGCCTCACCCTGGTTATTCAGCAGGGCCTCATCACCCCAGCGGGCGATGGGCATCTGCTCTTCCAGGCGGATGCTGATCTCGTCGGGCCAGACCCTGCGCACCTCGGCATGGGCGATCCAGGGCATGGTTTCCAGCTCGTGGCGCATGTCGGCCAGGTCGACCTGGAAGAAGGTGGTGCCCACGAACGGCGCGATGCGCTGCTGCACGGCCTGCTGGCTGATGTAGGACAGATCACCCTTGACGCTGACCTTGGCGATCGGCCGGTCGGCGTAGGGCAGCAGCTTCTGGGCGCCCTCATAGGTACCGAAGCCCAGGCCCAGCAGCAGGAACGGCCAGAGGATGCGCTTGAGCAGGCCCAGGCTCGGCCGCGGCAGGCGCGTCGATAATGGCTCTTCGGCGACCAGACGGCTGGCGCCGCGCGGTTCGACCTGGCGCGAACGACTGAACGGCTGGTTGTGACGTAGGGTGGCGACCAAGGTTCAGCCCTCCACGTGGACGCCGGCAACGGGGATCGTCGCCAGGCGATGGACTAGATGACGGCTCATGCCGAACTCCCGGCTGCGCTGGCAGCCCCGGCGAACAGCGGATGCTTGAGCAGTTGCGGCGCCAGGGCGCCGATGTCGCCCGCGCCCTGGCAGAGCAGGATGTCGCCGGGACGCAGCAGCGGCTTGACCAGCGGGGCGATGTTGGCGCCGCGCTCCACATAGATGGGATCGAGCTGGCCGCGCTGACGGATGCTGTGACAGAGCTGACGGCTGTCGGCGCCGGGGATGGGCTCCTCGCCCGCGGGGTAGACCTCCATCAGCAAGAGGACATTGGCATCGGCCAGGACCTGGACGAAATCTTCGTAGAGATCGCGGGTACGGCTGAAGCGGTGCGGCTGGTAGACCATCACCAGCCGGCGCTCGGGCCAGCCGCCACGCACGGCCTTGATCACCGCGGCGACTTCGCGCGGATGGTGGCCGTAGTCGTCCACCAGCATGACGCTGCCGCCGGCGACCGGCAGTTCGCCGTACACCTGGAAGCGCCGCCCTACCCCCTGGAAGCCGGACAGGCCGTTGAGGATGGCCTCGTCGCTGACGCCTTCATCGGTGGCGATGGCGATGGTGGCCAGGGCGTTGAGCACATTGTGCACGCCCGGCATGTTGACCGAGACCGCCAGCGGTGCACGGCCGTCACGCAGGACGGTGAAATAGGTGCGCATGCCTTCCTGGCGGATGTCCACGGCGCGCACATCGGCGTCTTCTGCGGTGCCGTAGGTGACGGTGGGCCGGGCGACCTGGGGAATGATCTCGCGCACCACCGGATCGTCGACGCAGAGCACCGCCAGGCCATAGAACGGCAGGTTGTGCAGGAAGTCGACGAAGGTACGCTTGAGCCGATTGAAGTCACCCTCGTAGGTGCTCATGTGGTCGGCGTCGATGTTGGTGACCACGGCCACCATCGGCTGCAGGTGCAGGAAGCTGGCGTCGCTCTCGTCGGCTTCGGCGACCAGATAGCGGCTGGTGCCGAGCTGGGCATTGGTGCCGGCGGCATTCAGCCGACCGCCGATGACGAAGGTGGGATCCAGCCCCTCGGCGGCGAACACCGAGGCGATCAGGCTGGTGGTGGTGGTCTTGCCATGGGTGCCGGCGACGGCGATGCCGTGGCGATAGCGCATCAGCTCGGCGAGCATCTCGGCGCGGGGGACTACCGGAATGCGCTGCTCGAGGGCGGCGGAGACCTCGGGGTTGGATCTGTTGATGGCACTGGATACCACCAGCACGTCGACCTGATCCAGGTTCTCGGCGCGATGGCCGATGTAGATGCGCGCACCGAATTGCTGCAGGCGCGCGGTCACCGCGGACTCTTTGAGGTCCGAACCCGAGACTTCATAGCCCAGGTTCAGCAGCACCTCGGCGATACCGCACATGCCGACCCCGCCGATGCCGACGAAATGGATGCGCCGGATGCTGCGCATACGCCGAACTTCGGCCTGAATGGCGCTTTGCGACTTAACCACGGGCGACCTCCAGACAGGCGTCCACTACCGCACGGGTAGCGTCGGGTTTGGCCAGGGCACGGCTGCGGGTGGCCATGTCGGCAAGACGTTCGGGATGCATCAGGACCTCGGTAAGCTGCGCGGCGAGATCCGCCGGGCGGGTGGAGTGTTGGGGCAGCACCACGCCGGCACCGGCTCGCTCCAGGAAGCGGGCGTTGCTGGTCTGGTGGTCGTCGATGGCGTGGGGCAAGGGAATCAGCAACGCCGGCAGACCGGTGGCGGTGAGTTCGGCCACGGTCAGGGCGCCGGCCCGGCAGATCACCAGATCGGCCCAGGCGTAGGCGGCGGCCATATCGGCGATGAAAGGCTGGACATCGGCCTCCACGGCGGCGTTGGCATAACGCTCGGCGGTCACCTCGGCATGCTGGCGCCCGGCCTGATGGCGTACCTGCGGCCGCAGACCGGCCGGCAGTTGGGCCAGGGCTTCGGGCAGGAGCTTGTTGAGCGGCTCGGCACCCAGGCTGCCACCCAGCACCAGCAGGTTGGCAGCACGTTCGTCCAGCGGCGCGCGGGTCACCGGGGCGAAGAGTTCGGCCCGCACCGGATTGCCGGTGGACAGGCGCTTGGCCGAGGCCGGGAAGGTTTCGGCGAAGCCTTCGCAGACGCGGGCGGCCAGGGGCACCAGCATGCGGTTGGCGGTGCCGGCATAGGCGTTCTGCTCGTGGATCACCAGCGGGATGTTGCACAGCTTGGCCGCCAGGCCACCGGGACCGGTGACGAAGCCGCCAAGGCCCAGCACGCAGACCGGCTTGAGCCGGTGCATGAGGCCGACGGCCTGCAGCAGCGCGCCGCTGAGTTGCAGCGGTGCCTTCACCAGAGAACGCACGCCCTTGCCGCGCAAGCCGGTGACCTGGATGTGATGCAGGGGGATGCCGGCCTTGGGCACCACGTCGTTCTCGATGCCGCGCGGGGTACCCAGCCAGTGGACGGTATAGCCGCGGGCTTCGAATTCACGCGCGCAGGCCAGCGCGGGGAAGACGTGCCCCCCGGTGCCGCCGGCCATGATCAGGACATTAGCGGACATCGGCGAAGTCCTCCTCGCTGAATTCCACATCCTCGGTATCGACCAGGGTTCGTCGCTCCCACTCGATGCGCAGCAGCAAGCCCATGCTCACGCAGCAGATCACCAGGGAACTGCCGCCATAGCTGAGGAAGGGCAGCGTCAGACCCTTGGTGGGCAGCAGGCCGACGTTCACGCCGATGTTGATCAGGAACTGACCGATCCACAGCATCGACAAGCCGTAGGCCACATAGGCCGAGAAGAATTGCTTGGACTGCTCCGCCCAGTGACCGATGAACAGGCCACGCACGCAGACGAAGAGAAACAGGCCGACGGTGGCCATGGCGCCGATCAGGCCCAGCTCCTCGGCCAGCACGGCGAAAAGGAAGTCGGTGTGGGCCTCGGGCAGGTAGAACTGCTTCTGGATGCTGTTGCCCAGGCCGAGACCGGTCCAGCCGCCACGACCGAAGGCGATCAGCGCCTGGGTCAACTGGTAGCCGGAGCCGAACTGGTCGGCCCAGGGATCGGTGAAGGTGATCAGCCGCTGCATCCGGTAGGACTGGGTCTGCACCAGCACGAATACCGCCAGCACCGCGAGGGCGACCATCAGCAGGAAGCGGAACAGGCCGACACCACCCAGGAACAGCATGGCGCCGGCGGCGCCCATCATCACCACGGTGGCGCCGAAGTCGGGCTCGCGCAGCAGCAGCATGGCCATGGGCAGCAGCACGATGAACGGCTTGAAGAAGCCCGCCCAAGTATGGCGCACCTCGTGCTGACGACGGACCAGATAACCGGCCAGATAAAGCACCACGAAGACCTTGGCGATCTCCGAAGGCTGCACGTTGAAGAAGCCGAAGCCGATCCAGCGCAAGGAACCGTTCACCTCGCGGCCGATGCCGGGCACCAGCACCGCCACCAGCAGCAGGAAGGCGATGATCAGCAGCGGAAAGCCGAAGCGCTGCCAGGTGGCCATGGGGATCATCATGACCACGCCACAGGAGACGAAGCCGATGGCCAGATAGATCAGGTGGCGGTACATGAAGTACAGCGGATTGCCGGACTGGGCAGCGGCGACTTCGGACGAGGCCGAGGTCACCATCACCAGGCCGAGGCCGAGCAGCAACAGGCAACCGGCGAGCAGCGGAAAGTCCAGGTCGATGCCGTGGCGGCTGGCCAGCGGCGAGGGATAGGGACGCAGGAAGCTGAGGATCATGACAGCTCTCCCACGGCCTGGGCGAACAGCCGTCCGCGCTCTTCGAAATTGCGGAACATGTCGAGGCTGGCGCAGGCCGGCGACAACAGCACGGCATCGCCCGGCTGGGCCAGGGCGCGACTCTCGCGCACGGCGTCTTCCAGGGTGGCGACACGCACCTGTTGAACGGTCGGCGGCAGGATCTCGGCGATCCGCTCGGCGTCACGGCCCAGCAGCACCACGGCGCGGCAGTGACGAGCGATGGGCTCGCGCAGGGCGCTGAAGTCGGCGCCCTTGCCGTCGCCACCGGCGATCAGCACCAGTTGGCCGGCGATGTCGTCGCCCAGGCCTTCCACGGCAGCCAGGGCCGCGCCGACATTGGTTGCCTTGGAATCGTTGTAATAGTTGACGCCCGCCACCTCGCCCACCCACTGGCAGCGGTGTTCGAGACCGGGGAAGGCACGCAGGGCATCCAGCATGGGTTCCAGCGGCAAGCCGGCAGCCTGGCCCAGGGCCAGTGCGGCCAGGGCATTGCTGTGGTTGTGGGTGCCGCGGATCTTCAATTCCTCGACATCCAAGAGGTTGTCGAAGGCCAGCGCCAAATAGCGGCGGCCCTCCTCCTCGCGAATGCCGAAGACACGGAAATCGGGACGTCCCAGGCCAAAGGTCAGGCAGGGCACGCCATCGGCGATCAACGGACGGGAGAGCGGATCATCGCGATTGACCACCACCTGGCGGGCACCACGGAAGATACGGTGCTTGGCCTGATGATAGGCCGGCATGCCGGTATAGCGATCCATGTGGTCTTCGCTGACGTTGAGGACCGTGGCCACCTCAGCGTTCAGGCGCTCACAGGTTTCCAGCTGGAAGCTCGACAGCTCCAGGACATAGAGCTCGACATCATCGGCCAGCAGATCCAGCGCCGGGGTACCGAGATTACCGCCCACGGCCACGCGCTTGCCGGCGCGCAGGGCCATGTCGCCGACCAGGGTGGTGACGGTGCTCTTGGCGTTGGAGCCGGTGATGGCGACGATGGGCGCCTTGGCGTGGCGGACAAACAGGTCGATATCCCCCGACAACCGTACGCCACGAGCCGCGGCCTCTTGCAGCGCAGGCGTTTCCAGGGCCAGACCGGGGCTCACGTAGATTTCCGCCGCGCGGGCGAGGAAGTCGGCATCCAGCTCACCGCAACGCACCTCGACCTGGGGATACTGGGTCCGCAGCGTCGCAAGCTCCGGCGGCTGTTCCCGCGTATCGGCCACGGCAAAGGGCACGCCGCGGCGCGCGAGGAAGCGCACCAGCGACATGCCACTCTTGCCGAGGCCGACGACGATACGGAACTGGTCGGAAGCGATGAGCACTGCGATTACCTCAACTTCAGGGTGGCGAGACCGAACAGCACCAGGATCACGGTGATGATCCAGAAGCGCACGATGACCCGCGGTTCGGGCCAGCCCTTCAATTCGAAATGGTGGTGGATCGGCGCCATGCGGAACACGCGCTTGCCGGTCAGCTTGAACGAGGCGACCTGGATGACCACCGAGAGGGTCTCCATGACGAAGACGCCGCCCATGATGAACAGCACCACTTCCTGGCGGACGATCACGGCGATGGTGCCCAGGGCCGCACCCAGCGCCAGGGCGCCGACGTCACCCATGAAGACCATGGCCGGATAGGTGTTGAACCAGAGGAAGCCCAGGCCCGCCCCGATCAGCGCGCCGCAGAAGACGATCAGTTCGCCGGAGCCGTCGATGTAGGGGATCAGCAGGTAGTCGGCGAACTTCACGTTACCCGACAGGTAGCAGAAGATGCCCAGGGCGCCGCCGACCATCACGGTGGGCATGATCGCCAGGCCGTCGAGGCCGTCGGTGAGGTTGACCGCGTTGCTCGAGCCGACGATAACGAAGTAGGTCAGCACAACGAAGAAAATCCCCAGCGGGATTTCGATGTTCTTCAGCAGCGGCAGGATCAGTGTGGTTTCGATCGGAGCCTTGGCGGTCATATAGAGGAAGATCGCCGCCCCCAGGCCGAATACCGATTGCCAGAAGTATTTCCAGCGACTCGGCAAGCCCCGGGAGTTCTTCTCGATCACCTTGCGATAGTCGTCCACCCAACCGATGGCGCCGAACAGGAAGGTCACCGCCAGCACGGTCCAGACATAGCGGTTGTGCAGATCGGCCCAGAGCAGGGTGCTGATGCCGATGGTGGTCAGGATCAGGGCGCCGCCCATGGTGGGGGTGCCGGATTTGGACAGGTGCGACTGGGGGCCATCGTTGCGCACGGCCTGGCCGATCTGGCGGATCTGCAGGGTGCGGATCATCCAGGGGCCGAGCCACAACGACAGCAACAGGGCGGTCAGGACGCCCAGAATGCCGCGCAGGCTGAGGTATTGAAAGACGGCGAAGCCTTTGTAGAACTGTTGCAGGAACTCCGCCAACAGCAGCAGCATCAGTGTTTCTCCTCGGTATTGATGGCGCAGAGCGCGGCGACGACCTTGTCCATCGCGGCGCTGCGGGATCCCTTGATCAGCAGGGTGGTTCCGGCCCGGTCCTCGTCCGCCAGGGCCTCGATCAGTTGTTCGCGATCGGCGAAATGCCGGGCCTCGGCGCCATAGGCACGGGCCGCGTGGGCCATCGCAGGACCGACGCTATAGAAGGCGTCCACCTTGCCGCGGGCATGCTCGCCCACGTCGCGATGGCCCTCTTCCGTCCACTCGCCCAGCTCGGCGATGTCGCCCAGGACCACCACCCGGCGGCCCGGCAGGGCGGCCAGCAGATCGATCCCGGCTTTCATGGAGGCAGGGTTGGCGTTGTAGCTGTCATCGATGACCTGGGCGCCGCGCCGGCTGGTCCGGGTCAGGGTGCGCCCCTGGACCGGCGCGGCCGCGGCCAGGCCGTGGGCGACGGTGGCCAGGTCCAGACCCAGGCTGAGAGCGGCTGCGGCAGCTGCCAGGGCATTGCCGACGTTGTGGGCGCCCAGCAGTTGCAGGGCGATGCGCGCCTCGCCCTGGGCACTGTGCAGGGTGAAACTCGGACGGCCCTGGCTGTCGAGGCTGACGTCTGTCGCGCGAACATCGGCGCGGGCATCCAGGCCGAAGGCGACGACCTGGCGGCCGGCGGCGCGGCGCTGCCAGGTCGCGAAGGCTGCGTCGTCACGGTTGAGCACCACGGTGCCGCCCTCGCCCACGCCTTCGATGATCTCGCCCTTGGCCTCGACGATGCGATCGACGCCACCGAATTCACCCACATGGGCTTGTCCGGCATTGGTAATGATAACGACATCCGGGCGTGTCAGGCTCACGGTGTAGGCAATGTCGCCGACGTGCGAAGCGCCCAGCTCGATGACGCCATAGGCGTGCTCGGCGGCGAGTTGCAGCAGGGTCAAGGGCGCGCCCAGCTCGTTGTTGAGGTTGCCCTGGGTGGCCAGGGTCGCACCGCGCTGGCGCAGGATGGCGGCCAGCAATTCCTTGACGGTGGTCTTGCCACTGGAGCCGGTCACGGCAGCGATCTGGCCGTGGAAGAGATCGCGGTTGAAGGCGCCCAGGCGACCGAGCGCCAGGCGGGTATCGGCCACCACCAACTGGGGCAGGTGCACCTCGGGCACGGCGCGTTCGACCAGAGCCGCCGCGGCGCCCTGGGCCGCGACATCGGCCAGATAGGCATGGCCATCGAAGCGCGGCCCGGTCAGGGCGACGAACAATTGCCCGGCCACGGCCTTGCGGCTGTCGGTGCCAACGCCATCGAACAGGGCATCGGCGCCCAACAGATTGCCGGTCAGGGCTTCGGCCACTTCGGTGAGGGTGAAGGATCTAAGCATGTTGCTGCTCCCAGGCGGTCAGGGCCCGCTCGGCCTGGTCGAGATCGGAAAAGGGCTGACGAACACCGGCGATTTCCTGGTAGGGCTCATGGCCCTTGCCGGCCAGCACCACGATGTCCTGCGGCTTCGCTTCGGCAATCGCCAGGGCGATGGCCGCTTCGCGACGGCCGGCGAAACGAACCTGTTCGGGATTCTGGAAGCCGGCGCGGATGTCGGCGACGATGGCGGCCGGATCTTCCGTACGGGGATTGTCGTCGGTCACCACCACCCGATCAGCCAGGCGCTCGGCCACGGCGGCCATTTCCGGCCGCTTGCCGCGATCACGGTCACCACCGCAGCCGAACACGCAAACCAGCTGCCCTTGATCACCGACATGAGGTCGCAGGGCGGTGAGCACCTTGTCCAGCGCATCGGGGGTGTGGGCGTAATCCACCACCACCAGCGGCCGTCCGGCGCCGCCCAGGCGCTGCATGCGTCCGGCAGGGCCCTGCAGCTGCGGGAGGATGGCGAGGATGTCGGCGAGACGATGGCCCAGGCCCAACAGGGCGCCGATGGCGGCCAGCAGGTTGCTCAGGTTGAAGCGGCCGATCAACTGGCTGCGTAGCTCGCCTGTGCCCTGGGGCGTCACCAGGCGGGCATGTACGCCATGGTCATCGAACTGGACATCCTGGCAATGGAGACTGGCCGACGCCTCGCTCAGGCTGTAGGTCAGGGTTGAAGCGTCGCTAGAGCGCGCCGCCAGCTCACGACCGAAGGCGTCGTCCAGATTGAGCACCCGGGTGCCGAGCGCCGGCCAGGCGAACAGTTGGGCCTTGGCTTCGCCATAGGCTTCCATGGTGCCGTGGAAATCGAGGTGGTCGCGGGTCAGATTGGTGAATACCGCCACCTGGAAGGCCAGGGCGGCGACACGGCCTTGAGCCAGGCCATGGGAAGAGACTTCCATGGCCACGGTGGCAGCACCGCCTTCGGCCAGTTCAGCCAGGGTCGCTTGCAGCTTGAGGGCATCCGGCGTGGTGTGACGACCTTCGGCGAGCGCGCCATAGAAGCCGCTGCCCAGGGTACCGACGATGCCGCAACGCTGACCGAGCAGGTCACAGGCCTGGGCGATCAATTGGCTGACACTGGTCTTGCCATTGGTGCCGGTCACCCCGACCAGGGCCAGGCGCTGGCTGGGCTCGCCATGGAAACGACCGGCGATGGCGGACAGTTGTCCGGCGAGCCCCTGAATGGGGACCAGGGGAATATCCAGTGCCGGCAGCGCGGGAGCGTTGTCGGCTTCGTAGGCGATGGCGGCGGCGCCTCGCTCGGCGGCGCTGGCGATATGGGCACGACCGTCGCTGTGCAGACCGGGAATGGCGAGGAACAGGAAACCCGGCTGGACTTCGCGGCTGTCCAGCGCCAGGCCGGCGATCTCGACGGCGACGGTGGCATTCGGCAGGAGGTCGGTCAGCAAGCGGCTCATCGATCACGCTCCCCGACCAGCAAGGTCTTGGCGACGGCCTGAGCCTGCTGCTGTTGCACCGGCAGCGGCTGGAGATTGTCCGGCTGGATGTTCATCAGGCGCAGGGCACCGGACATGACCCGGCTGAACACCGGCGCCGAGACCACACCACCGTAGTAGCCGCCCTTGCTCGGACGATCGATCACCACCACCGCGACCAGGCGCGGATTGCTGGTGGGGCCGAAGCCGGCGAACAACGAGCGATAGGAGTTCTCGGCGTAGCCGCGGGTACCGGTGCTGGTCTTGCGCGCGGTACCGCTCTTGCCGGCGACGTGATAGCCGGGCACCTGGGCGCGGAAGGCACCGCCGGGGGCTTCCACCACTTGTTGCAGCATGCCCTGCAGGGTCTTGGCAACGCGTGCGTCCACCACTTGATCGCTAGCCGGCGCCTTGTCCAGGCGCACCATCGACAGGGGTACCGAGCGACCGTCGTTGGCCAGCACCGAATAGGCATGGGCCAGTTGCACGGCAGTCACCGCCAGGCCGTAGCCGTAGGACAGGGTGGCTGTTTCGGCCGGACGCCAGTTGCGATGGTTGGGCAGGTTGCCGACGCGCTCGCCGGGGAAGCCCAGGCCGGTATCCTGGCCCAGACCCACGGCGCGCATGGCGTTGTAGATGTTCTCGCCACCGACGTCGAAGGCGATCTTGCTCATGCCGACGTTACTGGACTTGATGAGGATACCGGTCAGGTCCAGGACACCATCGCTGTGGGAGACGTCCTTGATGGTGTAGCGCCCGATCTGCAGCGAGCCGGGGTAGACATTGACCTTGTCGGTGGGCTTCCAGCGACCGCTGGCCAGGGCGGCGGTCATGGAGATCGGCTTCATCACCGAGCCGGGCTCCATGACGTCGATCATCGCCCGGTTGCGCATGGCGGCCGGTTCGAGACTGCGCCGATTGTTGGGGTTGTAGGTGGGCATGTTGACCATCGCCAGTACCTCACCGGTCTTGACGTCGACGATGGTCAGGCTGCCCGCCTCGGCTTCGAACTGGGTCAGGGCGTTGCGCAGTTCACGGGCAGCGAGATATTGCAGACGCAGGTCGATGGACAGCGCCAGGGTGTTGCCCGGCTTGGCGTTCTTGGCGACCTGGACGTCGCGGATCAGGCGACCGCGGCGATCCTTGACCACCTGGCGACGACCCGGCACACCCGCCAGCCATTCGTTGAAGGCCAGTTCGATGCCTTCGCGACCCTGGTCGTCGATGTCGGTGAAGCCGACCACGTGGGCGGCTACCTCGCCGGCCGGGTAGAAACGGCGAAATTCCTCGATGTCGTAGACACCGGGGATCTTGTGCGCCTTGACCTGCGCCATCACTGCCTCACCCTGCTCGGGGGTCAGGCCGCGAGCGAGGTAGAGGAATTCCTTGCTGGCATTCTGCTCGATACGCTTGGTCAATTCGGCCCGGGGCTGGCCAACGGCATCGGCCAGGATCGCCCAGCGATCTTCGGCGCCGATCAGCTCCTTGGGATTGATCCACAGGGTAGTGACCGGCGTGCTCACCGCCAGCGGCTCGCCGTTGCGATCGGTGATCAGGCCACGGTGGGCCGGAATCGGAATGGTGCGCACGCTGCGCGCATCGCCCTGTCCCTTGAGGAAAGCCCGGTCGATCACGTGCAGGTCGACGATGCGCCAAACGATGGTAGCGACCATGGTCAGCAACAGCCCGATGATCAGGCTGAAGCGCCAGGGCAGGCGCGCGACCAGGCCCTTCACGGATTGACCATCCGGATTTCGGACGGATCGGGAATGCGCATCTGCAACTGGCCGCTGGCCAGGGCTTCGACACGACTATGGGCGGTCCAGGTGCTCTGCTCCAGCAGCAGACGGCCGTACTCGGCCTGGGCCTTATCGCGGATGGCCATCTCGCCATAGAGGGTGTTGAGCAGTTGGCGATTCCAATGGGCACTGTAGGCCACCGCCACCGCCGAAAGCAGTACGCCCGCGAAGAGCACCAGCATGACGCTGCTGCCCATTGGCAGTTTCTTCACGAACAGGCGGCTCATTTCAGTTTCTCGGCAACGCGCATGACGGCGCTGCGGGCACGGGGATTGGCGGCCAGTTCACCTTCGCTGGCATAGACGGGCTTGCCGAGCAGGCGCAACGAGGGCTCGAACGGGATGGCGCGGATGGGCAGGTCGCGTGGCAGCTGATCGGCTTCGCCCTTGGCCAGCCGGCGCATGAACTGTTTGACGATGCGATCTTCGAGGGAGTGGAAGCTGATCACCACCAGGCGGCCGCCGACCGCCAACTGCTCGTAGGCAGCCTGCAGGCCCTGTTCCAGGTCGCTCAATTCACGATTGATATAGATGCGCAGGCCCTGGAAGGCACGGGTGGCGGGATGTTTGCCTTTTTCCCAAGCCGGATTGGCCTCGGTGAGCACCTTGGCCAGGTCGGCGGTGCGCTCGAAGGGTTGCACCTCACGGCGCTGCACCACGGCGCGGGCCATGCGCTTGGCGAAGCGCTCTTCGCCGAATTCCTTGAATACCTGGGCGATGTCGGCCTCGGCGGCCGTGGCGATCCAGGCAGCGGCGCTCTGGCCCCGACTCGGGTCCATGCGCATGTCCAGCGGGCCGTCCTGCATGAAGCTGAAGCCCCGTTCGGGGTCGTCGAGCTGCGGTGAGGACACACCCAGATCCAGCAGTACGCCATCGACCTGACCGGCCCAGCCGCGACTGACCAGTTCGTCACCGAGTTCGGCGAAGCTGCGCTGGACGATCTCGAAGCGGGAATCCTCGGCAGCCAGGGCCTGGCCCGCGGCGATCGCCTGGGGGTCCTTGTCGAAACCCAGCAGCCGCCCTTCCCCACCCAGCAGGCGCAACACGGCCCGGCTGTGCCCGCCGCGGCCGAAGGTGCCGTCCAGATAACGACCGGCAGGCTGGATCGCTAACGCCTGTACGGCCTCGTCCAGCAGAACGGAGACGTGGTGGAAGACTGGGTTCATGGTCACAGGATCAAATCGCGCATTTCATCCGGCATACCGCCGGGTTCCTTAATTGCCTGGAGATCCGCATCGCACACGGCGCTCCAGGCGTCCTCATCCCATAACTGGAACTTGTTGAGCTGCCCGACCAGCATCACGCGCCGGTCCAGCTTGGCGTAGTCACGCAGGCGCGGCGGAACCAGGAAACGACCACTGCCGTCGAGTTCCAGATCCACCGCATTACCGATCAGCAAACGCTGCAAGCGGCGAGTTTCCTCACGTAGCGAGGGCAACTGCCGCAGCTTGCTTTCAATGATTTCCCACTCAGGAAGCGGATAGACGCAGAGGCAGGGATCGACGGCATCGATCGTCACGATGAGCTGGCCGGCACAACGCTCCATGAGCTCGTCGCGATACCGGCTCGGCATCGCGGCGCGCCCCTTGGCGTCGAGACTGATGGCGTTCGCTCCCCGGAACAATTTCGCGTCCTCTAATAAGCTGTCCTTGCCATTAAATCCCACTTCGCCCCACTTCGTACCACCGGCCGCCACTATATTGAGGAGGCCCTCTTGCAGTCAAGGTAAGCGAAGGGGTTCGGAGGCCGCGTGGGACGTGGATTTCGAGCAAATTGCACGAGTTCACGACCAGGGCGGACGACATCGATTTCCGACAAACGGAAATGAAGTCAATCAATTGGCGTGATTGATTAAAGTGATGTGTGAAGAGGTAAGTCTTGACGCCAGGCGCAGCGGCCTGGAGGGAGAGAGTGCGAGAGCCGACCTGTAAGCCGGGTTCTGTCGAGGACAGTCATTCCTCTGGGACAACCATCGCTGGCTGCCTCTAGCGACCTACCCGAATCCAGCGCGGGCCACGCCTATGGATTCCTATTTGGTCTTGCTCCAGGTGGGGTTTACCTAGCCACGAACTGTTGCCAGCCGTGCGGTGCGCTCTTACCGCACCTTTTCACCCTTACCGGCGCTTGCGCGCTTAGGCGGTTATTTTCTGTGGCACTTTCCGTAGGCTCACGCCTCCCAGGCGTTACCTGGCACCTCGCCCTATGGAGCCCGGACTTTCCTCCCTCGCAACCCTTGCGGATCACGACAGCGACTGCCCGGTCGGCTCTCGCGGCGCAAGGGTATAGAGAGTGCCGCGAGATAACAAGGACAGATGTCACCAAAGCGCCGTTCACTCGGCCTTGCGTTCCAGCGCCAGTTGGTAGAGCAGGTTCTTGCGCGCGCCGGTGATCTGCGCGGCCAGGGCCGCGGCGCGCTTGACCGGCAGCTCGGCCAGCAGCAGATCCAGGATGCGCAGCGTTTCGGCATCGACCTCGGCGTCCTCGGGGGCCGCCCAGCCAGCCACCAGCAGCACGCATTCGCCACGCTGCTGATCCAGGTCTTCGCGAATCCAGGCGAGCAGTTCCCCGGCGGGCAGGCCACGCAAGGTCTCGAAGGTCTTGGTCAGCTCGCGGCCGAGCACGAGGTGCCGGTCGGGGCCGAAGGTGGTCACCATGTCGGCGACGCACTCTTCGAGACGGTGGGGTGCTTCATAGAAGATGAGGGTACGTGGATCTTCGCGCAGCGCGGCCAGCCGCCCCTGGCGACCCACCGCCTTGGCCGGCAGGAAACCTTCGAAGCTGAAACGGTCGGAGGGCAGACCGGCCGCGGAGAGTGCCGCGATCAGGGCGCAGGCGCCCGGCACCGGTGAGACCCTGATCCCCTCGGCACGGGCCGCGCGTACCAGATGAAAGCCCGGATCCGAGATCAGCGGCGTACCCGCGTCGGAGATCAGGGCGACATCGTCCCCGGCCTGCAGCCGCGCGATGAAGCGCCCGCCGGCATCGCGCTCGTTATGATCATGGCAGGCCACCAGCGGTGTTTCGATGCCGAAATGTCGCAGCAGGCGCGCCGAATGGCGGGTGTCTTCGGCGGCGATCAGCGCCACGTCGCGCAAGACCTTGAGGGCTCGGGCGGTGATGTCGTCCAGGTTGCCGATGGGGGTGGCAACCACATAAAGAGTACCCGGCGAAATCATGATGAAACCTGACGGACTGGAAATAGCCCAACAGTGTACGCCGCTCTTGCCCCCGGCGTTCGCAGCGCCTGGGTGCTGTGAGACAATCGCCTCCTTTCCAGACAATTGCTCAGGAACCACCGCATGAAGTTCCGCCTGCGCCCGCTGCTCTGCGCCACCGCCTTCGCCCTGCTCGCCGCGTGCAGCAGTGCCCCCGTCACCAACTCCCTCGGCGAGCTGCCCCAGCCCAGCCAGGCCAGTATCGAGCAACTGTTGAACCAGGCCGGTGGCAGCCAATCCGAACAGGCCAACCTGCTGCGCCTGACCGCAGCCGACAAGGCCTATGCACAGCAGAACAGCCGCGAGGCGCGGCAGATTCTGGGCATGATCAACCTGCAAGGCCTCAAGCCGGCGCAGCAGATCTTTGCCCAGACGTTGCTGGCCCAGCTCGACCTGCTGGACAAGCAACCCGCCCAGGCGCTCAAGCGCTTCAATGATGCGAGCTTCGCCCAACTGGGCGAGTTGCCGGCGCAACAGCAGATCCGTAGCGGCCTGACCAAGGCCGAGGCCCTGGCGGCCAACGACCAGCCGCTCGCCGCCGCCCAGGAGCGCGTCTTCATCGGCCCCTTGCTACAGGGCGAGGCAGCCCACCAAAACCGCGAGCGGATCTGGCAACTGGTGAGTAGCCTGCCGGACGCCCAGCTCCGGCAGAACGTCAAGGATGCCGATCTCAACGGCTGGCTGGCCCTGGCCGCCGTGACGCGCGGCAACCTGGCACTGGACCAGCAACTGGCCGCCATCGAAGAGTGGCAGAAGCAGCATCCCGGTCACCCTGCCGCGCAGCAACTGCCCGACGACCTGGAGCGCCTGAAGACCCTGGCGCGGGAGCCACTCAACCGCGTGGCGCTGTTGCTACCCATGCAAGGCCAGCTCGCCGGAGTGTCCCGCGCCCTGCAGGACGGCTTCATGGCCGCCCGCTACGAAGCCCTGGCCGCCGGCCAGCCCGCCCCTGCCGTGACGCTGTACGACAGCACCCAGATCGGCAGCCTGGACAACTTCTACCGCCAAGCCCAGGCGGCAGGCATCCAACTGGTGGTCGGCCCGCTGGAAAAGAACCTGGTCAAGCAATTGGGCGACCGTCCTCAACTGCCTATCAATACCCTTGCCCTGAACTATGGCGACGGCCAGGGCGCTCAGCCGCCACAGCTGTTCCAGTTCGGCCTGGCCGCCGAGGATGAAGCCCGCGACGCCGCGCGCCGTGCCTGGGCCGATGGCAAGCGCAGCGCGGGCGCCCTGGTGCCCCAGGGCGACTGGGGCACCCGCGTGCTGGCCGCCTTTCAGGACGAATGGCAGAAGCTGGGTGGCCGCCTGGTAGCTGCCGAGCGGATCGGCCAGCCGGTCGAGATCGCCAATCGCATCAGTAGCCTGCTGCAGATGCGCCAGGGCATGGACTTCATCTTCCTCGCGGCGACCCCGGCACAGGCGCGCCAGATCAACCCTATCCTGGCCTACCAGAACGCCCGCGACCTGCCGGTGTATGCCACCTCCAACCTCAATAGCGGGGTCAACGAACCCGGGGTGAATCAGGACCTGAACGGCATCATGTTCTGCGAAACGCCCTGGCTGCTCGATTCCAGCAATCCGTTGCGCGCCAAGATCACCGCCCAATGGCCGCAAGCCGCTACCAGTATCGGCCGGCTCTACGCCATGGGCGCCGACGCCTATCTGCTGGCGCTGCATCTGCAGCAACTCAAGGCCCTGCCCAACTCCGAGCTGCCGGGGCTGTCGGGCGACCTGAGCGTCGCCGCCGACCAGCGCGTGGTCCGGGATCTGCCCTGGGCGGTATTCCGCAATGGCGTGGCCCAGCCGCTGCCAGCCAGTAGCGCCTCGTTGCCGGCTGCCAGCATCCCGCCGTCGCTCAGCACGCCGTGAAACAGGCGGCGCACCTCCAGCGCGGCAAGGACGGCGAAGACCGCGCCCTGCAGTTCCTGCAGACGCGCGGCCTGCGCCTGATCACCCGCAACTGGCGCTGGCGCGGTGGCGAGCTCGATCTGGTCATGCTCGACGGCGATACAGTAGTATTCGTCGAGGTACGCGCCCGTCGGCATGCCGCCTGGGGTGGCGCCGCGGAGAGCATAGATGCCCGCAAGCGGCAGCGTCTGGTCAACAGCGCAGCCCTCTTTCTGCAATCCGAAGCGCGCTGGGCCAAGCGGCCCTGTCGTTTCGACGTGATCGCGATCGGCCCCGGGGCCGACGCCTCCCCTCAGGCACTCGAATGGATCACCCAAGCCTTCGAGGCCTGAGGCCCCCCACTGCACAGGTCAAAGATATCGCGATGGACACCCACGCCCGCATCCAGAAACTCTTCCGGGACAGCATCGAAACCAAGCGTCAGGCCATGGAAGTCCTGATTCCTCATATCGATCTGGCCAGCCAAGTCATGGTTGCGGCCCTGCTCAACGAAGGCAAGATCCTCACCTGCGGCAATGGCGGCTCCGCCGGCGACGCCCAGCACTTCTCCTCCGAACTGCTGAATCGCTTCGAGCGCGAACGCCCCAGCCTGCCGGCCTTGGCCCTCACCACCGATACCTCGACGCTGACCTCCATCGCCAACGACTACAGCTACAACGAGGTGTTTTCCAAGCAGATTCGCGCTCTGGGCCAACCCGGCGACATCCTCTTGGCCATCTCCACCAGCGGCAATTCGGCCAACGTGATCCAGGCGATTCAGGCCGCTCACGACCGTGAGATGACCGTGGTCGCCCTCACCGGCCGCGACGGTGGCGGCATGGCTTCGCTGCTGCTGCCCGAAGACGTCGAGATCCGCGTACCCTCCAAGGTCACCGCCCGCATCCAGGAAGTGCACCTCTTGGTGATCCACTGCCTGTGCGACCAGATCGATCAGCAACTGTTTGGAAGCGAAGAATGAAGAAAGCTCCTCTGCTCGCCCTGCTGGCGCTGTCCTTCGTCGTGGCCGGCTGCAGCAACGTGGTCACCGCCAGCCGCGACAAGCCCATCGACGACAACCGTGGCACCCGTACCCTGGGCAGCACCGTCGACGATGCCCTGATCGAGACCAAGGCCGCGGTCAACATCGCCAAGGCCAGTCCGGGTCTGGCCGACTCGCACATCGTGGTGGTGAGCTACAACGGCGTGGTGCTGATCGCCGGCCAGGTCCCCCGTGCCGATCTCAAGCCGCTGGCTGAGCAGGCGGTCCGCAGCGTGCAGCGGGTCAAGACCGTGCACGATGAATTGCAGGTCACCGCCAATTCCTCAATGCTGGCGCGCAGCAACGACGCCTGGCTGACCACCCGCATCAAGACGCAGATGTTCGCCGACGAGGACATCCCCGGTTCGCGTATCAAGGTGGTGACGGAGAACGGCATCGTCTATCTGTTGGGCCTGGTGACCCAGCAGGAAGCCGCACATGCCGTGCAGTTGATTCAGAGCGTCTCGGGCGTCCAGCGCATCGTGAAGCTGTTCGAATACATCAACTGATGCCTCATCGCCCATGAAAAAGCCCCGCTCCGGCGGGGCTTTTTCATGGGCGGCTGTAGTTATCAGGCAGCCTGCCACTCGCGCTCGGCTTCATCGCGCGTCTTGACCAGGCGCACCTGGGTGCCTTCCACCGACTGCACCCAGCTCAGCGGAATGTAATGATGCTTGCCCTGGGCATCCTGGTCGCGCTTGGTCAGCTTGATGCGATCGGCGCCTTCCAGGTGGTCGACGGTGCCTACGTGTTCGCCGTCCGAACCTACGACTTCCGCATGCTCTTTGATCTGGGTTGCATCTACCATGGTCGTTTCTCCGGCAGTTTGAAGGGAAAGGCCTCTTGCAGAGCGCCTGCAAGATAGGAGGTGTAGAGCTCCGCCTGGGTTCGCCTGCCGCCGACGAAAGGCCATTGGCATGGTCATAAGCTCAGAACGCGAGAGGATCCTGCAATGAGCGACGAACCGAGCAAACTGACCCGCGCCAAGGAGCGCTGGGCCCAGGAGGGACGCTTCCTGACCGGCCATAGCGCCCGCCCGGAAAGCGAACGCCTGCCGCCCGGCCAACATCGCGTCAGCAACTGGCCGGTACTGGACCTGGGCGTACGACCGGAAGTCAGCCGTGAACGCTGGCAGCTAGCGGTGACCGGCGCGGTCCGCCAGACGCTGCGCTGGAACTGGGCAACCTTCGCGGCGCGGGCGACCACGCACGCGGTCAGCGACATGCACTGCGTCACCACCTGGTCGCGCTACGACAATCACTGGATGGGTTTGCCGGTCAGCGAATTACTGGACGAGGTGCAGCCGCGCGAGGAGGCGACCCATGTACTGCTGCACAGCTACGACGGCTACATCACCAACCTGCCCCTGGCCGATTTCGCCGCGCCCGGGGCCATGCTGGTGCACAGCTGGGAAGGCCAGCCGCTGACCGCCGAGCACGGCGGCCCGGTCCGGGCACTGATCCCGCATCTCTATCTGTGGAAAAGCGCCAAGTGGCTAAGACGCATCGACTTCCGGGTGGGCGATACGCCAGGCTTCTGGGAAATGCGTGGCTACCACGACCGTGGCGACCCCTGGCAGGAACAACGCTACTCCGAGGACGCCTGACGACGCCCTAGGGCGCCGCCGGAGCCAGCTGCAACTCCACGGGATCACCCGGATTGAGGCTGCGGATGCGGAATTCGTCGCGCTTGAGGCTGAGGATTTCCGTCGGGTAGGTGATGCCTTCCTCGATGAGGTTCAGCCCCTTTTCGGTGCGCGCCCAACGACCCAGCGACGGTTGGCTGCTGGGCGATGCCATTACCAGAGTGCCGTCGCTGAGGAAGACGTACAGCATGCCGGGTTCGATGCCGTTGCTGGTCTTGATCTGCCAGACCTTGTTGACGAAGCTTTCCTGGGCGCTGGTCGTTTTGTCACCACCGCTCTTGCCATAGCCGATCAAACCCGCCACGACGCACAGGGCGCCTATCGCCAATACCGCCACCCGCCAGTAGCGGCGTACCTTGTCTTGCAAACTCATGTCACTCCTTGGTTGTTCTTCAGGCTGGCCAGGTAGCTGCCCAGCGGCGGCCGCTCCTGGAAGTAGCCGTGCAACCCGGCGAAGATCGAGTCGGCCAATTGCTTCTGATGACGGCTGTCGAGCAGCCGACGGCAGTCGCGATCATTGGAGATGAAGCCCGTCTCGACCAGAATCGAGGGGATGTCCGGCGATTTGAGTACGGCGAAGCCAGCCTGCTCCACCCGTTTCTGGTGCAGGCTGGTGATGTTCGAAAGCTGCCCCAGCACCTTGTGGCCCAGATCCAGGCTGGAGGAGATGGTGGCGTTCATCGACATGTCCAGCAGCACCCCGGCGAGCATGGGATCGCGCCCCTTGAGGATCTCGTTGGCTCCGATCAGATCGACGTTGTTCTCGCTGTCGGCCAGGAAGCGCGCCGTGGTGGAGGTCGCTCCCCGCTCGGACAGGGCATAGACCGAGGCACCATAGGCCGTGCGCCGCGGCGCGGCATCGGCGTGTACCGAGACGAACATATCGGCGTTGTAGCTGCGTGCGACCTCGACGCGCTTGCGCAGCGGCACGAAGAAGTCGTCGTTGCGCACCAACTTGGCCTTGAAGCCCTTCTGCAGGTTGATGCGCCGCGCCAGGTTCTGGGCCACGATCAGGGCGATGTCCTTTTCCCGGTCACCGCGAGCGCTCAAGGCACCAGGATCCTTGCCACCATGGCCGGCGTCGACCACCACCACGATATCGCGCCCGGTGGCCAGGCCCTTGCCGCGCTTCACTTCCAGCGGCGGTTCGGGGTCGACGGGCTGGCGTGCTGCCACGGTAGGCGCACCGGCGCGCTTGAGGTCGAGTACCAGGCGGCTGGCCGCCCCTTCACCGGGGCCGAGGATGAAGCTTTCCATCTCCACCGGATGGGCCAGTTCGAGCACCACGCGGGTGTCCTGAGCGCCGTAGCGCGCGCTGCGCACGGCCCGTACCGGCGAACCTTGCAGGGCCAGGTGATTGAGCATCGCCGGCGCCTGGGTATCGGCGAGATCGATAATGATGCGATCCGGTGCGACCAGGGTGAAGGTCTTGTAGCGGACCGGGCCAGTGAGGTCGAAGACCAGGCGGAGCTTTTCAGCGTCCTGCCAGGCCCGGGCGTCCTTGAGTTGTTGCCGGGCGGCAAATACCGGTAACCCGACGGGCAAGGTCATGCCAGCCAGGATCAGATTGAGCAGACGACGGCGATTCATGGGGTCCTCGCGAGAAACGAGAAACGACAGGGAGTTACAACATAACGACAAAGATCGCCTGCCACCCGACTCCTGTCAACTGCCGTTCGAGCAAAATATTCCTTAAAAAACCGTGATATAGCGTTCGTTTGAAGAATCAGCTTTAGATACAGTCACTTGCCGCAGCCAAAGGCTGGTCCGTCAGAAAGACGAACGGCGAGAAGTGCGACGGAGAGCGAATTTATCGGCGGCGTCATCGTCGAAGTGTCAGGCACTTCCGCCTTTGAAGGGATCACACCATGAACAAGAAGATTGCAGTCGCGACCGCCCTGTTGGCTGGCACCGTCCTGGGGGGCTGCGCCTCGGTGAAGAACACCACCGACTACGCCGTGGGTCGCGTCGAATTTCGCGACCAGCCGCTGGTGAAGCAGGTGGAAAAAGGCATGTCCAAGTCCGAGGTCCTGCGTATTGGCGGCACCCCGTCCAGTACCTACACTCGCAAGTATCGTCCGGGCACCTGCAACAACTATGTGCTCAACAAGGATGGCAAGGAGCAGGTCTACTCGATCGGCTTCGACAGCATGAACCGCGTCGACAGCAAGGATTTCGAAACCTGCGAAAGCGCCGACCGCGCCTGAGCCCGAGATCCAGCCTGCCCCTGGGGCCGAGTGTCCTGAAGGGCCCAGGCGGCGTCTGATGGACAGGACGGGAGCGCGGCATCACCATGGTCGCTCCCGTCCGCGCCCATTGCGCCGATGTCCTGCACTGCGGATCGACGCAGGCCCGGCCAACGCCGCCACGTTCTACCCATCGTTCCAAGGAATTCAGGCATGTCCAGACGTCACCTCATACTCACAGCTGCGGTGCTTTCCCTGACTGGCTGCGGTGGCTATGACTACAGCTGCGATGCGGCCAAGACCGCTGAACTGGTGCGCCAGCAATACGCCCAGACCATCAACGAGATCTACGCGGACGACATCGCTGCCGGCCAGCCCCCACTGGAGGCCAGCCAGATCTCGCTGGTCGACATCAAGACCCAGGAAGAGCCGTCGGACAGTGGCGACGCAGGCTTCTATACCTGCAACGCGACCGTAGAGGCGACCTGGCCCAAGGCCGCGCTGGAGCGCCTGGCCCCTGCTGCTGCCCAACTGGCCAGCGTCGGTGCCATTCTCGAGAACGGCCATCTGCGTCACGCTCTCAGCTATGAGTCCTCATTGGAAGGCGGTGACAAGCAGCAGGTCGACATCACCCTGCCGGAAGCCGTCGAACTGAGCCTCAAGACCCTGGCCGGCCAGGAACCCATGGACGAATACCTGGAAGATGCTCCCGACGGCGAACAGGAAGCACCCTAGCCCCTCCGGGCACCAGGGCCGCTGTGCAGCCCTGGTGCCCGCGTGTATGATCCATTTCCCCCTCGCCAGCATCCTCCGGCGGGTTCGTGAGCCCTGGTGCCCCTGTGGTGATCCCGCATGACGTCGCCATCCTCCGGCCCGGCATTCGTCACTCCGCGTTTGCACCGTGCCCCGTCTGCGCTCACGATGAACAGAACCGTGACCTAGAAAGCCGCCTCGGAGTGCCGCTTCATGCCTGACTATCGCTCGAAAACCTCCACCCAGGGCCGCAACATGGCTGGCGCCCGGGCGCTCTGGCGCGCCACCGGGATGAAGGACGAAGACTTCAAGAAGCCGATCATCGCCATCGCCAACTCCTTCACCCAGTTCGTACCCGGCCACGTCCATCTCAAGGACCTCGGCCAACTGGTCGCCCGGGAGATCGAGAAGGCCGGCGGCGTGGCCAAGGAATTCAACACCATCGCCGTGGACGATGGCATCGCCATGGGCCACGACGGCATGCTCTATTCGCTGCCGAGCCGCGAGATCATCGCCGACGCCGTGGAATACATGGTCAATGCCCACTGCGCCGATGCCCTGGTGTGCATTTCCAATTGCGACAAGATCACCCCCGGCATGCTGATGGCCGCGCTGCGCCTGAACATCCCGGTGGTGTTCGTCTCCGGCGGCCCCATGGAAGCCGGCAAGACCAAGCTGGCCAGCCATGGCCTGGACCTGGTGGACGCCATGGTCATCGCCGCCGACAGCTCGGCCAGTGACGAGAAGGTGGCCGAATACGAGCGCAGCGCCTGCCCCACCTGTGGCAGCTGCTCGGGCATGTTCACCGCCAACTCCATGAACTGCCTGACCGAAGCCCTGGGCCTGGCCCTGCCGGGCAACGGCTCGACCCTGGCGACCCACGCCGACCGCAAGGAGCTGTTCCTCGAGGCCGGCCGCACCATCGTCGAGCTGTGCCGCCGCTATTACCAGGAAAACGACGAGTCCGCGCTGCCGCGCAACATCGCCTCCTTCGCGGCCTTCGAGAACGCCATGACCCTGGACATCGCCATGGGTGGCTCGACCAACACCATCCTGCACCTGCTGGCCGCGGCCCAGGAAGCCGAGGTGGACTTCGACCTGCGCAACATCGATGCCCTGTCGCGCAAGGTGCCGCAGCTGTGCAAGGTGGCGCCGAACATCCAGAAGTACCACATGGAAGACGTCCATCGCGCCGGTGGCATCTTCAGCATTCTCGGCGAATTGGCCCGTGGCGGCCTGCTCAACACCGATCTGCCCACCGTGCACAGCCGTACCCTGGGCGAAGCCATCGAGAAGTGGGACATCACCCTGACCCAGGACGAGGCGGTAAAGACCTTCTTCCTCGCCGGCCCGGCCGGGATTCCGACCCAGGAAGCCTTCAGCCAGTCCACCCGCTGGGACAGCCTGGACGATGACCGTGCCGGTGGCTGCATCCGCAGCGTCGAGCACGCCTACTCCCAGGAAGGCGGTCTGGCGGTGCTCTACGGCAACATCGCTCTGGACGGCTGCGTGGTGAAGACCGCCGGCGTGGATGAATCCATCCATGTGTTCGAAGGCAATGCCAAGGTGTTCGAAAGCCAGGACGCCGCGGTACGCGGCATTCTCGCCGACGAGGTGAAGGCCGGCGATATCGTCATCATCCGCTACGAGGGCCCCAAGGGCGGCCCGGGCATGCAGGAGATGCTCTATCCCACCAGCTACCTGAAGTCCAAAGGCCTGGGCAAGCAGTGCGCCCTGCTCACCGACGGGCGCTTCTCCGGGGGCACCTCGGGCCTGTCCATCGGCCATGCTTCGCCGGAAGCCGCGGCGGGCGGCGCCATCGGCCTGGTCCGTGACGGCGACAAGGTGCTCATCGACATTCCCCAGCGCAGCATCAACCTGCTGGTGAGCGATGAGGAGCTGTCCCACCGCCGTATCGAGCAGGACAAGCTGGGCTGGAAACCCGCCCAGCCCCGCGCTCGCCGCGTCACCACGGCGCTCAAGGCCTATGCCCTGTTGGCAACCAGCGCCGACAAGGGTGGTGTGCGCGACAAGGCACTGCTCGGCTGACCGCTACACTCGGGCGACGGCATTAGCCGTCGTCCCCTCCCCCTCTGCTGCACCTCTGTTCCGCATCCTAGACAGCACGCGCCAGCCCCCATTCCAGAGCGGCTGCAATGTTGCTTGGCTTGCTACTTTTGCAGAAACATTTCTTGTGATTCAGCTAACACTTAGCCGCAAGCGCAGCGCTAGGCCGTTGAGTGATCAAAGGCTACCCTCTGTCTGCCGCTGAATTGATTCAGCGGCCAGTTTGTAGTCTGGTTGACGTCAATGGTCACACCTTAAGAGCTGCTTCTGGAGCACAACTCGGTTTGACCAGGCTCTGCTGAATACAAAAACAATAAATAGGGAAAAACATGAGTAAGAAAAAGGCTATCCCCTTTGCAAGGGTTTCCGCTGCATCCCTGCTAGGCACCCTCCTCCTCGCCCCTACCGTTCACGCCTTCGAAACCACCGGCTACTTCCGTGCCGGCCTGGGTGACTCCTCTGGCCGCGATTCCATGCGCTGTTTCAAGCTGCAAGGTGCCCAGTCCAAGTACCGCCTGGGCAACGAGTGCGAGCAGTACGGCGAGTTCGCGGCCAAGCAGGATGTCCTCACGCTGGACGACGGTTCCGCCGTCGGTGTCTACGGCATGGCCAGCCTGAACAACCGGTATGATCGCACCCCGACCTTCCATGGCGACAATGGGGAGATCCGCATGCCCCAGGCCTATGCCTATTGGAACAACATCGCCGCCCTGAACGGCGGTAACCTCTGGGCGGGCCGCCGTTACTACAAGCGGAACGACATCCATATTTCCGACTTCTTCTACTGGAACCAGAGCGCCACCGGCGGCGGTATCGAGGACGTCAACATCGGTGGCCTCAAGTACAGCCTGGCCTTCTCGCGCAAGGACAACCAGAACCAGAAGGACTTCCAGAACCGCTACGACTTCAATGTCGCCGGCTTCAACACCAATCCCAATGGCTCGCTGGAGATCGGTGTCAGCTATCTGGACAAGCCCACCAACCAGCCCAATGCCAACAGCGGCGTGGCGGTGACGCTGCAGCACAAGCAGGCCAACTTCATGGGCTGGGGCGGCGTCAACACCTTCGCCGTGCAGCGCGGCCAGGGTCCGGGCACCGCCCTGGGCAGCACCGGCGATCCGACCCTGAGCAGCGCGGACGTCTCCTACCGGGTGGTGGACTTCTTCGACTGGCAGATCAGTCGCTACTGGGGTGGCCAGGTAGCCGCGGTGTACCAGAAGGACAAGCGCCCCAACGGTAACGACCTGCGCTGGACCTCGCTGGGTGGCCGACTGGTCTACGGCATCAACGACCAGTTCAAGTTCTCCACCGAACTGGGCCACGACCAGGTGGAAGCCCCTGGCGGCACCCGCAAGCTGACCAAGCTGACCCTGGCCCCCACCTGGTCGCCCAAAGGACCGGAATTCAAGACCCGACCGGAATTCCGCCTGTTCTACACCTATGCTGTCTGGAACCGAGCAGCGCAGAACGCCGCTGACCAGTTCGATCCGGGTTCGGCCCTGTCGAGCACCGGGACCTTTGGCAGCGACCTGCACGGCTCCAACATCGGCTTCCAAGTCGAGCAGTGGTGGTAACAGCTCCACCGCGACCGGCGTGCTGCCGGTCGCGTTCCTGTCTCTGAACCCGAGAGCATAACAATGAAAAGAACCGTCTCCCTCGCGTCCTTCGCCGGTTGCCTGTTGGCCGCCGCCCTCGCCAGTACCACCGCCCAGGCCGCCCCGGTGACGGCCTGCCTGATCACCAAGACCGACACCAACCCCTTCTTCGTCAAGATGAAGGAAGGCGCCACGGCCAAGGCCAAGGAGCTGGGTGTCAATCTCAAGGCTTATGCCGGCAAGATCGACGGCGACAGCGAAAGCCAGGTGGCCGCCATCGAGACCTGCATCGCCGATGGCGCCAAGGGCATCCTGATCACCGCCTCGGATACCAAGGGCATCGTGCCCAACCTGCAGAAGGCGCGCGACGCCGGCCTGCTGGTGATCGCCCTGGATACTCCGCTGGACCCGGTGGGTGCAGCCGACATGACCTTCGCCACCGACAACCTGCTGGCCGGCAAGCTGATCGGCCAGTGGGCACGGGAAACCCTGGGCGCCAAGGCCAAGGATGCCCGGGTGGCCTTCCTCGACCTGAACGCCTCGCAACCCTCGGTGGACGTGCTACGCGACCAGGGCTTCATGCTCGGCTTCGGCATCGATCCCAAGGATCCGAACGTCATCGGCGACGAGACCGATCCGCGCATCGTCGGCCACGACGTGACCAACGGCAACGAAGAAGGCGGTCGTGCGGCGATGGAGAATCTGCTGCAGAAGGACCCGACCATTAACGTGGTGCACACCATCAACGAACCGGCCGCCGCTGGTGCCTACGAGGCGCTCAAGGCCGTCGGCCGCGAGAAGGACGTGCTGATCGTCTCCATCGATGGCGGTTGCCCGGGCGTGCACAACGTGGCGGACGGCGTCATCGGCGCCACCTCCCAGCAGTATCCGCTGCACATGGCCGCGCTGGGCATCGAGGCGATCAAGACCTTCGCCGATACCGGCAAGAAGCCGACCCCGACCGAAGGCAAGAACTTCGTCGATACCGGGGTGAAGCTGGTGACGGACAAGCCGGTGCCGGGCATCCAGTCCATCGACAGCAAGACCGCCCTGCAGAAATGCTGGGGCTGATGGTCCGTCGTCCCGGCTGAAGAAGCCAGATCGACTGCGCTCGCCCGCCAGCGGCGGCAGCGCGGTCGATCCACTCACAGCCGCTTTCCCGCTATCAGGAGATTGCCATGAGCGATCCGATCTCGCCCTCCTCGTCCGGCCAGCCGTTCGAGCAGGTGCTCAAGCACAGCGCCACGGAGGTGGCCTCCTTCACGCGTGACGAGCGTAGCGCTCTGCTCAAGTTCCGCCATTTCCTGCATTCGCGCCCCTCGGCGGTCTCGCTGCTGGTGCTCTTGCTGTCGCTGGGCATCTTCGGCGCCCTGCTGGGCGGCAAGTTCTTTTCCGCCTTCACCCTGACCCTGATCCTGCAGCAGGTGGCCATCACCGGTATCGTCGGCGCCGCTCAGACGCTGGTGATCGTCACCGCCGGTATCGACCTCTCGGTGGGTGCCATCATGGTGCTGTCCTCGGTGGTCATGGGCCAGTTCACCTTTCGCTACGGTTTGCCGGTGGAGTTGTCGATCCTCTGTGGCCTGGCGGTGGGCACCCTCTGCGGGATGGTCAATGGCTGGTTGATCGCCCGTATCAAGCTGCCGCCCTTCATCGTCACCCTGGGCATGTGGCAGATCGTCCTGGCCGCCAACTTCCTCTATTCGCAAAACCAGACCATCCGCGCCCAGGAGATCGGTACCACGGCGCCCTTGCTGCAGCTGTTCGGCGAGAACTTCCGCCTGGGCGGCGCCGTCTTCACCTATGGGGTGATCGCCCTGGCGGTGCTGGTCGCGCTGCTCTGGTACGTGCTCAACCATACCGCCTGGGGTCGCCATCTCTATGCGGTGGGCGACGATCCCGACGCGGCGGCCCTGGCCGGGGTCAACGTCAGGCGCATGCTGATCACGGTGTATGGCTTGTCTGGACTGATCTGCGCCTTCGCCGGCTGGGTGCTGATCGGCCGCATCGGCTCGGTCTCCCCTACGGCCGGCCAGTTCGCCAACATCGAGTCCATCACCGCGGTGGTGATCGGTGGCATCTCCCTGTTCGGCGGCCGCGGCTCCATCCTCGGCATGCTGTTCGGGGCCCTGATCGTCGGCGTCTTCGCCCTCGGCCTGCGCCTGCTGGGCACCGACGTGCAATGGACCTATCTGCTGATCGGCACGCTCATCATCGCGGCCGTGGCTATCGACCAATGGATCAGAAAGGCGGCCAGCTGATGACTACCGAACCCCTACTGATGGCGCGCGGCCTGGTGAAACGCTACGGCCGCGTCACCGCCCTCGACCATGCCGACTTCGACCTGCTGCCCGGCGAGATCCTCGCCGTGATCGGCGACAACGGCGCCGGCAAATCCTCGCTGATCAAGGCCATCTCCGGCGCCCTGCGCCCGGACGAGGGCGAGATCCGCTTCGAAGGCCAGCCGATCCAGTTCGCCTCGCCCATCGCCGCGCGGCGCGCCGGCATCGAGACGGTCTACCAGAATCTGGCGCTGTCGCCAGCACTGTCCATCGCCGACAACCTCTTCCTCGGCCGCGAGCTACGCAAGCCGGGTCTGCTCGGTACCCTCTGCCGCACCCTGGATCGCAAGGCCATGGAGCGCATCGCCCGGGAAAAGCTCTCCGAACTCGGGCTGATGACCATCCAGAACATCAACCAGGCGGTGGAGACCCTCTCCGGTGGCCAGCGCCAAGGCGTGGCGGTGGCCCGTGCCGCAGCCTTCGGCTCCAAGGTGATCATCCTCGACGAACCCACCGCGGCCCTGGGGGTGAAGGAGTCGCGCAAGGTGCTGGAGCTGATTCTCGATGTGCGCGCCCGGGGCATCGCCATCGTGCTGATCTCGCACAACATGCCCCATGTGTTCGAGATCGCCGATCGCATCCACATCCATCGGCTGGGACGGCGGCTGACGGTGATCGACCCACGGGAGCACTCCATGGCCGATGCCGTGGCGCTGATGACCGGCGCCCAGACCGTGGCCGCCTGAGAGGAGGTCAAGCCGGGACCTTCCAGCCGGCATCCGCGCTGGAAGGCCCCGGCTAGGCCGTCTCGCTTGGGCCAATGTGGTCTTATTTTTTTCGCATAAAGCCTGACCAAAAGCTCAAGTTATCCTGTACGGACACCGATAAAGGATTACTAGTAATTCTTATCGGGGTCACTCAGTCATGCCCACTGCCTTGTCGTTGAAACAGAAGCTGTCGTTGTCGGCCACTGCGGCCGTCCTGGTCGTCGGTGTCGGCCTGACGACCATCAATTTCTTCAATACCCGCGCCGCCCTCGAAGCCTCCACGGTCGAGCAACTGAAGACGGTCAGCTTCGTCTTCAACGGTGGCGTCCAGCAATGGCTGGATGGCAAGGCCGCCGCGCTCCGCGCCCTGGCGGCCGAGACCCCGGAGGCGAACCTTCCGGCCAGTCTCAACCAGGTCAGGCTGTCCGGGAGCTTCGACAATGTCTTCTATGCCCGCGGCGATGGCAGCCAGGTGAATGCCAACGGTGTCCAGTTGCCGCCGGACAACAACGATCCCCGCAAATGGCTGTGGTACCAGCAGGCATTACAGAATCCCGGCCAGGTGTTCTTCTCCATCCCCACCGTCGCGGCGGCGACCAAGCAGAACGTGCTATCGCTGGGCTGGGCGCTGCAGGCGGGCGGCAAGCCCGTGGCGGTGCTCGGTGCGGACGTGAGCATCCGCGACATCCTCGAGCAGCTCAAGCGCGTGCAATTGCCGGGTGCCGGCAGCGCCGTGCTGATCAACGGCCAGAGCATCGTGCTGGGACATGAGGATGCCGCCCTGCTGGCCAAGCCCATCACCGAACTCTACCCCTTGCTGACGGCGGATACGCTCAAGCATCTGGCCCAGGCGCCGGGCGAGAGCTACGTCGAGACCGCGGCTGGCCAGCGCCTGTACGCAGCGCCCATGAACCACAACGGCGAAACCCTGATCATGATCGTCGACGAGGGGGTGCTCATGGCGCCGCTGCAACGGCAGCTGTGGATCAGCATCGTCATCCTGGCCGTGGTACTCGGGGTATCGCTGCTGCTCATCAATCTGCTGTGCAGCTATCTGCTCCGGCCGCTCGGCGTGGTCTCGGCGGGCCTGCAGGTGATCGCCAACGGCCAAGGGGATCTGACCCGGCGGATCGCCGTACAGAGCAACGACGAAGTCGGCGGCCTGGCGGGGCACTTCAACCAGTTCGTCGCCAGCCTGCACGGCCTGATCGGCGGCGTGCGCCAGCATGCCGAGGATGTCGATGCGGAGTCGCAAAACGTCCTGCAGCGTAGCGCTGCGGCCACCCAGGAGCTGGGGCGCTTGCAACAGGAAATCACCCTGGTGGCCACGGCGGTGACGGAAATGTCCTCCGCGACCCAGGAAATCGCCCGCAACGCCGAGCAAACGGCCGCGGCCATCCGGCAGTCGTCTAACAGCACCACCCAGGGTCTGAACCTGGTGCAAACCAGCAAACTGTCCATCAACAGCCTGGCCCAGGAAGTGGATGACGCCACCCGGGTGATCGGCGAGCTGGACCATCACTCGCAATCCATCGCCAAGGTGCTGGACAGCATCCAGAGCATCGCCGAGCAGACCAACCTGCTGGCCCTGAACGCGGCCATCGAGGCGGCCCGGGCCGGCGAGCATGGCCGGGGCTTCGCGGTGGTGGCCGACGAAGTACGGACGCTGTCGCAGCGAACCCAGGCGTCGACGCGCGAAATCAACGAGACCATCGGCACGCTCCAGCAGATGACCCGCCAGGCGGTGCAGCGCATGGACAGCAGCATGGCCATCGCCGAACGCAGCGTCGCCGACGTGGAGCGCGCCTCCAGCGCCCTCGAAGAGATCGCCCAGAGCGCTGGCGTGATTTCCGAGATGTCGCTGCAGATCGCCACGGCGGCCGAGGAACAGACCTCGGTCACCGAGGAAATCACCCGCAACGTGATCACCATCAAGGGACTGGGCGATACCCTGGCCAGCGGCGCCGAGGATTCGGAACGGCAATCGCGCTCCCTGCAGCATCATGCCGCCGATCTCAGCCGCGACGTGGCGCGCTTCATCCTGTAAGGGATTGGCGTCGATGCAGATACCCGCCCGCTGGAAGGCTGGCGGGTATCCACTCGACCTGCGGCTACGGGCGGGCATCCGGTAAGATCGGCGCTTTGCCGTGACGACCCGCCCATGTCTCAGACTCCCCGCTCCGAATTGCTCTATGGTCCCGCCGACCGCCCACGACCGCTGATCGCCCTGCTGGCCGCCATCCAGCACCTGTTGGCGATCATCGTCCCCATCGTCACGCCCGGCTTGCTGATCTGCCAGGCGCTGGGCGTCGCGCCGCGCGACACCAATATGATCGTCTCCATGTCGCTGGTGATCTCCGGCATCGCCACCTTCGTCCAGTGCCGCCGCTTCGGGCCCTTCGGTGCCGGGCTGCTGATCGTCCAGGGGACCAGTTTCAACTTCGTCGGCCCGCTGATCGCCGGCGGCGCCCTGATGGTGAAGAACGGCACCCCGGTGGAAGCGGTGATGGCGGCCATCTTCGGCGTGGTCATGGCCGGCTCCTTCGTCGAGATGGGCGTCTCGCGGATCCTGCCCTTCGTCAAAAGACTCATCACCCCGCTGGTGACCGGCATCGTGGTGCTGATGATCGGCCTGACGCTGATCAAGGTCGGCCTGATCAGCATGGGCGGCGGCTTCGCCGCGCTGGGCAACGGCACCTTCGCCAACGGCGAGAACCTGCTGCTGTCGGGCACGGTGCTGGCGACCATCGTGGTACTCAACCGACTTCCGCTACGCGGCTTGCGCAGCAGCGCCATCGTCGTCGCCCTGCTGCTCGGCTACGCCCTGGCCGCCTGGCTGGGTCGGCTGGATTTCACCGGCATGCACCAGGCCGCCTGGATACAGCTGCCCCTGCCGCTGCACTTCGGCCTGGGCTTTTCCTGGTCGCTGTTCGTACCGCTGCTGGTGATCTATCTGGTGACCTCGCTGGAGGCCATCGGCGACATCACCGCCACCAGCAAGGTCTCCCGCGAGCCGGTGGAAGGGCCGCTGTGGATGCAGCGGATCAAGGGTGGGGTGCTGGTCAATGGTGCCAATTCGCTCCTGGCCGGGTTGTTCAACACCTTTCCCAGCTCGGTGTTCGCACAGAACAACGGGGTGATCCAGCTGACCGGCATCGCCAGTCGCCACGTCGGTCTGTGGATCGCCGCCATCCTGGTGCTGCTGGGACTCTTTCCGGCGGTGGCCGGGGTCATCCAGGCGGTGCCCGAGCCGGTGCTGGGCGGTGCGGCCATGGTGATGTTCGGCGCGGTCGCCGCCTCGGGGATCAACATCCTCGCTGGCGTCGACCTGGATAGACGCGCGCTGCTGATCATCGCCGTATCCCTGGCCCTGGGCCTGGGCATCTCCCAGGTGCCGGAATTCCTCGCGCACCTCCCCGCTGGCCTGCGGGCGGTGCTGGAATCGGGTGTCGCCACCGGTGGCCTGTGCGCTCTGCTGCTGAACTGGTTCCTGCCGGAAACGCCGAAGGCCCCTAACTAGACTGACCTTTTTCATCCGACGAGTTGAAGTTCCCCTAAGGGATGCCGATAGCCCGGCAAGTAAACTGTGGATCCGCGCACGGTCGTCGCTTCGACCCTGCGCCATCCACCCAGCAGAGCGCCCATGATCAGCCCGGATGTTCCTGTCGTTAAGGTCCCGCTGCGCGAGTATGCGGCCCTGGCCCGTGCCATGGGGGCCACGGTCTTCGCGCAGAACCTTGAGAAGCGGCCCGGCGAGCTGGTCGGCTGGCGCTTTCCCAAGGGCTGCTTCGTGCAGAAGGCGCATTTCCAGCTGTTGCTGGGGCGCCTGCCGGACACTCTCTAGCCAGCCCCTTCCAGCTCTGCCAGCAGGCGCTGCGCCGCAGCCAGTTCAGTCTCGTTGAAGACGGTGACACCTACGCGCTTCAGTGCCGCCGCCGTGACGCCCTCGCCCGCGACCCGGGTGTCACTGAAGCTGCCGTCGTAGTTTTCGCTATTGCCGCACGACGGACTACGCGCCTTGAGCACCGCCAGGCGGATGCCATGGCGCGCCACCAACTCCAGTGCGGCCTCGGCGCCAGCGACGAAGGCGGCGGTCACGTCCGCGCCACTGTCGGTCAGTACCGGCAGCTGGCCATCCAGCACGGCGCCACCCTGGCCACCAGCGATCTCGGCCGGCGGGCGCGGCGTGGGCAAGCCACCCGCCACTTCCGGGCAGAGGGGCACGATGCGGCCTTCCGCCTGCCAGCTACCCAGCAGATCGAAGGGACCATGGGCGCCGCCGTCGTAGCGCACCCTATGCCCCAGCAGGCAGCGACTCACCAGTATCTTTTCCATGGTGCCTCCGGTAGTCCCACTACTTTAACCCTGCAGCGGATTCTCGCCACGGCGCCGGAACCAGCCGGTCAGCGACAGTCGCTCGCGGGTGGCGGGCAGCACCTCGTGGGGCAGTTGGCCGGACAGGAAGCAGACCAGGCTACCGCCCTGGGGCAGGACGTCCTGATGGCGCTGCTCGTCCAGGTGGAGGCGCAACTCTCCGCCGTGCTCCGGCAGCCAGGCGTCGTTGAGATAGAGCACCAGGGAGACCATGCGCCGGTCGTCGTCGCGGAAACGATCGAGATGCCGGGCATAGAAGGCGCCGGGCGGATAGAGGGCGAAGTGGCTTTCGTAGTCCTCCAGCCCGAGGAACAGGCTGCGATTGAAGGCCTCACGCAGGGTATCCATGAGGTGCAGATAGCGTTGCACGCCCGGATGGGCGTCATCCGGCTCCAGCCAGGCGATGTGATCGCCGCGCACCCCCTCGCGGATCTGCGGGCTGTCGCCACGGCCGATGCCGGCGCGTTCGAGTTCGCCGCGAGCATGGCGCAGCCGGCATTCGGCGGCCAGTTCGGCGGTGAGATCCAGCGGCAGGAAGATGCTCTGCCGCGACCAGCCATGCTCGGCGAGATCGTCGACGATACGTTGCAGCAGGGGATGCTCGGGGTGCAGAGCCATCGCGAAAACCGTGAGGAACCGGACAGGACCGGCGGGATGCCGAGTGTAAGAGAAGTGGGCCGCTCCTGCGCGGCTGTCTGGACCAGGCGACGAATGCCCCGGACCAGCGCCTCGACAGCTAGGCCGCGGTTACCGACAATGACGGACTTTCCGGCTCTGCGCCGCTGCCCGAGGTGTCCATGCGCGTTCTGTTCGCTTCCCTGCTTTTCGCCGTCGCCCTGCCGACCCTGGCCGATGATGCGGTCAGTCTCTATCAGGCCGCCGGTTGGCCCGAACAGCGCGGGCATTTCCGCGATGCCCTGCAGGCCGCCCAACAGCGCTACCAGAACAGCCTGCCGCCGGCGCTGTATCAGAGCCTGGTGGACAACAGCAACAAACGCTACACCGCCGGCGCCATCGACCAGCGCGCCCTCGCCGCCCTGCGCCAGAACCTGCCCGCCGAGGGTCCGGCGCTGCAATTCTTCCAGTCGCCGGTAGGCCAGAAGGTGGTCGCCGCGGAAATCGCCGCCACCCGGAGCGACCAGTTGGCCAAGAACGCCAACGGCGTGCCGCAGATGCAGGCCAGTGCGGCGCGCCGTGCCCAGGCCAAGCGCCTGGCTGCGGCCCTGCCGGTGCGCGAAGCGGGCGCCGAGGTGAGCGTGGCCCTGGCGGGGCTGGCCGCCGACAGCCTGAGTTCGATGCTGCCGGGCCTGATGGGCCAGCAGCAATCCGGCGGCATGATCGAACAGCAGCGCCAGAGATTCATCCAGCAGATGAACGCCGGTGACCTGGAAAACACCCTGCTCTATGTCTACCGCACCCTGAGCGACAACGAACTCAGCCAGTTCGCCGACTTCGCCAGCTCGCCCAATGGCACGGCCTACTACCGCGCCGCCGTGGCCGCGCTGCGGGCTGGGCTGGGTAGCGGCGGCCAATAAAAGCTCTCAGGCCAGGCGCTCATCCAGCCAACGGAAATAGCGCTGGCGCAGGGCTGCGGTCTCGTTGACCAGGTGGTGACGTGCCTCGGGCAGGCGCAGCACCTCCGGCCGGGCGAACTTGGCTTCCAGCACACCGAGGTTGTGCCGCCAGTCGACGGTGAAATCCTGCTCGCCCTGGATCACCAGGGGCGTGCGGGTGCTGGGCGCTGCGCCCTCCAGCTGCGGGATCCAGCGCGCCAGCGCTCCCACCCACTGAGCGGGCAACTCCCGCGGCTGCAACCCGTCCTGTTGCAGGAATTCAAGAAAAGCCGGATCGCCGGAATTCACCGAGAAGCGCCGCGGCAGCGCCCGCACGAAGGGCTTGACCAGGCGATAGGTCCATAGGCCCTGGCGCCAGGCATGAGGCCGTACCAGCGGCGCCAGCAGTACCGTCTGGCCCAACTCATCGGCGGGATTTCCCCGCAGCAGATAGTCCAGCAGGATGGCCCCGCCGGTACTCTGGCCGAGGAGATGCCAGGGGCGCGGTAGCTCCAGGCGCCGCGCCTCGGCGATCAGCGCCGTGAGGGTGGTCTGGTATTCAGCGAAGTCATGGATGCTGGCGCGGGCCCCGCTCGACAACCCGTGCCCAGGCAGGTCGCAGGCCAGTACCGCCAGTTGCCGCGACAGTGCCCAGTCCACGACATGACCATAGAGCCCCATGTGATCGTAGTAGCCGTGCAGCATCAGCAGGCTGCCGCGCGGCTCACGTGGCCACCAGCCCTGCACGGCGAGTTGGTAATCACCGGCGGGCAGGCGGCCCAGGGCGACGGTCACCTCGGGCCGTGCCAGGCTGTCGGCCAGGCGATAGAAGGCGCGATAGCCCTGGTGGTCGGCATCGGGCGGCAGGTCGAAGCGCAAAGGCACCAATGCCTGGCGAAGCCGGTCTAGATCGAAGGAAGCAGTCATGGGCGCTCTGACAAGCAAAGGGCGTCCATGATCAACGTCCGCACCGACTGCGGACAAGTCCTCCGGCAGTCATTTCCAATTGTTTCAAATCGCGCAATGTAGCGCTGCGCAGAGAAGACTGAATATTTCACTGCCTAGGCAGTATTATCAATACGCTTGATTGCCTGGGCAGATACTGCAATGTCACATTTTGACCGTAGCAATTTTCCGCTGCGCTATTCCGTCGGCCACCTCATCCACCTGGCGAACCAATACAAGGACCGCCTGCTGGATAGCCATCTGGTGCCCTATGACATCACCGCCGCCCAGTTCAAGGTGCTGCTGCTGCTCGCCCGCGACCTGACCGGCACCCCGGCCGAACTCAGTCGCTGCCTGTCCCTCGACAGTGGCGCCATGACCCGCATGCTCGACCGCCTCGAAGCCAAGGATCTGCTGCGCCGCGTGCGCAGTCTCAGTGATCGCCGCCAGGTGCGGCTGGAATTGACCGAACAGGGCAAGGCACTGAGCAGCGAACTGATGCAGATCGGCGTGGATGCCCTCAACGACCTCACCCAGTGCCTGGATCGCCAGGAACTGGATGAACTGGAACGCCTGCTTCGCCGAGTGCTCGGCCCCTCCGGCCTGTTGCCGGAGAACTCTGGAGATCTCTGACCCATGACCTTTCGCCTGCCGTTGACCGCCCTCTGCGCCGCCCTGCTGCTGGCAGGCTGCGTGTCGTCCGAGGGTCTGAACCCCCAGGGGCACGCCGTGGACCCGGCGACCCTCAAGGGTGAGGCCACCTTCGCCAGTGATCGCCTCTCGCCCGCCCAATGGCCGAGCGCCGACTGGTGGACGCGCCTGGGCGATCCGCAACTCGACGGCCTGATCCGCGAGGCCCTGCGCGACAGCCCGTCGCTGCAGGAAGCCGATGCACGCAGCCGTCAGGCCGACGCCGCGGTGCTCGCCGCCGATGCCAATCGCGAACCGCAGATCGATGCCAGCGGCGGTGTCACCCGCTCGCGCCTAGCACGCCCGGACGACCCCCTGGGCCAGGGCGATCGCTACAGCACCCTGCGCCAGCTCGATGTGAGCGGCAGCTACAGCTTCGATCTCTGGGGCGGCCAGCGTGCCGCCTGGGAAGCCGCCCTGGGCCGAGCCCGTGCCGGCGAGGTGGATCGCCAGGCCGCGCGCCTGACCCTGGCTGCCGATGTGACCCGCGCCTACAACCAGCTCGGCCTCGCCTACACCAACCTGGACGTGGCCCAACAGGATCTGGAACGTACCCGCGGCATGCTCGACCTGGCCCAGCGCCGGGTCAGCGCCGGCCTCGACAGCGACTATCAGCTGCAGCAGACCCAGAGCCTGGAAGCCAGCTCCGCCTCGGCCCATACCGCCGCCGAGCAGCAGGTGCGCAGCGCCCAGATCCGTCTCGCCGTGTTGCTGGGCAAGGGCCCCGACCGTGGCGCCGAGATCCCGCGGCCCAAGCTCATCGCCCCCGCTGCGGTAAACCTGCCGGCGCAACTGCCCGCCGAACTGGTCGGCCGGCGCCCGGACCTGATCGCCGCTCGTTGGCGGGTGGAAGCCGCGCGCAAGGACATCGCCGCGAGCAAGACCAACTTCTATCCCAACCTGAACCTGACGGTAGCCGCCGGCAGCAAGGCCATCCTCGGCGATGCCCTGTTCGGTGGTCCGGCGCGCTTCTTCAACGTGGGGCCGGCGCTGTCGCTGCCGATCTTCGATGGCGGTCGCCGGCGGGCGGACCTGGCCAGCCGGGACGCCGACTACGACCTGGCCGTGGCCCAGTACAACCAGACCCTGGTCCAGGCCCTGGGCGACATCGCCGACGCCATCACCCGCCAGCGCTCGCTGGAACAGCAGCTCGTCGATCAGCAGCGGGCACGGGACATCGCCAAGAGCTCCTTCGACATCGCCATGCAGCGCTATGGCGCCGGCATCGGCAACTACCTCGACGCCCTGACCGTCGAGCAACAGCTGCTGCAAGCCGACCGCCAGCTCGCCAGCCTCCAGGCCGACCGCATCGACAGCGGCGTGCTGTTGATGCAGGCCCTGGGTGGCGGCTTCCAACCGTCCACATTGCCGCCGGCACCCGCCGCCGCCACCTCACACTGATATCGAGATCGCGATCATGGCCGATTCCGCCGCAACCGCTCACGACAACGCCCAGGAGCAGCCGAACAAGGGCTCCGGCAAACGCAAATTCTTCCTGCTGCTCCTGCTGCTCCTGGTGATCCTGGCCGGTGCGGGCGTCTACTGCTACCACCTGTTCTATGGCCGCTTCCATGCCAGCACCGACGATGCCTACGTCAATGGCAACCTGGTGCAGCTCACCCCCCAGGTGGCCGGCATCGTGACCCGCATCGCCGTCGATGATGGCGACTTCGTGCGCGAGGGCGACGTTCTGGTGGAGCTCGATCCCAACGACACCAGCATCGCCGAGCAGAGCGCCGAGGCCAACTTGGCCCAGACCGTGCGCAAGGTGCGCGGTCTCTACAGCAATGTGGACGGCTACAAGGCCCAGGTCGCCGCGCGCAAGGTCGAGGTCGAGCGCGCCCGTGCCGACTACGCCCGCCGGCGGAAACTGGCCCAGGGTGGCGCCATCTCCCAGGAAGAACTGGCCCACGCCCGTGACACCCTGGCCGCCGCCGAGAGCTCCCTGACCTCCGCCCAGCAGCAACTGGATACCAACAAAGCCCTGGTGGACGACACCCAGATCGCCTCCCACCCGGACGTCAAGGCCGCCGCCGCCCAGCTGCGCCAGGCCTACCTGAACCATGTCCGCACCAAGCTACTGGCGCCGGTGAGCGGCTACATCGCCAAGCGCTCGGTACAAGTCGGCAGCATGGTGCAGCCTGGCGCCGCGCTGATGGCGGTGGTGCCCCTGGACCAGATCTGGATCGATGCCAACTTCAAGGAGACCCAGCTCGCCGAGATGCGCATCGGCCAGCCGGTGGAAATCCATTCCGACTTCTATGGCGACGACGTCCGCTACCGCGGCACCGTGGAAAGCCTGGGCGTGGGTACCGGTAGCGCCTTCTCGCTGCTGCCGGCGCAGAACGCCACCGGCAACTGGATCAAGATCGTCCAGCGCCTGCCGGTACGGATTCGCCTGGAGCACGACAACCTGGACAAGCACCCGCTGCGGATCGGCCTGTCGACGGTGGTCGATGTCGACCTGCACGACCAGGACGGCGCCCGCCTGCCCGCCGCCACGCCGAAGCAGCCGCGCTACAGCACGGACGTCTACGACCATCAGTTGGCCGACGCCGAGCAGTTGATCCAGCAGATCATCCACAACAACGGTCCGGCGGCGCGCGCCTCCGGTGTCACCAAACGCTGAGGTCGCGGGGCCCGCGCAGAGGCCCCCACCCCTTCTGGTAATCCGTCATGAGCGATAATGCCTTTCGCCCGGCGAGCCTGGTGCTCGCCACGGTGGGTCTGTCCCTGGCCACCTTCATGCAGGTGCTCGACACCACCATCGCCAACGTCGCCCTGACCACCATTTCCGGCAACCTCGGGGTCAGTCAGGAACAGGGCACCTGGGTCATCACCGCCTTCGCCGTGAGCAACGCCATCGCCCTGCCCCTGACCGGCTGGATGGCGCGCCGCTTCGGCGAGGTCAAGCTGTTCATGGCCGCCGTGGTGCTGTTCGTCATCACCTCCTTCCTCTGCGGTATCGCCACCTCCATGCCCGAACTGGTGGTATTCCGCGCCATGCAGGGCTTCGTCGCCGGCCCGCTCTACCCCATGGCCCAAACGCTGTTGCTGGCGATCTTCCCGGCGGCCAAACGCGGCATGGCCCTGGCGCTGCTGGCCATGGTGACGGTAGTGGCGCCCATCATCGGCCCCATCGCCGGTGGCTGGATCACCGACAACTACAGCTGGCCGTGGATCTTCTTCATCAATGTGCCCATCGGTATCTTCGCCACCCTGGTGGTCTGGAGCCAACTGGGCAAGAAGCCGGAGAAACTGGTCGCCCAACCCATCGACTACGTGGGGTTGATCCTGCTGGTGATCGGCGTCGGCGTGCTGCAGGTGGTGCTGGACAAGGGCAACGACCTGGACTGGTTCGAATCCAACCTGATCTGCCTGGGCGCGGCCATTTCCGCCATATCCCTGACCGCCCTGGTGATCTGGGAGCTGACCGACAAGCATCCCATCATCAATCTACGGCTGTTCCGCTATCGCAATTTCAGCTTCGGCACCCTGGCGCTGGTGCTGGGCTATTCGGGCTTCTTCGGTATCAACCTGCTGCTGCCCCAATGGCTGCAGACCCAGCTCGGCTACACCCCGGTATGGGCTGGCCTGGCCGCGGCGCCCATCGGCATCCTACCGGTGATCCTGTCACCGCTGGTGGGCAAGTTCGCGCACAAGACCGACCTGCGCCTGCTGGCTGGCGGTTCTTTCCTGGTGATCGGCGCCTCCTGCTTCATGCGGGCGACCTTCAACAACGAGGTGGACTATCGCCACATCGCCGAGGTGCAGACCTTCATGGGCCTGGGCGTGGCGCTGTTCTTCATGCCCACCACCAGCATTCTGCTGTCCAGCCTCAAACCCTCGGAGCTGGCCGATGGCGGCGGCCTGGCGACCTTCCTGCGGGTCCTGGGTGGCAGCTTCGCCTCGTCGCTGACCACCTGGATCTGGCAGCGCCGCGCCATCCACCACCACGCCCAATTGACCGAGGACGTGACCGCCTACAGCCCGGCTACCCAACATTACCTGGACGCGCTCGGCGGCCCGTCGCAACACGCCTATGCCCAGATCGACAAGGTCGTGGAGAGCCAGGCCTATATGCTGTCGACGATAGACTACTTCACCCTGCTCGGCTGGACCTTCATGGGCCTGTTCCTGATCATCTGGCTGGCCAAGCCGCCCTTCGCCGCCAAGCCGGGGGCTGGCGGCGGCGATCACTGATCAGGGCGTGGTGTTCTGGGTCTGCAAGTAATCGGCGATGTCGCGCAAATCCTCGGCATCGCCGATGCCCCAGAATCTCATCTTGGTACCCGGCACCTGCTGCTCGGGATCACGCAGGAAGGCCTCCAAGGCCTTGCGATCCCAGGCGAAGCCAGCGCTACGCATGGCTTCGGAATAGCTGTAGCCCGGCAGGCTGCCCGCCTGGCGACCGAAGAGATCGTTGAGCTGCGGGCCGAAGCCGGACTGGGCATTGGGCCCTACGGAATGGCAGTTGTGGCAGCGGCGCAGGAAGAGATTACGGCCGTTGTCGGCATCGGCCCAGGCCAGCTCTCCACTTAGCAGCGTCAACAGGCCCAGCCCGGCCAACGTCTTCATCGCTGGCATTTGCGGCAGTAGACGCTCGCGCGTTGGCCCAGGCGGATCTCTTGCAGCCCGGTACCACACACCTTGCAGAATTCGCCCTTGCGGCCGTAGACGAACAACTCCTGCTTGAAATAGCCGGGTGCGCCATCGCCCCCGATGAAGTCGCGCAGGGTGGTACCGCCGCTCTCGATGGAGCGCGCCAGCACTTTCTTGATCTCCTCGGCCAGGCGGTCGTAGCGTGCCCGCGAGATGCTGCCGGCGGCGCGGCGGGGATCGATACCGGCCGCGAACAATGCCTCGGCGGCGTAGATGTTGCCCACCCCCACCACCACGGCGTTGTCCATGATGAAGGGCTTGACCGCCATGCTGCGTCCACGCGACAGCTCGAACAGTCGGCCGCCGTCGAAGGCGTCGGTCAGGGGCTCGGGGCCCAGCTTGCTGAGCAGCACATGGGCATGGGGGTCCTGGGTCCAGAGCAAGGCGCCGAAACGCCGGGGATCGGTGTAGCGCAGCGACAGCCCGGACTCCAGCTCGATGTCGACATGCTCATGCTTGGCCGGCGGCTGATCCGCCGGCACCAGCCGCAGACTGCCGGACATGCCCAGGTGGCCGATCAGGGTGCCGCTCTCGGCACGGATCAGCAGGTACTTGGCGCGCCGCTCCACGGCCTCGATGCGCTGGCCGGAGAGACGGACGTCCAGGTCCTCGGGCACCGGCCAGCGCAGGCGGGCGTCACGGACGATGACCCGACATACACGCTGACCGACGACATGGGGCTCGATGCCCCGGCGGGTGGTTTCGACTTCAGGTAGTTCGGGCATGGAGATCCAGGAGAGCTACGGATGCACTAGTAATTGATCCGACCGCTGCCCATTTCAAGGATGGTCTCCTTGAGCGACTCGAAGTCGTACTCGGACAGCCCGACATGATCCAGCACCCGGGAGGCGATGGCCGTCCACTCGTGGTCCTCGTCCTGGCCACCGAGGGCGCGATAGCAGCCGCAGATGTGCTCGGCCATCTTCAGCAGAGCCAACAGATTCTTGATCTGGACATCGGTGGTAGCCCCTTCGTCGAACACAGACTGGACATTGTGATGATTGGCGATGGCCTGGCCGACAGCTTCCGGCAGGCGCCAGGAGCGGGAGATGAAATAGCCCACCACGGAGTGGTTGGTGTTGAACAACCGATTCTCCACGTCCACCACCCGCACCTGCTCGCTCACGCTGGCATAGGCTTCTTCCAGCACCGACATGTAGTTGGGGAAGCGCTTGAGCATCAGCGGGATGCCACAATTGTGGAACAGCCCCAGAGCATAGGCCTCGTCGGGAGTCGGGTAGCCGGTCTTCTTGGCCAGACTCAGGCAGGTCTCGGCCACGTCCTGGGCGGTGTCCCAGAAGCGGTTGAGGGTGACGATGGTCTCGTCGCTGAGTTCACCCTTGATCGACTGGGCGTTGATCAGATTGATCACTGACTGGCTACCCAGCAGATTGACTGCCCGCTGGATGGAGGTGACCCGGTTGCTCAGGCCGAAGTACGGCGAATTGACCAACTTGAGCAGCGCCCCGGACAGCCCCGGATCCTGACCGATCAGTCGCGCGATGACCTTGAGATCAGGGTTCGGCATGATCTGTTCGAGCTGCAGATCCACCATGATCTGCGGTTGCGGGGGAATGCTGATGCCTTGCAGAGCCTGACGGATCTGCACCTCGGTCAGCGAGGGGGAGGTTGGGGACATGAAAGCTACTCTGCGATGGATGTCGCAAATTTACTCTTCGCCGCTTGGGGATGCCATCGGGCGCAATGAAGGAACTTCGTATAGCTCACATGAGCCGGATCTATGAGCGCTGGCAAAAGGCTAGCCCATCCGAATTCCAAACGAGGTACCTGCACCATGGCTACATCCCTGAACGGCAAGAAAATCGCCATCCTGGTCACCGATGGCTTCGAACAGGCCGAACTCACCGGCCCCAAGCAGGCCCTGGAACAGGCGGGTGCCCAGACCCACATCATTTCCGCCGAAGCCGGTCAGGTGCAGGGCTGGAACCACACCGATCCGGCCGACAGCTTCCCGGTGGACCTGACCTTCGATGCCGCCAACGCCGGTGACTACGATGCCGTGCTGTTGCCCGGGGGCGTGGTCAACGCCGATACCATCCGTACCGATGCCAAGGCCCAGCAACTGACCAAGCAGATAGCCGACGCGGGCAAGCCGGTCGCCGTCATCTGCCATGGCGCCTGGCTGCTGATCTCCGCCGGCCTGGTGCAGGGCAAGACCCTGACCAGTTGGCCATCGCTGACCGACGATCTCAAGAATGCCGGCGCTACCTGGAAGGATCAGGAAGTCATCGTCGATGGCCAATGGGTGAGCAGCCGCAAGCCGGACGACATCCCGGCCTTCAATCGCGAGTTCATCAAGCTGCTGGCGAGCTAGATACCGCTCGGCAACCTCGGAAACCAGGGCACTGCCACACTGCAGTGCCCTGGCCAGGCAGCCAGTCACCTGGTTGCCGAGTGACAGATAGGCTGCTCGGCTACAGACAACCGTTGAGACCGGCGGCAGTCACGCTCACCTTGAGTAGCCGGTAACGATTTGCCTGATTCACTCAAGTATCGCCTCGGTCGCTGCGACTCGATGATTCCTTGGATGCATCGAACTCAGCAAGTGCAACGTGCTGATGACACTTTTTGGAAGAGGTAGTGGCTGTCCGCTAGATTGTTACCGCGGTTTTGCGAAGCGCTTCGTTTGGATGCTAGATATCGCGATAGCCAATGAAGCTCGTTGGGGTACGCTATTCGGACTTATATCACCACCATGCAAGGATGCATGCAATGCCCTACCGAAGCCCCGATCTAGAGATGATGGAGCAGAAACCCTTGCTCGAACTGGAGCGCGAGGTCGAGCGACGTCGACGCAACGTCGAGTCGAATCGCCGTTGGGTGAAGCATCAGCTCTACCGCCTTGCCAAGCAGCAAGAGGATCTGGAAACGCTGGAAGCCTTGCTCGAGCGCAAGCGAGCACTCGGTCGCTGACGGACCTCGCCTCGCGACCTAAAACAGATTCCGCGTGCCACCGCTAAAGCCGCGGCATCCCTCTCGCTCTTCTTGCGGGCAAACCCCCTGTTCGATTGCCCACCTTTTCGAATCTGCGGTGCGCGGATCCCCTACTGCGAGAAGGCTCGGCCTGTGTCCTTCGCTCGGCCAGACAGCAACTGGACCGCAACTTGTCCGAAGCGTCAAAAAGACTGGCACTTTGATCTCACAAGACTGAACTTGTGGCAAAGTGCCAGGGTCTTAACGAATGCCCCCAAAGCACTTTTAGCCCGCCCTGCCCGGCGGGCTTTCTTTTGCCTGGCGTTTGGCTCAGGCCTGAAAATCGCCTTGCAGATCGACCAGATGACGTTCGATATCGGCCAGGCGCTGGCCTTGGTCGCTCAACTCCAACCAGTCCAGCTTGAGCCCGACCTCGAACGGCAGTAGATAGGCCAACTGATAGCCCAGCGCTTGCCTATCGGCGACTTCTCCACCCATGCCCAGGCTGGCGACCATGGGATGTTGCGCCAGGGCGATGAGCAAGGCCACCAGATCGGCGTCCGTATCGCGCAAGGGCTGGGGCGCGGCCTCGGCCAGCCACTCCACCTCGCCCACCACCAGATGATCGGGCTGCTCTTCCTGGCTCAGCAGACGAAAACGACGTCCACCTTCGATGCGGATACCCAGCAGGCCATTGCTCTGCTGCTGCCAGTCGCGAATCAGCGCCTCACAGCCATAGGCACCCAGCCGATTGGGCGCCGCGCCGGTCTCCCGGCCTTCGAGGATGGTGACCACGCCAAAGCTGCTGCCCTGCTTGAGGCAGCGACCGAGCATGTCGAGGTAACGGGCTTCGAACAGCTGCAGATCTAGGCGGCAGCCGGGAAACAGGGTGGTGTTCAACGGAAACAGGGGTAGCGTCATGAAACCTCCGAGGCCTGATAGCCTTTTAACAGGCTCTAAGGGTCCTGCGATGGGATCACCGGACGCCACGAACATTCCCCGCGCGGCGACGCGCGGGGGCTGTCAGGTCAGAAGCGGTAGACCTCGGCACCGGTGCGGATGGGGACCACGGCCGGCAGGGTCGGCCGGGCCTGGGCCTCTTCCACGGGTTGCTTGGGCTCCTTGCGGGCCACGTCGCTGGAACGCCGACTGCGCTGGGCCACCTTGGTCAGATCCGTGGCGAGACGCCCGGCCAACTGTTGCAGCAACTCACTCTGCGCCCTGACTTGGGCAGCGCGATCACCGGCATGGCGAGCCTGCACGTGGATGACCTGATTATCCAGTAGCTTGCCCTGGGCATCGCGCAGCTGCCAGCTGGCATCCAGGGTAGCGGGTGTGCGGTCACCGGCATCCAGGCGGGTCACGTTGAGTTCGAGGCGATACTGCGGCGCGAAGCCCTCCGGCTGCTCACCGACCACCACCCGGCCGCTGTTCAGGCGGCTGGCGAGCTGGCGTTGCAGCAGCTGGCGGATGTTGGCATTGAGCGGACCCGCCCAGTGATCGCCGGTAGTGGCCAGGCTACCGTCCGGCTGCCGCTCCAGCAGCACGTCGCGCTGCAGATAGTCGGCCAGCTGCAGGCTTTCGAGCCAGACCGCGAGACCGCGATCCGCACTGGCCGGTGCCTTGGCATTGCCGCCATCGAGCTGATAGTAGTGGGTGGGGCCGAGGCTGGCACAACCACCCAGGCCGGCCAGCCCAGCCACGAGCGCCAGCCTGGCGAGACACATCCGTTTCATCGAGGCTCTCTCTCGACGGGCACCGAGGCCCGGCGAGTCCTGGTCGAAAAAATCGGGCCTATGCTAGCGGCTGGCCGCAGGCGGCTCAAGTTTCCACCTGCAGCGAGTCCACCCGCTGGAAGCCACGCGGCAGCTTGTTGCCTCGCCGGCCGCGCTCGGCGCGGTAGTGCTCCAGGTCACTGCCCTTGAGGGTATAGGGCCGCTTGCCGGCCTGCAGGGTCAAGGAGGCGCCCGCCGGGACCACGGCCAGGTCGACCACGTATTCCTCGCGCTTGGCGACCCGCTCGCCGGGGATGGAGATCAGCTTGTTGCCCTTGCCCTTGGCCAGCTGCGGCAGCTCGCCGATGGCGAACACCAGCAGGCGACCCTCGTTGGTGACCACCGCGATGGAACTGTCCTCCAGGGAGGCTACCGGCTTGGGCGGCAGCACCTTGGCGCCGTTGGGCAGGCTGATCAGCGCCTTACCGGCCTTGTTCTTGGCCTGCAGATCCTCGCCCTTGACCACGAAGCCGTAACCGGCGTCCGAGGCCAGCACATAGAGGCCGTTGTCGTCCGGCAGGAGCAGGCATTCGAAGCTGGCGCCCGGCGGCGGCGTCAGGCGGCCGGTGAGCGGCTCGCCCTGCCCCCGCGCCGATGGCAGCGAGTGGGCCGCCACCGAATAGCTGCGCCCGGTGGAGTCGATGAACACGGCGAACTGGTTGGAACGGCCCAGGGCCGCCGCCTTGAAGCCGTCGCCGGCCTTGTAGGACAGTCCGGTCGCATCGACGTCGTGACCCTTGGCCTGGCGGACCCAGCCCTTCTCGGAGAGCACCACGGTCACCGGTTCGGTGGGCATCAGTTCGGTTTCCGACAGGGCCTTGGCTTCGGCACGCTCGACGATGGGCGAGCGACGGTCGTCGCCATAGGTCTCGGCGTCCTTGATCAGCTCGTCGCGGACCAGGTTGCGCAGCTTCTTGTCGCTGCCCAGCAGGGTCTGCAGGCGCTTCTGCTCCTTGAGCAGCTCGGCCTGTTCGCCGCGGATCTTCATCTCTTCCAGCCGCGCCAGCTGGCGCAGGCGGGTTTCCAGGATGTAGTCGGCCTGTTCCTCGGAGAGTTCGAAGCGGGCCATCAGCGCCTGCTTGGGATGCTCCTCGGTACGGATGATGTGGATCACCTCGTCCAGGTTGAGGAAGGCGATCAGCAGGCCATCCAGCAGGTGCAGGCGGCGCTCGACCTTATCCAGGCGGAATTGCAGGCGGCGGCGCACCGTGCCGATGCGATAGATCAGCCACTCCTGGAGGATCTGCCGGAGGTCCTTGACCTGGGGCTTGCCGTCCAGGCCGATGACGTTGAGGTTGACCCGGTAGCTGGATTCGAGATCGGTGGTGGCGAACAGGTGCTGCATCAGCTCGTCGGCATCGATGCGGTTGGAGCGCGGCACGATGACGATGCGGGTCGGGTTCTCGTGGTCCGACTCGTCGCGCAGGTCGGCCACCAGGGGCAGCTTCTTGGCCTGCATCTGGGCAGCGATCTGCTCCAATACCTTGGAGCCAGAAACCTGGTGCGGCAGCGCGGTGATGACCACGTCGCCGTCCTCGCGGCGATAGACGGCGCGCATGCGCACCGAACCGCGGCCGGTCTCGTAGATCTTGCGCAGGTCGGCGCGCGGCGTGACGATCTCGGCCTCGGTGGGGAAGTCCGGTCCGGGCACGTGTTCGAGCAGCTCGGGAATGCCGGCGATGGGATCGTCCAGCAGGCGCACGCAGGCGGCCGCCACCTCGCGCAGGTTGTGCGGCGGGATGTCGGTGGCCATGCCCACGGCGATGCCGGTGGTGCCGTTGAGCAGCAGGTTGGGCAGCCGTGCCGGCAGTACCGCCGGCTCGTTCAGGGTACCGTCGAAGTTGGGTACCCAGTCCACGGTGCCCTGCCCCAGTTCGCTGAGCAGCACCTCGGAATAGCGCGACAGCCGCGCCTCGGTATAACGCATGGCGGCGAAGGACTTGGGATCGTCCGGGGCGCCCCAGTTGCCCTGACCATCCACCAGCGGATAGCGGTAGGAGAACGGCTGGGCCATGAGCACCATGGCTTCGTAGCAGGCCGAGTCGCCGTGGGGGTGGTATTTACCGAGGACGTCACCGACGGTCCGCGCGGACTTCTTGTGCTTGGCGTCGGCGTCCAGGCCCAGTTCGCTCATGGCGTAGACGATACGCCGCTGGACCGGCTTGAGGCCGTCGCCGATATGCGGCAGGGCGCGGTCCATGATCACGTACATGGAGTAGTTCAGGTACGCCTGCTCGGTGAAGTCGGCCAGCGAGCGGCGTTCGACGCCGTCCAGGCTCAGGTCGAGGGGTGCACTCATGGGAATCCTTTGGTGTTACGTCGGTAATCGGGGTGCCTTGCCTTATCGCGGCCATGGGCCGCTCCTACAGAGACCGTAGGAGCGGCCCATGGCCGCGATAAATACGGCCAGGTCGGGATTTCAGATCAGCACTTCCGCGCGGTCGCCCTTGGATTCCAGCCAGCTCTTGCGGTCGCCGGATCTCTTCTTGGCCAGCAGCATGTCCATCATCTCGAGGGTGCCGGGCACGTCCTCCAGGGTCAGCTGCACCAGGCGCCGGGTGTTGGGGTCCATGGTGGTCTCGCGCAGCTGCAGCGGATTCATCTCGCCGAGGCCCTTGAAGCGGGTGACCTGGGGCTTGCCGCGCTTCTTCTCCGCCGCCAGGCGATCGAGGATGCCATCGCGCTCGGCTTCGTCGAGGGCGTAGTGGACTTCCTTGCCGAGGTCGATGCGGTACAGCGGCGGCATGGCTACATAGACGTGGCCGGCATCCACCAGCGGACGGAAGTGCTGCACGAACAGGGCGCACAGCAGGGTTGCGATGTGCAGGCCGTCGGAGTCGGCGTCGGCGAGGATGCAGATCTTGCCGTATCTCAGGCCGCTCAGGTCGGCGCTGCCCGGATCGATGCCGATGGCCACGGCGATGTCGTGCACCTCCTGGCTGCCCAGCACCTCGCTGCCGTCCACTTCCCAGGTATTCAGGATCTTGCCGCGTAGCGGCATGATGGCCTGGAATTCCTTGCTACGCGCCTGCTTGGCGCTGCCGCCGGCGGAGTCACCCTCCACCAGGAACAGCTCGGATCTCATCGGGTCCTGGCCGGCGCAATCGGCCAGCTTGCCGGGCAGTGCCGGGCCCTGGGTGATCTTCTTGCGCTCGACCTTCTTGCCCGCCTTGAGGCGGCGGCCGGCATTGTTGATGGCCAGCTCGGCGATCTGCTGACCCAGCTCCGGATGGGCATTGAGCCAGAGGCTGAAGGCGTCCTTGACCACCCCGGCGACGAAGGCGGCCGCCTCGCGGGAGGACAGCCGCTCCTTGGTCTGGCCGGAGAATTGCGGCTCCTGCATCTTCATCGAGAGGACGAAGGCGATGCGCTCCCAGACGTCTTCCGGGGCCAGCTTGAGGCCGCGCGGCAAGAGGTTGCGGAATTCGCAGAATTCGCGGATGGCATCCAGCAGGCCCTGGCGCAGGCCGTTCACATGGGTGCCGCCCTGGGCGGTGGGAATCAGGTTGACGTAGCTTTCCTGCACCGACTCGCCGCCCTCGGGCAGCCAGAACAGCGCCCAGTCCACCGCTTCCCGGGCAGACGCCAGGCTGCCGTGGAAGGGCGCTTCGGGCAGCCGCAGGGCGTCGCCCACGGTGTCCACCAGGTAGGATCTCAGGCCGTCTTCGTAATGCCATTCGATACGCTCGCCGCTGGCTTCGTCGTGGAAGCTCACGGCGAGGCCCGGGCAGAGCACCGCCTTGGCCTTGAGCACGTGCTTCAGGCGACTGACGGAAAACTTGGGCGAATCGAAGTACTTGGGGTCCGGCCAGAAATGCACGCTGGTGCCGGTATTGCGCTTGCCGACGCTGCCGACCACCGCCAGTTCGCTGGCCTTGAAGCCGTCGGCGAAGGCCATGGCGTATTCGTTGCCGTCGCGCTTGACGCGCACCTCGACCCGGGTCGACAGGGCATTCACCACCGAGATGCCCACGCCGTGCAGGCCGCCGGAGAACTGGTAATTCTTGTTGGAGAACTTGCCGCCGGCGTGCAGCTTGGTGAGGATCAGCTCGACGCCGGAGACGCCCTCTTCCGGGTGAATGTCCACCGGCATGCCGCGGCCATCGTCGATCACTTCGAGGGAGTTGTCGGCGTGCAGGATCACCTGCACCGCGCGGGCATGGCCGGCCAGGGCCTCGTCCACGCTGTTGTCGATGACTTCCTGGGCCAGGTGGTTGGGCCGCGAGGTGTCGGTGTACATGCCGGGGCGCTTGCGCACCGGGTCGAGTCCGGAGAGGACTTCGATGGCGTCGGCGTTGTAGGCGTTTTGCGTGGCCATGGGGTCTCTATTCGAAGGTGTTGAAATCCAGCTCGCGCCAGAGCGCCGGGTCGAAGCCGGCCAGCTCCAGCAGCAACGGCAGCTGGCGATGGAAGCCCTGGAAGCCATGGTCGCCGCCCTGCTCGATGCGCAGGGTACAGGCACCGTAGTAGCGTTCGGCATCCCGGTAATCGAGGGTCTCGTCGCCGGTCTGCAGCCAGACGTGGATGCGCTCGGGGTCCGCCGGTGCCGCGACTTCCAGTGCCCGCAAGGCCTCGACGTGGGCCTCGGTCAGGGTCCAGGTCTCGCCGCTGTAGTGGTTGCGCTGGGGGCCCAGGTAATGCTCCATGAAGCGCCAGGGGCGCACCGCCGGGTTGATCAGCACGGCCTTGAGCCCGTGGCGCTCGGCGAGGACGGTGGCATAGTAGCCGCCCAGGGAGCTGCCGACCAGCAAGGGCGCGTCCAGCGCGGCCAGCTCGCGCTCCAGCAGCGCGCAGGCGGCGCCGGCATCGTTGGGCAGCGCCGGCGCGCGCAGCCAGTCTGCCAGGCCGAGGTGGCTCATGCAGGCGGTGAGCTGGCGCGCCTTGAAGGAAGCGGGAGAACTGTTGAAGCCATGGATGTAGAGGATCGACGGCATCGGGCCGCTCCTACTGGATAAAAAAACAGGTATAGGGTAACCCGTTTCGACCCCCGTCACCAAGGTCGACGACCGGCGTACAGCCTCAGTAGCCTGCCGCCTCGTGGTCCACGGTGAACTCATGCTGTTGCAGTCGCGAGACACCGGTTTCCAGTTCACCATCGGGCAGCAGCCGCAGCCAGCGATAACCGGGAGCCTGGTCGCCCGCCTTGAAGTCCTGGCTGCCCGGCTCGAATTGCAAGCCCGTGGAAGGCGACGCCAGCAGGCGCACGCCGTTGCGCACCTGATCGAATTCCTGGTGGATATGCCCCCAGAGCACCACCTTGACCTGGGGATGGCGATCCAGCACGGCGAACAGCTCGTCCGGACGATGCAGACCGAGGGGCTCCATCCAGTCGCAGCCCACCGGCACCGGATGGTGGTGCAGGCAGATCAGCGCTGGCCGTTCGGGCGCGGCGCTCAGGGCCTGGTCCAGGGCCTCGAGCTGGGTCTGCTCCAACTCGCCGAACACGCAGCCGCGCACGGTGCTGTCGAGCAGGATCAGGCGCCAGGCCCCCAGGTCGGTGACCATCTCGAGGAAATCGCGATTGCCACAGGCCTTGGCCATGGGCGCGTTCTCGTCATGGTTGCCCGCCAGCCAGCGCATGGGGGCCGCGAGGGGGCCGGTCAGTTCGCAGAATCTTTGGTAGGAGGCGACCGAGCCATCCTGGGAGAGGTCACCGCTGGCCAGCAACAGATCGATGCGTGGCTGCTCCGCCACCACCTGAGCCACGACCTGCCGCAGACTGGCGGCGGTATCGATACCCAACAACTTGCCATCGGCACGGGCGAACAGATGACTGTCGGTCAACTGGACGACGAGGGGAGCGTTGACACTATCCGGCAGACTCACCGAAGCCTCCTAGGCATAAGGGAACAACGAGCGCAGGCAGGGTGCAGAAAAGTTCCCGGGAACTTGCGTGCACAGTTCACATTTTCGCAGCTTGATTATCGCGACGGAAGATGCGCCTGTCAGCGTTGCGCTGTGGTGCTCACCGTTGCAGGATCGGCTCGGCCTCGTGGCCACAGGCGAGGCAGTGGCTCAGCCACTCGCCAAGGAACAAATTAAGCTGACTTTTTTCGTCCGGCTGATGCATCGCCTGGTTCGGATAGGGATAGCGTCCGAGCAGGTGGCGAGAGTTGCCCGCCGAGACCACTTCCGCCATGCGCGCATCGTGGTACACCCGGACTTCGAGTTCCGGTACCGGCAGCCAGGGTAGCCCCAGTTCCTGGCGGACCCGCAGCGCCGTCGTGTAGGGACAGGCTTCGGTGACTTCGAGCGCGAGCACCCCCAGCGGGCGCTCGCCTTGTGACAGCATGACGCGACGCGAAACCATGGCTTCGCGCATCTTGGGCAGAAGCCGCATCAGCCGCACGTAGTTGGCCTCGCACGCGGCCTGCAGGCCCGGCAGGTCAACTCGATAGCGATCTCGCAGTTTCAGCCCCATAACCCTCTTACCTCGGCGCGATTGAGCGCCAGCCATTGCAGGGCGATGATCGCCGCTGCGTTGTTGATTCGACCGTCGCGGAGCCCGGCCAGTGCCTCATCCAACGACCAGACATGCACGCGAATGTCTTCGCCCTCCTCTTCCAGGCCATGGACGCCACCGGCGTCCGCCGTGCTGCAGCGACCCAGGTAAAGATAGACCTGTTCGTTGCTGCCGCCGGGCGAGGGGAAGTAGGTGGAGATAGGCCAGAGCGATTGCAAGGTCAGCCCGGCTTCTTCTTCGGCTTCCCGATGAGCGACCGTCTCAATCGCCTCGCCCTGCTTGTCCACCAAGCCCGCCACCGGCTCAAGCAGCCAGGGATGAGCGGTCTTTTCCATGACGCCGACGCGAAACTGCTCGATCAGCACCACCTCGTCGCGCACGGCATCATAGGGCAGCACGCAGACGGCGTCGGGACGCACGAAGACCTCACGTTCCAGCTCGGGGCCGAGGCCGCCGGAGAATTGCCGATGGCGCAGCCGGAAACGGGCCATCCGGTAGAAGCCCTGGAAGCAGATCTCGCGACTCAGGATCTCGACGGCGGGCGCCTGGGATTCGTTGGCTTGGTTCATGGGCGCTCCAGCGCTGGTGAAAGGTAATCAGATCATCCTAGCGCGCCGCTTGCACTCGTGCAGCCCCCGGCGGGACAAGTCGCGAAACGGGCAACAAGCCAGGAATCCTTTGCCCAGCCCTGGCAAACTTATGGGGCCAGACGGGTTCGAAAGCCGTCGCCCCCTGTTTCGACCTCAAGGTTTCAACGACAAGGAATCTCATGCGTATCCGCCCGCTCCTCTTGCTCGCCGCCCTGATGCTCGGTGGCTGCCAAAGCGTCTTCGGCCCCAATCTCGACAAACCCCTCACGCCCCGCCACCTGGCCTGGGAGCACAAGCCCGCCGGCTGCCAGGGCGAAGACTGCCCCCTGGTCAACATCGATTACATAGAATTCGGCGAACCGACGCTGGACGCCCTGGTGCAACGCCACCTGCTGGGCCTCGCACGAGCCGAGCCGGGGGCGCCCATTCCCGCCTCCCTGACCAGCTACGAGCGCGATTTCCTGGCCCAGGCCCAGCCACGCTGGAGCAGCTATCTACAGGCTAAGGTGCGCGAGCAGCACGACGGCCTGGTAATCATCGAATTTTCCAGCTACCTGGCCAACGGTGGCGCCCACGGCCTGGCCGGGCGTGACTTCGTCACCTGGGATCGCCACCTCAATCGCGAGATCACCCTGGCCGACATGCTGGTTCCCGGCCAGGAAGGCGCCTTCTGGCAGCTGGCCCAGCTGTCGCGGGAGGCCTGGATGATCAGCAACGGGGTGGACAACGCCGAATTCCGTCAGCAATGGCCGTTCCTCAAGACCGACAACGTCTCCCTGGACTTTGGTGCCCTGACGCTCAAGTACGGCACCGGCAGTATCGCGCCCTACGCCATGGGTCATCCGGAACTGAAGATTCCCTATCCCAAGCTCAACGGCGTTCTCAAACCGGAATACTTCCCCGGTCGCGGCAAGAGCCGCCAGCCGTAGGGTCTGGCGTGTGGAAAACATTAGGCGGTTTTCCACGCCACCCTGTTGAAACATCAGCGGGCACCCCAGTGCCCCGTTTGGCCGGCCGAACGACAGTGTCGAGGAAGCGGGTAAGCGGCAGGGATGCCGCGAGAGGGGCCGAGGGCAAGGACTGCCCTTCGGCCCCGGCCCGCTGGAGCGGCGCTGTCGTAAGGGCATCCGGCGCGAAGCGCAGGACCGGCCAGTCGGGGCGAGCATTTTTGGTTACTTTTTTGCGACTGAAAAAAGTAACCCGCCCGGCGGGGGCGGAACATAAGGTATCCGAAGACATCGTGAATCAGCTGGGCGCCCCCCACCCCAACCCTCCCCCGCACGCGGGAGAGGGGGCCGTTCGGCATCCGGGATAACCTTTCCGAAGGTCACGACCCGCGTAGGTTGGGCTGAGCGCAGCGAAGCCCAACAGTTGGAGCTTATACCCGCTTCAACCCCAACACCGCCTGGGCAGTGCCCGCCACCACGATGGCCGGCAGGGTCGCGCCCCAGGCCGGCAGCAGCAGCGGCAGCAGGTGGTAGACAGCCACGCCCAGCGCCCAGGCGATCAGGGATTCCAGGCGCAGTGCCCTCACCCGCTCCGGTGCCCGGCGGCGGCGCAGCAGGAAGTGATCCACCAGCACCACGCCGAACAGCGGGGCGAACACCGAGCCGATCAGCAGCAGGAAGTGCTCGTATTGCGCCAGGGGCACCAGCAGAGCCAACAGGGTGCAGAGGATGCCGATGGCCAGGGTCAGTTGCCAGATCTTCAGTTGGGCCAGGAAACCCGTCGCTACCGCCGCCGAGTGATAGGCGGCGAAGGCGTTTTCCGACTCGTCCAGCAGGATCAACAGTAGCGGTAGCCCCAGGCCGGCCACGGCCAGGGCACGCAGCAGGGCATCCGCCTCGCCACCGCTGGCGAAGGCCAGGGTGTAGACGAAGCCCAGGCCCATCAGCCAGAGGTTGCCGCAGAAATAGCCGAGCATCACCCCGCGGCCAGCGCTGCGACCGGTGCGGGCGAAGCGGGTGTAGTCGGCGATCACCGGCAGCCAGGACAGCGGCATGGCCACCACCAGGTCGAAGCCCAGCGCCTGGGTCAGGGAGCCATCGCCTTGGCGCTGCCAGAGCGCGGCCAGGTCGGCGCGCAGGAAGAGGTCCAGGGTCAGCCAGGTGCAGGCGCCGAGCAGCAGCCAGATGCCCCAGCGACTGAGGAAGCGTCGCACGAAAGTGAGGGGGCCGGCCACCGCCAGCGCCGTGGCCAGGGCGCCGAACACCAGCGTCCAGAGCATCGGCGAGGCCCAGGCTTGCAGGCCCCAACTGCCCAACAGCACGCTGGCCGCCTCACGCATCACCACCAGTTCGAAGGCGCCCCAACCTATCAGCTGGGTGATGTTGAGCACCGCCGGCAACAGGGCGCCGCGCTGGCCGAGGCTTTGGCCCAGGGCCGTCATGCCGGCGAGACCGGTGTCGCTGCCGACCAGGCCGGCGGCGGCCAGCAGCAGCACCCCGACCAGGGTGCCGAGCACCAGCACCAAGAGGCCGTCGGCCAGGCCCAGTCCGGGTGCCAGCAAGGCGCCGGCCTGGGCCACCATGAGGCCGAGGCCGAGGGAGAACCAGAGGGTGAAGAGATCGCGTCCGCCGAGTACGCGGCGATCCGCCGGAACCGGAATGGTAGGGGTATAGAGGCCGGGAGCCTGGGCCATGTTGGGTCTCGTGAGCAAGAGATTGAGGAAGGCGTAGGTTGGGCTGAGCCAGCTCTATCGTCGAAGCCCAACGGTGCAGGATCGACCGGGCATTGTTGGGCTTCGCTGCGCTCAGCGCCAACCTACGGAAACAGTGTGTGGGCCTAGCAAACGTAGGTTGGGCTGAGACAGCTCTATCGTCGAAGCCCAACGTTGCGAGGTCGACCCGGACAACGTTGGGCTTCGCTGCGCTCAGCGCCAACCTACGAAAGCCCTATACCTGCTTGTAGATCACTCCGCCTTCGTCCTTGAAGCGCGCGGCCTGTTCCTGGAAGCCGGCCTCGATGGCCTTCTGCTCGTCGGTCAGGCCGTTTTCCTTGGCGTAGTCGCGAACCTCCTGGGTGATCTTCATGGAGCAGAACTTGGGTCCGCACATGGAGCAGAAGTGCGCCACCTTGGCCGAGTCCTTGGGCAGGGTCTCGTCGTGGAAGGCGCGCGCCGTGTCCGGATCCAGGCCCAGGTTGAACTGGTCTTCCCAGCGGAATTCGAAGCGCGCCTTGGACAGGGCATTGTCGCGGATCTGGGCACCGGGATGCCCCTTGGCCAAGTCGGCGGCATGGGCGGCGATCTTGTAGGTGATGATGCCTGTCTTGACGTCGTCCTTGTTGGGCAGGCCGAGGTGCTCCTTGGGCGTGACGTAGCAGAGCATGGCGCAGCCGAACCAGCCGATCATGGCGGCACCAATGCCGCTGGTGATGTGGTCGTAGCCGGGGGCGATATCGGTGGTCAGCGGGCCGAGGGTGTAGAACGGCGCCTCGTCGCAGCATTCGAGCTGCTTGTCCATGTTCTCCTTGATCAGTTGCATGGGCACGTGGCCGGGGCCTTCGATCATGGTCTGGACATCGTGTTTCCAGGCGATCTTGGTCAGCTCGCCGAGGGTTTCCAGTTCGCCGAACTGGGCGGCGTCGTTGGCGTCGGCGATGGAGCCGGGGCGCAGGCCATCACCCAGGGAGAAGCTCACGTCGTAGGCCTGCATGATTTCGCAGATGTCTTCGAAGTGGGTGTAGAGGAAGTTTTCCTTGTGGTGCGCCAGGCACCACTTGGCCATGATGGAGCCGCCGCGGGAGACGATGCCGGTGACGCGCTTGGCGGTCAGGGGCACGTAGTGCAGGCGCACCCCGGCGTGGATGGTGAAGTAGTCCACGCCCTGCTCCGCCTGCTCGATGAGGGTGTCGCGGAACAGTTCCCAGGTCAGTTCCTCGGCGACGCCGCCGACCTTTTCCAGGGCCTGGTAGATGGGCACGGTGCCGATGGGGACCGGCGAGTTGCGGATGATCCACTCGCGGGTCTCGTGGATGTGCTTGCCAGTGGACAGGTCCATCACGGTGTCGGCGCCCCAGCGGATGCCCCAGGTCAGCTTCTCCACCTCTTCCTCGATGGAGGAGCCCAGGGCGCTGTTGCCGATGTTGCCGTTGATCTTCACCAGGAAGTTGCGGCCGATGATCATCGGCTCCAATTCCAGGTGGTTGATGTTGGCCGGGATGATGGCGCGACCGCGGGCTACCTCGTCACGGACGAATTCGGGCGTGATCTCCTGGGGGATGCTGGCACCGAAGCTCTGGCCACGGTGCTGCTGGCCGAGCAGGCCGGCGGCGCGGGCCTCTTGCAGTTTCATGTTCTCGCGGATGGCGATGTATTCCATCTCCGGGGTGATGATGCCCTGGCGGGCATAGTGCATCTGCGAGACGTTGCGCCCGGCCTTGGCCCGGCGCGGCTGGCGTGCCAGGTCGAATCTCAGGGCGGCCAGGCTTGGATCGGCGAGGCGCGCCTGGCCGAATTCGGAAGAGAGCCCCGCAAGCAGCTCGGTGTCGCCGCGCTCTTCGATCCAGCGCGAACGCACGTCCGGCAGGCCCTTGCGCAGGTCGATGCGCACCGCCGGGTCGGTGTAGGGACCGGAGGTGTCATAGACGAATACCGGGGCGTTCTGTTCACCGCCGAAGGCGGTGGGCGTATCGGCGAGGGAGATTTCCCGCACCGGCACGCGGATGTCGGGTCGCGAGCCGGTCAGGTAGACCTTGCGCGAGTTGGGCAACGGCTGGGTGGACTGGCGGTCGACGCGGGTGAAGTCGGTAACGTTGTTCTGCTTGTTCATCGAGGCTCTCCTGGTGGGCGCGTTGCCGAGGGAAGAACCTGGACGAAGGGTGGGCGCACGGAGAAGACGCAAGCCCGGACGGATGGCGGCCATGGAGATGGAAGCGGACGCCCTCTTGTTCCCTACGCAGGTTGACGCACCGCCATGCGGCGCGCCTAGCCTGATCAGGTTCAACGGGATCCGGGACTACCCGATCTCAGCGCCTCGTAGCGCACCCCGACAAGAACGCGGCCAGTGTAACCCCAGGCCGGCGGAAACTTCGACCGCTATTTCTTCTCCTATGGCGGATTCGGACGAAGCCCCTACACTGGGGCGGTCCCTCAAGGAAGGCTCCAATAATGCGACTATTCCTGCTGCTCGCGGCGCTCTACAGCGGCGCCGGCCTGGCCCAGGCCCAGGTCGCCGGTAGCGGCCTGCTCGACGTCTACCGCGAGGCGCTGGACAACAACGCCGACCTCGCCGCCGAGCGCGCGGGTCTCGGCGCCCAGCGCGAGGCGGTGCCCCAGGCCCGCGCCGGCCTGCTGCCGCAACTCGGCCTCGGCGCCCAGTTCAACGACACCCACACCAGCCTCCAGCTCAAGGACAACCCGGCGCTGGGCGTCCAGGGTGGCCGCTACAGCAGCGATCGCAGCAGCCAGCTGATCCAGGCCAGCCTCAGCCAGCCGCTGTTCCGTGCCGATCGCTGGTTCCAGCTCAAGGCCGCCCAGGCCGCCACCGAGCAGGCCGAGCTGCAATTCTCCGCCGCCCAGCAGCAACTCATCCTGCAGACCGCCGAGGGCTATTTCAGCGCCCTGCGCGCCCAGGACGCCCTGGCCACCGCCCGCGCCGAGGAAAAGGCGCTGTACCGCCAGCTGGACCAGTCCCGCGAGCGCTACAAGGTCGGCCTGACCGACGACACCGACGTGCTCCAGGCCCAGGCCAGCTTCGACAACGCCCAGGCCAACCGATCCCAGAGCGAGCAGCAGGTGGCCGACGCCTTCCAGGCCCTGACCCGGCTGACCGATCGCGACTACGGCAGCATCGCCGGCATCCGCCACGACCTGCCGATCCTGCCGCCACAGCCCAACGATGCGCGGCTGTGGGTGGACACCGCCATGCGCCAGAATCTGCAGTTGCTGGCCGCCGGTCAGGGCGTCAACGCCGCCCAGGAGACCCTGCGCCAGCGTCGCGCCGGGCACCTGCCGACGGTGGATGCGGTGGCGCGCTACAGCCACAGCGACAACGACGCGGTGAACCTGCCCAACGCCGAGCAACTGGCGTTGTTCGGCAGCCCGGTCAACAGCCGCAGCATCGGCATCCAGGTGGAGGTGCCGCTATACAGCGGCGGCGCCACCAGCTCCCAGGCACGCCAGGCCTATCAGCAGCTGGATCAGAGTGAACAGCGCCAGGAGAGCCTGCGCCGGCAGGTGGTGCAGAACACCCGCAACTACCACCGCGCGGTCAATACCGATATCGAGCAGATCCGCGCCCGCCGGCTGTCCATCGCGTCCAGCCAGCGCGCCATGCGCGCCACGGAAATCGCCTACCAGGTGGGCAGCCGCACCATCGTCGACGTGCTCGACGCCCAGCGGCTGCTGTACAACGCCGTGCGCCAGTACAACGACGCCCGCTACAACTACATCCTGGATACGCTCAGACTCAAGCAGGCGGCCGGCACCCTGGCGCCCAACGATTTGCTGGCGCTATCCGGCTATCTCGATCCCCACTACGATCCGGATCGCGACTTCCTGCCGCCGGATCTGGCCAAGACCCGCGCCGAGGTACTGCCAGTGCGTTCGGCTCAGGGTTTGAGCAGTCCGTCCAGCCCGGACAGCAGGCGTTCCAGCGCGCCCTGATTGGCGGCCAGCACGGCCAGTCCTGCCTGGCGACGGCGCTCGGCCTCGGCCGGCTCCGCCCATAGCCGGGCCACGGCGGCGGCGATGGCTGGAGCCTCCGCCACGGTTTCCAGGGCGCCGGCATCGCGCAACTGGGCGACGATGTCGAGGAAGTTGAACACGTGGGGCCCGCTGAGTACCGGCAGGCCCAGAGCGGCCGGCTCCAGTGGATTGTGGCCGCCGCGCTCGATCAGGCTACCGCCGACGAAGGCCACGTCGGCCAGGGCATAGAGAAAGAGCAACTCGCCCATGGTGTCGCCCAGTAGTACCTGGGTCTGCGGCTGCACCGCCTCTCCCGTCGAGCGCTGCACCACGCCGAAACCTTCACGACGCACCTCGGCCAATACCTCGGGAAAACGCTCGGGATGGCGCGGCACAAGGATCAGCAGGGCATCGGGGTGTGTGGCCAGCAGTTGGCGATGGGCCTGGAGCAGGATTTCGTCTTCACCGGCATGGGTGCTGGCGGCGATCCACACCGGGCGACGGCCCCAGCCTTGGCGCAGCTCAGCCGCGCGGACTGGCAGCTCGGGATCGATGCGCAGGTCGAACTTGATGGAGCCGGTCACCATGACCCGCTCGGCGCGGGCGCCGAGGGCACGAAAGCGCTCGGCCTCCACCGGCGTCTGCACCGCCAGCCAGGCCAGTTCCGCCAGCATCGGCCCCGTTACCCCACCCAGCTTTCCGTAGCCACGAGCCGAGCGCTCGGACAGCCGGCCATTGGCCAGGGCGATGGGTATATTGCGGCGCGCCGCCTGGTGGATGAAGTTGGGCCAGAGTTCGGTTTCCATCACCACCCCCAGCCGCGGCCGTAGCCGGTCGAGGAAGCGCCCGGCCAGCCAGGGCAGGTCGTAGGGCAGGTAGCAATGGTGGACATCATCACCGAACAGGGCGCGAATGCGCTCCGAGCCGGTGGGCGTCATGCAGGTCACGGTGATCGGCAGGTCGGGATGGCGCTGGCGCAGGGCGCGGATCACCGGCGCGGCGGCGATGCTCTCTCCCACCGACACCGCATGCAACCAGATGCCGCCGGGCGGCACCGCAGGCAAGCCCAGCGCCAGGCGCTCGCCGATGCGGTGTCTATAGGCGGGAGCCTTGCGCCCACGCCAGAGCAGGCGCAGCAGGATGAAGAGCAAGGCCAGGGTGAAGATCAGGGTATAGAGGGTACGATTCATGGCGGCAGAGCTTAATGAAGCAAGGCCGCCAGTGCGAGCCATTCCAAGGCTTCGTCTGAAAAGTCGCCGAGCGAAGGTCAGGCAAGGCAAAAGTCCGTGAGGAAGCGGAGTTTACGAGCGGTAAATGAGCATTCCGAACGGATTTTTAACGCCACCTGACCGAGCGCAGGCACTTTTCAGACAAGCCTCAATGCGAATGCCGCGGCACCCCACCCTCGCGGGCGATGACCTTGAGGTGCAGGGTGGCCGGTTCCAGGCAGCCGCCGGTGGAGAGCTGGCCCACCAGCTGCCGGTAGAGCTCCTGCCAGGGGGTCTGGGCCGGCGGCAGGTTGGGCGTCCATTCGGCGCGGCGGCGCTCCAGTTCGCCATCGTCCAGCAGCACGTCGACGCGGCGGGCATTGAGGTCCACGCGCAGCCGGTCGTTGGTCTGGAGCAGCGCCAGGCCGCCGCCCACCGCCGCCTCGGGTGACATATTGAGGATCGAGGGGCTGGCCGAGGTGCCGCTCTGGCGACCGTCGCCCAGGCACGGCAGGGAGTCGATGCCCTTCTTGATCAGGGCCGCCGGCGGCGCCATGTTGACCACCTCGGCGCTGCCCGGATAACCCACCGGGCCGGCGCCGCGGATCACCAGGATGCAGCGCTCGTCGATGTCCAGCGCCGGGTCGTCGATGCGCGCGTGGTAGTCCTCCGGGCCTTCGAAGACGATGGCCCGCGCCTCGAAGCTGTTTTCCTTGCCCGGCTCGGCCAGGTAGGTCTGGCGGAAGGCCTCGCCCACCACCGACATCTTCATGATGGCGCTGTCGAAGAAGTTGCCGCTGAGCACGATGAAGCCGGCGCGGTGCTTGAGCGGCGCCTCATAGGGCTGGATCACCGCGGGATCGGCGCTGGCGGCGCCCTCGGCGATGCTGCCGATGGTCTTGCCGGAGACGGTCAGGCAGTCGCCGTGCAGGCGCCCGGCCTTGAGCAATTCGTGGAGCACCGCCGGCACCCCGCCGGCGCGGTGGAAGCCTTCGCCCAAATACTTGCCGGCCGGCATGCAGTTGGCCAGCAGCGGGATGTCCTCGCCCAGGCGCTGCCAGTCGTCCAGCGACAATTCGATGCCCATGTGCCGGGCGATGGCGATCAGGTGTGGCGGGCAGTTGCTGGAGGCGCCCAGGGCCGAGGCCACCACGATGGCGTTCTCGAAGGCCTCGCGGGTCATGATCTGCGAGGGGCGGACGTCGTCCAGCACCAGCTGGCAGATGCGCTTGCCGGTGGCATAGGCCATCTGGCCGCGTTCACGGTAAGGCGCGGGGATGCTGGCGCAGCCGGGCAGCGACATGCCCAGGGTCTCGGCCAGGGCATTCATCGACAGGGCCGTGCCCATGGTGTTGCAGTGGCCCACCGAGGGCGAGGCGGCGGTGGTCAGGGCCATGAAGCCCTCGTAGTCGATCTCGCCGGCCGCCAGCAGGTTGCGCGCATGCCAGAGCACGGTGCCGGAGCCGATCAACTCGCCCTTGAAGTGCCCGTCCAGCATGGGCCCGCCGGACAGCACGATGGCCGGCAGGTCGGTGGTCGCCGCGGCCATCAGGCAGGCCGGGGTGGTTTTGTCGCAGCCGGTGGTGAGCACCACGCCGTCGAGCGGGAAGCCATGCAGGACCTCCACCAGGCCGAGGTAGGCCAGGTTGCGATCCAGCGCCGCGGTGGGGCGGCGACTCTGCTCGGCGATGGGATGCACCGGGAATTCCATGGGGATGCCACCGGCGTCGCGGATGCCGGCCTTGACCCGCTGGGCCAGCTCCAGGTGATGACGATTGCAGGGGGTGAGGTCGCTGCCGGTCTGGGCGATGCCGATGATGGGACGACCGGATTGGAGTTCGTCGCGGGTCAGGCCGTAGTTCATGTAGCGCTCGACGTAGAGCGCGGTCATGTCGGCGTGGGCAGGGTCGTCGAACCATTGCTGGCTGCGCAGCGGGCGTTTGGCGGAGGTCATGGCGGTCTCTAATTGTTGTTATGGAAGAAACGATTAGCGGCCCAGCAGGCCACGGGCGGCGAGGTTGTGCATCAGGGCGCCGAGGCCGAAACGCCAGGGCGGCGCCTGGTCGCTGGTGGTGACACGGTTGTGCAGGGTACCCAGCAGCGGGCTGGCGATGCTCACCACGTCACCCAGCTTGTGGGTGAAGCCACTGCCGGGGGCGTCGCGGTCCTGGGTCGGGGCGAACAGGGTGCCGAGGAACAGCAGGAAGCCGTCCGGGTACTGGTGGTTGGCATTGAGCGTCTGGGCCGCCAGGTCCGAGGGATCACGGCTGATCTGCGCCATGGAGCTGCTGCCGCTCAGTTGGAAGCCGTCTTCGCCCTGCACTTCCAGGGTCACCACGCACTGGCGGACCCGATCCAGATCGAAGGTTTCGTCGAACAGGCGGATGAAGGGCCCGAGGGCGCAGGAGGCGTTGTTGTCCTTGGCCTTGCTCAGCAGCAGGGCGCTGCGGCCCTCTATGTCGCGCAGGTTGACGTCGTTGCCCAGGGTGGCGCCATGGATGCGACCGCGGCTGTCCACCACCAGCACCACCTCGGGCTCGGGATTGTTCCACTGGGAGACGGGATGGATGCCGATGGCGCTGCCACTGCCGACCGCAGCCAACACCGGCGCCTTGGTGAAGATCTCGGCGTCCGGGCCGATGCCCACCTCCAGGTACTGCGACCACAGACCCTGCTTGATCAGCAGCGCCTTGAGCGCCTGGGCACGCGGACTGCCCGGCTCCAGGCCCTGCAGGTCACTACCTAGCACCCCCTGCACCTGCTCGCGGATGGCCGCGGCGCGCCCGGCGTCGCCACCGGCCTGCTCCTCGATCACCCGTTCCAGCATGCTGGCGGCGAAGGTCACCCCGGCCGCCTTGATCACCTGCAGATCGGCGGGTGGCAACAGGTGCAGTCGCGCCGGATCGGCCCGCTCGCCGCTATTGGCCAGCAATTCGTCGAGACTGCCCAGGTAGCGCCCAGGCGTGTCGCGCAGGGCCTGCAGCGGCTCGGCTTCTTCGAACAGGGCACTCAGGGTGGCGAAGCGCTGGGAGACATCGAAGACACCATCTTCGCGCAGCACCACGGGCGAAGGACCAGCCAGAGGGCCCGGCACCCAGGCGCGCCCCACCAGGGTGCCGGCCAGGCCGTCGGTGGGAAGGGTGTTGGCGGGCGTGAGACGAAGGGACATGAGCAGGACTCCGGAAGGGATGAGTCCACGCTAGGCAGCCGGACTGATAAACTCAAATGGGCTTATCTCATCATTCGATAACCACTGCTTATCGCGCAGGAGGCATCCATGTCCGAGCCATCGTTCAGCCAGATCTGCCACTGGCTCAAGTTCCGCCACCTGCTGCTGATCGATACCCTGGGGCGCACCCGCAACATGCACCTGGCCGCCCAGCAGATGAATCTCAGCCAGCCGGCCATCAGCAAGATGCTCAAGGAGATCGAGCACCTGCTGGGCTTCGCGCTGTTCGAGCGCCAGCCACGCGCCATGCCGCCCACCGCCCTGGGCGAGCACGTGCTGCGCTACGCCCGGGTGGCGCTCAACGATGCCCGCGACTTCGCCGAACAGATCGACAGCCTGAGACGCGGCGGCCATGGCCAGCTCAAGGTCGGTGGCATCTTCGCCGCCACGGCGGTGGCCCTGCCGGAGGCCATCGTCGAGATCAAGCAGCGCTGGCCGCTGCTAGCCATCGAGGTGGTGGAGCACACCAGCGACCACCTGATGGAAATGCTCGACGACAGGCTGCTGCACCTGGCGGTCGCGCGCTTCACCGACGAGGCCCAGGCCCAGCGCTTCGACTTCCAACCGCTGGCGCCCGAGCCCTTCCATTTCGTGGTCAACCGGCACCATCCGCTGGTGGGAGCGGGTTCCGTGGCCCTCGACCAGGTGCTGAACTGGCCATGGATCCTCTATCCCCGGGGCACGCCCATTCGCGGACGCATGGAGCGCGCCTTCGCCGCCGCCGGACTACCGGTGCCGAGCAACACCATCGACACCATCTCCATGCAGACCTTTCTGCGGGTGCTGCACGCCGGCCCCATGATCGGCATGCTGCCCGAGGCCATGGTGGGGCCCTATCTCGCCAGCGGCGCCCTGAGCATCCTGGAACTGCCGCTGCACCTGCCGGCCCAGGACTACGGCATCCTCACCCGCAAAGGCGAATCCCTCGGCGAGGCCGCGCGAGAATTCGCCGCCATTCTGTTGGCCCATGCCGGCCGGGATGAATCGGCGACCTAAAGAGCTCGATAACGTTCTGTTATCGAATGATCCGCAAATGCCATTGGGAAAGAATCGCTCGTCCTCCTAGAGTGGCCTGGCGTTTCAGACGGCCGGCTCCCGTTCTCGCAGGCCGCCTTCGACCTCTTCAATAACAACAATGGGCTCCAAGCCCCGAAGGTCATTCCCATGTTCGAGACCACCGCTCCCCAGGGCGCCGCTGGCGACGCCTTCGAAGAACGCACCTACCGCAAGGTGGTGCTGCGCATCCTGCCGATCCTGTTGCTGTGCTATATCGCCGCCTACCTGGATCGCGTCAACGTCGGCTTTGCCAAGCTGGACATGCTGGGCGACCTCGGCTTCAGCAATACCGTCTACGCCCTTGGCGCCAGCATGTTCTTCTGGGGCTACTTCCTCTTCGAGGTGCCCAGCAATCTGTTGCTGCACCGCTATGGCGCGCGCTTCTGGATCGCCCGCATCATGCTCAGCTGGGCGATCATCTCCATGGCGGTGGCCTTCACCCAGCCACTGGCGCAGTTCTTCGGCATGCAATCGAGCACCCTGTTCTATGTGCTGCGCTTCCTGCTGGGCGTCTGCGAGGCGGGCTTCTTTCCCGGCGTGATCCTCTATCTCAACTACTGGTTCCCGACCAGCCGCCAGAGCCGGGTGATGTCGGGCTTCCTGATCGCCCTACCCTTTAGCCTGAGCTTCGGCAGCCTGCTCTCCGGCTGGCTGATGAGCGCCCTGCACGACTGGCACGGCCTGGCCGGCTGGCAGTGGATGTTGCTGGTGGAAGGCGTGCCCTCGATCATCATGGCCGTGGTGGTGTTCTGCTGCCTGAGCGACAACATCGACAAGGCGCCCTGGCTGGATGCCCGGGAAAAGGCCCTGCTCAAGCGCAACCTGGACCAGCACAACGCTGGCAAGGCTTCGCGCCTCGGCGAGGTGTTCCTCAATCCGCGGGTCTGGCTGCTGGTGTTCATCCTGCTGACCTTCAACACCGGCTTCTACGGCCTGGCCTTCTGGATGCCCTCGATCATCAAGCACGCCGGCGTCAGCGGTAGTCTGCAGATCGGCCTGCTCACCGCCATCCCCTACAGCGTCGCCCTGGTAGTCATGCTGCTCAACGCCCGCCATTCGGCGCGCACCGGCGAGCAGCGGCTGCATGCGGCGGTGCCGGCCTTCGTCGGCGCCCTGGGCCTGGTGCTGAGCGCCTGGTTCATCCACCACATCGCGCTGTCGATCTTCTTCCTCACCGTGGCCGCCTCCGGGCTGCTGGCGCTGATGCCGATCTTCTGGTCGCTGCCCGGCACCCTGCTCTCCGGCGTCGCCGCGGCGGCCGGCATCGGCATGATCAACGCCATCGGCAACCTCTCCGGCTTCACCGGTTCCATGATCACCGCAACCATGGAAACCCTCACCGGCGACATCAATAACGGCACCTATGTACTCGGTGCCTGCCTGTTCGTCAGCGGCCTGCTGATCCTGGTGATCCCGCGCTCGATGCTGCAGGGACACCGGCAGCAGGCCACCTTGCCCCTGACCCCGGAGGCCGCATGAGACTCGACGGCAAACGCGCCCTGATCACCGCTGCCGGCCAAGGCATAGGCTTGGCCAGCGCCCGGCTGTTCGCCGAGGCGGGGGCCGAGGTCATCGCCACGGATATCCGCCTGGATGCCCTGCACGACCTTCCCGGCGTCGAGCCCCGAGCGCTGGACGTCACCTCGGCCGCGGCCATCGCCGAGTTGTCGGCCTCCCTGGGCGGCATCGACGTCCTCTTCAACTGCGCCGGCTACGTCCATAGCGGCACCATCCTCGACTGCGATGAGAGCGCCTGGCAGCGTTCGTTCGATATCAACGTCACCGCCATGTACCGCCTCATCCGGGCCTTCCTGCCGGCGATGATCGAACGCGGCGGTGGCTCCATCATCAACATGGCATCCGTGGCCTCCAGCGTGAAAGCCGTCCCGGATCGCCTGGCCTATACGGCCAGCAAAGCCGCGGTGATCGGCCTGACCAAGGCCATCGCGATCGATCACGTCCGCCAGGGCATCCGCTGCAACGCCATCTGCCCCGGCACGGTCGACTCACCGTCGCTGCAGCAGCGTATCGCCGCGGCTGCCCAGGCGGAAAAGCTGCCGCCGGAAGCCGTCCGGGAACGCTTTATCGCCCGGCAACCCATGGGGCGCTTTGGCCAAGCCGAGGAAATCGCCCGGCTCGCACTCTATCTGGCCAGCGATGCGTCCCTCTATACGACGGGGGCCGTCCAGGTTATCGATGGCGGCATGAGCCTCTAGCTTTTCTATCCCGACAGGAGAACCCCATGAAACTGTTGCGCTATGGCGAAAAGGGCCAGGAAAAACCCGGCCTGCTGGATGAGCAGGGCATCCTGCGCGATCTGTCCGCTCACATCCCCGACATCACCGGCGCCACCTTGGGCGCCGAAACCCTGGCCAGCCTCGCCCGCCTCGATCCGGCCAGCCTGCCGCGCGTCGAGGGCCAGCCGCGTATCGGCCCCTGTGTCGGTAACGTCGGCAAATTCATCTGCATCGGCCTCAACTACGCCGACCACGCCGCCGAAGCCGGCATGGCGATCCCCGCAGAGCCGATCATCTTCAACAAGTGGACTAGCGCCATCTGCGGACCCAACGATGCGGTGGAGATCCCCCGTGGCTCGCTGAAGACCGACTGGGAGGTCGAGCTGGGCGTCGTCATCGGCAAGGGCGGCCGCTACATCGACGAGGCGAACGCCCTGGACCATGTGGCGGGCTATTGCGTGGTCAACGACGTATCCGAGCGCGAGTGGCAACTCGAACGCGGCGGCACCTGGGACAAGGGCAAGGGCTTCGACACCTTCGGCCCCCTCGGCCCCTGGCTGGTGACCCGCGACGAGGTGGCCGACCCGCACGCCCTGGACCTCTGGCTGGAGGTCGATGGCCAACGCTATCAGGACGGCAATACGCGCACTCTGATCTTCAAGATCCCGCACCTGATCGCTTACCTGAGCCGCTGCATGAGCCTGCAACCAGGCGACGTCATCTCCACCGGCACGCCGCCCGGCGTCGGCATGGGGATCAAGCCGCAACCGGTCTTCCTCAAGCCCGGCCAGACCATGCGCCTGGGCATTACCGGGCTGGGCGAGCAGAGCCAGATCACCGTTCAGGCCGACTGAGCGACGCCTACCCCTTGAGCCGACCGGCGTCCTATCCCCAAGGCCATCAGCGCCGCCAGGATGCCGGTCAGCCCGGCCAGTACCAGGGCTTCCTGGTAGGAACCGAAATGCTCGCGCAGGGCGCCAGCGAGGAAGGCGGCGCAGGCGGCACCTAGCATATGGCCGCAGAATACCCAGCCGAACACCACCGGCGCGGTCTTCTCGCCGAAGCTCTGGTTGGTCAGCTTGACCGTGGGCGGCACGGTGGCGATCCAGTCCAGGCCGTAGAAGATGCCGAACAGCAGCAACTGCTCGGGCGCGAAGCCGGAGAACGGCAGGTAGATCAGCGAGAGTCCGCGCAGGCTGTAGTAGACGAACAGCAGGCGGCGCGGATCGTATCTGTCGGTCAGCCAGCCGGAAGCGGTGGTGCCCACCAAGTCGAAGAGGCCCATCAGCGCGAGGATGCTGGCGGCCTGGACCTGGGACAGCCCGTGGTCGTGGCCCATGGCGATGAAGTGGGTGCCGATCAGGCCGTTGGTGGTGAAGCCGCAGACGAAGAAAGTCAGGAACAGCAACCAGAAATCCCGCCGGCGACTGGCCATGGCCAGGGTACCGAGGGTGATGCGCAGCAGGTTGCCCGGTGCGGTGGCGGCCGGTGCCTGGAAGTCCGCCGGGGCGCCATGTGGCCGCAGGCCGACGTCCGCCGGCCGCTCCGGCAGCAGCCAAGCCACTAGCGGGATCAGGGCAGCGCTGGCCACGGCCACGGTCAACACCACGGTCTGCCAGCCTTCGTGGCTGGCGAGATGGGCCAGCAGCGGCAGGAACACCAGGTTGCCAGTGGCGGTACTGGCTGCCAGCAGGCCCATCATCAACCCACGCCGGGCGACGAACCAGCGATTGACGATGGCGGCGCCCAGCACCATCGCCACGCAACCGGTGCCCAGGCCGCTGAGCACGCCCCAGGTGGCTACCAGATGCCAGGGCTCGCGCATCAGGGTGCTCAGGGCGGTGGCCAGGCTGATTAGGGTCAGGCCACCGAGCAGGGTGCGGCGAATGCCCAGGGTCTGCATCAGGGCGGCGGCGAAGGGCCCCACCAGGCCATAGAGGAAGATACCCACGGCGGCGGCGAAGGAGACCGTCTCGCGACTCCAGCCAAAGGTGTCCTGCAAGGGCAGCAACAGCACGCCGGGGGTGGATCTCACACCGGCTGAAACCAGCAGGGCGAGAAAGATCAGCGCCAGGACGACGAAGACGTAGCGCTGGCCGAGGGCGGGAGGTGTGGTCATGGTGATCATCCCAGATCAGGAAGGAATGCCCCGAGTATCGCAGCGCGCGCGGCCTGGCGCTGGTCAAGCTGCCCCACGGATCTGGCCAGAATGGGCATTCACAGGAATGGGCGATGGGTGAGTGCTGAAGGTTTGTCTTGTTGGGCTTCGCGGCGCTCAACCCAACCTACGCAGGGCACCCGTAGGTTGGCGCTGAGCGCCGCGAAGCCCAACACGTCCAGCTCAACCGATCGCCCGCAATTCCTCCGCCAATCGCTGCGCCAGCCAGCGCGCCGCCGGACCGGGCGCGGCGTTGCGGCGCCAGGCTAGTTCCACCACCAGGGCGGGCGGTACCCAGTCGCAGTCCAGTTCGGCCAGCAGTCCCTGGTAGGAGGGATAGCGCGCCACGTGGCGAGGCAGCCAGCCCCAGCCCAGACCACGCATCAGCAATTCGGCGAGCAGATAGAAGCTATCGGCGCGCCAGACCTGGGGGGCGATCTGTTCGCCACCGGGATAGGCATTCTCCAGCGGCGCGATGAGCAACTGCCGATGCCGGGCCAATTCGCGGCGCCCTACCCAGCGCTGTCCGGCCAGGGGATGGCTAGCGCTGCAGGCGGTGACCTGGGCGATGTCGCCCAGGGCCTGGCGCTCCAGCGCCTGGGGCATGCGCTCGTGGCGAAACAGCAGGCCCAGGTCGGCCTGATCGGTCAGCAGCTTGCGCGCCACATCGCCCTGGGCACCGCTGGTGAGCTGGACTTCCAGATGGGGAAAGGCCGTGGCCAGGGCATCCAGGGCATCGAGCACCGGTTGATAGGGCATGGCCTCGTCCAGCGCCAGGCGCAGCAGGGGCTCCTGTCCGGCGCACAGGGCCTGGGCCCGACTATCCAGCCGCTGGCACTGGCGCAAGACCTCGCGGGCCTCCTCCAGCAGGGCGAGTCCGGCCGCGGTGATGACCGGCGTGCGGCCATTGCTGCGCTCGAACAACGCGACACCGAGATCGGTCTCCAGCAGGGCGATGGCCGAGCTGACCGCCGACTGGGCCCGTCCCAGGCGGCGGCCCATGGCGGAAAAACTCGCGCCCTCGGCGATCCCGACAAAGATTTCCAACTGCTCCAGATTCCACTGCACAACCCATCTCCCTATCAGATAGGTATTAACTTTTACCTATCACAACCTCAGGCACAATGGGGGCATTCGAAAGGAGGACTCACCATGAGCGGATACGTCTACCTGGCCATCGCCATCGCAGCTGAAGTCGTCGCCACCACCTCCATGAAGGCCGTGAGCGGCTTCAGCAAGCCGCTGCCACTGATCCTGGTCATCGGTGGCTATGCCCTGGCCTTCTCGATGCTGACCCTGGTGGTGCGCAGCATCCCCGTCGGCATCGCCTATGCCATCTGGGCCGGGCTGGGCATCGTGCTGGTCAGCATCGCCGCGGCCTTCCTCTACAACCAGAAGCTGGACCTGCCCGCCATGCTGGGCATGGGCCTGATCGTCGCCGGAGTGGTGGTTATCCAGCTGTTTTCGGGTAGCACGGGGCATTGAGGTCCGGCGCTGGCGTCGTCTATCACCAGAGGTCCGCCGTGTCGCGGACCTTGGTCTTGGAGGCCAGCGCATTCAGCGCAATGCGATGCACCACTTCCAGCGGTGCGGTGCAGAGGTCGCCGACGACGGTCACGTCACGACTCGCAGCCAGGGCGGTCAAGGTCGTGAAGGCGACGCAGTTCTGCGTCATCATGCCGCCGATGAGCAATTCGTCGACACCGGACAGATGAGTCGCCAGGGTCGTCTCCTGGAAGGCATCGGCGACCCTCTTGGTCACCACGGGTGCGTCACCCGCTGCCGCGACGATCTCCGGCCGCAACTCGCAGCCGGAACCGCCCATGGCAAACAGCCCGCTCGGTGCGTTGGATAGGTGCTGGATCAGTATCACCGCGTCGCCCGCCTGGCGGGCCTTGGCGATGGCCTCGACGAGGCGGCGCTCCACGGCCTCCGCCTCCCAGAGTGGCAACACGCCCCCGGGAAAATAGTCGTTCTGGATATCGACGATCACTAGGGCACGGCTCATGCTGGATTCCTTTGGCGGCAGACGTGGATTGGTCTGGATGGGCGCCATGGTGACAGCCGGGTGACGCCGGCCAGCAGTGTTCAACGAGACAATTGAGGTAAAAATCGGGCAATGCACATCGCCGTCCTCGCCTATTCCGGTATCAGCCCCTTTCTCCTGTCGACGCCGTTGGCGGTGTTCGGCGAGCCCTTTCTGGACGCGGGTCACCAGCTTTCGGTCTGCGCGAATCCGGGACGGCTGGGCGGCTTCGGCGGTCTTGCCCTGGAAACCAGCTGGCCACTGGACCGAGCGCGCGAGGCCGATGTGGTCATCCTGCCCGGCTGGCGCGACCCGGATGAACCGGTCAGCGAAGATCTGCTTAGCGTACTGACGGAGGCCGCCGCACGCGGTGCCCTGGTGGTTGGACTCTGCCTGGGTGCCTTCGGTCTAGCGGCGGCTGGCTTGCTCCAAGGGCGCCGCGCCACCACCCACTGGCGCCATACCGAGACCTTCGCCCGCCGCTACCCAGAGATCCAGGTCGATGCCCAGGCGCTGTTCGTCGACGAAGGGATGGTCGTGACCTCCGCAGGTGTCGCCGCCGGACTCGACTGCTGCCTACATCTGCTGGGCCGACTGATGGGCACCGGCGAAGCCAATCGCGTGGCCCGGCATCTCGTGGCCCCGCCGCAACGGGCGGGCGCCCAGGTGCAGCTCCTCAAGCAGCCGACGCTGGGATCATCGGCAGCCCAACGCATCAACGCGGCGCTCGAAGAGCTGCGTGCCGATCCCTGTCGCTCACCGTCACTGGACGAACTCGCCGCGCGCGTCGGCATGAGTCGACGCAACCTGTCGCGTCATCTTCGTGAAAGAACCGGGGGCGGTCTCAAGGATTGGCTCCGACGGATGCGGATCGCCCAGGCCCAGGCGCAACTCGCGGCGGGTGCCCGTGGACTGGAAAGCATCGCCAGTCGCTGCGGCTTCGCCGATGCCCATGCCCTGCGCGCAGCATTCCGCACCGAATTGGGCCTGACACCCCTGCAATGGCTGGCGCGGCAACCACCAGCGCTGTAGTGGGACGAGCCACCGACCTAAGCAGCAAGGCCAGGTGTCCGTCCTAATATGTAAGAATCTCCCTTTGATTTCCCACCATGTAGGCTGTTCATGTCCCAACCCTGGTCCACCGATCTCCTCATCGTCGGCGGCGGCGTCGCCGGCCTCTGGCTCAACGCCCGCCTCAGGCGCGCCGGCTATGCCACCGTGCTGGTGGAAACCGGCGCCCTGGGTGGCGGCCAGAGCGGCAAGTCCCAGGGCATCATCCATGGCGGCACTAAGTACGCCCTGACCGGGATGCTCACCGGCGCCTCCGAGGCCATCGCCGACATGCCGCGGCGCTGGCGCGAGAGCCTGGCCGGCACGGGCGAGCTGGATCTGTCCGGCGTGCGCCTGCTCTCCGAGGCCCACTACCTCTGGTCGCCCGGCAGCCTGGCCGGCAATCTCACCAGCTTCTTCGCCAGCAAGGCGGTACGCGGCCGGGTGGATGCGGTCAAGGGCGACGAACTGCCCCCGGCCCTGCGCGACCGTGCCTTCAAGGGCAAGGTCTATCGCCTGGCCGAATTGGTGCTGGACGTGCCCAGCCTGGTCACGCGCCTGGCCGAACTGGCCGGCGACAGCCTGCTGGCCGGGCGGAATCTCCAACCGCTACGGGAAGACGGCGAGCTGACCGGCCTGGTGGTGGACGGCCAAGCCATCCGCGCCCGCCGTATCGTGCTCACCGCCGGTGCCGGCATGGCCGACCTGCTCAGGGCCCTGGGTCTCGAACAGCCAGCCATGCAGCGCCGGCCGTTGCACATGGTGGTGGTCAAGGGGCCCATGCTCAAACCCCTCTATGCCCACTGCCTGGGCGGCGGCCCCAAGCCGCGGGTGACCATCACCAGCCATCCCACCGCCGACGGCCAGTGGCTGTGGTACCTGGGCGGCGACCTGGCCGAAGCCGAGGGCGTGGCCCGCGAACCCGCCGAGCAGATCGCCACGGCGCGGGAAGAATTGCAGCGCCTGCTGCCCTGGATCGACTTCGCCGGCGCCCAGTGGGCGACCCTGAGAGTGGATCGCGCCGAGCCGGCGCAATCCGGCCTGGTGCGACCGGACAACGCCTTTCTCGCCGAGGAAGGCCGCCTGCTGGTGGGCTGGCCAACCAAGCTGGCCCTGTCGCCGGATCTGGCCGACCGGGTCCTGGCCCATCTCGACCGGGATGGTATCGCGCCAGGGCAGCACCCCGTCCTGCCCGTCCATCACCAGCCGCCGGTCGCGGCGCCCTTCTGGGAGGAACTGCTGCCATGAATCTGCACGGCCTGCACCGCCCCCTGGGCAGCACCGGTCTCGAGGTGTCCCCCCTGGGCCTGGGCACGGTCAAGTTCGGCCGCGACCAGGGCGTGAAATACCCCAACGGCTTCACCATTCCCGACGACCGCGCGGCCGCCGATCTGCTGAGCCTGGCCCGCGAGCTGGGCATCAATTTGCTGGATACCGCCCCGGCCTATGGCCGCAGTGAGGAACGCCTGGGGCCACTGCTGCGCGGCCAGCGCCAGAACTGGGTGATCGCCAGCAAGGTCGGTGAGGAATTCGACGGTGGCTTGTCCAGCTTCGATTTCAGCCCGGCCCACACCCGCCGCTCGGTGGAGCGTAGCCTGCGCCGGCTGGAGACCGACTGGCTGGACCTGGTGCTGGTGCATTCCGACGGCAACGACCTGGCCATCCTCCAAGACAGCGGCTGCTACGAGACCCTCGCCGAACTCAAGCGCGAGGGGCTGATCCGTGCCTTCGGCTTTTCCGGCAAGACCGTGGCCGGTGGCCTCAAGGCCCTGGAGACCGGCGATTGCGCCATGGTCACCTTCAATCTCAACGAAGACGCCGAGATTCCGGTGATCCAGGCCGCCGCGGCGGCGGGCAAGGGCATCCTGATCAAGAAGGCCCTGGCCAGCGGGCACGCCGTGCTGGGCGCCGGCCAGGATCCGGTGCGGGCCAGCTTCGCCCGGGTGTTCGGTGAACCCGGGGTGAGCGGCGCGATAGTCGGCACTATCGATCCCCTGCACCTGTCACATAATGTCCGTACCCTGGCCGAAGTGATTACCGCTCGGCCCTGATCCAGAGCGTTTCGCTGATCCTTCGCATTCGTCCGCTGGACGCCCCCTCCCAGCCACTGTGGGTGTGCGTCTTCGGCATACAACAAACAGGAGTCGGCCATGCCCCAGCTCATCGCCCGCCACAACCCCAAGGCGTTCAAGACCCTGCCCCTGCTGGTCGAGGCCTCCGCGGAAGGCCTCACCTACCAGGCCCTCGGCCAACCACTGAATTTCGCCGAGATGTTGCAACGCCGCCAGCCCATCGAGCTCGCCGATGCCCAGCACTTCAGCGTCAAGCTGGCCAACCTGGGCGTCTCCGTACGGCTGACGCTGAATTGGCAAGGCCAGGACCATTGGCTGCTGGTACGCCAGCGCCGGCCCGATCGCGGCGACGTGGTGCTCAAACTGATTTCCGGCTACATCCCCGCCCACGAACTGGCGCTGCCGCTGCTCACCGCCGTGCAGGAGGTGGCCGAGGAATGCCTGATCGAGACGCCGCGCGGCTGGCTGGGTGGGCGCTTCGCCGATACCTGGCTACCGACGCCCTACGCCCCCGCCCTGCCCTATCGCGAGGATGTGGCCTTTCGTCTCACTCCGCGCTCGGGCGCGGCGCGGCCGGTACGCTGTGGCAGCCTGGCGCTGCTGGAGCGTCCGCGCGCCTATGTGCATACCCCCACCGCCTCGCTGCAGCTGGTCTACGACCTGCTCCTGGAATTGCCCAAGGAGTGCAAGGCGCCGAGCCTGTTCCATGTCGACGAGAAGATCGAGAACGGTCAGTTGCTGGCGCGGCTGGACCGGCAGCGCCCCGATCTCTATCTGGTCGCCCTGGCTAATGGCAAGCCTACCGGCGAGCTCTATACCCTGTCGGCTGGACAACGGGTGCCGGTCTCGACCCGTGGCCTATGGCTGTCGGAAAGCTTCGCTCGCCAGGACGGCTGGCTGGTCCACGACAGCCGGGTACGCTGGCGCGACTGGCTGGAGCGCATGGCGCCGCAAAACGCCTTGCAGCGAGCCTAGTCGCCGCCGGCGCGGCGCTCGCCGGTGACGCCGCCGGCCGCGGCCTGGACCCGGCCGGCTAGCCGCGAAAAGGGCAGCGTCTGGATCCACACGGTGCCATGGCCACTCAGGGTAGCCAGCACCAGGCCCTCGCCACCGAACAGCATGCTGCGCAGGCCACCGGCCAGCTTGATGTTGTAGTCGATGCCGCTGGTGAAGCCCACCAGGCAACCGGTATCCAGGCGCAGGGTCTCGCCCTTGAGTTCCTTGCGGATCACCGTGCCGCCGGCATGCACGAAGGCCATACCATCGCCTTCCAGCCGTTGCAGGATGAAGCCTTCGCCACCGAAGAAACCGGCGCCCAGGCGGCGGGTGAAGGCCACGCCGATACGGGTGCCCTTGGCCGCGCAGAGAAAGGAATCGCGCTGGCAGAACAGGGTGCCGCCCAGGGCCGCCAGGTCCAGGGGCACCACCTGCCCCGGATAGGGTGCGGCGAAGGCGACGTGACGCTTCGTCCGGCCTTCGTTGGTGAAATGGGTCATGAACAGCGACTCGCCGCCGAGCATGCGCTTGCCGGCGCCCCAGAGCTTGCCGAGCAAGCCAGCGGAGCCGTCGCCCATGCGTGCGGTGAAGTCGATGTCGGCTTCCATATAAGTCATGGCACCGGCCTCGGCGATCACCGTCTCGCCGGGATCGAGGCCGATCTCCACAGCCTGCAGGGACTCGCCGAGGATGCGATGGTCGAGGATATGGCTGGGCATGGCTGTCGAACTCCTGGTGTAGCGTGGAAAACGGCGCAGCCTTTTCCACTCGGTGACGCGATGAACTTAGTGGTTCTTGCTCGAGGATGACGTCGAATGGCGGCTCACGTGGAAAACGCTGCGCGGTTTTCCACCCTACAACATCGTGATCATTACCGGTGCCACCTGCCTTCCCTCACACCAGCCCTCTCCTGAGGGAGAGGGCTGCTCGTGTAGGTTGGGTTGAGCGCAGCGAAGCCCAACACGGCCCGCCTCGACCACGACTGTTGGGCTTCGGCGATGGAGCTGCCTCAACCCAACCTACCCTCCTTCACACATCCCGCAGCTCACCGGCAAACCGCTCCAATCTCTGGCGCAGCCGCTGATTCTCCCGCCGCAGCTCCTCCACCTCGTCCAAGAGGTGCAAGGCCAGGGCCGTGGCGGCCCAATCCAATTCCAGCTCCTGGCGCAGGCGGACGGCGCGGCGGGCGCGGTACAGGGCTCCGGTGTCGAAATGCCATTCGGCCGGGCGCTTGCCGCGTTGCGGGGCCAGGATGCCGTGTTCGACGATCTCCACCACCACGGGCTCGCTCACCTCGCAGAGCACGCAGAATTCCTGCAGGACGATCAGACTGCTCATCGGACTTTCCTCCAGTCGTGGCGGGGATCGAAGGCCGCCCGCTCGGCCAGTTGGCGCCACAGCGCCTGGGTTTCTTCATCGCCCTTGGGTGGCATCACCACCTTGAGCAACGCATGCAGATCGCCCTGCCCGCCCTTGCCGGCGAGGCCCTTGCCGCGTACTCGCAGGCGCGCGCCGCTCTGGCTGCCAGCCGGAATGCTGAGCATGATCTGGCCATCCAGCGTCGGCACCTGCACCTTGGCACCCAGGGCCGCTTCCCAGGGTGCGAGCGGCACGCTGACCACCAGGTCCTGGCCATCCACGTCGAACAGGGGGTGCGGCACCAGACGGATGACCAGATAGAGATCTCCGGCCTCCGCCCCGCCGATACCCGGCTCGCCTTGGCCTTTCAGGCGGATGCGTTCGCCGTCGGTACTGCCGGCGGGAATCTTGACGTTGAGGGTCTTGGTGGTCTCGCCGACCCGCCGGCCGAGCTCATCGCGCTGCGGCAGGGAAAAACTCAGCGGCTTGGTGGTGCCGGCATGGCTCTCTTCGAGAAACAGCGGCAATTCCAGCTCGACGTCGCGCCCGCGGCGGGCGAAGCCGCCCTGCTGCGAGCGCCCGGCAGCACCGAACAGGGATTCGAAGAAATCGGAATAGTCCGCGCCAAAGCCGGCATGGGGATCGCTGTAGTCATCGCCCGAACCCGGCTGCCAGTCCGGCGGCACCTGGAAGCGCTCGCCCTGCTGCTGGTAGAGGCGCACCTGGTCGTACTCGGCGCGCTTGTGCGGATCGCGCAAGACGTCATAGGCCTCGGCCACCTCCTTGAAGCGAGCTTCGGCATCGGCCTCCTTGCTCACATCGGGATGGTACTTGCGCGCCAGTTTGCGATAGGCGGTCTTGAGCGTCTTGTCGTCGACGTCGGGGGTTACGCCGAGCACCTCGTAGTAGTCCTTGAAGTCCATTGCGGTCTCCAGCAGCTATTCCCCTAGAGACCGCGACGGCCCCAGGGGGTTGCATGGCACCACTCAGTCGCCGCGCTTGCGAAACGCCCAGCTACCGGCCAGCACCGTGAAGGTAGCCACCAGCGCCACCAGGATCCAGAAGCCATGGGGCGAGCTGGCCAGCGGGATGCCACCCACGTTCATGCCGAAGAAGCCGGCGATGATGTTGATCGGCAGGGCCAGCACCGTGACCAGGGTCAGGGTGAACAGGGTGCGGTTGGTCTGCTCGGCGGAGGCGGCGGCGATCTCTTCCTGTAGCAGCTTGAGCCGCTCGACCAGGGCCGCCAGGTCGTCCAGTACCCGGTCGAATTCTTCGGTAGCTTCGCGCAGGGTCTGGATGTCGTCGCGGCGGAGCCAGGCCGGTGGCCGGTTCAGGAGCCGCAGCAGAGAGCCCGGTTCCAGGGCCAGCAGCCGCTGCAGCCGCACCAGGGCCCGCCTCAGGCTGCCCAGCTCGGCGCGGCTGGCGGCCAGCCGCTGGGACAGCAGGCGATCCTCGATGGCGTCCACCTTGACCGTGGTGTCGCGGATGATGCCGGTGAGCACATCGGCCTAGTCGCGCAGCAGGTGCACCAGCAATTCCAGGGTCGAACCGAAGCCCTCGCCACGACGCACCGCATGGCGCAGGCGATCCACCGAGCGCAGCGGCTGGGCGCGGGCGGTCACCAGCAACCCCGGCCGGGCGCAGGCCCAGAGGGTGGCGACGTCCACCGAGACCTGGCCATAGGCGAGGGTCACGTCGTTCACCACCCCGAGCAGGGTGTCGTCGGCCGGCTCTAGACGGGTCGAATGGGAGCCGGCGTGCAGGGATTCGAAGAATTCCTCGGGCAATCCCAGGTGCTCGCGCATCCAGCGCTCGGCGGCGGCGTGGGCCAGGTTGAAATGCAGCCAGCGAAAACCGCCCTCTTCCGCCTCCCAGGGATCTTCCGGTGCCATGGTCAGGGCGTGGCCGGGCTGGCCGGAGGTGAAGTGATAGGCATAGAGCAGCCCCAGCCGTTCGGCGGCCGGATGCAGGGGAATCAGGGTGTTGGTCATGGCTACCTGCGGGAGAAACGCGACATCAGGGCTCTGTTAGCAGGCTCAGATGAACCTTTGATGACAGAGCCCCGGTCGACAGGAGCCGGAGCGACGCCCCGAGCGGGGCGCCCCCCTTATTGCGGACGCATGTGCGGGAAGAGGATGACGTCGCGGATCGACGGCGAGTTGGTCAGCAGCATCACCAGGCGGTCGATGCCAATGCCTTCGCCAGCGGTGGGCGGCATGCCGTATTCCAGGGCGTTGATGAAGTCGGCGTCGTAGTGCATGGCCTCGTCGTCACCGGCGTCCTTTTCCTGGACCTGCAGCATGAAGCGCGCGGCTTGGTCTTCGGCGTCGTTGAGCTCGGAGTAGGCGTTGGCGATCTCGCGGCCACCGATGAACAGCTCGAAACGGTCGGTGACGTTGGGATTCTGGTCGTTGCGGCGCGCCAGCGGCGAGACCTCGAAGGGGTACTCGGTGATGAAGTGCGGCTGCTCCAGCTTGCTCTCCACCAGCTCCTCGAAAATCATCACCTGCAGCTTGCCCAGGCCTTCGTGACCGAGCACCTTGGCGCCGGCTTTCTTGGCGATGGCGCGGGCCTTTTCGACGTCGTTGAGATCGGCCGCGGTGATGTCCGGGTTGTACTTGAGGATGGAGTCGTACACCGACAGGCGCACGAAGGGCTCGCCGAAGTGGAAGACCTTGTCGCCATAGGGCACGTCGGTGCTGCCGAGCACGGCCTGGGCCAGCTCGCGGAACAGTTCCTCGGTGAGGTCCATGTTGTCTTCGTAGTCGGCGTAGGCCTGGTAGAACTCGAGCATGGTGAACTCGGGGTTGTGCCGGGTCGAGACGCCTTCGTTACGGAAGTTGCGGTTGATCTCGAAGACCTTCTCGAAGCCACCCACTACCAGGCGCTTGAGGTACAGCTCCGGCGCGATGCGCAGGAACATGGCCATGTCGAGGGCGTTGTGGTGGGTCTCGAAGGGCTTGGCCGCCGCGCCGCCGGGGATGGTCTGCAGCATGGGGGTTTCCACTTCGAGGAAACCGCGCTCCATGAGGAACCGGCGGATGTGGGCGATGACCTGGGAGCGCACGCGGAAGGTCTGGCGGACCTCTTCGTTGACGATCAGGTCGACGTAGCGCTGGCGATAGCGCAGCTCGGTGTCGGTCAGGCCGTGGTGCTTGTCGGGCAGCGGACGTAGCGACTTGGTCAGCAGGCGCACGTCGCTCATGTTGACGTAGAGATCGCCCTTGCCGGAGCGGGCCAGGATGCCCTCGGTGGCGATGATGTCGCCCAGGTCCCAGGTCTTGACCGCTTCCAGGGTCTCGGCCGGCAGGGTCTTGCGGTCGACGTAGACCTGGATGCGCCCGCTGGTGTCCTGCAGCACCATGAAGGCGCCACGGTTGAGCATGATGCGCCCGGCCACCTTGACCTTGATGCCCGCGGCCTCCAGCTCTTCCTTGGTCTTGTCGGCGTACTGCTTCTGCAGGTCACCGGCCAGGCTGTCGCGACGGAAGTCGTTGGGGAAGGGAATGGCCTGCTGGTCGCGCAGCGCGGCAAGCTTTTCCTTGCGCTGGGCGATCAGCTTGTTGTCTTCCTGTTCCTGGGCTTGGGAGTCTAGGGGTTGTTCGCTCATGTCTGCTGTTTACCTGGGGAGTGCTGGTTGTAGGAGCGGTCCATGACCGCGATCCTAGCGGGGAATCGCGGCCGTGGCGGTGCGCCGATGCGACCGCTCCTACAGAGATAAGTTGGTTAGATGCCCTGCTTGAGGCTGGCTTCGAGGTATTCGTCCAGATCGCCGTCGAGCACCTTGTCGCAATCGCTGCGTTCCACGCCGGTGCGCAGATCCTTGATCCGCGAGGCGTCGAGCACATAGGAGCGGATCTGGTGGCCCCAGCCGATATCGGACTTGGAATCTTCCAGCGCCTGGGAGGCGGCGTTGCGCTTCTGCATCTCCAGCTCGTACAACTTAGCCCGCAGCATCTTCATGGCGGTGTCCCGGTTGGCGTGCTGGGAGCGCTCGTTCTGGCAGGCCACCACGGTGTTGGTGGGCACGTGGGTGATCCGCACCGCGGAGTCGGTGGTGTTCACGTGCTGACCACCGGCGCCGGAGGAGCGGTAGGTGTCGACGCGCAGGTCGGACGGGTTGATCTCGATCTCGATGTTGTCGTCGATCTCGGGCGAGACGAACACCGCGGTGAAGGAGGTGTGGCGCCGGTTGCCCGAGTCGAAGGGACTCTTGCGCACCAGGCGGTGCACGCCGATCTCGGTGCGCAACCAGCCGAAGGCGTATTCGCCCTTGATATGCACCGTGGCGCCCTTGATGCCGGCGACCTCGCCTTCGGAGAGTTCGACGATCTCGGCGCTGAAGCCGTGCTGGTCGGCCCAGCGCAGGTACATGCGCAGCAGCATGTTGGCCCAGTCCTGGGCCTCGGTGCCGCCGGAGCCGGCCTGGATGTCCAAGTAGCAGTTGTTGGGGTCCATCTCGCCGCTGAACATGCGGCGGAATTCCAGCTTCTCGAGGATGCCGCGCAGGCGCTCGACCTCGGTCGCCACGTCATCGACCGCACCCTGGTCTTCCTCTTCGGCGGCCATCTCCAGCAGATCACTGGCATCGGCCAGGCCACCGCTCAGCTCGTCCAGGGTACCGACCACCTGGGCCAGCTGGGCGCGCTCACGGCCGAGGTTCTGGGCGTACTCGGGCTTGTTCCAGACATTGGGGTCTTCGAGCTCGCGCTCGACTTCGACCAGACGATCCTTTTTCAGATCGTAGTCAAAGATACCCCCGAATGGTCTGGGTACGGCTGGTTAGGTCCTTGATGCTGGTGACGATCGGGTTGATTTCCATGGGGGAAACACTCGCGAGAAAAGCTGTGGAAAAGCTCGCGAGTATAACCCAATCGGCGGCGAAACTCAGAGTGCGGCGGCCCGCGCTGCCGCTCTTTGCCTCAATCGGCGTCGAGGTCGCGATGGCGGGTTTCCGGCAGGCACAGCAGCCCCACCACCAGGCTGATGCCGGTCACCAGCACCGGATACCAGAGGCCGTAGAAGATGTCGCCGGTATAGACCACCAGGGCGAAGGACACCGTGGGCAGGAAACCGCCGAACCAGCCATTGCCGATGTGATACGGCAGCGACATCGAGGTGTAGCGGATGCGCGTGGGAAACAGCTCCACCATCAAGGCTGCCAGCGGTCCATAGCAGAGGGTGGCGATAAGGATCAAGGCGAAGATCACCGCCACCACCATGGGCTTGTTGACCTGGGCGGCGTCGGCCTTGGCCGGATAGCCGGCGGCCTGTACGGCGGCGCGCAGGGCCGGCTCGTCGTAACCGACGATGAGCTTGTCCCCGACGTGGACCTGCACGGCATCGCCCGGCGCACCCGCCACGCTACGGTAGGGCAGACCGCTCTTGGCCAGCAGCGTCTTGACCCGGTCGCAAGGGCTGTCGAAGCGCGCCTTGCCCACCGGATCGAACTGGAAGGTGCAGGTGGCCGGATCGGCGGTCACTACGATGGGCGCCTGCTGACTGGCCTGGTAGATCTGCGGATTGGCGTAGTGGGTCAGGGCCTTGAACAACGGGAAGTAGAGCACCGTGGCCAGCAGCAGGCCGAGCATCAGGATCGGCTTGCGGCCGACCTTGTCCGATAGCCAGCCGGCGATGACGAAGAAGGGCGCGCCGAGGATGACGCTGATGATCAGCAGGTTGTTGGCCAGCACCGGATCCAGCTTGAGCGTCTGGGTGAGAAAGAACATCACGTAGAACTGCGACAGGTAAAAGGTCACCGCCTGGCCGCCGTTGATGCTGAACAGGGCGATCAGCACCACCTTGAGATTGCTCCAGTTGGTGAAAGAATCACGGATCGGCACCTTGCTCTGCTTGCCCTCGGCCTTCATGCGCAGGAAGGCTGGGGATTCGTGCATGGACATGCGGATCCAGGTGGAGATGGCCAGCAGGAAGATCGACAGCAGGAACGGCAGGCGCCAGCCCCAGACCTCGAACTGATCGCCGGTCAGATAGCGGCAGACCAGGATCACCACCAGCGACAGCAAGAGGCCCAGGGTCGCGGTGGATTGCAGCCAGCTGGTATGGGCGCCGCGCTTGCCGGGCGGTGCGTGCTCGGCGATGTAGGTGGCGGCGCCGCCGTATTCGCCGCCCAGAGCCAGCCCCTGCAGCAGGCGCAGCACCACCAGGATGATGGGCGCGGCCACGCCGATGCTGGCGTAGGTGGGTAGCAGGCCGACGCCGAAGGTGGCGATGCCCATGAGGATGATGGTGGCGAGGAAGGTGTACTTGCGCCCGACCAGATCGCCCAACCGGCCGAACACCAGGGCGCCGAAGGGCCGCACCACGAAGCCGGCGGCAAAGGCCAGCAGGGCGAAGATGAAGGCGGTGGTGTCGTTGACCCCGGCGAAGAATTGCTTGCTGATCACCGCCGCCAGGGCGCCGTAGAGAAAGAAGTCGTACCACTCGAAGACGGTCCCCAGGGACGAGGCGAAGATCACCTTGCGTTCTTCGCGGCGACTGACGACCGCGGTAGGTTGTACCCGGGGTTGGGCATAGTCGGACATCGCACGTTCTCCTGGCCCGGGAGCGCCGGGCTGATTGTTGTTATGGGCGACAGCTACTACGGTGGAAACGGCGGGCGGCCCGCCATCGGTAACACTAGGCGGCCGAGACCCGATCCGGCCGGGCGACCGCCGCGGGCAACTCGACGATTCCCTGCTCCCGCGCCTCGGCCAGCATGAAGCGGGCCGCCTGCTCGGCGATCATCAGGGTCGGCGAACAGCTGTTGCCGGAGACCAGGGTCGGCATGATGGAAGCGTCGGCGACCCGTAGGCCGGGGATGCCATGCACCCTTAGCCGGGCATCCACCACGGCATCCGCGTCCTGCCCCATGCGGCAGGTGCCGGAGGGATGGAAGATGGTGGTACCTATGGCGCCCGCGGCCTGCTGCAATTCCTCTTCGCTCTGGTAGGCCAGTCCCGGCAGGTATTCCTCGGGTCGGTAGGCGGCCAGGGCCGGGGCGGCGACGATGCGCCGGGTCAGGCGGATGGCGTCGGCGGCCACCTTGAGATCTTCCTCCGCGCTCAGGTAGCGCGGCTGGATCAGCGGCGCGGCTTGGGCATCGGCACTGCGGATGGCCACCTGACCGCGGCTGGCCGGGCGCAGGTTGCACACCGAGGCGGTGAAGGCGGGAAAGCCGTGCAGGGGCTCGCCGAAGCGCTCCAGCGACAGCGGCTGCACGTGATACTGCAGATTGGCCGAGGGCTGGCCCGGATCGGAGCAGGCGAAGGCGCCCAGTTGACTCGGCGCCATGGCCAGGGGGCCGCTACGCCGCCAGAGGTACTCCAGGCCCATGCCCAGCTTGCCCCAGAGGCTGCCGGCCAGGGCATTGAGGGTCGGTACGCCGTGCACCCGGTAGATCAGCCGCAGTTGCAGGTGGTCTTGCAAATTGCCGCCCACGCCTTCCAGCCGATGCTGGACGCCGATGCCGAGTCCTTCGAGCAGGGCCCGCGGCCCGATGCCGGAGCGCTGCAACAGGGTCGGCGAGCCGATGGCCCCGGCGCAGAGCACGATCTCGCGCCGCGCCACCAGCCGCTGGGGCTCGGCCTGGCCCGGCAGCCGCGCCAGTACCGCCCGCGCCCTGCCCTCTTCCAGCAGCACCCGCTCCACCTGGACGCCGGTCAGCACCTCCAGATTGGCGCGCTGGCGGATCGGCCGGAGAAAGGCCTTGGCCGCATTCCAGCGCACACCGTTGCGCTGGTTGACCTGAAAATAGCCGCAGCCTTCGTTGTCACCGGTATTGAAGTCCTCCACCGGCGCGATACCGGTTTCCCCTGCGGCGCTGCGAAAGGCGTCGAGCAGCGTCCAGTGCAGGCGCTGGCGCTCCACGCGCCATTCGCCGCCGGCGCCATGAAAGGCCGAGGCGCCGTCGCAGTGATCCTCCATTGCCTTGAACAGCGGCAGCACGTCTTGCCAGCCCCAGCCAGGGTTGCCGGCGGCGGCCCAGCCATCGTAGTCCCGCGCCTGGCCGCGCATGTAGATCATGCCGTTGATGGAGGAGCAGCCGCCCAGCACCCGGCCACGCGGATAGTTGAGCGCCCGACCGCCCAGGCCGGCTTCCACCTCGGTCTTGAAGCACCAGTCGGTGCGTGGATTACCGATGCAGAACAGGTAGCCGACCGGGATATGGATCCAGGGATGGTTGTCGCGCCCGCCCGCTTCCAGCAGGAGCACGCGATGGGCCGGATCGGCGGAGAGTCGATTGGCCAGCAGGCAGCCGGCCGGACCGGCGCCGACGATGATGAAGTCATAGTCCGCAGCAGGACGGGGCATGACGTTCCCTCGTGTTTTGTTGTTGTGGCTCCTATCCTAGTGGCGTCATCCGCGAACAACAGTCGCAGAAAACGGGCAACGGCTGTGCATTTCTGCACAGCCCCGTGGAAGCGCTCTGCTAGACCAGAACAAGAGAGGCAGTGGCATGTTCGACTGGAACGATCTGCGCGTTTTCCTGGAGGTACAACGCCATGGCCGGCTGTTGACCGCCGCCCGCAGCCTGGGCGTCAGCCATGCCACCGTGTCGCGTCATCTGGAGGCCCTGGAACGCGCCCTGGGCAGCCAGTTGCTGGTGCAACAGGCCAGCGGCTATCAGCTCACCCCGGCCGGCCAGGCGCTACTGGCCCATGCCCAGGCGATGGAAGAAGCCGCCCTGCTGGCCCAGGAGGCCGTGACGCAAAGACTCAACCCCCTGGGCCAGGTGCGGGTCGGCGTGACCGAGGGGTTGGGCACCGGCTTCCTGGCCCGACGCCTGGGTGGATTGTTGCGGGATTACCCGGGCCTGGAGGTGGAGCTGGTCTCGGTGCCGCGCTTCGTCAGCGTCACCAACCGCGAGGCGGACATCGCCATTACCTTGGAGCGCCCTACCGCCGAAGGCTTGATCGGCCGGCGGCTGACGCCCTATCGGCTGCGTTTCTACGCCAGTCGCGCCTATCTGGATCGGGCCCCACCGCTGGATGCCGAGGCCGACCTGGGCGAACAGACCTTCATCGGCTACGTCGACGACCTGCTGTTCTGCCGCGAGCTGCAATTCATCCAGGGTCTCTGCCCGGAGCCCCGCCTGGTCTTTCGCAGCACCAGCGTCATCGCCCAGCGGGAAGCGGCCTGCGCCGGACTCGGCCTGGCGGTGCTGCCCTGCTACCTGGTGGGCGCCGACAGCCCGCTGGAATGCGTGCTGCCGGAAAGATCCTTCACTCGCGAATACTGGATCTCGACCCACCGTGAGCTGCATCGCTCCACCCGCCTGCGCGTGGTCTGGGACTTCCTGCTGCAGCTCTGCGCGGCGGAACGGACCCTGCTCCTGGGTGAAGAGGCCTTGAGTGAACAGCCGTTGGCCGACTAGTCGTCAGACCGCCGCGGCCTGACGCTCCAGCTCGGCACGCAAACCGGGTTCCAGGTGCAACTGACGCGCCAGCTCGTCCAGGTAGGCCTTCTCCATGTACTGCTGGTCGTCGATCAGCATTAGGCTGGCGAGGTACATCTCGGCGGCGATTTCCGGGGTTTCGGCAGCGGCGGCGACCTTGGCCGGGTCCAGTGGCTGCTCCAGCTCGCGCTGCAGCCAGCTGCGCAGCTCGGGGTCATTGTCCAGCTTGCCCATCTCGGCCTCGATGGCCTGGCGTTCCTGGGCATCCACGTGCCCATCAGCCTTGGCCGCGGCGATCAGGGCGATGAGTACCGCGCGGCCATGGGCCTCGGCTTCATGCTCGGGGACCCGGTCCACGGTGCGCGGCTCGACCGTTTGCCCGCCTTGCGCCTGGTTGGCTTGCCAGGATTGATAGGCCTTGTAGGCCACCATGCCGAGCGCCGCCAGACCACCGTAGCCGACCGCCTTGCCGCCCAGGCTGCGGCCCCGCTTGCTGCCCAGCAGCGCAGTCAGGGCACCCGCTGCCAGGCCGCTGTTGCCCAGGCCCGACAGCAGGCCGCCGAGACCGTCCTTGCCGGCAGGAGTCGCGCCAGCGCCTGGTCGCGTGGTCGAATGGCCGGTCTTGTTGGCCAAGGCTTGCTGGCCAGCCTTGAGCAGTTGATCGAGCAGACCGCGGGTGTTCATGGGCAACCTCCACAGGGGATTTGGATTCAGCCTGTTGAGACCACTCGCCGGGTCGTCTGGCTCCCCGTAGCTGCTTACCGGATGTTGCAGTCGAACAGGCGATGAGTCGCAGCCGATACAAAATATTTCTGACCGCGGGCCGGCCGCAGCGCTACTCTTGCGCCTCCCCCTTGCAGTTGTCGGAGACACCCCATGCGTTCGCGTCTGGCTGTGCTGTTCGCGCTTTCGCTTGCCCTCATCGCTGGCCAGGTCCAGGCCGCGGCCGAGGATGCTCGCGTCATCGCCAATCGCTATCTCGATGCCTGGAATGACCATGATGCCGAAGCCGCCAGTGCCTTGCTCGATCCCAAGGTGCAGTACTTCGATAGCGGTACGGCGACGACCGAAACCAGCCGCACCCAGGCCCGAGACAGGATCGTTCGCGTCACCCTCAAGGCCGTGCCCGACCTGCAGGTGAAGATGGTGCACAAGCCGGTCATCGGGCCGCGCAGTATTGCCTTCGAGTGGGAACTCACCGGCAACACGACCATCGCTGCCGGCAAGCAACCGGTCAAGATCCGCGGTGCCAGCATCATGCGAATTCGCGACGGCCGCATCTGGTACCTGGGCGACTACTACGACAGTGATGCCCTGGAAGCGCTGCTGCGACCCGCCAAGCCGTAACGGATCTCACCAAGAGCCACCCGCCTGGGTGGCTCCTACAAGCGCCCCTACTCCGCGCCGAAGGGCTTGCGCAGCGGTGTATCCCGATGCGCCGCCCGCACGTACTGCGGCGGCCAGGAGACCTTCTCCCGTAGTGCCTCGGCGGCGTTCAGCGGCCAATAGGGATCGCGCAGCAGTTCCCGCGCCAGCAGCACCAGATCGGCCTGGCCGGTACGCAGCACGTGCTCGGCCTGGGCCGCATCGGTGATCATGCCCACCGCGCCGCTGGGAATCTCGGCTTCCTTGCGCACCCGCTCGGCGAACTGGGTCTGGTAGCCGGGGCCGGTGGGAATATCGGCCTGGGCCGCGGTGCCACCGGAAGAGACGTCGATCAGGTCGACGCCCAGGGTTTTCAGCCGGCGTGCCAGTTCCACCGTCTCATCGACGTCCCAGCCGTCCTCCACCCAATCGGTGGCCGAGACCCGCACGAACAGCGGCAGCTCAGCCGGCCAGACCGCGCGCACATCGGCGGTGACCTCCAGCAGCAGACGGATGCGATTCTCGAAGTTGCCACCATAGTCGTCGTCGCGCCGGTTGGAGAGCGGCGAGAGGAATTGGTGCAGCAGATAGCCATGGGCCGCATGGATCTCGGCCACCTTGAAGCCGGCCGCCAGGGCGCGCTCGGCGGTGTCCACGAAGGCCCGGCGAATGCTGGCGATGTCATCGCGATCAACGGCAGTGGGTCGGGTGTGCTGGGGGTCGAAGGCGATGGCCGACGGTGCCACCGGGACCCAGCCGCCCTCGGCGATGGGCACGCTGCCATGCTTGCCGGCCCAGGGCTGCCAGGTACTGGCCTTGCGCCCGGCATGGGCCAGCTGGATGCCGGCGACACTGCCCTGGCCTTCGATGAACTGGGTGATGCGCCGCAGCGGCTCGATCTGCTCGTCCTTCCACAGGCCGAGATCCTGGGGCGTGATACGCCCGTCGGGGGTAACCGCGGTGGCCTCGAAGATCACCAGACCGGCGCCGCCAACGGCGCGACTGCCGAGGTGGACCAGGTGCCAGTCGTTGGCGAAGCCGTCTTCGCTGGAGTACTGGCACATCGGGGAGACCACCACCCGGTTGGGCAGGGTCAGCTGACGCAGGGTCAGGGACTGGAACAGGAGACTCATGGCAGACCTCGTCTGATCGGGATTCACCGCATTGGAGTGTTCCCGAACAGAATAGGTCGCTGTTCCGACAGGGCTCGTCTGAAAAGTCGCCGAGCGAAGGTCAGGCAAGGCGCAACGACCAACGGGAGTAACAGCCAACGGCTGGCCCGGAGGGTGAGCGCCAGCGAATCAAATCAGCGAGGAAGCGGATCGGACTCGCGCTCGAGTTTACGAGTGGTAAATGAGCATTCCGATCGGACTGGCGATCCAGCTGATTTTTAACGCAGCATCACCGAGCGCAGGCACTTTTCAAACGAGACCTAACGTGGTGCCAGGTGCACCACCAGCAATTGCACGCTCTCGTTACCGCGGAATTCGTTCACGTCCAGCCGATAGGCCACTTCGGCCCAACGGATGTTCGGATCGGGCCAGGTGTCGCGATCGATGTTGAAGGCGATGCCGTCCAGCTCCGGGCCGCCCTGCTCGCTGCGCAGGGTCAGCTTCAGATGCCGCTCCTTGAGCAGGCGCTGGGAGAGGATCTCGAAGGTGCCGTGGAACAGCGGCTCGGGAAATTGCTGGCCCCAGGGACCGGCTTGGCGCAGGGCCTGGGCCAGGTCGAGCTGGAACTCGGTCGGAGCGAGGCAGCCATCGGTCTGCAATCGCCCGCTGAGGTCGTCGGCCTGCAGGTGGCGGCGCACCTCGGCGTCGAAGGCCACGGCGAAGGTCTCGTAGTGCGCCTGGGGCAGACTGAGGCCGGCCGCCATGGCATGACCGCCGAACTTGGTGATCAGGCCCGGATGGCGGGTCGCCACGGCGTCCAGGGCATCGCGGATGTGCAACCCGGCGACCGAACGCGCCGAGCCCTTGAGCATGCCGGTGCCGCTGCCGTCGTCGGCGAAGGCCAGCGCCGGGCGGTGATACTTTTCCTTGAGCCGCGAGGCGAGGATGCCGATCACGCCCTGGTGCCACTCCGGATCGAAGAGGCAGAGGCCGAAGGGCAGATCGTCTTCCGGCAACTCCTTGAGCTGCTTGAGCGCCTCGCGCTGCATGCCCTGCTCGATGCTCTTGCGATCCTTGTTGAAGTCATCCAGTTGCTGGGCATATTCGCGCGCCAGCTCCGGGTCCTCGCAGAGCAGCAGCTCGATGCCGATGGACATGTCGTCCAGGCGACCCGCGGCATTGAGCCGCGGCCCGAGGATGAAGCCCAAGTCGCTGGAGGCCACCTTGCCCGGCTGGCGCCCGGCGACTTCCAGCAGTGCCTTGAGCCCCGGCCGTGCCCGGCCGGCGCGGATACGCATCAGCCCCTGGTGCACCAGGATACGGTTGTTGGCATCCAGCGGGACCACATCGGCCACGCTGCCCAGGGCCACCAGGTCGAGCAACTCGGCCAGGTTGGGCTCGGCCAGGCCCTGGCGGGTGAACCAGCCGTTTTCGCGCAGGCGACTGCGCAGGGCCAGCATCACATAGAAGATCACCCCCACCCCGGCGATGCACTTGCTGGGGAAGGCACAGGCTGGCTGGTTCGGATTGACGATGGCATCGGCGGCGGGCAGCTCGGCGCCCGGCAGGTGATGGTCGGTGATGACCACCTGCAAGCCAGCGGCCTTGGCCGCGGCCACGCCGTCCAGGCTGGAGATGCCGTTGTCGACGGTGAGCAGTACTTCCGGCTCACGTTGCAGGGCCACGGCGACGATCTCGGGCGTCAGGCCATAGCCGTACTCGAAGCGATTGGGTACCAAATAGTCGACCCAGGCCGCGCCCAGGCGACGTAAGGCCAGCACACCCACGGCACTGGCGGTGGCGCCATCGGCATCGAAGTCGCCGACGATGAGGATGCGCCGGCGTTCTTCCAGGGCACGGGCCAGCAGCTCGACCGCCGCCTCGATGCCCTTGAGCTGGTGATAGGGCACCAGCCGCGCCAGGCCCTTGTCCAGCTCTTCCGGTTGGGTCACGCCACGGGCGGCATAGAGCCGGGTGAGCAGCGGCGGCAGGTCACCCAGGTCGGGCAATACCGGCGGTAGCGGGCGGGGCTCCAGACGCATCAACGCTCGCCCAGCAGCCATTCCAGCTGCAGTTCGTGCTGACCGCGGTCGTCGGTGACGAACAGGGTGCCCTCGCTGATCATCACCTGCCAGGAAATGCTCCGCGGCAGGTCGCGGGCCAACTCGGCCAGGGGCTCGGCGGGGACCGCGGCGATATGCAGATTCTTCAGCGTCTTGACCGCATCCACCACCTTGGTCTGCCAGACGCGCAGGTTGCCATAGGCCAGCAGGCTGGTGCGTTCGGTACGGCGGCTGCACCAGGTCAGGCGCTCGGCATCGGGCTGGCCGACCTCGATCCAGTGCAGCACCCGGCCATCGAGACTCTTTTCCCACAGCGCCGGCTCGTCGACATCGGACAGGCCGCGCCCGAAGGCCAGCTGCTCGTTGTACCAGAGCACATAGGCCAGCAACCGCACCGCCAACCGCTCCTCGGTCTCGGAAGGATGCCGCGCCACGGTCAGGCGCAGGTTCTCGTAGACGCCACGATCCAGATCGGTGAGGTTGAGTTCGACTTTGTAGGGCGTGGCTTGCAGAGCCATGGGCGGGTCACCGGCAGGGAAAGCCGGGCATTGTACCGGAAAAGGCAGCAGGGCTTGGGGACGGTAGGACAGTAGGTTGGGTTGAGCGCAGCGAAGCCCATCAGCGACGGTAGAGTCCGCCGTGTTGGGCTTCGACGATGGAGCCGTCTCAACCCAACCTACAGGTCCGTGTAGGTTGGGTTGAGCGCAGCGAAGCCCAACACGGGTGTACTAGCGCCTTACAGCGGCTGCCCACGCTTGCCGTGGCGGCTGACGAAGGCCTGGACGGCGGCCAGGTCGTTGGGCAGCACGGTGCAGCGCTCTTCACGCTGCAGCAGGTCGGCCAGGTGGGTCGGCAGGCTGAGGGTGGCGCCGATACCGGCCTTTTCCACCGCTTCGGGGAATTTCACCGGGTGGGCGGTACCCAGCACGACCATGGGCGTGGCCAGGCTGCGGCGGCATTCGCGAGCGGCGCGGACGCCGATGGCGGTGTGCGGATCCAGCACCTCGCCGGTCGCGGCATAGACCTCGGCGATGGTGGCGCAGGTGTCTTCGTCACTGACCGCCAGGGAGTCGAACAGCTTGCGCGCCTCGCTCCAGCGATCATCCGCCACCGACAGCTTGCCGCTGGCGCGGAAGCCGGCCATCAGCTCGGCCAGGGCCTGGCCGTCGCGACCGTGCAGGTCGAACAGCAGGCGCTCGAAGTTGGACGACACCATGATGTCCATGGACGGCGACAGCGAGGCTTCCAGCTCCTGCTTGTCGTAGCGGTTGCCGGACATGAAGCGGTGCAGGATGTCGTTGCGGTTGGTGGCCACCACCAGCTGACTTACCGGCAGGCCCATGTTGCGCGCCAGGTAGCCGGCGAAGATGTCGCCGAAGTTGCCGGTGGGCACCGAGAAGGCGATGGAGCGCGCCGGGGCGCCCAGCTGCAGGGCCGCGTGGAAGTAGTAGACGATCTGGGCCATGATCCGTGCCCAGTTGATCGAGTTGACCGCCACCAGCGGGGTACCCTTGAGGAAACCCTGGTCGGCGAAGCTGGCCTTGACCATCTCCTGGCAGTCGTCGAAGTTGCCTTCGATGGCGATGTTGTGGATGTTGTCGCCCAGCAGCGTGGTCATCTGCCGACGCTGCACTTCCGACACCCGCTGGTGCGGATGCAGGATGAAGATGTCCACGTTCTCGCAGCGCTTGCAGCCCTCGATGGCCGCCGAACCGGTATCACCGGAGGTGGCGCCCATGATCACCACACGCTCGCCGCGCTTGGCCAGCACGTGGTCGAGCAGACGACCCAGCAGTTGCAGGGCAAAGTCCTTGAAGGCCAGGGTCGGGCCGTGGAACAGCTCCAGCACCCATTCGTTGGCGTCCAGCTGGCGCAGCGGCGCGATCGAACTATGGGCGAAACCGGCGTAGGTCTCTTCCAGGATGGCCTTGAATTCGGCATCGGCGATGGAGCCGGCGACGAAAGGCTTCATCACCCGGAAGGCCAGCTCGTGGTAGGGCAGACCGGCCCAGGAAGCGATCTCCTCCAGGGAAAAGCGCGGCAGGTTCTCCGGCACATAGAGACCACCGTCGCTGGCGAGACCCGCCAGCAGGACTTCTTCAAAATTCAGCGCGGGCGCCTGGCCGCGGGTACTGATGTAACGCATGACTCGACCTCGGGAAAGACGGCGGCGCCGCGCGCCGCCAGGCTGCTCAGTTCAGGTGCTCGACCCGGATGCGGACCACGTCGCCGATGACATCGTCCAGGGCTTCCAGCGCGGTGATGGCCTCGACCATGTGGCGCTCGGTCACGCGGTGGGTGATGAGGATCATGGGCACCAGGCCGTCATGCTCCTCGGCTTCCTTCTGCATGATGGACTCGATGTTGATGCCACGCGCCGAGAGGATGCTCGCCACCTGGGCCAGCACGCCCGGATGATCCTTGGCCTGGATGCGCAGATAGTAGGCGCTCTCGCAGGACTCGATCGGCAGCACCGGATGGTCGGACAGCGCATCGGGCTGGAAGGCCAGGTGCGGCACGCGATTCTCCGGATCGGAGGTCATGGCGCGGACCACATCCACCAGGTCGGCCACCACGGCCGAAGCGGTAGGCTCGCGACCGGCACCGGCGCCGTAGAACAGCGTCGAGCCAACGGCATCGCCGTTGACCATCACCGCGTTCATCACGCCGTTGACGTTGGCGATCAGGCGATCGGCCGGGATCAGCGTCGGGTGCACCCGCAGCTCGATGCCCTGAGCGGTGCTGCGCGCCACACCCAGGTGCTTGATGCGATAGCCCAGCGCCTCGGCATAGCCGACGTCGGCGGTGGTCAGGCGGGTGATGCCCTCGGTGTAGGCCTTGTCGAACTGCAGCGGGATGCCGAAGGCGATGGACGCCAGGATGGTCAGCTTGTGGGCAGCATCGATGCCTTCCACGTCGAAGGTCGGATCGGCTTCGGCATAGCCCAGTGCCTGGGCTTCGGCCAGGACGTCGGGGAAGGTACGACCCTTCTCGCGCATCTCGGACAGGATGAAGTTGCCGGTGCCATTGATGATGCCGGCCACCCAGTTGATGCGGTTGGCCGCCAGGCCCTCGCGCAGCGCCTTGATCACCGGGATGCCGCCGGCCACCGAGGCCTCGAAGGCGACGATCACGCCCTGCTCACGCGCCTTGGCGAAGATCTCGTTGCCGTGCACGGCGATCAGCGCCTTGTTGGCGGTGACCACGTGCTTGCCGTTGGCGATGGCACGCAGCACCAGCTCGCGGGCCAGGGTGTAGCCGCCGATCAACTCGACGACCACGTCGATCTCGGGATTGTCCGCCACCGCCAGGACATCGGCGGTGATCGGCGTGCTGCCGGTATCGCAATGGGGATTCGGCCGGCGCTGGGCGATCTGCGCCACCTCGATACCCCGCCCGGCGCGCCGGGCGATTTCCTCGGCGTTACGCTTGAGTACGTTGAAGGTCCCGCTGCCCACGGTACCCAGACCACAGATGCCTACTTTGACCGGCTTCACACCCTTATCCCCATGTCGTGTTGCGCCGCTCCGCGGCGCCATTGAAGTCTTAGTTACGGCGCCGCTTGAGCGCCGATTGCGGCTTCCGCCAACTGGTCGGCCGGCTGATAACCCGGGATCATCTGGCCATCGGCGAGGATGATCGCCGGCGTGCCTTGGATACCCATGTTCTGTCCCAGCGCGAATTGCTGGGCGACTGGATTCTTGCAGGTCTCGGACTTGACCTCACGCCCGGTGAACATCTGGTTCAGCGCCGCGGGCTTGTCCTTGGCGCACCACACCGCTTCCAACTGCTTGGAACCCGGCGAGCTCATGCCCTGGCGCGGGAAAGCCAGGTAGCGTACCTCGATGCCGCGCTTGTTCAGCTCGGGCACCTCGGCATGCAGCTTCTGGCAATAGGGGCAGGTGGTGTCGGTGAAGACGGTGATGTGCGCCTTGGTCTCGCCCTGGGCCGGATAGATGATCATCTGGCTACGGTCGAGGCCGTTGATCTGCCGTGCCACGGCGGCGTTCTCGGCCTTCTCGGTCAGGTTGGCGGCCTTGCCGTCCTTGACCTGGTACAGATAGCCCTGCATGACGAACTGGCCATCGCCGCTGGCGTAGAGCACGCGACCGCCCTTGAGCTGGACCTGGTAGAGGCCTTCCAGCGGACTCTTAGCGATGGACTCGATGGCGAGATTGGGTTGCAGCGCGGTCAGGCTCTGGCGGATGGCCTGCTCAGGTTCGGCCTGAGCCAGTTGCACGCCGAGCCCCAGGCAAGCGGCGAACAACAGCTGAGAAATACGCATGTTTGACTCCTATTGAGACGCCGGCAAGCCTACCACAGACGTACCGGCTACGGCGGTCCACCCTAGCCGCGCGGATGGTGCTGGGCGTGCAGTTGTTGCAGGCGCACCCGGGCGACATGGGTGTAGATCTGGGTGGTGGAGAGACTGGTATGGCCGAGCAGCATCTGCACCGTACGCAGGTCGGCGCCGTGGTTGAGCAGATGGGTGGCGAAGGCGTGCCTCAGGGTATGCGGCGACAGCGAGGTGCGGATGCCGGCCACCTGGGCGTGCAGCTTGATACGGTGCCAAAAGGTCTGCCGGGTCATGACCGTGCCCCTCTGACTGGGAAAGAGGACGTCGCCGGGCTGACCACCCAGCAGCAGCGGTCGCGCCGTCTTGAGATAGTCCTCCAGCCAGGCGATGGCCTCCTCGCCCAGGGGAATCAGCCGCTCCTTGCTGCCCTTGCCGAATACCCGCAGCGACCCCTCGCGCAGATTGACCTCGTCCAAGGTCAGGCTGACCAGCTCGGTCACCCGCAGGCCGGTGGCATAGAGCACCTCGAGCATGGTGCGATCACGCAGGCCGAGGGTGTCCTCGGTATCGGGCGCGGCCAGCAGGGCTTCCACGTCCGCTTCGGACAGGCTCTTGGGCAGGGGGGCGCCCAGCTGCGGCATGCTCACCAGCAGCGTAGGATCCTCGGCGATGCGGTTCTCGCGCACGGCGTATTTATAGAAGCTGCGCAGACCGGAGAGAAAGCGCGCAGTGGAACGTGCCTGGTAGCCTTCGCTCAGCCGCCAGCCGAGATGATCGAGCACGGCGTCGCGGCCGACCGTCTCCAGGGTCAGGCCCCTAGCCTCCAGCCAGCGGGCGAAGGCTAGCAGGTCGGTCCGGTAGGCGCTGCGGGTATGGGGCGACAGGCCCTTTTCCAGCCACAGGGCGTCGAGGAATTCCTCGATCAGCCGTTCGCTGCTCACGCGGCGAATCCAGGCAGGACCGGCGTTGGCTTGCCCGCCTCATCGACGGCAACGAAGCTGAAGGCGCCATTGATGGCGCGCTCGCGCCCTTCCGCCAGCATGCCCTCGACGAATACCTCGACCTGCACCTTGAGGCTAGTGTTGCCGACCTTCACCACCCGCCCGATCAGCTCGACGATGGAACCGGCAGGAATGGGATGGTTGAAATCGATGCGATCGGTGGAGACCGTTACCAGCTTCTTGCGGCAGAATCGCGTCGCCGTGATGAAGGACACCTCGTCCATCCAGGCCAGGGCGGTGCCGCCGAACAGGGTGTCGTGGTGATTGGTGGTGGGCGGGAACACCGCCTTGGCCACTCGGGTTTCCGCCAACGCGGTACGCCGTTGGATTTCCGCTTCGCGGGTCGTCATGCCTTACCTTTACCTCGAACCTCAGAAACGAAAAAAGCAGCCGAAGCTGCTTTTTTCTGGTCACGCCGCGATCAGGAAAGCTTTTCCTTGATGCGGGCAGCCTTGCCGGACAGCTCGCGCAGGTAGTACAGCTTGGCCTTACGCACGTCGCCGCGACGCTTGACGCTCAGGCTGTCGACCAGCGGGCTGTAGGTCTGGAAGGTACGCTCGACGCCAACACCGTTGGAGATCTTGCGCACGGTGAAGGCGCTGTTCAGGCCGCGGTTACGCTTGCCGATCACCACGCCTTCGAAGGCCTGCAGACGCTGACGGTCGCCTTCCTTCACCTTCACCTGGACAATCACGGTGTCGCCGGGGGCGAACGCCGGGATTTCTTTGTTCATCTGCTCAGCTTCGATCTGGGCAATGATTTTGTTGGTCATGTCACTCTGCTCCTAAGACAGGCCGCGGCCCGCCATCGATACCTAACTATCGTTCCGCTGACGAAGATATTCCGCCAACAGGTTCTGCTCTTCTCCAGAAAGCGAGCGGCCATCCAGAAGATCGGCGCGTCGCTCCGCAGTACGTCCCAGGGACTGCTGCAGGCGCCAGCGCCGGATATGCTCGTGGTTACCACTGAGCAACACATCGGGTACGCGACGTCCCTCGTACACCTCGGGTCGGGTGTAGTGCGGGCAATCTAGCAGACCGTCGGTGAACGAGTCCTGCTCGGCGGAATCCACATGCCCCAAGGCTCCGGGCAGCAGTCGCGTCACCCCATCGATCAGCACCATGGCCGGCAATTCACCGCCGGACAGCACATAGTCGCCAATCGACCATTCCTCATCCACGTGCGTCTCGATGAAACGCTCGTCGATGCCTTCGTAACGCCCGGCGATGAGGATCAGATGTTCCTCTTGCGCCAGTTCCCGTACCGCCGCCTGGTCGAGCTTGCGACCCTGGGGGGACAGGTAGATCACCTTCGCCGCCGCCGATTCACCCTTGGCATCGGCCAGGGCACGCTCCAGCGGCTGGATCTTCATGACCATGCCGGGACCGCCGCCAAAGGGCCGGTCGTCCACGGTCTGGTGGCGATCCTCGGTATAGCTGCGCGGGTTGTAGCAGGTCAGCTCCAGGAGCCCCTGCTTCATCGCGCGACCGCTCACGCCATAGGCGCTCACGGCCTCGAACATCTCGGGAAAGATGCTGATGACATCGATACGCATGGATTAGAAATCCGCGTCCCAGTCGACCTGCATCTCACCCTTGGCCAGATCGACCGCCAGTACGTACTGGTCGGGCAGATAAGGCAGCAGACGCTCACGATCGTCGAGGCTGCCAGCACAGGGCTTGACCACCATGACGTCGTTGGCCCCGGTCTCCAGCAGATGATCCACCACGCCCAGCCACTGGCCTTCGCGATTGATCACCTTGAGACCTTCCAACTGATGCCAGTAATAGTCACCGGCGCCCAGCTGGGGCAATTCACTGCGCGGCACGCAGATCTCGAAGCCGGCCAACAGACGGGCCTCTTCGCGATCATCCAGGCCCTGCAGACGTACCGTCAGGACCTTGCCGTGCAATCGTCCGCCGAGCACCTTGACCTGCCGGGTCTCGCCATCGCGCCTTAGCGTCCAGGTCCGATAGTCCAGCAGATTGTCGAGCGGATCGGTGAACGAGTAGATCTTGAGCTCACCCCGTACGCCAAAGACCGAAACAATCTTGCCCAGGACCACCAGGTCGGGGGCGGAGGTCGGCGTACTCATGGTCTTCAGGCGGTAGCCTGAGCGCTCTTGAGCAGCTGAGCGACGCGCTCGGACGGCTGAGCGCCCTGAGCCAGCCAGTAGTTGGCACGCTCTTGGTCTACCGACAGACGGACTTCGGCGCCGCTGGCGATCGGGTTGAAGAAACCGATGCGCTCGACGAAGCGACCATCGCGCGCATTGCGGCTGTTGGTCACGGTCAGGTGGTAGAAGGGGCGCTTCTTGGAGCCGCCACGGGCTAGACGGATGGTTACCATTGAACTTCGTTCCTGTAGTCGGTGCTTGAAACAGTGGGCACGCTGGGCCACATGGCCCGAAAGGCCGCATATTCTAAGGGCTGTTACCCCATTTGCCAATGGCTTTCAACGAAGCTGCCGGCAATGGGATGAGACGAAGATCTGCGAGGAGAAGCCACGGCGCTCGCGAAGGCGCACCAGCACTGGCGGCGACACCTCTTGCAGAGCCGTTTCCGGCGCCGACCGTCTGGCGACGGGCGGCACCCGGAGATCACATCTTGGGCATGCCGCCGCCGGGGAACATGCTGCCCATGCCCCGCATCATCTTGGCCATGCCGCCCTTGGCGGTGACCTTCTTCATCATCTTCTGCATCTGCTTGTGCTGCTTGATGAGGCGACCGACATCCTGCACCTGGGTGCCGGAGCCGAGGGCGATACGCTTCTTGCGCGAGCCGCTGATCATCTCCGGATCGCGGCGCTCGGCCGGGGTCATGGAGTCGATGATGGCTTCCATCTGCTTGAAGTGCTTCTCGGCCGCGCCCTGGGCGTTGCCCATCTGCTGGATGTTCATGCCGCCCATCATGGTCGGCAGCTTGTCCATCAAGGAGCCCAGGCCGCCCATGTTCTTCATCTGGCGCAGCTGGTCGCGGAAGTCTTCGAGATCGAAGCCCTTGCCCTTCTTGAGCTTCTTGGCCAGCTTGTCGGCCTTCTCGCGATCCAGGGTCTGTTCGGCCTGCTCGATCAGCGAGAGGACATCGCCCATGCCGAGGATGCGCGAGGCGACACGATCCGGGTGGAAGGGATCGAGGGCCTCGCTCTTCTCGCCCATGCCGATGAACTTGATCGGCTTGCCGGTGATATGGCGCACCGACAGGGCGGCACCACCGCGGGCGTCACCGTCGACCTTGGTCAGGATCACACCGGTGAGCGGCAGGGCATCGTTGAACGCCTTGGCGGTGTTGGCGGCATCCTGACCGGTCATGGCGTCGACCACGAACAGGGTCTCGGCCGGCTTGGTGGCGGCATGGACCTGCTGGATCTCGTCCATCATCTCGCTGTCGACGTGCAGACGACCGGCGGTGTCGACGATGACCACGTCGATGAACTTGAGCTTGGCCTCGCGAATGGCGGCCTGGGCGATGTCCACCGGCTTCTGGCTGAGGTCGGAAGGGAAGAAGGTGACGCCCACCTCCCCCGCCAGGGTTTCCAGCTGCTTGATGGCGGCCGGACGGTAGACGTCGGCGGAGACGACCATGACGGTCTTCTTCTTGCGCTCCTTGAGGAAGCGCGCCAGCTTGCCGGCGGTGGTGGTCTTGCCCGCCCCCTGCAGGCCGGCCATGAGGATCACCGCGGGCGGCGCCACGTTGAGCGCCAGGTCTTCATTGGCCGCGCCCATGATGGCTTCGAGTTCGGCGCGGACGATCTTCACGAAGGCCTGCCCCGGGGTCAGGCTCTTGGACACCTCGGTGCCGACTGCGCGCTCCTTGACCCGGTTGACGAACTCCTTGACCACCGGCAAGGCCACGTCCGCCTCGAGCAGCGCCATGCGCACCTCGCGCAGGGTGTCCTTGATGTTGTCTTCGGTGAGCTTGGCCTTGCCGGTAATGTGGCGCAGGCTTTGTGACAGGCGGTCTGTGAGATTCTCGAACATGCGGACATCCAGGGCAGAAACGGCGGCTGACCGCCGAGTATAGCGAAGACCGCCAGGCCAGGGTATCCGCCAGGCTTTCTGTGCCGGCCGGTCTGTGCCACACTCGCCTGCTTTCCGCTCTGCTGAAACCGGACTCATGCACGCCCTGCTGCCCACCCTCCTGGCCGCCGTCCTGTACCTCGCCGCGACCCTCTACCAGGGCAGTTGCCTGCTGCGCAAAAGGCCTTCGAGCAAGCCCCTGGTCCTGGGTGCCGGCGTGCTGGCGCTGTTGCCCCATGCGCTGGCGGTCTATCTGCAGATGACCCTCGAGCCGACCCTGAGCCTGGATTTCTTCGACGCCTCCAGCCTGATCGCGGCGACCGCCATCGCGCTGATGCTGATCGGCTGCCTGCGTATGCCGCTGCAGCCGCTGCTGGTGCTGGTCTATCCCCTCGGCGCGGTGACCGCGCTGCTGGCCGAATTCGTGCCGCCCGGCACGGTGGCGCCGCTGGACGTCTCGCCCAGGATCGTGGTGCATGTGCTGCTGTCGATCGTCGCCTACGGCCTCTTCACCCTGGCGGCGCTGCAGTCCTGCCTGGTCCTGTTGCAGAACCATCAACTCAAGAACAAGCACCCCTCGGGACTGATCCGCAGCTTCCCGCCGCTGCAGACCATGGAAAGCCTGCTGTTCGGCTTTCTCTGGGCCGGCTGGGTGGTGCTATCGCTGGCGCTGATCTCCGGCTGGTTCTTCGTCGAGGACATGTTCGCCCAGCACCTGATCCACAAGACGGTGCTCTCCTGCATCGCCTGGGTGGTGTTCGGTATCCTGCTGTGGGGCCGCCATCGCCTGGGCTGGCGCGGTCATAGAGCGATCCGCTGGACGCTACTGGGCTTCATCCTGCTGATGCTGGCTTATTTCGGCAGCAAGCTGGTGCGGGAATTCATCCTGCATCGTTGACAGCCGTCCTTCCGCTACCCGCATAATCGGACGACCGACCCACGTTCGGCGCGCTCCGGCCAACAGCCGCTTCGCGCCAGGCACGTCATAATCAGGTCGTCCCGCCCGTCCCCATCCTCGGACAGTCGCTGCCCCATCGGGCCGCTCCGGCAGACGCCTCCTACAAGAACGACTGCCCGGTACCTCTGCATGTCCACTACCGCCGCCTTCGACGCGTCCACGCCCGTTCCGCGCAATTCCCCGACCCGCGTGGCCACCGCCAGCTTCATCGGCACCGCCATCGAGTTCTACGATTTCTACGTCTATGCCACGGCCGCCGCCCTGGTGATCGGCCCGGTGTTCTTTCCCCAGGGCTCGGGCGTGGCCCAGACCCTGAGCGCCTTCATCACCTTCGGCATCGCCTTCCTGGCGCGTCCGCTGGGTTCGCTGCTGTTCGGCCACTTCGGCGATCGCATCGGCCGCAAGTCCACCCTGGTGGCTTCATTGCTGCTGATGGGGATCTCCACCACCCTGATCGGCGTCTTGCCGGGCTATGCCAGTATCGGCGTCTGGGCGCCCGTCCTGCTGTGCGTGCTGAGATTCGGCCAGGGGCTGGGACTGGGTGGCGAATGGGGCGGTGCGGCGCTGCTGGCGACCGAGAATGCGCCGCCCGGCAAGCGTGCCTGGTTCGGCATGTTTCCCCAGCTCGGCCCCTCCATCGGTTTCCTGATGGCCAACGGGCTGTTCCTCGCCCTGGCGCTGCTGCTGGACGATGAGCAGTTCCGCGCCTGGGGCTGGCGCATCCCCTTCCTGCTCAGCGCCCTACTGGTGGTGGTCGGACTCTATGTACGGCTGTCGCTACACGAGACGCCGGTATTCGCCGAGGCCATGGCGCGACGCGAGAAGCTGCGCCTGCCCATGGCCGAGACCTTCGGCAAGCATGGCAAGGCCGTGCTGCTGGGGGCCCTGAGCATGGTGGTCTGCTATGCCCTCTTCTATATCTCCACGGTGTTCTCGCTGAGCTACGGGGTGAAGAATCTCGGCTACAGCCGTCAGGAATTCCTCGGCCTGCTGTGCATCGCGGTGCTGTTCATGGCCCTGGCCACGCCGCTGTCGGCCTGGCTGGCCGATCGCTTCGGGCGCAAGCCGGTGCTGGCGGCCAGTGCTCTCGCCGCGCTGCTGTCGGGCTTCGCCATGGAGCCGCTGCTGACCCAGGGCTCCAGCCAGGCCGTAGGACTGTTCCTGGCCCTGGAGCTGTTCCTCATGGGCATGACCTTCGGTCCCATGGGCGCCCTGCTACCGGAGATCTTTCCGACCCGGGTGCGCTACACCGGCGCCTCGGCGGCCTACAACCTGGGCGGCATCCTCGGTGCCTCTCTGGCACCCTATGCCGCGCAGCAGCTGGTGGAAGCCGGTGGCCTGAGTTGGGTGGGCGGCTACGTCTCGGCGGCGGCAGCGATCAGTCTGCTGGCGGTGCTGTTCATGCGCGAGACCCGCGACCAGTCGCTGTAGCTTTTTTTAGCACAGTGAAAAGGGCCCCGCGAGGCTAATGCCAGTCAGTTAAGCCTGACTGGCATTTTTCTTTCTGGTCGGATATTTCGAAGGCTTGGGCTTGATGACCCGCGGATAGGCACGGTAATCGCGCCTATGCGGCAGCACGAAGTGCGGTGCCAAAGCATGCAGGTCGGCGAGATAGCGTGGGATGTTGCCAGGACTGTTCAGCGAAAGGCTCAGCAGGAATTTTAGAATGGCCCAGCTGCACGCGGAGAAGCTCATCTCGCAGGGATAAACACCCGGGCACTGGCGACTCATCTGCACCATCTGATAACGCAGCAGGTTGTATCCCAGGAGCAGCCCCCAAAGCTCCTGCTCCACCATGTCCGGTGTTTTGCTGCGTAGCGTGTAGCGGCCATCGAGCAGGCCTTGCTTGATCTCTCGGTAGCCCAGCTCGATTTCCCAGCGGTGGCTGTAGAGATCGACGATCTCGTCGCAGACGAAACGCCTAGGGTCCGTCATGGAGGTGAGTATCTGGTACTGCTTGCCCTTGATGGTCTTACTCAGCAGTCGCGCCTGTAGGGTGTCCGGCAGATCGGGCCATTGTCGGCGGGCCTGTGGCGAGGTTCGAAGGCTGACCAGGGCATCCTGTTTGCCCCATGCACGGACTACCTCGTACTGGGCGCCTTTGCGCAGCGGTAACAGCCAGTGCCGTTCGTGGCCCATTCGCTGCCAGCGATGTAGCAGGCCTAACGAGTAGAAGCCCTTGTCGAACAGGGTCAGTGAATGGTCGGGCGTGCTTTCGATCAATCGCTCGGCCAGCTTCATCTCATTGCTTGCGTAAGCGTCGAAGGCGCTACTCACCAGTAGATGGCTGGTCAGCTCCATCTGACACACCATGCGGACCTGGGGAAAGCCGGTTTCACCCTGCTGATTGGTCGCCGAGCCGTAGCGCGCACGATTGTCGAGCGTATCCGGTGTACGCCAGACCACGCCGTCAACCCCGAGCAAGCGCAGTCCCTGCCAGCCCGGATGTCCGGCTGTCTCGTGCCAGCGCTGTTGGGTCAGTTGGAAGACCTAACGGACAGCGTTGACTCCCAGTCGCTGGCGGCCTTGCACCACGGCACTGGGGGCTACCAAGGGCTTCTAGCCGGGCAACATGATGTCCAACTGATTGACCACATCCCAGGCCGACAGGCGACGAAACAGGGCCAGGCCGATGACGCACCAGAGCATGGACTCCAGCGGCAGCCGACGTTTGCGTAGGGTAGCCACCCCGGCTGTTTCCAGCGCGGTCTTGATCAGGTCGGGATCGAGCAGCTCACCCAGGGCCTCAAGTGTCGTCGTGGTTGAGGACAACTCGCGAGTCATTTCCAGGGCTTGAGCAATACGCATAAAAAATCCGGTGCTTGGAATCAAGCACCGGATTCTGTGCGCTGCCAGTCAGGCGTCAAGGCCGAACTCTTAACTGACTGGCATTACCCCGCGAGGCCCTTTTTTATGACGCGAAGACAGCGTTACAGCTCGACCTTCACCGCCTGGGAAGCACGCACGGCCTTGGCCCGAGCGGCCTCGATGCTTTCGTCGCGCGCCAGGGCCACGCCCATGCGGCGCTGGCCCTTGACCTCGGGCTTGCCGAACAGGCGCAGCGCGGTGTCGGGCTCGGCCAGGGCCGCGCCCAGGTTGGCGAAGGCGGTCTGGCGCGACGCGCCATCCACCAGGATCACCGCCGAGGCCGAGGGGCCGAATTGGCGGATGGCCGGGATCGGCAGGCCGAGGATGGCGCGGGCATGCAGGGCGAATTCGGACAGGTCCTGGGAGATCAGGGTCACCAGACCGGTGTCGTGGGGGCGCGGCGAGACTTCGCTGAACCAGACTTGGTCGCCCTTGACGAACAGCTCCACGCCGAACAGGCCGCGGCCACCCAGGGCCTCGGTCACGGCGCGGGCGACCCGCTCGGATTCGGCCAGGGCCTTCTCGCTCATGGCCTGGGGCTGCCAGGACTCATGGTAGTCGCCCTTGACCTGGCGATGGCCGACCGGCGCGCAGAAGGAGGTACCACCGACGTGGCGGACGGTCAGCAGGGTGATCTCGTAGTCGAAATCGACGAAGCCCTCGACGATCACCCGGCCCTTGCCGGCGCGACCGCCTTCCTGGGCGTACTGCCAGGCGGCCTGCAGCTCGTCGGCGCTGCGCAGCAGGCTCTGGCCCTTGCCCGAGGAACTCATGATCGGCTTGACCACGCAGGGATAGCCCAGCGCCTCGGCGGCGGCGGCGTAGTCCTCGTAGGTGTCGGCGAAATGATAGGGCGAGGTGGGCAGGCCCAGTTCTTCGGCAGCCAGGCGGCGGATGCCTTCGCGGTTCATGGTGAGCTGGGCCGCGCGGGCGGTGGGCACCACGGTGTAGCCCTCGCCTTCCAGCTCCACCAGGGTAGCGGTGGCGATGGCTTCGATTTCCGGCACGATGAAATGCGGCTGCTCTCGCTCGATCACCGCGCGCAGGGCGGCACCGTCGAGCATGTCGATGACGTGGCTGCGATGGGCGACCTGCATAGCTGGCGCATCGGCGTAGCGATCCACGGCGATGACTTCGACGCCCAGGCGCTGCAGTTCGATGACGACTTCCTTGCCCAGCTCGCCGGAGCCGCAGAGCAGCACGCGGGTGGCGCTGGGGGACAGGGGGGTACCGATACGGGGCATGGCAGATCTCTCCGGCTGATGTCAGGTGAGGAAGGCCGCACCGGCCGCTCGCGCCCGCTCGTCGCAGCGCACCAGCACCTCGCGGCGCTCCTGGTCGCTCATGGACATCCAGCGGGTGATCTCGGCGGCGCTGCGTTGGCAACCGATGCAGATGTCCTGCTCGTCCAGGGCACAGACATGGACGCAGGGCGAACGCACGGGTGAATCGGCGGTGGTCATGCGGCTTCCCTCGAATGGCCGCGCATTGTGCCCGTTAACGTCTGAATTGGCATGTGCCTTTACCTTGTCGCCAACACTCAATCCCGCCGGGGCGGCGCCTGGAGCACGATGCCGGCGTCGTACAGCAGGTTGACCAGTTCGACGATGATCACCGCGGTCAGGCCCCAGATGCGGTACTCGCCGTACTGGTAGCTGGGCACCTGCCAGCGCAGGCCGTCTTGGTCGACCCTAAAGGTGAAATCCGGCGGCACCTCGCAGAAGAACCGCAGCGGCACGGTGAAGACCGCGGCGATTTCGGCTTCGCTGGGGACGTACTCGAGCTGGTCGGGAATCAGGGCGACGATGGGCGTGACCGCCAGGCCATAGCGCGACACCAGCGGACTCAAGGGGGCGATCACCTCCACCAGCCCCGGCGGCAGACCGACCTCCTCCTGGGCTTCGCGCAGGGCGGTGGCGACCAGGTCGGCGTCCTCGGGATCGCGACGACCGCCGGGCAGCGCCACCTCGCCGCCGTGGGTGGACAGGTTGCTGGCGCGCAGGGTGAGCAGCAACTCGGGGTGCTCGCCACGGATGATGGGCACCAGCACCGCCGCTTCCTGGTAGGTCTCGTTGCCGCTCAGGGTGCGCGGCTGATAGTGACGCAGGCGCTGGAGCAACTCATCCACGCCGGAATTCTCCCTTGGTCATCGTATCCACTGGATCATGGCACGCTCTCCGGGCAATCCCAAGCCCAGCCATCGCTTGCGAGCCGCGGGACCACCCCGGCACACTGCAACAAAACGAGGACTGTCCATGAAGCATTGCAACCACTGTGGCGGATTGCTGGAGGAACGCATTCCCGCCGGCGACAACCGGATGCGCCTGGTCTGCAGCCAGTGCGGCTCAGTGCACTACCAGAATCCGCGAGTGGTCGCAGGTTGCCTGGCGACCTGGGAGGGCAAGGTGCTGCTCTGCCAGCGCGCCATCGAACCCCGACGCGGCTACTGGACACTGCCAGCGGGCTTCATGGAGAACGGCGAGACCACCACCGAGGCCGCCGCCCGCGAGACCTTCGAGGAAGCCGGCGCCTTGGTGCAGGGCCTGGAGCTCTATACCCTCTTCGATCTGCCGCACATCGACCAGATCTACATGCTGTTCCGCGGCGAACTGGTCGACGGGCGTTTTGGCGTGGGCGAGGAAAGCCTGGACGTGCGCCTTCTGGACGAAGCCGACATCCCCTGGTCGTCTCTGGCTTTTCCGACCATCAAGCGAACATTAGAATGCTTTTTCGCCGACCGCCGCCATGGCCTCTTCCCGCTGCGCCATGAAGGTATGGCCCCCATGGTGGTCGAGCACAAGCCTGCCTGAGCTTTTCCGAGGATCTTCCCGACATGCGTCCGTTGCACCTGTTGTTGGCGCTCTGCTATGTGCTGTGCGGTTCCTTGCTTCCCCAGCTGGCTCAGGCCAGTACCAGCGTCACGGTGATCCGCCAGCCGGCCGCGCCGCTGATCGACAAGGTGCTGGTCATCAAATCGCGCAACCAGTTGCAACTGCTCAGCGGCAATACGGTGATGAAGTCCTATCGCGTCTCGCTGGGCAAGAATCCCCGCGGCCCCAAGCTGCGCGAAGGCGACCAGCGCACCCCGGAAGGCTTCTATTGGATCGACTGGCGCAAGACCAGCGACAAGTTCAACCTGGCCATGCACATCTCCTACCCCAATCGGGAGGATCTGGTCCGTGCCCATAAGGCCGGAGTGCCGCCCGGCAGCATGATCATGCTGCACGGCACCCCCGTCGACGAGGAGTACCCGGAGTGGTACTTCAACACGCTGAACTGGACCAATGGCTGCATCGCCCTGACCAACCACGACATGCGTGAGATCTGGGGGCTGGTCAAGGATGGCACCCTGATCGAGATCCGTCCCTGATCGTCCCGGCAGCACCGATCAGTCGATCGGTGCCTACCGCCCTTCTCTACCCTGCTACCTGCTCCGCCGGCGAGACGATGTTGGTCTTGCCGCGTGAGCGGCCGCTGCTCAAATAGTCGGCGATGGACTCCTGGGTGACCTCGCCGAGGAAGTCGTTGTCGGCGCTGAGCACCGGCAGCCAGGAGCTGTTGAACTGGTACATGCGCGACAAGAGGATGCGCAGGTGCTCGTCGAAGGCCGCGGTGGCCTTGAACGGGGTGACGAAGGGTGCCACCGGGCCGCTCTGGCCGCGCAGGTCGCGGCGGCGCACGTAGCCCAGGCCCTTATTGGCGGCATCGGTCACCACCAGGTAGCGGCGGTCGTGCTCTTCCATCAGTTCCACCGCATCACCGATCAGAGTTTCGGCCTGAATCGAAGGCGCGTTGTCGGCGGCATCCTCGGCGCGGATCAGCAGCAGGCGCTTCAAGGTGCTGTCCTGGCCGACGAAGTTGCTGACGAAGTCATCCTTGGGATGGGCCAGCAGGGTATCCGGATGGTCGAACTGCACCAGGCGCCCGCCGCGGAACACGGCGATCTTGTCGCCCAGGCGGATGGCCTCGTCGATGTCGTGGCTGACCATGATCACCGTCTTGTTCAGCGCCCGCTGCATCTGGAAGAACTCGTTCTGGATGGCATCGCGGTTGATCGGATCGACCGCACCGAAGGGCTCGTCCATCAGCAGCAGCGGCGCCTCGGCGGCCAGGGCGCGGATCACGCCGATGCGCTGTTGCTGGCCGCCGGACAGCTCGCGTGGATAGCGCGACAGGTATTGCTTGGGATCGAGCTGCACCATGCTCATCAGCTCGGTGGCGCGCTCACGGCACTTCTTCTTGTCCCAGCCCAGGAGCTTGGGCACCACGGTGATGTTTTCCTCGATGGTCATGTTGGGGAACAGGCCGATCTGCTGGATGACGTAGCCGATGTGGCGTCTCAGCGTCACCTCGTCGATGCCGGTGGTGTCCTCGCCATTGATCAGCACCCGCCCCGAGGTGGGCTCGATGAGGCGGTTGATCATCTTCAGGGTGGTGGTCTTGCCGCAACCGGAGGGACCGAGGAAGACGCAGATCTGGCCCTCCTCGACGGTGAGGCTCACGGCGTCCACTGCGGTCACGTCCTTGCCGTGTTGCTTGAAGGTCTTGGTCAGGCGGTCGAGTTCGATCATCTGGGGCTCCTTAATGGGCGCTGCGCAGGCCGCGCGGGGTGAGGCGGCGTTGCAGCCACTGCAGGACGAGGTCGGCGACGATGGCCAGCAGGCTGACCAGCACGGCACCCACGATGAGGGTGGCCATGTCGCTGCGGCTGATGGCGGTGAGGATGAGCACGCCCAGGCCACCGGCACCGATGGTGGCGGCGATGGTCATGACGCCGATGTTCATGACCACGGCGGTGCGCACCCCGGCGAGGATCACCGGCAGGGCGATGGGCAGTTCGACCATGCGCAGGCGCTGCCAGAAGGTCATGCCGATGCCGGCACCCGCTTCACGGATACCCGGTTCGACGCTGGTCAGCGCCAGGTAGGTGTTTCTCAGGATCGGCAGCAGCGAATAGAGGAACACCGCGGTGATGGCCGGCAGCGGACCGAGGCCCTGGCCGAACTTGGAATAGAACGGCAGCAAGAGGCCGAACAGGGCGATGGAAGGCAGCGTCATGACCACCGTGGCGACCGCCTGCAGCGGTCCGGCTAGCCAGGGATAGCGGGTCATGAGGATGCCCAGGGGCACGCCGACCAGGATCGCCAGGGTCACGGCGATACCGACCAGGGTGATGTGTTGGCGGGTCAGTTCGAGGACCTGTAGCCAGTCGATGTGCTGGAAGGAGGTGACGAAATCCATGGGTCATTGCCCTCCGCTTAGGGGGTGCTGGGCGAGGAAGTCGCGCGCCACCTGGGCCGGTGTCTGCCGCTCGATGTCCACCTTGGCGTTGAGCTGGCGCATGGTGGCCTGGTCCAGGCTTTCCGCCAGGGGCCTCAGCAGCTCGGCGAGATCCGGGTGCTTTTCCAGATACTTGGCGTTGACCACCGGGGCGGCGGTGTAGTCGGGGAAGTAGCCCTTGTCGTCTTCCAACACCTTGAGTTTGAAGGCGTCCAGGCGGCCATCGGTGGTGTAGACCAGGCCGGTGAACACCTGGCCATTGCGCAGGGCGGTATAGACCAGCCCCGGATCCATCTGGCGGATATCGTCGCGGGTGTAGCTCAGGCCATAGGCCTTTACCAGGCCGGCGAGCCCGTCGGAGCGATTGGCGAATTCGATGTCCAGGGCCGTCAGATGGCGCTGCTTCGGCTCGGCCGCGAGCAGCCGGGCCAGGTCGCTGATGCTGTTCAATTCTGGATGGGCCTGGGCGACCTCTTCCGGCAGGGCCAGGGCATAGGTGTTGTTGAAGCGAGTGGGCGCAAGCCAGGCCAGCCCAACCTTGGCATCCAACTCCTTGACCCGCTGGTAGGAGGCGGCCTTGTCCAGCCGTTCGGTGACATGGTTGTAGGCCACCAGCGAGGTGCCGGTGTATTCCCAGGTGAGGTCGAGCTGGGCGTTCTTCACGCCGTTCCAGGCGATGGTGCTGCCCAGGCCACCGACGATCTCCGGCTGGTAGCCATGCCGGGCCAGGTACTGGCCGGTGAGTTCAGCGAGGATGACCTGTTCGGTAAAGACCTTGGCGCCGATGCGGATGGGGTCGGCCTGGGCGCCACTGACCAGGGCGAGGCCGAACCAGGCCGCGCCGAGGGCGATAAACAACTTTTTCATCTCGTCTCCTTAGCGGGCCAGGCCGCGCTCCAGCCAGAGGCGGCTGGCGAGCAGCACCAGGCCATCGAGCAACAGCGCCAACAGGGCGGTGGCGGCGGCGCCCAGCAGTAACTGCGACTGGTTCTCCAGGGCGATGGCGGGAAAGATCAGGCTGCCCAGGCTGTTGGCGCCGATGAGGAACACCAGGGGCGTGGTGCCGACGTTGATCGCCAGGGCGACCCGCACCCCGCCGACGATGATGGGCACGGCATTGGGCAGCTCCACCTTGGTCAGCACCTGGGTGGGCGTCATGCCGATGCCAGTGGCGGCCTCCTTGAGCGAGCCGGGTACGTTCTTCAGGCCTTCGTAGGTGTTGCGCACGATGGGCAGCAGGGAGGCGAGGAACAGCGCCAGGATGGCCGGGCCATCACCGATGCCGACGAGGCCCAGGGCGATGGCCAATACCGCCAGCGGCGGCACGGTATTGCCGATGTTGAATACCTGCATGAAGCGCTCGGCGCTGTGGGCGAAACGCGGCCGGCTGAGCAATACCCCGGCGGGGATACCCACCAGCAGGGCCAGGACCATGGAGACGGCCACCAGGTAGAGATGGGCCTGAAGGTAGAACAGCAGATCGGCGCGATAGGTGCGCAGGGTATCCATACCGATCCAGTGCACCAGCAGTGCCAGGATCACCGCTCCCACGGCTGCGCCGAGCAGGAGGGTCTTGAATTTCGCCATGTCAGGCTCCTTCAACGAGCGGACAGGCGACGTGCCTTCCAACGGCGGAACTCGCTGCGAGGCGAGGTGCACGACGGCTGCCCGGGTTCAGGGTCGAGACGCAGCGGGGCATGGCGGGAATGCCGGCTGGACCAACGGGGCACGGGCGGAGCGTTAGGCTCCGTTGCACCCTTGAGTGCCGCTCCAAAGGAACGGCATGGCACTTTGCCTCGACCGGTGGTTGACGTCCAAAACGAGTCGATAGTTCGCCAACTTCTTTTCAGGCTAACCCAATAGACTGACTCAATGCCAATCCGGCTTGAGGAATTGCCAGTCTGGAGCAACCGGATGGGCCGGCTAGAGAGGCGGATGGTGGCGAGAAGGCGGGAGGCGCGAGCTAGACGATGTGGGCAGAAACCGGAAGATAGACTTAATCCAGTTTTTGCTACCAGACGCACAGTATTTATCTGACCAACTTCACATTGTGCCAGCTGAACCCTTTCAGTTTCGTGCAAAGCCACACAAGTCAGCTGACGTATGGTCATGACTGAAACATCTTTCTGTGAGCCAGTGCGACGCCATCCCTTTGGCACCTCTTTACCATTCTGACGAGTGGCTGACGCTTTGAGGGATCATTCAGCCATCACAAGGTCAATAGGTGGCCCAGTGATAGCACTCAACGCCGTTTCTGGTACCGCTATAACAACAGACTAATCACCGAGCTAACTTCAAAGGGAACGTTATGAATGACATGACGGCTTGTGCATCGTTGGACTCCGCTACTCTCTCCCCTGCCCCCGTACTGCTACTGCAACCCAAGGTGGAACATTGGGTGGTGGTCTATGCTCACGGTGGCCTGATCGCTGAATTCAACGACGAGGCCTCGGCCCGCCGCGAAGCCGAGCAGTGGGCCGGGATCTGTCTGCGTCGCTAGTGTGGTGTTTCAGAAATTGACTGCACAATTTTGCGCGGCACTTTTTTGTCCTTGGCGGCGTTGCCACTCCTCGCCATAGCCCTGCTATGACTCGTCCCGGCGCCTGGCCAAAGCCAAAAAATCACTCGCCAATTCTTGTGCGAACTTCTAAAACATCACACTAGCGAACTCATCCGAATGATCTGCCCTGCGCCGTCGCCTGACGGAAAGCAGTCGCGGGCAGCTCATCACCCGCTCCAAGCTCTCGCGCCGCTCTTGCTCGGGTGATCCGACCTGGTCCAAGCGATCTGTCGTATACCCTATCCAGCTCTCATTTCTGACCTGCTCGCCGGCCTTAACGTTGCCTAGCGCACCTTCTGCGTACGGGCGCGCAACTTAACCACTCCCATTCAGGCCTCATAAGCGAATCGAGCACCTCTCTGCTCGCCGTCTTCCGTCACTGTCTGAGACCTTGCCGATGACGCTTCGCCTGAAATCCGCTTTCGCAACTCTCTTCGTCCTCCTCTTCAGCCTGGGAACCGCACCGGCGCTGCAGGCTGCCCCCCGGGACTTCCCTACCGATCTCATCGGACTGAATTTCTCCGGTGCCGGATTCGCCCCCCAGGTCCTGCCCGGAAAACCTGGAACCAACTACTTCTTTCCCGAGGCCAGCCATTACCGCCGCTGGAGCGCCAAGGGTATCCGGGTGATCCGCTTCCCCATCATCTGGGAACGCCTGCAGCCGCAGTTGGGCAAGGACCTGGACCCTACGTACGTCAAGCTGATCGACCAGACGCTCGACAATGCCAAGCGTTACCGCATGAGCGTGGTGCTCGATTTGCACAACTACATGAGATATCGCGGCCAGATCATCGGGAGTCAGGCCGTGTCCTACCAGGCCTACGCCGACGTACTGCGGCGGATCGCCCAGCGCTGGCATGGGCATCCCGCGCTGGTCGCCTACGACATCATGAACGAGCCCCATGATGCGGTAGAGCAGTGGCCGATCGCCGCCCAGCACGGTATCGACGCCGTGCGCAGCGTGGATCGCGCCCGGCCGATCCTGGTCGAGGGCAACGGCTGGTCCAGCAGTTACCTCTGGCCGCGCTATAACGCCAAGCTACTCGACCTCAAGGATCCGGCGGACAACCTGATCTTTTCCGCCCATGTCTATTTCGACAACGACGGCGGCGGCAAGTACCTGAAGAAGGACCTGACCGCCTTCGATCTGGATGTCGGCATCCGCCGCGTGGAACCCTTCATCACCTGGCTCAAGCAGCACGGCAAGCGCGGTCATATCGGCGAATTCGGCGTGCCGGACAACGATCCGCGCTGGCTCGCCGCCATGGATCGCCTGCTGGCGCGGCTGCGCCAAGAATGCATTCCGGCCATGTACTGGGCAGCCGGCCCCAACTGGGGCGACTACCCGCTGGCGATCGAGCCGGTGAATGGCAAGCCGCGCCCGCAATGGGCCGTCTTGCAGAAGTACGTCAAGCCGTCCGACTGCGAAACGCTCGGCCCGCGCTGACGGCAAGCGCCGCTGGCCACGCCAGCGGGCGCTCCCCGGCGATCACCGAAGACCTGAAGGCAAATCGGTGATCGCACTCACAAAAGTCTCGACCCTGTAGAGAACTCTTAAGGTTTTGGCGATCAAACCGTAACAGAAAGCAATAGTTCGACTATTGAAATCGTCGCGACAACAAGAGCCAGGATGCCATGCCCTCTTCCGCCTTCCCTTCCCCAACCCCTCATTCCCTTCCCTAACGGCGGCCATTGCTCATCTGCCTTCACCCGTCGCACCGTCAGGGAAATCCCATGGAAAGATTCACCGCTCTGGATAGTTTTCGCGGCCTTTTGGCCGTGGCCGTGGTCCTGTTTCACACCTATGTCGCCCAGGCGGCATCGGAAAATCCGCTGATCGCCAACGCCTATCTGTTCGTCGAGTTCTTCTTCGTGCTCAGCGGCTTCGTCCTGATGCACACCTACGAGACCCGTCTGCGCTCCCTGGACGACTATCGCGACTTCACCATCAGCCGCTCGGCACGCATCCTTCCGCTGCACCTGGCCATGCTGGGGCTCTATATCCTGCTGGAGACCGGCCGCCTGCTGGCCGAGCAGCTGGGTATCAGCTTCAACGATCCGGCCTTCAGTGGCGCCACGGCTCCCGAACAGCTCCTGCCCAATCTGCTGCTGCTGCAATCCTGGCTGGGCGAGGCCATCACCGGCTCGTTCAACTATCCGTCCTGGAGCATCAGCATCGAGTACTACCTCTATCTGGTCTTCGGACTGCTGGTCCTGAAAGGCCAGGGACACCACCGCCAGTGGTTCCTGGTGATCGCCCTGCTGGCCTTCCTGCAGCTGCTGTTTCCCATCCTGCCGCTGAAGACCGAGATCTTCCGTGGGCTATCGTGCTTCTTCGCCGGCGCCTGCACCTATCGCCTCTATGTCTGGATCAAGACACACCACCAGGGGCAATTCGGCGGCACCCTGCTGGAGGTGGCCTGCCTGATCGCCGCCGCCGCGGTAATGACGTCCGAGCTACCCGTCGCCAAGAAAGGCGTGCTGGCCAGCCTGGTGTTCTGCGTCACCATCCTGACCTTCGCCTTCGAGCGTGGCCTGGTCTCGACGGTGCTGCACCAGGGCATCTTCGTCCGGCTGGGCATGCTGTCCTATTCGATCTACCTGGGCCATGCCGCGGTGATCTTCCTGTTCAAGAGCGCCTTTATCGTGCTGGGCAAGCTGCTGCATCGAGACCTCACGGTAGTGGCGCCTTCCCACGACGCCCCGGTGCCCTTCATGATCCGCTACATCGCCACCGGCAGCCCGCTGCTGGACAACCTGGTGGTACTGCTGGAACTGGTGGTGGTCTTCGCCCTGGCCTGCCTGACCTACAGATACATCGAGCTTCCCGGCATGGCCCTGGGCAAGCGCCTGGTGCGCCAGAGACGTACCCCGCCGTTCTGCGAGGGCAAGATCCAGCCGCAGCCCTGAGCGAGCCTCAAACCCACTCACTTCCGGCAGGTGCCAGCATTGTGCAGTCGTAATGCTGGATGCATCCTTAAGGCTGGCAGCGAAAGGTAGGAGATAGACGTCTTCGCTGGTGACGCGACAGGGATGGATCCTGACATGCAGCGACACTACGACGAGCTGGTGCGGCTCTGCTACGAATGCGTTTTGGACGAGAGCCGCTGGGATGTTTTGTTGGAGCGCCTGATTCCGCTCAGTGGGCGGCAGCAGGGAGGAGTGGTGATCCAGGCGCAAGGCGAGCGCTATGGCAAAGTCACCCAGTACCATAGATGCAGCGAAACGGCGGTCCAGCGCTACGCCGAGTATTTTCATCAGTTGGACCCCGGCCTGGACTGTATGCCTCAGCGCCAAGTCGGGCTCTGGTATCACGACTGGCAGCACCTGAGTGCCAAGACCCTGAGCCTCCATCCCTACTATCAGGAGTTCATGCGGCCAGTCGAAATGGGACGCAACTCCTACGTCAAGCTGTACGAAACACCCAGTCAGACAGCATATTTGACGCTGATCACCGAGGTTGGCCAGAGCACGCCTGCTCTCGACCGACAGAAGTTACTGGAGCGCCTATCACCGCACCTACAACTCGCCGGAAACTTCGCGAGCCGATTAGCAAATACCGCAAGGCAACTGCAGTACCAGTCACTTCTGCACTGTAAATCTGATCAATGCCTCTGGCTGGTCGATGGGAACAGTCGCCTGGTATTCGCAAATCAAGATGCCGAGGCCATGCTGCGACTGCCCAACCCACCTTTATTCGTTCATCAGGGACGCCTCAAAGCACAGCGTATTGAGACATCCCTGGCCAAAGCGATTCAAAAGGCAGTGGGAATGCCAGGGCCTGCGAGCGCCAGCCTGGTCAGACTCGAAGGGAACGGCAGCCACGATCTGGTGGTGGTACCCGTCGCGGCCGACAAGCTTCCAAACGGCAGTCCCCCCCTTGGCCATGGTGACATTACCGAAATCAAACTTTGACCTTAACCTTCCGCGCGAACTCTTCAAATTCACCCCCGCCGAAACTCGGCTGGCTCAGCTATTGATGCGCGGCCTGGCACCCGAGGCTTATGCGTCAAGATTGAACGTGAGCATCACGACCGTTCGATCTCAATTAAGGGCTCTATTGAGCAAAACCAATACTGAACGCCAAGCCGAGTTTGTAGCGCTGCTGGCAAGACTTGCTCTTTAGCCTGAGCTGCAAATAAGTAAGAGGGCGAGACGCAAGCCTAATATTCTCCCTCCGAGTGATCGAGTGGCAGTTTCCCCACACCCGAACCCGGTAAGCGCCCGCAACTATGCGAGGGAGTGGTTTTTGAAGCCTTCCCGACTCACCTGCTATGTGAAACAGCAACCAAACACAGAGACCACCTGGCACAGGGAAGCATATTTGATGTTAAAAATCGAGATCTAGTTAACACCGCCTGCAACAGACGCAGGAATGATACAACGAAAGCTTATTGCATCACCGAACTGCATAACATCTATATCAGCGGGAGAAACGCACCCAGCCGTTTTAACCTTTATGGACCCACCAGGCTTTAAATGACTACTTACATCAACAGATTGACCAGGCGCAAATACATGCCCAAAATTTCCAGCTCCTCTTGCGCAATTATTATTCCCTTCTAACACAGCATACTGCTCCTGAGCGATACAGTAGGCTCCTGAAATGGAATAGGAACACACATTGCGCAGAACAAATTTCTCGCTACTACCATAAACTAAAGAATCACGACCAATTGACTCAACCTTCAAACAGCTAGCATCGGCAATCTTACCCATCATTTCTTGGCTTTGATATGGCTTGGAAATAGCAGATTCTAAAGAACCATATCCAGCAGATGAATCGGATAAATTTCTAGTTCTTTGCATCGCCTCCGAGCTCGTCTGATATCTAGGATTACTTGCCGCAGCAATTGCCGGAACAGCAACCTGGCTGACCTGTTCCGGAGAAGTCAAAGATCCACCCAAGGTAAAGACATCCATTATAGGGCCTATGGCCAACGCAATCGGTAACTGGACTGTCCCCGCAACATAGTTCCCCCGAGAATAGTTATTCCCCACGCTCTCCAACATTTCCCCCGTTGTGCAGGCGCCCAAAAAAACACCCACAAAAAAGACAACCAGCATTCTTTTTACGACCACCATCATCGCATACCACCTCAATGAGTTAATTTTCCTAGCCATATCATGAAATTTGCTAGACCGGCACCAAGAAGCCTTTGAAACCTCTTCAGACGTATAGCAATTCAAACCACAACCATTAACGCATGACGCAACGACAATCCTAAGGATTTCACTCACCGCTCTATATACATGCGCACGCAGAATTCCGGACCTAAAAACCCACCACAATGCTCAATACACAATTTCTTCGAGGAGCGGTCTAGGAAAACATCTGTAAATGTATTGCAAGTTAGCGAGCACTTACAGGCTGACAGCCTTCAGCACGAGAGCAGTTATTTCCACTGACCATCCATCCTGAAATATCAGGATCTATCCGACCGGATTCACCTGGAAATTGCGGTATAAATCGTCCGCTGCACACAAATTGCGTACTTCTACTTTCTCATCAGAAATAGGATTGGCCGCTCGGACCTTTAACGACATGCCCGATGCTCCAAGGATGTTGGTCGACATGGAAAAATTTCGTTTTTAAACTTCCTAATTAGCTCGATGGGCATCTCCCATCGCATTTCGACTTCATGGGTGAGATGCTAGGTCGTCTCTAGTAGTCCGGCATCCTTCATTTAGAGGATGCCTGCCGATTTTCGTATTAGGGGCAGACACGGGATGTCTTGTCTCTCTGCTATACTCCGCCCCCTCTTTTTTCGCTCTCGCCCAGGCTCATCCATGACCACCCAGGCCGCCGAAGTCGCCAAGCGCCGTACCTTCGCCATCATCTCCCACCCCGACGCGGGCAAGACCACCATCACCGAGAAGCTGCTGCTGATGGGCCAGGCCATCACCGTGGCGGGCACGGTGAAGTCGCGTAAGTCCGACCGCCATGCGACCTCCGACTGGATGGAGATGGAAAAGCAGCGCGGCATCTCCATCACCACCTCGGTGATGCAGTTCCCCTACCGCGAGCACATGATCAATCTGCTCGACACCCCCGGCCACGAGGACTTCTCCGAAGACACCTACCGCACCCTGACCGCGGTGGACTCGGCGCTGATGGTGCTCGACGGTGGTAAGGGCGTCGAACCCCGGACCATCGCCCTGATGGATGTCTGCCGGCTGCGCGACACCCCCATCGTCAGCTTCATCAACAAGCTGGACCGCGACATCCGCGACCCCATCGAGCTGCTCGACGAGATCGAGGCGGTGCTCAAGATCAAGGCCGCGCCCATCACCTGGCCGATCGGCAGCTATCGCGACTTCAAAGGCGTCTATCACCTCTCCGACGACCGCATCTACGTCTACACCCCAGGCCACGGCCACGAGCGCATCGCCACCAAGACCATCGACAAGCTAGATTCCGACGAGGCCCGCGCCCACCTGGGCGATCTCTATGAGCGTTTCGTAGAGGAACTGGAGCTGGTGCAGGGCGCCTGCCACGAATTCGACAACGACGCCTTCCTGCGCGGCGAGATGACCCCGGTGTTCTTCGGCACCGCCCTGGGCAACTTCGGTGTCGACCAGGTACTGGACGCCGTGGTCGACTGGGCGCCGCGCCCGCTGTCGCGCGCCGCCCACGAGCGCGTGGTGGAACCGGTGGAAGAGAAGTTCTCCGGCTTCGTGTTCAAGATCCAGGCGAACATGGACCCCAAGCACCGCGACCGCATCGCCTTCATGCGCATCTGCTCGGGCAAGTACGAGAAGGGTATGAAGCTGCGCCACGTGCGGATCAAGAAGGACCTGAAGATCGCCGACGCCTTGACCTTCTTCTCCAGCGAGCGTGAGCACCTGGAAGAGGCCTTCGCCGGCGACATCATCGGTCTGCACAACCACGGAACCATCCAGATCGGCGACACCTTCACCGAAGGAGAGCAACTGGGCTTCACCGGTATCCCGCACTTCGCCCCGGAACTGTTCCGTCGGGTACGTCTGAAGGACCCGCTGAAATCCAAGCAGCTGCGTCAGGGCCTGCAGGAGCTGGCCGAGGAAGGCGCCACCCAGGTGTTCTTCCCCGAGCGCAACAACGACATCGTGCTCGGAGCGGTGGGCGTGCTGCAGTTCGACGTGGTCGCCAGCCGCCTGAAGGAGGAATACAAGGTGGAGTGCGCCTACGAGGCCATCAACGTCTGGTCGGCGCGCTGGATCGAGTGCGACGACAAGAAGAAGCTCGAGGACTTCAAGACCAAGGCCTTCGAGAACCTGGCGGTGGACGGCGGCGGTCACCTCACCTACCTGGCGCCGACCCGCGTCAACCTGGCGCTGATGGAAGAGCGCTGGCCGGAGATTACCTTCCGCGCCACCCGCGAGCACCACTAAGAGCAACCAGCAAAACTACTGCGCGTCCGCCAGACGGGCGCGTGCAGTGCTCGGAATCCTCATGTACCGCTCGTACACTCGTGCGCGAGCACGGTCCGGTTCCTGCGCGCCGCGCGCACCCGCCTGACAGCCGCTCGCTACGTTTTGTTAGCCGCTCTGCACCTCATATCCCCGGCCGGCGGACCTTCCGCCGGCCAGCGGCCTCTGCTCTACTGCCCAGCCGCTAGTCAGCTGCGGTCTGCCAGCTCCACCACGTTGAGTTCCAACTCCGCTCGCTCGGTCCACTGGCCATCCAGCTCGGTGCGTACCGCCACGCCCAGTTCCTTGAAGTCCGCCACCTGCTTGACCAGGTTGCCCGGGCCGCCCACCAGTTGCCCGCAGGCCTTGCGATAGGCTTCGCCGGCCTTTTCCAGGCTCTTGCCGATGCCGTCCATGCTGCCAAGGAAGGTGCGCAGCTTGTCGTAGACCTTGCCAGCGCGGTCGGCCAGTTCGGCGGTGTGGCGATTCTGGTCCTCGAAGCGCCAGAGCTGGCGGACGATGTTGAGGCTGGTCAGCAGGGTGGTCGGCGTGGCCACCAGCACGTTCTGCTCGATGGCGCGCTGGAACAGACTCTCGTCGGCCTTGAGCGCCTCGACGAAGGCCGATTCGATGGGGATGAACAGGAAGACCATCTCCGGCGAATTCAGCCCCGGCAGGCTGAAGTACTCACGGTCGGCCAGTTCGCGGATGCGCTCGCCCACGGCGCGCACGTGCTCGCCCAGGGCCAGGCGGCGCTCGCCCTCGTCTTCGCTGTTGACGTAGCGGGTATAGGCGTTGAGCGACACCTTGGCGTCCACCACCAGATGCTTCTTCTGCGGCAGATGGACCAGCACGTCCGGCCGACGGCGCCCGGTCTCGGTAGTGAAGCTGCGCTCGCGGACGAAGTCGCGCCCTTCGCGCAGGCCGGAGCGCTCCAGCACGTTCTCCAAAATGAGTTCGCCCCAGTTGCCCTGGGCCTTCTTCTGGCCGCGCAGGGCGGTGGCCAGGTCGTGGGCTTCCTGGGTGATCTGGCGGTTGAGTTCCTTAAGATCGAGCAGTTGCTGGCCGAGGGCCGCCTGCTGCTGGACGTCCTTGTGGTGAATGTCTTCGACCTTGGCGCGAAAGCCTTCGATCTGCTCGCGGAAGGGCCGCAGCAGGGCATCCAGCGACTGCTGGCTGTGCCGGGCGAAGGCCTGGCCCTTGGCTTCGAAGATGCGTCCGGCCAGTTGTTCGAACTCCAGCTTGAGCTGCTCGCGACTCTCGCGCAGCAACAGATGCTGTTCCTGGAAGTGCTGTTCCTTCTGCTCCAGGGTGGTTTTGAGAGTGGCGTGCTCTTCCGCCAGGCGCGCGTGGCGTTCCTGCACCTCGGCGTGCAGTTGTTGCTCGCGGTGCTGGCGCTCACGCAGCTCGGCGAGTTGCTCCTGGATGCCCTGCAACTGAGCGCGGGTGGCCTCGGCCAGGGCGTGCTGCTCGGCGGCCTGCAGCTGGGCCTGGCGGGTCTGCTGGCGCAACTCGGCCTCCAGCTCCCGATTGGCCTCCAGCTGACGCTGCAGGGTGGCGGTGCGTTCGCGCTCGGCGCCCAGCTCCACCACCTGGCGGCCATTGGCCAATTCGGCCCGCTGCAGGTCGTCGCGCAGCATGTCGTAGCGCTCGGCGGCGCTGTCGAGTTGCTGCTGGAGATAGCGCTGGCGGCCGGTCAGCCAGATTGCCGAACCGGCCCAGCCGGCCAGCAGCAACAGAGGAAGCACAAGGGAGGCGAAAGGCAGGGAAGTCATGGCGCTCTCATCACGGACGGCTCCCCCTCACCTTAGGCAGGCCAGGCGGGAGCGTCCAGCAGTTATCTGTATATTTACACAGTATTTCGCAAATCCAGGTCCAGCCCACTGACGCGCCGAACCCGCCGCGCCACCGCCTCGGCGAAGATGCCACCACGGGCCTCGATGAGGGTAAACTCATCACGCGCCCGGGTGATGCCGGTGTAGACCAGCTCCTTGGTCAGCACCGGGCTGAGTTGCTCAGGCAGGAGCAGCGCGGTATGGGCGAATTCCGAGCCCTGGGACTTGTGCACGGTCATGGCGAACACCGTCTCCACCGCCGCCAGGCGACTGGGCAGGACGAATCTCAGGCCGCCGCTGCCATCGCCCCGGGGAAAGGCGACCCGCAGCACCTTGCGCCCCGGCTGGGTGGCGTCGGGCAGGCAGAGGGTGATGCCGATGTCGCCGTTCATCAACCCCAGGCTGTAGTCGTTGCGCGTCACCAACACCGGGCGCCCTTCGTACCAGCCATGCTCGCCACTGAGCAGGCCGGCGGCCAACAGGGCACTGGCGGTGCGCAGATTGAGGCCTTCCACGCCCCAGGGACCCTTGCGCACGGCGCAGAGCAGCTGGAAATCGTCGAAGGCGGCGAGCACCTGACCGGCCCAGCGTGTCCAGGCCGGATCGTCCAGTGAGGTATCCGCCTGGGGCCGCGCCTGGCGCAAGACCTCCAGATAATGCCGATAACCGCGAGCACGCCCGCGGCCCTCCAGCACCAGGCGCTCCAGGGCCCGATCCTCCGGCCCCTTGAGCAGCACCCGATGGAGATCGGCATAGCCGCCGTCGATCAGCACCTGCTGCGCGCCCAGCCCATCCTGGGCATTGACGCGGCGCGCCAGCTGGCCGATACCGCTGCCGGCGCCGAAGCGGCGCGAGCGGCGCAGCATCACCACCTGTTGGGCCAAGGCGTCGGCCTGGTCATCGCCGACGGCCAGGTCGGCTGCCGCCAACGACTGGCCGCTCACCGCTTCCAGCCAGGCGCGGGTGGCGGGGCTGTAGCGTCCGGCTTCGGCATCGCGGCAGAGATCGCCCAGCACCGCCCCCGCCTCCACCGAGGCCAACTGGTCCTTGTCGCCGAGCAGGATGAGGCGCGCCCGCGGCGGCAAGGCCGCCAACAGGCTGGCCATCATCTCCAGGTCGATCATCGAGGCTTCGTCCACCACCAGTACGTCCAGCGGCAGTGGCTGTCCGCGGTGATGGCGGAAGTGGCGGGTGTTGGGGCGACTGCCCAGCAGCCGATGCACCGTGGTCACCCCAGTGGGAATGTGCCGGCGCAGCTCTTCATCCACCGGCAGGCGGCTGACCTGGCCGCCGATGGATTCGGTAAGACGGGCAGCGGCCTTACCGGTGGGCGCGGCCAGGCGGATGCGTAAGGGCCGACCGGCTGCCACCGCCGGTGCCTGGAGCAGCGCCAGCAGGCGAACCACGGTAGTCGTCTTGCCGGTGCCGGGACCGCCGGTGACGATGCTGAAGGCGCCCCGCACCGCCAGGGCGCAGGCCAGTTTCTGCCAGTCGGGCTCGCCGTCGGCCTCGGCATCCGGCGGAAACAACCGGTCGAGGCGCTCGGCGAGATCCGCCGGCAGAGGCTCCCGCGTGGCCAGCCGCTGGCGCAGGCTGGCGGCCACCTCGCGTTCGTAATTCCAGTAGCGGCGCAGATAGAGGCGCTCGCCACCCAGCACCAGGGGTCGCTCCGGCGCGCTGCCGTCGCCATCGACCAGGGCGCTGGCCAGCAGCGCCTGGCGCCAGGCCTCCAGGCTGTAACCCTGCAGCAGTTGCGATGGCAGCAGCGAGTTGCGCGCTTCATCGCCCTCGGGTGGCAGCGACAGGGCCGCATCGGGATTGCGCAGGGTGGCGGCAAGATCCAGGCAGACATGACCATGGCCGAGCTGATGACTGGCCAGGGCCGCGGCCAAGAGCACCGCCGACTCGCCATTTGGTTCGAGTTCACCGAGAAAGCTGGTGAAGGCGCGGTCGACCTGGCGCAGCCAGCCGCGCTGGACCCAGAGTTCCAGCAGGCGAAAGAGGTCGTCACGGCGGCTCAGGGGCGACAACGGGCTTTCCGGAACCAAGGAGGCCAGGCGCAACAGGCGTTCGGTAGCGGCGCTGAAATCAGACATGGGCAGGCTCCGCACCGCTGAACAGCAGATCCAGGGTCTCGATCAGGGCCTGGGCGGGGCGCTCGACGAAGACGCCGTGGCCGGCCGGATCGCAACCGCGCAGGAAGAGGTAGACGGCCCCGCCGAAGTGGCGCTCGTAGCTGTAGTCGGGCAGCCGCGCCTTGAGCAGCCGGTGCACGGCCAGGCTGTAGAGCACGTATTGCAGGTCATAGCGCTTGGCGAGGACGGCGCTTTCCATGGCCGTGCGGGTATAGGCCGCGACCTCGGCGCCCAGCCAGTTGGATTTGTAGTCCACCACGAAATAGCGCCCCTCGTGCTCGAAGACCAGGTCGATGAAGCCCTTGAACAGGCCGTTGAGCTGCCCCGGTTCGAGTACCGGTCGCGCCTGGCCGCCATGGGTACCGCGGCGGACCAGCTCATCCAGGCGTTCCAGATCCACGCCATGGGTGGCGAACCAGAATTCCATCTCCACCTGGTAGCGCGCCAGCTCACCCAGGCGCTGGGTGCCGCCCGGCAGGGGCAGCGGCAAGGCCAGCAGCTGGCGTAGCCAGGTCTGCAGGATGGGAATCCAGTGATTCCAGCCGCGCCGCTGGCAGCGCCGGGCGATCAGGTCGTCGAGCCGCTCGGGGGCCGCCTGGATGGCGGTGAAGCCTTCCTCGCCGACCCACTCCAGAAGGCTGTGCAGGAAGGTACCCGGACCGGGACCGCGGGGGAAGCGATGCAGGTCTTCGCCAGCGGCAGGCTGGCGGGCCTCGTCCGGGGCGAGACGGTCGTCGTCGAACAGCTTCTGGGCCGCGGGCGTATCCAGGTCCAGCTCCAGATTCAGCTGGCCCTCCTCCCGTGCCTCGCCCAGGCGCGTCCCGATGCGCAAGGCACTGTAGGACGCGATCCACCAGTCCTCGCGGGCCGCCCGCCGGGCGGTCAGCGCCTTGAGGATCACCGGGGCCTCACGCGCTTCCGGTAGCCGGTCAGCACTGGCCTCCGGCAGCGGCAGGATGAGGCTGTCGGGCTGGGTGCCGATCAGGGTGCTTAGCGCAGTGGTCAGGGCGGCCGAACTCGCCAACGGCTCGCCACCGGTGGCCAGATAGCCCAGGGCACTGCGGGCGAAGCCGGAGTCCTTGCTGCGTCCACGCTTGAGATCGGCCACCCCGACCCAGCAGGCATGCCGGGCACGGGTCAGGGCGACATAGAGCAGCCGCAGATCCTCGGCCAGGCGCTCATCATCGGCGCGGGCCAGCTCCTCGGCGGAGGGCTTGAAGGTACGGCGCAGCTGGCCCTGGTCGTCGTGATAGCGCAGCGGCAGGGTGGTGCCCTCTTCGGGGCGATAGGCGCAGGCGAAGGGCAGGAACACCAGCGGATATTCCAGGCCCTTGGACTTGTGCACCGTTATCACCTTGACCAGTTCGGCGTCGCTTTCCAGCCGCAGGATCTGCTCGTCGGCGGCGCCCTGGGCGGCCAGTTGCTCGGCCAGGTGGCGGATCAGCGCCTGCTCGCCATCCAGCTCGCCAGCGGCGCGCTGCAGCAGTTCGGCGAGGTGCAGCAGGTTGGTCAGCACCCGCTCGCCGTCGGCGCGGGCCATCAGCCGCTGCGGCAGACGAAAGTCCTGCAGCAGGCGGCGCAGCATGGGCAGCACGCCCTGGCCACGCCAGAGCTGGCGATAGCCGCGGAATTGCAGCACTCGCTCCTCCCAGGCCTGCTCGTCGTGGTTGAGGGCGTCCAGTTCAGCCAGCGGCAGGTCGAGGGTCAGGCTGCCCAGGGCGGCGCGCAGGCGGCGATCCACGTCGGGCTCGGCGCAGGCCTTGAGCCAGTCCAGCAGGCAGCGGGCCTCCTGGGCGGCGAACACCGAGTCCTTGTCCGACAGATAGACGCTGCGCACCCCGCGGCGCACCAGGGCTTGGCGCACCGCCTGGGCCTCGCTGCCGGCGCGCACCAGGATGGCGATATCGGCCGGTCGCAGCGGCTTGAGCTCGCCGCCTTCGTGACGAAAGCCCGCGCGCCCGTCGGCGGCCAGGGTCAGCAACCGGACGATCTCGCTGGCGGTACTCTCGGCCAGGCTAGCGCGATAGGCGGTGCCGGCCAGGGGCTCGTCGCCGGCCAGGTGCCAGAAGGTCAGGGCTGCACTCGTTAGGCCATCGATTTCCAGCTGCTCACGTCGCCCCTGGGCGCGGACCGGCTCGAAGGGCACCGGATTATCCTCACCCTGGCGGAACAGGAAGGCCGCGCGCGGCGCCGTCGCCTCGCCATGCAGGAACACCTGGTTGACTGCGGCGACCATGGCGGCAGTGGAGCGGAAATTGGTGTCCAGCGAATGCAGGTTGCCGGCATTGGCGCGGCGGGCCTGTAGATAGGTGTGGATATCGGCGCCCCGGAAGGCATAGATGGCCTGCTTGGGATCGCCGATCAGGAACAGCCCGGTGCCCTCGCCCGCACCGTAGACAGTGCTGAAGATGCGGTACTGGACTGGGTCGGTGTCCTGGAATTCGTCGATCAGTGCCACCGGGAATTGCTCGCGGATCAGCGCTGCCAGTCGTGCGCCGGCGCCATCGGCCTGCAGCGCTCTATCCAGGCGGGTGAGGATGTCGTCGAAACCCAGCTCGGCGCGGCGTAGTTTCTCGCGCTCGAACTTCTGCTGCACCCAGGCCGCCGCGTGCTCCAGTAGCGGCACCTCGGGGCTGGGCAGCTCGGCCAGTTGCCCGGGCAATCGCGCCATGGCCGCCAGGGCGGGGTGATCCGGCGGGGTGGCCTTGGTCCAGACCTCGGCGAAGCCCTCCTCGGTCAACCGGGTGAAACCGGTGCCGATATCGAGGGCCTCACTGGCGGAATCTGCCGCCCAGGCGCCCAGCTTATCGCACCAGGGCCCGAAGAATCTCTTCTGCAACTTGCGTCCATCGACCACCTTGGCGTCGCAGCCGGCCTGGCAGAGATCACGCAATTCTTCCGCCCAGGCCGCCCAGGGCGCCTTGAGTGTTGCCAATCGCGCTTGGCGCTCGGCCAGGGCCGTGGCCAGCAGCGTGGCGGGATCGCCCTGGGGCGCGCCCAGGGGTTCGCCCAGCAAGGGTCGTAGGCGCGCAGCCAGGGCACGGGGTTCGCCCCAGTGCTCGATGACCCAATCCAGCGCCGCGCCTTCGAGGGGATAGCAGAAGCGCCGCCAGTAGTCGCGCACCACCTGGGCGAGCAATTCGCTCTGGTCCTGCTCCAGGTTCTGCACGAAAAGGCTGCCGCTGTCGAAGGCATGCTCGCGCAGCATCCGCTGGCACCAACTGTGGATGGTGGAGACCGCCGCCTCGTCCATCCACTGGGCGGCGATGTCCAGGCGCCGGGCGCAATCGGCCCAGGCCTCGAAAGGGAAGTCCTCGCGCAAGGCGTCGAGCAGCGGATCGGGCGCTGCGATCTCGTCACGGAAGAACCGTGCCCCCTCGGCCAGCCGATGGCGGATACGGTCACGCAGTTCCTGGGTGGCCGCCTCGGTAAAGGTCACCACCAGAATCTGTGGCGGCAACAACTCGCGGCCGAACGCTGTCTCGGCCGTGCCATGGCCCAGCACCAGGCGCACATAGAGCGCGGAGATGGTGAAGGTCTTGCCGGTCCCGGCACTGGCCTCGATGAGCTGATTGCCCTGCAGTGGAAAGCGCAGAGCGAGCGGACGTTGACTCATGCCTGCCCCTCCCCGCCGACCACCTGCCAGCCGGCAGTGAAGACCGGTGCATAGAGCGTCTGGCACCAGCCATCGAATTCCTCGTCGGCCAGCAGGGCGGCGAAATCCGGATACTGGCGGCGCAGTGCCGGATGGGTCGCCGCCTCGCCCTGGTAGGCCTGCTCGGCAAAGGCCAGGGCCTTATCCGGCTCATTGGCCAGCCAGGCGAAGGCGGTGCGCGGCGCGACGGGTAGCGGGCGCCGCTGACCCAGCGCCCAGGCGTCGAGCAATTCGTTGAGCTGACGGCTGGCCAGCTCGGCGTCCAGCGGTGGTAGCAGCAGGGTCAGATCGGTCGCCACCACGGCGGTGGTGAGCTGCAGACCACCGGCCGCCGCGACCAGGTGCTGCACCCAGGGTCGCAACAGCCGATGCCACTTGCGGGTACGGGCATTGCCCAGGCCATTGGCCTGGGCAGTCAGGGCCAGCAGCCCTTCGGGGCCGCGGCGCAAACGTTCAAGGTTGGCCACCAACTGCACTTCGCGATGTTCGAGATCCAGGGTCACGGCCTCTTCCAGGGGCTCGGGCCAGCGCAGGGTCAAGGCCTCGACCTGGGCCACCACGGCCGGCAGTGGCTCGCGCAACGCCCGTCCGGCCCGCTCGCCAAAACCCGCCAACGGCAGGCGACCACTGCCGCGTAGGCGTTCGGCCGCCGCGGTGAGCGCTCGGTCGACGGCTTCCGGCTCGGCCAGCGCCGCCGCCAGCAGGCCTTCGCCCAGTTGGTAACGGGTCAGGGCGTCCAGACCGAAGGGTTCCTCATCTTCCGCCGGGGCATCGGGCGCCTCGAAATGCACCTTGAGTCGATTGGCGAAGAACAGATCCACCGGCCCGCGTAGAAAGCGCGCCAGGTCGTCGAGGCCCAGCGGCTCTTCCAACACCAGCGGCGGCAACAGGGCGTCCTCATCCCGCGTGGTACGGTCGTGCACACCCAGCCACTCGGCGGCAAAGCTGAAATAGCCGCGTTCGCCGCGGAAATAGCGGGCACTGAAGGGTTGCAACGGATGCTCCTGGGTCAGGGCCGCGAGCAGACGCTCCGGCTCCTCTTCATGGCCGGCCAGCCGCCAACCGGCCTGAAGATGATCGCGCAACTGGGCGATCAGCACCGACGGCGGTCGCTCGCTGTTGTCGCGGATGCTGCGCCCCACCCAGCTGACATAGAACTGGTCGCGCGCCGAGAGCAATGCCTCCAGCAGCAGATAGCGGTCGTCTTCGCGCCGCGAACGGTCACCGGGGCGATAGTCCTGGGCCATGAGGTCGAAATCCAGCGGCGGATGAATGCGCGGATAGGCGCCATCGTGCATGCCCAGCAGGCAGACCACGCGGAAGGGAATGGCGCGCATGGGCATCAGGGTGCAGAAGTTGACCGCCCCAGCGAGAAAGCGCTGGGCCAGGCCGCCGGCATCCAGCCCGGCCAGCCAGGCCTCGCGGACCACAGTGAGCGGCAGCTCTTCATCCAGCGCCACGTCCTCGCACAGCTCCAGCCAACGCTCGCGCAGATTTTCCAGCTGCTCCAGCAGGTATTCGTCATGCTCGTCCTGGGCGCTGAAGAACAGCGCCAGCAGCGCCTGCAAGCGCGCGCCCCACTCCGCCGGTCGGGCCGGTTGCGCCAACGCCGCCTGAGCCGCGTCCAGGGCATCGAGCAGATCGACCAGCGGCCCGACCAGCGCGGCGTCCAGGCCACCCACCTCATCGAAGGGCTCGATGTCGCCCAGGGCGGCGCCGCCGCCTACCGCATAGCCCAGCAGCATGCGCCTCAGGCCGAAGCGCCAGGTGTTCTGCGTCAGGCCTTCGGGCAGGTCGAGACGACTGCGCTGCGCGGCATCCAGCCCCCAGCGCACGCCGGCGCCTTCCAGCCAGAGATGCAGGGTTGGCAGATCGCCTTCGCGCAAGCCGAAGCGCGCACGGAGCGCCGGCACGTCCAGCAGATCGAGGATTTCACTCAGGGCAAAGCGGCTGTCGGGCAGTTGCAGCAGGTGCTCCAGGGCGATCAGCAGCGGCTGGAAGCCGCGCTGGTGCTGGTCAGCCAGACTGAAGGGAATGAAGCGCGGATCGCTACGATCGAGTTGACCGAACACCGCGCGGATGTGCGGCGCGTAGGCATCGATGTCTGGCACCATGACGATGACATCGCGCGGCCTGAGACTCCCATCGCTGCTGAAGCGCGCCAGGAGCTGGTCATGAAGGATCTCCACCTCGCGCTGCGGACTGTGGGCCACATGGAAGCGCACGGACCTGTCCCGCGCCGGGTCGACCGCCGGCCAACGCGCGCGCGTCTCGGCCAGGGGACGCAATTCTAGGATATCGTCCTGCAACTGGCCGAGTAGATGCTGGGGTTCGGTCTCGGCGAAGAGATCGATGCGGCCGCCGTTGAGATCCTCGAACAGGCGGCGATAACCATCGGGTTCGTCGAACTCGTCCAGCAGATGGATGTAGTCGCGACCCTGCTTGCCCCAACTCGCCAGCAGCGGCTGGCCGTGCTGGTGCAGCGCCTCGGCGTCCAGGGTCTGGGGCATGCCCGGCTTGCGCTGCTGGCGGCGATAGTTCTGCCGCAGCAGATCCTGGTCGGCGACGATATCGGACCAATGATGGCGACAGGGATTGTGCACACAGAGCAGCACCTGGCTGAAGCGCGCCAGGGCGGCCAGGGCTTCGAAGGTCTGCGCCGGAATCGCTGATAAGCCAAAGATCACCACCCGCCGCGGTAGACCGGTCGGCGCTTCGGTCGCCGCCTGCATGACCTCCAGAAAACGCCGATGCACCCCGGCCCGACTCCGGGCCAGACCGCCGTCGCCGACATCGGCCAGCAGGGCGCGCCACAGCTGCGCCTGCCAGCGACAACTCTCCGGCAAGGGGCGCCGACTGTCACGCAGACTGGCCAGCAGATCCCGGCCCTCGGCCCAGTCGTTGAGCCAGTCGGCGCGATAGACCTGGTAGCCGTCGTAGAGATCGGCCAGGCGCTCGGCCAGCTGATAGCGCTTTCGCAGATCACCATCATCATCGAGAAAGCGCCGCAGCGCGGCGAAGTCCGGTTGCGCCAATAGCGTCGGCAAGAGCCGCATCAAGCGCCAGGTCAGAGGCGCTCTATCCAGCGGCGAGGATGGCGGTACGTTGTCCCGGCCCAGCACCTGGCGATAGGTGCGCCAGAGAAAGGCCGCCGGCAGTTGCACCTCAAGGGCCGCGGCCACTCCGCAACCCCCTTCGTCGTCCCCGCGCGGATCCTCGGCCAGCGCCAGCTTCAGCCACTGGGCGATGCCGTTGCTCTGCACCAATACCTGTTCGTTTTCCAGTGGCGCCAGGGGATACCGACGCATCCAGCCGACCGCCAGGCTGCGCAGCTCTTCGAGCCGATTGCCGTGTACTACCATGAATCCGGGAGTGAGCACCTCGGACATCCTACGCCTCGCTGTTCGCTATCTGCGGCAAGGGTAAGGATCACCCGCCCTGGACACCAGCCCGCAATGTGGTCGCCTGCGCATGACACAGTGCACAGCCGCCTCTTCCACCCGCCTGCAACGGGCCGCCAGCCGGTAGACTTACCGCCTATCGGCCGCCGGCCCTCGACAGGATGTTTTCATGCGTTTCCTCGTTGCCCTTCCCCTGCTCCTGGGCGCCGCCCTCGCCCAAGCCGACAATGGCGATCCCGTCGACTGCGCCAGCCTCCAAGCTCAGTTGCCACTGCCGCTACTCCAGCAGACCTCCGGCCTGCCCCTGGCCTACGCTCGCCAGATCGCCGGTGGTTGTGCCTTCACCGATCGCGACACCGGCCAACCGGCCAACTATCTGCTGGGCCTGTCCGCAGGCTACGAGAATGGCGGTCGGGCGCTGCCCAAGTTGCGGCGGCAGGTGCAGTCGCTCAGCGAACAGCTGGACTGCAAGGCCGTCGACGGCCTCGGCGAAGGCGCCACTGCCTGCAGCAAACCCCTGCTGGGCACCCAGATCTTCTTCATCAAGCGCGACCGCATCCATACGGTCACCGCGTCCAGTCCGCTGGAATACGAAAAGCCCGAGCTGGCCGGCAAGTTGCGCCAAGCGGCCCAGGCGACCGCCCAGGCCTGGGCGCAACGGCTGTGAGGGAAGGCGCGCCCTAGTGGCCGCGCCGATTGAGGTCTTCGGAGTAGAGATCATCTTCGAGCTCGTTGCCAGGAATGGCATGCTCTTCCGCCGCCCAGGCGCCCAGATCGATCAGCTTGCAACGGTCGGAGCAGAAGGGCCGATTAGGGCTCTTCTCGCTCCATTCCACGGGTGCGCCGCAGGTGGGGCAGTCCACGGTGAGAGTGCTCATGCTTGGCCTCCGTCAAGGGTCAGGTAAAAGGAATGCAGACGCTCCACTTCGGCATGGAGCGCGGCGAGATCGCTGTCATTGCGGATGACGTCATCGGCCTTGGACAATCGCTCGGCCCGCGGCAGTTGCGCTGCCAGGATGGCCCTTACCTGGGCTTCGTCCACCCCATCACGGCGCATGGCCCGTTCGAGCTGGAGCTCTTCCGGCACGTCGATCACCAGGCCACGTTGCACCAAGGCGCGCTGCCCCGATTCGAACAGCAGTGGCGACACCAGGATGGCATAGGGCGACTGCGCCTGTGCCAGGACCGCCAGGATCTCCTGACGAATGATGGGGTGCAGCAGGGCCTCGAGCCAACGCCGTTCGGCCGGATCGGCGAAGATCGCCGCCCGCAACGCCGCCCGGTTCAGGCTGCCGTCCGATTGCAAGACCGCCGGCGAAAAATGCCTGGCGATCTCGGCCAGCGCCGGTCGTCCCGGCTCGACCACCCAGCGGGCAGCCTGATCGGCATCGACACAGGTGATGCCCAGACGGGCGAAATGCTCGGCAGCGGCGCTCTTGCCGCTACCGATGCCCCCGGTCAGGCCGAGGGTCCAGGCAGAAGTCATCGGAATCCGGCGAAGTTCAGGTACAGGCCGGTTATTTGATCACCCCAGAGCAAGGCAATCCACCCCGCCACGGCGAGATAGGGACCGAAGGGCAAGGGCGTACTGGTTTCCGCCCGGCGCAAACGCAGGGTGATGATGCCGAGGATGGCTCCCACCAGCGACGACAGCAGGATGGTCAAGGGCAGGATCTGCCAACCACCCCAGGCCCCGAGCAAGGCCAGCAGCTTGAAGTCGCCATAGCCCATGCCTTCCTTGCCAGTCACCAGGCGAAAGAGCTGAAACACCAGCCACAGACTCAAATAGCCCACCACCGCGCCCCAGACGGCATCGACAAGCGTAGCGAACAGCCCGAACTGATTGGCGATCAAGCCCAACCACAGCAGCGGCAGTACGATGATATCCGGCAGCAACTGATGATCGGCGTCGATCAGGCTGGCAGCCAACAGTCCCCAGGTCAGCAGCAGAAATGCCCCGCCCTGCCAGGTCACACCCAGATGCCAAACGACCCAGGCGGACAACAATCCACAGGCCAGCTCGACCAACGGATAACGCAGGCCGATGCTCGTCTGGCACCCCTTGCAGCGACCGCGCAAGAGCAGATAACTCACCACCGGCACGTTTTCCCAGGGCCGCACGGCGCGCTGGCAATGGGGACAACGCGAAGCGGGACGTGCCAGGTTGAAAGGGGCGCCGGCTGGCTCAGGCGGCAGGTCCAGCACCTCGCGCGCCTCGGCCTGCCAGTCCCGCCTCAGCATCACCGGCAAGCGATACACCACTACATTGAGAAAGCTACCTACCAGCAGCCCCAGGAGCAGCGCACACAAGGCCGCGGCCAGCGGCGCGCCGGCCAGGAAGTCCAGCAGCGCCATCAGACCACCGAGCCGAGTTGGAAGATCGGCAGGTACATGGCGATGATCAGACCACCTACCAACACCCCCAACACCGCCATGATCATCGGCTCCATCAGGGTGGTGAGGTTGTCGACCATGTTGTCGACCTCGTCTTCATAGAAGGTCGCGACCTTGGACAGCATCTCGTCCAGCGAACCCGACTCTTCACCGATGGCCGTCATCTGGATGGCCATGGAGGAGAACACGCCAGTGGTGCGCATGGAGAAATTGAGTTGCATACCCGTGGAAACATCAGCCTTGATCTTTTCCACCGCATTGCGGAAGACCACGTTACCCGTCGCACCAGCGACTGAATCCAGAGCGTCTACCAAAGGCACACCTGCGGCAAAGGTGGTAGCCAGGGTACGGGCATAACGGGCAATGGCCGACTTATAGAGAATGGAGCCGATCAGCGGGATCTTCAGCAGGCCACGGTCCGTGGCATCACGGAATTTCTCCGACTTCTTGTAGAAATGTCGCAATACAAAGCCAAGCACGAACATGGCGCCAAGCACCAGCAGCCACCACTCCTGCAGGATCTCGGAAATGCCGATCACGAACAGCGTGAACGCCGGCAACTGGGCACCGAAGCCTTCGAACACCGACTGGAATTGCGGCACCACCTTGATCAGCAAAATGGCCGACACGATCACTGCGACGACCACCACAGCCGCCGGATAGGTCATGGCCTTCTTGATCTTCTTCTTCAGCGCCTCGGTCTTTTCCTTGTAGGTCGCGACACGATCCAGCAGGGTCTCCAGCGCACCTGATTGCTCACCGGCATCCACTAGGTTGCAATAGAGATCATCGAAATACTGGGGTTGTTTGCGCAGGGAGTTGGCCAGGCTGTTACCCGCGGCGACATCCTGCTTGATGTCGTCCACCAGCTTGCGCATGTTGGGATTGTCGAAACCCTCGCCAATGATATCGAAGGCCTGCAACAGAGGTACGCCCGCGCTCATCATGGTCGCCAGCTGGCGGGTGAACAGTGCGATATCCAGGGGCTTGATCTTCTTGCCCTTGCCGAACAACGACACCGACTTCTTGCGTACCCGAGTCGGGTTGATACCCTGCTTGCGCAACTGCGCCTTGATCAGCGCCGGATTCAACCCGATCATCTCGCCCTTCACCTTGGTCCCTTTGCGATCGGTCCCCTCCCAGGTGAAGCTGCCCATCTTGATTGCTTTATCGGCCATGGCCTCGACTCGTCAAAGACTCGGCCCGCCTTGGCGAACCCGTCAAAAGAATGCTCTTTGCAAAGCTGTTGCCTCTGCTAAGGCAAGCATCGCGCCAAATGCCGGCACGCTCAGTGCTCTGTGAGGCTTAAAGCCTGCTAATGACAACTGCCCCCGCTCCGCTCCAGTCCCCTCTCCCTCAGGGAGAGGGCTAGGGTGAGGGCGCACGTTAATCCTTGGTCACCCGATTGATCTCTTCCAGACTGGTAATCCCCTGCATCGCCTTCACCAGGCCGGAGCGCCGCAGATCGTTGAACCCCTCCGTCCGCATCCGCGCCGCGATCTCGATGGAGTTGCCCTCCTCCATGATCATCTGCTGCAACGCGGGAGTGATCTTCACCACCTCATAGATCCCTACTCGACCGCGATAACCCCCGTTGCAGTCCTCGCAACCAATGGGCTGATACAGCGTGAAGCTGCCAATCTCTTCTTCCTTAAACCCCTCTGCCAGCAAAGCCTCATGAGGAACCTCATGGACGCGCTTGCACTTGGTGCACAGCTTGCGAGCCAGCCGTTGGGCGATGATCAGGTTGACCGAGGTCGCCAAGTTGAAGGCTGGTACACCCATATTACGCAAGCGTGTCAGGGTTTCCGCTGCACTGTTGGTGTGCAGCGTCGACATCACCATGTGACCGGTCTGGGCCGCCTTGATGGCGATCTCCGCCGTCTCAAGATCACGAATCTCCCCCACCATGATCACATCGGGGTCCTGGCGCAGGAAGGCGCGCAACGCCTGGGAGAAGTCGAGCCCCTGCCGTGGATTGACGTTGACCTGGTTGATGCCTTCCAGATTGATTTCCACCGGATCTTCCGCAGTGGAAATGTTGATGTCTTCGGTATTGAGGATATTGAGGCCGGTGTAGAGCGACACCGTCTTGCCCGAACCCGTCGGTCCGGTTACCAGAATCATCCCCTGCGGCTGCTTGAGCGCCTGTAAGTAGAGCTCCTTCTGGACATCCTCGTAGCCCAGGGCATCGATCCCCATCTGAGCACTGGAAGAGTCGAGAATCCGCATCACGATCTTCTCGCCCCACAGCGTGGGCAAGGTATTGACCCGGAAGTCGATGGACTTGGTCTTGGACACCTTGAGCTTGACCCGACCGTCCTGGGGCTTGCGGCGCTCGGAGATATCCATGTTGGACATCACCTTGAGCCGCGCCGAGATGCGCGAAACGAGCTGCACCGGTGGCCGCGCCGCCTCGTGCAAGATGCCATCGGTACGAAAACGCACCCGGTACATCTTTTCATAGGGCTCGAAGTGGAGGTCGGACGAGCCCTTCTTGATGGCGTCGAGCAGCATCTTGTTGACGAACTTCACTACTGGCGCATCGTCGGCATCGATACCGGCTACAGCCTCCTGAGGCCGCTCACCGCCATCAGCTTCCAGATCAAGATCAATATCGCCTAGGTCCAGGCCCCCCGTGCCGGTATCCAGATATCGCTCGATGGCCTGATGCAGCTTGTCATCCTCAACCAGCACGACCTCGACCGCCAGCTTGCTGCCAAAAGACACATCATTGATGGCCTGCTGGTTGGTAGGGTCAGAGAGTGCGATGAAAAGCTTGTTGCCTCTCTTGCTCAGAGGCAGGAAGTGATGCTGCTGCATCAGCTTCTCGTTGACGATGTCCTTGGGCAGTTGATCTTTATCAATGGCGGCCAGATCGAGAAAAGGCACACCAAATTCCTGAGCGGCTAACTCTGCCAGAGGCCGGCTTTGTACCAATCGCTGCTGAACGAGATAGGTCACCAGCGGTATCTTGGCCTGCTTGGCCTTGACCACCGCCTGCTGCGCGGCCGGCTCTGCCAGCAACTGCGCATCCACCAGCTGCCGCGCCAACCCCGACAGCGTCACTATCTCGTTCATCATGTCACCTGCGCTTGCGTTAGCTGGCCTTATAGCACTCCCCCGCTCCACCCGCAAAATGGCGCCAAATGGCTGACATTTTTTGTCACCACCTGCCCATTTGCCGAACACCATCACAAACAGAACGTGCCGTAGTCGCCACTTTTCTTTGGCATGGCCTATGCTTCACCCCTGACAGGCACGTTGGCCTAACCCAACCTTGGAGATTTAACATGAGAGTTCAAAAAGGCTTCACATTAATTGAACTGATGATTGTAGTGGCAATCGTTGGTATTTTGGCAGCAGTAGCAATTCCCGCTTACCAAGACTATACGGTAAGAGCTCGTGTGACTGAAGGCCTTAACCTTGCCGAATCCGCTAAGATGATGATTGCCACCGAAGGTTCCGCATCAGCTGCTGACTTGACTCGTGTGGTTACCACTTGGAACGCTCAAAACAATAACACTGGCGCAAACAGTAAATATGTAAACAGCGTCATAATCGCGGCGAGCGGCGCTATTACTGTAACTTTCAACCCAACACGAGTAGGTCTAGCAGCAGCTCAAAACACCATTGTACTTTCGCCTTATGTGAGAACTGCAGCCGCGGGCACCGCAGTGACGCTTGCTGCAGCTCAAACAGCTGGCACTACCGGCTCGCTGGACTGGGCCTGCGCATCTGCTACCCAAGTAACTTCTACCAGTGCCGGCATGACCGGCGCCGCCGCGGGCACCCTGCAAGCGAAATACGCACCGGCCTCGTGCCGATAAACGCCTAGCGGCCCTACAAGAAGTGCTTATTATAAAAATAAGCACTTCTTATTGCCGCACTCAAAAAACACAAGAAAGCCAAAATTCACCAACCTGCAGCCATCCTGAGAACGCAAACGACTTAGAGCATGTTCAAAATCTTTTCCCTCTGCGCGATACTGTCCAGATGAGAAAGAACTATCCAAGTGATATCAGTCGTGAGCAGCTTGAGCGCGTGAAGCCGCTGCTGGAAGGTGCTCGGAAGAAGACGCGGCCAAGGACAGTGGATCTGTACGAGGTGTTCTGCGCGGTGTTGTACGTGCTCAAGAGCGGTTGCCAGTTGCGGATGCTCCCCGAGGACTTTCCCAAGTGGCGCACGGTGCACGCGTACTTACAGATCTGGAGTGAAGTGGACAAGGATGGAATGAGCCTGCTGGAGCGGGCGCTCAAAAAGTCAGGTTGGCGCGGTCCGCGAGAGACAGGGGCGCAACGCCTCAAGTACGCTCTTGATCGTGGACGTGCAGAGCGTGAAGAACACGGACACGGCCGGTCAGAAGGGCTATGACGCCGGCAAGAAGGTGTCGGGGATCGAGCGGCACATTGCCGTGGATACGCAAGGCTTGCCGCATGCCATCGCCGTGACGACGGCCGACGTGACCCGACCGCAAGGGCGCCCTCAAGGCGTTTGCACGTTGCAAGGCGGGTCTGGGCAAGGTGCGCAGCGTGCTAGCGGATAGTGGTTATGTCGGTCGGCCGTTTGCTCAAGACGTCCAGGCGATCCTGGGGGCGCACGTGACAGTGCAGATCGCCAAGCGAAGCGAACTGCACACGTTCAAGGTCATGCCCCAGCACTGGGTCGTCGAGCGTAGCTTTGCCTGGTTGGAGAAACACCGGAGGCTATGGAAGAACTGCGAGCGCACGCTCAACATCAGCTTGCAGTTCATCCATCTGGCTTTCTTGGCACTTTTACCAAAAGATTTTGAACAGGCTCTTAGAGCAAACAAGAGCCAACCTAAGCAGGGCCACCACCGAGAAATATAAAACCAAAACAACCCATCTCCAGCAAAGTTTAGCAAAACATCAATATACCCATAAACTTCAGCATAAAAATTATGCCCCACACTTTAGCCCCGACTTAAAACCTTAGTCTCCAGCATAAGTTACTTGACCAGGTGTGTAGCCCGGAATCTGATGGTGCATCATTACCCCTGAGTCGGATGCCCTATGGGAAGCGTATTCACGGCAGCGCCCGCATAACGCCGCGTGTTCGAGCCGAGCTCCAAGCGTCGAAAGAGAGCATACGAGTCCTTGCCACTCGCTACGGCCTGCCCCCAAGACAGTGGTCAAGTGGCGCAAGCGGTTCGCAACGATTGATGCGCCGAGGGGACAGAAGGCGCCGAAGTACGGTGCTGATACCCGCGAAGGAGGCCGTCGTCGTGGCGCTCCTACAGCAGACGCTGTCTGCAATGGCGCCCCACTACAAGGTCATCTGCGACGCCTGGAGAAAGACCGATCAATCTTCAAGATCGACCCGCACCAGCTCATTCCGGGACCACACACCTAAAGTTTCCCCAAAGCGCTTGACTACCCCCATCAGATTATAAAGGCTAAGCAAACCCTAATGAGAACAGCCCAGACAGCGCATATAAACCACTATAAATCCAAACATGCTGAGTCACCAGATCTATCTGACAAGCATCACAGCAGTCAGGCGTTCACTATCTTACAGCTCCCCCAGCATGGCCTGCAAAGCCGCCAGCTCGTCCTCACGTCGACCGTCATAGCGAGCTTCCAGATATGGCCTAAGGGTGGCGATACTGGTAATGGAGCGCGTGATCTGCTCCTCCTTGCTCGCATCGCGCTGCAACTCATCGCGGCTATGCTTGAGCTTCTGCTGACGAAGCTTGGGATTGCTGCCGTAATAGTGCTGATAGAAATGGCTACGCAGCGGGGTGCGGTGGAGGATCTCCTGCTGCTCGTCACGCAAGCGGGCAGTCTGCGCCTTTAGGAGTTCGAGCACGGCCTCCTTGTCACCCAGTGCGCTTAGAGGCGATTCGCCGATGTGGCGCTCGTAGAGCTCCAGCAAGGTGAACACATCCTGCTGGTCACGCGCTTCAGTCAGTTCCTGCATCTGCTGGCCGCGCTGCTGCTTGAGCTCGGGGTCCAGCTCACGGTCTGGATGCAGGCGGCGGGCCAACTGGCGAAACAGGTCGTTGACCGAGGAGCCGCGCAAGACCTTGTCCAGAGCGGACTGGCGTTCGCGCTGGGCCTGGGCGGTTGCATCGTCCTGATGGAAGTCATCATCAAATGCAAATTCGTCCAGCTCTTCGTCGTCGAGATCGCTATCAAAGGCTTCGCCCATCAACTCCCGGTCAAACGCTTCTATGTCCTCGTCCGTCATCGGCGCCGCGGGATCGAGTCCAGCCAGGGCACTCTCCAAAGTGGCGGTAATCTCTTGCACCAATGTCTCAAGGGCCAGCGGATCGATGCAAGGCGACGCACTCAGCAACTCGACATTTTCCTGGATCCAGTCGATCAGCTCGAAGCGTTGCCATTGCGCCAGGGTCTTGCGCAGGGCGAAACCGCTCAGGTGGCGAGTCTGCTCCAGCAACGCGTTATTCATACGCTCTTCGGCAGGACGCAGCGCTTCGAGGCACTCTTGCTCGAAGGCCTGCATGTCTTCTTCCAAGCGCTGATTCCGTTTGCGCAATCTGGCGACTCGCTGCCACTCCTGCTCCAACGGCGACAGGGCTGCGGCTTGTTTAACCGCTGAGCTTTTCTTCAATTTCAAGAGACTCTCCTCCTGTAGCGTTGACGGACAGAGACTTCAAGGTACCGAGTCGAGATCGGAACGCAATACGCGAGCTCGCAAGGCGCAGTCGTCGCCCGCATCCGAGGGATGCAGCGATAGCACCTGCCTCGCTGCGACACATCGCCACAGGCGCGACTAGGCAGTCGATACATGGGCTTGCGCGTCGAGCCATTCGGACCTTAGAATTGAAAGCTTCGTGCCGGTGTAGCTCAGTTGGTAGAGCGGCGCATTCGTAATGCGAAGGTCGTAGGTTCGACTCCTATCTCCGGCACCATCTCCCCGCGCTTCTTTTCTCCCGCCGTTTCAAAGGCTTCAAGGCCGCAGCCGCCTGACGATGCGCCTTTTCAAGGCCTTCCTCACCCTAGAACCCTTTTGCCCGGGCCACTGAAAAGCGGTCAGTCAACTGGCAGCCGCGTCTCGCTCGACTACTCTTACCCGGCGCATGACAGTGCCTTACCCCGCCTGACTTCGGCTTTCTTGACGGCCGGCAATAGCTGAACGGTGGCTGACCAAAGGGTCGAATCTCCAGGCCCTCTGTGGCACCATACCGCGCTGCGAAATCCCGCAATTTCCGCAATCCATCAGCCTGCCGCACGGATGCCTGTCCGTTGCGGAGCGTGAGGCTGGCGACAGGCACGTTGAGAGAATAACCACGATGAGCCGCTCTACTGAGGTCGTGAGATGAAACTGACGAAGTATCTAAAACCAACCGGTTGGCTTCTAGCCGGTGCCGCCGCGCTGCTGCTCAGCGGGTGCGATGCCGTGCTGCTGGATCCGAAAGGCTCCATCGGCGTGCAAGAACGCAACCTCATCTACACAGCGTTCGGCCTCATGCTGATCGTGGTGATCCCGGTCATCGTGATGACCTTCCTGTTCGCCTGGAAGTACCGCGCCACTAACAAGGACGCCAAGTACACCCCGAACTGGGCTCACTCCTACAAGATCGAAGCCGTGGTCTGGCTGGTCCCCCTGGCCATCGTGGTGTTCCTGAGCATCTTGAACTGGAAGACCTCCCACGAACTGGATCCGTTCAAGCCTATCGAAAGCTCCGAAAAGCCGCTGGTGATCGAGGCGGTCTCGATGGACTGGAAATGGCTGTTCATCTACCCGGAGCAGGGCATCGCCTCGGTCAATGAGATCGCCATTCCGGTCGGTCGTCCGGTGCAGTTCAAGATCACCTCCGAGTCGGTCATGAACACCCTGTCCATCCCGGCCCTGGGCGGCATGATCTACGCCATGTCCGGCATGCAGAGCCAGTTGCACCTGATCGCCGATCATCCCGGTGTATTCGAGGGTCGCTCGGCCAACTACAGCGGCGCCGGCTTCTCCGACATGATCTTCACCGTAAACGCGGTGCCGACCGCAGGCGACTTCGACGCCTGGGTTGCCAAGGTCAAGCAGTCGGGTGGCAAGACGCTGGACCAGGCGAGCTACGCGCAGCTGGCCAAGCCCAGCGAGAAGCAGCCGATCTCGTACTACTCGACGGTCGAGCCGGATCTGTTCAGAACCATCATCAAGAAGTTCATGAAGTCCGACTTCAGCAAGCAGACCGACCACGTGATGGACATGAGCCAGCACGGCGGTCAACACGGTACCGAGGAATAAGTTATGTTCGGTAAATTAACTCTTGCGGATATTCCGTATCACGAGCCGATCATTCTCGTGACGTTCGTCGTGGTCGCCCTCGGTGGCCTGGGGCTGGTGGGCGCCATCAGCTACTTCGGCAAGTGGGGCTATCTCTGGAAAGAGTGGCTGACCACCGTCGACCACAAAAAGATCGGCGTGATGTACTTCATCGTCGCGCTCGTCATGTTGCTGCGGGGTTTCTCCGACGCCATTCTGATGCGTAGCCAGCAGGCCATCGCTTCCGGCGGCGCCGAAGGCTACCTGCCACCGCACCACTACGACCAGATCTTCACCGCCCACGGCGTGATCATGATCTTCTTCGTGGCGATGCCCTTCGTGGCCGGCCTGATGAACGTGGTGACGCCGCTGCAGATCGGCGCTCGCGACGTGGCCTTCCCCTTCCTGAACTCGCTGAGCTTCTGGCTGTTCGTGGCCGGTGCCGTGCTGATCATGCTGTCGCTGTTCGTGGGCGAGTTCGCCGCGACCGGCTGGGTGGCCTATCCGCCGCTCTCAGGCATCCAGTACAGTCCAGGCGTAGGGATGGACTACTACATCTGGGCGCTCCAGTTGTCTGGTATCGGCACGACCCTGACCGGTGTCAACTTCTTCGTGACCGTGCTGAAGATGCGTACCAAGGGCATGACCCTGATGCGCATGCCGATCTTCACCTGGACCTCCTGGTGTACTGCCATTCTGATCATGGCATCTTTCCCGATCCTGACCGTGACCCTGGCGCTGCTGACCCTGGACCGTTACCTGGGCTTCCACTTCTTCACCGCGGAAGCCGGCGGCAACCAGATGATGTACACCAACCTGATCTGGGCCTGGGGCCATCCCGAGGTATACATCCTGATCCTGCCGGCCTTCGGCGTGTTCTCGGAAGTGACCTCCACCTTCAGCAAGAAGCGCCTGTTCGGCTATGTATCGATGGTCTGGGCCACGGTCGCCATTACCGTGCTGTCCTTCATCGTCTGGCTGCACCACTTCTTCACCATGGGTTCGGGCGGTAACGTCAACGCCTTCTTCGGCATCGCGACCATGATCATTGCGATCCCGACGGGGGTGAAGATCTTCACCTGGCTGTTCACCATGTACCAGGGCCGTATCCAGTTCACCTCGCCGATGCTCTGGACCCTGGGCTTCATCGTGACCTTCAGCATCGGCGGCATGACCGGCGTACTGCTGGCGGTACCGGGTGCCGACTTCGTACTGCACAACAGCCTGTTCCTGATCGCCCACTTCCACAACGTGATCATCGGCGGCGCCGTGTTCGGCTACTTCGCTGGCATGATCTACTGGTTCCCGAAGGTGTTCGGCTTCAAGCTGAACGAGCGACTGAACAAGCAGGCCTTCTGGTGCTGGTTGATCGGTTTCTATGTCGCCTTCATGCCGCTGTACATGCTGGGCTTCATGGGCATGACCCGTCGTCTGAACCATTACGACAACCCCGATTGGCACCCCTTCCTGATCACCGCCGCCATCGGCGCCGGCATCATCGCCATCGGTATCCTGAGCCAGCTGTGGATGTTCTACGTCAGTATCCGCGACCGCAATCTGCCGGAAAACGTGGACGTGACTGGCGATCCGTGGGATGGCCGTACCCTGGAATGGTCGACCTCCTCGCCGCCGCCCTTCTACAACTTCGCTGAAGTGCCGGAAGTGCACGACATCGACGCCTACTGGGGCATGAAGGAAAAAGGCATCACCGAGAAGAAGGATGCGGACTACAAGCAGATCCACATGCCGCGCAATACCGCCGCCGGCATCGTGATCAGCCTGTTCGCCCTGATCCTTGGCTTCGCCTTGATCTGGCACATCTGGTGGCTGGCCATCGCCAGCTTCGTGGGCAGCATCGTCACCGCGGTGATCCGCAGCTACGACGACGATGTCGACTACTACGTACCAGCGGAAGAAGTGGCGCGCATCGAAACCGCACGCATTCAGTCCCTGGCGAAATTGAAGCAGGCCTAATCCAATGGCGAATCAAGTTATGCATAACGAAGTAGCCCATGCCGAGGAGCATGGGCACCACGACGCCGGATCGATGAAGACGTTCGGCTTCTGGTCCTACCTGATGACCGACTGCATTCTGTTCGGGACGCTGTTCGCGACCTATGCAGTGCTGAGCGGGGCCCATGCCGATGGCCCCTCCCAGAAGGACATCTTCGAACTGCCGTTCGTACTGGTGGAAACCTTCCTGCTGCTGTTCTCCAGTATCACCTACGGCTTTGCCATGATTGCTCAGCATCATGGCAGCAAGGGTGGTGTACTCGGTTGGCTGGCGGTTACCTGGCTGTTCGGTGCCGGCTTCATCGGCATGGAACTCTATGAATTCAACCATCTGATCCACGAGGGTTATGGCCCGGATCGTAGCGCCTTCCTGTCCGCGTTCTTCGCGCTAGTCGGTACTCACGGTCTGCACGTGAGCTCGGGGCTGATCTGGATGATCGTGTTGATGCTGCAGATCTCTTCCAAGGGTCTGACCACCACCAACGTGACCCGCCTGTCGTGCCTGAGTCTGTTCTGGCACTTCCTGGACATCATCTGGATCTTCGTCTTCACCATCGTCTATCTGATGGGGGTGCTGTAATGGCGCACGACCATAACGCCCACGGGCACACCGCCGAGAGCCATGGCACTTTCAAGAGCTACATGGTCGGCTTCATCCTGTCGGTCATCCTGACGGTCATTCCCTTCGGCCTGGTGATGTTCCCCACCTTCTCCAAGGGCGCGACCCTGGCGATCGTGGTGATCATGGCGGTGGTTCAGTTGCTGGTGCACCTGTACTTCTTCCTGCACCTGAACACCTCCGAAGAGCAGCGTTGGAACGTGATCTCCTTTGGTTTCACCGTGGTCATCGTCGGTATTGTGGTGGTGGGATCCCTGTGGATCATGTACCACATGCACCACAACATGATGATCCACTGAACCGGGCCGACGTGATGATCAAGAAGTACCTTCTCGTGACGAAGCCGGGCATCATCTTCGGCAACCTGATCTCGGTTGCCGGCGGGTTCTTCCTGGCTTCCAAAGGGAGCATCGACCCGCTGTTGCTGCTGGCGACGGCTATCGGGGTGTCGTTGGTCATTGCTTCCGGCTGTGTGTTCAACAACGTGATCGACATGGACATCGATCAGAAGATGGAAAGAACCCGTAATCGCGCCCTGGTCCAGGGCACGATCTCCTCGAAGGTGGCGCTGGCCTATGCCACCCTCCTCGGCCTGGCCGGGGTAGGGCTGCTGTACGGGGCAACCAATCTGGTCGCCACCGCCTTCGCGGTGATGGGTTTCGTGGTGTACGTGGGGCTCTACAGCCTGTGGCTGAAACGCACCTCGGTGTACGGCACCCTGGTCGGCAGCCTCTCGGGTGCCGCGCCGCCGGTGATCGGTTACTGCGCCGCCAGCGGCCAGTTCGACAGCGGCGCCGCGGTGCTGCTGCTGATCTTCTGCCTCTGGCAGATGCCGCACTCCTACGCCATCGCCATCTTCCGTCTCAAGGACTACACCGCGGCCTCGATTCCGGTCTTGCCGGTGGCCAAGGGTATCTCGGTGACCAAGCGCCATATCGTCTGGTACACCGTGGCCTTCCTGGCCGCCACCCTGCTGCTGACCGTGCTCGGCTACGCCGGCTATGTCTATCTGGCAGTGGCCGCCGTGATCGGTGCCTGGTGGTTGCGTCTGGCGTTCATGGGCTACCAAGCCGAGAACGACGTGCAGTGGGCACGCAAGCTGTTCGGGTTCTCCATCATCGCCATCACGGCCCTTTCCGTGATGATGTCGGTGGACTTCCAGATCCCGGGCGATGTGCTGTTGACCTACGCGCGCTGAGACGAAGTTCGCTGAAACAGCCCGGCCTGGTGCCGGGCTTTTTCATGGGCGCTCGTCAACGAAAGCGGGTCAATCCTGATTGGTGATGACCCTCCAGGTCTGCCGGCGGCTGGCGGGTAGCTCACCGCCCAGACTGGCGTCGGGGGATTTACCGTCGCTGCCGTAGAGCGCGGCATCGGCCAGGGTGCCCTCCATGCTGAAGCTGCCATCGCCATAGACGAACGGCACGATGCCGCCCAACAGCCCATCCATCTGGATACGACCATAGACCGTGTCCAGGCCGAGGTTGAACAGGCCGCTGTTGTTGCCGCCCGTGTAGGGGTCCAGGGCATAGAGGTAGGTCGTGACACCGCTGGCGCAGGCATCGGTGCTGGGCACCAGCGAACTCATCAGCAGGGTGCCGCTGAACAGTTGGGGCTTGTTGACCACCAATTCACCGTTCAAGGGCAGATTGAGATACCAACCCTGCTTGCCGTTGGCCGCCGTTGCCGGGTCGTACCAGTTCACCGAGGTGGTGGAGACGGTATTGGCCGTGCTACTGACACTGGCACCGCTGGTACCTCTGTAGTTGATCGACTGATCGGTGCCCAGGGTTTGTTGCTGGAGGTTGGCGATCGTCAGCGTTGGCGTGCTGCCAGCGGCCGAACCATCGGTCTGGCGGTCCCAGATACCGTAGAGGGTCATGGCCTTGTTGGGGTTGGCGATGGCATCGCTGGCTTCCAGATATTTGCCGGTACCGAAGATCACCAGATGGCCGACGCCACTCGGATGAGCGATTACCGCGGGACTCGCCGTGATCGGCTGGACCAGATTGGTGGTGCCAGGCGCCACGCTGCTGGCCTGGGCGGTATAGAGCGGTCGTCCGCCGAAGGCGACGCGAAAATTGTCCGCTGCGGCCACGGCAGTCAGAGAGGTGCCGATCAGATCAAAGCGCCAGAGATTGCCGTGCAGGTCACCGGCGTAGGCGTAATCGGCGACCAGGTCACCGTCGATATCGGCCACGAATGGCGAACTCAAGCCGTTGGGCGTGGCGACATTGTCGCTGGCCGGCAAGGCTTTGATCAGACTGCCATCGGCCATATTCATCACGTAGAGCACGGCGTTGTCCCGGGCGCTGTTGTACCCGTTGCTCATCACCACACCCCAGCCACCCGTGTGCAGCCGGGCGATGACGGGACGGGCATAGGTGAAGCCCAGGTCCGCATAGTCGGGATCGCTCGCGGATTTCTCCCAGAGCAGTACCGGCGCATTCGGATTGGTGATGTCCAAAGCGAAGATCCCCTGCCCTCCCCCGCGCAGGGTACCCACCAGGACAGTTCGCCAGGCGCCACCCATATAGACATCGCCCACGACCGGGGTGTTATCGACGTAGGACTGATGACCACCCCCGGCGTAGCCGCGATCGGTGAGCCGGTTCAGGTTGCCGATCACGGCGCTCGGCACGAAGGCGAAGACTTCCTGCCCCTGATCATTGAAGGCATGCAGCATGCCGTCGTTGGCACCGACATAGATGCGCCGCTCGCGATTCAGGTTGGCGGTACGAAAGGTGGCGTAGGAGTTATCGCCGACCGTGGCGTTCATCAGGGCGATGGGCTGGGTAGGTGCCGCCACCACCACGGGCGAGGAATTCACGATATCGCCAAGGATATGGTTACGCGGGCGGAAAGAAGGCGTCGTACCGGGCGCTTCCAGGCTGCGATCACCGCGTAGGTAATCGACGCGGCGGCTGCCGTGGGTGTCGGTGGCACCGGCGGAGGTGCGATTGAGGCTGGCCTGTTGGGTCGCGGTCAGATTGGCCCAGGTGAAGTCGGTGAGCGCGCCGCGACTGGCCAGGTAGATCTTGCGCCCGGAGTAGGCGTTATTGCCCGAGGTGAAACGGTTGTCGAGTAACTGACCCGCGCTCCAGAGACGCGTCCGGGTGGTCGCGGTGCGCTGGTACTTGATGAGATCGCCGCTCCAATCGGTGCTGGAGAAAGATGGCTCATAGGTATAGAGCGAAGTGCTGTCACCCTCCTGGGTGGGCGAGACGGTCTGGCTGGCGCCCACGCTGGTGGATTGGGTGATACGGGTGATCACCGAACTCAGCGAGGTGATGAGATCGCTGGCGTCTTCCGCACTGAAGAACTCGCCACGCGAGTTGAGGGCCGCGTGCCAGAGATCATAGACATTGTTCTGGTTGACGGAATTGTCCGCGCCGGCCACCGGCCAGGAGGTGGTGCCCGCCGCCAAACCGCTATAGCCGCCAGCGAAGGTGTCGCCCCCCCAGGCCGGATTGACCAGGGCACTGCTCAGACCTATCCCGACATAGAACCCCGTGAGGTGCTGCCAGGTAGCCGGATCGTTGCGGGGATTCCAGTAGGGTGCCAGTGTCCGGGTGCCCTGGACCTCATCGCTGGTGACGGTGTTGTAGGGCGGCACCCTGTTGTTCAGATTGGGCTGGGCATCGTTGCGCCAATAAAGGAAGGCGAGGTCAGCCAGAGTGTTGGCCGTACTGTCCTGGAAGGGGGCCTGGGGCGAATACTGCTGGCCGTCTGGCAAGGTGGCCGAGCTCCCATCGAAGTTGCCCGAATTCAGGGCCGCATTCCAAATGCCGTCGGTGACCACCAGGCTATAACTGGCACGGCAACCGTAGACCGGCGTCTCGCTAGTGCCCGGCTGATAGGCATAGGGGCTGTCGTTGCCGGTCACCTTGAGCAGTTCTCCCACCCGGGCGACAGCCTGTAGCAGAGGCGTGCTCTGGTTGTAATAGACATCCCCCAGCCAGGTGAAGAAGGCTGCCCGATGGGCGCCCGTGAAAGGCCGCAGACGATTGTCGTAGGTCGTCGAACTCGCGTTGCTGATGCCACGGCAGTTGGCGTTGGCTGTGACCAGGACGCAACTGTCGTTGGTGCCCAAGGCCTGCCAGCCGACCCGGATGTTCTCGGACGCATCCGCCAGCGCCAGGTTGGTCGCCGTCTGCGCGGACAAGGCACGGCTGCGATAGAAGGAATACCAGTTGGCGAAGTTCTGCCGCTCGTCCGTACCGTTGGGACCCGAGGAGGCGCTGACCAGCACGCGACGATAGCAGCCGTCGGTCTGCAAAGAGGCCGGGATACAGGTGGCCAGGGTGGTGTCGTAGAGATAGTAGTAGGCCGGGACGCCCACGTTGGCAGCCAAGGTATTGGTGTTGGCCGTGATGGTGTAGGTCACCGACGAAAATAAGCCACCCACACCGTAGTTCACGTTACGCGTGCAGGTGACGTTGCTGTAGGTGACGGATGCGGTGTTGGCGATGGTCGCCGTGCACCCTCCGTTCAGCGGCTGGTTCCCCAACAACCAACCGAGTAGGGACGAGTCGCTGATGGAGACCTGGGCACCATTGATGGTTTCGGTAAAGCCTGCGCCCAGCAGGATGTCCAGCAGGGTCAAACGGCCATAGGTACGACTGGTACCCTGGTAGGTGCCGGCACTTTGGAAATCCTGTGATGGATTCTCCGCCAGCATGCTCGGACTGTTGTTCTGCAGTCCCGGATTCCCGTAGGTACTGCCGCGCGCCACATTGGGATCGGTGGTGACTAGATTGGGGTTGTAGCTCCAGCTCACCCGGTAGTCACTGGCCAGATTGACACTCCCCAATCCAGGCCGATAGCCGTTGACATAGGCACTGGTGAAGCTGGTAGTCAGCCGGGTACGGGTCAATCCACCGGTACTGCTGTAGCTCACCGCATAGGGTGCCGGATAGGTAATCGCCGGGTTGTAGTAAAGGCTGTTGAAAGCCGCCGACTTGGCGCGACGGGTGGGACGGATGGCGTCCGTATTCGAAGCATCCGGCACCACCGCCATCTGCATGCTGGTGGAGTTGTCCAGGGTGACGAACAGATTGGGACCGACGCTGTTGGTCAGAAACAGCGGCTGCTGGCTGAGATTCAGGGCCGCGGCCTGAACGCCTGGCGTGGCCATGGCGGACAGCAGGGCCAGAGACGCCATACCTAGCGCGGCTCGACTCATGGCACCTCCAGGGAGACGACGCTCTGCAGGATCACGGGAAAGCGTCCGCCACGATCCTGGGCGACAGCGGTCACCCGGAACAGAGTGGTGGCAGGCGCGGAGACATCGACGGAGTTGCTGCCGATGGCGGTGACCACCCAGCGTGGTGTCCGGGTGAAGGTCGAGCCGCCATCGGAGCCGCGATAGGCCACCGACCGCGAGGTGGCCGTCATGCCGGTGGCCTGCAGCGCCGTCGCCGCCCAAGTCTGCGTCAGGGCGCTGGTAGCCAGATCGTTGCCCTTGGTCAGGATGCACAGATCGCCACTGGGAGGCTTGGCGAAGGCGCTCCGGATGAGGGATACGCTTTCGGTACAGCTGGCGAATCCAGCACTGAACGCGGTGAAGGTCGGCTGTCGACTGAGGGCCATCAGCCGTCGCTCGCCCTCGCGTAGCGCCGCTTCGGCAGCATTGAAGGCTTGGGTATTCTCCATCGCTGCACCTCCGCTACGCGCCTGCAACAAGGTCTGGCGCATGCTGGACGCCGCCAGCAGCGAGAGCAGCAGTAACATCACCAAGGCGACCAAGAGCGTAGCGCCACGCTGGCCGCTGCCGAGGCGGGTCCTCATAAGGCAAGATTCCTCAGGGTGACGGTGCTCTGCAGCATCTGCATGGGTCGACCGGTATCGTCGAGCTGCTGGCCAGTGAGCGTCTTCCAATTGGCCACCGCATTGCTCGCCACATCGCTCGGTAACGCCTCGCTGGTACTGAGCAGCGCGGCATAGCGCACCGCAGGCGAATCCGCGCTCGGCGGAATGGACCAGCGAAAGTCGCGCAGTCCCTGCACCAGTATCCCACTCCCCTTGCGGGTCAGGGCGCCGTTCCGCTCGCTCCAGACGGTACAGCTCAGGGTACCCGTGCCCGGCGTGGCACCGGCGAGGTAGCGTAGCTTGAGCAGGACGTTGCCCCCGGTATTGAGATTCACCCGCGGGATGGCGCTGCCCAGGCAGTCCAGATCCTTGCCGTCCAGCCCACCCTGATAGCGAATGCAGACTCCCGTGGGCGCATTGACGCTATCCGTGGTGGCAGCGAAGGTGACCCCGGCGTTGAATGCCGGACAGCTCACGCCATCGGTATCCGCCACGGCACTGACCGCCGGAAAGGCCGCCCGCAAGGTGCCTTGGTAGCGGATATCGGCGCGAAAGCCGGTCCGCGCCAGTTGCCGGTCGAGTATCTGCAGGGTCAATTGGGCGTTGTTTCTGTTGCCGGTCTGACCCTGCTGGAAAAGAAAGCTGCGCTTGTTGTCGATGTAGATCTGCGAGACGCCCAGTACCAGAAAGGTACCCACGGTCAGGGCGATCATCATCTCGATGAGGGAGAAACCCTTCTGTTTGTCACCCTGTCGACGCCAAGCCTTCATGACTCACAACTCCGAGCGCAGGGCGTAGTAGCAAACGCCCTTGGGGCAGTTCACCGGATCATTGCTGGCGTCCTGCCAGGCGATCACCACCATGATCGTCGCGCGCGCGGCGTTCTCGCAGGCGCTGAGCGGCGTGGTGTTGCCTGACGCATCGCTGGCCGGTAGCGGCGGTATGCCCGATGCAGGGCAGACCGCGAAACTGCTGGTGATCAGGGCGTCCGTCACCGGCAACAGCGCCTTCACCTGGCTCAGCCAGCAACCAAGGTCCTGGCCCGCCACCGTCTCGCCGCCGGCCGAGCGATCCCGGGTCAGGCAGGTCTTGCCGGCATCGAGCGCCTTCACCTGGAAGCTGCGCCCTGGTTGCTTGGCGTAGCTGCCATCGGGCTTGACCTTGTCGCTCGCCAGCACCTGATCGCGATTGCTGCGCATCAGTTCGAGCAGATCGTTGGCCAGCACCATGGCGTTGCTGCGCTGCACCGAGTCCTGGGACAGCGCCACGCTGCGGGTCTGCAAGGCCACCATGCCGAGCACACCGATGCAGATGATCACCAGACTGACCAGCACCTCGATCATGCTGAAGGCCTTCTGCCGGAGCTTCATCTAGCTGCACCCCACGGCGCTGGCCTGGGTGGGCACATAGTCCGTCACACTCAGGACCCCACCCACGCTGAGCGTGAACTGCTTGCCGGGCGTCAGGGCATTGGTGGCGCAGATGCGAATGATGGCTTCCGAATTCATTCGCAGACTGCCATTGGGTTGGAAGGTCAGACTGGTCAGGGGACTGCCGCCCAGGGCGCCGGTACCGTTGACGCCATTCCCCAGGCCACCGGCGTACTGCCGCAATACTTCGGCATTGGGCAGGACCACGGTCTTGGCGGTACTGATCTTGAGCGCGCCCGTCCAGCCGTTAGCGTCTTCCGGATCAGTGGTGACGATGACATTCACCCCCCGGCTCATGGCTTCACTGCGCGCGTAGTAGAGCGCACGCTGCAACTCCCCTGCCGCAGCCTGCACTCGATTGCTCCGGATCAAACTGGCAAAACCTGGCGCAGCCAAGGCAGTGACGATCCCCAGCAAGGCGACGACGACCAGAACCTCGATAAGAGTGAAACCCGAGAGGTGTTTAGACTGCATCCGCACCGCCCTGAAACTTGATTCCTCACTTGATAGTAGTCAGGCGTACGGCTGTCATTACTACCGAATATCGCCTCGCTAAGCGCTGGAAGACGCATGAATCAAGGCGTTCGACGCAAAGGAGCGAAATAGAGCGGAATCTCGTTAGGCCAGGATCAGAAACATAGATAAAAAAGAGCGCCCTGGACTTCAGTGGGACGGGATGCCAGGAAACAGGTACCGACCAGCGAAAGATTCATCCTCGGACAGGGAAGCCTGGAAGACGTCAGGATATGAAATCCAACGCCCAGAAACGCAAAAACCCTCCTTGCGGAGGGTTTCTGGTGGATATGGTGGGTCGTGTAGGATTCGAACCTACGACCAATTGGTTAAAAGCCAACTGCTCTACCGACTGAGCTAACGACCCAAATATGGTCGGGGTAGGGGGATTCGAACTCCCGACATCCTGCTCCCAAAGCAGGCGCGCTACCGGGCTGCGCTATACCCCGAGAATGGAAGTGGCTCCGCGACCTGGACTCGAACCAGGGACCCAATGATTAACAGTCATTTGCTCTACCGACTGAGCTATCGCGGAATTTTGATCTTCCAACCCCTCTTACGTCACTGCCTTTCGGGCTTTGCCGTAAGTGAGGTGCGCCATTTTACGGAAGTAGAAACAGACGTCAACACCTAGCCTGCTGTTTTTTCACAAATTTATGTGGAAAGCCGGGCGACCCTGGGGTCGCCCGGCCTTTTCCTAGGCGAAGACGATCTCGTCGTCCTCCACCCTGCCCTGAATGCGGCTGCCGGGTGCGAAGGCACCGGAGAGGATGCGCTGGGCCAGCGGGTTCTCGATCCAGCGCTGGATGGCACGCTTGAGCGGGCGCGCGCCATAGACCGGGTCGTAACCAACCGCCACCAGCTTGTCCAGGGCTTCCGGCGTCAGCTCCAGTTGCAGGTCGCGCTCAGCAAGGCGCTGACGCAGGTGGTGCAGCTGGATCTCGGCGATGCCAGCGATCTGTTCGCGGCCCAGGGGCTCGAACACCACTACCTCGTCGATCCGGTTGATGAACTCGGGGCGGAAATGACTGGCCACCGCATCCATCACCGCCGCGCGCTGGGCGTCATGGTCGTCGACCAGTTCCTGGATCTGCGCCGACCCCAGGTTGGAGGTCATGACGATCACCGCGTTGCGGAAGTCCACGGTCCGCCCCTGGCTGTCGGTCAGACGACCGTCGTCCAGCACCTGCAGGAGGATGTTGAAGACGTCGGGATGCGCCTTTTCCACCTCGTCCAGCAAAACCACTGAATAGGGTTTGCGCCGCACGGCCTCGGTCAGGTAGCCGCCCTCCTCGTAGCCGACGTAGCCGGGCGGCGCGCCGATCAACCGGGCCACGGAGTGTTTCTCCATGAACTCGGACATGTCGATACGGATCATGGCGTCCTCGGTGTCGAAGAGGAACTCCGCCAACGACTTGCACAGCTCGGTCTTGCCCACCCCGGTCGGGCCGAGGAAGAGGAAGGAACCGCTGGGGCGATTCGGATCGGACAGCCCCGCCCGCGAACGGCGCACGGCATTGGCCACGGCGGTGACCGCCTCATCCTGGCCGATCACGCGGTTGTGCAGGGCCTCTTCCATACGCAGCAGCTTGTCGCGCTCCCCTTCGAGCATCTTGCTCACCGGGATGCCGGTCCACTTGGAGACCACTTCGGCGATTTCGTCCTCGGTGACCTTGTTGCGCAGGAGCTGGTTGGCCGGCTTCTCGTGCTGGTCGACCATCTGCAGGCTGCGCTCCAGATCGGGAATGGTGCCGTACTGCAGCTCGGCCATGCGGTTGAGGTCGCCCTTGCGGCGGGCGGCTTCCAGCTCCGTACGTGCCTGCTCGATACGCTGTTGCAGCTGGGCCGAATCCTGCACCTCGGCCTTCTCGGCCTTCCACACCTCTTCCAGGTCGGCGTATTCCTGTTCGAGACGGGCAATGTCCTCGTCGAGCTTTTCCAGGCGCTTGCGCGCGGCCTCGTCCTCTTCCTTCTTCAGTGCCTGACGCTCCACCTTGAGCTGGATCAGGCGGCGATCCAGGCGATCCAGAGCCTCAGGCTTGGAGTCGATCTCCATACGGATGCGGCTGGCAGCCTCGTCGATCAGGTCGATGGCCTTGTCCGGCAACTGACGATCGGTGATATAGCGATGGGATAGTTTGGCCGCCGCGATGATGGCACCGTCGGTGATGGCCACCTTGTGGTGCACCTCGTAGCGCTCCTTGAGGCCCCGCAGGATGGCGATGGTGTCCTCTTCGCTCGGCTCGTCCACCAGCACCTTCTGGAAACGCCGCTCCAGGGCCGCGTCCTTCTCGATGTACTGGCGGTACTCGTCGAGGGTGGTGGCGCCTACGCAATGCAGCTCGCCACGAGCCAGGGCCGGCTTGAGCATGTTGCCGGCGTCCATGGCGCCCTCGGCCTTGCCGGCGCCGACCATGGTGTGCAGTTCGTCGATGAACAGGATGACGCGTCCTTCCTGCTTGGCCAGTTCGTTGAGTACGCCCTTGAGGCGTTCCTCGAACTCGCCACGGAACTTGGCACCGGCGATCAGGGCGCCCATGTCCAGGGCCAGCAGGCGCTTGTCCTTGAGGCCGTCCGGCACTTCGCCATTGATGATGCGCTGGGCCAGCCCCTCGGCGATGGCGGTCTTGCCGACGCCGGGCTCGCCGATCAGCACCGGGTTGTTCTTGGTGCGCCGTTGCAGGACCTGGATGGTGCGACGGATCTCGTCGTCACGGCCGATCACCGGGTCGAGCTTGCCGTCCTCGGCGCGCTTGGTGAGGTCGACGGTGAACTTGTCCAGGGCCTTGCGGCTGTCTTCGGCATTGGGATCGTTGACCGCCTCGCCGCCACGCAGGTTGTTGATGGCATTCTCCAGCGCCTTGCGCGAGACGCCCTGCCCCAGCAGCAACTTGCCGAGCCGGGTGTTCTCGTCCATGGCGGCGAGCAGTACTAATTCACTGGAGATGAACTGGTCGCCCTTCTGCTGAGCCAGGCGATCGGCCTGATTGAGCAGGCGCGCCAGGTCCTGGGAGAGATTCACATCACCCGTGGGATTCTGGATCTTGGGTAGCTTGTCCAGCTCTTCGGCCAGGGTCTTGCGCAGGCTGGCCAGATCGAAACCAACCTGGCGCAGCAGCGGGGGAATGGAGCCGCCCTGCTGGTCGAGCAAGGCGGAGAACAGGTGCAGCGGCTCGATGGCCGGATGATCATGGCCGACGGCCAGGGACTGGGCATCCGCCAGGGCGAGCTGCAGTTTGCTGGTGAAACGGTCTATACGCATGGGTAAGGTCCTATCTGAGACGCGGGACAGCGCGGCAGAAGGCGCTTTCGATTACCCGCGGGAATGACCTTTAGATAGGGGCGATGAGCAACGATTCAAGCATGGCGCATGCGCCATGTCGGAAAAGACGTCAGGGCTTGATCCAGATCAGGCTGGCGAAACGTCCGGTTCGTGCGGAACGCCGATAGGAGAAGAAGCGCTCTTGATCGGCGAAGGTATCCAGACCGCCACCGTACACCGCCGTGATGCCCTGGGCGGCGAGGCGCAAGCGGGCCAGGGCATAGAGGTCACCCAGGTACTTGCCTTCTTCCCACGCCACGAAGCAGGACTCGGCTTCGACGTGCTGGGCGATGAAGGCCTCGCGCACTTCAGCGCCGACCTCGAAACTAGCCGGACCGATGGCCGGCCCCAGCCAGACCAGCACCTCGGCGGGTGCCACGGCCAGGCTGGCCGCAGCGGCTTCCAGAACGCCACCGGCAAGACCGCGCCAGCCGGCATGGGCTGCCGCGACCCGGGAGCCATCGCGGCGGGAGAACAGGGCCGGCAGGCAATCCGCGGTCATCATGGTCACGGCGATACCCGGCGTCGACGTCCAGGCCGCATCGGCGCGCAGCACCTGGGTGGGATCGGCCTCGACCACCGCGGTGCCATGCACCTGCTCCAGCCACGCCGGCTGGCAGCCCAGGGATTCACCCAGGCGCCGACGATTCTCGGCGACCGCGGCCGGATCGTCACCGACATGGGCACCCAGATTGAAGCTGGCGAAAGGAGGCTGACTGACACCACCCGCCCGAGTGGTGACGCAGGCCTGGACGCCGACCGGCGCCGGCCAGTCAGGCCGCAGCCAGTCGGCGCCACTCACTCGAAGGACTCCCGATCCTGGCGCAGCAGATCCAGCAGCCAGACCAGGTCTTCCGGCAACGGTGACTCCCAGCGCAGGCGCTCACCGGTCTCCGGATGATCCAGCTCGAGAAAGCGCGCGTGCAACGCCTGGCGCGGGAATTCGCGCAGGGTCTTGATCAGGGTCGGGTTGGTCGCCGGCGGAATCTTGAAACGACCGCCGTAGACCGGATCGCCCACCAGCGGAAAACCGACATGGGTCATGTGCACGCGGATCTGGTGGGTCCGCCCGGTCTCCAGTTTGACGCGGGTATGGGTGTAGGCGCGGAAGCGCTCCAGCACCCGATAGTGACTGATCGCGGGCTTGCCGCCGGCGATCACCGCCATCTGCTGGCGCCGCTGGGAATGGCGGCCGATGGGCGCATTGACCGTGCCACCCGCGACGATCACCCCGGCGACGATGGCTTCGTAGATGCGGCTCACCGAGCGGGCCTGCAACTGGGCCACCAGGTTGGTATGGGCTTCCAGGGTCTTGGCCACCACCATGAGGCCGGTGGTGTCCTTGTCCAGGCGATGGACGATACCGGCGCGCGGCACGTGTTCCAGCCCCGGCACATGATGCAACAGGGCATTGAGCAGGGTGCCGTCGGCGTGGCCGGCGGCCGGGTGGACCACCAGCCCGGCCGGCTTGTCGAGCACCAGCAGGTGATCGTCCTCGTAGACGATGTCCAGCTCGATATCCTGGGCCACCCACTCACCCTGGGCTTCGCGCTCGGCGCGCAGCGCCAGCTGGGCACCGCCGTGCACGGTATCGCGCGGACGCAGCACCGCGCCGTCGACGGTCAGGCTGCCGTCCTTGATCCAGGCGGCGAGACGCGAGCGGGAGTGTTCGGCGAACAGCTGGGCAGCGACCTGGTCGAGGCGCTGGCCACCGAGTTCGGAGGGGACTTCGGCATTGAGAACGATGGATTCGGACATGGATCTGCGCGGGCAATGGCAGGGCTTTTGGAATCGGCCCGACCCTGTGGTTAAATACGGCGACTTTTTTGCCCCGGCACTCCGGGTCGATCATCATAACAGGACGGTTCCGGCCCCGTCACAGGCTAGGTGAGAGCTCTCCGCCCTCATCCCTGCACCGCCGACCGTTTCGGGGAATCCAAGCCGCCATGCAATTGAAGCACCTGCTGCTGGTCACCAGCCTAGTCCTCACCGCCGCCTGCTCCTCGAAAGCGCCCGAGGTTCCGGAGAACATGCCGGAAGGCGAGCTCTACAGCCAGGCCCAGCGCGATATCGCCAACAGCAGCTACACCGACGCCATCAGCAAGCTGAAGGCCCTGGAGTCGCGGTACCCCTTCGGTCGCTATGCCGAACAGGCCCAGCTCGAGCTGATCTACGCCAACTACAAGAATGGCGAGCCCGAGGCGGCGCGCACGGAAGCGGATCGTTTCATCCGTCTGCATCCGCAGCATCCCAATGTCGACTACGCCTACTACATGAAGGGCGTGTCCTCCTTCGACCAGGACCGTGGCCTGCTGGCGCGCTTCCTGCCGCTGGACATGACCAAGCGTGATCCGGGTGCCTCGCGCGATTCCTTCAACGACTTCGCCCAGTTCACCAGCCGCTTCCCCAACAGCCGTTATGCCCCTGATGCCAAGGCGCGCATGATCTACCTGCGCAACCTGCTGGCGGCCTACGACATCCATGTCGGTCACTACTACCTGACCCGCAAGGCCTACGTGGCCGCTGCCAACCGCGGTCGCTACGTGGTGGAAAACTTCCAGGACACCCCGTCCGTGGGTGATGGCCTGGCCCTGATGGTCGAGGCCTATCAGCACATGGGGCTCAACGAACTGGCCGCGTCCAGCCTGGAAACCCTGAAGCTGAACTATCCGAACAACGTCAGCCTGAAGAATGGCGAGTTCCAGCTGCGCGAACCCGACGACAAGGACCAGCAGCGCTCCTGGCTGACCCGCGCAACCCTGGGCCTGATCGATCGCCCAAGCGATCCGCTGCCGCCCGGCGAGACCCGTGCCAGCCAGGACATCCAACGCAAGTACCAGGAAGAGCGTGACAACCTGGCGCCCGAGCTGCGTATCGTCGACCCGGCCGAGGCTGAGAAGGCTGGCGGTGCGACACCCGCACCGGTCAAGCGCTCCTGGTTCAGCCGCCTGACCTTTGGTCTGTTCGACTGATCCAGCGCTGGACATGAAAAAGGGGAAGCCAGGTGGCTTCCCCTTTTTTATTGCCCGCCATGGATAGCGCCAATTCTGGCACCGGATCGCAGGGATCCGGTGCCGGGCAACCTAGTCGCCGATCCGCCAGCCCGAGGTGATCGGATAGCGCCGGTCCCGGCCGAAACCGCGCTGGGTCACCCGGGCGCCAACCGCCGCCTGCCGCCGCTTGTATTCGTTGAGATCCACCAGGCGCAGCACCTTGCGCACTACCTCCTCGTCGAAACCGGCGGCGACGATATCCACCGCCGACAGGTCCTGCTCGACGTACAGGCGCAGGATCTCGTCGAGTACCGGATAGGGCGGCAGCGAGTCCTCGTCCTTCTGGTCGGGCGACAGCTCGGCGGACGGCGGCCGATCGATCACCCGCTGGGGAATCACCTCGCCGGCGCGATTGCGATACTCACAGAGACGGAACACCAGGGTCTTGGGCACATCCTTGAGCACGTCGAAGCCGCCAGCCATGTCGCCATAGAGGGTGGCATAGCCGACTGCCATCTCGCTCTTGTTGCCGGTGGTGAGCACCAGGTAGCCCTTCTTGTTGGAAATGGCCATCAGCAGGGTGCCACGGCAACGCGCCTGCAGATTTTCCTCGGTGGTGTCCCGACCGAGCCCGGCGAACTCACCGGCCAATGTCTGCTGGAAGGCCTCGACCATGGACGCGATGGGCAGCACGCTGTAGCGCACGCCTAGGGTCCGGGCCTCGGCTTCGGCATCGTCCAGGCTCATCTGGGCGGTGTAGTGATAGGGCATCATCACCGCCTCCACCTGCTCCGCCCCCAGCGCATCCGCCGCTACCGCCAGCACCAACGCCGAGTCGATACCCCCGGACAGCCCCAGTACCACGCCCTTGAAGCCATTCTTGCGCACGTAGTCGCGCACCCCGAGCACCAGGGCGTCGTAGACGCTGGCCTCCAGCGAGGCAATCGGAGCGGTAGCGGCAGGTAGCGGATTCAGATCAGCATCGAAGGAGACCGTATAAAGGCCCTCGACGAAGGCCGGCGCCCTTTGGGTGACCTGACCCTGGGCATCCACCACGAAGGAGTGGCCGTCGAATACCAGCTCATCCTGGCCACCCACCTGGTTGACGTAGACCACCGCCATGCCACCTTCGCGGGCCCGCTCGCCCACCACGGCTTCACGCTCCGGTTGCTTGCCGCCGTGGAAGGGCGAGGCGTTGAGGTTGAGCATCAGCCGCGCGCCAGCCGCCCGCGCCTTGGCCATGGGCTCGGCGAACCAGATGTCCTCGCAGATGGTGACGCCGATGGGGACGCCCTTGAATTCGAACACCGCCGCGCTATCGCCCGGCTCGAAATAGCGCTTTTCGTCAAATACTCGATAGTTGGGCAGTTGCTGCTTGCGGTAGAAGGCCAGTTGCACGCCGTCGCGATAGACCGCGCAGGCGTTGTAGCGCCGCCCCTCTTCCAGCCAGGGAAAGCCGACCAGCACATGGATGCCGCCGATCTCCGCGCGAATCCGCTGCAAGCCCTGCTCGATGCGACGCTGCATGCTGGAGCGCAGCAGGAGGTCCTCCGGCGGATAGCCACACAGCGATAGCTCGGGAAAGACGATCAGATCGCCGCCTAGTTGGTCGCGCGCCTCTCCGGCCGCCGCTATGATCCGATCGACGTTGCCATGGATGTCGCCCACCTTGAGGTTCAATTGCGCCATCACGACATTCAGCAGCTGACTCATGAAAACTCCCTAGCCCGGTTTATCGGGTCATTTTCCAGCATGCAGCGAAGCCGGACAATCGGAGCCGCACGGCGATCTCCCAGCACCTGGCGGCCCTGCTAAACTCCCTCATCTTTTACGCAGCGAGATCATCCATGGGTCTGTTTCGCCTGCTGTTGTGGCTCGTCCTGCTGGGCGCGCTGTTTTGGCTGATCCGGCGCTGGTGGCGGAGCAAGATGCAGCCCTCTACCGGCAAGGCCCGCCCGCTGCCGCCCAATCCGATGGTGCGTTGTGCCCATTGCGGGGTCCATGTGCCCCGGGACCGCGCCCTGGCCGATGGCGACAGCCAGCGCTGGTACTGCAGCGCCGAACATCGCCGGTTGCAGCATGAGCGCCGAGACTGATCCCGATATCCTCAGAGCCGACGCGGTCCTGCGGCTCTATCACCTCTATCGCATCGTCATCGGGCTGGCGCTGGTCCTGCTGATCTCCAGCGACCTGGACCAGCACTGGCTGCGCACCGTGGATGGCCAGCTGTTCCGCCAGGCCAGTTGGGCCTATCTCGCCGCCAACACGGTATTGGCTGTCTGTCACCAACCGCTACGCCAACATGCCTTCACCCTGGCGTTGATCGACATCATCGCCCTGGGTGGCCTGTTCTTCCTGGCCGGCGGTATCGCCAGCGGCATGGGTAGCCTGCTGGTGGTAACGGTGGGCGTGTCCAACGTCCTGATCCGAGGTCGCCGCGGCCTGTTGATCGCCGCCCTGGCCGCGATCGCCTTGCTGCTCGCCACCATCTACCTGGACCTGCGCCGCGGCGACGGCGGCAGTGGCTACGTCCAGGCTGCGGGTCTGGGCACCCTGTGCTTCGCCACGGCGCTGCTGGTGCAGGGCCTGGTCCGGCGACTGCTGGACAGCCAGGCACTGGCCGAAACCCGCGCCACTACCGTAGCCGAGCTGGAAGCGCTGAACGCTCTCATCCTCGAACGGATGCGTACCGGCATCCTGGTGTTCGATGCCGAATACCAGGTGCTGCTCGCCAATCCAGCGGCACGCCGCCTGTTGGGCGTGGACGATGACGGCAGCATCACGCCCCTGAGTAGCGTCCTGGCCCAACGCCTGGAGGAATGGGAGCGCAACCCCAGCATCCGCCCGGCAGCGTTACGCGCCTACGCCAATGGTCCGTTGTTGCAGCCAACCTTCGCGCGCCTGCAACAGGGCGAGGGTGAGCGCGTGCTGACCTTTCTCGAAGACGTCTCGCGGATTGCCCAACAGGCGCAACAACTCAAGCTCGCCTCCCTCGGCCGCCTCACCGCCGGTATTGCCCACGAGATCCGCAACCCGCTGGGCGCCATCAGCCACGCGGCGCAACTGCTCCAGGAGTCCGAGGAGTTGACCACTCCGGATCGCCGCCTGGCGCAGATCATCCAGGATCAATCGCAGCGGATGAACCGGGTGGTGGAGAACGTCCTGCAACTTTCGCGGCGGCGCCAATCGGCGCCCCAACTGATCGACCTGCGCTACTGGGCCCATCGGTTCGCCGGTGAGTTGCGCCCTACCCTGCCCGCCGACCAGAGGATCCACGTCAAGGCCGAACCCGGCACCTTGCAGACCCACATGGATCCCCACCAGTTGGGGCAGATCCTCACCAACCTGGTGCAGAACGGCCTGCGCTACAGCGTTACCGGTCAGGTCTGGCTCAGCGTGTACCGCGAACCGGACAGCGACCTGCCCATCCTCGACGTGGTCGATGACGGCCCCGGGGTCGCCGCCGAGCAACTCGACCACCTGTTCGAACCTTTCTTCACCACGGAGAACAAGGGCACCGGCCTGGGGTTGTACATTTCCCGTGAGCTTTGCGAAAGCAACCAAGCCAGACTTGGCTATCATCCCTTGGCGAGCGGCAGCTGTTTCCGCATCACCTTCGCCCATCCCCGCACAATGAGCTGAGCATGGCCAGACAGAAAGTCCTGATCGTCGACGATGAGCCCGATATCCGCGAACTCTTGGAAATCACCCTGGGACGGATGAAACTCGATACCGCCAGCGCCAAGAACATCGCCGATGCGCGTGCCATCCTCGAACGGGAAAGCTTCGACCTCTGCCTGACCGACATGCGCCTGCCCGATGGCTCGGGCCTCGAACTGATCAACTTCATCCAGCAGCGACTGCCGCAACTGCCAGTGGCCATGATCACCGCCTTCGGCAGCCTGGAAACCGCCGTGCAGGCGCTGAAAGCCGGCGCCTTCGACTACCTCACCAAACCCGTGGATCTGCCGCGCCTGCGCGAATTGGTCGGTACCGCCCTGCGCCTGTCCGGCCCCGCCACGCCAGCAACCGGCTCCAGCGAAACCCAACTACTGGGCGAATCGCCCCCCATGCGCGCCCTGCGCACCCAGATCGCCAAACTCGCCCGCAGCCAGGCACCGGTCTATATCAGTGGCGAATCGGGCAGCGGCAAGGAACGCGTGGCCCGCTTGATCCACGAACAGGGCCCGCGCGCCGGCAAGCCGTTCGTGCCGGTCAACTGCGGCGCGATTCCTTCGGAGTTGATGGAAAGCGAATTCTTCGGCCATCGCAAAGGCAGCTTCACCGGCGCCATCGAAGACAAGCAGGGGCTGTTCCAGGCGGCCCAGGGCGGCACCCTGTTCCTCGACGAGGTGGCCGACCTGCCGCTGCCGATGCAGGTCAAGCTGTTGCGCGCCATCCAGGAAAAGGCCGTGCGCGCGGTGGGCAGCCAACAGGAGATCAGCCTGGACGTCCGTATCCTCAGCGCCACGCACAAGGACCTCGCCGCCGAGGTGGCGGCCGGCACCTTCCGCCAGGATCTCTACTATCGGCTCAACGTCATCGAACTACAGGTGCCGGCCCTACGCGAGCGCCGCGAGGACATCGGCGCGCTGGCCAACTACATGCTCGAACGCCTGGCACGCGATTCTGGCCTGGCTGCCGCGACGCTGGGTGAGGATGCCCTGGCCAAACTCAAGAGCTACCGCTTCCCGGGCAACGTCCGGGAACTGGAGAACATGCTGGAACGCGCCTACACCCTCTGCGAAGGCGATGTCATCCGCCCGAACGACCTGCGCCTGGCCGATGCGCCCGCTGCCACGGCCGCCGGCGAGGCGAGTCTGGCCAATATCGCCAACCTCGAGGATCACCTGGAATCCATCGAGCGCCAGCTGATCATGCAGGCACTCGAAGAGACGCGCTGGAACCGCACCGCCGCAGCGGAACGCCTGGGCCTGTCGTTCCGCTCGATGCGCTACCGCCTGAAGAAGCTCGGTATCGACTGATCAGCTCAGTTGCAGGCGCGATGCCGGTGCATAGGGCGCCGGATCGATGATCGGCGTGCGCTCGGTGAGCAGGTCGGTCAGCAGTTGGCAGGAAGCCGGCGCCAGCACCAGGCCATTGCGATAGTGGCCGCAGTTGAGCCAGAGCCCAGGCAGCTCCGCCACCGGACCGATGAAGGGCACGCCATCCGGTGATCCCGGCCGCAACCCCGCCCAATGGGCGACCGGTGCCTGAGCAGCCAAATCGGGCAACAGCTCGGCAGCCGACGCCCGCAGGCTGTCCAGCGCCTGGGCGGTCGGCGTCTTGTCGAACTCGGAGTGCTCCAGGGTACTGCCGATCAGGATATGACCGTCCCGCCGCGGAATGGCGTAGCGCCCCTTGGCCAGCACCATGCTGGTCAGATAGCCCACCGACTGCCGATAGAGCAGCATCTGCCCCTTAACCGGACTCACCGGCACCGCCAACCCCAGCGTACGCAGCAACTCACCGCTCCAGGCCCCCGCACAAACCACCACGGCCTCCGCCTGCAGCGTCTCACGCGCGGTCTGCACCCCCACGACCCGCTCCCCGTCGCGGACGAAGCCCGTCACCGGCGCATCGGTCAGCAGCGTCACGTTGGGCATGCGCAGCAGCGCCTCGCGCAGCGAACGCACCAGCCGCGGATTGCGCACATTGGCCACCCCGGCCATGAACACCGCCCGCGCATAACCGGGCCCCAACACCGGCACCCGGCTACGTACCTCGTCCAGCGACACCGACGACAGCGGTCTGACATTACGCCGCGCCCAGTCCAGCGCCTCGGCCTCGTCCTCCAGATCCAGCCAATACAGGCCGGTGACCTCCACCTCCGGATCCACCCCGGTCTCCTGACGCAACCGCTCGCCCAGCACCGGATAGAAATCCTGCGACCAATGCGCCAGGGCCGTCACGGCGGGCTGGTAGCGCCACGGATAGAGCGGCGAAACGATGCCTCCGCCGGCCCAAGACGCCTCCCTCCCCGGCTCGCCCCGCTCCACCACCACCACCCGCCGACCGCTCAAGGACAGGTGATAGGCAGATAACAGACCTATGGCACCGGCCCCTATTACAGCTACATCGAAACTCACGTCACACCTCTACAACCGGGGAATTGACTGTTCCATCGCCATGACGCAAAACGACGCTGGCGGCCAGGACGGCCGCCTCCCACACAAGGACGTCACCATGGCCTATCGCGACTCGCGAGGCGTCAGCCTCTTTGAATTACTCATTTGTCTCAGTGTACTCGGCATCGTCGTCTCTCTGGCGGTTCCTGCCTTCGGTGGAATACTGCAGCGCAATCGACAGCAGATTGCCATCCAGCAACTGAGGGAAACGGTGAGCTTCGCCCGCGCGACAGCCATCAGCAGGAAAAGCAGCATCTCCATCTGCCATGCACCAGAAGGCACTTGCGAAGCATCGAACGTTTGGTCAGCCAGCACCCGCGTCTTCGAGGACCTCGACCGAGACGGCCTCCAGTCCGCACAGGAAACGACACTGCTGATCAGTGAGCAGCCGCCAAGGGACTTCCACTGGCGCTGGAACAACTTTCGCGCACAGCCTCATCTCACCTTCCTGAACAACGGCACGACCGACGCCCTCAACGGCAGTTTCATCCTCTGCCAGGGAAACGTCCCCCGTGCGCGACTCGTCCTGAACAAAGCCGGAAGGATCGAAACGGCCGCGCTCCGTGAGCGCGACCGTTGCGCTTAAACCACCGTACCAGACACCTTCCTGTTTCGACCGGATGTCTGTAGTCAGCTGCTACATCGCCTGGTAATCCCCCATGCTACGAATCCCAGCATGGCGAAGCAGAAGATGCGTACCCAGTACGGTTTCACCCTTATCGAAACGATGGTAGCGATCGCCATTCTGGCGATCGTGATCAGCATCGCCGCGCCATCTTTTAACCGCATGCTGCAGAGCAATCGTGCGGCAGTGTTAAGCAACGAACTGCTGGGCACCCTGCAAATCGCGCGCTCCGAGGCCCTCAAGCGGCGGACCAGCGTCGTGCTCTGCCGTAGCACTACGAGCAGCAACACTTGTGTGAACGGCACGGACTGGTCGTCCGGCTGGCTGCTGATGCAAGGCAACACCGTATTACGCACCTGGGAGCCCATCAGTGGCGGCACCCTCGTCGGTCCGAGTACGGGCATGACCTATCAAAGCAACGGCCTGACCACGCTGGCAGGTGGCGCCCAGGCAACCTTCACCATAACGACCTCCCCCACGTGCAGCCGTACCATTCAGATCAGCACGACCGGCAATGCCACAGTCGGCGCAGGTGGTTGCCCATGACCGGTTCTGCACGACAACGCGGCGCCACCCTCATCGAGGTACTGGTCGCCATGCTCATCCTGGCCATCGGCCTGCTCGGCCTGGCCGGCTTGCAGACGGTGAGCGTGCAGAGCAACCAGGGTGCCTATTTCCGCTCGCAAGCCACCATCCTGGCCAATGACATCGTCGATCGCATGCGAGCGAACCGGGTTGCCGCCCTGGCCGACCGAAGCAGCTACTCGGTCAGTTTCCCAACTTCGAGTAGTAACAATGCGGTCACCGGCACCGTTGCCCAGCAGGACGTCAACGGCTGGCTGAATGCCCTGGCTCTCAGCCTTCCCCAAGGCACAGGTAGTCTTAGCCTGGATAATGCCAACAACGTCACCGTCACCATCTGCTGGAACGATCGTCGAGCCGCCATTAAATCAGCCCAGGCGGTGGCGGCGACGAACGACAGCTGCAGCAGTCCTGCCAGCAGCAACGGTAGTTTCGAGCGCTTCACTTACAGGACACAGCTATGAGGGCCGCCTCAGCACAACGCCAACGTGGTCTTTCCATCATAGAGTTGATGATCGCGCTACTACTTGGGTTACTGCTCATGGGCGGGGTATTGCAGCTTTTCCTGTCATCCAAGCGCACCTACCAAACCAACGCTGCGCTGTCCCAGGTGCAGGAATCGGGGCGTTTCGCGCTGGAGTTCCTGGCCTTCGATCTGCGCAATGCGGGTTATCACGGCGAATGCATGAGCCCACTGGACGAAAGCTTATTACCAGCGAGTCTCGCCAGACCCAACGGCCAAACCGATATCCGCTACGACCTGGGTGCGGGTATCCAAGGCTGGAGCACTGCGAGTAATACGCAGAATCCGGCAAACACTCCCGCTTGGCTGACTACGATCTTTAACAACCGCGCCAACAGCTCCGATGTCATTCTGCTCAAGCATACAGCGGACCCGGTGAGCACCCAGATTACCGGTGCGACCGTTACCCAGATCTCTACAGATCGAGCCACTGGACTAGCGCAAAATAGGCTTCTAGTCATAGACGATCCAGGCGCCTGTTTTCTTTTCGCGAATCAAAGTGGTCCCACTGACAGTCGCGTATCTGTCGCGGGGAGTACCGGTTTCGGTCGTACGTACCGGAATACCGCCCACCTGCTGCTCTACCAGAGCGCCCTCTACTATCTGCAGAACAATCCAGATACAGGTGTACCGTCACTGTGGCGACAGGTCTACAACGGCTTGAACCAGCCCGCGGAAGAATTGGTATCAGGCATCCAGCAACTGCAGATTCGCTATGCCGTAGGTGATGCCAATGGCCAGATCAAGGTGGATGCCAACGGTCAAGCCTACCAGGACGCCAGCACCATCACCGACTGGCAGAGCGTGGTCGCCGCCCGGATCAACCTGATCGCGGTGAGCAGTGCTACCAACGTCGTTACACCTAATCAGCAAGTTCTTTTCAACAACGCCTCGGTGACCATCCCTAATGGCCGCCTTGCCCAGGTGTTCACCCTGACCGTCAGCCTGCGGAACCATCTACCATGAATCCGCCACCCTCATCCCAGCGCGGCGCGATCTTGATCGTCACCCTGGTAATGCTACTGCTGTTGACCCTGCTGGCCTTGGGAAGCATGCGCGGAACAACCCTGGAAGAACGCATGGCCGGCAACCTGCGCGATGAAAGCCAAGCCTTCCAGGCGGCGGAAATGGCACAGCGTACCGCCGAAGCTGTATTGCTGAGTCGTTCTATTACCCAACTCCAGGGAATGACCTCACCCGAGACGGTTACGTTAAACCCAACGGGCTTGCAACCTACCACCTATACCTTGGTGCCACTGCCGGGAGTACGCGTACGCCCTCCCGGCTCAAGCGTCGGTGCTGACGAACAAAGCGACAACAGCGTCATCCGGATCGTCAGCACAGGCAAAGGTGCTGCGCAGGACACCGGCTCGGACGGTACCCCCGCGCCCAGCTCCAACGTCACCATCAATACCCTCTATCTCAGGCGTTAGGTTTCGGAGAATCCCATGCATAGCTCTTACGCATCCCGAATTCGCCGTTACAGCCTGGGCATCCTGGCCTGCGGCGTCACGGCCCCGTTCGCCCAGGCCACGCTGACCCCGTCGACCACGACCACGACCACGACCACGACCACGCAGCCTGCGGTATCCCAAACCCCTTTGGCGAGCGGAGCCAACATTCCAGGCAGTCTGGCTCTGGTACCCTCGGTGGAATGGCCTACTGTGCTGTCGGTAGCCAATCTCGGCAGCTATAGCTCCGCTAACACCTATAGTGGTTATTTCGATTCCAACAAGTGCTACGTCTACACCTACGCCAATCCATCTGCCCAGTCTGGCGATGGTAGTACCAACTTAGACAATAGTTGGTTCCAGCCCCAGACCTCAGCCAGCAATCACCAATGCAATGGCGCCAGGCAGTGGAGCGGCAACTTCCTGAATTGGGCTGCTACTCCTACCATCGATCCCTTCCGTAGTGCTCTGACCGGTGGCGAGCGTATTCGGGACACCGAAGGCCTCACGGTCCTGCAAAAAGCACGTCATGATGGCCAGAACAGTGCCGGCAACCGACTGAGCACTGATCAAGGGCTTATCCCTCACTCCGAAATCGCGGGCGCCACGCCCTTTGCCGCCACCTGGGACAATCTCTATGTCCGCCTGGAAGGCCAGGGTTTCGACATGCTGTTTTCCAACTGGAATGACCGTATTGGCGGCGGTGGCTCCAGAGATTATGGCTATGGCAATAATTGGCCGAGCGTCTGGACCGATCTCGATCCTAACAATACTCGCCAATGGGATGGCAACAGCCTCAGAAGAGACTATTACCCGGGAGGTGGTGCAACCAACACCAACAGCGTCTATCGCGTGCGCGTCCAGGTGCAGGTCTGTAATCCGGCTGTGGGCCTCGAGAGCAACTGCAAGGCTTATTCGGCATCGAACTACAAGCCCGAAGGGCTGCTGCAGCAATACTCCGATCGGCTGCGCTATTCCGTCGTCAGCTATCTCAACGATTCTGATGTGCTGAGGGATGGCGGGGTACTACGTGCCAAACAGACCTTCATCGGCCCGTTGAATCCCGACCAGACGACCAATACCAATGCGGAATGGAATGCCCAGACCGGTATCCAAAGTCTCAATCCACGTCCTGCGGAAGCCAGTAGTACTCCGGGCACCACGGGAATCACCAACAGCGGTGTCCTCAACTATCTGAACAAATTCGGCTCCATGCCCTATGACAGCCAAAAAGACTATCGCAACCTAAAGAGTTTCGACCCAGTCAGCGAGCTTTATTACACGGCAATCCGTTATTTCAAGCACCAGGGCAACGTCGCCGCCTATAGCAATCTCACAGGCGATGCCACCAACCGCTATGCCCAAGCCGATGGTTTCCCGGTAGTCACGAGCTGGGACGATCCCATTACCTACTCTTGCCAGAAGAACGTGATCCTCGGTATCGGCGATACCAATACCTGGGACGATAAGAATCTGCCGGGAGGCGATACCTCGTCCGGCGGCGAACCGGCAAGGCCCGCAGAGGTGACGGCGGACACCACGGTGAATGTGCAAACCGCTACTCAGAAAATTGCATCACTCGAAGGCATCACCATAAACACGCCTTTCACAGGCCGCGGCAACTCAGCCTATATCGCCGGCCTCGCCTACGATGCCCATACCCGGGATCAACGGCCAGACCTATCGGGTAATCAGACCATATCCACCTATTGGATGGATGTTCGGGAAAACCAAACGCTCGCGGGCAAAGCCCAAAACCAATACTGGCTCGCAGCCAAATATGGTGGTTTCAGCGTCCCACAGAACTTTTCTCCTGACACTGCTACCAGTGCTAGTATCACCGACAATCTCTGGTGGACCAGTGGCGATATTCTTCCCACAGGGGACAAAAGACCCGATAACTTCTTCGTAGCCAGCGATGCCCAGGCTATGACTACCAGCCTGAAAAAAGCCTTTGCCCAGATCGCCAGTGAAACAAGTAATACGAGTACTTCGATCGGTGCCAGCAGTTCGGAACTCAACACCGGTACGGCACTCTTCCAGGCGAGTTATAAGCCGAAATTCTGGAGCGGTGATCTGGTCGCCCAGGCTTTCAATGCAGATGGCACTCTGAGTCCAACCGCTACCTGGAGCGCAGCCGCGAAGCTGGATGCCCGGGACTTTTCCACGCGTAACATCGCCACCGGCAATGCACCAGCCAGCGGAAGTTTGGTCGCAACAGGCGGGCGCGACCTCTCTTGGACTGGGAGTAATGCCTTGGATGATGACGCCAAGGCGGCGCTTCGCAACAATGGTGACGGTACCCAAGTCAACGACGCAGAAGGCCAGCGACGCCTGAATTACCTGAGAGGTGATCGTAGCCCTGAAACAGCTGCCACGAACCCCTTGCGCACCCGTGCCAGCCGCTTAGGCGACATCGTTAACTCCGATCCGCTTTATATCGGCCAGCCGGATTACGGTTACAACCTTTTGCCCGGCCAAGCAGGAAATAGCTACCTAGACTTCCGAGCAACAATCAAAACTCGGGCGCCCATCGTGGTGGCCGGCGCCAATGACGGCATGCTGCATATATTCAATGGCAGCCTTGGCGACTCTGGCGGCAGTGAGCTTTTCGCCTATGTTCCGCGGGCCATTTTGGGCAATCTTTATCAATTAACGCGACAAGACTATAGCCATAGGTATTATGTCGACGGACCTGCGACTTCTTCCGACGCCTATTACGACGGTGCCTGGCATACCCTGCTGGTCGGAACGACGGGTGCCGGTGGCAATGCCGTCTTTGCTTTGGACGTGACAAATCCCAGTGGCATGAATAAGGATAAGGTGCTTTGGGAATTCGCCTCACCTGATATGCATTATCCCGTACAAAAGCCGGCCATCGTCGCCCTACCCAACGGCAGTTTTGGCGTCATCGTCACCAGCGGCTTCAGCGATGGCCCCGTGACCTCTGGCAAGGTATGGATTCTCGATGCCGGTACCGGCCAGGTAATCAAGGTTTTCACCCTGACCACCACGGGAGGCCTGGGTGCGCCTCTGGCCGTCGACCTGAACAATGACCGCATCGCGGATTCCCTCTATGTAGGCGACACGGCTGGCAACCTCTGGAAATTCGATATTTCCAGCACCGATCCAAACAACTGGCAGACACCCACTACGCCACTCTTCACTGCTACCACAGGTCCGGACTACGGTAACGTACCACAACCCATCACCGCCCCTTTGGCAGCGGCATTGAATACCGACGGCAAGGCCATCATCCTCTTCGGCACCGGTAGTTATTATCGCATTGGCGACAACATCATTCCGGCACGGCCAAGGCTGGAGAGTTTCTATGCCATTATCGACCGGGGCCAGGCTGTTACGCGTAATCAGTTACTCGAACAGCAGATCATCGCTCAGGGCACGGTCGGTACCAACCGGGCGAGAGCCGTCAGCGACAATACCCTAGGCTCAGGTCAAGCCGGCTGGTTCATGGATTTAGTCTGGAAGACACAAAACGGCGGGCCAGGAACGCTTACCGGAGAAAGAGTGATAGCCAAGGCTGCCCTAAGTGGTGGTGCGGTCGTCTTCACCAGCATGACGCCTTCAAGTGACCCCTGTACCGGTGGAGGAACCAGCTGGATCATGGCGGTAAACGTTCTGACCGGCAGTCGGTTCAACTACAGCTATTTCGATCTCAACGGCGATCATCTGCTGGATGCAAGCGACTATGTACTCAATGGAAATGTGCGGATTCCTGCATCAGGCTTATTAAATGGAGGAGGAGCATCCAAAGGTGTTTACATTGGTAGTCCGGCTAACGGATCGGCTAACGGATCGGCTAACGGATCAGATGGTTCTTTAAATAGCCAAGGACCGAAAAACAGCGTGGCCTGCGTCTCGCTAGCTAACGGGCAAATAGATTGCAAAGACATTTCATCCGGAAACCGCACCTCCGGAAGAATGTCTTGGCGAGAGATCAGAAATTAGCGATGAAGAAATCTACCAAGCCCCTACAAAGAGGCTTCACCCTTATCGAAGTGATGATCGTGGTGGCCATCGTCGGCATCCTGGCCGCCATCGCCTACCCGTCCTATGTGGAACATATCCGCAAAGGTAATCGCGCCGATGCCGAAGCATCGCTCATGCAGCTGTCGCAGTTCATGGAGCGGTACTACACAGGGGCGGGGCGCTATTCGAAGACGGTCGGAGGGACGGATGTGCCGGACAATCCGGCACCGCCCTATCCTACGGGAACCAACTACACCTTCACCATTACCGTGGGTAATGCAGGTACGTCCTATACCGCCACCGCCACGCCGAACAACACTGGGGTGATGGCCAATGACAAATGTGGTGCTCTGACGCTCACCAACACCGGCCTCAAAGGCCAGGCCAGTACCGCCACCACTGCCGACTGCTGGCGCCGCTAGGGCGCCAGCGGCGTCCTATACCGCCTTCACCCTGAGCTCCTTCGGCAGGGTAAAGGTGATGTTCTCGGGCTGGCCTTCCAGTTCCACTTCGCCGGTAGCACCCCAGCGCTGTAGCCGGTCAATGACACCGCGCACCAGCACTTCAGGAGCCGAGGCGCCGGCGGTGACGCCGATGCGTTGCACGCCTTCGAACCAGCTCTGCTGCATATCCTCGGCGCCATCGATCAGGTAGGCCGGGGTGCCCAGGCGTTCAGAGAGTTCGCGCAGGCGATTGGAGTTGGAGCTATTGGGACTGCCGACCACTAGGACCACATCGCTTTCCAGCGCCAGGGTCTTCACCGCATCCTGGCGGTTGGTGGTGGCGTAGCAGATATCGTTCTTGCGTGGGCCGTTGATCAGGGGAAACTTGGCGCGCAGGGCGTCGATCACCTTGCGGGTGTCGTCCATCGACAGGGTGGTCTGGGAGACGTAGAACAGGGCCGCGGGGTTGCGTACCTCGAGTTTTTCTACGTCTTCCTCGTCTTCCACCAGGTAGATGGCACCGCCGGCACGGTCGTCGTACTGGCCCATGGTGCCCTCCACTTCCGGATGCCCGGCGTGGCCGATGAGGATGCATTCCTGGCCGTCGCGGCTGTAACGCGCCACTTCCATGTGCACCTTGGTCACCAACGGACAGGTGGCATCGAACACCTTGAGACCCCGTTCGGCCGCCTCACGGCGAACCGCCTGGGACACGCCGTGAGCGCTGAAGATGAGGATGACGTCGTCCGGCACGTCGGCTACGTCCTCGACGAAGACAGCGCCACGGGCGCGCAGGTTGTCGACCACGAACTTGTTGTGCACCACCTCGTGACGCACATAGATGGGCGGGCCGAAGACGTCCAGCGCCCGGTCGACGATGTCGATGGCGCGGTCCACGCCGGCGCAGAAGCCGCGGGGATTGGCGAGCTTGATCTGCATAGGCTCCTCTGCCCGCTTCACGGGCGGCGGTAGATCAATGGGAGACGGCAGGCTCGATGGCCAGGATTTCCACGTCGAAGGTCAGCACACGGCCGGCCAGCGGGTGGTTGAAATCTATGATCACCTGCTCGTCGTCATAGCTCTTGACCACGCCGGGCATCTCGCCGCCAGCGGCGTCGCTGAAGATGATCAGCAGGCCCGGCGACAGCTCCATGTCGGTGAAATCATCACGCGCCATGGTCTGCAGGTTGCCATCGTTGGGTTGGCCAAAGCCACGCTCCGGCGGGATGGTCAGGCTGGTCTTGGCGCCGGCCTGCAAGCCGAACAGTGACTGTTCGAAACCAGGCAACAAATTGCCGTCCCCGACGGTGAAGGTGGCTGGCGCCTTGTCGAAGGTGCTGTCCACCACATCGCCGTTCTGTAGCTTGATGGCGAAATGCAGGGTGACCCGGGTATCCGGGCCGACGGTGATCTCAGCCATGGGCGACCTCCGGCTTCTTACGGAACATGTCCAGGGCCAGCATGATGGCGCCGACGGTGATGGCACTGTCGGCCACGTTGAAGGCCGGGAAGCGCCACTCCTGGCGCCAGTGCACCAGGATGAAGTCGATGACGTGGCCCAGGACCATACGATCATAAAGGTTGCCCAGGGCACCGCCCAGGATCAGGGCCAGGGCGATGGCGGTCCAGGTGTCGTTGCGCAGGCGCTTGAGCCAGACCACCAGCACCACGCTGACCACCAGGGCGATACCGGCGAAGAACCAGCGCTGCCAGCCGGAATGGTCGGCCAGGAAGCTGAAGGCGGCACCGGTGTTGTAGGCCAGGGTCCAGCTGAACAGGTCGGGAATCACCGGCACCTGCTGGTAGAGCGATAGGTTGTTCTGGAAGTAGGCTTTGCTCAGCTGATCCAGCAGGATCACCAGCACGCTCAAGGCCAACCAGGGCAAGGCGCCGAAGCGCTGAGCCTCACGCATGCTCACGCACCTCGCCAGCCCCATAGACGTTGGTCACGCAGCGGTCGCAGATTTCCGGATGCTCGGCATGCTGGCCCACGCTGTGGCTGTGATGCCAGCAACGGGCGCACTTGGGTGCTTCGGACTTGCGTACCACCAGCTTGAGACCGCTCAGCTCGCTGGCCACGGCGCCTTCGGGTGCCTGCTCCAGCGGCTGGACAGCGGCCTGGGAGGAGATGAGTACGAATCTGAGTTCGTTGCCCAGGGCCTCCAGTACGGTCTGCAGGGCACTGTCGGCGTAGAGGGTGATCTCCGCCTGCAGGCTGCCGCCCAGGGTCTTGGCGGCACGCTGGTTTTCCAGCTCCTTGTTGACCGCGGCCTTGACCGCCATGACCTGGTCCCAATAGGCGCGATCCAGGGTCGCACCTTCGGGCAGGGCGAAGAGGCCGTCGTACCAGGTGGTCAGCATCACCGACTCTTCCCGCTCGCCCGGCAGGTACTGCCAGATCTCGTCGGCGGTGAAGGACAGGATGGGGGCGATCCAGCGCACCAGGGCCTCGGCGATGAGGTACAGCGCCGTCTGGCAGGAGCGGCGCGGCAGGCTGTCGGCACCGGTGGTGTACTGGCGGTCCTTGATGATGTCGAGGTAGAAGCCGCCCAGCTCCTGCACGCAGAAGTTGTGCACCTTCTGGTAAACGTTGAGGAAGCGGTACTCGGCGTAGGCCTGCTCGATTTCCTTCTGCAGCAGCAGGGCGCGATCCACCGCCCAGCGATCCAGGTCGATCATGTCCTCGGGGGCGACCCGGTTGACCGCTGGATCGAAGCCAGACAGGTTGGAGAGCAGGAAGCGCGCGGTGTTACGGATGCGGCGGTAGGAATCGGCGCTACGCTGCAGGATCTGCTCGGAGACCGCCATCTCGCCGGTGTAGTCGGTGGAGGCGACCCAGAGGCGCAGGATGTCGGCGCCCAGGCTGTCGATGACCTTTTGCGGGGCGACCACGTTGCCCAGCGACTTGGACTGCTTGCGGCCCTGCTCGTCCACGGTGAAGCCGTGGGTCAGCAATTCCTTGTAAGGCGCATGGCCGTCGATGGCGCAGCCGGTCAGCAGCGAGGAGTGGAACCAGCCACGGTGCTGGTCGGAGCCTTCCAGGTAAAGGTCAGCGACCGGACCCTGGGTATGCGCCAGCTCGGCATGGGAGCCGCGCAATACGTGCCAGTGAGTGGTGCCCGAGTCGAACCAGACGTCGAGGGTGTCGCGGCTCTTGTCGTACTGGCCGGCTTCTTCGCCGAGCAGTTCAGCGGGATCGAGCTTGAACCAAGCTTCGATGCCCTCGCGCTCGACGCGCTGGGCGACGGCTTCCATCAGTTCGACGGTGCGCGGGTGCAGCTCGCCGCTTTCCTTGTGGGTGAAGAAAGGAATCGGCACGCCCCAGTTGCGCTGACGCGAGATGCACCAGTCGGGACGGCCGGCGATCATGCCGTGCAGACGCGCCTGGCCCCAGGCCGGGACGAAATTGGTCTGCTCGATGGCCGCCAAGGAGCGCTCACGCAGGGTAGCGCCCTCGTTGGGCTGCTTGTCCATGCCGACGAACCATTGGGCGGTGGCGCGATAGATCAGCGGCGTCTTGTGGCGCCAGCAGTGCATGTAGCTGTGGTTGATCGTCTCGTGCTTGAACAGGGCGCCCGCCTCTTCCAGCGCGCCGACGATGGCCGGATTGGCCTTCCAGATGAACTGGCCACCGAACAGCGGCAGCGACTCGGCGTAGACGCCGTTGCTCTGCACCGGATTGAGGATGTCGTCGTTGCTCAGGCCGTATTGCTTGCAGATGCGGAAGTCGTCCTCACCATAGGCGGGCGAGCAGTGCACCACGCCCGTACCGGCACCCAGCTCGACATACTCGGCCAGGTAGATGGGCGACAGCCGCTCGTACAGCGGATGACGGAAGTTGATCAGCTCCAGGGCGGTACCCGGCGCGGTGGCGATCACCTCGCCCTGCAGGCCGTAGCGTGCCAGGCAGCTTTCCACCAGTTCTTCGGCCAGCACCAACAGACGATCACCGACGTCCACCAGTGCATAGGTGAATTCGGGGTGCACGTTGAGCGCCTGGTTGGCCGGGATGGTCCAGGGAGTGGTGGTCCAGATGACGATGGCGGTGGGCTTGGCCAGGGCGCCCAGGCCGAAGGCGGCCGCCAGCTTGTCGGCATCGGCGACCGGGAAGGCCACGTCGATGGCGTCGGATCGCTTGTCCTGGTACTCCACCTCGGCCTCGGCCAGGGCGGAGCCGCAGTCGAAGCAGAAGTTGACCGGCTTGAGGCCCTTGAAGACGAAGCCGTTCTTGACCATCTCCGCCAGGGCGCGGATCTCGCCGGCCTCGTTGGCGAAGTTCATGGTCAGGTAAGGATTGCTCCAGTCACCGAGCACGCCCAGGCGGACGAAGCCGGCCTTCTGCTCTTCGATCTGCTCGCTGGCATAGGCCCGGCAGCGCTCGCGGGTCAGGTCCGCCGGCTGATTCTTGCCGAAGGTGGTCTCCACCTTGTGCTCGATGGGCAGGCCATGGCAATCCCAGCCCGGCACATAGGGGGCATCGAAGCCGGCCAGAGTCTTGGAGCGGGTGATGATGTCCTTGAGGATCTTGTTCAGCGCATGACCGATGTGGATGCTGCCGTTGGCATAGGGCGGACCGTCATGCAGGATGAAGGTCGGCCGGCCCTTGCCGATAGCGCGCAGCTTCTCGTACAGCCCGATGTCCTGCCAGCGCTGCAGCATCTCCGGCTCGCGCTGCGGCAGGCCGGCTTTCATCGGGAATGCCGTTTCCGGCAGATTGAGCGTCGCTTTGTAATCGGTCATGTCAGTCCAGGCTCGTTGACGGTTGCCCCTGCCAGAAGGCGCGGGCCGTGGCGACGTCCGCTTCGATCGCCGCCTTGAGGGCCTCCAGAGAGGCGAATTTCTGTTCGTCGCGCACCTTCTGCACGAAGGTCACGCTGAGATGGCGGCCATAGAGGTCGCCGGCAAAATCCAGCAGATGGATCTCCAGGTGCGGGCGACCATCGCCCTGCACCGTCGGACGCTGGCCGATGTTGGCCACGCCCGGGACTACTCGCCCATCGATCAGGCTGCTGACCAGATAGACGCCGCGCAATGGCGGGCGGCGCCGCTTGAGCTGGACATTGGCGGTCGGCCAACCCAGCTGGCGTGCCAGTTTCTGACCATGCAGTACCCGCCCGGAGAGGCTGTAGGGCCGACCCAGCATGCGCTCGGCTAGTGCCAGATCTCCGTCGGCCAAGGCTTGGCGGATCAGGGTACTGCTGACTCTCAGGCCATCCAGCTCCACGGTAGTGGCGGCTTCCAGAGTGAAGCCATGCTCGCGGGCGGCCAAGTTCAAATAGGTGAAGTCGCCGGCGCGATCGCAGCCGAAACGGAAGTCGTCACCGATCTCCAGGTGCTTCACGCCCAGCCCCTTTACCAGCACCTGCTGGACGAAGGCCTCGGCGGACAGCTCGCGCAACCGCCGATTGAAGTTCAGGCACAGCACGTTGTCGACGCCCAGGCGTGCGAAGCATTCCAGCTTCTCGCGCAGGCGGGTCAGCCGCACCGGCGCGATGTCGGGCAGGAAGAATTCGCGGGGCTGCGGCTCGAAGATCACCACGCAACTGGGCACCCCGAGCTCCGCCGAACGCTCACGCAGCCGCGCGAGGATGGCCTGGTGCCCCAGGTGAACCCCGTCGAAGTTGCCGATGGTGGCAACGCAGCCCTTGGGAAAGGCGTCGAGATGATGGAGACCGCGAAACAGCTGCATGGGTAGGTATTGCTCAGAAATTAATCGATTATATCCGGATGCCCGCCGTGAGGACAGGCGCACGCCCGGCTTCATGCGATCCCCTGGCCACTACATCACCGCCCGCCGGTTGAAGTCGCGCAGCCGGAAACCGAGCAGGAAGAGACTGGCGAAATAGGCCAGTACCCCAGCCGCCACCAAGCCACCGAGACGCAGCAGGCGCTGCCACATCAGGCCTTCGCTCCAGTTGGGCAATATCTGCATGAGTCCGAACAGCACGGCGCTCATCACCATCACGGCGACCAGCAGCCGCAGCAGGAAGCCCAGCCAGCCAGGCTGGGGCATGAACAGGTTATGGCGGCGCAACTGCCAGAATAAAAGGCCCGCGTTGAGACAGGCCGCCAGACCTATGGCCAGGGCCAGGCCCACGTGCTGCAGCGGACCGATCAGGATCAGGTTGAGCACCTGGGTCACCACCAGGGTGAAGATGGCAATCTTCACCGGCGTCTTGATGTTCTGCTGGGCATAGAAGCCCGGCGCCAGCACCTTGACCAGGATGATGCCCAGCAACCCCACCGCATAGGCGATCAGGGCGCGCTGGGTCATCAGGGCGTCATGGGCATCGAAGCGACCATACTGGAACAGCGATACCGTCAGCGGCTCGGCCAGCAGCGCCAGGGCCGCGGCGCAGGGCAGCACCAGCAGGAAACACAGCCGCAGGCCCCAGTCGAGCAGGCGCGAGTATTCCTGGCGATCGGCCTTGGCATAGGTGCGCGACAGGGCCGGCAGCAGGATGGTCCCCAGGGCCACGCCGAGCACCCCGGAAGGCAGCTCCATGAGGCGGTCGGCGTAGTACATCCAGGACACCGAGCCGGCGGCGAGGAAGGAGGCGAAGATGGTGTTGATGATCAGCGAGAACTGGCTGACCGAGACCCCGAGGATCGCCGGCCCCATCTGCCGCATGACCCGCCAGACACCGCTATCGCGCAGATTGAGGCGTGGCAGCACCAGCATGCCGATGCGCTTGAGGTGCGGCAGCTGATAGAGGAACTGAGCCAGACCACCCACCAACGTCGCCCAGGCCAGCGCCATGATCGGCGGATCGAAGTACGGCGTGAGGAACAGCGCGAAGATGATCATGCTGATGTTGAGCAGCGTCGGCACGAAGGCCGGCACGCTGAACCTGTTCCAGGTATTGAGCACCGCGCCGGCCAGGGACGCCAGGGAAATCAGCAGGATGTAGGGAAAGGTCACCCGCAAAAGACTGGAGGTGAGCGCGAACTTCTCCGGGGTATCGGCGAAGCCCGGCGCGGTGATCCAGATCACCAGCGGCGCCGCCAGCATGCCCAGGACCGTGACCACCGCCAACACCAGGGTCAGCAGACCACTGACGTAGGCCAGGAAGGTCCGGGTGGCCTCCTCGCCCTGCTGCGACTTGTATTCGGCGAGGATGGGCACGAAGGCCTGGGAGAAGGCCCCCTCGGCGAAGATGCGACGCAGTAGGTTGGGCAGCTTGAAGGCGACGAAGAAGGCATCGGTGGCCATGCCGGCGCCAAAGGTTCGGGCAACGATGGTGTCACGCACGAACCCCAGCACGCGGGACAGCATGGTCATGGAGCTGACGGCGGCCAGGGACTTGAGCAGATTCATGAAAGCACTCGATGGCGAGGGGCATTACGGCCAAGGGCCGCAGACCCTCTCGATTTCGGCGAATATTGACAGCGGGGTAAGCCGGCGAATTAGGCATGTATTGACGCGCAGGCCCACGCTTTCGATCGAATTAGCCATATATTGGCGGCTCGCGAGTGTAACCATCCCGCATGTCGGCGACCAGCCGGATATCCATCCAGACGGCCTTGACAGGCGCCGCCAGGGACGTCAAGATTCGCGACCTTAATTTAGCTCTGTACTTGCTACAGAGTTCGCTCTGTACCTAATACAGTCTTTTTCGAAGGAGCTCCACGGTGGCTAACTCCCCCTCCGCCAAAAAACGCGCCAAACAGGCTGAGAAGCGTCGCAGCCACAATGCGAGCCTGCGCTCCATGGTGCGTACCTACATCAAGAACGTCGTCAAGGCGATCGAAGCCAAGGACCTGGAAAAAGCCAAGTCTGCTTATGTTGCTGCCGTTCCGGTCATCGACCGCATGGCCGACAAGGGCATCATCGACAAGAACAAAGCCGCTCGTCACAAGAGCCGCCTGAACGCGCACATCAAGGCCCTGGCTATCCCCGCCGCTGCCTGATAAGCGTTCGAATAAAAAAACCGGCCTAGGCCGGTTTTTTTATTGCCTGGATTTTGTGCAATAACCGAGCTGCAGGCTCTCGCGCAGTCACCCCATCAAAGATGGCGGACCGACGTCGCTGACAGCGCATGAACAGGCAAACGTGATCACGGGCCGGCCATGCAGCTGAAACACCGCCCATACCATGAATTCATCAGGATACCGACATCCTACTTTTCCATGACGAATTCTGCACCACCACCCGATAGCGATCCTTGTCCTGGAACGTCGCCCCGCTTTTCGCCCAATAAGGATTGAGCGGCGCTACCTCTTCGAAGCCCGCGCGCACTAGCGCTGAACAACGCCGCCGCCACTGCTCCTCATCCGGCAGATACAGCACCAACAGATCCTCTGCGGTCGTCGCAGGCTCGACAGGGTGATGATGGCAAAAGGTGAACTCCAGATGCCAGGATAGCGATTCGTCGCCCAGCATCACGCCACTAAAGCCATCGTGATCGGCAAATCCACCAAGGCGGGTGAGCCCCAAGCCTGCGCAGTACATAGCGCAACTTATCTCAAGATCACTGACCGGCCGCGCGATACGCAGCTGCTGAATACTCATAACTCCCCCCCAAACCCTAAAACGCCGTTAACGATCAACGCGACTCAAGGCTCAACGGCGCTATTTATAAGGTATTGGCAGCCAGGACGTTTCCCACCGGCAGATCCCGATCGGTCGCGACCGATCGGACTTACCCTCAGACCAGGACCAGATTGTCCCTGTGGATCAACTCGGGCTCATAGACATAGCCGAGCTCGACGACGATGGCATCCGAAGGTCTTCCCAGGATACGACGCGCCTCGGTTGCACTGTAGTTGACCAGGCCACGCGCCACTTCACGCCCATCGGGCCCGACACAGGCGACCATTTCGCCCCGGCGGAAATTGCCTTCCAGCTCCTGCACGCCTACCGGCAGAAGGCTGCGATGACCGCCGACCAGGGCCTGGACCGCGCCAGCATCCAGCCGCAGCGTGCCACGCACCTGCAGATGCCCTGCCAGCCACTGCTTGCGCGCCGCCACCAGGCCACGCTCGGGTGACAAGAGGGTACCCAGTTGCTCGCCCTGCTGCAGACGGCTGAGGACCTGCTGGATACGCCCACCGACGATAACCGTATAGGCGCCGGAGCGGGCCGCCAGCCGCGCGGCGCGCAGCTTGGTCTGCATGCCGCCACGCCCCAAGGCACCGCCGGTACCGCCAGCGACCAGATCCAGTGCCGGATCGTCCGCTCGCGCCTCGCTGATGAGACTGGCATCGGGATTACTGCGCGGATCGGCATCGAACATGCCGTCGCGATCGGTGAGGATGACCAGCAGATCAGCCTCGACCAGGTTGGCCACCAGGGCGGCCAAGGTGTCGTTGTCGCCGAAGCGGATCTCGTCGGTGACGACGGTATCGTTCTCATTGATCACCGGCACCACGCCCAGACTGACCAGGGTGCGCAGGGTGCTGCGGGCATTGAGGTAGCGCTTGCGGTCCGACAGGTCATCATGAGTGAGCAGGATCTGCGCCGTCTGCACCTGGTGCTCGGCGAAACTGGATTCCCAGGCCTGCACCAAGCCCATCTGCCCTACCGCGGCGGCGGCCTGCAACTCGTTGATGGCGGTTGGCCGCTGGGTCCAGCCGAGCCGACTCATGCCAGCCGCCACCGCACCCGAGGACACCAGCACCAGCTCGATACCGGCCTGGTGCAGCGCCACCATCTGCTCAACCCAACCAGCCATGGCGCCGCCATCGAGGCAACGTCCATCGTCGGTCAGCAGGGCGCTGCCGATCTTCACCACCCAGCGCTGGGCGCCAGACACCTGATCACGCATGGGCAAGCTCCTTTCTTACCGTACGTAGAAGATTTCCGGACCGTCGCCGTCGTCTTCGTCATCATCGAAGTCGTCGTCTTCGTCAACCGCCTTGACGCCCGAACGCCGCAGGGCACGCTGGTCATCCAGCGCCTGCAGCCGCGCCCGCGCCTCGTCCTCGATCCGCTGATCGAGTTCTTCCAGCGCCTCGGCGTAGGCTGGATCCTCAGCGATGCGCAGGGAGCGCTCGTCCAGGTACTGCATGATCGCTTGGCAAAGCGCCTCGGTCCCCTCGCGCTCCAGCGCGGAGATGACGAAGACCGGCCCTTGCCAGTCCAGACGCTCGACGACTGCCTTGAGGCGCTCTTCGCGCTCTTCGTCGAGCAGCTGGTCGGCCTTGTTCAGCACTAGCCAGCGGTCACGCTCGCCCAGGGCCGGACTGAACTTGGTCAACTCGTTGATGATGGTCTCGGCCGCCTCGGCCGGATCACTTTCATCCAGGGGCGCCATGTCGACGAGATGCAGCAGCAACCGAGTCCGTGCCAGGTGCTTGAGGAAACGAATCCCCAAGCCCGCGCCTTCGGAGGCCCCCTCGATCAGCCCCGGAATGTCGGCGACCACGAAGCTCTTGAAGCGGCCCACGCTGACCACTCCCAGATTCGGCACCAGGGTGGTGAAGGGATAGTCCGCCACCTTGGGCTTGGCGGCCGACACCGCGCGAATGAAGGTGCTCTTGCCGGCATTGGGCAGGCCGAGCAGACCGATGTCCGCCAGCACCTTGAGCTCCAGCTTGAGATCGCGCTCTTCGCCGGGCTTGCCAGGCGTGGTCTGCCGCGGCGCGCGGTTGGTACTGGATTTGAAGCGGGTATTGCCCAGGCCGTGCCAACCGCCCTGGACGACTCGGATGCGCTGGCCGGGCTGAGTCAGGTCACCGATGATTTCCTGGGTCGCCGCATCGATCACCGTGGTGCCTACGGGCACGGGCAGCACCAGGTCTTCACCCTTGGCGCCGGTGCACTCGGTACTACCGCCCTTTTCACCGTTCTGCGCGGTGAAGCGACGGGTGTAACGGTAATCGACCAGGGTGTTCAGATTAATGTCGGCTTCGAGCCAGATCGAACCGCCATCGCCACCGTCACCACCATTGGGGCCACCCTTCTCGATGAATTTCTCCCGGCGGAAACTCATCATGCCGTTGCCGCCGTCACCCGCTTTTACGTGTATGGATACTTCATCGACGAATTTCATCTGGACCTCCCGCGCTCGCGGGCCGCTGCAAACAAGAAAATAGCTTAACTACAAACGAAAAAGCCCCGTCGGGTAGACAGGGCTTTTCTTTCGTCACAGGCCTTAGGCGGCGGTGACGATGCTCACGTAACGACGGCCGAAGGCGCCCTTCACGTCGAACTTGATCACGCCGTCCACTTTCGCGAACAGGGTGTGATCCTTGCCGAGGCCCACGCCGTAGCCGGCATGGTACTGGGTGCCGCGCTGACGCACGATGATGTTACCGGCCTTGACGACCTGGCCGCCGTACAGCTTCACGCCAAGGCGTTTGCTTTCGGAATCGCGACCGTTACGAGTAGAACCACCCGCTTTTTTGTGTGCCATGAGTCAATTCTCCGTTAGAGGCGAGATCAGGCCTGGATGCCAGTGATCTTGATTTCAGTGAACCACTGACGGTGGCCCTGACGCTTCATGTGATGCTTACGACGACGGAATTTGATGATGGTGACCTTGTCGTGACGGCCCTGGGCGGTCACTTCGGCGGTCACTTTGGCACCATCAACGACCGGCAGACCGATCTTGACGTCGTCACCGTTGCCAACCAGCAGAACCTGGTCGAAGGTGACGGTTTCACCGGTGGCGATGTCGAGCTTCTCGACCTTCAGGTATTCGCCTTCGGCGACCTTGTATTGCTTGCCACCGGTAACGATAACTGCGTAGGACATGGTAAATCTCCGTTAAACCTGCTCACCCGGTGCTTTATAAGAGGTATCGTCGACCGGCATGGCTGCACGGGATCGGAAGGAGCGCCGTGCAATTGCGTAAGACAGGGGGTCAACCCTAGGAATGTTCAGGGCCCGCGATTCTACGCAAGCAACCGCGCGGAGGCAAGAGCCTCCAGCCCGCGCCTTGACAGCCCCCCACCCCACCCCTAGCATGCCGCGCAACCTCGTTCAGCGGCCATGCCGGGCCGGTGCCTGTTTGAAGCGGCAGGTGCGGCGAGCCGCGGGAGCGCGATGGCAGTCCTTGGGCATGGCACTTTGGCCGGTCCCTAGGGCATAGTCTGGCGGTCATGCGCCATCCGGCCGCCTGAATATTGCCCGGAACTCCAGTGGACACCTCTCAATGACGCAGCAATCCCAGTCCTTCTATCGCGTGGTGACGGACGATTTCGCCGCCGTAGACGGCATCATCCGCCAGCAGCTGACTTCGCGTGTGCCGCTGGTCGAGAAGATTGGCGACTACATCGTCTCCGCTGGCGGCAAACGTCTGCGTCCGCTCCTGGTGCTGCTGGCCGGCAAGGCGCTCGGGCGCGCCGACCATGACCTCCAGTTGTTGGCGGCCACCATCGAATTCCTGCATACCTCCACGCTCCTGCATGACGACGTCGTTGATGCCTCGGGTATGCGCCGTGGCCGCTCCACCGCCAACGCGCTATGGGGCAATGCACCGAGCGTTCTGGTCGGCGACTTTCTCTACGCCCGCTCCTTCGAGATGATGGTGGCGCTGGGTTCGATGGAGGTGATGCGCATCATCTCCCAGGCGACCCGCGTCATCGCCGAGGGCGAGGTGCTGCAACTGTCGAAGATTCGCGACGCCAGCACCACCGAAGAGATCTACATGGAGGTCATCCGCGGCAAGACCGCCATGCTCTTCGAGGCCTCCACCCATAGCGCGGCGATCCTGGCCGGGGCGAGTCCCGAGCAGGCGGAAGCCTTGCGGCGCTATGGCGATCACCTGGGCGTAGCCTTCCAACTGGTGGACGACCTGCTCGACTACCAGGGCGACGCCGCCACCCTGGGCAAGAACGTCGGTGACGATCTGGCCGAAGGCAAGCCTACCCTGCCGCTGATCGTGACCATGCGCGAAGGCACGGCCGATCAGGCGGCGCTGGTACGCCAGGCGATCCGTCAGGGCGGCAGCCAGGACCTGGAAAGCGTTCGCGCGGCCGTCGAAGCAGCCGGCGCCCTCGACTACACCGCCCGCAAAGCCCAGGAATTCGCCGAACGGGCCATCGAGTGCCTGGAGATCCTGCCGGCCAGTCCCTATCGGGACGCCTTGGCCGAACTGGGGCGCTTCTCGGTCGCCCGCACCCACTGATACCGGCGATCCATCGCCAGAGCCCGCCGTCGTCGTCGACCGCGGGCTTTTTCATGTCCGACTAAAAAAGTCAGGTAATCCGCTTGCTATTTGGCGAATAAGAATTATTCTCATAAATAGCAGCAGAGGAGCCCTGCCCATGACTTATCTGATCGACGCCTGGCTGGACCGGCCCCATCCCTATCTGCGCATCCTCAACCGGGAAACCGGCAAGGTCTGCGCGGAACTGGACGAGACGGCCCTGGAAGAATTCAAGGACCTGGGCGAGTTGGATCTGCATAGCCTTACCTCCAGCGAGCCGCGGGTAGTGAAGGAGCAGATCCGCCAGGTCTTCCTGTTCAGCTACGCCCTGGCGCTGCGCCCGGAAAACGAAGCGCTGCGCCTGGACGTCTGACCACTTAGAGGACGTCGAGGAGTTCGACGTCGAACACCAGCACGCTGTGTGGCGGAATGCTGCCAACGCCCTGGGCACCGTAGGCCAGCTCGCTGGGTACGTGCAGCCGCCACTTGCTGCCGGCAGGCATGAGTTGCAGGGCCTCGGTCCAGCCAGCGATCACGCCGCCCACCGGAAACTCGGCAGGCTGGCCACGCTCGTAGGAGCTGTCGAACACGCTGCCGTCGATGAGGGTGCCGTGATAGTGGGTGCGCACCTGATCTTCACGGGTAGGCGTAGCGCCCTCCCCCTGAGTCAAGACTTCGTATTGCAGACCGGACGGCAGCACCACGACACCGGGTCGCTCGGCGTTGGCCTTCAGGTAGTCGACACCCTCCTGAGCGGCAGCGGCGGCCTTGACCTTGGCCTCTTCCTGCATGCGCTCACGGATGACGCGGAAGCTGGCGTTGAGCGCCTCGACGTCCACCTTGGAGGCCTGGCCATCGAAAGCTTCGGTGAGGCCGGCAAGCACGGCGGCCAACTGCATGCCGGAGACCGGATTCTGCCGCAACTGATCGCCCAGTTGGCGGCCGATGCCGTAGCTGACGCGGGCTTCGTCGGTGTCGAGCAGGATGTCGTTCATAGCAGCCTTTCCATCGTGAAAAAGGAGCCGAGCCTAGCACATCAGGGGTGCGGCTCGCCGCCACTCGGGTGGCCGCGCTGACGTCGACAGCGCTCGGAGCAGTAACGTACCTCGCCCCAGTTCTTTTCCCACTTCTTGCGCCAGGCGAAGGGGCGCTGGCATACGGGACAGACCTTGGTAGGGAGATCGCTCTTTTTCATAGGGATTCTCCGGCATCCAGACGCGCCAGCAATTCCTCGCCCCGCTGCCAGAGCGACTGCTGCCGTTCCGGCGCCTGCCGGTCGAGATTTCGATAGAGATTGTGCATGCGGGGATAGCTGGCGAAACGGCGGCGATGGCGGATCAGGAAGTGCCAGTAGAGGGCATTGAAGGGACAGGCCGTCTCGCCCAGAGACTCGCTGACCTGATAGTGGCAACCCTTGCAGTAGTCGGATTGCCGCCGGATGTATTGGCCACTGGCGCAATAGGGCTTGCTCGCCAAGTAGCCACCGTCCGCATGCATGACCATGGCCTGGGTGTTGGGCAGCTCGACCCACTCGAAGGCATCCAGGTAGACCGCCAGATACCACTCGCCGAGGGCCTGGGGGACGATACCCGCCAGCAGGGCGAAATTACCGGTGACCATCAAGCGCTGGATGTGATGGGCATAGGCCAGCTCCAATGTCTGGCCGATGGCCTCACGCATGCAGGCCATGAGTGTCTCACCGGTCCAGTAGAACTCGGGCAAGGGGCGCGTATTGCCCAGGGCATTCAACTCGGCGTATTCGGGCATGCGCAGCCAGTAGATCCCACGAACGTACTCGCGCCAGCCGATGAGCTGTCGCAGGAACCCCTCGGCACTGTTCAGCGGCACCCTGCCCTCGCGATAGGCAGCATCCAGGTCGGCGCAGAGACGACGCAGGTCCAGCAGGCCAACGTTGAGGGCGGCGCTGATACGGGCATGATGGAGATAGGGCTCGCCCCTTGCCATGGCGTCCTGGTAAGCGCCGAAATCGTGCAGCCCGGTGTCCAGGAAGTGTTGCCACAGCCGCTCGGCGTCCCCGCGCGTCACCGGATAATCGAAGCCTTCCAGCCGGCCATAGTGATGGGTGAAGGCTCGGTCGACCAGTTCGAGCACCTCCCGAGTGCAGGCATCGGGAGGACAACCGAGCGCGGCGGGAACGACATGGTCCCTGGGCAGCGCCTTGCGATTCTCCTTGTCGAGGTTCCAGGTGCCGCCACAGGGCTCCTCGGGCCCCGCCATCAGCCAGCCATGGCGCCGACGCATGCCACGGTAGAAGGTCTCCATCCTCAGGTTGGTGCGCGAGCCGGCCCAGCGGGCGAAAGCCGCTCGGCTGCAGAGAAAACGATCATCGCCGTACCACTGCAGCGGCACCGCCAGCTCGAGCTGCCGTAGAGTCTGCTCCAGACGCCATTCGCCGGTTTCGGTGACACCCACCTCGGCTACGTTCAATTCGCGAGCCCAAAAGGCGATCTCGGCAGCTAGCGAACCCTGGTTCTGGGGATCGTCGAGGGTGCGGTACTCGACCCGAAAGCCACGCTCGCGCATCTCGACGGCGAAATGACGCATGGCACTGAAGATGAAGGCGATCTTGCGCGGATGATGAGGCACGTAGGAGGCCTCGCTCATGACCTCCGCCAGCAACAGCACGTCTTGCGCCGGATCGGCAGCGCGCAAGGAAGCCAGTCCTGGGCTCAGCTGATCGCCAAAGACCGGCAGCAGGCGCCGGACGGCGCCCTCGCTCAAGAGGCGTTCCGGTAGTTCAGCGGGATCTTCAGTGGCTCGGCGGAGCGTGGCGCCATGCCCACCATCTCGTCGTAGGCGCTGTGTTGGATGAGAAAGCACGGCAGCGCCGGCAACTCGGCCAGCAGACGGCGAGCCTGGGCGGCCGAGCCGAGGCGGTAGAAGTGCCCATCGCGCCCCGTCAGCCGCGCACGGCCATCCTGGGTGAGCACCTCGAGAACATAGAAGCCGCCTTCGATGGAGAGCAAATTGAGTTCACGGACCTCTCCGGCCTGGGCGCGCTGGGTCAATTCCGGCAATTGCATGGGGACCTCCGGGTCGAGGTCGGCGCCAGGAGCGGCGCCGATCCGTATTCGACAACCTAGTGTGGTGTTTCAGAAGTTCGCGCAAGAATTGGCGAGTGATTTTTTGGCCCAGACCAGGCGCCGCGACGAGTCATAGCAGGGCTATGGCGAGGAGTGGCAACGCAGTCTGCGACGAAAAAGCGCCGCCAAAATTGTGCAGATAACTTCTGAAACACCACACTAGGACAGACAAGCGCAGCGGCGCAATCCACAAAGCGTAAGCAGAGATACCAGCGGTAGACGAGCGGTGAGCTCTGTCGTCAATGCTTGGTCAGGCGATCCAGATAACCCATGGCGAAAGCCGATATCACGAATACCAGGTGGATGATCACGTACCACTTCAGGTATTCGGGATTGGTGTTCTGGGCATCCATGAAGATGCGTAGCAGATGGATCGAGGAGATGGCGACGATGGACGCGGCCACCTTGTTCTTCAGCGAACCCGAATCCATCTTGCCCAGCCAGCTGAGCTTTTCCGAGCCTTCGTCGATATCCAGTTGGGAGACGAAGTTCTCGTAGCCGGAGATCATCACCATGACCAGCAGGCCACCGACCAGCGCCATGTCGATGAGCGACAGCACCAGCAGGATCAGCTCGGCTTCAGTGGATTCAAAGATATGCGGCAGGACGTGGAAGACTTCCTGGAAGAACTTGAGCGCCAGCAGGATCAGGGCCAGCGACAGCCCCATATAGATGGGCGCCAGCAACCAACGGGAGGCGTAAAGGACTTTTTCGATCAGACGTTCCATGCAGACTCGCTCGGTTCAGGACAGCCGCGCGAGTATACCTACACCATTACCGACGACAATGCGACGCCTTGTCGTCAGGCGTCGGGACCGACCTGGAAACGCACCTGATGATGGGCGCGTTCACCGTTCATCTTGCGCAGCTCGCTCTGCATGTGCAGGCGCCAGATCTGGGTTTCTTCGACCTGGATGTAGCCTTGCTCGACCAGGTTCTCGGCGATGGCGGTCATGACGCCCTCGGCGGCCTTGGGTCCGTGGAAGGGGCCCTGGGCCTTGATGGCAGTTGGCTGCTGGCCGTTGAGACCAGCGGCGCACAGCAGCGTCCACAGACCCTGCTCCTGACCGAGCGGCTTGATCTCGCATTCGATGCGGGTGACGAGGCCCAGGCAGGGACGGATCAGGGTGATAGTGCGGGACATGGCGTCATCCTCTCGAAGCGCTCGATACTCACCGGTCCTAAGGCCAGAGGTATCCACACAAGCTGTGGACAACTCTGTTGGTCAACAGGGGGCAAGCGGGTCTGGGCGCCGTGCTGCTTGGGCTGCAGCGCCTTGTACAAAATCCGACCTGCCCCCTGGGACTCAGTTCTGCTCCGTTTCGTTGTTTTTGGCTTTTGCCTTGGAGTTATCACTGAGTTTGTCAGCCAGTTCATCTTCCAGTTCGAGCTCGGCAATGTCCTTGAGACGCTGCACCACCCGCGCGTTGACACTGCCCTCGGGGAAGCGGCCACGGGCGTCGGGTGCGCCGGCCGGCTCGCCGACCAGCAACGACAGGGCCTCGTCTGCCTGACGGACGGCATAGACATGGAACAGCCCTGCACGCACCGCTTCCAGCACGGTTTCGTCGAGCATCAGGTTGGTCACGTTGGCGCGCGGAATGATGACGCCCTGCTCGCCGGTGAGGCCACGGGCCTGGCAGAGACGGAAGAAGCCTTCGATCTTCTCGTTCACGCCACCGACCGGCTGCACCTCGCCAAACTGGTTGATGGAGCCCGTGATGGCGAAGCATTGCTTGAGCGGGGTGCGCGACAGCGCGGAGATCAGGGTGCAGGCCTCACCCAGGGAGGCACTGTCGCCGTCGACATAGCCGTAGGATTGCTCCAAGGCGATGCTGGCCGAGATCGACAGCGGGAATTCCTGGGCATAGCGACTGCCGAGGTAGCCGGTGAGGATCATCACGCCCTTGGAGTGGATGGGCTGGCCGAGACTGACCTCGCGCTCGATGTCGAGGATGCCGCTGGCCCCGGGATAGACGGTGGCGGAAATCCGCGCCGGCATGCCAAAGGCGGAATCGGCCACCTCCAGCACGGTAAGGCCGTTGCACTTACCCACCGCCGCGCCCTGGGTATCGATTAGGATGAGCCCGGTGAGCATGTCGTCCAGCACCCTGGCGCAGACGCGTCCGGTACGGGTCTCCTTGGCCTTGAGGGCACGCTCGACGTGGCCCTTGTCGGTGCGCTCGTCCCCCGCCAGCTGGCGGATGAAATCGGCCTCGCTGACCAGTTGGAACAGATCGCCGATACGAGCCGACAGCCGACCCTGATGCTCGGCCAGCCGCGCGCTGTAGGTGGCCAGGCGGGCGACGGCAGCGGACGTCAGGGGCGCCATGCCCTCCTCCGAGGTGCGCGTCTTGAGCAACTGGGCGAATTGCTCGAGGCTTTCGTCGCGCAGCGGCAGCTCTTCATCGAAGTCCACCAGGACCCGGAACATCTCTTGGAAGTCCGAATCGACCTCTTGCAGGGTGTAATAGATGTTGCGCGAGCCGATGATGATGACCTTGAGCTGCAGCGGGATCTGCTGCGGCGCCAGGCTCATGGCGGTGAGCCGCCCCAGTTCGGCCAGCGGCGATTCCATCTTCAGTTGGCGCGAATGCAGCGCGCGCTTGAGAGCGTCCCAGACGAAGGGCTCGGTCAGCAGCTTTTCCGCCTCGACGATCAGGAAGCCGCCATTGGCGCGATGCAAGGCACCCGGGCGCAGCTGCCGATAGTTGGTGTAGAGCGCACCCTGGTCGGACTGATATTCGATGCGACCGAAGAGATTGTCGTAGGTCGGATGGGGCTCGAACACCACAGGCGCGCCGCCGGTGGCGTGGTGGCCGATGATCAGATTGGGCTCGTACTGCTCGCGCAGCTCCTTGCGCCTTTGCATGTCGGGCTTGGCGTCGTCGGCCAGTTGCTCGACCACCGTCTTGAGCAGGTCCACCTGCATGGCCTGCAGATAGGCGCAGACGCCGGGGTTGTCGTTGTACTTCTCCGACAACGGCGCCAGCAGTGGTTGCAGGGCCTGGATGATGGTGTCTTCGTTCAGGGCCCGTAGCTGGTTGCTCGATTCCCGACGCCATTGCGGCAGGCTCGACAGCTCTTCGTTGAGCTGCTCTTCGAGACTGGAGATGTCGGCGTGGAAGCGCTCGCGCTCGGCCTCGGGCAACTGGGCGAATTCGGCTTCATCCAGCGCCTTGCCGTCCTTCATGGGGGTGAAGGCGACATTATTGGCATCGCGGTAGAGGGCGATCTCCTTTTCCAGGGCGAGCTTTTCCACCACGTCCAGCGCCTGGTCGTAGCGCTGGTTGAAGGCGCGCTCGATGGCGTTCTTCTTCTGCTGGAAGGCCGGATGCTCGAACACTGCCGGAAAGGTGGCCAGCAGGTTGTCGATGAAATGGGCGATGTCGGCCACGAAGGCCTCGCCCTCGCCGGGCGGCAATTCCAGGACGCTGGGTGCACGGGGTTCGTCGAAATGATTCAGGTAGACCCAGTCGTTCGGCGTGGGCTGACGCTTGGCTTCGGCCTTGAGATAGCGCTGGACGAAGGAGAAACGACCGGTGCCCGGTTCGCCCATGACGAAGACGTTGTAGCCGGGCCGCGGCATGGCCACCCCGAACTGCAGGGCTTCCACCGCGCGCTCCTGCCCCAGGATGCCGCGGAAGGGTTCGAGCTGATCGGTATCGGTGAAGGAGAATTGTTCGGGAGCGAAGGGGCGGGTCAGCTCATCGGGAGCGAGCCGGAGACCGGCCGCGACGGGATCGTGCATCGTAAGTCCTTGTCAGGCATGCAAGCAGTGTCCGCATTCTGCGACCGGTTCGACGAGGTAGGCAAGGCGAGCGGCGCTCTGCCGTGCAATTTGTCAGCGCGCCGAAAGCGGTTGCAGCGACGTCCGTCGGCCATTTGCCACGGCTGCGTTTTTTGACGAATTTCTCACAGGACGCTGGCTAAGCTGTAGGTATGGGGGTCAGTCGTTGGATCCCGTGAGGAGGCCCGATGGCTGTCTTCCGTCGTATCGCTCTGTTGTCCGCCCTGCTGTCCATGCTGACGGCCTGTGCCAGCTACCACGATCAATTGATCGCCCAGGGTTATCCACCCGCCTATGCCGATGGCTTCAGCGATGGCTGCCAGACCGGCAAGCAGGCAGTGAACGGCATCGGCTACGTGCACAAGGATCTACGCCGTTTCGCCGGGGAGAAGCCCTATCAGCAAGGCTGGGACGCCGGCTACGCACAATGCGTGCAGACCGCCCAACGCGATGAGCAGGAGCGCTTTCACGAGCAGATACGGGAGAATCGTGAAAGCCCCGAGCAACTTCACCTGCGCTCCAAAACACGCTGAGGTCGCCGTCGTCCTTGCGTGCCCGGGGAGATGACCTATGCTGGCGGGCCCGCTAGTCGAGCCCTGCCGATGTCTTCCCGCTCCCCACTGTTCGCCGTCGCCCTGCTGCTGGTCGCCATGACCTCGATCCAGGCGAGTGCCAGCCTCGCCAAGACACTCTTCTTGCGCCTCGATCCGGTGGGCGTCACCACCTTGCGGCTGATCTTCGCCGCCTTGGTCTTGCTGGCCGTGCTGCGCCCCTGGCGTACTTTCCGACGCGAAGCCCTGGGCAGTCTGGTGGGCTATGGCGTTGCCATGGGCGTGATGAACCTGAGTATCTACCTGGCCATGCAGCGCCTGCCGATCGGTATCGCCGTGGGCCTGGAGTTCGTCGGCCCGCTGGTGGTGGCGCTGTGCGCGCTGCGCCGCTGGCTGGATCTGCTGTGGATCGCTCTGGTGATCGCCGGGCTGGCGGTGCTGCTGCCCTTCGGCCACAACGCTTCGGCCCTGGACCCGCTGGGCACGGCCCTGGCCTTGGGCGCCGGCGCCTGCTGGGCGCTGTACATCGTGCTGGGCAAGCGTGCCGGTGCGGTGCATGGCACCGCTACCGTGGCCCTGGGTGCCACCATCGGCGCCCTGGTGATCCTGCCCCTGGGCATCGTGCACAGCGGCAGCAACCTGTTGAAACCAGAAATCTGGCCGCTGGCCCTGGGGCTGGCGCTGCTGTCCACCGCCCTGCCCTATGCCTTGGAAATGATGGCCCTGACCCGCCTGCCGGCCGCGACCTTCGGTACGCTGATGAGCCTGGAACCCGCGCTGGGCGCTCTCTCCGGCTGGGTATTCCTCGGCGAGATCCTCGGCATCGCCCAGTGGTTCGCCCTGGCCTGCATCATCGCGGCCTCGATTGGCGCGACCTGGAGCAGTCGCCTGACCCCGGAGCAAACGCCGCTCTAGAGACTCTATAACGAAGCGAATCCTCACGCGGAGTACCGGCGATGATCTATCTGATAATGGGTGTCTCGGGCAGTGGCAAGACCACCCTGGGTGAAAAGCTCGCCAACCGACTGGGCTGTCGCTTCGACGATGCCGACACCTTTCACAGCCAGGCCAACAAGGACAAGATGGCGCGCGGCATCGCCCTCACCGACGAGGATCGTTGGCCTTGGCTGGATGCCATCCACGACGCCATGCAGCAGGCCCAGGCCGAGGGCACGACCCGGGTGTTCGCCTGCTCGGCGCTGAAAAAAGTCTATCGCGACCGCCTGCTGAACGGCCTCGAAGGCGTCCGCCTGCTGTTTCTCAAGGGCTCACCGGAGCTGTTGGCCGAGCGCATCGGCAGCCGCCGCGGGCACTTCTTCGATCCCAAGCTGCTGCAAAGCCAACTCGATACCCTGGAAGCGCCCGACCATCTCGAAGCCCAGGTACTGGACGTGCGCAAGTCGCCCGAACAGTTGGTGGACGAGGTGCTGGCGCCCAGCCATAGCGCCTGAGCGCCTCGACCGCCGTCTCAGACCGCGACCGGTGCCTTGATGTGCGGATGGGCCTGGTAGCCTTCCAGCTCGAAGTCCTCGAAACGGAAGGCGAACAGGTCCTGCACCTCTGGATTGAGCTTCATGGTCGGCAACGGCAGCGGCTCGCGCGTCAGTTGCAGATCGGTCTGCTCCAGATGGTTGGCGTAGAGATGGCAGTCGCCACCGGTCCAGATGAATTCGCCGGGTTGCAGGCCGGTCACCTGGGCCACCATCAGGGTCAGCAGCGCATAGCTGGCGATATTGAAGGGCACCCCGAGGAAGATGTCGGCGGAACGCTGGTACAGCTGGCAGCTCAGGCGACCGTCGGCCACATAGAACTGGAACAGCGCATGGCACGGCGGCAGGGCCATCTCGTCCACCAGCGCCGGATTCCAGGCCGAGACGATCAGCCGGCGCGAATCGGGCTTGGCGCGGATCATGTCCACCACCCCGGCGATCTGGTCGATGTGCCGGCCATCCGGTGCCGGCCAGCTGCGCCACTGGTAGCCGTAGACCGGACCCAGCTCGCCGTTCTCATCGGCCCATTCGTCCCAGATGGAGACGCCGTTTTCCTTCAGGTAGCGGATGTTGGTATCGCCCTGCAGGAACCACAGCAATTCATGGATGATGGATCTGAGGTGGCACTTCTTGGTGGTGACCAGCGGAAAGCCCTCGGCCAGGTCGAATCTCATCTGGTAGCCGAACACGCTGTAGGTGCCAGTGCCGGTGCGGTCGCTCTTGAAGGTGCCGTGTTCGCGCACATGGCGCATCAGGTCGAGGTACTGTTTCATGGGGCCGCTTATTCGTTGCGTTGCAGTGCTTCGAATTTTAGCAAACAACGGCCCTCACCCTAACCCTCTCCCAGTGGGAAAGGGGATGAAAGGCTCCTGAGCTGCTGGCCAGAGACGGCTACGAACCGCTGCAGTACAGTTCCGTGCAGTACCTGCAATGGCCCTCACCCTAGCCCTCTCCCAAAGGGAGAGGGGATGAAAGCCGCTCAGCTGTTGGCGGGGGGTGCCGTGAGGGTCGCCGTTTCGCGGTCGCGCTGGGTGATCTCCGAAGCCGTGGCATCCATGGCTTCCTGCAGCCCTTGCAGGCGCTTCTTCTCGGCGCGCCGGGTGAAGTACCAGGCGAAGAAGGTGAACAGCGAGACCGCCAGCAGGATGAGGCTGGCGATGGCGTTGATCTCCGGCTTCACGCCCAGCCGCACCGCCGAGAACACCTCCATCGGCAGGGTGGTCGAGCCGGGGCCGGAGACGAAGCTCGCCAGCACCAGGTCGTCCAGCGACAGGGCGAAGGACATCATGCCGCCGGCTGCCAGCGAGGGGGCGATCATGGGAATGGTGATCAACAGGAACACCTTCCACGGCCGCGCCCCCAGGTCCATGGCCGCTTCCTCGATGGACAGGTCCAGCTCGCGCAGGCGCGCCGACACCACCACCGCCACATAGGACGAGCAGAAGCTGGTGTGGGCAATCCAGATGGTGGCCACGCCGCGATCCTGCGGCCAGCCGATCAGTTGCGCCATGGAGACGAACAGCAGCAGCAGCGACAGACCGGTGATCACCTCGGGCATCACCAGCGGCGCCGTAACCATGCCACCGAACAGGGTGCGACCGCGAAAGCGCGGGATACGGGTCAGCACGAAAGCCGCCAGGGTACCCAGGATCACCGAGGAGATGGCCGTGTAGAAGGCGATTTCCAGGGAGCGGAACACGGCACCCATCAGCTGGCTGTTGTCCACCAGGCCGACGTACCACTTCACCGACCAGCCACCCCAGACGGTCACCAGGCGCGACTCGTTGAAGGAGTAGATGACCAGGATGACCATCGGCAAGTAGATGAACAGCAGCCCGAGCACCAGCATCAGGTTGGTGAACTTGAGGCCTCTCATAGCTTGCCCTCCAGCTCTTTAGCCTGGTTGCGGTTGAACAGCACGATGGGCACGATGAGGATCAGCAGCATCAACACCGCCAGGGCGGACGCCACCGGCCAGTCGCGGTTGTTGAAGAATTCCTGCCAGAGCACCCGGCCGATCATCAGGGTTTCCGGGCCCCCGAGCAGCTCGGGAATGACGAACTCGCCCACCGCCGGGATGAACACCAGCATGCAGCCGGCGATGATGCCGTTCTTCGACAGCGGCACGGTGATCTTCCAGAAGCTGGTGAAGCGGCTGGCACCCAGGTCCGCTGCGGCTTCCAGCAGGGTCAGGTCGTGCTTCACCAGGTTGGCGAACAGCGGCAGGATCATGAACGGCAGGTAGGAATAGACGATGCCCAGGTACACCGCGAAGTTGGTGTTGAGCATCTGCAGCGGACTGCTGATGACGCCCAGGCTCATCAGGAAGCTATTGATCAGGCCGTTGGTGGAGAGCAGCCCCATCCAGGCATAGACGCGGATCAGAATCGCTGTCCAGGTCGGCATCATGATCAGCAGCAGCAACACCGTCTGCTTTTCACGACTGGCCCGGGCGATGGCATAGGCCATGGGATAGCCGATCAGCAGGCAGATCAGGGTGCTGATGCCGGCTATCTTCAGCGAGCCGAGATAGGCGTCCAGATACAGCGGATCGCCGGTGAACATCAGGTAGTTGCCGAAGTTGAGCGCAATGTTCAACTGTTGGTCGGCGTAGCTGAACAGCTCGGTATAGGGCGGGATGGCCACGTCCGCCAGCGAGAAACTGATCTTGAGCACGATCAGGAACGGCAGCAGGAAGAACAGGAACAGCCAGACGAAGGGCACGCCGATGGTCAGGCGGCGGCCGTCCAGCAGGCGCTTGAGCAAGGGAGGTTTGGTCATGCTTGCAGTACCACGCCGCTGTCGTCTTCCCAATACACCACCACGGAGTCGTCCCAGGTCGGCCGCTTGCCATGCCGCTCGGCGTTGGCAATGAAGCACTGGACGATCTGCCCGGACGTGAGCTTGACGTAGTAGACCGAGTGCCCGCCCAGATAGGCGATGTCGTGCACGGTGCCGCTGGCCCAGTTGTAGTCGGGATGCTCGTGGTCTTCGGGCAACTTACTGGCCATCAGCAACTTTTCCGGGCGCAGGGCATAGGTCACGCGCTTGTCCTGGGCCCGGGTGCTGATACCGTGGCCGACATAGATGGGCCGCTCGAGTTGTGGGCTGGCAATGGTTGCCCAGCCTTCCCAATCCTCCAGCAGCTCGCCGTCGAAGATATTCACGCTGCCGATGAACTCGCAGACCAGCCGGCTCGCCGGGGTCTCGTAGATGTCCATGGGGCTGCCCACCTGGGCGATCCAGCCCAGGTGCATGATGGCGATGCGCTCGGCCATGGTCATGGCCTCTTCCTGGTCGTGGGTCACCATCACGCAGGTCACGCCCACGCGCTCGATGATCTCCACCAGCTCCAGCTGCATCTGCGAGCGCAGCTTCTTGTCCAGGGCACCCATGGGTTCGTCGAGCAAGAGCAGCTTGGGCCGCTTGGCCAGGGAACGTGCCAGGGCCACCCGCTGGCGCTGGCCACCGGAGAGCTGGTGCGGCTTGCGCTTGGCGTACTGGGTCATGTGCACCAGCTTGAGCATCTCGGCCACCCGGGCGTCGATCTCGGCCTTGGGCAGCTTGTCCTGCTTGAGGCCGAAGGCGATGTTCTGCTCCACGCTCATGTGCGGGAACAGCGCATAGGACTGGAACATCATGTTGATCGGCCGCTCGTAGGGCGGCATGTCGGTGATGTCCACCCCATCGAGGAAGATGCGCCCTTCGGTGGGCCGCTCGAAGCCGGCCAGCATGCGCAGCAAGGTCGACTTGCCCGAGCCGGAGCCGCCGAGCAAGGCGAAGATCTCGCCCTTGTTGATGGTCAGGGAGACGTCGTCGACCGCGACGGTTTCGTCGAATTTCTTGGTGACCCGGTCGATCTTGACCAGGACTTCCTTGGCTTTCTTGTCGCCGGTGGCGGCTTTCTTGAAGGCACTGGTGGCAGTCGCCATGTACATCTCCCCAGGAAAATCGGGGGACCGGCCGGGCCGGTCCGCTTAGCGTTGGTTATTTGCCGGACTTGACCCGCGTCCAGCTACGGGTCTCCAGGCGCAGGATCTGCGGGGGCAGCTCCTTCATGACGTACAGCTTGTCCATCACCGCGGGTGGCGGATAGACGGTTTCGTCCTGCCGCAACTCGGCATTCATCAACTCGCCCGCCTTGGGATTGGGGTTGGCGTAGCCGACGTAATCACTGACCTTGGCGATCACCTCGGGCCGCAGCAGATAGTTGATGAAGGCATGGGCCTCCTTCACGTTCTGCGCATCCTTGGGGATGGCCAGGAGGTCGAACCAGAGGTTCGCGCCCTCCTTGGGAATCGCATAGCCGATGTTGACGCCCTTCTTCGCTTCCTCGGCACGCGAACGCGCCTGAAAGACATCGCCGGAATAACCGAAGGCCACGCAGATGTTGCCGTTGGCAAGGTCCGAGATGTACTTGGAGGAATGGAAATAGGTGATGTACGGCCGGACCTTGAGCAGTTGCGCCTCGGCCTTCTTGTAGTCGTCAGGGTTGGTGCTGTTGGGGTCGAGCCCCAGGTACTGCAATACCGCCGGATAGACCTCATCGGGCGAATCCATGAAGGAGACACCGCACTTGCTCAGTTTCTTGAGGTTCTCGGGTTCGAACAGGATGGCCCAGGAATCGAGCTTGTCGGTGCCCAGGGCGGCCTTGACCTTGTCGACATTGTACCCGATCCCGTTGGTACCCCACAGGTAAGGCACGCCGTACTGGTTGCCCGGATCGCTTTTTCCCAGCTGCTTGAGCAGCGCCGGATCGAGATTCTGCCAGTTCGGCAACTGGCTCTTGTCCAGTTTCTGGAAGGCGCCTGCCTTGATCTGCTTGGCCAGGAAGTTGCTCGAAGGCACCACCACGTCGTATCCGGTATGCCCGGCCAGCAGCTTGCCCTCGAGGGTCTCGTTGGAGTCGAAGACATCGTAGACCGGCGTGATGCCGGTAGCCTTCTGGAAGTCCTCCAGCGTGGTCTCGCCGACGTAATCGCTCCAGTTGTAGACACGAACCGTCGGCTCGGCAATGGCAGTGCCCATGACGGTCAAGGTGGTCACGGCCAGCAGGGTTTTACGCAACGAAGGCACAGGCGGCTCCTTTACTTGATGGGCATCGGTGCTGACGCCTTTTTCAGCGGTCCATACAGACGTACGGCACGCCGGAGGGGTCTCCGGCGTGCCGTCCTTTCATCCGCACGCGGCGGCAGACATCACTTGCCGGACTTGATGGTGGTCCAGGTACGGGTCATCAGACGCTGGGTCTTGGCCGGAAGATCCGGGAAGGCGTACAGCTTGCCCATGGTTTCCGCGGTCGGGTAGATGCCCGGATTGGTGCGGATCTCTTCGGCCACCAGCGGGGTCGCCGCCTTGTTGCCGTTGGGATACTGCACGTAGTCGGTGATCGCGGCGATCACCTTGGGCTCCATGATGTAGTTAATGAACTTGAGCGCGCCCTCAGGATTCTCGGCATCCTTCGGAATGGCCATGGTGTCGAAGAAGGTACCGGCGCCTTCCTTGGGAATGTTGTAGGCCACGGTCACGCCGTTCTTGGCGTCGGCCGCGCGGGCCTTGGCCTGGGCGATGTCGCCGGAGTAACCGACGGCCACGCAGATGTTGCCGTTGGCCAGGTCCGAGATGTACTTGGAGCTGTGGAAATAGGTGACGTACGGACGGATCTTGAGGAACAGCGCTTCGGCGGCCTTGATCTCCTTGGGATCCTGGCTATCCGGCTTGTAGCCGAGGTAGTGCAGGCCGGCCGGGATGATCTCGGTGGGCGAGTCCAGCATGGCGACACCACAGCCCTTGAGCTTGGACAGGTTCTCGGGCTTGAAGATCAGGTCCCAGGAATCCACCGGGGCGTTGTCGCCCAGCGCAGCCTTGACCTTGGCCGGGTTGTAGCCGATGCCGATGGTGCCCCACAGGTAGGGAATGGCGTACTTGTTGCCCGGGTCGCTGACTTCCAGGGTCTTCATCAGCTGCGGGTCCAGGTTGCCGTAGTTGGACAGCTTGGACTTGTCCAGCGGCTGGTAGACGCCGGCCTTGATCTGCTTGGCCAGGAAGGAGTTGGACGGCACCACCACGTCATAGCCCGAGTGACCGGCGAGCAACTTGGCTTCCAGGGTCTCGTTACTGTCGTAGACGTCGTAGACCACCTTGATCCCCGACTCCTTCTCGAAGTTGGCGATGGTGTCGGGGGCGATGTAGTCGTTCCAGTTGTAGACGTGCAGAACCTTGGGATCAGCCGCCAATGCCTGGCCAGCGAACAGGCCGGCCAGGCTTAGGGCCAGCAGAGTCTTGCCGAAAACTTTCATGCGGTGGTGCTCCTCAAGTCATCGTGTGGTCTTTTGTTTCGGTGCGCGGCCAGCGCCCGCGCGCAGTCTGGCAAGGTCCGCCGCTCGGCTCAAGCCTTGCGGGCCATCAGCCACGTCCGCGCAGCACCTCGTAGGTCTGATCGAGACTCCGGCGAGCCAAGGTGACCAGCTCGTCGATGGACTCGTGGGTGATGACCAGAGGGGGCGCGATGATCATGGTATCGCCCACCGCCCGCATCACCAGACCATTGCGGAAGCAGTGCTCGCGGCAGAGCATGCCGGCGCCACCTTCGTAGCGCGCTCGCGTCTGCTTGTCGCGTACCAGCTCCAGCGCGGCAACCATGCCAACACCGCGGGTCTCGCCCACCAAGGGATGGTCGGCCAGCTCCGCCCAGCGTTTATGCAAATAGGGTGCCGTGCTGCTGCGGACGCGGTCGACGATGCCTTCGTCACGCAGGATGCGGATGTTCTCCAGCGCCACGGCGGCGGCCACCGGATGCCCGGAATAGGTGAAGCCGTGATAGAACTCGCCGCCCTCGTCCAGCACCTTGACCACTTCGTCGCGCACCACCACGCCGCCCATGGGCACGTAGCCGGAGGTGAGGCCCTTGGCGATGGGCATCAGATCCGGGGTATTGCCGTAGTACTGGCTGCCGAACCACTCGCCGGTCCGGCCGAAGCCGCAGATGACCTCGTCGGCGATGAACAGGATGTCGTACTTGGCGAGGATCTGGCGTACCCGCGGCCAGTAGCTTTCGGGCGGAATGATCACACCACCGGCGCCCTGGATCGGCTCGGCGATGAAGGCGGCGACCCGCTCCTCGCCGACTTCGAGGATCTTTCGCTCCAGCTGATCGGCCGCCCAGATGCCGAATTCCTCCGGACTCTTCTCGCCGCCTTCGCCGAACCAGTAGGGCTGCGGGATGTGCACGATGTCGGGGAGCAGGCCACCCTGCTCGTGCATCGCCGCCATGCCGCCCAGACTGGCACCCGCCATGGTCGAGCCGTGGTAGCCATTCCAGCGGCCGATGACCACCCGCTTCTCCGGCTGGCCCTTGATCGCCCAATAATGGCGCACCAGACGCAGTACGGTGTCGTTGGCTTCCGAGCCCGAGCCGGTGAAGAAGACGTGGTTCATTCCTTCCGGTGCCAGTTCGGCGATGGCCTTGGCCAGCTCCAGCGCCGGCGGGTGGGCGGTCTGGAAGAACAGGTTGTAGTAGGGCAGCTCGCGCATCTGCCGGCTGGCGGCCTCCACCAGTTCCTCGCGGCCATAGCCGACGTTGACGCACCACAGCCCGGCCATGCCGTCGAGGATGCGCTGGCCGTCGCTGTCCCAGAGGTGAACGCCAGCGGCCTTGGTGATGATGCGCGCGCCCTTTTCGTTGAGCTGGCGGTAGTCGGTGAAGGGCGCCAACAGATGCCGACGACTCAGATCCTGCCAATGGGCGGTGGTAAAGGTAGTCACGAAGCCTCTCCTCGGATCGCGCTCAGACGCTGAGCAGCAGGAATTCCCGCTCCCACGAACTGATCACGCGCTTGTAATTCTCGTGTTCGGCGCGCTTCACCGCGACGTAGCCGCGGGTGAAGCGATTGCCCAGATAGCGTTCCAGGGTCGCCGACTGCTCCATGCGCTCCAGGGCCGCTTCCAGGGTCAGCGGCAGACGCAGGTTGCGCCGCTCGTAGCCACGCCCCTGTACCGGCGCGCTCGGCTCGACGCCTTCCACCATGCCCAGGTAGCCGCACAGCAGGCTGGCCGCGAGAGCCAGATAGGGGTTGGCATCGGCACCGGCCAGGCGATTCTCCACCCGGCGATTCTGCGGATCGGATTCCGGCACCCGCAGGCCGACGGTACGGTTCTCCTCACCCCACTCCACGTTCACCGGCGCCGAGGTATCGGGCAGGAAGCGGCGGAAGGAATTGACGTTGGGCGCGAACAGCGGCAAGGCCTCGGGGATGTACTTCTGCAAGCCGCCAATGTGGTGCAGGAACAACTCGCTCATGCTGCCGTCGGGATTGGAAAACACCGTCTTGCCGGTCTTGAGGTCCACCACGCTCTGGTGCAGGTGCATGGCACTGCCCGGCTCGCCGGTCATGGGCTTGGCCATGAAGGTGGCGGTCACGTTGTGCTTGAGCGCCGCTTCGCGCAGGGTCCGCTTGAAGACGAAGATCTGGTCGGCCAGGTGCAACGGATCGCCATGCCGGAAATTGATCTCCATCTGGGCGGTGCCTTCCTCGTGGATCAGGGTATCCAGATCCAGTTCCTGGGCCTCGCACCAGTCGTACATGTCTTCGAACAGCGGGTCGAATTCGTTGGCGGCATCGATGGAAAAGGACTGTCGCCCGGTCTCCTGGCGACCCGAGCGCCCCACCGGCGGCTGCAAGGGGTAGTCCGGGTCGTCGCTGCGCTTGGTCAGGTAGAACTCCATCTCCGGCGCGACGATGGGCTGCCAGCCGCGCTCGGCATAGAGTTTGAGTACCTTCTTGAGCAGATTGCGCGGCGACAGCTCGATGGGAATGCCGCGCTTGTCGTAGGTGTCGTGGATCACCAGGGCGGTGGGCTCCAGTGCCCAGGGCACCAGGAACACCGCGCGGTCGTCCGGCCGGCAGTGCATGTCGATATCGGCCGGATCGAGCAACTCGTAGTAGATGTCGTCGTCGACGTAGTCGCCGGTCACGCTCTGCAGGAGCACGCTCTCCGGCAGGCGCATGCCCTTTTCATTGAGGAACTTGGCGGTGGGAGAAATCTTGCCGCGGGCGATGCCGGTCAGGTCGGCGACCAGGCATTCCACTTCCGTGATCTTGCGTTCTTTCAACCAGGCGGTCAGCCGGTCAAGCGGGGTGCTCATAAAGACCTCGAAGGTTCGAGCGGGATAGATAGCCTCAACGAGCGGCAGCGCGCTCCTTGCAAGCGGTGCCGAACGCCTTGAACAAGGCAAGGTACACGGGATGGCTGCGCACCTTCCATTCCGGGTGCCACTGCACGCCGCAGGCGAAGGTACGGGCATCCTTGACCGAGACGGCCTCGATCAGGCCGTCGGGGGCGAGCGCCTCGGCACGCAGGCCAGGCGCGAGGCGGTCGATACCCTGGCCGTGGATGGAATTCACCTCGAAGCGTGCCGGCAGCGCTAGCGCCTCGAACAGGCCACCAGGCTGGACCTCGACCGGGTGGTGCAAGCCGTAGTGCTCTTCCAGCGTCTCGCCGCGCTCGCGGTGATCCATGAAGGGGCCGGCTTCGTGCACCTTCTGGTGCAGGCTGCCGCCGAAGGCCACGTTCATCTCTTGGAAACCCCGGCAGATGCCCAGTACCGGAACACCGGCGGCCACGGCTGCACGCAGCAACGGCAGGGTCACGGCATCGCGCGCGGCATCGTGCAGGGTACCGGGCTCGCTGGGAGTCCCCTGGTAGTGGTGGGGCTCGACATTGGACGGCGACCCGGTGAACAGCAGGCCGTCGAGGCGCTCGACCAGCGCCTCGGTGGCAATCAGCTCGGCCAGGGCGGGAATCACCAGGGGCATGCCCTCGGCCCCCTCCACCACGGCCCGCAAATACTTGTCGCCAGCGATGTGAAAGGGATGCAGACCGAGTTGCTTGGTACAGGCTGTAACACCGATGAGCGGCAGCGCAGGCATGGGACACCGGGGGTGATCGGGGATCATCCGAGCCTAGTCTTGTTCGTTTTTTTTCACAACCACCGGCAAAAACTTTCGAGATTCTGCACAGACTCGCCCAAACGCACCCTATTCCAGGCCAGCAAATGCGCCAAAAATAGGCACCTTCGCACCACCCGCGGGCACACCTGCCTCCAGTTGACTTTGGCCTGCCTTTCGGATTGACTCCAGTGTGGTAACTCCGCTGATTGATATTTTTAACAGGGGCGCTGGCAAAGCGTCGGAGCGCAGGCGAGACCGTACTCTCAGGTCGCTGTCGGATCGACAGCGGGCACTCGTGCCCTCACTGCGGTTGGCCCACTGGGCAAACAGGCGCGTCAGGCGCTAACCGTTTTGTCGAGCGCAGCCAAAAGCAAAGGTGTTTCATCATGTCGGTACCCCCGCGTGCCGTTCGTTTGGATGAAGCGACCGACTTCCTCAGGGAACATCCTGAGGTCCAGTTCGTCGATCTTCTGATTGCGGATATGAATGGCGTGGTGCGTGGCAAACGCATCGAGCGCAACAATCTGCCCAAAGTCTTCGAGAAAGGAATCAACCTCCCCGCTTCGCTCTTCGCCCTCGATATCACCGGCTCCACCGTCGAAAGCACCGGCCTCGGGCTCGACATCGGCGACGCCGACCGCGTCTGCTTCCCCATCACCGGCACCCTCTCCATGGAGCCCTGGCAGAAGCGCCCCACCGCGCAACTGCTGATGACCATGCACGAGATGGAAGGCGAGCCCTTCTTCGCCGACCCCCGTGAAGTCCTCCGCCAGGTCGTCCAACGCTTCGACGAACTGGGCCTCACCGTCTGCGCCGCCTTCGAGTTGGAGTTCTATCTGATCGATCAGGAGAACATCAACGGCCGCCCGCAACCACCGCGCTCGCCCATCTCCGGCAAGCGGCCCCAGTCGGTCCAGGTCTATTCCATGGACGATCTGGACGAATACGCCGACTGCCTGCAGGACATCATCGACGGCGCCCGCGCCCAGGGCATTCCGGCCGATGCCATCGTCGCCGAATCCGCGCCGGCCCAGTTCGAGGTCAACCTCAACCACGTCGCCGATCCGATCAAGGCCTGCGACTACGCCGTGCTGCTCAAGCGCCTGATCAAGAACGTCGCCTATGACCATGAGATGGACACCACCTTCATGGCCAAGCCCTATCCGGGCCAGGCGGGCAATGGTTTGCACGTGCACATTTCCCTGCTGGACAAGGACGGCCACAACATCTTCGCCGGCGAGGATCCCGAGCAGAACGCCGCGTTGCGTCACGCCATCGGCGGTGTGCTCGAGACCCTACCGGCCTGCATGGCCTTCCTCTGCCCCAACGTGAACAGCTACCGCCGCTTCGGTTCGCAGTTCTTCGTGCCCAATGCACCGAGCTGGGGCCTGGACAACCGCACCACCGCCCTGCGTGTCCCTACCGGCACGCCGGAAGCGCACCGTATCGAGCATCGGGTGGCTGGCGCCGATGCCAACCCCTACTTGCTGCTGGCTGGCGTCCTCGCTGGCGTTCACCACGGCCTGACCCGGCAGATCGAACCCGGTCCGGTCACCGAGGGCAACTCCTACGAGCAGCACGAGCAGAGCCTGCCGAACAACCTGCGCGACGCCCTGCGCTACCTGGACGACAGCTCGGTGATGGCGGAGTACATAGATCCCAAGTACATCGACATCTTCGTCGCCTGCAAGGAGCACGAGCTGGAGGAGTTCGAGCACTCCATCTCCGACCTCGAGTACAACTGGTACCTGCATACCGTGTAAGCAGGGCCTGCCGACCGGTTCCGCACCGGTCGGCCATTGTCTCCGCCAGGCACCGATCGCCCTAAGGGCCACTTGCTCGCCTGACGCTCCTAGCCCCATAGGAGATAGACTGCGCATCACGAATCATCCTTGTACTCGCCGCAGCCCTCGCGTGTTCGCACCCGAGGCGTCTTGCCGGCCTTTCCCTTTTCAGCCCACGAAGACTCTGGACGGAGAGCCTTGCCCATGACCACCCTCACCACGCCGCGCGCCGACGGCTTCCACATGCCGGCCGAATGGGCCGACCAGCGCCAGATCTGGATGGTCTGGCCCGAGCGCCCGGACAACTGGCGCCTGGGCGGCAAACCCGCCCAGGCAGCCTTCACCGCGGTCGCCCAGGCCATCGCCCGCTTCGAGCCGGTCACCATCGGCGCTTCGGCCGGCCAATACGAGAATGCCCGCGCGCGCCTGCAGCACCCGAACATCCGGGTAGTGGAGATCAGCAACGATGACGCCTGGTGTCGCGACACCGGCCCGACCTTCGTCAGCGACGGCCAGGGTGGCGTGCGCGGCGTCGACTGGAGCTTCAATGCCTGGGGCGGCCTGGACGGCGGTCTCTACTTCCCCTGGCAACGCGATGACCAGGTCGCCGGCAAGATCCTGGCCATCGAGAACCTGCCGGGTTACCGCACCCCCGATTTCGTTCTGGAAGGCGGCTCCATCCACGTGGACGGCGAAGGCACCCTGATCACCACCGAGGAATGCCTGCTCAACGCCAACCGCAATCCGCATCTGGATCGCCAGCAGATCGAGCGCTACCTCAGCGACTACCTGGCGGTGGACAAGGTCATCTGGTTGCCCCACGGCCTCTACAACGACGAGACCAATGGCCACGTGGACAACTTCTGCTGCTACGTGCGTCCCGGCGAGGTTCTGCTGAGCTGGTGCGACGACGAAACGGACCCCAACTACAGCCGCTGCCGCGAAGCCCTCGCCGTGCTTGAGCGCGAGACTGATGCCCGTGGCCGTGCCTTCAAGGTGCATCGCATCGTTACACCGGGCCCGCTGTTCTCCAGCGAGGAAGAGTGCCGCGACGTGGATGCCTGCCTGGGTACCCAGCCCCGCCGCGCCGGCGAGCGCCTGGCGGCCTCCTACGTCAACTTCCTGATCGTCAACGGCGGCATCATCGCCCCGACCTTCGATGTCCCCGAGGATGCCGAGGCCCTGCGCACCCTGCAGGCCTGCTTCCCGGAGCACGAGGTGGTCCAGGTACCCGGTCGCGAGATCCTGCTGGGCGGCGGCAATATCCACTGCATCACCCAGCAGCAGCCGACCGGTCGCTGAGTTTTTTCTGCGGCAATGAAAAAGCCCGTCTTGCGACGGGCTTTTTCTTGACCTGGACGCGGCTTAGAGCAGCGGCAGGGTGTAGCTGACGATCAGACGGTTCTCGTCCTGATCACGCTGGCTGGCAGCCGGCAGATCGGTACGGTACATCGCGTTACGCCAGGTGAAGCCCAGACCTTTCAGCTGGCCTTCCGGAATGACGTAGCTGACGGTCAGATCGCGCTCCCACTCCATGGAGTCACCGGCAGCGGTACGGATGTTGTCGCCACGCTGGTAGATGACACCAGCGGTCAGGCCTTTCGCGCCCAGCTGACCGAAGTCATAGGAGTAGCGAGCCTGCCAGGTGTCTTCGCCGGAACGGGTGAAGTTGTTGATCTGGATATCGGTGATGGTGTAGGTCGAAGCGCCACCAGCCTCGTTCAGATACGGGAAGTTGCTCTTGCCATTGGTGCTCTGGTAACCCAGGCCCAGGGTGTGACCGTAGATGGAGTAGGTAAACAGGCCGCTGTAGAGACGGTTATCCACTTCGCCACGGGTACGGCCAGCGCCATAGTAGCCAGAAGCGCCATACAGGGCGCCCTGGGTGTCGGCGTCCTTGTTGTCGCCGTTACCCTTGCTGTTGAAATAGCGCAGGTCGGTCTTGAAGGTACCGTCGCCCAGCTTGACGTTGTGGGTCAAACCCAGGAAGTGCTGGTTGTAGAAATCTTCCAGCTGACCGAAGTAGTACTGCAGGGTCAGGTCTTTGGTGACCTTGTAGTCACCGCCAATGAAGTTGAACTTGTTGCTGTCACGCGCAGTGGCGCCGCTATTGGAGCCGGCGATGGACAGTTGGTCCTGATCAGTGGAGTTGCGGTTCTTCGCGCTCTGCAATTGGCCGGCGGTCAGGGTCAGGTCCTTGATGTCCTTGGACGTGACCTGGGCGCCCTGATAAGTCTGGGGCAGCAGACGACCATCGTTGTAGACCGCGACCGGCAGCTTGGGCATCAGGGTGCCGTAGCGGAACTCGGTTTCGGAGATCTTCATCTTGGCGGTGGCGCCAACGCTGGAGAATTCGTGCACGGAGCTGTTGTCCGTATCACGCGGGAACATGGTGCCCGGCTGGTTGGAGTTGGTGGAGCGACCGGCATGGCCGCTGCCGTCGAGGCGCAGGCCCAGCATGCCAACGGCGTCGACGCCGAAACCAACGGTGCCCTGGGTGAAGCCCGACTGATAGTTCAGCAGGAAACCCTGACCCCACTCTTCTACCTTGGAGGGGTTACGCGCAGCGTAGGAAGCCTCGTTGCGGTTGTCGTTGTTGTAATAGAAGTTGCGCAGACTGAGGGTCGCTTTGCTGTCTTCAACGAAACCGGCAGCGTGGGATGCGGCAATCAGGGACAGGTTCAGGCAAGCCGCGGAGACCGCGACTACCAAGGGCTTCTTGACCATATGTGCTCCAGGGGTGAATCGTTGTTATGCAGCCACCAGAGGTGTCAGCGCCTGCTGGTGATATGCCCGACGGGCTATGCGGAAGGGAAAGCTAGAGGGCTTTTGTTTCAATTTGAGGAATTTTTCTGTGCCTGATCGACTTTTTGAAACACGACCTAGAGCACAGTCCCCCCGCCACTGTCTTCCACGTTGCGAAAGCTAATTGCAAAAAAGCATTTCGTCTAGCCGTGAACGATCTGATCTTTACCCTGACGTTTAGCCTGGTACATAGCTTCGTCTGCGCGTACATACAGGGTATCCAGCGACATATCCCCCTCCCGCAGCACGGCTAAACCCTGACTGATGGTTACTTTGAGTGGACCGTCGGTCGTGGGCACGGCGAGCTGGCGTACCGCCCGCTGTAGACGGCTTCCGATCTGTAGCGCGAGGTCGGCATCACAGCCGGGCAGCAGCAGTGCGAATTCCTCGCCGCCGATGCGTCCGAAGAGGTCGCCACGACGGGTCGTCTGAACACCACACTCGGCAACACGCTGCAACACCTGATCGCCCATCTGGTGACCGAAGCGGTCGTTGATCTTCTTGAAATCATCGATATCGAGCAGCAGGAAAGCCAGCGGCTCCCCTTCACTCTGGGCGAACTCGAAGGCGCGTTGCGCGCTCTCGAAGAAATGCCGGCGATTGCTGCTGCGGGTCAGCACATCGGTGGTAGCCAGCCGCTGCAACTCTTCCTCCATGCGTTTCTTGTCGGTGATGTCTTCGGCGATGCCCACCACCAGCAGCGGCATGCCCGCTTCGCTGCGCTGGCTAACGAAACACTTGTCGCTGAGCCAACGGATTTCGCCATCGGCGCGAATGATGCGGTACTCGCGCGATTCGATGGCGCCCTGCTCGATCACCTGCTCCAGGGTACGCTGGGCGTATTCGAGGTCGTCGGGATAGATGTTGTTGAGCCAGGTGCTGTAGTCGCTCAGTACCAGGGACTGGGAGCGGCCAAAGATCTGGGCGTAGGCGGGGCTGACGTAGATGATCTGGCGGGTGCGCCAGTCCAGGGCCCAGAGCACCGCGTTGACGCTTTCCAGAAGGGCGCTGAAGAGCTGTTCGCGGTCGCGCAGGCGGTCGGCCTCAGCCCGCGAATGCAGGAGCGCCAGAAGATTCTCTTCGGGGGTCGGAAGAGCGGACAGCGAGGGTTGTTCATCCATATACAGGTGCGCCTAGAGCGGGGTCCTAAAGGCGTTAGAGACCGCCAGGACCAGCCAGGTTCAATCCGTACTAGGGGTAGCCCACCGGCTCGGTGGGCTTTTGTGAAACCCTTCTCAAGCGGTACCGGCGGGCCGCAGGGAGTAGGTCTTCAACTGTTCGGCGAACTCACGCAGGGACTGGATGCCACTGGCCTCGGCCTCGCCGATCCACTGCCGGGTCGCGGCCAGCATGTCGTGCCCGTTGGCACTGGTCCGCGCCCAGATCTGCTGCAGCGCCAGGCGCTTCTCGTAGATCAGCTTCAGCGTCTGGCTGTGCTCGAGCAATTCGTCGATCCGTACCTTGTGCCGGGTCTTGAGCAGGCTGGTCTCACGTGCCAGCAGGCTACGAGCGCGACGGAACAGCGGGCGCTGGGAAGGGGTGGCACTCACCCGCTCCTGACGCAGCAGCGGTCCGATCACCTGTTTGCGGTATTGCGCCATGATCTGGAAGCGGTTGTTGAGGATGGCCATGGCGGTATCCATGTCCAGCTGGCCCTTGCCTTCGACGCGATGGGCGATGGGCGCGATGCGATTGACCTTGGCCAGACGCAGCCAGGTGAACAGCTTGATCCAGGCCCAGCCCATGTCGAACTCCCAACGCTTGACCGACAGCTTGGCCGAGTTGGGATAGGTGTGATGGTTGTTGTGCAGCTCTTCGCCACCGATGAGGATGCCCCAGGGCACCAGGTTGGTCGCGGCGTCGCGGCACTCGAAGTTGCGATAGCCCAGGGCATGGCCCAGGCCATTGACCACCCCGGCGGCCCAGAACGGAATCCAGATCATCTGTACCGCCCAGACCGTCAGGCCCAGCGCGCCGAACAGGGCCAGGTCGATCAGCAGCATCAGACCGACGCCGAGGTTGCGGTGACGGGAATAGAGATTGCGCTCGACCCAGTCGTCCGGGCAGTTCTTGCCGTAGATGCGCAGGGTCTCGGCGTTGCTCGCCTCGGCCTTGTACAGCTCGGCGCCCTTGCGCATCACGGTGCTCAGCCCCTTGTGCACCGGGCTATGGGGATCGTCTTCGGTTTCACACTTAGCGTGGTGCTTGCGGTGGATAGCGGTCCACTCACGGGTGTTCATGGCGGTGGTCAGCCACAGCCAGAAGCGGAAAGCGTGCTTGAGGGCGGGATGCAACTCCAGCGACCGGTGCGCGGAGTAGCGATGTAGGTAGACGGTGACGCTGACGATGGTCAGGTGAGTCAGTACCAGGGTGACCACCACCAATTGCCAGACCGTCAGGTCGAGCAGGCCGTTATAGCTCATGGACGCAGAGGACCTCGCGCGAGATGGGTAGTGCAGCTGCCACGAAAAGTTCAGTGAACAGGCGTTCGCGCATTATTGCCGGGGTAGAGGAGAAATCCACCCCCACCTTTTGCTACACGGCATGTCCTTCACAGACAGCTAATTCTATAAGCGAATAAACAAAGCATTATTAGCAATTTTAAGAAATAACAACCTCCCTCCTATGATGGCGCCATCTTTCCTCCAACCACCTCACCTGAGGACGCCCGCCCATGAGCTCCGTTCCGTTCCGCAGCCTGGAAAACCAGGACGAAACCGCACTGCTCCGCGATATTCAGCAGGCCTTACGTGGCCTCAGGTTCGGCGCGATCGAGATCACCGTGCACAACGGCCAGGTGGTACAGATCGAGCGCAAGGAAAAATTCCGGCCCCAGACCGGCAATTCAAATAAGCATTGAGTTCACGAGGTCAGCGGACGAGCGGGCAAGACGCCCGCCAGACGGTGTCCGGATTTCTCACTTCAAGGAGCGCTTCCATGTCTATTCGCCGTTTCGCCCTGGCTGCTCTGGCCGGTGCCCTCTTCGCAGGTCAGGTTCATGCCGTCGAATTGCTCAACGTGTCCTACGACCCCACTCGCGAGCTCTACCAGCAGTACAACGCGGCCTTCATCAAGCATTGGAAAGCAGAAACCGGCGAAGACCTGACGATCAAGAATTCCCATGGTGGCTCCGGCAAGCAGGCGCGCTCGGTGATCGATGGCCTGCAGGCTGACGTGGTGACCCTGGCGCTGTCCGGTGACATCGACGCCTTGAATACCCACGGGCAACTGATCGACCCGAACTGGCAGCAGCGCCTTCCGGACAACAGCACGCCCTATACCTCGACCATCGTTTTCCTGGTGCGCAAGGGTAACCCCAAGCACATCAAGGACTGGGACGACCTGGTGAAGAAGGATGTCCAGGTCATCACGCCCAATCCCAAGACCTCCGGCGGTGCCCGCTGGAATTTCCTTGCCGCCTGGGCCTACGCCAAGGCCAAGTACGGCAGCGATGCCGAGGCACTCAAGTTCGTCACCGAACTCTATCGCCACGCCCCGGTACTGGACACCGGCGCCCGCGGCGCCACCATCAGCTTCGTGCAGCGCCAGCTCGGTGATGTGCTGATCGCCTGGGAGAACGAGGCCTATCTCGCCCTCAAGGAAGAAGGTGGTGACCAGCTGGAAATCGTCACCCCGTCCCTGTCTATCCTCGCCGAGCCGCCGGTGGCCTGGGTGGACAAGGTGGTCGAACGCAAAGGCACCCTCAAGCAGGCCAAGGCTTACCTGGAGTACCTCTATAGCCCCGAAGGGCAGCGGATCGCCGCGCAGAACTTCTATCGTCCCCGCGATCCCAAGGTAGCCGCGGAATTCAAGGACCAGTTCAAGCCAGTGAAGCTGGTGACCATCGAACAGGAATTCGGTGGCTGGAAGTCGGCTCAGCCGAAGTACTTCGCCGACGGCGGCGTGTTCGACAAGATCTTCACCGAGATCAACAAGTAAGGCTCTAGCCGGGACGGCTCACGCTGACCGGCCCGGAACAGGTATCGTTCCCCCCTCTGCGCCCTGGCGAATGCATCGCCGGGGCGCCTTGCAGAAGGACGTCTCATGTCTCGCCGCCTCTCCCCGGTCATACCCGGCTTCGGGTTGACCCTGGGATTCACCCTGAGCTACCTGGCGCTGATCGTCTTGATCCCGCTGGGCGCCATGTTCCTCCATGCCAGCCAACTGACCTTCGGGCAGTTCTGGTCGCTGATCACCGGACGCCAGGTACTGGCCGCCCTGCAGCTGTCCTTTGGGACCGCCCTGCTGGCAGCCTTCATCAATGGCATCCTGGGCACCCTGCTGGCCTGGGTGCTGGTGCGCTACGAGTTCCCAGGACGCAAGTTGATCGACGCCATGGTCGATCTGCCCTTCGCGCTGCCCACCGCAGTGGCCGGTATCGCCCTGACGGCGCTCTATGCCCCCAATGGACTGATCGGCTCGCTGTTTCCCTTCAAGATCGCCTACACCCCCATCGGCATCACCCTGGCGCTGATCTTCGTCACCCTGCCCTTCGTGGTGCGCACCCTGCAGCCGGTGCTGGCGGACATCCCCAAGGAAATCGAGGAAGCCGCCACCTGCCTGGGTGCCCGGCCTTGGCAGGTGTTCCGCTACGTGCTGGTGCCAACCCTGCTGCCGGCCTGGCTGACCGGCTTCGCCCTGGCCTTCGCCCGCGGCGTGGGCGAGTACGGCTCGGTGGTGTTCATCGCCGGCAACATCCCCTTCAAGACCGAAATCCTGCCGCTGCTCATCGTCTCCAAGCTGGACCAGTACGACTACACCGGTGCCACTGGCATCGGGGTGTTCATGCTGCTGGTGTCCTTCGTCATGCTGCTGCTGATCAACCTCCTGCAGCGCCGCATCCAGCCCAACATCTAAGGACGTTCGCATGAGCCTCACGAGTTCGACCAAAGCCGATGCGCGGGCCCGAGCGCAGCGCACGCCGGTGGCCATCGCCCTGATCGCCAGCGCCTGGCTGATCTTCCTGCTGATCCTGGTCCTGCCGCTGTACATGGTGCTGACCCAGGGCCTGGCCGAGGGCCTGGGCGTCTTCTGGACAGCCATCAGCGAGCCGGATGCGATTTCGGCGCTGAAGCTGACGCTGCTCGCCACCGCCATCTCGGTGCCGCTGAACCTGGTGTTCGGCCTGGCGGCGGCCTGGTGCGTGACCAAGTTCGAGTTCACCGGCAAGAGCCTGCTGATCACCCTGATCGACCTGCCCTTCTCGGTCTCGCCAGTCATCGCCGGCCTCATCTACGTGCTGCTGTTCGGCGCCCAGGGGCTGCTGGGCCCTTACCTGCAGAGCGTCAACGTGCAGATCGTCTTCGCCGTGCCCGGCATCGTCCTGGCGACGATCTTCGTCACCTTCCCCTATGTGGCCCGCGAGCTGATCCCGCTGATGCAGGAACAGGGCACCCAGGAGGAAGAGGCCGCCCGTCTGCTGGGCGCCAGTGGCTGGCAGCTGTTCTGGCACGTGACTCTGCCCAACGTGAAGTGGGCACTGATCTATGGGGTGGTGCTGTGCACCGCGCGGGCCATGGGTGAGTTCGGCGCGGTATCGGTGGTTTCCGGGCACATCCGCGGCCTGACCAACACCCTGCCGCTGCACATCGAGATTCTCTACAACGAATACAACATCGTCGCCGCCTTCAGCGTGGCGATCCTGCTGCTGATGATGGCCCTGGTGATCCTGCTGCTGCGGCAGTGGAGCGAAAGCCACCTGAGCCGCGAACTCCAGCACCGTGATGAGGAATAAGGCGCCATGAGCATCGAGATCCAGGGTATCAACAAGCGTTTCGGCGCCTTCCAGGCGCTCAAGGACATCAACCTGCACATCGAGAGCGGCGAGCTGGTCGCCCTGCTCGGCCCGTCCGGCTGCGGCAAGACCACCCTGCTGCGCATCATCGCCGGTCTGGAATCGCCGGACGCCGGCAACATCGGCTTCTATGGCGAGGACGTCTCCGGCCGCGACGTGCGTGATCGCAACGTCGGTTTCGTCTTCCAGCACTACGCGCTGTTCCGCCACATGACGGTGTTCGACAACGTCGCCTTCGGCCTGCGCATGAAGCCGCGCCGCGAGCGCCCGAGCGAGGCGCAGATCGCCAGCAAGGTGCATGAGCTGCTGAACATGGTGCAGCTCGACTGGCTGGCCGATCGCTATCCGGAGCAACTCTCCGGCGGTCAGCGCCAGCGCATCGCCCTGGCCCGCGCCCTGGCGGTGGAACCCAAGATCCTGCTGCTCGACGAGCCCTTCGGCGCCCTGGACGCCAAGGTGCGCAAGGAGCTGCGCCGCTGGCTGGCCAGGCTGCACGACGAGATCCATCTGACCTCGGTATTCGTCACCCACGACCAGGAGGAAGCCATGGAGGTGGCGGATCGCATCGTGGTGATGAACAAGGGGCAGATCGAGCAGGTCGGCACGCCCGGCGAGGTCTACGAGCAACCGGCGAGCGACTTCGTCTATCACTTCCTCGGCGACTCCAATCGCCTGGCACTGGGCGAGCAGGAGGTGCTGTTCCGGCCCCACGAGGTGGAACTGGAGCGCGAGGCGCGGCCCGGCTATCACGCCGCCGAGGTGCGCGATATCCGCCCGCTGGGAGCCATCACCCGGGTTACCCTGCGGGTGCCGGAGCAGGCTGAGATGATCGAGGTGGAGCTGGTCAAGGATCATCCGGCGCTGATCGGACTGCAACGGGGCACGCCGCTGCACTTCCTGCCGCGCACTCCCTGAGCCGCACCTATGGTCGGCTGCGACGAAAGTCGTAGCCGATATCATCAGACAATCATTGCAACCTCTGGAAAACTGGCTCCATGATCGCAACGTCGAAATCCGTCACGGTTTCGGCGTCGACCCGAGCACAAAAACAAGGAGGTCGCATGCCCAAGCGCTGGCTAGCCGTGCTGTCGTTTCACTTGGTAGCGCTCGCTGGCGCGCTGCTGCTCTGGCAGGTATTCGCCCTACCAATGGCAGTCGGCATGGGGCTGACCCTGCTCGCCGCGCTCTGGCCCTGGCTGCTGCTGCGCCCCAACTCCCCGCCTCCCGCGCCCGCCGAGACCGGAGAGGAACTCACCCGCGATCTTTCCCGCAGCACGGCGCGCAATGCCGTGGCCATCGCGGGTGTCGCCTATGCGGCGCAACAACTGGCGGCCAAGGTACAGTCCCAGGCCAGTGCCGCCGCTCAGATTTCCACCAGCGCCGCGTCCCTCACCCACACCGAGCAGGACAGTGCCAGCAGCGCGCGCCAGGCCCTGGACGTGGTGCGGCAGGTGCACGAGCGCAGCGAGGTCGGCCAGGCGGCCCTGAGTTCGGCGATCCGCGCCATCCAGGCCCTGGGCGATCACGCCCGCGAAAGTCGGGAATTGATCGCCGGCCTCAGCGCCCGTACCGACAAGATCCAGCAGGTCACCGAAGTCATCCAGGCCATCGCCAGCCAGACCAACCTGCTGGCACTCAACGCCGCCATCGAGGCGGCACGCGCCGGCGAGCACGGTCGCGGTTTCGCCGTGGTGGCCGATGAGGTTCGCGGCCTGGCGGCGCGGACGTCTCAAGCCACCGGCGAGGTGGGATTGATCGTCGCTGACATCAGCCAGCAGACCGGCGCGGTGGTCAGCCAGATCCAGCAACTCGCCAATGCTCTGGAGGACGGTGTCCGCCAGGTAGAACAGACGGGCGAAGGGCTGCAGGAGATCGCGCGCCTGGCGCAGACCGCCGAGCGCCAGGCCGAGGATATCGCCCAAGGCACCTCGGCCAATCTCGCCCAATTGGAAAGCCTGGCCCAGGCGGTGGACCAGGTACATAGCGATCTGGCCGACAGCGAGCGCCAGACCAGCCGCCTGAGCAGTGCCGCCGACGAACTGGTGGACATGGCCGAAGCCACCAGTGAGCGCCTGGCCGAAGTCGGCCTGGACAGTTATCACCAACGCATCTTCGAACTGGCGCGCCAGGGCGCGGATGCCATCGGCCAGCGCTTCGAGGACGACCTGGCGGCCGGACGCATCACCCAGGACGCCCTGTTCGACCGCCAATACCAAGCCGTTCCCGGCAGCCAGCCGCCCAAGTACCGTACGCGCTTCGACAGCTACACCGATGGCGTGCTGCCGGCAATCCAGGAGCCCCTGCTGGCACAGCATCCGGGCCTGGTGTTCGTCATCGCCTGTACTCCCGAGGGCTACGTGCCCACCCACAACCAGGCCTTCTCCCACGCCCTCACCGGCGATCTGACGGTGGATACGGCACGCAGCCGCAGCAAGCGCATCTTTGGCGATCGCACCGGCAAGCGTTGCGGCAGCCACCAGCGGCGGCTATTGCTGCAGACCTACATGAGGGATACCGGCGAGGTGATGCACGACCTTTCGGTGCCGATCATGGTGAACGGTCGGCACTGGGGCGGGCTACGGCTGGGCTATCGACCCGATACGGCGCGCTAGGCTTTGCCTTGAAAGGTCGGCAGCTCTTCAGACCGCCGAGGACAGCTTGAGCTGGCTGACGGCCAGCTTCCACACCGGCGGCTCCAGGCCGAGCATGCGCCCGGCCTTGTGCTCGATGAGGGCCTCGATTTCCTCGTCTGCGGTCAGGCTCGCGGCGTGGGCGGCCAGGTGCAGGATCAGCGAGGGCTTGGGCAGCACCCCGTGCAGGCTGTGCACCGCGGCCACCAGCTCGCGTAACTCCAGCGGCAGGCGCCAATGCCGCTGCAACTCGGTGGAAAACTCCAGGCTGTAGCGCGCCAGGGCACGTTCCACCGCCGCCTCATCGACGAGGCCGCCACCATCGCTCCAGCGCTGCAACCCCTGCAGCACGGCCAACTCGCCAAGGCGATGCAGCAGGCCTCCGGTGTAGCAGCGTTCGGCGTCTTCGCGGACATAACGGAGCGCCAGTAGCCGAGCACAGTCGGCTGCGCGCTGGGCAACGTGCAGGTAGCCCTCGGCGCGTCCGGACAGCAACGGATGACCGAGCCGCGTCGCTCGCCTGAGGCTCAGGCCCAGGACCAGATTGAGGGTAAAGCCAACCCCCAGGCGTGGCAGGGCCTGGCTGAGTGTCTGGCAGGATTGCCCCACGCGCTGGGAGGCGCTATTGGCGGCGGCGATCAGGGTCGCGGTGACCAGCGGGTCCTGACCGAATTCCGTTTCCAGCTCGCCCAGGCTGCAACTCGCGCTATCACGGCAGCGCTGGATGATACTGGGCAGGTCGGCGAACAACGGTACGGCGTCGATCTCCGCAGCCATTCGCTGCAGATAGTCGTCCAGCGTCCCCATCGACTCGGCCTGGCCGGCATGGGTGTCCTCGCCCGCGGGCGGCAACAGGCTGCGCAACCGGCGCAACACCTCTTCGGCGGCGTAGGGTTTCACCAGGTAGGCGGTGGGCGCCAGGCGCAGGGCGGCGCGTACATAGGCGGCATCGGCTTGATCGGACAACAGGATGACCGGCTGCAGGGGCTGGACACCGCGCTGGCGGATGCGGCGTAGAAGGTCGAGTCCATCGCAATCGGCGGGACCCTCGACGATGACCAGGGCGCATCTCTTGCGACGATCCAGTTCGGCGAGCGCCTGGTAGCCGTGGCCATATTCGTGAACCAAGGCATCGGCGCGCACGGCGAGGACAAGTGACTTGAGCAGGTCACGGGTCCAGGGATTGGCATCGACGATCAGTATCAGGGGCGGCATCCCAACCCACTCCTGCTCAAGGTAAGCGAAGCGGCGGATGATGCGTCAAACCTGGGCTTTCTGCCAAGCCCGTCACAACCGAACCGCCCTCTTTCGAGGGCGGCCGGCTAGCACTCAGCCCAATTCAGCGAAACACTCGCCGATAATGGCCAAGCCACGATCCAGCTCTTCGTCGCTGGCGGTCAGCGGCACCAGAATGCGCAGCACGTTGCCGTAGCTGCCACAGCTGAGCAGGATCAGGCCCTTCTGGCGCGCGCGGACGACGATCTGGCTGGTCAGCTCGGCATCGGGCTGTTCGACGTCGCCGCCCTTGCCCAGCTCCATAGCGATCATGGCGCCCAGGCCACGCACCTCGCAGATCTGCGGGTGCTTGGTCGCCAGCTCACGCAGGCCGGCGGTGAGGCGTTCGCCCACGGCCTTGGATCTGTCCAGCAGGTTCTCCTGCTCGAAGGTCTCGATCACCGCCAGGGCGGCGGCACAGGCGATGGGGCTACCGGCATAGGTGCCGCCCAGGCCACCTGGAGCGACGGCGTCCATCACCGTGGCGCGACCGGTCACGCCCGACAGCGGGAAACCACCGGCGATGGACTTGGCGAAGGTCACCAGGTCGGCGTCGACGCCCATCTGCTCCATGGCGAAGAAGGTCCCGGTGCGACCGGCGCCGGACTGGACTTCATCAGCGATCAGCAAGATGCCGTGGGTGTCGCAGAGCTTGCGCAGGCGCTGCATGAAGTCCTTGGGCGCCGCATAGAAGCCACCCTCGCCCTGCACCGGCTCGAGGATGATGGCAGCCACGTCGCCGGGTGCGGCATCGTTCTTGAAGATGCGCTCGACGCTGGCGATGGCGTCATCGACGCTGATGCCGTGCAGCTCGCAGGGGTACAGCGCGCGATAGACGCCGCCGGGCATCAGGCCCATGCCGGCCGAATAGGGCGCGACCTTGCCGGTGAGCGACAGGGTCATCATGGTGCGACCGTGGTAGGCGCTGGAGAAGGCGATGACGCCGGCGCGCTGGGTGGCGGCGCGGGCAATCTTGACGGCGTTCTCCACCGCTTCGGAGCCGGAATTGAACAGTGCGGTCTTCTTCGGGAAGTTGCCCGGCACCAGTTCGTTGAGCTTTTCGCAGACTTCGACGTAGGGCTCGTAGGCCAGCACCTGGAAGCAGGTGTGGGAGACCTTGGTCAGTTGCTCCTGCACGGCCGCCACCACGCGCGGATGCAGATGGCCGGTGTTGAGCACGGCGATACCGCCGGCGAAGTCCAGGAACTCGTTGCCCTCGACGTCCCAGACCTTGGCGTTCTCCGCGCGGGCGACGAAGATCGGGTGGGTCTGGCCGACGCCACGGGCGACGGCGGCGCTGCGGCGGTGCATCAGGGAATCATTGGTGTGGCTCATTGCAGTCCTCGATGGCCGCTCATCGTGCGGCCGGCTACGGAAAAAGCGCGGACCGGATTCCGGGCAGCATACGATGATCGACTGCCAACGGCCCGGCGTCCGCGCCGGGAAAATCTGTGGGTCAGGCTGGAGCGCTGTTGGGCTTCGACGGTGGAGCCGTCTCAACCCAACCTACCTTGATCGTAGGTTGGGTTGAGCGCAGCGAAGCCCGACAGACCAGCCGGCGTCGGGTCAGATGCCCAGGCAGAGGTACTTGATCTCCAGGTAGTCCTCGATGCCGTACTTGGAGCCTTCGCGGCCCAGGCCCGAGGCCTTGACGCCACCGAAGGGGGCGACCTCGTTGGAGATCAGGCCGGTGTTGATGCCGACCATGCCGTACTCCAGCGCCTCGGCCACGCGGAACACGCGGGACAGGTCGCGGGCATAGAAGTAAGAGGCCAGGCCGAACTCGGTGTCGTTGGCCAGCTCGATGACCTCGGCCTCGTCCTTGAAGCGAAACAGCGGCGCCAGCGGGCCGAAGGTCTCTTCCTTGGACACCTTGGCGCTCTTGGGCACATCGGCGAGGATGGTCGGTTCGAAATAGCTGCCGCCATTGGCGTGGGCCTTGCCACCGGCGATGACCTTGGCGCCCTGGCTCACGGCGTCGTCGATGTGCTCCTGGACCTTGGCGGCGGCCTTGGCGTCGATCAGCGGGCCGATGGTCACGCCCTCTTCCAGGCCGTTACCGACCTTGAGCTTGGCCACGGCAGCTTTGAATTTCTCGGCGAAGGCCTCGTAGACACCGTCCTGGATGTAGAGGCGATTGACGCAGACGCAGGTCTGGCCGGCGTTGCGGTACTTGGAGGCGATGGCGCCTTCCACGGCCTTGTCCAGGTCGGCGTCGTCGAAGACGATGAAGGGGGCGTTGCCACCCAGCTCCAGCGACAGCTTCTTGATGGTCGGTGCGCTCTGTTCCATCAGCTTGGCACCGATCTCGGTGGAGCCGGTGAAGGAAATCTTGCGCACGATGGGGCTCTCGGTCAGCTCGGCACCGATCTCGGTGGCGGAGCCGGTGACCACGCTCAGCACGCCCTTGGGAATGCCGGCGCGCTCGGCCAGCTCGGCCAGGGCCAGCGCCGAGTACGGGGTCTGGCTGGCGGGCTTGATGACCATGGTGCAACCGGCGGCCAGGGCCGGGCCAGCTTTACGGGTGATCATCGCGGTGGGGAAGTTCCACGGCGTGATGGCAGCGGTGACGCCGATGGGCTGCTTGATCACCAGGATGCGCTTGTCAGCCTGGTGGCCGGGGATGGTGTCGCCGTAGATGCGCTTGGCTTCCTCGGCGAACCACTCGATGAAGGAGGCGGCATAGGCGATCTCGCCCTTGGCTTCGGCCAGCGGCTTGCCCTGCTCCAGGGTCATCAGGCGGCCCAGGTCGTCCTGGTTCTCGATCAGCAGTTCGTACCAGCGACGCAGCTTGGCCGAACGCTCCTTGGCGGTCAGGGCCCGCCAGGCCGGCAGGGCGCGGTTGGCGGCGTCGATGGCGCGCTTGGTCTCGGCGCGGCCGAGCTTGGGAATGGTGCCCAGGGTCTCGCCGGTGGCGGGGTTGTCCACGCTGACGGTGGCGCCGCTGTCGGCGTCGATCCAGGCACCGTCGACATAGGCTTGCTGGCGAAACAGGGAAGCATCTTTGAGCTGCATTACGGTCTCCTTGGCTGAAAGGGCCGGAAGCAAGGGCATGACACCCCTGCGCCTGCGATAAGGTCAGGCTTGGCAACGCTGGCATGGCCAGCATTCAGTGCCCGCTGCTGAAACATCCGCACCGACGCGGGCGTTCGAAATATTGAACGCATCCTAGGAGAATCCTGAACCCCTGTGCAAGAGCGATTGGGAGGTTTTCTCAACAGCCTTTCTTCTCTTTATGCAGCCCTTGCCACACCCGACGAAACAGTCGTTCAAAATCAACAACATCGTGCATCCGGGCATGGACGGTCCGATGCAAGGTGAGTATGATGGCGACCGATTCAGCGTCACCGAATCGCTGCACTCGTAGCTCAGCTGGATAGAGTACTGCCCTCCGAAGGCAGGGGTCGTGGGTTCGAATCCCGCCGAGTGCGCCATCTCCCGTTCACCACTGTTGCAGTCGCGTGAACGCCGCCAAAGCCCGCCATCGAGCGGGCTTTGTTGTTTCTGGAATGTCCCAAGACTTCCATTTATCGAAGCGCCGTCGAGCTTTCCCCTATCCAGTACTAAGCTATTCGACGTTCAAAGGTTGAGCGTGGCTAGCCAAATACATCATCCATTGTGTCTGGCATCATGCATCTGCAACGCCGTTACTTCCGCATTGCCGCTGAAGAATTCAAGGGATGGAGCATGGCAGAGAGCAGTAACTTCGCTTTTTTCAAGGAGCACGACCCGGTCTTTTTCCAACTTGCCAATGCCGCCGAGCGCGTATTTGCCAGTGACCCCAACACGACGCTGATCAAACTGCGCCAGTTGGGCGAAGCCCTGGCCCAAGACCTCGCGGTGAGAGCGGGTATCGAGCTCGATAGCATCACTACTCAAGCTGACCTGCTATATCGCCTGAGCCGTGAAATTCAGCTCGATGGCAACATCCGTAATCTTTTCCACACGCTGCGCGTGGAAGGTAACAAGGCTACCCACGGATTCCGCACCCAGCATCGCGAGGCATTGGATGGACTGAGGGTCGGCCGCGCCTTGGCAATCTGGTACCACCAGTCGTTCGGCAACGGCGGCAGTACGTTCAAGCCAGGGCCTTTCATCACGCCGGTCGATCCGAGTGAGCCGTTGCGTGATCTGCAGGGGCAGATCGAAAGACTTCGTACTGAGCTGAGCGAAAGTCGCCAGCAGTTGGAGAGCAACAACCAGCTAGCCGAGCTACTGACGCAAGAAAAGGCAGAGCAAGCCAGTCTCGCCGAGAAAATGAACGAGGACGCTCGTGTTTACGAGCAACTTGCTCAGGAGCGCGAAGAGGAACTGGCCAAGGCGCGAGCCGATTTCGAGATTCGACTCAAAGCACTGCAGCAGCAGCTCGAAAACCAGCCGCAAGCGGCGCAACAGGTCACCCGCAGAATTCAGCAGGCGACCAGCCAGTTCGACCTCAACGAAGACCTCACCCGCATCCTCATCGATCAACAATTGAACGATGCCGGCTGGGAAGCCGATTCGCTCGACCTGACCTACGGCAAGGGTGCTCGACCCGAGAAAGGCAAGAACAAAGCCATCGCCGAATGGCCTACCTGCAAGCCTAACGAAGATGCCGATTACGTGCTGTTCGCCGGTCTCACCCCGGTGGCTATCGTCGAGGCCAAGCGCAAGCGCATCAACATCGCTAACCGCATCCCCCAGGCCGAGCGCTATTCGCGTCAGCTAATCATTACCGGTGATCTGCAATCGGTCGGGCAAGGCCTTGGCTGGGCGGATGGCCAGGGCGGCTACTTCAAGGTCCCGTTCGCCTTCGCCTGCAATGGCCGCCCCTTCATCAAACAGCTCGCCGAGCTGTCGGGCATCTGGTTCCGCGACCTGCGTACCCCAGCCAACCTACGCCGGCCGCTACAGGACTTCCATACCCCTAGTGGTCTGCTCGACCTGCTCAAACGTAGCCGTGACGAGGCGGAAGCCAAGCTTCAGCAGGAGGGCTTCGCCTACCTGAAGCTACGCAATTATCAGGAAAACGCCATCAAGGCCGTCGAGCAGGCACTGGCCGACGGCCGTCGCCAATGCCTACTGGCAATGGCGACTGGTACCGGCAAGACCCGCACCATAATCGGATTGATGTACCGCCTGCTGAAAGCCGAGCGTTTCCACCGCATCCTCTTTTTGGTCGACCGCAGCGCTCTTGGCCAACAAGCCATAGAGGCTTTCAACGAAGCGACGTTGGAGCAAAACCAAACGTTGGCGCAGATCTACGACGTCAAGGAACTGGGCGACATGGCCGCCGAGGCTGCAACACGGGTCCAAGTTGCCACCGTGCAAGCCATGGTCAGGCGCATCTTCCAATCGGACACCCCACCGCCCATCGATGCCTTCGACTGCATCATCGTCGACGAAGCCCATCGTGGTTACACCCTCGATCAGGAAATGACCGAAGGCGAACTGGCGATGCGCGACTTCAATCAGTACCTATCGCAATATCGTCGCGTGCTCGACTACTTCGACGCCTGTCGCATCGGGCTCACCGCGACGCCCGCCAAGCACACCAGTGAAGTCTTCGGCGCGCCGATTTTCACCTATAGCTACCGCGAGGCCGTGGCCGACGACTGGCTGATTGATCACGAACCGCCGATCCGCTACCAGACCCAACTCAGCCAGAGCGGTATCCATTTCGCCAAGGGCGAGAGCGTCAGCGTCATCGATACCAGTACCGGTGAAGTGGATGTCGCCGAGCTCGAGGACGAACTCGATTTCGAGATCGAGTCCTTCAACCGCCGTGTGATCACGCCAGGTTTCGACCAAGTCATCTGTGAACAACTGGCTCAGGAGCTCGACCCGTCGGGAGACGAAAAGGCGATGATTTTCTGCGTCAACCAGGCTCATGCCGAACGGGTAAAGAATCTGCTCGATGCAGCCTTCAAGGACGTCCACGGCGAGGCTTACAACCAGTCCGCCGTGCAGATCATCACCGGGCAGAGTGACAAGGTCGAACAACTGATCCGCCAGTACAAGAACGAACGCTACCCGAGCATTGCCATCACGGTCGACCTCTTGACCACCGGCATCGACGTGCCAAGTATCTGCCATCTGGTGTTCATGCGCCGGGTACGTTCGCGCATCCTTTATGAACAGATGAAGGGCCGCGCAACGCGTCGCTGCGATGAAATCGGCAAGACGGTCTTCAAGATCTACGACCCGGTCGAGCTGTACGCCGCCCTCGCCCCCGTAGACACCATGAAGCCCCTGGTGAAAGACCCGAACATCAGCCTTGACCAGTTGGTCAGCGAGCTGATCAACCCGGCCAGCCTCGAGGCTCCTGGTAACCAGCCAGACACCAGCCATGCCCACGATGTACTGGACCAGCTCAGCCAGAGGGTCATGCGCATCCTACGCAAGGCCAGCCACAAGGCTGAGACCAAGCCAGTCCTCAAAAACAAGCTTGCCGAACTAGAAGACGCCTGGGGGGTTGCCCCGGACAAGCTCCACCAGCATCTGCATCAGCTCGGTCCGCAACAGGCTGCACAATTCATTCAGCAACATGCCCAATTGCTCCAACAGTTGGCCACGGTCAACGCGCTGCTCGGATCAGAGAACTACCCGGTGATCTCCACCCACACGGACGCGCTCATGGTCCGCGAGCAGAACTATGGCAAATACCAGAAGCCTGCCGACTATCTGGAAAGCTTCAATGACTTCATCAAGAACCAGTTGAACCAGTCGGTGGCGCTCGGTGTGGTAGTCAACCGCCCGCAAGACCTGACCCGCGAACAGTTGCGTGAAGTGCGCCTGCTACTCGACGCGCACGACTACAGCGAGGCGAACCTGCAAAGCGCCTGGCGCAACCAGACTAATCAGGAAATCGCGGCCAGTATCGTCGGCTTCATCCGTCAAGCCGCCCTCGGTGAAGCGCTGCGACCCTTCGAGCAGCGCGTAGCCAAGGCCATGGAAGCGATCTACGCCCTGCAACCCTGGACGCCGGTTCAGCGCAAATGGCTGGATCGCCTAGCCAAGCAACTGGTGCACGAGGTCGTCATCGATGAAAAACAGATTGGCGAAGCCTTCAGAAACGACGGCGGCAGCACGCGGCTGGATAGGCTGCTCGGTGGCAACCTCAGCGTGGTGCTGGAAGCTTTGAACGATAACCTGTGGGTACAAACGGGATGAGACAGATCCCGAATGGTGGATTGGTCAGAGCGCTCAGCCATGACGGACAATGCGCCCTCCTCCTGCCACAGGCCCTATCCGCTGCGCTATCCAGAGACGCTTCATGACCCTTGCCGAACTCAAGCAGATCCTTGCCCGGGGTGAGGACAGCCGTCACCAGTTCAAGCGTGACTTCAGCAATATCGATGCTTTGACTGCCGAACTGGTGGCGTTCGCCAATACGGCTGGTGGCTATCTGCTGATTGGCGTGGATGATTCCGGTGCGATCAGCGGTTTGAGTGGCACCGACGTGGCACGGCTCAATCAGCTGCTGTCCAACGCGGCTTCGCAACACATCAAGCCGGCAATCAACCCTTTATCCAGCAACCTCCAGACCGACCATGGACTGGTCATGATCGTGACGGTCGAACAGGGGCTTAATCGTCCTTATGTCGACAACCACGGGCATATCTGGGTGAAGAGTGGTGCCGACAAGCGGCGGGTCACGGCTCGTGAAGAACTCCAGCGCCTGTTCCAGCAGGCTGGACTGGTATACGCCGATGCGGTGCCCGTAGCAGGCAGCAGCCCGGCGGATATCGATACCAAGGCGCTAGGTGAGTATTTTCAACGCCGCTTTCGGCAAAGCCCCGAGCAGGCCGGCCTGGACACCGCCCGCATACTGGACAACCTAGGCCTCGCCAGTGACGGCACACCCAATCTGGCAGGCTTGCTGCTGTTCGGCCAAGTACCACAGCGCTGGTGCCCCGCCTTCGACATCAAGGCCGTGGCCTTTCCCGGTACGGTGCTGCATGACCGCCACTACCTCGACAGCGAAGATATCGACGGCAATCTGCAGGAGCAGTACCGCCGCAGCCTGGCCTTCATCAAGCGCAACCTGCGTCATGTGCAGCGCCAGCAGGGCTTCAATAGCCTCGGCCAGTTGGAAGTACCCGAAGAGGTATTCGAGGAGTTGCTGGTCAACGCCTTGATCCACCGCGACTACTTCGTTAGCGCCTCCATCCGCTTGCTGATCTTTGCCGACCGCATCGAGTTGATCAGCCCTGGGCACCTGCCGGATGTGCTCAATACGGAGAAGATTCGCTTCGGCCTATCCAACCGGCGCAATCCGACACTCACCTCCCATGCCGTGCATATCCTGCCCTATCGCGGCCTGGGTACCGGCATCCCGCGTGCGATCGATGCCTGGCCGGAGATCGAGCTGCATGATGACCGGCAGAGCAATCAGTTCCAGGTAGTGATCAAGCGGCCCGTGGAAAGAGGGACTCTTTCGGGCCCAAGTGGGGACCAAGTCGGGACCAAGTCGGGACCAGGTAGGGACTCAGTAGGGACCGAGTCATCAGCAGCTGGCATCCAACCCGAGCCGCGTCCGCCCTTGCAGCCAGAGCAAGCCATACTGCTGCAGAGGATGACCGGCGACCACGCCGTGCCCGAGTTGATGACCTTCGTCGGGCGCAGCAACCGCAGCAAATTCCGTGAGCAGGTCCTGGCCCCCCTGCTGGTACTGGGCCTGGTCGAGATGACCATTCCGAACAAACCCAGCAGCAGCAAGCAGCGCTATCGCCTGACCGCAGCCGGCCGCGCGCTAAAGGCTGAACCAGGCAGCCAAGACCACTGAATCCAGACAACCATGACGATTCGCCAGAACTCTACGGCGCCTTGTCCATTTTTCAGCATAGGTACCCCATGACCCAATCCGACATCGTCCAGAAATTGTGGAATCTCTGCGACGTCCTGCGTGACGACGGCATCAACTACAGCGATTACGTCACCGAGCTGGTGCTGCTGCTGTTCATCAAGATGGAATACGAGCAGGTACAGAACGACGAGAACTTCGGCCACAAGCTGCCCGCAGGCGCGCGCTGGCCGGACCTGGCGGGCAAATCCGGTCTCAACCTGCTCGACTACTACCGACAGCTGCTGCTGGACCTGGGCAAGAACCCGGACCCGCTGATCGCCGCCATCTACGCCGATGCCCAGACGCGCCTCAAGGAGCCGCGCCACCTTGAGCAGCTGATCAAGAGCCTCGACGGCATCGACTGGTTCAGCGCCCGCGAAGACGGCCTTGGCGACCTCTATGAAGGCCTGCTGGAAAAGAACGCCAGCGAGACCAAGTCCGGCGCCGGCCAGTACTTCACCCCGCGCCCGTTGATCGACAGCATCATCCGCTGCCTCAAGCCGCAACCGGGCGAGACCATCCAGGACCCGGCCGCCGGTACCGCGGGCTTTCTCATCGCCGCCGATGCCTATATCAAGCAGCACACCGATGACCTCTACGACCTCGATGACAGGGCGCGCCGCTTTCAGCGCACCCAGGCCTACGTCGGCGTCGAACTGGTGCCCGGCACCCGCCGCCTGGCGCTGATGAATACCCTGCTGCATGGCATGGAAGGCGATGCGGAAGGCGTGGTGCACCTGGGCAACGCCCTTGGCCAGGTCGGCGCCAGCCTGCCCAAGGTGGACGTGATCCTCTCCAACCCACCCTTCGGCACCGCCAAGGGCGGCGGCGGCCCGACTCGTGATGACCTCACCTACCGCACCAGCAACAAGCAACTGGCCTTCCTGCAGCATATCTACCGTGGCCTCAAGCCCGGCGGCCGCGCCGCCGTGGTACTGCCGGACAACGTGCTGTTCGAGGCCGGCGTGGGCACCGAGGTGCGCCGCGACCTGATGGACAAGTGCAATCTGCACACCATCCTGCGTCTACCCACCGGCATCTTCTATGCCCAAGGCGTGAAGACCAATGTGCTGTTCTTTCAGAAGGGCGCGGCCGACAACCCACGCCAGGAAGAGCGCTGCACCCAGCGCGTCTGGATCTATGACCTGCGCAGCAATATGCCCAGCTTCGGCAAGCGCACCCCCTTCGGCCCCACCTACCTCAAGCCATTCGTGGATGCTTATGGCGAGGACCCCAATGGCAACAGCCCACGCGCCGAGAACGTCGAGGGCATCGGCGAGACTAGTCGCTTTCGCTGCTTTACCCGTGAGCAAATCCGCGAACGGGGTGATTCGCTGGATATCAGTTGGCTCAAGGACGAAAGCAGTCTGGACGCTGCTGACCTTCCCGCCCCGGAAGTGCTGGCGGGTGAAGCCATGGCCGAACTGACCGAGGCGCTGCATGAGCTGGAAGAGCTGATGAAGGCGCTGGGTGCGGGAGATGAAGTGGTGGCGCAGAAGCAGTTGATGGCGGAGGTGATGGGGTTGGAAGTAGGAGCTTGCAATGAATGAGCTACCAACAGGATGGGCTGAAGCAAGTATCAGTGACTTGGCGGACCTAAATCCCAAACAAGCATTCGATGATGAAGCTACTGCTGGTTTCGTACCGATGTCCCATGCGCCAACCAACTTTCTAGATAAGCTGCGTTTTGAGGAGCGTCCTTGGGGCGATATCAAGAAGGCTTACACAAACTTCAAAAATGGCGATGTGATTTTCGCCAAGGTCACGCCCTGTTTTGAAAACGGCAAGGCCGCCTATGTCGAGGGATTGCCTAACGGAATAGGCGCGGGAAGCAGCGAGTTTTTCGTGCTTCGCCCAAGCTGCGATGATGTCTCGAGCAAATACCTGTTAGCTCTAGTCAAGAGCCACAACTTCCTACGCGAAGGCGCAGAAAACATGACTGGCGCAGTCGGCCTACGCCGCGTGCCTAAGCAATTTGTAGAGAGCTACCCGGTAAAGGTGCCGCCCGCCGCCGAACAAACCCGCATCGCCGCCAAGCTCGACGAACTGCTGGCACAGGTTGATACCCTGAAAGTCCGCATCGACGGCATCCCCGCGCTGCTCAAGCGCTTTCGCCAGTCCGTTCTCGCTGCCGCCGTTTCCGGGAAGTTGACCGAGGAATGGCGGACGCTAAACGACGCCGAGTCCGTGAATAGTTATATTCAAAACATAAGATCGAAACGTCTCCAGCTGTGGCAAGAAACGCAGGTAAACAGCCTAAGAAGATCTCAATACAAAAAACCAGATGATCTTCTTGATGAAGAATTTCCGGAACTTCCAGAAAAATGGATGTATTGTTCCGTTTCGGAAATCAGCAGCAGAGTCACCTATGGGCTCACGGTCAGACCTTCATATGTCGAAATCGGTGCTCCGGTTATTTCAGCGAAGGAAATAAAAAGCGGAGTCATAGACTATGAAAATGCAAAAAGGATTAGCTTTGCCGATCATAAATCGCAACGCGAAAAATGCAAAATATTTCAAGGCGATATCTTATTTAGCAAAACAGGAACAATTGGCTCAGTTGCGCGAGCGGACAGAGACATAGCTTGTTGCTCGTCTCAAAATGTTGCTGTGGTCTCTCCCCTAATAAATTCGAAATTTGTCGCAATTGTTTTTAGGAGTAAATTGATTCAGGACCTGGCCACTCGAAACATAAAAACCACGGCGATTCCTGATCTCCAGCTCGGGGTTATCTCAAGGTTTCCTGTCCCCCTGACCAGCGAAAGAGAGCAAATCGAAATCGTCCGCCGCGTCGAGCAACTTTTCTCCGTCGCCGACCAAGTCGAACTCTTTTTCAAGGTCGCACAGGCGCGTATCGACCGCCTGACCCAGAGCATCCTAGCCAAAGCCTTCCGCGGCGAACTGGTGCCCCAGGACCCGAACGACGAGCCGGCTAGCGTGTTGCTGGAACGCATCAAGGCTCAACGCGCCGCTGCACCTAAGGCCAGGCGTGGTCGACAAGCCGCCAAGCTGAGCTAAATCTTTTTTAGGAAGAAAACGAACCATGTCCGTGCCGACCTACGACCAGTTCATCGAGCCCATCCTGCGTTTTCTCGCTGCCCACCCGGAAGGCGCCACAGCGGGTGAGACGCACGAAGCGGCTGCCCAGGCGTTGGGCCTCAGTGAGGCGCAACGGCAGGAGACCATCGCCAGTGGCCAGCCTACCTACAAGAACCGCTCGGGGTGGGCGCACGATAGGCTCAAGCGCGCCGGCTATTCCAGCAGCGCCAAGCGTGGCTATTGGCAGTTGACCGACAGCGGCAGCGTCTTTGCCCTGGCCAATCCAGCCCCGCTGAGCCACGAGCAGGTCGAACATCTGGCGTTGAATTTCATCAGCGTGCAACTCAAGCCGGCACCAGATGCCGCCTCGCTGGATGAGGGCAACGACACACCCGCGCCGCTCGTTCAGGCCGACCTCGCCACCAGCAGTCCCCAGGAGCGCCTGAACCAGGCCATCCTCGAGCTACGCACCAGCGTGGCGGGCGATCTGCTGGACAGCCTGCTGCAGGCGAGCCCAACGCGCTTCGAGCACATCGTGCTCGACGTGTTGCATCGTCTGGGCTACGGCGCGAATCGCCAGGCGCTGCAGCAGGTGGGTGGCAGTGGCGATGGCGGCATCGACGGGGTGATCTCGCTGGATGCCCTGGGGCTGGAAAAGGTCTATGTGCAGGCCAAGCGTTGGCAGGGAACCGTCGGCCGCCCTGACCTGCAGGCCTTCTATGGCGCCCTGGCCGGGCAGAAGGCCAAGCGGGGTGTCTTCATCACCACCTCCGGCTTCACCGCCCAGGCTGTCGACTTCGCGCGCTCGGTCGAAGGACTGGTGCTGGTCGATGGTAAGCGCCTGGTCGACCTGATGCTCGACCATGAGGTCGGCGTCACCTCACAGCTCTATAAGGTGCCCCGGCTCGACAGCGACTACTTCGACGAATCACTGGGCTGAGTTGGCGCCGCCTTACGCTTCCCACCGGCCACCCGAGCAGGCCAGGCCCAGCGTGGGTCAGTCTTTGCCGAAAGGCGCTTGCCAGAGCCCTAGCGCCTGAACCAAGCGCCTGTTGCGGGCTCTCAAGAGGTCTCACCTACGGTAAGCCCCGAGGAGCTCTGGATGAAATCCCTGATTCCCCTGCTGCTATTGCCTCTCGCCCTGGGTGCCTGCACCAAGGAGCAGGGTCGCCCAGACGATCTCGGTCTGCCCAGTTGCGATCTGGCGCAGCAGCGCGCCTTGCCGGGTGAGCTGGGTGGGTCGATCACCGATCCGCTGCAGGCGCATATTTCCATGCGCGCCAATGTGCTGCAGGCGGATGTGAGCACGGCGCGGATCGCTCGGCGGATCAGTCAGCAGCAGGCGAACCAGTTCAGCGAGCGCATCGCCCAGGTGCGGCAGCGGAGCGATGACTTCGTCAAGCAACAGGGCTTCCTGAGCGCGGCGGAGCGGGCCAGTTTCGATCGGGAGTTCGATGGGATCGCCGAGCAGATTTGCAAGCCGCATTAGGTGAGCGACAAGCCCTACGGGTCGAAAGGCCCGGGCGCGACCGTTAGGATAGCGCCGCCGATCCGGCGGTGAGGTCTTGCCGCCCTTCTCTTCCAGCCCTGGGGACACCCCCAAGATCGGTGGGCAACGTTCCGGGACGGCCCGGTGTCATAGGAGGCCGTTTGTGGCTTGGTTCTATCTGGTGTGTGCGGGATTGCTCGAGGTGGTCTGGGCATTCTCTATGAAGCAGTCCGCGGGTTTCTCGCGCCTCACCCCGACGGTGATCACCCTGGTCGCCATGGTGGCGAGTGTGGCGCTCTTGTCGATTTCCATGCGCAGCCTGCCGCTGGGCACCGCCTATACGATCTGGACCGGCATCGGCGCTGTGGGTGCCTTCGTGGTGGGCATCCTGGTGCTGGGTGAGGCGGCGAGTCCGCTGCGGATCCTGGCCGCCGCGCTAATTGTCAGCGGGCTGGTGTTGATGAAGCTGACCTCGTCCTGAGGGGGCTTTCGCCTAGCGCAGGACGCCTGCCCGGTCAGCGGCGGGCCGGACCAGCCAGATGAACAGCAATCCGCCCACCAGGCCGCCCACGGCCATTGCCAGCAGGCCGTCCAGGGTGCGGGTGGCGTAGATGAGCACCGGCATGGGGGCGAAGGCATCGATCAGGCGGATGGCGGCGATCAGGCTGACGCTGGTGGCCAGCGGCAGCAGGCAGGCCCGGTAGGCAACGCTGCCGCGCCCCAGCCAGAAGGCGGCGGCAAAGGCTGGTAACCAAGCGGCGAGCACGATGGCGGCGTAGACGGGTCCGAAACCCAGCAGATCCTGCAACGAGGTCTGCCAACGGGTAGCGGCGTCTATCCGCTGCCCCAGGCCCTGCAGCGCGGCCAGGTTGTACTGGGTCTGCACCAGGCTGCCCCAGGCGGTGGCCAGCAGCAGGGCGGCGGCGAAGGCCAGAAGCGTGCGGGGTCTGAGCAAGGCGCGCCAGAGCGGTTTGGACATGAGCGGACGTTCTCGAAGAGAGGTAATGATGGTAGCGACAGCGGATGCCTGGGGTAGACCTCGGCCGTTGCGTAAAGCTTCCGGGCGCTGGGCCTGGTTTGTGTTGCCAATGATTCTGCTTGGCGGCTCGCTGGCCATGGCAGCGCCGGCCTACCGGATCGAGACGGTGGCGACCGGGCTCGCGCGGCCCTGGTCGCTGGCCTTCCTGCCCGATGGCCGGGCGCTGCTGACCGAGGGCGCCGGACGGCTGCGACTGCTGGTGCCCGACGCTCAAGGCCGGCTCAGCCTGCAGGAGGCGGCTGTGACCGGGCTGCCCGAGCTGTACACCGAAGGCCAGGCCGGCCTGTTCGAAGTGCTGCCTGACCCGGACTTTGCGAACAACCAGCTGCTCTATCTCTCCTACGCGTCAGGCACGCGCGAGGCCAATCATCTGCAGGTGGTGCGCGCGCGGTTGGACGGCATGCGCCTGCAGGACGTCCAGACGCTGTTCAGCAGCCAACCGGCCAAGCCCTTCGGCCAGCACTTCGGAGCGCGCATGGCGCTGCTGGGCGACGGTACCCTGGCCATCGCCCTGGGCGATGGCAATGTGGAGCGTACCGACGCCCAGCGACTGGATACCCATCTGGGCAAGATCGTGCGGGTGACCCGCGACGGCGGAGTGCCAGCAGACAATCCCTTCGTCGACCGTCCTGGCGCCCTGCCGGAGATCTACAGCCTCGGCCATCGCAATCCCCAGGGGCTGGTCTGGGTAGCCGAGCGCCAGGCGCTGTACGAGCACGAGCATGGCTCCAAGGGCGGCGACGAGCTGAATCTGATTCGCGCCGGCGCCAACTACGGCTGGCCGCTGACTACCGGCGGGGTGGACTACACCGGCGCACGCATCACACCCTTCCGCGACTTGCCGGGGATCACTCCACCGCTGCTGGAGTGGACGCCCTCCATCGCCCCAGCCGGCATGACCTGGTACGACGGCACGGGTTTTCCCGCCTGGCGGGGCAGCCTGTTCGTGGCCGCGCTGCGGGAAAAGTCGGTGCGACGGATACCGCTGGTGGACGGCAAGCCCGGCCAGCAGGAGCTGTTGTTCCAGGAGCTGGACCAGCGACTGCGCGATGTACGCAGCGGACCGGATGGCAATCTCTGGCTGCTCACCGATGGCGAGGAAGGCCAGTTGCTGCGGGTGGTGCCGGGTTAGGTAGTGATTGCAGCCGAGGTGGTTAGCCGGGGTGCCGACCCTACACACCACTGATCGTGGCCATGCCGGTGCGCCGTAGCGACCGCCCCTACCGGACGCCGTAGGTTGGGTTGAGCGCAGCGAAGCCCAACACTGCCCAAGCTGAACATCCCTGTTGGGCTTCGACGATGAAGCCGTCTCAACCCAACCTACGGTCTATCCAAAGCCTGTGGCGGCAACGTTTCGGCTCAAAAGCGAAACGCTCCGTCGAAACGACGGCACACTCGACGATTCGACCAATAAATAACAACGATTCGACGCTCTGACGCTCACATTTGACAGCGCCGCTTTTTAAGCTGGAGCCTTCAACCACGGAGGATCCGCCATGAAAGTCACCCTGCTCGGCGCCGGCCATATCGGCTACACCATTTCCCAACTGCTGCATGCCAGTGGCGACTATCAGGTGACGGTGGCGGATCGTGACGAACGGGCCCTGGCCGCCATCGCGGCCCTGGGTGTACGGACCCGCACCCTGGATACCGCCGACGCTGCCGCCCTGACCGCCGCCCTGGACGATCAGGACGTGGTGCTCAACGCCCTGCCCTATCACCTGGCGATTCCCGTGGGCCAGGCGGCCAAGGCCACCAATACCCACTACTTCGACCTGACCGAAGATGTGAAGGCCACCAAGACCATTCGCCAGCTGGCCGAGGGCGCGAGCAACGCCTTCATGCCCCAGTGCGGCCTGGCGCCGGGCTTCATCGGCATCGCCGCCCATTCGCTGGCCAAGCGCTTCGACAGCGTGCGCGAAGTGAAGATGCGCGTCGGCGCCCTGCCGGAATTCCCCACCAATGCCCTGAAGTACAACCTGACCTGGAGCGTCGACGGCCTGGTCAACGAGTACTGCCACCCCTGCGAGGCGGTGCGCAACGGCGAGCTACAACTGGTGCAGCCGCTGGAAGGCTTGGAGCACTTCTCCCTGGACGGCGTGGAATACGAGGCCTTCAACACCTCGGGCGGCCTGGGCACCCTCTGCGAGACCCTGCAGGGCCAGGTGGAAACCCTGGACTACAAGACCGTGCGCTATCCCGGTCACCGCGACCTGATGAAGTTCCTGCTGGAAGACCTGCGCCTGGCGGGTGACCAGGAACAGCTCAAGGGCATCCTGCGCGGCGCCGTGCCCACCACCATGCAGGACGTGGTGCTGGTGTTCGTCACCGTCAGCGGTTTGCGTGACGGCAAGCTGGTGCAGGAGGTGTTCAGCCGCAAGATCTTCGCCGCCGAGCGCGACGGCCGCCTGACCAGCGCCATCCAGATCACCACCGCCGCCGGTATCTGCACCGCCCTGGACCTGTTCCGCGAAGGCAAGCTGCCGCAGCGCGGCTTCATCGCCCAGGAGCAGGTGGACATGGACGCCTTCCTGGCCAACCGTTTCGGCAAGGCCTACCAGCCGGCCTGATCGTGGAAGCTTAACGACCGCCAAGGGGTCCATAACGGTACAGCCACCGTTAGAGGACCCCTTGTCATGCTCAGCGTCGCCATCGTCGGTTGCGAACAGATCCACGCCCAGGACTACTTGGACACCAGCCTGGCCGATCCGCGGGTACGGGTGGTGGCAGTGGCCAGCGAGCGCGACCCAGCCCGCGCCCAACGTCTCGCCGCACCCCATGGCCTGCCGGTGCTGGACGACTTCAGGCAACTGCCCGCGGTGGACCTGGCCTTCGTCACCACCGCCATCGACGACCATGAAGCCGCAGTGGCGGCCCTGTTGCCCCGCGCCCGTCACCTGTTCGTGGAAAAGCCGCTGGCCGTTTCGGCCGAGCGGGCCAGCGCCTTGGCCGAGCAACTCGCCGGACGCTCATTCTTCAGCGGTTTCTATCTGCGCACCGACCCGGCCTTGCAGCAGCTGCGGCAGCTCGCCCGGGGCGGCGCCATCGGCACACTCACCCACCTATCATTGACCGCGGGCCATCCGGGACTGCTGAAGGGTTGGCTGAGCGAGTGGCCGGCGCACCTGGACGAGGCGCGCATGGGCTACGGCGCCTTCGGCGATCTGGCCGTGCATCTGCTCGACTTCGGCGCTTGGCTCACCGACCAGCCGCTGACGGTGGAGCATTGCCGCCTGGAACGCGACCCCCGCTGGCCGCTGGATCACGGTGGCGAAGCCCTGCTGTACGCGGGGGCCCTGCCCATCCACCTGCGCGCCAGCGCCACCCTGCGCGGCCCGCGACTGGCCATCCGCCTGGATGGCAGCTCGGGAACCCTGGAACTCTCCGCCGGGCAACTGTTGCTGCACGATGCCCAGGGCAACCGCCAACTGCTGAGCGAAGGCATCGATCCCGGAGTCCCCCAGGGGGCCCAGGCGGTATTCGATCGGCTGCTCGGCCAGGAGCGTCCCGAGCTAGCCAATCTGGACGCTGCCCTTGCAGCAAATCGTCTGCTTGATCATCTCTATGGACGCCGCTGAACTGGCAAATCGCCAGCAATATCGCCAGGACGAACAGACTAAAGGTCAGTCTATTGATGCCGATAGCGAAGACATCCGGCGCACTGCTGCTGGCATCCTCCTCGCTGAAAGGAACATTCAATGGTCTGGTTCGACAATCTGGCGCTGGCGAAAAAACTCGCCATCGCCTTCGGCCTGTGCACCCTTATCACCCTCGGCATAGGTGCGGCCGGCATGAGCGGTCTCTATAGCCTGAACTCGCTGCTGGACTCGGTGCTGAACAACAATCTGCGCTCCATCACCCAGCTCAACGATGCCAAGAGCAACGTGATCGGCCACAACCGCGATCTGTTCCGGCTGATCTCCATGACCTACGCCAATGCGCCCCAGGCCGATCAGGAGCGCATCCTCGCCTCCCTGCACGCCAACCAGGCCGAAGCGGAAAAGCCCTTCGCGGACTATCGCACCACACCGCTGGAAGCCGATGAAAAGGCGGCCGGGGACGACTTCGAACGCGACTGGAAAACCTATCTCACCGGCGTCGACAGCGTGTTGGCGCGGCTGGCCGCCAAGGACCCGGCCGGTGCCTATCAGTTGGTGAACGATCAGGTGCAGCCGCTCTATCGCAAGACCATGGCCTCCTTCAAGATCATGGTGGAGTCCAACAAGCGCCAGGGCAACGAGTCCGGTGTCGCCGCCCACGCCACCTTCAGCCAGGCCTTCTGGTTGCTGGGAGGTGGACTGCTGTTGGCCGTGGTCTGCGCCCTGGTGCTGGGCATCGTCATCACCCGCCTGATCGTGACGCCGATCCGCCAGGCCGTGACCAGCGCCGAGCGTGTCGCCCAGGGCGATCTGACCCTGCCGATCCAGACCACCCGCCGCGACGAAGCCGGTCAGCTCCTGCAAGCCCTGGGCGGCATGCAGCGCAGCCTGAAGGACACCGTGCAGCAGATGGCCAGCGCCGCCAGCCAACTCGCCGCGGCCGCCGAGGAATTGCACGCGGTCACCGAGGAAACCTCGCGCGGCCAGGTGCGCCAGCACGACGAGGTGCAGCAGGCCGCCACGGCGGTCAACCAGATGACCGCCGCCGTGGAAGAGGTGGCCCGCAATGCCGCCTCTACCTCGACCGCTTCCCAGGAGACCAGCCGTGAAGCGCAACTGGGTCGTGAGCAGGTACAGCAAGCGGCCCAGGCCATGACGGTGATGACCGCCGAGATCACCGATTCCACCCAGAAGGTGCAGACCCTGGAAGGCCAGGTCCGCGAGATCGGTCAGGTACTGGAAGTCATCCGCGGCATCGCCGAGCAAACCAACCTCCTGGCGCTCAACGCCGCCATCGAGGCCGCCCGCGCCGGCGAACAGGGTCGCGGCTTCGCCGTGGTAGCGGACGAGGTGCGCGCCCTGGCCCATCGTACCCAGGGCTCTACCGGCGAGATCGAACGCATGATGAGCGCCGTGCGCGGCAGCGCCGAAGAGGCGGTGAGTGCCATGCACAAGAGCCAGACCCTGGCCGACGACACCCAGCAGCGCGCCAATCGTGCCGGCGAGGCGCTGGAGCGCATCACCGCCGGGGTGGCGCGCATCGAGGAGCGCAACCTGGTAATCGCCAGCGCCGCCGAGGAGCAGGCCCAGGTGGCCCGTGAGGTGGACCGCAACCTGATGAACATTCAGGATCTGTCCACCCAGACCGCTACCGGTGCCCAGCAGACCGCGGCCTCCAGCCAGGAGCTGTCGCGCCTGGCCACCTCCTTCCAGGGCCTGGTGGCGCAATTCCGTTATTGATCAAGCGTTCGGAAAACTTCCGACCAGCGGCCAGCCTGCCCTCGCGCCAGCGAGCGGCAGGCCTCAAGCGCAGCGGTGGGGCTCAACGTGCACGATGCGGCCCCTTGGGGATTGAACATTGCGCGCCAGGGCGGCTCTGAGCTGAACCGCTCGAATGGATGCTCCCATGCGCTTCACCTACGATGCTCGCCGCAGTTACCGCCTGATCGGCCTGGATGATGGTCGACTGGCCGGTCAATTACTCGGGGGCCAGCTGTACATCATGGTGGCAGGCGATGGCACCCAACCCATGTCCTATGCCCAGCTGGAAGACGACCAGTTGCGTACGTCCGAGGGCGACCTGATCGGCTGTCGCGAGGCGGACATCCTCACCCTGCAACGTACCGGCGTAGCCCTGCGCCTGGAACCGCTCGATCCCTGAGCGATGACTTGAAGGCTACCCGGCTAGCCGCCTCCACCTTGCGTTTTCCCAGCGCCCAATGTTCTTGGGCGCTGGCTGCCCTGCCGCCGTCGAAAAAGCGGCCTCCGTAACCAAGTCGCAAACCTCGTATGCCTTCCGATAACCGACGGGAACCTCGCCCGACCTTCGGCTTTCCATTTTCCTGAACGTCATCGAATAGGTCGCCATCCGGCACCTTTCTCGCGCTTTTCAGGAGATGTCATGTCCAGCAACAACCAGTACGCCATGCAGAACCCCCTCACCCAGTATCCCCAGCCGGAATTCCCCAAGCAGCCCCAGGAGGCGCCAGGCCTGGCCCAGGTCATGCAACCGCGTCCCGATCATGGCGAGACCAGCTACAAGGGATTTGGCCGACTGGCGGGGCGCAAGGCGCTGATCACCGGGGCGGATTCGGGGATCGGGCGGGCGACCGCCATCGCCTATGCCCGCGAGGGTGCCGACCTGGTACTCAACTACCTGCCCGAGGAGGAAGCCGACGCCCAGGAAGTGGTCAAGCTGGTGGAAGCCGAGGGTCGCCAGGCCTTTTGCCTACCCGGTGACCTGAAGGACGAGGCCTTCTGCAACCAGCTGGTGAGCAAGGCGAAGGACGTCCTCGGCGGCCTCGATATTCTGGTCAACGTGGCCGGCAAGCAGACCGCCGTGCAGGACATCGCCGAGCTGACCACCGAGCAGTTCGACGCCACCTTCAAGACCAACCTCTATGCGCTGTTCTGGCTGTGCAAGGCGGCGCTGCCGCACCTGCCGGCCGGCGCCGCCATCATCAACACCACCTCGATCCAGGCCACCCAGCCGTCGGAATTCCTGCTGGACTACGCGTCCACCAAGGCGGCCATCACCAACTTCACCAAGGCCCTGGCCAAGCAGGTCGCCAGCAAGGGCATCCGCGTCAACGCCGTGGCCCCCGGTCCCTTCTGGACCCCGCTGCAGCCCAGCGGTGGCCAGCCCCAGGACAAGATCCCCAGCTTCGGCGGCGAGACGGTGTTCAAGCGTCCGGGGCAGCCGGCCGAACTGGCACCCATCTATGTGCTGCTGGCCTCCCAGGAGTCCAGCTATGTGACCGGTGAGGTCTATGGCGCCACCGGAGGCATGGGCTGAGGGCCGTGGCGGCCTTCGACCCGGCTCGCCAGGACGGCTATGCGCCCCTGGCGGGCTATGCCGCCCTCTCCGACGGTCGTTCGGTAGCCCTGGTGGCGCCGGACGGCTCGCTGGATTGGTGGTGCGTGCCCAACATGGATTCCGCCCCGCTGTTCGACCGCCTGCTGGATGCCCCGGACGGCGGTTTCTTCGCCATTACGCCGGTGGCCGACTATCGCGTCGAACGGGCCTATCGCGAAGACAGCAATGTGCTGGAGACCTGCTTCCACACCGCCGACGGCAGCGTGCGCCTGACCGAGTCGCTCAACAGCGGCTCGGCCGGACGCCTGCCCTGGTGCGAACTGGGCCGCCGGGTGGAAGGACTCTCTGGCCAGGTCGAACTGCGTATCGAACTGGTACCGGGCACCCAGGGCCAGACCGTCTCGCCTTGGATGCGCAGCACGCCCAATGGCGAGGTCATGCATGTCGATGGCGTCATGGCCACCCTGCGCTATTGCGAGCGCCTGGAAATCCTCCAGTGCGACGACCGCCGGCTGGTGGCGCGCCTGGTACTGGAAGCCGGCCAGCGCAGCGTGTTGGCGCTGACCGCCACCGAAAACGAGCCCTTGATCGTGCCGACGCTGGAAGAGGTCGACCAGCGCATCGACCGCAGCGACCAGGCCTGGCGTGAATGGGCCCAGGGTTTCGCCTACCGGGGAGAATTCCTCTCTGAGGTGAAGCGCTCGGCCCTGGCGCTCAAGTTGCTGCTCTACTCCCCTACCGGCGCCATCGTCGCCGCGGCCACCACCTCGCTGCCGGAGCGGATCGGCGGCGACAAGAACTACGAATATCGCTATGCCTGGGTGCGCGATGCGGTCTTCACCATCAAAGCCTTCCTCTACCTGGGAGCGCTGGGCGAGGCCCAGGCGGCACTGGCCTGGATCCAGAACGTCATCCGCCGTCACGGCAATCGCCTGCACACCTGCTTCACCCTGGAAGGCGAACTGGCGCCCGAGGAACGCACCATCCCGGTTCCCGGCTATCGCGACTCCCGACCGGTGCGCGTCGGCAATCGCGCTAGCGCCCAGTGCCAGCTGAGTCTCTATGGCGACCTGCTGGAGACCTTCCGCCTCTATGCGAGCAAGGGCCACGTGCTGGATTTCGCCACCGCCAGCCTGCTCACCGACCTGGCCAATCTCTGCGCCGACAGCTGGCGCCAGCCGGATGCCGGCATGTGGGAGCTACCCGAGGAGCGGCATTACACCCTGTCCAAGCTGGGTTGCTGGTTCGCCCTGGATCGCGCCGTGACCCTGGCCCGTGAGGGCCATATCCCCGATGCCCTGTGCGGTCGCTGGCAACGGGAGCGCGACCGTATCCGCGATTGGGTCAACGAACACTGCTGGAGCGAACGCCAGCAGGCCTACACCTTCTATGCTGGCACCGAGCGCCTGGATGCCGGCCTGCTGCTGGGCATCCGCTTCGGCTTCGACGGTGGGGCACGCTCGGTCAGCACCCTCGCGGCCATCCGCCGCGAGTTGGCCCGGGGCCCGCTGGTCTATCGCTACAGCGGTGCCGAGCGCGAGGAAGGCGCCTTCCTCGCCTGTTCCTACTGGATGGTCGAAGCCCATGCGGTGCTGGGCGAGGTGGAGCAGGCCCGCGCCTTGATGCGCGAGGTACTGGCCGCCAGTCTCAACGGCGTCGGCCTGATGACCGAGATGCGCGATCCGCACGACGGCGCGGCCCTGGGCAATTTCCCCCAGGGCCTTAGCCACCTGGCCCTGGTGCATGCCGCGCTGATCCTGGAAGAACCGGAGCCCTAGGCGTGACGACACTGGATTTCAGCCGCCCGGTGGAAGAGGTCGCCCGCCAGCTGATCGGCGCCACCCTGGCGGTTGCAGGGGTGGGCGGCGTGATCGTCGAGACGGAAGCCTACGACGGCGAAGACCCGGCTTCCCACAGCTTTTCCGGCCAGACCCCACGCAACCGGGCCATGTTCGGGCCGCCGGGGCATGCCTATGTCTATCGCTCCTACGGCATCCACTGGTGCTTCAACCTGGTCTGTCGCGAGAGCGGCCATGGCGCCGGGGTCTTGATTCGGGCCTTGGAACCGCTCTGGGGGCTGGAACTCATGCGCGAGCGGCGCGGTGGGCTAGCCGATCGACTGCTCTGCGCCGGTCCGGGCCGGGTCTGCCAGGCGCTGGGCATCGACGGCAGCCACGACGGTCTGCCACTGGCTGGACCGCCCTTCCAACTGGAGCCGGCGGTCGAGCCCGTGAACGTGGTCCAGGGTCCGCGTATCGGTATCACCCGTGCCCGCGAGGTACCCTGGCGCTTCGGTCTGGCCGGCTCGCGCTATCTGAGCCGACGCTTTCCTGGCTGAGTGCAAGATAGTCCCGCCGGCCCTGCGCGACGATGGCGGACCGCCATGGCCGCGATCACGTGAGTCGAGTGATCGCTCCAGAGCCCATGAAAAAAGGCCACTCCCAGGAGTGGCCTTCAAGTACGAACGGACAAGGCTTCAGCCGAAGCGACCGGTGATGTAGTCCTCGGTCTGCTTCTTGTCCGGCTTGGTGAAGATCTTGTCGGTCTTGTCCATTTCGATCAGCTCACCCAGGTACATGAAGGCGGTGACGTCGGAACAGCGCGCCGCCTGCTGCATGTTGTGGGTGACGATCACCACGGTGAACTCCTGCTTCAGTTCTGCCAGCAGTTGCTCGATGCGTGCAGTAGAGATCGGGTCCAGTGCCGAGGTGGGTTCGTCCAGCAGCAGCACCCGCGGCCGCAGGGCGATGGTGCGGGCGATGCACAGGCGCTGCTGCTGACCACCGGAGAGCCCCAGGGCGCTCTGGTTCAGCTTGTCCTTGACCTCATCCCACAGCGCCGCGCCGCGCAGGGCCTGCTCGACGCGATCCTGCAACTCCACCCGGGACAGCCGCTCGTGGTGGCGAATGCCGTAGGCGACGTTGTCGGCGATGGACATGGGGAAAGGCACCGGCTTCTGGAACACCATGCCGATGGTGCTGCGCAGGCGGCTCAGCGAGTACTTCGGATCGAGGATGTTCTCCCCGTCCATGAGGATCTCGCCGGTCGCTTCCAGCCCCGGATACTCGGAGTAGATGCGGTTGAAGATGCGCAGCAGCGTGGACTTGCCGCATCCGGACGGGCCGATGATGGCGGTGATCTGCTTGGCCGCGATGTCCAGGTTGATCGACTTGAGCGCCTGATGGCCCTTGTAGCGGAAGCCGACGTCGCGCGCCTGCAGTTCCGGTATCTGCGTCTGCATGGTGGTCACTTGGAATCCCGGTTGCGAAAGAAGAAACGAGAGGAAAGGTTCAGGAACAGCACGAACAACGTCAGCAGCAGGGCGCCGGCCCAAGCCAGTTGCTGCCAGTTCTCGAACGGACTCATGGCGAATTGGAAGATGGTCACGGGAACGGTGGCCATGGGCTGCAGCAGGTCGGCGTTCCAGTACTGGTTACCGAAGGCGGTGAACAGCAGCGGGGCGGTCTCGCCAGTGATCCGCGCGATGGCCAGCAACACCCCGGTGACCACGCCGGCGCGGGAAGCGCGCAGCAGGATCTGCAGGGTGACCTTCCATTGCGGGATGCCCAGCGCCAGGGCCGCTTCACGCATGGCCGCGGGCTGCAGCTGCATCATTTCGTCGGTGGTACGGGTCACCACCGGCACCACCAGCATGGCCAAGGCCAGGGCGCCGGCCAGACCGGAGAAGCCTACGCTGCCGCCGGTGGCCTTGCTCAGTTGCATCACCACCACGGTGTAGATGAACAGGCCGATGACGATGGAGGGCGCCGACAAGAGGATGTCATTGACGAAGCGTACCACCAGGCCGAGCTTGGAATGGCGGGCATACTCCGCCAGCCAGAGGCCGGCCAGGATACCGATGGGTGCACCGATGGCCGTGCCCAACAGAGTGATCAGCACGCTGCCGAACAGAGCGTTGGCCAGACCGCCGTCGGCGGCACCGGGCGGCGGGGTCATCTCAATGAAGATACTCGGGCTCAGGGCGGTCATGCCCTTGAGCAGGGTGGTACCGAGGATCCAGGCCAGAAAGCTCAGGCCCAGCACGGCAGCGGCGCTGCCAAAGACCAGCGCGATACCGTTCTTGATCCGGCGCTTGCGGTAGAGATAGGCGTCGATGTGCATCAGTTACCTGCCTTGCGCGACAGCTGCGTCAGCATCAGACGCGCCGCGAGCAGCACGAAGAAGGTCACCACGAAGAGCAGGAAGCCCAGGGCCAGCAGCGCGGAACGGTGCAGGTCGGTGTAGGCCTCGTTGAATTCGTTGGCGATCACCGAGGCGATGGAGCTGCTCGGCATCATCAGCGAGAGGGAGAACTGGTGAGCGTTGCCCAGCACGAAGGTCACCGCCATGGTCTCGCCCAGGGCGCGACCCAAGCCGAGGAAGGCACCGCCGACCACCGCCGAGCGGGTGTAGGGCAGCACGATGTCCCAGCAGACTTCCCAGGTAGTGGAGCCCAGGGCGTAGGCCGACTCCTTGAGCTGGGGCGGTACGCTGCGGAATACCTCGTACATCACCGAGGTGATGAAGGGCAGGATCATGATCGCCAGGATGATACCGGCGGTGAGCATGCCGATCCCCAGCGGCGGCCCCTGGAACAGCACGCCGATGAACGGGATGGCGCCCAGGTAGTCGTTGATGAAGGGCGAAATGTGCGCGGCCATGAAAGGACCGAAGACAAACAGGCCCCACATGCCGTAGATGATCGAGGGAATGCCGGCCAGCAGTTCGACTGCGGTGGCCACCGGGCCGCGCAACCAGGTCGGCGCGATCTCGGACAGGAACAGGGCGATGCCGAAGCTGGTGGGCACGGCCAGCACCAGGGCGATCAGCGAAGTCATCAGGGTGCCGTAGATGGGCACCAGGGCGCCGAACTTCTCGGCTCCGACATCCCACTCGGCGGAGGTCAGGAAACTCAGGCCGAAGGTCATGAAGGCCTGGCGACCGCCCCAGAGGGTGGACAGGGCTGCCCCGACCAGCACCAGCAGAACCAGCAGGGCGGCGGAGAACAGCAGGCGCCGGAACCAGGTGTCCGCGCGAGTATCCCGGCGGATACGCTCTTCCTGAGCGGCCGAAAGGGGAAGGGTTTGATCGGTCATGGTGATTTCCGGTCAGCAGATCGGGATGCGCGAAGCCGCCCGGGCCCCTGAGGGATCCCGGACGGCAGGCGGTCTAACTCACTTCTTGAAATCGCTGGCCCAGTAGCCTTCGATCTGCTTGACCAGGGCTTCGGGGACCGGCACGTAGTCCAGGGCCTCGGCTTCTTTCTGGCCGTGGTCCAACGCCCACTTGAAGAATTCGAAGGCGACCTTGCTGCGCTCTTCGTTCTTCGGATCCTTGTACATCACGATCCAGGTGGTAGCGGTGATCGGCCAGGCATCGGCGCCCGGGGCGTTGGTCATCAGCAGGTTGAAGTCCTTGGCGTTCTTCCAATCAGCAGTGGCGGCAGCCGCCTGGAAGCTCTTCGAGTCGGGCTCGACGAACTTGCCGGCAGCGTTCTTCAGCTCCACGTGAGTCATCTTGTTGGTCAGCGCGTAGGCGTATTCGACGTAGCCGATGGCGCCTTTGATCTGCTTCACGTAGGCAGCGATACCTTCGTTACCCTTGCCACCCACACCGACCGGCCAGTTGACGGTGGTGCCGAAGTTGTACTTCTCCTTCCACTCGGGGCTGACCTTGGACAGGTAGTTGGTGAAGTTGTAGGAGGTGCCGGAGCCGTCGGAACGACGGACCACGGTGATGGCGCTGTCAGGCAGCTTCAGACCCGGGTTCAGCGCGGTGATGGCCGGATCGTTCCAGGTCTTCACCTCACCCATGAAGATCTTGGCCAGGACCGGACCATCCAGCTTCAGCTTGCCGGGCTCGACGCCTTCGACGTTCACCACCGGCACGATGCCGCCGATGATGGTCGGGAACTGGCCGAGGCCACCCTTCTGCAGGTCTTCGGTGCTGAGAGGAGCGTCGGTGGCGCCGAAGTCCACGGTGGCCGCCTTGATCTGGGCGATGCCGCCGCCGGAACCGATGGACTGGTAGTTGATGCGGTTGCCGGTCTTCTCGCTGAAGGTCTGCGACCACTTCGACATGACCGGATACACGAAGCTCGAACCTGCGCCCGTGATATCCACGGCGTGGGCGGCGGTGCTCAGGCAGAAGGCCGACAACAACAGGGAGAGGCTGAACGTGCGTTTCATTGGTTGCTCCATTACCTTAGTGAGGGCTGGCGCTAGGCTATTGCCGAAATGTGACAATTAAGTGTCAGCGGCATGACGAAACGAGGACGGCACCGCGCCATCATCGCTGGCGTGTTTTGCGCCCATGCCCTCCGCCTACCGCCTGCCCCTTACCTGCACCGTTGCTTTCCGTCCCGCTGTCCGGGCGACACCTACCAACTCAGGTACGACAACCCCACCTACGCCCGGGATGCCCCGGCATGACCGCCAGGGAAGCCGTGCCTCCGGCTAAAGCGAGACACCATGCGGCTTGCGTGAACCTCGACGCAGCCAGATACGGCAGACACGCAGGCAGATTTAGCCAAGGCTATATATATTAGAACTATCTACAAGATAGACTTTCTCTATCCGGCTAGGTAAGGTGGCGGCCTCTTTGGGGAGTAGCCTGCTTCCGCTGCGGCGGAAAGCGTCCTGATCAACATACTCGGCAACCGCCGTGGTCAGGACAGCCGGTCAGGGTTGGCGAGACCAGGGGCATCACCGCGCCGTGCCGGGCGTGCGGTGCTGTCTTGTGGATGCGAGCCCGGTCGGCACTGTCACAATGAACCCCGCTTCCCTGATGTTCCTGGCCTTCGCCATGTCCACCGATGCCTTCGCCGCCGCCGTCGGCAAGGGCGCCAGCCTGCACAAGCCCTGCCTGCGCGAAGCCCTGCGTACCGGCGCCATCTTCGGTGTCATCGAAGCCATCACCCCGGTGATCGGCTGGGCCGTGGGCCTCACCGCGGCCCAGTACGTGCAGCCCTGGGATCACTGGATCGCCTTCACCCTACTTACCGTGTTGGGTCTGCGCATGATCTGGGCCGGCTTCGGCGCGCCCGATGCCGAAGAGGAAAAACCGCGCCAGCACTCCTTCCTGCTGCTGGCCCTCACCGCCGTGGCCACCAGCATCGACGCCCTCGCCGTGGGCGTGGGCCTGGCCTTCATCGACGTCAACATCGTCACCGCCGCCCTGGCCATCGGCCTCGCCACCATGGTCATGGTGACCACCGGCGTGATGCTGGGCCGAGTGATGGGCAACCTGGTCGGCAAGCGGGCGGAAATGCTCGGCGGCGTGGTGCTGATCGTGGTCGGCGCCGTCATCCTGCACGAACACCTGGCGGCCGCTGCCTCCTAACGGCGCTGTTGAAGAGGGGCTCGCTGGCCCCTCTTCGCGCTAGAGCATTCGCCTCAAGGTATCGTCCTTGCGGATCAGGTGATGCCACAGCGCGGCCAGCACATGCAGGCCGATCACCCAATAGAAGGCCTGGCCCAGCCAGGCGTGTACCCCCTTGAGCGACTTCGCCAATTCCGGGTCCACGGCAAAGGGCGACGGTAGCGCCCAGGTGCTGGACGGAATCTTCACCGCGCCAATGGTCAGCCAGACGGTGAACAGCCCGAGCAACGGCTGGGCCAGCAGAAAGCCATAGAGGGCGTAGTGGGTCAGCCGGCCAATCCGCGCCAGGCCCGCCTCCAGCGGTGGCGTGATCGGCGGCACCGGATGACGGCTGCGCACCCAGAAGCGTGGCAGCACCAGCAGCAGCACCAGCAAGCCCACCCAGAAATGACTGAGCACCACCCACTGGCGCGCCAACGAGCCGCGTTCGAACTGTCCCCGGTTGGTGATCAGCACATAGGCCAGGATCACCAGCAGGGCCATGAGCCAATGCAGCAGCCGCGCGCTGCGCACATAACGGGAAACAGAAAGACCGGTGGGCATGGCAAAGTCCTTGCGCGATGAAAGGAAAAGGCGCCGGCAGTGTAGCGGCGCCCGCATTCTAGAAGTATGCCCCGAAGGCCCTAGCCACAGGGGTTCTCCGACATATCCAACAGCAAGGTGCTCAGTTGCTGCGGCGGCTGGTGCACCAGACCGGTGGGCGATTCGCAGACCCGTTGCACGAAGTTGTCGCTGAACAGCAGCTTGCCGTGGACGAAATGCTCGTCCGGACGGCGATTGGGATTGTCGATGCGGGTACCCAGGCGCTCCGCCAGCCAACTACCGGCTTCGTAGTGACTGATCCAGCGCTCGTCCTGCAGCTCGCCGAGGGCCTGGGCCGGCGCCTCTCGTGCCACCACGATCACCGGCACGTCGCTGACCTCGGGGACCAGATCGTTGTGGCCCCAGTGACCGCCCTCCCCCAGCCGCTGGCCGTGATCGCCGGTGATGATCAGATAGCGCTCACCGTCCAGACGGTCGAAATCGGCGAGGATCTCGGCGAGCAGGCCATCCAGGTAATGCAGCGAATTGTCGTAGGCATTGGCCTGGCCTTCCGCCCCCTCGTCCGGCCAGGGTGCTGGGGTGGTTTCGTGGCGGTAGTTCTGCGCATAGGGCAGGTGCGCGGTGCGCAGGTTGAGCACCACGAAGTTGCGCGGCGCCCAGCGCTGCTCGTCGAGGATCTCCAGCAGGGCACGATCCTGGCGCTGCAGGAAGCGCAGCGGATGGTCCTCGCGGGTGATGGAAACGTCCAGGTAGCGACTGCCCAGGTGCGCCAGCAACTTGGATTCCTGGGAGGACAGCCAATGGGTACGAAAGCCCGCGGCCTGGGCGAAGCGGAACAGGTTGATCTCGCCGGTACGCAGGCGCTGGTCCTGGCCGGGCTCGCGGATCGGATTGAGCAGATAGGGCAGGCTCACGTCGGTGGCCACCCCCGCCGCCACGCCGGGCCGGATCAACGCCTGCGGATTACCCTGCAGGTAGGCCGATAGCTTAGGGGTGGTATTACGCGCATAGCCAAAGGCCCCCAGGCGGTCGCTGCGCAGCGAATCGGCCACCACCAGCCAGACATGCCGCGCCGTGCTGGGCACCGGAACCAGTCCATAAGGCGCATAGCCCGTCGGCGGCAGGCTTACGTCGTCGCGTCCGGCCAGGCGTACCGCCCAGGCGGAAAAGGCGTTCAGGCTGTTGTGCAGGCCACTGCGGGCCGGGCTGGGCACGAAGGCATCGAGATTGCGGTAGGTGGCGCGATAGGGCTTGGACAGCAACACCGCGGCGATCAGCAACAGCGCCCACCGGCTGGCCGGCAAGGGCACCCGTCCCGGCAGTTGGAGATGCAGGGCGATCAGCAGGCCATAGGGCAGGCCCACGCAGAGCAGCACGGGCCAGTGCTGCGGCAGGCTGACAGCCAGCGTCTGGCGGACCTCGGCGGTATCGCCCAGCAGGGCCTGGATGTCGATGGCGCTGAGTGGCTCGCCGAAAAAGCTCAGGTTGCCCAACTGCAGGAGCTGCATCACCGCGAACAGCAGCAGGATCGACGCCGCCAGCCGCGGCAGGTTGCACAGCCAGAGCGCCAGGCTGAACACCCAGAGCGCCGCGACGTAGCCCGCCTCCAGCTCGGCGCGGTTGTTCGGGGTGAAGAGTTGCTGCAGGAAGTCGTCGCTCAGCAGTAGCAGGCAGCTCAGGCTGGTGAGCATCAGCAGGTTGCGCCAGGGTCGCCAGCCCGTGGCACGCGGGCGGGAAAGGTGCGCGAGCAGCATCAGCGGGCTCCGCGCGAAAGGGGGCGGGGATCAAGGCGAGCGGCCATGGGTAAGGCTCCGGCATCGGGAAGCCGCCACCCTGGGCAATGAACCTTAATGGAGTCTTAGTGGCTAATCTGCAGTTACAGATGACTGCCTGGGCTGCAGCCGTGAAAGTCCCTTTACCCTGAAGTAACTACAGACTTCAGAATGATCACCAGAGCGGCGTAACACCCGCTTCTTCCTTTATCGACGAGAGACCCTAGCGATGAGTGGCTCCGCCCATAACCATCATCACGATCACGATCATCAGCATGGCCACGGACACGACCATGGCCATTCCCATGCCCCGCGGGTAACGGCAGACAACGAGCGCAAGCTCAAGCTGGTGTTCGGTCTGACCCTGGTGTACGCCATCGTCCAGGCCCTCGGCGGCTGGTGGGCCGGTTCGTTGGCGCTGATCGCCGATTCCGGCCACATGGTCTCGGATGCGGCGGCGCTGCTGTTGGCGCTGGTGGCCTATCGCGTCGCCGCCAAGGCGGCCAATGCCCGCTTCACCTACGGCTTCCACCGGGTGCGGATCCTGGCGGCGCTGACCAACGGGATCGCCCTGCTCCTGCTGGTGCTATGGATCGGCTGGGAGGCGATCACGCGGCTGCGCGAGCCCACCGAGGTGCTGTCGGGCCCCATGCTGGTGGTGGCGGTGATCGGCCTGCTGGTCAATGTCGTCGGCTTCCTGGTGCTCAACGGCGGGCACAAGGATGACAGCAACCTGCGTGGCGCCCTGCTGCACGTGGCCGGCGATCTGCTGGGCTCGGTGGGCGCCATCCTCGCCGCCCTGGGCATCCTCTGGACCGGCTGGAATTGGCTCGATCCGGCGCTATCGCTGCTGGTCGCCCTGCTGATCGTCAAATCGGCCTGGAGCCTGGTGCGCGATGCCGCCGCAGTGCTCCTCCAGGCCGCGCCGCGGGAATTCGACACGGCCGGCGCCACGGCGGCGGTCCGCGCCCTGCCGGAGGTGGCCGAGGTGGGCCATCTGCACGTCTGGACGCTGACCGACGAAACCCGTATCGCCACCCTGCACATCACTCCGGCGCCGGGCAGCGATCCGTTGCGGCTGCCGACGCTGGTGGGCGACTTGCTGCGCAGCCAGCATGGCCTGCAACACGTGACGGTCCAGGTGGACCCACCGGGCACCCTCGACGCGCACTGCGCCTAGGCTTTGTCTAAAAAGTGCCTGCGCTCGGCCATGCTGCGTTAAAAATCCGTTCGGAATGCTCATTTACCACTCGTAAACTCCGCTTCCTCACGAATTTTTGCCTTGCCTGGCCTTCGCTCGGCGACTTTTCAGACAAGCCCTAATCGGGCGTGGATCGGTCGTCGAGCGGGCGGCGGCGACCGGTCAGCATCGACAAAGGCAGGTTGTCGCGTACCCCCAGGCTTTCCACCACCGCTGCTACGGCATGCAGGCAGACCAGTGCGAGCAGGGCGTTGGCGAACAGGGCATGCAGATCCTCCGGCCAGTCGGCGCCCCAGAGCGCATCCACCTCGGTCATCAGGAAGCCGGTCAGGCAGAGCGAGCCGATGGCGGCCATCATCAGTAGCATCACCAGGGCGCCCAGCGGCGAATGGCCGAGGCGATGATAGGGGCGCCTCTGCCAGAGAGCGGACAGATGGGCCTTGAGCCGGGCGGGGGTCGGCCAGAAATCGCTCCAGCGCGCGCTACGCGGACCGACGAAACCCCACACCAGCCGCACCACCAGCCAGGCACTGGCGTAGTAGCCGATCCAGCGATGCCAGAAGGCACCCTTCTCGTTGAAGAAGTAGTTGGCGAAGAAGGCGGCGGCGACCGACAGATGGAACAGCCGCACCAGGGGGTCCCAGAGCCGTACGGTCGCCGCGCTCATCAGCCCTCGACCTCGGTCTTGACCGCCTTGCCGCTCACCGGATCGTGATAGATCTCGACCTTGCGCTTGTCCTTGTCGAAGCCGTAGATCTCGTAGCAGTTACCCTTGGTGATCTTGAACTTCTTGATCTCGTAGCCCTGCTCGCGCAGCTTGGCCTGGAATTGATCGGCGTTCTGCCAGGTCGACTTGTCCGCTTGGGTGCATTGGGGCTCGGCGGCTAGGGCCAGGGGACTTACGAACAGCAGCGGAAGCAGCAGACGGCGCATGGTGGCACTCCTCTTGTTGGGAAGCCCAGGCTCGGCGCCGAACCTTAATGCAATCTTAGTATGAAATATTCAGTAACGTTTGCCACGGACTGCCTCATCCGCGCTACGGCGATGATCACCAGCTACCTCTAGAGCGAAAGGAGACAGGCCGTGCGGGTACTCCTGGTGGAAGACGATGCCGCCCTGGCCCAGGGCATCCGCATGGCCCTGCGCGGCGAGGGCTACACCCTGGACTGGGTGGCCGACGGCCTGGCCGCCGAGCATGCCCTGGGCTGCGAGCGCTTCGACCTGGTGCTGCTGGATCTGGGCCTGCCCCGCCTGGACGGCCTCGACCTGTTGCGCCGCCTGCGCAGCCAGCCCGAGGGCAACGTGCCGGTGCTGGTGCTCACCTCGCGCGATGCCAAGGCCGACCGCATCCAGGGCCTGGATGCCGGCGCCGACGACTACCTGGTCAAACCCTGCGACCTGGACGAACTCAAGGCGCGCATCCGTGCCCTGGTCCGTCGCAGCTGCGGCCGCGCGCAACCGCTGCTGGAGCATGCCGGGGTCAGCCTCGACCCGGCCAGCCAGGCGGTCCGCTACCGGGGCGCCGAGGTGGTCATGACCCCCATGGAATACCAGTTGCTGCACCAGTTGCTCTTGCGCCCCGGCGCCGTCATCACCCGCGAGCGGCTGAGCAATGCTCTCTACGGCTGGCAGGAGGCGGCGTCGGGCAACACCCTGGAAGTCCTCATCCACAACCTGCGCAAGAAACTCGACAGCAGCCTCATCCGCACCGTCCGCGGCGTGGGCTATCTCCTGGAGCGCCAAGCATGATCGCCATCCGCACCCGCATCCTCGCCCCTACCCTGGCACTGGTGATGGCCGGCAGCCTGGCCCTGGCCCTGCTGGCCCTGCGCGATAGCCATCGCGAGATCGAAGACATCTACGACGCCCAGTTGGTACAGGGCGCCCGCCTGTTGGAGAGCCTGCTGCAGACGGGCGTCCCGACGGCGGCTACCTGGACCATGCTGGCGGGGGTCTTCGACCGTGCCATGCAGCCCGGTGCCAATGGCGTCGCGGCGCATCCCTATGAGAACCAGCTGACCTTCCAGATCTGGACCGCCGACGGCCAACTGCTGGCCCGCTCGGGCAACGCGCCCCGCTTGGCGGAAGTACCACCCGAGGGGCTGCACGACGTCTTCGTGAACGGCCACGAATGGTGCGGGGTGCTGGTGCGGATGGCCGACAGCGGCCTGCGCATCTGGGTCGGCGAGCGCGATGACCTGCGTCAGGACCTCATCCAGCGCATCGTCAGCCATACCCTCTGGCCGACCCTGGTGGGGCTGCCCTTGCTGGTAGGCATCCTCTGGCTGCTGCTGGGTTGGGGGCTGCGACCCTTGCAGGACTTCGCCCGCGGCCTGCGCGAGCGTGACCAGCACAGCCTGGCGCCCTTGCCGAGCGGCCCGCTGCCGCCGGAGCTGCAACCCATGCACAGCGCCCTGGATCACCTGCTGGCCCAGTTGCGCGCCCTGCTCGACCGCGAGCGGCGCTTCATCGCCGACGCCGCCCACGAGTTGCGTACGCCCCTGGCGATCCTCGATCTGCATGCGCAGAACGCCCAGCGCGCCCAGACGCCCGAAGAGCGCGACGAAGCCCTCGGCTACCTGCGCCAGGGCGTCAGTCGCGCCACCCGCCTGGCCAGCCAGTTGCTCACCCTGGCGCGACTGGAACCCGGTGCCACCCAGGTCCAGCCGCTGGAGCTGGAGCCGCTGGTGCGCGAAGAACTGGCGGAACTCACGCCCCTGGCGCTGGAGCGGCAGGTCGAATTGGTGCTGGCGGCCCAGCCGGGACAACCGGTGCTGGGCGACCCGGATGCCATCGCCATCGCCCTGCAGAATCTGGTCACCAACGCCCTGGCCTTCGCCCCCGCCGGCAGTGCAGTGGAGGTGGGCATCGAACCGGGCCAGGACGACGGCGTGTTGCTGCGGGTGGAAGATCGCGGCCCCGGGGTGGACGAAGCCGAACTGGCGCGGCTGTGCGATCGCTTCTACAGCGCCGGCAACCCCCAGGGTGCCGGTCTGGGTCTGGCCATCGTCGAGACCATCACCCGCCGCCTGGGCGGCGCCCTGAGTTTCAGCAACAGAGCTCGGGGCGGCTTCTGCGTAGAATTGCGCCTGCCGCGCGCGGCCTAGGCCTCGTGGCAGGGCGCAAGCCCAACGACCCGCTCGGTCCGGGTCAGATGCAACCCCAGCCCCATCAGCAGCACCACGCCCACCGCCATCAGCAGCCAGGCGTTGGCCAGGCTGTCCAACTGGTCGCGCAGGATGCCGGCGGCCAGCGGCGCCAGGCTGGCGATCAGATAGCCGCCACCCTGGACGAAACCGAGCAAGGCGCCCGCCTCGCCTGGATCGCGCACCTGGTCCATCGCCAGGATCAGCGACAGCGGGAACAAGGTGCCGATACCCAGGCCGAGCAGGAGGGCGATGGGGAGCGCCAACCGCAGCGGGACCAGCGCCAGGCCCAGCAGCCCCACCAGCACCACGCCGAGCACGCCCAGCACCAAAGGACGGCGATTGCGCAGCCGGGCGATGGTCGCCGAGAGCAAGAGGCCGGCGCTGACTTCGGCGAGACTCAGGCCGCCCAGCAGCAGGCCGCTGTCGACCGGTTGCCAGCCGAGGCCGGTGTAGTACGGCGGCAGCCAGGCCAGTACCAGGGTGTAGGCGGAGGTGCCGATGCCGAAGAACGCCAGCAGCACCCAGGCCTGCCGTGAACGCCACGGCTGGGCGCGGGGAACCGCGGTGGATACCGGCGCATCGGGGCGCGCCAGGGCCAGCCAGGTCACCAGCGCCAACAGCACCGGCAGGGTCCAGAGCGCCAGGCCTGGAGCCCAACCCAACCGTTCGGCCAGGGGCGCCGCGGTGGCGGCGGCCAGGGCGGCGCCACCCATGATGCCGGTGGTGTAGAGCCCCATCAGGGTGCTGGTGCGCTGTGGATAACAACGGCGGATATAGGCCGGGATCAGCGCCTGCACCAGGGCGATGCCGACCCCGCCCAGGCCGGCGGTGAGGATCAGCCCCAGCCCGCTCGGCTCGTCCCAACGCACGGCATTGGCCAACGCCAGCAGCAACAGGCCCAGGGCGATGCCACGGCGCTCGCCGAGCCAGGCCTGCAACCGGGCCCCACCCAGGGCACAGAGGCCCATGGCGGCGATGGGCAGGGTGGTGAGCGCGCCGGCGGCGCTGCCGTCCAGTCCGGTTGCCACCTGGATGCCATCCAGCAGCGGACCGATGGCGGCCAGGATCGGCCGCAGGTTGAGGCCGACCAAGAGCACCAGCAGCACGGCCAGGCAGGCATCCTGCCGTGGCGAAGCAACGGACGGGGATGATGGTGACGCGGAAAGCATGGACAATCTCCGGAATGACGCGATATTTCTCTTGATGAGAAGTATCTTAACATCAAGATACATGATCGAGGTAACGCTATGGCCGATCGCGCCGCATTCGCCGTGGACCAATGGCGCCGCGAACGTCCCGATCTGGACGCCCTGCCCATGCGCCTGGTGGGACGTCTCGGCGAGGTCGCCCAGGTGCTCAGTCGCGACGTCCTGCAGCCCTTCTTCGACGAGCACCGGCTGCACTATGGCGAATTCGATGTGCTGGCCACCTTGAGACGTGCCGGCGCGCCCTATGCGCTGAGTCCGACGGTGCTCTACGAATCGGCCATGATCTCCTCGGGCGGCATGACCAATCGCCTCGACCGCCTGGAGCGCGCCGGCCTGATCAAGCGCCAGAAGAATCCCGGGGATCGCCGCAGCACCCTGGTCGCCCTCACCCACTCAGGCTTCGAACTCATCGATGGCCTGATGAGCGCCCACGTGGACAACGAGCGCCGCGCCCTGGCTACCCTCAGCGCGGACGAGCAGCAACAGCTGGATGCCCTGTTGGGTAAGTGGTTGGCCGCGCGTACGGAATGAAAAAAGCCGCGTGGCAGCACCACGCGGCTTTGCGGTCAGCGGCTGCGCCTCAACCCGCCGAGATACGCTCCAGCGGCACCGGCTTGAGACGCGGCGTGAGGACGTGGATGACCAGGATGGCCACCAGATAGGCGCTGCCGGCCACGATGAAGATCGGCTGGTAGGACTTGAATATCTCCAGGATGTAGCCGTTGTAGGTGGTCATCAGCATGCCGCCGATGGCGCCGGCGGTTCCGCCGATACCGATCACCGAGGCCACGGCTTCCTTGGGGAAGAGATCCGACGGCAGGGTCATCAGGTTGGCCGACCAGGCCTGGTGCGCCGCCGCGGCCAGGCCGATGATGCCCACCACCAGCCAGAGGCTGGAAACGAACTGGGCGGTGACGATGGGCACGACCGCCAGGGCGCAGAGCAGCATGGTGGTCTTGCGCGCCAGGTTGGCGTTGCGGCCGAGCTTCATCTGCTTGGAGGAACCCCAGCCGCCCAGCACCGAACCGATGTCGGCCAGGATATAGATGGCGATCAGCGGTGGGCCGAAGGACTTCAGGTTCAGGCCGTAGGTCTTGCCGAGGAAGTCCGGCAGCCAGAACAGGTACAGCCACCAGATCGGATCGGTGAGGAACTTGCCGGCGGCGTAGGCCCAGGTCTCGCGGAAGGTCAGCAGCTTGAACCAGGAGATCTTCACCGCGGTAGCCGGCTTGGCCGATACCGGCGAGCCATCGTCGGACTGGATATAGGCCAGCTCTTCACGGCTCACCTTGGGGTGCTCGTGGGGGCGGCGATAGAGCAGCAGCCAGGCGACCAGCCACAGCGCGGTGACGATGCCGATGGAGATGAAGGCCGCGCGCCAGCCCCAGGCCAGGGTGATGGCCGGTACCAGCAAAGGTGTGATGATAGGCCCCATGGCGGTACCGGCGTTGAAGATGCCGGTGGCCTGGGCGCGCTCCTTCTGCGGAAACCATTCCGACACCGCCTTCAGGCTTGCCGGAAAGCTGCCGGACTCGCCGAAGCCGAGGGTGAAGCGAACCAGCACGAAATGGGTAACGGTATGGGCGATGCCGTGGCCGATGCTGGCGATGGTCCAGATGGTGAAGGCCAGGGCATAGCCGATGCGTACCCCCACCTTGTCGATGATCCGCCCGAAGGTGAGGAAGCCAATGGCATAGGCGCACTGGAACCAGAACACGATCTTGGCGTAGTCGGTCTCCGACCAGCCTAGGTCCGTCTGCAGCGTGGGCTTGAGGATGCCGATCATCTGGCGGTCGATGTAGTTGATGCCGATGGCGATGAACAGCAGCGCGCAAATCAGCCAGCGATAGCGGGTGAAGCGTGAGGCCTGTTGGGTGGTGGCGACGGGCGGGACCTGCGATCGCGGGGCGGATTCCGACCCGGGGGTGACCTGGATAGTCATCGAATAGGCTTCCTGACTTGTTGTTATGGCCGGCGTGAACCGGGGTCGTTGGAAAGCTGTTACCGGATATTCATATGACATCGTATGAGTTGTCTGAACAGCTGTCAATCCACCGAAAGCAAAGAGGTATGACCTCTCGCAGCACCCCAGAACCGCTTCTTGAGCCCAAGCATGCAGCCCGGTCGACTCGTCATTTTTGAGATCTAAAATGGCGAAAAGCCGCTTCCGTGACCTGTCTGGCACTTTTTCGTTTCAAGACGTCTAATGCGATTCCTGAAGCGAAGCCGTCGCCTCAACTTGCCCATCCCGAGCCCCCTGTGTCCTCAGCAGACATCCCCGCCCTGATGGCGCGTATCGCGCAGCTGGAACAGAGCAACCGCCAGCTGCAACAGCAGCTCGACGCCCGCGATGCGCCGGTGGAAGGCACGGCCACCCTGGCCAGCGAGCGCTACCAGTTCCTGTTCAACGCCATGGACGAGGGCTTCTGCATCATCGAATTCCTCGACGGCCCCCATGGACCGCTGAGCGACTACCTCCATGTCGAGGCCAATCCGGCCTATGCCGCCCATGCCGGTATCCCCAACATCGTGGGCAAGAAGCTACGCGACGTGGTCGGCGACGAGGCCCAGGCCTGGCTCGACCGTTACGGCCAGGTGCTGCGCACCGGTGAATCCATCCGCTTCGAGCAGGAACTGGTGGCCACCGGGCGCTACCTGGAGCTGACCGCCTTTCGCATCGAACCGGCCAGTCGGCGCCAGGTTGCCGTGTTGTTCCAGGACATCACCGCGCGCAAGCGCGCCGAACTGGCCTTGCGTCAGCTCAACGAAACCCTCGAAGAGCGGGTGCAGGCCGCGCTGGCCGCCAACCGCATCCTGGCGAACGTGGTGGATGGTGCCGATGCGATGATCCATGTGCTGGATTTCGATTTCCGTTGGCTGGCGTTCAATGGCTCAGGGGCCGACCTCTTCGCCCAGGTGTTCGACGTTCGACCGCGGATCGGCGCTTCCTACCTCGCCGCCCTGGACAGCCAACCGCAGATACGTGAGCGCCTGAGCGCGCAGTGGCAGCGGGCCTTCGCCGGCGAAGCCTTCAGCGAGATCGTCTCGGTGGGCGAAGCTCCGATCCAGCGTCACTACGAACTACAATTCAACGCCCTGCTCGACGCCGAGGGGCGGCGCATCGGCGCCTACCAGTTCGCCTACGACGTGACCGAGCGCCTCAACGAGCAAGAGCGCATCCGGCTCATGGAAGAAGCCCTGCGGCAATCGCAGAAGATGGAAGCCGTCGGCCAGCTCACCGGAGGCATCGCCCACGACTTCAACAACCTGCTGACCGGCATCCTCGGCTCCTTGGAGATGCTCGAACTGCGTCTGCGCCAGGGTCGCCTGCAGGACCTGGATCGCTACACCGGCACCGCCCGCAGCGCCGCCCAGCGCGCCGCCGCCCTGACCCACCGGCTGCTGGCCTTCTCCCGTCGGCAGACCCTCGATCCGCAACCGGTGGCGCTGGAACAACTGGTGGTCGGGCTCGAAGATCTCATCCAGCGCAGCATAGGACCGCAAATCATCCTAGAGCACGAGGCCGATCCGCAGCTCTGGCTGACCCACATCGACGCCTCGCAGCTGGAAAACGCCCTGCTCAACCTCTGCCTCAATGCCCGCGACGCCATGCCCGAGGGCGGACGCATCCGCATCGTCCTGGCCAACGAGGCCCTCGACGCAGCCCACGCCCAGCAGTGCGCCTTGGGCGCGGGCGACTACGTCCGCCTGAGCGTGGGGGATACCGGCAGCGGCATGAGCGAAGAGGTGCTCGAGCGGGTGTTCGATCCCTTCTTCACCACCAAGCCCTTGGGCCAGGGTACGGGCCTGGGCCTGTCCATGGTGCACGGCTTCGTGCTGCAATCCGGCGGCGGGATTCGTATCGAATCTGCGCCCGGTCAGGGCACCAGGGTCCACCTCTATCTGCCGCGCCATTACCTCGCGAGCATCGCCCATCCGCCGGTCTATCCCGAGCTGGAACCCAATCTGCGGGGCCAGGGCGAGACCATCCTCGTGGTCGACGACGAACCCACCATCCGCGCCCTGGTGGTCGAGGTCATGACCGCCCAGGGCTATCGGGTGCTGGAAGCGGCCGATGGCGCCACGGCCCTGAGCCTGCTACAGGCCGATACCCCGCTGGACCTGTTGGTCACCGATGTCGGCCTGCCCGGCCCCCTCAACGGTCGCCAGTTGGCCGATGCCTTGCGCAGCGGGCGGCCCAAGCTGCCAGTGCTGTTCATCACCGGTTATGCCGAAAGCAACGTCATCGGTGACGGCGACCTCGAAGCGGGCATGCGCGTACTCATCAAACCTTTCGGCCTGGATGCCCTCGAACGCCGCATTCACCTGATGCTCGGAGACCGCCAGGGCGACTCGTCCTGAGGCAACCCAAATGATGGCTTTTTGATATCATCAGGCTTTATTCCTCTCGTCGTGACCGAGCAGCCCATGGACAAGCGCTCCCGGATGCACCTCCTGCTGATCTTCACCGTGATCGCCGGCATGGCCCTGCTGGCGGACCAGATCCGTTAAGGCGGTCGTAAGCAAAGGAGTGGCACTCTGAGTTCCATGCCGCAAGGCATCGTAGAAGCTGACTCTGCGTTTGAGCCCGGGTAGGACCCGGGCTTTTTTTTGCAGAAAGAAAATGCGCAGCAGTCCACGGCTCGCGTTTTTGGCACTCAGGTCCGGCCGGCAGGCTCTGCCATCATGGTTGCATCGTCCAGGAGGGACATCCCATGATCACCAGGCTGCCGTCTGCCACCGCGTCACCGCTCACCTACGACGTCTGCCCGCTAGGGGCTGATAGCCCCTCCCTCTCCATCGACATCCTCCGCCAGGGCTTCCTGGCCCTGGACAATCACCTGCAGCTCGCGGTGGGCCGCGAGATCAAGCACCAGCTGCGCGAGCGCCTGATCGCCGACCTCAATGCCCAGCCGGTCGACACCGCGGTCCTGGCCGTCGAAGCCGAAGAGACGCCCCCGGTGGCAGCCACGCCGCGCCGCGAACGTCAGACGCGCCTGAGCGGCGGCTGACGCTTAACGCCCTTAGTCCAGATAATCCGGCTCCAGCCGCAGCAACTGGCGCTTCACGCTTTCCAGGTGCAACCGGGCGCTCTCGGCGTTGCCCTGCAACATCTGCTGGCAGGCGGCATGGGCGATGGCCGGGGCCACCGGCAGGAGCGGCCGGCCGCTGGCCATGGCCTTGAGCTGCACCTCGGCGGCGCGCTCCAGGTAGTAGAGATCATCCCAGGCCTCGGCGATGCTCGGGCCCAGCACCAGCGGACCGTGATTCTTCAGCATCACCACATCGGCCTCACCCGCCGCCCGGGCGATGCGTTCGCCCTCGGCATAGTCCAGCGCCAGACCGTTGTAGTCTTCGTCCACGCTCAGGCGGTCATAGAACTTCAGCGCCGTCTGCCCGGCCCAGACGAAGGACTCGCCCTCCAGCAGGCACAGCGCCGTGGCATTGGGCATATGGGTATGGAAAGCCGCCCGCGCGCGTGGATTGAGCCGGTGCAACTGGGCATGGATATAGAAGGCGGTGGCCTCGGGAGCGCCCTCGCCGGCCACCACGCCACCTTCGAAATCACAGATCAGCAGCGACGAGGCCGTCACCTCGGCGAAGGCCAGGCCGTAGGGATTGACCAGGAAGAGATCGTCATGCCCCGGCACCACGAAGGAAAAGTGATTGCAGATCCCCTCGCCCAGGCCGAGCCGGGCGGCCATGCGAAAGCAGGCGGCCAGGTCGATGCGTGCCTGGCGGATGGCGGGGGTATCCAGATCGCGCTGTGTGGTGACGGTGCGGGCGGTGCTATCGAAGGCGTGGGCCATGGGTAACTCCTGGGAAAGAGGCCAGAGTGCTGCATAAAGGATGCCTAAAGGAGCCAGGTGGTTGTGCACCTGTCCTCGTCGCCAACCCAGCCGCATAGCGTAGCGCTGAGTACGCTCCACGCCACCTGAGGTTAGAGTGCCAGCGTACCGCGGATGCAATCCTGCACCGCACCACCCACCCAGATACGGCCGTCGATCCGGGCCACCCGCACTCGGCCACGGCGGCCCAGGGCAGTGCCCTGGCTGGCCAGGTAGCGCTCCGGCGCCAGCCCCGCCGGGATCAGCCACTGCGCCAGGCTGGCGTTGAGGCTGCCGGTGACCGGGTCCTCGGCGAATTCCTCGCCCATCAGGGCGCGCACCTCGAATTGCGCCTCGGCCTCCGGGCCGGTCCAGGGCGCCACCAGGCCTACATTCAGTCCTTCCAGGGCGCTGTAGTCCGGGCGGATCGCCAGCAACTCCTCACGACTCTCCAGCAGCACCGCCACCCAGCCGGGACCATTGTCGGCCCACTGGCTGGCCTGGATACGCTCAGGTGCCAGCCCCGTCCCGCGGGCGATACGCGCCAGCACCTCGGGCTCCACCGGTCCGCCACGCAGCAAGGGCGGCGCGGCGAAGGCCAATTCCTCTCCGGCCGCGCGAATCGGCACCAGCCCGGCGCCACACTCCTGGATCACCTCGCCACCCCGTGGCCGCCCACCTTCGCGCAGCCAAACATGGCAACTGCCCAGGGTCGGATGGCCCGCGAAAGGCAGTTCGCGCACTGGGGTGAAGATGCGCACCCGATAATCCGCCGCCGGATCGGTCGGTTGGAGCAGAAAGGTGGTCTCCGACAGATTGGTCCAACGAGCCAGCGCCGCCATCTGCTCGGTAGAGAGATGGTCGGCACCGCAGACCACCGCCAGGGCATTGCCCTCTAGGGGGCGTTGGGCGAAGACATCGACCTGATGAAAAGCGAGAGACATGGCAGCGGACTCCTAGGGACAAGGATCCGATTGTCCGCAGCCAACAGAGCAACGCGCCAGCTACAGCCAGGCGACTAGGCAGCCGTACAGAAGTCTTTTTGCTTACAGATAGGCATAACTGTTATGCCAGCGCCCTCACCCCAACCCTCTTCCCCTGGGAGAGGGGGCTGGATCGGTGCGCGCGGAAACACCATGCCCTCCACCGGCACGTAGGTTGGCGCTGAGCGCAGCGAAGCCCAACAGCAAACCTCGAACACCACCCCTCACCCCAGAAGAAGGCGCTGGATCGGCGCGAGCGGAAACGCCCCGCCCGCCACTAACACCGTAGGTTGGCGCTGAGCGCAGCGAAGCCCAACAACCAACCTCGAACACCACGCCCTCACCCCAACCCTCTCCCCCTGGGAGAGGGGGCTGGATCGGCGCGAGTGGAAATGCCGCGCCCGCCACCAACACCGTAGGTTGGCGCTGAGCGCAGCGAAGCCCAACACCCCAACCCCACTACCGCTTCGGACTCAAGGGACTGTCGTCCTGGTCCTCACGCTCTTCGGTGGTAGTGGTATCGGCCGAATCCGGCACGTCGCCGTATTCGTCGTAATCGTGTGGGGTCTGCTGGTCGTTGGCGGGTTCGCGGCTCATAGGGTACTCCGGTGCAAGGGACGCCCTTGGTGGAGTCCCCACATCGCGGCGGCGTTCCCGTCAGACCAGCGCCACCAGACGTTCGGCCACCCGGTCGAAGGGTTCGATGCTGCGCTGGGCACGGCATAGCGGGATCACGCCCTGCGCCGCTGCCACCAGCAGGGTCGCAAGGCCGGTGGCCGCCTCGGCCGAGTGGCCGTGCTCCACCAGCGCCCTCTGCAAAAGCGCCTCCCAGCGGCGATAGATGCCCGCTGCCGCGTCCAGCTCGCGCTGGGCGATCTCGTCCACCGGTTCTTCCACCGCCACCGCCATCACCGGGCAGCCGACGCGGAAATCCGAGTCCAACAGGATGTCGCGCCACAGCCGCAGGAAGCCCTGGATACCTGCCAGCGTCCCGACCTGTAGTTGCTGCTCCAGGTCACGGCTGACCCGCGCCCCGGCCAGTTCCACCGCCTCCACCACCAGTTGGTGCCTGCCACCGGGAAAGTGATGATAGGTGGACCCCAGCGGCGCCTCGGCGCGTTTGATGGTCTCGCGGATGCTGGTGGCATTGAGGCCGTGCTGCGCCAGCATGGCCGAAGCCGCCACCACTACCCGTTCCCGCACCGTCGACTGCTCGGTCATCCATTCTCCTTGCTATGACAGCTGTCATAACCTACCGTCCAGGCATTATAACAACTGTCATAGGGGCCACCCCATGCCCAGCGACGCGCTCGATCAAGAGCTGATCACGGCCGATGGCTATCGCCTGGGCACCCGGCGCTTTCCTGCCCAGGGCCCACTCCAAGGCCGGCTGATCGTCGCCGGCGCCACCGCCGTGCCCCAGGGCTTCTACCGCCGCTTCGCCCAGCACGCCGCCGCCCGCGGCTTCGAGACCCTGACCCTGGACTACCGCGGCGTCGGCCGCTCGGCGCCGGCCTCGCTCAAGGGCTTTCGCATGGACCTGTTGGACTGGGCGCGCCAGGACCTCGCCGCCGCCGTGGACGCCATGGCCCAGGGCGACGTCCCGCTCTACCTGGTCGGCCACTCCTATGGCGGTCACGCCTTCGGCCTCTTGCCCAACCACGCCAAGGTGGCCGGCTTCTATGTCTTCGGCACCAGCGCCGGCTGGTACGGCTACATGCCCCCGCTGGAGCGCCTCAAGGTGCTGACCATGTGGAAACTGGTGCTGCCGGTGCTCACCTGGTGGAAAGGCTACTGCCCCTGGAGCGCCCTGGGCCTGGGCGAAGACCTGCCGCGCGACGTCTATCGCCAGTGGCGCCATTGGTGCAGCCTGCCCCACTACTTCTTCGACGACCCGGCCATGCGCGGCATCGAAGTCGGCTTCGCCGCGGTGCGCACCCCCATCGTCGCGGTCAACGCCCTGGACGACCTCTGGGCCACCCCGCAATCACGCGATGCCTTCATGCAGGCCTATCGCAACGCCGACCTGCAACGCGAAGACCTTGACCCCCGCCAGCACGGCGGCGCCATCGGTCACATGGGCTACTTCCGCCCCAGCGCCCAGCTGCTGTGGGATAGAGCGCTGGATTGGTTCACCGCCCTGCCCCGAGCGTCCAGCCCGAGCTGAGTAGCGAAGAGGCGCACAGCGCAGCGCTCAGGACCAGGCCTGGACGGGCCGACATCGCCAGCCCACACAACTTAAAGTCAGCGGATTAAGCCCTGAATGCCGCGACCGCCTGGACGGTCGTGGTGACAGCTCGTCGGCTCTAGTACGAGAGACATGCGCCTTTACCAACGCTCACGCCGTAATGCGAAGCCTCGCCAATCCTGGGTTCGAGCCCTATTTCTCGCAAAATCGTCGGACTTAAATACAGGAAAGGGCTCAATTCCGGCACTTTGCCAGCCTTGACGCTCTTCCGCCTGCCACCTAACGTGAAATCCATCACAAGGATGTGGCCGGAACGACCTCTCGTCCCGGCCCGGCCAGGAGGCCACATGCCCAGCAAAGACCGTCACGGTAAGACCGCTCAAGACTACCGAAGCGCGCTCATCGCCGAACTCGATGCCGTTCCCGACTATCGCCGCCGCAAGCCCCGGCACTCTCCCCTGTTACTGATCTGGCTGCTGGTGCCCGTTGCCCTGCTCTGGCTCAACTGGCCTTGGGTACAGCGTTGGCTGCATCCCGCTCCTCTGGCTGAACAGCCGCTAGACGTTTCAGAAGCCCAAGCCCCTACACCGCCCCCAAGCACTGCCCTCCCCGCACCAGAACCCCGCCAAGCCCTAGCCGCCCCGCAATCCCTGGATGCCTGCCTCAAGCAGAGCAATGTGGTGGATGAAGAAGTACTGCGCTGCCGCTATGGCGCCCTGCCTCGTACTCAGGAGCCCACCACCCCGCCTCAGGGCATGGTCTCTGCGGCTTATCTCGCCCAATACAAGGCGGATCGAGAGCTAGCTCCCGTGCGCACCTCATCCTCGCCTTCCTTTAGGGAAAGCCATTGGGTGCGTGGATGGGACGGTAGTGGCTCCTACTTAGCTACTTGGGATGTGCAAGACAACCGGATTGATTACGGCAGTGTTTGTGGGAATCACCGCAAGGGCTCTATCGAGTATCGGGAGTGTAGGAAGGGGGCGAAGCAGTGGTTCAAGGAAAATTGTGCAAAACTGAAAACCAAAGAGGATTTGAAAAAAATGCGCTATTGCTCTGCGGCAGAAGGATTTGGAGCAATGTAGAAAGAACCTCAACAACATTGAATCAAAAAAAGCTTATCCAGGCTCCTCGCAAGAACACTTTAAAACCAAACACAAAAACAAATTAAAAATAACTTTAAGCGCAAGATTTATTGCAACACCAAGCCAGATGAGTAATACCAAACTTTCAAACCAGCAAAACCAGCCACTCATTTAATAAGAGATCAAAATGGGACGCTCAGCTGATTATACGATTCAAGGATTTCTGTACCAGTTCAACCAAACTCTATCCGAATTACTTAAAGCGGATGACGATGCAGAAATTACAATTGAAGGGATAGTCGAAGACATAGAAGTAAGAACATTCAGTGGCACCAAGGCAATTCAATGCAAGTACCACGAAACCAAGGAAACTTATACGCCCAGCATCCTTTACGACCCCTTACTTCAGATGATGAAGCATTACAAGTCAAACCCAACAGCAAATATCGACTATCATCTTTTTGTACACTTTCCAAACAGCCCGAAAATCATCATCTCCGCAACAGAACTAAATGAAGCTATAAACTCTAAAAACAAAGAATTACAAAACACAATAAAAGATGTAATCGGCGTAAACATAAGCGGATTTCTCACCGTATTTTCTATTAGACTAACATCTAAATACGATGATTTAATGATGGAAAACATGGAACTATTATCCACTCTAGGATTTGAAAAAACCGAGGTGGAAGCGCTATTTTACCCAAACGCAATTCAAATTATTGGCGACCTAAGCATTAAACATGAAGAGGCGCTTAGAAAAGTAACCAAGAAAGATTTTTTAGCCACTTTACGAAAAATAAGATCAACAGCGATTTCCCAGTGGACACTAGCACTGAAAACTCGAAAAAAAATTATAGAATCCCGAAGAAAACAGTTAAAAGAAAATCTCAATAAAAACGTTAGACTCCGCTTTGTAACCATATTTCCTGAATTTATAGAGCAGTTCGACGAACAAATTATTCTTTTCATAAAGTCATTTATTGACAAATATCACTATAAGCAAGCACATACACAAACACCTTTATTTGCTCTAGATGTCACACAACAAGAGTTATATAAAATCGCCAGCAGACTGGATAGCAAAGACGTTTGTCCAAACCTAGGACTTACTGCAATGGATTTTTCTGAAAAAAACTTTTTCCGCGAACCCATGGCAAACAAAGACAGAAAAGAATTTGCGCTTCGACTTATCTCCTGGAATGAATATAAGGGCATTCAACTGCAAAAAAAAGCAGACGATTTTTTTGTTATAGGCTATGGAAATACAGCTGAGCTAGATTTGCAGGACATTAATGTCGAGAATCTAGCGTGCGAAAAACTTGAAGAAGTAAAATACATGTTGGGGATAAGCGATGTCTACTAAAATTGGAGCGGTTCTATCTTGCGCACCAAAAGCAATTGTAGTTGTCATAGACAGCCTGGAATTATTTGAAAACCACAAGGAAGCGCTACAAGTAGGGCGCTTTCTAAAAATCGCCCAAGGCAACCATGATTTTACAATTGCGACCATATTAAATATTAAAGGCATAAATACATTTTCAGCAGCTGACAAGCCTATCTGGAGCTTTCAGATAGAGTGTCAAGCCATTGGAACTTTAGTAGACAACAAAACCTTCGACCGCGGCAGCCTGCTTTTGCCCGTACCAACCGAACTAGCATTCACTGTAGACGCGGATACTTTAGACAAAATATTTTCGGCAGATGGAAGCCATAATTTCCCGCTAGGCAAACTATCAATGAACAAGACCATTGATCTGATGATCAACGGAAATAGTTTTTTTAGCAAACATATTGCGGTAGTAGGATCTACCGGCTCAGGAAAATCCTGCACTGTCGCTAGCGTACTACAAAGAACAGTAGGAGTATCTCAAAACAAAAACAAAAACAAAAACCTTCAAAACAACTCCCATATAGTGATATTTGATATTCACGACGAATATACAGCAGCATTTAAATTAGAAAAAGATGAACTATTTACGCTAAACCGACTAGATATTGATTCGCTTCAGTTACCGTACTGGCTAATGAACTCCGAAGAACTTGAAAGCATGTTCATCGAGAGCAACGAATCAAATTCGCACAACCAAGTTAGCCAATTCAAACATGCCGTCGTTCTCAATAAAGAAAAGCACAATCCAAGCATTTCAGAAATAACATATGACACCCCGGTTTACTTTTCTATTCAAGAAGTTTTTAACTTCATAGAAAACCTAAATCGCGAAGTTATTAGCCGACTACCAGGAGAAGACAAACCTAAGCTAGCAGATGGCACCTTGGTAGATGACCGAAAAATCTACTTCGAGAAAATATATGATTTTGTCGTAAACTCCACCGCAGCAGCTACAAAAGCTAGTAACGGCCCATTCAACGGAGAATTCAACAGATTTACATCACGGCTAGAAGCAAAACTTACTGACAAGCGACTCAGATTTCTTCTGAACTCAAAGAAAACCTGTGGCCAAGCACACAACACCGCAGACTTTGAAAGCTTGATGAAACAGTTTATTGGCTACCTCCACAAATCAAACGTTACCATTGTAGATCTGAGTGGCGTTCCGTTTGAAGTACTCAGTGTGACTGTAAGCTTGATTTCCCGGCTTATATTCGACTTTTGTTTTCATTATTCAAAAATACAACATGCTGATGGCAAGCTTAACGACATTCCCGTCATGCTCGTTTGTGAAGAGGCTCACAACTATGTACCTCGGGACGGTCATGCAGCCTATCGAGCCTCCAGAAAATCCATTGAACGTATAGCAAAGGAGGGAAGAAAATATGGTTTAAGCTTGATGGTGGTAAGCCAACGTCCGTCGGAAGTATCGGAAACTATCTTTGCCCAATGCAACAACTTTATTTCTTTACGCCTTACAAACGATGCTGACCAAAATTACGTACGCCGGCTATTTCCAGATAACGCCAACGCGATCACAGACATTCTACCTAACTTAGCACCCGGCGAATGTGTAGTAGTCGGTGATGCCGTACTACTACCCGCAGTTATAAAAATGGCGCTTCCAGCTCCAGAACCGCATTCTAGAAGCGTTGATGTTCATAGCGAATGGGAAACTCCCTGGCGAGATATCTTATTTTCCAGCGTTATTGATCGTTGGAGAAAATAAGCCATTCGACAAAGCTCAATCACAACACTCTATTATATCTACTTAAAACAGCACCTCTGAGATTGGTCAGCGAATTAATTTTAGCACATTCATCTCTACAAAGATGGGGTCGATGCTGAACAATTTCAGAGGCTTATACGGAGCACCAGACGAAAAACAACCTTAAAGCCAAAGGGAACAAATCCGCACAAAAAGGAGAGTACCGATAAAACTACCGCATCATGAAGGAAGCACGGCATGCAATTCAGACTTTCGACCGATTACAAATAGAACGCTTTCAGCTAGATTAATCTCAAGTAATTCTCACTCATGAGATTACCCTTCTAGCCCTGGCCGATTAGTCTTCCAAAGACTTTACAAGGACCGTCCCATGCAAACATCCCGCTCCCTCATGATGCTGTTGCTCTTGGCCAACACCGGTGCTGCCTTAGCCGCGTCCCAGACGGCAAACGTCCAGCAAAGCGGTGGCTTCAATGTGGTGAATCTGGACCAGGGCAGTGGGCTATCGGCGCGTAATACGGCGGATATCCAGCAGACCGGCAGCTTCTTGAATGCCCAGGTCACCCAGCAGAACGACGCCGATGACAGCGTTCGGTTGGTGCAGGACAGCGGCAGGAGCGTGGCGGTGGTCAACCAGAGCTGGGGCGCGCGGCGGCGGGTAGACATCGAGCAGGTCGATGCCGGCTACGGGCGAGTGGAGGTGGATCAGGGGCCAGGCGTGGACAACGAGACGGTGGTGCGGCAGACGGGTCTGCGGCAGGACACCTATGTGCATCAGGACGGCGGCTCGCACCGGATCAGCATCGACCAGACCGGCGAGCGGGCGGGTGATAACACCCTGACGGTGAACCAGGACGGGCTGAACGGCAATCTGGAGCTGCGCCAGTATGGCGATGCGCTGAACCTGCAGGTGGTCAGCTTCGGGCTGCGCAATGGTGCCTGGGTGAACCAGAACGGCAACGATTCGACCACGGTCGTCGAGCAACGCGGCAATGACAACTACGTGGGGCTCAAGCAGGCCGGTGAGCGGGTGGATTCCAAGGTAGTCCAGCAGGGTAATGGCAACGATGTCAGCCTGAGCCATTCCAGCAACCTGGGCCAGCCCAGCAGCGTCGACATTGCCCAGCGTGGCGATCTCAATCGTGCTGAGGTGAATGTCTATGGCGTCGGTAGCCAGCTGACCCTGGCGCAGACCGGTGACGGCAACGGCGCTTCCGCCATCGTCTCGGGCGAGGGTAACCAGCTGGATCTGGCGTCCACTGGTGACGGCAATGGCATCACGGCCTACTACCTGGGCAACGACGGCCAGTTGAAGGTGGATCAACAGGGCAGCGGCCTCGGGGTGACAGCCTATGTCACGGGCGATACCTCCCGCATCAGCGTCAATCAGAGCGGCTTCCAGCACACCGCCAACCTGACCCAGGCCACGGCGGGTAATGTGATCAACCTGACCCAGAGCGGTTTCTCCAACCACGCGGTCATTACCCAGTAGGCCGGCCGCGGCGGGCCGGGAGGGAATCGCCTGGGCAGCGTCTCCAGCAATGGCTGTTCGTCAGCCTGTCGATCGGTTTCGCCCTGCGCCTTGCTTGGGTCCAGCAGGGGGTCAAGGTCTGCTGTCGGTGCTCAGGCAGCCCTCGGGGCGCGTCCTCAATCTTTGGCTGGTGCGGCCGCTACCCTGGCATTCCCCTCGCTATGGAGTCCGCGATGTCCAGCCCCTTGTCGGTGAATGGTATCGGCCACGGCATCTTGCGCCCCGTCACTCTCAGATTGAGCGATGCGCCTACCAAGTCCCAGGCCAAAGAAGAGACCACCAAGACCGCCCTAGCCAAGCAGGAAAAGGGCATTGGCAAGCCCAATCCGCTGAATCAGATCAAGGACCAGGCCGAAGCCAGCAGTAGCAGCGACAAAGGCAGCACCGGCAACAGCACCCTGGATACGCTGCAGAAGGCCATCGACATGGCCAAGCGGCAACTGGAGTTGGCGCAGAAGCAGTTGCGTGCCGTGGAAGCCCAGAGCAAGGGCGCCAGCAAGGAGGCCCAGGAAGCCAGCCAGGCCGCGCGGGAGGCCGCCCAGGCCAACGTGGCGGCCGCCAGCGAGGCGTTGATGAGTGCCTATGCCGCCTACACCGAGGCGCTGAAGAAGGCCGGCGACAGCAGCAGCGGGGTCAGCGCGCGGGCGTGATCGGCGCCCAGCGGCTTGGGTTACCCTTGTGGTCCCATCCACCGCTGGAGGAATCCACCATGGCCAACCGGTTGCTCACCAAGACCACGCTCGTCACTGGCGCGGCCCAGGGTATAGGCGCCGCCATCGCCCGGGCTTTCGTGGCGGAAGGTGCCTTCGTCTATGTCACCGACCTGAACGACGAGTTGGGCCACGCCGTCGCGGCCCAGTTGGGCGACAGGGCGCGCTATCTGCACCTGGATGTACGTGACGAAGACCAGTGGCAGCAGGTGACGCAGCAGCTCCTCGCCGAGCGGGGTCGGCTGGACGTGCTGGTGAACAATGCCGGGATCACCGGGTTCGAGCAGGGCGTGGTGGCCCACGATCCGGAACACGCCCGCCTGGCCGACTGGCAGGCGGTGCATCGCACCAACCTCGATGGCGTCTTCCTCGGCTGCAAGTACGGCATCCGTGCCATGCGGCCCGCGGGGGCCGGATCCATCATCAATATTTCGTCGCGCTCCGGGTTGGTGGGCATCCCTGGAGCGGCGGCCTATGCCGCGTCCAAGGCCGCGGTGCGTAACCACAGCAAGACGGTGGCGCTCTATTGCGCGGAGCAGGGCCTGGCCATCCGCTGCAATTCGATCCACCCCGCCGCCGTCCTCACGCCGATGTGGGAGCCCATGCTGGGCAATGGCCCGGATCGCGAGGCACGCATGGCGGCCCTGGTGCGGGATACACCGCTGCGGCGCTTCGGCCAGCCCGAAGAGGTGGCCGCCCTGGCGCTGCTGCTGGCGTCCGACGAGGCGACCTACATGACCGGCAGCGAATTGAATCTGGATGGCGGGCTGCTGGCGGGTTCGGCGGTGACACCGGCCGTGGCGGACGAGTCCTAGCCCGCTACTGCTTGACCTTGAAGCTCAGCCGCAACTCGGTGCCGCGCTGGCCGGCGCGTGACCACTGCGCCTGGCCACCGATCTGGGCGGCCAGGCCCTCGATCAGCTTCATGCCGGTGCCGGACCCGGGCTTGGTAGCGGGTGCCTGCAACGGCAGGCCCTTGCCGTCGTCCCCGATGCGCACGGTCCAGGCGCCTTCGCTTGCGCTTTCGATATCCACCGCCAGCGAGCCGCCCTGGCCGTCGAAGGCGTACTTGAGGCTGTTGGAGGCGAATTCGGTGAGGATCATGCCCAGGGGCACGGCGGTATCCGGGTCCAGGTCGACGTCGGCGATGGCGATCTGCAGCCGTACCGGGCCGGAGTGCTCCTGATGCAGGTGGCACAGGTTCTCCAACAACTGCATCACGAAGGGCCGCAGGCGCAATTGCCTGGCGGTGTTGGCCACATAGAGTTGTTCGTGGACCAGGCGCAGGGCATCGATGCGTGCGCCTATGCCCTGGAGTTCCTGGCGCGCTTCGTCCGACTGGGCCGCGCGCGATCTCAGCCAGACCAGGCCGGCGATGATGGCGATGTGGTTCTTGATGCGGTGCTGCATCTCTTGCATGAGCCGGGTGTTGGCCTGCAGGGCCTCGTTGAGATCGCTGGTCTTGAGTAGCCGGTCGATGACGGGGCCGAGGATGGTGGCGTAGGTACGCAGGAACTCAACGTCTTCCTCGCCGAAATCCCGTGGCTCACGGGCGTCGACCTGCAGCAGGCCATAGGGCTTGCCGCCGGGTAGCAGGATGGGCACGTTCACCAGGGCGACGACGCCGTGCTCGCGGAGGAACTCGGGCAGGTCGAAGCGCTCTTCCTGGGCGATGTCCGGGGTGATGACGGGGCGGCTGACCTTGATCGAATAGGCTTCGGAAGAGCGTTCTCCGAGAGAGATCCTGGCCTGGCCGACCACCCCGGTCTGCCAACCGACGCCGGCACGCACCAGCGCCTGATGCGCGCCGCGCTCGATCTCCAGCACCTTGGACAGGTCGGTGCCGAGCGCAGTGCTCACCAGCCGACAGGCGCGGGTGAGGACCTCGTCCAGGTCTTCGCAGCGCAGAGCGAAATCGCCGAAGTCGGCCAGCAGTTTCTGGCGGTGGACCAGGCTGTGGAGTTGTTGATGAGCGTTCATCGCGCCGTTGCTCTTGTTCGTTGAGACTCGGAACGATCCGTGACCGCCAAGCGGTGGGGATCTGACCCTGGGTGAGCTGCCGTCGAGGCGGATCGGTGCGCCCCTTCAGGTTTCGCCAGGGTCCGCCCCGCTGCCCGGCCGCGGCCGGTCATCCGGATAGATGTCCTGGTCGGTGATGGCGGCATGACTGCCCAGGGCACGCAGTTGATTGACGGCGTCGCGGATCACCTCGTAGAGCAGCGAGGTATTGCGCACCAGGGCCTGGCTGAGGGTGCGACTGACACGCGCCGGGCGTGCCGGATCGATCAGGGTGATCACCAGGTTGTCTCCCTGGGATTCGAGTTCGTGCTTGATGGGCGGGTCCAGCGCCGCCAGCTGGCTACGAAGGGCTTGCATACGGCTGGAGGCTCCCCGAGGGCTGTTTTTCAGTCCGACTCGATGGCTGGCCGAAGCGTTCCAGCGCTGCGCTTATCCGCCGCCAGGCCGCACTGGGCGCGGGATGGCGGATGGATGGGGACTGGCTGCTAAGCCAAGGGCTCTACCGCCAAGGTTGCCGCCCCCTCCCCCAGTGCGGTCCTCATCGGCAGTCGGGACAGCCCCCTCGAGCGCACCGTCTTGGCCCCCCTCAATCAATGCCTCTGCTGCCGCGAGGCCAACCGCTCCTGCAAGGCTTTGGGGATGCGCACCTTATTTTTGTGACGTAGCTCACACTATGTTATTAAAGCCTCCCGCGGGAACCCGTGGGATCTCAGCTGTTCAGCCACTCGCTCAACTACAGGTCGGCAAGTCACTCTGGCAGCCCGTAACGCGCGTGAAGCCCAGGCTGGAGGACTACCGCGTCTGGCAGAGGGCTTCAGGTAGTAAGCGGCAGGATGAGAGGTGTGACGTTGTGAGTTTCCTATTGATTGTTTCGTTAGCGGATGGACGACTTTCATGAGCAGAGTTTTTAACGTACGGCTTGCTATGGGCAGCTTGCTTTCTGCCCTCACCCTGCTGTTGCTGCTGAACCCCCTTGCGGTTCAAGCAAGCGAGCAACCCACGCCGGTCGAAGGCGATTTCGTGGTGCCGAGCTTCAGGTTCCATACCGGGCAAACGCTCGATAACTTGCGGCTGCACTACATCACGCTGGGCAACAGCAGCAACCCTGCGGTCCTGGTCCTGCACGGCACCGCCCAGCAGGCCAAGGCGATGTTGAGCAAGGATGTGGGGGGCCAGTTGTTCGGCCCTGGCCAGCCGCTGGATGCGAACAAGTATTTCATCGTGATCCCGGATGCCATAGGCACCGGTAAGTCGACCAAGCCGTCGGATGGGTTGCGCGCCGCCTTCCCCCATTACGACTACGCCGACATGGTGCAGGCGCAATACCTCTTGCTCACCAAGGGCCTAGGCATCAAGCACTTGCGCTTGATCATCGGTAATTCGATGGGGGGCATGCAGACCTGGATGTGGGGCGGCCTCCACCCCGGCTTCGCCGATGGCTTGGTGCCCATGGCGGCGCAGCCCACGGAGATGGCCGGCCGTAATTGGATGATGCGGCGCATGCTGGTGGAATCCATCAAGCAGGACCCCGCGTGGAATCAGGGTAACTACCAGACGCAACCGCCGTCGCTACGCCTGGCCAAGACCATGTTCGAAGTCGCCACCAGTGGCGGCACCCTGAACTTCCAGGAGATCGCCGGCACCCATGCCAAGGCCGATGAGCTGGTCGATAAACGCCTGGCGGCTCCGGTCACCATCGACGCCAACGACTTCATCTATCAGTGGGAAGCGTCGGCCGACTACAACGCCGAGCCGGGCTTGGCGAAGATCAAGGTGCCGGTCCTGGCCATCAATGCGGCGGATGACGAGCGTAACCCACCGGAGACGGGCCTCATGCAAGAGGCACTGAAGCAGGTGCCCAGTGCCCGGTTACTGTTGATTCCGGCCAGTACCGAAACGCGCGGCCACGGTACGACCGGGTTGGCGAAACTCTATGCGGCAGACCTGGCGCGCTTCGTCGATAAACTCCCCTAGCCCCCAATAAGGCAGGCCGCTCGCCCGGCGGGCCAGGCTCGGAGCTTTGCACGACAGCAGGAGACGCAGCACAAGATGACGAGCACGAAGCCGAACCCGTTCCCCGAGCCCCGAGCCCCTGCCATGAGCCTCTTGGACATCAGCACCTTCATCGCCCGCTGGCCGACACTGGCCCTCGCGCCCGCCGAACCGTGGCGGATCACCCAGGAGTGCGAGGCGCACATCCGCGCCCTGCTGGAACGACTCGGCCCGGACTTTCGGCGCGTCGGGGACTAGGCCATCCATGACAGTGCCGTGGTGGAAGCCGGCGTGGTATTGAAGGGGCCCCTGATCATCGGCGCCGGAGCATTCGTAGCGACCGGGGCCTATCTGCGCGGTGGGGTCTATCTCGGCACGGGCTGCGGTGTAGGTCCGGCGTGCGAGGTGAAGAGCAGCCTGCTGCTGGACGGGAGCAAGCTGGCGCACTTCAACTTCGTCGGGGATTCGCTGATCGGCGCCGGGGTGAATCTGGAAGCCGGCGCCATCGTCGCCAACTATCGCAACGAGAGTGACGGCGCGCCCATCCGCATCCGCCATGGCGAGCGGGTGATCGAGACCGGGGTGCGTAAGTTCGGTGCCCTCATCGGTGATGGGTGCAAAGTGGGCGCCAACGCAGTGCTGGCACCCGGCCCCCTGCTCGCCCCGGGAACCCGGGTGCCGCGGCTGGGACTGGTCGACCAGGGCGCTTACTAGCCGCGCCTAGAGCGGCGTCTCTTCCTGCTGGTAGATACGCAACCCACGCGCCTGGTAGTTGGCCAGGGCGGCCGGGTGGTCGAGGGTGCAGGTGTGCACCCAGACCCGCTCGGTGCAGGGCCAGTCCGGTCAGAGTCATCACCCGTAAGCCAGGGCTTTGTCACCTAAGGGCGACCGCCTTGCAGTGAGCTCACCAAACCATCCTTTAGATTCAGTTTTTTACGCCTGAGTCATCCTCTATTTGAATGATTACCGAGCTGAAAACTTCCATTATAAATCATGACCAGGGCCGTGCTCCGCTCGCGACCTGAGCAAGGACAGCGGAGTTACTTAGCACATTGGAAAATATGGAATCTACTCATATTGAGTAGCCAGCATTCATTAGTAAAAAAGAGAAGCTCTAGAAACCCGAAAATCACGTCGAGCAGGAAAAGGAGTTCTCATGAAAGCCACCGCATCCTTATTACTAACCAGCCTCATACTTCTCACCGGCTGCAGTACTGTGAACCAATCTACCAAAGTCCTCGAAGCTGAACAGCGAGTGGTGACAGGGGTCGACAGGGAAGAGCTCCTCGGCAAGCAGTTGCATACGGCTAGAATCGTCTGCCCGGAGCCAAGTCCAGATGCGTTGAAAACCTTCGCCTTGTCTGGCACAGCATCCAAAGGTGACATCGCTGCACTCTCGGCCGCATACCAGCAGTCGGGAGCGAATATTGGTCTACGCACGCAGTCCATTCAGCTTCTACGTGATCAGTTGTTCGCTTACTGCCAAGCCTATGCAAACGGCGCGATCACCGCCGAGATGTATCAGATGTACATGGCACGCAACCAACGCAATACCGTTGCCACTCTTGCCATCGAGCAGCTTACCGGCGCGATCAAAAGTCCTGACGTCGTCTTGACTAGCCAGAGTTCTACTGCCGACAGCAAATACCTGCTCGACCAGGCAGCCCTGATCAAAGACGCCAAAGAAAAGCTGGCCAAGATGACCGCAGGTAGCGATGAAGCGAAAACCATGCAAAGCAATATCGAAGCGATGCAGGCGCAATTGAAGCAGGCTCAGCAGTCGATGGTTCAAGCAGGCGGTTCTGGAACATCGGTTACCTTAGCTCAGCCTCCACTTCCTGCCGAAGGTATAAAGAGCATCGCTGATAGGGTATGGGACATCACAGCGACAACCGCTTGGAGCAATGATCTTTTTTACATCTGCATGAACGCCTATGCCAATCTCCCCCCGAATAAGCGTCAGCCAGAATTCGACGCTGCCTGCGCAAAGATCTATGACAACCTTGCAAAGATTCATTTATTTCAGCTAAAACAAATTACAGCAGCAGCCAATCAAGCGGCTCAAGCGAGCTCTGACCATAAGCGAACCACACCCAACTCCTCAAATACGCCAAATGCAAATAGCAACGGACAGCACAATCTCCCCCCAATTGGCTCTGTCAATGTAGGCGTCCCCGCGATGAAGAAGATGGAAACGTATCCATTTAGCACTAGCTTTGGAAATTAAGCGCGGCTCATGGAAAAAAACAGACCACAAAAGATCTTCTGCCACGTAGGATGAAATTTGGCCCCCAATAGGCGATAGGTGCCAGCGGGCGCACTACTTGTCCCCGGGCACCCGTGTGTCGCGGCTGGGACTGGTCGATCAGGACGCCGACTAGCTGCACCTAGAGCGGCGTCTCTTCCTGCTGGTAGATCTTCAGCCCCCGCGCCTGGTAGTTGGCCAGGGCCGCCGGGTGATCGAGGGTGCAGGTGTGCACCCAGACCCGCTCGGTGCCCGCCCACTCCCAGGCGCTGCGGATGGCGTGACTCAGTAGCGGGCCGCCGAAGCCCAGGCCCATGAAGGCGCCGGCCAGGCCGAAGTAGCGGATCTCGACATTGCGGCCATCCGGGCGGTACAGCTCGTAGTAGCCGGCGATGGCGCCGCGGTGATAGGCAACCCAGGTGCGGTGGCCCTCCTGCTCCACCAGGGCGCGCCACTCGGCATCGCTCCAGCGGTTCAGGTCACTCCAGTCCCAGGCCTGGCCGACCAGGCCGTAGAGGAAGCGATTGAGTTCGGGTTGTGGCACCTCGCACTCGACGATGTGCAGGTCCGGCCGTTGCGGCTTTTCCCGCAGCTCGGCGGAGGAGGTCATTTCGAGATAGAAGGTGGTGCAGGTCCGGTCCATCGCCAAGGCTCCCTGGGAAAGGTCAGACCTTATTGTGAACAGGGCCGGGGACCCGGTGCCAGCCTGAATGCGACCTCAGAGCGACGCATTGAGCTCCGCAATCAGGGTTTCCCGGTACTTCAGCGCCTCCACCGAAGCTTCGCCCAGGGAGCTGGCGACGGCGCTGAGCAGCCCCTCGGCGAGCAGCATGAAGGCGCACATGCTGTTGCTGAAGAACAGGCTGTGGTTGGGTACGAAGAAGCTGTAACGGGCGGTCTTGGCCAGCGGTGAGCTGGCCGAATCGGTCAGGGCGACGACGGTGATGCCGTGGCGCGCCGCGACCTCGGCGGTGGCCAGCACGCTGGGGGTGTAGGGAAAGCAGCTGGCGACCACCAGCACGTCCCCGGTCTCCAGTTGCGCCAGGGCATCGGCCACCCCCTGGCGACTGGAATCCAAGGCACCGACGTCCGGCCGCAGCATGCCCAGGCCGTAGGCCATGAACAGCGCCAGGGAGTTGAACTGGCGCATGCCGTGGATGCGCACGCGCTTGGCCTGGCTCAGGGTCGCCACTACCGCTTCGAAGGTGGCGGGATCGACCTGTTCGATGGTGCTGGCGATATTGGCGCTTTCCTGGCGACCCAGCCGCGTGAGTTGCGCCAAGGTGCCCTTGTCATCGGCGCCGACCACCAGCCGCGAGGCCTGGTCGCTGTAGAAGCTGCGGCCCTCGGTCAGCTCGCGGCGGAACACGTCCTGCAGCTTGCTGAAGCCCGAGTAGCCGAGGCGCCGGGCCAGGCGCGACAGGGTGGAGGCGTTGACGTTGACCTGCTCGGCCAGCTCGCTGATGGAGGACACCGCAGCCCGTTGCGGCGACTCGATGAGCGCGGTGAGTACCCGGACCGAACTGCTGCCCAGGGCGATGTCGACTTCCTGCCTTTCGATAGCAGCCAACAGCTCCTTCAGGCCACCCACGGTATCTGGCGCCTGGGCGCTCGCTTTGCTCATCGACCATCCATCATGCGGAAACGGAAACCACACCCGAGGCGGCGGGAGTCTCCTGCGCCGCGCCGGTGTGAACGCTCCATTCTACCCCGGTCGGCGTGAGGATGAAGACGGCGCTGGCCAGAGTGTTCTCGTCGTCCGGGTCATCGGCGGCGCAGCGATAGATGGGCAGGTCGGGCACGGCGGTGTCGCGCAGGATGTCCAGCGCCTGCGTCGGCGACAACTCATCCTGATGCGCCGCCAGCCGCACCTCCACCTGCCGCTGGCGGGCGTCGGAGCTGTCGGTGATGCGCTGCCCTACCCCGGCCAGGGCGGCGTGGACGATGTGGTTGGCATGGCCGCCGGGCCGCTCGATCTCGACCACGGCGGTGGCCGTTGCACTCGCCTCGACACTGACAACCCGCGCCGAGCCGGCCTGGCCGAAGGTGTGGTGGAAGGCCCCGGCGCGCGGCAGGAAGGACACAGCGGCGATGGCCTCGTCAATCGAACGGGCATCGAGGGAAGCGCGCCCGAGGATCTGCCGCGGAACCCCGGTCGGGATATCCGTCGGTCTCAGGTTGTTGACCGTGGCGACGACCCCGAAGGCATTGACCGCGAAGGTGTGGCCAGGAATGGAGCCCGGATAGGCGAAGCTGGTGAAGGCCACTCCTTCATCGGGCCTGACCTCGACCAGGGCGCAGTCGCCGCGCAATGGCGGCAGGCCGTCTTCGTTGTGGGCGATCAGGGTGCCACGCGCGGTTCGGCCATATACCGTGGTGCAGCCGTCCACCGCGGGCAGGCCGGGGAAGTCGCCGCGGCAATTCCACAGGAAGACTTCCGCCAGCGGCAGTTGCAGGCCGGCGGCAAGGCCTTCGAGTTCCTGCCAGTAGCGGGGAAAGTGCTGGCGCACCAGCACCTGCATGCGCTGGGCCTTTTCCGTATTGGCCTGGCTAGCCAGCCATTGCCAGAGCGGCAGCGGGCGCAGCTTGGCGTGCACGGCATCACGACCGAATTCGCCCAGGCCGAAGCCGATGTCGTGGGCGCTGCCGGAAAGCTTGAGTCGAGCGAGCATGGGGCGGCCTCAGGACACGTGCTGGAGGAATTCCCGCAGGCGCGGGCTGGGCGGATTGGCGATCAGGGCCCTCGGGTCACCGTCTTCGGCGATGCGGCCCTGGTCGATGAAGATCAGCCGGCTGGCGACCTTGCGCGCGAAGTCCACCTCGTGGGTGACGATGACCATGGTCATGCCTTCCTCGGCGAGGGCCTTCATCACCGTCAGGACCTCATGGCGCAACTCCGGGTCGAGCGCAGAGGTGGGCTCGTCGAACAGCATCATCTTCGGCTTGACCGCCAGGGCGCGAGCGATGGCGACGCGCTGCTGCTGGCCGCCGGAGAGCTGCGCCGGATAATGATCGGCGCGCTCGGCCAGGCCGACCTTGGCCAACAGCTCGCGCGCCTGGGCCTGGGCCTCGGTCTTGCTCGCCCCGCGCACGCGGATCGGGCCGAAGGCGACGTTTTCCAGAGCCGTCATCTGCGGGAACAGGTGGAATTGCTGGAACACCATGCCCGCCTCCTGGCGGATCAGGCGCTCGTCGACCTTGGGATCGTTGACGGTGAGGCCGTCGACGATCAGCTCGCCGGAGGTGATCTCTTCGAGCTTGTTGATGCAGCGCAGCAGGGTGGATTTACCGGAACCCGAGGGGCCGATGATCACCACCACCTCGCCGCTGGCGATGCTCAGGTCGATGTCGTGCAGCACCTGGATGCGGCCGAAGTGCTTGGAGACGTTCTTGAATTCGATCATAGGATTTTCATCCTGGCTTCGATGAGGCGCAGTACGTAGCTGAGCACCAGGGTGATGATCAGGTAGATCACCGCGACGGCAGTCCAGATTTCCATCGCGCGGAAGTTGCCGGCGATGATCTCCTGGCCCTGGCGGGTCAGTTCGGCCACGCCGATGACGATGAACAAGGAGGTGTCCTTGATGCTGACGATCCACTGGTTGCCCAGCGCGGGCAGCATGCGGCGGAAGGCCAGCGGGGCGATGACGTACTTGAGGGTGTCGCGACGCGACAGCCCCAGCGCCAGGCCCGCCTCACGGAAGCCCTTGTTGATCGACAGCACCGCACCCCGGGTGATTTCGCCGATGTAGGCGCCCGAGTTGAGCATGATGGTGATGACCGCCGCGCCGAAGGGATCGATCCGCACCGGGATCATCAACGGCAGGGCGAAGTAGATGAACATCACCTGCACCATGATCGGGGTGCCACGGAAGAGTTCGATGAAGACGAGGGCTACCCGGCTGCTGAAGAAACCGCCGTAGGCGCGAGCGAAGCCCGCGACCACGCCGATCACGGCACCGCCCAGCAGGCCCAGGATGGAGATCCAGAGCGTGAGCTTGGCGCCGTCGAGCAGTTCGGGGAGCGCAGCCCAGATGGCGCTCCATTGGAATTGCATGCTGAAGACTCTCTTGCCTAGCGGGAGGGATTACTGCGGCTGGCTGCCGAACCACTTTTCATAGATGCGCGCATAGGTGCCGTTCTCGCGCAGCTTCTTCAGCGCGGCATTGACCGGTTCACGCAGGTCGCTGCCCTTGGGGAAGGCGATGCCGTATTGCTGCGCCATCATCTGCGCGCCCACGGTCTTCACCCGGCCGTCGCCGGCGGTCTTGATGTAGTAGAGGACGTTGGGCGTGTCGTGCATGGCGGCGTCGACGCGACCGGTGCGCAGTTCGAGGTAGGCGTTGTCGATGTTGGGGAACTGGCGCAGTTCCTTGGCCTTGAAATGGGCCTTGGCGTAGTCGGCCGCGGAGGTACCGGCCTTCACCGCGACGGTCTTGCCGGCGAGATCGGCCTCGCCCTTGATGCTGTCGTTGTCCTTCCTGACCATCAGCAGGAAGCCGCTGTCGTAGTAGCCGTCGGAGAAGTCGATGACCTGCTTGCGCTCATCCTTGATGGTGATGCCGGCCAGGGCCACGTCGACATTGTGCGTCTGCAGCGCCGGGATGATGCCGTTGAAATCCATGGGTTTGAGCTGGTAGGTCCACCCCAGCTCCTTGGCGATCGCCGCCCACAGGTCGATATCGAAGCCCACGTACTCGTTGCCCTGCTTGAACTCGAACGGCACGAAGGCCGTATCGGTGGCGACCAGCAATTCCTTGCCCGCCGCCTGGGTGGTGCACGACAGGGTGAAGGCAATAGCGGCCAGCGATGCTTTGAAGAAGGTCTTCATCGTCTTTCCTCGACAAAAAGTTATCTCGATCACCGCAGGTCGGTGCGAGGGAAAGCGGCAGTAGGAAGGGGGTAGTGCTGTTGTTGTGGGTCGGCAGCGGCGTACCAGAGCGTGCGGTGCAGCCTTGCCAGGCACCCGGATACGAGCCGGGCGCCGCTGAATGCAAATATCCGTTGCCTTGTGTTTTGATGCAAGTAATATTTGCACGACACCAGGAGGGTCTATGAGCCACGTATTGCACCGCAGCCTTACCCACAGCTATCCCACCGCCGTCGCGGGCGACGGGCCCTACCTCATCGACAGCGAGGGCCGGCGCTATCTGGATGCCAGCGGCGGCGCTGCCGTGTCCTGCCTCGGCCATAGCGATCAGGAAGTCATCGCGGCAGTACGACAGCAGATCGGCCAGTTGGCCTACGCCCACACCTCGTTCTTCACCACCGGGGTGATGGAAGAGCTGGCGGACTTCCTGATCGCCCGGGCGCCCGCCGGGCTGGATTCCGTGTATTTCGTCTCGGGCGGCTCGGAAGCCGTGGAAACGGCGCTGAAACTCGCCCGGCAGTATTTCGTCGAGATCGGCCAACCGGCACGCAAGCATGTGATCGCCCGGCGCCAGAGCTACCATGGCAACACCCTGGGCGCCCTGGCCGCCGGCGGCAACGCCTGGCGCCGCCAGCAATTCCAGCCGCTGCTGATCGACGTCAGCCACGTCAGCCCCTGCTATGCCTATCGCGAGCAGGGCGCGGAGGAAAGCAGCGAGCAATTCGCCGAGCGGCTGGCGCAGGAACTGGAAGCGGAGATCCTGCGCCTGGGCGCCGACCAGGTCATGGCCTTCGTCGCCGAGCCGGTGGTGGGGGCCACCCTGGGCGCGGTAGCGGCCGTGCCGGGCTACTTCAAGAAGATCCGCGCGGTCTGCGATAAGTATGGCGTGCTGCTGATCCTCGACGAGGTCATGTGCGGCATGGGCCGTACCGGTTCGCTGTTCGCCGCCGAGCAGGAAGGCATCACCGCGGATCTCATCACCATCGCCAAGGGCCTGGGCGCCGGCTACCAACCCATAGGCGCGACCCTGCTCAGCGGCCGCATTCGCGACGCCATCGCCCAGGGCTCCGGCTTCTTCCAGCACGGCCATACCTACATCGGCCACGCCACGGCTTGCGCTGCGGCCCTGGCGGTGCAAAAGGCCGTCGAGCAGCGCGGTTTGCTGGAGCGGGGCGTGCGCCAGGGCGACCGTCTGCACGCCGGGCTGGTCGAGCGGCTGGGCCAGCATCCCAACGTCGGCGATATTCGCGGTCGCGGTCTGTTCCGCGGTATCGAGCTGGTCGCCGACCGCGCGGGCAAGACGCCCTTCGCGCCCGAGCTCAAGGTGCACGCCCGCTTCAAGAAGCAGGCGATGGCCGAGGGCCTGATGTGCTATCCCATGGGTGGCACCCTCGATGGACAGCGCGGCGATCACATCCTCCTCGCCCCGCCCTTCATCATCGATGATGGCCATGTCGAGGAGATCGTCGAGAAGCTGTCCCTGACCCTGGACGCTGTGCTCACCAGCCTTTGAGGACCACGACCATGCCGATCTCTTCGCGCCTGACGCCCCTGTCCGAGCAGAACATGACGCCCGAGCAGCAGCGGGTGCTGGCCGATATCCTCAGCGGGCCGCGCGGCAATCTCGACGGGCCCTTCCTGGCCTGGGTCCACAGTCCGGCACTGGCCGATCACGCCCAGCGCCTGGGTGCCTTCTGCCGCTACGGCACCCGCCTCGACCTGCGCCTCACCGAGCTGGCGATCCTCACCACCGCGGCCTGGTGGCGCTCCCAGGCGGAATGGCAGATTCATGAGCCCATCGCTCGCGCGGCCGGCCTATCAGATGCGGTGATCGAGGCCCTGCGGCAGCACAGCGCACCTACCTTCGAAACGCCCGAGGACGCCTGTGTCTATGCCATCGGCACGGCGCTAAACGAGACCCGGCGCGTCCCCGACAACCTCTATCGGCTGGGGGTGGATTTGTTCAGTGAAGCAGGCATGGTGGAGCTGATCGGGGTGTACGGCTACTACACCCTGGTGGCCATGACCCTCAACGCCTTCGCGGTCGATAGGGGCACGGATACGCCCCTGCCCTTTCCCGAATAGCGCGAGTCCTAACCTGCCACCGCCACGCCCGCCCGACTGCGCCAGGCGAAGGCCAGCACCATCAGCAGCCCCAGGGCGGCCATGCCGGCGCCGGCCAGGGAGATGGCGGGATAGCCCAGGCCGGCCTTGATCACCGCGCCACCGAGGGCCGCGCCTATGGCATTGCCCAGGTTGAAGGCGCCGATGTTGACCGCCGAGGCCAGGTTGGGGGCGTCCTGGGCGGCTTCCATCACGCGCATCTGTAGCGGCGGCACCAGGGCGAAGCTGGCGATGCCCCAGACGAGGATGGCCACGGCGGCCGGCAGCGGCCAGCGCATCAGCACGGTGAAGGCCAGCAGGACGACGATGAGTACGCCGAGGGAGGCGATCAGGGTGCGGTCGATGGAGCGATCCGCCGCCTTGCCGCCCCAGAGGTTGCCCAGGGTCAGGCCGACGCCGAACAAGACCAGCATGGCGGTGATGAAGGCGGTGGAGGCATGGGTCTCGCGGCTCAGGATGGGCGCGATATAGGTGAAGACGGTGAACATGGCGCCGGAGCCGACCACGGTCAGCGCCAGGGCGGCGACTACCTGAGGACGCGCCAGCACGCGGATCTCGGCCATCACGCCATCACTCGGCGGCAGGGCGACGTTGGGCAGGGCGAACCAGAGGGCGACCATGGTCAACACGCCGAGGCCGGCGATGCCCCAGAAGGCCTGGCGCCAGCCGAGCAATTCCCCGAACCAGGTCGCCAGCGGCACCCCGCCGATGGTGGCCAGGGTCAGCCCCATGAACATGGCCGCCACCGCCCCGGCACGCTTGTCCGGCGCGACCACGCTGGCCGCCACCAGGGCACCGACACCAAAGAAGGCGCCATGGTTGAGCGAGGTCACCACCCGGGCGATCAGCAGGCTGGTGTAGTCGCTGGCCAAGGCCGACATCAGGTTGCCCAGGGTGAAGATGGCCATCAGACCGATCAGCAGGTGCCGACGCGGGATACGGCCGGTGGTGAGGGTCATCAGCGGCGCACCGATCAGCACGCCGAGGGCGTAGGCGCTGACCAAGAGGCCGGCCGCCGGAATGGACACGCCGAGGTCGGCGGCGATGCCGGGCAACATACCCATGGGGGCGAATTCGGTGACGCCGATGCCGAAGGCTCCGGTCGCCAAGGCGAGCAGTGGGGGGTTGATACGCATGGAAAGGGCTCCTTATCTATGCGGTGGATGCTAAGCTCCCCTGCCAACAGCCGGTAGACGGCACTTTTGGCATGCACCTTTGCCTGGGAGTCACAGATGGATCTGGCGGGTAGGTCGGGTGAGATGGCGGTCTTCGTGCAGGTGGTGGAGGCCGGCAGCCTGTCGGCCGCCGCCAGAGCCCTGCGCTTGACGCCTTCGGCGGTCAGCCGCTCCATTGCCCGCACCGAGCAGCGCCTGGGCACCCGGTTGCTGCTGCGCACCACCCGGGCCATCACCCTCACCGCCGAGGGCGAGGCCTATCTGCGCGCAGCGCGGCGCATCCTGGCGGATCTGGCCGAGGTGGAAGAGGCCATCGCCGATCAAGGCGTCCCCCGGGGCCGGTTGCGCGTCAGTGCGGCGCTCTATCATGGCCGCATGATCCTGGTGCCGCTGGTGGCCGCCTTCAGCGCCCGCTATCCGGACATCGTGGTGGACCTGGCGCTGGGCGACGAGGTGGTCGACATCCTCGCCGGCCAGGCCGACGTGGCGATCCGCTTCGGCCAGCTGGCCGACAGCCCCCTGACCGCCCGCCCCCTCGGCATCACCGGCCAGGTGATAGTGGCCTCACCGGCCTATCTCGCCCGCCACGGCACGCCCCAGGTGCCGGAAGACCTGCTCGACCACAATTGCCTGAGATTCAATTTCCGCCGCGCCGCGCCGGACTGGCCCTTCCGCCGGGACGGCCGCCAGTTCGCGCTGAAAATCTCGGGCAATATCGAATGCAACAGTGGCGAAGCCCTGGCGCAACTGGCGCGGGAAGGCGCCGGCATCGCCCGCATCGGGGCCTTCAGCGTGGCGGACGATCTGCGCAGCGGCGCCCTGGTGCCCTTGCTAGAGGCCTGGAATCCCGGTGACCTGGAGCCCATCCACGCGGTGTTCATCGGCGGCCCCGCCATGCCGGCGCGGGTACGGGTATTCGTGGATTTCCTGGTGGAACGGCTGGGTAGCTGAGTCTGGCGCGCTAGATCGGCCTGGTAGCGAGGGTGCCTGGTGAGCCGCAACGAGTTGATGATCGTCAGCGACCAGTTGCTGGCCTAGGTGCTCAGCGCCCTGCTCGCCTGGCTGGCATGAGAACGGCATCTGGCGCTGAGCACAGCGAAGCCCAACAGTCAGGCTTCTGTGTCTGGCTGTCCTGGTGTTCTCGCTGTTCGTGCAGATCTGCATCGCCCCGGTGTACTGACTGCCGATGTCGGCACCCTTCCCCAACCAGCTGCGCGGCCTGCTGACCGGGGTGGCCGTGCAATGGCTATGCGATGCCACCGTGGCCTTCAGCTTTCCGGTAGCGCTGGAAGCCATCGGCAACTTCACCTTCTTAGATCTTCGCCGCCATCAACCTGGGCTCGCTGGTCTTCGTCTACTTCTGCCTGCCGGAGACCCGTGGCAAGTCGCTGGAAGACATCGAGCGCCATCTGAAGAAATAGCTCTGATACCTGGATAGCTGACCGTTCGCCAACGTTTCGGCCCGATTCGGACCAAATGGAATAATTTCCAAGCCCGTATCAAGTCGTACTTTTCCAAGCCGATGGAGAGTGAAGGCATGACGCCGTCACTTTCCGCGCCAGGCGCGACCGGGACTTTGGATGAACATCAAACAGAAACTCACCTCGCTTTTCGCGGTAACCGCCTGCCTCCCGGTGATCCTGGTGGCGGGCGTAGTCATCATGAACGTGCGCAGCCAGGCGACTGACGATTTCGTCGAGAACAGCGGCCGCGAAATCCGCCAGATCGACCGCAATATCCAGCAGTTCTTTTCCGGCATCCAGCAGAATGTCGACTTCCTGGCCAAGGAGCCGGGCCTCGTCGGGCTCGCAGGCCTGAAGAACTACAGCGGCGCCGATGCTGCCCAGTTGCCGCAGCCGGAGGTCGGCCAGCAGGCCCTGGACTATTTCACCCGCTTCGCCAAGACCCATCCCACCACCGCCTACCTCTCGGTCGGTCTGACCGATGGCGGCTACGTCAGCTGGCCGGACGACACCAAGCTGGCCAACTACGATCCGCGCGTACGGCCCTGGTACCAGGCCGCCATCGCCAATCCGGGCAAGGTGGTGCGTACCCCGGCCTATTACTGGGCGACCGACGACGTCTCCCTGATGGGCGTGGTGCGGACGATGGAAGACGCCAGCGGCAAGCTGCGCGGCGTGGTAGGCCTGGACATCTCTCTTAAGCAGCTCACCGATCTGGTGAAGAGCATCACCCTGGGCCAGAGCGGCTACCTGATGCTGGTGGAAGACAACGGCAACGTGCTGGTCGACCCCCGCGATCCCAAGCACAACTTCAAGCAGCTCAAAGAGCTGGGCGACGCCTACCAGACGCTGAACGGCATCCAGAGCGGCCTGGGCGAGGTCAGCCTGAACGGCACCGACTACATGGTCAACGTCTACCAGGCCAAGGACCTGGGCTGGAAATTCATCGGCCTGATCGAGCGCAGCGAGGTGATGGGCAAGGCCACCAGCCTGACCTGGCAGATCGCCGGGATCACCGCCGTGCTGGCACTGGTGTTCGCCCTGCTCGGCGCGGCCTTCGCCGGCATGATCGTGCGGCCGATCCGCGGGGTGTCCGCCGGCCTGGAATCCATCGCCCAGGGCGAAGGCGACCTGACCAAGAGCCTGGAGGTACAGGGCAAGGACGAAACCGCCACCCTGGCCGGTTGGTTCAACCAATTCCTCGCCAGCATCCGCCAACTGGTGCAGCGCATCGGCCAGGCTTCGAGCGATCTGCAGCAGGCCTCGCGCACCACGACCGCGGCGGCCACCAGCATGAACGAGGTGGCCGGTCGCCAGCGCGAGGCCGTGGAGCTGGTCTCCACCGCCTTCAACGAGATGGTCGCCACCTCCAACGAAGTGGCGCGCTCCTGCAGCCAGGCCGCGGCCTCCGCCGACGCCGGTCACCACCGCGTGCAGGAAGGCTACGGCCAGATCGAAAAGGCTACCGGCAACGTCAACCAGCTCAGCGGCAGCCTGACCCAATCGGCCCAGGCCATGGCCGTGCTGGAGCAGGACAGCCACAACATCAACACCATCCTCGACACCATCCGCGGCATCGCCGAGCAGACCAACCTGCTGGCGCTCAACGCCGCCATCGAAGCCGCCCGCGCCGGTGAACAGGGGCGTGGCTTCGCGGTGGTGGCCGACGAGGTCCGCGCCCTGGCCAAGCGGACCGCCGACTCCACCGGCGAGATCGACGGCCTGCTCGGTAGCCTGGCGCGCCGCACCCAGGAGGTCACCCGGCAGATCGAGACCAGCCTGGAGCTCTCGCAAACCAGCGTGGTCTCCATCAACGAAGCCCGCGGCAGCTTCGAGGGCATCCGCAAGTCGGTGGACGAGATCCGCGACCAGGCACTGCAGATCGCCGCGGCGGCCGAGGAACAGCATCAGGTCGCCGAGGACATCAACCGCCACATCGCCCAGATCCAGGACGACGCCCAGCAGGTGGAAGGCCTGGCCCAGTCCACCACCCGGGACTCCTCGCGCCTGGCGCAACTCTCCGGCGAACTGGACGGCCTGGTCCGGCGCTTCAAGACCTGATCGTCGACCGCGATGAACGAAGCCTCGTCGGTGCTCCCGGCGGGGCTTTTTGTTGGGCGGGTTTGGGTGGATGAGGCTGCGCCATCATCCACCCTACAGCTAAACGTTCCGGCCCCCGCATGAATCCGCCCCGACTCGGGACAGCCCCCCCTCTCCCGCTGGCGGGAGAGGGTTGGGGTGAGGGCAGCCATGTACGGCATGGGTACGCCTGGGTTCGCGTGGATGAGGCTGCGCCGTCATCCACCCTTGTATCTCGACTACAGCCTCCTCAGGAGGTCATAGTCCCCGACTGATCATCGGGGGAGGATGGCAAGCCGTGTCCACCCTTAGGCCTTTGAGCTTGCAACGTAGATAGGCTGCCTCCGCCACACTCATCCCCAAGTTCGAACGGTATCTAGAGCCTCTAGAGCTCGTATTGCACAAGGTTGGACGGGATGACGTGATCGTGACTCATCTGAAGGAGGAGACATCATGGCCGTAGTGGTGGGCGTTGATATCGCCAAGCGCAGCTTCGATCTGGCGGTCCTACAGTCCAACGGCAAGTACCGGACCAAGGGCAAGCTGAGCAACGACCCGTCAGGCTTCGCGGTCTTTGCAGACTGGCTGCAACAGCATGCCGAGTCAGGCGCTTGGATCGTGATGGAGGCCACGGGCATCTATCACGAAGCGCTCGCCGAGCACTTCCATGCTCTGGGCTACCGAATCGCAGTGCTCAATCCAGCACAGATCGCCCGCTATGCGCAAAGCCAGTTGCAACGCAGCAAGACGGACAAACTCGACGCCAAGCTGATCGCCACCTATGGCCAGCGGCATGAGGATAGTCTGCGAGACTGGCACCCGGAACCTGTGTCCATCCGCACGCTTCGCGCGCTGACCCGGCGCCTGGAGGACCTCCAATCGCTACGACAGATGGAGTTCAATCGGCTCGAGGTCAGCCCGGAAAAAGTCCAGGACTCCATCCGGGCAGTCTTGCAGCGGCTTGATGAGCAGATCGCCTGGACGCTTGAACAGATCAAACGCCATATCGACGACGATCCAGACTTACGTGGTAAGCGCGACCTGCTGGTGAGTATCGACGGCATCGCCGACAAGACCGCCGCTTTGATCCTGGCGGAGCTCGGCGATATCGACCGCTTCGCCAATGCCCGCGCCGTTACCGCCTTTGCTGGCTTGAACCCACGCCTACAGGAATCCGGTCTCGCGCGCGGCCATGCCTGCCTCTCGCGCATGGGATCAGTCCGCTTACGAAGTGCGCTATACCTACCCGCTGTCGTGGCGCTGACCTACAACCCGGCTATCAAGGCGCAAGCCGAGCGTCTGAAAGCCAGGGGCAAAAGAGGTAAACAAACCGTCTGCGCCGCCATGCGTAAGCTGCTGACCATCGCCTATGGCGTGCTCAAATCGGGCAAGCCTTTCGACCCTGCTTTAGCGATTGCACACTGAGGAACAAAGACGGTATCTACGGAGTCCCGGCTTCCGCCTGAATCCGCCTCCACTCGGGACAGCCCCCTCTCCCGCCGGCGGGAGAGGGTTGGGGTGAGGGCAGCCGAGCACGGCATTGGCACGCCAGGGTTCGCGTGGATGAGGCTGCGCCGTCATCCACCGTACGGCTGAACGCTCCAGCCTCCGCCTGAATCCGTCTCCACTCGGGACAGCCCCCTCTCCCGCTGGCGGGAGAGGGTTGGGGTAAGGGCAGTCGAGCACGGCTTGAGTACGCCAGGGTCTGCGTGGATGAGGCTGCGCCGTCATCCACCCTACGGAGTCCTGGCTTCCGCCTGAACCCACCTCACACTCGGGACGGCCCCCTCTCCCGCTGGCGGGAGAGGGTTGGGATGAGGGCAGCCGAGCACGGCTTGAGTACGCCAGGGTCTGCGTGGATGAGGCTGCGCCGTCATCCACCCTACGGAGTCCCGGCTTCCGCCTGAATCCGCCTCCCGCGCGGGACAGCCCCCTCTCCCGCTGGCGGGAGAGGGTTGGGGTGAGGGTGGACCGCCCAGTCTCCCCATTGGGCTGCGCGGCGCTCAGTGCCAACCTGCCAGCAGCCCCTCAGGCACCGGACGGCGAACCCTGGTCGCGGTCGTCGCGCAGGCTGCTGTGGGCCGCCTTGCAGATTTCGCGCAGACCGCTCTTGAGGCCCTCCTCCAGGGTGGGGTGGTAGAAAGGCATATCTAGCAGGGAGCTTGCGGTCTCGCCATGGATCAGCGCCAGCACCAGCAGATGCCCGAGGTGATCCATGCCCGGGCCGACCATGGCAGCACCGGTGAGCTTGCCGGTGCCCGGTTCGGCATAGAAGCGGGCGATACCCTCGTTGCGGGCTTCCACCCGGGCGCGGCCCTGGTCGTGGTAGGAGGAGGTGCCGATCAGACTCCCCGCGTCCGGCGGGCTGCCCAGCACGGCCACCGGCGGATCGGTGAAGATCAGCGAAAATCGCGGCGAGCGCAGGGTGGCCCGCACCTCGGGATAGCAGGCCGCGTTGTGCCCGGCGATGGCGCCCTCGTCGGATGCCTCGTGGAGGATGGGGCGGTCATGATCGGCATCGCCCGCGATGAAGATCGACGAGGAGCCGCATTGCATCGTCTGGGGATCGTAGACCGGGGTGCCATGGTCATCCAGCTCGATGCCGGTGGTTTCCAGACCCAACCCTTTCAGCCGTGGCGGGCGGCCGGCCGCGACCAGTACATAGTCGAAATCGCCCTCGCCGTTCGCGGCGCCGGACCAGGACAACCGCACCCCGTCGCCCTGGCGCCGGGCATCTACCTCGACGTTCAGGTACAGGGTGAGATCGCGCTCCAGGATCTGCCGCAACTCGGCTTTCACCTCGGCATCCTCGAGTGCCCCTAGGCCGTCGTTCTGACCAAATAGTGTGACCAATACACCCAGCCGGGCCATCGCCTGAGCCAATTCCAGCCCGACCGGCCCGGTACCTATCACCGCCAGCGAACGCGGCAGGTCGGCCAACTCGAAGATCGTCTCGTTGGTCAGGGCGCGGTCGCCCAAGGCGTCGAAGGGCGCGGGGACCAGGGGATAGGAGCCGGTGGCAATGACCACGGTGCGAGCCCGTATCGTCCGACCATCGCTCAGTTGCAGGCGATCCGGTGCCACGAAACGCGCCGTGGCGCGCTGCGCGACACCCTCGGGCAGCTGCTCGAAGCCCTGCTGGGTAGCCGCCACGAAGTGATCCCGCTCGCGCCGCACCCGCGCCATGACGGCCGCTCCGTCGACCCGCACGTCACCCACCTCGATGCCGAAGAGGCTGGCGCGCTGGACCTCATGATGGGCTTCCCCGGCGACAATCAACAACTTGGACGGCATGCAGCCCACGGCGGCGCAGGTGGTGCCGGCCCAGCGGTCATCGATCAGCAAGGTCCGGGCGCCGTGCCGGCGAGCCGCGCGCTCGGCAGCGAGTCCTGCGGTTCCGGCACCGATCACAGCCACGTCGCACTCTAGTGCTACGGCATCAAGCTCTACTGCGGTGGAACGTTCATCTGCGGCACTCATGGGGTCACCTGACGTTGCGAGGAGTCATCTGGCTCACGCAGAGCCTCTAGCTTGGGACCCAAAGCGCAGCGTTGAGGTTGCATTGTCAGCTTGTGACCCACTTCGACAAAAATCCGACACTTTTTGTCAGTACTGTCAAATTACATGCCACTCGTCACCTTATACTGGCGTTATGGAACCATTAGGGTGTCCTATCCTCAATTAGCCACACTAAATGGACAAAGGGCCTTCACATGGAACGTGACCTCAGCAAGATCCCGCTCATCACCGATTGGTCCTACCTGATCGCCCTGGAAACCGGTCTGTTCACCCGTGGCGAACTCAGCGGTGCGGTGCTCAAGGCACTGAAGGACCAGGCCCGCCTGCTTTCCCGTCGCTATCTGGTGCAGAAGTCCAAACTGGACGTACGCAAGCTGTCGCCTGCCGAGGCCGAGATCCTCGATACGCTCAGCGATACCGCCGCCAACCTGCGGCGGCGCCAGCGACTGCCACACAACATCGTCAAGAGCCTGCGGGCCGGCGGCCTGATCGCCGCCGTCGAGCGTAGCGTCTGTGCCGCGGGCATCCTGCAGTGCCACAACGGCTTCTATGAAGATGGCCTGGAGCCCGGCGCCTTCGAACGCATCGTGGCGCGCCATCCGCAGGAATTCGGCGACCACGCCCGGCAAATCGCTGCTCTCTATCTGGCCCAGGAGACCTCGTCCACCACGGCCACCGCGCCCGATCAAAACCTGCAGGCCAGCGCCTGATGCGCGGGATGCTCGCAATCTACGTGGCGGCCGGGAGGCCCCAGCCCACGTCAGCACGCGAGCGTCCTGCGTTTCGGGTCGCCACCACCGTAACGCTGTGTCAGAGACCTCGGCGCATGACGTCCGCTCGCATGCCGCTCAGCCCCCCATAGCGCCCCGCCCTCGCCCGGCCGCACGGTCAGCCTGACCGGTCGGCTGCCGCCCAGCCGTTGTCGGCCACGCCGACAGCGACCTTTGCCAGTGCCCGTCCAACCGACGGGCGCCCTTGCCGCTGCCCCATGCAGCGCCGCGCGCCGGATATTTCCTGGCGGGCGGCGCCGATGGCAGCGGCCACGGCTGCGAGGAGCAGACATGACTACCGCCAACGCCCCCCACGGGCGCAACAACTTCGATTTCCTCAGATTCGCCGCGGCCTCCACCGTGGTCGTCGGTCACAGCTTCTGGCTCTCGGGCCACATCGGTGCCGAGCCGATTCTCAACTTCACCGGCTTCACCGACGCGGCCAACATCGCCGTCTACGTGTTCTTCGTGATCAGCGGCTTCTTGATCACGGCGTCCTACCAGCGCAGTCGCAACCCCCTGGACTTCCTCGCCAAGCGCGCCCTGCGCATCTTCCCGGCGTTGATCGTCTCGGTGCTCTTCTCGGTGCTGGTAGTGGGTTGGCTGGCCACCAGCCGCGAGACCAGCGCCTATTTCAGTGATCGCCAGACCCTGGGGTTCTTCAAGAACATCCTCTTGCTGACGCGCTTCGAGCTGCCCGGCGTCTTTGTCGACAATCCGTTCCCCGACACGGTGAACGGCAGCTACTGGACCCTGCCCTACGAGGTGTTCATGTACCTGTCGGTGCTGATCATCGGCGTAATGGGGCTGCTGACCCGCTCGGTGGTCATGGCCACCCTGGTGGTGCTGGTCCTGGGCAACTTCCTGCTGCTGCCGGAGATGGGCATCGCCAGCTTCATGCTGCACAAGGTGTTCAGCCTGGGCATGTTCTTCTTCGCCGGTGCGCTGCTGCAATTGGCGGGACCGCGCCTCCCCTGGCGACTGGACCTGGCCCTGGCGCTGTGCCTGCTGTCGCTGGCCGCCATCGTCTGGCAGACGCTGCCGGTGATCCACCTGGTATCCCTGGCCTACGTGATCATCTACCTGGCGCAGGTCCGGATACCGCTGGTGCACGGCTTCGGTCGCTTCGGCGACTATTCCTACGGCCTCTACCTGTTCAACTTTCCGGTGCAGCAACTGCTCATGCACTGGTTTCCCGAGCATTTCTCGTTGCCTGGTTTCCTGGCGGTGAGCTATGCCCTCACCCTGGGCTGCGCCGTGCTTTCCTGGCACCTGATCGAGGCGCCGGCCTTGCGCTTCAAGCCGCGGCGCAAGCCTCCGACCGTGCCCACCGCGCCGGCCTGAACCCAGGTGGCCGGTCGGCTCAGCCGAGGCGACCGGCCAGGGCGAAGCCGGCCAGCGTCATCAGCAGCGACCCCAGCACATGGAGGGTGACGGTGAGCGCCGCCCAGCCCAGGCGACCGCTTTGCAGCAGCGTCACCACCTCGGCGGAAAAGGTCGAGAAGGTGGTGAAGCCGCCGCAGAAGCCGGTCACCAGCAGCAGCTTCCAGTAGGGGTCCAGCCCCGGATAGCGGGTGAACAGGCCCAGGGCCAGACCGATCACGAAACCGCCGACCAGATTCACCAACAGCGTGCCCATGGGCAGCAGGGGGAACAGCGCATTCAGGCGCAGGCCGACCCACCAGCGGCAGGCGCTCCCCAGGGCTCCCCCGAACATCACCGCGAACAGGGCATAGGGCATCTCAAACTCCTTGGCGACGGCGGTCGGCGAGCAGCAGTACGGCGACTCCCGCCAGGGCCGACAACAGCGACCCCAGCAGCATCCCGATCTTCACCTCGTCGACCAGCAAGGGCGCTCCGGGGAAGGCCAGGGCGCCGATGAACAGACTCATGGTGAAACCTATCCCGCAGAGCAGCGCCACGCCATAGAGCTGCAGCCCGTTGGCGCCTTCCGGCAGGCGTGCCAGACCGCTGCGGATGGCCAGCAGCGCCAGTAGCGAGATACCGATCTGCTTGCCGAGGAACAACCCCAGGGCCACGCCCAGCGGTACCGGGTCCAGCAGATTGGCCAGGGAGAGGTTGCCCAGGGCCACCCCGGCATTGGCGAAGCCGAATACGGGGACGATGAGGAAGGCCACCCAGGGGTGCAGGGCGGCCTCCAGCTTGAGCAGCGGCGAGGCATCGTCGGTCTCGGTATCGCCCAAGGGGATGAACAGCGCCAGGATCACCCCGGCCAGGGTCGCATGGATGCCCGAGCGCAGCAGGCAGAACCACAGCAGCACGCCGATCAGCAGGTAGGGCAGCAGCGCCTTGACCTTGAGACGATTGAGCACGAAGAGCACGGCTACCAGGCCTGCCGCGGCCAGCAGCATGGTGGTGGACAAGTCGCTGGTGTAGAACAGGGCGATGATCAGCACGGCGCCGAGGTCGTCGAGAATCGCCAGGGCCGAGAGAAAGACCTTGAGCGAGGTCGGCACCCGCGAGCCGAGCAGCGAGAGCACCCCGAGGGCGAAGGCGATGTCGGTGGCGGCGGGAATCGCCCAGCCGGCGAGCGTCTGGGGCTCGTGGCGATTGACCAGGGCATAGATGAGCGCCGGCACCGCCATGCCGCCCAGGGCCGCCAGCCCCGGCAGGGCGCGATCACCCCAGGTGGCGAGTTGGCCGACCGCCATCTCGCGCTTGATTTCCAGGCCCACCAGCAGGAAGAAGAGCGCCATCAGGCCATCGTTGATCCAGTGGCCGACGGACAGGCCGCCGACATCCAGGTGCAAGGTGGCGAAATAGCCGGTGGCCAAGGGCGAGTTGGCGACGATGAGGGCAAGGGCCGCGGCGATCATCAACACGATGCCGCCCGCCGCCTCGGCGGCGCAGAAACGTTGCAGGAAGGCCAGGGCCTTGGCCGGGGAAACCGGGGATGACATGGGCAGCCGAACTCCGCGCGGCGGCCCGACCTGCGCTGACGTTGAACCTGTCCTACCGCGCGATTGCGGCGACACCCAGCCAGCAAGGGTACAACGGCCAGGCTATCGAATGCAGCAGCAAATCCCGCCTCCGCTCTGGTCCGCGGCTATCGGGCAGGACGGCATAGATAGTCTTGCCAGGGGTCGTTTGACGAGGGACCATCAACGCCCGTTTTGCCCGCCAGTCCTAGCCCATGTCCCAGGAACCGGTCACGCCGCCCCCGTCCCTCATGAACCGCCTCGGCCAAGGCCTGCGCGCCTTCTGGCCGGCGCCGCTGCCCATCGACGCCCGCGAACGACTGCGCGCCAGCCTCGGTGCCGGGCTCGGCATCCTGCTCGCCGCGCTGCTGGCAGCCTGGTGGCTGGAAGGCCAACCGGTGCACCAGCACGGCGCCCTGGCCCTGGCGCTGGTGGCCCCCCTGGGCGCCAGTGCCGTGCTGGTGTTCGCCCTGCCCTCCAGCCCCCTGGCGCAGCCCTGGTCGGTGGTGGGTGGCAATACCCTGTCGGCGCTGATCGGCATCGCCTGCGCCCAGTGGCTACCCGAGGCCAACCTGGCCGCCGCCGTGGCGGTCGCCCTGGCCATCGCCGCCATGTTCGCCCTGCGCTGCCTGCATCCACCGGGCGGTGCCTCGGCGCTGTTGATGGTGCTCATCGGCGCCCACGACTTCAGCTATGCCTGGAGCCCGGTGGCGCTGGATTCGCTGCTGCTGGTGGTCGCCGGCCTGGTCTACAACAATCTCACCCGGCGCCCCTGGCCCCATGTCCCGCGCCCGGCCGAACCGAGCGGCGAAACCCGCCTGCAACGCGCCGACCTGGACGCGGTGCTGGCACGCTACAACCAGGTGCTGGACATCAGTCGCGACGACCTCGCCGAGCTGCTGGAGCAGGTGGAAGCCCGCGCCTACCAGCGCAAGATGGGCGAATTGCGCTGTGCCGATGTGATGAGTCGCGAACCGGTGGTGGCCCGCGCCGAGATGCCCCTGCAGGAAGCCTGGGCGCTGATGCGCGCGCGGCGCATCAAGGCGCTGCCGGTCACCGATCGCCAGGGCCATCTGCTGGGCATCGTCACCGTGGCCGACTTCATGCGGCAGATCGACCTGGATGTGCACGAGGGCCTCGGTTGGCGGCTGCGCTCCCTGGTTCGCCCGCGGGCGCGCCAGGGCGAGCGCACGGTCGGCCGGATCATGACCCGCACCGTAAGGGTGGCCAGCGCCGACCGCCTGTTGATCGACCTGGTGCCGGTGTTCTCCGAAAACGGCCACCGGCACATCCCCATCATCGACGGCTCGCGCCGGCTCGTCGGCATCATCACCCAGTCGGACCTGATCCGCGCGCTGTACCAGGCGGTACGCGCCTGAGCGAAGGACCATGACCTCCCAGCCGACTACCAGACCGAACGGCGCCCGCTAGCCCGCGTTCCAGCGAACCTCGCCGCGTTTTCGCCGTCTCAAAGGCACTGTCGTCCATTCCGGGCGACCTGACAGGAATGTTCGGATGAAAACCGGTTTCTCTCGCGCCTTTCCGTTCTCCGCGCCACGCGCGCTGCTCGCCAGCCTGGTCCTGGGCGGCGGCCTGCTGCTGGCGGGTTGCGCCGGCAATCCACCGACCGCGCAGATGGCCGTGACCCAGTCCGCCGTCAACGAAGCCGTCAGCTCCGGTGGCAACCAGTACGCCCCCATCGAGACCAAGTCGGCCCAGGACAAGTGGACCCAGGCCCAGACCGCCCTCTCCAACGAGAAGTACGCCGAAGCCAAGCAACTGGCCGAGCAGGCCGAGTGGGACGCCCGCCTGGCCACCCGCAAGACCCAGGCGGCCAAGGCCGAGGCGGCGCTCAAGGATGCGCAGAACAGCATCCAGCAGATTCGCGAGGAAGGTCAGATCAACCTCCAACTGCAACAGAACCTACAGAAAAAAGTGCAGCAGTAAGCTGCCCGCTCTCTTGAAGGACGAATCCCATGCGTAAACGTTTTCTGCTTCCGCTGCTGTCGGCCCTGACCCTCACCCTCGCCGCCTGCGCCACGCCGCCCAACCCCAATCTGGAAAAGGCGCGCAACGACTACGCCGCCTTGGAATCCCAGCCCCAGGCCAACCAGCTGGCGGCACTGGAGACCAAGGATGCCGGCACCTGGCTGACCAAGGCCGACAAGGCCTACAAGGACGGCGAGAGCGAGCAAACCGTCGACCAACTGGCCTACCTGACCCAGCAGCGCATCCAGACCGCCATGCAGACCATCAAGCTGCGCCTGGCCGAGGCCGAGCTGAAGAAGACCGACGCCGAGCGCGGCGAAGCCCGCCTCAACACCCGCACCCAGCAGCTGCAGCAACTGCAGAAGGCCATCAAGTAAGGCTGACGGGCGCGGGTTCCGTCAGGGAATCCTGCGCCCTTCACCGTGGTCCTCTACAGACTCGCGCGTCCCAGCGCTCAGCCCTGTCTTGGAGGATTTCACTCATGAATGCCATCCGCCTGCGCAAACCCGGTGGCCTCGATCACCTGGAATGGACCGACCTGCCCGATCCCGGCGAGCCGGGGCCCGGGGAGATCCGCGTTCGTATCCATGCCAGCTCGCTGAACTTCCACGATCTGGGCGTGGTGCTCGGCAAGATGCCGGCTGCCGATGGCCGCATCCCCATGTCCGATGGTGCCGGGGTGGTCGAGGCCGTCGGGGCGGGCGTCAGCGAATTCGCCGTGGGTGACGCCGTGGTATCCACCTTCTTTCCGCACTGGCTGGACGGTGAGCCGCCCATCGACGACTTCTCCACCACCCCCGGCGATGGCGTCGACGGCTTCGCCTGCGAGGTGGTGGTACGGCCGGCCACGGCCTTCACCCGGGCGCCCAAGGGCTACAGCCACGCCGAGGCGGCTACCTTGACCACCGCCGGTCTCACCGCCTGGCGGGCCCTGGTGGTGGATGGCGGCCTCAAGGCTGGCGACACTGTGCTGGTGCTGGGGACCGGTGGCGTCTCCATCTTCGCCCTGCAGATCGCCAAGGCCATGGGCGCCACGGTGATCGCCACCTCCTCTTCGGACGAGAAGCTGCAACGCGCCTACGCCCTGGGTGCCGATCACCTGATCAACTACCGCGAAGAGCCGGAATGGGGTGCCAAGGTACAGGCCATCACCGGCGGGCGCGGGGCGGACATCGTGGTGGAGGTCGGCGGACCGGCGACCCTGGCACAATCGATCCAGGCTGCGCGCATCCATGGCCATCTGGCACTGATCGGCGTCCTTACCGGTATCGAAGGCCAGATTCCCACCGCGAACCTGATGCGCCGTCACCAGCGCTTGCAGGGCCTGATCGTCGGTAGCAGGCGCCACCAGCAGGACATGATCCGGGCGCTGGAGAGCACGGGAATTAAGCCGGTCATCGACCGTAGCTACCCCCTGCGCGAGATCGCCCAGGCCTTCGCCTTCCAGAAGGATGGCAGCCACTTCGGCAAGATCGTGCTAGATATCTGACAATAGTCGGATTAATTAAGGTTGCAGGAAAGGCAGCTCTGCTAGACTTTCCGGATCGCCCTCGCGTGCGTTCCGGAAGTCCTGATGACCTCGCCCACCGCTCTACCCTATGCCGTCGTCATCGAAGACAACGCCCTGTTGGCCGAACTGCTCGGCCAGCATCTCGAAGAGCGGCTGGGTTGGACCTGCGTCCGTTTCGACAATGCCGACGACGCCTTGGTGGAGCTGCTGCAACGAAAGCAAGCACCTGCCCTGCTGATCACCGATCACCTGATGCCCGGACAGCTGCGCGGCGGTGAATTGGCGCAGATGTTGATCCAGCGCTGGCCCCAACTGCCCCTGGTGATCACCTCGGGCTATGGCTATGAAATAACCACGGCGTTGCCGCCCCAGGTGATCTTCCTGCAGAAACCCTGGACGCTGGATGAAGTGGATGCGGCGGTGCGCCTAGCCCAGGCGCGGCAAGGGCAGGCTTAGGTTCTGTACGAAAAATGCCTGCGCTCGGTGATGCTTCGTTGAAAAACGCTTCGGAATGCTCATTTACCACTCGTAAACTCCGCTTCCTCAGCGCTTTTCGCCTCGCCTGACCGTCGCTCGGCGATTTTTCGTACAGAACCTAGAGGCCGAGCTTGCTGCAGGCCGCCAGCAACTGATCGATGCTCCAGGGCTTGGGCAGGAACAGCGCACGTTCCTCGCGTTCGGCATACTGCTGCCCGGTATAGCCGGACGACACCAGGATGGGCAGTTGCGCGAAACGCTGGCGTACCTGTTTGGCCAGGGCCAGGCCATCCAGCCGACCGGGCATGCGCACGTCGGTGAAAAGCAGATCGGGCGGTGACGGGTCCTGCTCGAGCCAGGCCCAAGCGGCATCGGCGGAGTCGAAGGATTGGACGGCGTAACCTTCCATCTCGAACACCTCCGTCGCCAGGGAACGCAGCACGGCATCGTCCTCGACGACCAGCACGGTAGTAACGGTGGCGGGAGAAACTACATCGGTCATGGCAATGCTGCTTAATTAGTACGACTATTAGGACCGAATTTACTCGACTTGGATCACAGAACTCGGACGAACGGTTGATCCTGGGTTTCCTGCACCTGTCTGATACCTCAACGGCTACTTAATTCCCGGTTTGTCGGAAAATCTTGCCGATGGCGCCTTGATGTCACCTAGCCTCTTTCCACTCAAGGTCCTTTGCCGACATCCTGGCGAAGTACTCCGCCGCCCATCCCCTCGAACGACCCCATGGCCGACTCCGATCTTTCCTACGCTGAACTCCAGGCGGAAGTGCTTCGCCTCCGCGCCGCCCTCGACGAGCAGGCCGACCTCCCCCCCCAGGACGCCCAGCGGCGCCTGGCGATCTTCGACGGCGCCATCGATTTCGCCATGGTCGTCCTCGACCCGGCGGGCGTGATAACCGACTGGAACAACGGCGCCGAGCGCTTGCTGGGCTGGACCGCCGATGAGGTACGGGGCGAATCCGCCGAGTGCTTCTTCACCCCCGAAGACAATCTCAGCGGCCGAGCGGCACTGGAAATGAAGCTGGCCTTGCGCGATGGCCGCGCCGAGGACGAGCGCTGGCACCTGCACCGCGACGGCTCGCGCTTCTGGGCCAGTGGCGAGATGCATCCGCTGCACGACGAGGCCGGTCGCCATACCGGCTATGTGAAGATCCTGCGCGACCGCACCGCCCAGCACCTGGCCGGCGAGGCGCTGCGCGACAGCGAGCGGCACCTCCACGAGGTCCAGCAGCGCCTGGTGGAAAGCGAGCGCTATTGGCGTGGCCTGTTCGAACAGCTCGAAGAGGGCTTCATCCTCGGCACCATCCTGCGTGATGACCAGGGTCGCGGGCAGGACTGGCGCTACGAGCAGGTCAATCGCGCCTGGCTGCAGAACTTCGGCTTCACGGCGGAACAAACGATAGGCCATACCGCCCGTGAACTCTTTCCCGCGCTCGAAGACAGCTGGGTCGAAGACTTCACCCGGGTGGTCGATACCGGCCAGTCGTTCAGCTATGTACGCCAATTCCAGCACGATGGCTGCTGGTACGAAGGCCACGTCCACAAGGCGGGGCCGGACAGTTTTTTGGTGCTGTTCCTGGAGGTCACCGAACGAGAGCTGGCCGCCCAGGCCAAACGCCGCGAAGAACTCTATCGCCTGGCCCTGCTCGAACTCAGCGAGCGCTTCAGCCACCTGAACGACATCGATGCCGTCATCGAAGTCGCCTGCGCCACCCTGGGTACCACCCTGGGTGCCCATCTGGTGGGCTACGGCCTGGTGGACGCCGAGGCCGAGACCATCCGCGTGGCGCGCGACTGGACGACCCCCGGCGCCCGCAGCCTGGTCGGCACCCTGAACTTCCGCGACTACGGCAGCTACATCGAAGACTTCAAGCGCGGCGAGACAGTGGTGATCACCGACGTGCGCGAAGACCCGCGCACCCGGGACAATCTCCCCGCGCTGGAGATGCTGGATACCCGCGCCTTCGTCAACACCCCCCTGTTCGAGCACGGTCGCTTCATCGCCCTGCTCTATGTCAGCTCCTGTACGCCCCGCCAGTGGCTGCCGAGCGAGTTGCAGTTCATCCGCGAGGTCGCCAACCGCACCCGTTCGGCTACCGCGCGACTGGCCGCCGAGCAGGCCCTGCGTGACAGCGAGATGAATCTACGGCTGGTCGCCGATACCCTGCCCTGCCTGATCGCCTTCGTCGATCGCGAGCTGGTCTATCGATTCGCCAATGCCGAGGCGCCGAAGTGGTTCAGGGACGCTCCTGGCAGCATCCTCGGCCGCCGCATGGACGAGGTCTTCTCGACCTCCCTGTTCGCCGCGCGCCGCCATGCCATCGAAGCCGCCCTGGAGGGTGTCCCGGCGCGCCTCGACCTGCCCTGGGCCTGGCCGGACGGCCGGCGGCGCATCGCCGATATCCATTACCGCCCACGCCGGGACGCCCGCGGCCTGGTGGATGGCTTCTACGTCTTCGCCCAGGACGTCACGGCCCAGCGCGACGCCCAGACCCTGATCCAGGCGCAGAACTTCAGCCTCAGCCAGGAGGTGCAGGCCCGCACCGCCGAGCGCGACCGCCTCTGGGCGCTCAGCGAGGACCTGCTGATGATCGCCGACTTCGAGGGGCAACTGGTACGGGTCAGTCCGTCCTGGTCCCGCCATCTCGGGTATTCCGAAGCCGAGTTGCTCAGCCGGTCCTACCGCGAACTCATCCACCCCGACGACCTGCCCAAGGTCATGGTGGCGCTGGACGAACTGCGCCGCAGCGGCCTGCCGACACGGCTGGAGAATCGTGTGCTGGCGGCGAACGGTAGCTGGCGCTGGCTGTCCTGGACGCTGTCGCTGGACAACGATCAGGAGCGGCTCACCGGCGCCGGTCGCGACGTGACCCGCGAGAAGGAAGCCACGGAAACCCAGGCGCTGCTGGAGGAACAGCTCCGCCAGTCGCAGAAGATGGAGGCGGTCGGCCAGCTCACCGGTGGCCTCGCCCACGACTTCAACAACCTGCTCGCCGGCATCGTCGGCAGCCTCGACCTGCTCACCGTGCGCATCGGCCAGGGCCGGTTGAACAACCTGGAGCGCTATACCACCGCCGCCCAGGGCGCCGCCATCCGCGCCGCCGCCCTCACCCACCGGCTGCTGGCCTTCTCCCGGCGGCAGACGCTGGACCCCAAGCCCACCGACGTCAATCGCCTGGTGGCCGGCATGGAAGACCTGATCCGCCGCACCGTGGGGCCGGCGATCCAGATCGAGGTGGTGGCCGCCGGTGATCTCTGGTCGACCCTGGTGGACCCGCCCCAGCTGGAAAATGCCCTGCTCAATCTCTGCATCAACGCCCGCGACGCCATGCCCGAGGGCGGACGCATCTTCATCGAAACCGCCAATCGTGTCCTGGATACCCGCATGGCGCGGGTGCGCGACCTGGAGCCGGGCGAATACATCTCCCTCTCCGTGACCGACAACGGCTGTGGCATGCCGCCGGAGGTGGTCGCCAAGGCCTTCGATCCCTTCTTCACCACCAAGCCCATCGGCGTCGGCACCGGACTCGGCCTGTCGATGATCTACGGCTTCGTTCGCCAGTCCGGCGGCCAGGCGCGCATCCACTCGCAGCTCGACGAGGGCACCAGCGTGACCCTGTTCCTGCCCCGCCATAGCGAGGCGGCGACCAGCCTCGAGGCCACCATCACCCAGGCGGCGCTGCCCCGCGTCGGCCACGGCGAGACCGTGCTGGTGGTGGACGACGAGCCGACCGTGCGCATGCTGGTCGTCGAGGTGCTGGAAGAACTGGGCTATGCGGCCCTGGAAGCGGCCGACGCCAGCTCCGGGCTGCGCCTGCTGGAATCCGACGTGCGCATCGACCTGCTGGTCAGCGACGTCGGCCTGCCCGGCGGCATGAACGGCCGGCAGATGGCCGACGCCGCCCGCCAGCGCCGCCCGGGCCTCAAGGTGCTGTTCATCACCGGCTATGCCGAGAACGCCGTGATCGGCAACGGCCACCTGGAGCCGGGCATGCACGTGATGACCAAGCCCTTCGCCATGGACGCCCTGGCGATCCGCATCCGCGATCTCATCGAAGGGACCTAGAAGCGTAGGTTGGCGCTGAGCGCAGCGAAGCCCAACGAGGCGGCTCCCAGCGTAGGATCGCCCTCTCCCCAACCCTCTCCCTGAGGGAGAGGGTGCGCTTGTGTCGCCCGGGATAGAGAGCGGCGCAGCCTTATCCACCGTTTGCAGCAGGGCCTACCCAGTGGAAAACGCTGCGCGGTTTTCCACGCTACGAGGATCACGTCCTCCTGGTAAACGCCTTGGACTCGACCAGCCCTCTCCCCCGGGGAGAGGGCTGGGGTGAGGGGATTCGGGCTCAGTCGCGTAGGGTGGATAACGGCGCAGCCTTATCCACCGTTTGCAGCGGGGCCTGCCAGTGGAAAACGCTGCGCGGTTTTCCACGCTACGAGGATCGCGGCCTCCTGGTAAACGCATGGGACTCGACCACCCCTCTCCCTTTGTGTATGGCCCGGGGACATGGTGAACACCTGTTCGGAGACAGGGTGGACACATCAAGCTGTGGCATTTGGCAGAAGTGAGCAGGCCGATGCCGTGGCAGGAGAGGTCCACGATGGAGTTACGCGAGGAATTCGTTGGCTTGGCACAACAGGCGGGAGCGAACATACGCTTGCTGTGCCGCCGTTTCGGCATTAGCCCGACGACGGGATACAAGTGGCTGGCGCGTGCCAGAGCCGGTGAGGCGCTGACGGATCGCTCGCGCCGTCCGGCGACGTCGCCAGGCCGCTGTGCAGCGGAATGCGAGGCGCAGGTCATGGCCTTGCGCGCGCAACATCCGGCTTGGGGAGCACGTAAGCTGGCGCGTCGACTGGAGGATCAGGGCATGCCGATGCCGGCCATTAGCACGGTGCATGCGATCCTGGTCCGTCACGGCGCAGTGAGCACGGCGGCCTCGGAGGCGGCCAAGCCCTGGCAGCGCTTTGAACACCCGCACGCCAACGATCTGTGGCAGATGGACTTCAAGGGTCATGTACCCCTGTTGCGGGGACGCTGTCATCCGTTGACCGTATTGGACGACCATTCGCGTTACGCGGTGGTGTTGCAGGCCTGCGGCGACGAGCGGGAAAGCACCGTGCGTCAGTGCCTGATCGCCGCATTCGAGCGCTATGGCCTGCCGGCGCGAATGACCATGGACAACGGCAGCCCCTGGGGCACGGACGGCCAGCATTACACTCGGCTGGACGTCTGGCTGATGGCCCAGGGTATCCGGGTCAGCCATTCGCGGCCCTATCATCCGCAGACGCAGGGCAAGGACGAACGCCTCCACCGCACGCTCAAGGCCGAAGTCCTGCAAGGCCCGCCGTGGGCAGACCTGGACAAGGCGCAGCGGGCCTTCGACCACTGGCGACAGCTCTACAATGCCCAGCGGCCGCATCAGGCGCTGGGCATGCAGGTGCCCCAGACACGCTATCAGCCCAGCCCCCGCGCCTATTGCCCCACGCCATCCGCGCCGTTGTACGCTGAAGGCGGTATCGTCCGCACGGTACGCGATCAGGGGCTCATCAACTGGCGAGGCCATCAGTGGCACGTGGGCAAGGCCTTCATCGGCGAGCCCGTGCTGATCCGTCCTGAGGGCGAGGACGGCCAGTACGACGTGTTCTGGCGCACCTGGCGCATCGCGTGTTTGAACGCACACACCCGGACGGCGACGACGGGACGTTCCGTCGCCTGACACCTGTCCACCATGTCCTCGAACAGGTGTCCACCATGTCTCCGGGCTATACACCTTTGGGAGAGGGTTGGGGTGAGGGGATTGAGTATTGCGCGGCTGCGCTGCCCTCAACCCACCCCAGGTACTAGCCCTCCGCCGGTACCCGCACCCACCCTTCCATGAGTCGCCGCGCGCTGCGGCTCATGATGGCCTTCTCCATCTGCCAGCTGCCGTCCACCTCACGCGCCTGGGCGCCGACCGTCACGGTGCCGGCGGTGTGGCCCATACGTACCTGGCGTCCGGCCAGCTCGCCGGTGAGCTGATTGACCAGGGTGCCGGGCAGCATGGCGGCCACCGCCACGGCGACCGCGCCGGTGCCGGGAATGGCGTGGTGCAGCTTGCCCATGGAGATCATGCGGGCGATGAGATCGAGCTCCGCGGCCTGCACCTGTTTGCCGCCGGCCACCCGATAGGTCTGCGGCGGTGCGATCAGGCACAGCTTGGGCGTGTGAGGGCGCTCCGCGGTGGCCTGGGCGGCGCTGGTCGCCAGGCCCATGGCCACGGCACCGGCGGCGCGCAGGAGCTCCAGGCGCTGCAGCAGCTCCGCATCGCCGTTGATCTGCGCCTGGGTCTCGGTACCGCTCAGGCCAAGCGCCTCGGCGCGCACGAAGATGGTCGGATTACCGGCATTGAGCAGGGTCACCGGCAGCCGGCCCAGACCGGCAATCTGCAACTCATCGACGGCCCGCCCGGTGGGCAGCACGCTGCCATCGGTCCCGGTGGGATCGAGGAATTCGAGCACGACTTCAGCGGCGGGAAAGGCCACGCCGTCGAAGCAGAAATCGCCCTCTTCCTGCACCTCGCCGGCCACCATGGGTACCCGGGCGAGGATGCGCTTGCCGAGATTGGCCTGCCAGATACGCACCGTGGCCAGGCCGTCGCGGGGCGCCTGCACCAGGCCCTCGCTGATGGCGAAGGGACCGACGGCGGCGCTGAGATTGCCGCAATTGCCCGACCAGTCGATCACCGGCAGTTCGATGGCCGGCGCGCCGAACAGGTAGTCGATATCGCAGTCCGGGCGACAGGACGGGGCGATCACCACCACCTTGCTGGTGCTGGAGGTGGCGCCGCCCAGGCCGTCGATCTGCTTGCCATAGGGGTCGGGGCTGCCGATCACCCGCAGCAGCAGGGCATCGCGCGCGGGGCCGGCGGGCGGTAGGTCGCGGGCATGGAAGAACACGCCCTTGCTGGAACCACCCCGCATGTAGACGGCAGGAATACGGTGTTGCGGCATGGTGGGCTCCGTCAGGGGATCACGCCAGATAGCGCCCGAACCAACCCAGGGTGCGATCCCAGGCTAGGCGGGCGGCGGCTTCGTCGTAGCGCGGGGTGGAATCGTTATGGAAGCCATGGGTGGTGCCGGGATAGCGCTGCACCTCGAAGGTCTTGCCCTGGGTCGTTAGAGCCGCCTCGTAGGCGGCGGCGCCTTCGTTGATACGCGGATCGTTCTCGGCGTAGTGGATCAACAGCGGCGCCTTGATCCGCGCCACCTCCTCCACACGGGGCTGGCGGCCGTAGAAGGGTACCGCCGCGGCCAGCTCGGGATAGGCCACGGCGGCGGCGTTGGCCACCCCGCCGCCATAGCAGAAGCCGGTGATGCCGACCTTGCCGGTGCTGAATTCGTGGCTCATCAGGGTTTCCACGGCGGCGAAGAAGTCGTTCATCAACTTCTGCGGATCGACCTGCTGCTGCAGCTCGCGACCCTTGTCGTCGTTGCCGGGATAGCCGCCCATGGCGGTCAGGCCATCCGGCGCCAGGGCCAGGTAACCGGCCTTGGCCAGGCGCCGGGCCACGTCTTCGATATAGGGATTGAGGCCGCGATTCTCGTGCACCACCACCACCGCCGACACCTTGCCGCTGGCCTTGGCCGGACGCACCAGGTAGCCGCGTACCCGACCATGGCCCTGGGGCGAGGGGTAGTAGACGTATTCGGCGACGATGTCCGGATCGGTGAATTCCACCTGGGTGGCCAGGGCGTAATTGGGACTCAGGGCCGCCAATACCCCGGTGGCGGAGAGGCCCAGCACCGCGGCGCAGGCACCGGCGCGGTCGAGGAAGTCGCGCCGGCTGATGCGCCCATGGACGTAGAAGTCATAGAGTTCGAGCAGTTCGGGCGAGAAATCCTTGGCGGTGAGACGGGTCATCGCAGCGCTCCTCTGGCGGGGTACGCGGCGCCCGACCCGGATGGGCGGGCGCCCCGGCTGGTCCCGAGTGTGCCGCGAATCGTCTGACTATGCCACCGCCCCGGACGGCCCCGGACTCAGACCGAGGGACGCAACTCACGCAGTACGGCGAGCAAAGCCTCGAAGCTGACCGGTTTGTTCAGGTGCTGGGCGAAACCGGCGGCCCGCGCCTTGTCGACGTCCAGCCGCGTACCGTAGCCGGACAGCGCCACGGCCGGGGTGCCGACATTGCGATCCCCCGCCCGCACTCGGCGCAGGAATTCATGGCCGTCCATCTCCGGCATGCCGATGTCGGAGAGGATGATGTCGAAATCCTGCGCCTGGGCCAGCGCCAGGCCGTTGTGGGAGTCGGTCGCCGCGGTGACCACCACGCCCTCCTCTTCGAGCAGCAGCTGCAGGGTCTCGACGATGTCGGCAGAGTCGTCCACCAGCAGCGCCCGCAACCCGGCGAGGGAGTGCTCATCCGCCTGCGCCGTAGGGGCGAGTTGCTGCTCGGCGTGGCACAGCGGCAGCCAGACGCTGAACCTTGCGCCCAAGCCGGGGCCGGCGGAGTGAGCCTCGATCCGCCCACCGTGGGCTTCCACCAGTTGCTTGACCAGCGCCAGGCCGATGCCCAGGCCATGCTGGGCGCGGGCGGTGTATTTCATTTCCGCCTGGCCGAACATCTCGAATACCCGCGGCAGGAAGTCGGGATCGATCCCCTGCCCGGTGTCCGTCACCTCCAGCCGCGCCTCCTGGCCGTCCGCGTCCAGGGCGATCGACACCTGGCCGCCGGCCGGGGTGAACTTGATAGCGTTGTTGAGCAGATTCCAGACGATCTGCCCGATACGGGTGGCGTCCGCATGGACGTACAGCGGCTCGCTCGGCAGGCGCGTGCAGGAGACCTCGACCTCGCCCGCCAGCGGCTTGATCACCTCGGCGATCTCGCGCAGTTGCTGGGCCAGGTCCAGCCCGACCCGCTCCAGTTTGAGCTTGCCGGTACGGATGCGCGACAGGTCGAGCAGGTCATCGATGATCTGTGCCTGGCTGCGCACCGCGCGCTGGATGGCTTCGGTCGCCCGGCGCGCCAGGGCCACGTTGCGCAGCACGGGTGAGCGCGCCAGCAGCTCGCTGTTGAGCTGGATGAGATTGAGCGGATGCTTGAGCTCGTGGGACATCACCGCGAAGAATTCGTCCTTGAGCTGGACCAGGGCGCGCTGCTGCGCCTGCTGGTTGGCTGCCTCGCTGGAGCGCACATGGTCGGCGGTGGCGTCGCGGGCGATCTTGGCGTAGCCCCGTCCACCGGCGGCATTGTTCATCCGGCTGAGCACCCCGGCGCAGTACAGCCGGCTACCGTCCTTGCGCCTGAGCCAGCGCTCGTTGTGGGCAGCGCCCTGGGCGTCGGCGGTGTGCATTTCCTCTTCCGGCACCTGGGCGGCGACATCTTCCGGGGTGAAGATCAGGCCTACCGGTTGGCCCAGGGCCTCGCGCTCGCTGTAGCCGAATAGCCGGGTGGCGCCGCCGTTCCAACTGTTGATGATGCCATTGGCGTCCAGGGTGACGATGGCGTAATCCTGGATGTTCTGCGCCACCAGGCGCATGTTCTCTTCGCCAGCGCGGGCGCGATCCTGAGCCAGGCGCCGCTCGGTGACGTCGATGAAGGTCAGCACCGCTCCCTCGATGCGATCCTCCGCGGTGCGGTAGGGCAACAGCCGCGCCAGGTACCAGTGGTCATCGTGACTGCGCACCTCGCGCTTGATGAGCCGGAGGGATTCGAACACCTGGTTGGCATCGTCGGCCAGCTCCGGGTAGTCCAGCCGATGGGTGATGTCGAGCAGCGAGCGGCCGGTATCGCTGACGATCATGTTGAAGATGCCGATCGCCCGCGGGGTGAATCTCTTGATGCGCATGCCACGGTCGACGAACACCGTGGCGATGTCGGTGGAGGTGATGAGGTTCTGCAGATCGTCGTTGATCTTGCCGGTTTCCTCGATCTTGGCCTTGAGTTCGTAGTTGACGGTGATCAGTTCTTCGTTGATCGACTGCAGCTCTTCCTTGCTGGTCTCCAGCTCTTCGGTGGCCGAACGCAGCTCTTCGTTGATCGCCTGCAGTTCCTCGTTGGAGGCCTTGAGTTCCTCGGTCGAGGTCTCGGATTGCTCGATGGTCAGCTGCAACTGTTCCTTGGTGCGCTGCAGCTCGGCTTCCAGCTGGGTGAGGACACTGTCCTTGGCTTCCGTGTGATCGCTGGAGGCGTCGGTGCTCATGACGTCTTCGACTTCGTCGAAGAGCACCAGCATGTAGTCGGTGCTGGTGTCGCTGTCGCGGAAGGGCCGCACCACCATGTTGATGTAGTAGCTGCGGTCGTCGCGCTGGATGTGCACGCGCCGGGCCTCGACGCTCTTGTTGCTCTGCAGGGCCTGGAACAGCGCGGTGCGCAGCTCCAGGCGCAATTCCTCCAGCACCAGCGCCGGCAGGTTGTAGCTGGGCTCGCCGCCGACGTAGCGAAGGAAACGCCCGGCCCGCTCGGACATGTGCACGATGTTGGATTCGCGGTCGACGATGATGCTCGGCGGCGCGTATTGCTCCAGCACCCGCTGGTGCACCTCGGCGAAGGACACCTTCTTGCGCCGACCGACCTGGTGCGGCGGCAGGCGCACGCTGTGCACGCCCGGGTTGAGATTGAGCAGCGGCGTGGGCCGCACCACGCTGGTGGTGTGCTTGGCACGGTAGATGCGGTTTTTCTTGTCGACCGTGGCGAACAGGTTGCTCTGCACATCGGCCGACTCGGAACTGCCGAGGAACAGGTAGCCGCCCGGCTTGAGCGCGAAGTGGAAGGTGTGCAGGATCTCGGCCTGCACCTCGCGATCCAGGTAGATCAGCAGGTTGCGACAGCTAATCAGATCGAGCCGGGAAAAGGGCGGATCGCTGAGCAGGTTGTGCTGGGCGAACAGCACCTTCTCGCGCAGCTCCTTCTTCACCCGGTACTGGTTCTGCTCCTTGAGCAGGTGCTGGCGCAGGCGGCCGGGGGTGACATCGGTAATGATCGAGCCGGGATAGACCCCATGCCGGGCCACGGCCAGGGCGTGCTCGTCGAGATCGGTGGCGAACACCTGCAAGCGCGCACCGGACTGGCGTAACTCGGCCTGCTCGGTGAGCAGCATGGCCAAGGAATAGGCCTCTTCACCGCTGGAACAAGCCGCGCTCCAGACCCGCAATTCCTGCTCTTCCTCCAGGCCGTGCAGTTGCTCGAACAGTTCGGGGATGACATCGCGCTCCAGCGCCTCGAAGGCTTCGCGATCACGGAAGAAATTGGTCACGCCGATGAGCATGTCCTTGAGCAGCGCCGGGGTTTCCTCGGGATGCTCGTGCAGGAAGCTGGCATAGGCCGGCATGTCGGGGATTGTGTTCACCTGCATGCGCCGCTCCACACGGCGCAGCACCGTGGCGGTCTTGTACTGCTTGAAGTTGTGTCCGGTGCGGGTGCGCAGCAGGGTGAGGATGTCGCGCAGGGCCAGTTGCATGGCCTTGCTCGAAGCGCCCGGCAGCCGGGCCTCTAGCTCGATCTGGCGCAACTCGCTCTGGCTCAGGGAGTTGATGGTGACAGCCAGCTCCAGCAGCTTCTGCGGCATGTCCACCACCGGCAGGACGAAATCCACCGCGCCGGTAGCGATGGCGCTGCAGGGCATGGAATCGAACTCCGCATCTTCCGGCGCCTGGGCCAGGGTCACCCCGCCCTGCTCCTTGACCCGTCCGAGCCCAACGGAACCGTCCGCACCGTTGCCCGACAGGACGATGGCGATGGCCCGCGCCTTATGCACATCGGCGAGGGCGCGGAAGAACAGGTCCACCGCCACGTGGTCGCCCGACGGCCGCTCCGCCGGATTGAGGCGCAGGTAGCCATCGTTCATGGTCAGGTCGAAGCCGGGTGGTATCACATAGACGTGCTCGGCCTCGATGGGCACCGGCTGGGTGACCTGCTGCACCGGCAGCCGGGTCGCGCGCTGCAGGATCTGGTCGAGACTGCTTTGGTGCTCGGGCGACAGGTGCATCACCACCACGAAGGCCATGCCGCAATCCGCTGGCAGGTCCTCGAAAAAGCGTAGCAGGGCCTGGATCCCGCCCGCCGAAGCCCCGATGCCCACCACCGGGAACGGCAGGTCGCTGGGGGTCAACTGCTTGGAGTTGTTGGGTCGGGCCACATCCGCCTGTTTGCTCATCTATCCGCCGTTTGAAAATCCATAAGAAATCGGGGTTGCCGCCATCGCCGCGGCCAGGTCGTCCATCCCTTTAGCGCCGAAACGCCCCATCGCCACCGGAGTATAACGAGCGCTCGCGCGGAGGACGGGTCTCATCCTGCCGAGAGTTGGCTCAGCCGACGTTTGCCGCCTGTGAATCGGACTGATGGCGTAATGGCGAGTGCGAGCGAAGCGTGCGGCCGAGCACCGGACCGCTCGCGGGAGAGGGCTGGGGTGAGGGTGGTCGGTTGGTCCCGGCACGAAGCGGGTGGATGAGGCTACGCCGTCAGCCAGCCTACGCGACGCTAATCGCGGTCATGGTGGTCCGCCGATGCGGCCGCTCCGCACTTCTTAGCTTATCGCGGCCATGGGCCGCTCCTACAAAGGCTTCATATCCCGTAGGAGCGGCCCATGGCCGCGATAGGCCCTACGCGAGACCCGCCACCAGCACGGGACCGCACCTACCATCAAAACAACCCCAACTGCCGATCCAGCAGCCGCTCGAAGCGGTCGCCAACGAAGGGCAGGATGGCATCGGCCACCGGGGCTAGCTGGCGCTGCACATAGTGGTCGTAGTCCGGCGGTGCATGGGGCAGCTCGACCGGCTCGGGGCCGGCGGTGGTGATCAGGTAGCTGATCCAGCCGCCGCGGCGGAACTGGCTACGCCGCCCAAGGCGGGCATTTTCCGCCTCGAACAGCCGGGCGGCGCGCACCTGGGGCGGAACATTGCTCTGGTACTCGTCCAGCGGCCGGCGCAGACGCTTGCGATAGACCAGCAGGTCGTCGAATTCGCCGGCGCGGGTGCGGGCGACGAAGTCGCGCAGGTACTCCACATGGGGCTCGCCGGTGAAGATGCGCAGGTACAGCTCGCGCTGGAAGCGCTGGGCCAGCGGTGACCAGTCGCTGCGCACCGTTTCCAGTCCCTTGAACACCAGCTCGGGCGCGCCGTCCACACCGGGCCTGAGCCCGGCGTATCTCTTCTTGCTGCCCTCCTCCGCGCCACGGATGGTGGGCATGAGAAAGCGGGCGAAGTGGGTTTCGTATTGCAGTTCCAGGTGGCTTTCCAGCCCCAGTTCGGCCTGTAGCTGCTCGCGCCAGTGGGCATTGACCGCCGCCACCAGCTCGCGACCGATGCGCTCGGCCTCGGCTTCGTCGTGGGCACGGCCAAGCCAGACGAAGGTGGAGTCGGTATCGCCATAGATCACCCGATGGCCGCGCGCCTCGATCAGCTCGCGGGTGCGGTGCATCACCGCATGGCCGCGCAGGGTGATGGACGAGGCCAGCCGATGATCGAAGAAGCGGCAGTGCGGCGTGCCCAGCACCCCGTAGAAGCTGTTCATGATGATCTTCAGCGCCTGGGCCAGGGGCGCGTTGCCGGCGCGCTTGGCCGCATCGCGCCCTTCCCAGACCCGCGCCACCATCTCCGGCAGGCAGTGCCGGGTGCGATGGAAGCGCGCCCCGCGAAAGCCCGGCACGGTTTCGTCCTCGGGCGTCGCCAGGCCCTCCACCAGCCCCACCGGGTCGATGAGAAAGGTGCGGATCAGCGAGGGATAGAGGCTCTTGTAGTCCAGTACCAGCACCGAGTCGTAGAGCCCGGGCCGCGAATCCATGACGAAGCCGCCCGGACTGGCCTCGGGCGGCTGGGCGCCGAGGTTGGGCGCGACGAAGCCCTGGCGGTGCATCAGCGGCAGATAGAGGTGGTAGAAGGCGGCGATGGAGGCACCGTGGCGCTCCAGCGGCAAGCCGGTGACGCTGGCCCGCTCCAGCAGGAAGCGCAGCAGCTCGGTCTGCTCGAAGATGCGGGTAACCAGCTCGCAGTCCACCAGGTTGTAGCGCGCCAGGGCGCTCTTCTCGCTGGCGAACATGCGGTTGATGGAGGCCATGCGGTCGTGGGGATTGTCGATGGCCTTGCCTTCGCCCAGCAGGGTGCGGGAGACGTTCTCCAGGCTGTAGGAGGGGAACACCCAGGTCGCCGACTTGAGCGCCTCCACGCCATCGATGATCGGCCGCCCGGCCAGCAGGGCAAAGAATTGGCGCCCCTGGCCGCCGGGTTCGTAGCGATCATCCTCGGGTGCCCCGCGCCCCAGGTGCAGGAGCACGCCCAATTTACGCGCGTGCTCGTGGAGCACGCGGATGTCGAACTGCAGCACGCTCCAGCCGATGATGACGTCGGGATCGTGGCGCGCCAGCCAGGCATTGAGGCGTTCGAGCAGGGTGGCGCGGTCGGCGACATATTCCAGGTCGAAGTCCAGAGCTACCTCTTCGCCGGTAGGCGGACCGAGCATGTACACCTGGCGCTGGCCGCAGCCGTGCAGGCCGATGCTGTAGAGCTCGCCGCGCTCACTGGTCTCGATGTCCAGCGACAGGGTGCGCAACTGCGGGCGGTAGTCGGGCGCGGGGCGCAACGGGGTTGTACCGCGTTCGCCTGTCTGCGGCAGCTGCACCGGCGCAGTGATGAAGCGCTCCATGAGGAAGCGATCCGCCGGGGCGATATCCGCCTCATAGACCTCGATACCGAGCGCGGCGAGACGCTGCTCCAGGTCGCGCAGGATGCGATAGCGCGGCGCATAGAGCCCCAGGACGGGGCGCCGCTGGAAGTCCTGCAACGCCAGTTCGCGCAGCTCCACCTCGTGCGGCAATAGCCGTTCGATGTCCGCTCGTCGCTCGGCGGGCACGAAGGCCACCGCCTGTTGTGCCGGTATCCGCAGCTCTCGCGGACCGGCATCGGTGGCGAACCAGAACACCAGCTCCAACCCACTGGCGGTCTCGCGCCACAGGCGTGTCAGCAGAAAACCCTGGGCGGCAGCCACAGCCATCGCTCCTCTCATCACTCAGGGCACCATTCTCGCAAGGCCGCTCGCCAGGGGCGACCCCAGTGCGCCCAATACTCCGCTCGTCGGCCCGGCCAAACGGTCTGTGTCCTGTGGCGATGATCTTGCATCGAATGGCCACACCCGTCGTAGAGCCGACTCCTTCGGCTACTGGGCGTATCCTTTTACCGTTTCAGGCAGTGTCATGAATTCGTTGTCTTCGTCCATCCCCCTCGCGGCCCCTCCCCGCTACAACGCCCAGCAAGCCCTCGTGCGCGAGCAGGCCCGGCGTTGGATGGAGCAGGATGTCCTGGTGCTGGACACCGAGGCCACCGGTCTCGGCGAGGACGCCCAGTTGATCGAGGTGGCGGTGATGACCCTGAGTGGTCGAGTGCTGCTCGACACCCTGGTGCGCCCCACCATCGCCGTCCCGCGCGAAGCCACCCTCATCCACGGCCTGACCGATGCCCACTTGGCCCAGGCGCCGACCTTCCCCGAGGTCTTCGCCCGGCTCTGGCCCCTGCTGCAGGGCCGTACCGTGCTGGCCTACGGCATGGCCTTCGACTACCGGCTGCTGTCGCACAACGCTCGCCTGCACGGCCTGGCGCTGCCGCCGGAACTGGAACGGGAGACGCCACCGGTGCAACTGGTGGACGGCACCCGCCTGCACTGCCTGATGCAACTCTATGCCCAGTTCTGGCAGGAACCGAGCCTGGACAGCCGCAGCCAGGATGGCTGGCGGCGCAAATCCCTGGCCATGGCCGCCCGCAACCAGGGCATCACGGTGCAGGACACCCACCGCGCCCTGCCCGACTGCCGGCTCAAGGCCGCGCTGGTCCAGGCCGTGGCGGGCGAGGCACCCGCCACCTGGAATGGGCTGCAGGCCCTGGCCGGCTAGAAATTGCCTAGTTCGCCTCCGCCGCTCGCAATACCCAGCGCAGGCCCTGCAGATCCTCGGCGGAGAGGGTCTCGCGCAGGCGGCAGAGGCGATAGGTGACCCGGGTATTCAGCGCCACCCATTCCAGGTCCTGGCGCGTGGGCTGGGCGACGAAGTATTCGCCGTAGCGCTCGTCCAGCCCGGCCATGCGGTACTGGCCCTTGAGCGGCAGGTAGAGCCGTCCGTTCATTTCCCAGCGACTGGCACTGCAGCCATGGAAGCGCACCTTGTCACCGAAGGTGGACAGCTGGGTACGGAAATCGGTGGTGGCGTGGCCGGCGCTGGTCTTGAACTGGCTGGCGATCACGCTGAAGACGATGCCCTGGGGCGAGGGCGCGCCGCGCCACTCGATGACCCGGCGATTGAGCGCCGTATCGAAGCCATCGGTGAAGATTCCGGCGGCCTGCACCGGAAGCGCTGGCAGGGTGAGCGCACCCAGCAACGCCATCGTTGTTTTCAAAACCCACTCCTGGTGGCGACCCCACCTCCCCAGCCTGACGCAACGGCCAGAGGCGGCAAAGGGCCAGCGTCACGCTTTGGAGACCCGATTGGCTGAAAGGTGCCCCCGCCGGTCCGGATAAGCGGTATCTTTCACAGTCTGAGGATGAGTTCTCCTTCGTCCACCCCTTAAACCGTCGCCGGCGAGGCGTACGGCCACCCCCCTGAAACGACCGGCCGAGGCGCCGGAGAGCACTGCGAGGATCTATGAGCGCTGCGGATATCGATTGGAAGACCCTCGGTTTCGACTACATCAAGACCGACTTCCGCTTCATCGCCACCTATCGCAACGGCAGCTGGCAACCCGGCGAGCTGACTCGCGACAACCAACTGCACATCAGCGAAGGCTCCACGGCCATCCACTACGGCCAGCAGTGCTTCGAAGGCCTCAAGGCCTACCGCTGCCAGGACGGTTCCATCAACCTGTTCCGTCCCGACCGCAACGCCGCACGCATGCACAAGAGCTGCGCCCGCCTGCTGATGCCGCCGGTCCCCACCGAACTGTTCATCGACGCCTGCCAGCAGGTGGTCAAGGCCAACGAAGCCTGGATTCCGCCCTACGGCACCGGTGGCGCCTTCTACCTGCGTCCCTTCGTCATCGGCGTGGGTGACAACATCGGCGTGCGCACCGCCCCCGAATTCCACTTCGTGGTGTTCGGCATCCCGGTCGGCGCCTACTTCAAGGGCGGCATGACCCCGCACAACTTCGTCATCTCCAGCTACGACCGCGCCGCGCCCCAGGGCACCGGCGCCGCCAAGGTCGGCGGCAACTATGCCGCGAGCCTGATGCCCGGCGCCCAGGCCAAGGCCGAAGGCTTCGCCGACTGCATCTACCTGGACCCCCTGACCCATCGCAAGATCGAGGAAGTCGGCTCGGCCAACTTCTTCGCCATCACCGGCGACGGCAAGTTCGTCACCCCGCGTTCCGAGTCGGTGCTGCCGGGCGTGACCCGCATGTCGCTGATGGACCTGGCCCGCGAGCGGCTGAACCTGGAAGTGGTCGAGGGCGACGTCTTCATCGACCAACTCGACCAGTTCGTCGAAGCCGGCGCCTGCGGCACCGCGGCGGTGATCACCCCCATCGGTGGCATCCAGTACGGTGAAAAGCTGCATGTCTTCCACAGCCTGACCGAGGTCGGCCCGGTGACGCGCAAGCTGTACGAGGAATTGACCGGTATCCAGACCGGTGACAAGCCGGCTCCGGAGGGTTGGATCGTCAAGGTCTGACCTGGGGGTTGGGTTGGTTTGAAGAAGGCGCCTAGGGCGCCTTTTTCATTTGAAGCAGGACTTGGGCGGTAGGTTGGGTTGAGCGCAAGCGAAGCCCAACACCTGGCTCTAGCTGATTATCGAGTGCTCTGATGGCTCTTGTTTCGCCCACCCGGGCGACTCACTTTTTTCAGTCGCGAAAAAAGTAAGCAAAAACGCTTGCCCCGGACATCCGGCCCTCCGCTGCGCTGCGGGTCCGCTCACGCCAGCGCCGTTCCGGGGCCGGTCCAGATGGGCCGTCCATGGCCCACTGGACCTCTCGCCGCATCCATGCGGCTCGACCCACTCCACGACACCGGCGTTCGCCCTCCTGAAACGGGGCGATTCGCCAGCCTGAAAGTGTTGGTTGAAGAGCCCGTAGCGTGGACAACGGCGAAGCCTTGTCCACTGATGGCTTAGATGCCAGCAGTGGAAAACGCTGCGCGGTTCTCCACGCTACGAATCGCTCGGGCTTTGCCTGTAAACACCGTAGTCTCAGGCTGGCGCCCCGTCCCCGTCAGTGAGGCCGAGTGTAGGTGTTGCGCAGGGGGATGCGAGGCAGGACGCCGAGCAAGGCGCGAGGGGCAGGAAGCCCCTTCGTGCCGTGCCCCCGGAGCGACGCCGGAGCGAGGGGACCCGGAGCGCAGCGGAGGGCCGAAACGTGGGGTGTGCTTTCTTTTGCTTACTTTTCTTTGCACCGGGCGGCGATCCGCAAGCAAAGAAAAGTAAGTCGCCGGCCAGGCGAAATAAGAAGCATCAGCAGAGCGCGATAAAGAGCTTAGGCAACAGTAAACCAAGGTATCTCGGCCAACTTCCGAATTGTTGGACTTCGCTTGCGCTCAACCCAACCTACGCAACCACCCTCCCCCTACAACCCCTCCCGCCGCCGCAAAACGGCGCGCACCCCCACGAACAACACCACCACACAGATCGCCGCCGCAAAGAACCACCGCTTCGACACATGATGCTCCGCGAAGAAATCGCGCAGGATCTCGCCCACCAGGTAACCGACCCCGGTCATGAGAAAGCCCCAGAGCAGCGCCCCTATCACGTTGTAGAACAGAAAACGCCGCGGCCTTACCCCACTGGCGCCGATCAGCAGCGGGCCGATCAGGCGGAAACCGTAGGCGAAGCGGATACCGATGATCCACAGCGCCTCGTGGCGATGGATGCGGCTGCGCAGCCAGTCGATGCGCTGCTGCTGATGCTTGAAGCGGCGCAGGATGCCATCGCCATAGCGGCGCCCCAGAAAGAACAGCGTCTGGTCACCGATGAAGCCGCCCAGGGCCACGCACAGTGCCGTGAGCGGAAACAGCAGATAGCCATGGCGCGCCGCGATGCCGGCCAGGATGGCGACGCCGTCGCCCTCCACCAACGCGCCGAGCACGGCTGCGCCATAGCCGTAATTGCTGATCATCTCGCTGTCGATCATGGGGCTTCCTAGAGGCCAAGAATGGTCAGCATGATGAAGGTACCGAACAGCACGAAATGCGTCATGCCCTCGATGGCGTTGGTCTCGCCGTCATTGAGGTTGATGGCGGCGACGATCAGGGTCACGGCCATCATCACCGTCTGCACCGGGGTCATGGCCATCTGAATCTGTTGGCCATTGAACAGGGCGATGGCTTCCACCACCGGCACGGTAAGGATCACGGTGGACAGGCTGGCGCCCAGGGCGATGTTGATCACCGACTGCATGCGATTGGCCATGGCCGCGCGCAGGGCCGTGAGGATCTCGGGGCTGGCGGAGATCACCGCCACCACCAAGGCGGGCACCAGGGCCGGTACGGCCAGGCCTTCGAGGCCGGTATCCAGGGACTTGGACATCACCTCGGCCAGGGCGCCGGTGGCGACGATACCGACGATCAGCAGGCCGATGGATAGCGCCGCACTGCTCTCGCCATGGCCGCCCGCCTCGCCCTGCCCCTCGGCCGCCGGGCGCTTGCGCTTCTTCTCTGGGTAGTTGTAGCTGAAGAAGTAGCTGTGCGGGCCGGTCTGCATGCGCAGGAACAGCGCATAGAGCAAGGCCATGGCGCCGATGGTGAAGAAGGAATAGACGTGCCACTGGGCCGAGGGAATGAACTCCGGCACCAGCATGGAGATGCTCACCGCGGTCATGATCATCACGCCGTAGCTGCGGCTGGAATCGTCGTTGTAGGGCTGCTCGCCGTGCTTGATGCCACCGAGCAAGGCGGCCAGGCCGATGATGCCGTTCATGTCCAGCATCACCGCGGCGTAGATGGTATCGCGGGCCAGGGTCGGCGAATGGTCGTGGCTCATCATGATCGCCAGGATGATCACCTCCACCAGCACGGCGGAGAGGGTCAGGATCATGGTGCCATAGGGATCGCCGACCTTTTCCGCCAGCAATTCGGCGTGGTGGGCCACGCGCATGGCGGCGCAGATGATGGCGGCGATCAGGCCACCGGCGGCGACCAGCGCCAGGGTCTGGCCACCGCCGAGCAGCGCGTGCTCGAACACATAGGCCAGCACCGTGGCACCGATGGCGACTAGCAGTAGGGTTTCGTCTTTGAGGGCGGCGAGCATGGAAAAGGCGTCCTTGAATGAGCAATGCCTTGTTACGACCGCCGCAGATGGCAAAACGCTCGCACTACGCCCTTGACGGACTCACTGCCGCCAGAGAAGGCCACGGTCGCCCTCGTGCCTTGTCCGCCTGACGTGTACTCGATATCTGCCTAGAACAGAAAGCCTCCGTCGACATTGAACACCTGACCCGTGATGTAGGCAGAGGCATCGGAGGTCAAGAAGGCGAGCAGACCGCAGAGATCTTCTGGCGCACCGGTTCGCGGGATCAACTGGCTGTCGCGGACCCGTTCGAAGAGTGCGCCGGCAGGGCCTTGGTGCTGCCGGGATGACGGATCAGCCCGGGTGACAAGGCGTTCACGGTAATGCCACTGTCGCCCAGTTCCGCCGCCAGGGCGCGGGTTAATCCGATCACGCCACCCTTGCTGGCGATATACGCCAGGAAGCACTTCTGTGGACGACCGGTATTGCTGGAGGCCAGATTGATAATCCGCCCCCAGCCGCGCGTGGCCATACCAGGCGCAAAGGCCTGGCTGAGCAGGAAGGCCGCGTCCAGATTGATCGCCAGGGTCTGTCGCCAGGTGGCCAGATCGGTCTGCGCCAAATCGCGCAGTGGCGTAACGGCGGCGTTGTTGACCAGTACGTCGCAGCGACCGAAGCGCTCCAGCACACTGCAGGCGAAGGCATCCACCGCCGCGGGATCTGCCAGGTCGCAACGCTGCGCCCAGGCCGAGCCGCCGGCCTGGACGATGGTGGCGACGGTAGCATCGGCGGCGACTCTGTCGGCGAGCGCCAGCGCGAAACCGGCGGACGCCAGCTGCAGGGCGAAGGCCTGACCCAGGCCACTCGCCGCGCCCGTCACTACCGCGAGTCGGGAGTGGCATGGAGTCATGGCCTCATCCTCCTCATTTCAGGCCGTTCAGGCCTAGCAGCTGGTCGAATTGCACATGCAGCAGCACGCCGAAGGCGTAGCCGTCGCGTGGATTGTCGCCACTGACAGGATTGAGGTAGCTGCTGCCGTGGAAGGTGCGGGTCACGTAGGGGCTGAGCACGATGCTGTCGGTCAGGACGAAGTTAGCGTCCAGGGAGAGCGCGTATTCATCGCGTCCCGGCCGATAATCGCCGCCGCCACTGCTCACGGCGTGGGCGTCTTCGAGGAAGCGCTGCTGGTGATCGGTGAGCTGCGCCCAGCTGGCCTTGATGGAATAGCTGTCGAACGGTCGGCTGCGGAACGGCGCCGATAGAATCAGACCCAGATCGGCCTGATTGGCCACACCGCTGGCAGTCTCCTCTTCGAATACGTGGGAGAGGCTGCCATGGACGCTTAGGGCGGTAGGATTGCGTACCCCAGGCTGACCGCCATCGGCGCGCCAGAAGGTCTGTTTCGCGCCTACATAGAAGCCACTGACGCCGTCGTGGGTAGCGGGTGCAGCCTGGCTGGTGACCCGGGAAGTGCCATCGACGGTGTAATAGGGATCGTTTTGTCGACGGTTGTTATAGAACCCCATCAGCTCGAAAGAGGTGGGATAGGTGCTCATCGAAAAGTCGGTACGGTAGGCGATGTTGCCCAAGTAGATGGTGCTCAACGACCCGCCCATGTCCCCCTCCCGCCGCTCCCAGTCATTGGTGAAAGGATAGGCGTTGTAGCTACGCCAGGTGCCCAGCTGAGCACGCCACTGCGGGGTGAAATCGTAGGCACTGCGGAAACCCCAGTTGGCATAGGGTGGCGGGTTGATGCCGGCCGTGTCCTGCAGGATTGATGGACTCACGCAGCCGTAGGGCAAATTGCACAGCGGCAGGGCGAAATAGGTGCCGGCGTTACTCTTGCCCGCCTCCAGGGTCAGACGGTCGTCCAGCAGACGCTGCTCATAGGTGAACAGCGTCAGATGGCTTACGCGGGGAATATAGGGTGATGGCTTGCCCGCCAGCGCGTCGCCAACCTGGGTGCCGTAGGCGAGGTTCGAGGCCCAGGGCACATAGAGCTGCATGAAATGTACAATGCCGCCGGGCAAGCCGGCGAGCTTTTGCATGTCAAAGTCGGCACCGATTCCAAACAATGTCAGAGTTTCATGCCGACCGGTGTCGAGGCCTGCACTGGGGTTGGCAAGGTAGAGCTGAGTCATGTCCAGATGGGGGCTGATGCCCTGCTCCTTGAGCCAGCGGCCCTGCTCCTCCAGCAATCGGCCGGCGGGCGCGGGTTGCCGCGGCTCGACGAACAGTACCCGCGGCCCCATCCGTTCGTTAGGCAGGCTGTCGTCGGTGCTGGAGGGCAGCTGCTGACGCCCTCCCTGATCCAGATCGGCGGCGAATGCCGTTCCGGAATGAAGCGCGGCTAGCACCAGGGAGAGAACGAGAAACTTGCCATGAATGTTGTTCATGTCGACATCCTTTGTTGTTGTTATTGCGGACACAGTTACCCGCGGCATCGCCAGATGCCTGTGCGGGAAAAGTTGAACGTCTTGATTCAACCGGCAGTGGCGCCAGCGTCTATCGCCAGATCGGCCCCGGTTATCCAGACGGCCTCGTCAGACGCCAGAAAGACTGCCGCCCAGGCGACGTCCTCCGGCATGCCCAGCCGTTCGCGCAGGAACTGACGGCTGAGCGCCGTAGGACGCAGCTCAGGATCTCGTGCCATATGAGCCCGCGTGGCTTGCGTCTCGATCAGCCCGGGGGACAGGGTGTTGGCGCGGATGTTGTACGGCCCGCCCTCCATCGCCAGCTGGCGGGTCATGGCCAGCACCCCGCCTTTGCCGGCGCAATGGGCAAGCGCGGGCGAGCCCTCCAGCGCCATCCGCGCATTGGCGGAGGCGAAGTTGAGGACCACCCCGCCGCCGCGTGCCTTGAGCACCGGCCAGGCGGCCTGGCAGACCAGGAAGACGATGTCCAACTCACCCGTGAGGGTCCGCCGCCACTGGGCTTCGTAATCCATGTCTTCGATCCAGGCGAAGGCACCGAAGGCTGCGGCGTTGACCAAACAGTCGAAGCCGCCGTCGCCCTGGGCACAGGCCCACTCGATCCATGCCTTTACCGCGGCCGGCTGGGTAAGGTCGCAGGTGTATATGGCCAGGTTCTGCAGCCCCTCTGCCCGCGCCAGGGCAAGTGTTTGCTCGGCGGCTGCAGTGTCGCGATCGCAGCCCAATACCCGGGCGCCCTGGCGGGCGAACAGCAGTGCACAGGCCTGCCCGATTCCATTGCCCACGCCGGTGATGAGGGCAGTCTTGCCGGCGAGCCGGCCACGTTCGGTAGCAGCCATCTCAGGCCTCCTTGACATTGCGAGCGGCGAAGGGAAAGCCGATCCGCGGCCGGCTACAGAAGGCACACAGCAAGGCGACGACCGCCATCGGTAGCAGGACCCAGGCTGCCAGGCCCACGGTGGCTGCCAGACCTTGGGTATGGGCGGTAACCGCGACCACTAGGATGGGACTCAGGAAGGCGCCCAGCGAATAGCTGCCATACCAGGCACCGGTCCCGAAGGCGCGACGCTGCCAGGGCAATTCGCGCATGTTCCAGATGGCCAGACTCGGCAGCATCAGGCCGCAGCCCAGGCCGTTGACCAGCGCTATCAGCAGCATGAAGGAAACCCGGTCGGCCCAGGGCACCAAGAGGAAACTGCAGCCGATCAGGGCGAACGCAATGGCCAGGCAATGCGGGATGCGTAGTTTCAGGCGCAGCAGTAGGTGCACGCTGAGCGTGCCCAGCACGATCATCACGCTGCAGGCCGAGGCGATCATACCGGCGGTGCTCGGCGATGCCTGACCGATGTCGCGCAGCAGATAGGCCAGTTGGATCTGCAACACCATGAAGGCCACACCGCCTACCAAGGTGATCAGGCAGACCACCGTCAAGAGCGCGGGCCGGAAGACGTTGGCCTCCTGCGAAGATTCTTGGGCGTCGGCGGCGGCCGAGGTCTGGCGCTGCGGCTCCCACAGCAGGAAATAGGCGAACACTGCCATGACCAAGGCGACTATGTAGACCAGGTACGGCATGCGCCAGCCAAGTTCGCCCAAGATACCGCCAATCATGAAGAAGAGGATGGAGGAACTGGCGGCGAAGGTGGTTTGCAGGGCGAGGTAGCGTTGCCGTAGCGCGCCGCTGTAGTAATCACCGATCAGGGTGGTGCTGATGGTCACCACCACCGCTTCCATGCAACCCAGCACGATGCGGCTGACGATGATGGCGTGCAGCGATTCGAGAAACAGCGGCAGTACGCCCATGCAACCATAGCCCACCATGGCCATCAGCAGCAGACGTTTGCGGCCCAGGCGGTCAGCCAAGATGCCCATCACGGGCCCCAGCAGGGCCACCATCAGCCCAGGCACAGCCAGCGAGATGGGCACCAGGAATTGTACGTTGGGTACCTCGGCGAAATGCGCCTGCATCTGCGGCAGGCTGGGCGCCACCACGATGGCCGCCATGGGCGCCAGGCAATTGATGAGTAACAACAGATAGGTGGCGATACGAGCCACGGAAGAGCCGGAACGAGCGGAGGCGGTCATTTGTGTTCTCCATGAGTTGTTCTTGTTGTTTGGCGAATACACGGACGCGGAGGTCATCCGTCCAACGTGCGTTCGATCAGTCCGGCCAGGTCGCCATCGTGTTGAAACCCCAGAGCCTGTGCCTCGGGCGTAGCGAGTGAGGGATAACGGGCGAACGCCCGTTCCAGTGCGGGATCGGGACGGTAGCTGACCAGTTGGCGACGGTCTTCGCCGAAGCGCGCGCACAGCCCCTCAACAACCGCCCCGAGACTCAGGTGCAGCACCGGCAGCGTTATCGCCCGACGTTTGGCCAGGGCCGCGCTGGGTATCCGTGCGGCGTGCAGCAGGTTGTCGACGCAGCGCGCCGCCGACATCCACCAGGCGGTGCCTTCCGCCGCGACCGGACAGACGAAGGCTTGGCCATCGCGCAGCCGCCAGAAAAGGTCGCTCATGAAAGCCGACAGTAGGCCGGACGGCTGCGGCGGTCGCGCCACGATGCCGGGCAGGCGCAGGGCGATGCCGTCCAGGCCGCCGCGCCGGGAGAAGTCATCGAGCAGCAACTCGCCGATCAGCTTCTGGGTGCCGTAGCTCAGTTGCGGTCGCAACGGTGCCCCCTCGTCCATGGGCGCCATCGGCAGGCGACCGTAGACGGCGATGGTGCTGGCGAACACCACGCGTGGTGGCCGGGTGTGCCTTTGCAGGCCCTCGAACAGCGCCAGGGTGGCGTCCAGATTGACCCGGCGGCCCAGGGCATAGTCACGCTCGGCCAGCCCGCCGGGCACGCTGGCCAGGTGAAACACCACCTCGGCCGGGTGGACGAGCGCTGCGGCCAGCACCTCAGGCTCGGCCAGGCTGCCCGTGATCGAATGGATTCGCGGATCGCTCGGCATGCCGGGCAGTTGGACGTCCAGCAGCGTCAGGCGCGTCCAGGGCAAGGCCTCGGTATCGTCCAGCAAGCGTCTTACCAGGCACTGGCCGACGAAACCGCCGGCACCGGTCACGAGGACATGCATCTCACACCTCCGACGGCAGCGGCGCCGCAACGAATTGGTGGTCGATGGCGCCGAACAGGCTCTGGCCATCGAGGCCGAACATCTCGAATCTCAGCCGATCACCGAAGCTCAGGAACGGCGTGCGTGACTCGCCCTGCTCGAGCTTTTCGATGGCGCGCCGCTCGGCTAGGCAGGCCGAGCCAGTGCGACGATAGTCGCGGTTGGAAAAGGTGCCCGAGCCGAGCACGGTCCCGGCGCGCAACCGGCGGGTGCGCGCCAGGTGCATCACCAGTTCGGGAAAGCTGAAGTCCATCTCGCCGCCATGGGGCTCGCCGAAGCGCTCGCCATTGAGTTCCACGCGCAGCGGTAGCTGGACCCGGCCGTCGCGCCAGGCGTCGCCCAGCTCGTCCGGGGTGATGGCGACCGGCGCGAACACCGTGCTCGGCTTGGCCCGCAGCGGCCCGAAGCCGATGCTGATTTCCTTGAACAGGTGGGCGCGCAGGCTGACGTCGTTGAGCAACATCAGTAGGCGGATGTGGCCAGCGGCGGCGGCGGGCTGGACGCCCAGCGGCACGTCGTCCAGGACCACGGCCACCTCGCCCTCGAAATCGATGTGCTGGTCTTCGCCGGGCACCGGGTAGTCGTCACAGGGCCCATAGAAATCGTCGCCGCTGCCCTGATAGATGATGGGGACACCCGCGTCCTTCTTGATGTCCAGGTCGTAGGCCCGCTCCATGAGAGCGCCATGGGCGAGAAATGCGGAGGCATCCGCCCACTGATAGGCACGGGGCAAGGGTGCCATGACGGCGCGGGGATCGAAGTCGAAAGCATCTGCGATGAGGCCAACGTTGAGCGCCGAATAGAGTTCTTCGAGCCGAGGCGCGCAGGCTTCCCAGTCATCCAGCACGGTCTGCAACCGAGGCATCGACGCAGGCACGAACACCGCTTTGCGAAGATCACGAGATACCAGCAGCAGACGACCGTCGCGGCTGCCATCCTTGAGCGAGGCGAATTTCACGGCAAAACCTCCGTTAGGGAGTGTTGTGTCGCAACCGGAGTGCGGTCACGCAAACAGCGCTTGGATGGCCAAGCCGCAAAAGGACGGTCCTGTTTGAGTTGCCGGATCATGTGCAGCTCCTGTTCGGAAAGGTGAGGAAAACTAGCGCCAGTGAATCAGCGGCTGACCCGCCACCGGCGCGCGGAAATAGGGAATACGGGTGCCTTGCAGGCTGCCGAGGTAGACGGTGCGCAGGTCCGGCCCGCCAAAGGTGAGGCTGGCCAGCCAGGGCGCCAGGGTGCCGCGCGCGGCCTGCATGATGGCGGGGGTCAGGGTCTTGTCGGCGTAGTGCCGATTGAGGCGCGCGGTGGCCTGGGGATCGCCGTCGTCGAGCAGCGTCAGCACCTCGCCCTCGGGGGTCAGGGCGATCAGCTGGTCGCTCATTACCAGCGTCACCCAGAGGTTGCCGTGGGCATCGAAGGCGAATCCATCCGGAAAGCCTGGCAGCTCGGCCGGGCCGTACACCTCGCGCTCGCCCAGCGAGCCATCGGGGCGCAGCCGCAGCCGGGAAATGCGCCTGACGTTGCTCTCCACCACGTAGAGCCACTCTTCGCGATCGTCGAAGCGGATCTCGTTGGTGCCGCCGAAGCCCTCGGCGACGATACGGATGCCCTGCTCGTCGATCACGCCGATGTAGCCATCCAGCACGCCCGAGTTGATGGAATCGGTCCAGGGCTGCTGGGTGGTGGTGACGGTGAACCAGATCCGCCCACGGGAATCGCGCAGCGGAAAGTTGGTCTTGCCCAGCGGCCGACCCTCGAGATGGTCGTGCAGCACCGTCAGCTGGCCGTGGTGATCGAGGCGCTCGATGCGGTCCAGCCCCCAGTTGCAGATGATGAAGTCGCCGTCCGCGGTCAGCGCCAGGCCATTGGGCAGCGAGGCGCCCTGGGACTGCACGTAGCGTTGCTGGAAGTCCACCGGGGCGCTGTCCGTAACGGTCGGTGCCAGCAGCCGCTGGCTGCCGTCCGGATCGATGCGCATCACGCCACCGCGGGCGTCGGCACTCCACAGGGTGCCGTCGGGTTGGGCGATGATGCATTCCGGGCGTTGCAGGTCGCGACCGATGAACTGGATGCTGGCGCGGTCGACCTGCCAGCCCTTGAGGGGATTGCTTGCCATGCTGAGGTCTCATGCTGGGCCGGACGTCGGGCGCAGGGGCCGCGACACGGCAGGAGGTCGCCGGAGCGACGGGGGTCTAGCGAGGCTGCGCGGTCGCTCGCACAGGGTAGGGATGGCGTGTGGCGAACGACCCGCCGAGGGATCGCGAGAGACGGAACGGCGTCATGGGTAGCTCCCAAATTATTCTTGTTGTCCGCCGCGACAGCGGCTGTGATTCGACGGTATGCAGCCCGCAGGTATTTGAGAAATCGTTTGTTGACATACGAGGCATAAGCGCGCTGGATTGGTCCCAGGCGCCCCGCCTCTCACAACAACAGCCCCGGACCGCACCGGAGCCAGGAGTAGCCCATGCGTTTCTATGGTCTGGATCTGAACCTGCTGGTGGTGCTCGATGCGCTCCTGGTCGAGCAGAACATCACCCGCGCCGGCGAGCGGCTGTTCCTCAGCCAACCGGCCACCAGCGCCGCCCTCGCCCGGCTGCGTGATTACTTCCAGGACGAATTGCTGGTACAGAACGGGCGCAAGATGATCCGCACGCCCAAGGGCGAGGCGCTCAGCCAACCGATCCGCGACCTGCTGATCCAGATGCGTTCAACCCTGGACAATCGCCACCAGTTCGACCCGGCACAGGCACAGCGCAAGTTCGTGCTGATGGCCTCGGACTACATCAGTACCGTGCTGCTGCCCCAGGTCAGCCGACGTCTCAACGAACTCGCCCCGCATGCCTGCCTGGAGATGATCCCGCCCAACGACAATCCGCGGGAGATGATCGAGCGGGGCCACGTCGATCTGCTGGTGCTCCCCACTACCCACCTGACCGAGGAGCACCCCAGCCAGATCCTGTTCGAGGACAGCTTCGTCTGCATGGTCTGCCGGGACCATCCAGAGGTGGGCGAAAGCCTGTCCTTCGAGCAATACAAGCAACTGGGCCATGTGCTGGCCCGCTGGGGTCAACAGCGCATCCCGTCCGTGGATGAGTGGTTTCTCAATCGCTACAACTTCGAGCGCCGCGCGGAAGTCATCACCAATGCTTTCAGCAAGATGCCGACCTTCCTGCCCGGTACCCGCCGCGTCGCCACCATCCACCTGCGCCTGGCCGAACAATGCGCCCGCGAATTGCCGCTCAGGATCCTGCCGGTGCCCTGGGATGCGCCCCCCTTGGTGATGGCGATGCAGTGGAACCGTCACCAGCAACACGACCCCGGACTGAACTGGCTGCGCGAGCTGATCGCCGAAAGCGCCGCCGCCCTGCCCGAGGTGCACCTTGGTAATTGAATCATCGCGAGGCATCCACCAAACGGATGCTTCGTATGCCAAATTAAAATTTCTCGAATGACTCGGCGCTGCGTAGTTTCTTGAAAACAGTCCTGGCCACACCTGCCAAGGCACTCAGAACAAGAACCACATCGAGACAACGCCATGTTCCAGCGCCCTTCGCTCCGCCTCGCGCCCGCCCCTGCCATCGTCGGCTCACCGCCGCCCTGAACCCTGGCGGTGCGCCGTCGCCCTGAGCCGTCACCACGCACCCGCCTCGCCTGACTCGAACTCGAAAACCCAACCCGGTCCGCCCTGAGCTCGCCGCCGGGTTTTCCTGCCCGCTCGCCTGGCCGTTCTGCCAGGCCGCCCCTGGAGACATCGCCATGCACATCACCGGTCTCGAATACCTGACGTTCGGCGTCGAAGATCTGGCTGCCGCTCACCAGTACCTGCTGGACTACGGGCTGGATGCCCAGGACTACGACCCCGCAGTCGGCGGCACCTATCTCGCCCTGGACGGCACGGGGATGATCGTCCGTCACAGCAACCATCCCGGCCTGCCGCCGCTGCCGCCTGGCGCCCACTCGCCCTGTCTGCGCGAGACCCACTACGGCGTGGCCGACCAGGCCACCCTGGCGGCCCTGCAGGATCTGCTCGGCACCGATCGCAAGGTCAGCGTCGGCGCCGACGGCAGCCTGCACTGCCTGGACGACGCGGGTTTCGCCATCGCCTTCCAGTTGTCCAGGCGCCAGCCGATTCAGGCCCCCTACCTGGGCTTCAACGTACCCGGCCAGGCGCCGGGACGGGCGCCCAACGACTGCGCCGCGGACCCCGCCGCGGAGATCAAGCCGCGCTCGCTGTCCCACGTGGTCTATTTCGTCGAAGACGTCGCCCGAACCGAGGCCTTCTACCGGCGCCTGGGCTTCGTGGTCACCGATCGCTTCAACGGTCTGGGGCCCTTCCTGCGGCCTGCCGGTACTCAGGAACACCACACGCTGTTCATGCTGCAGAGCCACAACGCCCACATGGTCGGCTGCAACCACTTCACCTTCCATTTCGGCTCGGCCAGCGAGGTCCTGCAGCAGGGTTGGCGCTTCCAGCAGAAGGGCTACCAGAGCTTCTGGGGACCGGGCCGCCACATCATGGGCAGCAACTTCTTCTGGTACTTCAACAGTCCCTTCGGCGCGGCCATGGAATTCGACGCCGACATGGACCATCACGACGACAGCTGGGTACCGCGCGCCCTGGACCCCGGCGCGGACAATTCGCAGATTTTCCTCTTCGAGGGCCGTGACAAATGGGCGCCGGGCGAGTGAGACCCCGACATGGTCAACGAACGCCGTCTCTGTCACCGCGACGAACTGCCCGATCAAGGCGCCCGCGGTCTGCTGCGCGAAGGTCACCATGACCGGGTGTTCGCCATCCGCCGCGGCGACGAGGTCTTCGTCTGGCTCAACGACTGTCCGCACAACCATCGCCCGCTGGAGTACCAGCGCGACCGTTTCCTCTCGGCCGATGGCCAGCACATCGTCTGCTATGCCCACTCGGCGCATTTCGAGCTGCGTAGCGGCCGCTGCTTCGCCGGTCCCTGCGTCGGTCGCTACCTGACCGAGATTCCGGCGCGGGTGGACGCCGAGGGAACCGTTTGGATTACCACCGAGCTACCCGACCCCACCCGTAAATCGCCACCTTCTTCCTAGCCTTTTGCCTGTACGAGGTCGATCCCATGTTCCAGTACTTTCCTTCCAACTATGTCTGGAGTCTCTCGACGATGATCGCCCTGACCCATGGCGGTAACATCGGTGAAGTGGACGCCATGTGCGCGCCGCTGCGCGATGCCGCCCTGGGTGGCGACGATCCCGGCACCGAGGCCTTCTATGCGGCCTGGAAAGACGGCGCCGACCGCTTGCTGCAGCTCTCCGAAGACGACCTGGCGCGTGGCCGTCGCCTGTCGGCGGGTGAAAAGCTGGGTCGCGCGGCGCTCTACTACGGCATTGCCGAGCGGATGCAGGCTCACGGCTTCGCGCATCGCCTGGCGCTGTACCAGCGCTCGCTGGAATTGTTCGAACGCGCCCGGCAGCTCGGCCGGGAGAATTGCCAGCGCGTGGAGATCCCCTATGGCGACGCGCACCTCAGTGCCCTGTACGTACGCGCCGAGGGCCTGCCGCCTGGCGCGAAGGCGCCCATCGTGGTGATCATGAACGGCCTCGACAGCACCAAGGAGATGCTGCAGAAGAGCGTCATGGGGCGGCATTTCCCTCAGCGCGGGCTGTCCGCCCTGTTCGTCGACCAGCCGGGGACCGGCGAGGCCCTGCGCCTGCACGGCTTGCCGGCACGCTTCGACAGCGAAGCCTGGGCCTCGCCCATCGTCGACTGGCTGGAAGACCATCCGGAAGTGGATGCGAAGCGCATCGGCGCCCTCGGCGTCTCCCTCGGCGGCTACTACTGCCCACGGGCGGTAGCCTTCGAACCGCGCTTCGCCTGTGGCGCGGTCTGGGGCGCCAATCACGACTGGCGTGCCGTGCAGCAGGCGCGGCGGCGCCGTGAGGGGGAGAATCCGGTGCCCCATTACTGGCAGCACGTGCAATGGGTGTTCGGCGCCAAGGATCTCGACGACTTCCTGACCAAGGCCGAAGCCATGCACCTGGACGGCATCCTGGACCGTATCCGGGTGCCCTTCCTGGTCACCCACGGCGAGCACGACCGGCAGATTCCGCTGCACTACGCCCAGCGTACCTATGACCAGTTGGTGAACAGCCCGGACCGGGAACTGCTGGTGTTCACCGCGCGCGAAGGGGGGGTCGAGCACAGTTCGCTGGATAACCCCAACAACGCCGGCAACCTCATCGCCGATTGGCTGGCCGAACGGCTGGGTGGCGTCGTCGCCTGATCCACAGGAGAAGCATCATGGCTCTTATCGAGAACGCGCTGATCGTCGGTGGCGGGATCGGCGGCATGAGCGCCGCGATCCAGTTGCGCAAGCAAGGCATCGCGGTGGAACTGGTCGAGATCAATCCTGCCTGGGCGCCGGACGGTGCCGGTATCACCATCAGCGGACCCAGCCTGCGCGCATTGCGCGAGATCGGCGTGGTGGACGAGGTCTTGCGCCGCGGCGGCTGGTGGCGCGCCATCGATCTGCGCGACGCTCAGGGCGAGTTGCTCCGCACCGTGCCCCTCGCTCCTGCCGTCGGTGCCGAGGATCTGCCCAGCGCGGCCGGCATCCCGCGCCCGGTGCTGGCCGAGATTCTCGCCACCGCCACCCGCGCCGCGGGTACCACCGTCCGGCTCGGCATCAGCTTCGAACGTCTTACCCAGGACGCGGATGGCGTGGACGTGCTGTTCAGCGATGGCAGTGAGCGTCGCTACGATCTGGTGATAGGCGCCGACGGCGTCAATTCCGCGCTACGCCGCCTGGTGCTGCCGGACTTCGCCGGCCCAGTGTTCACCGGACAGGGCTGCTGGCGGCTCATCGTGCCGCGACTGCACGAGAACTCCACCATGTACCTGAGCGACCGGATCAAGGCAGGGGTCAACCCCATCAGCCCGGATCTCTGCTATCTCTACCTGCTGGAGCGACGCGACGGGCAGGAATTCATTCCGCCCGCGGTCTGGCCGGAGATTCTCGCCGAACTGCTGACGCCTTTCAGCGGGGAATTGGCCGATATCCGCCGTGGCCTGCTGGACGGAAGTCTACCCGACCCTCAGCTGCTCTATCGTCCCCTGGCCGGCCATATGATCCCCGCCCCCTGGCACCGCGGACGGCTGGTCCTGCTGGGCGACACGGTCCACGCCACCACACCGCAACTGGCCTCGGGCGCCGGCATCGCCATGGAAGGCGCGATCATCCTGGCCGAGGAGCTGCGACGCCATCACTCGCTGGCGGATGCCTTGAGCGCCTATGCCGGTCGTCACTACGACCGCGCCAGCCTGGTGGTGGAGGCCTCAGCCGAGCTGGGGCGTATCGAGCAGGAGGCCGGTGGTGCCCAGGCTCATGCCCAGGTTATGCAGAGGACCCTGGAACTACTGCGCCTGCCGATCTAGCGCGGCGCGAACGGACGCGCGCATTCGCCGATGGCCGCGCGGGCGAAGCGTGAGCGACGAGGGCTTCGACCGGCGTCGGCCCACGGGGGCCCGTGCCGCCTGCCCTACCCTACCCGCGAGGTCGGCACCAGGCGGCTCCACACCGCCTTGGTGCCCAGGGCGCAGGCCTGGCGATAGCCCAGGGCGTGGCGCTCCACCAGGTACCAGGACACCACCGCCAGCGGTAGGGTGATGCCGATGGAGAGGATCACCATGGTCCAGGCCTCGATGCCGGGAATCACCGCGGCCAGGGTCTGCTGCACCGGGAAGGAGTAGATGTAGAGGCCGTAGGAGTAGTCACCCACCTCGTTGAAGGCACGGATGCGCCCGGCCGGGACGAAGGCGAGGTAAAGCAGCACGTAGCCCAGCACCAGGTTGTAGACCAGGAAGAAGCTGTCGCGGTCCGGCATAGCCACCGCCAACAAGGCCACGGCGGCGATGAAGGCGGCGCGTGACAGCGGGATATAGGCGCGCAACACATAGAAGGCGCCACCGAGGAAGAACATCTGGAACAGCCGCAGCAGGTGCGATTCGCTGGCGAAGAAGTAGTGGGCGAACAGTTTGAACAGCGCGGCGCCCGCGGCGAACAGCAGGATGGCGCGCTGGAAGTGACGGTTGTCCAAGCGCAGCCAGAGTACCGCCAGCCAGAGCAGCGCCAGGGCGCCGTACATGCCCACCTCGAAGGGCAGCGTCCACAAGGAGCCATTGACGACGGCCTGCAACGGATTGCCCTCGAACAGGCCGGGCAGGTCGAATTCGGCGCCGGCGATCAGACCGGTGTTCTTCAGCAGGTAGACCCAGGTCTCGCCGTCGCTCAGGTAGTCCTGCAGCGGCGCCCGGGTCAGCCAGGCGCCGAGGCCGAGCACCGTCAGCATGAGCATCACCAGCAGGCCCGGCACCACCCGCAGGGCGCGGCCCCAGACGAAATCGATGATGTCGGCGCGACTCAGCAGGCTCTTGGTGACCAAAAAACCGCTGGTGATGAAGAAGATGTCGACCGCGATGTCGCCGAGGGTCATGCCCAGGCTCTCGCGGCCGGGCTCCGCCGTGGGGGTGCCGCTGGAGATGGCGAAGCTGTGGCTGAAAACCACGGCGAGCGCCGCGATCATGCGAATCAGATTGAGATTGTTGTTCTTGCCGCCAACATGATCCTGAACGGTCTGCACGGATACCTCACGCCTGGTGTTTGGAGCCATGCGTCCCGATTGTAGTCAGATCCAGACCCATTGCAGGGGTTGTGGCCATTTGCTGGCCCAAAGCGTGGAATGCTGGGAAATTCTGACGCTCAGGGCCACCGTACATCGGTCGCCGGGAACCCGCAGACCTGCAGGTGACCGGGCAAAGCGTGCGACAATCCCTGACTGATTCAGCTTGACGACGAATAGGACACCTCCATGTACGACTGGCTCAATGCCCTACCCAAGGCCGAACTCCACCTGCACCTGGAAGGCACCCTGGAGCCCGAGCTGCTGTTCAAGCTGGCCGAGCGCCACGGCGTCGCCCTGCCCTGGCCGGATGTCGAGGCCCTGCGCGCCGCCTACAACTTCGGCAACCTGCAGGAATTCCTCGATCTCTACTATGCCGGCGCCGACGTGCTGCGCACCGAACAGGACTTCTACGACCTGACCTGGGCCTATCTGCTCAAGTGCAAGGAGCAGAACGTCATCCACACCGAGCCCTTCTTCGATCCCCAGACCCACACCGATCGCGGAATTCCCTTCGAGGTGGTGGTGCGTGGTATCACCCAGGCGCTGGCCGACGGGGAAAAGCAGCTGGGCGTGACCAGCGGGCTGATCCTCAGCTTCCTGCGCCATCTCTCCGAGGACGCCGCCCAGGCCACCCTGGACCAGGCACTGCCGTTCCGCGATCTCTTCATCGCCGTCGGCCTGGACAGCTCCGAGCAGGGCCATCCGCCGAGCAAGTTCAAGCGCGTCTTCGCCCGCGCTCGCGCCGAAGGCTTCCCGGCCGTCGCCCACGCCGGCGAGGAAGGCCCGCCGGAATACATCTGGGAGGCCCTGGACCAGCTCGGCGTGGTACGCATCGACCACGGCGTGCGCGCCTTCGAAGACGAGCGCCTGATGGCCCGCCTGATCGACCAGCAGATCCCGCTCACCGTCTGCCCACTGTCCAACACCAAGCTTTGCGTGTTCGACGACATGAGCCAGCACACCATCCTCAAGATGCTTGACCGAGGCCTCAAGGTCACGGTTAATTCCGACGACCCCGCCTACTTCGGCGGTTACGTCACTGAGAACTTCATGGCCCTGTACGAAGGCCTGAACATGACCCGCGCCCAGGCCCAGCGCCTGGCGCAGAACAGCCTAGACGCCCGCCTGGTGAAATAAGCATGAGTCTGACCGCTGCCGAAATTTCCTACTACCAACGTTTCGCTGAACGCCTGACCGATGCCGCCGCCGTGGCCATCCAGCCCTACTTCCGCGCCCAGTTGGCAGTGGATGACAAAGGCGACGCGGCCAGTGCCGGGCGGCGCTACGACCCGGTGACCATCGCCGACAAGGCCGCCGAACGAGCCATGCGTGAACTCATCCAGGCCGAGCACCCGGATCACGGCATCCTTGGCGAGGAAGAGGAAAACGTTACCGGCAGCAGTCCCCTGACCTGGGTGCTGGACCCCATCGATGGCACCCGCGCCTTCATCACCGGCCTGCCGCTATGGGGCACCCTGGTGGCGCTCAACGACGGCCGCCGCCCGGTGGTGGGAGTAATGAACCAACCCTTCACCGGCGAGCGCTACCTGGGCACCCCGGCCGGCACCTGGCGCAACGACGTGCCGCTGCGCACCCGCCCCTGCGCCAGCCTGGCCCAGGCGCGGCTGATGTGCACCAGCCGCGATATCTTCGATACCCCCGAGCGCCTGGCGGCCTTCGACGCCATCGCCGCCGAGGTGCAGCTGGCTCGCTTCGGCGGTGACTGCTACGCCTACTGCATGCTGGCCTCGGGCTTCGTCGACGTCATCATCGAAGCCAGCCTGCAGCCCTACGACGTCCAGGCGTTGATCCCCATCATCGAAGGCGCCGGCGGCCGCATGACGGCCTGGGACGGCGGTGACGCCCAGCAGGGTGGGGCCATCCTCGCCTGTGGCGATCCGGCGCTGCACGCGCAGTTGGTGGAGCGGTTGAAGCACCTGGCGTAGGGTGCCTGTTTTCGTAGGTTGGGTTGAGCGGAGCGAAGCCCAACGCGGCTCCCTGCTCAAACCAGACGCGTTGGGCTTCAACGACGTAGCCGTCTCGATCCAAGCTAGGCGATTGCAACGTAGGTTGGGTTGAGCGCAGCGAAGCCCAACCTTGCAAAGGTTGGTCCCTGCTTGGGCTTATCGGTGCCCTAGCTATTTATCGAGCTTTGCTGGTACTTCTTGTTTCGCCCACCCGGGCGAGTCACTTTTGCCAATCGCGGCAAAAGTAACCAAAACCGCTGTCCCCACGTTTCGGCCCTCCGCTTCGCTCCGGGTCCCCTCGCTCCGGTGCCGCTCCAGGGGCACGGCACGAAGGGGCATCCTGCCCCTCGCGCCTTGCTCGGCGTCCTGCCTCGCATCCCCCTCCGCGACACCTACACTCGGCCTCACTGACGGGGACGGGGCGCCAGCCTGAGGCTTGGGTGTTTACAGGCAAAGCCCGAGCGATTCGTAGCGTGGAGAACCGCGCAGCGTTTTCCACTGCTGGCATCTAAGCCATCAGTGGACAAGGCTGCGCCGTTGTCCACGCTACGGGGTACGGGTTATTCAACCAAAACTTTCAGGCTGGCGAATCGCCCCGTTCAGTAGGGCGAACGCCAGTGCCGTGGAGTGGGTCGAGCCGCAGGGATGCGGCGAGAGGTCCAGTGGGCCATGGACGGCCCATCTGGACCGACCCCGGAACGGCGCTGGCGTGAGCGGACCCGCAGCGAAGCGGAGGGCCGGATGGCGGGGCAAGCGTTTTTGGTTACTTTTGTCCGGGGCGCGCAGCCGCGACTGAAAAAAGTGACTCGCCCGGGTGGGCGAAACAGGAATCCCCAACAGACCTCGATAAGCAGCCAAGGCACCAATAGCTAAGCCCACCAGCAATCGCGGCCATGGGCCGCTTGTGTCTTGGCTTGCGGTTAGGATGAAGGTGAGAGCAGCAGGGGGCAGGCTGTAGGGCCGCAGTGTTTCGAGCACGTGTAGGAGCCGGTTCCGCCCCCTGCTGACCTCTGACGTCCCAGCCCGAACAGTTGATCGAGCTTCCACCTCGAACCGCACAAGCGTGGGCCTTCGTCAGAGGCGCTCTCCTCACCAGTATAGGGGGACCTGACGATGAAGGCAGCCTGGGTAGGAATCGATGTGGCCAAGGACACCCTGGCCGTTTGTGTATTGCCGGATAAACGGCAGCGCGACTATGCCAATACACCTGAAGGCTGGACCGAGCTGCGCGATGAGCTCAGCGGTTATGAGGTCCAGCGGGTGCTGCTCGAAGCCACTGGGGGCTACGAAGCGGGCGTGCTGCGTTATCTGGCGGCAGCCGGTTTGCCCGTGATGCGGATCAATCCGCGCCAGGCCCGGGCTTTTGCCCAGGCCATGGGTCGCCAGGCCAAGACCGACCGGATCGACGCGGCTCTGTTGGCCCATCAGGCCCGGGTGATCGAGGGGACGGCTTATCAGCCGCAGAGCGCGCAAGCCTTGGCGCTCCAGGAGCTGGTCAAGCGTCGTACCCACCTGGTCGCCCAACGTGACGACGATCGGCGTCGCCTCGCTCAAGCGTCACTTCCCGCCGTACAGGCCAATATTCGCCAATGTCTGGACTTCCTCAACCAACAGATCGCTTCGTTGAACCAAGCCATCGCCCAGGCCTGCAAGGCGCTGGACGGCAGCCGCGCCCAGCGTCTGGCCAGTGTGAGCGGGATCGGTCCGGTCAGCGTGGCGAATCTCTTGGCTTACCTGCCAGAGTTGGGCCACTTGGACCGCCGCCAGATAGCCGCCCTGGTGGGCGTGGCGCCCTACACTGTCGACAGTGGCGCCAAGAAAGGCATAAGACGCATCTCGGGCGGTCGCTCTGCGATCAGGCGCGTGCTGTACATGGCGGCCTGGTCGGTGGTACGGCACCAGGCTGATTTCAACCGCCGCTACCAAGAGCTACTTCAGCGTGGAAAGCCCGCCAAGGTCGCCCTGATCGCCTGTCTGCGCGTCCTGCTGACACGGCTCAATGCCATGCTCAGGGACGGCACGCCTTGGCGATCAGAACCGGCGTGAGAAGACAGTTGCTCCTACACGCTCAATCCAACCCCGTAGAAGCGGCCGCATCGGCGGACCGCCATGGCCACGATTAGCCCTCGTCATCCCCCGGCAACCTCTTAAGCCCCCTCTAAGCCAAATCCCGTATACCGGCAGGATTCCGCCAAGAGTCACTGCCTTGTCCACCACCTCCCCCCCTGCCTCGCCAAGCACAGTGCGCCTGGAGCGAGGGCTATTGCTCTGCTGCCTGGTCGCCTACCTGCTCGCCGGACTGTTCGGTCGTGGGCTGTGGAAGGCCGATGAGCCCTACTCCTTCGGCATGGTGTGGAACTTCCTAACTACCCCGGACTGGTTGATCCCTCGGGTGGGCGATGCGCCCTTCATGGAAAAGCCGCCGCTGATGTACTGGAGCGGTGCCTTCACCGCCCGACTGTTTTCCCCCTGGCTAGGCGAGCCGGACGGTGCGCGGCTGGCGGTGCTGGGCTGGATGCTGGTGACCCTCGCCGCCCTGGCCTGGCTCACCCAGCGGCTGCTACCCGGGCGCGCGCGTCAGGCGTTGCTCGCCCTGCTGGGCATGCTCGGCGTGGTGCAGCACAGCCATCTGCTGATCGCCGACGTGCCGCAACTCGCCGGCGCCACCCTGGGACTGGCGGGCCTCGCCGCCTATCTGCACGATGGCGAAAAACCCTGGCAGCGTGGGCTGCTGTTCGGCAGCGGCCTGGGCATCGCCTTCATGAGCAAGGGCTTGCTGGTGCCGGGGGTATTGGGGCTCTGCGGGGGGCTCTGCGCCGTCTGCTGGCCACAGCGCCTGGTCGAACCGGCCACTCGGCGCTGGCTGCTCGCCGCCCTCGTCGCCGCCCTGCCTTGGCTGCTGATCTGGCCGCTGCTGCTCTGGCACCAGGCACCCGAGCTCTTCCATACCTGGCTGTGGACCAACAACATCGGCCGCTTCTTCGGCCTGGAAGCGCGCAACAGCGATACCGATGGCCTGGTCTCCAGCCTGGCGGACCTGGCGGCGCTGTCCTTTCCCACCGGGTTGATCCTGCTCGGCGCCACGCTCTGGCAGCTGTATCGCCGTGGCGGCAGCCCGCTGAAGCGGCTGGGCCGGCATCCAGGACTGGCCACGGTGGTGCTTTACGCCCTCGTCTGCCTGGGGGTGCTACTCAAGTCGGCGGTCTTCCGCAGCCTCTATCTGCTACCGCTGTTTCCCGCCCTGGCGCTGCTGGCGGCGCGGCTGGAGCCACCCCCTGCCATCGCCCGCCTCGGACGCGATGCCAGCCTGGCGTTCTGGACACCCGTCATCGCCCTGCTGGCCCTGGGCGGTATCGGCCTGGCCTTGAACTGGCCGCTGCCCTGGCCGCGCCTCGTCACCGACCATCTGCCGATAACGGAACGCCTGCCACTGAGCCCTCTGGCCTGGGCGGTCGCCCTACTGGCCTTGCTCGGCTGGGGTGTCGCGCTCGGGCTGCGCACGCAGTTGGGCGCCGCCAGCACCTGGTTCGTCGGCCTGACCGTCGGCTGGACCCTGGCCAATACCCTGTGGCTCCCCTGGGTCGACCTGGGCAACAGCTACGCCCGGCCTTTCACCGAACTGCAGCGGGTACTTCCGGCGGCGGATTGCGTGGCCAGCTACGGCCTAGGCGAATCGGAGCGCTCCATGCTGCACGTCTACAGCGGCTATCCACCGCAGGAACAGGCCAGCCTGAGCCAGGTGCCCTGCCAATTGCTGGTGGTGCAGGACGAATGGCACGAACCGGTGGCGGTGCCCGCCGACTGGACGCTCTTCTGGCAGGGCGCCCGGCCTGGCAACTTGAAGGAGCGCTTCCGCGCCTTCAGCCTCGTGCAACCGGGCCCTTGAGGCGTTGGGCTTCGCTACGCTCAACCCAGCCTACCGGAGCCCGCGTAGGTATCGCCATCGAAGCCCAACAGGCCCAGGCTAAGGCAGCTCGTGATAGCGCCGGTCGAAGTAGAGCAACCCGCCCTCGCCGCCCGGCTCGGCCACGCCCAGTACCTCGCAGAGCAGCAGGTCGTGGCTGCCCACCGCCTGCACCCCGGCGATGCGACAGTCGCAGGCCACCAGGGCACCGTCCAACACTGGCGCACCGGTGGCCAGGCGCGTCCAGCTCGCCGCGGCGAAGCGCTCGGCCATGGCGGTCTTGCCGCCGAAGAGAGTGGCCAAGGCCTGCTGACCGGCGGCCAGGACGTTGACGCAGAGCACCCCATTGGCGCTGAACGCCGGATGCACCGAGGCACTGCGATTGAGGCAGACCAGCAGGGTCGGCGGGGTATCGCTGACGCTGCACACGGCGGTGGCGGTAAAACCGGCGAGCCCGGCCGGGCCGTCGGTGGTGACGATGTTGACCGCGGCCCCCAGGCGCGCCATGGCACCGCGGAAGAGGTCGCGCTCGACCGGGACGGCGGGCATCTCGGCGGGCAGCGACAGGGCATGGGCGACGGACATGGCGTTACTCCTCGAAGGCTTGGCAGAGATAGTCGAGTACCACCCGGTCGAAGGTAGCGGGATCGGTGATGCTGGAGGCATGGCCGCCCCACTCCAGTAACTGGAAGGTGGCCTGGGGCAGGCCCGCGGCCAGGCGCTGGGACGAAGTCCAGGGCACCAGGACGTCGTCGCGATTGGCCAGCACCAGGGTTGGCACCTCGATCCGTACCAGCTCGGCGTCCACGTCGAAGGCCAGCAGGGCACCGATGCGCCGCAGTACATTGGCCTCCCCCGGAAAATGCGCCAGGGCATGGGCTTCGTCGGTGGCCAGGCGCTCGCCGTGTTCGGCGATCCAGGTGGCCGGATAGAGGAAGATCGCCTGGGCCTGGACATAGGCCGCGGCGCCGCTGTCACGCAGCAGGCGCTGGCGCAGGGCGAAGCAGCGCCCGGTGTGTGGATTGGGTCGGCTCCAGGCATTGACCAGCACCTGGCGGCGGATCAGGCCTGGCCGCAGCAGATTGGCTTGCAGCCCCACCAGGCCACCGAGGGCATGGCCCATGAACAGGCAATCGCGCAGTTCCAGGCGGTCGGCCAGGGCCAGCAGGTCCTCGGCCATGTGCTGGATGCGATAGTCCGCCGGCAACTCGGCCGGACTCTTGCCGGTGCCGCTCTGGTCGTAGATCACCACCCGGAAATGTTCGCCCAGGGCTGCCAACTGCGGCGCCCAGAAGGCGCCGGCACCACCCAGGCCGGAGCTGAGCAACAGGGTCGCGGCCGCCGGGTCCTGGCGGCCATGGAGTTCGAAGTGCATGGGCGGTCCTCGGTGGTTCAGTGGGGGGGCTTCCCTCACCCCAGCCCTCTCCCAGGGGGAGAGGGGGCAAGACGGCGTAGCCCTAGCCGATATGGGCGATGCTGGCGATCTCGATCAGGGCGTCGGGCTTCACCAGGCCGCACTGGATGCAGTAGCGCGCCGGCTTCTCGCCAGGGAAGAACTCGGCGTACACCGCATTGATGGCGGCGTAGTTCGCCCAGTCGGTGAGCATGATCATGTTGAAGGTGACGTCGGCCATGCTGCCGCCCGCCGCCTCCACCACGCCCTGGATGGTGGTGAGCACGTGGCGCGCCTGGGCGGCGGCGTCACCGACGTGGACCACGTTGTTCTGCGCATCGAACGGCAGGGTGCCGGAGACATAGAGCACCCCGTCGGCCAGGCTGCCGGGGACGAAGGGGGCGATGGGGGTACCGGTACCGGCGGGAATCACGGCTTGCTTGGGCATGGTGGCTCAGTCCTTGGCGAAGGTGGTGTGGAAATCGGCGCAGCTGGCGACCCAGCCGAAGAAGGTCTCGATGTTGAACAGCGCGGCCTCGTGGGCCGAACGCGGACCAGCCTGGTGGCAGGCGTCGTGCAGGCAGATGCCGAAGTATTCGAGGAAGAAGCCATCCCTCAGGGTCGACTCCACGCAGACATTGGTGGCGACGCCGACGAACACCAGGTTGCGGATGCCACGGGCGCGCAGCAGGCTGTCCAGGTTGGTGTTGTAGAAGCCGCTGTAGCGGGTCTTGGGCACCACCAGGTCTTCTGCCGCCGGCTGCAAACTGTCCACCAGGGCGTAGTCCCAGCCGCCCTTGGCCAGCAGTTGGCCCTGCAGCTCGGGACGCTTGCGCATGGTCTTGAGCGCGTTGGACTTGTGCCAGTTGGGCGAACCGGGGCCACCGGCCTCGCGGTATTCCGGGTCCCAGCCGTTCTGGAACCAGACCACCTGCATACCCGCGCCTCGGGCGGTCTCCACCACGGAGGCGATGTTCTCGATCACCGGCCCGGTGGCCGAGACGTCGAAGCCGGCCAGGTCCAGGTAGCCGCCCGGGCTGGCATAGGCGTTCTGCATGTCCACCACGATCAGCGCCGTCTCGCTGGCCTTCAGCCGCAGCGGCTCGGGCCGTGCCGGCAGGGTCAGGGCCTCGGCGTCGCTCGCAGGCAGGGCATAGCCCGCCAAGGTTTCCACAGCGTTCATCAGGCACTCTCCTTGAGCAAGTCGACATGGCGGCGGCTGTGCATCAGCGGCTGGATGCGCTCGCCGAAATCGGTGACGCCCTGGACGAAGTCGTCGAAGGTCAGCAGCACCCCGCTGGTACCGGGCACCTCGGCGATCTCGTCGAGCAGCCGCGCCACGGTGGCGAAGGAGCCCACCAGGGTGCCCATGTTGATGTTCACCGCCGAGGTGGGATCGGCCATCTGGCGCACGTTGGTATCGCTGCCGGACTTGGTATCGGCGGCGGCCTGGGCGCCCAGCCAGGCGATGGCCTCCTCGTCGGCGCCGGCCTTGTAGTGTTCCCACTTGGCGCGGGCGGCCTCGTCGGACTCGGCGGCGATGATCATGAACAGGGCGATGGAGGTGACGTCACGACCGGTCTTGGCGGTGGCCGCCTGCAGCCGTTCCACCGCCGGGGCGAAGGCCTTGGGCGTGTTCACCCCCTTGCCGAAGACGAAGCTGTAGTCGGCGTGCTCGGCGGCGAAGGCCAGGCCGGCGTCGCTGGAACCGGCGCAAACGATTTCCATGGGCGCCTGGGGCTGGGGGCTCACCCGGCAGTCGTCCATCTGGAAATGCGCGCCCTTGAAATCCGACTGGCCGGTGCCCCACAGATCGCGCAGCACCTGGGCGTACTCGCCGAGATAGCCGTATCTATTGGCGAAGAAGTCATCGCCCGGCCAGAGGCCCATCTGGCTGTACTCGGGCTTTTGCCAGCCGGTGACCAGATTGACGCCAAAGCGCCCACCGGAGATGGAATCTATGGTCGAGGCCATGCGGGCGACGATGGCCGGCGGTAGGGTCAGGGTCGCGGCGGTGGCGAACAACTTGATGCGCGAGGTCACTGCCGCCAGCCCGGCCATCAGGGTGAAGGATTCCAGGTTGTGGTCCCAGAACTCGGTTTTCCCGCCGAAGCCACGCAGCTTGATCATCGACAGAGCGAAGTCGAAGCCGTAGTGCTCGGCGCGCTGCACGATCTCGCGATTCAACTCGAAAGTGGGACGGTACTGGGGGGCGTTTTCCGAGAGCAGCCAGCCGTTGTTGCCGATGGGAATGAAGACACCGATGTTCATCGCTCGCACTCTCCCGCAGTCAAGAGTCGGAACGCACCCGGAGGCGCTGTGACTGCAGGATCGGAGCAGAAAGCTTGCCAAGTCTTGAAAATCCAATTCGATCAAGCACTTGAATATCATCTCGGAAAAATCATGGACCATTTAGTCTGAATTAGAGCACCCAGTTTGTGCGGGCTGCCCGAATCTGGGGCATGAACAGGTCCTCGACATGCTAAAGTTCAATAACTGGCGGCACCCCGGTGCTCGCCAGAGATTCGTCACCAGGATGGTGCGAATGCGAACGACCGTGCTTGAAAGACTTCCTTTCCCGCTGAGCAAGCGGCTGGCATGTGTCAGATGTTGATAAGGCCCAAGGAGCAATTCGTGAGTCAGGCCAGCGATTCTTCCCCAGCACGCAAACCCCGCCAGCCCAGCCCAGCTGCCCAGCAGCGGCGGCTACGCCAGATCGAAGCCAAGCGGGCGCAAATCCTCAGTGCAGCGCTCGATATCTTTTCCCGCCTCGGTCTGCATGGCGCCAGCCTGGATCAGGTCGCCTTGCAGGCCGACGTGTCCAAGACCAACCTGCTCTACTACTTCAGCAGCAAGGAAGAGCTGTACCTGGCGGTCTTGCGCCAGTTGCTCACCACCTGGCTGAGCCCCTTGCGCACCTTCAGCGAAGACCAGGAGCCGATCGAGGCCCTGCGCGGCTACCTGCGCCATAAGCTGGAGATGGCGCGTGACCGCCCGGCCGAGTCGCGGCTGTTCTGCCTGGAGATGATCCAGGGCGCTCCCCTGTTGCTCCCGGAGTTGCAGAGCAACCTGCACGACCTGATGGTCGAAAAGATCCGCGTGATCCGCGCCTGGATCACCGCCGGCAAGCTGGCACCGGTGGATCCGCACCACCTGATCTTCAGCATCTGGGCGACTACCCAGCATTACGCGGATTTCCGCGTGCAGGTGCAGGCCCTCTGCGGTCGTAGCCTGCTCGATCCGGACTTCTTCGACGAGGCACTGCAGAGTCTCGAGACCCTGATCATCGAAGGTTTGCGGCCACGCCCAAGCGTCTGAGCTACTGATCCGCCAGGAAGAAATCGGCGAACAGCCCGCTCAGCCGCGGCCAAAGCGGTGCCGGCAGGTCATGGGCCATGTCCGGGATGCGCTCGAAGCGCGCTCCCGGAATGGCCCGCGCCACGGCCCGGCCGCAGGCTGGCTTGAGCAGTGGATCGCAGGCTCCGTGCACCACTAGGGTCGGTGCCTGGATGCGGCGGGCGAAGGGGCGCAGGTCGCCGCTGCCGAGCAGGGCGAACAGTTGGCGCTGCACTCCCTCCACATCCACGCCCCGCGCCAGGATGCGCTGCACCAGCCGCTCGAGATCGGCCTCGCTCTGCCGGTAACGAGGACTCTCGATGCCGCGCAACAGGGCCTTTTGCCGAGCGATGGCAGCTTCCAGCGGTAGATCGGCCGGCGGGCGCAGCAGCAGGCTGCCGAGCAGCTTGAACGACGGCGGCGGTAACAGCGGCTGATTGGTGGACGAGAACAGGATGCCAAGGCGCGCCACCCGTTGCGGCCAATCGGCAGCCAAGATCTGAGCGATCATTCCGCCCATGGAGCCACCCAGGACAAAGGTACGTTCGATGCCCAGGTGATCGAGCAGGCCCACGGCATCCGCAGCCATGGCGTCCAGACGATAGGGCACCACGCTGGTCTTGCCCAGTTGCGCCCGTCCCAGCACCGGCCACAGCGAAGGCGCTCGCCCGCCTGACCAGCTCAGCCGGGACGACTGACCGATATCGCGGTTGTCGAAGCGGATCACCCGCAGCCCCCGACGCACCAAGGCTTCGCAGAACCCCTCCGGCCACAGCAGCAATTGGGCACCGAAGCCCATGATGAGCAGCAGCGGTGGATGGGCGGGATCACCCCAGTCCTCGTAGGCCAGTTCCAGCGTTCCGACTCGGGCACGACCTTCGCGTCTATCCATGCTTCACCACGACCGGGCAAAAGCTCATGCTACCCCAGAGACGCATCGGGGAAAGCAGCAGAACCCAGTGGTCACGCCCCTACAGATCAAGCTGTCATCGACAGCCTCGTGGAGAACGGCGTCATGGCCTTAGCGCCTTTGGAATTCCATCTCACCGACGAGGCGCGGGAAGACCTGCGCCAGGCCATCGGCGCACCGCTGCGCCTTTACAACGAAGCCCAGGCGGGTCCGAGCGGTTACCGTCCGTTGGTCATCGCCCTGACCCGTGGCGGCGAGGCGCTGGGCGGGCTCTGGGGCTACACCGGCTATGGCTGGCTTACGGTGCAATTGCTGGCCGTGGACGAAGCCGTGCGTGGCCAGGGCGCCGGGCGGGAGTTGCTGCTGCGCGCCGAGGCCGAAGCCATCAGCCGTGGTTGCCACGGTGCCTGGCTCGATACCCACGAATTTCAGGCCCGCGGCTTCTACGAACGCCTGGGCTATGAGCTGTTCGGCGAGCTGGCGGACTATCCGCCCGGCTTTGCGCGGTATTTCCTGCGCAAGACGCTCACGCCAGCCTGAAGTGACCTTGAGGCACCTCAGGCAGGGCGTGGCCCTCAGTGGTCGGTGAGGAAATTGCCGATCCGGGCATTTTCTTGCGCGCCTTCCAACAGCGGCACCTCGGCCTCGTCCTTGAGTTGCACGCCGGACAGCTTGCGCCGATCCGCCTCGCGCATCAGATAAAGCAGCTTGTGCGCCGCCAGGCCGTAGGCGAGGCCTTCCAGGCGCACGTTGGAGATGCAATTACGATAGGCGTCGTTGAGGCCGGGCTTGGGACCGTAGGTGAAGTAGAGGCCGAGGCTGTCGGGCGAACTCAACCCTGGGCGCTCGCCGATCAGCATCACCAGCAGGCGCGCCTTGAGCAGTCCGCCGATCTCGTCACCGACGGCAACCCGGCCCTGCTCCACCAGGGTCACCGGCGCCCAGCGCCAGTCCTCGGCCCGGGCCTGGTCGGCCAGGCGTTCGAGAAACGGCAGAGCATGGCGATGGACCGCCAGGGCGGAGAGACCGTCGGCGATGACCACGGCGACGTCGAAGCCCTCGGGGTGCTCGGTGGCGTAGGCCTGCAACGCTCGTGTGGACTCCTCGGACAGCTTGCGGCCCAGGTCCGGACGCTGCAGATAGGTGTGGCGATCCGGCGCGGCGCTCTTGAGCACCAGGGTCTCACGACCCTGGGCAGCCAATCTTTCGCGCAGCGCCTGATGGTCGAAGGCCAGGTGCACGGCATCGCGCGCCTGGGCATGGGCGGCCTGAAAGTCCAGCTGGGCCGCCGTGGGCAGGCTGGTACCGGCACGGCCGAGGGCGATACGCGCCGGGGTAAGGCGACGCAATTCGGCCCAGGGATCGGGGCGGGCGGTGTCGTTGGGGTTCATGGGGAGACTCCTGAGCTATTAGGTTCATCGCGGCCATGGCGATCCGCCGATGCGGCCGCTCCTACGCGGTACGGAGTAGGCCTGTAGGAGCGGCCCATGGCCGCGATAAGGCCGCATCGCCACACCGGCATGGCCGCGATCCTTCCTACAACTGGGCCAACACTTGCTGGAACGGCGCCGGCAAGCCTTCGCCGAGACGGAAGCGGCCATTCTCCAGGCGCAGGATGCCCAGGCGGTCGAGCCAGGCGGCGAATTCCGGCGCCGGTTGCAGACCCAGCACCTGGCGGGCGTAGAGGGCGTCGTGGAAGGAGGTGGTCTGGTAGTTGAGCATCACGTCGTCCGACCCCGGGATGCCCATGATGAAGTTGATGCCCGCCGCGCCCAGCAGGGTCAGCAGCATGTCCATGTCGTCCTGGTCGGCTTCGGCATGGTTGGTGTAGCAGATGTCGCAACCCATGGGCACGCCGAGCAGCTTGCCGCAGAAGTGATCTTCGAGCCCCGCACGAATGATCTGCTTGCCGTTGTAGAGATACTCCGGGCCGATGAAGCCGACCACGGTGTTCACCAGCAGCGGCTTGAATTTACGCGCCACGGCGTAGGCGCGTACCTCGCAGGTCTGCTGGTCGACGCCATGGTGCGCCCCGGCGGAGAGCGCACTGCCCTGCCCCGTCTCGAAATACATCAGGTTGTCGCCCAGGGTGCCACGCCGCTGCGACAGCCCGGCATCAAAGCCTTCCTGCAACAGCGCCAGACTGATGCCGAAGCTTTCGTTGGCGCCCTGAGTACCGGCGATGGACTGGAACACCAGGTCCACCGGCGCGCCGCGTTCGATGGCGGCGATGCTAGTGGTGACATGGGTCAGCACGCAGGACTGGGTAGGGATCTCGTAGCGCTGGATCACCGCGTCGAGCATCTTCAGCAGTTCGCAGATGCCGCTGGTACTGTCGGTGGCCGGATTGATGCCGATCACCGCATCACCGTTGCCGTAGAGCAAACCGTCGAGGACGCTGGCGGCGATGCCGGCCGGATCGTCGGTGGGGTGATTGGGTTGCAAGCGGGTCGACAGCCGCCCGCGCAGGCCGATGGTGTTGCGGAAACGGGTCACCACCCGGACCTTTTGCGCCACCAGGATCAGGTCCTGGATACGCATGATCTTGGACACCGCGGCGACCATCTCCGGGGTCAGCCCCGGCGCCAGGGCGGCGAGGCTGACCTCGTCCGCCGCCGCGCCCAGCAGCCAGTCGCGAAAGCCACCCACGGTGAGATGGGCGACCGGGGCGAAGGCCTGGGCGTCGTGGCTATCCAGGATCAGCCGGGTGACCTCGTCGGCCTCGTAGGGAATCACCGCCTCGCTGAGGAAGTGCTTGAGCGGCACCTCGGCCAGGGCCATCTGCGCCGCCACCCGCTCCACGTCGCTGGCGGCGGCGACCCCGGCCAGGACATCCCCGGATCGTGCCGGGGTCGCCTTGGCCAACAGCTCCTTGAGATCGGCGAAGCGCCAGGTCTGGCCGCCCACGCTGTGCTGGAAACCGCTCATGCTACCTCCTCGGGTTACGCTGCTCAGAGCCTGTTCAAAGGCTCACGAGCAGACTTTGAACAGGCTCTCACGCCTCGCCGAAGGCGGCGTCTGGGGCGATGTTGCCCTGTCTACGGCTGAGACCGCAGACCAGCGCGCCTATCACCATCAGCACCACGAAGACGCTGGCGATCACCGTGTTGTACCAGACCATGGCGACCAGGCAGACCACCGCCAGCACCAGGGCGATGGCCGGCACCACGGGATAGCCGGGGGCGCGGAAGGTGCGCTCCAGATGCGGCTCGCTGCGACGCAGCTTGAACAGGCTGAGCATGCTCATGATGTACATGACGATGGCGCCGAACACGCTCATGGTGATCATGGCGGCGGTCAGGGTCATGCCCTGCAGACTGATCACGCCGTCGCTGAAGATGGCGGCGATGCCCACCACGCCCCCGGCCAGCACCGCGCGGTGCGGGGTCTGGAAACGCGACAGCTTGGCTAGGCCATGGGGCAGGAAGCCGGCGCGGGCCAGGGCGAAGAACTGCCGCGAATAGCCGAGGATGATGCCGTGGAAGCTGGCCACCAGACCGAACAGGCCGATGCCCACCAGCAGGTGCAGCCACATCGAGCTGTTGCCCACTACGCCCTTCATGGCCTGGGGCAGCGGATCGTTGATGTTGGACAGGGCGCGCCAGTCACCCACGCCGCCAGCGAAGATCATCACGCCGATGGCCAGGGTCACCAGGGTGAGGATGCCGGCGATATAGGCCTTGGGAATGGTGCGCTTGGGGTCCTTGGCTTCCTCGGCGGCCATGGCCGCACCCTCGATGGCGAGGAAGAACCAAATGGCGAAGGGAATGGCGGCGAACATGCCACCCACCGCGGCCAGGGAGAACTGGTCCTGACCGGCCCAGCCGCCGCTGGTGAAGTTGACCAGGCTGAAGCCCGGCGCCACCACGCCCATGAAGATCAGCAGCTCGATCACCGCCAGCACCGTGACCACCAGCTCGAAGGTGGCGGCGATGCTCACCCCGACGATGTTCAGGGTCATGAAGATGAAATAGGCCGCCACCGCGCACAGCTTGGGATCGAACGAGGGGAACTGCACGTTGAGGTAGGCGCCGATGGCCATGGCGATGGCCGGCGGGGCGAAGACGAACTCGATCAGCGTGGCGATCCCGGCAATGGTGCCGCCGACGGGGCCGAAGGCCCGCCGACTGTAGGCGAAGGGCCCACCGGCGTGGGGAATGGCGGTGGTCAATTCCGTGAAGCTGAAGATGAAGCAGGTGTACATCACCGCCACCAGCAGCGTGGTGATCAGAAAACCCAGGGTACCCGCGACGCCCCAGCCATAGCTCCAGCCGAAGTATTCCCCGGAGATCACCAGACCCACGGCGATGCCCCAGAGATGCAGGGTGCCGAGGGTCGGCTTGAGTTTCTCGTTGCTCATGACAGGCCACTCCCCTTGTAGCGACAAGATGCGAATGGGCGACCGCGGTCCCGCGATGCCCGGCTTTTTCGAGCTTAAAGGGCACAAGGCCATGCCGACTTGACCGGTCAGCGCACCTGATGCGACTTCAGGTCAAGTCGGCGTTACCTCGCTTCCCAGGGTGCTACGCAAGACCGCACCACAGCGGTGCGTCGCACGCTCGCACGCCCCACGACGAGGCATAGCGGAGTCCGTAATAGCCGGAAACCATCGGCCTCTTGCCCTTCGCTGGCTACGGATATCCGTCCCGGGGCACAGCCTTTGCTTCATTCGTGCCGACACCCCTACGGATCCATACCATGCCCCTGGCCGACTCTGGCTTCGCCGCCCTGACCTCACCGTCGCGCAACCTCGGCGTACTCTCTGCCGCAGCCAGCGGGCTGGATGCCGTCATCGCCAGCCACGGCGGCGACGTGGATCGGATCTTCGGCGCTGCCGGCATCGATCCCGAGCAATTGCAGCACCCCACGCTCAGCTTGGGGTTGGGCAACTACTGCCGGGTGCTGGAAGAGGCCGCCGCTCAGTCCGGCTGCGACAATTTCGGCCTGCACTATGGCCAGCAATTCAAACCGCAGCGGCTAGGTCTGCTGGGCTACGTGGGGCTCTGCTCGCCCACTGCCGAGGCAGCGCTGCAAAACTTCGCCGCTGCCTTTCCCTTCCACCAGCACAGCACCCTGATCCAATTGGTGGATGCCGGTGACTGCTGGCGCTTCGACTACCAGGTACGCCATGGCGCCATCGTCGCCCGCCGCCAGGACGCCGAGCTGACCCTGGGCATGTTGCTCAACCTCCTGCGCCATGTACTCGGCCCAACCTGGGCGCCCCGCGCGGTGCAGTTCGAACATCCGCGTCCCGAGGGCTGGCACGAACACCGCCGGCTGTTCGATGCCCAGGTCAGCTTCGGCCACCCCTGCAACGCCATGCTGGTACCCAAGGCCGATCTGCACGGCCGGGCCATGCCCGACCACGACCCGCTGCTCCTACTGGTGGTGCAGGACGCCATCCGCCAACTCGGCCAGCGCCTGCCGCAGGTGGAACTGCTCGAAGAGGTCCGCGCCTCGGTACGCCTGGCGCTGCCCCTGGGCGAGCCCAGCCTGGAGACCATCGCCCAGCGCCTAGACCTCTCCACCAGCCAGCTGCAACGCCGCCTGCGCGATCAGGGGGCGAGCTTCTCGGCCCTGGTCGAGGGCGTTCGTCGAGACCTGGCCCAGCATTACCTGCGGCAGCGGCTACCGGTCACCGACCTAGCGCCGCTGCTGGGATACTCGGAGACCAGCGCCTTTTCGCGGGCGTTTCGGCGGTGGTTTCAGGTGAGTCCGAGGCAATGGCGGCAGCAGGCGTAGGCTGGATTTGACGCCGCTGGCAGCGGCACACGTAGGTTGGCGCTGAGCGTAGCGAAGCCCAACGAGGTGGTGGTTGACAGTGATGCCCTGGCTTATCGTTGCCCTAGCTGTTTATCGTGGTTTGCTTGTGGCTCTTGTTTCGCCCACCCGGGCGAGTCACTTTTGCCAATCGCGGCAAAAGTAACCAAAAACGCTGTCCCCACGTTTCGGCCCTCCGCTGCGCTCCGGGTCCCCTCGCTCCGGTGCCGCTCCAGGGGCACGGCACGAAGGGGCTTCCTGCCCCTCGCGCCTTGCTCGGCGTCCTGCCTCGCATCCCCCTCCGCAACACCTGCACTCGGCCTCACTGACGGGGACGGGGCGCCAGCCTGAGACTACGGTGTTTACAGGCAAAGCCAGAGCGATTCGTAGCGTGGAAAACCGCGCAGCGTTTTCCACCGGCGGGCACCTAAGCCATCAGTGGACAAGGCTTCGCCGTTGTGCACGCTACGGGCTCTTCAACCAACACTTTCAGGCTGGCGAATCGCCCCGTTCAGGAGGGCGAACGCCAGTGTCGTGGAGTGGGTCGAGCCGCAGGGATGCGGCGAGAGGTCCAGTGGGCCAGGGACGGCCCATCTGGACCGACCCCGGAACGGCGCTGGCGTGAGCGGACCCGGAGCGCAGCGCAGGGCCGGATGGTCGGGGCAAGCGTTTTTGCTTACTTTTTTCGCGACTGAAAAAAGTGAGTCGCCCGGGTGGGCGAAACAAGAGGTATCAGCAAAGCTCGGTAAGCAGCTGAGGCACCAATAAAAGCAATTCTGTGCCATCGCAACGTTGGGCTTCGCCCCGCTCAGCGCCAACCTACCGAAGCGGTGAAAGTGATGCGCCTGGATGGACAAAACAAAAACCATCAAAGCACTCGGTAATCAGCCAAACACCTCCACAATACCCAGCTGAAAGACAACCTCTGTCCAACCGGTCAGATTCTTGCAAGGCACTCCCCCAAACCGCCCCAACCAGAACAACGAACCCACCCAAACGATGACCTCCGCCCTGCCCCCTGCCCTCTTCACCCCGGCCTGGCCGGCGCGCCTGGAGCTGGCCTATGCCCGCCAGGGCGACTGGACGCGCCCCACCACTCGCCGCCACCTCGGCCCCTTGCGCGTGCAGAAGCACCTCCACGCCGAAGGCCCCGAGGTCTGCCAGCACATCCTGGTGCATCCCCCAGGCGGCATTGCCGGTGGTGATCGGCTGGATATCGAGGTCAGCGTCGGCGAGACCGCCTGGGCCCAGCTCACCAGCCCCGGCGCGGCCAAGTGGTATCGCGCCGACAGCGCGGCGCACCAGCAGATCGACCTGCGCGTCGCCGCCGGCGCCACCCTGGAGTGGCTGCCCCAGGAGACCATCGTCTTCTCCGGCGCCCAGGCCCATCTCGCCACCCGCATCGACCTGGAGGGCGACGCCCGCCTCTGCTACTGGGACATCGTCGCCCTGGGTCGCCCGGCCAGTGCCGAGCGCTTCGCCGAAGGCTTGTTCCAGGCGCATCTGGACGTCCGCCGCGATGGCCTCCCGCTATGGTACGAACGCCAGCGTCTGGTCGGCGCGGATCGCCTGCTGGACTCGCCCATCGGCCTCGCCGGCCAACCGGTGTTCGCCACCCTGTTGATCACCGGGACCCTGGACGCCGACACCCTGGAACGCTGCCGCGAGCTCAAGCTGCCGGTGCGGGGCGACCTCACCCAACTGCCCGGCCTGGTGGTCGCCCGCTGCCTGGCCGCCGAAACTCTGCAGGCCCGCGCCTGGCTGATCGAAGTCTGGCGCCTGCTGCGCCCGGCCCTACTCGGCCGCGCCGCCGTCCCGCCCCGGATCTGGAGTACCTGAGGCCGCCGCGCTCTTGTAGGAGCGGCCCGCGGCCGCGATGATCGACCGATATCCCCTGACCGAACCTGCCAACCGGAACACCCCATGGACCTGACGCCCCGCGAAAAAGACAAGCTGCTCATCTTCACCGCCGGCCTGGTGGCCGAGCGCCGCCTGGCGCGCGGTGTGAAGCTCAACTACCCCGAAGCCATGGCGCTGATCTCCGCCGCCCTGCTCGAAGGCGCCCGCGACGGTCGTACCGTGGCCGAGCTGATGCACTACGGCACCACCCTGCTGACCCGCGAGCAGGTCATGGAAGGCGTTCCGGAGATGATCCCGGAAATCCAGGTGGAAGCCACCTTCCCCGACGGCACCAAGCTGGTCACCGTCCACCAACCCATTGCCTAGGGAAGCCAGCATGAGCCTGATCGTCCGCGACGCCACCCCCGCCGACCTGCCGGCGGTCCTGGCCATCTACAACGATGCCGTGGCCAACACCACGGCGATCTGGAACGACAACCTCGTCGACCTGGCCAACCGCCAGGCCTGGTTCGACCTGCGCGCCGACCAGGGCTACCCGATCCTGGTGGCCGAGAACGCCAGCGGCGAGGTGGTCGGCTACTCGTCCTTCGGTGACTGGCGGCCCTTCGATGGCTTCCGCCACACCGTCGAGCACTCGGTCTATGTCCGCAACGACCAGCGCGGCCAGGGCATCGGCCCGCGCCTGATGACGGTGCTCATCGAGCGCGCCCGCGCCTGCGACAAGCACGTGATGGTGGCCGCCATCGAGAGCGGCAACCTGGCGTCCATCCGCCTGCACGAACGCCTGGGCTTCCTCACCACCGGGCAGATGCCCCAGGTCGGCACCAAGTTCGGTCGCTGGCTGGACCTCACCTTCATGCAACTCATGCTGGAGCAACGCCCATGATCCCCGGCGAATACCAGATCCAGGACGGCGAGATCGAACTCAACGCCGGCCGCCGTACCTTGAGTCTCACCGTCGCCAACAGCGGTGATCGACCGATCCAGGTGGGCTCCCACTACCACTTCCACGAGACCAACGACGCCCTGGTGTTCGACCGCGCCCTGGCCCGTGGCATGCGCCTGAACATCGCCGCCGGCACCGCCGTGCGCTTCGAGCCGGGGCAGAGCCGCGAGGTGGAGCTGGTCGAGCTGGCCGGCGCCCGTACCGTCTACGGCTTCGCCGGGCGGGTGATGGGCAAGTTGTAGGGCCGCTCGGGCTCTTCGCCTTTTACGCGCTCCTCTCCCCAGGGGAGAGGGGGCCCAAGAACAGACACCGAGCTCCCGCTCTTCCCCCTCTCCCTCTGGGAGAGGGTCGGGGTGAGGGCCAACCGGACCACCTTTATTCGGGATTCACGCCTATGAAAATCTCCCGCCAAGCCTATGCCGACATGTTCGGCCCCACTACCGGCGACCGGGTGCGCCTGGCCGACACCGAGCTCTGGATCGAGGTCGAGCACGACCACACCGTCTACGGCGAAGAAGTGAAATTCGGCGGCGGCAAGGTCATCCGCGACGGCATGGGCCAGAGCCAGCTGCCCGCCGCCGAGGTGGTCGACACCGTCATCACCAACGCCCTGATCGTCGATCATTGGGGCATCGTCAAGGCCGACGTCGGCCTCAAGCACGGCCGCATCCATGCCATCGGCAAGGCCGGCAACCCGGACATCCAGCCCAACGTCACCGTCCCCATCGGCGCCGCCACCGAGGTCATCGCCGGCGAGGGCATGATCCTCACCGCGGGCGGGATCGACTCCCACATCCACTTCATCTGCCCGCAGCAGATCGAAGAGGCGCTCATGAGCGGCACCACCACCATGATCGGTGGCGGCACCGGCCCGGCCACCGGCACCTATGCCACCACCGTGACGCCCGGCCCCTGGCACATGGCGCAGATGCTCAAGGCCGCCGACGCCTTCCCGATGAACATCGGCTTCACCGGCAAGGGCAACGCCAGCCTGCCCGAGCCGCTGGAAGAGCAGGTGCGTGCCGGCGCCATCGGTCTCAAGCTGCACGAGGACTGGGGCACCACCCCGGCCGCCATCGACAACTGCCTAGCGGTGGCCGATCGCTTCGACATCCAGGTGGCCATCCACACCGATACCCTCAATGAGTCCGGCTTCGTCGAGACCACCCTGGGCGCCTTCAAGGGCCGCACCATCCATACCTACCACACCGAGGGCGCCGGTGGCGGCCACGCGCCGGACATCATCAAGGCCTGTGGCTTCCCCAACGTGCTGCCCAGCTCCACCAACCCGACGCGGCCCTTCACCAGGAACACCATCGACGAGCACCTGGACATGCTCATGGTCTGCCACCACCTGGACCCGAGCATCGCCGAGGACGTGGCCTTCGCCGAGAGCCGCATCCGCCGCGAAACCATCGCCGCCGAGGACATCCTCCACGACCTCGGCGCCTTCGCCATGATCAGCTCCGACAGCCAGGCCATGGGCCGCGTCGGCGAGGTCATCACCCGCACCTGGCAGACCGCCGACAAGATGAAGAAGCAGCGCGGCCCGCTGCCCGAGGACGGCGCCGGCAACGACAACTTCCGGGTCAAGCGCTACATCGCCAAGTACACCATCAACCCGGCCATCACCCACGGCATCAGCCACGAGGTGGGCTCCATCGAGGTAGGCAAGTTCGCCGACCTGGTGCTCTGGCGTCCGGCCTTCTTTGGCGTGAAGCCGACGCTGATCCTCAAGGGTGGCGCCATCGCCGCGAGCCTGATGGGCGACGCCAACGCCTCCATCCCCACCCCGCAACCGGTGCACTACCGCCCCATGTTCGGCAGCTACGCCGGCATGCTCCACGACACCAGCCTGACCTTCATCAGCCAGGCCGCCTTCGACGCCGGGGTGCCCGAGCAACTGGGGCTGAAGAAGCGCATCGGCGTGGTCAAGGGCTGCCGCACCGCGCAGAAGAGCGACCTCATCCACAACGGCTACCTGCCGACCATCGAGGTCGATCCGCAGAACTACCAGGTCAAGGCCGACGGCCAGTTGCTCTGGTGCGAACCGGCCGAGGTGCTGCCGATGGCGCAACGGTATTTCCTGTTTTGACGGTTTGGCCGATGTGGCGAGCTTTTATAGCCTGGAGCAAGCGAGGATACTGCCGCGAGATGAACAGCTACCGGTAACGAGCTCAGCCATGTCTGACCAAAGCGTGCACCTTCACCACATTAAGCTCGAGGGATTCAAATCGATCAAATCCCTCGATCTCGATTTGAGCGCCATCAATATCTTGATCGGCGCCAACGGTGCAGGGAAATCGAATTTCATTTCCCTTTTCACATTCTTGCGGAATTTAGCCCAAGGCAAGCTTCAAACCTATGTAGAGCAGCAAGGCTACGCCAATACTTTCTTCCACTTTGGTACGAAACAGACATCAAGCATCCTGATTGAACTGGATGTGGGCCAAAATGGTTACCACGCCGAACTCGTGCACAGCCCCAATACCGACACCCTGCTTTTCGAAAAAGAATATTGCACATATTCGGGATCTCAAAAATCCTGGACGATAAAGGGGAAGCTAGGAGAAAGCGGCTTGCTGCCAGGCTCCGAGGCTGCCAGCGCCTATGTTCGAAAATATACACGCGATTATCTACAACACTGTCGCATCTATCATTTTCATGACACCAGCTCGACGGCCTCATTCAAGCAATCGACCCCTCTGGAAGCCACGGATTTCCTGCATGCCGATGCGGGAAATCTAGCAGCCTTTCTCTATCGACTTAGACATGAATTTCCGCAAAGCTACAATGACATAGTCGCCACCATTAAAACCGTAGCGCCTTTTTTCCACGATTTCTATCTCCAACCTCGTGGAGCTGCTGGTGAAGAAACTATTCTTCTACGTTGGCTGCATCGCGATCACGACAATCCGTTCTCGGCCAATCAACTATCTGACGGAACCGCGCGCTTCATTTGTCTGGCCACGCTGTTCTTGCAACCCCGTGAGTGGCGGCCCAAAACCTTAGTACTGGATGAGCCTGAACTCGGCCTACACCCTGCCGCCTTGGACGTATTGGCAGAAATGCTGAAATCCGTTGCCCGACACAATCAGGTGATTTGCTCAACCCAGTCGGTGGTTTTCGCCAATCACTTCGAGCCGCAGGACTTTATTGTCGTCGATCAAGAGCGTGGAGTATCCACGTTCAAGCGCCTCGACGCTGACGGGCTTGCTCATTGGCTGGAGGACTATGGTACCGGTGATCTTTGGGCGAAGAATCTGATTGGAGGCCGCCCCGAATGGTGAGGATAGGTATTTCGGTGGAAGGCCCCACCGAAGAGCGCCTCATTAAGGCAGTGCTAGTTCCTTATATGCAGGAGCGCGGCAAATTTTTGTGCCCGATATCGATCGGCGGAAATGTAAGCGTCGACAAGGTCGCTGGGGAGCTCAAGAAACTAGCTAACAGCTTCGACTATGTTTCCACCTTCTATGATTTCTACGGTTTCAAACGACGACAGCCCGGCGAGACAAAGGCGACCTTGGAAAATCGACTTTTGCAAGCAGCTGCACCGAACATTCAGCAACGCTTCCTTCCATACGTGCAGATGTATGAGCTTGAAGGTATTTTGTTTTCCTCTCCCACCGCTATTGCTCAAACGCTACAAAGCCCAGCTCTGGAGAGTTGGGCTACCCAAATTGTCACCCGCTTCGGTGGTGATCCGGAGCGGATAAACGATTCGCCGCAAACCGCGCCCTCTAAACGCCTGGAACAACACAGTGATTATCGCAAGACGACTCACGGTCCGGACATCGCAAAGCTAATAGGTGTTGAGCGACTACGAGAAGCGTGCCGTGGATTCGATGCCTGGCTGATAGCTCTGGAGGCCTTTAGATGAAAATAGATAACCATGATGGGAAGGCGAGTCTCATCGCAGCACACCTCGCTGTCAGCTGAGCCGTCAAAGGGCGCCTAACCCGACGAAATGATTGACACAACGTTTATCAGCTCGCGCCTATTTGCGCTGTTGAGCATGCTGAGCTGCATCGTCCTGGGCCTGGCTTCACGCCTGCCCGGGGCGGTCGCGTCGTCGGGTAAGTACCCCGGCGACGTGCTCTGGGCGGCCATGGTGTTCTTCGGCTGGGGCCTGCTGCTGCCACTCAGGCCCCTACGGCAGCGCCTAGTGCTCGCCCTGGCCTCGGCTTGGGGTATCGAAGTCCTTAAGCTCTGGCAGACGCCCTGGCTAGTGGAGCTACGCCACTCCATCCTCGGCCACCTGGTATTCGGCCAGGTATTTTCCTGGCAGAACCTGGTGGCCTACGCTCTGGGCATTCTGCTGGCTGTCGGGGTGATGCGAGCGCTGGAGTGGCATTCGGCCCACCACCAGCGCCTAACTATCCGCGGTTCGCATCACGACTGACTGGGCTCAGCCACGCCCCACCGGCGCGGCCGGGGCTTCCGCCCGGTCGTCACGGTCGTAGGCGGCCTTGTCCAACTGACCCATCCAGCGGGCGGTCAGGGTGCCGGCGGTCATGGCGCCGTTGACGTTGAGGGCGGTGCGGCCCATGTCGATCAGCGGCTCGATGGACACCAGCAGCGCCACCAGGGTCACCGGCAGGCCCAGGGCCGGCAGTACGATCAGGGCGGCAAAGGTGGCGCCGCCACCCACACCGGCCACGCCCGCCGAACTCAGGGTGACGATGCCCACCAGGCTGGCGATCCACAACGGATCGAAGGGGTTGATGCCCAGCGTCGGGGCGACCATCACCGCCAGCATGGCCGGATAAAGGCCCGCGCAGCCATTCTGGCCGATGGTGGCACCGAAGGAGGCAGCGAAGCTAGCGATGGCCGGCGGCACGCCCAGGCGTTCGGTCTGGGCCTCGATGTTCAGCGGGATGGTCGCCGCGCTGGAACGGCTGGTGAAGGCAAAGCTCAGTACCGGCCAGACCTTGGGAAAGAAGCGCGCCGGCGACAGGCCGCTCAGGGTCAGCAGCAGCGCATGCACGCCGAACAGGATGGCCAGGCCCAGGTAGGAGGCGATTAGGAAGGTGCCCAGCTTGAGCACGTCCTGGGGACTGGCGGTGGCGACCATCTTGGTCATCAGCGCCAGCACGCCATAGGGGGTGAGTTGCAGCAGCAGGCGCACCAGCTTCATCACCCAGGCCTGGAGCACGTCGATACCGGCCAGCACCTTCTCGCCGCGGACCGGATCGTCACGCTGCAGACGCAGGGCGGCGACGCCGAGGAAGGCGGCGAAGATCACCACGCTGATGATGGAGGTGGGATTGGCACCGGAGAGATCGGCGAAGGGATTCTTCGGAATGAAGGACAGCAGCAGTTGCGGCACCGACAGGTCCGCCACCTTGCCGACATAGCTGTTCTGCAGCGCGGTCAGGCGCGCGGTCTCCTGGGCGCCCTGCACCAGCCCCTCGGCGCTGAGGCCGAACAGCCAGGTCACCAGCACCCCGACCAAGGCGGCGATGGCGGTGGTGAACAGTAGGGTACCCAGGGTCAAGAGGCTGATGCGGCCCATGGACGAGGCCTCGCGCAATCGCGCCACGGCCCCCAGGATGGAGGCGAACACCAGCGGCATGATGCTCATCTGCAGCAGTTGCACGTAGCCGTTACCGACCAGGTTGAACCAGCCGATGGAGGTCTTGAGCACGGGGGCGTCGTGCCCGTAGAGGAGTTGCAGCACCAGGCCGAAGGCCACGCCCAGGACGAGGCCGATGAAGACGCGCACGGCCAGGCTCCAGCCGGTATTGCGAGTGCGAGCCAACAGGCCGAGCAGCACGACGAAGGCGACGAGGTTGAGGACGAGAGGCAGATTCACAATGGTTCTCCAAAGCGGCGCCCGGCGCGGCCGCCGGACGAAAAGGCGGCGATGGTAGCAGCTCGGGCCACCTGGGCTTAGATCGAGGTGCTATCACCTGATAACAGGAAGAGCGGTTCTATCGCCGGGGTGAACGGTGCTCGCCTGGCGCACTGCACTGCTAGAGTGCAGACCGTCGGGAAACGATGTCCGACGCTGCCAACCAGAAAAGGAGTCACCTCATGCAACGTTTCGCCAAGCTCGCCGCTTCCTTCGCCCTCGCCGCCGCCGTCACCGGCTGCACCGGCACCGCGATGAAGACGCAGAACCTGGACCCGTCGCAGTACACCGTCATCGGCCATGGCGAAGGCAAGGCCACTGGCATCATGCTGTTCCAGGTCATCCCGATCCAACAGAACGACCGCTTCGTGCGCGCCCAGAACGCGGCCATCAGGTCCCGCGGTGGCGATGCCCTGATCAACACCCAGGTGCAGGAAAACTGGTTCTGGGCCTGGGTCCTGAACGGCTACACCACCACCGTCTCCGGCGACGTGGTCAAGCTCAAGCGCTGATCCCTCGCCCGAGCGACAGGCGCCGCCCACCCGGGCGGCGCTTTTGCGCTAGGCTGGTCGCTTCTCCCCGAGGACGCCGACCATGACCACGACCCTGATGAAACTGCCGCTGCAATCCATCGACGGCGAAACCCTGACCCTGGAACGCTACCTGGGCAAGGTGCTGCTGGTGGTGAACGTCGCCTCAAAGTGCGGCCTCACCAACCAGTACGAAGGCCTGGAACGCATCTACGAGGCCCAGCGCGAGCGCGGCCTGGAAGTACTCGGCTTTCCCGCTAACGACTTCAAGCAGCAGGAGCCCGGCAGCGACGCCGAGATCAAGGAATTCTGCACCCTCACCTACGGCGTGCAATTCCCGCTGTTCGCCAAGCTCAGCGTGGTGGGCGAAGACAAGCATCCGCTCTACGACGAACTGACCCGCGCCCAGCCCGACGCCACCGGCGACGGCCCGTTCCGTGAGCGCATGTTGAGCCGCGGCGGCAGCCCCAATCCCAAGCCTGAGGTACTGTGGAATTTCGAGAAATTCTTGATTGGGCGCAATGGTGAGGTGATGGGTCGGTTTGCACCTGATGTGACGGCGGATGATCCGCGGTTGGTGGAGGCGATTGAGGTGGAGTTGGCGAAGGGTTGAGGTCAGGGTGCCGGTAGGTTGGGTTGAGCGGGAGCGAAGCCCAACGTTGCAGGGCCTCACGCTTGTTTAGTTGGAGCCATGGCTGCTTATTGAGTGCTTGGAGAGTTTTTGTTTCGCCCACCCGGGCGAGTCACTTTTGCCAATCGCGGCTGCGCGCCCCGGACAAAAGTAACCAAAAACGCTTGCCCCACGTTTCGGCCCTTCGCTGCGCTCCGGGTCCCCTCGCTCCGGTGCCGCTCCAGGGGCACGGCACGAAGGGGCCTCCTGCCCCTCGCGCCTTGCTCGGCGTCCTGCCTCGCATCCCCCTCCGCAACACCTGCACTCGGCCTCTCTGACGGGGACGGGACGCCAGCCTGAAACTTTGGGAGCGTTTGCAGAGAGGCCATCGCGATTCGTAGCGTGGAAAACCGCGCAGCGTTTTCCACAGGTGGGCACCGAAACCATCAGTGGACAAGGCTGCGCCGTTGTCCACGCTACGGGGTACGGGTTATTCAACCAAAACTTTCAGGCTGGCGAATCGCCCCGTTCAGGAGGGCGAACGCCAGCGTCGTGGAGTGGGTCGAGCCGCATGGATGCGGCGAGAGGTCAAGTGGGCCAGGGACGGCCCATCTGGACCGACCCCGGAACGGCACTGGCGTGAGCGGACCCGCAGCGCAGCGGAGGGCCGGATGTCCGGGGCAAGCGTTTTTGCTTACTTTTTTCCGGGACGCGCAGTCGCGACTGAAAAAAGTGAGTCGCCCGGGTGGGCGAAACAAGAGGTATCAGCAAGGCAGGATAAACAACTAAGACACCAAGAAGTCTTGGCAATGGTGCCATAAGTTGGGCTTCGCTAACGCTCAACCCAACCTACAGGAGTCTCCTGCTCAAGAGTCGGAATGCCACGGTCGACCGCCACACCCTCCCCCTACCCCCGCTGCAACACCCCCCGCATGGACCCAAAGTGCCCCGGGAACGAGCAGAAGAAGGTGTACTCCTTGCCCGCCTCCAAGGCGCTGGTGTCGAAGGTCACCGAATCCTTCTCGCCACCACCCAACATCTTGGTATGGGCAATGATGCGTTCGTCGCCTTCGGGCAGGTAGCCCTTGGCCTCACCCGCGTTCATGCCGGCGGCGTCCACCGCGGCGGCGTCGGTGGAGCGGGTCAGTACCCAGTTATGGCCCATCACGTTCTTGGGCAGGCTGCCGCTGTGGATCAACTCGACGGTAAAGGTCTTGCACGACGCCGGGACCTGGATGGAGGCGCGGCTATAGGTCATCTGATCGCCGGCTTCGATTTGCGTCGTACAGCTGTCGGCGGCCCAGGCGCCGGTACTTCCCAGTGCGAACAGCGCCGCAGCGAACAACTTAGATTTCATGAACCCTCCGGATGCGTGAAAGTCGCCAGTCAGACCGATGCGAGGGTGGCGGGTTCCGGCAGACCTGGCAAGCGCGTGGCACGCTTCGCTCTATCGGCTCCATCGAAACCTTTGCCGGGCGTTCACGCCAGGTGCCTGCGACCATGGCTGCACCTCTCGCCAGCCAAGGATGCCCGCCATGACCCTCACCGCCCTGCTGCACGAGCTGTTCGCCAGCTACGCCCAGGCCGCCAGCGGCAATGCGCCGGAAGAAGCTTTCCTCGCGCGATGACGGTGCTTTGATCCGGCGGATCGGGCGGCTAGGCTAGGCGTTTTGCCTGCCGAGGAGTCCCCATGTCGCTGAAAGCCGTCTGTGTCTTCTGTGGTGCCAAGTCCGGTGCCTCTCCCGTCTTTCAGGAAGCCGCCGCGCAACTTGGTCGCACCCTGGCAGAGCGCGGCCTCACCCTGGTCTATGGCGGGGGCAAGGTCGGCCTGATGGGCGTGGTCGCCGATGCCGCCCTGGCCGCCGGTGGCGAGGTGATCGGCATCATTCCGCAAAGTCTCAAGACCGCCGAACTAGGCCACACCGGCTGCACCCGCCTGGAAGTGGTCGATGGCATGCACGCGCGCAAGGCGCGGATGGCGGAACTGGCCGATGCCTTCATCGCCCTCCCCGGCGGACTGGGTACCCTGGAAGAACTCTTCGAGGTCTGGACCTGGGGCCAGCTCGGCTACCACGCCAAGCCCATGGGCCTGCTGGAGGTCGATGGCTTCTATGCCCAGCTCGAAGGCTTCCTCGATCATCTGGTGGCCCAGGGCTTCGTCGCCGCGCCGCACCGCGCCATGCTGCAGGTAGAAGACTCGCCCAATGCCTTGCTAGACGCCCTCGTTGCCTGGCAGCCCACCGTGCCGCCGCGCTGGGCAGAACCGGCGCCGCGCTAGCGCCGCTGCACCGCCCGTCCCGGATCTCGAACCCTCGCCGCTTGTGGCCTGTCGGTACTGACAGGCACCTAGTTAAGAGGATTCTTTCATGACCGACTTCCCCAAAGCCCCCATGCCCGAACAGCAGCAGGAGGTTCCCGGCCTGCAGTCGCGCATGAATCCGCTGCCGGATTGCGGAGAGCAAAGCTACAAGGGCTCCGGCCGCCTGACCGGCAAGAAGGCGCTGATCACCGGTGGCGACAGTGGTATCGGCCGCGCCGTGGCCATCGCCTTCGCCCGTGAAGGCGCCGATGTCGCCATCAGCTACCTGGACGAGCACGAAGACGCCGAGGACACCGCCCGCCTGGTGCGCGAGGCCGGGCGTGAAGCCCTGCTACTGCCGGGCTGCCTGTCCCAGCGCGAGCAGTGCCTGGCGGTGGTGGACAAGACCGTGGCCGCCTTCGGCCGCCTCGATGTGCTGGTCAATAACGCCGCTTTCCAGATGACTCACGAGACCCTCGACGAGATTCCCGACGACGAGTGGGTCTACACCTTCGATGTGAACATCACCGCCATGTTTCGCATCACCCAGGCGGCGGTGAAGCACATGGGCAAGGGCGGCTCCATCATCAACACCACCTCGGTGAACTCGGACATGCCGCGGCCGACCCTGCTGGCCTATGCCACCACCAAGGGCGCCATCGCCAACTTCACCGCGGGTCTGGCCCAGTTGCTCGGCGAGAAGGGCATCCGTGCCAACAGCGTAGCCCCCGGCCCCATCTGGACCCCGCTGATCCCGTCCACCATGCCGCCCGAGCAGGTCAAGGAATTCGGTGGCAATACCCCGCTCGGCCGCCCCGGCCAGCCGGTGGAACTGGCGCCGGTCTACGTGATGCTGGCCTCGGATGAATCCAGCTACACCTCGGGCGCACGCATCGCCGTCACCGGCGGCAAGCCGATTCTATGATGCCCTGGCCCCGGCGCCTGCCGGGGCCTTTCCTGTCGCTGGAGTCCCCCCGATGCTCGGCTATCCCCTGCGTCTATCCACCCCCTTGCGCACCCATGTGTTCGGCGGCCACGAGATCGCCGAGCGCCTCGGCAAGCGCGGCCTGCCGCCCGGTCGTATCGCCGAGACCTGGGAGATCAGCGATGTGCCGGGCAGCAGCGCCACGGTGCTCGAAGGGCCCCTCGCCGGGCGCAGTCTGCACGAGGTGGTAGAAGCTCATCCCGATCAACTGGTCGCCCCCGGCTGGCAGGGGCCCTGGTTTCCCCTGCTGACCAAATTCATCGACGGTAGCGGTCGCCTGCCGGTGCACCTGCACGCCGACGACGCCACCGCGCGGCGCCTGGAATGCCAACCCAACGGCAAGACCGAAGCCTGGCACATCCTCTGGGCCGAACCGGGCGCCACTGCCCTGGTGGGCCTCAAGCCTAGCCAGACCCGCGACGGCGTGCGCAACGCCCTGCTGCGACAGGACTACGACGCCGTGATGCGCCGCCTGCCGGTACGCGCCGGCGAGACCTTCTTCGTCCCCGGCGGCACCCTGCACAGCTTCGGCCCCGGCACCCTGATCTACGAGATCGAACAGACCTCGGACATCCAGCAGCACGCCATGCCCTGGCGCATGACCGATGGCGAGCCCCTGTCTCATGGTGAATGGCGCGCCGGCATCGAAGCCCTGCTGGACGAGCTGGACCTGGACGCTGATCCGCGAGTCACACCCGGTCTGCGTCTGCCCCTGGGTGACGGTCACGACCGCCTGCTGTGCACCGCTTGCCAGCACTTCGCCCTGGAACGTTGGCGCCTGGCCGGCGCCGGTGCGCCACCGCTGGACTATGGTTTCAGCAGCGCGCGCCTGCTGAGCAACGTCGGCCGGCCGGTGCGCCTGGAGGCGCCCGGCTGGAGCGGCATGCTCGGCGCCGCCGAATCCCTGCTGCTACCGGCCGACCTGGGCGAGATCCGCCTTACCGGCCCGGCCGACCTGTTGATCGGCTACGTGCCCGATCTGCAACAGGACATCCAGGCGCCCCTGGCAGCTGCCGGTTACGGCCCAGCGGTGCTGGCCGACCTGGGCATCGAATTCTCTTCCTGACCTCCAAGGAGTCCCCATGAGCGACCATCCCAAGCCCCCACTGAAACCCCAACCCCAGACCTTCCCCGGTTCGGAAGCGCACATGGACCCACGCCCCGACAGCGGCGCCGAGACCTATCGCGGTTCGGGTCGCATCAAGGGCAAGGCGGCGCTGATCACCGGTGCCGACAGCGGCATCGGTCGCGCCGTGGCCATCGCCTTCGCCCGTGAGGGTGCCGATGTCGCCATCGCCTATCTCGACGAGCATGAGGATGCCCGCGAGACCGCCCGCCTGGTCACCGAGGCCGGACGCCAGGCAGTCCTGCTGCCCGGCGATCTAGTCGACCGCCAGACCTGCCTTGACGTGGTGCAGAAGACCGTCGAAGCCTTTGGCCGTATCGACGTGCTTGTCAATAACGCTGCCTTCCAGCAGGTGCGTGACAGCCTCGACGAGATCCCCGACGAGGAATGGGTGCATACCTTCAACGTGAACATCCATGCGATGTTCCGCATCACCCAGGCGGCGGTGAAGCACATGCCACGCGGCGGCTCCATCATCAATACCGCGTCGATCAACGCCGACATCGCCCCGCCGACCCTGCTGGCCTATTCGGCTACCAAGGGCGCCATCGCCAACTTCACCGCGGGTCTCGCGCAACTGCTCGGCGACAAGGGCATCCGCGCCAACAGCGTGGCCCCTGGGCCGATCTGGACGCCACTGATCGTCAGTACCATGAAGCCCGATGAGCCCGAGCAATTCGGTGGCAGCACCCCACTGGGTCGCCCAGGCCAACCGGTGGAATTGGCCCCGGCCTATGTGCTGCTGGCCTCGGACGAAGCGAGCTACATCTCCGGCGCCATGCTGCCGGTGACGGGCGGGATGCCGGTGCTTTAAGGGTTTGGCTGGGGTACCAGGGTTTGCCCTCACCCCAGCCCTCTCCCCGAGGGAGAGGGGGTTGATTGGGTGCAGGGCCGCCACTAGGGCGCTAGGTTCCTGATAGCCACAGGGCACTCTGGCGCTCGATGTAAAGCACGCCGCCGCAGCCTGGCCGGGCGCCTCATCTCCCTTTGGGAGAGGGCCGCTCAGTAGCCTAGAGGCTCTTTCCTTCGAGCTTGAAAATGGCTCTAAGGAAAGCCCCATACGGCGTTGCTTGTGCGAGATGACGACGTCTTGTTGGGCTTCGCTGCGCTCAACCCAACCTACCCAGCAAGCCACAACTCAGGGCTTCAAATACCCCACCACCGCATCGCCGATCATCGCCTTGTGCCGGCGTACCGAGTCTTCGTCATCCAGATCCACCCGATGGATGAGACCGAAGGTGTGGCGGTTGGAAACGCGGAAGAAGCAGAAGGCACTGATCAGCAGATGGACGTCCACGGCATCAAGGCCGGCACGGACTTCGCCACTGGCCTCGCCGCGTTCGAGGATGCGGCGGATGGATTCCAGCGCCGACAGATTCAGGCTGCTGATGGTCGCCGAACTGGCCAGATGATGGCCGCGGTGGATGTTCTCGATGCTTACCAGCCGGATGAAATCGTCGTGGCTGCGATGGTGCTCGAAGGTGAATTCGGTCAGGCGGCGGATGGCTTCCAGCGGTGCCAGGCTGTCCAGTGGCAATTGCGCCTCGGTGGCGCGGACATCGCTGTAGAGCTTTTCCAGCACGGCGAGATACAGCCCCTCCTTGCTGCCGAAGTAGTAGTAGATCATCCGCTTGGAGGTGTGGGTACGCTCGGCGATGGCGTCCACGCGCGCGCCACTCAGGCCCTGGTCGGCGAATTCCGCCACGGCCGCGGCAAGGATGGTCTGGCGGGTTTTCTCGGGATTGTTCTTGCGCGGCGTACGGAGCGTGGGCGCAAGCGCCGGGGTGTCCTGCATAGGCTATGACTCTTGTTATGGGAGCGGCGCCCAACCGACGCCGTTCCGGATACGCGGGTACCCGCAGGGTGCCCGCCTCGCTCAAAACTCCGCGGGGGCGGGCCGACCCTGGCGCGCCTGCAGCATGGCCGCCAGGCGTACCGGGCTATTGGCCGCGCCATAACCACTGTAGTCCTTGCGCTGCAGGATCTCGAAGAAGAACCGATTGGCGAAGGACTCGGTGTAGACGTGGAACAGCTCGCCGCCCTGGGCGTCGCGGTCGTAGAGCACGTTGTAATAGGCCAGGCGACTGAGGAAGTCGTCATCGAAATCGAAGCGCGCCCCCAGGTCGTCGTAGTAGTTCATCGGGATCTCCAGCAAGGGTACCCCGGCGGCCTTGGCCTGCTCCACCGCCTGGAAGATGTCCTGGCAGGCGAAGGCGATGTGATGCACCCCGGAGCCACGATAGCTGGACAGCGCCCGGGCGATGGCGGTGTTGCGGCTCTCGGAGATGTTCAATGCCAGGCGCACGTTGCCCTGGCGATTCTTCAGGGCGCGGCTCTTGACCAGGCCATAGGGGTCCGGGACCACCACCTCGTCGTCGGCACTGAAGTCGAACAGGCTCTTGTAGAACAGCACCCAGCTGTCCAGGGCATCGGCCGGCAGGGCGATGGCCACGTGATCGACATGGGTCAGCCCCAGGCCGCCGCTGGCGCCGGCGCTGACGTCGAAGTCGGTGTCATAGAGACTGCGACCGTCGGCGCCGCGATCGGCCAGATAGATCAGGCTGCCATCGGGCGCCCGTACCGCCGGGATTTCCCGCTCGTTGGGCCCCACCAGGCCGCGATAGGGCTGCGCCCGGTACTGCTGGGCGCGCTCCAGGGCGGCGTGGCTATCCGGCACCCGCAACGCCATGGCGCACAGCGAGGGGCCATGGGCTTCGAAGAAGTTATGGCCGAAGGAATAGGGTTCGGCGTTGAGTACCAGGTTGATCTCGCCCTGGCGCAACAGCTTGACGTTCTTGGAGCGGTGGCGCCCGGCCTGGGCGAAACCCAGCTTGCCCAGCCAACGCGCCAACTCGGCGCCATGGGCGTCGTCCACGGCGAACTCGAGGAACTCGGTGCCCTCCAGGCGCGGCGCCTGGGGCGGGGCGAACAGCGGCGCGGCCACCGGGGTTTCCTCGCGTTGCAGGCGGGCGGCGGTCTGCTCTTCCAGGTACAGCAGCGACCTCAGGCCGTCGGCGGCGGTGGCACGGGTCTGGGCGGCGCGGAAGCCGTCGTTGAAGATCTCCAGCGACAGCGGGCCCTGGTAGCCGGTCTGCAGGATGGGCGCGAGGAAACCGCCCAGGTCGAATTCGCCCTGGCCCGGGAAGCAGCGGAAATGGCGGCTCCACTCCAGCACGTCCATCTGCAACAGCGGCGCATCGGCCATCTGCACGAAGAAGATCTTGTCGCCGGGGATCTGGGCGATGCCGGCCGGATCGCCGCCCAGGGAGAGGGTGTGGAAGCTATCCAGCAGCACGCCGAGATTGGGATGGTCGACTTCCTTCACCAGCCGCCAGACCTGCTGCCAGGTGTTGACGTGACGGCCCCAGGCCAGGGCTTCGTAGCCGATGCGCAGGTCGCGCAGGGCGGCGCGTTCGGCCAGCAATTGCAGATCGTCGGCGATCAGGCGCTCGTCGCCGAGGCTATCGGCGGCGGTGTTGCTGCACACCAGGATGAGGTCGGTACCCAGTTCCTGCATGAGGTCGAACTTGCGCTCGGCGCGGTCGAGGTTGCGCTGCAGGCGCTCACGGCGCCCGCCTTCGAAGTCGCGGAACGGCTGGAACAGGGTGATGGCCAGGCCCAGGTCCTGGGTGCGCTGGCGAATCTCGCGCGGGCTGGCGCCGGAATACAGCAGATCGTTCTCGAAGATCTCCACGCCGTCGAAGCCCGCCGCGGCGATGGCTTCGAGCTTTTCGGTCAGGGTGCCACTGATGGATACGGTAGCGATGGAACGCAGCATGCCGAAGCTCCTGTAGTGAACGGTCGTCTCCGTCGGATGACCGCCACGGAGAAGATCTGGTTCGTCGGGTCTGCGGACGATTATTCTCGGCGCCATCCAGCCCAACAATGGATTATGTACGAACCGGTTAGTTTCTGTTCGCTGATCGAACAGTTGGTCGTTCAGCGAATTGACCAGCCGCAGCGACGACTCGCACTATGAATTCCAGAGCCTCCTGCGCTCGTCGCTTCTACCGCGTCGACCATAACAAGACAAACAAGAGTGTGCGTCCATGCCCCAGCTATCCACGCTATCCTTCGCTCCCCGTCTCGCCTGTCGTCCATCCGTGACCAGTCGGCGACGGGCAGGCTAGTCCCTACGCCCCGTTCTACCTAGTTCGGACCTGCGCCGATCGAGCGTGCTCGTGCGCGTCGCCGAACTCCATCCTGGCCTGACAATAATTCCGGAGACAACCATGGCCAATACCGCCTCCCCTACGACCGGCTCCCAAGCCAAGAAAGCCACCGCGAGTGGCTGGATCGGCTCGGCACTCGAATATTACGACTTCTTCATCTACGCCCAGGCGGCGGCGCTGATCTTCCCGCAGATCTTCTTCCCTTCCACCGATCCCAAGATCGCCATCGTCGCCTCCCTCGCCACCTACGGCGTGGGCTATCTGGCGCGTCCGGTGGGGGCCTTCGTGCTGGGCCACTGGGGCGACACCCGCGGCCGCAAGAACGTCCTGCTGCTGTGCATGTTCCTCATGGGCATAGCCACCATGGCCGTGGGCCTGCTGCCCACCTACCACCAGATCGGCATCCTCGCCCCCATCCTGCTGGTGGTGCTGCGTCTGATCCAAGGCTTTGCCGTGGCCGGTGAGATTTCCGGTGCCAGCTCCATGGTGCTGGAACACGCGCCCTTCGGCCGGCGGGGCTACTACGCGAGCTTCACCCTGCAGGGTGTGCAAGCCGGTCAGGTGATGGCCGCCGCGGTGTTCCTGCCGCTGGCCTACTTCATGCCCGCCGATGCCTTCAACAGCTGGGGCTGGCGCATTCCCTTCCTGCTCAGCGCCTTCGTCCTGCTGGCTGGTTTCATCATCCGCCGCGAGGTCCACGAGACTCCTGCCTTCGTCAAGGAAGAGGCCAAGGCCGAGACGGCGGCTGCGCCCAAGCGCACCCCCATCGGCGAAGCCCTCAGCACCAGCTGGAAGTCCATGATCCTGGTCGCGCTGATGGCGCTGATGAACGTGATCCCGGTGGTGGCCACCATCTTCGGCGCGGCCTATGCGGTGCAGCCAGCCTATGGCATCGGCTTCGACAAGAGCGTCTACCTGTGGATACCCGTGGTGGGCAACATCGTCGCGGTACTGGTGATCCCCTATGTCGGCAACCTGTCCGACCGTATCGGCCGGCGGCCGACCATGATCGGCGGCGCCCTGGGTTCCGGCCTGCTGGCCTTCGGCTACCTCTATGCCATCAGTATCCACAACCTGCCGCTGGCCTTCGGCATGTCGCTGCTGATGTGGGGCGTGGTCTACCAGGGCTACAACGCGGTCTTCCCGAGCTTCTACCCGGAGCAATTCCAGACCCGCTACCGCGTCTCGGCCATGGCCATCTCCCAGAACATCGGCACCATGCTCACCGCCCTGCTGCCGGCGCTGTTCGCCCTGGTCGCTCCGCCCGGCACCGACAACATCTGGATCGTGGTCGGTGGCCTGGCTTTCGGTGTGACCTGCCTGTCGGCCCTGGCCGCCTACCTGTCGCCGGAAACCTACCGCGTGCCCATGAGCGAACTGGGCAAGCCCGGCGCCCAGCAGATGGACAAGCACGCCTACGACACGGCGCGTCAGGACAGCCTGAAAGCTAGCGTCTGACCCTGCCTGGAGCCCTTGCCTGGCGAGGGCTCCAACAGGCTATCCCGATCCGCTTGCCGCAAGAAGTACGTTGTCATATAACTACGCAGCCGATCGCTTCGGTCTTTGCTTTCCAATAATTCAAATAAGAAAGGAATCCACCATGTTGCCCTCCCCCTCCTAGCACCACCCACCACGCCGCCTTACCCCGCCCTTCTCAGATGCCGACTGAACGCCGGCAGGGCACCCCTTACCAACAAGAACAAGGAACACCCATGAGCACTCGCCTCGCTTCCGGCCGGTTCGCCCGCGCCTGCGCCACTTTCGCCGCCCTGACCAGCAGCGGTTCGCTGTGGGCCGCGGACAGCGGTTTCATCGACGGCACCAAGGCCAACCTCAACCTGCGCAACTTCTACTTCAATCGCAATTTCGTCGATCCGGCCTACACTGCACAGAACAAGGCCGAGGAATGGACCCAGAGCTTCATCTTCGGCCTGACCTCCGGCTACACCCAGGGCCCGGTCGGCTTCGGCATCGATGCGCTCGGCCTGTATTCGGTCAAGCTCGATGGTGGCGCTGGCACCTACGGCACCCAGTTGCTGCCGACCCACGCCGGCAACGAACCGGCCAAGGACTTCGGCCGTCTGGCCCTGGCAGCCAAGGCCAAGGTGTCCAAGACCGATATCAAGGTCGGTGAATGGTTCGCCGTCCTGCCGATCCTGAGATCCGACGATGGCCGCTCGCTGCCGCAGACCTTCCAGGGCGCCCAGATCCATTCCGCCGAGATCCAGAACCTGGAACTCTGGGGCGGCCAGATGCGCCAGAACAGCCCGCGCAACGACGCCAGCATGCAGGACATGTTCATGCAGGGCCGCGCCAACGCCACCTCCGACCGCTTCAACTTCGTCGGCGGCGAATACAAGTTCAACGAGAAACGCACCCAGATCGGCCTCTGGTACGCCCAACTCGAAGACATCTACCACCAGAAGTTCATCAACCTGATCCACTACCAGCCGGTCGGCAGCTGGACCCTGGGCGCCAACCTCGGCTATTTCATCGGCGAGGACGATGGCTCCGCGCGCGCCGGCGCCCTGGACAACCGCACCGCCTATGCGCTGCTCTCCGCCAAGCAGGGCGGCGGCACCTTCTATGTCGGTCTGCAACGCGTCAGTGGCGACAGCCCCTGGATGAGAGTCAACGGCACCAGCGGCGGTGCCCTGGGCAACGACAGCTACAACTCCAGCTACGACAATGCCCGGGAGCGCTCCTGGCAGGTCCGCTACGACTACAACTTCGCCGCCTTCGGCATGCCGGGCCTGACGCTGATGAACCGCTACCTGAGCGGCGACAACGTCCATACCGGCACCATCACCGACGGCAAGGAATGGGGCCGCGAGTCCGAGGTGCAATACGAGGTGCAGAGCGGTCCGCTGAAGAAGCTGTTGATCCGCTGGCGCAACTCGACCATGAGACGCGACTACAGCGCCAGCGGCTCTTTCGACGAGAACCGCATCATCCTCAACTACCCCATCTCGGTGTTGTAAGGAAGGGGCTCAGCGGCTGCATGGGTGGCCGCTGAGCTGTTGCGAAATACAGAGCAAGGATTCAGTAATCAATCTGATTTAAGAATCCCACACCGTCCATCCCCTGTTGAAGAATAGTCCACGTTGCTAATCAAATAATTCAGCCAAACAGGACACCAGCCGTTCATATGCAACTCTATTCGATGGTCGACTTTTGAAAAAGTCATGGAAGTCATACCGATAGACTCCTGACTCTCATAGACTCCCATCTCCAACGCGTCCTGATTGAAGAATGGCGAACGATAAGCCGCTCCAGAATCCTTTCTAACAAATCGCATGTAGCCTAAACTAAAAGAAGGAAGCAATGGAGTGAATATCCAAACACTTTCCACTTTGTAATCTCCCCAAGGACTATCTCTTGAGTAGTCCGCAGGAGCATTTATGATTCGCCAAGCCTCCAGGAAAAGCATAAAAGCGAATAGAGCAACAACGAAAAAAAATAACCTGAGCGCCCTCACCGATTGACCTCAAGAACTATCGCCCTAGGCAAATTCTCGTATTTTATATCCGAAAAAATTCTAAAATCTCCACCATTCCCAGAGTTAGCCCTATACTCAGCGAAATCCGAGTTAGTAACTAGAAAAAATCTTTTAGACATAAAATCTGCATAACGTGCCTGTACCTCAGCGACAGAGATAGAACCTTCGCTGAAGCCTATATGTAGACGTCCATTTCGCGCCATCAACTCTGCAACACTGTTCGCCATACCTTCAAACCCCCAAAAACCTAACGGCTGGCTATACCACATATAGGGAACGCGAAAATCATAACTATCTTCTATATAAAAAGCCAAACGCCTCACTTCAAACCGCAAGCGATTTCCGCTCACTAAAACGTCGCCTTCGCCCGCCACCCTCATATTGAAATTCGCTAAGGCACCTCGCAACTCACTTAGCGAAGAAATATCCCAATTAGCAAATACAACTGGCTGAGTGTTGAATCTCCCGAATTTTTCTGCCGCGCTTGCTTTGCCCTTAAAGGCAACCGGGTAAAGGCCGTTAGCCATCCCGAAAAAATTTCTTGCCAAATTAACCTTCATAAAGGCCTGGGCACTTTCGCTAAACCACAACCCTCTCAAAGCATGCCAGGCGTCACGAGACTCGGAAAACTGGAGAACCCAGTCCATCTTGACGATTGTTTCCTCGATATATTCTTCTGTTGGCCAGGCATCATGTCTCTTCACCTCAGCACTCATTCCTCCATCCACCGTATCCGGCCAGGGCTTGCCATTGAACCAATGCCGCATCAAAGCCGCGGCGACGGGCCAGTTCATCTTGTCCATGGCATCGGGGATGTCGGTGATCTTGAAGGGGCGGGTCTGGACCTTGACGCCCTGGCGCTGCGTGGTAGGCGTGAGGGTGGCGGTCGAGGTGATGGGCTGCATGGCAGTGTCTTCAGCCGATGACGATGGCGGTCTGGGGCTCGAAGTCGACGGATAGCGACTCGGCCTGGGCGGCGGTATGGGCGCGGGTGCGGCCTTGGTCGTCGGTGCGGCCTTCGATGACCTGGCCGCCGGCGGTGCGCAGCCGGTAGGCGCGGTCGGCCAGCGGGGCACCGGTGACTTCGTCGTGCAGCACGAAGTGCTCGTCGTAATAGCCAGGCATCGGCGAGGGCGGGATGAAAGCCGCCTGGCTGACCTGATCGCCCACCAGCACATCGCCGGAGCCGCTGATGATGACGCCGCCGTGGGCGGTGGCACTGCCGAGCAGGGCCAGGGGCTGGCCATTGACGAATACCGTGGCGCTGCCTTGGACGATGACGTCGCCGCAGGCGGTGCTGTCGCCAACCCGGGCGGCGGGCAGGCCGTTGATCAGCACATCGGGCGAACCACTGGCGATGGGATTGGGACCGTGGCCGGTAAGCGGGCAGGCATCGGTATCGGAAAGACGGGCAGCGGGTTTGCCGGACATGGTGACACTCCTTCGTCGGGGGCCCAGCTCCATGCCGGGACTGCAATGCGTATACCGCCAAAACAATTCGCTGAAAACCCCTCTAGCACGGTACTTTCGCGATTGGCGACCAACCTCTCATCCTGCTGTTCTGCTAGAGACTTGTTCTGCTCGGCCAGGCCATATACTGTATAAAAATACAGATATCGAGATCTGGTCATGACCCAGCCCCAACGTCCACCACGCGGCCGTGGTACTGCCAGCAATCCGCACAATCGCTTCACCGCGACCCGCAGCGAGGCCGAGCACGATGGCTGGTACGAAGAGGCGACGCCGCTGACCTTCACCACCAGCGTTCGCCAGGAAACCGCAAAGACAGTCATCAGCCGCAACCAGTCCCCGGACGTGGGCTTCGACCGCTCGGTGAATCCCTATCGGGGTTGCGAGCATGGCTGCATCTACTGCTTCGCTCGCCCGTCCCACGCCTATTGGGATCTGTCGCCGGGTATCGATTTCGAGACGCAGCTGATCGCCAAGACCAACCTGGCGGAGCGCCTGGAAGCGGAACTGGGCAAGCCGGGCTATCAGCCACAGCCCATCGCCCTGGGCATCAATACCGATGGCTACCAGCCCATCGAGCGGCAGTATCAACTGACCCGCCAGGCGCTGGAGATCCTGCTGCGCTATCGCCATCCGGTGACCCTCATCACCAAGAGCGCGCTGATCCTGCGCGATCTGGATCTGTTCGTGCAGCTCGCCGAACGCAATCTGGTGCGGGTGGCCTTCAGCCTCACGACGCTGGATGACGACCTCAAGCGCATCCTCGAACCCCGTACCGCGACCCCCTCGGCCCGCCTGAAAGCCATGCGCACCCTGCACGAGCACGGGGTGCCGGTGAGCGCGCTGCTGGCACCGATGATCCCCATGATCAACGACCATGAGCTGGAAGCTCTGCTGGAAGCGGCGCGCGACCATGGCGCCCGCTCGGCTGGCTACGCCCTGCTGCGCCTGCCACTGGAGATCGCCGACTTGTTCGAGGAATGGCTACAGACGCATTTTCCCGAACGCGCCGCCCATGTGATGAGCCTGATTCGCCAGTCCCGCGGCGGCAAGAATTACGACAGCCGCTTCGGAATCCGCATGAAGGGCGAAGGCCAGTTCGCCGAGTTGCTGGCGCAGCGCTTTCGCCTGGCACGTCGGCGCTTCGGCCTGGAACGGCGGGAGGGCGAAGGCTTGGATTGCAGTCAGTTCGCGCCGCCGGGGGAGCAGTTGGGGTTGTTCTAGGGCGGTTGCTTCTGCCAGTCGCCCCCCCAAGAGGTGGATGATTTTTCGCTCTTTGGCCGGCGACCGAAACAGGTCCTATAAGGCTAAGGCGCAACGCTGCCCAGGCGATCCATCGATGCGGACAAAAGGCGCTGCCAAGCCAGGGTAAATCCTTGCGGAAGCCCCCATGGCCTCAAGGCAAAACGCGCCCACCCTGCCACTGGGTCAGGCCAAGGCCGATGCTGATGTGATCGGTGGCTTGCGTCTCCAGGCCCAGGTGGGTCGCCGACTCCACGCCATTCGGCAGGCCCTTGCCCATCATCACCCCGTAGCCCAGAGTGCCATGTACCTTCGGCAGTTTGCCGAAGAGGGAGGGATCGCTGCCCAGGTCGGGAAGGCTGGACGTCTCGGACTGCGGTTGGGCTTGGGCCGTCGGCGCGGGCTTGTCCAGGGTGGCTGCAGACGGTTGGCTGGGCGGCAGGCTCAGGTCCAGCGCCAGGGCCGAAGAGCTGACCAGGCACAGCAGCAGGACGGATGACCAAGACAGGACGGAACGGGGCATGACGACCTCCGGCCAGAGGCACGGCTGACGGGCGTGACGGGGATTGGGTGCATGGCAGGGTGCCATGACGGCTGAACTGGCAGACTACCCCGGTTTGGCAGCTTAGTCATGGGGCCTCTGTAGGCCCCAGCCAGGGGCCGCTGTTGTAGGTTGGGTTGAGCGTAGCGAAGCCCAACAGTCCGCAGTGCCCTCACCCCAACCCTCCCCCTGAGGGAGAGGGGGCGATGGTCCTGCGCCTTGCGATGCCCAGGTCGTAGCGGTTTGGCCTGTCGCCGCATGCAGGCAGCGCACCGCCCGCTTTGCTCTCCGCCCCCAGCTGCTAGGCTAACGACTGCCAACGCCTTTGGAGTCGCCATGTCTATCTCCCTCACCCCAGCCCAGGCCGTTGCCGCCGGTATCGATTTCGCCGAACTCAAGGTCGATGCCAGCGGCCTCTATTGGAGCCAGTACGACCCGGTCGACGGCGCTACCCGCCTCTGGCGGTGGCAGGCCGACCAGGCGCCGCGCTGCCTGACGCCGGAGGGCTTCAGCCTGCGCAGCCGGGTCTACGAGTATGGCGGCGGCGCGCTGTGCCTGGCCGACGATGGTCCCTGGTTCGTCAACGAGGCCGACCAGGGCATCTATCGCCAACCGCTGGCGGGTGGCGCGCCGCAGCGCCTGGCCGGGGCGGCGCACCTGCGCTACGGCGATCTGAGCTGGGACGGGCGGCACCGCCGGGTCCTGGCCGTGGAGGAGGATCGCCAAGAGCAACCGCCACGCCATCGCCTGGTCGCCCTGGATACCGCGGGAACCCGCCTGGTGCTGGCCGAGGGCGCGGACTTCTATGCCGCGCCGCGCGCCAGCGCCGACGGTCGCCGGCTGGCCTGGATCGAATGGGACCGACCGCATCAGCCCTGGACCCGGACCCGCCTGCTGGCCACCGCCCTGGACGAGCGGGGCCTGCCGGGCGCTCCCCTGGTCATCGCTGCCGACCCCGAGGAGTCGCTGCAGCAGCCCTCTTTCGATAGCGCCAATCGCCTCTGGGCACTGAGCGATCGTCACGGCTGGTGGCAACCCTGGCGGGAGACGGCCACCGGCTTCGCGCCCGCCCCGGCTCCTGCGGCGGACCATGCCGCCGCGCCCTGGCAACTGGGCGGCACCAGCTGGCTGCCCACGAGCGACGACGGCTGGCTGGCGACCTGGCAGGAAGATGGCTTCGGTCTGCTCGGTGAGCATCAGGCCAATGGCCAAGTGCGGCGCCTGGCCGCGGACTTCAGCCGCTTTCGCGGTTTGGCCCTGGATGAGCAGCGCTGCTACTGCATCGCCGCCTCCCCGAGCCGCCCCGCGGCGATCCTCGCCATCGACCGCCACAGTGGCGCCGTGCAGGTACTGGCCGGGGGTGCGGCGCCCCTGCCGGAGAGCGCCATCGTCACGCCGCAGCGACTGAGCTATCCCAGTGGCGACGCCCTGGCCCAGGGGTTTCTCTATCTGCCCGAAGACCGCGGGGACGGTCCGCCGCCGCTGCTGGTCATCGTCCATGGCGGCCCTACCTCCTGCACCTATCCGGTGTTCGATGCGCGTATCCAGTTCTGGGTGCGCCAGGGCTTCGCCGTGGTCGATCTCAACTATCGCGGCAGTAGCGGCCATGGCCGCGCCTATCGCCAGGCGCTGCACCTGCGTTGGGGCGAGGTGGACGTGGACGATGCCTGCGCGGTGGTCGAGTACCTGGGTCGCCAAGGCCATATCGATCCGCAGCGTGCCTTTATCCGTGGCGGTAGCGCGGGGGGCTATACGGTGCTCTGCGCCCTGGCTTTCCGCGATGTGTTCCGCGCCGGCGCCAGTCTCTATGGCGTGAGCGATCCCCTGGCGCTGGCCAAGGTCACCCACAAGTTCGAGGCCGACTACCTGGACTGGCTGATCGGCGATCCCGAAGCCGATCGCCAGCGCTACGAGGCGCGTACCCCGCTGCTGCACGCCGCGGGGATCAAGGCGCCGGTGATCTTTTTCCAGGGCCTCAAGGACGCCGTGGTGGTACCCGCGCAGACCGATGCCATGGCCGCTGCCCTAGAGGCGCGCGGCGTGCCGGTGGTGGTGCGACGCTATCCCGAGGAAGGTCATGGCTTTCGTCGTGCGGCCAACCAGGCGGATGCCCTGGAGCAGGAAGCGGGCTTCTACCGCCGCTGGCTATGACGTCCAGGCTGGCGATAGGACGCCGAGCGCTCATAAAGTCTGTCTTCATGGGTACCGGGTCTAGGCCACCCGTATAGAATGGCGCTTTAGTCATAGAGTCTTGGCATGCCCTTCGTTCGTCGCGGTTTCGAAAGCATCGTGTCCACCTGGCTGGCCGGCTTGTTGCTGCTCCTGCCCCTGGTGCTGACCCTGGCCCTGATCGGCTGGATCGTCAGTTTCCTCAACGGGCTGATCGGGCCGAACACCACCCTGGGCAAGCTATTCGTGGCGGTCGGGCATCCCTTCGTCGGCAACTCCCTGGCCGCCTACGGCATCGGCACCCTGGTGCTGCTGGTGCTGCTCTATCCGTTGGGCATCGCAGTGAAGTTGGGTCTGCGCCGCCCCCTGGCCTGGTTCGCCAACCTGACCTTCCGGCGTATTCCGGTGTTCGGCAAGCTCTATGGCCTGGCCGAGCGTTTCGTCGAATTGCTCGACCGCAAGGAAGGCGGGGCGGACATCCGCGCCATGAGTCCGGTGTGGTGCTTCTTCGGTGGCCAGGGCGTGGCGGTGCTGGCATTGCTGCCCAATCCGGCGGTGGTCGACATCGATGGTCGCCACTATCACGCCGTGCTGGTGCCCTCGGCGCCGGTGCCGGTGGGTGGCGGCCTGCTCTATGTGCCGGTTGACTGGGTGAAACCGGCCGACATGGGCATCGACATGTTCACCAGCATCTACGTCTCAATGGGCATCACCCTGCCGCCGGTGGTCAAGGATCGCCAGGTGGAATTCATTCCCCTGGAAGAGGCGGTACGGCGCCAGCAGGGGCAGGAAGGCGGGACGACCGAGGAGTCGCCCCGCCCTTCTTAGTTCTGCACCGCCTGGACCGAACCACCATCCACGCGCAGATTGCTGCCGTTGATGAAAGAGGCGCGTTCGGACACCAGCAGGGCAATGGCCGCGGCCACCTCCTCCACCTTGCCGCGGCGCTTCTGCACGATGCCGGGCCGTTCTTCGTCGAGGAAGCTTTCGATGGCTTCCTCGAAGGAAACGCCCAGTTCCTTGGCGCGCTTTTCCATCATGCCGTCGGTCATGCCGGTCTCGATGAAGGCCGGCGAAACGGTGTTGCACAGCACGCCGTGAGCCGCTTCCTTGTAGGACAGATTCTTGATGAAGGCCGCCAGGGCCGCCTTGGCGACGTTGTAGACGGCCTCTTCCCAATAGGGCTGGACGGCGTTTTCCGAGGTGATGCAGACGAAGCGCCCCCAGCCGCGCTTACGCATGCGCGGAATGGCTGCGCGGGCGACGCGGACGGCGGAGAAGAAATCGGTGGCCCAGGCCTCCTCGTAGTCGGCGTCGGCCAGTTCCAGCGGATCGCCCTTGGCGCCAGTGACGCCGGCGGTATGGACCACGATGTCGATCTGGCCGAAACGCGACTCGCCCTGCTCCACCAGCCTGTTCACGGCGGCCTGGTCGGTCATGTCGGCGGCGATCAGCAGCGGCTCGCCCGGCAGGCCCTTGGCCGCCTCTTCCAACGTCACCTGCTCCAGGTCGGACAGCACCAGCTTGACGCCTTCCTCGGCCAGCAACTTGGCCGTGGCCAGCCCCATGCCACCGCTGGCGCCCGTGATGAGGGCGACGCGCCCCTTGATTCCCAGATCCATAGCGACCTCGTTCGTTGGTTAGCTGCAATGCCGTCATCCGGCGTCTCTAATTCCGACTCGCCAGGGCGCGCCGTTGCGCTTACCGTTCGGCGGAAAGCGCAACGGCAGCCCCAGCCGCCGGTCCAGATAGGCAAGACCCACAGGATGATCCCCATGCACGCGCCCCGCCTGCCCCTGACCCTCTACCACGACGGTGCCTGTCCGCTCTGCGCCCGCGAGATCGCCTGGTTGCGGCGGCATGCCGACCCGAGTCGCCTGCACCTGGTCGACCTGGCCGCGCCGGATTACCAGGCGCCGGCCGATGCCCCGCCGCGCCAGGTCATGCTCGACCTGCTGCATGCCCGCGATGCCGAGGGCCACTGGTTCCGCGGCCTGGATGCCACCTACTGGAGCTGGCGCACCGCCGGCCTCGGCCACTGGGCGCGGCCCCTCGCCTGGCGTCCGCTACGGCCCCTGCTGGAACTGGGTTATCGCCTGTTCCTGAAGCTGCGTCCGGGGCTGACCTGGCTGCCGCATCCGGACGGCGGGCGCCGCTGTCGGGATGACGCCTGCAGCCTGGACGAACGCCGCGAGGAGCGACGCAAGGGTTAGCCCAGACCGGGATGGCATACTGCCGCAGGAGCCCAAGCGAGACGCCTTCGTGCCACCCTGCTGGCATCCGGCCATGGTTCGTTTGCGCGCCGGTCTGGGCTAAACTGCGCGGCTGTTCGCGTTACGGATCCTGACATGTCTGCTCTACCCGCTCGGGCCCTGGGCCTCGACTTCGGTACTTCCAACTCCACCGCCGGCTGGCTGCGGCCTTCGGGGGAGGTCTTGCTGCCGCTGGAAGAAGGCAAGGCCACCCTGCCCTCGGTGATATTCTTCAACGCCGAGGAACGGCGCCCGGCCTATGGTCGCCAGGCGCTGCACGAATACCTGGAAGGCTACGAGGGCCGGCTGCTGAGATCGCTCAAGAGCCTGCTCGGCTCCAGCCTGCTCAAGGGCGAGACCAGCATCCTCGGCAGCGCCCTGCCCTTCACCGAGGTACTCGGCCTGTTCCTCGGCACCCTCAAGCAGCGCGCCGAAGCCCAGGCGAATCGCGCCTTCGACGCCGTGGTGCTGGGTCGTCCGGTGCACTTCGTCGATGACGATCCGGTCGCCGACCAGGAGGCCGAGGACACCCTGGCCGCCGTGGCGCGCCAGGTGGGCTTCAAGGATATTTCCTTCCAGTTCGAACCCCTCGCCGCCGCCTTCGACTACGAGCGCAGCATCGAGCGCGAGGAGCTGGTGCTGATCGTCGACATCGGCGGTGGTACCTCGGACTTCTCCCTGGTGCGCCTGGCCCCGGAGCGCCGCGAGCTGGCCGACCGCGCCGGCGACATCCTCGCCACCGGCGGCGTGCACGTCGGCGGCACCGACTTCGACCGCCAACTGAGCCTGGAAGGGGTGATGCCGCTGCTGGGCTACGGCAGCGCCATGAAGAGTGGCGCCACCATGCCCACCAGCCACTACATCAACCTGGCGACCTGGCACACCATCAACGCCGTCTACGCCAAGAAGAGCGTGCTGGGCCTGCGCGACATGAGATACGACGCCCAGGACACCCGCTGCATGGATCGCCTGTTCAAGCTCATCGAACAGCGCGCCGGCCACTGGCTGGCCATGCAGGTGGAAGACGCCAAGATCGCCCTGACCGACGACTGGCGCCGCACCCTGCGCCTGGATCGCATCGAGACCGGCCTGGCCGCCGATCTGGAACGCCCGCTGTTCGACGCCGCCATCGCCTTGCAACTGGAACGCCTCAGCCGCGGCGTGGACGACCTGCTGGCCCGCGCCGACCTCGACCCGGCGCGGGTCGACAGCCTGTTCTTCACCGGCGGCTCCAGCGGCATCCCGGCCCTGCGCCAGGCCCTGGCCAGACGTTTCCCGGGCGCCCGCCTAGTGGACGGCGATCGCTTCGGCAACATCGGCAACGGCCTGGCCATCGAGGCGTTCAAGCGTTACGGCTGACAGCACCGTCAGGGGCGCGAGCACCATAGAGATAGCCCAATACGGCGCGGGATACGCGCTTCTGCAAGCCATCCTGCTCGGTCTCGCCCCGAGCGCCGGCGGCATCCGCCAGCCCTCTGATGATTGCCAGGACATCGTCCGCTACCTGCGCAATGGAGATGTCTGGCGGCAATTGCAGGTCAGGATGCTGAAGTGCCCTCGCAAGGATCTCGCGTAGCCGAAGCAAGACCTCGTACCGTTCCTTATCGTGGGGTAACCGCGCTTCTTCGATTCCAATAGCCGCGCCAGCGCCGGGCGCTGCAATTGGTGGCGTACCGCGGCGCCTATCAAGCCGGCAAGAATCTCCGCGCCGCTCGCCAGCGCCAAGGCCCGCTCGGAATCGGCGATGAAGCCTGAGGCTTCACGCACGATCAAGGCGCCGAGCAGGGCCTCCTTACTCGGGAAATACTGATAGAGCGAGCCAATGCTGACTCCCGCTCGCTCCGCCACCGCATTGGTGGTGAAGCCACCCATGCCTCGCTCTTCCAGAATGCGAGCTGTGGCCTCGACGATGACCGCCAGCGTATTGGCTGAACGCGCCTGACGCGGGATTTTCCGTGGACGCGGACGTTGACTATCGGGGGGTTGGGTCATGCTGGAATGCGAGTACCGAATGTGAGCATAAGCTCGCATTCTAATCAGGTCATCCCCATACACAAGGAACGACCATGACACCTGAAACCCTCGACTTCGAACCCACTCTCACCGCCTTCATGTTGGTCAAGACCGCTCCCGAATGGCTAGCGTTGCCCATCAATCGCCGTTTCGAACTGCTCGGTGAATACATCACCCCACTGCTGCGCAAGTATGCCGACAGCGTCAGGCTGCGCTTCTACGATGTGGAGTTCTATGCAGCCCACGTGACCGACATCTGGCTGTGGGAGGCACGCGATCACCAGGTCTATCAACTGCTGGTAGAAGAATTGCGCGAGACACCGTTCTGGGATCGCTATTTCACCATCGTCGACATCTTGGTCGGTGTGGAGAACGCCTATGCCCGCAACTATGGTCGGGTACCGGTGACTGCACTGAGTTGAGCCTGTCTCTTCCACCGGAAACGACGCAAGGAGAGTGCTGCGCGTCTGGCTGACGGCAAACCGGATCCCGTCGGCACTCGGTTGCGTCGATGAGACCAGGCCTCTTGGGCGACCTGGCGCAGCTCTACCACGGCTCCACACCAAAGCCCGTCGGTAAGCGACGCTAACCAGGCTGTCCAGACGTCACGGAGTTCTGTGGACAGGGTCAGCGGCCTATCGTGTTTTCCAGGCGCTCGCCTCTTGTCGAGGAGAGTCCTGAACACGGGAGTTAACCGTCATGAACCGAGCGGAACGTCTGGGCTGGGCCGCCACCCTGTCCTTGGTCGCCCTCTTCGATACCCCTGGCAAGGCCGGAGCCAGCGAGTCCGCTACCGAGCGCAATCGGCAGCTCATCGAACGGGCCTTCGCCGATTGGACGAGAGGGCACGGCCGCTTTTTCGACGATGTCCTCTCGCCCGAGGTGGTCTGGACCATCCAGGGCAGCGGCCCCGCCGCGAGGGTTTATCACGGCCGCCAGGACTTCCTGCAACAGGCGGTGCAACCATTCGCGCAACGCCTGGAAGCGCCCCTGGTGCCCCGCGTACAGGCCATCTGGGCGCAGGGCGATACGGTAGTGGTGCGTTGGAACGGCACGGCCACCACCCTTGATGGCGCGCCCTATCGCAACGAATACGTCTGGATCTTCGAGGTGCACGAGGGCCGGGCGACCCGGGTCGAGGCCTTTCTCGATTTGCGTCCTTATCAGGACGTCATCGACCGTATCCCGCTAGGTATCGCTCCCTGAAGGCCTTTGCCAACTCAATCCCGCCGCCAGCGCCAAGGCGCCGGCAATCGCCAGGGACGTCAGCGCAAAGGCGAAGCGAACCGTCGCGGCAGGGGCGCCGTCGGGGGCGAGTAGGAAGAACAGGCCACCCAGGAGCGCGACCGACAGGGCAGCGCTGATCTGCAAGGTGGCATTCATCAAGCCGGCCGCGAGACCGGCCAAGCTCGGTGCCACCTGGTCCGCGTTCAACCTGACCAGGGCGGGCAGCGCGATGCCCTGCCCCAGGCCGATCAAGAGCAGCGGAACGGGTAGCCAGGCGGGTGAGCCCGCCAGGGCGGCTACCAGCACCAACCCCGTGACCTCCAGGGCCATGCCCAGGGAGGCGGTGCGGGTGCCCAGGCGCTGGGCGATGCGTGGACTGCACAGGGGACCGCACAGAAACCCGACTCCCAAGGGCAGAATCGCCCAACCCGCCGCCAAGGCGCCGTGGCCCAGCCCCGCCTGCTGGTAGACGGCGAAGATGAGGAAGAAAGAGGCAAGGGCGTAGAACAGGAAGGTCGCCAGCAGGCTGCGGCGCAGTCTGGCTGCCGCGAGCAGGGAGGGCAGCACCAAGGGCATTTCACCCGCCCCTTCCTTGCGCTGCTCGTAGCGCCAGAACAGCCACAGCAACACCCCACTCAAGAGCAACAGGGGTACGGACCACCAGGGCCACTCGAGTCGCGGCGCCTCGACGAGGGGGACGACCAGCGCCAATAGCCCTGCGGCGAGCAAGCAGGCGCCGATGACGTCCAGCCGCGCTCCCTGATTCGCCCGACTCTCGCGCAGCCAGGCCAAGGCGGCAGGCAAGGCGCAGAGGATGATGGGAAGGTTGATGAGAAAGATGCTGCGCCAGCCGAGGCCGAAGGGACTGGCTTCGATCAGCACGCCACCCAACACCTGGCCGCTGACCGAGGCGAGGCCGAAGGTGGCGCCATAAAGGCCGAGCGCCCGATTCTTCTCCTCCGCCGGGAAGGTGGCATGGATCAAGGCCAGGGACTGGGGCGCCATGATGGCGGCGGCTATGCCCTGCAGCAGCCGCCCGGCGATGAGGGCCTCGGGCGAGGGTGCCAGTCCGCACAGCGCCGAGGCCAGGCCGAAGCCCACCATGCCGCCTAGATAAACGCGCTTGCGACCGTAGAGATCGCCTAGCCGCCCACCCAGGATCAGGGTGACCGCATAGGCGGTCGCATAGACCGACACCACCAGTTGGGCGAGATCCGAAGACGCCTGGAAGTCGCTACGGATCACCGGCAGTGCCACATTGACGATGAAGAAGTCGAGCGGCGGCAGCAGCGTGCCGAGCAACAACACCCCCAGGGCGAACCAGCGGCGGCTGTCGGGTTGTGCCCTGGTACCGTCCGCTGCTCGCGGGTGGGCGACACCCGCCTCTAGGCCCTTGCAGGCGCCCGTTACCATAGCTGCCCTCTCTCGCAATCTGCTCATAGCTGATCACCCATGCAGAGCCAGTTCCAACCTCACTGGCAAGGGTCCGACGGACCGGGATTGACGTGAGCCCTCATGGTCTCCCCTACGTTATTGTTTGGGGACTGCCCTTCCTGCATATTGAATGTTCATTTTTGAACGAGAGTTCGCCATGGAATGGGGTGATGTGCGGATCTTCCTGGCGGTTGCCCGCGGCGGGTCCTATGGCTCGGCGGCGCGGGCGCTGGACATCAGCCACCCGACAGTGGGTCGAAGGATCAAGGTGCTCGAGGAAGAAGCCGGGCAGGCGCTGTTCCGCCGCACCAGTGACGGTCTGATCCTCACCAATTCAGGCGATGCGGTCTTCGCCCTGGCCGAGTCCATGGAAGCCTCGGCCCTGGCCATGGAGCGGCGCCTGGCCGGTAACCATGAACGCCTGGAGGGACTCTTGCGGATTTCCTCGGCGGATTGGTTTGCCGGCTACGTCCTGGCGCCGGTCCTGGCCGAGCTGAGCCGTCGGCACCCCGCCGTGGTGCCCGAGGTGATCGCCAGCTATCGCCTGCTGGATCTCTCCCGGCGCGATGCGGACGTGGCCTTTCGCCTGGTGCCCTTCAGCGAACCGGATATCGTGCAGCGGCGTTTCCTGACCCTGCCCTATGGGCTCTATGGCTCGGCCGCCACCGCGCTGGCCGTGCAGGAAGACCCGGCTTCGGTCGGCCTGATCCTGATGAACACCGCGCAAGCGCACTTCCCCGATGTCGCCTGGCTGATCGAGCGGCTACCGGAGTCACGACGCGCTTTCACCAGCACCAGTCGGACGGTCCAGGCGCAGCTGTGCCGGCGCGGCCTGGGGGTCGCCGTCCTGCCCCGCCCGGTCGGCGATGCGACGGCAGGACTGCAGCTGATCGAGACCTTCGGCCCGCCGCCGTCGCGGGAGATCTGGGTGGGCTACCACCAGGATCTGCGTCTCATGGATCGGCTGCGCGCGCTGCTGGATATCGCGGAGGAGTTGCTGGGCCCCGCAGGCGAAGCCTGAGCTCCTGTCACCGGGGCGACAGGAGCAGGCGGGAGGCAATCAGGCGCCGAAGGCCCCATCGATGGTATGCATGGCGCCCGTGACGAAGCCGGCCTCGGGTCCGGCCAGCCAGGCCACCATGCCGGCCACCTCCTCGACGCGGCCGTGGCGCTTGATCGCCAGGAAGCTGTGCATCATGTCCTTCATCGGCCCCTCCGCGGGATTCATGTCGGTATCTATGGGCCCCGGCTGCACCACGTTGACGGTGATGCCGCGCGGCCCGAAATCCCGCGCCAGGCCGCGGGCCAGTCCCTGCAGCGCGGATTTGCTCACGGCGTAGGCGGCCAGGCCGGGAACCGGCATGCGGTCGCCATTCACCGAGCCGATCACGATGATGCGGCCACCGGCCGGCATCTGCCGCGCGGCCTCCACCGCGGCGTGATAGGGCGCGTGCACATTGATGCGCAGCAGCCGGTCGACGGCGTCCGGGTCCTGCTCCAGCGCATCGCCGAAGAGGGCGACGCCGGAATTCACCACCAGCACATCCAGCGGGCCGCTGTCGCGCACCCGGGCGATGATCGCGTCGCGGTCGGCGCTGTCGGTCGCCTGGGCGGTGCTACCGGTTTCGGCGACTAGCGCCTGGGCGGCCTCCTGGGAACTGGAATAGGTGAAGATCACCCGGGCCCCCTCGGCGGCGAAGCGCCGCACGATGGCCGCGCCTATCCCGCGGCTGCCACCCAGAACCAGTACCGACTTGCCTGCAAAATTCGCCATGACCCTACCTCCTGATTAATGTAGCGAGTGTTACAATAAACCTCACACGCCACCTGTCAAAGTATTTTTGTAATGAACGCTACAAATAAATCCGCACCCCGTGGCCGTCCGCGCCGTTTCGATCCGGACCAGGCCGTCGCCCGCGCGCAGCGTCTGTTCCATGCACAGGGCTACGACGGGGTGAGCGTCGCCGACCTCACCCAGGCCCTCGGCATCAATCCACCCAGTTTCTATGCGGCCTTCGGCAGCAAGGCCGAGCTGTATCGGAAGGTGCTCGAACGCTACGCTCTGACCGACGCCCTGCCCCTGCGGCAGATCCTGGCCGCCGACCGGCCGCTGGCCATGGCGCTGGTGCAGCTACTGGAAGAGGCGGCGCGCCGCTACGCGGCCGATCCGGTCGCGGCGGGTTGTCTGGTGCTGGAGGGTATGCATTGCGACGATCCCCAGGCGCGCGCGGCGGCCAATGTCTATCACCTGGCGGCCCAGGAGCTCATCCGCAGCAGCATCGCCGCGCGCTATCCAGAACAGGCGCAGCTGGTGGCCGATTTCGTCGCCACCACTATGGCCGGCCTCTCCGCCAGCGCCCGGCACGGCCAGAGCCTGGAGCGCCTGCTGGCCAGCGCCCGCCTGGCCGGCCTGGCGGTGACCCAGACGCTGCCCGAAGACGCCTGAGCCGTCGCCGCGCCCCTACTCGCCCGCGATGAACAGCGGATTGAAGCCGCTGCGGGCATAGCGCCCTTCTTCGGCCAGGGCGAAATCCAGCGGCAGGCTAGCGAGGTCGTCGGCGAGGGGATCGGCGCCGAGATTGAAGCTCTTGCTGACCAGCTTGAGGTAGCTGTCGCAGCTGTCGCAGGTCTCGGCCTGGGCGGCCAGGGGCGTCTTGCCGGCCTGGTCCTCCAGGGCCAGGTAGCGCACCTTGGCGCTGGCGTTGCAGCAGCTGCACTTGCTGCGCTCCAGGTGCCATTCGGTGGCGCAGAGACTGCAGTGCAGATAGCGCACGTTGTCGCGATCGCGGTCGGCGTGGACGATGCTGGCCAGCGGCGGCGCCGCGCAGGTCGGGCACAGCACCCGGCTGGCATCGCCAAGGCGCTGGGGTGGTTGCGGCAGGCTCAGGGCCAGGCGTACCCAGGCGACCTGCAGGGCGGCGCCCACCAGCGGCAGCAGCGCGCGGGTCGCGGCGGCGCCGGAATCCTGGGCCAGCAGTTGTTCGGCGAGACGCTGGCGCTCGGCGGCGGGCAGCGCGGCCAGGCGATCGAGCACGGGTCGCTGGCGCTCGGCCACGCGCAGTTCCAGGTTGGCCAGCAGCGCCTCCAGATCGCCCTGCCAGTCCAGATCCCGCAGCAGGGCCTGCCCCTGCAGCGGCGGCATGCCGTGCTCCAAGGCCAGGCTGAAGGCATCCGGCGCCGGTTGCCAGCTGGGCTGGCGTTCCTGCAGGACGGCCTCCTGGGCCTGGACCAGCAGGGCCATGAAGCCGAGGAAATCGCCCAGCTCGGGGCTACGCTCGGCCAGTTCGCGCAGCCGGCGGGCGCGACGGGCGAACAGCTGGCGATCGGGCAGCACCACCGGTGGCGGATTGAGGATGCCGGTGGGCGAGGTGCCGTACTGATGCATCAGGGGGTCCCCTTGTCGGGCATGCGGTGTTCATCCAGGGGGCGCTCGCCCTGCTCGCCGCCTTCGCGGCGTTCCTGCTCGACGATCTCGTCGTACCACAGCCGGTGGTGGTGCTTGGCCCAGGCGCGGCTGACGCGGCCCTGGGTCATGGCGCGGAAGGAGCCCTTTACCCAGATCGCCGAATAGACGTGGATGATCAGGGTGACGATGGCGACGAAGGCGACATAGGCGTGCACCAGGCTGGAGAAGCGCAGCCAGCCACGCGGCAGGATGTCGGCGAAGTACGGCCGCCAGATGAAGAAGCCGCTGAGCAACAGCGCCGGCACCGACAGCAGCATCACCCAGTACACCAGCTTCTGCCCCGGATTGTTGGCGCCGATGGGCGGCGCCCGTTCATCGCGGTTGGCGAGGACGTCGCCGATGCGCCGCACCCAGGCCACGTCGTGGCGCTTGAACAGGTTGACCTTGAAGAAGCGCACCGCCATGACCACGAAGCCCAGGCTCATGGCCACCCCGATGAAGGGGTGCAGAATGCGCGTCATGGTCGGCCCGCCGAACAGCGCCGTGAGGTCGAAGAAGAACGGGTGGAAGAAGGCCAGGCCGCTCAGGGTCAGGCAGACGAAGGTTGCGGCGATGAACCAGTGGTTCAGCCGGCTGAAGGTGGTGTAGCGCAGGATGCCGCGCTTGTTGTCCGACGGCGTGGTCATGGCCGATCCTCCTCGCGTGCGGCGTGGCGCTCCGCCTCGTCCGGGGATTCCTCGGGTTCTTCCTTGGGCCCCTTGGTCAGGTAGTGGGCGATGCCGGCGATGGCGGTGACGCCCAGCAGCGCCGACATGATCGGCTTGGTCACGCCCTTCCACAGGCTGACCATGGGGCTGATCTGCGGATCGGCCGGCAGGTGGGTATAGAGTTCCGGCTTGTCGGCGTGCTGCAGCACGTACATCACATGGGTGCCACCTACCCCGGCCGGATCGTAGAGACCGGCGCCGGGAAAGCCGCGGTCATGCAACTGGCCGACACGCATCTGGGCTTGTTCGGTCATGTCTTCCTTGGTACCGAACATGATCGCCCCGGTCGGGCAGGACTTGACGCAGGCCGGCTCCAGGCCGTGGTAGACGCGGTCGGAACAGAGGGTGCACTTGTAGGCCTTCTGGTCCTTCTTGGAGATGCGCGGCACGTCGAAGGGACAACCGGAGACGCAGTAGCCGCAGCCGATGCAGTGCTCGGAATTGAAGTCGACGATGCCGTTGGCGTACTGCACGATGGCCCCCGGCGCCGGGCAGGCCTTGAGGCAGCCCGGCTCGGCGCAGTGCATGCAGTTGTCCTTGCGGATCAGCCACTCCAGGTTGCCCTTCTCGTTGACGTATTCGTCGAATCTCATCACCTGGAAGGTCTCCGGGGTGAGGTCCGGCGGATTGTTGTAGGTACCGTTGCAATGCCCGACCTCGTCGCGCAGGTCGTTCCATTCCGAACAGGCCACCTGGCAGGCCTTGCAGCCGATGCAGCGCGACACGTCGATCAGCTTGGCCACCGCCTCCACCCCGCCGATACGGGTGTGGGGCGACTCCTCGGAGGTGGCCGAGCGTGCGACGATGTTCTGGAAGTTGACTTGATCGCCTCTCATAGAACCTCCCTCAGACCTTTTCCACGTTCACCAGGAACGACTTGAATTCCGGTGTCTGGGTATTGGCGTCGCCCACGTAGGGGGTCAGGGTGTTGGTGAGGAATCCGGGGCGGGTGACGCCCTTGAAGCCCCAGTGGATGGGGATGCCGATGTGGTGCACGGTGCGCCCCTCCACCTGCAGCCCGTGCATGCGCTTGGTCACCACCGCCACCGCCTTGATGTAGCCGCGCTTGGAGCTGACCTTGACCCAGTCGCCGGCCTTGATGCCGAGCTCGGTCGCCAGGTCTTCGCCGATCTCGACGAACTTCTCCGGCTGGGCGATAGCGTTGAGCCGCGCATGGGTGGTCCAGAAGTGGAAGTGCTCGGTCAGGCGGTAGGTGGTGGCCGCATAGGGAAATTCCTCGCGGGTGCCCAGCCGGGCCCGGTCGCCCGGGAAGATCCGCGCCGCCGGGTTGTTCCTGGCGCGCGGGTTGTCCGGGTGCAGCGGGTTGTGGTCCAGCGGCGACTCGAAAGGCTCGTAGTGCTCCGGGAAAGGCCCCTCGGCCAGCAGGCTGCCGCCGAAGAAGTGCGCGACGCCCTCCTGGTTGAGGATGAAGGGCCCGGCCTTGGCCGAGGGCGGCGAGGTCCAGGGGAAGTCGGGGATGTCGGCCCCGGCCCAGCGTTCGCCGTTCCACCAGATCAGCCGCTTCTCCGGCGCCCAGGAGGTCCCGTCGGGTCGGGCGCCGGCGCGGTTGTAGAGGATGCGGCGATTGAGCGGCCAGGCCCAGGCCCAGCCCAGGGTCATGCCGATGTTGTAGGGATCGGCGTTGTCGCGCCGGTCCATGTTGTTGCCCTGGCGGTTGTAGGAGCCCGAGTAGATCCAGCAGCCGCAGGTGGTGCTGCCGTCGTCGGCAAGGAAGCCGAAGTCGTCGAGCAGTTCGCCGCGCTTGTGCGAGATGGTCCCGTTCGGCCCGGGCAGGTCGGCCAGGGCGCGACCGTTGTATTCCTGGGCGATGTCCTCGGGATTGGGCTCCTCCGGATTGCTGTAGGGCCAAGTCAGGTTGAGGATGGGATCGGGGAAGGCGCCGCCCTCGTCGCGATACATCTGCTGCAGGCGATGGAACAGCCCGGCGAGGATGGCCACGTCCGGCCGCGACTCACCCGGCGGCGGCGCGGCGCGCCAGTGCCACTGCAACCAGCGCGAACTGTTGACGATGGCGCCGTTCTCCTCGGCGAAGCAGGTGGTGGGCAGGCGGAACACCTCGGTCTGGATCTGGCTCGGGTCCACGTCGTTGAGTTCGCCGTGGTTCTGCCAGAACTCGGCGGTCTCGATGGCCAGCGGGTCCATCACCACCAGGTACTTGAGCTTGCCGAGCGCCTGGCTGACCTTGTTCTTGTCCGGGAAGGAGGCCAGCGGATTGAAGCCCTGGCAGAAGTAGCCGGTGATCTCGCCGTGGTGCATGCGCTCGAAGGTGTGCAGGACGTCGTAGAGCGGCTCGCTGAGCTTGGGCAGCCAGTCGTAGCACCAGTCGTTGTCCTTGGTCGCCGCCTCGGAGAACCAGGCCTTCATCAGGCTGACGTGGAAGCGCTCGTAGTACTTCCAGTAGGAGACCTCGCCTTCGCGCAGCGGCTGCTTGGCGCGGCGCTTGATGTAGTCGCGGTACTCCTGCTCCTCGTGGGAGGCCAGGTAGAGATAGCCCGGCAACTGGTTGGAGAGCAGGCCCAGGTCGGTCAGCCCCTGGATGTTGGAGTGGCCGCGCAGGGCGTTGACCCCACCGCCGAGCATGCCGATGTTGCCCAGCAGCAGCTGCACCATGGAGGCGGTGCGGATGATCTGGGCGCCGATGGAATGCTGGGTCCAGCCCAGGGCATAGAGGATGCTCATGGTGCGCTCGGGGCGCGCCGTCTCGGCGATCATGTCCCAGGTGGTCTGGATCTGCTCGCGCGGCATGCCGCAGACGCGCTCCACCAGCTCGAGGGTGTAGCGGCTGTAGTGCGCCTTCATCAGCTGGTAGACGCAACGCGGGTGCTGCAGCGTCGGGTCTTCCTTCACCATGCCGCGCTCGTCGAACTCGTAGCTCCAGCTGGACTTTTCATAGGCACGGCGCTTGTCCTCGCCGAAGCCGGAGAAGAGGCCGTCGTGGAAGCCGTAGTCCTCCTTCACGATGATGGCGACGTCGGTGTAGGCCTTTACGTACTCATGCTGGATCTGGTCCGTGGTGAGCAGGAAGTTGATCAGCCCGCCCAGGTAGACGATGTCGGTTCCGGTGCGGATATAGGCGTGGTAGTCCGCCACCGCCGAGGTCCGGGTGAAGCGCGGATCTATGGTGATCAGCTTGGCGTTGTTCTTTTCCTTGGCCTCCACCATCCAGCGAAAGCCCACCGGGTGCGCCTCGGCCGAGTTGCCGCCCATGGACAGGATGAGATTGGCATTGCGGATGTCGACCCAGTGATTGGTCATGGCACCGCGGCCGAACGAAGGGGCAAGACCTGCCACCGTCGGTCCGTGTCACACGCGCGCCTGGTTGTCGATCGCCAGCATGCCGAGGCTGCGGATCACCTTCTGGGTGAGATACGCCGTCTCGTTGGAACAGGCCGAGGCCGCCAGGAAGCCGGTGGTGGTCCAGTGGTTGACCAGATGGCCGTCGGCGTCATGGGTGACGAAGTTCTTGTCCCTGTCCTCCTTCATGTAGCGAGCGATGCGGTCCAGCGCCTCGTTCCAGCTGATGCGCTTCCACTCGTTGCTGCCCGGCTCGCGCACCTCGGGATGTGAGAGGCGCGATTCGCTCTTGATGAAGTCCAGCACCCCGGCGCCCTTGGGGCAGAGGGAACCGCGACTGACCGGATGATCCGGATCGCCTTCGACGTGGTAGATGTCGCTGACGGTGTTGATGCCGCCATCGCCGCGGCTGTAGAGCAGCATGCCGCAACCCACCGAACAGTAGGTGCAGGTGTTGCGCGTCACCTTGGCGGCGGCGAGCTTGTAGTAGCGGATGGACGCCAGCGCGGGTTCCGGGGCGAAGCCGAGCAAGGCCATGCTCGAGGTGGCGACCCCCGCCGTACTGAGTTTGAGAAAGTTGCGGCGCGATACCTTGATCGACATTTTTCTGGGTAACTCCAGGCACATCACGGTAGGACTTCGTCCTGGCCGGGGCCTGGCAGTTCGAGCGAAGCGTCGTCTTTCTTCGCCGAAAAATCATTCAAAATCAGTGTTTTAGCGAAGCGGCGGAGGGCTTGGCAGGGTCTGCGGCAGGGGCTGGCGGCGGCTGCGACCTTTCGTCCGATGGCCGACCCGGCTGACCGCCGCGCGCCGCTGGAGTAAGGTGACGGCCTTCATCGCATCTTCGAGAGAGTCTGTCCCATGTCGCTGGAAATCGTCGACCATCCCGCCCTGGAAGTGACCGGTCTGCTGTTCGAGCCCGGCCAGGGCGAAGACATCGCCGCCCTCTGGCGGCGCTTCGCCGACCGCGCGGGCGAGATCACCGGCCGCGAAGGCGACGCCGAATGGTACGGCCTGAGCTGGCGCCAGGCCGGCACCATGCACTATCTGGCTGCCGTGGCCACCGCGCCGGGCGCACCGCTGCCCGCCGGCATGGTGCGCCAGGAGTTGCCGGAAGGTCGCTATGCCCGCTACGTGCACCTGGGCACCGCGCCCAGCGTGGCCAAGAGCCTTGGCCGGCTGTTCGCCGAGCTGCTGCCGGCGCGCGGCCTGCAACCCCGCCCGGGCGCCTGCTTCGAGCACTACACCGAGGCCTTCACCGGGGTGGATGCCCAGGATTCGCAGATCTATATCTACGTGCCGGTCTTCTAAAGGCCACTCGCCGCCTGGCGGACAGGACGTTCGTCAGCTGCGGCTTGCCTCGCGGCATAACCCTTTCCAAGCTGGGGATATCGCCCGCAACCCCAGGTGCACGATGTCCCTGCCCGAGCTCCAGTCCTTTATCGCCCGGCACGAGCGGATCTTTCTGCTCACCGGGGCCGGTTGCAGCACCGATTCCGGCATTCCCGACTACCGCGACCGCGACGGCGCCTGGAAGCGCCCGCAACCGGTCACCCTGCAGGCCTTCGTCGGCGACGAACTCCTGCGCCGCCGCTACTGGGCACGCAGCCTGATCGGCTGGCCGCGCTTCTGCCAGGCGCGGCCCAACGCCACCCACCAGGCCCTGGCGGCCCTGGAGCGGCGCGGCCAGGTGGAGATGCTGCTGACCCAGAACGTCGATCGGCTGCACCAGGCCGCCGGCAGCGAGGCGGTGATCGACCTGCACGGTCGCCTCGACCAGATCCGCTGCCTGGGCTGCGAGCTGCGCCTGCCACGTCAGGAATTCCAGCAGTGGCTGGGCGAACTCAATGGCGACTGGCTGCAACTGGACGCGGCTACCGCGCCGGATGGCGATGCCGATCTGGAAGGCGTGGACTTCATGAGTTTCCGCGTGCCGGACTGCCCGCGCTGCTGCGCCCTGCTCAAGCCGGACGTGGTGTTCTTTGGCGAACACGTGCCCGGTGCGCGGGTGGAGCGCGCCTTCGCCCACCTCGGCCGCGCCGATGCGCTGCTGGTGGTGGGCTCGTCGCTGATGGTCTATTCCGGCTTTCGCTTCGCCCAGGCCGCGGCCCGCGCCGGCCTGCCCATCGCCGCCCTGGGCTATGGCCGCACTCGCGCGGACGACCTGCTGACGCTCAAGGTGGAAGCCTCTTGCGCCGAGGGCCTGGCCTTTCTGCTGGAGCACCCCGGGGCGGTCGCGCCGGCTCTCAGGCGGGTACTTCCTGACGCCGCGGCGCCCGGCCCAGGTGCATCAGCGGACGCTCGATCCAGCGGTAGCTGAGCATCGACAGCAGGCAGGCGAGCACCAGCACCGGTGGCAGCAGCGCCATGAAGCCGACGGTGCCCAGGACCTCGACCGAACCCAGGTTGAGCAGAGTGAAGAGGCCGTAGAGCAGCAGGCCGTGGGTGAGATAGAGGCTGTAGCTGATCTCGCCCAGTACCTTGAGGCCGCGACTGCGCAGGAGGCCGAAGAGGTCGTTGCCGGCGGCCATGGCGGCGAAGGGCAAGGCCAGCGCCAGCATCTGCTTGAGGTTGTAGTCCGGCTGGGTCATGGCATAGGCCACCAGCGCCAGCGACAGCGCGGCCACCAGGGGCGTGCGCAGGCGTGCCAGCAGCGCCGGCCGATGGACCTTGACGAACACCGGCAGGAAACCCAGCAGGAACAGCAGGCCGAAGCGGGCACCCAGCACGTGATAGTGATAGCCGGCGGCGACCAGGCCGCCCACCAGCAGCGCCGAGATCAGCAGCGGCAGGCCGAAGCCGCGGCGATTGAACAGCGCGGCGATGATCGGCAGGGCCAGGTAGAACAGCGCCTCGTAGCGCAGCGTCCAGTGGGCGCCAGCGGTCATCCAGCCGCTCTCCTCCAGGCCGTTGAGACTGAAGCCGGAAAACAGCTCCCAGCTGAGCAGTTCGAGCATGAAGTGCTGGCCGTCGGCAATGACGAAGTGGGTGCGGATCAGGGTGAAGAGCACCACCACGGCCACCACGCAGAGATACAGCGGCATCACCCGCAACACCCGCGATCTCAGCAGCTCGCCCCAGTCCGGCGTGCGGCGATAGACCTTTCCGAAGAACAGGTAGCCGGTGATCATGAAGAACAGTGAGACCGGCACCACGCCCAGGTTGTAGAGCAGGTCGCTGTCAGGCTCGCGCCACTGGCCCTCGGCCTTGAGGTGATAGGTCAGCACGAAATGCAGGCAGACCACGGCGGTGGCGAGGATGCCACGCAGGGCATCCAGCGGCGAGGAACGCGCCAGGGTTTCCTGGGTGAGCAAGGGACTGCGCCGCAGGGCGAAGGCCAGCAGCACCAGGGTGCCCAGGTAGAGCGCGATGGGGAGAGCGACGTCAGTCATATCCGTGACCTTTTCGACAGGAGCAGGCCGGCATCCGCATCCTGGCGACAGGCGCGGAGACCACAGCGAGCGAGAGAAAACGACGGCAGCCGGGCACGCTACCGCGCGGTACAGGACCGTGGGCAGAAGGACCGGAGCGGAGAGGGAAAGTGGGTAGCGGAAGGATCCGCTCACCTCAGGAAAGCCTGAGAACGCCCATCAGACAAGTCTTGTTACAGGCGTTCCATAGCGCCAGACGTTTCGTTATAGGGACTCAACCGCCCTGGCACGCGGCCTTGCGACCGCATGCCGTTCGTCGGCATCCATAGTCGGGATCAGGCAATCCGATCTCGACGCTAGCCAATGCTGCCTTTTTGGCTGCACTCGCTGCCGAAAAGGCAGCATTGGCCACCTGGGTAGCTCTTGCGTCCAGGCCTGTCTCAGGGCGCCAGTGCCCGCGCCACCACCGGGTAGTGATCCCACACCTGGCCGTCCGCCATCGAGCGCAGCAGCTTGACGTACTCGGCATGGGACCAGGCCAGCGGCGTCGCCGAATCGGTGCCCTGCCCCTTGCTGTAGCCGTGGCGCCGGTTGTCGCCCACGCCGTCCCAGACCTGCTCGGGCAGCATCAGGCCGGCGTTGGCGAACAGTTCCAGACCGCGGACGTAGGTGTCGCGCAGCTTGCCGAGCGCCGCCGCATCCGGCTTGCCCTGCAGGACCAGGCGCGCCAGCTCGTAGTGCCCGCGCTCGCCGGTGAAGATCGGCCAGACCCGGCCGCGCAGGCCGGAGTTGGGCACCGGCTGCTCGGTGGCCGGGAAGTTGATGCCGGAGCTTTCGCTCTCGCCATAGCCGTCGTTGCCGTAGCGCCGCCAGCCGGGGAAGGTGCCCTCCACCCCCGGGTACTGGAAGCTGTACTTGACCCGCAGATTCTCCGGCAGGCCCTCGTCGTCCAGCACCGCCAGGCTCTTCTGCACCAGGGGATCGCCGGCCGGCCGCACGCCGTAGCGCACCAGTTCGAGGAAACCGGCGTCCAGCACCTGGTCTTCCGGCAGGCCCGGACGGCTGTTGTTGTCCACCAGCTTGCCCTTGTCGTTCGGGTCGGGATTCTGGGTGATGCGCAGGTAGTAGTTGCCGGCGCCCAGGCTGCCCTGGGTGGTGGCCATGGTCTTTTCCACCTGGCTCGAATAGCGCCGCGCGGTGTCGCGGTAGCGGCTGGCGTTGGCCTCGTCGCCGGCGTGGCGCGCCAGTTCGCTGGCCGTGGCGAGACCGGCGATCACCGCCGCGGTGGTGGACGGCGAATAGCCCCACTGCTCTTCCCAGCGCTCCTGCTGGGTTTGCGGCGGCTTGACCTGCCAGGTGTTCCAACCCAGGTTGACCTGGCTGTCACGAGCGAGGAAATCCGCCGCGGGCCGGAGCATGTCGCGGTACCAGCGATCGATCTCGGCGTCGCCCAAGAGGCCGCCCTGCCAGAGGCGATAGCCGAGCATGATCGGCATGGCGGTCTGGTCCAGTTGCACGCCCACCCATTCGATGGTGCCGTCGACGTGGGTCTTCTGCAGGAACCAGCCGGTGGCGCCGGGCGCGCGGACCTCGTCGCCCTGCTTCTGCTGGTGGATGAAGGCCGAGCTGTCGGCCGGCTTGCGCGCGGTGTTGGCATCCACCTGCACCTGCTTGAGGTAGCTGAAGGCGACCTTGGGCGTCTGCCGATCGCCCAGCGCCAGCAGCGCCATGGCGCACTGGTAGAAGTCGCGCGGCCAGACCGCCTTGTAGCCGGTGGTGCCCTTGGCCGCCGGCACCGTCTCGCCCCAGGGATTGGACAGCGAGGCGATCAGGGCACCGGCATGGGTCTTGTCTTCCTGGGCCTTGAGCACCAGGGCGCTGGCGTTGAGCAACTTGCCGCCATCGCCGGCCTGGGCCTGTAGCCGCGGCAGCTGGTCGAGACTGGCCAGGTAGTCCTGCCAGCCGATGGCGTCGCCCTCGCCGTTGTACTGGGCCAGCACCTTCCGGTAGCCGCGCGCCAGGGTGGCATCCGCCGCCGCCTCGGCCTGGCGCGGATTGGCGCCGAAGCCCACCACCACGTCGAGGGTGGTCTCGGCGCCCTTGAGCGGCAGCTTGGCCAGCATGGCGACATTGCCGGCCTGGTCGCCGGTGCTGCTGTAGAGCTGGGTCAGCTTGCCGTTGCGGCGTAGATCGTCGAGACCGTCGGAGGCGCCGACGAAGCCCACGGTGGGCGTCTGCAACGGCTGGCTGGCCTTGACCACCAGGGCGTGCTGGCCTTCGCTGGCGTAGAGCACCGAGCCTTTCATCGCCGCGCGATCATGGCTGCCGCTGTTGGCCAGCGCCGGATCGACATAGAGATAGGGCTGGATGCGCGGGTCCTGGCTACGAAAGATGACGCGCATGACCAGGGTGTCCTGGTCCGGGTCGGTGAAGACGTGCTTCTCGATCTCGTAGCGGCCCTGGCGGTCGCGATTGACGATCCGGTAGGCCAGCGAAGTGGGCCGGCCAGCGGCGTCGGTGGCGAGGTATTCGATGCGGCTGTCGGTGTCGTCACGTTCCAGGTGGGTGAAGTCGGGACCGCGGATCACCAGTTGCATCTCGCGCAGCTGCGCCTCATGGATGAGTCCCTGCATGGTCTCGGTGACCACCCCCTGGGCCAGCGAGAACCAGACCCGCGAGACGCGGCCGGTGCTGGCCTGGTCGCTGTAGGCGCCGTCGCGATAGGCCTCGTAGCTGGTGCCGATGCCGGTCTTGCCGGAGTAGGACCAGAAGGGTGAGGCGCCGGGTGCGCCGGGGGCGTCCAGGGCGAACGCCAAGGGGGTGAGGAAACAGCTAGCGGAACACAGCAGCGGACGGACGAAGCGTACGGGCATGGGCGGTCGGGCCTTGTTCTGGTTATGCCGAAAGGCGCATGGCAGAGGGTGGTTCGCCCTCCCCGTCCGTAAGCCTAGCCGGATTTTTCCAGGGCGCTGCTAGCCCTCGTCCCGCGCGGGGTCCGGCGTCCGTGGCAAATAAGCGGCCAGGGGCGAATCCGGTGCCAGCAGCGAGGTGCGGATGAAGTGCAGGTAGCTGGCGATGCGCCGTAGCGGTGAGCGGTCGAAGTCGCCGGGATTGGGCTCCAGGTGGCGCTGCGCCTGGTGCGCCAGGAGGATGGCCTGGTCCACCGCGCGCAGGGCGCGGGCCAGGTTGGCGGCGTCGGGCTGGCGGAACAGCCGCACCAGCGCCCGGCCCAGGGCGCGGATGGCCAGGCGCCAGGCGCGCTGCTCGCGATACCAGGGCAGGGGCGGCAAGGCGGCCTGCTCCAGGCGCAGCTCGATGATGGCGTGGCCCAGTTCCAGGCTGAGAAAGGTCCAGCGCAGCAGGCGCCGCTGCACCAACGGCTGGCCCACGGTCAGCACCTGCACCTGGTTGAGCAGGTCGCGCAGGCCGCCATCGAAACGGCTGCTCAGCCCCGGCAGAGGTGCGCCTATGGCATGCACCAGTCGTTCGCGCAGGGCGTCTTCCAGGCGGCGCCAGACCCAGGGCTGGCTGGGCGGCAGCAGCACGCTGACGGCCAGCACCGCCACGCCACAGGCCACTAGATAGGCCAGATAGGTATTGCAGAAGACGTCGGCATCGTAGCGCGGCAGATTGCCCGACAGCGCCGCCGAGCAGAACCACACCATCAAGCCGGTGCCATAGCCCGCCAGTCGCGGGCGGGTGATCAGCCAGGCGCCGGCGGCGAATACCGGTGCCAGGGTCAGCAGCAACAGGGCGAAGCCGTCCACCCAGGGCAGCACCTGGAATTGCAGCAGGCCCCCGGCCAGGGCGCCGACCAGGGTGCCCCCCGCCAGTTGCAGGCAATAGCGGCGCGGATCTGCCGAGGTGGAGGCCAGCGCCGAGATCAGCCCCGCCGCCAGGGTGCAGGCCGCCCCGCTCGGCCAGGCGGTCTCGATCCAGAACAGCCCCACGCCCAGCACCACCAGGGCACTGCGCAGCCCGGCCATCCAGGCCACCGCGCGACTGGCCAGGGGCGTGAAGGTCTCGCGCATCTTGGGCGCGGTGCCGGTCGGTACATCCAGCTCCAGCTGGGTATTCAGCAGCAGGTGCAAATCCTCGGCGAAGCGATAGAGCAATTCGGCGGCGGTGTCGTAGTCGAGCCGGTCGGCCTCGGCCGCGGGCGCCGTGCGAGCCAGTTGCTGGCGACCGGCGCGGATCGCCGCCATCAAGGTTTCGCGCTCCGCGGCCAGGCGCTCGTTGAGCCGGCGCAGATCGCGCTCTTCCGGTAGCCGGCCCAGGCCCGGTGCCAGGGCGGCGGCGACCAGCTCCAAGGCGGGCGCCAGGGCCTGGCGCACCGCCGGCGGCCGCGCGGCCAGACGCTCCAGCAACTGGTAGAGGGCATGAAAGCGGGTGTTAAGCAGCATGAGCCGATTGCCCAGGGCCGCCAGGCGCCCACTGCGGCGGCGCAGATAGGGCTCTTCGAAGACGCTGGCGCTGCGCAGGCTCTCGAACCCCACGGAGTCGGCGGCGAAACGGGCGCTGAGCCCGGCGAAGCGCTCGGCGTCTAGGCGGCCCAGCAGGCCGTCATGGGCCATGGCTAGGAAGTCGCGCAGCCGCTGCGCCAGGGTGCGGCGCAAGACGCCGCGGGTGGTCTGCGGCAGGATGGCCACGCTCACCACCCCGGCGCAGCAGATGCCCAGGGCGATCTCCAGCAGGCGCCACACCGCCTGGAGGAAGGCGCCCTGGGGCTCGGCCACCGCCGGCAGCCCCACCAGGCAGGCGGTGTAGCCGGCGAGCAGAAAGGCATAGCTGCGAAAGTCCCGATAGCGCGCCGCGCCGCGGGTGCAATAGCCGATCCATAGCACCAGGGCGCCGAGCAGCAGGACCCGCTCCTGGGCGAACAGGGCGATGGCGGCGACGGTGAAGGTCAGCCCGGCGAGACTGCCCAGGACCCGATAGAAACTCTTGGCCAGCACCTGTCCGCTCTGCGGCTGCAGGACGATGAAGACGGTGACCAGCACGGTGCTCGGTTGCGGCAGCTCCAGGCGATAGGCCAGCCACAGCGCCAGGGCGGCGGCGAGCAAGGCCTTGGCGATGAAGGCCCAGGTCTGGCCGTCGGTGCGGGCCCATTCGCGGCCGGCGCGGCGCCAGGCATTCAGGCTGGGCCAGCGTTTGCGCGGAACGGAGCGGGACGGCCGCAGGGGCAACGGCGAAGCGAGGGGCATGCTGGGCAACGACGGCATCGACGGGAGGGGGCGAGACGCAGCGCCTCGGCGGCCATTCTAGGAAGCCGGGTCCACCCCGATTAAGCCGGGTGCGACAGCAAAGAGCGTTAACCAACGGGCGGGTAATGGCCCACAATGGCGCTTTACCCGGCCCCGCCCTCGCTCATGGATCATCTCTTCAATCTGCGCGCCTTCGCCTGCGTGGCCCGCACCGGCAGTTTCACCGGTGCCGCCCGCCAGCTGGAACTCACCACCGCCTATGTCTCACGGGCGGTGAGCCAGCTGGAGCAGCATCTGCAGACCCGGCTGCTGCACCGCACCACCCGCCAGCTGCGCCTGACCGAAGCCGGCGAACGCTACCTGGTGCGCTGCGAACGCATCCTCGCCGACCTCGATGAGGCCGACGCCGAGGCCCGCCATGCCCTGGCGGTGCCCCGTGGGCGGTTGCGCATCCACACCATGACCGGACTCGGCCAGCACTACCTGATCCAGAGCCTGGCCAGCTATCGCGAGCGCTATCCCGAGGTCGATCTCGATCTGCAACTGACCAACACCTATACCGACATCCTCAAGGAAGGCTACGACCTGTCGCTGATCCTGGCCGCGGGTCTCGCGGATTCGGCCTTCTGCTCGGCGCGGCTGGGCAGCACCTACAGCGTGCTCTGCGCGGCGCCCGGCTATCTCGAACGCCAAGGCCACCCGGCCACGCCGGCGGACCTGGCCGGGCACCGCTGCCTGCGCCTGGTCAACCGCGCCATGGCGCCGGATCGCTGGCTGCTGGAAGGCCCGGAAGGCAGCGCCGAGGTGGCGGTGGACCGGCCGCCGTTCCAGGTCAACACCGCCGACGCCCTGGCCGAAGCCGTGGCCAACGGCCTGGGCATCGGCGCCCTGCCGCTCTACGCGGCCGTCGCCGGACTCGCCAGCGGGCGGTTGCAGCGAGTGCTGCCCAGGCATCGGCTCTATGCCCTGGACATCCACGCCCTCTATCCGTCGCGGCCCTTTCTCGATGCCAAGATCCGCACCCTGGTGGATCACCTGCGCGAGACCCTACCCGGCCTGCTGGAGCGTGATCGGCAGCTGGTGGAAGGCGGCGCCTAAAGGCGCTGCTCGGGCAGCATCCGCTCCAGGGTGCCATCGCGGCGGACCGCCACGTGCCAGACCACCGCCGCCACGTGCAGGATCACCAGGCCATAGACGGCGAACTGGCCCGCCACGTGGATGCGATTGGCGAGGATGCCGAGGGCTTCATGGCGGGGAAATCCCGGTAGCGAAAATAAGCCGAACACCGGCACCGGCTGCCCCTGGCCGGCCATCAGGTAGCCGGTCACCGGCATCACCAGCAACACGGCGTAGAGCAGACCGTGATTGAGGCCGGCGAGCAGCCGCAGCAGGCGCCCGTCACGGGAATTGGCCGGCGGCGCCGGATGCCGCCAGCGCCAGGTCAGGCGGATCAGCACCAGCAGGAATACCGTGATGCCGGTGGATTCGTGCAGCAGGTACCAGAGCGTACGCACCGGCCCGGGCGGAAAGTTTTCCGCGACCCAGACGAAGGGCAACAACAGGCACAACAGCGCGACGGTCAGCCAGTGCAACGCCTGGGCGAAGCCGGTGTAGCGAGCGACGGCCATGGGCGATGCTCCGTGACGAGTGGACCCCGATAGTGCCCCAGGCGCGGCGACAACGCCGCTGCGCCTGGAGACCGCCCGTCAGAGCCCTTAAAGATGAATAAGAGCGGCTAGGGCCAACAGCAACGCCGGGATCATCACCAGGGTGCCCAGCTTGAGGAATTGCCAGAAGCTCACCGACAGCCCCTCGCGGCGCAGCGCGGCCAGCCAGAGCAGGGTCGCCAGCGAACCGGTGATGGACAGGTTGGGGCCCAGGTCGATACCGATCAGTACCGCCCCGGCGATCTTTTCCGAGACATGGGCGGCCTGTACCGCGGCGCCCGCCAACAGGCCCGCGGGCAGGTTGTTGACCAGGTTGCTGCCGAAGGCCACCAGCAGACCGGCGCCCCAGGCGGCCCGTTCCGGCGTCGCCTGGGCGGCGGCCTGCAGCTGATTGGCCAGCGCCTGCAGTACCCCGGTGGTCTCCAGGGCTTCCACCAGCACGAACAGCCCGGCCACCAACGGCAAGACGCTCCAGGAGATGTGCTTGAGCAACTCCAGGCCGCCGCCGCGCTTGCAGGCCACCACCAGGAAGGTGGCGAAGCCGGCGAGAAAGGTCGGCAGGCCCAGTTCCAGATCCAGCGCCGAAGCCCCCAGCAGCACCAGGATGGTCAGGATCAGGCCGCAGCCGGCGATCCGGCCGGTGGTGGGCAGGGGGTCCACCGTGCCCCCCTCGGCCAGGCGCTCGGCGCGCAGGACCTTGGCCTGGGTCGCCCAGAGCATGAGGAAGGTCGCGCCGATGGCCAGGATCGACGGCAGGGTGAACAGCGCCAGCCAGCGGCCCAGCTCCGGCATGTGCTCGGCGAAGACCACCAGGTTGGCCGGGTTGGAGATCGGCAGCACGAAGCTCGCCGCGTTGGCGATGAAGGCGCAAGAGAACAGATAGGGCAGCGGATTCTTCACCTGGGCGGCGCGGGTGGCGTAATAGACCGCCGGGGTCAGCACCACGGCGCAGGCGTCGTTGGAGAGAAAAACCGTGACCAGGATGCCGACCCCGTAGACCAGGGCGAACAGCCGCAGCGCCGAGCCCTTGGCGGCGCCCACCGCATGACCGGCCACCCAGTCGAACAACCCCTCCTTCCGGGCGATCTCGGCCAGCAGCATCATGCCGATGAGGAACAGATAGACGTCGGTGCCCTTGGCGATGCCATGCCAGACGCCTTCCAGGGGGAGCAGGCCGAAAATGGCCAGCAGCGCCGCGCCGATGACGGCGAACAGCGCCTCGGGCAGGCCGAAGGGCCGGGTGACCACGCCGAGGGTCGCCATCCCGGCGATGATCCACGTCAGCAGGTGAGGAGAGAGTGCGAGTGACCCCATGAACGCCTAGTGCCTTCTGTCGAGCGGGAAAGCGGCAGACATTAGCCTAAACCGGCCGATTGCGGAGGCCCCATGGAGCCGGATTTCGCGCTGGAGGTCACCTGACGGTCGCGGGTTTCCGGCATCAGCAGCAGATAGAGCACGAAGCCCACGCCGGCGATGGCCGCCAGGGTGGTGAAGGCTGCGGCATAGCCGAACTTGACGATGATCACCCCGGCGATGGTGGCGCTGATGGCAGCGCCCAGGCCCTGGGCAGTGGCGATGGCGCCCTGGCTGACATTGAAGCGGCCACTGCCACGGGTCAGGTCGGCGACGATCACCGGCATCAGCGCCCCGTAGATCCCGGCACCTATGCCATCGAGTAATTGCACCGCCACCAGGTAGTAGGGGCTGTCGGAGAAGGTATAGAGCACGCCGCGGATCGCCAGCACGGCGAAGGCGAACAGGAAGATCGGCTTACGCCCGAAGGTATCGGCCTTGCGTCCCACCAGGATGGCCACCGGCACCATCACGCACTGGGCGGCGACGATGCAGACGGCGACCAGCGAGGTGGCGCTGTCCTTTCCTACGATATGGGTCAGTTGCTGGCCGACCGAGGTCAGCATGGCGGCATTGGCCAGGTGGAAGATGGCGGCGAGCAGCGCCAGCAGCTGCAACTTGCGATTGGCCAGCAGCGCCTGCCAGGCCGAGACCGGCTTGGCGTCGCGGGCCCCGGGCTCGGTGCTCAGCCCCTGGGCCAGGTCATCGTCGATCTCGTCCTGGGGTACGCGGATGATGGCGACGATGGAGGCCGCGGCGAGTGCCGCCATTAGCCAGAACACCACGGTGGGACCGAAGAAATAGGCCAGGCCGCCTGCCAGCGCCGCGGAGACGGCGTTGCCGGCATGGTTGAAGCCCTCGTTGCGGCCGATGTGCCGGGTGAAGGCCTTGGGTCCGACGATGCCCAGGGTGATGGCGGCCAGCGCCGGGGCGAAGATCGCCGCCGCGGCGTGGGCCAGTGACTGGGTGGCGGCCACCACGTAGAAATTGGAGACGAAGGGCAGCATCACGCTGCAGAGGGTCACCACCAGGGCCGCGACCCCGACCATGAGGCGCTTGTGGCGGGTCCGGTCGATCAGGGCGCCGGCCGGGGTCTGGGCGATCAAGCCGGCGATGCCGGCCAGGGTCATGATGAAACCCGCGGTGGCCTCGTTCCAGCCCTCTCCCGGACCGCGCACAGCGATCAGATAGATGGCGAGATAGGGGCCCAGGCCGTCGCGAACGTCGGCCAGGGTGAAGTTGAGGGCATCCAGGGCATGGCGCGCGCGGCGCGAGGGTTCGGCGCCAGTCCCGGCGGCCGGGGAAAGGGTCTCTGACATGAGCGGGCATCCGTAGCGAGGGTTGGGGGTCGCCCGGGTGATGTCCGCTGGACCTGCACCCCGTGGCACACCTCGCCCCGGCTGGTTGGCGACGCCCGGAAAGCTCCGCGACGCCACGCCAAACCACCGCTGCCAGGGGAGGTTGCAAAATGTGACCGGAGCGAAGCGATGCTAGTGCCGTGCCAGCCTGAAAGAATCTGTCTAGTGCGCCTCTTTCCGAACCCTGGCTACCGTTTTTTGCCCAGCGCCCCCTGGCTCCGCGCATGTCGCGGCCGTCCGTCGCCTCAGGCCACCTGGCGTGCCGGAACCGGGCTGCTTTCCTGCGCCAGCTCCACGGTCGCGCCCTCTTCGCTGCGCGGCCGCAGCATCGACAGGAGATTGGCCTCGATGGTGGCGCACAGCTTGTCCATGGTGATCTGGTGCTGGCTGTCGGCGAAGGGCGCCTGCAGATCGCTGCCGATGCGCTCCAGGGCCAACAGCATGAAGCCGACCACGGTGGACACCAGCGGGGTGAACCAGCCCAGGGTCGACACCAGTCCGAGCGGCATGGCGATGCAGAACAGGAAGCTGAACAGCTGCGGAAAGCACACATAGGGATAGGGCAAGGGCGTGTTGGCGATGCGCTCCATGCCGCCCTGCCAGTTGGACATGTCCACCAGGGTCTCTTCCAACCGCGCCAGGCGGATGCTGTCCAGGCGGCCCTGGCGGTACTCGCTGGCGATCAGCTCGGCGGTGCCGGCGAGGATGTCGTTGGCGAAGTTGAGGCTGCCCTCGGCCAGCGCCAGTTCGTGGCGGGCGAGATAGGGCGCCGCGGCCTGGGCCGGGTCCTGGCGCTTGAGCTGGGCGCGCAGGGCGTGCAGATAGCCCATGTGCCGACGCAGCAGCACCGGCTTGACCCTATTCTGCCCGGCCCCCGCGTCATCGATCAGGGTCAGCACCTGGCGGCCGAAGCTGCGCGAACTGTTGACCATGGCGCCCCACAGGGTCCGCGCCTCCCACCAGCGGCCATAGGCGCTGCTGTTGCGAAAGCTGATCAGCACCACCAGCGCCGAGCACAGCAGGGTCAGGGGTGTGAGCGGCAGATCGAAGCGATCGTCGACGAACAGCATGGCGTCCACCGTCACCGCCACGTCCCACAGCAGTAAGCCGAACAACGACCAGCCGACATAGCTGAAGCTGGTACGCAGGAACTGGACTTTCTTCTGGATCGAACGGAGCTGGATCGGACTGGACATCTGGCACTCCCGGCGGCGGCGCGGCTTCTCGATTCATGGTTGCCCGTGCCTCCTGACCTCTCACCACGGGCCTTCGACCCGTCGCCGCGCCTCCTCCTGAGCCTGCAACCTGTTCACGAGACTAGTCGGCGGCCCTTAAGTCAAACTTAATCCGAGACCGACCGATGGATCATGGCAAAGTGCCGTGCCAGAGCGCTTCGCCGCCTCTGCGACGGCTCTAGCGGGAGCCTTTCGTGCCAGCCCGACCGCTGATCGGCCTGGTCTCGGGCCCGGCCTGCCGAAAACGAGAAACGTGATCGATTCGCCAGTTGGCGAGGGTCAGCGGACGCCAGGCGAACGCCCCTACCGGCGACCCGCGCCGCTTTTGGGACGCCCAGCGCCCTCCCCGGCCAGGATGACGTGCCATAATCCGGCCACCTTTGCCGTCCTAGATGCCTGCATGCCCAGAATTGTGAAAGCGAGCCTCGTCCTGCTCGCGCTCTTGGCCCTCTACAGTCTGCTCGGCTTCGTCGTCGGACCGCGCCTCGCCCTGCACTACCTCAACCAGACGCTGGCCGAACGCCTCACCCAGCCGGCGCACCTGCAGGCCCTGAGCTTCAACCCCTTCACCCTGGAGCTGCGCGCCCAGGGCTTGCTGATCGGCCCGGCCGAGCAGCCCACGGTGGCCGCCGAAGGCCTCTACGCCAATCTGCAACTGGACAGCCTCTGGCGGCGCACCCTGCACCTCACCGACGTCCGCCTCGACCAGCCACGGGTCGACCTGCGCATCGCCAAGGGTGGTGCGGTCAACCTGGCGGGGCTCTGGCGCAGCGATCCGACCGACGCCTCCGCCGCGCCGGCGCCCACCCCGGAGCAGCCGAGCCAGCCCTTCCCGGTACACATCGAACGCATCGCCCTGGTGGGCGGGCAGCTGCATTACCTCGATGCCCAGGGCGCCCAGCCGGTGGAGGTCACCTTCACCCCGCTGGACGCCCAGTTGCAGGATTTCCGCACCCGCAGCAGCGAGACCCCGGGCCAGCTGGCGCTGACCGCCACCACCGCCCAGGGCGGCCAACTCACCTGGAAAGGCAGCCTGGACCTTGAGCCCCTGCGCAGCGAGGGCGACCTGACCCTGAAGGACGTGAGCCTCGCGCCCTGGTGGCCCTATGTGCGCAACCAGCTACCCCTGGCCCTCGCCAAGGGCCGGCTGGAAGCCAGCACCCACTACCGACTGGACCTGACCAAGACGCTGCAACTGCAACTCAGCCAGGGCCGCCTGGCACTCGACGACGTCGCCGTCCAGGCGGTGGGCGCCGAACCCAAGGCCAGCTTCAAGCACTTCGCCGCCGAGGGCCTCGCCCTGGATCTGCAGAAGCGCGAGGTCAGCATCGCTCGGCTGCGTGGCAACGGCCTGGATGCCTGGGGCAATCGCGAGAAGGACGGCAGCCTGGACTGGCAGAAGCTGTTCCCCAGCAGTGACGCCCCCAGTAGCGGGCCGGCCTGGCGGGTGCAGCTCAAGGACGTCCAGCTCAGCGACAACCAGCTGCACCTGGTGGACCGGGTACCGCCGGACCCGGCCAGTCTCTACTTCAGCGGCCTGGACCTGGCGCTGAAGGACTTCGACAGCCAGGGCGATAAGCCCTTCGGCCTCGACCTCAAGACCACCCTGGGCGATCGCGGCCGCATCACCGTCGACGGCCAGCTGGCGCTCGCCCCTTTGCAGGGCAACTTCGCCGTCAGCATCGACGAACTCAACCTGCGTCAGGCCCAGCCCTATCTCAGCCCCTACCTGCGCCTGGAAATCCGCAGCGGCCAACTCGCCGGCCGCCTCAAGGTGGCCCTGGCCGCCGGCGACCCGCTGGACCTCAGAGTCAGCGGCAACGCCCAGATCACCCAGGTGCATCTGCTGGACACCCTGCACCAGCAGGACTTCATGCGCTGGCAGTTGCTCGACTTGCAGGGCATCGCCTTCGACCTGGGCAAGCGCCTGGTCATCGACAAGATCGACCTGGAAAAGCCCTATGGCACCCTGGTGATCAACCAGGACCTGAGCAACAACTTCAGTGCCCTGCTGGTCCCCCAGCCCAAGACCGACAGCAAGGATCCAGCGCCGCCCATGCAGATCCGCATCGGCGGGGTGAACATCAAGGACGGCAGCGCCGATTTCGCCGACAACAGCCTCAAGCCCGGTTTCGCCACCAATATCCAGTCCCTGGAAGGCGGCATCGGCACCCTGGATACCGCCGCCTCGAAACCGGCCGACATCCACCTCTCCGGCAAGGTCGACCGCTTCGCCCCGGTGGAGATCAAGGGCCGCCTCGATCCCCTCGACCCCTGGCAGCAACTGGACGTGACCGCCTATTTCCGCCAGGTCGAACTCACCACTCTGTCGCCCTACACCGGCAAGTTCGCCGGCTATGCGGTACGTAAGGGCCGCCTGGACCTGGACCTGCAATACCGCATCGACGACGGCAAGCTGCAGGCGCAGAACCACGTGGTGCTCGACCAGCTGGAACTGGGTGACCGGGTGGACAGCAAGGACGCCGTGGATCTACCACTGCGCCTGGCGGTGGCCCTGCTCAAGGACAGCCACGGCCGCATCGATCTACGCCTGCCGGTGGCGGGCAATCTCGACGACCCCAACTTCAGCGTCATGCCGGTGGTCTGGCAGACCCTGCGCAATCTGCTGAGTCGCGCCGTCCAGGCGCCCTTCCGCATGCTGGCGGGTCTCGTCGGCGGACACGAGGCCAACCTCGACGCCATCGACTTCGCCCCGGGCAGCAGCAGCCTCTCCGCCCAGGCCCGCAGTGACCTGGACAAGCTGGCCGCGGCCCTGCGCCAGCGACCGCAACTGACGGTGGAAGTCGAGGGCCACGCCAGCGCCGCCAGCGACGGCCGCGCCCTGGCCGCCAGCCAGTTGGAAAAGGACTTCCAGACCCAGTATTTCAACCTGCTGCAACGCCGGGGCGACAAGGTGCCGGCCGATCCGAGTCAGTTGCAGGTGCCCGCCGACATGCGCGCGCCGCTGCTGGAAGGCCTGTACCGCCTGCGGCTACAGGCGCAACCGCCGCAGGAATGGGATAGTCTTGACGATGCCACCCGCACGGCGCGCCTGCGGCAGGCGGTCCTCGAAGCCTGGAGCGGCAACGACGGCCTCCTGCGCAGCCTGGCCCAGCAACGCGCGAGCGCCATCAAGACCTATCTGGTGGACACGGCGAAACTGGATGCCCAGCGGGTCTATCTGCTGGACGTCAGCACTCAACCCAAATCCGGCGAGACGCCCACGGCCGCACAGTTGCAGCTCGGCGCGCTCTGACCGGTCAGGAGACCCTGTCATGCGTGCCCTGCTCGCCGCCTTCGCCCTGCTGATCGCCACCGGCGCCGCCGCCGATACCCTGCGTTGCGGCAATGCCTTGGTCAGTCGGGGTGATCGCACCTTCGAAGTCCGGCAGAAATGCGGCGAGCCGGTGCACCGCGACCTGGTGGGCTACGAGCTGGGCGCCAATCTACGCCGCGAGGCGGTGATCGAAGAATGGGTCTATGGTCCCAAGAACGGTGCCACCTACATCCTCACCTTCGAAGCCAACCGCCTCACCCGCATCGAGTCCAAGCGCGAATGAAAGGCTGCGCCCTGCTCCTCCTGGTCCTGCTCGCCAGCGGTACCGCCCAGGCCGCCTCCTTGAGATGCGGCAGCGCCCTGGTCTCCGACGGCTCCACCACCCACGAGGTACGCGACAGATGCGGCGATCCGCTGAGCATCACTCCCCTGGGCGAACGCCAGGTAAGGGACGCCTACGGCTATCGCCAGGTGGAATTCGTCGAGGAATGGGCCTATGGCCCCTGGAACGGCATGCTGTATTTCCTCACCTTCCGCGGCGGCCGCCTGGCCGAGGTGGACAGTAAGAGGGCCAACTGAGGCCGCTTGCCCGCACCAGACCGCTGCGATCCGCCGCGTAGGTTGGGTTGAGACGGCTCCATCGTCGAAGCCCAACGAGGATGTTCAATCTTGGGCACCGTTGGGCTTCGCTGCGCTCAACCCAACCTACGGCTCGCCTCGGTAGCGTCGCTCCGTAGCGTGGAAAACCGCAGAGCGTTTTCCACTGGGACACAGACAACCGGAGTGGCGCCCCCTGCCCCACCCCTCACTCCTCCCGCAAATGAACGCCCAACCCCGTCCGCCCCGGTGCCAGCTCGGGCCTCAGGGTCAGGGCCGGGATCTCGTAGTCGCCCCCATTCTGCCGCCGGAATGGCAGGGGAGCGTCCGTCGCCAGCCCATCCAGCCGGGCGCCGTAGGCCTGGCAGAGCCGCTCGAAACCCGCGGCATCGACCTTACTGGTGCGATAGACCGGAAACGGTGGCAACACGCTGAAACCGGGATAGAAGAGGATGCCGTGCTGGATGGGAAAGAGGATGTCGTCCAGGCCGCCATTGATGCCGCGCCCGCTGTAGTGCGATTCCCAGCCGCCGCAGGTCACCACCAGCATGGCGCGCTTGCCGGCCAGGGTGCCTTCGCCGTAGCGGTCGCCCCAGTGGCTGTCGCTGTGCTCACCCACGCCATAGGCGAAGCCACAGGCATAGACGCGCTCCACCCAGCCCTTGAGGATGGCAGGCAGCGAAAACCACCACAGTGGAAATTGCAGGATGACCGCATCAGCCCACAGTAACTTGGCCTGTTCGGCGGCGATGTCATCCGGTTGTACGTCCCCGGCGTAGGCCCGCTGGGAATCCAGCACCGCATCGAAGCGTTCCCCCGGCGCCAGGTGCGGCGCATCCGCGGCATCCAGGGTGGCCTTCCAGCCCATGGCGTAGAGATCGGAAAGCTGCACCTCATGACCGGATTCCTGCAGATGGGCGACGGCGAAGTCGCGCAGGGCGCCATTGAGGGAGCGGGGTTCGGGATGGGCGTAGACCAGCAGGACCTTCATGGTGAGCACCTCGTGAGGGAGAGGTGCCCAGGCTAGAAGCGACCGCGCTATGCTGAAAATGAATTACCGAAACAGCAGCCATTGCCATGCACAATACCTTGCGCCGCCTCGACCTCAATCTGCTGGTCACCCTCGACGCCCTGCTCGCCGAACTCAATGTGACCCGCGCGGCGCGGCGGCTCAACCTGGCGCAGCCCACCGTGAGTCTGCAACTCGGCCGGCTCCGCCAGCTGCTGGACGATCCCCTGCTCTTGCCGGGGCCGCGCGGCATGCGGCCCACGGCGCGCGCCGAGACCCTGCGCGAACCGCTGCGCCAGGCCCTGGCCGCGCTGGAGGACGCCCTGGCCCCCGCCGCGCCCTTCGACCCGGCCCGCGCCGAACGCACCTGGCGCATCGCCGCCAGCGACCACAGCGCCACCACCTTGCTGACGCCGCTCCTGGCCGAGCTGCGCCAGCAGGCTCCGGGCCTGCGCCTGGCATTGCTCGACAAAAAGCCGGACCTGCTCGCCGAGCAGTTGGAAGGCGATCGCCTGGACCTGGCGCTGGACGTGGCCGATGCCGCCGCATCCGGCCTGCGCCAGCGGCTGCTGTTCACCGAACGCTATCTGCTGGCCGGGCGCCGCGGCCATCCCGCCCTGCGCGAGCCGGTCTCCCTGGAAGCCTTCTGCCAATTGGACCAGGCGTTGGTCTCACCCAATGGGGGCGGCTTCGCCAGCGCCACCGACCGCCTGCTGGCGGAGCGCGGCCTGGCGCGGCGGGTGGTGCTGTCGGTGCCGCACTTCTCCACCCTGGCCAGCGCCCTGCTCGCCAGCGATCTGGTCGCCCTGCTGCCGGCGCGGATCGCCCTGACCCATCCCGGCCTGCAGACGCAGCAGCCGCCGCTGGCCGTGCCGGGCTTCGACATGCTGCTGCTCTGGCCCGAACGCCTGCACCGCGATCCCGCCCATGCCTGGTTGCGCGAGCGGATCGTCTCCAGCCTCACGGGGTGAACGCCAATCGACTCTGCATATGGACGGCATACAGCGGCTTGGCTTTGCGTCCGTTGCCTTGGCCAGCATCCTCTGTCGCCTTATCCGAACGCGGCGCGACTGGCCGCAGTCGCATGCCTAGTCAGTTCCCATTCTGGAGTCCTCCATGTCCAAGCTACGTCTCTTCACCTCGCCGTCCGCCTTTCCCAATCCCCAGCGGCTGCGGCTGTTCATCCATGAAAAGGGCATCGCCGACCAGTTCGAGGAGGTCATCCTGAAGATGGCGCCCGAGGGCGAGCAACGACAGTGGCAGCACCTCAAGCGCAATCCCTGGGGCGAGACGCCCACCCTGGAACTCGCCGAGGGCGGTTATCTGGCCGAGAGCGCGGCCATCGCCCGCTATCTGGACCAGGCCTATCCCGGGCGCAAGGTGTTTGGCGAGACGCCACTGGAGCAGGGCCAGGACGCCATGTGGAACGACCGCATCTTCGTCCATGTGCTCTATCGCATCGTCACCATGTTCCATGTGCAGCACGAAGGCCTCGGCCACAAGCTGGAGCTGACCCACAATCCGCAATGGGGCGAGCACTGCCGCAAAGAGGCGCTGATGCACGCGGCGCTGGTGGATCGGCACCTGGCCGATGGCCGCGAGTGGCTGCTGGGCGGCGCGGCGCCAACCTTTGCCGACATCACCCTGTGCACCGCCATCGCCTTCTCCAAGTACCCCACCAACCAGACGCCGCTGGACGAGCGCTTCGAGCACCTGGCGGCCTTCTGGGCCCGCTGGCAAGAGCGCGACAGCTTCCGCGCGGCCTATGCCGACGGCAACAGCGGCCTGGACGAGCTGGCGTCCCTGGCGCGCGGCTGATCCCGCGCCAACCGCCCCCTCTCCCCCTGGGAGAGGGCTGGGGTGAGGGCCGCACGGTGGAAGCCGCTAGTGTGGTGTTTCAGAAGTTCGCGCAAGAATTGGCGAGTGATTTTTGTTCCTGGGGTAGGCGCCGGGACGAGTCATAGCAGGGCTATGGCGAGGAGCGGCAACACCGCCCAGGAGCAAAAAACGCCGCCAAAATTGTGTAGATAACTTCTGAAACACCACACTAGCCCAGCCGCTCGCGCAATACCGCCAGCGCCTCGGCCGGCCCGCCGACGACGATCCGCGCCGGCACCGCCAGCATCAGGTTGAGCGGCAGGCCGAATTCCTCCAGCGTCCAGCCGTCACGGTCCAGCAGCTCCGGCCCCACCCAATCGGGGTGCCGCGCACGGATGCGCTCGGCCAGGCTGCCCTGCTCCGGTACATAGCCCACCACCGGCTTGCCCCGCGCCACCGCGTAACCCACCTCGAAGCAGGTACCGCTGTCGGGCTCGGCGCCGCGGAAGAAGTCCAGATTGGCCAGCACGGCATCGGCCGCGTCGATCACGGCGAGATTTGCCCGGTAGATCCAGGCTGCCTGCTCATGCGGGCTGCTCAGCTCCGCGGGAATGGCATTGTCCAACGGAAACAGACCTTCGCAGCCCTGCTCGGCGCACAGCGCCTTGAGCGCCTGGCCATGGGCGACGGCATCGGGGCGAAAGACATCGGGGCCGGCCAGGTAGATACGTGGAGACATAGGACGATTCCTCGAGCAAAGCGGTCAGTCTAGGCGCCGCGTCGCCCTACCGCACCCTGGCATCACCCGGTGATAAGCGAGAGCCCCGAAACGCCTGTGCTAGACCAACGAGAATGGTTCCCATGGTCATGCGCCGCTCGGGTAGCCATGATGACCGTTCACGCAATAACCAACCTCCTTGACGACTCCCCATCTGGGTACGCATGACCGAGCGCCTTAAAATCGTCACCACCTGAGCATCGCTCCGCTCCTGCAGAGTCAGGCTCGCTTCCAGAATACATTTCGTTCGGTATCGCTCGATGTCTGGCCGCCTTCTCCTGACCATCCATCTCAACCGATTGATCAACTTCCTGCTGGTGCTGGTGTGCTTCGCCACTGGCTGCGGCATGCTGCTGATCGTCCGCCAGGCCTACGAGACCTCGGCGAGCCTGCAACTGACCCTGGCCCAGTTACCGGTCTACGAGCAATCCTTGCGCCTGGCGGAAGCCGTTTCCGCCGAGCGCGGACCAACCAACGCCATGCTCGGCGAGCGCGACGGCGACCCGCAGCAACTGGCGCAGGCACAGGCGCTGAGCGATGAGCGCCTCGCCCAATTACAGAAAACACTACGCGACTGTCAGACCTGCAGCGTGACGCCTGGCCAAGTCGGAAGGGCCTACCACGGCGTGCTGCGTGCCCGAGCACTGCTGGAGCAGCGCCTACGAACGCCACCTGGCACCCCTGATCGCGTCGGCGTCACGGAAGTGATACAGGCGATGTTCCTGGCGGCCGATGAAAACTTCATCGCCGCCAATCGTCTCCTCCAAGATCTGGCTTACCGCACCCCAGGCATCTCCAGCTGCCTGGCCAATGCCAGGCTGGCCGCTCGCCTGCACGACACCGCCGGCCGACTGGGATCGCTGCTGACACCCGCGCTGCAAGCAGGTCGCCCGCCTACCGCAGAAGAACAGGTGAGCCTGCAGCAGACCCTGGGGCGAGTCCAGCAACTGGTGGATCTCTTGCGCAGCAATCTCGACCTGGCGCCGGCACCTGCCGAACACGCCCGCTTCCTGAGCGTGCAGCAGAGCTATCTGGGGCATGGCTTGGACTGGTATCAAGGGACCCTGGCCGCCCTCGCCCGAGGCGAGACGCCCAGTGCCGCAGCCTTCGCCCGAGGCTACGTACCCACCGTGGCCAGCATCCTGGAGCTACGCGACACCGCGCTGGGGTTGGCTCATGCCGAAGCCGAGCGATTGGCCCACGATGCCTATTGGCGGCTATGGGTGAGGATTGCCGCGGCACTCGGTATCCTGCTGGCGCTGAGCGTCAGCTTGCTGTTGCTCAAGCAACGGCTGCTCTCGCCATTACTGGCGAACACTCAGCGGCTGCTCGCCCTGACCCGTCGTCAAATGCCGGAAGGCATGAAAAAGCGGGAGCCCCGGACCCTGTTCGCCGCGTTCGAACAATTGGAGCGGCAGTTGCACCAGGTCGATCTGCTGCGCCAGGAGCGTGATGCGCTGATCGCCGAACTCAAGGTCCGTGCCGACACCGACTACCTCACCGGCCTGGCCAATCGCCGAGCCTTCGAACATCTGCTGATACAAGGCGTGCTCACCACACCGCGCTATCTGGCGGCCATCACCTTCGATGTCGATTATTTCAAGCGCATCAACGACACCTACGGCCACGCGACAGGGGATCTCCTGCTGCAACACCTGGCGCAACGCTGCAACGGACTGCTGCGCCAGGGTGACCGGCTCGCCCGGATCGGCGGTGAAGAATTCGCGGTCCTGGCCGACGTCAAGTACCCCGACGAGGCCGTGGCCCTGGCCGAGCGGCTGCGTCTGGGAATTGCCGACACCCCGTTCAATGTCGGTCCGACCGAAGCCTTGCCGGTAACCGCCAGTTTCGGCGTGTCCGTGACCACACGCCTGGAACCCGGCGCCCAGGTGCGACTGCTGGCCGAAGCCGATGCCGCCCTCTACCGGGCCAAGCACCGCGGCCGCAATTGCAGCGAAGTCGCCGCGCTAAGCTAGCGTCGCGTCGGCGATAACAGGGTCCCGCCCAGCCGTCCGCGCCTGCTCGCCGATCCGCCACCTACCCTTGGCCTGGCTGGCCGCCGATCAGCCGTGCCCGGCCCCCTCTTCCTCGCAGAGCTTGGCGTAGTTCGCCAGACGTCGCTTGACGGTGCGCGGATGCACCCCGAAATGACTGGCGACCGCCAAAAGGCTCCAACGCTCTTGCTTGAGCAATTGGTGAGCCTGCCGGCACTGATCGCTGGACAGCGCCGGGCGTCGCCCGAGGACCTTACCCTCCATGCGGGCAGCCGCCAGGCCCGCCCGGGTCCGCTCGCTGATCAGGGCCCGCTCGAACTCGGCGAGAGCCGCCATGATGTGGAACACCAACCGACCGCCCGACGAATTGGTGTCTATGCCCTCGCTCAACGAATGAAACAGCACCTTGCGCCTGCCTAGTCGATCCAGCACCTGGATGAGGTGCGGCAGGGAGCGCCCCAAACGATCCAGCCGCCATACCACGAGCTTGTCGCCAGCGCGCAGGCGCCCCAGCGCCCGGTCGAGACCCGGCCGCGACGTGATCCCACCGGACACTCCTTGATCGGTATAGATGCGGTCGCAACCGACACGCTCCAGTGCCTGGATTTGCAACGCCAGAGATTGATCGTCGGTGGACACTCGGGCATATCCGATAAGCATTCTCTCTTTTCCTGATTTCAGGGGCATTTCTTGAGTGCGGCTCATTCGAGCGGGCAAGAACAAGCTCACAGTGGCCCAAAGTTGACTAAAAGGTTCCTCTTTGCCCTGTCATGATCAATGCGTATTAAGTTATTGATTAGAAATGGATTTTTAAAAACAGATCAGTCTTTTATTTATGATCGCACAAAGGAACATTTGTGAACCAAACCACCTAATTTTTTCAATAAAAATCAATTTGCGGAATATCTGTTACTGCAAAAACAAATACCAAGATCGAGAGGTCGAGATGAACCAGGCCATAGCGGTAAAAGGTGAAAGCCCAGCAGCATCCGGATTGCTGATAACCCTGTACAACCGTGAACACCTGCTGAGGGCCTTTGGTGAAGATTTCGCCCAGGCAGCGATAGCTACCTTGCAGCGCCAGGTTCATCTATGGGGCGCGTCGGTATTGGCGCTGAACACCGACAGTTTCCTGGCCGAACCGGCACCCGCCGAACGTCACGACCTCGCCGCTCTCGCCGAACATTGGCAAGTCGCCCTGACCTGCACGGTGCTGGAATGGCACTCGCAACGCGCCCTGCCGGTCATCGGCATCCGCCCGGTACGTAGCCTGATGGGCGATGACCGGCTCGACCGCTTGCATCCGCTGCATCCCCTTTCCGCTCAGGACGCCTGGCCAGCCCTCCGTCCGCCCCCCATCAGCTACGGTTGGGACTGGCAACTCAACTATGAGCGAGACATGGCCATCGCCGAGGATTTCTTTGCCTTGGCCGAGCAGGGCCAAGCCGCTCTGGCTCTACAGCCCATAGCCCGGCAACCCTGGGACGCTCAGCGGCCGAAGCGTAACCCGGTCCTCTACCACGAAGCACTGCTACGGTGGCATCCCGACAACCGTCGCCTGAAAGACCTCGGTCCAGGCCAGGTTGTGAGCGCTCTGGAGCGTTTGGGGTTGGTACGGATGCTCGACCATGCAGTCCTGAGCACCGTGATCGATGCCCTGGAACGCCGTCCGGAGCTGCATCTGGGCTGCAATCTATCCGCCAGCAGCCTAGTGCTGGACTCTTGGTGGAGCAGTCCACTGCAACGCCTCGCCCAAGCGCCCGCGGTCGCCAGCCGTTTGACCGTGGAAATTACCGAAAGTACAGCTGTTGGCGACATGGACGCGGCCTTGGCTTTCACCCGACACTTGAAATCCCTGGGCTGCCAATTGGCACTGGACGATTTCGGCTCCGGCTACGGCGCGCTCGGCTTCGCCATGGCCGTTCCGCTCAATGTGATCAAGCTGGACCGCAGTCTGCTGCACGGCGCCCGAGGCAATCGCTCGGCCATGGAGCAGTTGCAGAACCTGTCCCGGCTCTGTCGCACCCTGGCTCCCAAGGTAGTGGCGGAAGGGGTCGAGACCCCGCAGGATATGCACAGTCTACGCCTGATCGAGCTGGACTGGGCGCAAGGCTTCTGGATCGGGAGACCACTACTAGGCGAGCAGCCCCTGCATCTACGCTGGCCTGAGCGGATAGCGAGCAATCCTTCGATGCAGCTCATCCCTACTGACACCGTACCGCTCAGTACCTAGGAAACCACCGCCGCCTGCGGTAGCGTCGCCAGGTCCAGCAACCGCTTGGCCTCCTCCCCTACCTTGCGCACGCCCTCCTCCACGCCAGGGCGATGCGCCTGGGCGTAGTTCAGCCGCACGCAATTGCGGTACTTGCCCGAGGCGGAAAAGATGCTGCCGCAGGCGATCTGCACGCTTTGCGCCAGCAACGCGTGATTGAGCGGATGGCTGTCACAGTCCTCGGGTAGCTCCACCCAGAGCAGGAAGCTGCCCTGGGGTTGGCTGATCCGGGTGCCGGCGGGAAAGTAACGCTGTACCCAGGCACTCATCAGGTCGAGATTGCGTTGGTACTGGGCGCGCATGCGCCGCACATGGGCCGTGTAGTGCCCGGCGGCGATGAACTCGGCGATGGCCAGCTGCGGCTGGGGCGCCGTGCAGCCGGTGCCAATGTACTTGAGGTGCAGGATGCGCTCGGCATAGCGCCCGGGCGCCACCCAGCCGACTCTCAATCCCGGCGCCAGGGTCTTGGAGAAGGAACTGCAGAGGATCACCCGGTCGTCTTCGTCGAAGGCCTTGAGCGCCCGGCCACGGGGATAGCTGTAGAGCAGGTCGCCGTAGACGTCGTCCTCGATTACCGCCAGGTCGTGCTTGCGCGCCAGCGCCACCAGTTGCCGCTTGTTCGCCTCCGGCATGCAATAGCCCAGCGGGTTGTTGCAACTAGGGGTGAGCTGGATGGCCCGCACCGGCCATTGCTCCAGGGCCAGCTCCAGCGCCGGCAGGCTGATGCCGGTGCGCGGATCGGTGGGGATCTCCAGCGCCTTGAGGCCCTGACCCTTGAGCGTCTGCATCACCCCGTGGAAGGTCGGCGAATCCACGGCGACGATATCGCCTTCCTGGCAGGTGGCGCGCAGGGCGATGGCCAGCGCTTCGTGGGCACCACTGGTGATGACGATGTCGTCGGCGGTGAGCACGCAGCCGGCATCCAGTTGCAGCCGCGCCACCTGCTCGCGCAGGGCGGCGACGCCCTGGATGCTGTCGTAGGACAGCCCGGCATTGCCCGGCCGCCGCGCCAGGCGCGCCATGCCGGCGAGCAAGGGCGCCAGGGTCGGCGCATCGGTATCCGGCAGGCCCCGGCCGAGCTGCACCCGCACCGAATCGGGCGTACTGGTCATCAGCTCGCGTATCGGCTCCCAGCCGGATACCTCCACCGGCCAGCGCGCTGGGCGGGTGACCTGGGGCAGCTCGATCACCCGGCGTTCGAGGCGGACGAAATAGCCGGACTTGGGTCGCGGCTCCACCAGCCCGCGATCCTCCAGCAGACGATAGGCCTGTTGCACCGTGGCCAGGCTCACACCGTGCTCCTGCGCCAGGGCGCGTACCGAAGGCAGGCGCTCGCCCGGTCGATAGAGGCCTTGTTCGATACGACGGCCGAGCGCGTCGGCCAACAGCTGATAGCGATTCATGTACGGACTATAGCGGCGTCGGTCGGTGTATCGCGCCATACAGATGGCCATGTGGGACACCATACAGCTGCTCTCTGTACAGCGGCTGTATGGCGAACAACCCATCGGCCTGGGTCTGCCCCTCTGGCGGCCGGCGGCGGAGCATGGAGATAGACAAGGAGAGACGCCATGCCCAGACCCGCTAGCCTTCATGAGCAAACCCGTACCGCTGGTTGCTGGCTGTTGTTCCGGCACCAACTGACCACCCGCCGCACCCTGCTGGAACTCACGGATAAGGAATTGGCCGATATCGGCCTGGATCGGACGGCGGCCCTGCACGAGGCCCACCGTCCCTGGTGGCGAGTACTGATCGACGCCTGGCGTCAGTCCGGCAGTCGCGACAGCCGCGCCGCCCAGTCCGCCACGGGGGCCGGCAGCTCCGGGTGCCAGAGCCTGCGCCAGACCACCGCCAGTTGCTCCCAGCCACCGCGTTCGCGCGGCCATAACGAGGGTTCGGCAACCAGTCGCCAGCCCGTGGCCTCGCGCTGAGCCAGGACGAAGCGAAAGGTGTGATAACCGGTGGCACCCAGGCGCAGGTCGGTGACCACCAGGTCATTGCCCAGGCGGTCGTAGCGCAGCCAGTCGTCGGTGAACCAGCGCAGGCGCTGCTCGGCCGGTGACGCGGCAACGATAGGTGCCAGCTCACCACCGCGGGGCAGGGCCACCAATTCAGGGGGACGTCCGTCGAAGAGGCCTACCCAGGCTTCCCGGTAGCGCTCCGGCCCATCGTCCACCATGACCCGCCACAGCAGGCTGGTGAACGGCAGGGGCGCGCTGAACAACCGCGCGTCCTGCTGCCCCTGGGCCGCCAGTGCCTTGCGTACCTGGCGTTCGGCGGAATACTTGGCCACCAGCGTCCAGCCCAGGTAGGTGGTGGAAATCAGCAGCGCCGCCACGGCCAAGCGTGGCGAGCGCCCGCGCGGGCCGAGCAGCAGCCCGGCCAACACCGCCAGCAGCAGTGGCAGGGTATAGAGCGGATCGATGATGAAGATGCTGGACCAGGCCACCGGAGTGGTCGGCAGCGGCCAGAACAGCTGAGTGCCATAGGTGGTGAAGGCATCCAGCAAGGGATGAGTGATGAGCACCAGCCAAAGGGTGAGGAACAGGCGTCGTCGGCTATAGCCCGGATCGCGCCAGCGCCCGCAGAGCCAGGTGAGCAGCAGGGCCACCCCGGTCAGCACGAACAGCGAGTGGCTGAAGCCGCGGTGGTAGGTCATCTCGTTGACCGCGTGGCCGTAGTCGATGAACACATCGAGATCCGGCAGCGTGCCCAGGGCGGCGCCATAGAGGATGGCTTGCCGCCCCTGCCAGCGCCCGAGCAAGGCGGTCTGGAGCGTGGCGCCGAGAACGGCCTGGGTCAGCGAATCCACCGGTCAGAGGTCCTTGGCGAAGTCGAGCATCAAGCGCGCCAAGGCTTGGGGCGTCTGCAACGGCATCAGGTGGCCGGCCCCCGGGATCACCTCCAGGCGGCTGTGGGGGAAAGGCGCCAGGGTGGTCCGGCGTTGCTCGTCTGGCCCCGGCACCTGTTCGTCATCCGCACCGCAGACCAGCAGCACCGGATAGTCCAGCGTCGGGATACGTTCACTCCAGTCTTCGCGACTGCCATGGTCGACCCAGGCGCGCCAGGCGGCCAGATTCAGGCGCTGGGCATCGGCGATGACCACCTCGCGGATGGCATCGGGCAGGCGATGGGCGCTGGATTCGTCGACGAAGGCTTCGGCTTCCGCCCGGCTCTTGCCATAGGCGCGCTGGGCGTCACGATCCGCCTCGCTCATGGGCTGCGGACCCGGCGGCGAAGGAGCGACCAGGATCAACCCGGCGAGATATTCCGGTCGCCGCGCCGCCAGTACCACGGCCACCTTGCCGGTCATCGAATGGCCGACCAGGATGCAGCGATCGAGGCCCAGGGCGCGGATGCTGGCATCCAGCTGATCGGCCATCTCCGCCACGCTATAGCCTTCCACCTCGGCCGCATCGCCGAAGCCCGGCGTATTCAGCGCCACGCAATGGTGCTCGCCATCCAGATAGGGCAAGGTGGGAAACCAGGTGCGGTGGGAACCGCCGAGAAAGTGCAGGAGCACGAAGGTGGGCGAACCGCTACCTTGTTGGCTGTGGGGAAGCATTGGGAGTCCTCGGTGCGGATCGAAAGCAAGCAATAGAGAGATGGAGAGTTCGGCATCGCGCTAAGTTCCGCTTCGCTGAGCCCTGACCGCCCGGCCTGAGTGCGCCGGTATCATCTGGAACAATCCGCCCCCGGAACGCCTCATGACCGATCCGTCCCGCTTTCACCTCACCTGTCACGGGCGGGCTATCTCGTTACCCCTGCCAAAGGTGCCCTGATGCTTGCCGACAGCCAGTTGAAGCTGCGCCAGTGGCGCCCGGAAGACGGCCCGGCCTTCACCGCCACCGCCAACCAGCCATCGGTGGCTGTAATGGAGCGCCTGTCGATGACCGACGCCGGCACCTTCGAGCATCCCCGCCTGCCGCCCAGCCATCCCTTGCAGCCGCTCCGGCTATTTCGACTGAGCCGGGCGCGCTGGCTTTCATCGCATCCCGCCCAACCAGCCCCCTGAAAGACGCACGAGGCACCGGCGCTCGAGCCTGATGAGCAACCGTCCTCGAGGTGTCCTCGCGCCCCCGCGTGACCAGTGCTAGAGCATCACCCTACACCCGCTTAAACTGCGCGGATGTCACGCTCAGAACGGCTGTTCGATCTGCTCCAGGCCTTGCGCCGGCACCGCCGCGCCGTGAGTGGCCGCGCCTTGGCGGCGGAAACCGGGGTCAGCCTGAGAACCCTGTACCGCGACATCGCCAGCCTGCAGGCCTTGGGGGCGGCCATCGAGGGCGAACCCGGGGTCGGCTATATCCTCAAGCCGGGCTTCCTGCTGCCACCCCTGATGTTCACGCCGGAAGAGCTGGAAGCCTTGGTCCTCGGCTCGCGCTGGGTGGCCGAGCGTACCGATGGCAGCCTTGCCGCGGCCGCCGGCAATGCCCTGGCGCGGATCTCCGCGGTCCTGCCGAGCGAGCTGCAAAACGAGTTGGCCATGACCACCCTGCTCATCGGGCCGAGCCGGGAAACACCGCAAAACCAGGTCGATCCGGCGCTCCTGCGCCAGGCGATACGCCAGGAAACCAAGCTCACCCTGGTCTACCGCGATGCCGCCGACAGCGAGTCCCGGCGCACCATCTGGCCCTTCGCGCTGGCCTACTTCGACGCCGTCCGGGTGCTGCTGGGCTGGTGTGAGCTGCGTGAAGATTTCCGCAGCTTTCGCGCCGACCGCATCCTCGCGGTAGAGCCCAGTGAGCAGCGTTATCCGCAGCGCCGCCAGACCTTGCTCAGGGACTGGCGCAAGCAGATGGAGCGCCAGCGCGACGCCTCTGCGTGACTGCTGACAGAAACTGGCAGTGGGGGTCCCTAGACTGGGCGACATCACCCCAGAGGAGCTGCGCCATGCACTACCGCACCAGTCTGATGTTCTATGTCGCCGATGTCCGTACCAGCCGGGATTTCTACGCCAGGTTGCTCGACCTCACCCCGGTCGAGGACGGCCCCGGCTTCGCCCTGTTCGTGCTCCCGTCCGGTCTCGCCCTGGGCCTGTGGGCGCGGGATGCCGTGGTCCCGCCAGTGAGCGCGGGCAGCGCGACAGGTGAATTGGGCTTCAAGGTAGAGAGCCTGGCGGCGGTGGATGAACTGCATGAGCTCTGGCTGGCCCGGGGCGCCGAGGTGGCCTGGCCGCCGACCGATCTGCCATTCGGCCGCAGCTTCGTCGCGCTCGATCCGGACGGCAACCGGCTAAGGGGTTACGCGGTGCATCCCGACTGAGCCCTGCCGGCCGCTACGGGCAGGGTGGCTCAGCAGTTGGCATAAGTCGCGCCAGCTGCTGGACAAGGGGTCGGCATGGTACAAATCCTACCCCTTGCCCTCTTAGGGTCGCCGCATCTTGACCTTGCCCGCGTCCGTCCTAGCGCAACTGACTGTCCTTGCTCCCCCGCCGGTTGTAGCCGCCAGCGCGCTGGTCTTCGGCATCCTGCTCGGACTGGCAACGGATGCACAGGCGCACGCCCGGCACCGCCTGGCGGCGCGCCTCGGGAATGGATTCGCCGCATTCCTCGCAGTGGCTAAGGCTTGCGCCCCTGTGCAAGCGGCTGCGGGCGCGTTGCACCGCATCATCCACCGTGCTGTCGATCTGGTCCTGAACCGCGCCGTCTCCGGCCCACCCGTTGGCCATGGCTGACTCCCCAATGTGCCGCCCTGATACTCATTGGAAAGGAAGCTCGCGCAGATGTTCGCCGCCGTCCAGTGTCCGCTGGTCGTGGTGGCGGCAACTGTCGTTGCTGGTGCTGGCCATGACGCTGGCGGGCTGTTCCAGCCGCGAGTGGCTGCGCCAGGTCACGGTTGGACTATGCGTGCCCGATGCGCGACTTACCGGCTCGGCATTGCCCTGTCGCCAGGTGGTCGCCCACCCCGGCTTCGCCGTGCTGCGCGCGCCCGGCGAGGGTCAGCATTTCATCCTGGTGCCCCTGCGACCCTTGCGTGGCCTGGAGAGTCCGGCACTCTGGCAGCCTGGCCAACCCAACTGGTTCGGCCTGGCCTGGCGTCAGCGCTGGTACCTGAGCGCCTGGGGCCCGGCGCCGGTGGCCGACGACCTTGTCGGCCTTGCGCTCAATGCCCCCAGCGGGCGTAGCCAGGATCAGTTGCACGTGCATCTCGCCTGCGTGCGCCCCGCGATCCGTCGGCAACTGTGGCGGCTGGCACCCGAGCTGGACGAGCACTGGCGCACGCTGCCGGTTAGCCTGGCCGGTGGTCGCTACCAGGCACGCCGCCTGAGCGAAGCCCAGTTGTTGGCGCCGGATTTCTTCGCAGCGCTGGCCGCTCACCCGCCCTATCCGCTGCCCGACCCCCGGCTATCGCTGGCGGTGGTCGCCTTGCCCAGCTCCGCTGCCAGCCGCACGTTCCTGCTGCTGGCCGGCCGCGCGGGCAGCCAGCCCGGCGATCAGGGTTCGGCGGAGCGGCTGCTGGCACCGGAATGCCAGGGAACGTCCAGTCTCGCGGCGACTCAATAGCGCCAGCGTCAGGAGGCTGTATGCCACAGGAATTCCAGGAACTCTTCGACTTCATCGATCAGCTGCTCGCCTGGTCGGACTTCTATCTCAAGTGCGCCCTGCTGCTCGGCGGCGTCGGCATGGTCGCCGGCGCGGTGGCCTGGAAACGTTGGTGGGGCAAGGCGCTGGCCTTCGGCAGTGCGGGGCTGGGGGTGTTGGCCGCACTCGGGCTGGATCTCTTGAATCGGCTTTGAGGGCTTTCGCCCGCCGTCTCATGGCAGTCAGATGACACTGACCGTCGCTTTCCGCCGCCAAAGCTTGAACTGTTTCACCGTCTCGCACAGAGAGCGCTACGGGTTGGCGGATAGATCGCGACAGCTTGCTAGGGTACTGCCCCACAATAATCCGGCTTGTTCACCACGGCCTTCATCTTTTCAGCTCATGCATACAGACCCGACCATGCCCAAGTCCTCTTCTCGCCTGCTGTCCCGCCTCCCGCGCCTTGGCCTTTGCCTGGTCGCTTCCCTCGCCTCCTTCGCTGGCACCGCCAATGCCCAGGAGAGCAGTACCCGCTGGGTCAGCGACAGCCTGACCACCTACGTCCGCAGCGGCCCCACCGATGGCTACCGCATCGTCGGCACCCTCAGGTCCGGGCAGAAGGTCGAATTGATCAGCACCCAGGGCGACTACAGCCAGGTGCGTGGCGAGGGCGGCAGTACCGTCTGGATTCCTAGCAGCGACCTGCAGGCCAAACCCGGCCAGGCCGAGCGCCTGCCGCAGCTGGAGCAGCAGGTGGCCGAACTGAGCGGCCAGCTCAAGACCATCGACGACAGCTGGAAGACGCGCGTCCAGGGCATGCAGGAGACCCTGGATTCGCGCAAGCAGCAGATCGACGAACTCGAGGCCCGCCGCAAGGACCTCGATGCCCAGCTCACCCAGGCCCAATCGGACCTGCGCAGCACCCAGGCCAAACTCGGCAACGAGAACAAGCAGGCGCTGATGCAATACATGGTCTATGGCGGCAGCATCGCCGGCGCGGGCCTGCTGGCCGGTCTGATCCTGCCGTCCATGACCCGCGGCCGGAAGAAGAACGACCGCTGGTTCTAACCTGGTCCTGGCGGCGGTGCGGAACCTGCGGCGGCGCTCCGTGCCTCAACGAGGCACGACTTCTGCTACCGTGGCCCGACGCCTTCCGCCAAGACGAGTCTCATGTCCGACACCTCCCGCATCCGTATCCAGCAGGTCGAGATCCTCTCCGATGACTGGGGCCTGCTGAAGAAGACCACCTTCGACTACCTGCGCCGCGACGGCAGCTGGCAGCGCCAGACCCGGGAGACCTACGACCGCGGCAACGGCGCCACCATCCTGCTGTACGACCGCGAGCGGCGCACCGTGCTGCTGATCCGCCAGTTCCGCCTGCCCACCCTGGGCAACGGCCTGGACGACGGCCTGCTGGTGGAAACCCCGGCCGGCCTGCTGGACCAGGCGGCGCCCGAAGCGCGCATCAAGGCCGAGGTGGAGGAAGAGACCGGTTACCGGCTGGACAATGTGCAGCACCTGTTCGACGCCTTCATGAGTCCCGGCTCGGTGACCGAATTGCTGCACTTCTTCGCCGGCGAATACCGCGCCGACCAGCGCATCGCCGAGGGTGGTGGGCTGCAGGAGGAAGGCGAAGACATCGAATTGCTGGAATTGCCCTTCGACGAAGCCCTGGCCATGGCGCGCGATGGTCGGCTGGTGGATGGCAAGACCATCATGCTGCTGCAGTACGCCGCCCTCTATCTGCTGCCGCGCTAGCCCATGGAGGCGATCCGTAGCCGCATCGAGCGGCAGGTGATGAGCCTTACCGGGCTGGCGCTGGGCGAGGTCGACTACGAGCAGCCACCGGGTGACCCCGGCCTCTTCGGTCCGGGCAGCGTGCCCTGGCGGGTGCACAGCGACTTCACCTGCATGCTGATCGGCGGCATCGCCGCCTTGCTGATGCAGACCCTGCACCCGCTGGCCCTGGCCGGCGTCTGGGATCACTCGAAATTCCGCGAGGACATGCTCGGCCGCCTCCGGCGTACCGGGCAGTTCATCGCCGCCACCACCTTCGGCAGCCAAGGCGACGCCGAGCGCCTGATCGAGCGGGTCAAGGCCATCCACAGACACATCCAGGGCCAGGCCGCCGATGGCCGCGCCTATCGCGCCGAGGACCCCGCCCTGCTGACCTGGGTGCACGTGGCCGAGGTCAGCCATTTCCTGGCCGCCTACCTGCGCTATTTCGATCCGCAGTTGCCGGGGGAGGAACAGGATCGCTACTACGCCGAGATCGCCCTGGTCGCCGAGCGCCTGGGCGCTACCGAGGTACCGCGCTCACGGGCGGAGATCGCCGCCTACTACCAGGAGCTCCGTCCCGAACTGGTCTGTGACCAGCGCAGCCGCGAGGTCTGCCGGGTGCTACTGCAGGCGCCCGCGCCCAGTGCCCTGGCCAAGCCGTTCGGCAAGCTGATGATGAGCGCCGGTATCGACCTGCTGCCCGACTGGGCCAGTGCGGAACTGGGTTTCCGGCAGAGTCCGCTGCAACGGCGGCTGATTCGTACCGGTATCGGCGCGACCGCCCCAGTGCTGCGCTGGGCGGTACGCAATGGCTCGTCGCATCGGGCCAGACGGCGGATGGGGATCGAGGGTCAGCCTGCGCCGTGATCGCGGCCATGGCGGCCCGCCGATGCGGCCGCTCTTACGGAAGCCAATGGAGACGAACACCTGCTCGGATAGCCCCTCTCACCTTGGGAGAGGGTTGGGGTGAGGGCGCGCCTTGCGACGAAGTCCCAGTGGAAAAGGCTGCGCCGTTTTCCACGCTACGGCGCTACCACTCACCTGAGACATACTTATCGCGGCCATGCCGGTGCGCCGTAGCGACCGCTCCTACAGCCACGGACGTCACTGTAGGAGCGGCCCATGGCCGCGATAAGGCAAATACCGCTAGGACCAGGCCACCAGGACCGCAATAGCCGTAGCCAAATCCGCCCTACAACATCCGCACCTTGATCGACCGCCCCTTGATCTTGCCCTCGCTCAGCCGCTGCAGGGCCTGGCGGGCGATGTCCCTTTCCACGGCGACGAAGGCCTGGTGGTCGAACAGGGTGATCTTGCCGATCTTGGCGCCGGGCAGGCCGGCGTCGCCGGTCAGGGCGCCGAGGATGTCGCCGGGACGCAGCTTGTCCTTCTTGCCGGCCGCCAGGGCCAGGGTGTGCATCGCCGGCACCAGCGGCTCGGGCGTATCGCGCAGGGCGCCGAGTGGCTGCCAATCCAGCGGCGTGCCCTGCTGGGTCTCGATGGCCTGGGCGCGGCTGGCCTCGGCCGGCGCCACCAGCGACAGCGCCATACCCTGCTCGCCAGCCCGGCCACTGCGGCCGATACGGTGTACGTGCACCGCCGGATCGCGGGACAGCTCGACGTTGATCACCGCCTCCAGGCCTGCCACGTCGATACCGCGAGCGGCCACGTCGGTGGCCACCAGCACGCAAAGGCTGCGATTGGCGAACATCGCCAGCACCTGGTCACGCTCGCGCTGCTCCAGATCGCCGTGCAGGGCGGCGGCGGAGATGCGCTGGGCATGCAGTGCCTCGACCACCTCCTGGCACTGCTGGCGGGTCTGGCAGAAGGCCACGGCGCTGGCCGGACGATAATGCCGCAGCAACCGCACCACGGCGGCCAGACGGTCCTGGGCGGCGATCTCGTAGAAGCGCTGGCGAATCTGGGTCTCGCTGTGCTGGCTCTCGACGCTGATGCGCAGCGGCGCCCGCAGATAGTCCTCGGCCAGCCGCTCGATGCCTTCCGGGTAGGTGGCGGAGAACAGCAGTGTCTGCCGACGCGCCGGGGTCTGCCGGAGGATGTCGGCGATGGCGTCGATGAAGCCCATGTCGAGCATGCGATCGGCTTCGTCGAGCACCGCGACGTTGAGGCCGTCGAGCACCAGGGTGCCCTTGCGCAGGTGCTCCTGCACCCGGCCCGGCGTACCGACGATCACCTGGGCACCGTGCTCCAGGGAGGCGATCTGCGGCCCCAGCGGCATGCCGCCGCAGAGGGTCAGGATCTTGAGGTTGGCCGTGGCCCGCGCCAACCGGCGCAGCTCGCGGGCCACCTGGTCCGCCAGTTCGCGGGTCGGGCACAGCACCAGTGCCTGGCAGCCGAAATAGCGTGGATTGAGACCGGTCAGCAGGCCGATGCCAAAGGCGGCCGTCTTGCCCGAACCGGTCTTGGCCTGGGCGATGAGGTCCTGGCCCTTGAGGATGATGGGCAGGCTGGCCGCCTGGATGGGCGTCATGTCCAGGTAGCCGAGATCGGCCAGGTTGGCCTGCATGGCATCGGCCAGCGGCAGGGTATCGAAGGATGCGGGCACGGGAGTCCTGTGAAACGGCTCGTAAAGGTTTGTCAGTCTAGCAGAAGGGCACCCGCGTACCCGCGCGTGGACGCTGGCGGGTAGCCTACCTATGCTAAGAAGGACGCCCATTCAAGGAAGCAGCTCCATGTTCGACCGGCCCCTACTCTATACCCATCCCATGTCGCGCGGACGCATCGTGCGCTGGCTACTGGAGGAGCTTGGCCAACCCTACGAGGTCCAGCGGATCGACTATGGGCCGGCGATGAAATCGGCGGCCTACCGGGCGATCAACCCCATGGGCAAGGTGCCGGCGTTGCGCCATGGCTCCGTGGTGGTGACCGAGACCCCCGCCATCTGCGCCTATCTTGCCGACGCCTTTCCCGCCGCGGGCCTCGCCCCGCCGCTGACCGATCCCGCCCGCGGTACCTATTATCGCTGGTTGTTCTTCGCCGCCGGTCCGCTGGAAGCCGCCACCACCAACCAGGCCCTGGGCGTCACCCTGCCCGACGATCCGCAGAAGCGTGGTGCGGTGGGCTACGGCAGTCTCGCCGAGGTGCTCGATACCCTCGACGCCGCCCTGGCGCCCGGCGAATACCTGGTCGATGACCGCTTCACCGCCGCCGATGTCTACGTTGGTGCCCATCTCGCCTGGGGTATGGCTTTCGGCACCGTCGAGAAGCGCCCTAACTTCGAACGCTATGTCGCTGGTTTGGTCGCGCGCCCCGCGGCGGTACGCGCTCGCGAGCTGGACGACGCCGAACTCGACGCCCTCGGCTGACGCCAGGGTCTTTTGCTGTCCTCAAGCACAGCGCTGACTGCCGCCGTTCGCCCCGGCGCGGGAACGGGTCCGTCCAGAAGGGTTCGATATCTCCGCTGACCACAGGAGAACACCATGAGCGATGCCGACCAAAAGACTTACGATAATCCCAGCAACACCCCGCCGCCGGACGAATTACCCTATGCGGATATGGAGCCGGAGGAATTTCCGGACGATCCCGACGTGGCCGGTCAAACCGAGTCAGGTACGCCTGGCTGATGCCTGCGTCCGCAGCCAGTGGCGCCGTGAACACTGGCTTGCATATCCATCCACCATGGGTAATGTCCTGATTACGCCGCAAGCGGCCTCATAGGTTTGACTGCATCCTGGACTGTCGCGAAGATGACCCGGCTTCGTCCATCTCGAGCCTCTTTCGCATGCTTTCCACCAAGGTTCCTTTGCTCCTGCGCAGCCTGCTCGGTCGGCTGGTGCGTATCGCTATCGCCTCCGGCGTGACCTATCAGGCCTTCGATCGTCTGCTCCGCCAGACCTACTTCGAGGTCGCCAGCGAATTCGAGCCACTGCGCGACAAGCCGAATTCGGACAGCCGCATTTCGGTGCTTACCGGCCTGCCACGCCGCGAGGTGCGCGCGCTGCGCGACGCCAAACCCGAGCAATCCCGCGTTGCACCCAGCCTGGAATGGCAGGTGCTCAGCGCCTGGACTTCGCGCCTGGACCTGCTCGACGCCGAAGGCAATCTACGGCCGCTGCCACGCACCCAACGCCGCGGCGGCGAGCAGAGTTTCGATGCGCTGGTAGCCAGTGTCGGCAGCGACGTTCGGGCCCGTACCGTCCTGGATGAATGGCTGCGCAAGGGGTACGCCCGCCTCGACGAGAACGACTGCGTGGTGCTCACTCCGCGTTCGCTGCTGCGCGGCACCGAGGGTCAGGAAGGCGCGGGTCGGCTATTGGCGCATTTCACCGGCGATCTCCTGACCGGCTTCGAACGGCACTATCTACAGGATCGCTCGGGACCCGATTTCACCTTCCATGTGGTCTACGGCCACGGGCTCACCGAGGCTTCGGCGCTCACGCTGTATCACGCCGCCTACGATGAATCCATGCAGCTACTCAACCGCCTCAATCGCCTGGTCGTCGAACACGAAGCCCTCGACGTCGGCAAGGCGGACGCCACCCAGCGAATCACGCTGGGCTTCGGTGGCTATCGGGTGGAACAGGCCCGGGATACGGGACTGGTGCAAGAGCGAGAGGATTAGCGCCAGCAGTCGGTAACCTCACCCTTGGACACCTTCTTGACGCCCTGGGCATTGAGGATCAGGTTGCCACAGACGTCATTGGCCTGGGTGCCCTTGGGCTGTGCGGTCAGCACATAGGGGCCATCGCTGGTATAGCCCGCGCTTCCGGCGGCATTGGTCGCCAGGCTCAGCTCATAGTAACCACTCGGCGACAGCACCGTCTGACTGCCTGCGGCCGTCTTGCTGTTGACGATATTGAGATCGCTGACCTTGTTCGTATAGGCGTTGTTCTGCGCATAGAAGCGCTCCATCCGCGCCGCCGCCTCGTTGAGCAGCGCCTGGCCTTCGCTGCGATGGGAGCGCAGCACGTAGTTCTGGTAGCTCGGATAGGCGATGGCGGCCAGGATGCCGACGATCGCCACGGTGATCAGCACCTCGATCAGGGTAAAGCCTCTTGCGCGCATCGCTACCTCAGGGTTCCGGATTCTGGTTGGAGATGGTCCGCCAGGTTTGGCGAACGGGGGAACGCTCCAGCTTGACCCCTTCGAGCAGACTTTTATCAGTAAGCGTCGAGCCGCTTGCGCCGCCCGCCCCGCCCAGATTGGTCGCGCCTACGGTAGTCGCCCCCACGGTAATGCGACCACCGCTGTACGAAAACGCTGCGAGCCCAGGAAACAAACCAGCCAGTTTCAGCCGCGAATAGTTGACCGTGGTGCCCAGCAACAGGTGGTCGGTGCCCCCTCCCGTGTAGGGATCCAAGGCATAAAGATAGGTGACGGCACCCGAATCGCAAGGATCGTCATTGGGCACCAGCGACGCCGTCAGCAGGGTATCGGCCAGATAAAGCGGCTTGGTGATGACCATTTCACCCGCTGACGGCAGGTTGAGATACCAGCCGTATTTACCGCTGCCCGTACTGTCGTCGTACCAATCCACGGCGTTCGTGCTCACCGTATTGGCCGTGGTGGTGACCGACGCATCGGTCGCACCGGTGTAGGTGATCGGGGTATCGCCACCCAGGGTCTGCTGTTGAAGATTGGCTACCGTCAGCGCAGGCGTACTGCCAGCGATCTCGCCGGTGGTCTGCCGATCCCAGATGCCGTAGAGACTCATGGCCTTGCTGGTGACGGCCGTGGCATCGCCAGCCTCCAGGTATTTACCCGTACCGAACAGCAGCAGGTAACCGATCCCCGACGGATGCCGCAGCACCTGGATCTCCGCCATGATGGCCTGCGGCTGGCCCGCTCCTCCGCTGCTGTAGCGGGAGGCACGGGCGCGATAGAGCGGCGCCCCGCCGAAGGCCACCTTCAGATCACCAATGGCCGCGACGGCCTTGAGGCTGCTACCGATCAGGTCGAAGCGCCAGAGATTGCCGTGCAGATCGCCGGCGTAGGCGTAGTCGGCGATGAGATCGCCGTCGACGTCCAACACCGTCGGTGTGGCCAGGCCATTAGCGGTGGTCAGTCCGTCGTTGGGCTCGGGCGTGAGTGCGGCGAGCCGCCGGCCGGTCTTGACGTCCAGGGCATAGAGCACTGCCTTGTCGTTGGCGCCGTTGTAACCGTTGGCGAGCAGTACGGCCCAATCGCCGGTATGCAGACGAGCGAACGCTGGCTTGCTGTAGGTGAGGCCCAACTCGCTGAAATCGGCGTCATTGGCACTCCGCTCCCAGAGCACCTTGGGATCATCGGGGTCCGTGACATCCAGCGCGAACACGGCCTTGCCGCCACCGCGTAGCGTGCCGACCAGCACCGTGTGCCAGTCGCCATCGTAGTAGACATCCTGAACCAAGGGCGCGCCGTCCACGTAGAACTGGTGAGTGCTGTTGGTGTAGCTCGGATCGGTGAGTTTGTAGAGAGTGGGGATCACGGCGCTCGGCACGAAGGCGAAGGCTTCGTTGCCGTTGTCGTCGAAGGCATGCAGCATGCCGTCGTTGGCACCGACATAGAGACGCGTGGCGCGGGTGGCCCACTTTTTCTGGAAGGCACTGTAGCTGCCAGCGCTGCCAAGCCTGTTCATCTTGGCCGTGGGGCTGCTGGGCGTGGTAACCAGCGCGGGCGTGGAGTCGACGATGTCACCGAGCAGGTGGTTGCGAATACGCAAGGATGGCGTAGCCGCCTGGCTTTCCTTGCTGCGATCACCACGCAGATAGTTGAGTCGGGCCTCGCCATAGCTATCGCGGGTACCATTCGCATTGCGATTCAGCGCCGCCTTCTGGTCGTCGCTGAGGTTGCTCCAGAGGAACGCCTGGCGCACACCGCCCACGCTCATGTACACCTTTCGGGTGGCGTAGGCGCCCGTGCCGTAGGTCGCATCCAGCCGGCTCTGGGCGCTCCAGACCTGGGTGGCCGTGGTGGCCGTGCGCAACGACTTGATCAGGTCGCCACTCCAGTCGGTGCTGGAGAAAGTCGGCACATAGGTGTAGTTGGAGCTCAGGGTGCTATCCAGCAAGTAGGACGATGCCTGACCAGCGCTGGCCGTATTGGCCTGGGCGATGCGATTCACCACCTGGCTCAGGGAGTCGACCAGGCCACTGGCATCGTCGGCGCTGAAGAAGTCGCCGCGGGAATTGATCGCCGCGTGCCAGAGGTCATAGACGTTGTTGTCGCTGTCGCTGCTGGCCTCAGGCCAGGTCATGCTCGGGCTGTAGCCCCCGGTAAAGGTGCTGCCGCCCCAGGCGGGATTGGTCAGCGACGAACCCAGGCCGAAGCCGACGGTATAGGTGACCAGGTGCTGCCAGGTCGCCGGGTCGTTCTTCGGATTCCAGTACTGGGTTCTGGTGTTGGTGCTGGACTCGCGGATGTAAGGCGAGAGCCTGTCCGTGATAGTGGGCTGGGCGTCCGTCGCCCAGTATTTGAACGCCAGATCAGCCAGGGTATTGCTGGCGCTGTCGGTGAACGGCGTCTGGGTCGACGCGTAATCCATCCCATCCGGCAGGGTTCGACCGCTGCCGTCCACGTTCCCCACGCTGAAGCTGTCCGAATTCCACTTACCGTCGGTCATCATGATCTGATAACTCGGTCGGCAGGCGTATTCGGGACTCTGGGTCACCCCGGGGTCCTTGGCGTAGGGGCCTTCGCTACCGCTGTTTTGCAGAAAGCGACCAGCCCTGTCCATGGCACTGCGCAGCGGCGTACCCGTGTTGAAATTGATGTCGCCCAGCCACTTGAAGAAGTTGGCGCGGGCCTGACCATCGAAGGTGCGCAGCGGGTTGCCGCCGCGATAGCTGATGCCGCTGCACCCGCTGCTGGCGCCCAGGGTGGTGCAGTTGCTCAGGTCCTGCCAGGTCAGCCGTACCGTATTGGAAAATTGCGAGAAGGCCAGATTGGCCGACGACTGCATGCTCAGCGCACGATTGCGATAGAAGGCGTACCAGATGGCGAAGTTCTGCCGGTCCGCGGCGGAGGTGGGATTCACCAGGGTGTAGCAGGCGTCGTTCGAGGTTCGGCAGCTGGTGTTATCGCTGTTGAACACATAGTAGTAGGCCGGCACGCCCGTCTCGGTCTTATCACTGCTCCAGCTATAGAAGTCCGCTCTCGGATTTTCCGCCAGGTAATAGATAACTCCCGTATTGCCGCCGTAGTTGGTCCCGGCGTTGTAGTTCGTGTCCTGGCCACGCGCGGTGTCGTATTCCCAGGCCACGCGATAATCCCGGCTCAGGTCCACCGTGCCGGCTCCCGGCCGGAAGCCATTCACGTACACCTTGGTGAAGTCGAAGCCCGTGCCGCTGCTGACCGGATAGTCCGCAACCGTCAGCACGCCATTGCTGAAGGTGACCTTCTTCGGCACGGCATAGGTCACCGCGGGGTTGTAGTACATGGCATTGAAGGCCGACGACTTGACCCGCCGCGTAGGGCGCAGATTGTTGGCGCTGTAGCCCAGGGCGTCGGGAATGAAGCCCCACTTCATGCTGTTGGAGTTGTCCAGCGTCACGATGATGTTGGGATCGACGCCCGTGCTGAGGAATAGCGGCTGCTGGTTGATGTTGAGGGTACTGGCACCGACGACAGCGGACGCGCCAAGCAGGACCAGTAGCGCCAGGCGCAGGGAAGAAAGGCTCATGGCACCTCCAGCTTGATGATGCTCTGCAGGATGACCGGGAAGCGCGCACCGCCACTGCGGGCCGCCGCCGTGATCCGGTAGTAGTAGGAGCCGCGGCCCTTGTAGGCATCGGCGAGGCTGGGACTGCCGCCCTCGCCGATCACCGTGACCACCCAGCGCGGCGCCAGCCGATAGCGGGATTGGCCATCGAAGCCCTGGTAGCCCAGGGAGGTATCGGCCGGCAGCTCGGTGAGGGTTTGCAGCGCGGTCTTGGCCCAGGTCTGCACCTTGGCCTGGGTATCCAGGTCGTGGTCCTCGCTGAGGATGCATAGATTCGCGGTGGTGGTCGCCAGGGTGGTCGCGCTGGTCTTGCAGGAGTCGAAACCGGCACTGGCGCTGGCGAAGGCCGCCGTGCCACGTAGCACGCTCAGGCGCCGCTCGGCCTCGCGCAGGGCGGACTCGGCGGCGTTGTAGGCGCGCTTCTGCTCCGAGACGTTGCCCCCCACGCGATTCTGCAGGGTGGTCTCGCGCATGCTGGTGATGGCCAGCAGGGTGAGCAGCAACAGCATGACCAGGGCGACCAGGAGGACGGCGCCCCCTTGGCGTCGGGCTGCAGGACGGTTCATGGCATCAGATTCCGCAAGGTGACGCTGCCCTGGACGATTTGCAGCACCTGGCTACTGGCACCCTCGGGCGCTGCCCGCCCGGTCAGGGTCCGCCAATTCGTCGCCATGGCGTTGGCCAGGCCGTCGCTGGCCACGCGGCTGGAAAACAGCGCGGCATAGCGAATCGCCTGGCTTTGCGCCGCGGGCGACGGCGGCGTGAACCAGACGAAATCCGCCAGCCCCGCGACGATGACCTGGGCCGGCTGGCCCTGGGCACTGCATTGCAGGCTGCCGCGTCCCGGCGTCCCCGTGGCATCGGCGACATAGCTGATGCGGGTCAGCACCTCGGTACCGTTGAGGCCGGCGGCAGCGATGGGATTACCCAGGCAATCGCTGTCGGTCCCCTTCACCTCGCCCTGGTAGCGAAAGCACAGCCCGGTCTTGTCGCTGGTCAGGGCGACCGCCTGCCCCGGGTTCATGGCCGGGCAGCCGTTGCCAGCCGCCCGCGCCGGAAAAGCCAGCGCCAGGGTCGTCTGGCTGACCGGATTGGCGCGAAAGCCCGCCCGCGCCAGTTGCTGGTCGAGCAACAGCAGCGCGGTCCGGCCATTTTCCTCGTTGCTGACCTGGCCTTCCTGGAACAGCGCGTGCCGCTTGTTGTTCAGGTACAGCTGGGTCACCGCCAGGATGAGAAAGGTGCTCAGGGTCAGGGCCACCATCAATTCGATGATGGAGAGGCCCGCTTGCCGCGCCTTCATAGCTCCCCCCTCAGGGTGTAGAAGCACAGCCCGCCGCTGCAGCCCGCGCTGTTGCCGGTATTGTCCTGCCAGGCGAGGACGATCATCACCATGGAGGCACTGGGCGACACGCAGGCATCGGTATCGTTGTAGGGCGCGGTGCTGCCCAGTTGCGGGGGCTTGCGCGTCGGACAGACCGCGAAGTTGGCCTTGATCAGAGCATCGGTCACCGGCAGCAGCATCTTGACCTGCTGCAACCAACAGCTGAGATCCTTGCCGGCCACGCTGCTGCCGCCCGCACTGCGGTCGAGCGTGGCGCAGGTGCCATCGGCCGCCTCCAGGGCCACCAGGGTGAAATCCTTGCCAGCCTGCTTGGCGTAGGGGCTCGCGGTGTTGAAGCTGTCACCGCTCAGGGCCGCGGCCGGATTGCTGCGCATCAGCTCCAGCAGCTCGCTGGCCAGCATGATGGCGTTGTTGCGCTGGATGGCATCCTGGGACAGCACCAGGCTGCGCGATTGCAGCGCCACCAGGCCCAGCACGCCGATGCAGATGATCACCAGGCTGACCAGCACCTCGATCAGGCTGAAGCCCGCCGTGGGGGCCTTGCACCTTAGCTGCATCCGCGGGTGCTCGCCGACGTGGGGGTGAAATCGGACACCGCGGTGTAGCCGCCCTGGCTGATGGTGAGTGCCTTGCCGGAGGTGTGGGTGTCGTTGGTGGCGCAGAGCAGGATGGTGAAGGGCGCGGCGAGGGTGCCATTGGGCCTGAAGGTCAGGCGGGTGGCGGTGCCGACACTGCTGATGCCACTGGGTGCCAGACCACTGCCTTCGAAGGCCCGCAGCGTTTCCACATCGCCCACGACGGTGCTACTGGCCGTGGTGACCTTGAGCGCACCGGACCAGTTGTTGACGCTCGGCGCCTCCACGCTGACGTTCAGCCCCCGCGTCAGGGCTTCACTGCGCGCGTAGTTGAGCAGATTAGTCAGCTCATTTGCCGCAACAGTCACCCGATTGGACCGAGTCAAGGCGCCGAAGCCAGGCGCAGCGATGGCGATCAGGATGCCCACCAAGGCCATGACTATCATCAATTCGGTAAGAGTGAAGCCTGCAGCCTTCTTCACGTCAGGTCTGCCTTGTGTCTATCGAGGAAAACGAGATGCTGCGCCTGACCTAGAGCAAAATCAGCATCAGAGAGATGTTCGGCCGTATGGACGGGATGACTGGCCGGGTCTTGCGGGCGAATCCCGGATCAGCGAAGCGCCACTGATTAGCTTCATTTCAGGTAAATAAAGCCGCCTACTAATATGCCATCTAACGTTATGAAAACCAACTTGAGCGCTCTAACTCAAGGGTCTCAGCCGTTCCCCACGGAAAAATGGTCATTCTAATATTGCGCAGGCAGGCCCTGTAACCCGCAGAAATGATCCGTCGCTACGGTGCTTCCTCAGCGCCTGTCGGGCCGTTCCAGCCGCCCCGTTCTCCAAGGTCACTACAGGACCACGCGGACTCCAGGTGCGCCTCGCCTGAGCATGCACTTTGTCCATAGCCTAGTCCCTCCAAATTCATTGATTGAATGAACAACCAATAAACTTGGATTGAAGTTTTTTAATTGAAGCACCAAACAATAAAAGCCCTTTCGAGCACCAACTTCTCATTCATGACGGAACAAGTCATCCATAACTAGCCAAAGCGGGCGTTATTGTTCTAAAAAGAACAGGCCTATTTTTCCGCGCCGCGCCGGGATGAGCGCTCCACCTGACCTGAAGACTGTGGACGCCAGGCAACCAGAAGCCTCTAGGCCGCATTGGTTAGGCATCAGCAATAACGCAGCGGGTAACGCTTCGTTATCGAAGTGCACTTTTCCATCATCGGACTCCGCGCCGAGTTAGTTCCGTATCGCCGCTGCTTTCATCTACCGACAATGACAAGGCCGCTATGCACGACTCGAAGAAAATCGATTATTCGCTGAATGACACCGACACCTCCGCGCCCCATTCCGCCCTGGACAACGCCGCCATCATTTCCGCCTATCGGCGCTGGGCCAATGTCTATGATCGGGTGTTCGGTGGTGTCTCGGCGCCCGGGCGCAAGCGTGCGGTAGCGGCGGTCAACGCCCTGGCGGGCACCCGGGTGCTGGAGGTCGGCGTGGGCACCGGTCTCGCCCTGCCCCACTACGGCGCCGACAAGAGTGTCACCGGCATCGACCTGTCACCGGACATGCTGGCCAAGGCCCGGGAGCGCGTCGCCCGCGAGGGGCTCACCACCGTGGAGGCCCTGCTCGAAGCCAACGCCGAGGATACCGGCCTGCCCACCGGCTCCTTCGATATCGCCGTGGCCATGTTCGTGGCCTCCGTGGTGCCCAATCCGCGCAAGCTGATGCAGGAGATGCGCCGAGTGGTGAAGCCGGGTGGCCACCTGCTGCTGGTCAATCATTTCCAGGCCGAGAGTGGTCTGCGCCTGCTGGCGGAAAAGGCCCTGGCGCCGGCCTCGCGCAAGCTCGGCTGGCACCCGGATTTCGCCATGGCATCCATCCTCTCCCGTGAAGACCTGCGCCGCGCCAGTCGCAGCAGCGTGCCGCCCTTTGGGCTGTTCACCCTGGTGCAGCTGACCAACGACTAGCCGCGCAGGTGCAGCCCTACTCCACCCGATACCCACGTCCCGCCAGGCATGCCGCCAGCGCCTGGCGGAAACGCTGGGTCAGGTAGGGATCGGCCACCGCGCCGGGGCGTTCGGGATCGAAACCCGAATCACCGGCGGCGTAGCGGCGGCAGTCATATCTATCCGTGGCGTAGCGCTCGGGTGGCTGGCCCTGCAGGGGATAGGCGGTGACGTCATAGGCGTCGTAGTTTGCCGTGGGCGGCGCGCTCGCAACCGACACTGGCACCGGCGCGGTGGGGTCGGCGACGGTGACGAAGCCGCCGCCCGGATCGGTACGGTAGTAACTCCCCGCCGCGAAGTAATAGGTGGTGCCGCCCATCCACAGCGTCTCGGCGAAGTCCGGCAACACGCTGACCCGGACGCCGGTCGGCGGCAGAACCACCACGTAACGCGGGCCCTGGGGACGATACCAGTAGCCGTCGGCATAGTAGTACTGGCTATCCCGGTACCAGACGCGGGTAAAGCCGGCGGGCACGCCCGGCACCTCGAAGCCGGGGCGCCACTGCGGATGTCGGCCCCAACCCGGCCGGCCAGCTTGCCAGTCCTGGCCATAGTCGGGGCGCGGTGGCGGTGGCGATGGATAGCCGGGCGCGGCATAACCCGGACGCTGCTGCCAGGTCGGCGGTGGACCCGGTGGCAAGTCGTTACGCTGCCAGTCGTCCAGGGCCGGCCCAGCAGGCCTGGCCACCGGCGGGCGTCGCTCCGGAGGCGGTCCGTTCCAACGACCGGGGCCCTGGTCCACCGGTCCCCGGCCCGGCGCGGGCGGAGCTCCGGGTGGCGGTCCTGCGGGAGCGCCGGGAGGCGTGACATAGCCACCGCCCAGGCGTATGTCGTCGGCCTGAACCAGGGTCGCGGTCAGACAGCAGGCCAGGGCCGTCGCCAGCAGGGTCTGGGGCTTCATGGATGCCTCCTCGACGGGACCGTCCCATCGTCCCCGCCAGTATCTCATGGGTGCCGCGGCCCTCCCTGTCGCTTACCTGTCGCGCTGCCGTTCCAGGGTCTTGCGCTGCTCGGCCAAGCCGTTGGAATACCGGTCGGCGGTATCCACCAGGTTGACGTCGGCGTCGAAGGCGATATCGAACAGCCGGCGCAGGGTGCGCAGGTCGATGCCGCCGCATTTCTCGAAGCCCTCGCGACCACCCACCTGCAGGGTGCCGAGGTCGAGTTGTGAAGCGAGCAGGCCGGAATGGCCGAGCGGACGATACTGCGGGGTGCCTCCACGGATTTTTTGCACGTGAAGGGTCGACTCCCGGTGCGGCTGGCAAGTTTCAACCGCACAGGAATCGCACTTCTAGCGGTCTGCCTGGGTCTATGGCCCCACGCAAGGAGGAAAACACATGTCGAAACACCATCATCACGTCGGCTGGTTCAAGCGCCGCCATGAGGTTAAGCCGGACGACCTCACCATCGTGGACAACTCCCTGGTCAAGCGCGCCGTCGGTGCCGCCGCCCTGGGCAACGCCATGGAATGGTTCGATTTCGGCGTCTATGGCTACCTGGCCGTGACCCTGGGCAAGGTCTTCTTTCCCGACGGCGATGCCGCGGCGCAATTGATCGCCACCTTCGCCACCTTTACCGTCGCCTTCCTGGTCCGCCCACTCGGCGGCATGGTGTTCGGGCCGCTGGGCGATAAATACGGCCGCCAGAAGATCCTGGCTCTGACCATGATCATGATGGCCCTGGGCACCTTCAGCATCGGCCTCATCCCCAGCTACGAAAGCATCGGCATCTGGGCGCCCGCCCTGCTGCTGCTCGCCCGGGTGGTGCAGGGCTTCTCCACTGGCGGCGAATACGGCGGCGCGGCGACCTTCATCGCCGAATACGCCACCGACAAGACCCGCGGGCGCATGGGCAGCTGGCTGGAATTCGGTACCCTGGCCGGCTACATCGCCGGAGCCGGGACGGTCACCGCCCTTACCGCGGCGCTCAGCCAGGAACAGTTGCTCGACTGGGGCTGGCGCGTCCCCTTCTTCATCGCCGGTCCCTTGGGCCTGCTCGGCCTCTATATGCGCCTGAAGCTGGAAGAGACGCCGGCATTCAAGGCCCACGCCGAAGCCAACGAAGGCAAGGCGGCGGACAGCCCGGCGCACAGCCTGCGCGAGCTGTTCACCCTGCATCGCGTCGCCCTGCTCAAGTGCGTCGGCCTGGTGCTGGTGTTCAACGTCACCGACTACATGCTGCTGACCTACATGCCCAGCTACCTGGCCGTGACCATGGGCTATGCCGAGACCAAGGGCCTGCTGCTGATCCTCATCGTCATGGTGGTTATGATGCCGCTCAACATCCTAGGCGGCTTCTTCAGCGACCACCTGGGCCGCAAGCCGATGATCATCGGCGCGTGCCTGGCGATCCTGGTCCTGGCGATTCCCTGCCTCAAGCTGATCGGCAGCGGCGAGGACTGGCTGATCTTCCTTGGCCTGATGCTGCTGGGCATCGCCCTAGCCTGCTTCACCAGCACCATGCCCTCCACCCTGCCGGCGCTGTTCTACACCCCGATCCGCTACAGCGCCCTGTCCATCGCCTTCAACATCTCGGTGTCGCTGTTCGGCGGGACCACCCCGCTGGTCACCGCCTGGCTGGTGGAAAAGACCGGCGACCCGCTGGTGCCGGCCTACTACCTGATGGTGGCAGCGGTGATCGGCATCCTCACCATGCTCACCGTGCGCGAGACCGCTGGCAAACCCCTGCGCGGCTCGCCACCCTCGGTGGCCAGCGAAGAGGAAGCCAAGGAATTCCTCGCCAGCGACGCACCACTGACCGTGGACAAGCAGCCGCCGGGGCGTGCGTAAGCCTAATCGCGGCCATGGGCCGCTCCTACAGGGGGGATGCGTTTGTAGGAGCGGCCCATGGCCGCGATAAGCGCGATAAAGACAGTTGCGCATGGATATCACCGTAGGAGCTGTCGCTACGGCGCACCGGCATGGTCGCGATCAATAGCCTCCGCAGCATCCGGCGGACTACCTTAGCTACGATTAGCCTCGTAGCTTCACCTCGTCCCCCAACCTCCTCCAAACGCCCCCTCTCCCCCAGGGAAAGAGCCGGGGTGAGGGCCCGCTCAACCCCACGATTTCCAGCCAAAAGAAAAGGGGAGACCTGGCGGCCTCCCCTTGAATTCGTTGTCCTCTCGCACCGCTCGTGACGGTGGCTGCGATCGACCAGGAATGGTGACCTGGGCGGGCCCGGGCGCGGCGGACGGGATACCGTCGTTGGCGATACGAAAGGCCCTCCTGGGGCGCTTCCGGTGGACAGCTCTACCGGGCTATCGAAGTTGAGTTCAGCTTACGCCCCTAGGCCCAGCAGGGGTTTGCGTTGTTTGCGCTTTTTATCGCCCCTTGCGCAATCCTTCGCTAGAAAACTAGCATTGCACGCTCCTGGCTAGCGCAAGGTATGCAAAATGGACAAACTCGACCGCTTCGATCTAAAAATCCTGGCAGAACTGCAACGCGATACCCGCCTCTCCAACCAGGAACTAGCCGAACGCATCGGGCTATCACCCTCCCCCTGCTCGCGGCGGGTCAAGCAACTGGAAGACGCTGGCTACATCACCCGCCAGGTCGCCCTGCTGGATCGCAAGAAACTCGGCCTGTCGCTGACCGCCTTCGTGCTCATCGGCATGGACAGGCACACCCCGGAGCGCTTCGAGAATTTCCAGGCGGTCATCGCCCAGTGCCCCGAGGTGCTGGAGTGCTGCCTGGTCACCGGCATGGACGCGGACTACCAACTCAAGGTGGTGGTACCCGACATGGAGCACTACCAGCAATTGCTGCTGGGTACCCTGACGCGCATCGAAGGTGTCTCCAGCGTGCGTTCGAGCTTCGTGCTCAACCAGATCTTGGCCAGCACCGAGCTACCGCTCAACCACCTGCGTACCTAGGTGCGGGGCGACCGCAACACCGGTTCCGAGAAAGCGCGGCAGTACCAGCATGTGCGGCACGGCGAAGGCCGCCAAGACGGCGAACAGGGCGCGGACACCGGTGCGTTCCTGCAGCAGGAAGACCAAGCCACCGGCCAGGGTGAAGACCGCCGCCCCCAGCAGGATCGGCCAGGTCAGCCAGAGATAGGCCTTGAGGCTGGCTGCCCCCAATAGCCGCTGCCGCACCCCGGTCTGGGGCGCGGCGTGCAGCAGATAGAAGCCGAGGGCGAAGCCCCCCAGGGGCGGCGTCAGCACCACGGCGAATAGCGTGACGGCGAGCCAGGGACAATGCCGCTGCCAGGCGGCCAGCAGCAGAACAGGCAGCGACAGCGCGCCACCGAGGACGAGCAGCCAGGTCAGCCATTGCGCCAAAGCTAAAGACGCCGTTGGCCCCATGGCCAAGCCCAGCAACCGGGCGACGGCTGCAGGGTGCAACAGCGCCGGCCCGCCAAGGATGAACAGCCCAAGCGCCAGCGACGTTAGCCGCCCGGCGAACAGCTCGTCCTCATGGGCGAAGTGCCAAGCCGAGAGCAGTAGGAACAGCGCCAGGGCCAGCGCTCCTGCCAGTTGCCAGCACAGCAGACAGGCCAGGGCGGTCGCCAGGTAGCAGCCCAGAAAGGCGGGGCGGCGTGTTGGAGAGACCAGGCAGAGGTCGCTGGCACCATGCAGCAGTCCCAGCCCCAGGCCCACCACCAGGACGAAGGCCAGTTGCCCTGCCCCGCCCGCCAGGCTGGCGAGCCCGGCGGTCAGCAGCAGCGCGAGCCAGCTCCGCCCGCTCACGGTCATGGCTAGACGCCAGGCCGCGCCAGGGCCGCGCGCAGGTTGCGCTCGGAGGTGAAGGCGTAGACCACCTTGGCCAGCACATCGAGGATCAGGAAGGCCCAGACCGTGGCTGCATCGCTCACCGCCCAGACACCCTCGGGCCCCACGGCGAAGACCACCGGATAGATCAGCCAGAGCACGCTGAGAAAGCCGACGTTCTTGCGGTAGGCCACGCCAATCGGCGCCTGCTGCCCGGCCAGGGTCGCCAGCGGCTTCCACAACAGATAGAGCACCCCGGCGAAGGCCGCGCAGGACCAGGCGAAGAACACCCACTTGATGGTGCCGAAGGGGGCCAGGGAAGCGATCAGGCCGGTCACGATCATCACCACGTCCAGGGTGACGATGGAGGCCACGAAACCGGCCTGGCCTTCCTGCTCACGCGCGCCCAGGTAGGCCGAGCTCACCACGCCGGCCAGCAACAGTGGGGTGGTGAAGGTCCAGTCCAGGTAACGGGCGACATAGGTGACACTGCCGTCCGGCTTGATCAGGTTGCCGACGCCCAGGTACATGGCCAGATAGGCCGTGGCGGCGATGAAGGGCACGGCGGCATGCACCAGGGTATGGCCGCGCAACGGACCATGGTGCGCGCCCCTGGCATAGATCGCCAGGGACGCGAGCGACATGATGATGAAACCGATGAGCAGGGGCGTCTGAATCATGAAAGTCTCCAGAGGGTCGATAGGGGCGAACCGGTACGACCAACCCCTCTGGAAAAGGGGTTCTCGACAACCGCTGCGCTTAAGGTAGAGAAGCCGCCGCGAGAGTTGGTTCAAAATGTTTCAGAACCACTGGACGGCTGGCACAGCGGTCTCGATCGAGGTCAGGCGCCGCTCTTGAGCGCTCAGGCAGGCTGCGTCCTTTCGTGCCCTCCCGGAAATCTGCATGCTGCCGCTCCAAAGGTATCGTCGAGCTACAAACGCTGCTTCAACTGCCATGCCTTCTTCGACGACTTTTACCAGCGCTTTCTGGCCAAATCGCTAAAGTATGAAAAGCCTGTTGTTAACGATATAGCCACTCAGAATGTATTGGCTTCAACTCAGCAAGCTAATACCTTTCATATTGAGCCAACACCAGAAAGCTATTAAGTCGCGGATCATCCATCTGCTTAACTAGCACAAGGTAGTTGAGCCCAGCCTCGAATCCACGCTAGAATTTTCTAGGCGCCGCATATTATTCGCAGGCCGACCTTAACTAGCACTACCACCTAATAGAAATCAGAACTCATTACCCAACAGAAAAGCTGAACAACCCTTAACTGAACCATTTACCCCTACGAGGTAAAAACACAAACACAACAACCTAAAATCAAGTAGTGATAACACGTTCAAAAACAGCAAGGCAAAATTAAGAAGAAACCACATGTACAAAGAAGCACTGATAGAAATAGCACCAACGATTGCTTACTTTTTGATATTTACAACATTAATCTACGTACTTCTTTATTTGTTACTTATAAAGAAAACAAAACACCTTCCAACTGTACTTGGTGACATCGGATGGAAACGCGTGGATTACATATGGATAATTGCAGGATCGCTCGGGGTCGTTACTCAGATAATTCAAATACAAGCTCAAATTGTAAGCACTGAGCTAAGCACTCAAAGGACGCTTGACAATTTAGCCTCCATGAACTTAAACAGAGCAGCATTTGAATTAAGCGATTCGTCTGTTTGCCTTACCCGTACAGAAGAAAAGAAGTCAAATTTTAGAAATTTGGAGAAAAAAGAATTAATGAGAGCCTGCAAGAAATTTAAGGAATTCGCTCCAAACTCCCCAAATCAGATCGAACTAAAAATAGCAATGATATTAAATAAAAAAGAAATAGAAGATTCTGCCGAAAACTATAAAACTCCTTTAATAAAAACCAAAATAGAATCCTTCAAAAAAGCCTTTGCGGCTTACGAAAAACAGCTAAATGAAACATCAAAAATAAACAATAAAGCAATAGAATATAATAGAGTTATACAGAAACTAATTATTACAACCCCGATAATACTTGCTATAGCAATTGCCTTGAGGCTAGCAAAAGTTACAGGCGAGATAAGATTAAAAAAACTGTCAGACAAAAAATCTCAAAAATCTAATTGCCCTTAAAAACTCAAACCAAGACAACGCAGAACAAGCTGACTTTACAAGATACCACTACAAAACCACAAAGCACAGAAAGATGAAGTGCCTGACCGAATAAAAATTCGGCCCCTCCATGATCATGATGCTTCCTGGTCAGAGCGACTCCGCCGCAAAGACCGACCTTGATAACAAACATCTTTACGAATCATATATCAATAGCAACTAAGAAAACGCCGTTATCTGCAGCGACGTCTTACCCCTACACCAGGGCAAACATACCGTCGACGTCACCTTGGGATCGTCCAGCCTCCGATACACGAGCCCTTCAATTAGCGTGTATCTGTAGGTGGCGCGCAGCACTGTGATGCAAAGTCTTGCCAGCGGCTAGGCCAAGAATAATAAGGGCCTAGCTGCCCTCTTGGACGATGCGTGGACTACGGGCAGTAGAGGTCAGCGACAGGTTGTAGAGGCTGATACCTCTACGAGAAAGTGGACTCGCCATGACTGCCTGCCGGCAGCCATGGGCTTTCAGATCCGGAAACCACCCACCAGCTTTTGCAGCCGATCCGCCTCGGCTTCCAAGGCGGTGCAGGCCGCCAGGGTGGCCTGGAGGTTGTCCACGCCCTGCTGGTTGAGCAGGTTGATCTCGCTGATGTCCTGGTTGAGCGTTTCCACCACCGAGGTCTGTTCTTCGGTGGCGGTGGCCACCGACTGGTTCTGGCCGTCGATCTCGCCGATGCGCTCGGTGACGCTGCCCAGACTGCTCCCGGCCTGCTGTGCCACCTGCATGCTGTGGGTGCTCTGCCGCTGGCTTTCCTGCATGAGGGCCACCGCATCGCGCGAGCCGTTCTGCAATTCCTCGATCATCTGCTGGATCTGCTGCGCCGAACTCTGGGTGCGGCTGGCCAGGGAGCGGACTTCATCAGCAACCACGGCGAAGCCACGACCGGCTTCACCGGCACGGGCCGCTTCGATGGCGGCGTTGAGCGCCAAGAGGTTGGTCTGCTCGGAAATACCGCGGATGACGTCGAGGATCTGGCCGATGTTGGCGGTCTTGCCGTTGAGCGCTTCGATGTGTTCGCAACTGGTGCCGATCTTGGCCGATAGCGCCTGCATGGCGGTCATGGCCTCGTCCAGTACGCGTCGGCCTTCTTCGCCCTGCTGGCGCGCGCTGCGCGCCTCGCCGGAGGCGTGGGCGGCATTGCGGGCGATCTCCTGGGTGGCGGCGCCCATTTCGTTGATGGCCGCGGCCACACTGGTAGTGCGCTGGGATTGCACATCCGACTGTTGCATGGACGACTGCGAGGCCTCCAGCACCCGGCGGGTACCCTGGTTGAGCTGGCCAGTACTCTGGGCCACATCGCGGATCGAGGTATGAATCCGCGCCACGAACTGGTTGAAAGCCTGGGCCAGCAGGCCGAATTCGTCGCGCGTCTCCACCGGCAGGCGACGGGTCAGGTCGCCCTCGCCCTGGGCGATGTCTTCCATGGCACGGCCGAGGTCGCGGAGCGGGCGCAGCAGCCCCCGGATCAGCAGACCCAGCAGCAGCACCATGACGATGACCGCGACCACGGTCGCGACGATGGCCAGGTTGCGGGCCTGGGTCACCGGGGCATAGGCCTTGGCTTCGTCGATGGATAGGCCCAGGTACCACTTCGCGGCTACCGGCAGGCCTTCCACCGGGGTGAAACTCACCAGGCGATCACTGCCACCGACCCGTACCGTCTGGAAGCCGGGCGCCAGGGTTGGCGTGTTATCCGGGAAGACGTCCTTGAGCGACTTGAGCACCTGTTCGGGATGGCTGCTGACCAGGACCTTGCCATTGGCGTCCACCAGGAAGGCCTCGCCCAGGCCACCCGCATCCAAGGCACTGATCATCTCCGTCAGGGTGGACAGATAGAGATAGCAGGCCACCACGCCGCCCAGTTGGCCATTGCGCAGCAAGGGCGCCGAGATGGTCAGCCCCAGCTTGCCGTTCGAGGCGAAGATATAGGGAGAGGAAAGCGTGAGGCCGCCGGCGGCCACTGCCTCGGTGTACCAGGGCCGTTTGCGCGGATCGTAACCGGCGGGGACCGGCGAGCCGTTGCGGGCGATGAAGGTACCGTCCGGTTGCGCCAGGTAGAGGGTGGAGAACACCTCGGTATAAATCTTCTGCTCCGGCAGTTTGTCGAAGTTACCCGAGGGGGTGTCGGTGAGGATCGTCTGCACCAGGGCATCGGCTACCTTGATGCGGGTTTCCAACCAGTAGGACACATTGGTCGCCGTGATACGCCCCGTCTCGGTCAGGGTCTGCTGTAGCGTCTGATCGATGGCCTGGCGTTGCAGGTAGGCGTTGAAACTCGCGAAGGCAGCCAGGACTACCGCCATCACTAGAGCGGTTGCCAACAAGATCTTGTGGCTGAATTTGAGCTGCTTTAGCACTGGGCGCCCTCCATGGGACTGATCCAAATGAAAATCTGTAACGGTATTTTGCTATCGGCACCATCAATAGCAGCCTTTAGCAGCAGCTCATCCCGAAACCGGAACAGGCAGATGATTGGTACGAAAAAACCGACGCCTGCCGTTTCCAGACCGCGAACGCCCCTGGAGCGGGGCTTTCCTGGCTGCACATTCAGCTGACTGTCTCCCGTGACCAGCGCAGGAGCGATGAGGTGAAGCGCTAGGGTGAGTCCTTGCAGGAAACCGCCCTTTGCCGCGCGTGAAGAGGACTGCCGGCAGGCGCCACGGCCCCCAGCAGAATGCCCTAGAAGCGGCTCACTCGGCCGCCAGCAGCAACCTGGCGAAGGCCGCCGCCTGCGGCGAGGTCTCGTCCCGGCGCCGGAGCAACCACACCGCCGAGGTGGCTTCCGGGTCGTCCAGTTCGCGATACACCAGCCCTTCCATCTGGGTGCGCTGGTAGGTGGCGGGCAGCACGGTGACGCCAAGCCCGGCGGCGACCAGGCCGAGGATGATGAGGACTTCGCTGGCCTCCTGGACGATGCGCGGGGTGAAGCCGACGCGGGCGGTGAGGGTCAGCAACTGGTCGTAGAGGCCGGTGCCGAAGGTGCGGGGGAAATAGACGAAGGGCTCTTCAGCGAGGGCGGCCAGGGGCAGTGGGCCGGTGCCCTGCTGGGCCAGGGGATGGTCGTGTCGCAGGGCGACCACCAGGGGTTCGCGGAAGAGTTCGATCGCCACCAGAGTATCGGGTAGTTCGATGGGGCGGATCAGGCCGATCTGCAGGTTGCCGGCGAGCATGGCGTCGATCTGCTCGCGGCTGCTCATCTCCTGCAGTTGCAGTCGTACCTCGGGGTAGGCGCGGCGATAGGCGAACAGGGTCTTGGGGATGGTGGCGACGAAGGGCGAGGAGGCGCTGAAGCCCACCTGCAGTTGCCCGGTCTCGCCCCGCCCGGCGCGGCGGACCCGTTCGGCGGCCCGCTCGCTGGCGGCGAGCAATTGGCGGGCTTCGTCGAGAAACAGCCGACCGGCCTCGGTCAGGGCGACGCGTCGGTTGGTGCGCTCCAGCAGCCGGGTACCCAGCTCCGCCTCCAGGGCCTGGATCTGCTGGCTGAGCGGCGGCTGGGAGAGATTCAGCCGTTGGGCGGCGCGACCGAAGTGCAGCTCCTCGGCCACCGCCACGAAGTACCTCAGGTGTCGCAGCTCCATGCCCGCCTCAATGAGTCGCAGAACCTATCAATCGAGACGAACAATATATTGGCCATATGACCGCTAGCAACCTAGGGTGAAGAGGTCAGACCTGTAATCCCGCCCCGTCACCGAGGTACCCGTGAATACGTCCCGGTCGTCCGCCACCCAGCCCGCGCCTGCATTGAGCAACCGTCCCGCCGCCAACGAAGCGCAACACGAGCCGAGCGCCTTCATCGAGAAGGGCACGCCGCAATTCCTGCGCACCGCCCTGGCGCTGTTCTGCGGTGGCTTCGCCACCTTCGCCCTGCTCTATTGCGTGCAGCCGCTGATGCCGATCTTTTCCCAGGCCTTCGGCCTCACCGCGGCGGCCAGCAGCCTGTCGCTGTCCTTGGCCACCGGGTTGATGGCCTGCGGCCTGCTGGTGACCGGGCCGATTTCCGATGCCATAGGGCGCAAGTCGGTGATGGTCTTCGCGCTGTTCGCCGCCGGGGCCTTCACCCTGGCCAGCGCCCTGATGCCCACCTGGGACGGCATCCTGGTGACCCGCGCCCTGGTGGGGCTGTCGCTGGCCGGCGTCGCCGCGGTGGCCATGACCTACCTGGCCGAAGAGGTACACCCGGAGCACCTGGGGTATGCCATGGGCCTCTATATCAGCGGCAACGCCCTGGGCGGGATGTCCGGTCGGGTGATCAGCGGGGTGGTGGTGGACTTCGTCTCCTGGCGCATCGCCCTGGGCGCCCTCGGGGTGTTGGCGCTGGTGGCGGCACTGCTGTTCAAGCGCAGCCTGCCGGACTCCAAGCGTTTCCAGCCGCGCCCCCTGCAGCCGCGCAATCTGCTCGCCGGCTATGCCTTGCACTTTCGCGATGCCGGTCTGCCCTGGCTGTTCCTGGAGGCCTTCCTGCTGATGGGCGCCTTCGTCACCCTGTTCAACTACATCGCCTATCGCCTGCTGGCCGAGCCCTACCATCTGAGCCAGGCCTGGATCGGTGTCCTGTCGCTGGTCTATCTGGCGGGCATCTACAGCTCGGCCAAGTTCGGCAGCCTGGCCGACCGCTTTGGCCGGCGCCGGGTGTTCACCGCTGCCATCGTGCTGCAGCTCGGCGGCCTGCTGCTGACGCTGTGTTCCCCGCTGTGGCTGATACTGGTGGGCATGCTGCTGTTCACCTTCGGCTTCTTCGGCGCCCATTCGGTGGCCAGCAGCTGGGTCGGTCGGCGTGCCCGCCAGGCCCGGGGCCAGGCCTCGTCGCTCTATCTGTTCAGCTACTACGCCGGCTCCAGCGTGGCCGGCACCCTCGGTGGCTTCTGCTGGTACCTGGGCGGTTGGACCGGTGTCGGCCTGTTCATCGGTGCCCTGCTGCTGGTGGCCTTGGCGGTCGCCGTGCGGCTGTCGAAGTTGCAGCCACTGCCGGCGGCATGACGCCGCTCCCCGCCATCAAGACCGCTCCAGCCGAGCGGAAAATGCTCCTGGAGCGGCACAGGCAGCCATGATCGCGATAACCGTCAGCAATCACGTCGCCTTTACGTTCGATCATCGACCGCGAATCCGCCCTTTCACTGCCGCTCGTCGCACGGAGCGGCGTTTCGTTCCCTGAAAAGGGGCTCTCTCTTCCCTGCCACGCTAGCCTGTCGCTGGTTCAACGCGCGCGGCTGTTACCTCTTCGCAAAGTTCATACAAATGTTTGCCTAGGGTAGAAGCCACTTGGATAATGCGCGCCGAACGCTGCAATACCCTGCTCATCAGGGATAGATGAACGGCAAGCACGTAGGCTCCGGGGTAGATTCAGCCGTGAACATGCAATTCCAGATCAGCGATTGGCGCGCCTGGGCGCCTGGTCTCGTCGACCAGGACGCTTGGCGGCAGTGGTGCGCCGCGCCCTGGAGCCCGGCGGACGATGGCAGTCAACCCGATGCCAGCTTCCTGCCAGCCATGCAGCGCCGCCGCCTGAGCCGCCTGGCACGCATGACCTTCCAAGTGGCCTGGCCACTGGCCGATGCCCATGGCGCGCCGCTGCCGCTGATCTTCGCCTCGCGCCACGGCGAGACCCCGCGCACCCTGGCCATCCTCCAGGAGCTGGCCCGCGGCGAGCCGCTCTCCCCGACTCAGTTCAGCCTCTCGGTGCACAACGCCATCATCGGCCAGTGGTCGATCCTGCGTGGCGACCACAGCGAGATGAATGCCCTGGCTACCGGCCGCGACGGTCTCGAGCATGCCGTGCTGGAAGCTTGCACCCTGCTGGCCGAAGGCGCCACCGGGGTCCTGGTGGTGATCGCCGAGGAGGCGCCGCCAACCCTCTATGCACCGCAGATCGACGACGTACCCTTTCCCTACGCCGTTGGCCTGCTGCTCACCCCTGGCAGCACCTGCGCCCTGAGTGGCGAGCCGGCGCCGACAGAAGCTGCGACCAGCAGTTGGCCCCACGCCCTGGAACTGCTGCGCCTGCTGGAAAGCCGCGGCGCCCTGCACCACGCCTACGCCGGGCGCGCCTGGCACTGGCAGGCGGAGGCCTACGGATGATCAACCGGCTGGACTACGGCTACCGACTGCTGGCCACGGGGCTCAATTTCGTGGTGTTCGGCTGCGGCGCGCTGATCTTCCGGCTGTTGGTCCTGCCCGTCCTGTTGGCGCTGCCGGGCGATACGCTACGGCGCCGCCAGCGTGCGCGGCGAGCCAACGCCTGGCTGTTCCGTTCCTTCGTCGCCTTCATGGTATTGACCCGGGTGATGAACCTACGCATCCAGGGCCGCGAGCGCCTGGGTCGCCCGGGCCAGTTGATCATCGCCAACCACCCCTCGCTGATCGACGTGGTGGTGCTCATCGGCCTGGTGCCCGATGCCAATTGCGTGGTCAAGCAAGGCCTCTGGCAGAATCCCTATCTCAAGCGGCAGATCCAGGCCGCCGGCTACATCAGCAACGACGGCAGCGCCGAGATGCTCGATGCCGCCGCCGACTCCCTGCGCCAGGGCCAGACGCTGATCGTCTTTCCCGAAGGCACCCGCACCACCCCCGGCGAGCCCCCACGCTTCCATCGCGGCGCCGCCGCCATCGCCCTGCGCGGCGCTCGCTGCATCACCCCGGTGATCATCCGCGTGGTGCCCAGCACCCTGACCAAGGCCACGCCCTGGTATCGCATTCCGTCGCGGCGCTTCGACTTTCAGCTGGACGTCGGCGCCGACATCGACCCCACCACCTTCGCCGGACGGCCGCTGCCGCTGGCGTCGCGTGAACTCAACGACCAGCTGCACCAGCTCTACCTGAAGGAAACCGGCAACCATGACTGACCTCAACATCGAGCTCAAAAGCCTGATCATCGAGGCACTCGGCCTCGAGGACGTCACCGTCGACGACATCGGCGACGAACAGACCCTGTTCGGCGACGGCCTGGGCCTGGATTCGGTGGATGCCCTGGAGCTGGGCCTGGCGATCCAGAAGCGCTATGGCATCCGCATCGACGCCGAAGCCAAGGACACCCGTACCCACTTCGCCAACGTCAACGCCCTCGCGGCCTTCGTCGCCGCCCAGCGCGCCGCCTGAGGAGAACGCCATGCAAACCCGTGACGCCATCTTCGAGACCCTGCGCAACGCCCTGGTCGAACTCTTCGAGCTGGAGCCCGAGCGCGTGACCCTGGATGCCAACCTCTACGAGGACCTGGAGATCGACAGCATCGACGCCGTCGACCTGATCGACCACCTGCGCCGCCAGACCGGCCACAAGATCGCCGCCGAACAATTCCGCCAGGTGCGCACCGTGGGCGATGTGGTCGAAGCGGTCCATCGCATCAGCCAAGCGGAAACCTGATCCGCCGCTTATGAGTGCCCTGCCTTCCCGCTCCCCGCTGGGCCTGGTCGCCGGTGCCCTGCTGCTCCTGCTCGGCCTGGCCTATCCCTTCGCCGTCTATTTCGGCCTGCAGGCCCTCTCGCCACGGCTATTCGCCGCCGGTCTCGGTGCCCTTTGGGGGCTACGGCTGCTGCAACCCGGCCTCAATGGCCTGCAGCGCAGTACCGCCCTGGTCGCCCTGGGTTTCTGCCTGTTGCTGGCGCTGAGCGATGCCGCCGTGCTCTTGCGCTGGTATCCGGTGCTGCTCAGCCTGTTCCTGCTAGCGCTGTTCGGCCTGAGTCTGCTGCGTGGCCAGCCGGTGATCGAGCGGCTGGCACGGCTGCGCGAACCCGAGCTGCCGCCGCGGGCGGTGCGCTATACCCGCCGGGTGACCCAGGTCTGGTGCCTGTTTTTCCTGCTCAATGCCGCGACCGCCGCGGCCCTGGCGCTCTGGGCGCCGCTGGCCTGGTGGACGCTCTATACCGGCGTGATCGCCTACGGCCTGATGGGCCTATTGTTCGCCGGTGAATGGCTGATCCGCCAGCGCGTGCGGAGGCAGCCATGAACGTCACGCCCCTGGCCGATCTGCTAGGCCCCGCGAGCCCATTAAGCGCCGCCCTGCAACAGCGCGCCCTGCGCCTGGCAGCGGCTTTCCAGGCGGCTGGACTCCAGCGCCTGGCCCTGCATCTCGACGACGCCGAGGATCTGGCCTGCGCCCTGCTCGGCGCCTGGCGCGCCGGGATCGAGGTGATCCTGCCGGCCGACGATCAATCCGCCACCCGCGCTCGGCTCACCCCGACCCTCGACGCCTGGCTGGACGACCTCGAAGGCTGGACGGCTGCCGAACCCCTGACGCCCGCCCTACTCGATCTGCAGGCGCCGCTGCTGACCCTGAGCACCTCGGGCTCCAGCGGTGAACCCAAACTGATCGCCAAGCAGCTGTTCCAGCTGGCCAACGAGGTGGCGGCCCTGGAGCGGTTGTGGGGTGAATCCCTCGGCGACGCCACTATCCTCGGCAGCGTCTCCACCCAACATATCTACGGCCTGCTGTTCCGCGTGCTCTGGCCGCTCTGCGCCGGTCGGCCCTTCGCCCGCCAGGCGCTGCCCTTCACTGAGGAGCTGCAACGGGAGACCGCCGCCCTGCTGCGCGAAGGCCGGCGGGCGGTATGGATCAGCAGTCCGGCGCTGCTCAAGCGCCTCGGCGAGAATCTCGACGACGCCATTCTCGGCCAGGTGGTGCGGGTGTTTTCCTCCGGTGGGGTGCTGCCGGAAGCGGCGGCTTCGGCTTGCCAGGCGCGCTTTGGCAGCTACCCCACCGAGGTCTATGGCAGCTCCGAAACCGGCGGCATCGCCTGGCGCCAAGGCCCCCAGCCCTGGCAAGCCTTCGCCGGCATCGAACTGGGCCAGGATCAGGAGGGTGCCCTCTGGCTGACCTCGCCCTATCTGCCTCAGGGTCTGCGCGAGCAGACCATGGATGGCGTGCGCCTGCTGGGTGACGGCCGCTTCGAGTTGCTCGGGCGCCTGGATCGCATCGTCAAGCTGGAAGAAAAGCGCATCGCCCTGCCGGCCCTGGAAGAACGCCTGCTGGGCCACCCGGCTATCGCCGACGTGCGCCTGGGTGTGGTGCACCAGGGTCGCGCCCTGCTCGGCGCCCTGGTGGCCCTGAGCGAGAGCGGCCTGCATCAGCTGCGCAACGGCGGTCGCCGCGCCCTGGTGGCCGAGCTGCGCGAACACCTGGTCGGCCATTGCGAGGCCATCGCCCTGCCCCGCCGCTGGCGCCTGCTGCTGGCGCTGCCCTACAGCGCCCAGGGCAAGCTGGCCCAGGCCGAGGTGGAGCGCCTGCTGGCCCAGCCAAGGCCGGTGGATATCGAGCCGCTGAGCGTCGAGCGCACGGCAGACGGCTGGCGCCTGGAGTTAACGGTCGCCCCGGACCTGGCGTTCTTTTCCGGCCATTTCCCCACGGCGCCGGTAGTGCCCGGAGTGGTACAGGTCGGCTGGGCCCAGCGCCTGGCCCGCCAGCACCTGGAGCTACCCGCTGACTTCGCCGGTCTGGAGGTGCTCAAGTTCCAGCAGTTGCTGCGGCCGGGTGATCGGGTGACCCTGACCTTCCACTTCGATGCCGCTCGCAGCAAGCTGCACTTCGCCTTTCGCCGCGGCGAGGCGGCCTGTTCGTCCGGGCGCATTCTGCTCAAGGAGAACACGCCATGAGCTTTCGGGCCTGCGCGGTGATCCCGGTGTTCGACCACGAACATGCCCTGCCACTGGTGGTGCAGGCTCTGCGTCAACGCGCCCTGCCCTGCGTGCTGGTGGACGATGCCTCCGGCCCCGCCTGCGCCCAGGTGATGGACGAGCTGGCGACCCAACCCGACATCCATCTGCTGCGCCTGCCGGTCAACCAGGGCAAGGGCGGCGCGGTGATGGCGGGGCTCGCCGAGGCGCAGCGACTGGGCTTCACCCACGCCCTGCAGGTGGACGCCGACGGCCAGCACGATCTCGCCGACGTCGCCGCCTTCCTGGCCGAGGCCCAGGCCCATCCCGAGGCGCTGATCTGCGGCTATCCGCGTTTCGACGACTCGGTACCCAAGGGCCGGCTCTATGCCCGTTACCTCACCCACGTCTGGGTCTGGATCAATAGTCTGTCGCTCAAGATCCGCGACAGCATGTGCGGCTTTCGCGTCTATCCCCTGGCGCCGACCCTGGCGGTGATCCGCGCGGGTGGCCTGGGCAAGCGCATGGATTTCGACCCGGAGATCCTGGTACGCCTGGCCTGGCGCGACCAGCCCATGCGCTGGCGCCCGACCCGAGTGCACTACCCGCTGGATGGCCGCTCGCACTTTCGCCTCTGGCAGGACAACGTACTGATCTCGCGCATGCATACCCGGCTGTTCTTCGGCATGCTGGTGCGCGCGCCGCGCCTGCTCTGGCGGCGGATGCGCGGGTGAGCGGTCACTGGGCGCAGCAACGCGAGCGCGGCAGCCCCGTGCTGATGCGTCTCACCGCCTGGTTGGCGCGGCACCTGGGCCGCCGCGCCATTGCCCCGCTGCTGCGGCTGATCGTGCTGTACTTCTTCCTGTTCGGCGGTCGTGCTCGCCGCGGCATCCTGGAGTACCAACAGCGTCTGGCCGCCTGGAGCGGACGCCCCGAGCCGGGTCCGAGCTGGCGCAGCGGCTACGCCCAGTTCATGGCCTTCGCCGAAGCCCTGCTGGACAAGCTCGACGCCTGGAATGGCCGCCTCGGCCTGGATCAGGTGCAATTGCATGACGACGATCAGGTCCATGCGCGGATGAACGCTCCCCGTGGCGAGATCCTGGTCACCGCCCACCTGGGCAATCTGGAGGTCTGTCGTGCCCTGGCCCAGTTGGGGCGGAGGGTCCGGCTCAATGTGCTGGTCCACACCCGTCACGCCGAGGCCTTCAATCGCCTGCTGGAAGAAGCCGGCGCCAACGACCTGCGGCTGATCCAGGTCAGCGAATTGGACCCGGCGGTCATGCTGCAACTGAGCGAACGCCTGGAGCGCGGCGAATGGCTGGCCATCGCCGGTGACCGGGTGCCGCTGCACGGCGGACGCACCGTGGAAGTGGATTTCCTCGGCGCCCCGGCGCCCTTCCCCCAAGGGCCCTGGCTGCTGGCGCACCTGCTGCGCTGCCCGACCAACCTGCTGTTCTGCCTGCGCGAGGACGACGGCTATCACGTCTACCTGGAAGACTTCGCCCCTATTCCCGCCTGGCGCCGCCAGGAACGCGCCGCCGGCATCCAGGGCCTGGCCCAGGCCTATGCCGAGCGCCTTGCCGCCTATTGCCTGAAGGCGCCGCGGCAGTGGTTCAACTTCTATCCGTTCTGGAGTCGCCATGAACGCTAAGGTAGTTTTCGGCAGCACCACCCTCGCCCTCGAAGACCTGGTGGCCCTGGCCGAAGGCCGCGCCGAGGCCGCCTTGCAGGAAGATCCCGCCTTCCGCGACGGCATCGCCCGCGGCGCACTCTTCGTCGATTCGCTGCTGGCCCGCGAAGGCTCGGTCTATGGCATCACCACCGGCTACGGCGATTCCTGCGTGGTCGCCGTGCCCCTCGCCCAGGTCGAGGCGCTGCCGCGCCAGCTCTACACCTTCCATGGCTGCGGCCTGGGTCGGCACCTGGACGCGGCGGCAACGCGCGCGGTGCTGGCCGCGCGGCTGCAGTCGCTGTGCCAGGGCGTCTCCGGGGTGCGCGTCGAATTGCTGGAGCGACTCACCGCCTTCCTGCGCGAAGACATCCTGCCGCTGATCCCCGAGGAAGGCTCGGTGGGCGCCAGCGGCGATCTCACCCCGCTGTCCTACGTCGCCGCCGCGCTCTGCGGTGAGCGCCAGGTGCTCTGGCGCAACGAGGTACGGGAGGCGGCCGACGTCCATGCCGAGCTGGGCTGGACGCCCCTGGTGCTCCGGCCCAAGGAAGCCCTGGCCTTGATGAACGGCACCGCGGTGATGACTGGCCTGGCCTGCCTGGCCTTCGCCCGCGCCGAGTATCTGTTGCACTTGGCCACCCGCATCACCGCCCTCAACGTGGTGGCCCTGGCCGGCAATCCCGAGCACTTCGACCAGCGCCTGTTCGCCGCCAAGCCCCATCCGGGCCAGGGCCAGGTGGCCGCCTGGCTGAGGACCGATCTCGCCGCCGAAGGTCCCGCGGCACCGTTGCACCGCTTGCAGGACCGCTATTCGCTGCGTTGCGCGCCCCATGTGCTGGGGGTGCTGGCCGACAGCCTGCCCTGGCTGCGCCAATTCATCGAGACCGAACTCAACAGCGCCAACGATAATCCGCTGATTGACGCCGAGGACGAGCGGGTGCTGCACGGCGGCCACTTCTATGGCGGCCACATCGCCTGCGCCATGGACAGTCTCAAGACCCTGGTGGCCAATGTCGCCGATCTGCTCGACCGCCAGCTCGCCCTGCTGGTGGATGCGCGCTACAACCACGGCCTGCCGGGCAACCTTTCCGGGGCGCCGGCCGAACGGGCCATGCTCAACCACGGCTTCAAGGCGGTGCAGATCGGCGCCAGCGCCTGGACCGCCGAAGCGCTCAAGGGCACCCTGCCGGCCAGCGTCTTCTCCCGCTCCACCGAATGCCACAACCAGGACAAGGTCAGCATGGGCACCATCGCCGCTCGCGACGCCCTGCGCGTGCTGGAACTCACAGAGCAGGTGGCCGCCGCCGCCCTGCTGGCGGCGCAACAGGGTGTCTGGCTCAGGTGCCAGCAGGGCGTGGAACCGCCCGCGCCCCTGGCCGCCATGCACCGGGAGTTGGCCGAGACCTTCCCTCCCTTGTTCGAGGATCGTGCCCTGGAGGCCGAATTGCGCCAGGCCCTGGGCCTGATCCGCGCCCGCCACTGGAGGCTCTATGCGTAAGACCGGTGCCCTGCAGGTCGAGGTGGAGATCGACATCCCCTTCTTCGACGTCGACATGATGGAGATCGTCTGGCACGGCCATTATGTGAAGTACCTGGAGGTGGCGCGCTGCGCCCTGCTCGACCGTCTCCAGCACAACTACCTGCAGATGCGCGATTCCGGCTATGGCTGGCCGGTGATCGACCTGCAGATCCGCTACATCCGCCCGCTGCTGTTCCAACAGCGCATTCGCGTGCGGGTCGACCTGGTGGAATGGGAGAACCGCCTCAAGCTCCATTACCTGATCACCGATGCCGCCACCGGCGAACGCCTGACCCGCGCCAGCACCGTGCAGGTCGCCGTGGACATGGCCAGCCGCGAGATGCAGCTGGCCTCGCCCAAGGTGTTCGTCGAGGCGGTGGAGAGGGCTCTGGCATGCGCCGACTGATCGCTCTGTTGCTGCTCCTGGCCGCGCCCCTGGCCCAGGCCTTCGACCTCGACGACCTGGCCACCCAGCTGGCGCGGCCGGCGGTGGTCGAGGGTAGCTTCGTCCAGCAGCGCTATCTGCGCGCCCTGCCGCAGCCGCTCACCAGCAGCGGCCACTTCACCCTGGCGCGTGGCCTGGGCCTGCTCTGGCGGCTGGAAAAGCCCCTGGCGCAGACCTATCGCATCACCCCCGGCGCCATCGCCAAGCAGACGCCGTCCGGCTGGACGCCGCTGCCCGGCAGCGACCTGGCCGCCCGCCAGAGCGCCCTGTTCCTCGCCGTGCTCGGCGGTGATCGCAGCGGCCTGGAACGCGACTTCGAGCTGGCCCTGAGCGGTGACGCCAGTCACTGGCAGCTACGCCTGACCCCGCGCGGCGCCCTGCTCAAGCAGGTGTTCGACGGCATCCTCATCCAGGGCGGTGCCCTGGTGGAGCAGGTGGAGATCCGCGAGACCCAGGGCGATCGCAGCCTGCTCAAACTGGACGGCCAGGCCAGCGACGCCCTCTCCGCCGACCAGCGCGCGGCCTTCCAGTGATCCGCCTGCAGCGCCCCTTCCTGCTGTTCCTCCTGGCCCTGCTGGCGCTCAGCGCCTGGCAGTGGCGGCACGGTCCGCCGGTGGCCGCCGATCTGCTGGCGCTCCTGCCCCAGGGCGCCGGTGATGCCCTCACCCAGCAGGCCGAGGCGCGCATGGCCGAGCCGCTCAATCGCGAGGTGCTCTTGCTGGTCGGTCATCCGCAACGCGAGCGGGTGGCGTCGCTGGCCGAGCGGCTGGGCCAGGCCTGGTCCCGGGAACCGCTGTTCGAAAAGGTACAATGGCAGCTCACGCCCGACCTGCCCGGCTTGCGCCAGCAACTCCTGGCCAGTCGCCTGGCGCTGCCATTGGGTCCGGCGCGCGACGAATTGATCAAGACGCCCGACGGCTATCTGCAGGCCCGCGCCGCCGCCCTCTTCGATCCCTTCGCCGGGGCCGGCGCCCTGCCCCTGGAGCAGGATTGGTTCGGCCTTGGCCTGCTCTTGCAGCGCCAGCTCACCCCGGCCAGCAAGGTCGACTTCGACGCTGGCAGCGGCCTCTTGCTGACCCAGGGCGACGGCCTGACCTGGGCGCTGATCCGCGCCCGCACCCGCGCCGATGCCTTCGATTTCGACGCCCCGCCGCGAGTGGAGGCCCTGATCGAGAGCGCCCGCCGTGAGGTGGTGGCCGACGGTGGTCAGTTGCTCGCCGCCAGTGGTCTGAGATACGCCGCCAATGGCCAGGCCACCGCCAGCCGCGAGATGTCGCTGATCGGTGGGTTCGCCACCCTGGGCACCCTGGCCCTGCTGCTGGGGCTGTTCCGCCGCTGGCGGGTACTGCTCAGCCTCCTGGCGGTGGGCGTGGCCCTCCTGGCTGGCAGCGCGGCCTGCGTGCTCTTGTTCGGCCAGATCAACGCCCTCACCCTGATCCTCGGTGCCAGCCTTACCGGGGTGGCCGCCGACTATCCGCTGCACTATCTCAGTAAGAGCTGGAAGGGCGGCCCCTGGGACGCCGAGGCCATCCTGCGCGAGACGCTGCCGGGGCTGTCCCTGAGCCTGGCCACCAATCTGCTGGGCTATATGGCGCTGGCCTGCACGCCCTTTCCGGCGCTGACCCAGGTGGCGGTATTTTCCGCCGCCGGCCTGATCGGCGCCTATCTCACCACCGTCTGCCTGTTGCCGGCCTGGTGGCAACGCCTGGACCTGGCGCCGCCGGCCGCGCCGCTACGCGTCATGCAGCGCCTGCTGGGCCTGCGCCTGCGGCTGCTGGCCCGCACCGGCAGCCTGCCGCTGCTCTTGGCGCTGCTAGCCTTTTGCGCCGCCGGCCTCTGGCAGCTGCACACCCAGAACGACCTGCGCCTCTGGCTCGGCCAAGACCCGGCGCTGACCCGCGAAGCCCAGGCCATCGCCCGCCTCACCGGCTTGCAACCCACCAGCCAGTTCTTCCTGGTGCGCGGCGCCAATGCCGACGAGGTGCTGCAACGCCAGAGCGCCCTGGGCCAGCGCCTGGAGGGATTGGTCGAGGAGGGTCAGCTACAGGGCTATCGCGCCCTGAGCGGCCTGGTCGCCCCCGCTGCCGCCCAGGCGGAACTGCGCCAGGCCCTGGCCGGCTGGGACGAGCGCCTGCAACCGCTGCTGGCCGTCGGCCTTCCCGCCGAGGCCTTGCAGGCGGAGCTGAAACAACTGCAACAACTGCCCGACGTGACGCTCGACCAGGCCCTGGCCGGCCCCCTGGGCGAACCCTGGCGCCCGCTCTGGCTGGGCCGGACGGCCGACGGCGGCGCCGCGGGCCTGGTCAGTCTGCAAGGCCTGGGTAACGCCCAGGTGCTGCAACAGGTGGCTGACGGTCTGCCCGGCGTGCAACTGGTGGACCGCCTGGGCGAATTGCGCGGGCTGTTCGTCCATACCCAGCGCCTGGCGGTGGAACTCAAGCTCTTGGCCTCGGGCGCCATCTTCCTGCTCTTGCTCTGGGCCTTCGGTCGTCGCGCGGCGCTGCGCATCGTCTGCCTGCCGCTGCTGGCCGCCTTGGCCGCCCTGGCCTGCCTGGGTTGGCTGGGCCAGCCGCTGACCCTGTTCAGCCTGTTCGCCCTGCTGCTGATCACCGCCATCGGCGTGGACTACGCCATCCTCATGCACGAGGCCATCGGCGGCCCGGCGGTGAGTCTGCTCGGTGGCCTGCTGTCGGGCGTCGGCAGTTGGCTATCCTTCGGTCTGCTGATGCTCAGTAGTACCCCGGCCATCGCCAACTTCGGCCTGGCCATCAGCCTGGGCCTGGTGTTCAGCTTCCTGCTGGCGCCCTGGGCCTCGCCCCCTGTTTCCCACGAAAAGGAATTTCGCCATGGTTGAACATCATCCCCTGGTCGTCATCGGGGCCGGCCCAGCCGGTGCCGTGGTCGCCGCCATGCTCAAGCGTCGCGGTCATGCGGTGCTGGTGCTGGAGGCCCAGCATTTCCCGCGCTTCTCCATTGGCGAGAGCCTGCTGTCCCACAGCCTGGACTTCGTCGAGGAAGCCGGAATGCTGCCGGCCGTCGAAGCGGCGGGGTTCCAGACCAAGGTCGGCGCGGCCTTCGCCTGGGGCGAGCGCTATACCGACTTCGACTTCCGCGACACCTACAGTGGCGGGCGCAGTACCTTCCAGGTCCAGCGCGGTCCCTTCGACAAGATCCTCGCCGACGATGCCGCACGCCAGGGCGTGGAAATCCGCTATGGCCAGCGGGTGACCGCCGTGACCCTCGGGGAAGACGGCGCCAAGACCCAGCTCGACATCCTGGGCGACGACGGCCATGCCTATCGCCTCAGCACCGACTTCCTGCTCGACGCCAGCGGCTATGGCCGGGTCCTGCCGCGGCTGCTGGACCTGGAGGCACCGTCCAACTTCCCCGTGCGCCGCGCGCTCTTCACCCACGTCGAAGACCGCATCGACGATCCCGGCTTCGATCGCGAACGCATCCTCATCACCACCCACCCGACCCTGCGCGACGTCTGGTTCTGGACCATTCCCTTCAGCGATGGCCGCACCTCGGTCGGGGTGGTCGCCGCCGCCGAGCGTTATGCCGGACGCGCCCTTGATCTCGCCACCTGTCTGCGCGACTGGGTGGCCGAGACCCCGAGCCTGGCCCGGGTGCTGCACAATGCGGTCTGGGATACCCCGGTGCGCGAGCTGGGCGGCTACGCGGCCAACGTCAAGCGCCTGCACGGCCCCGGTTTCGCCCTGCTGGGCAATGCCGCCGAGTTTCTCGATCCGGTGTTCTCCTCGGGCGTCACCATCGCCCTGCGCTCGGCCAGTCTGGCCGCACCGCTGGTGGATCGCCAGTTGCGCGGCGAGCCGGTGGACTGGGAAGCCGAATTCGCCCGGCCGCTCAAGGCGGGCGTCGATACGTTCCGCGCCTATGTGGAGGGCTGGTACGATGGCAGCTTCCAGGACGTCATCTATTTCGAGCACGCCCAGCCCGAGATCCGCAGCATGATCTGCGCCATCCTCGCCGGCTACGCCTGGGACGTTCGCAACCCCTTCGTCAAGGAACCCAAGCGGCGCCTGCGCCTGCTCGTGGAGCTTTGCCAGCTGAATTCGGCCCATCCTGCATGACCTTGCTCCGTCCGCTCCTCTTCGCGCTGGCCTGCCTGCTGCTCGCCGCCTGCGCCAGCCAGCCGCCGCTGCCCAGCAGCCCGCCGCCACTGGCGCATGCCCTCGTCTACCAGGTGGAACGCCAGACCGCCGAGGGCAGCGACGCCCTGCTGCTGGCGATCCAGCCGGAGGGCGCGGCCCTGCGCTTTTCCCTGTTCGATCCCCTGGGCGTGCCCCAGGCGCGCCAGCGGCTGATCGACGGCGCCTGGCACGCCGACGGCCTGCTGCCACCCAATCCCCAGGCGCGCACCTTCTTCAGCGTGCTGCTGTTCGCCCTGACCCCAACCGACCAGTTGCCACGAGCCTATGCTGCGGGTGACTGGCAGCAGGCCGCCGACGGCAGCCGTACCCTCAAGGCCTGGCAGGTACGCTATCCCGCCGCCGATCGCCTGGAACTGGGCGCGCCGGAGCAGCCGAGCTACCGCCTGACCCTGCTACCGGAGTCCGCCCCTTGAGCGCCTATCTCAACGCTCTGGGGCTGCTTTGTGCCCTGGGCCGGGGCAAGGCCGAGGTCGCCCGCGGCCTGTTCGCCGGCGACAGCTCCGGCATGCGACCCACCCCCGGCTGGATTCCCGAACGCCAGCCACCAGTGGGCACCGTCACCGCCGCCCTGCCGGCCTGGCCAGCGGCCTGGGCGCCCTTCTTCAGCCGCAACAACCAGCTCTTGCTGGCGGCCCTGACCGAAATCGAGCCCCAGGTGCGCCAGGCCATCGAGCGCCACGGCCCCGCCCGTATCGGCGTGGTGCTGGGCACCAGCACCTCGGGCATCCACGAGGCCAGCCAAGGCATCGCCGTGCACCAGCGCAGCGGGCAACTGCCCGAGGGCTATCAATACGCCCAGCAGGAACTGGTGGCGCCCGCCGATTTCCTCGCCCGCTACCTGGGCTTGAGCGGCCCCTGCTACGGCCTTTCCACTGCCTGCACCAGCAGCGCCCGCGCCCTGCTCAGCGCCCGTCGGCTGCTGGTCCAGGGCCATTGCGATGCGGTGCTCTGCGGCGGCGTGGACAGCCTCTGCGGCCTGACCCTGAACGGCTTCGCCGCTCTGGAAGCGGTCAGCGAGACGCTGTGCAATCCCTTCTCGGTCAATCGCTGCGGCATCAATATCGGCGAGGGCGCGGCGCTGTTCCTGCTGACCCGCGAGCCAGGCCCCATCGCCCTGCTCGGCGGCGGCGCCAGTTCCGATGCCCACCACATCTCGGCTCCCGATCCCAGCGGTCGCGGCGCCATCCAGGCCATGCAGGCGGCCCTGCGCGCCAGTGGCCTGCAACCGGGCGACATCGGCTATCTCAACCTGCACGGCACCGCCACCCCGCACAACGACGCCATGGAAAGCCAGGCGACCCACCAAGTGTTTCCCGCCGGGGTGCCCTGCTCCTCGACCAAGCCGCTGACCGGCCACACCCTCGGCGCCGCCGGAGCGCTGGAAGTCGCCTTCGCCTGGCTGACCCTGGACCCGGTCCTCAACCCCGCGGGCCATTTGCCGCCGCAACGCTGGGATGGCCAGCCCGACCCGGCCCTGCCGCGCCTGGCGCTGACCGCGGGCGACAGCCGCCTGGACGGCCGCCGCCACGCCATGAGCAATAGCTTCGCCTTTGGCGGCAGCAACGTCAGCCTCATCCTCGGAGCCACGCCATGATCCCCTGGACCCTCGCCGAGCTGGTGCCCCACGCCGGCGACATGCTGCTGATCGACGAGATCCTCGCCTGTGACGAGGGCGGCATCGAGACCCGCCTGGTGGTACGCCCCGGCCTGTTCACCGATACCGACGGCGCCCTGCCGGCCTGGATCGGCGTGGAGCTGATGGCCCAGAGCGTGGCCGCCTTCGCCGGCTGCCAGGCGCGTCGCCGCGGCGAATCACCGGCGCTGGGCTTCCTGCTCGGCACCCGCCAGTTCGCCTGCGACGTGCCAGCCTTCCCCGCCGGCGCCGAATTGCGCATCCGCGCCCAGTCGGCGCTGGAAAACGAGGATGGCATGGCCATCTTCGACTGCCAGCTGCAGGGCCCTGGCTGCCAGGCCAGCGCCCGCTTGAACGTCTATCGTCCGCCCCAGGCGGATCTGTACCTAGAGGAACCCGCGCCATGAGCGTTGCCCCCGCCCCGGTCCTGGTGACCGGCTCCAGCCGCGGCCTGGGCCGCGCCATCGCCCTGCGCCTGGCCGCCGCCGGCCATGACCTGGTGCTGCACTGCCGCAGCCGCCGCGAGGAAGCCGAGGCGGTGCGCGCCGAGGTCGAGGCCCTGGGTCGCAGCGCCCGGGTGCTGCAATTCGACGTCGGCGACCGCGCCGCCTGCGCCGCCATCCTGGAGGCCGACACCGAGGCCCACGGCGGCTACTACGGGGTGGTCTGCAACGCCGGCCTGACCCGCGACGGCGCCTTTCCGGCGCTGACCGGCGAAGACTGGGATATTGTCCTGCGCACCAACCTCGACGGCTTCTACAACGTGCTGCACCCGGTGGTCATGCCGATGATCCGCCGCCGCGCGCCGGGGCGTATCGTCTGCATCACTTCGGTCTCCGGGCTGATCGGCAATCGCGGCCAGGTCAACTACAGCGCCTCCAAGGCCGGCCTCATCGGCGCCGCCAAGGCCCTGGCGGTGGAGCTGGCCAAGCGCAAGATCACCGTCAACTGCGTCGCCCCGGGGCTGATCGACACCGAGATCCTCGACGAGCACGTGCCAGTAGAGAAGATCCTCGAGATGATCCCCGCCGGGCGTATGGGCACCCCCGAGGAAGTGGCCCACGCCGTGGCCTTCCTGCTCGCCCCCGAGGCCGGCTACATCACCCGCCAGGTGCTGGCGGTCAACGGAGGGCTGTGCTGATGAGCGGTCGCCGCGTCGTGATCACCGGAATGGCCGGCGTCACCGCCCTGGGCAGTGACTGGCCGACCATCCGCGCTAACTTCCTCGCCGGCCGGAGCGGTATCCGCCGCATGGACGCCTGGGATCGCTACACCGAGATGAACACCCGCCTGGGCGGGCCCATCGTCGACTTCCAGGTGCCGGGCCACTGGACCCGCAAGCAACTGCGCAGCATGGGTCGCGTCTCCCAGCTGGCGGTAGCCGCCGCCGAGTGCGCCCTGGCCGATGCCGGGCTGCTGGATGACCCGAGCATCGCCGACGGTCGCATGGGCGTGGCCTGTGGCTCCTCCACCGGCAGTACCGACGACATCAAGGCGCTGGCCAACATGCTGCTCAGCGACGCCGCGGTGGGCCTCAACGCCAACACCTATGTGCGCATGATGCCGCACACCGCCGCCGCCAACCTGAGTCTGTTCTTCGGCCTCAAGGGCCGCTTGATTCCCACCTCCAGCGCCTGCACCAGCGGCAGCCAGGGCATCGGCTATGCCTACGAGGCCATCAAGTTCGGGCGCCTGCCGCTGATGCTGGCCGGCGGCGCTGAAGAACTCTGCCCCAGCGAGGCCATGGTCTTCGACACCCTCTATGCCACCAGCCTGCGCAACGACGCGCCCCACACCTCGCCACGGCCCTACGACCGCAGTCGCGACGGCCTGGTGATCGGCGAAGGCGCCGGCATCCTGGTACTGGAAGAACTGGAGCACGCCCTGGCCCGTGGCGCGCACATCCACGCCGAGATCGTCGGCTTCGGCAGCAACGCCGACGGCCAGCATTCCACCCGCCCCGAGCAGGCCACCATGCAGCGCGCCATGGAGCTGGCCCTGGAAGACGCCGGGCTGACCCCGGACGCCATCGGCTACGTCAACGGCCACGGCACCGCCACCGAACAGGGCGACATCGCCGAAACTCGCGCCACCCAGGCGCTGTTCGGCGAGCGGATGCCCATCAGCTCGCAGAAGAGCTACCTGGGCCACACCCTCGGCGCCTGTGGCGCCCTGGAGTCCTGGTTCAGCATCGCCATGATGAACGAAGAACTGTTCGTGCCCACTCTCAACCTCGATGAACTGGACCCCCAGTGTGGCGAACTGGACTATCTGCGCGGCGGGCCGCGGGCACTGCGCACCGACCACGTGATGAACAACAATTTCGCCTTCGGCGGGGTGAACACCTCGCTGATCTTCCGCCGCTGGTCCTGATGCCCCTTGCCCGAGGTATGCCCATGTTGCGTCGCCTGCTGCTCGTCTCCGCTCTGCTGTTCCTGGCGGCCTGCACTCGTGCGCCCCTGGTGACGCCCCAGGAGGTCTTTCCCGCCGATCGGGTGGAGAACGCCGCCGATGTCCGGCGTGCCATCGTCGAAGTCCTGCAAACCCGCGGCTGGACCGTGGGCAGCGAGAGCCCCGGTATGATCGTCGCCAGCATCCTGGTGCGCGGTCGTCACCAGGCCTGGGTCGACATCCCCTACAGCACCAAGGGCTACCAGATCCGCTACCGCGACAGCGCCGGTCTCGACTACGATGGCCGACGCATCCATCGCAACTACAATCGCTGGGTGCAGCGGCTCGACGCCGACATCCGCCGGCAATTGCAGCTGCCGGCGCCCACTGACGCTGCGGAGTGAAAGGCGCTTCGCTCGAGCAAGTTCGCAGAAACCCAGGCGTTCTGCGTTAAACAGTCATCCCCGTCCACAAGGAAGTCATCATGCGTAACGTCGCACCGAAACTGGCCCTCGCCCTCAGCCTGGCCGCCTTGCTGCCCGCTGCCGCCCAGGCGCGCGACACCACCCTGCAACTGCCCTTCGCCGAAGTCGTCCAGGAAGCCCTGGCGGCCAAGCGCCTAGATGGCAGCGTCAAATTCTACCTGGCCGGCAATCCCGTCCCGGGCAAGGCCACCGTGGTGAACGCCAACATCACCACCAACCAGAAGACCAACGCCTTCAACAAGACCGACGAGGCCGCCTGCCGCTGGGTGCTGCAATCGGCGCTGATCCGCCTGCAGGACGCGGCCAAGGCCGCCGGCGCCAATGCCGTCACCGACATCACCAGCTACTACAAGAAGAACGAGTGGAGCGACCCCACCCGCTACGAGTGCCACGCCGGCGCCCTCATGGCCGGTGTCGCCCTCAAGGGCAAGCTGGTCATTCTCAAGTAGGCCGGAACGGCGGCGTGTCCGGACGGGTCTGTCTAGAAACCCGCTCCGAGGCCGCCGCCATGCCCACCTTTCGCGTCCACTACCGCAAGGACGGCGAGTCCCGCCAGCTCGACCTCGAGCATCCGCAGGCGAGTCTCGCCCCTCACGAAGCCGCCCTGGCCGTGCTGGAACAGCTGCGTGCCGACGCCGAGAACAGCCTGGCGCTGCCGCCTGCCGACGCCCAGGCCGCGGCCATCCTGCGCCAGGCCGAGGTGCATGGACTGACGGATATCCGGGTGGAGCCGCAGGCTTCGTAAGGTTGGCGCCGAGCGCAGCGAAGCTCAACGGGCGGTGCTATCGGTGTCTGGCCGCCCTCACCCCAGCCCTCTCCCAGAGGGAGAGGGGGCGGTCTGGTCCAGCGCGGGCTTGTGGGCTCATCGCGACCATGGCGGTCCGCCGCTGCGGTCGCGCCTACAAAAGCGTCATTCCCTGTAGGAGCGGTCGCTACGGCGCACCGGCATGGCCGCGATCATCGCCGTAGCGTGGAAAACGGCGCAGCCTTTTCCACTGACAGGCTCCGGTGCCAACGGTGGATAAGGCTGCGCCGTTATCCACCCTACCTGCAGCGAAGCCCAACGCCGCCAGACCTCAGCCCAGGAACAACCGGTACGCCGGATTCTCCGTCTCGTCCCAATAGCGATAGCCGATGGCGTCCAGGGTCGCCAACAGCTCCGGCCGCTCGGCCTGACTGGCTTCCAGCGCGGCGAACACCCGCCCATCGGCTGCGCCGTGGTTGCGGTAATGGAACATGCTGATGTTCCAGCGGCCGCCTAGCCGTTCGAGGAAATCGAACAGCGCGCCGGGTCGCTCGGGGAATTCGAAGCGGAACACCTGCTCCTGATCCACCCGCGCCGCATGGCCGCCCACGGTGTGGCGGATATGCAGCTTGGCCAGTTCGTTGTCGGTCAGATCCAGCACCGGGAAACCCTGGTCGCGCAGGCCCTGCAGCAGCGCCTCGCGCGGATCGCGCTGGGGATGGGTCTGCACCCCGACGAAGATATGCGCCTCTTCGCCGGTGTGATAGCGATAGTTGAATTCGGTGATCTGCCGCCGGCCCAGGGCTTCGCAGAAGGCGCGGAAGCTGCCGGGCCGCTCGGGGATGGTCACGGCGATGATGGCTTCGCGCTGCTCGCCCAGTTCGGCGCGCTCGGCCACGTGGCGCAGCCGATCGAAGTTGATGTTGGCACCCGAATCGATGGCCACCAGCACCTGGCCACCGCTGCCTTCGCGCTCGGCGTATTTCTTGATCCCGGCCACGCCCAGGGCGCCGGCCGGTTCGGTGATGGAGCGGGTGTCGTCGTAGATGTCCTTGATCGCCGCGCAAATCTCGTCCGAGCTGACGGTGATGACTTCATCCACATAACGCCGGCAAACCTCAAAGGTGTGGTGACCGATCTGGGCCACGGCCACGCCATCGGCGAACAGCCCGACTCGCGGCAACACCACCCGCTCGCCCGCCGCCATGGCCTGCTGCAGGCAATTGGAATCGTCCGGCTCGACGCCGATCACCTTGATCTCCGGGCGCAGGTATTTCACATAGGCGGCGATACCGGCGATCAGGCCACCACCGCCTACGGGGACGAAGATGGCGTCCAGGCGACCGGGATGCTGGCGCAGGATCTCCATGGCCACGGTGCCCTGGCCGGCGATGACGTCCGGGTCGTCATAGGGCGGCACGAAGGTGTAGCCCTGCTCCTCGACCAGGCGCAGGGCCTCAGCCAGGGCATCGGGGAAGGCGTCGCCATGCAGCACCACCTCGCCACCGCGGGACTGCACGCCGATGACCTTGAGCTCAGGCGTGGTCCGCGGCATGACGATGATCGCCCGCACGCCCAGCTCACGGGCCGCCAGGGCCAGGCCCTGGGCGTGGTTGCCGGCGCTGGCGGCGATCACCCCGCGGGCCTTTTCCTCGGCCGAGAGGCTGGCCAGCTTGGTGTAGGCGCCGCGGATCTTGAAGGAGAACACCGGCTGCAGGTCCTCGCGCTTGAGCAGCACCTGGCAACCGAGTCGCTCGGACAGCGCCCGCGCCGGTTGCAGGGGCGTTTCGATGGCCACGTCGTAGACGGGGGCGAGCAGGGTCTTCTTCACGTACTGTTCGAGCATCGGCGGGACGATCCGGTGGGTGCGGCGGGGGCGAAAAGTCTACTACGGGCACCCCAGGGTAGGTTAGCCAAGCCGTCCGAGCGGCTATAATCGGCGCCCCTCCACCCGTTTCTCTGCGGATACCCCCATGAATCAGGACCAGCTCAAGCAGGCCGTCGCCCAGGCCGCGGTCGACCTCATCCTCCCCCAGCTCTCCCGCGACAGCGTGGTCGGCGTGGGCACCGGCTCGACCGCTAACTTCTTTATCGACCTGCTGGCCAAGCACAAGCTGGAATTCGACGGCGCCGTGGCCAGCTCCCAGGCCACCGCCGACCGGCTGAAGAGCCACGGCATCACCGTCTATGACCTCAATGGCGTGAGCGACCTGGAATTCTACGTGGACGGCGCCGACGAGGCCGACGGCCACCTCAACCTGATCAAGGGCGGCGGCGCGGCCCTGACCCGCGAGAAGATCGTCGCCGCCGTGGCGCGCAAATTCATCTGCATCGCCGATGCCAGCAAGCGCGTCGACGTCCTCGGCGAATTCCCGCTACCGGTGGAAGTCATCCCCATGGCCCGCAGCCACGTGGCCCGCGAGTTGGTGAAGCTGGGCGGCGACCCGGAATACCGCGACGGCGTGGTGACCGACAACGGCAACGTCATCCTCGACGTGCACAATATGCACATCGTCGATCCGGTGGGCCTGGAAGCCAAGATCAACAACATCGTCGGCGTGGTCGCCAACGGCCTCTTCGCCGCCCGCCCGGCGGACGTGCTGCTGCTGGGTACCGCCCAGGGCGTGGAGCGCCTGGAGCGGAGCTGAGCCATTCGTAGCGTGGAAAACCGCGCCAGCGTTTTCCACAGAGAGGTTCGTGCGTGATCGGTGGATAAGGCTACGCCGTTATCCACCCTACGCGGTGTTGGGCTTCGACGATGGAGCCGTCTCAACCCAACCTACGGGAATTGCCATAGGTTGGGTTGAGCGCAGCGAAGCCCAACGATCCCCGCACCCAGCCCACGAAAAAGCCCCGGTCAGGCGAACCCGACCGGGGCTTTTTCATGACGCCTTGAGGCTTAGAACAGCACGCGGCAGCGGATGGTGCCCTTGACGTTCTGCAGCTTCTCCTGGGCCAGGTCGGAGTACTCGGCGTCGACGTCGATCACCACGTAGCCGACCTTCTCGTCGGTCTGCAGGTACTGGCCGGAGATGTTGATGCCGCTCTCGGAGAAGACGCGGTTGATCTCCGACAGCACGCCCGGCACGTTCTGGTGGATGTGCAGCAGGCGGTGCTTGCCCGGATGCGACGGCAGGGCCACTTCGGGGAAGTTGACCGAGGACACCGAGGTACCGTTGTCGCTGTACTTGACCAGCTTCTCGGCCACTTCCAGACCGATGTTGGCCTGGGCTTCGGCAGTGGAACCGCCGATGTGCGGGGTGAGGATGACATTGTCCAGGCCACGCAGCGGCGAGACGAATTCGTCGTTGTTGGAGCGCGGCTCCACCGGGAAGACGTCGATGGCGGCGCCGATCAGGTGCTCGTCCTTGATGGCCGCGGCCAGGGCGTCGAGGTCGACCACGGTGCCACGGGCGGCGTTGATCAGGATGCCACCCTTCTTGATGGCGCGGATCTCGCGCTCGCCGATCATCAGCTGGGTGGCGGGGGTTTCCGGCACGTGCAGAGTGACGATGTCGCTCATGCCGAGCAATTCGGTGAGCGAGCCGACCTGCTGGGCATTGCCTAGGGGCAGCTTGGTGACCACGTCATAGAAATAGACCTGCATGCCCAGGCCCTCGGCCAGCACCGACAGCTGGGTGCCGATGGAGCCGTAGCCGATGATGCCCAGCTTCTTGCCGCGGATCTCGAAGGAATTGGCCGCGCTCTTGATCCAGCCGCCGCGGTGGCAGGAGGCGTTCTTGGCCGGGATGCCGCGCAGCAGCAGGATGGCTTCGGCCAGCACCAGTTCGGCCACCGAACGGGTGTTGGAATAGGGGGCGTTGAATACGGCGATACCACGCTCACGGGCCGCCTGCAGGTCGACCTGGTTGGTGCCGATGCAGAAGCAGCCGACAGCGACTAGCTTCTTGGCGCAGTCGAACACCTCTTCGGTGAGCTGGGTCCGGGAGCGGATACCGATGAAGTGGGCGTCGGCGATCTTTTCCTTGAGCTGGGCTTCCGGCAGGGAACTGGTGACGTACTCGATGTTGCTGTAACCCGCGGACTTCAGGGTATCCACGGCGGACTGGTGGACGCCTTCCAGGAGAAGGAAGCGGATCTTGCTCTTGTCGAGGGAAGTCTTGCTCATCTGCGTTGAATCCAGGGTTGCCAGGGAGAAGGAGGCCGCCGCGCGGCAGGCCAGAGCAGCCAGCGGCGAAAAGGGCAGCCATCTTAACATGCGCCGCCCGATGCAGGTCCGATTGCGACCTGAAGCTTTCTCAGTGCGACCATGAGCACCTCGCGACCAGCGCCGCGCCGCGCGGGCCGCTTTTGGTTAAGATCGTGTAGTTAAGATCGTCGGCGGACGCCACTCACCAGGAGCACAAGATGGCCTATCAGCACCAGTATCTCGACGGCACCAAGATCCACTTCCCCCTGGGCAAGGTCGTCTGCATCGGCCGCAACTACGCCGAGCACGCCAAGGAACTGAACAATCCGGTTCCCACCGAGCCCCTGCTGTTCATCAAGCCAGCCAGTTGCGTGGTGCCGGTGGCGGGAGGCTTCGCCATCCCCACCGACCAGGGTTCGGTGCACTACGAGGCCGAGATCGCCGTGTTGATCGGCAAGCCGCTGTCGAAGAAGCCCTCCGCCGAGGAAGTGCGCGACGCCATCTCCGGCTTCGCGCCCTCCCTGGATCTGACCCTGCGCGAGGTACAGAGCCGCCTCAAGGAAAAAGGCTATCCCTGGGAGATCGCCAAGAGCTTCGACGGCGCCTGCGTACTCGCCCCCTTCGTGCCGGGCGACGCCTTCGCTGATCTCGCCGACATCCCGGTGCGCCTGACCATCAACGGCGAGGTGCGCCAGGACGGCAACAGCCGCGACATGCTCAATCCCATCCTGCCGCTGATCCAGACCATCGCCGGGCATTTCTCACTGCAACCGGGCGACGTCATCCTCACCGGTACGCCCGTGGGTGTCGGACCGCTCAACGTGGGCGACGAGCTGGTGCTAGAGCTGCCCGACGTTAGCCGCTTCGAAACGCGCGTGCTATAACGCCGCATCCCCACCGTCGCTCGGCTGGTGCCAGGCGACGGTGCGTCTGGCCTGCTGCGACCCTCTAACAAGAAGCCGCTCGAGCCAGCATGTCCAGACTCCCCCGCCTCGTCCTGTTCCGTCTATTGCCCGCCTTCGTCCTGCTGGTGCTGCTGGTCCTCACCTTCGTCTGGCACTGGAACGACCGGGCGCTGTTCTGGTGGCAGGAATACCGGACGCCGCCGGCGGTGCGCGCCCAATCCGTCTGGCTGCCGGACTATCGGGCGGTGATCCAGGGCAAGCAGCTGCCGGGCCTGGCCGAGGCCGAGACCTCCGATCTCACCTACGACAGACGCACCCATACCCTGTTCGCCGTCACCGGCAACACCCCCTACCTGGTGCAATTGAGCCTGACCGGCGACATCCTGCGCCGCATCCCGATCCACAACGCCGCCAATCTGGAAGGGGTGACCACCCTGGAAGACGGGCGCCTGGCCATCGTCGACGAGCGCCAGCGGCGGCTGTCGCTGTTCACGCTCGCCGACGATACCCGGGAGCTGGACGCCAACACCTTCGAACACCATGACCTGGGCTTTCCCGACGCCGGCAACAAGGGCTTCGAAGGCATCGCCTGGGACCCGCAGCACCAGCGGTTGATCCTCAGCAAGGAACGTGACCCGGCCGCTCTCTTCACCCTGGTCAGCGATGGCCACGGCGTCAGCGGCAACCTTGCGCCCCTCCCGGTCAAGCAACTGGTGCTCGACTACTCCGCGGTGGCGGTCGATCCGCGTACCGGTCACCTGCTGGCGCTATCCGACCAGTCCCACACCCTGGTGGAACTGACCGCCGAGGGCCAGCCGGTCAGCTTCATCAGCCTGAGGCGCGGACTGCACGGCCTGGATGCCACCCTGGAGCAACCGGAAGGCGTGGCCCTCGACGACGACGGCAATCTCTACCTGATCGGTGAGCCCAATCTCTTCCATGTGTTTCATAAGGTATCCGGCAGCGCGCAATGAGCGATCATTCAGCTTGAATTCAGCCTGGCGCCCTTAGGCTGCGCGGCACTGTTGTCGTAGGATCCTGCCGATGTTCCCGCTGTTTTCCTTACGCGTTCTGGGCGCCGTACTGGGCGCCGCCGTGCTGCTGGCCCTGACCCTGGTGGCCCAGCAGCACCGCTTGTTCGAGCGACTCTGGTTCAACCTCCAGAGCCAATTCCACGCCGAGAGTCGCGAGGCTCGTTCGCTGTGGCTGCCAGCTTATCGAGTCACCGTGGAAGCGCGCCCCATCGGCGAGGGCATCACCGATGTTTCGGCGCTGAGCTTCGATCCAGATCGCCGCACCCTGGTCAGCGTCACCAACAAGCCGGCACGCTTTCTCGAACTGGACCTGAACGGCAAGCTGCTGCGCCAGGTGGATCTCAAAGGCTTCAGCGATCCCGAAGCCATCGAGTACATCGCGCCGGGCGTCTACATGATCAGCGAAGAGCGCCGCCAGCGCCTGGTGCGGGTGCACATCGGCGCCGACACCCGCGAAGTGGACATCGACGACCGCAGCGTCAGCCATCCCTTCAGCCTGAGCGACGTGGAAAGCGACAACCGCGGCAACGAAGGCCTGGCCTACGACGCCGCCCGCCAGCGCTTCTTCGTCGCCAAGGAAAGCGATCCGGTACGCATCTACGAGATCGACGGCCTGGGCAGCGAAGCCTTCGACGGGCTGCAGGCCCTGTCGCTACGCAGCGATCCCCAACGCGATCGCCGGCTGTTCGTGCGCGACCTCTCCAGCCTGCAATTCGACCCCGGCACAGGCCATTTGCTGGCGCTCTCCGACCAGTCGCGACTGGTCTTGGAGCTGGACGACGACGGCAAGCCGATCAGCTCGCTGTCGCTGCTGCGCGGCCAGCACTGCCTCAGTCGCAGCGTGCCCCAGGCCGAAGGCGTGGCCATGGACGACCAGGGTACGCTGTACGTGGTCAGCGAGCCGAATCTGTTCTATCGCTTCGAGAAGCCGTGAGGTAGATACCCACTGGCCGCCAATTGGAGCCAAAAGCCTGCTCGGACAGCCCCCTCTCCCTTGGGTAGAGGGTTGGGGTGAGGGCACGCCTGACACGAAGCCGTGGCGCCCCACCTGCCCTGTAGGTTGGGTTGAGCGATAGCGAAGCCCAACAGGCCTGGGGGATCGGCGCGGCTCTACCCTCACCCTAGCCCTCTCCCAGAGGGAGAGGGGACGGTCCGGCGCCAGCGGATAGAGTGGTGACAGCTGATCGCGAGCCTGCCCGAGCCACTGGGGCCAAAAGCCTGCTCGGACAGCTCCCTCTCCCTTGTGTATAGCCCGGAGACATGGTGGACACCTGTTCGAGGACATGGTGGACAGGTGTCAGGCGACGGAACGTCCCGTCGTCGCCGTCCGGGTGTGTGCGTTCAAACACGCGATGCGCCAGGTGCGCCAGAACACGTCGTACTGGCCGTCCACGCCCTCGGGACGGATCAGCACGGGCTCGCCGATGAAGGCCTTGCCCACGTGCCACTGATGACCTCGCCAGTTGATGAGCCCCTGATCGCGTACCGTGCGGACGATACCGCCTTCAGCGTACAACGGCGCGGATGGCGCGGGGCAATAGGCGCGGGGGCTGGGTTGATAGCGTGTCTGGGGCACCTGCATGCCCAGCGCCTGATGCGGCCGCTGGGCATTGTAGAGCTGTCGCCAGTGGTCGAAGGCCCGCTGCGCCTTGTCCAGGTCTGCCCACGGCGGGCCTTGCAGGACTTCGGCCTTGAGCGTGCGGTGGAAGCGTTCGTCCTTGCCCTGCGTCTGCGGATGATAGGGCCGCGAATGGCTGACCCGGATGCCCTGGGCCATCAGCCAGACGTCCAGCCGAGTGTAGTGCTGGCCATCCGTGCCCCAGGGGCTGCCGTTGTCCATGGTCATTCGCGCCGGCAGGCCATAGCGCTCGAATGCGGCGATCAGGCACTGACGCACGGTGGTTTCCCGCTCGTCGCCGCAGGCCTGCAACACCACTGCGTAGCGCGAATGGTCGTCCAATACGGTCAACGGATGACAGCGTCCCCGCAACAGGGGTACATGACCCTTGAAGTCCATCTGCCACAGATCGTTGGCGTGCGTGTGTTCAAAGCGCTGCCAGGGCTTGGCCGCCGCTGAAGCCGCCGCGCTCACCGCGCCGTGGCGGACCAGGATTGCATGCACCGTGCTGATGGCTGGCATCGAGACGCCCTGATCTTCCAGCCGACGCGCCAGCTTACGTGCACCCCAAGCCGGGTGCTGCGCGCGCAAGGCCATGACCTGCGCCTCGCATTCCGCTGCACAGCGGCCTGGCGACGTCGCCGGACGGCGCGAGCGATCCGTCAGCGCCTCACCGGCCCTGGCACGCGCCAGCCACTTGTATCCCGTCGTCGGACTAATCCCGAAGCGGCGACACAGCAGGCGTACGTTTGCTCCCGTCTGTTGGGCCAAGCCAACGAATTCCTCGCGTAGCTCCATCGTGGACCTCTCCTGCCACGGCATCGGCCTGCTCCCACCTGCCAAATGCCACAGCGTGAAGTGTCCACCCTGTCTCCGAACAGGTGTTCACCATGTCCCCGGGCCATACACCTTGGGGAGAGGGTTGGGGTGAGGGCGCGCCTGGCACGAATGCCATGGCGCTACACCTGCCCTGTAGGTTGGGTTGAGCGATAGCGAAGCCCAACAGGCCTGGGGGATCGGCGCGGCTCTACCCTCACCCTAGCCCTCTCCCAGAGAGAGGGGATGGTCCGGCGTCAGCAGATGGGGATGGCGACAGCTGATCGCGAGCCTGCCCGAGCCACTGGAGACGCCCCCTACTCCCCCTGCTCGAACAACTCCTCCAGATAGCGCCGCGCATTAGCCACGTAGACCTGGGCATTGGCGGCGAGCTGGGCCTGTTGGGCATCGCTCAGGGTGCGGACCACCTTGGCCGGCGAGCCGAGCACGAGGGAGCCGTCGGGAATCACGCTGTTCTCGGTGACCAGGGCATTGGCGCCCACCAGGCAGTGGCGACCGATACGCGCGCCGTTGAGCACCACGGCATGGATGCCGATCAGGCTGCCGTCGCCGATCTCGCAGCCGTGCAGCATGGCCTGGTGCCCGACAGTTACCCCGCGGCCCAGGGTCAGCGGTGAGCCGGGGTCGGTGTGCAGCACGGCGCCATCCTGCACGTTACTGTCCGGGCCTATGTGGATCAGTTCGTTGTCGCCACGCAGCACCGCGCCGAACCAGACACTGGCGCCTTCGTCCAGGCGGACCTTGCCGATCACCGCGGCGGTGGGCGCGACCCAGCTCTGTGGATGGGCCTCGACCCGCTGTTCTCCCAGGCGGTATTTCATGCTGCTCTTCCTCGTGTTGTTGTCGTTGGCGGAACGCCCGATTGTTCGCCGGTAGGGACCACGGGTGCAATCGGTGGCGACGAGAGTCATCCGCCTCGTTGCAAGTAATTCTCGATAAGTAAAGAATGTTTTGCGGAACCCCAGGCCGGCGGACTGCGACGAATGACCACGGCCAGGGCGCTGGGAAAGGGCTTCGCGCTTTGCAAAGCTTGGCGCCGCTGCAAGCAAGGGGAGCCTGGCAGGCGCAAGGACGGCGCTACGTGTCATCCATCAGCCACCCTGACCACCGCCATCTGCGAGAGCCCAATGCGTACCACCTGGAAATTCTTCTTGCCCCTCGCAGTCGCCGGTCTGCTGGCGCTGCTGCCCGCCCCGGACGGCCTGCCCACCCATGCCTGGCTGTACTTCGCCCTCTTCGCCGGGGTGGTGGTGGGCCTGATCCTCGAACCCCTGCCCGGTGCGGTGATCGGCCTGATCGGCGTGGCCCTGGCGGCCCTGCTGGCGCCCTGGGTGCTGTTCAGCCCGGCGCAACTGGCCACGCCCGGCTTCCGCGCCCCTCAGGAGGCGCTGCGCTGGGGCCTGGCGGGCTTCGCCAACAACACCGTCTGGCTGATTTTCAGTGCCTTCATGTTCGCCCTGGGCTACGAGAAGACTGGCCTTGGCCGCCGCATCGCCCTGCTGCTGGTCAAGGCCATGGGTCGCCGGACCCTGACCCTGGGCTACGCGGTAATGCTGGCCGACCTAGCCCTGGCGCCCTTCACGCCGTCCAACACCGCACGCAGCGGCGGCACCGTCTACCCCGTGATCCGCAACCTGCCGCTGCTCTACGATTCCAAGCCCAACGACCCCAGTGCCCGGCGCATCGGCTCCTATCTGATGTGGGTGGCGATTTCCTCCACCTGCGTGACCAGCACCCTCTTCCTCACCGCCCTGGCGCCCAACCTGCTGGCGGCCGCCCTGATCGAGAAGACCGCTCAGGTGCACATCAGTTGGGGCCAGTGGTTCATCGCCGCCGCGCCCATGGGCATCCTCTTGCTGGCCCTGCTACCGCTGCTGACCTATTGGCTGTATCCGCCGGAGATCAAGCGTAACGATCAGGTGCCGCTGTGGGCAGCCAAGGAACTGGCCGAACTCGGTCCGCTGACCCACAACGAGAAGCTGCTGCTGGCCCTGGTGATCGGTGCCCTGGCGCTGTGGATCTTCGGCGCCGCCTGGGCCGATCCGGCGCTGGTGGGCATCCTGGTGATCGTGCTGATGCTCCTGCTGCGGGTCATCACCTGGGATGACGCCCTGGGCAACAAGGCTGCCTGGAACACCTTCGCCTGGTTCGCCACCCTGGTGGCCCTGGCCGACGGCCTGACCCGGGTCGGCTTCGTCGCCTGGTTCGGCCAGTGGGTCGCCGGTCACCTCGGCGGCTTCCATGCCGGTACCGCCATGGTGGTGCTGGTGGTGGTCTTCTACCTCGCCCACTACCTATTCGCCAGCTCCACCGCCCATACCACCGCGTTGCTGCCGGTGATGCTGGCCGCCGGCATGGGCATCCCCGGCATCGACCTGCCGGTGTTCGCCCTGCTGCTGGGCACGTCCCTGGGCCTGATGGGCATCATCACCCCCTACGGCACGGGGCCGAGTCCGGTGTACTACGGCAGCGGCTATCTGCCCAGTGCGGACTATTGGCGACTGGGGACGATCTTCGGGGCGCTGTTCCTGCTGGTACTGCTGGGGATCGGGGTGCCATGGATCATGATGGTGGTGTGAGGCCGAGGCCCGGGTGGAGCACCGTAGGTTGGGTTGAGCGATAGCGAAGCCCAACATTGCGGCGGTTGCAGTGATGCCTTGGTTTATCGGTGCCCTTGCTGCTTATCGAGTGCTCGGATGACTTTTGTTTCGCCCACCCGGGCGACTCACTTTTGCCAATCGCCGCAAAAGTAAGCAAAAACGCTTGCCCCGACCATCCGGCCTTCCGCTGCGCTCCAGGTCCGCTCACGCCAGCGCCGTTCCGGGGTCGGCCTACACGGGCCGTCCATGGCCCGTTAGGCCTCTCGCCGCATCCATGCGGCTCGACCCACTCCACGACACTGGCGTTCGCCCTGCTGAACGGGGCGGTTTCGCAGCCTGAAAGTTTTGGTTGAAGAGCCACGAACAGCTCGTAGCGTGGACAACGGCGCAGCCTTGTCCACAGGGATCGGCGTTACTCCCTCAGTGGAAAACGCTGCGCGGTTTTCCACGCTACGAACCCTGAACGCCGAATCCTCAGGCTTGCGCCCCGTCCCCGTCAGTGAGACCGAGTGTAGGTGTTGCGGAGGGGGATGCGAGGCAGGACGCCGAGCAAGGCGCGAGGGGCAGGAGGCCCCTTCGTGCCGCGCCCCCGGAGCGGCACCGGAGCGAGGGGACCCGGAGCGTAGCGGAGGGCCGAAACGTGGGGACAGCGTTTTTGGTTACTTTTGCCGCGACTGGCAAAAGTGACTCGCCCGAGGGGGCGAAACAAAAACCATCAAAGCACTCGGTAATCCGCCTGGGGATTGATCAAAGCCCAAAGCGTTGGGCCTCGCTATCGCTCAACCCACCCCACTCTCCAAAATTTCCCCACCACCCGACCTTTTGCTTAGGGACCTAAGCATCCCTTCGGCGTAGAATCCACATTCTTAGTGTGCTTTCGATAACACCCGTAGAGGTCGTCATGTCCCACCGTATTCGCCACCCCGGCTTCGCTGCCAAACGCCAAAGCGCTGAGCAGGCCGCCCAGTTCATCCGTCACGGCATGACCGTGGGCATGAGCGGCTTCACCGGGGCCGGTTATCCCAAGGCCGTGCCCGGCGCCCTGGCCCAGCGCATCACCGCCAGCCACGGGGCCGGCGAGCCCTTTCGCATCAAGGTGCTGACCGGCGCCTCCACCGCGCCGGAACTGGACGGCGCCCTGGCGCGGGTCGATGGCATTGAGTTGCGGGTGCCCTTCCAGTCCGATCCGGAGCTACGCAGCCGCATCAACGCCGGCGGCCTGGAGTACATGGACATCCACCTGGGCCAACTGGCGGAAAAGGTCCGCTACGGCTTCTTCGGCAAGATCGACGTGGCGGTGGTGGAAATCGCCGCGATTCGTGAGGACGGCCGGCTGGTGCCCTCCTCCTCGGTGGGCAACAACAAGACCTGGCTGGACATGGCCGATGCGGTGATCCTCGAGGTCAATCGCTGGCAGCCCGATGCCCTGGACGGCATGCACGACATCTACACCGACGGCGCCCTACCACCCCGGCGCACGCCGATACCGCTGGAACATCCCGGCGACCGCATCGGCTCGCCCTACCTGGAGGTACCGCTGGACAAGGTGGTGGCCGTGGTGGAAACCGATGCCCCCGATCGCAACAGCCCGTTCAAGGCGCCGGACGCCGCCTCCCAGGCCATCGCCGGACATCTGCTGGACTTCCTACGTTTCGAGGTGCGCCAGGGCCGCATTCCCGCCAACCTGCTGCCGATCCAGTCGGGCGTGGGCAATATCGCCAACGCCTTCATGCAGGGCCTGGCCGCGAGCGAGTTCGAAGGCCTGACCGCCTTCACCGAGGTCATCCAGGACGGCATGCTGGAGTTGCTCATCAGCGGCAAGATGGAACTGGCCTCGGCCACCTCATTCTCGCTGAGCCCGGTGGGCATCGAGCGCTTCCTCGAACACGCCGAGTCCCTGCGCCAGCGCATCATCCTGCGCCAGCAGGGGGTGAGCAATCACCCGGAACTGGTGCGCCGCCTGGGCTGCATCGCCTTGAACGGCATGCTGGAAGCCGACCTCTATGGCAACGTCAACTCCACCCACCAGATGGGTACCGGGATGATGAACGGCATCGGCGGCTCCGGCGACTTCGCCCGCAACGCCTATCTGTCGGTGTTCATGGCGCCGAGCACGGCCAAGAACGGCCTGATCTCGACCCTGGTGCCCATGGTCAGCCACGTCGACCACACCGAGCACGATGTCGCGGTGATCGTCACCGACCAGGGCCTGGCCGATCTGCGCATGCTCAGTCCTAAGCAGCGCGCCCGCGCCATCCTCGAACAGTGCGTGCACCCAAGTTTCCGCCCCGCGTTGGAAGACTATTTCGAGCGCGCCCTAGCCGGCAGCCACGGCAAGCACACCCCGCACCTGCTGCCCGAGGCCCTTTCCTGGCACGAGCGCTACCTGGTCACCGGCAGCATGCTCGGCCCCGCTGCCCAGGAAGCCCACGACTGAAAAGCAAGGCGCCCCAGGCCTCTCGGGCGCCCTTTCGCTCCGCTATTCCCGCCGTTCGTCGCCCATCTGCAACTAATTGTGACTTTTTGACAGCGCGCTGTGTAAAAAGCTGCCTTGTCGGATTCCCAGCCGACATTCCGGGTGATAAAAGACGTGAAATCTTTGCGCAATGTCCTTGATCTGCAAGGGGCATTGCCGTTCGCGGTTGTTCTAACTCCGCCCCCCTTTGAGAGCTGTCATCGTGAAGATCTGTCATCAACTTGCCGGCCTGTTGCTGGCTGGCTTGGTCGGGCTGAGTCCGGTCGCTTTGGCCCAGACCCCACCCAAGGTCAAGGCCGCGGCCGCCGCCACTGCCCAGCGCCTGGCCTCCAACCACGCCCTGGTCGTGGACCTCAAGACCAACCAGGTGCTGTTCGCCCAGAATCCCGACCAAGTCGCCCCCATCGCTTCGGTCACCAAGCTGATGACCGCGATGGTGGTACTGGACGCCAAGCAGCCGCTGGACCAAGTCATCGACATCGACATCAGCGAGAACCCGGCCATGCGCGGCGTCTTCTCGCGGGTGCGCCTGGGCAGCGAGCTGACCCGTCGCGACATGCTGCAACTGGCGCTGATGTCCTCGGAAAACCGGGCCGCCACCAGCCTCGCCTATCACTACCCGGGCGGTCAGAAGGCCTTCGTCGCCGCCATGAACGCCAAGGCCCGCGCCCTGGGCATGAAGAACACGCGCTACGCCGAGCCCACCGGCCTGTCGCCGCTCAATGTCTCCACCGCCCGCGACCTGGTGACGCTGCTCAAGGCGACCGAGCACTATCCGCTGCTCGGCCAGCTCAGCACCACACCGGAAAAGACCCAGGCGTTCCGCAATCCCAACTACGTGCTGGGCTTTCGCAACACCAACCACCTGATCTACAACCCCGACTGGAGTGTGCAGCTGACCAAGACCGGCTACACCGACAAGGCCGGGCATTGCCTGGTGATGCGCACCGTGATGGCCGGTCGGCCGGTAGCCTTCGTGGTGATGGATGCCTTCGGCAAGTTCACCCATATGGCCGACGCTACCCGCGTCCGCCGCTGGCTGGAAACCGGCGCCCTGAGCCCCCTGCCGGGCGCGCCCAAGGGTGGCCGCAGCACGGTGCTGGCACGGCAGTGACCGGCGCCTGAGCGAGCCCCAAGCCGCGTCCTTGACGCGGCTTTTTCATGGGCGCGGCACCCTGGGCGGCAGCGGAGGTCTAGCTTTTACCCCCGCAGGAGTCCTCCGTCATGGCCGATACCCCTACTCCGCAGCAATACTACGAGACGCTCACCGGCCGCTGCTGGCTGGACGACGTGCGCGAATGGCGCCGTCTGCAAGCCGAGGCCCAGGCCGCCGCCGACCACTACCTGGCCTGCCCGGACGACTTCGGCACGCCCGAGCGCGAGCGTCTGGAACGGGAATGGCGCACCATCAACGAAAGGGCCGGGGCCTTCTGGCAGCGCATGTGGGGGAATCTGGATCGTCAGTGAGCCGCGATGGGCCGCTGGTGCAGGGTCAGGCTATAGGTCTCGAAGCCTAGCGACGCCCAGAAGGCCCGGCCACGCTTATTGGTGGCCAGGACATCGAGTCTCACCGGCCAATCAGCCGGCCATAGCTGATCGCGCAGATGATGGTAGAAGGCACGGCCCAGGCCCTGGCGGCGCGCCTCGGGCGCCACATAGAGATGGCGCAGGAAAATTGCCGCCTCTTCCAGACGATAGAGAGCGTAGCCCAGCGACTGGCCGTCCCGCTCGGCCAGGACGGCCTGATATTCACCGCGACTCAACCAGTCCACCATGCGCTGGCGCAATGCCGCCTCGGCGAGGGGCTGTGGGCTTCCCTGATCACGCTGCAAACCGGCATTGAAGCCCGTCAGCACCTCCAGGTCGGCCAGGCCGGCGGTGCGGTAGACAGGGGTCATGACTAGACCAGCCCTTCCGCCTTCAACTCGCTCTTGAGATAGGCGTAGTAGACCGGCGCCGCCACCAGGCCGGGCAGGCCGAAGGCCGCCTCGAACACCAGCATGGCCACCAGCAGCTCCCAGGAGCGGGCGCTGATCTGGCCGCCGACGATGCGGGCGTTGAGGAAGTATTCCAGCTTGTGGATGGCGATCAGGTAGCCCAGCGCCGCCACCGCGACCCAGATCGACAGCGACAGGCCAGCGATGAAGATCAGGGTGTTGGACATCAGGTTGCCGATCACCGGCAGCAGGCCAAGGATGAAGGTGAGGATCACCAGGGTCTTGGCCAGCGGCAGGTGGACGTCGAACAGTGGCAGCACGCCGAGCAGGAAGATGCCGGTCAGGGTGGTGTTGAGCAGCGAGATCTTGATCTGGGCGAAGACGATGTTGCGAAAGGCCTGGGCCACCAGGCCGAGACGCACCAGCAGTGCGCCGGACAGCGGCCTCAGCCGCTCGGGATCGGGAGCGGGCTGCAGGGCGACGATGGCACCGAGGATCATGCCGATCAGCACGATGACGAAGGTCCGCGCGGCGTCGCGGCCGAACAGCTGCAATTGCGCCACATGGGCGCGCACCCATTCCACCAATTCGCGCTTCATGCTATCGGCATTGGCCGGCAGGTAGGCGTCCAGCGAGGGCGGCAACTGGGCGCGGGCGCGCTCGGTGAGCACCATGAACTTGTCCAGCAGGCGCCCGGGGTTCTGCACCTCCTGGATGATGAAGCTGGTGAACCAGACGAAAAACAGCGTCAGCAGGCTCACCACCAGGGCCCCGAGCAGGGCCACCGCCAGCCAGCGCGCGCCTCCGCCGGGCAGATGGCGCTGCAGACGCCCGGCCAGGGTGTTGACCAGCTCGTACACCAGCAGTCCGGCCAGCAGGCTGGGCAGCAGCTTGAGCGGGAGAACCAGATAGAGGGCGGTGAAGACGATGATCCAGCTGGCCAAGATGGCCTGGCGTTGCGTGAAGGCGTACATAGATTACCGAACGGCAGAATCCCTGCGCGCAGTCTGCCAGCCCGCCGCCTCGCCGCCCAGCCTGGGTGAAGAAGAAAGCCCGAGCCTCTGTTACCCGGCGTTACCCGCGCAGCGTCGTTCAGCCCGCCAGTTCGGCAGCGCAGACCCGCGCCCGTCCTTGGTGCTTGGCCGCATAGAGCTGCGCATCGGCTGCGGTGATCAGGGCTGCCGGGTCGACGGCGGTCGGCGGCAGCGCGGTGGCTACGCCCAGACTCAGGGTGACATAGCCGGTCACCGATGAATGACCGTGGGGCAGGCGCTGATCGCGCACCTGCTGCAGCAAGCGTTCGGCGACCTGGCTTGCGCCCTCCAGATCGGTCCCCGGCAGCAGGCAGCCGAATTCCTCGCCGCCGTAGCGCGCCAGCAGGTCGTAGGGGCGGAACAGGCCCTGGCCCAGGGCCTGGGCGACCTGGCGCAGGCACTGGTCGCCGGCGAGATGGCCGTAGTGATCGTTGTAGGCCTTGAAGTGATCGATATCCATGAGGATCAGCGAGAAGGGCGTGCCTTCACGCTGACTCTGGCGCCAGCCGCGCAGCAGTGCCTCGTCGAACTGGCGACGATTGGCGATGCCGGTAAGGCCGTCGACCAGGGCGATGCTGCGCAGGACGTCGCGTTGCGCCTTGAGCGTGAGCTGGGTGCGGACCCGGGCGCGGACGATCACCGGGTTGATCGGCTTGTTGATGAAATCGACGGCGCCCAGCTCCAGTCCGATCACCTCCTCGTCGGGGCCTTCCTGGCCGGTGACGAAGATCACCGGGATGGCCGCGGTGGCCGGATCGGCCTGCAGCCGCCGCAGCACCTCGTGGCCATCGAGCTGGGGCATCATCACGTCGAGCAGGATCAGGTCCGGCTGCTGGGCGAGGGCCAGTTGCAACGCCTGGGCGCCGTTGGTGGCCATCAGGGTCTCGCAATCCTCGCGCAAGAGTTCGTGGAGGATACGAATGTTGAGCGGCTGGTCGTCGACGATCAGCAGCTTGGGTTTGCTGCGCCGCCCGGTGGTCTCGGCGGCGGTCGGCAGATTCATAGGGCCTCCTTGAGGTCAGGCAGCGTTGCGAGGGCCGCCGCGAAATCCAGGGTCTCGACCTGGGCACGGAACAGGTCGTAGCGCACCTGGGCTTCGGCCCGGCACTGGCTGGGCAACTCGGCCAGCCGGTCCAGGGCTTCGAGATTGCCCTGGCCGAGCAATAGCGCGAGTTCGTCCAGGCGGGCGGACCAGTCCACTATCAGCGTAGCGGCTATTTGGGCCGGTGGCGGCGGCAGGCGCTCGGCGAGGGCGCTGCGCAGTTCGGCCAGGGCCTCGTCGAGCAATAGCCGCAGGGTCGCCAGCTCGGCCGCGACGTCCGCCGGTATCCCAGCGCCCGCCTTGCCGGCCCGCTCGCCATCGGCGGCGTGAGCCGCCAGGCACTGGGCTCCCATGGTGCCGGCGCTGCCCTTGAGCGAATGCAGCACGGCGACCGCGCCTTCGGTGTCAACGGCGCTCCAGGCCTGCTCCAGGCGGGCCAGCAGATCCTGGGAGTCCTCGGCGAAGCGTTCGAGCAGGGAGCCGAACAGGCGGGCATCGCCGCCGAAACGCCGGAGGATGACGCCCAACGGCTCGATCCGCCGTTCGTCGGTGACCGACGCGGCGCTGACCATGGGCGCCACCTCCCGACCGGTCAGGCGTTGCAGCCGGCTGACCAACAGTTCCAGGTCGATGGGCTTGCCGATGTGGTCGTCCATGCCGGCGGCCAGGCAGGCATCGCGATCGGTGTGGGAGGCGTTGGCGGTCATCGCCAGGATCGGCAGGGTACTGAAGCGGCCATCGGCGCGGATGCGACGGGTGGCTTCCAGACCATCGATGTCGGGCATCTGCATGTCCATGATGACCACGTCGAGGGGCGTGCCGGAGAGCACCCGCTCGACGCCTTCCAGGCCGCCCTCCGCCAGCTCCACCTGGGCGCCCTGGGCCAGCAGCAGCTCGGCGGCCACCTGGCGGTTGAGGGCGTTGTCTTCCACCACCAGCAGGCGCAAGCCGGCCAGGCGGTGACTTTCGTCGACCATCGCGGCCGCGTGCACGCCCGCCGGGATCTCGGCGCCCAGGGCGCGCTCCACCGCCTCGACGATCTGCGCCGGGGTCACCGGCTTGGTCAGGTAGTCGTCGAAGGGGGCCTCGCCGCTCTGTTGGGCTTCATTGAGGAAGTCACGGCCGAAGCCGGTGAGCATGATGACCCGGGGTCGCTCGGCGGACTGGGACTCGTGCAGCTGGCGGGCCGCGGCCAGGCCGTCGCCGTCGGGCATGCGCCAGTCCATGAGCACGGCCTCATAGGGTTGGCCTTGCCGTTGGGCCTGGGCGACCTGCTCCAGCGCAGCGGCGCCGCTGGTGACCAGATCCACCTGCCAGCCGAGGGCGGCCAAGGTTTCCACCAGCACTTCGCCGACCAGGGTGTTGTCATCGGCCAGCAGCACCCGGCGCCGCACGGGCGCCAGCTGTGCCTCGCCCTGGCTGTCCACCGCCAGGGTGACGTCGAACCAGAAGCGGCTGCCCACGCCCAGTTCGCTTTCCACCTGCAACTGGCCGTCCATCAGCTCCACCAGCCGCTTGCAGATCGCCAGGCCCAGGCCGGTGCCGCCGAAGCGCCGACTGATGGACGCCTCGGCCTGGGTGAAGCCCTGGAACAGTTGCGCCTGCTGGTCCGGACTGATGCCGATGCCGGTGTCCTGCACCGAGAATTCTAGCCGCAGCGGGCCGTCCGCCTGGGACAGTTGGCGGACGCTGACCAGCACCTGGCCGGCCTCGGTGAACTTGAGGGCGTTGCCGGCCAGGTTGATGAGGATCTGCTGCAGGCGCAGGCTGTCGCCGACCAGCGCGGTGGGCAGTCCGGCCTCGAGCTGATAGTTGATCTCGACGTTCTTCTCGCCGCTGTTGCCGGAGAGCACCACGCCCAGGTTGCGCAGCACCTGCTCCAGGCTGAAGGGATGGACGTCCAATTGCAGCTTGCCGGCTTCGATCTTGGAGTAGTCGAGCACGTCGTTGAGCAGCCCCAGCAACGAACGCGCCGCCTGCTGGGCCTTGGTCAGGTAGTCGCCCTGGCGGTTATCCAGGGCGGTGCGCTGCAGCAATTGCAGCATGCCCAGCACGGCGTTCATCGGCGTGCGGATCTCGTGGCTCATGTTGGCCAGGAAGGACGACTTGGCCTGGCTGGCCAGGTCGGCGCGGGTGCGTTCCTCACGCAGCCGATGCTCCAGTTCCAGCTGCTCGGTGATGTCGCGGTTGATGCCCACCACCCGCAGCACCCGGCCACGCGGATCGCGCTCGGTATGGGCGCCGGCGAGGATGTGCCGCAGCGAGCCATCCTGACGACGGATGCGGAACACCGGGTCGAACGTCGCCCGCCCGGCCATGGCCGCGCCGAGGCGCTCTTCGGCGTCGGGCAGGTCGTCAGGATGCACGCGGCAACGCCAGTCATTGTAGGTCAGACCCTGCTCGCGCTGGACGTCGGTCCATTCGTAGAGTTCGAACATCCGCTCGTTGCATTGCACCTGGCCGGTGTCGGGTTGCCAGCACCAGATGCCCAGCTCGGCGACATCGGCGGCCATGGCCAGTTGGTCACGAGTCCGCAGCAGTACCTGGCGCTGGCGGCTCTGCTCGGTGATGTCGGCGATGATGGCTACCGCCAGCCGCTCGCCGTCGGTCCACATCACGCCCAGGCTCAGGGTGATGGGGAAGACACTACCGTCCTGGCGCCGGCCTTCCATCTCCTGGCCCTGCTGCCCACTGTCGCTGTCGGGCAACTCGAGCGGGCAACTGAAGAGTGCCTCGTAGCCGGCGAGATAGCCCGGAATCAACCGGTGGATCGGCTGGCCGATCACCTGCTCGGCGTGATAGCCGAAGATACGCTCGCCGGCTGGATTGAAGGAGCGCACCAGGCCGGCGCTGTCGACGGTGACGATGGGGTTGACCGCGGTGTCCAGGATCGCCCGGGTCAGCGCCAGGCTGGCGGCCAGTTCCAACTCGGCAGCCTTGCGCTCGGTGACGTCCGAGGCGATGCCCAGGTAGCCGCTGACCTGCCCGGCGCCATCGCGCATGGTGGTCACTACCAGGCTGACATCGCGGTGCTCGCCGTCGCGGCGGATGTAGGTCCACTCACGCGCCTCGGCACCGACGCGTTCGGAGCGCTCCACCAGCACGCGGAAGCCGCTGATCGGCGCGCCATACTGGGCACTCAGGGACTGGCCCTGGGCCTCCAACTCCTCGGGGAGATGGAAGTCGCTGGCGTGCCAGGTGCCGACCACCTCGTCGGCGCGATAGCCCAGCAGGCGCTCGGCGCCCTCGTTGAACAGAGTGATGCGACCGTCACGGTCAGTGGCGATGATGCCCACCTCGGAGGCCGCGCGCAGCACGTCGCCGAGCAGCCGGTTGGTCTGGCTGAGTTCGGCGGTGCGCTGGGCCACCTGACCTTCCAGGCGCGCATTGAGCGCCAGGATCTCGGCCTGGGCGGCCTTCTGCACGGAGATGTCGCGCACCGTCTTGGACGCGCCGACCACCCGGCCATCGCGCCCGCGCATGGGCGAGACACTGACCAGGACATCGATGTAGCGCCCGTCGCGATGCTGGCGACGGGTCTCGAAGTGCGGCACCGGCTCCCCCTTGCCGATCCGCTCCAGCACCCGCCACTCTTCGTGCTCCAGTTCGGCGGGCACGACGAGGTCGAGCAGGCGCTGCCCCACGGCTTCGCTGGCGGGATAGCCGAACAGCTGTTCCGCGGCGTGGTTCCAGCTCAGCACCACGCCGTTGAGGTCCTTGCTGATGATGCCGTCGGAGGAGCTCTCCACCACCGCGGTCAGGTTGGCCTGGTCCTGTTGGTACTGGCGGCGGCGCTGACGGGTGGTGAGCACGGCGAAGGTCAGGCCGGCGGCCAGCAGGCTGAATAGCTTGCCGAACAGGTGCACCAGGGGCACCGAGACCAGGTTCTGCGCCGCGACGAAGGTCGGGGTGGCGGTGAATGCCAGCTGCCATTGCCGGCCGTAGACGCCCTGCACCAGCCGGCGCTCGGACAGCTCCCGGGCGCCCTCCTCGTCCTCGCCATGCCGATAGAACAGACGCGGGGCGTCGGGGACGGTCACGTCGCTCAAGCGGATGATCAGCCCCGGAATGTTCAGCCGCAGACTGCCGAACATTTCCTCGATGCTCAGGGGTACATAGGACCACCCCAGGGTAGCGGCCTCCCGTGCGCGCGGATCGGCCGGAGGAAGCCCCTCTTCATAGATCGGCAGCATCATCAGGAAACCGGCCTCGGGGGGCGTAGAGGCCTGCAGTTGCAGCGGACCGGTCAGATGGATATCGGCATGCTGCATGGACAGCACGGCGGCCTCGCGGCGGATGGGATCGGACGCCGCGTCCATGCCGATGGCCTTGAGGTTACGCGAGATCGGCTCCAGGTACTGGACGACATAGCGATCGCCGTCATGGGGAGCGAAGGCACGAATGGTGAAATTGGGCCAGCCATCGGCGCTGGCTTCCCGCAGAAAGCGGGCTTCTTCGGCCTGGGGCACCCGGCGGATGAAGCCGACGCCCCGCGCGCCGCGAAACTCCTGGCCCAGGTCATGGACGCGGCCGTAGTTACCGAGCAATTGACGCGACAGGTTGCCACCGGCGACCACCACCAGGTCACGCATGCCGATCAGGCTGTATTCATAGGTGCGCAGCCGGTCCAGCACCTGGTCGCGGACGTCATCGGCCGCGCTGTCCAGGGCGCTGTGTAACTGCTGGTCATTGCGCGCGGCCAGTTGCCGCATGGCCAGACTCGTCAGCAGGACGCCGCACAGGAAGACCCCTAGACTCCAGCGCACACGCGAGGACGATAACAATCGCTTGAACATGGACATTGCCCTGTTGAAGATCCACTCCGCGTGGATCGAACGAACGGGACCAGGGCATGGGAAAGGCTGGAAAGCCGCGCCTTATTCAGAGATGAAGTGACTTATGGGAAGCGAAGCGCCGCTGGCCAACTAATGACCACATCGGCAGTGCGGGAAAATTTCTTGATACCGTGGATCGTTTCGCAGGCCCGTGCGAAAACGAAAAAAGCGGCTGAACCCTGGACGTTGAGCCGCTGAGAACCCCTCAACCCATATGACTATTTCAGACGAACGGCGAGGGGGATCGCCGTTCGCATCCTGGCTAGAACCACACTTCCATCTGCGTACCGACCTGCCAGACGCCACCCGACTTGAAGCCCGGCTGCCCCAGATCGTCGGAGCGGCTGAAGTTGTCGAGTCCGGAGGTCCAGTTCATATAGGAGGCGAATACCCGCAGCTCGGGACGCAGCAGATAGTCACCCGTCTGCGCCTTGAAGGTGGGCGCGATGGTGGCCTTCCAGAAGTTGCCATCGGCGAGGCCACGTCCGGCATAGCCCCGGGCATCGATATCCATGTTCTGGAAGGTCAGCTCGTACTGCATCTCGAAGTTGCGGGTGATGTCGTTGGAGAATCGCAGGTTGGTGGTGACGTAGCGGTAGTGGTCGCCGGGCATGTAGCGGTCGGTGCCGCGCTCGGCGATCACCGCCGGCGCCACGCGCCAGAACGGACTCAGGCGGGTATGACCGTAGAAGGCCAGACGCAGCGATTGGGCGTTGTCCAGCAGGTCGCCGTCGCCGCCCACCTGGCTGAGTTCCGCACCGAGACCGCGACCGTAGAGCAGCGAGGCCTTGAACAGCCCTTCACGACCGAAGAAGTCGTTCTGGGCATAGGTGAAGGCGGTATGCAGACCCTTGTCACCCGGCGTTTGCCCGCCCAGGTTCACCCGATGATCGTTACCGCCCGCACCGGGCTGGGCCAGGCGTCCGTCGTTCTGCCCGGAGGTGATGCCACTGGTCATGACCTGCCAGCGCCCCTGGTCGAAGAACTGGTTGAGCGTACCGATATAGGTCCGCGTGTCCTTGCCGTTCTCCAGGCCGAAGTCACCGTAGGAACGGCTCATCAACGAGGCGTTGAGGCGCCAGTAGTCGGTCGGCTTGACATCGTAGATACCGGCACCGGTACCGGCCAGGAAGACGATGTCGCGGTCCAGCCAGTGCACGTCGAAGTTGTCGCGGTCGAAGCGCTTGCCAGCCCAGAGGGTGGAGTCGCGGAAGGTGGGCGAGGACTTGAAGGAAGCCAGGCTGCTCAACTCGGCATAGGCCTGGCGAACGTTCAGGTTACTTTCCTGGGCGGTCCAGACGTTGGGCGTCTGCACGCCGTCGGCCAGCATCAGGAAGTACTTCCAACGCGTACCGTTCTCTACTTGTTGCTCCTGGGAGAACTTGGCCTCGATGTAGGTATCGGGCTCATTACCCAAACGACCGACGTTGCCGCCGACGGAGCCGGCCGGCGTCAACCCGGGACCGCCCCGCCCGGCCTTGTCGCCATTGGCGAGAAAACCGGAGCGCGCATAGGCACCGAACTTGAAACCGCTGTCGGTCGGCTTGACCGTTGCTGGCGCCTCGCCGACCGCGAGCTGCCGCGCCTCGATACGCGCCATGCGCTCATCCAGGGACAGCTGATCGCCCTTCGGCGCAGTGTTGGCGGCAGTCGCTTGAGCACCTGCGGTGGTGGCGTTGGCCGTTGCGGTGGTCTTGGCGGGCTTGGCCGCCTTGGCTTGTTCATCCTGACGGAGCTGGGCTACCTCGGCCTCGGCCTTGGCGGCGCGACTTTCGGCGGCGACCACCCGGGATTCCAGCTGGGCCATCCGTTCTTCGAGCGTGAGCCCCTTGGGTGCCGCCAGGACGAGTGGCGAGAACAGCAGCAGGGACGCGGCCGCCCCTCTTCCATAGAATTGAGCCTTCATGAGTCACCTTTTGTTTTTTTTGTCTGTGGTCTTGCTGGAGCGACGTTCCGAACCCCTTACCTTCCGGAACGCCACCGCTTGACAAACCGTCGGTCAGGTCCGTCAATGCACGGCAGTGTTAACGTTACCAAAACAAAAAACAAGAGCGCTCGAAAAATTTTTCAGCTGCATGGATAAGCGCCGAAGCCCCCTAGGGCGTGCGTTCAAGCGCAACGGCTCGACGTAGCCCAGGCCACGCCGACCATGCCGAGTAGCCCTGCTGGTTTGCAGGTCGCAGGCGCTGCCTCCTTGCCTGTGCGAGCGAGCGTTCTCGTGCCCTTTTCACTTTTCTTCGAGACCCGATTTCATGCTTTCTTCCGCGCTGTCCAAGGCTCACGAGGCGATCCTCGAACAACTTGAGCAACGTCACGACGCCTGGCGTCCGGCCTACCACCTGGCGCCTCAGGTGGGCTGGATGAACGACCCGAATGGGCTGGTGTTCTTCCAGGGCGAATACCACGTCTTCTATCAGTACCACCCCTACTCGACGAAATGGGGCCCCATGCATTGGGGCCATGCCAAGAGCGCCGATCTGGTCCATTGGCAACACTTGCCGGTCGCCTTGGCGCCGGATACCGAAGCCGATCGCGACGGCTGCTTCTCGGGCTCTGCGGTGGTCTGGGAAGACCGGCTCTACCTGCTCTATACCGGCCATCGCTGGTTGGGCGAGCCGGGGCGCGAAGACCAGGGGCTGTACCAGGTGCAGTGCCTGGCCAGCAGTGAGGACGGCTTGGTGTTCACCAAGCACGGCACGGTGATCGAACCGCCGGTCCCCGAGATGCAGCACTTCCGCGATCCCAAGGTCTGGCGGCGCGACGACGCCTGGTGGATGGCCCTCGGCGCTCGCGAGGGTGACGATCCCCGGCTGCTGCTCTATCGCTCCCACGACCTCTTCCATTGGGAAGCTCTGGGCACCGCCCTGGGCGGCACCCGCGAGCAGGATGGCTACATGTGGGAGTGTCCCGATCTCTTCCCGCTGGGTGACGAGGACGTCTTCCTCTGCTCGCCGCAGGGGCTGCGTCCCCGGGGCTATCGCTATCGCAATCTCTACCAGAACGCCTATCGTCTGGGCCGGCTCACCGACGCGGCGCGCTTCCTGCCGCGTACCGACTTCATCGAGCTCGACCATGGCCACGATTTCTATGCCGCCCAGACGCTGGAGGCACCGGATGGTCGCCGCCTGCTCTGGGCCTGGCTGGACATGTGGGAAAGCCCCATGCCGAGCCAGGCCGACGGCTGGTGCGGCATGCTTTCGCTGCCGCGTGAAGTCAGCCGGGAAGGAGACCGCCTGCGGCAAAGACCCGCGCGGGAGTTGATAGCCCTTCGGGAAAGCGAGCATCCCCTCGCCGGGCAGCACCTGAAGAGCGAAAGACTGCTGCTGCCGCTGGAGGGCGAGCGCCTGGAACTCGAGATCGAGATCGATCTCCACGCCAGCGATGCCGAGCGCTTCGGCCTGGCCCTGCGGGTCGACCCGAATGGGCGCGAGGAAACGCTGCTCTACGTGGATGCCCAGGCCGGCCGCCTGGTGCTGGATCGCGAACGCGCCGGACGCGGTGTGGCGGGCGTGCGCAGCCTACCGCTCACCGCCGGCCAGACGACGCTGCATCTGCGTCTCTACCTGGATAGATCGTCGCTGGAAGTCTTCGTCGACGACGGCCTCCACACCTTCGGCAGCCGCCTCTATCCGGGGCCGGACAGCCAGGGAGTAGCGCTCTTCGCCAGCAACGGCAGCGCCCGCTTCAGCCAACTGCGGGCCTGGACGCTGCGCGATCTGGCCCTCTGACCCCTGCTGATTTGGCATACTCCCCTCCTGATCAAGCGAGCGGGAGGGATGGGATGCCATCGGTGAAGGATGTGGCCCGGCTGGCCGGCGTCTCGGCCATGACGGTTTCGCGCGCGCTGAACAATCCGGAAAAGCTCGGCGCCGAGACCCTGACCCGCATCCAGTCGGCGATCCAGACGCTCGGCTACGTACCGGACCTGGCCGCCCGCCGGATTCGCGGTGGACGCTCCAGCGGCAAGACCATCGGCGTCTTCGCCCTGGGCACCGCCACCACCCCCTTCGCCGTGGATCTACTGCTGGGCCTGGAGCGCACGACGCGGGAGCATGGCTGGAATCTGTTCATCCTCAACCTGCTGGAGGACCGCCCCAGCCCCGAGGACATCGAATTGATGCTGGCGCACCGCCCGGACGGCATCGTCTTCAGCTCCATGCACCTGCGCGCCGTAGCGGTCCCCAGCGGCCTGGGGGAACGCCCCGTGGTCCTGAGCAACTGCTATGCCGAACGCGCAGCGATGGCCTGCTACGTACCGGACGATGCCGAGGGGCAATACCAGGCGGTGCGCACGGCCCTGGCTCGCGGCTATCGACGCCCGCTGAGCATCAATCTGCCGCGTCCCAGTCCGGCTTGGCCGCTTCGCCAGGAGGGTCTGCTGCGCGCCTGCCGGGAAGCCGGTCTGGCTGACGCCCTCGGCCAGTATGACCTGAGCACCGACGACGCCTACGACGAGACCCGCCTCGAGCTGGAGCGCCGTTTCGCCACCGCAGCGACCACCCCGGACCTGCTGATCTGCGGCAACGACCGGATCGCCCTGGTGGCCTACCAATGGCTGCTGGCCCGCGGACTGCGCATTCCGCAAGACGTGGCCGTGCTCGGCTACGACAACATGGTCGGCGTCGCCGAGTTGTTCCATCCGCCCCTGACCACCGTTCAGCTACCGCACTTCGAACTCGGGCGTGAGGCGGCCCTGCACCTGATCGAAGGACGCGCCAACGACCGGGCGCGCCATCAGTTGGCCTGTCCGCTGGTGGATCGCGCCTCCCTCTAGCACGACGAACGCACCGGACCGGTGGACGTACCGGGGATCAGCGGCACGTCCCAGACCTCCACCAGTTCTGCCGCGGGTACGCCGCGGGCACGTTCGATGGCCATGTGGGCGATGCGCCGCCCGGCCAGACGGATCGAGGAACGCAAGACGGTGAGCCCCGGTGCGGCGATCTCCGTCGGCAGCGCCGCGACGACGTCGTCGTGGGCGATGAGGGAGACGTCACCAGGAATGCTCAGCCCGGCTTCGGCGATGGCCTGGGCTGCGCCTATGGCCTGCAGCACCGAAGAGCAGAGGAAGGCAGTCGGCGGCTCGACCAGGGCCAGCATGCCGCGCGCCGCCTCGTAGCCGCGGGCATAGGTCTGCTGCCCGGCAGCCATCAGAGCGGGATCGGCGCTCAGGCCCGCGGCGGCGAGCTCGGCCAGATAGCCCGCTCGGCGATCACGGCCATAGGCCAGATGCTCTTCACCATTGAGCAGGGCGATGCGCCGATGGCCGAACGCCGTCAGGTGTGCGGTGCCCTTGGCGAAAGCACCAACGCTGTCGACGCTGAGCGAGGCGACGTTCTGGCCAAAGACCGGCAAGCCGTGGGCGACCACCGGAAAGGCGATCTCGGCGAGGTCGGCGGTCTCCGGATCGTCGAACACCGGCGACAGCAACACCAGGGCGTCCACCGCCCCCGAGCCTATGACGCGCTCGCACACGGCCCGCTCCTGCCCCTTGAGCGTGGGCAGCAGATGAATGGCCAGGCCGCATTCGGCGGCCGTTTCGCTGATGCCCGTCAACAGATCGGTGACGATGGGATTTTCCAGCATGTTGTCGTGGATCGACAGCAGGATACCCAGGGCATCGGCCCGCCCGGTCGCCAGCCGCAGCGCGGTCGGGTTCGGCTGGTAGTTGAGGCGTTGCGCCGCTTCCAGTACTCGCTGGCGAGTCTTGGCCCCCACCTCCGGATAGCCGTTCAGCGCCCGGCTCACGGTGGTCGGCGAGAGGCCCAGATGGGCCGCGAGATCCTTCAGGCTATTGATCATGTTGTTGTAGGTACCTGGCGGATAGGTGAAGCCGTTCGAAGAAGAAGCTCATCGGGATGCGGCCGGATAATACGGTGATTGACACCCCCGGCAAAGTAGCGCAGTCTGCATTTAGCGCTTTCAAAGCGCTTTGAATAAGGTTTTCATCGACTTCTCCTGGTGACTTGAGCTGGTTGTGAAGTGGGTCGACAGAGCGCCTCGACATATTCGAAGGCCTGTATCGATCCGCGCCACGCAGCGTCCGTACCTGGGAAGACAACAACAACAATGAAAGGCCAGGTAACCGTTTCGCCTTCGCTCGCGCCGCTCACAGGGGCGACGAAGGCTGCCACGGACGGTTGCCTGCCAGGAGATGAACAGTATGTTTAAGCGACTAGCCGGAGTGCTCGTCACCGGTGTTCTGCTGGGCGGCGTCGCCCAGGCCGAGGAGTTGTCCATCGTCGCCGGCTCGATCGGCAAGGACATCGAGGAGTTGCGCCTGCAACTCGATGCCTTCGAAAAGGCCAGTGGACACAAGGTGAAGATCGTAACCATGCCCGCCTCGGCCACCGACCAGTTCGGCCAATACCGCCTCTGGCTGTCGGCCGGCAACAAGGACATCGACGTCTACCGCACCGACGTGGTCTGGGCCCCGCAACTCGCCGCCAGCTTCGTCGACCTTTCGGACGCCATGAAGGACGTCGTCGGTCAACACTCGCCGTCGGTGATCGCCTCCCAGACCGTGAATGGCAAGCTGGTGGCCATGCCGATGTTCTCCGATGCCCCGGCGCTCTACTACCGCAAGGACCTGCTGGAAAAATACGGCAAGCCCGTGCCCACCACCTGGACCGAACTGGCGACCACCGCCAAGGAAATCCAGGACGCGGAACGTGCCGCCGGGCAACCCCAGCTCAACGGCTACGTGTTCCAGGGCGCTGCCTACGAGGGCACCACCTGCATGGGCCTGGAGTTGATCGCCTCCAATGGCGGCGGCGATATCGTCTCGCCCCAGGGTGACATCACCGTCAACAACCCCAAGGCCGCCGAGGCGCTGAGTATGGCCCACGGCTGGGTCGGCACCATCGCGCCCAAGGGCGTCCTCGGCTATCAAGAGGAGGATGCGCGCGGCGTCTGGCAAACCGGCAACGCCGTGTTCATGCGCAACTGGCCCTATGCCTACCCGCTGGGTAACGGCGCCGACTCGCCCATCAAGGGCAAGTTCGAGGTCGCGCCCCTGCCGGCCGGCGCCGGTGGCAAGTCGGCGGCCTGCCTGGGTGGCTGGAATCTCGCGGTCTCCAAGTACTCGACCCACCAGCAGGCGGCCATCGAGTTGGTTCGCTACCTGGTCTCGGCCGAGGCCCAGAAGCAACGGGCGCTGCTGAACGTTCGCCTGCCATCGATCCCCGCGCTGTACCAGGATCCGGACATCGTTGCCCAGCAACCGCTGGTGGCCCGTTGGAAGGACGTCTTCGAGAACGCTACCCCGCGTCCCTCGGCGCCGACCAAAACGCGCTACAACGAGGTCTCGCAGCAGTTCTGGACCACCGTCAACCGCACCCTGGCCGGCCAGGGCGATGCGGCGAGCAATCTCGACGCCCTGGACAAGCAGTTGCGACGCCTGAAGCGCAACGACTGGTAAGGCCTGCACGAGCGCTCGGACCTCGCCCCGAGGTCCGAGCGCATGTCCTTGGTGGCTGTCCCGGCCACGCCAAGCTTCACGGATGCACCCGATCATGACCCACTTCGAATCCGCTCCCACGCCTCCTGCGGCGGTCACCCCCAAGGCGGCGCATTCGCGCTCCAGGCTGTCCCGCCAACGGCAGCGCGCCGCCCTGCTGTTCATCGCGCCGATGCTGGTGGTGCTCGCCGGGGTAGCCGCCTGGCCGCTACTCAAGACGATCTACTTCTCCTTCACCGATGCCCGCCTGGGTGATCTATCCAGCGCTGCCTTCGTCGGCTTGCGTAACTACTACGAGTGGGTGGATTACGGCGATGGTCAGGGCGAGGCCTTCGGCGTGCTGGTGGATCCGGTCTGGTGGCAGGCGGTCTGGAACACGGTGCGCTACACCCTGATCTCGGTCAGCCTGGAGACCTTTTTCGGCCTGATCGTGGCGCTGGTGCTCAACGCCCGGTTTCCCGGACGCGCGCTGGTCAGGGCGGCGGTGCTGATTCCCTGGGCCATTCCCACCATCGTCTCGGCCAAGCTGTGGGCCTGGATGATGAACGACCAGTTCGGCATTTTGAACGATCTGCTGGTCCACCTCGGCCTCCTGGCGGCGCCCATCGCCTGGACCGCCTCGCCGGATACCGCCATGACCGCGGTCATCATCGTCGACGTATGGAAGACCACGCCCTTCATGGCCCTGCTGATCCTGGCCGGTCTGCAGCTGGTGCCCGGCGACGTCTACGAAGCCGCCCGCATCGATGGCGTGCATCCAGTCAAGGTGTTCTTCCGCGTGACCCTGCCGCTGATCCGGCCGGCGATCCTGGTGGCGGTGATCTTCCGCGCCCTCGATGCCCTGCGCGTCTTCGATCTGATCTACGTGCTGACGCCGAACAATTCCGAGACCAAGACCATGAGCGTCTATGCCCAGGAAAATCTGTTCCAGTTCGACAACTTCGCCCAGGGCTCGGCGGCCTCGACCCTGCTGTTCCTGGTGGTCGCGCTGATCACCCTGATCTACCTCAAGACCGCCCGTCTCGACCTGGGAGCCAGCAAATGAACGCCCGCGCCCTCAAGCAACTCACCGCCAAGACCGGTTTCTACCTGCTGGTGGTGGCCATCGTGGTCTTCTCGGTCTTTCCCTTCTACTACGCGATCCTGACCAGCCTGAAGACCGGCACCGATCTGTTCCGGATCGACTACCTGCCGCGCGCGGTCACCTTCGCCAACTACGCCAGCGTCTTATCCACCGATACCTTCCTGCACAACCTGCTCAACTCGGTGATCGTCGCCGTGTCGGTGGTGGCGCTGTCGCTGGCGCTGGCCATCACCGCCGCCTATGCCCTGGCGCGCGTGCCCTTCCGCGGTCGCGGCCTGCTGCTGGTGACGATCCTCGGCGTCTCCATGTTTCCGCAGATCGCCGTGCTCGCCGGTCTGTTCGAAATGGTGCGCGCCCTGGGCCTCTACAACAGCCTGCTGTCGCTGATCCTGGCCTACATGATCTTCACCCTGCCCTTCACGGTCTGGGTGCTGACCACCTTCATGCGCGAATTGCCCGCCGAGATCGAGGAAGCGGCCATCGTCGATGGCGCCTCGCCGCTCACCATCGTCACCCGCATCTTCATGCCGCTGATGTGGCCGGCGCTGGTGACCACCGGGCTGCTGGCCTTCATCGCCGCCTGGAACGAATTCCTCTTCGCCCTGACCTTCGTCGCCAACAACGAGACGCGTACCGTACCGGTGGCCATCGCCCTGCTCTCGGGCGCCTCGGAGATGGAAACCCCCTGGGGCACCATCATGGCCGCCTCGGTGGTGGTCACCCTGCCGCTGATCGTCCTGGTCCTCATCTTCCAACGCAAGATCGTTGCCGGCCTCACCGCTGGCGGTGTGAAGGGGTAATCCGCCATGGCCAATACTCAGACCCAGGCCGTCGACCGCGACTGGTGGCGTGGCGCGGTGATCTACGAGATCTATCCACGCTCCTTCCAGGACAGCAACGGCGACGGTATCGGCGATCTCGCCGGCATCACCGCGCGCCTGCCCTATGTCGCCGACCTGGGGGTCGACGCCATCTGGATCGCGCCCTTCATGCGCTCGCCCATGGCCGATTTCGGCTATGACGTCTCCGACTACCGCGACGTCGATCCGCAATTCGGCACCCTCGCCGACTTCGATGCTCTGGTCAGCCGCGCCCACGAACTGGGCCTGAAGGTGATGATCGACCTGGTGCTGTCGCACACCTCCAGCCGCCATCCCTGGTTCGCCGAAAGTCGCAGTGATCGCCACAACGCCCGCGCCGACTGGTACGTCTGGGCCGATGCCAAGCCCGACGGCTCGCCGCCCAACAACTGGCTGTCCAACTTCGGCGGTTCCTCCTGGGAATGGGACGCCGGCCGTGGCCAGTACTACCTGCACAATTTCCTCATCGAGCAGCCCGACCTCAACTTCCACAACGAAGCTGTGGTGCAGGCGGTGCTGGACGTGGTGCGCTTCTGGCTCGACCGGGGCGTCGACGGCTTCCGCCTCGATACCGCGAACTTCTATTTCCACGACGCCGAGCTAAGAGACAATCCACCGCTGCCGCCGGAATTGCAGAACGAGCGCCTGGCCCCGCGGGATCGCCCCTACAACTGGCAAGATCACCGCTACGACAAGAATCGCCCGGAAAACCTCGGTTTCCTGCGGCGTTTCCGCGCCCTGCTCGACGAGTATCCGGCGGCCACCGCCGTCGGCGAGGTGGGCGAAATGATTCATGGCACGGCGCTGATGGCCGAATACACCGGCGGCGGCGATCGACTGCACATGTGCTACGCCTTCGACTTCCTCAACACCGCCCTGCCGGCGGTAGAGGATATCCGGCCGGTGATCGAGGACTTCGAGCGGGCGGCCGCCGATGGCTGGGCCTGCTGGGCCTTTTCCAACCATGACGTGGTGCGCCATGCCTCGCGCTGGGCCAAGGACCGGCCGGACGGCACGGCCATCCTGCGCCTGGCGGCGGCGATCCTGCTCACCCTGCGCGGCTCGGTGTGCCTGTACCAGGGCGAAGAACTGGGCCAGACCGAGGCGGACATCGCCTTCGCCGACATCGTCGATCCCTGGGGCAAGCGCTACTGGCCGGCCATCAAGGGCCGCGACGGCTGCCGTACGCCCATGGTCTGGAGCGCCGCGCTGCCTCATGGTGGTTTCACCGAGTCGACGGCCAGACCCTGGCTGCCGGTACCGGCCAAACACCTGCCGCTGGCGGTCGATCGTCAGGCGCAACGCGTCGACTCCCTGCTCGCCTGCTATCGCACCCTGCTCGCCTGGCGCCGAACGCTCCCGGCATTGGTCAAGGGCTCGATCGAGTTTCTCGACCTGCATCCGCAGGTGCTCGCCTTCGAAAGACAGCTCGGCGAAGAACGCCTGCTGGTGGCCTTCAACCTGGCCGATGGCCAGCCGCTGGAACTGGCGCTTGCGCCGAATCTCGCCGAGCACCTGCGGGAAGATCTCACGCCAGCGCTGCTGGGCGGTCGCCTCGAGCGCCAGCGCCTGCTGCTACCGCCCCATTCCGGCCTGATCGCCCGCCTCGCGGGCGGCGCCGATCACCGCTAACCGATGAGGACTTCTGGATGACCACGCTCACCCTCAAAGGGATCAAGAAACGCTACGGCAACGTCGAGATCCTGCAGCACATCGACCTCGACATCCGCTCGGGAGAATTCATCGTCTTCGTCGGCCCGTCCGGCTGCGGCAAGTCGACCCTGCTGCGGGTCATCGCCGGCCTGGAAGACATCACTGCGGGCACCTTCTCCATCGATGGCGAGGTGGTCAACGACCGCACGCCCAAGGAGCGCGGGATCGCCATGGTGTTCCAGTCCTATGCGCTCTATCCGCACATGACGGTCTACCAGAACATGGCCTTCGGCCTGACCCTGGACAAGGGCACGCCCAAGTCGGAGATCGACGTCCGCGTCCGCCGCGCCGCCGAGGCGCTGCAACTCACGCCTTACCTCGAGCGGCTGCCCAAGGCGCTGTCCGGTGGCCAGCGCCAGCGCGTGGCGATCGGCCGGGCCATTACCCGCGATCCCAAGGTGTTCCTGTTCGACGAACCCCTGTCCAACCTCGACGCCGCCCTGCGCGTGCAGACGCGCATCGAGATCGCCCGGCTGCACGAGCAGATGCCCAACACCACCATGATCTACGTCACCCACGATCAGGTGGAGGCCATGACCCTGGCCGACCGCATCGTGGTGCTCAACGGCGGTCGCGTCGAGCAGGTCGGTTCGCCCCTGGAACTCTACGACGATCCGGACAACCTGTTCGTCGCCCGCTTCCTCGGCTCGCCGGCGATGAACATCCTGCCCGCCACCGCCCGCGAAGGGCACCTGGATCTGCACGGTGCGCAAGGCGCTCAAACGCTGAGCGCGCCGGCCGGCATCCAGGGTGAGCTGCACCTGGGCGTCCGCCCGGAGCATCTACACCTGGTCCCGGCCGGCCAGGGCATCCTGTCCGGCACCGTCACCCTGACCGAGCAACTCGGCGAATTGACGCTGGTGTATGTGGACCTAGGCAACGGCGGTGAACCGCTGGTGGCCAAGGTAGCCGGCAAGGCCGAGCTGCACCACGGCCAACAGGTACAGCTGACCAGCGCCCCCGAACACCTGCGCTACTTCGATGCGGAAGGTCGCGCGCTGCGCCAGCACCGGCATAGCGCGGTCGCCTGAGGGCTCCACCGCCGCGCCGCCTCGAGCAGGGAGGCGCGGCGGGCACTTACTAGATCCTGAAACCACCGACCAGCCGTTGCAGCCGACCGGCCTCGGCTTCCAGCGCCGTGCAAGCCGCCAGGGTCGCCTGGAGGTTGTCCACGCCCTGCTGGTTCAGCAGGTTGATCTCGCTGATATCCATGTTCAGGGTTTCCACCACCGAGGTCTGCTCTTCGGTCGCGGTGGCGACGGACTGGTTCTGGCCGTCGATCTCGCCGATGCGCTCGGTGACGCTGCCCAGACTGCTCCCGGCCTGCTGCGCCACCTGCATGCTGTGGGCGCTCTGCCGCTGGCTTTCCTGCATCAGCGCCACCGCATCGCGCGAACCGTTCTGCAGTTCTTCGATCATCTGCTGGATCTGCTGCGCCGAACTCTGGGTGCGGCTGGCCAGGGAGCGGACTTCATCAGCAACCACGGCGAAGCCACGGCCGGCCTCGCCCGCGCGGGCTGCCTCGATGGCGGCGTTGAGTGCCAAGAGGTTGGTCTGCTCGGAAATACCGCGGATGACTTCGAGGATCTGACCGATGTTGGCGGCCTTGCCGTTGAGCGCTTCGATATGCTCGCAACTGGTGCCGATCTTCGCTGACAGCGCCTGCATGGCGTGCAGGGCTTCGTTGAGCACCTCACGGCCTTCTTCGCCCTGTTGGCGCGCACTACGCGCCTCGCCGGAGGCGTGGGCGGCGTTGCGGGCGATCTCCTGAGTGGCGGCGCCCATTTCGTTGATGGCCGCGGCCACACTGGTAGTGCGCTGGGATTGCACATCCGACTGCTGCATGGAGGACTGCGAAGACTCCAGCACGCGCCGGGTGCTCTGGTTCAGCTCGCCGGTGGTCTGGGCCACCTCGCGGATCGAGGTGTGGATACGGGCCACGAACTGATTGAAGGCTTCGGCCAAGACACCGAATTCATCGCGGGTCTGCACCGGTAGCCGACGGGTCAGATCGCCCTCACCCTGGGCGATGTCCTGCATGGCGCGGGACAGGTCGCGCAGCGGTCGCAGCAGCACCCGGATCAACAGGCCCAGCAGCAAAATGATGGCGATCACCGCGATCACCGTCGCCACGATGGCCAGGTTGCGCGCCTGGGTGACCGGAGCATAGGCCTTGGCCTGGTCGATGGACTGGCCCAGGTACCACTTGACCGAGGGCAGGCCTTCCACCGGCGTGAAGCTGATCAGGCGTTCGGTGCCGTCCTGGTAGGTAGTGCTGAAGCCCGGGGTGACGCTTGGCGTATCGTCGGGAAAGATGTCCTTGAGATTCTTCAGGACCTGTTCGGGGTGACCGCTGACGAGAATCTTGCCGTCGCCGTCGACCAGAAAGGCCTCACCCAGACCGCCCGCATTGAGCGAGGTGATGATGCTGGTCAGGGTCGAGAGATTGACGTCGCCCCCTACCACGCCGATGACCTGACCATCGCGGATCAGGGGGGTGGTGATGGGCATGCCCAGCTTGCCGGTGGTAGCGAAGACATAGGGCTTCATCAACACGGTCCTGCCCGCGGTCGTGGGCTCGATGTACCAGGGTCTCTTGCGCGGATCGTAGCCAGCCGGCACCGGGGATTGCGGATAGGCCGTATAGGAACCATCGGCACCGCCCAGGTAGGCGGTATCGAAACTCGCGGCGTAAGTCTTCTGCTGCAGCACGGCGCTGAGCGTTTCCGGCGAGCTATCACGGCGCAGTACGTCCGCCTGGCTTTCCAACAGGCGGATACGGCCATCCAGCCAGAACGCGATGTTGGCCGCGGCGATTCGTCCGCCTTCGCTCAGGGAGGCCCGCAGTTCGCGGTCGATGGTCGTGCGCTGCAGATAGGCGTTGAATCCGGAAAAACCCACCAGCGCGACGGTCACGACCAGCGCCGCCGTCAATAAGATCTTGTGACTGAACCTGAGTTGTCCGCGCATCGTATGTCCTTGGACAGATGAGAAAAAAGGCAGCACCGGAACAATACCGCCGCCTCTCTGTATCGGCTGTTAAAGCCGCGTCCTTGAGCCTCCCGCCAGGAATTTAGCGTCTTATATCAGGCTCAATGCTTTCAGCAACAATAGGCCGAGGTTGGTGGTAAACATCCCGCCCAGGGTACTGATCACCACGATGGCCGCCGCCAGTTGGGCATTGCCCCCTGCGGCGCGAGCCATGACGAAGCTGGAGGCAGCCGTGGGGCAGCCCAGGTAGAGGAACAGGATACCCAGCGCCGGTCCCTGGATGCCCAGGGCCAGAGCGCCCAGCACGCCGAGCAGGGGTATCCAGACGATCTTCCACAGGCTGGCCCCCAGTGCCAGACGGCTGCTCTCGCGCAGCGCCGCCAACGAGAGGGTGGCGCCGATGCACATCAGTGCCAGCGGCAGGGTGAGCCCAGCGAAGTAGCGCGCTGAACTCTCCAGCCAGCGCGGCAGTTGCCATTGCCAGTAGGCGAAGGGAATGGCCACCAGGATGCCGATGATCAGCGGATTGCCGAGGATACTGCGCAGGATGGTGCGCCAGTTGGCCTGCAAGTGCGGGCTATAGAGCGCCAGCACGATGGTCGAGAGCACGTTGTAGAAGAGGATGACCATGCCGGCCAGGATGCCGCCCACCGACAGGCCATAGTCGCCGTACTGGGTGGCCGCCAGCGCCAGGCCGACGATGCCGCAGTTGCCGCGAAAGGCGCCCTGCACGTACACCCCCCGATCGGCATGGGGACAGCGCCAGATCGCCCAGGCCCAGACGAGCAGGAAGCTCGTCACCGTGGCCAGCGCGAAATAGCCCAGCAGCAGGGGTTGCAAGGCTTCGCCCAGGTCCGCCTTGATGATGCCGAGAAACAGCAGGGTCGGCATGGTGGCGCGAAAAACCAGGCTGGACGCGGTATTGACGAAGGCCGTGTCGATCCAGCCCAGTCGCTTGAGCACGCAGCCGAGCAGCACCAGGGCAAAGACGGGTGCGGTGACGTTGAAGGTCGCCTGGACCAGGGTTAGGACGTCGGACATGGACAGGGCGGGCCGGGGAAAAGGCTGGCGATGGTAGCAGGGTGGCGTCGCCTGGGGCCGCTCCGGCAATCATCGCGAAGTGACATCAGAAGGTCCTTAGCTTACTATCTACCCGCCCGATTCAGACGACACCCTCCAAGCCAGCCCACGGCTCGCCTCAGCGCAACCGCTCTAGGCTACCCGCCAGGGAAGCCCACGAAGGGGTGGAACGATAAGACAGACAATAGGTTCAGACGTAGCAGACGACAGATCCGCATGCGGTTCCGATTTGCGATGTCGTCGATCGAGTCGAACATCCTCTTCTACGATTGTATTGCGAGCGCTGCTATGACTGTCACTTCCTCTGCGAGACCGGGAGGCCTGCCTACCAGGTTACTCGGCATCCTGTTTATCCTCCTGGGCCTGGGCCTCTTGGGGCTGGGCATCAAACTGGCCACCCTCGGGGGCTCCCTGTACTACCTCGGCGGTGGCGTGCTGCTCGCCCTGAGCGGTTACCTGCTGTTCATCCGGCGCGCCAGTGGCGTCTGGGTCTATGCCTTCTTCCTGGTGGTCTCCACCGCCTGGGCCGTGCTGGAAGTGCAATTCGACTGGTGGCAACTGGTGCCGCGCCTGGCGCTGTGGTTCGTGCTCGGCCTGGTCCTGCTGATCCCGGCATTCCGCCGGCCGCTGGACAGCCGCAGCGGTGGCCTGCCGCTGATCGGTTCCCTGGTGATCGCCGGCGTCGTCGCCCTGGTCGCCCAGTTCGTCAACTACAACCGTCTGGACGGTGACCTGGGCCGCGATACCGCCGGCACCACGAGCGCCGCTCCGACCGCCGCCGATGGTGACTGGCCCTCCTACGGCCGTACCGCCTTCGGTGATCGCTACTCGCCGCTCAAGCAGATCGACGTGAACAACGTGAAGGATCTGGAAGTGGCCTGGACCACCCGTACCGGCGACCTTCCCGGACCGAACGATCCCCAGGAGACCACCGCGGAAAACACCCCGCTCAAGGTCAACGGCATGCTCTACGTCTGCACGCCGCACAGCCAGGTGATCGCCTTGGATCCCGACAGCGGCAAGGAAATCTGGCGCTTCGATCCCAAGCTGAGCACCCAGCACGCCGACAGCTTCAAGGGCTGGGCGCACATGACCTGCCGTGGCGTGGCCTACCACGACGACGCCACCTACGCTGGCACCACCACCGCGGGCCAGAGCCCGGCCACCGGCGCCGCCGTTCCGGTCGACGAGCAGAGCACCCCGGCCGCCAACAGCTGCCCGCGGCGTCTGTTCCTGCCCACCGCCGACACCCGCCTGATCGCCATCAACGCCGATACCGGCAAGGTGTGCAGCGACTTCGGCGACAACGGCCAGGTCGACCTGACCGCCAACATGGGCAGCTTCACGCCCGGTGGTTACTACTCCACCTCGCCGCCGGCAGTCACCCGCAACCTGGTGATCATCGGTGGCCACGTCACCGATAACGTCTCCACCGACGAGCCCTCCGGCGTCGTGCGGGCCTACGACGTGCACACCGGCAAGCTGGTGTGGAACTGGGACAGCGGCAATCCGGACGCCACCGCGCCCATCGCCGCCGATGGCATCTACACCCGCAACTCGCCCAACATGTGGTCGATGATGGCAGTCGACGAAAAGGTCGGCATGGTCTATCTGCCCATGGGCAACCAGATGCCCGACCAGTGGGGCGGTGACCGTACCCCGGCCTCCGAGAAGTACAGCGCTGGCGTCGTCGCCCTCGATATCGCCACCGGCAAGGTGCGCTGGAACTACCAGTTCACCCACCATGACCTCTGGGACATGGACGTGGGCGGCCAGCCGACCCTGGTGGACATCAAGACCGCTGACGGCGTGAAACCCGCGCTGATGGCCTCGACCAAGCAGGGCAGCATCTATGTGCTGGACCGCACCAATGGTCAGCCCATCTACCCGATCACCGAAACCCCGGTGCCCCAGGGCGCGGTGGCAGGCGACCACACCTCGCCGACCCAGCCGATCTCCTCGATCAACCTGGCCGCGCCGACCCTCAAGGAAAGCGACATGTGGGGCGGTACGCCTTTCGACCAGGCACTGTGCCGCATCGCCTTCCGCGAGCACCGCTACGAGGGCATCTACACCCCGCCGTCCACCCAGGGCTCCATCGTCTACCCGGGTAACTTCGGCGTGTTCGACTGGGGTGGTATCTCGGTCGATCCGGTACGCCAGATCGCCTTCCTCAACCCCAGCTACATGGCCTTCACCTCCAAGCTGATCCCGCGCGAGGAAATCGCCAACCAGCCGGCGCGAAAGAGCGAGACCGAGGGCATCCAGCCCAACAAGGGCGCGCCCTATGGCGTGATCCTGTCGGCCTTCCTGTCGCCCCTGGGCCTGCCCTGCCAGGCACCCGCCTGGGGCTACGTGGCCGGTCTCGACCTGACCACCGGCAAGCTGGTCTACAAGCACAAGAACGGCACCGTGCGCGACAACTCGCCGGTCCCGCTGCCGCTGCCCATGGGCGTGCCCAGCCTGGGCGGCACCGTCACCACCGCCGGTGGCGTGGCTTTCCTCAGCGGCACCCTGGACCAGTACCTGCGCGCCTATGACGTGAAGAACGGCAAGGAACTGTGGAAAGGCCGCCTGCCGGCCGGTGGCCAGACCACCCCCATGACCTACACCGGCAAGGACGGTCGCCAGTACGTGCTGGTCTACGCCGGCGGCCATGGTTCGCTGGGTACCAAGCAAGGCGACTACGTGATGGCCTTCGCCCTGCCCGAGAAGAAGTAAGGGCAGGCGCGAAAGCGCACGTAAGAGCGTAAGAAAAAGCCCCGGCCAATTGGTCGGGGCTTTTTCGTTCAGGCGCCTTGAACAGCGCTTTCGGTGGCGGGCCTTATTCAGCGATTCTTGAATTGCGCGACGTTGTCCGCCGTCACCAGTTCGAAGGGAATGTCCACCACCGCCGGGACCGTTTCCTTGCGCGCGGCCTTGACCGCGTTCTCGATGGCCGCACGGCCCTGGCCCTTGGCGTCGTGGAACACGGTGACGGTGAGCAGGCCACGCTGCAGGGCGGCCAGGCCGTCCGGGGTGCCGTCGACGCCGCCGATGAAGACGTCCTTGCCCGGCTGCTTGCCGGCCTGGCGCAAGGCCATGGCGGCACCGATGGCCATCTCGTCGTTGTTGGAGGCCACGGCGTCGATCTGGCGACCGGACGTCAGCCAGTTGCTCATCAGGTCCATGCCCTTGTCACGCTGCCATTCGGCGGTCTGCTCTTCCACCACCTTGATGTCCGGGTACTTGGCCAGCACCTCCTTGACCCCGGCGGTACGGCCATGGGTGGCATCGTTGGAGAGCAGGCCGAGCATGATGGCGAGATTGCCCTTGCCGCCCATCTTCTGCGCCAGCGCCTCCATCTGCAGCCGACCGGCCAGCTTCTCGTTGGAGCCGATGTACACCACGCCAGCGGGCAGCTCTTCCTGGGGCCGACGATTAACGTACAGCAGCGGGATGCCGGCCTTCTTGGCCGCGGCGGTCATATTGCGGGTGGCAGCGGTGTCCACCGGCGTCACCACCACGGCATCGACCTTCTGGTTGACGAAGCTTTCCACCTGGCTCAGTTGGCGCACCACGTCACCGCGGGCGTCCTCGAATTGCAGCTGCACCCCACCCTCGCGCTTGGCCTCGTCGGCCATGGCCTCGCGCAGGTAGGTAAGGAAGTTGTCGTCGAACTGGGCGATGCTCACCCCTATGCGCAGATCGGCCAACGCCAGGGTGCTGAACAGGGTGGAGATGACGAGCAGACAAACTCTTTTCATGACGGGTCTTCTCTTGTTTTGGTGTTATGGGGACCACGGAAGCGCCAGCCGCACGCAGCCGGCAGGGCGTTACAGGGTGACGCTGGCGCCGCTGCGCAAGGACTCGATGGCCGCCTCGGCCAGGCGCTGGGCCTGGTAGCCGTCCTCGAAGCTGGGCTGGATGGCCGCGCCCTGCTCCACCGCCGTGACGAAGGCACCAACCTGGGCGCGATAGGCTTCTTCGTAGCGATCAATGAAGAAGTTCATCAGAGGTTCGCGTGCGGCGGCGCTGTTGTCGCTGTAGCGTTCCAGCGGGGTGCGATGGCGGTTGCCGGACACCAGCATGCCGCGGCTGCCGAGGGCCTCGATGCGCTGGTCGTAGCCATAGCAGGCGCGTCGTGAACCGTTGATGTGGCAGAGCCGGCCTGAGGCGGTCTCGAGGATCACCATCACCGAGTCGATATCGCCCACCTCCGCCACTTCCGGGGCGACCAAGGCGCTGCCGTAGGCGCACAGCTTCACCGGCTCCTCGCCGAGAATGAAACGGGCCATGTCGAAGTCGTGGATCAACATGTCGCGGAACAGGCCGCCGGAGCTGCGCAGGTAGTCCAGCGAAGGCAACCCGGGATCGCGGCTGGTGATGATCAACTGCTCCAGATTGCCGATCTCGCCGGCCTGGAGCGCCTCGCGCAGGGCCAGGTGGCCGGGGTCGAAGCGGCGATTGAAGCCGATCTGGATCGGCCGGTCGGTGCCTTCCAGCTGTTGCCGGCAGGCCTGGACCCGGGCGAAGTCGAGGTCGATGGGCTTTTCGCAGAGCACTGCCTTGCCAGCCTTGACCGCCTGCTCCAGCAGGTCGACGTGGGTGTCGGTACTGGAAGCGATGAGTACGGCGTCCACCGTCGGATCGGCGAGCGCCTCGGCCACGTCGGTCGCCACCCGGGCGCCGTGCAACCCCGCCACCTGCTCGGCGGAGGGACGATGGACGTCATAGACGTAGGCGAGCTGGGCGGCGGGATGGCGACTCAGGGTGTCGGCGTGCAGGCGGCCGATGCGACCGGCACCAAAGAGGGCGAAGCGCAGCATGAAGCGATCTCCTATTTTTTGGAATTGTTTTTCTTCTAAAAGAATAAATAAACAATATTTTCCATTTCGTCCACTGAAACCTTTGTCCTCTTGGCGGGCGAGTCCGCTAAGCTAGTCACTATGCTGCCCACCCCCACCCATCATCGTCGCCTGCGCCTGGCCAACGGCCTGGCCGTTGCCCTGCTGCACGATCCCGAACTGCCGCAGGCGGCCGCGCTGGTACGCATCGGTGCCGGCAGCCACCAGGCCCCCCGCGCCTATCCGGGCCTGGCCCACTTCCTCGAACACCTGTTCTTTCTCGGCAGTCAGCGCTATCCGGTGGCGGACGGCCTGATGCCCCTGGTGCAACGCCTGGGTGGCGAACTCAACGCCAGCACCCGCGAGACCACCACCGACTTCTTCTTCGCCCTGGCCCCCGAGCACCTGGGCGCCGGCCTCGCCCGGCTGCTGGACATGCTCGCCGCGCCCCTGCTGGCCCTGGACGCCCAGCACCGCGAGCGCGAGGTGCTGCACGCCGAATTCATCGCCTGGTCACGCAGCGCCGACACCCGCAGGGACCTGGCCCTGGCCACGGGCCTGCCGGCCGCACACCCGGCCAGAGGCTTCCACGCCGGCAATAGATACAGCCTGCCGCTGCACAGCGCCGCCTTCCAGACGGCGCTGCGCGCCTTCCAGCAGCACCATTACCGCGCGAGCAACGCCCTGCTGGTATTGGCCGGGCCGCAGCCCCTGGCCGAACTGGAGCGCCAGGCCCGCGAACACGGCGCTGTCCTGCCGCCTGGTCCGCCGCCAGGTGCCAAGGTGCCCTCGCCGCTCCCCGCGCTGGGCGAGCGCTGGCAGACGAGCGCCGTCGCAGCCCCGGCGCTGGCCGTGCAATTCGCCCTCGACGATCTGCTCCCTGGCAGTTGGGAAGCCGCGGAATTGCTCGAAGCCCTGCTGCTCGGCGAACAGCCGGGCGGGCTGCTGGCGACCCTGCGCCAGGCGGGCCTGGCCGAGCGTCTGGACCTCGCCTGGCCCTATCGCCAGGAGCGCCAGGGCCTGTTGCGCCTGGCTGTCGTACCTGGCCCGCGAACTACACCGGCCGCGCTGACCGCCGCCCTCTGCGCCTGGTTGGCAGCCCTGCGCCAGGTGCCCCTCGCCAACTTGGAGCAGGATCACGCCGCCCGGGTCCAGCGCCAGTGGGCCACCCTGCCTGCCCTGGCGCTGGTGCGCCGCCTCGGCGAGCGACTCTGGCTGGACCGTGGCGGCCTGGCCTGGCCGCAACCGGCACTCTCCGCCACGGCCCGCGCCGCCTGGCCCCGACTGCTCGCCCTCCTGGTGCCGCAACGACTCAGCGGCTTCGCGGCTGGCCTGCCAGATGAGCAGGGCGCAGAGGTAGCAGTCGCCACCCCCTTCGGCCTGCCACCCGCCAATCCCCTGCTCGCCCCGCTCCCCGGGCTGCCGACCCCCGACATCCAGCCCTGGCCGCTCAGCCAGGCACTGGCGCCCCAGCAGCGCGACGGAGTGCTGTTCCTGCGCTGGCAGTGGCCGGGGCAGGCGCCCGTGGCGCCGCAGGCGACGGTCCTGGGTGCCCTGCCCCGGCTGGCCGCCGAGGCCGGCGTCAATCTACGTTGGAGTCCGCCAGGCGCGCCCTGGGAGCTGCGGCTCCAGGGCTGGGCCGAGGCCTTGCCGAAGACATTGCAACAGGCGCTCGATGGTCTGGCCGACGAATTCGATGGCCCAAGGGCAGCCACCCAGTCACCGCCCGAACCCATGCTGATCCGCCAATTGCTCAAGGTCCTGCCGGAGCGTCTGCCGGCCGTCACCCCAGGCAGCGGTGACGGCGGCCCCGCCTGGCAGGCCCTGGCCTGTGGCCTGCCACCCATCGCCCAGGCGGCCTTGGCGACGGTCGCCCCGCCGCCCCAACCGCGAGCCGTACCGCTCGGCGAACCCCCACGCTTCAGTGGTCGCCATTGGCAGCTTGAACCCAGAGCCGACGCCCAGCAGGCACTCCTGCTGTTCTGCCCGCAACCCAACGCATTGCCTGCCACCGAAGCCGCCTGGCGCCTGCTGGCGGCGCGTCTGCAAGCGCCGCTGTTCTGCCGCCTGCGCAGCGAGCGGCAACTGGGCTACGCGGTGTTTTCCGCCTATCGCCAATTGGGCGACCAGAGCGGCCTGCTGATTGGCGTGCAGTCGCCCCATGCCAGTGCCCTGGACATCCTCGCGGAAATCGAGGCCTGCCTCAGCGACAGTCGCCCGGCCGTGGTCGCCGATACCCAGGCAATGGCCGACAGCATCCAGCAATTGGCGCGCGACTTCGGTCCCCTGACCACCCAGCGCGGCGCCCTGGCCGAACGCCTCTGGTGGGGCTTCCAGCGCACCGGCGCCCTGGACCTCGGGCCACTAAGAACCGCCATCGCCGCGCTGGACGAGCCCGCCCTGCTGCAGGCCTGGAGCCAGCTCACGGCCTTGGACGCCCCGCGCTTCGTCCTGGCCAATGCCGCCGCGCCATCCGGCTGGCTGTCATAGCTTTCAACATATTCCCGGGAGCGTCGGCAACCGGCAGCGGTCCATCTGTTGCAGGATCGGTAAGACAGTTATGTCCGTACCAGCCCACCGATTCGCTATCGGCAAAACCCTTAGCCAAGCAACTTTGTTAAACTTGGCGACCGGATCCATCCGGCTTTCGCAGTCAAAAAAGGAGACCTCCCATGTGGACCAAGCCTGCCTACACTGACCTGCGCATCGGCTTCGAAGTCACCATGTACTTCGCCAACCGTTGATGCGCCCCACGCCCCGGTCCGCCGGGGCGTACTTTTTCCAGGTTTAGCCTTTCCCATGCATATCCAGATTCTCGGCTCCGCCGCTGGCGGCGGCTTTCCCCAGTGGAACTGCAACTGCCCCAATTGCGACGGCTTCCGCAAGGGCACCCTCAAGGCCCAGGCCCGTACCCAATCCTCCATCGCCCTGTCCGACGACGGGGTGAACTGGATCCTGTGCAACGCCTCGCCCGACATCCGTGCCCAACTGGCCGGTTTCGCTCCGCTGCAACCGGCGCGGGCCCTGCGCGACACCGGCATCCGCGCCATCGTCCTGCTGGACAGCCAGATCGACCACACCACCGGCCTGCTCAGCCTGCGCGAGGGCTGCCCCCACGAGGTCTGGTGCACCGAGATGGTCCACCAGGACCTGACCACCGGTTTTCCACTGTTCAACATGCTCCAGCACTGGAACGGTGGTCTCACCTGGCGCCCCATAGGCCTGAGCGGCAGCTTCACCATCCCAGCCTGCCCGAACCTAGAATTCACGCCCTTCCCGCTGCGCAGCGCCGCGCCGCCCTATTCGCCCCATCGCCACGATCCGCACCCCGGCGACAACCTGGGCCTGCTGGTCCACGACCGGCGTACCGGCGGCAAGCTGTTCTATGCCCCGGGCCTGGGCCAGCCGGACGCCGCCCTGCTGGAGCTGATGGGCCAGGCCGATTGCCTGCTGGTGGACGGCACCCTCTGGACCGACGACGAGATGCAGCGTCGCGGCGTGGGCACCCGCACCGGCACCGAGATGGGCCACCTGCCGCAGAGCGGCCCCGGCGGCATGCTGGAAGTGCTGGCCAGCTTCGAGCGCCAGCGCAAGGTGCTGATCCACATCAACAACACCAATCCGATCCTGGACGAAGACTCCCCCGAACGCGCCATCGTCGCGCGCCAGGGCGTGGAAGTCGCCTGGGACGGGATGTCCATCGAGTTGTGACCGCCATGCCCAACGCCCTTAGCCCTACCGAATTCGAAGCCGCCCTGCGCGCCAAGGGTGAGCTCTACCACATCCACCACCCCTATCACGTGGCCATGTACCAGGGTCGCGCCAGCCGCGAGCAGATCCAGGGCTGGGTGGCCAACCGCTTCTACTACCAGGTCAACATCCCGCTCAAGGACGCCGCCATCCTGGCCAACTGCCCGGACCGCGAGATCCGTCGCGAATGGGTGCAGCGCATCCTCGACCACGATGGCGAGCCCGGCAGCGAAGGCGGCATCGAGGCCTGGCTGCGGCTGGCCGAGGCCACCGGCCTGGACCGCGAGCAGGTGCTCTCCCAGGAGCTGGTGCTGCCCGGAGTGCGCTTCGCGGTCGACGCCTATGTCAACTTCGCCCGCCGCGCCTCCTGGCAGGAGGCCGCCAGCAGCTCCCTGACCGAGTTGTTCGCGCCGCAGATCCACCAGTCGCGCCTGGACGCCTGGCCGACCCACTATCCCTGGATCGATCCGGCCGGCTACGAGTACTTCCGCACCCGCCTGGGCCAGGCCCGTCGCGACGTCGAGCACGGCCTGCAGATCACCCTGCAGCACTACACCACCTGGGAATCCCAGCAGCGCATGCTGGAGATCCTGCAATTCAAGCTGGACATCCTCTGGAGCATGCTCGACGCCATGAGCATGGCCTACGAACTGCACCGCCCGCCCTACCACAGCGTTACCAGCGAGCGCCGCTGGCACCGAGGAATCGACCTATGAGCTTCGACCGCACCCAGGTGCCGCGCTGGCGCCCCGGCTATCGCTTCCAGTTCGAGCCGGCGCAGGACGCCCATGTGCTGCTCTATCCCGAGGGCATGATCAAGCTCAACGAGAGCGCCGCCGCCATCGGCGAATTGATCGACGGCCAGCGCGACGTGGCCGCCATCATCCAAGTGCTCGACGAGCGCTTCCCCGGCGTTCCCGAACTGGGCGTCGACGTCGAACAATTCATGGAGGTCGCTCGTGCAGAGCACTGGCTCCTGCTCGGCTGATACCTCGCTGCCTGGGGTGCCCATGCAACTCCCGCAGCCGCCGGCGGTAGGCAAGCACAACGTCGGCCTGCCGCTGTGGCTGCTGGCCGAGGTCACCTATCGCTGTCCGCTGCAGTGCCCCTATTGCTCCAATCCCCTGGACTTCGCCGCCCAGGGTCGCGAGCTGACCACCGAACAGTGGTTCAAGGTCATGGCCGAGGCACGCGAGATGGGCGCCGCCCAGATCGGCTTTTCCGGCGGCGAGCCCCTGGTGCGCCAGGACCTCGCCGAACTCATCCGCGAGGCGCGCCGGCTGGGCTACTACACCAACCTCATCACCTCCGGCATCGGCCTCACCGAGGCGCGCATCGCTGAATTCCAGCAGGCCGGCCTGGACCATATCCAGATCAGCTTCCAGGCCAGCGACGAACAGGTGAACAACCTGCTGGCCGGCTCGAAGAAAGCCTTCGCCCAGAAGCTCGCCATGGCCAAGGCGGTCAAGGCCCATGGCTATCCCATGGTGCTCAACTTCGTTACTCACAGGCACAACATCGATCGCATCGACCAGATCATCGACCTCTGCCTGGCCCTGGAAGCCGACTTCGTCGAACTCGCCACCTGCCAGTTCTACGGCTGGGCCGAGCGCAATCGCGCCGGTCTCCTGCCGACCAGGGCCCAACTGGAGCGCGCCGAAGGCATCACCAATGACTACCGCGCGCGCCTCAAGGCCGAGAACCATCCCTGCAAGCTGATCTTCGTCACTCCGGACTACTACGAAGAGCGCCCCAAGGCCTGCATGGACGGCTGGGGCAAGCTGTTCCTCACCATTACGCCAGACGGCACCGCCCTGCCCTGCCACGGCGCTCGGCAGATGCCCATCGCCTTCCCCAACGTGAAGGAGCAGGATCTCAGGCACATCTGGTACGACTCCTTCGGCTTCAACGTCTACCGCGGCTACGACTGGATGCCCGAGCCCTGCCGTTCCTGCGACGAGAAGGAAAAGGACTACGGCGGTTGCCGCTGCCAGGCCTTCATGCTCACCGGCGATGCGCGCAACGCCGACCCGGTCTGCGCCAAGTCCCCGCACCACGACCTCATCCTCGCCGCCCGCGCCGAAGCCGAGACCGCTACCCAGCGGATCGAGGATCTGCAATTCAGGAACGAGCGCAACTCGCGACTGATCGCCAAGGCCTAGTCCAGCCGGCGCGATTCCGAGACCGACCCCAGGGTCGTAACCCGCCTGCCAGAGACGTCGCCAGGCACGCCGAGGTCGTCAGCGGAATCCCGCTGCGGAGAGTCCGAGGCAGTCTTGGGCTGGGACTCAACACCCACGGCTCCGAGGCATTTGCCTCCCGGCCGGGCAGTTGACCATACTGCCCGGCCGGACCTTTTCTTCCTGCCGTCATGTCCTCGATACGCCCGCTGCGCCCTGCCGATCTCTCCGCCGTCCTGCTCATCCAGGCCGCCAACTACCCCGCCGACCTGCTCGAAGACCGGGACTTCTATGCCAATCGCCTGGCACTCGCGCCCGAGCATTGCTGGGCGGCGACCGATGCCCGGGGCCAACTCCAGGGCTATCTGATCGCCTACCCCTGGGACGACGGCCTGCCACCGGTGCTCGGCGCCCGCCTGGAACAGCTACCCCACCCCGCCTCGACCTGGTTCCTGCATGACTGCGCGGTACACCCCGACGCCCAGGGGCAAGGCGTCGCCGGTCGGCTCTATCGGCATGCCCAGGGCCAGGCCCGCCAGGCGCGACTGGCACGGGGTCGCCTGGTATCCCTGCCCGGCGCCATCGGCTATTGGCAGCGCCATCACTACCGCCCGCTACCCGCCGACGCGGCGCTCAGCGCCAAGCTGGCCGGTTATGGCGCAGGCGCCTGCCTGATGCAACTCAGCTTCGAAGCTCTTGCCGACGAGCCTTCGTAAAACTTGCAAATCTAAATGCAAGTATTTCTCTTTTGGCTTTAATATGGCCGCGCCCTGGAGGGCTCTCCCTGCCCGGCGCACTGGCGCGGGCGTTTCGATCGCCGACACAAGGAATTCTCGATGCACAGTTCTTTCGCGTCCTCGGCCAAGGGCCGGCGCGCCTTTTCCCTCACCCTGCTCGCCGGCGTGTTGGCGCTGGGCCTGCAGACCGCCCAGGCGCGCTCCAGCTTCGAAGCCCCCGATCCGGACTACCACGGCGAGATCAAGGCCAGCCCTGCCGCCGGCACCGCCATCCTGGCGGGCAGCGAGGTCGCGCTGGAAGGTCGCGGCTTCAAGCCCGGCCAGCAGATCACCCTGTCCCGCGGCGGCGTGACGCTCAATCCCGACGCCGCCTACGTGGCCGATGCCCAGGGCAATTTCAAGGCGACCATCCGCATCCCCGAAGATGCCGCGCCCGGCCAGCATCCCATCGTGGTCAGCACCGCCCAACCCTCGGGCGCCGCGGTCTTCCCGCTCAAGGTGTCGCCGGTGGTACCGCTGTCCAGCGCCGACGCCTATAGCCTCACCGCGGCCAAGCTGGTGCCCGGTCTGTATCAGGTGGGCATCAGCGCCAAGACGGGTGCCCTCTTCGTCACCTCCGCCGTGGGCCGCCCCCCGGTCAAGGTCTCGCAACTGCTCAAGCTCGATCCCAAGGACCTGTCCATCGAGCGCCAGATCACCCCGGCCGCCGCGCCGGGCGAGGACGCCGGCGTCTTCGCCGTCTACGGCGTGGGCGTGGACGACCGCAATGGCACCGTCTGGACCACCAATACCCGGCAGAACACCGTGGCGGTCTATCGTCAGAAAGACCTGGGCCTGGTCAAGCAATTCGCCCCCGGCACCGTGCCCCATGCCCATACCGTGGTGATCGACGACAAGCTCGACCGCGCCTTCGCCTCGGCCGCCATGACGCCGGACATCGTCTCCTTCGATGCCAAGACCCCGGCCGTGCGCAAGCGCATCAGCATCGAGTCGGGCGTACGCGGCGAGCGGTTCGCCGTGGTCGGCCTGTCCCTGGACCCGGCGGTGCACAAGCTCTACGCCGTCAGCCTGAAAACCAACGAAGCCGCAGTGATCGACGCCAAGACCGAGAAGGTCGAGAAGGTCTTCCCGATCCAGGGCGCCAAGACCCCCATGAGCGTGGCCCACGATCCCCAGACCGACCGCCTGTTCATCGCCGCCCAGGGCAGCGACAACCTGCTGATCGTCGACGCCAAGACCGGCCAGACCCTGCATAACGTCACCACCGGTGCCGGCGCCCTGAATGTCGTGTTCGACCCGGTCAAGCGCCTGGCCTATGTCACCAACCGCGGCGCCGGCACCCTGACCGTGGTCGACCCGGATGGCAACATCAAGGCCAACCTGGAACTGGGCACCTACCCCAACCACGCGGTGGTGGATAGCAAGGGGGTGGTCTACGCGGTGAACAAGGCCAAGGGGCAGGATGATGCCGAGGGGGATCGGATTACGCGGGTAGTGGCCAAGTAACAAGCCTGCAGCCCCTGGCTTGGGCTGGGGGCCGCTTTCGGCTTTCGTAGGTTGGGTTGAGCGAAGCGAAGCCCAACGTTGCAAGGCTTCATTCTGCACCTTGGTGTGGGTGCCTCCGCTGATTATCGAGTGCATTGATAGCTCTTGTTTCGCCCACCCGGGCGACTCACTTTTTTCAGTCGCGAAAAAAGTAAGCAAAAACGCTTGCCCCACCATCCGGCCCTCCGCTGCGCTACGGGTCCGCTCACGCCAGCGCCGTTCCGGGGTCGACCTACACGGGCCGTCCATGGCCCGTTAGGCCTCTCGCCGCATCCATGCGGCTCGACCCCTCCACGACACTGGCGCTCGCCCTCCTGAACGGGGCGATTCGCCAGCCTGAAAGTTTCGGTTGAAGAACCGTAAGCGGCTGCAAGCCGTAGCGTGGACAACGGCGCAGCCTTGTCCACTGATGGTGTTGGCGTCCAAAAGTGGAAAACGCTGCGCGGTTTTCCACGCTACACATGTGAACACCCAAGCATCAGGCTAGCGCCCCGCCCCGTCAGTGAGGCCGAGTGCAGGTGTTGCGGAGGGGGATGCGAGGCAGGACGCCGAGCAAGGCGCGAGGGGCAGGAGGCCCCTTCGCGCCGTGCCCACGGAGCGGCACCGGAGCGAGGGGACCCGGAGCGCAGCGAAGGGCCGAAACGTGGGGCAAGCGTTTTTGGTTACTTTTTGTCGCGACTGACAAAAGTGACTCGCCCGGGAGGGCGAAACCAAAACCTTCAACGCACTCAATAAGCAGCCATAGCACCTATTAAACAAGCGTGAGGCCCTGCAACGTTGGGCTTCGCTCACGCTCAACCCAACCTACGCCGCCAAAACCAACGACGCCCACCAGATCACTCCAGCGGGCGCCATTCAAGGGGGCGACTGAGGGGAAAACTCACCCCTCCAGCGACTCCACCCCCAACTCATCCCACACCGCCTCCGCCAGATGGAAGGTGGCATTGGCCGCCGGGATGCCACAGTAGATGGCGCTCTGCATGATCAGCTCCTTGATCTCCTCCCGCGTCACCCCGTTGCTGCGGGCGGCGCGCAGGTGCAGGCGCAATTCGCCCTCGCGGTTCATGCCGATCAGCATGGCGATGGTGATCAGGCTGCGGGTGTGCCGCGGCAGACCCGGGCGGGTCCAGATGTCGCCCCAGGCGTGGCGGGTGATCATCTCCTGGAATTCTTCGTTGAAGGGCGTCAGCTTTTCCAGACTGCGGTCGACGTGGGCATCGCCCAGGACCGCGCGACGGACCTGCATGCCGGCGGCGTAACGTTCTTTCTCGTCCAAGATCGACTCCTTTAGGCGCTGAGGAAGGTCAGCACGCGCTGGGTGAAGGCGTCGCCCATCTGCACGTTGGACAGGTGGGCGGCGGGAAACTCGACGTACTCGGCGCCGGGGATGCGCTCCTGCAGGAAGCGCCCGTCGGCCGGGGTGGTCACGGCGTCGTGGCTGCCGGCGACGATCAGCGTCGGGGCGCGGATGGCGTCCAGCACCTCGCGGAAGTCGGCATCACGCACCGCCGCGCAGTTGGCCGCATAGCCCTGGGGCGAGGTGCTGGCGAGCATGGCGACGATGCGGTCGACCTTCTCCGGTTCGGCGCTGGCGAAGTCGGGGGTGAACCAGCGGCCGATGGAGGCGTCGCGCAGGTCGCGCATGGCCTGCTCGCCGCCGGCTTCGACGGTCTGGATGCGGGTGTTCCACACCTCGGGAGTGCCGATCTTGGCGCCGGTGTTGCACAGCACCAGGCGGGTGACCCGCTCGGGAGCGTTGATGCCCAGCCATTGGCCGATGGAGCCGCCCATGGACAGGCCGCAGAAGGCGAATCGCTCGATACCCAGGGCATCGGCCAGGGCCAGGACATCACGGCCGTTCTGGTCCATGCGATAGGGGCCGGGCGTCACCAGGGAGGCGCCGTGGCCGCGGGTGTCGTAGCGCAGCAGGCGGAATCTCTCGCTGAAAGCCGCGGCCTGGTCATCCCACATGGCCAGGTTGGTACCCAGGGAGTTGGACAGGATCAGCACCGGAGCGCCTTCGGGGCCCTCCAGCCGGTAGTTCAGGTCGCCATCGGCGAGACGTACGCTGGGCATCAGGCAGTCCTCTTGTCTAGGGATGGGAAAGCAGGGTCTGGTGTTCGGCCAGGGTGCGGGCCACCCAGGCCCGCGCCTGGCCCTGGTAATGGGCGGGGTCCAGCAATCGATCCAGCTCGGCGCTGGAGAGTTCGGCAGTCACCTCGGGGGTGTCGCCCAGTACCTGGCGCAGATGGCGACCTTCCTGGACGGCGCGCTTGCAGCTCTGCTCCACCAGGTGGTGGGCGGCCTCGCGGCCCAGGCGGCCGGCCAGGGCGATGCTCACCGCCTCGGCCAGCACCAGGCCGTGCGTCAGCTCCAGGTTGGCCTGCATGCGTGTGGCGTCCACTTCCAGGCCGGCGACGATGGCCTGCGCCTGTTGCAGGGCGCCGGACACCAGGCAGAACAGTTCCGGCAGGGTTTCCCACTCGGCGTGCCAGAGGCCCAGGCTGCGTTCGTGCTCCTGGGGCATGGCGGAAAACAGGGTGCTGACCAGCCCCGGCGCGCGGGTAGCGGCAGCGATGAGCACGGCCGCGCCGACCGGATTGCGTTTGTGCGGCATGGTGGAGGAACCACCCTTGCCCGGCGCCGACGGCTCGAAGACCTCGGCGGCCTCGGTCTGCATCAGCAGCGACAGGTCGCGGCCCAGCTTGCCCAGGCTGCCAGCCACCAGGCCGAGCCAGGCACCGACTTCGACGAGACGGTCGCGTTGGGTATGCCAGGGCTGCTCCGGCAGGCTCAGCCCCAGCTCATAGGACAAGGCCTCGGCCACCGGCAGGGCCTCATCGCCCAACGCGGCCAGGCTGCCCGAAGCGCCGCCAAACTGCAGCACCAGTACCCGTGGCCGCAACTCGGCCAGGCGCTGGCGATGACGGGTGATGGCGCCCAGTACCCCGGCCAGCTTCATGCCCAGGGTCACCGGCGTTGCGTGTTGCAGCCAGGTACGGCCGGCCAGCACGGTGCCGGCATGACGCTCTGCCTGGATGGCCAGGGCCTCGGCCAGGGCGGCCAGATCGGTATCCAGTAACTCCAGCGCCTGGCGGACCTGCAGCACCAGTCCGCTGTCCATGGCGTCCTGGCTGGTAGCGCCACGGTGCACATGACGCTCGGCCTCGGGGTCCTGGGCGGCGATCTGCCGGCCGAGGGCCTTGACCAGGGGGATGGCCGAATTGCCGGCACTGACCACGGCGCGGGCCAGCTCGGCGGCATCGTACAGCTCGGCGCGGCAGGCGGCGGCGATGGGCGCCACCGCCGTCTCCGGGATCACTCCCACCGCGGCCTCGGCTCGCGCCAGGGCCGCTTCGAAGTCCAGCATGCCCTGCAGTCGGCCCCGGTCGCAGAACACCGCACGCATGGCGGCGCTAGTGAAGTAGGCATCGAACAGCAGGTTGGACATGGGGGACTCCTTGGACTTAGTGGTCGTGATGCAGGTAGGTGGCCTGTCGCGGCAGCCGCAGGCTGACCAGGAAGGCCACCGCCAGCATCACCGAAACGTAGATATAGAAGATTTCCTCGTGACCCTGGGTCTTGAAGCTCAGGGCGACGAATTCCGCAGAGCCGCCGAACAGGGCATTGGCCACCGCATAGGACAGCCCCACGCCCAAGGCGCGCACCTCGGGCGGGAACATCTCCGCCTTCACCAGGCCGCTGATGGAGGTGTAGAGGCTGATGATGGCCATGGCCAGGCAGATCAGCAGGAAGGCCACGAAGGGACTCTGGACGTTGGCCAGGGCGGTGAGGATCGGCCAGGTACCGAGAGCGCCCAGGGCACCGAACAGCAGCATGGAGGCGCGCCGACCGATGCGGTCGGAAAGCATGCCGAACAGCGGCTGCATGATCATGAACACGAACAGGGCACAGGTCATCACGGCACTGGCGGTCTTGGCGTCCATGCCGCTGGTGTTGACCAGGTACTTCTGCATGTAGGTGGTGAAGGTATAGAAGATCAGCGAGCCGCCGGCGGTATAGCCGAGCACGGTGAAGAAGGCAGCCTTGTGGTGCCGGAACAACCCGCCCAGGGTACCGGCTTCCTTGTTGGCGCGGCTCTCGGCGGTGGTGGTCTCTTCCAGCGAGCGACGCAGGAACAGCGAGATCACCGCGGCGGCGGCACCGACCAGGAAGGGAATCCGCCAGCCCCAGGCACGCAGGTCGGCATCGCTGAGCACCTGCTGCAGGATCACCACCACCAGCACCGCCAGCAACTGGCCACCGATCAGGGTGACGTATTGGAAGGAGGCGAAGAAGCCGCGCTGACCGCGCAGGGCCACTTCGCTCATGTAGGTGGCGGTGGTGCCGTATTCACCGCCCACCGAGATGCCCTGCAGCAGTCGCGCGAGCAACAGCAGCGCGGGTGCGGCGACGCCGATGCTGGCGTAGGTGGGCAGGCAGGCGATGCCCAGGGAGCCGGCGCCCATCATCAGAATGGAGATGACCATGGAGGTACGGCGACCGTACTTGTCGGCGATGCGACCGAAGATCCAGCCGCCGATGGGCCGCATGAGAAAGCCCGCGGCGAACACCCCGGCGGTGTTGAGCAACTGCACGGTGGGATCGCTCTTCGGGAAGAAGGCGGCGGCGAAGTAGATGGAGCAGAAGGCGTAGACGTAGAAGTCGAACCACTCGACCAGATTGCCGGAGGAAGCCCCAACGATGGCGAAGATGCGCTTCTTGCGCTCCTCGAAGCTGTAGTGCGGATGCGTGCTCATGGGAATCCTTAGTTATAGGTATGGATGGACGGGAGACAGACTACCGCCATTCGGACTCTGGGAGACACATGCGGTTACAGGGAGGTGCGGGCATTGATTGGGGTGAGGGTAGGTAGTGTTAGGGCAGCTCATCGAGCCAAACGCTCTGTGATCGGCGCTGACCATCGCGGCCATGGGCCGCTCCTACAGGGTCACGCTTTTGTAGGAGCGGCCCATGGCCGCGATAGGTCCAAGCGACAAACCTCAGATCCCGTCCACCCGCTCCACCGCCAACGCCAAGCCCTGGCCGACGCCCACGCACATGGTCGCCAGGCCCAGGCGGCCGCCGGTTTTCTCCAGGTGGTGCACCGCGGTGAGCACCAGGCGATTGCCGCTCATGCCCAGGGGATGGCCCAGGGCAATGGCGCCGCCGTTGGGATTGACCTTGGGACTATCGTCGGCCACGCCCAGCTCGCGCAGTACCGCCAGCCCCTGGGCGGCGAAGGCTTCGTTGAGTTCGATGACGTCGAAGGCGTCGATGGAAAGGTCCAGTTGCTTGAGTAGCTTGCGCACCGCCGGGGTCGGGCCGACGCCCATGATGCGCGGCGCTACCCCGCCGCTGGCCATGCCCAGTACCTTGGCGCGCGGCGTGAGGCCGTGCTTCTTCACGGCTTCCGCCGAGGCCAGGATGATGGCCGAAGCACCGTCGTTGAGGCCCGAGGCGTTGCCGGCGGTGACGGTCTTATCCGGGCCGTTGACCGGCTTGAGCTTGGCCAGGCCGTCGGCGGTGGTGTCCGGACGCGGATGCTCGTCCTGCGCCACCACCACGTCGCCCTTCTTGCCCTTGATGGTCACCGGGACGATTTCCTCGGCGTAGTAACCGGATTCCTGGGCCGCGGCGGCGCGTTGCTGGCTGCGCAGGCCGAAGGCGTCCTGGTCGGCGCGACTGACGCCATAGTCGGCGGCGACGTTGTCCCCGGTGACCGGCATGCTGTCCACGCCATAGGCCTCTTTCAGCGCCGGATTGACGAAGCGCCAGCCGAGGGTGGTGTCTTCCAGCTTCTGGCCACGGCCGAAGGCGCTGTCGGCCTTGCCCATGACATAGGGCGCGCGGGTCATGGACTCCACGCCGGCGGCGATCACCAGATCCATCTCGCCCAGGGCGATGGCGCGGTAGGCCTGGCCCACCGCTTCCATGCCCGAGGCGCAGAGGCGATTGAGAGTCACACCCGGTACGGTTTCCGGCAACCCCGACAGCAGCACCGCCATGCGCGCCACGTTGCGGTTGTCTTCGCCGGCCTGGTTGGCGCAGCCCATGAACACCTCGTCCACGGCAGACCAGTCCACCTGCGGGTTCCGCTCCTGCAACGCCTTGAGCGGGATGGCTGCCAGGTCGTCGGCACGCACGGCGGACAGTCCGCCGTTGAGCCGGCCGATGGGCGTACGGACGGCGTCGCAGATATAGACGGCGCGACTCATTCCTCACCTCCCTTCTGGCCGCCATGGGCCGCCGCGGTGCGCGCCTGCAGATCGCGCAGCGCCTCGAGTTCGGTGGCGGTGGGCGCCTCGGTGGTGGCGACCTGGTCGGCGAAGCGGATGGCCCAGCCGGTAGCGGCCACCACCTGCTCGCGGGTCACCCCGGGATGCAGGGCGGTCACCACGAATTCGTTGGTCCCGGCTTCCGGCTCCATGATGCAGAGGTCGGTGATGATGGCGGTCGGGCCCTTGCCCGGCAGGCCCAGCTGCTGGCGGTGATCGCCGCCCTCGCCGTAGCCCACCGAGGTGATGAAGGCCAGCTTGTCGACGAAGCTGCGGTGCGACTGCTTGAGGATGATCAGCACCTCCTTGGCCGAGCCGGCGATCTCCGGCGCACCGCCGGCGCCCGGCAGGCGGACCTTGGGCTGGTTGTAGTCACCGATCACCGTGGTGTTGATGTTGCCGAAGCGGTCGACCTGGGCAGCGCCCAGGAAGCCGACGTCGATGCGTCCGCCCTGCAACCAGTAGCGGAAGATCTCGCCAGTGGGCACCACGGTGTCGGCGGTCTCGGCCAGTTCGCCGTCACCGATGGACAGCGGCAGCACCGTGGGCTTGGCGCCGATGGGGCCGGATTCGTAGATCAGTACCACGTCCGGCGCATGGGTCAGGCGCGCCAGGTTCGCCGCGGTGGACGGCAGGCCGATGCCGACGAAGCAGACGCTGCCATTGCCGAGGCGGCGCGCGGCGGCCACGGTCATCATTTCATTGGTGGTGAAGTCGCTCATGATTCAGGCCTCCGCAGCCAGCTTCGCCTGGAAGGCGGCGAAGTCCGCGGTACCGCGGATGTAGGTGTCGATCCACTGGGTGAAGGTATCGCGATCGCGGGCGATCGGGTCCCAGGCCTGGTAGAAGCGGTTGTCGCGCTCGTAGTAGCCGTGGGCATAGGACGGATGCGCTCCGCCCGGCACCACGCAGACGGCGCTCAGGGCCCAGGTCGGCAGCACGCAGGCATTCATCGGCGCCTGGAGGTCATCGACGATTTCCTCAACGGTGACGATGCAGCGCTGGGCGGCCAGGGCGGCTTCCTTCTGCACGCCGAGGATGCCCTGGATCAGCACGTTGCCCTGGCGGTCGGCCTTTTGCGCATGGATGACGGTGACGTCGGGACGCACGCTGGGCACCGCGGCGAGTTTCTCGCCGGTGAAGGGGCATTCGATGAACTTGATGTCCGGGTTGACCTTGACCAGGTCCGAGCCCTGGTAGCCGCGCAGCACGGCGAACGGCAGGTTGGAGGCGCCGGCGACATAGGCATTGGCCAGGGCCGCGTGGCTGTGCTCGGAGATCTCCAGCTTGTGCGGCCAGCCCTTCTCCACCGCATCGCGCAGGCGGTGCAGCGAGCCGACGCCGGGGTTGCCACCCCAGGAGAAGATCAGCCGCTTGGCACAGCCGGCGCCGATCAGCAGGTCATAGACCAGGTCGGGGGTCATGCGCACCAGGGTCAGGTCGCGCCGGTTCTGGCGGATCAACTCGTGGGCGGCGGCAGTCGGGATGAGATGGGTGAAGCCTTCGAGGGCGACGGTATCGCCATCGTGGACGAAGCGCTGGATGGCTTCGCTCAGGGACAGGATCTGGGCCATGGATTGTCGACTCGCGTCTTGTTATCGGCGCCGCCCGGTGCGGCGGTCTGGAGTCAGACTACAAAGCCCCAGCGCCTCGAACAATCCGATAATCGACTAAGAGTTCGATTATCGAACAACATTGCTCAGCAGGCTATCGACCCGAGCGATACGCGGCCGGCCGGGGTAACGGCTACACTGCCCGCCTTCGCCAGGAGTCCAGCCGATGTCCGAAAAACCCCGCCCCGCCCTCGAAGGTGTCACCCTCGAAGCCCTGCTCACCCGCCTGGTGGAACATCACGGCTGGGAAGAACTCGGCCGGCGCATCCCGCTGCGCTGCTTCACCCACGATCCCAGTATCAAATCCAGCCTGACCTTCTTGCGCCGCACCCCCTGGGCGCGGGAAAAGGTCGAGCAGCTGTATCGACGATTGCCCAAGCGCGACTGACGTTCGGGCCAGCTCGCCCGGCAAGAACCGCTCGTTAATCGCAGACAGTAATGAGACCTGCGGAGGGTGGATGACAACGTAGCCTCATCTACGGAAGCCCAGCTCCAAGGACGAGATCATTGCGCGGCTATATGCTCCGTGACGGCCATAGCGGTCCGTTGATGCGACTGCTCCGACGGACAGCGTCGCGACCAGCAACCGCATCTTTCACCGATACTCGCTCGGATGACTACCTTTTCCTCCCCAGGAAAAGAGGCGTGAAGCAAGGCGCCCCGCAACGAATGTCCCAATGAAAAAAGCCTCGTCGTTTTTCACCCCGCGGCTATAGCGATGAGGCATTAGCTCCTGCACTTACGTCGGAGCCTGTAGCAGCAACTGTCTGCTCGCATTATCTCGATCATGGCAGTCTGCCGATGCGGCCGCTCCTACAGGTCCCTGTCTTTCCGTAGGAGCGGCCCATGGCCGCGATCAGGAGCACGAGCAGGAGCAGCCCGTAGCGTGGAAAACCGCGCAGCATTTTCCACTGCCAGCTCTATCCAGCCTTACCCCGACTGAACAGGGGTATGGGGGGGACGCTGGCTCTCAAAAGAACCGCACCACCTGCGCCCATACCCTTGGCGAGCGATCGACGTCACTGGTAGGTTCGGCGTTGCCCAGCTTCCAGGCCGCTACGGCGTTTACGCGCCAGCCGTAGGCGTTCCAGGTCGCTCCTACCCCAGCGCCGGACAGGCTGCGGTGGTTGTCCTCGGTGGTCCAGGGATCACGGTTCAGCCGTACCTCGCCATGGTCAACGAAGGTGGACAATTGCCAGGCCTGGGTCAGGGCATAGCGCAGTTCCACATTGGCCAGCCAACCCTCGTCGCCCGAGGCTTCGCCCTGGGGATAGGCGCGCACGCCATAGGCGCCGCCCAGGTAAAACTTCTCCGAGCTGTCCAGGTTGCGGTCGGCCCACTGGGCCTGCAGCTGGGTGTAGAGGCTGAAGCGCTCGGTCAGCCGCTGCAGGCGTACCAGGCTGGGGCTGATTTTGTTGAACTGGCCGCGTGTGCCAGCAGTGGTCTGGTCCTGCAGGCGCTGGTCGGCGCCGGAAATGTCCAGGTCGCCATGGCTCCAGGCCAGGGCGAAGCTGTTCACCCCGCCACCCAGCAGGCTGTCCTGGCTGCTGCCGTTGAGCGAGAGGGTGGTGACCCGCGAGTGCTTGTCGCTGCGCTCGCTGAAGGCGTCGATGTCGTCGCGCAGGCGCTTGGCGTCGAATTGCAGCTGGGTATCCAGGGTCAGGCCGCGCTGGCGGATCAACGGCTGTACGGCGAAGACGCTGGCTACCTGGGCACGGCCATGGGCGTCCAAATCGGCGAAATCCTTGGCCAGACGGTAATCCATATCGGAATAGGCCACGCCGAGCTGGGTCGACCAGGGCGTGACCGGCAACTGGTAGGCGATACGCCCGTAGCGCTGGTCTTCATCGCTGACCGTGGCCCTCAGGCTGAGACGATCACCCAGGGCCAGGGGGTTGTTCACATTGAGGGTGCCGCCCAGGCGGTATTCACCGATGAAGCGGTTGCCGTAGTTGTCGGCATCCACCGAGCCGGACAACAACGTCGCGGGGCCCATGTCCACCACCAGGTCCGAGGTGCCGGTGGTGGCGCCGGGCTGCAGGGTCGCCTTGGCCTCGCGCCCGGGCACCTCTTGCAAGAGCAGCAGGCTGCGAGTCAGCGAATCCGCCTTGATCGGTTCGCCCGGTACCAGCTGCGCCAGCGGCGCCAGGGCGAAGCCATGCAGGTCCACGGCGTGTTCGGCGCGCACTGCACCATAGCGCCCTTCGAGGATGGCGACGCGTACCTGCCCGTTATCGATGCTCTGGGCCGGCAGATAGGCACGGGCCAGGGGATAGCCATGGGCCTGATACAGCTCGGTGATGCGCTGGAGACCCGCTTGCAACTGGGCCAGGGTCAGGCTGCGCCCGCGCAGATCCTTGAGCAACTGCTGCAGCTCCTGGTCGGGGATGGCGCTATTGCCCTCCAGGATGAAGCCCTTGACCACCAGCGTGGGGCCGCCTGACGCAGCCTGGGTGGCCGGCGCACTGGGCAGGTTCAGCTCCAGGGTCTGGCGCTCGGGCAGGGCCAGGGGCTGTTGGTCCAGGCTCTGCAGAGATTGACCGGCATCCGGTGCGGTAGCAGCGTGTACCGCGTAGGGCAAGGCGGCGAGGACGCAACCGAGCAGGGGGTGGATCAAACGCATCTTCAGATTCCTTCCGGCAAGCGAATGCCACGGTTGACGACTTTCAGGTTGGGCAAACCGCTCAGGCTGGCGCCATTCAACTCCTCGAAGGCGGTCAGGCGTAGCGTGGTATCACCGACGGGTTGGGCGGTACCGGTCTGGCCGTCCTGCACCGGAGCGGTACTGGACACCTGGGCGGCTATTACGGGCGGAACCACAGACGGCGTGCTTACAGGCTGCGTACTGGGGTTGTCAGGTACCGGTTGTGGCACGGTCACGCCTTGCACCGTTAGGGTTCCTGGGTTGTAGCTGATCAGGTAGTTGCCCAAACCGAGGCCGTTCGCCGCACTGGGCACAATGAGGTAGCTGCCGGGTGCCGCCGTAGCGTTGGCACCGGGGCTAGCGAGAACCACGTTAGCTACGGAGTCGCCCGTAAAGAGTCCCGTGACGTTGTAGCCACTGAGCTGGGCGAGCTGCCCGGCTGCCTTGCTGGCATCCAGAGCGGTAATCACCAGCGGTGCCGGTGTGATATCGGCGATGGTGGTGCCATTGGTGGCCAACTGATAGTTACCGGCATCGGTGCCACCGAGGCTGCCGCTGACGTTGACGGTTTTGCCGTTGCCCACGTTCTTGTCGGTGAAGCTACCGCTGGTGGTGAAGCTCACGGTATCACCCTGGATCGCGCCGCTCAGGGCGCCGACGGTGATGGCGCTGGTAGTGCCGTCGTAGGTTTTGTCCTGGGCCGTGATGCTGCCGGTGAGGGTCTTGGGCGTGATGGTGGCCGTGGTGGTGGCGTTGGTACTGCCCAACACATAGTTGCTGGCGCCGCTGCCGTTAAGGCTGCCGCTGACGTTGACTTGCTTGCCCGTGCCGGCGTTCTTGTCGGTGAAGGCACCAGTGCTGGCGAGACTCACGTCATCACCTTGGATCGCGCCACTCAGGCTGCCCGAAACTGTGGCAGCGGTGGTCCCATCGTAGGTCTTGTCCTGGGCGGCGATAGTGCCGGTAATGGACTTGGCGGCGATGTTGGCCGTGGTGGTGGCGTTGGTGCTGCTCAACACATAGTTGCTGGCGCCGCTGCCACTGAGCACGCCGCTGACGTTGACTTGCTTGCCCGTGCCCGCGTTCTTGTCGGTGAAGCTACCGCTGGTGGTGAGGCTCACGGCATCCCCCTGGATCGCGCCGCTCAGGGCGCCGACAGTAATGGCGCTGGTAGTGCCGTCGTAGGTCTTGTCCTGGGCGGTGATGCTACCGGTGATGGTCTTGGGCGTGATGGTCAGGCTGGCGGCCTGGATAGTGATGTCGTAGCCCTGCGAGGTGGAATACAGCTGGTTGTTCAGCGTCAGGTTGCCGGCCTGGGTGCTATAGGTGCCAGCATTAGCCGAGTTGCTGCTATAGCTCAGGCTACCGAGTAGGGTCGCGCCGGGGACCGAGGTGGTATAGGAGCTACCACTGCTGGCGCTACCGTCGTAGACCTTATCGGCAACGGTGGCAGTGACGGTCAGCGGGGTGAGGAGGCTACGCAGCAGGGGGCCGCTGTTGCCTTCGTATATGCGCCAGACCGCATTCGAGCCGCCTGTGCTAGCGATATCCCACCCTGCGTACGTCGAAGCCTGGGTTAATTCGGACCGGGATTTCCCATTGCCGAAGCCGTTGCTGCTGCCATTGATGGCGTTGCCACTGGCATCGGTGGTGGCATAGAAGCTACTGCTAAGGGTTCCATGGTCGTTGTATCCGAGCAGCCCGCCGACATTTGAGGTGCCCGATACACTACCGGTGGCATAGGCGTTGCTCAGAGTACCGACGTTCAATCCGAGCAGGCCACCGACGTATTGGCTGCCAGAGACGCTGCCGGTGGCATAGACGTTGCTCAGGGTGCCGGAGCTGTATCCGACCAGCCCACCGGAATAGCTGCCCGATACACTGTCGGTGGCATAGGCGTTGCTCAGGGTTCCACGGTCGTTGTATCCAACCAGCCCGCCGACGTAATAGTTGCCCGATACACTGCCGGTGGCATAAGCGTTGCTCAGGGTTCCACGGTCGTTGTATCCAACCAGCCCGCCGACAACTTGGTCGCCCGAGACGCTGACACCGACCAGCCCAATATCGCGGATCACGGCGCCAGCGCCAGTAATGCCGAATAAACCGACATAATTGTTGGAGCGATTGATGACTAAATCACTCAGGGTGTGGCCTAGTCCATTAAAGGTGCCGATGAATAGGGTACTGTTGCTACCCAGCGGATTCCAGCCCGCGCCGTTGTTGGCGCTGGAACTGGCCAGGGCGGTATAGCCAGGGCTGTTCTGGTCGAGGTTGTTGCTCAGGCTGAAATAGTAACCACCACTCAGCACTTGGCTGATATTGGCCAACTGCTGCCAAGAGGTGATGCTGTAGGCGCTGCCTACCGTACCAGCACCACCGGCGAATAGCGTGTTCCAGACGATATCCACCGGGCGGGTAACGCCGGTGAGGTAGGGCAGGCCTCCTGAGCCGTAGCCGGCCACACTGGTATTGATACCGGGGAATGACCAGATGCTCGTATCCCAGCCGGTAAAGGTGGTCTGCGCACTCAACTCGGTCCAGGTTTTAGCTACACCGTTGACATTCCCGTCGAACCTAACACCCGTAGTTGCGCCGCTGTCGTTGATAGCGTTTCCAACTGCATCGGTGGTGGCGTAGAAACTGTTGTTTATCGTCCCGTTGTTGTAGTTGCGCCCGACGAGTCCGCCGAGCACATAAGCACCCGAAGTGACGCTGCCGGTGGCATAGGTGTAAGTGATGCTTCCGCCGTTGATAGCTCCCACCAGCCCACCTACAAAGCTGCCGCCAGAGGCATTTCCGGTTGCATAGGCGTTGCTAATGGTTCCACGGTCGCTGTATCCGACCAACCCACCTAAGTTGCCGTTAGTGGATCCCACTGCGCCTGTTGCATAGACGTTGCTGATGGTTCCACGGTCGTTGTATCCGACCAACCCGCCGAGAGTGCCGTTACCCGAAACACCGCCTGTGGCATAGGCGTTGGTGATGGTTCCAAGTTCGTTAGTTCCGACCAGCCCGCCACCCTCACTGTCACTCCCAACAGTGCCTGTGGCATAGGCATTGGTAATGGTCCCACCTTGGTTGTATCCAACCAGCCCGCCGCCTTTGGCGTTGACGCCCCCAACGTTGCTGGTGGAATAGGCGTTACTTATGGTTCCTTGATTTTGTCCGACCAACCCGCCTGTGTTGTTTGGACGCACAAGGCCCGACATATCAAGGGTGGCATACACGTTGCTAACGATTCCCGCATTGAATCCGGCTAGCCCACCGATGTTACCGTTATAGGCACCCGAAATACTGCCACCGACTAGACCGATATCGCGGATTACACTGCCGTTGGCTGCTAAACCGAACAAACCGATGTAGTTCGTATTGCTGACGTTTATGCTCAGATTGCCAAGGGTATGGCCAAGCCCGGCGAATTGTCCGGTGAAGTTGCTGCTGCTGTCACCCACCGGCTGCCAGTTGCCGATACTGCTCAGGTCGATATTACTGCCCACGGCATAGTTGCCGGCCAGGCTGTTATTCATGGCTTGCAGCGCATTGGCATCAGTGACCACGGTGTAACTGACCAGGCTGCCAGTCGAGCCTTTTTGGGTACCGAAGTTGTTGCCGCTGTGCAGGTTGATAGGGGCCTTGATGTAGTAGTCCGCGACACCGCCATTGGCGCTGGCTTGGCCGTACTTCAGGACAACCTTGCCGCCTGGGTCTCCGGCGGTGATAGCGGCGTTGATGTTGATGTTGCGTTCAGCATTCAGCGTAAGGGTGTTCGCGCTGTTCCAGGTGATGATGTCATTCACATGGATATCGCCATTGCCTCCAGCGGTACCCATGGTGGCGGTCTGGATCTCGAAGTTGTTGTTCTGTACTGCGGTCGAGACGGCCACGCCGGTCATGTCACCCCCGCTGGCAGCGATGGTGAAATCATTAGGGTCGATCAGCCAGGTACCGGTCTTGCCGTTCCGTGCCTGGGTGGTGACCTTGGCACTGTCCGCCACCTTGACGTGGGCGCCCGAGGTTTCGATGAAGCCACCGTTGCCGCCTGTGGGCGCACTGGCATCCAAGGTGCCCGCGACCTGCACCGTGCCGCCGTCGAAACCGCCGAGCAATTCGATCTTGCCGCCGCGCTCGGCCAGGGTCTGGGCCTCGATCACGCCGCTGTTATTGACCACGGTCTTGAGCAGGGCATCGCTGGCGTGGGCGGTGAGCAGTACCTGGCCGCCGTTGGCGCGGATCAGCTCGCGGTTTTCCGCCAGGGCATCGGCGGTGGCTTCATCCACCTTGACGTTGAGCAGGCCGTCGCCGGCGAAGTCCAGGGTCATGGCCTGGCCAGCGGCTAGCGCCACGCTGCCGCCATTGGCGACGATCACGCCTTGGTTGCTGACCTGGCCACCGAGCAGCGCCACGGCGCCGCCGTCATGGGCCTTGATGTTGCCTTGGTTGAGCACCGTCTTGGGCGTGGCCTGGCTCTTGAAGCGGTAGCGACCCTGTTCGAAATCGCTGTTGGAGATATCCAGGGTGGAGGCCACCAGCCCGCCGACGTTCACGCTGGCGCCCTGGCCGAAGAGGATGCCGTTGGGATTGACCAGGAACACCCGGCCATTGGCGTCCAGGTTACCGAGGATGCGCGAGGCATCCTGGCCCACCACCCGGTTCAGGGCTACGGCCTGGCTGGAGGGTTGGTGGAAAGTCACCCCATGGCCAGCGCCTATGTCGAAGCTCTGCCAATCGATGGCCAGGTTGGCACTGGACTGCTCGACGGTAAGCTGCTGGCCAGTGCTGGAGAGATGCCCACTGCCGGACACCACCGTCCCACCGCTGGGTAGATTCGCCGCCATGGCGCCTAGGGGCGCCAACAGCAGGAGACCCACCGCCCGGCCACTGCCGCGCTTGCCGCCGCTCTTGGCCAATTCACTGGTGACGACCCAGGCTTGGAGGGCATGGCTCCATAGGGTGCGGAAGATGCGATTCATGGTGGGAGTCCTTTCGGAGGCGATAGGTGGGCGTCAGGTCACAACGACAGGGCAACCGGGGAAGTTGTCGGGAGGGTCGCGGCGGGCTCTATCCGTTGGGCCGGCCCCTCTTTTCGAGGCGACTGTCATTCGGCGCGCAGTGCCTGACTAACCAGGCTCGATGAATGGCAACGCATAAGAACGCGATACCGTTCACATACTTGATCACCTTAAGAGGCGCGCCCACCCATCGCCTATAGTCCATTTGGACCGGTTCGAAAATCTTGTGAGGCCGCTTGGCCGCGTCTAGATTGCGGGGATGGAAAAGCCAACCACCCTGCTACTCATCGACGACCATGCGCTGTTCCGCTCCGGTATCGCCCTAGTACTGGCGGTGGGCTTGCCCCTGGTCACCATCAGGGAAGCCTCTTCGCTCGAGGACGCCTTGCGTCTGAATGAAGTGGAACCGCAGTTGGTGTTGCTCGACGTTCAGCTCCAGGGCATCAGCGGGCTGGAGGGTATTACCGCCATCCGCGAGAAATGGCCGCAGGCGAAGATCGTCATGGTGTCGGCCTTCGATCTGTCGGAGGTGGTGCGCGAGGCGGTGCGCCGCGGGGCGCTGGAGTTCATCTCCAAGACCGAACAGCCCGAACGACTGCTGCAGAAGATCCGCGTCCTGCTCGATGGCGACCTTCCCGAAGGACCGGTGCTGGCGAGTGATCGACCACGACTGACGCCACGCCAGATCGAGGTACTCGAGCTGCTGAGCCAGGGGCTGTCGAACAAGCTGATCGGTCGCCGCCTGGAGCTGTCCGAGCACACGGTGCGCGGCCATGTTCAGGCCCTGCTCGCGGCGCTACGGGTGGCGAGCCGCACCGAGGCCATCTATACCGCCCGCCGGCTGGGTCTGCTGCTTTGATCGATGACGTCCGGATTCAACGCGAGCGGCTCAGGTTGATCCTCGAGGGCACCAGCCAGTCGCTCTGGGTCGGTATCCCTCTATCGACGCTGTTGCTCGGCATCTTCCTGGCCGTCGGACGCAAGACAACGCACACGAGTGACTCCGCAATCTGGTCAATGACCGACAACCAACTGCAGTTGGCGGCATGGTATCTGGCGTTCCTCGCCTGCCGCTTCTTTCTGGTCGGCTACAGCCGGCATCTACTACGACTGCGATTGGATCACAGCCAGGTTGCGCCGACGGTGCGCATTCTGGTGCTCAGCAAGCTGGTGGAGGGCCTGATCTGGGGCTCACTCGCCTGGATCGGCCTACAGGAAAACGGCCCGGCCAGTTCCATCGCGCTGCTATTAGCCATGATGGCTGCGATCGGCAGCCATGCGGTATCCCTGCTCTCCACGATTCTGCGGCTCTACCTGAGCCTGATGCTACCGATGTTGTCCTTGATCATGCTGCGGCTTTTCATGATGGACGAGCTGACCTATCAGGCCATGGGGGCTTGCTGCCTGCTCTACGTCATCGCACAGTGTCGGCAGGCGTGTCTGGTCGGCGGCGAGATCAATACCTCCATTCGGCTGCGCTTCGAAAACCTCGATCTGATCGAACGGCTGCAGCACGAAAGCCAGGTGGCCAGCGCCGCACGTGAAGCGGCCGAGCAGGCCAACGAAGCCAAGTCGCGCTTCCTGGCCGCCGCCAGTCATGACCTGCGTCAGCCCATCCATGCCCAGGGGTTGTTCCTGGAGGCGCTGTCCTACAGCCAGTTGGACGAGCACCAACGTCAGGCCCTGGACAATGCCAAGGCGGCCGGCCTGGCGTCGGCGGACATGCTCAACACCCTGCTGGACTTCTCCCGTATCGAGGCCGGGGTGGTGCAACCCAGCGTGCAGCCTGTAGATCTGCACAGTCTCTTCTGCAAGATAGAGCTGGATCTGGCGCCCCTGGCGGATGCCAAGGGGCTCATCTACCGCTGTCGCGAGACCGACTTGCAGATCCTGTCCGATCCGGCGCTGCTGGAGCTGATCTTGCGCAACCTGATTACTAACGCCATTCGCTACACCGAGCGCGGCGGACTGCTGGTCGCCGCGCGTCGGCGGCGGAGCCATGCCATCCTAGAAGTCGTGGATACCGGGATCGGCATCGCCGCGAACCAGCAGCGGGAGATCTTTCGCGAGTTCCATCAACTGAATAACAGCGAACGTGACCGGCGCAACGGCCTGGGGCTAGGACTGGCCATCGTCGAAGGCCTGGTGCGCTCTCTGGAGCATCGCCTGACCCTGGTGTCGCAGGTAGGTCGCGGCAGCGCCTTTCGCCTGGAAGTGCCGCTCTCGCTCCTGCAACCACTGGCCCACTATCCCGGCCAACCGCCGCCGGTCACCGACACAGAGTTGCAATTGCGTGGCTGCATCCTGGTAGTGGACGACGACGAGTCCATCCGCTTCGGCATGCAGCAATTGCTGAGCAGTTGGGGCTGCACCAGCGCAGTGGCCGAGTCCTATCAAGCGGCGGTCGCCCTACCCTGGAACACGGCACCGGCCATGATCATCTGCGACTATCGACTACGCGATCAGCAGACCGGAGCACAGGTGATTCGCGCTTTGCGCTCACACTTCGCCCGTGACATTCCGGCCTTGTTGATCACCGGCGACACAGCGCCCGAGCGCCTCAGCGAGGCGGCCTCCAGCGGCATTCCCCTGCTGCACAAGCCGGTGAGTGCCAAGGACTTGCGGCGGGCACTGGGCGATCTGTCGTGACGGGCTTGGGCGCCCGCCAGCGCGGCCCGGGCCAGTGCGCAGCTTGGGCTGAGACGGCCCCATCGTCGAAGCCCAACAGCCGTGGTCGAGCGGGGCACCGTTGGGCTTCGCTGCGCTCAACGCCAACCTACGCGGCACCCATGGAACTCCAACATTTTGCCGATCGTGGCCATGCCGGTGCGCCGTAGCGACCGCTCCTACGGGAGTTACCAAAGCTTGTAGGAGCGGCCCATGGCCGCGATCCAGGCGTAGCGTGGAAAACCGCGCAGCGTTTTCCACTGGCAGGCCCGGCCTAAGGCGGTGGATAAGGCTGCGCCGTTATCCACCCTACGCGGCTGAGGGCTTCGCTGCGCTCAGCGCCAACCTACGGCGTTATCGGGCAGCCAGGTGCTCAGCCCTGCCGGAACACCAGCACCTTGAGCCCACCTTCGGGATCTTCATCGGCGAATTCCGGTGGATTGGCCAGGCGCTCGACGAAGGCCAGGCTCGGTGCCTCCTGGGCCATGCCGGCGATGAGGAAATCCGCGCCCACGCCGGGGTCGTTGACGCAGGCCAGGACCCGGCCGCCGGGCGTGAGCAGCTCGGGCAGGCGGCGCAGGATGCGGGCGTAGTCCTTGGTCAGGGCGAAGCTGCCCTGCTGGAAGCTCGGTGGATCGACGATCACCAGGTCGTAGGGCCCCAGCTTGCGCACCTTGCCCCAGGACTTGAACAGTTCGTGGCCGAGAAAGCTGACCTTGCCCAGGTCATGGCCATTGAGGCGATGATTCTCGCGACCGCGGGTCAAGGGACCGCGGGCCATGTCCAGGTTGACGACCTGGTTCGCCCCACCAGCCAGGGCTGCCACCGAGAAGCCGCAGGTATAGGCGAACAGGTTGAGCACCCGCAGTCCGGCCGCCTGTTCGCGCACCCAGCGCCGGCCAAGGCGCATGTCGAGAAACAGGCCCATGTTCTGGTGCCGGGAGAGATCCAGGCCGAATTTCAGCCCGTCCTCATGGATGACCTGCTCGCCCACCGGTGCACCGATCAGGGCTTCGCTGGCGGCGTCGAGGCGATAACGGTGCTGCAGGAGCAGGCTGAAGGCGGCACTGGCAGCCCAGGCCGGCGTCACGGCCAGGGCCGCCAGGCTGGTGCGCAGGGCGTCCAGTTCAGCCGCGGGCAACTCGCGGAACAGCCCCACCCGCACCACGCCTTCCAGCCAGTCGACGGTGAGTTGCTCGAGCCCCGGCAATAGCCGGCCGCGGCCATGGATCAGGCGGCGCGCTTCAGCGGGCGGCGGGTCGAGCGCGGCGAGGAGCAGCGTGGTGAGCTGGGCAAGGGTGGCGGTATTCATGGACGGTCGCTGACGAAAAGGGACCGGCATGCTACGCCAAATGGCCGGCCCTGGCTGAATACCTGACGCCAAGCACCCTGCGGACCGGCCTTGAGCCTACTCGGCTCAGTCACTCGGCAGACATCCGACAAACAAACCGAAATTCATCGCAGGTGGTAACGAATCGCAGTTGTATCCCTCTTTTAAGCCGCTCTAGAATCCGCCTCCCATTTCTTTGGACGATAACCATGCGCCGGCTGGTCCCTGCCCTTTCCCTACTGCCCCTTTGTGCCCTGCCCATCCACGGCTTCGCCCAGACGGCGGACGAATCGCCCCAGGCCCTGTCCGATCTCACCATCACGGGAACGACGGAATCGCCCACCGGCCCGGTGCAAGGCTACAAGGCCGAACGCTCCAGCAGCGCCACCCGGACCGACACCCCATTGCATGAAACGCCGCAGTCGGTGAGCGTGGTCTCGCGCGAGGCGCTCACCGACGTCTCCGCCACCAGTCTGCAGCAGGCACTGGACCTGGCCGGCGGCGTGGGCCGCGGCAACAACTTCGGCGGCCAGGGCCTGACCAACTACACGGTGCGCGGCTTCACCAGCGCCGAGTACTTCCGCAACGGCTTCCCCATGAACCGTGGCTATCCCAGTGCGCCGGATGCCGCCCTCCTGGAGCGCGTCGAAGTACTCCGCGGCCCGGCGGCCACCCTCTATGGCCGCAGCGATCCGGGCGGCACCTTCAATGTGATCACCAAGCAGCCGCTGGGCGAGCGCAAGACCACTATCGGCAGCCAATTCACCGACCAGGGCCAGAAGCGCGGCACCCTGGACACCACCGGCCCGGTAGACGAGGACGGCCGCCTGGCCTATCGCCTCAACCTGATCGCCCAAGGCGGCGACACCTTCCGCGACGACGTGCACACCGAGCGCTACGAAGTCGCCCCGGTGCTGAGCTGGCAGGCCACCGATGCCACCCTGATCACCTTCGAGGCCGACATCATCCGCAACAACGCTCCCCTGGATCGCGGGCGAACCAACTATCTGGCCCAGCGCGCCGAGGCCAGCCGCTCCACCAACGCCTGGGAAAAGGGCACCACCAACCTGCTGCACAACGACAGCGAGACCTACCAGCTGCGCTTCGAGCATCAGCTCAATGACGCCTGGACCCTGGCTGGCGGCTTCCAGTACCTGGACGGCAGCCTCAAGGGCAATGCCGTGGAAGCCAACGGCGTGCAGGCCAATGGCGTGATCCTGGGCCGCAACTTCAGCTACCGTAACCTGGAGTGGAGCGACCGCGACCTGCAGTTGAACCTGACCGGTCACTTCGACACCTTCGGCCTGGGCCACACCCTGGTCACCGGCGTGGAGGTGGAGGACTACGACTACCGCTCTATCATCCAGCGCTCCGCGGGCGGTACCGGCGTCTACACGGTCAACCTGGTCGATCCGGTCCTGGGCCAGCCGCGCCCGGCGCTGACCCGCACCCCCACCCACGATCACGAGACGCTCAAGAGCTGGGCCGCCTTCGTGCAGGACCAGCTCGCTGTCACCGACCGCCTCAAGCTGCTGGGCGGCGTGCGTCTGGAACGCTTCGAGCACGACTACGACAACTTCGTGGCCGGCGGCCAGAGCTGGTCCAACGACGACACCGCCGTCACCCCGCGCCTGGGCGCAAGCTACGACCTCACCCCGGAGCTGGCGCTCTACAGCAGCGCCTCCAAGTCGTTCAAGCCCAACACCGGCGCGGCGCGCCAGGGTGGCGGTTTCGATCCCGAAGAGGGCAAGGCCTATGAACTGGGCCTGAAGTGGGCAGCGCTGGGCGGTCGCCTGAGCGTCGATGCGGCGATCTTCCATACGGTCAAGGAAAACGTCCTGACCCTGGATCCGGTCGATCCCAACTTCAGCGTCGCCGCAGGCGAGGTACGCAGCCGCGGCTTCGAACTCAACGTGGCCGGCGACCTGACCCGCAACTGGCGCATCCTCGGTGGCTATGCCTATACCGACGCCGAGGTGACCAAGGACAACAGCCTGCCCAGCGGCACCCGCCTGACCAACATCCCGCGCAATGCCGTCAACCTGCTCAACGTCTACGAATTCCACGATGGCGCGCTACGCGGCCTGGGCCTGGGTGGCAACATCCGCTACGTGGGCGCCCGCGAAGGCCAGAAGACCGCCGTCAGCGACTACAAGATGGACAGCTACACGGTCACCGACCTGCTGAGCTTCTACCAGGTCGACGCGCACCTGCGGCTGAACCTGGACGTGCGCAACGTCTTCAACAAGGGTTACGACGAGAGCTCCTGGAACGCCTACAGCTATCCGGGCGAGCCGCGGACGGTGCAGGCGGGCTTCACCTACACCTTCTGATGTTCCACGGCGGTCAGGCCTCGTTGAAGGCCTGACCGGCCAGCGGCTGGACCACCGGCCGGCCCTGGCGGTCGTGCAGGATGTCCACCGCCACGCCGTAGGTGGCTTCGAGCAGATCGGCGGTGACGATGCTGGCGGGGGCACCCGCAGCCAGCAAGCCGCCGTCGACCAGCACCAGCAGCGAATCGGCGTACTGGCAGGCCAGATTGAGGTCGTGCAGTACCACCACGGTCACCCGGTCATGCAGCCGGGTCTCGTGGCGCACCCGGTCCAGCAGGTTGATCTGGTGGCGCAGATCCAAGGCACTGACCGGTTCGTCCAGCAGCATCACCTCAGGCTCCCGCATCAGCACCTGGGCGAAGAACACCAGTTGCCGCTGGCCACCGCTCAAGGCACCGAGCTGGCGCGACGCCAGGTGGGCGATGCCCACCTCCTCCAGCTTGCCCAGCGCTCGCCGCAGCAGGTCATCGTCCAGATGCAGGGTCAGCCGTTCCAGGCTGCCCATGGCCACCGTCTCCAGCACCGACAGCGCCGCCTCGGCATGGGAATCCTGCGGCATGTAGGCCACGCCCTGGCGCCAGCCCTCGCGTTGCGCACGGGCTGAGGCACCCGCGACCAGCCGCCGCTCGCCACGCTCGATCCGGCCAGCGGCCAGGGGTAGGTCACCGGCCAGGGCGCGCAGCAGGGTGGTCTTGCCGGTGCCGTTGGGGCCGAGGATCACATGGACCCGCCCGGCGTGCAGCTCGGTGGACAGCCCGGTGATCACCTGGCGATCGCCGCGTTTCAGGGTCAGTTCATGGATACGGATCATGGCGTGGGCCTGCGCGGAGCGAAGATCAGCCAGAGCAGGAAGGGCACCCCGACGATGGCGGTGACGATGCCCACGGGAAACAGCGCGCCCGGCAGGATGGACTTGGACAGCACCGAGGCGAAGGACAGCATCAGGGCGCCGCAGAGGGCCGACAGGGGCAGGAGGAAGCGCTGGTCCTCGCCCACCTGCCAGCGGGCGATGTGCGGGGCGACCAGGCCGACGAAGCCGATCACCCCGACGAAGCTGGTCGCCGTGGCGGTCATCACCGCCACCAGGATCAGCACCTTGAGGCGCAGCCGGCGAATGTCCACGCCCAGGCTGGCGGCGCGGGCCTCGCCCAGGCGCAGGGCGGCCAGCTTCCAGGCATCGCCCAGCAGCAGCAGGCAGCACAGCAGGGTCACCCCGCTGACGATGGCCAGGGTGGTCCAGGTGGCGCGACCCAGGCTGCCGAACAGCCAGAACAGGATCTGCTGCGACAACTCCGGCGAGGACAGGAACTGCACCAGCGACAACAGCGACTGGAAGAGGAACAGCAGGGCGATGCCGCCGAGGATGATGGTGTCGCTACCGGTGCGCTTGAGCGAGGCCAGGGCGAACAGGAACAACGCCGCCAGCATGGCGAAGACGAAGGCGCCCAGCGGCACGCCGATCAGCGCGCCCAGGCCGAAGCTGCCCAGCGCCAGACTCAGGGCGGCGCCGCAGCCGGCGGCGGCGGCCATGCCCAGGGTGTAGGGGCTGGCCATGGGATTGTTGAGCAGCGTCTGCATCTGCGCCCCACCGGCGCCGAGCGCGGCGCCCACCGCCAGGGCCATCAGGGCGACGGGCAGGCGCAGGTCGCGGACGATGGCGTCGGTCATCGGCTGGCGTTCGCCCAGGCCGGTCAGCGACCTGAGCACCTCCAGCGGCGAGAGCAGCGAAGGACCGGTGGCGATGTCCAACACCAAACCGATCAGGGTCAAGGCGAGAAACACCCAGCAGGCTCGCCAGCGGCGGCGCTCGCGGGCGCGCTGCTCGGCGATGGCGTCGCCGTGGCCGGCGGTCGAGGCAGCCGTCATGGCGCCAGCCCTATGGCGAAGGTGCCCTGGGGCTGGATCGGCAGGTAGCGCCGGTAATACTCCCGGTAGTTGGCCATGGGGTCCAGGTCCTGGAACAGATCCGGATAGAGCTGCTTGGCGATGAATTGCAGCATGGCGAAGTCTTCCAGGCTGCGCGAGGCGCCTTGATAGACACCATAGAGACGGCCGTCGCGAATGGCCGGCAGATTGGCCCAGCCCGACCGTTGCATGAAGGCGCGTAGATGGCTGCGGGCATCTTCCGCCGTCACGCCCGGCCCCATGGGCAGCGCGGTGGGATTGCTGTTGTCTTCGCGGCCAGAGATGAAGATGACCTGCGGCTGGGCCAGGAGCACCTGCTCCGGATTCATCACGCCCCACCACTGCACGAAGGGCGCGGCGATGTTGTCGCCGCCGGCCAGGGTCACCAGGGCGCCCCACATGTTCTGCCCGTAGGTGAAGGAATATTCGGCCGGGCCCTTGTTGCCGAATTCGACGTAGACCCGCGGCTTGGGCCGCTGGGCCGCCGCGATGCGCGTCTGGACCTCTTCCACCGCCTTGGCATAGAGGTCGGCCAGCTCGGCGGCCCGCGCCTCCTGGCCGGTGAGGATGCCGAGCAGGCGGGTGGAAGCCAGGTGGCGTTCGAGGGTCTGGGCGTTGTAGTCGATCACCACCACCGGGATGCCCAGTTGCGCCAGGCGCTTGACCTCGCTGTCCAACGCCTGGAATTGCCAGGCGGCCAGCACCACCACGTCAGGCTTGAGGCTGAGCACCTTTTCCACCGAGAAGCTGTTGGTTTCCACCTCGCCGACGTCGGGCAGCTCGGCCAGGGACGGCAGCTTGGCGACATACTCCCGCCAGGTGCCGGGCGTCTTGCGCTCCCAGGCGCCGCGGGAGATGCCGACGACGGTGTCCAAGGCGTGGGGGCCGCCCACGGCCAGGTAGTCGGCGAAGTGGAAGCCCAGCACCACCCGCTTGGCGGGGACCTCGAGGGTCACGCTGCGACCGAGGACGTCGGTGACCTGACGGGTCTCGGCGAAAGCCGGTGCAATCAGAAAGCAAGCGATAAGCGTTACTAGCCGTGCAGCCCACTGCCGACCGAGAGCGAAACCTTTCATGGAACCCCTTGAGACGTCTGGGCCGCCTTGCAGCAGGCAACCGGCGAAGCGGCCAAAGGGTGCAACTTTACGCGGTGGCAGCGTCTGCGACTAGCGTCCGCCCGTGAACAACGGGCGGACGGAGATACTGCCTCAGGTCGCGTCGGCGTGGCTGACCACCCCCTTGATCAGCACCGCCAAAGCGGCGAGGGCCGCGGGTAGCAGCAACGCGGTGAGCACCTGGGTGAAGGTCCAGCCCAGGCCCAGCAGGGTCGCGCCCATCCAGGCACCGGTGATGGCGCCGAAACGGCCGATGCCGAGCATCCAGGACACGCCGGTGGCGCGGCCATGGGTCGGGTAGTAGCGCGCCGCCAGCGAGGGCATGGCCGATTGGGCGCCGTTGATGCACATGCCGGCCACCAGCACCAGGGTGGCCACCAGGGCGACCTGGCCCAGGCTCTGGCCGACGCAGTAGGCGAAGACTCCGGCCAGGGCGTAGAACAGGCCGATGACCTTGTGCGGATTGAACCTGTCCATGGCCCAGCCGACGAAGACCGCGCTGAGCACCCCGCCGAACTGGAACAGCGCACCGATCAGGGCGGCCTGCTCCAGGCTGGCCCCGGCGTCGCGCATCAGGGTCGGCAGCCAGCTGGTGAGCAGATAGACGATCACCAGGCCCATGAAATAGGTCAGCCACAGCAGCAGGGTGCCGGCGCTGTAGCTGCGGTTGAAGATCACCGCGAAGACGTTGCCGGCCTTGACGGTTTTCTGCTCCGGCACCACGAAATGCCGCGCCTCGGCGGCCTCGCGACCAATGGGCGCCAATACCCGGCGGATGCGCTCGGCGCTCTTGCCGTGCACCACCAGATAACGCGCCGACTCGGGCAGCCAGAGCAGCAGGACCACCGCCAGGGCCAGCGGCAGCACGCCGCCGAGCACCAGTAGGCTGTGCCAGCCATAGGCCGGAATCATCCAGGCCGAGACGAAACCGCCGCCGGCCATGCCCAGGTTGAAGCCGCAGAACATGCTGGTCACCAGCAGCGACTTGAGCCGTTCGGGGGTGTATTCCGACAGCAGCGTGGTGGCGTTGGGCATGGCCGCGCCGAGGCCCAGGCCGGTGAGGAATCTCAGGATCACCAGTTGTTCGAGGTTGGCGCTGAAGGCCGACAGCAGGCTGAAGCCGCCGAAGATGAAGGTGGCCACCACCAGCACGCCCTTGCGGCCGAAGCGGTCGGCCAGCGGCCCGGAGCCGAGGGCGCCGAAGACCATGCCGCCCAGGGCGGCGCTCATCACCGGGCCCAAGCTGGCGCGCGGCACACCCCAGTCCACCGACAGCGCCGGCGCGATGAAGCCCATGGCGGCGGTATCCAGGCCATCGAGGAAGACGATGAGAAAGCACAGGGCGACGATGCGCCACTGATAGGCCGAGAGGGCCTGGCGATTGATGAACTGCTGGACGTCCAGGGTGCCGGACACGGCCGGCGCGGGACTGCCGGCCAGGGGCATGGCGGCCCCATCGAGAGTTTGGGTCATGGTGGTCTGCTCATGTTGTTGTTATCGGCGTATTGCGCCACTGCGCCGACGTTAAGCCCAACTACAAGAGACTGACAATTCGATTATCGGCTCGATGACCGATAATCGACCATTTTCTTGCCCCTTAGGCAGGTTGCAGCGTCCAGCCCAGCCAGCGCCTCGCCGCCCGCACATCGTCCAGCAGATCGTGCTGCCACAACCAGTCGAAGCGCCTGGCCAGGGTCTGCCCCAGACGGGCTTCATCCTGGCCGGTTGCCGGATCGCGGTACTCATAGAGTTCGCCAGCCTCCCAGGAGGTGCGCTGGGTGCGGCAGGCCCGGGGCAGGCGCCAGCGCTGGTAAGCCTGGAGTACCTGGTCGAGGTTGTCGCGCGTCAGCTGCGGATCGACCAGCAGCTCGCGCAGGAACCAGGCGTCTTCCAGGCCCTGGCCGGCACCGGCGCCCTGGTGCGGCAGCATGGCGTGGGCGGCATCGCCCAGTAGCGCGGCGCGGCCGTGCACGTAATAGGGCAGTTCCTCGATGTCGTGTAGCGCCCAGAGCGTTGGTGCTTCAATGGCAGCCACCAGGGTCCGCGCCGCCAGGCCCCAATCGGCGAAGGCCGCCCCCACCTCGGCGCGACTGGCGTTGCGCACCCAGGGCAGCGCCGGCGCCAGGATGCGCACCTGGCCGGCATAGTGCAGCCGGCAGAGGTCGAGGGCGGCGAAGCTGCGATGGGCGAGACTGGCCCGGGCGGCAGTGGCGCGCGGGATCTGCAGGCGATGGTTGCCGAGATGGCGACCGACGTATTCCGAAACCTGGCCGGGGGTGCAGGCGGCGAAGACCTGGCTGCGTTCGCTCAGCAAGATCCTGTCCATGGCGATACTCCTGGCAGTTTGTTGTTATGCCGCCAGGATGCGCAGCCGCGCCAGAGCCTGTCCAATACCCGCCAGGTTTTCCCCCATACCTGAAAGGTATCGTGAAACCGCTCCAGTACGTGCTCTCTACCTTAGTGGAAGAGCCGCGTACTTAGTTCTTCGCTGGCCGCCAGTAACACCGGCAGGAATTTCGTCTCGAGCTCCTGACGACTGACCCGGCTGGCATGGGTGCCGACGTTGAGCGCCGCCAGCACCTGGCCGGCGGCATCGCGCAGGGGTACCGCCAGGGATCTCAGCCCCACCTCCAATTCCTGGTCGACCACTACGTAGCCCTGCTGGCGTACCTGGCCCAGGCACTCGATGAGCGCCGGGCGCTGGTAGAGGGTGCGGCTGGTCTTGGCCTGCAGATCGGCGTGGTCCAGGTAGTCGTGCAAGGCGGCATCGTCCAGGGCGGCGAGCAGGATGCGGCCCATGGAGGTGCAGTAGGCCGGCAGCCGGCTACCGACGCTGAGATCCACCGAGATCAGCCGCTGCGGCGTGGCCGAGCGGGCGATGTAGAGGATCTCGTCGCCCTCCAGGGTGGCCATGGAGCAGGCCTCGTGCAGTTGTTCGCTGAGGCGGTCGAGCACCGGCTGGGCGGTGACCGCCAGCGGCGTGGACGACAGATACGCATGGCCCAGGGTCAGCACCTTGGGCAACAGCGAATAGGTGCGGCCATCGGTGGTGACGTAGCCCAGCTTCATCAGGGTATGCAGGCAGCGCCGCACCGCCGCGCGAGGGATCTCGGTGCGGTGGCTGATCTGGGCGATGGTCAGCTGGCGCTTGCGCTCCTGGAAGGCATGGATCACCGCCAGGCCACGGGCCAGGGAGGTCATGAAATTCGGGTCGCCGGCGAAGGCCTCGATGCGCTTGGCCGGCGAGGCGATGATCGGCGGCGCCGCCAACGGCGGCAGGCCCGTGGCATGAGCGGTGCGGTTATCGTCCATAGACCCTATCCTCGGCAGGCTTTTGGCCGATTATCGAGCGAAGGGGCGATTATCGCAATGGCTAGACGGTGAGCAGAGCTGACAGTGAATGTTACAACTGGCTTAGAGCAGGCTTCAGTTGGGTCATGCGTTCAGGATTAGGTTCTGTACGAGAAATACCTGCGCTCGGTGATGCTTCATTGAAAAAGGCCTGGATAGCCAGCCCCGCCTAGGCGGCCCCGTCGGAATGCTCATTTACCGCTCGTAAACTCGTTCGCGAGCCCGGTCGAGCGCGACTCCGATCCGCTTCCTCAGCCTTTTTCGCGGGGCCGCCTAGGCCTCGCCTGACCTTCGCTCGGCGAATTTTCGTACAGAACCTGGCTCACGAAGGTGAGAACAACTGGTCGCTCAGAGCCACTCAACGTCAAATACTCCATCAGATGACAACCTTGACACCCAGACGAGCGACACTACCAGTCGCCGCAGCTTGAGGAACTTTTATCTGAATCCTTATGACTTCGTCGTTACAATCTATCACCTTCATTCTTACTTCCACGAAAACTGCATCCGCAGGTAGCCCACCCAAGAGGGTCAAACTTACCGACTTTCTGGTCGGCACATAAAGCAGCCCATGGGGCACACTGATCATCTGGACAGCAGTGGTATCCAGAGGAAAGTAGGCGCTCTCCAACTCAACATTCGTTCGACCACTTGCTATTAGTCCCGTGGCACGAATCTGAAATCTATCCAACTGATCAGCTGGCCGATCCCCCGTAATATAGGCGCCTTGGATCGAATAAATATCCAGATCCAGCGAATTCTTTCCAGCATGAGTGTCCACCGGCAGTTGGTAATTCAAACCAGCCACATAGGACAGTAAAACCTTGCCACTGACCGTATTTAGACTACCGGAAACGTCTATACCGACCGAGCACTCCCTCGCATAAAAATTCGTCAAACTATTTCCAGAACCAGAAACGATCAAGCCCTTATGCTTTCCAAGCTGACCGAAAAACTTGGCCACTGCAAATGTATTGCCATTACCCGAGACCTTGAGCACCGCATAACCTTCAGTACCTGAATACATAGAGCCGTGAAAGCTTCCTACATTGTTGTAGTTCCCCACCAGATTCAGACCGTCATTTGACTGACCGCCATTGATCAGCTTTATCCTTCCAAATTGGCAGTTGGATGCCGTGACTCGACCATAGTCGCCATCGATTATCCAATGAGCGATGGCGGTCGTAGAACCCAGGATAGCTCCAGCATCACCATTACCGTTGGCGTTCGCGTAGGTATGTAGATGACCGATCTCGGTCACGTTTCCATCGAACTTTCCCGCCTGAGTTTCCGAAATATAGCCCCCCGCCTTGTTGTATCCAGCAATGAAGCTTGTCACTACCGAGTTATGCGGGCCACGGTTGCGCCATCCCCACCCCTGTCGACTGCGCATGGAGGTAAGCTTATCGATGAATCCCTCTTCCTGCCCCTGCCAAGTACCTGAACCGCTCGTACTGGCGTATTCGGTGTAGACATTGTCATCGAAGCAGTTCTGAACCAGAACCTCTCCTTTCATCAGAATGGCGCAGCCATACCAAGCGATTCCTCGTCCCTGTTGTTGGTTCGCTCCATTGCCATTTATCCTCAGGTCCTTGATACCGAACCAAGACGGTACACGCCCATCAGTTGCAACGGTCTTTCCCGAACCCGTCAAGGCATCGAAGTTCTCACTGATCAGAAAGTCGCAATTCGCACCAGGTGATTGGGCGAGTTCGGTCGCACCGACGCCTAATCCCTCGATTATCACGTTGCGCTTCAGAACGATTTGCTGGGCGTAGAATACCCCCTGGGGAACCAAGACAATTCCTCCACCCTGCAGCGAGTCGATGGCCTTGCGGAAAGCCTCGGTGTAATCCGCCTCACCTTGGTAGAAATCGAGCACCGATACATAACCAGGAACATCAAGAGGCATAGGTATTATCCTTAATAAGAATCTTGCTTCGCCTAGACAGGAGCAACGTCTGCTACACGCTACGGGCGCTCCGATGCAGAACACCGCCCCCCCACTGTTTCGCCCAGGCATTCAATGGCCGTTCTACCCAGGCATAACACAGCCAGCCCACCAGCAGCGCTCCCACCAAGAGCAGGCCACCGAAAGACCAGCCGCCCAATATCCCTACTTTCTGGGCGACTCTAGCGAGCGGACTCAAGACGAACACGTGGGAAAGATAGAGCGAGTAAGAACTGTCACCCAGGCGCTCCAGCGGTTTAAACATGTTGCGCCAACCAGAAAGCCGATCCTCGGCCCCCACCACGCTCAGGCAGATCAGCATCATGGGCAGCCCCCCACTGAAGACGCGCCCAAGAGGTGTTTCGACCAGCCCCTGGTCGTTCTGATAGATCAAGGCGACCAACCCAACCAGCCCTAGCAACGAAAGCGGCCAACGTCCCAGGTGTCCGGACCGCCAAAGGTGGAATACGGCAATCCCCATCAGAAATTCCAGCAGCAGAGGGTCCAGCAGAAACTGCAGCCAGGAGTTCTCTGGCTTCACCAGCAGGCCAGTCAGCGCCAATAGGAGCAATACGCTAGCCACTAGTAATTGCCGTTTACCCTTGGTCAGCATCAAGGACAGACCGAAGATCAGGTAGAACAGGAATTCATAGCGGAGTGTCCAGCCGTTATCGACCAGATATCTCATCCCATTGGGTGCCAGGAGCCAGGATGCCCAGATGCTGGTCTCGCCCCCACCCGCATTGACCATGTTGGGAAAGCTCAGCCAGAGCAGCAAAGCTACCGCCGTGAACAGCCAGTACAGGGGCAGAATCCGCTGGACACGGGCGAGCATGAACCGCCCAAAACTCAGGTTCTTGCCGTGGGTGGTATGGCACATGATGAAGCCAGAGATGATGAAGAACAGATCGACGCCGAACTGCCCTACGGTGAGAAAGCTGAAGGCGTCGCTGCCGTACTGTTGACCCTTTATGGCGATGTGGTGCAGCACCACCATCAGGGCCGCTGCGGCTCTCAGATACTGAATCGAATGAAGCATGGCGCCTTCTCCGGGTGTGCTGCGGCCTGGAAAAGATGCTACGTCGGTCGACGGCGCGCGACCTGGACAAATCCTAACAACCGGCGACAGAGTCAGGCTACGTCGTAACGGATGTAGAGTCGCCCCGAGTCCCGCTCGCGTTCTACCCGCGCTCGCACCCCCCACACCTGCTGGATCAGCTCGGCTGTCAGCACCTCGGCTGGCGTACCCTCGGCGACCAGGCGGCCGTCGCGCAGTACCACCAGGCGATCGCAGAACAGCGCGGCCAGGTTGAGGTCGTGGATGGCCAGCACGCAGGTGGCCGGCAGGCGGCGAACCAGGTCGAGGATCTCCAGCTGGTGCTGGATATCGAGGTGGTTGGTGGGTTCGTCCAGCAAGAGTTCGCTGGGCTCCTGGGCCAGGGCACGGGCGATCTGGGCGCGTTGGCGTTCGCCGCCGGAAAGGCTGTGCCAGCGGCGCCCGGCCTTGTCGACCAGCCCCACCTGGGCCAGGGCGCGCTGGCAGACCTCGGCGTCGCGGGCGCTCCAGGCGTCGAGCAGGCCGCGATGGGGCGTACGGCCCAGGCGCACCACCTCGGCCACCGAGAGGTCGGCCTCGGTGCCGGCCTGCTGCTCCACCAGGGCCACCCGGCGGGCCAGGTCGCGGCGCCGCAACTGATTCAGCGGGGTCTCGTCGAGGCTGACCTCCCCCTCCTCCGGTCGCCGTAGCCCGGCCAAGAGTCGCAACAGGCTGGACTTGCCCGAGCCGTTGGGGCCGAGCAGGCCGAGCACGCCGCCGGGCTGCACCTGCAGGGTCACCCCGCGCAGGATCGGCTGGCCACCGGCGCTCCAGGCCACGTCACGGGCGGCCAGGCTCATCGGACTTCCCGCGCGCGATAGAGAATGAAGGCGAAGGCCGGCGCCCCGACCAGGGCGGTGACCACGCCGATGGGCAGGGTCTGCTTGGCCACCAGGGTACGGGCGACGATATCGGCCAGCACCATGAACAGGGCGCCGGTCAGGGCGCAGGTGGGCAGCAGGCGACCATGGCCGGGGCCCACCAGGAAGCGCGCCACATGGGGAATCACCAGGCCGACGAAACCCACCGCCCCTACCAGGCTGACCAGGCAGGCGGTGATCAGGCCGGTGACCGCCAGGAGCAGCAGGCGCAGCGGTCCCACCGCTACTCCCAGGCTGGCGGCGGCGTCCTCGCCGAAGGCGAAGGCATCCAGCGCCCGGGCGCAGGCGAGGCAGACCAACAGGCCACCCAGGACCACGGCGCCGGCCAGCCAGACATCCGGCCAGCGCACCCCGGACAGGCTGCCGAGCAGCCAGAACATGACGCTACGCGCCTGCTCGGCATTGGCCGCGGTAGCGACGATATAGGCGGTCAGGGCGTTGAACAGCTGAGAGGCGGCGACCCCGGCGAGAATGATGCGGGTGCTGCCGCCACTGCCCAGGAAAGGCAGCACCACGGTGAAGGCCAGCATGGCGCCAAGGAAGGCGCCCAGGGAGACCCCGAGCACCCCGCCGCCGACGCCCAGCAGCATTACCAGCACCGCGCCGGTGGAGGCTCCGGCCGACAGCCCCAGCACATAGGGTTCGGCCAAGGCGTTGCGCAGCAGCGCCTGGAGGATGGCGCCGGACACCGCCAGGCCCGCGCCGCAGCAGGCCGCCACCAGGGCGCGGCTGAAGCGGTATTCCCAGACGATGCCCTGGACGATGCGCTCCACCGGATAGGGCCCCAGGCCAAGGCCATTGGCGATGGCCAGCAGGCTGGTCAGAGGGGCGATGGGCATCTCGCCGAAGGAGGCCGCGAACACCACACTGGCGGCCAGCGCCAGCACGGCGGCCAGGCCCAGCAGCCAGCGCCAGGGCCGGGCGCCTTCGGCCGCCAGGGGCAGGCTCATGGTTTGGGCTTGGCCAGGTCGCTGGCCAGGGCCTCGACGCCATCCACCACCCGCAGCGAGGGGTTGAGGGTCGGGGCGTCCACCACCAGCAGATGGTTCTCGCGCACCGCGCGCAATTCGCGGGTCAGAGGATCGCTGCGCAGGAAGGCCAGTTTCTTGTCCACGTCGTCGGCTGGGTACAGGCGGCGGTCCATGCGCGCCACCACGATATAGTCCGGGTCCAGGGCGGCGATGCGCTCCCAGCTCACCGCCGGCCACTCTTCGGCGCTGTCCACCACGTTGCGCAGCCCCAGGGCGCGCGCGATCCAGGCGGGCGCACCGAGGTTGCCGGCCACCCAGGGATCGCCTTCCAGGCGGGTACTGGAGAACCAGAACAGCACCGAACGTCCCTGCACCCCGGCAGCCTTGGCTTTCTCGCCAGCGGCGGCGATGCGCCGGTCCAAATCAGCCGCCAGGCGGTCGCCGGCCGGCTGCACATCCAGGATGGCCGCCAGCTCGTGCACCTCACGGGTCACCAGTTGCATGTCGAAGGGCGCGCTACGGCTGCCGTCGCTGTTGGAATCGGCGGTCACCGCCTTGCCCTCGCAGTCGCTGGGCGCCACGTAGGCGGCGATGCCCAGGTCGGCGAAGCGCGGGAAGTCGCCCACCTCGCCACCGGGACCGACGTGATAGGTGTACTGCGCCGCCACCAGGTCCGGCCGGGTGCCGACCACGGCTTCGAAGCTGGGCGCGTTGTCGGCCAGGCGCGGGATGCCCTTGCCCTCTGCCTGCAGATTCGCGGGCAAGGCGCCGAACCAGACGCCAGTGCCCACCAGGCGCGGCCCCACGCCCAGGCTCAGGAGCAGCTCGGTGCTGGCCTGGCCGATACTGACCACGCGCTGCGGCGCGCGCTCGAAGACCAGGTCGCGACCACAGTTGTGGACGGTAAGCGGATAGTGGGTGGCGGCCTGAGCGGTGAAGGACGAAACGGACAGTGCCGCAGCGGCTAGCAGCGGCGAAAGACGGCGAAGCATGGACTCTCCTTGGGATGACGCGTCCCTTGTGGATGATGGTTATCCCCTGGCAAGGTCTGGCTCATCTCCCGGAGGAGACTCACAGTGGCGCGACCGCGCCGGATTTGCACCGGCTTCCCGCCAGGGAACGTGAGGGGTCGCCGACGTTAGGCCAGCGGCGACCAATCTTCAAGCACTTGACGTTACTTTATAACAAATCCGGATCGTACCAGCGCGGCGTGTAGACCCATTCGCCGCCGTCGGCCCGAGGGAAACGCCTGGTATGGCTGGAGCCGAGGATCACCAGGGTGCGCGAATCCACCCTGTCGCTGCGCAGGGCGCCGAGGCTGGTGTATTCGAGACCGCCACCGGGCCGGCCGACGTCGCGGCCAAGGATCACCGGGGTGGTCGCCGGGCGGCAGCTGCGCAGGACGTCCAGCGCCCGTTCCAGCTGGTGCGGACGGGCCTTGGAGATGGGGTTGTAGAAGGCCATGGCCAGGTCCGCCGCGGCGGCCTGGCGCAGGCGCTGCTCGATCACCGCCCAGGGCTTGAGGTTGTCGGACAGGGAGATCAGGCAGAAATCGTGGCCCAGGGGCGCACCCGCCAGGGCCGCGCTGGCCATGGCCGCGGTGATACCCGGCAGGATTTCCAGCTCCACCGCCGCCCAGCGCGGGTCATCGGCGCCTTCCAGCACCTCCAGCACCGCCGCGGCCATGGCGAAGACGCCCGGATCGCCGGACGACACCATGACCACCTGGCGACCGCTGGCGGCCAGTTCGAAGGCGTGGCGGGCGCGCTGCAGCTCTTCGCGGTTGTCGCTGGCATGGGCTAGTTGGTCGGGGCGCAGGGGGCCGGCCATCTTCACATAGGTGGCATAGCCGAGCACGTCCTGGGCCTGGTCCAGGGCGCGGCGCACCACCGGGGCCATGAGTTCGGCCGCACCGGGGCCGAGGCCTACCACGCTGAGACGACCGCGGCGCTGACCGATTCCATCGGCGTCCAGCGGCGTCGGGTGCAGATGCAGGGCGATGCCGCGCTCCTGGGCGCGGTCCACGGTCGCCCGGGCGAAATCCGGGGTGCCGGCAGCGACGAATCTCAGCGGCACATCCAGCGCCTGGCTCAGCTCGGCCAGGGCGGGCGCGGCCATGTCTTCCGCCCGCGCCAGGAGCACGGCCACCGCACCTGGCGCATAGCCGGTGCTGGCGAGCAATTCGCTGACGGCCGTCGCGCTGGCATCGGCGCGCACCGCCACCAGTACCGCGCGGGGATGGATCAGCAGGGTGTGGTCGTCGGCGCTGGCCAGTGGCGAGACCAGGATGCGCTGCCGCGCGGCGGGATCGCGGGCCAGGGGCACCTCGTCCAGCCAGGGCGCCTCGCCCTCGATGCGCACCGGCTCACCGGCCAGTAGATCGGCCACCCGGTGCTTGGCCACGTCAACGTCGGCCAGGGCATAGCCGACCGGCGGATCGAGCAGGCAGGTGCCGAATCTCAGTTCGCCGCTGGTGGTGATGGCCGGGGCCACGTCCAGCAACGTACCGAGCTGACGGGCCAGGCGATTGGCCCCAGCCAGGCCGCCCAGCAGCGGCACCACGGCGCTGCCGTCCTCGGCCACCGCCAGCACCGGCGGCTCGGCGGTCTTGTCGTCCAAGAGCGGCGCCAGGGTACGGATGACAATGCCGGCGGCGCATAGCACCACCAGCGGGCGCTGTTGCCGATAGAGGTCGCGCAGATGGTCGCCGAAGGCGCTATAGCCCACATCGCCCTCGACCCGTCCGGCGAGGCCGTGCACCTGGCTACTCGGCAAGCCGGCCTGCAGGCGGCGGGCGGTGGCCAGGGCACCGGGGCCGAGGATGACGATGGCCGGGCTCAACCCTTCCATTTCACCCCCGGCACCACCACCAGCGAGAAATACGGCGAGGCCATGGGCTCCACCTCGTCCAGCGGCACGATGCGCTGGTTGCTCATGGTGGCGCGCTCGATATAGCGGGCGCGCTCGTCCAGGCCCAGCTCGCGCAAGACTTGGCGCACCTTCTCGAAGTTACGGCCGAGCTTCATCACCACGGCGGCGTCGGCGCTGGCCAGGCGCGCCTTGAGTTCCTCGGCGGAGAGCACCCCGGAGAGCACCGTGAGGGTCTGGTTGCGATAGACCAGCGGCAGACCGAGCATGGCCACGCCACCGAGCATGGAGCAGACCCCCGGTACCACCTGGGCTTCGTAGCGCTCGGCCAGGCGGTCGTGCAGGTACATGTAGGAGCCGTAGAAGAAGGGATCGCCCTCGCAGATCACCGCCACGTCGCGGCCGGCATCCAGGTGGTCGGCCACCTGGGAGGCGGCGGTGTCGTAGAAATCGGCGATCACCGTCTCGTAGGAGAGCGGCGGCGCCAGCTTCTCGGTGGTCACCGGATAGACCAGCGGCAGGCGCTGCTGGCCGTCCAGCAGATAGCCCTCGATCACGCCATAGGCATTGCCGCCCTGGCCAACGTTGGCCTTGGCCTTGGCGACGAAATAGGCCACCACCGGCGCGCCCTGCAGCAGGCGCAGGGCCTTGAGGGTGATGAGTTCCGGATCGCCGGGGCCGACGCCCAGGCCGAGCAGGCGGCCGGCCATCACTCCACCTCCGTGGCCAGGGCGTTGACCGCGGCGGCGGCCATGGCACTGCCACCGCGGCGGCCGCGGACGATGACATAGGGCACGCCGCGGCTGTCGGCGGCCAGGGCGTCCTTGGACTCCATCGCCCCGACGAAGCCCACCGGCATGCCCAGGATCAGTGCCGGCTTGGGCGCGCCGGCGTCGAGCATCTCCAACAGGTAGAACAGCGCCGTGGGGGCATTGCCGATCACCACCACGCTGCCGGCCAGGTGCGGCCGCCAGCGCTCCAGGGCCACGGCGGAACGGGTATTGCCCCGCTCGATGGCCAGTTCCCGGATACCCTCGTCGTGCAGGGTGCAGATCACCTGGTTATTCGCCGGCAAGCGGGTGCGAGTGACACCCTCGGCGACCATGCGCGCATCGCAGAGGATGGGCGCACCGGCCGCCAGGGCCGCGCGACCGGCCGCGCCGGCGCCCGGGGAAAAGGCCAGGTCCTGGACCACGTCGACCATGCCGCAGGCGTGGATCACCCGGACGGCGAGCTTTTCCAGGTCGGCAGGGATGGCCGAGAGATCGGCCTCGGCGCGGATGGTGGCGAAGGATTGGCGATAGATCGCCTGGCCGTCGCGTTCGTACTCAAGCATCACTAGGGCTCCGGGCCAGCCAGGCGGCGGCCTCGTCGAGAGAAAGGTGGATGGCGCGTCGCCGGCCCGGACCGGGCTGGGTGGCGTCGTGCACGAAGAGGTCATAGCGGCCGGGGGCCACGGCCAGCAGGGTATGGGGTGCCTGGCCAGCCAGGGCGCAACTGCGCGGGCAACCGGAGAGATGCACCGCCACGCCGGCCGGTAGCCGCTCGGCCAGGCGCAGGGCATCGCCCTTGGTATCGGCCTGGCCCTTGGCGCAGCCCACGCTGCCGGTACAGGCGATCAGCCGGGCCAGGGGCGCGGCGGCGTCGGTGGTCAGGTCCAGGGCAGCCAGAGCGGCGAGCAGCTCGGGCGCCTGATCGACAGATACATCCGGCAGCAACAGGCCCTGCCAGGGGGTGAGGTGCAATTCGCCGTTGCCCAGGCGCTCGGCCAGGTCGGCGCCTGCCGCCAACGTCGTGGCCGGCAGACGACCCAGGGCGGGCTGGGCACCGACCCAGCAGAGGCCAGGTTGCCGCTGAGGATGGCTACCGAGGCGGCCGGCGATTTCCGCTGGCGCGCGTGGGTGGCTCGGAGTCGGCAGCAGATCCAGACCGGCCAGCAGCTCCTCGACCGGATATTGCGCCAGCAGCTGTCTCATGCGGCTCTGCTCGGGACCGGCCAGGTCAAGGAAGCGATGCAGCAGGGTCGCCACCGTGGCTACCTCGCGACCCGCGGGGATCAGGCCCAGGGGCGCATCCGCAGGGGTACCGGCCAGGCCGAGCACGAAGCCCTCAGCGCGAGCCGACAGCCAGACATCATGGGGATGATCGAGCCGCGCCAGGGCCTCGCCGCCGTCCAGTTGCAGGGCGAACTTGGCCGATAGCCCATGCAGTCGACGGTCGCCTTCCAGGAGGGCGAGCAGTTCGGCGGCCAGGGGACGGACGTCCTGCAGCTGCTGCGGATCGCGGCCGGCAGAGGGGCTGAGCAGCAGATTGCGCACGTCGTCGGCGGCGGGATCGGCCGGGCCCAGACCGGCAGCTTGCAGCGCAGCCACCAACGCGTCGGCCCCATCCTGGCGCACGCCCCGCAGTTGTAGATTGGCTCTATTGGTCAGCTCCAGCACACCGGTCGCCCAGCGCTCGCTGGCGGCAGCGATGGCCCGCGCCTGGTCTGCCATGAGCCGACCGCCCGGCAACTTCACCCGGCACAGGCCGCCATCGCGCGCGGGCACGATGCGCAACAGGCCCGGACAGGCCGAAGGCCGCGGGACGATGGCGGAGGGAAGCGAAGGATTCACGGCGGAAGGTCGGGCTGGACGGGAAAGACGCTATTATGCCCGCTTTGCCCGACCCCTTGAAAACGCCCGGTCGGCCGACGTTCGATGAGGTGTGTTCATGATCCCCTGGCTGACCGTGGTGGGTATCGGCGAAGACGGCTACCCCGGCCTCGGCAAGCAGGCGCGCCGCGCCCTGCTGGAGGCAGGGGTCGTCATCGGCGGTCCGCGCCAGCTGGCGCTGCTGCCACCCTGCATTCGCGCCACTCGCGAGCCCTGGCCGCAGCCCTTCGCCCTGGCCCCGGTGCTGGACCGGCGCGGCACCCCGGTCTGCGTGCTGGCCAGCGGCGATCCCATGCTATTCGGCGTCGGCGCCAGCCTTGCGCGCCAGTTGTCGGCCGACGAGCTGCAGGTGCTGCCGGCGCCCTCCTCCTATTCTCTGGCCGCTGCCCGCCTGGGTTGGCCGCTGCAAGAGGTGGCGTTGCTGTCGGTGGTGGCCCGCCCCCTGGCCGGCGTGGTGCGCCACCTGCACCCCGGCGCACGGCTGCTGGTCTTGAGCAACGACGGTAGCAGTCCCGCTGCCCTGGCCGAGTTGCTGGTGGAGCAGGGCTTCGGCGCCAGCCAGCTGCAGGTGCTGGAGCACCTGGGCGGCCCGCTGGAAAGACGGATCGCTGGTCGTGCCCAGGACTGGTCGCTGGCCGAGGCGGCGGCGCTCAACCTGGTCGCCATCGAGGTCCTGAGCGAGACCGGTGCGGCGGGTCTGCCACTCACCGCCGGTCTGCCAGACAGTGCCTATCGCCACGACGGCCAGTTGACCAAGAGAGACGTGCGCGCCGTGACCCTGGCCCGTCTGGCGCCGCGCCCCGGCGAGTTGCTGTGGGACGTGGGCGCTGGCTGCGGCTCCATCGGTATCGAATGGGCGCGCAGCCATCCTAGTTGTCGGGTGCTGGCCATCGAAGCGGATCCCGGACGCCAGGCGCATATCCTCCACAACCGCGACCAGCTCGGCGCCCCGGCGCTGCAGCTGGTGGCCGGCCAGGCGCCGGAGGCCCTGGCCGGCCTGGCCATGCCAGATGCCATCTTCATCGGCGGCGGCCTCACCGCACCCGGCGTGCTGGACGCCTGCTGGGACGCCCTGAAGCCCGGCGGCCGCCTGGTCGCCAATGCCGTGACCCTGCAGACCGAGGCCGCCCTGGTGGCCTTCCGCGAACGCCACGGTGGCGACCTGACCCGCCTGCAGGTGGCTCAGGCGCAACCACTCGGCACCTTCGACACCTGGCGCGCAGCGCTGCCCATCACCTTGCTGGAGGTGGTGAAGTCGTGAGTGTTGGACGTGGCCCCCTCACCCCAACCCTCTCCCCGAGGGGAGAGGGGGTGGCTTGGTATGGCCCTTTAATCCGCGGCGGTAAGCAGCGCCTCGCCCCCTCACCCCAGCCCTCTCCCCGTAGGGGCGAGGGGGTCGTTCGGTGGTGGGTTGGAAGTCTGGCGTCCGGGCTAACGCCCACTCGTCTTTTTGAGCGAGCTGCAATGACCGGCGAGAACGCCGCCTGCGAGACCAAGACGCCTGCTCCGCAGCTCAATCCCAGGCACCGGCTTTGCTCCCCTCTCCCCCTGGGAGAGGGGCCGGGGGTGAGGGTACACGCCCACAGCATCGTCGGAGCAACCCCATGAAGATCCTCCTGCTCGGCGGCACCACCGAAGCCCTGGCCATCGCCCGTCGACTACCGGCGGATGCCCTCTACAGCCTCGCCGGCCTCGGCCGGGTGCCCCAGGATCTGCCCTGCCAGGTAAGGGTTGGCGGCTACGGTGGCGCCGCAGGCCTGGCCGCCTTTCTCCGTACGGAAGGCATCGAGCTGCTGCTGGACGCCACCCACCCCTATGCAGCGCAGATCAGCCATAACGCCGCCCAGGCGGCGACCAGTGCCGGCATCCCCTGCTGGGCCCTGCGCCGCCCCGGTTGGCAAGCAGGCTCGGAAGACGACTGGCGCGAGGTGGCCGACTGGGCCGAACTCCGGATGGCGCTGGCACCCTTCGCCCGCCCCTTCTTCACCCTCGGTCGCGAACCCCTGGAACACCTGGCAGAGATCCCGGCCCACCAGTTCTGGACCCTGCGCCTGCTCGATGCCTATCCCGGCAACGAACGAGCGCGGATCATCGCCGACCGCGGCCCCTTCGCCCTGGACGCCGAGCGCACCCTGTTCGCCCAGGGCAACTTCGATGTGCTGATCAGCAAGAACAGCGGCAGCGCCGCCACCCAGCCCAAGTTGCAAGTGGCCCGCGAGCGCGGCCTGCCGGTGCTGATCCTGCGGCGCCCCGCCCTGCCCGCCGTCGACCGCGAATTCGCCAGCGTCGCCGAGCTGCTCGCCGCCCTCGCCGAGGAAATCCCATGACCGTCCACTTCATCGGCGCCGGCCCTGGCGATCCCGACCTCATCACCGTCAAGGGCCAGCGACTGATCCGTCAGTGCCCGGTGATCCTCTATGCCGGCTCCCTGGTGCCGCCAGCGGTGTTGGAAGGCCATAGCGCCGAGACGGTGATCGACACCGCCCACCTGGATCTCGACGCCATCGTCGGCCACCTGGCCGCCGCCCATGCCCGCGGCAAAGACGTGGCACGAGTGCACTCCGGCGATCCCTCACTGTACGGCGCCATCGGCGAGCAGATCCGCCGCCTGCAGGCGCTGGGCATTCCCTACGAGATCGTCCCCGGCGTGACCGCCACCGCCGCCTGCGCCGCCCTGCTCGGCTGCGAGCTGACCCTGCCCGGTGTCAGCCAGACGGTGATCCTGACCCGCTATGCCAGCCGCACCGTCATGCCGGAGGGCGAAGCGCTGGCTGATCTGGCCCGGCACCGCGCCACCCTGGCCATCCACCTGGGCGTGGGCCAGTTGGAGCGCATCGTCGCCGACCTGCTACCGCACTACGGTCCCGCCTGCCCGGTGGCCATCGTCCACCGCGCCAGTTGGCCGGACCAGGACAGTGTCCAGGGCACCCTGGCCGACATCGTCGAACGGGCCCGCGACAAGGACTTCCGCCGCACCGCGCTGATCCTGGTCGGCGAGGTGCTGGCGCCAGGGGATTTCAGCGATTCCAAGCTTTATCGGCAGGGGCCGGGCTAACCCCCGTAGGTTGAGCTGAGGCGGCCTTATCGCCGAAGCCCAACACACTCAAGGCTCGACGCAGCACCGTTGGGCTTCGCTGCGCTCAACCCAACCTACGTCACCCTTGCATCAATACCCCGCTCCACCCTCGCCACCACTGACGATGGCCACCCCCGAACTGGTCCCCAACCGAGTCGCGCCGGCCGCCAGCATGGCCAGGGCGGTGGCGCGGTCGCGGACCCCGCCGGAGGCCTTGACGCCCATCTCCGGGCCCACCTCTTCGCGCATCAGCCGGACGTCCTCCAGGGTCGCGCCGCCGTGGCCGAATCCGGTGGAGGTCTTGACGAAGGCCACCCCAAGGTCACGACAGATCCGGCAGGCCTGGCGCTTCTGGGTCTCGTCGAGCAGGCCGGTCTCCAGGATCACCTTGAGCGGCACCGTGCCGCAGGCGGCCAACACCGCGGCGATGTCGGCGGACACCTCGTCCAGCAGCCCATCCTTGAGCCAGCCGATGTTGAGCACCATGTCGATCTCCCCCGCTCCAGCGGCGATGGCGCGCTCGGCCTCGAAGGCCTTGGCCGCGCTCAAGCCGGCGCCCAGCGGAAAGCCCACCACCGCGCAGACCTTGACCGGGCTGCCAGCCAGTTGCGCCGCCGCATAGGGGACCTGAGCTGAATTCACGCACACCGAATAGAAGCCGTGGGTCATGGCCTCCGCGCACAGCTGGGCGATACGCGCGCGACTGGCGTCGGCGGCGAGCAGGGTGTGATCGATATGGGCTGCGAGCGAAGGGGCATCGGGCTGCATGGAAACCTCCAGGGACAGGAGGCTGCAGTATGAACCCCGCCCCCGGTCACGGCGACCGGGGGCGGCCTATCCTCAGTGGAACAGCTCGGCGATGAACACCGCGCCGATGAAGGTGCCGAAGCTGGCGGTCAGGGACACCACCACGATGCGCCAGCCGAGGCGGCGGAAAGCGGGGATGTCCTTGGCGATGGACAGACCGGCGAAGGCCAGCATCGGGGTGATCACCGCCAGCACGCCGACGGTGTTGGAGGCGGCGGTGATCTGCGGCGCCCAGGGGCACCAGGGCGAGGTGAGGAACATGGCCACCAGCGATACCCAGCACACCGCCGGCACCTTGCGGCGGAACAGCTGGCAGAGCAGTTCGCCGACGAAGGCCGCGGCGATCAGCAGTGCTGCGGCGGTGAAGGCGGCAGCCGGCAGCGCCTTGGTGGCGACGAAGGTACTGAGCAGGGCCAGGCCGGCGGCGGCCAGCCATGCGCTCAGGCGGCCCGACCAACCCAGTTCCACCGGCTCGTCCACCACCGTCTGGTCCACCGCGCTCTGCGTAAAGGAGGCCTTGGTGGTGCGACCGATGCGCGGCTCCAGCACCCGATAGCCCCAGACCGCCAGCGGCAAGGAGATGAACAGGGTGAAGTAGGTGCCCAGGGTGGTGGTGATCAGGTTGGCCGCCGCGGCCAGCGCCATGACCTGCTTGGCCACTTCGGGCGTCTGCTGGGCGGCCACTGCACCGGCCGCGGCGGCCATGATGCTGCCCGAGCCGATGCCGGAGCCCATGGCCAGGGAATAGGGATGGAAGATGTTGAGGCTGGCGATGAAGCCGGCCACGATGGCCATGAACACCGCGCCGATCAGGGTGCCGGTGAGGTATTCGGCGAGCACGCCGCGGCCTTCCGGGGAATCCATGCCATATCGTTCGCCGATGATCGCCAGGCTCGGCTCGCGGCCCACTGAGAAGGTGGCACCGATGGCCTCACGCTTGATGCCCAGCAGCAGCGCCACCGGCAGGCCGAGCAGGATGGTGCCGACGAAATGGCCCAGCTCCTGGAAGGCCAGCGCCCAGCCCGCGGCGATCACCGTGGGCAGCGAGCCCCCCACCACCAGGCCGAGCTTGGCGATGAAGATCAGCAGGGCGTATTGCAGGATGGCCGCCGAGCGCACCTGGGCAGCGCGCCCGATGGCCAGGCCCTGGGGCAGATGCTTGCTGGCCAGACCGACGGCGGCTCCCAGCAGCAGCGCCCAGATCATCGGCAGCAGGACCACCTTGCCCGGCCCCAGCGGAATGCTGATGGCGCCAATCAGCTCGGCGATCAGCAGTACCACCGCCGCCCAGACATAGAGTTTCACGGTATCGCTGACAGCGCGGTCCTGGCCGACGGCCAGAGTCGGATTGGCACTCATTCTTCCCCCTGCGGCCCACTCGTGGGCTCGGTTGTAGGTATGGTTGGCAGACGCGAGCGGCGGGCTCGCTGGGCAGAAACGAAGGCTCCGCAAGGGAGCGTGACTCGGCTGTTCTAGGAGGGCTGGTCGAGGTCGCACAGGGGCTTACCAGAGCTGAGAGCGCCTGGAAGAGCGTCGCCTTCCACGGGATTTCCCACCACTCCGGGCCACTACGCCGCTGGCCTCGTCCAGGCCGGGGCGGCCGTGGTCTTGGCCCGAGTATGGACAGCGCCCTGTTCTCTCTCCAATACTGGAAATGGCCTTTTCCGTTGCCTTTACGAGAACACACGGATGCGTGGAATTCACGAACAGCGCTTGCATTATTTCGTCGAAGCGGTGCGTCTGGGTAGCGTGCGCGCCGCTGCCGACGCCCTGGACATCGCGCCTTCGGCGGTCAGCCGGCAGATCGCCCAGGTCGAGGCGGAACTGGGCGTCGATCTCATCGAGCGGCACCGCCGCGGCATCACTCCGACCGAAGCCGGCCGCCTGGTGCTGGACTATTTTCGCCAGCGCCAGACCCAGCTCGACGGTCTGAGAGACGCCATCGCCGACCTCCAGGGGCTGCGTACCGGCAACGTGGTGCTGGCCATCGGCGAGGGTTTCATTGGCGATCTGTCGCGCAGCCTGGGCGAGTTTTCCGCCCGGCATCCGGACATCGAGGTGAGAGTCAACGTGGTGGGCACCAACGAGGTGATCCGTCAGGTGGTGGAGGATGAGGCGCACCTGGGCCTGGTGTTCAATCCGCCACGCGATCCGCATCTGCGGGTGCACGGCAGCCGGCCGCAGCCGCTCTATGCCCTGGTGGCACCGGAACACCCCTTGGCCACCACCGCGAGCCCCATCGCGCTGGACGAACTGGGCCGGCACCGCCTGGCGCTACCGGACATCTCCTACGGCATCCGCCAGATGCTCGATGCCGTGGAACAGGCCGCCGGCCAGCGCCTGGCGCCGACCCTGACCTGCAACACCTTCACCCTGCTCAAGCACTATGCCCAGCAGGGCGGCGTGACCCTCTTGCCGCTGTTCGCCGCCACCCAGGAACTGGACAGCGGCGCCTTGCACGCCCTGCCCCTGGCCGATCCGGGCTTCGCCCGCGCCCACGTCGAGCTGGTCACCCGCCTGGGGCGCAAGCTCAGCCGTGCGGCGGACGAATTACGGGCGAGTCTAGTACAGCAGATGACCGCCTTTCGCTGAGCGCTTTAAAGAGATACTTAGTGCCTATTCAAAGGCTCGCGAGCTAGCGACAAACAAGGCGAAAATGGCTGAGGAAGCGGATCGGACTCGCGCTCGAGTTTACGAAGGGTAAATGAGCATTCCGAAGCCATTTTCAACGCAGTTTGGCCGACGCGCAGCAGCCTTTGAAAAGGCTCTCAGGCCGGCAGCTCCTGCCGCACCAGCTCCGCCCACAACCGCACCGCCGGCTCGATGATGGCGTCGTTGAAGTCGTAGGCTGGATTGTGCAGCGGCGCCGAGGGCTGGGCGTCGTCGACGCCGAGCCAGAGATAGGCCCCCGGACGCGCCGCCAGCATGAAGGCGAAGTCCTCGGAAGCCATGGACGGTGGTACGCCATCGCTGACCCGTTTGGCACCAAAGGCCTGCACCGCCGCCTCGCGCACTCGCGCCGCCTGGGCGGGATGGTTCTGGGTCACCGGATAGCCACGGGTGAATTCCAGTTCGCCGCGCACACCCTGGGCAAGCGGGGCCTGGGCGACGATCTCGCCGATCAGCCGCTCCACCTCGGCCCGTACCGCGCCGTCCAGGCAACGCACCGTGCCCCTGAGCCGCGCCACCTCGGGGATGACGTTGATCGCCTCCCCTGCTTCCATCATGGTCACGCTGACCACCGCGGACGCCAGCGGCGAGATACGTCGGGCGACGATGGTCTGCAACTGCAGGATCAGGTCCGCCGCGGCGACGATGGGATCGCGACCGCGCTCGGGCATGGCCGCGTGGCAGCCCTTGCCGGTCAGGGTGATGGCGAAGGTGTCCAGCGAGGCCATCATGGCCCCGGGATTGACCACCACCTGGCCGGCCGGCAGCCCCGGCCAGTTGTGCAGGCCGTAGATGGCGTCCATCGGGAAGCGTTCGAACAGGCCGTCCTCGATCATCTTCTGGGCGCCGCCGAGATTTTCCTCGGCGGGCTGGAAGACGAAATAGAGGGTGCCGCGGAAGTCACGGTTTTCGCTCAGGTGGCGGGCCGTGGCCAGCAGGATGGCGGTGTGGCCGTCATGCCCGCAGGCATGCATGCGCCCGGCTGCGGTGGAACGGTGGGGCAGGTTCCCCACCTCCTGCATCGGCAGGGCGTCCATGTCGGCGCGCAGTCCCAGGCTGGGGCCCTCGCCGTGGCGCAGTACCCCGACCACACCCGTCCCGCCGAGGCCGCGATGGACCTCCAGGCCGAAGCCCTCCAGCAGTTCGGCCACCCGCGCTGCGGTGCGGTGCTCGGCGAAGCCCAGTTCGGGGTGGGCGTGGAAGTCGCGCCGCCAGTTACGGGCGTCGTCCAACAGGGATTGGTGAATGGTCATCTATTACTCCAGGCTGGCGCCATAGCCGAAGCCGGCGGCGGGCACCGCGGCGGTCTCCACCCAGACGCTCTTCACCTCGCTGTATTCGCGCAGGGCGTCGAGGCCGGAGGAACGGCCATAGCCGCTCTCGCCGTAGCCGCCGAAGGGCGAGCTGACGTGGATGGTCTTGTAGCCGTTGATCCAGAAGGTGCCGGCGCGCACGCCACGGGCCACCCGGTGGGCACGGCCGACGTCGCGGGTCCAGACCGCCCCGGCCAGGCCAAAGCGACTGTCGTTGGCGATGCGGATGGCGTCGGCCTCGTCCTTGAAGGGAATGGCCACCACCACCGGCCCGAAGATTTCTTCCTGGGCGCAAGCCAGGCCGTTGTGGCCGGCCAGCACGGTGGGATTGACGTAGTAGCCGGCCCCGGCCGGCAGCGGCTCGACGCCATTGGCCACGTGCCGCGCGCCCTCGCCCAGGGCACCTTCCACCATTCGGCGCACGTGGGCGAACTGCTTGGCATTGTGGATCGGGCCGATCTGGGTCTCGGGATCGCTCGGGTCACCTACCTTGAACTGGCTGGCGGCGCGGGCCACCGCCTGAATGAAGCGTTCGTAGATGGACTCCTGCACCAGCAGGCGCGAACCGGAGACGCAACTCTGACCGGCGCCGGAGAAGATCGCCGCCTGGGCGCCGCGTACGGCCAGGTCCAGGTCGGCGTCCTCGAAGACGATGTTGGCCGACTTGCCACCCAGCTCCAGCACCGCCGGGATGCAGCGCTGGGCCGCGGCGGCGGCGATGTGGCGGCCGGTGGCCGGCGAGCCGACAAAGACCACCTTGCGGATGTCGGCGTGGGCGATCACCTGCTGGCCCACGGTATGGCCCTGGCCGGCGAGGACGTTGACCAGGCCCTTGGGCGCGCCGGCGCGTTCCACCAGCACGCCGAGCAGCAGCGAGGTCACCGGGGTCAGCTCGGACGGCTTGAGGATCACCGCGTTGCCGGCGGTGATGGCCGGGGCGATCTGCCAGCCGCCGGTGAAGATGGGTGCGTTCCAGGGGGTGATCTGCAGCACCGTGCCCAGGGGTTCGTAGGTCACGTAGTTAAGGTGGCTGGTGGGCACCGGAATGACTTCGCCGTGCAGCTTGTCGGCCCAGCCGGCGTAGTACTCGAACATCTCGGCGACCTTGAGCACCTCGACACGCGCATCGCGGATCGGCTTGTTGGCGGTCAGGGATTCCAGCTGCGCCAGGGCCTCGGCCTCCTCGCGGATCAGGGCGCCGACCTTATAGATGATGCGTCCGCGGGCCTGGGCGGTCAGGGCGCGCCACTCCTCGCGCGCCCGGCGGGCGGCGGCATCAGCGCGCTCGACCACGGCCAGGTCGGCATCGGGGTAGCTGTAGGCGAGGCTGTCGTCATGGGCGTTGCGGACGTTGACCTGCTCGCCGCTGCCGTCGACGAATTCGCCGTCCACGTAGCTGGCGACCTGCTGGCGGTCGCCCCAGAAGGGCTTGAGCAATTCCAGAGCCTTGGCATTCATCATGATCATTCCCCCTTGCCGAACAGGTCTTCGCTGGTGCGTCGTGCGATGGCGCAGAAATCCTCGCCATCGGCCAGGGTATCGGCGCTGGCCGCCCAGGCCTGGGCGGTAGCCGCGGCCAGCGGCAGGTCGAGGCCGAGTTCGGCGATGAGGTCGCGGGCCAGGCCCACGTCCTTGCGCATCAGGCCCATGGTGAAGCCGGAGTCGTAGGCCTTGTTCAGCACCCAGGTGGGGAACATGGCCTGGCTGGCGGCGCTGCGCCCGGAGCCGGCGTTGATGCCTTCGATCAGCTTTTCCGGGGCGACCCCGGCGCAGGCGGCCATGGTCACCGCCTCGGCGGTGGTGATCAGGTGCGCCGCGGCGAGCAGGTTGTTGGCGATCTTGGCGATGTTGCCGGCGCCCACGGCACCGACGTGCACGCGGGTCGCGCTCATGGCTTCCAGTGCAGGCAGCGCCTTGGCCAGGGCCGCTTCGCTACCGCCGATGACCATGGTCATGGTGCCGGCCGCGGCACCGGCCGGACCGCCGGAGACCGGGGCATCGAGGAAGTCGGCGCCGACCTCGGCGAAGGCCGCCGCCACCCGGCGGCTGGTCTCGGGGGTGGAGGTGGTGGTGTCGACCACCACGGTGCCCGGTCGCACGCGACCGACCAGCCCCGCCTCGCCCAGGCACACGGCCTCGACATGCTCGGCCTTGGGCAGCGACAGCACGATCACCTCGCTGGTGGCGGCCAGGGCTGCCAGATCGCCGGCGATGGCCACGCCCTGGGCGGCGACCCGCTCGCAGGCGGCGCTGGAGGGGTCCAGCCCGATAACCGGCACGCCCTTGCGCGCCAGGGTGATCGCCATGTTGCCGCCCATGTTGCCGAGTCCGATGACCCCGACCTGCCTGCCCATGCCTTGCTCCTCTTCTCGTCTCACGAATGACTAGCGACCGGCCCGTTGGCCAGCCTGTGACGATCGAGTATGGGAGGCCCAGGCATCACCACCAATACGGCATTCGGTCTTTCATGTTGCGCAAAAGGCAACGGCTCACCCGTCCTTGGCAGAGCATCGGCACCAGCATCGTGCAAGCCATCATAGGCCTACCGATAGCCGCCCCACACTGGTGCACGACGCCAATCCTGAACGATCGGTCAACCCATCCGACACCAGTGCCCATGCGGCCTGCCATACGCTGGCACAAATCCTGAAATGGCGATTGCCGGGCCGAGAGCCCAGCCCAACAACAGCGCACGTTCGCCAGGAGCCACTCGCATGAAGCGCCGTCCTCTACTCAAGACCACCCTCGCCGCCAGCGCCCTGCTCATGAGCGGCCTGTTCCCCTGGAGTGCCGCGCACGCCGCGGACACCATCAAGGTCGGCATCCTGCATTCGCTCTCCGGCACCATGGCCATCTCCGAAACCGCGCTGAAGAACATGGCGCTGATGACCATCGACGAAATCAACGCCAAGGGCGGGGTGCTGGGCAAGAAACTCGAACCCGTGGTGGTCGATCCGGCCTCCAACTGGCCGCTGTTCGCCGAGAAGGCACGCCAGTTGCTGACCCAGGACAAGGTCGCGGTCACCTTCGGCTGCTGGACCTCGGTGTCGCGCAAGTCGGTACTGCCGGTGTTCGAGGAACTCAACGGCCTGCTGTTCTACCCGGTGCAGTACGAAGGCGAAGAGATGTCGCCCAACGTCTTCTACACCGGCGCAGCGCCGAACCAGCAGGCCATCCCGGCAGTGGAATACCTGATGAGCGAAGACGGCGGCGGCGCCAAGCGCTTCTTCCTGCTTGGCACCGACTACGTCTATCCGCGCACCACCAACAAGATCCTGAGAGCCTTCCTGCATAGCAAGGGTGTCGAGGACAAGGACATCGAAGAGGTCTACACCCCCTTCGGCTACAGCGACTACCAGACCATCGTCGCCAACATCAAGAAGTTCGCCGCCGGCGGCAAGACCGCGGTCATCTCCACCATCAACGGCGACTCCAACGTGCCCTTCTACAAGGAGCTGGGCAACCAGGGCCTGAAGGCCACCGAGGTACCGGTGATGGCCTTCTCGGTGGGTGAGGAAGAATTGCGCGGCATCGACACCAAGCCGCTGGTGGGCCAGCTGGCCGCCTGGAACTACTTCGAATCCCTGGATAACCCGGTGAACAAGAAGTTCGTCGCCGACTGGAAGGCCTACGCCAAGGCCCAGAACCTGCCCAACTACCAGACCACCGTGACCAACGACCCCATGGAAGCCACCTACATCGGCATCCACATGTGGGCCCAGGCGGTGGAGAAGGCCGGCAGCACCGACGTCGACAAGGTACGCAAGGCCATGGCCGGCCAGACCTTCGCCGCACCGGACGGCTACACCATCGAAATGGACAAGACCAACCACCACCTGCACAAGCCGGTGATGATTGGCGAGATCCAGGAAGACGGTCAGTTCAACGTCGTCTGGCAGAGCAAGGGACCGATCCGCGCCCAGCCCTGGAGCCCCTACATCCCCGGAAACGACAAGAAGCCCGACGAGCCGGTGAAGAGCGGCAAGTAAGCTCCAGCCCTCACCCCCGGCCCCTCTCCCAGGGGGAGAGGGGAGCGAAGCGCCGCTCAGCTTGAACGACGTGCGTGCTTTTACCCCCTCTCCCTTAGGGAGAGGGCTGGGGTGAGGGCAAAGGCGCTCCGAAGCCAACAGGAAACACCCGCAACACCACAGCTCCGCTCTTCCCCCTCTCCCCCTGGGAAAGGGTTGGGGTGAGGGCCCGCCAGCGCCTCCACCCCACCGGAAGCCCGGCACCAGAAACGAGGCCACGCGTGCCACTCCCCAGGGAGCCCACACGCCAGAGCCTTTACCTAACGACGAGGCCGAGCATGTCCCTACGCCTTTTCCTTCTGCCCCTGCTGTTGCTGCTCGCCGGCACCGTCCAGGCCGGCCCCGCCGCCGACCTCGCCGCCGCCAGCACCAGCGACCAGGCCAAACTCCTGCAGGACTGGGCCGCCGCCCCCGAGCCTGCGCAACTGCCGGTGCTCCAAGCCCTGCAAGACGGCCGCTTCTACGTCGACGACGCCAAGCGGCCCTTCTACAAGACCGGCGACAGCTATACCGCCGCCGAGGGCGAAGCCACCGCCCCCACCGGCACGCCCAAGCCGGTGCGCCTGAACAATCGCCTGCGCATCCTCATCGGCGCCGCCCAGGCCAGCGGTCAGCTGCTGTCCAGCGACGCCACCCAGCGCCTGGCCGCCGCCCAGGCCCTGCGCCAGGAGGCCAAGCCCGAACAGCGCCCCTTCCTGGAGAAGCGCCTGCACGCCGAGGCCGATCAGCAGGTGAAAAATGCCCTGGCCGCCGCCCTGGCCAACCTGCAGCTGAGCGATCCCGATCCCGCCGTACGCCTGGCCGCGGTGCGGCTGCTCGGCGAGTCCGGCGAACCCCAAGCCAAGCCCCGCCTGCAGGCCCTGCTCGACCCCGCCGTGGAAGCCAACGAAGACGTCCGCAAGGCCGCCGCCACCGGCCTTGCCCAGGTGGAGCGCAAGCTGCTGCTGGGCGATCTGCTCGGCCAGGCCTTCACCGGCCTGTCGCTGGGCTCCATCCTGCTGCTGGCCGCCCTGGGCCTGGCCATCACCTACGGCCTGCTCGGCGTCATCAACATGGCCCACGGCGAGATGCTGATGCTCGGTGCCTACGCCACCTATGTGGTGCAGTTGACCCTGCAACGCCTGGCCCCCGAATGGCTGGCCTGGTATCCGCTGCTGGCGCTGCCGGTGGCCTTCGCCGTCACCGCCGCCATCGGCATGGCCCTGGAACGCACCGTGATCCGCCATCTCTATGGCCGGCCGCTGGAAACCCTGCTGGCGACCTGGGGCATCAGCCTGATGCTGATCCAGGCGGTACGGGTGGTGTTTGGCGCCCAGAACGTGGAAGTGGCCAACCCGGCCTGGCTGTCCGGCGGTATCCAGGTGCTGCCCAACCTGCTGCTGCCGTGGAACCGGGTGATCATCCTCGGCTTCGTGGTCTTCGTGCTGATCCTCACCTGGACCCTGCTGAACAAGACCCGCCTGGGCCTCAACGTGCGCGCCGTGACCCAGAATCGCAACATGGCCGCCTGCTGCGGGGTGCCCACCGGACGCATCGACATGCTCGCCTTCGGCCTCGGTTCCGGCATCGCCGGCCTCGGCGGCGTGGCCCTGTCGCAGATCGGCAACGTCGGCCCCGACCTCGGCCAGAGCTACATCATCGACTCCTTCCTGGTGGTGGTGCTGGGCGGCGTCGGCCAGTTGGCCGGCAGCGTGCTGGCCGCCTTCGGCCTGGGCATCCTCAACAAGGTCCTCGAGCCGCAGATCGGCGCCGTGCTGGGCAAGATCCTCATCCTCGGCCTGATCATCCTGTTCATCCAGAAACGGCCCCAGGGCCTGTTCGCCCTCAAGGGGAGGGTCATCGATTGAACCAGCCACTCGCCCTCACCGCCGTGCAGAAGGTCGGCCCGCGCCTGAGCCTGGCCGTCCTCGGCCTGGTCCTCACCGGGCTGATCGCCCTGCCGCTGCTGTCCCTGCTGCCGGCCGACAACCCCTTCCAGGTCTCGGCCTACACCCTCACCCTGGCGGGCAAGATCCTCTGCTACGCCATCGTCGCCCTGGCCCTCGACCTGGTCTGGGGCTACGCCGGCATGCTCTCCCTGGGCCATGCCCTGTTCTTCGCCCTGGGCGGCTACGCCATGGGCATGTACCTGATGCGCCAGGCTGCCGGCGATGGTCTGCCGCCCTTCATGAGCTTCCTCTCCTGGACCAGTTACCCCTGGTTCTGGGCCGGCACCGACCACTTCCTCTGGGCCCTATGCCTGGCGGTATTGGCGCCCGGCCTGCTGGCCCTGGTGTTCGGCTTCTTCGCCTTCCGCTCGAAGATCAAGGGCGTCTACTTCTCGATCATGACCCAGGCCCTGACCTACGCCGGCATGCTGCTGTTCTTCCGCAACGAGACCGGTTTCGGCGGCAACAACGGCTTCACCGGCTTCACCACCCTGCTGGGCTTTCCGGTGGCGGCCCAGGGCACCCGCGCGGTGCTCTTCCTGCTCACCGTGGCGCTGCTGGTGGCCAGCCTCTGGCTGGGTTGGCGGCTGGCGCAGAGCAAGTTCGGCCGCATCCTCACGGCGATCCGCGACGCCGAGAACCGGGTGACCTTCTGCGGCTACGATCCGCGCGGCTTCAAGCTGTTCGTCTGGGTGCTCTCGGCGGTGCTCTGCGGCCTGGCCGGCGCCCTCTACGTGCCCCAGGTGGGCATCATCAATCCCAGCGAGATGGCCCCGACCAACTCCATCGAGGCGGCCATCTGGGTCGCCCTCGGCGGCCGCGGCAGCCTGATCGGCCCGGTGCTCGGCGCCGGTATCGTCAACGGCGCCAAGAGCTGGTTCACCGTGGCCTTCCCCGAGTACTGGCTGTTCTTCCTCGGCGCCCTGTTCATCGTCGTCACCCTCTACCTGCCACGCGGCGTGATCGGCCTCATCAACAAGGAGCGCGACGCATGAAAGCCGCCCCCGTTCCCCCGCTGGCCGCCGAGGTGCTCGATCCCGGCGTCGGTGGCGAAGCCAGTGGCCTCGGCCATCGCGCCGGCAAGGGCCTGGATACCCGCCACGGCACCATCCTCAGCCTGGAAGGCATCGAGGTCAGCTTCGACGGCTTCAAGGCCCTGCGCGACCTCAATCTCTACATCGGCGTCGGCGAACTGCGCTGCATCATCGGCCCCAATGGCGCCGGCAAGACGACGATGATGGACGTCATCACCGGCAAGACCCGTCCCGACCGCGGCAGCGCCTGGTTCGGCGAGACGCTGGATCTCACCCGCCTGCAACCGGTGCAGATCGCCCAGGCCGGCATCGGCCGCAAGTTCCAGAAACCCACGGTGTTCGAGGCCCTGAGCGTCTGGGAAAACCTGGAGCTGGCGCAGAAGACCGACAAGTCGGTCTGGTCCAGCCTCCGCGCCCGGCTCTCCGGCATGCAGCGCGATCGCCTGGAAGAGGTGCTCACCACCATCCGCCTGCAGGAATCGCGTGGCCGCACCGCCGGCATGCTCTCCCACGGCCAGAAGCAATTCCTCGAGATCGGCATGCTGCTGGTGCAGGAGCCCCAGTTGCTGCTGCTCGACGAACCCGTGGCCGGCATGACCGACGCCGAGACCGAATTCACCGCCGAGCTGTTCAAGTCGCTGGTACCCAAGCACTCGCTCATGGTGGTGGAGCACGACATGGGCTTCGTCGGCAGCATCGCCGACCACGTCACCGTGCTGCACCAGGGCCACGTCCTGGCCGAAGGCTCGCTGGACCAGGTCCAGGCCAACGAACAGGTGATCGAGGTGTATCTAGGGCGCTAGCGCCGCGCCGAATTGAACGCATATCGCGGCCATGGCGGTTCGCCGCTGCGACCGCTCCTACGTAGGAGCGGCCCATGGCCGCGATGACCCAAACATTGCGCCCCACCGAGGCCCCCATGCTCCAGGTCAACGAACTCCATCAATACTACGGCGGTAGCCACATCCTGCGCGGCCTGTCCTTCGAGGCCCCCATCGGCGAAGTCACCAGCCTGCTCGGCCGCAACGGCGTCGGCAAGACCACCCTGCTGCGCTGCCTCATGGGCCTGATCCCGGCCAAGCGCGGCAGCGTCACCTGGGACGGCCAAGACATCACCAGCCGCAAGCCGCACCAGCGCGTGCAAGCCGGCATCGCCTATGTGCCCCAGGGCCGCGAGATCTTTCCGCGTCTCACCGTCGAGGAAAACCTGCTCATGGGCCTGGCGCGCTTTCCCGCCCGGGAAGCCCGCGAAGTGCCCGAGTTCATCTACGAACTCTTCCCAGTGCTCCAGCAGATGCGCCAGCGCCGCGGCGGCGATCTCTCCGGCGGTCAGCAACAGCAACTGGCCATCGGCCGCGCCCTGGCCACCCGCCCGCGCTTGCTGATCCTCGACGAACCCACCGAGGGCATTCAGCCCTCGGTGATCAAGGAGATCGGCACCGTCATCGCCCATCTGGCCAAACGGGGCGACATGGCCATCCTGCTGGTGGAACAGTTCTACGACTTCGCCAGCGAACTGGCCGACAACTACCTGGTGATGTCCCGCGGCGAGATCGTCCAGCGCGGCCGGGGCGTCGACATGGAGGCGGAAGGAGTACGCGGGCTGGTAGCCATTTGAGTCGAGGGCCGGGGCGATAATCGAACGCTTCCGGGTCCGCTTGGCGCGGGCCGATTGACGGAATTAACCAGCTGGTACATTTTTCTCTGCAACGCCGGGCGGTGCCTGCCCGGCAGAACAACAACAGAGAGAAAGTCACCATGCCCTCCCGTCGTATCCTGGTGCTCAATGGCCCCAACCTCAACCTGCTCGGCACCCGCGAACCCGCCACCTACGGCCACGAGACCCTGGCCGACGTCGCCCGCCTGTGCGAGCAGACCGCCCGCGAAGAGGGTTACGAGGTCGACTTCCGCCAGACCAACCACGAAGGCGAATTGCTCGACTGGATCCACCAGGCGCGCGGCGCCTACGCCGGGGTGGTGATCAACCCCGCCGCCTGGACCCACACCTCGGTGGCCCTGCGCGACGCCCTGGTGGCCAGCGAACTGCCGGTCTACGAGGTGCACCTGTCCAACGTGCATCGCCGCGAAGCCTTCCGGCATCATTCCTATGTCTCGGGCATCGCCGTCGGCGTCATCTGCGGCCTTGGCAGCCAGGGCTATCGCGCCGCCATCGCCGCGCTCATCGCACACCAGGGGAATTGAGTCCATGACCGCACCCAAATCCGTCCTCGCCGGCCTGATCGGCGCCGGCATCCAGGCCTCGCTGACACCCGCCATGCACGAGCGCGAAGGCGACGCCCAGGGCCTGAGATACCTCTACCGCCTGATCGACCTGGACGCTCTCGGCCTCAAGGCCGACGCCCTGCCCGAGCTGCTGCAGGCCGCCCAGCGCACCGGTTTCACCGGACTCAACATCACCTTTCCCTGCAAGCAGTCGATCATCCCGCTGCTCGACGACCTCTCCCCCGAGGCGCGCGGCATCGGCGCGGTGAACACCGTGGTGTTGGCCGACGGCCGCGCCATAGGCCACAACACTGACTGCCTGGGCTTCGCCGAAGGCTTCCGCCGCGGCCTGCCGGACGTGGCCAAGCGCCTGGTGGTCCAGCTGGGCGCCGGCGGCGCCGGTAGCGCCGTGGCCCATGCCCTGCTCGCCGAGGGCGTCGACCAGCTGTTCATCTTCGACGTCGAGGCCGAGCGTGCCCAGATCCTGGTGGACAACCTGACCCGCCACTTCGGCCCCGGCCGCGCCGCGGTCGGCACCGACCGGGCCGCGGCAGTCGCCGCCGCCGACGGCCTGGTCAACACCTCGCCAGTGGGCATGGCCAAGCTGCCCGGTCTGCCGCTGCCGGCCGAGCTGCTGCACCCCGGCCTGTGGGTCGCCGAGATCATCTACTTCCCGCTGGAAACCGAACTGCTGCGCCACGCCCGCGCCCTCGGCTGCCGCACCCTGGACGGCGGCACCATGGCCGTCTTCCAGGCGGTCAAGGCCTTCGAACTCTTCAGCGGCCGCACCGCCAACGCCGACCGGATGCAGGCCCACTTCGCCGAATTGCGCGGGTAGCGCGGTTGATCGCGGCCATGGGCCGCTCCTACAGGCTCCGATATGCCCCGTAGGAGCGGCCCATGGCCGCGATAATTTCCGCGCAACCATCTACAGCCACACCGCATCCCAAAACGAATAATCACCCGCCCGCTTCACCAGCCCCGCCCGCACCGGATTGGCGACGATGTAGCGGGCCACCGCCTGCACATCCTCTTCGGCTCGTAGCGCATGGTCATGATAGGCCGGCGCCCACACAGCCCCTTTGGTATTGCGGATCGCATTGACCCGACGCGCGCTTGCCGACTTCAGGCGCAGGACCAACTCTTCCAGGCTGAAACACTCACCCAGCGAAACCAGCCAGTGAACGTGATCCGGCATCAACACCCAGGCAAGCAGCCTGGCGTCACCAAGCAAACGAGGGTCGTTGAAGGCACGAGCCGCCGTGCACGCCAAATGGAAATCGGCGAACAGTGCCTGACGTTCCACGGTCGTGGCGGTAAGGAGATACAGCTGGCCAGGCAGAGAAACCCGGCCCCTGCGTAGCGCCGCATGACGTGATGACATCGCTCGTCCTTGAGTGATGAAGACAATTAAGAGCTATCGCGGCCATGGGCCGCTCCTACAGTAATGCTTGAGACTGTAGGAGCGGCCCATGGCCGCGATCAAAAGATCTTACCGCGGCATATTCGGCTGGCGCCGCGACTTCTTGCGCGGGCCACCCTTGGCGTAGCCGGTGGCCTGGCCTTCCTGGCCCTTGTCCCAGGCCTTGCTGCCGTCGCTGGCGCGGGGCGGCAGGCCGGTGTGCTGGGTGAGGATGCGCCCAGCCCCAGCGCCGGCCTTCTTGCTGCCCACCGGGGTGGAATTCTTGCGCCGCGCGCTCTGGTAGCCGGCGTCGCCCACCGGCTGGGTGGCCGGGATCAGCTGGTGCTTGCCCGGCCCGATCAGGTCGGCGCGGCCCATCTCCTTGAGCGCCTCGCGCAGCATCGGCCAGCCCTTGGGATCGTGGTAGCGCAGGAAGGCCTTGTGCAGGCGGCGCTGCTGGTCGCTCTTAACGATGGTCACGCCATCGCTCTTGTAGGTGACCTTGCGCAGCGGATTCTTGCCCGAGTGGTACATGGCCGTGGCGGTGGCCATCGGCGAGGGATAGAAGGCCTGCACCTGGTCCGCGCGGAAGCCGTTGCGCTTGAGCCAGAGGGCAAGGTTCATCATGTCCTCGTCCGTGGTGCCCGGGTGCGCGGCGATGAAGTAGGGGATCAGGTACTGCTCCTTGCCCGCCTCCTTGGTGTACTTCTCGAACATCTGCTTGAAGCGGTCATAGCTGCCGATGCCCGGCTTCATCATCTTGTCCAGCGGACCGCGCTCGGTGTGCTCGGGCGCGATCTTCAGGTAGCCGCCGACATGGTGGGTGACCAGTTCCTTGACGTATTCGGGCGACTCCACGGCCAGGTCGTATCTCAGCCCCGAGGCGATCAGGATCTTCTTCACCCCCGGCAGCGCCCGCGCCTTGCGGTACAGCTCGATCAGCGACGAGTGATCGGTGTTGAGGTTCTCGCAGATACCGGGGAACACGCACGACGGCTTGCGGCAGTGGCGCTCGATCTCCGGGTCCTTGCAGGCGATGCGGTACATGTTGGCGGTCGGCCCGCCCAGGTCCGAAACCACGCCGGTAAAGCCCGGCACCTTGTCGCGCATCTCCTCGATCTCGCGGATGATCGAGTCATGGGAGCGATTCTGGATGATCCGGCCTTCGTGCTCGGTGATCGAGCAGAAGGTGCAGCCACCGAAGCAGCCACGCATGATGTTCACCGAGAAACGGATCATCTCGTAGGCCGGGATCTTCTCCTTGCCATAGGCCGGGTGCGGCACCCGCGCATAGGGCATGCCGAACACGTAGTCCATTTCCTCGGTGGTCATGGGGATGGGCGGCGGATTGAACCAGACGTCGACCTCGCCATGCTTCTGCACCAGAGCGCGAGCGTTGCCCGGGTTGGTCTCCAGGTGCAGCACGCGGTTGGCGTGGGCATAGAGCACCGGGTCGTTGCGCACCTTCTCGAAGGACGGCAGGCGGATCACCGTTTTGTCGCGGGTCATGCGCGGGCTTTCCAGCAGTTGCACCACCTTGGCTTCGTTGGGGTCTTCGACCTCACCTTTCGCCTGCTCAATGGCGCAGGCCTCGGTGTCCTGGGTATTGACGTAGGGATTGATGATCTTGTCGACGCGGCCAGGACGGTCGATGCGGGTCGAGTCGACCTCGAACCAGCCCTCGGGGGTATCACGACGGATGAAGGCGGTGCCGCGCACATCGGTGATGGACTCGACCTGCTCGCCCCGCGACAGCCGCTGGGCGATCTCCACCACGGCGCGCTCGGCGTTGCCGTAGAGCAGGATGTCGGCGGTGGCGTCCATCAGGATCGAGCGCCGCACCTTGTCCTGCCAGTAGTCGTAGTGGGCGATCCGGCGCAGCGACGCCTCGATGCCGCCGAGCACCACCGGCACATGGCTATAGGCCTCCTTGCAGCGCTGGCTGTAGACCAGGCTGGCGCGATCCGGCCGCTTGCCGGCGACATTGCCCGGGGTATAGGCATCGTCCGAGCGGATCTTCTTGTCGGCGGTGTAGCGGTTGATCATCGAGTCCATGTTGCCCGCGGCCACGCCGAAGAACAGATTCGGCTCGCCGAGCTGCATGAAGTCGTCCTTCGACTGCCAGGCTGGCTGGGCGATGATGCCCACCCGGAAGCCCTGGGCTTCCAGCAAGCGGCCAATGATGGCCATGCCGAAGGATGGATGATCGACGTAGGCGTCCCCGGTGACGATGATGATGTCGCAGCTGTCCCAGCCGAGTTGGTCCATTTCCGCCCGACTCATGGGCAGGAACGGCGCCGGACCGAAGCACTCGGCCCAGTATTTCGGATAGTCGAACAGCGGCGTGGCGGCTTGCATGGCAGCTTCCGGGAAAGGGGTATTTTGGAGGGCGCGCAGAATAGCACAAAAAATGACCAATTCAGCCCCCGGACATCGATTGCCTTTGGCTATCGGCGGTGGCTCTGGCCCGCCCTCACCCCAACCCTCTCCCAGGGGGAGAGGAGGCAAAAGCACCCCGCGTACCTGCTCTTCCCCCTCTCCCTCAGGGAGAGGGCCGGGGTGAGGGAAAGCCCACGCCGCGGCCTGACTCGACAGGAGTGCTACCATAGCCCCCCGCTCCCTCCCCACCACCGAGACACCCCCGTCCATGTCCCAGCCCCAACCCGCCGCCGGCCAGTTGCAGCGCGGCCTGAAGAATCGTCACATCCAGTTGATCGCCCTCGGCGGGGCCATCGGCACCGGTCTGTTCCTCGGCTCGGCCGGGGTGCTCAAGTCGGCCGGCCCGGCGATGATCCTTGGCTACGCCATCGCCGGCTTCATCGCCTTCCTGATCATGCGCCAGCTCGGCGAGATGATCGTCGAGGAGCCGGTGGCCGGTTCCTTCAGTCACTTCGCCAGTCGCTACTGGGGGCGCTTCCCGGGCTTTCTCTCCGGCTGGAACTACTGGGTGCTCTATGTACTGGTGGGCATGTCGGAACTCACCGCGGTGGGCAAGTACGTGCAGTACTGGTGGCCCGAAGTACCGACCTGGGCCAGCGCCCTGGTGTTCTTCGTACTGGTCAACGCCATCAACCTGTTCAACGTGAAGGCCTTCGGCGAGACCGAATTCTGGTTCGCCCTGATCAAGGTGGTGGCCATCCTCGGCATGATGGCCTTCGGCCTCTGGCTGCTGATCAGCGGCGCCGGTGGCCCCGAGGCCTCAGTGAGCAACCTCTGGAGCCATGGCGGCTTCCTGCCCAACGGCTGGAGCGGCCTGTTCGCCGTGCTGGCGATCATCATGTTCTCCTTTGGCGGGCTGGAGCTGGTGGGCATCACCGCCGCCGAAGCCGACCAGCCGCGCACCGTCATCCCCAAGGCCATCAACCAGGTGGTCTGGCGCATCCTGATCTTCTATGTCGGCGCCCTGACCATCCTGCTCTCGCTGCACCCCTGGGACGAACTGGTGCGCAGCATCGGCGCCGGCGGTGACGACTACGCCGGCAGTCCCTTCGTGCAGACCTTCGCCCTGCTCGGTAGCGACACCGCCGCCAACCTGCTCAACTTCGTGGTCCTGACCGCGGCGCTGTCGGTCTACAACAGCGGCGTCTACTGCACCAGCCGCATGCTCTACGGCCTGGCCGAGCAGGGCGACGCCCCGCGCGCCCTGCTGCGCACGAACCGCAGCGGGGTGCCGCTGCTGGGTATCGCCGTGTCCTCGGCTGTGACCCTGCTCTGCGTGCTGGTCAACTACCTGCTGCCGCAGAATGCGCTGGAGCTGTTGATGTCGCTGGTGGTGGCCTCGCTGGTGATCGCCTGGGCGCTGATCAGCCTGACCCACCTGAAATTCCGCGCCGCCCAACGCCAGGCCGGCCGGACCTCGCACTTCCCGGCGTTCTGGTCGCCCTTCGCCAACTGGCTGTGCCTGGCCTTCGTCGGCATGATCCTGGTGCTGATGCTGCGCATCCCCGGCATCGCCGTGTCGGTCTATGCCATCCCGGTGTGGCTGGCCTTCCTGTTCCTCTGCTTCAAGCTGCGCCGAGGCTGATCGCACCTGGCTCTCTCGCAGGCCGATGTTGGCTTGACGCCTTTGATCGCGGCCCGATGCGGCCGCTCCTGTCAGGCAAACTATCGCGGCCACGGGCCGCTCCTACAAGGGTGTCTGTACCCGTAGGAGCGGCCCATGGCCGCGATAGCCCAACGGGCGTAGCCAAGCCTTGTTGGGCTTCGCTTCGCTCAGCCCAACCTACCCTACTCGAAGGGTATCCACGGCGGCCGCGGCTTCATGATGATGCAGCCGTCCTCGCCCACCGCCCAGATGTCATAGTAAAGATTGTCCACCAGCCGTACCCCGGCACCGGGGACGGCCACGCGCTGGGTGCAGCTGTCGCTGTCGGCATCGTCGATCACCCCCAGATCCTGCAGGCGCTCGGCGATCATGAAGTTGCCCGGCGACAGGCCGAGGATGAAGGGCAGCACCGGCAATTGTTCGAGCGTCCGGTGCGCCAGGGGCAGCCAGGTCGCCTCCAGCGGTCCGCCGGTCCAGAGAATGCGCTTGAACTGGCGCAAGCGGGGATCGCTGCTGAGATCGTGGCGCAGCTCCTGCACGAGTTCGCGCTCGAAGGTCTTTTGCGCGGACAGCACCTGGCCATAGGCATAGGCCAGCGACAGCATCCACAGCAGCGGCAGGATCACCAGCCACTCCAGACGCGGCACCAGCCGTTCCAGCAGGTCGTGGGCGAGCAGCAGGCCCAACATCAGCACCACGGCCATTCCCGTCAGGGTCCGCGCCTCGAGGATGAAATCGCGGAACAGCAGGGTGATGCCGGCCACGCAGAGCGCCAGCACCGGCAGGGTCGCGCCGTACAGCAGCAGCACTGGCTGCGCGCGACGACCATAGGCGCGCGCATAGGTCAGCGCACCCAGCCCGTAGCCCAGGGCGGCCAGAGCGCCAAAGATGATCCACAGCCAGGTATTGCCGGGCGTCAGCAGCAGCTCGACGCAGTGCAGGACCTCGCCCAGGCGCTGCCAGAGGATCGGCAGCAGGTCGGCGCCCAGCCCGGCATGACGATCGGTGGTCACCAATTGGTAGGCGGTCAGATAGTAGAACAGCGTGCCCAGCAGCAGCTGCACGACCTGGCGCAGCACCAGGCGCAAGAGCCGCTCCGGCGACACGCGCCGCTGCACCCCGCGGATCAGCTCCAGGCCACAGAGCGCAATGAAGACGTTGAGCGCCACCTGGTAGAAGGCGATGGCCGCCGCCAACAGGATCGCCGGAGCCAGCAGCGTCACCAGGGTATGGCGACTGCGGAACAGCACCGCATAGATCACCGCAACCAGGCTCAACGCCATGGCCGGGCCGTCGTACTGATAGGTCAGATTGCCCAGCCAGAACGGCGAGAACCATAGCGGCAGGATGGCCAGGCACTGGGTCGGGCGCGGTGCGCCGAAGTAGTGCCGCGCCAGGTCGGTCAAGGCCCAGGCCGCGGCGACACTGGCGATCAACAGCGGCAAGGGAAAGATGTTGAGGGTCGTACCGCTGAAGGTCAGCAGCCGATAGAACATCTCGGTGAGCACGCGCCCCTGCTGACGCCATTCCAGACCGTTCTGCAACTGGATGCGCCAGTTGTCGTCGACATAGGGAAAATCGGCGAGGATGAACGGCAAGACGAACAGCAGGATGGCAAGCAGAAAGAACAGGCGGGTCTGTAGCGGGGTCAACGTCCGATTCAAGGTTCCGCTCCCTGGCGGCGAACGAAGTACCTGCGGTATTCACCGGCAGGAGTTACAGGCTGACCGACCAGGCACCTGCCCGGCCGGTCGGGTTCGGCTCGAACGACTGACGAAGCCGCTCAGCGCAGCTGATGATGGCACCGAACGCAGGGCCCGGACCATCCCAGTCTCGCCCCTCGTCTGGAACAGACTCTACCAGGTCGCTTTTTGCCCCTGGCCTGGGAGGTCCAGCGCCGGGAGCCGCTCTAGCAAGAGCCTTGCATCATCGCAGAGCCAGCCGGCAAATGCGCTCGCACAGTTCTTCGAAATCAATGCCGACCGCCGCCGCCGATTGCGGTAGCAGACTGGTGGCGGTCATTCCCGGCAGGGTATTAACCTCCAGGCACCAGAGGCGTCCCTCGGCATCCAGGCGGAAATCGGCGCGGCTGTAGCCGTTGAGCTTGAGCGCCTGGTGCGCAGCCAGGGCCAGCCGGCGCGCCTCGGCAGCGATCTCGGCCGACACCTCGGCCGGGAAAACCTCCACCGCGCCCTGGGGCTGGTACTTGCTGGTGTAATCGAACACGCCGCTCTGGCCGAGGACGATCTCGCCCACCGCCAGTGCCTGGTCGCCCAGGACCCCCACGGTCAGCTCGCGACCGGCGACGAAGCGCTCGATCATCACCTCTCGGTCGTAACGCAGCGCCAAGTCGATGGCCGGCTGCAGATCCTCGGCGCGGCTGACCTTGCTCAGACCCACGGTGGAGCCCTGCTGGCTGGGCTTGACGATCACCGGAAAGCCCAGGGTCTCGGCCACGATGGCGGCATCCACCGGCGCCATCAGCCAGTCGGCGGTGGGCACCCCGGCGGCGCGGAACAGCCGCTTACTGAGGTCCTTGTCCATGGCCACGGCGCTGCCTATCCGGCCACTACCGGTATAGCGCAGCTCGGCCAGATCGAGCAGGGTCTGCAGGGTACCGTTCTCACCGGTACCGCCATGCAGCGCGAGGAACAGCAGATCCTGATCGCCCAGCTCGGCACGGCTGAGCACGGCGCCGGCGTCCTGGCCGCGCATCCGCACCAGGGCGGTCCGCTCCGGCGGCTCGAGGCCGACCCGGGCCTCCAGCAGCGCCCGCTCGGCGTCCTCGTCCAGCAAACCCAGGGCGGTGTCCACGGTCACCACCTGGTGCCCGCGCCGACGCAAGGCCGCCACCACCTGGGCGCCGCTGGCGATGGAGACATCGCGTTCCTCGCTGGTGCCGCCGAGCAGGACGGCGATCTTCAGCTTGTCCTTGACCATCATTCGTCCTCGAAAACGTAGCTGCCGGGTGCGAGATTCTCGAACCGGGTGTATTTGCCGATGAAGGCCAGCCGCGTGGTGCCGATCGGGCCGTTACGCTGCTTGCCGATGATGATTTCCGCCACGCCCTTGTACTCGGTCTCCGGGTGGTACACCTCGTCCCGGTAGACGAACATGATGACGTCGGCGTCCTGCTCGATGGCGCCCGATTCACGCAGGTCGGAGTTCACCGGACGCTTGTTCGGCCGCTGCTCCAGGGAGCGGTTGAGCTGGGACAGCGCCACCACCGGGCAGTTGAATTCCTTGGCCAGGCCCTTGAGCGAGCGCGAGATCTCGGAGATCTCGTTGGTGCGGTTCTCACCGCCGCTGCCGCCGATCTGCATCAGCTGCAGGTAGTCCACCATGATCAGTGCCAGGTCGCCGTGCTCGCGCACCAGACGCCGGGTCCGGGCGCGCATTTCCGAGGGGCTGATGCCAGCGGTATCGTCGATGAACAATTTGCGGTCGTTGAGCAGGTTGACCGCCGAGGTCAGCCGCGGCCAGTCGTCATCGTCCAGCTTGCCGGAACGCACCTTGGTCTGGTCAATACGGCCGAGGGACGACAGCATCCGCAGCACGATGGAGTCGGCGGGCATCTCCAGGGAGAACACCAGCACCGCCTTGTCGGTCCGCAGCACCGCGTTCTCCACCAGGTTCATGGCGAAGGTGGTCTTGCCCATGGACGGGCGGCCGGCGACGATGATCAAGTCGGCCGGTTGCAGGCCGCTGGTCTTCTCGTCCAGGTCGGCGAAGCCCGTGGAGACCCCGGTGATGGCGTCGCTGGAGTTGAACAGGGTATCGATGCGGTCTATGGCCTTGGTCAGGATGTCGTTCACCCCCACCGGGCCGCCGGATTTGGGTCGTGCTTCAGCGATCTCGAAGATCTTGCGCTCGGCTTCGTCGAGCAGCTCGTTGGCGCCGCGCCCTTCCGGGTTGTAGGCACTGTCGGCGATGTCGGCGCTGATGCCGATCAGCTGCCGCAAGGTGGCACGCTCGCGCACGATCTGCGCATAGGCCTTGATGTTGGCCACCGACGGCGTGTTCCTGGCCAGCTCGGCCAGATAGGCCAGGCCACCCACCTGGGGCAGTTGGCCTTCGTTGTCCAACTGCTCGGACAGGGTCACCACGTCGAACGGCTGGTTGCGCTCGGCCAGACGGGCCACGGCGCGGAAGATGAGTCTATGGTCGTGCCGATAGAAGTCGCCATCGGACACCTGATCGAGCACGCGCTCCCAGGCATTGTTGTCCAGCATCAGACCACCCAGCACGGCCTGTTCGGCCTCGATGGAATGCGGCGGCACCTTGAGGGCAGCGGTCTGCAGATCGTACTGCTCGGGCAGGGAAATCTCGTTCATGCGCAGGTCTTGGGCCCCCATTGCGGGCGGCGAAATGATTTTCGAACGGCAGAAAAGACAAAGGGCACGTCACTGCCTTCGCAATGACGTGCCCGATTGTCGGCAGACAAACGCTGGGGCGCAAGTCCGCCAGTCAGGCGACGGCGCGCTTATTCAGCGACGACGACGACCTTGACGGTAGCTTCGACGTCGGTGTGCAGGTGCACTTCGATGTCGTATTCGCCGGTGTTACGCAGCGCGCCGTTGGGCAGGCGAACTTCGCTCTTGTCCAGCTCGACGCCAGCGGCGCTGACGGCTTCGGCGATGTCGCGGGTGCCGATGGAACCGAACAGCTTGCCTTCGTCGCCAGAGTTGGCAGCGATGGTAACGGTCAGTTCAGCCAGCTTGGCGGCACGGGCGTCGGCCTGAGCCTTCTTCTCGGCAGCCTGCTTCTCGAGCTCGGCGCGACGAGCTTCGAAAGCCTCGACGTTGGCAGCGGTAGCTGCGGTGGCCTTGCCCTGCGGCAGCAGGAAGTTACGGGCGTAGCCGCCCTTGACGTTCACTTTGTCGCCCAGGTTGCCCAGGTTGGCGATCTTTTCCAGCAGGATGACATCCATTGAGTCTTTCCTCTTAACTTTTAACCTTCACCGTCCGTCGGGCCCTGCGGCTCTTGCGCAGACCGCCCACGGAAATCGAACACGCTATCGATCACAGCCAGAATCACCAACAACGGATAGATCAACTGCCCGAACAGCAACAGCGTCACGTACAGCCCCACCAACCAGAATCCCGCCAGGCGCTTGACCGCCACCAGCCCATGCAACAGGGCGATGCCGGCAAAGGCCAGCGGCACGCTGCACAGCGGGGTCAGCAGGCCAAGCCCACTGCCCAGGTTCGGCGCCAGCACCAGCAGGGCCAGCAGGCCGAGCGCGATGGCCGGACGCAAACGCAGGACCCGGAACTCGCGACCGAACCCCTGAGGGTTGTACAGCGCCGCCTGCCAGTAGCGCCCTAGCATCAGGCACAGCAGGCAGGTGATCTGGAAGAACGCCGCCATCAGGCCGGTCAGCACGGGCAGCAGCAACTGCTGCAACTGCGCCTGCTTTTCCGGCGGCAACTGCGCCATGTTCGGGCCCAGTACCTGGGGCAACATCTGGCGGATGGTATCTGCCAGTTCGTTGATACCCTCGGCGTAGACCTGTCCCAGCACCAGGGCGAAGACCAGCCCCAGGGGGACGCTGGCCAACAACACCCGCGTCCAGGACAGACTCTGGCGCAATATGGCCGCCAGCAGCGTCGAACCCAGGACCACCAACAGGATGCTGGCATCGCCCCAGTACAACCAGAACAATGCTGGCAGCAGGGCCCAGACCAGCACTCCGGCCGCCGCGGCAGGTCCCCGGCGCAACAGCACCAGGCTGCCACCGGCAGCGGTCATCCAGTACAGCAGCGGCACGACCGCGCCCAATACCACCACCAGGGTGGCCTGGGTACGCCCGCGCATGATGAACTCAGCCAGAGGCCGCATGCCGTGTTTATCCGTTATCCGTGCTCAGGCGTCGATCAACGACCGTGGCTGTCGGTGTAGGGCAGCAGGGCCAGGTAACGGGCACGCTTGATGGCGGCGCCCAGCTGACGCTGGTACTTGGCCTTGGTGCCAGTGATACGGCTCGGGACGATCTTGCCGGTTTCGGAGATGTAGGCCTTCAGGGTGTTGAGATCCTTGTAGTCGATCTCTTTCACGCCTTCGGCGGTGAAACGGCAGAACTTACGACGACGGAAGAAACGTGCCATGACAATGATTCCTCGCTAGATCCAGATTACTCGGCGCTGTCGACGTCGTCGGAGCTACCATCGGCAGACTCGGACTCGGCAGGACGCTCGCGACGCTCGCGACGCTCGTTGCGGTTTTCTTCGGCCTTGAGCATCTCGGACTGACCGGTGACGGCCTCGTCACGGCGCAGGATCATGTTACGGATCACGGCGTCGTTGTAGCGGAAGTTGTCTTCCAGCTCGGCCAGGGCCTTGGCGCTGCACTCGATGTTCATGAGTACGTAGTGAGCCTTGTGAACGTTGTCGATGGCGTAAGCCAGCTGACGACGGCCCCAGTCTTCCAGGCGATGGACTTTGCCACCGTCTTCTTCGATAGCCTTGGTGTAGCGCTCGACCATGCCGCCCACCTGTTCGCTCTGGTCCGGATGAACCAGGAACACGACTTCGTAATGACGCATTTAATGCTCCTTACGGGTTGCAGCCTGCCGCGGAAACGCGGTCAGGCAAGGAGTGAATAGTTCGGATGACTTGCCCCGCGGAGTACGGACGTACTCCAGGCAAGGGGCAGCATTCTAGAGAAGGGCGCCCGAGGGCGCAACCGCACAGCTGGCCGGCGCGACCGCCGGCCAGCTCTGACGCCTCAGCGTTGCACGTCGGCCAGGGCCTGGCGGATCTTGTTCAGGTCGTAGGGCTTGATCAGCACCCCGACCCGCTCTTCCATACCCGGCTCGGGCTCGAAGGCGTAACCGGAGGCGACGACGATGCGCAGCGCCGGATCCATCGCCAATGCACGCCGCGTCAACTCGATACCGGACATGCCACCCAGGCCGATATCGGTGAACAGCACATCGTGCTCACGTTGCGGCAGCAGCTCCAAGGCGGCCTCCGCGGAGGCGACGGCCGTGACCTGATGATCCAGCTCTTCGATGACTTCCGTGGTCAGCATGCGCAGCGTGGCGTCGTCCTCGACGAGCAACACTCGCAAGCCTACCGGCTCTTGGATCTCCTGACTCACGCGGGCATCCTCTCGTTAGCAGCGCTCGCTCCGGGATTCCGAGCGGCGAGCCTGACATTCTGCGGACCGAAGCGCGATTCGTATAGTGCGATACGCACCAAAGCAGCGCCTAGGCGTTTCATCATGTTCACGTTCAGGGCGCGGAGCCTCGTCTTTGCCGTACCGCCTCGAACAGGCAGATACCCGTCGCCACCGATACGTTGAGACTGCTAACGCTGCCCGCCATGGGCAACCGCGCCAGATGGTCGCAGTGCTCGCGGGTGAGGCGGCGCATGCCCTTGCCTTCGGCCCCCATGACCACTACCGTCGGCCCACTCATGTCGACATCGTAGATGTCCTGCGTCGCCTCGCCGGCGGTGCCGACGATCCAGAGGCCGCGCTTCTGCAGCTTTTCCAGGGTACGCGCCAGGTTGGTGACCGCCACCAGGGGCAGCACCTCGGCGGCCCCGCAGGCTACCTTGCGCACCACCGCGGTCAGGGTGGCGGACTTGTCCTTGGGCACGATCACCGCCAGGGCTCCCGCTGCATCGGCGCTACGCAGGCAGGCGCCGAGGTTGTGCGGATCGGTCACGCCATCCAGCACCAGCAGCAGCGGCGGCCCCTCGGCCCGGTCGAGCAATTCCTCGAGCATGGCCTCGCCCCATACCTGGCTGGGACTGACCTGGGCCACCACGCCCTGATGCACGCCCTCGGCGAGCTCGTCGAGCAGGGCACGGGGCTTGGTCTCCACCGCCAGCCGCTGGCCAGCGGCCAACTCCAACAACGCCTGGACACGCGGCTCCTGCCGCCCCTCGGCGATCCAGAGCTGCTTCACGCGCCGCGGATGGAAGCGCAACAGCGCCTCCACGGCATGGATACCGTAGACGGTTTCCAGCTGACTCATGCGTCACCCTTGGGGCGCGACTGGCCCTTGCGATGGGGCTTTTTCGCCTTGGCTGCCGGCTTGGCCTGGCCTTCGACCTTGGGCTTGCCTGCCGATTTTTTCTTGGCGGCAGCGGCCTTGGCCTTCTTGACCTTGGCTTCCACCGCGGCAGCGCCTTCGGCAGCCGCACCCTGGGCCTGACGCGCCGCTGGAGCGGTACGGGCCTTGGCCGTGGCACTGGCCTTGCTCTTGCCGACCTTGCCCTGGGCGCTGCTGGTCTTGCCTTGACTGCTGGTCTTGTCCTGGCTGCCGGCCTTGCTCTGGCCGCCGGACTTGCCCTTGGCCTTGGGCTTGGCGCCTTCCACCTTGGCTTCCGCCAGCAGGGCCTGCTTCACCGCGCGGCTGCGCTTGACGTCGGTATTGCCCAGCAGCTTGTCAGCCTGCTCCAGCAGTTCCGGCGACACCGAGGTAGCCGGTGCTTCCGGCGTCGGGGCGACGGCTTGGTCTTCCGCGGGCGCTTCGCGACGGCGACCGCGACTGTCACGCTTGCGGCGCGGCTCGCGCTCTTCGCGCACCCGCGGCGCGCCGGCACTGGCCGGCAGGACGAAATCGATCTTGCGCTCGTCCAGGTCGACCCGCGCCACCACCACCTCGAGGGGATCGCCCAGGCGATAGCTGCGCCCGCTGCGCTCGCCGGAGAGGCGATGGTGGACGCTGTCGAAGTGGTAGTAGTCGTCCGGCAGCGCGGTGACGTGCACCAGGCCCTCGACGAAGACCTCGGACAACTCGACGAACAGGCCGAAACCGGTCACCGCAGTGATGACGCCGGCATAGGTCTCGCCGACGCGATCCTTCATGAATTCGCACTTGAGCCAGTTGGAGACATCCCGCGTGGCTTCGTCGGCGCGGCGCTCGGTCATGGAGCACTGCTCGCCAAGTTGATCCAGACGCAGTTCGTCGTAGGGATAGATCCGCGCCTTGGGCATGCTCGCCGCACCGGCGCGCTTGACGTGCTTGGTCTCCAGCTTGGAGCGGATCACGCTGCGAATGGCGCGATGGATCAACAGGTCCGGATAACGGCGGATCGGCGAGGTGAAGTGGGTATAGGCCTCGTAGTTGAGACCGAAGTGCCCGTTGTTGTCCGGGCTGTAGACCGCCTGGCTCAGGGATCTGAGCATCACCGTCTGGATCAGCCGGAAGTCCGGACGCTCACGGATCTGCTGCAGCAGCGCCTGGTAGTCGGATGGCACCGGATTGGCCTTGCCCTTGGTCAGCGACAGGCCCATCTCACCGAGGAACTGGCGCAGGTTGGTCTGCTTTTCCAGGGGCGGCGCGTCGTGTACCCGATACAGGGCGGGAACCTTGTGCTTCTCGAGGAACTTGGCGGTGGCCACATTGGCGCACAGCATGCACTCCTCGATCAGCTTGTGGGCATCGTTGCGCTGGGTCGGGCGGATCTCGGAGATCTTGCGGTCGGCGCCGAAGACGATGCGCGTTTCCTGGGTCTCGAAATCGATGGCGCCGCGCACATGGCGGGCAGCCAGCAACACCTTGTACAGCGCATAGAGCTGCTCGAGATGCGGCACCACGTCGCCCAGCTGCTTGCGCAACTGCTTGCCTTCGGCCGACTTGGGCTGCTCCAGCACCGCCGAGACCTTGTTGTAAGTCAACCGCGCATGGGAGTGGATGACCGCCTCGTAGAACTGGTAGCCGGTCATGCGGCCGGAAGCGGCGATGGTCATCTCGCAGACCATGGCCAGACGATCCACCTGGGGATTGAGCGAGCAGAGGCCGTTGGAGAGCGCCTCCGGCAGCATGGGAATCACCCGCGCGGGGAAATACACCGAGTTGCCACGTTTTTCCGCCTCGGCGTCCAGCGCCGAGCCGACCTTGACGTAGTGCGAGACGTCGGCAATGGCGACATACAGCCGCCAGCCGCCAGACTTCTTGGCCTCGGCATAGACGGCGTCGTCGAAGTCACGGGCGTCCTCGCCATCGATGGTGACGAAGGGCAACTGGCGCAGATCGATGCGCTTCTGCTTGTCCTTCTCCTCCACCTCGGGCTTGAGCTTGGCGGCTTCCTTCTCGACGGCCTTGGGCCACTCGTTGGGGATGTCGTAGCTGCGCAGGGCGACTTCGATCTCCATGCCCGGCGCCATGTAGTCGCCGAGGATCTCGACCACTTCACCCTGGGCCTGGCGGAAGGTGGTAGGCCATTCGTCGATGCGCACCTGCACGAACTGGCCATGGGCGGCACCGCCGTGCTTGCCTTCGGGCACCAGCACCTGCTGACCGATCTTGGGATTGTCCGGCACCACGTAGGCCAGCCCGCTCTCCTGGAAGAAGCGCCCGACCAGGGATTCGTGGGCACGGCTGACCACCTCGACCAGTCCACCTTCACGGCGACCGCGGCGGTCATGGCCGGCCACCCGCGCGAGGGCGATGTCGCCGTCGAACACCAGGCGCATCTGTGCCGGGCTGAGGAAGAGGTCGTCGCTGCCGTCGTCGGGGATCAGGAAACCGAAGCCGTCACGATGGCCGGCGATGCGGCCACGCACCAGATCCAGCTTGTCGATGGGGGCATAGGCACCGCGGCGGGTGTAGATGACCTGGCCATCACGCTCCATGGCGCGCATGCGGCGGCGCAGGGCTTCGAGCTGGTCTTCGGTAGTGAGGCCGAATTCCTCGGCGAGCTGCGGCCGCGTGGCCGGAGCGCCGCGGTCGGCGAGGTGAGCCAGAATGAGTTCGCGGCTCGGAATGGGGTTGTCGTACTTTTCCGCTTCCCGGGCGGCCTCGGGATCGAGGGATTGCCAATCGGCCATCAGTCTGGGGTTACCTTCTATGTCTAGGTTCGGTAGGAGCAGCCATGGAGCCTATTGAAACGTGAAAACAGCGCAATAGTTAGCCTGGCATGCTCAATAAAATATTTTTCGCAGCAGGGGTTTACAAGCAAACGACCCCTGAGTAAAGTGCCGCCCCACGACGCCGTGAGCAGTTGCGACGTCGGAGACGATGAGCGATCATCGCATTGAGTGCCCAGGTGGCGGAATTGGTAGACGCACTAGGTTCAGGTCCTAGCGGTGGCAACACCGTGGAAGTTCGAGTCTTCTCCTGGGCACCACTCATTATAGTCGATCGATTTGCAGATCGGTCGACGAAAAGCCGGCGATAGCCGGTTTTTTAATCCCAAGACCCGCAAGGGCACTGGGAAGCGATCAGAAGTCGCACTGCAGGCCCAGGTGGCGGAATTGGTAGACGCACTAGGTTCAGGTCCTAGCGGTGGCAACACCGTGGAAGTTCGAGTCTTCTCCTGGGCACCAATACCAAGCGTACGATCCCTGATCGGACGCACAGAAAAAACCGGCTTCGGCCGGTTTTTTCTTGCCTGCGAAAAAGCGCAGCCCGCCGCTACGCCTTGAACTGCCCCAGACTACTGCGCAATTGCGCCGCCAATTCCGCCAGGGTACGCCCGCCCCTGGCGGTAGCCGCCATGGATTCGGCCGCCTTCAGCGCCTCGCCATGAATGATCTCGACCCGCTGGCGCACCGCGGCGGCGCCTTCGGCCTGGCGTTGCGCCGCCTGGGCAGCCGTGCTCATGCTGGCATGCACCTGATCCACCGCGCGATGGACATCCTGCTGGATGCGATTACTGTCACGCAACACGGCCAGGCCACTACCCGCCTGCTGCCGGGCCTCGCCGATGGCTGCCACGGCTTCGCGTGCACCCTCTTGCAGGCCGGCGATGTGGGCACGAATGCTGCCGGTCGACTCCTGGGTCTTGCTAGCCAGGGCGCGGACCTCGTCGGCGACCACCGCGAAACCTCGACCACTCTCGCCGGCTCGCGCGGCCTCGATGGCGGCGTTGAGCGCCAGCAGGTTGGTCTGCTCGGCGATGCCGCGGATCACGTCCAGCACCACCTCGATCTGCTCGCTCTGCCCCGCCAGCCGCTCGATCACCTGGGCACCCGACTCGACCTGGGTCACCAGGCCCTCGATGCCCTGAGCCACCTGGTTGGCGATCCGGGCGCTGCTCTGGGTGGAGCTGCGAATGGCTTCTACCTGCTGCAGAGCGCCCTGCATGGCAGCGCTTTCGCCTTGCGCCTCTTCGGCGATGCCGGACAGGGCTTCCAGACTGCGCGACACCTCCTCACGCTGCCGCTGAGCAGCCGCCTCGGCCGCGGCACTGCTCCCCGCCAGACCACGAATCTCCTCACCGGTGCGCTCGGCGACCCGATGCGCCTCGCTCACCAGCGGCTGCAGCTTGGCGATGAAGCGATCGACCGCACCGCCGAGCGCCTGGATCTCGTCGCCCTGACCGAGATTAAGCCGCCGGGTCAGATCGCCCTCCCCTGCCGCCAGGTCATCCAGCGCCCGCTGCAGCACCGCGATCCGGCGCAACACCCGCTGCCCCAGCACCAGGGCCACCGCCACCACCATGACCACGCCGACCAGAATCAAGCCCAGGGCGATCTGCCAGCGCAACGCCGACGCCATGGCGGCCACCGTCTCGCCCGCGTTGCGACTCATCGCCAGGGCGACCTGACGGGTGCCTTCCAGCCGGCTGGACAGGGTCGCGGCGCTGCCCTTGGCCGCCTCCGCCACGCTGGCGGACACCAGGCCGCCGGCATCGTCGATCAGGGTCTTGAAACGCTTATCCAACTCGGCGCCGGTCCGGGCGATGGACTGGGTGGAAAACCCCACCACCACCTTGCCGATCTCCACGCCATTGGGACTGATGGAGGCATCCACCCGGTACACGGAAGGATCGCGGGTGGCCGCATCGAGCACCTTGGCCAGGGCCCCTTCTCCTTGGCCCGCCGCGAGCAGACGAGAGACACGCTCATCCTGACGGTTGAGATAACGCGTCAGGTTCTGGCCTTGAGCATCCTGGAACACCACGAAGAGTACGTCGGGATTGTTCTGGGCACGCCGGGCCAGATCGGACAGCGCCGGCACATCGGCATCCCACATGGCCTTGGGTGAGACACCCGCCAGCAGCTCCGCCAGATTCTGCGCATTGCTCTTCAGGGTGTCGGTCAGGGTATCGCCTACCTGCTGCCGCTCACGAGCCAGCCGCTGCTCCAGCCCTTCCGCCAGCCGGGTACGCGTCTGCCCCGCCAGTTCGGCGAGACTGCCATCCACCTCGCCACCGGCCTGCCGCAGGGTCTCGGCCAGTCGCTCGGATTCACCGGAAAGACGCTGCGCCAGCCCCAGCTGCAGGTCCCGTACCGCGCCCTGGGTCAGCCATACCGCCAAGGCGACCTGGATGACCACCGCCAGCAAAAGACTGATGAATACCGGCAGCAGCAGACGACTGCGCAGCAGCGAAAAGAGGAACGACATGGAAATCTCCAGCGGCAAATGACGTTACAGGCTGTCGGCCAACTCCGAGCGAGCTGGAGCGATAGTGATCAGTTGTCGTAGCAATATGCTGGCCATTTTGGACCAATGGCCATTCCAGAGCACCGGTCGTCATGGGTGCCTCCAGAAAGCGAAAAGCCCCGCGAGGCGGGGCTTTTCGGGATGCATCCTTTTAGCGCACTCAGGCGAAAGGATGACGCAGCACGATGGTTTCCTTGCGGTCCGGACCGGTCGACACGATATCGATCGGCGCCCCCACCAGCTCGGCGATCCGGCGGATGTAGGCCTGGGCATTGGCCGGCAGCGCCTCGATGCTCTGGGCGCCCACGGTGGATTCGCTCCAACCCGGCAGGTCTTCGTAGATCGGCTGCAGACCCGCATAGCTGTCGGCGTCGGTGGGCGCCTCGGTCAGCAGGTTGCCGGCGGCGTCCCGGTAGCCGGTGCAGATGCGCACGGTTTCCAGGCCATCGAGCACGTCCAGCTTGGTCAGGCAGAGACCGGAGATGCTATTGATCTCGATGGAGCGACGCAGGATGACCGCATCGAACCAGCCGCAACGACGCGGACGGCCAGTCACCGAACCGAATTCATGCCCCTGCTTGGCCAGGTAGGCACCGGTCTCGTCGAACAACTCGGTCGGGAAGGGACCGGAGCCAACGCGAGTGGTGTAGGCCTTGGTGATGCCGAGGATGTAGTCCAGGTACAGCGGACCCACGCCAGAACCGGTCGCCACGCCACCTGCGGTGGTGCTGGAGCTGGTGACGAAGGGATAGGTGCCGTGATCGATGTCCAGCAGGGTGCCCTGGGCGCCTTCGAACATCAGGTTCTCGCCGGCCTTGCGCAGCTCGTGCAGGCGACTGACGACATCCATCACCAGCGGCTGCATGACCTTGGCGTGCTCCATGGCCTCGTCGTAGGTCTTCTGGAAGTCCACCGGCGGCTCGTTGAAGTAGTTCTGCAGGACGAAGTTGTGATAGTCCAGCACTTCCTTGAGCTTGGCGGCGAAACGCTCGGGGTGGAACAGATCACCGACGCGCAGACCGCGACGGGCGATCTTGTCTTCGTAGGCCGGGCCGATACCGCGACCGGTGGTACCGATCTTGGCTTCGCCACGGGCCTTTTCACGTGCCTGGTCCAGGGCCACATGGTAGGGCAGGATCAGCGAGCAGGCCGAGCTGATGCGCAGCCGCTCGCGCACCGGGACGCCACGGGCTTCCAGCTCGCCGACCTCCTTGAACAGGGCCTCCGGCGAAAGCACCACGCCATTGCCGATCAGGCACTGGGTGTCGGCACGCAGGATACCCGAGGGAATCAGCCGCAGGATGGTCTTCTGACCATCGATGACCAGTGTGTGACCGGCATTGTGGCCGCCCTGGTAACGCACCACGGCAGCGGCCTGGTCGGTCAGCAGGTCCACGATCTTGCCCTTGCCCTCATCACCCCACTGGGTGCCCAGGACGACGACGTTCTTACCCATAACCTTATCCCCTGTCAGGAAGATTTCTGTCGGCCAGGCCGACGATGCTCACGTTCACCCGGATGCCAGATCCGGTGCTTAGGAATTCAAGGGCACCACGACCCAGGCGCCCTGCTGCTCGACCAGACGGCGGTCGCAGCCGGCGCTGCGCAGCTGGCTTTCGCCCTCGAGGCTGGTGGCCTGGACCACCCGCTCACCGCGGGCCCGCAGGTCACGCACGAGCTGCCAGAGTACCGGCGAATGCCCGGCCGGCGCCCAGATCCCGCGGCGCGGCTCCTCGAGCACGGCGGTGCCCAGCTCGACGAGGGTTTTCAGATCGGTGGAGAAGCCGGTGGCGGGCCGCGACCGGCCGAAGTCGGCGCCGATGTTGTCGTAGCGTCCGCCCTGGGCGATGGACTGGCCGGTACCCGGGACGAAGGCCGCGAAGACCACGCCGGTGTGGTAGTGATAACCACGCAGCTCGCCCAGATCGAAATACAGGGGCACGTTCGGGAAGCGGCTCTGCAAGGACTCGGCCAGGGCGACCAGTTCATCCAGCGCCTGCATCACCGCCTCGGGCGCACCAGCCAGGCGCTGCCGGGCATGGTCGAGCACGGAGGCATCACCACTCAGTTCGACCAGGGCGCGCAGCCAGCCACGCTCGGCCGCGGGCAGGGCCGCGGTCAACTCATCGATCTCATCGACGGCCTTGCGTTGCAGGGCATCGAACAGCGTCTGCTCGCCAGCACCGGACACACCGGCAACCTGGCACAGACCGCGATAGATGCCGACATGGCCGAGGTCCATATGCACATCGGGCACCTGGGCCTGCTCGAGCACGTCGAGCATCAGGCTGATGACCTCGAGATCCCCTTCGCTGCCCGGCACGCCATAGAGTTCGGCGCCGACCTGAATGGGACTGCGCGATGTCGACAAGGCCCGCGGCCGGGTATGCAGCACGCTGCCGGCATAGCACAGGCGGCTCGGACCATCGTGCTTGAGGCTGTGGGCGTCCATGCGCGCGACCTGGGGCGTGATATCGGAGCGGAAACCCATGAGGCGGCCGGAGTTGGGATCGGTCACCTTGAAGGTGCGCAGCTCCAATTCCTGAGCCGCGCCGGTGAGCAGCGATTCCAGAAATTCCAGGTGCGGGGTGATGACGAACTCGTAGCCCCAGCAGTGGAACAGCTCCAGCACCCGCCGACGGGCACCTTCGATGCGCGCCGCGTCAGGCGGCAGGATTTCCTCGATACCGTCAGGCAGCAGCCAGCGGTCTACCGTAGCCATTAGGCCTCTTCTCCATGTCATGGATCGGCACGCGGCTACCGAGGTCGGCGCTGGAGACTTCGCGAGGAAGTCCGGCCGCCGGATCGAGCCGCTCTGCCGTGGATTGCTACCCGGATCAGCCAGGGCGTCGCCCTTCCACGGGTTTCGTACGGACGCAAAAAAGCCGGGGATGGCCCCGGCTGATTCATGATAACACGAAAAAATCGGCGATCGGGGATGAACGACGAGCGAAGTCTAGCTGCCGTTCATCCCGTTCTTCACTGCCCAGGGTTCTGGAAATACTTGAAGAAATCGCTCTTCCCATCGAGTACCAGCACATCGCTCTTGCTGGAGAAGCTGGAGCGATAGGCTTGCAGACTCCGATAGAAGGAGAAGAACGCCGGATTCTTCGAGTAGGCCTGGGAGTACACCTGGGCCGCCTGGGCGTCACCGGCACCGCGCGCTTCCTCAGCCTGGCGATAGGCTTCGGCGAGGATCACGCGGCGCTGACGATCGGCGTCGGCACGGATGCCCTCGGCCAGCTCGCGACCCTTGGCCCGATGCTCGCGGGCTTCCCGCTCGCGCTCGGTGCTCATCCGCTCGTAAACGCTGCGGCTGACTTCCTTGGGCAGGTCGATGGCCTTGATGCGCACATCCACCACCTCGATGCCCAGCTCCTGGTTGGCCATGCGATTGAGCGACGCGGTCAGGTCGCCGACCATCGAATCGCGCTCGCCAGACACCACCTCGCTCAGGGTACGACGCCCGAACTGGTCGCGCAGCCCGGACTCCAGACGACGCAGCAGGCGCTCGTCGGCGATCTGCTTGAGGCCAGAAGTCGCCGTGTAGTAGCGCTCGGGGTTGGCGATACGCCACTTGGCGTAGGCGTCCACCATCACCGCCTTCTTCTCCAGGGTCAGGAATCTCTGGGTCGGGGTGTCGAGGGTTTGCAGGCGGGCATCGAACTTGCGCACCCGGTTGACGTAGGGAATCTTGAAGTGCAGGCCGGGCTCCAGATTGGGCTCGACCACGCGACCGAAGCGCAGCATGACGGCGCGATCGGTTTGCTTCACCACGAACAGACTGCTCCAGGCACCGAGACCCAGCAGGACCACGACGATCAGCGCGGCCAGTGATTTATTGCTCATCAGCGGCTCTCCCTGGTACGCGTTTCGGTGGACTGCGGCAGATTGCGAATGACCGAGGCGGCCGTATCGCTGGACGCCGCCGGGGCGGCACCACTGCTGATGGCCGACGTCGGCGCCGGCGCACGGTTCTGCATCAGCTTGTCGAGCGGCAGATAGAGCAGGTTCTGACCGGGCTGACCGGTGATCAGCACCTTGCTCGACTGGCCGAGCACCTCCTGCATCGTCTCGATGTACAGACGCTCGCGGGTCAACTGCGGATTGGCCGCGTACTGGACTGCCAGCTGGCTGAAGCGCGAGGCATCACCCTGGGCACGGGCGACGACTTCATCGCGGTAGCCATTGGCTTCCTCGATGATGCGCTGGGCCGCACCGCGAGCCTCGGGAATGACGCCGTTGGCATAGGCCTCGGCCTGGTTCTTCTCGCGCTGCTCGTCTTCCCGGGCGCGGATGACGTCGTCGAATGCTTCCTGGACTTCGCGCGGCGCCGAGGCGCTCTGGATGTTCACCTGGGTTACGGTGATGCCGGTGCCATAGCTGTCGAGGATGCGCTGCAGACGCTCGCGCACCTGGGTCGCCACCTGCTCGCGACCGTCGGTGAGCAGCTGGTCCATGGTGGAAGAGCCGGCGACATGGCGCAGGGCGCTGTCGGTAGCCTGCTGCAGACTGACCTCGGGCTGATCGACGTCGAGGACGAAGTCCTTGAGGTTGGTGATGCGGTACTGGACCGTCAGCGGCACCTCGACGATGTTCTCGTCCTGGGTCAGCATGGCGCCCTGCTTGCTGTAAGCGCGCTCACGCGTGACGTTTTCCTGGTACTTGGTCTCGAACGGCGGGAAGTAGATGTTCAAGCCAGGACCGACGGTCTCGTAGTACTTGCCGAAGCGCAGGATCACTGCCTGCTCCTGCTCGTCCACCACGTAGACAGCGTTGTATAGCCACAGCGCCGCGAGCAGCAGCAGGCCGAGCAGGATCAGGCTCTTGCCGCCGCCTGAACCGAGGCTATCGCCGCCACTGCCACCGGAGCGCTTCTTGCCGCCGACCAGGCGATTGATACGGTCTTGAAACTTGCGCAGGGCTTCGTCGAGGTCCGGAGGACCCTTGCGTCCACCATTGCCACCGCCGCCACCGTTGCGTCCGCCCCAGGGGTCTTGATTATTCGAGTTGCCACCGGGCTCGTTCCAAGCCATAGCGCTCTCCCTACTGATAACGCGAAAACGCGCCGAAATGGCGCGTCGACCAATGCTACCGGATGGTCCCCGCCCGAACAAAAGCGCCGAGCAGGGGTTTATTGCAAAACATGTTGCTGGATAAAGACTTCCGGCTCTTCACCGGCCCGGCTGAGCAGTCGATTGAGTTCGGCGCGGGGTACTCGTACAGACAACAGGATGTTGCCTTCGTCGTCGTGGTCATCGCTTTGCACCACGCCCAGGTCGAACAATTGCGCCCGCAGGCGAGCATAGCGTTGCGGGAGGCGCAGCACCCCAACGAAAAGATCCTCACCGAGCAGCTCGGCGATGGCCTGACCGACCAGCTCCAGTCCCTGGGCATTGCGTGCCGATACCCAGACCCGGATCGGGCGACCGGTCTCGTCGTCACGCTGGATATGGGGCTCGACCCCGTCGAGCAGATCGATCTTGTTGTAGACCTCCAGCATCGGCAATTCGTCCGCGCCGATTTCATGCAAGACCGCCTCGACCTGCTGGATCTGCAACTGGCGATCCTCTTCGTGGGCATCGATCACGTGCAGCAGCAGGTCGGAGTTGCTGGATTCCTCCAGCGTCGCGCGGAAGGCTTCCACCAACTTGTGCGGCAGGTGGCGGATGAAGCCTACCGTGTCAGCGAGCACGATCGGCCCCAGATCCGGCAGCTGCAAACGCCGCAGGGTAGGATCGAGGGTCGCGAACAGCTGATCAGCCGCATAGACGGTGGATTCGGTGAGACTGTTGAACAGGGTGGACTTGCCGGCGTTGGTATAGCCGACCAGGGAGACCGCGGGGATCTCGGCGCGACGGCGGCCGCGGCGTGCCTGTTCGCGCTGGCTCAGCACCTTGTCCAGGCGCTGGCGGATCTGGCGGATCCGTATCCGCAGCAGCCGGCGGTCGGTTTCCAGCTGGGTTTCACCCGGACCACGCAGGCCGATACCGCCCTTCTGGCGTTCGAGGTGGGTCCAGCCGCGAACCAGCCGGGTGCTCATGTGCTCGAGCTGGGCGAGTTCCACCTGTAGCTTGCCCTCGTGGGTGCGGGCACGCTGGGCGAAGATGTCGAGAATCAGACCGGTACGATCCAGCACGCGGCACTCGAAGGCTTTTTCGAGGTTACGTTCCTGACTGGGCGTGAGGTCGTGATTGAAGATGACCAGGTCGGCTTCGTTGGCGTGCACCTGATCGTGCAGCTCCTCGACCTTGCCGGTACCGATGAGAAAACGCGCGGTCGGCTGGCTGCGGTTCACCGTGACGAATGCCACGGTTTGCGCCCCCGCCGACCGCGCGAGTTCGAGAAACTCCTGAGGATCTTCGCGCGCCTCGGGATGCAGGCCTTCTAAATGGACCAGAATGGCCCGCTCACCGCCTTCATGACGCTCGAAGAACAACAGGGCGCTCCTCTTGTGATTTATTCGCTATCCGACTCGCTCGTCTCAGAGCTGGGCAGACGGACCGGACGGCTCGGCACCACGGTGGAGATCGCGTGCTTGTAGACCATCTGGCTGACGGTGTTCTTGAGCAGGATCACGAACTGGTCGAAGGACTCGATCTGACCCTGCAGCTTGATGCCGTTGACGAGGTAAATGGAAACCGGAACGCGCTCTTTACGCAGGGTGTTCAGGTAAGGGTCTTGTAGCGAATGCCCTTTTGACATCGTGTCGCTCTCCTAAGAAATGAAAATATGCTCTGGCGACATGCCAGCTTCCGCTGCCCACCATGGACACGCGGACAAAAAACGATCAGCTGCGGTGCGATATGGAGACGCCGGCGAGGCATTTCAAGATCCGTGGCAGATTGTCACAGGCCAGGCTGTCGAACGTCTGCGCGGCGGGCCAGCCACGCAACCAGGTCAACTGCCGCTTCGCCAACTGCCGCGTCGCCGCGATACCACGCGCCACCATTTCTTCCCGCGTACATTCCCCGTCGAGGAACTCCCAGACCTGACGATAGCCCACGGATCGCATGGAGGGCAGACCCAGATGCAGATCGGCACGGTCACGCAAGGCTGAGACTTCGCCGACGAGGCCCTGTTCCAGCATCAGCTCGAAGCGCTCGGCGATCCGCGCATGGAGCACGTCGCGACGACCGGGCGCCAAAATCAATTGGACGACAGTATAGGGCAATTGTGTCTGGGGCGCGCCGTTGGAATCGGTATTGGCACGCATTTGCAGCGCGCGGTGCTCGGTCATCGAGCGGCCACTGACGCGAAACACCTCCAGGGCCCGCAGTAGACGCTGGGGGTCGTTGGGGTGGATGCGCGCGGCGGACACCGGATCGACCTCGGCCAGCAGCCGATGGATCTCGCCCCAACCGGCCTGGGCCGCCAGCGCCTCGATCTCGGCGCGCACCGCGGGATCGGCGCTGGGCATGTCGGCCAGGCCTTCGAGCAGGGCCTTGAAGTAGAGCATGGTGCCGCCCACCAGTAGGGGAATGCGTCCGGCCGCGGTGATCTCGGCCATGGCGGCCAGGGCATCGGCACGAAATTCAGCGGCGGAATAGCTTTCCGCCGGATCGCGGATATCCACCAACCGGTGCGGATGGGCCGCCAGCAACTCGGCGCTGGGCTTGGCGGTGCCTATGTCCATGCCGCGATAGATGAGCGCCGAATCCACGCTGATCAGCTCGATGGGCAGCAGTTGCGCCAGTTCGATGGCGAGATCGGTCTTGCCGGACGCGGTCGGCCCCATGAGGAAGATGGCGGGCGGCAGGGGGGCGGTCATGATGAATTCTCGAAGGGCGCCGCGCGAGGGCGCGGCGGGACGGTCAACGACCGCGCAGGAAGAGTTTATCCAGGTCGTCCAGACTGAGCTGGGCCCAGGTGGGACGACCGTGGTTGCACTGGCCGCTGCGCTCGGTGGTTTCCATGTCGCGTAGCAGGGCGTTCATCTCCGGCAGGGTCAGCCGCCGGTTGGCCCGTACCGAGCCGTGGCAGGCCATGGTCCCGAGCAATTCGTTCAGGTGCGCCTGGATACGGTCGCTGGTGCCGTACTCCAGCAGATCGGCGAGTACGTCCTGCACCAGCCGCGCGGCCTGGGCCTGCTTGAGCAGCGCGGGAATCTGGCGGATCGCGAGGGTCTCGGGAGCGAGGCGCTGCAATTCGAAGCCGAGACGCTCGAACCACTGGCCATGCTCTTCGGCGCAGTCGGCCTCGCGCTCGCTGACCGCCAGGGACTCGGGCACCAGCAGCGGCTGGCCGCGCAGGCCTTCGCTGGCCATGGCGACCTTGAGGCGCTCGTAGGTGATGCGCTCGTGGGCGGCGTGCATGTCCACCAGGATCAGCCCCTGGGCGTTCTCGGCCAGGATGTAGATGCCCTTGAGCTGGGCCAGGGCGTAGCCGAGCGGCGGCACGTCGCCCTGCTCCGCCGGCAAGGGCGCAGGCTCGGCGCCCTCCGGCAGCGGCGCGAAGAAGGTCTTGTAGGCGTTCTGGACCTCGGCCACGGGCGCCCCGGAATAGGGCTGTGGCGTGGGACTGTAGCGTGGGGCGCCACCCGAGCCGCCGCCACTAGCGAAGGGCTGGGCAGGCGGCGCAGGGCTGTCGTGCAGCACGGCAGCGGCCAGGCGCATCTCGCCCTGGGGACCGAATTCGCCCGCGGCCGGACCGCTCAGCGGCGCTGGAGTGGTAGGCGCCACCACGGCGAGCTGGTCGTCCGGACGGATATCGCCCAGGGCGCGATGCAGGGTGCCGTAGAGGAAGTCGTGCACCTGGCGGCTGTCGCGGAAACGCACCTCGTGCTTGGTGGGATGGACGTTGACGTCCACCGTCGCCGGGTCCAGTTCGAGGAACAGCACGAAGGCCGGATGGCGACCGTTGTAGAGAACGTCGCGATAGGCCTGGCGCACGGCGTGGGCGACCAGCTTGTCACGCACCATGCGGCCGTTGACGTAGAAGTACTGCAGATCGGCCTGGCTACGCGAGAAGGTCGGCAGGCCCACCCAGCCCCAGAGACGCAGGCCGCCGCGCTCGATGTCCACCGGCAGCGCCTGTTCGAGGAAGGCCGGACCGCAGACCGCGCCGACCCGTCGTCCCTGGCTCTGGGGGTCACTCGCCGGATGCAGGGCGAGGACGCTCTTGCCGTTGTGGCGCAGGTGGAAGCCGACGTCGAAGCGCGCCAGCGCCAGGCGCCGCACCACTTCCTGCAGGTGATCGAATTCGGTCTTTTCGGCGCGCAGGAACTTGCGCCGCGCCGGGGTATTGAAGAAGAGGTCGCGCACCTCCACCGAGGTGCCTTGGGGATGGGCGGCGGGCTGTACCCGGGGCTGCATCTCGCGGCCCTCGGTTTCCACCTGCCAGGCCTGGTCTTCGCCCAGGTGGCGCGAGGTCAGGGTGAGGCGCGACACCGAACTGACCGAGGCCAGGGCTTCACCGCGAAAGCCCAGGCTGGCGACGCTTTCCAGTTCGTCCAGGTGGTAGATCTTGCTGGTGGCGTGGCGCGCCAGGGCCAGGTGCAGGTCATCCGCCGGGATGCCATGGCCATCGTCGCGCACCCGCAGCAACTTGACGCCGCCCTGCTCCACCTCGACGTCGATGCGTCGGGCACCGGCGTCCAGGCTGTTCTCCAGCAACTCCTTGGCCACCGAGGCCGGTCGTTCGACCACCTCGCCGGCGGCGATCTGGTTGGACAGCCGCGGACTGAGCAGTTGGATGCGCCGGGGTTCAATCATTGCTGGCCGCCAGTTCGTGGGTGGGAATGGTCAAGACCTGGCCGGAACGGATGCGGTCGCTTTTTAGCCGGTTGGCGGCACGCAGGGTGGACAGGTCGACGTCATAACGGCGGGCGATCAGGCTCAGGCTTTCACCGGGCTGCACCCGATGCTGGTCGGCGCCCCGCACGTTGCCAACCTTGCCACCCCGCTGCTCCCGTTGCCAGGCCAGATAGGTGCCTGGCGGCGGCCGGTGCTGGAAGTATTGCACGATGCCGGCCTGGATCTGCCGGGCGAGCAGCCCCTGGTGCGCCGGACTGGCGAGCTTGGCCGATTCGTTGGCGTTGGTGATGAAGCCGGTCTCCACCAGGATCGAGGGGATGTCCGGCGACTTGAGCACGACGAAACCAGCCTGTTCCACCCGCGAATGCAGCAGTTTGGTAGCGCGCCCGACCTGGCCGAGGATGGTCTGGCCGACCTCCAGGCTGGAGGCCACGGTGGCGGTCATGGACAGGTCCAGGAGCACGCCGGCGAGCATGGGATCCTTGTTGTCCAGGGCATCGGAGACGCCGCCGACCTGGTCGGAGCGGTTTTCCGCATCGGCCAGCCAGCGCGCGGCCTCGGAGGTGGCGCCGCGCTGGGACAGGGCGAAGACGGTGACACCCTCGGCGCTGGCGCTGGGCGCCGAGTCGGCATGGATGGAGATGAACAGGTCGGCGCCCTTCTTGCGGGCGATGATCTGCCGCTGGCGCAGCGGGATGAAGTAGTCGCTGGTACGGGTCAGCTCGGCGCGGAAGCCCTTCTGCCGGTTGAGATTGGCCTGCAACTGCTTGGCGATGGCCAACACCACGTTCTTCTCGTACAACCGGCCGCGGCCGATGGCGCCTGGGTCTTCACCGCCATGGCCGGGGTCGATCACCACCACCACGTCGCGCTTGCCACTGGGAACGGCCGGCAGGCGCGTCGCCGGCTGGGCCGGGGTCACCGGAGTGGCCGGCAGGTTGGGGGTGACGGTGGCCGGGATGTCACTGGTGGCCGGATCGGTGCCCTGGTCGTAAAGGTCGACCACCAGGCGATTGCCATATTCCTTGTTGGGCGCCAGGGTAAAGCTCTTGGGCGTCAGGGCACCCTTGGTGTCCAGCACCAGGCGCACCTCGCCGGGCGAGCGCTGGGCCGCCCGCAGGCCGGTGATGGGAGTATTGCGCAGCGGCTTTTCGCTCAACCCACCGGCGAGCTGGGCGCCGGACAGGTCGATGACGATGCGATCCGGGGCACTGAGGGTGAAGACGCTGGCCTTGACCGGACCGGTGAGGTCGAACACCAGCCGGGTGTTGTCGGGCGCACGCCAGACGCGCATGCCCTTGATCTGGGTGGCGGCCAGCAGCTGACTGCTGAGGATCAACAACAACAGGCCGAGTCCCGACCTGAGAAAACGCTTGCGCATGCCTGCGACCGTATAGCTGGAGAACGAAGGATCAGCGCCTAAGACTGTCTGAAAAGTCGCCGACTGAGCGCAGGCATCTTTCGAACGAGCCTTAAGGCGCGAGGGCGGCGCACCAGGCCTCGCCGTGAACACCTTGGCCAACCAGGCGCAGGTCACGGCCGTCGGCGCGTGGCGTAATGGTAATGTCCAGGTCCGGCTTTGGCAAAAAGCCCTGGCCGCGCTCGGGCCATTCCACCAGGCACAAGGCCTCGGGTGTGAAGTAGTCGCGAATCCCCATGAATTCCAGCTCTTCCGGATCGGCCAGACGGTAGAGATCGAAGTGATAGACCGCGCCGCTGGTCAGTTCATAGGGCTCGACCAGGGTAAAGGTGGGACTCTTGACCGCCCCGGCGTGACCAAGACCACGCAGTATGCCGCGCGACAGGGTGGTCTTGCCGGCCCCCAGATCGCCGTGCAGATAGAGCACGCCGCGACCGCTACTGGCCTGGGCCAGGCGGGCACCGAGGGCGTACATGGCGGTTTCGTCGGCGGCGTGCAGGGTCAGTTCAGGCATGGCTGGAGTTCCTCGAGCAACTGGCTGGCGACCGGGGGCAGATCGCTGGCGGCGAGACCGCGGCCCTGGCGACCCAGCTCGGCGCCGGCCCGCCCGTGCAGCCAGGCGCCCAGGCAGGCGGCTTCGAAGGGTGGCAGGCCCTGCCCCAGCAGGGCGGCGATGATACCGGTGAGGATATCCCCCAGGCCACCGGTAGCCATCGCCGGATGCCCTTCGCCGCACAGCGCCATGCGGCCGTCCGGATGGGCGATCAGGGTGCCGAAGCCCTTGAGCAGGGCCACGCCGCCGTAGCGCCGGGCCAGTTCGCGGGCGCTGCCGGGACGATCGGCCTCGATGTCCTTGATCGACACAGCGAGCAGTCGCGCCGCCTCGCCCGGATGGGGCGTCATCACCCAGGGCCCGCGTGGCGCCTCGATCACGCCAGCGGCCAGCAGGTTGAGGGCATCGGCGTCCCATACCTGAGTCGTCTCCAGGGTCGCGGCAGCGCTCGCCAAGGCCCGCCCCCAGGCACCCTGCCCCAGCCCCGGACCGACGGCCAGCACATCGGCCTTCTTGGCCAGCTCCAGCACGGCGAAACTGGAATGCACGCCGGCGACCATGACCTCGGGGCGCCGAGACAGCACCGCACTGACGTTGGATGGCCGGGTCGCCAGGCTGAGCATGCCGGCGCCGCAGCGCAAGGCCGCCTCGCTGGTCATGATGGCTGCGCCACCGGTGCCTTCATCGCCGCCGATCACCAACAGGTGACCGTATTGCCCCTTGTGGGCATTGAGCGGTCGCTTGGCCAGGCGTGGCAGGTTGCCGGGCGCCAGCCGCTGGGCGGTGGCGTGGGCGGGATTCTGCGGTTCCTCCATCAACGGCTCGAACACCAGGCTGCCGACGTGATCCGGCCCCTTGCCGGTGAACAGGCCGAGCTTGAGGCCGATGAAGGTGATGGTCAGATCGGCGCGCACCAGGGCGCCTGCCGCGGCCCCGGTATCGGCGTCCAGTCCGGAAGGCAGGTCGATGGCCACCACCGGCAAGTCACTGGCGTTGATCCGTTCGATGGCCGTGGCATAGGGCTCACGTGCCGCCCCCTTGAGCCCGGTCCCCAGCAGGGCATCGACCACGACTCCCTCCAGTGGCGCATCCGCGCGCCAGGGCTGGATATCCACCCCGGCGGCCAGGGCTTCGGCATGGGCCAAGGCGGCATCGCCGCCGAGCCCGGCCGGGTCGGCCAGGTACCAGACCCGCGCCTGCCAACCGGCCTTGCGCGCCAGGCTGGCGACCAGATAGCCGTCACCGGCATTGTTGCCCGCACCCGCCAGCACGCAGAGCGACCCGGCATGGGGCCAGCCATGGCGCAACGAGCGCCAGGCCGCAGCGGCGGCGCGGCGCATCAACTCGAGGCCGGGCAGGCCACCGGCGATGAGTTGGGCGTCGAGATCCCGCACCTGCTGGGCGCTGTAGAGCTGGAACGGCAGTTCGTCGTGCATGCTGGGAAAGCCTCCGGAGTCTGGCAAAATAGGCGGCCCTCCTGCCATGCGCCTTCCTGTCGATGTCCGCTGTCGCCCTCGATCTCGCCGCCCTGGCCGACCTCATCAAAACCTGGGGTCGGGAATTGGGATTTCAGCAGACCGGCATCGCCGGCCTGAATCTGGCACGTCACGAGGAACATCTGGAGCGCTGGCTGGCCGCCGGTTTCCATGGCGAGATGGACTATATGGCCGCGCACGGCAGCAAACGTTCGCGACCGGCCGAACTGGTGCCCGGCACGCTCAGGGTGATTTCCCTGCGCATGGATTACCTGCCCGGCGATACCCGCATGAGCGAGCGCCTGGCGGACGGTGGCGCCGCCTACGTCTCGCGCTACGCCCTGGGCCGCGACTACCACAAGCTGATCCGCAAGCGCCTGCAGCACCTGGCCGAGCGCATCCAGGGCGAGATCGGTCCCTTCGGCTACCGCGCCTTCGTCGACAGCGCGCCGGTGCTGGAAAAAGCCATCGCTGAACAAGCTGGCCTGGGCTGGATCGGCAAGAACACCCTGGTGCTCAACCGCAAGGCGGGCAGTTGGTTCTTCCTCGGCGAACTCTTCGTCGACGTGCCCCTGCCGGTGGACGAGCCCACGCCACGCGACCACTGCGGCACCTGCCGTGCCTGCCTGGACATCTGCCCCACCCAGGCCTTCGTCGGCCCCTATCAGCTCGACGCCCGCCGCTGCATCTCCTACCTGACCATCGAGTTCAAGGGCTCCATTCCCCTGGAGCTGCGCCCGCTGATCGGCAACCGGGTGTTCGGTTGCGACGACTGCCAATTGGTCTGCCCCTGGAATCGCTTCGCCAAGCCTACCGCCGAAGGCGACTTCCAGCCGCGCCATAGCCTGGACAGCGCCAGCCTGGCCGAGCTCTTCCGCTGGACCGAAGCCGAATTCCTCAGCCGCACCGAAGGCTCACCGCTCCGCCGCGCCGGCTACGAGCGCTGGCTGCGCAACCTGGCGGTGGGCCTGGGCAATGCCCCGACCAGTATCCCGGTAGTGGAGGCGCTGAAGCTGCAGCGTGACCATCCCTCACCACTGGTACGCGAGCATGTGGAATGGGCACTGGAGCGGCATGCCCAGGACTAGTGGGGCTCGTCGTCGTACCTAAAGGTCGGCATCTGCCAATTGAATCTGAGCGCCAGCAGGCGCAGCAGCAAGCCGGCGCTGAGGGTTATCAGCAGCGCCTGCTCCTCGCTCAGACACTGGCGGCAGAGCAGGTAGCAGCCGGCGGAAAGCACCGCCACGCTGGCGTAGAGTTCGCGCCTGAGGATCAGGGGGACGTCGTTGCAGAGGATGTCGCGCAGGATGCCGCCACAGGTGCCGGTGAGGGTACCGCTGACGATGACGATGACCGGACTCAGGCCCATCTCCAGGGCCACCTGGCAGCCGATCACGGTGAAGGCGACCAGACCCAGGGCATCGAGTACCAGGAACAGCTGGCGCAGATGGCGCATGACCCGAGCGATGGCCACGGTGGCCAGGCCAGCGCCAGCGGTGAGCGCCAGGTACTCCGGATGCTTGACCCAACCGAGCGGGTAGTGCCCGAGCAGGACGTCGCGCACCGAGCCGCCGCCCAGGGCGGTGACGCTGGCGATCAGCGCCACGCCGAACAGGTCCATGCCACGCCGCCCGGCTGACAGGGCGCCGGTCATGGCCTCGGCGGTGATGGCCACCAAGTAGAGGATGGACAGCAGCACGGATGCCGGGCCGTCAGACCTTGATGAAGTGCTCGCGGTAGTGGCGCAGCTCGGCGATGGAGTCGCGGATGTCGTCCAGCGCCAGGTGGCTGCCGCTCTTCTTCACGCCGTCGCGGACGTGGGGCGCCCAGCGCGCGGCCAGCTCCTTGAGGGTGGAGACGTCCAGATTACGGTAGTGGAAGTAGGCTTCCAGCTCCGGCATGCGGCGATAGAGGAAGCGACGATCCTGGCAGATGCTGTTGCCGCAGATCGGCGACTTGCCCTTGGGTACCCACTGCCGCAGGAACTCCAGGGTCAGGGCCTCGGCCTGGGCGGTGTCGATGGTGCTTTCACGCACCCGCTGAGTCAGCCCCGAGCCACCGTGCTGACGGGTATTCCACTCGTCCATGCCGGCCAGGACCTCGTCCGACTGGTGGATGGCCAGCACCGGTCCCTCGGCCAGCACATTGAGATCGCTGTCGGTGACGATGGTGGCCATCTCGATGATCACGTCCCGATCCGGATCCAGGCCGGTCATTTCCAGGTCGATCCAGATCAGGTGCTGCGGATTGGGGGTGGTCATGGTGAACTCCTTGATGAAGGCGCCAGTGTAGCAGTGCGCCTGCCGCTCACCTACCGACGCCAGAGCAGCAGACGGCTGCCGCGTAGGTCACCCACTTCGTGGACGGCATCCGCCGGCTGCCCAGGAATCTCGAAGGTATTGCTGATCAGCCAGCTGCCGGCGCGCAGTTCCTGGCGAGCCTTCTCGCCCAGACGCGGCATGGGCGCCGGCGAGAGAAAGCAGTAGACGACCTCGAACTCGCCCAGCTCCATCCGCCAGAGGTCGCGATAGCGCACCTGGCAGTTGCGCCGCGGCAGGCAACGCAGCCAGGCCAGGGCGAAACTCAGCGGTGCCGTCTCCACACCGACGAAACTGGCCTGCGGAAAGCGCCGGGACAGATCGACCAGGGTGTCGCCAAGGCCGCAGCCGAGGTCGACGAACCTGAAGGTCGGCTCCCGCTCGGCGAGCAGCCCGGCCAGCCGATCGCGGGTCTGGCGGCCGGTGAGATAGAGCGGTACCCGCTCGCGCAGGCTGTTCCAGTTCAGCAGGAGCAGCAGCAGGAAGCCCAGCGCGGCGATGCCCGCCGAGAGGCCGCGCCCGCTGACCAGATAGAGCGCCGGGGCGAACAGCAGGTTGATGAACACCCACCAGCGCGCCAGCCCGAGCAGTTCGCCTAGCAGGGCCGCCAGCACTGCCTGTAGGCAAACCAAGGCCAGCAGCGAGGGGCGTTGGCCGGCGAAGCTGGCCCAAAGCCGCAGACCGACGACGGCGACCACCAGGGCGGCCAACTGCACCAATACGGCCAGCAACAAGGGATAGCGCGAGGCGAGATGGGCCAGCATGGCGGCTCCAGGGCGACGAGGTGCGCCAAGTTTAGGTAATCCGCGAGAGGCGGCCAATGCTAGACTCCTCGCCCCTGAAACCCGCGGACATCCCATGGCCAAACGCCACCTGACCCGTCGCCAGAGCTGGCGGATCGAGAAAATCCAGACCGAGCGCGCCGCCCGCGCGGAAAAACGCGAGTCGAAGCTGATCGAAGAGCTCGAGGGCGGCGACCTGGGACCGGAACAGCAGGGCCAGGTGATCGCCCATTTCGGCGTCCAGGTGGACGTGGAAGATGGTGACGGCCAGCTGCAGCGCTGCCATCTGCGCGCCAATCTGCCGACCCTGGTCACCGGTGACCAGGTGGTGTTCCGCGCCGGCGTCCAGGGCAATGGCGTCATCGTCGCCCAATTGCCACGCCGCTCGGAGATCTGCCGGCCGGACATGCGTGGCCAGCTCAAGCCGGTGGCGGCCAACGTCGATCGCCTGGTGATCGTCTTCGCCCCGCTGCCCACGCCCCACGCCAATCTCATCGACCGCTACCTGGTGGCAGCCGAGCACGCCGGCATCCAGCCGTTGCTCCTGCTCAACAAGGCCGACCTGATCGACGAGCACAACGGCCCGGCGCTGGATGAATTGCTGGGCATCTACCGCGAACTGGACTATCCGCTATTGGAGGTCTCGGCCCACAATGGGCTGAGCATGGACCAACTCAAGAGCGCCCTGGACGAGCACGTCAGTGTCTTCGTCGGTCAGTCGGGCGTGGGCAAGTCGTCGCTGGTCAACGCCTTGCTACCCGGTGTCGATACGCGCGTCGGTCCGTTGTCGGAGTTGACCGGAAAGGGCACCCACACCACCACCACCGCACGGCTCTTCCACTTTCCCGATGGCGGCGATCTGATCGACTCGCCCGGCATCCGCGAATTCGGCCTGAGCCACGTCAGTCGCGACGATGTCGAGGCGGGTTTCAAGGAATTCGGCGACTATCTGGGCCACTGTCGCTTCCGCGACTGCCAGCACGAGCGCGAGCCCGGTTGCGCCCTGCTCGCCGCCCTGGAACGCGGCGACATCCATCCGCAGCGGATGGCCAGCTATAGGCATATCCTGGCTAGCCTGGAAGGCGAGCCGCGCTACTAGAGCCTGTTAAAAGGCTGCTGCGCGTCGGCCAAACGGCGTTGAAAAGCCCCTGGATCGCCAGCCCGGCCGGAATGCTCATTTACCATCTGTAAACCCGAGCGCGGGTCCGATCCGCTTCCTCAGGTCTTTTCGCGGGGCCGCCCAGGCCTTGTTTGGCTCTAGCTCGCGAGCCTTTTAATAGGCTCTCTAGAGAAAACGCCGGGCTCGCCCGGCGTTTTCTTTTATTAGCCGAAGACGCGGAAGCGCTCGGCGTCGTCCATGAAGGTCTTCTCGGGGAAGTCACCCTCGTTGGAGCCGAAGGGCATCTGGGCGCGCAGGTGCCAGGTGTCGGGCAGCTGCCACTCGGCGGCGGCCAGGGCGTCGGGCAGCGGATTGTAGTGCTGCAGGCTGGCGCCGATGCCGGCGTTGGCCAGGGCCGTCCAGACCGAGAACTGGGCGATGCCGCTGGCCTGTTCCGACCAGATGGGGAAGTTGTCGGCGTAGGAGGGATACTGGTCCTGCAGCGCGGCGACAACGTGGCGGTCCTCATAGAACAGCACGGTACCGGCACCGGCGGCGAAGCTGTTGATCTTGCCCTCGGTGGGGGCGAAGGACTCGGCCGGCACGATCTGCCGCAGGGCCTGCATGACGAAGCCCCAGAACTTCTCGCTCTCGGCGCCGAACAGGATCACCGCGCGCGAGCTCTGGGAATTGAAGGCGGAGGGCGACAGCTTGACCGCGTCCTGGATCAGCGTGGTGACCTGGTCCTGGGCCAGCGGCAGGTTCTTGCCCAAGGCGTACTGGCTACGACGGCGCTTGATGGTGTCGATAAAGGCGTTGCTCATCGGAAGGCTCCTGCAGAGGTCGGAGATCGAGAGACCGCGCGCCAGGGCGCAAGGTGCCCGATCGATCATGAAACCTCTGCAGCATAGCGAGCCAGCCGCGCGCCAACGGACGAAAAAACCGAACGCTGGCAGCGAATTTTCCTATCTATCGCCGTGATCGCTCAGGGTTTGCTCTGGATCACGCCCGCATCGAAGGCATTGACCTGCTGCTTGAACGCCGCGTTGTTGATGGGCTGCGCCAGATTGCCAGTGGCGGACACACTCCCACTGGAGACCCCGCCACGATTGGCACCCGGTGCCCCCTGGGCGGGCGCCGCGGACGGACCATTGTTACTGTTGCGCCCCTCGATGGCCTGCAGGGCCTTCTTGGTCAGCACGATGATGTCGATGCGCCGGTTCACCGGGTTGAGCGGATGCTCACGATCAAAAGGCGCGGAAGCCGCATAGCCGACGATCCGGGCTACCTGCTCGTCCGGATAACCACCGGCTTCCAGGGCGCGCCGCGCCGCGTTGGCCCGACCGGCGGACAGCTCCCAATTGCTGAAATCGCCCTTGCCGACGTAACGCGCGGCATCGGTATGGCCACTGATGCTGATCTTGTTCGGTACCTGGCGAATGGTGTCGGCCATGGCCAGCAGGATGTCCTCGAAATACGGCTTCAGCCGCGGGCTGCCCGAGTCGAACATCGAGCGATTATCGGCATCGACGATCTGGATGCGCAGGCCGTCCTGGGTGATTTCCATCAGGATCTGGTCCTTGAACTTCTGCAGTTCCGGATTCTCCTTGATCTTGTTCTGCAACTCCTGCAGCAGCAGCTCCAGGCGCTGCTTCTCGACCTGCTCGGCGATCTTCTCCGCCTGGCTGGCATCCATCTTCTGGGCCTGGCTCGGATCCTTGTTCTGATCCTTCTGCGCCGCCGCATTCGGTTGGCGATCCGGTGAGGTGTCCGGGGACTGGGTCGGATCGGGCTGCACCCGGTTGGACTCGTTGGGATCGGCACGCTCCTGCATGTCCGGGTTGACCTTGTTCTGGGTCGAATCCGGCTGTGCCTGGATCTCGGGATTCAGGGTCCGGTCAGGTGCGGGCGTCGGGGTGCCACCCAGGTCGATGACATAGGGACTGGCGCTTTCGGTGAAGCCGATCGGGTCCTGGAAGTAGCCGGCGATGGCCTTCTTCTGCTCCGGCGTGGCCGAAGACATCAGCCAGAGCACCAGGAAGAACGCCATCATGGCGGTAGCGAAGTCGGCGAAAGCGATCTTCCAGGCGCCGCCGTGGTGACCGGCGGCGCTCTTCTTGACGCGCTTGACGATAATCGGCTGGTTGTTGTCCATCAGCTGCCCCGCATCGCCTGCTCGAGTTCACTGAAGGAGGGGCGATGCGCCGGGAACAGCACCTTGCGGCCGAACTCCACGGCGACGGTGGGCGGCATGCCGCTGGCGGCGGCCACCAGGCAGGCCTTGATGGCCTCCAGCACGTTGAGTTCTTCCTTGGCATCGTGCTCGAGGCAGGTCGCCAGCGGACCGAAGAAGCCATAGGCCGCAAGAATACCGAGGAAGGTCCCCACCAGGGCCGCACCGACGTGGCCGCCGATGGCTGCCTGGTCGCCCTCGCCGAGCATGCCCATGGTGATCACGATACCCAGTACCGCGGCGACGATCCCGAAGCCGGGCAGGCCGTCGGCGACCCGCGACACGGCATGGGAGGGGTGCTCCAGCTCTTCCTTGATGCCGGCCAGCTCCATGTCGAACAGGCCTTCCAGCTCGTGGGGCGCCATGTTGCCGGACGACATCAGCCGCAGGTAGTCGGCGATGTAGGCGGTCATCTGCTCGTCTTTGATGATGTTCGGATACTTGCTGAAGATCGGACTGGCCTTGGGATCTTCCACGTCCGCTTCGATGGACATCATGCCCTCGCGGCGACTCTTGTTGAGGATTTCGTAGAGCAGCTTGAGCACGTCCATGTAGAACGCATGGGTGAAGCGATTGCCGAACATCTTCAGCGACTTCTTGAACACCTGCATGAAGGTGCTGCCCGGGTTGGCCTGCAAGAAAGCGCCCAACGCCGCGCCGCCGATGATCAGCACCTCGAGCGGCTGGATGATCGCGGCGATCTTGCCATGCGCGAGGATGTAGCCGCCGAGGACAGCCGCGAATATCACGATGATGCCGATGATTTTTGCCATGGTTGGGAATACTGTGTGCGCTAGAGGAAAGTAAACCGGGGGGATACAGCCTTCACGCCCCCTTTATCGGACCTGGTGTCCGGGACTGAAGGCCTTTCATCACATTTCAAGGCAGCCCGTCGTATGTCCAGCCGCCCGAACAACCTAGAGGAATGGGTCAAGCTCCTGGAGGGTGTGCGTTTACCTATCGCGATCACCACCCAGGAGCGACTGAGGCGCAGTCTAGCCGACGGACGGTTGGCCTTGCATGAGATTGCCGAAAGGCTCTGCGAGTCACCTCCGCTGGCCTTGGCGCTCTTGCGCGAGGCCAATCGGGGCCACACCAGCCTTGGCGATCCCGCGGCCAGTCTCGAGGCGGCGCTCGGGCGCGTCGGGCTGGGCCCGGCGGAATACCTGGTCGCGCGCCAGCCCTCAATGCCCGAGGACAGCCTGCCACTGCCACTACGCCAGCTGTGCCTGGTCAGTCAGCACGCCATGACCCTGGGCCTGGGCCTGTTCGGTGTACCCCTGGCACGACTGTGGCCGGATATCCGCCTGGCCTCCCTGCTCTTTCTGGCGCCGCTCTGGCCGCTGATCACCCGCTACCCGGAATTGTTCGAGGAATGGGAGCGCCGGGTACTAGCCGAAGGCGAACCGGCGCCGAAAGTCGAGCGCGACCTGCTGGGCGTATCGGCCGTGCGCCTCTGCGAGGCGCTGGCGCGCCATTGGCAGCTACCAGACTGGATCGTGGATGGCTATCGCCTGCTGGACCAGGATCGCCGGCAACTGGTCAAGGCGTTGCATATCGCCCACGCCGACGACCCGCTCGAACAACAACAACGCCTCGACGAAGATCCCGATCTGCGCCGTTGGCTGACCCACCCGGGCAACACCATTCTGTTGGCCAACGGTCTCGCCCTGGCCAGCCACCAGGGCTGGGACGGTCCCCACACCCTGCGTTGGCAGCGTTTCAGCGCCCTCTATCTGCAATTGCCGCTGGCGCGGGTGCAGAGTCGCAGCCACGAATTGGCGGTACAGGACGCCCAGCGCCATGCCCGCCCCGGCCTCTGGCACCCCGCCGAGGGGCTGCTCTGGCCGCCGGGCGAGCGACGCCTGCGGCCGGTCCCCAAAGTTCAGGTGGCCGCTGAAAGCCAGGCGCAGCGTTGGCGCGGCCTGTGCGAGCAGATGCTGCACACGCCCAGCGCCTTCGCTACCCTGCCGCAGCTGTTCGACTGCGCGCGCCAGGCCCTGGTGGCCTGCGGCCTGCCGCGCCTGCTCTTGCTCACACCCGACCGCAACGGCCAGAAGGGCAACGTCCAGCTGCACCACGGACTGGACGAAGCCGTCGGTCTACAACTGGAGATCGCCAACCAGCCGCTCCTGGCCAAGCTGTTCGGCAGCCCCGGCCAACTGCGTATCGACGCAACCAACCGGGCGCGCTTCGCGCCGCACCTGCCCAAGGATCTGCGGCGACTGTTCGCCAACGAACGCCTCTGGCTGCGCAGCTTGGGCTTCGGCGAGCGGGTGGTCCTGCTGGCCGTGCTGGATAGCGAGCTGGAGCCGGCCGACCCCCGCCGCACCGCAGCCCTGGACAAGACCTTCACCTGCATCGAGCGGGCCATCGGTACCTTCGCCAATCGCCCCAGAGCACGGCCGACCTGACGTCTGGCTACTAACCTCGGTACACTTGATCCTCTTCGGACCGACGGGAAATCCGCAATGCCCTTTTCCGCCCTGCCCCTGGTGATCGAACCCGCCGATCTCGCGGCGCGTCTGGACGCGCCCGAGCTAATTCTGGTGGACCTCAGCAGTGCCGCCCACTATGCCGAAGGGCATCTACCCGGTGCGCGCCACGTCGCGCCCGCCCGGACCCAATTGGGGACCAAGCCGGCGCCCGGCCTGCTACCCGCCCAGGCGGACCTGGAGCAGCTGTTCGGCGAATTGGGCCAGCGTCCCGAGGCCGTCTACGTGGTCTATGACGACGAGGGCGGCGGCTGGGCCGGTCGGTTCATCTGGCTGCTGGACGTCATCGGCCACGCCAACTATCACTATCTCAACGGCGGCCGCCAGGGCTGGATCGCCGCCGGCCTGCCGCTGGTGACCGACGTCTCCGCCCCGGTAGGCGCCCCCGTTGCCTTGACCCTCCACGACGAGCCCACCGCCACCCGCGCCTACCTGCAGAGCCGGCTGGGCGCCGAGGACCTGGCGATCTGGGACGCCCGCGGCGCCGACGAATACCGCGGCGAAAAGGTACTGACCGCGCGCGGCGGCCACATCCCCGGGGCGATCAACTTCGAATGGACGGCGGGCATGGATCGCGAGCGCCAATTGCGCATCCGCGAGGACCTGGCCGCCGAACTCGAACGCCTGGGCATCACCCGGGACAAGGAAATCGTCACCCACTGCCAGACCCACCACCGATCCGGCTTCACCTATCTTGCGGCCAAGGCCCTGGGCTACCCGCGGGTGAAGGCCTATGCCGGCTCCTGGGGCGAATGGGGCAATCACCCCGACACGCCCATCGAATGATCGCCAAGGACACGTTATGAAAGTGCAAGATCGACTGTTCATCCTGGCCCAGCACCTGCTGCCCCACCACCTGCTGTCACGGGTGATCGGCGGCTTCGCCGAGTGCCACGCCCCCTGGTTCAAGAACCGGCTGATCCGTTGGTTCGTGCGCCATTACGATGTGGACATGCGCCAGGCACTTGTGGAAGAGCCCACCGCCTACGAGAACTTCAACGCCTTCTTCACCCGCGCCCTCAAAGCCGATGCCCGGCCACTGCCGGCCGAGCCCGGCGTGGTGGTCAGCCCCAGCGATGGCGCCATCAGCCAGCTCGGGCGCATCGAGCACGGGCGCATCTTCCAGGCCAAGGGCCACAGCTACAGTCTGCTGGAACTGCTCGGCGGCGACGGCCTGCGTGCCGCACCCTTCATGGGCGGCAGCTTCGCCACCATCTACCTATCGCCCAAGGACTATCACCGGGTGCACATGCCGCTCACCGGTACCCTCAAGGAAATGATCTACGTGCCCGGGCGGATCTTCTCGGTCAACCAGCTCACCGCCGAGAACGTACCCGAGCTGTTCGCCCGCAACGAGCGGGTGGTCTGCATCTTCGACACCGCCGTGGGCCCCATGGCCGTCATCCTGGTCGGCGCCATGATCGTCGCCAGCATCGAGACGGTCTGGGCCGGCCTGGTCACGCCGCCCAAGCGTGAACTCAAGACCTTCGCCTACGACGAAGCGGCCCGTGCCCCCATCGAACTGCGTACCGGGGACGAGCTGGGCCGCTTCAAGCTGGGCTCCACCGCCATCGTGCTGTTCGGACCCGACGCGGTGAACTGGTCCGCTGAACTCGGCGCCCTGTCGACCGTCAACATGGGGCAATTGCTCGGGGTGCCGGCCGTGCCAGCCCCCTTGACCACCGTTACCGAGCCGGAGCCTCTCGCCTAAGATGCGCGGTTCATTGCCCATCGAAACAGGAGTACGGGCGGCACATGGATAGCAAAAGGCCACAGCTCATGTTGCGGGTCCCGACGCCCGATCAACGCAGCCTGACGTTCTGTGACGCCACGCCAGCCGGCCTGAAACGCTGGCTGGACCAGTTGCCGCGCGCCAAGCTGGGCGAATTCGCGCGGCTGCTCTACCAAGGCCTGCTCGAACTCAATCGCCTGATCCTGACACCGGAAGCGCGCCTGCGCCTGCTCGAAGCCCTACGCCCGGACGTGCAGCGCGTCTGCCAGCAACTCGAGCGCCATGTGTTCAACCAGGCCATAGTGCTCGACGAGCGCTCGCGCAAGGTCGCCAATCTCTGTCAGGCACTGCAGAACCTGCTGGCCGCCGGCTACAAGCTGATCGTGGTCGAGGAAAGCGAGCGCGGCGAACGCAACACCCTGCTGGCTACCGCCATCCAGCGCGCGCTACGCGCCCTGTTCGGTCCGCTGATCAGGGCCGCGCAACTCTACACCCCTGTGCACGACAACCTGTGGCTGGAGCTGCACCAGCTCTATCGCCTCGCCGTCACCAGCGGCCTGCACACCCAGAAGATCCGTGACGAACTCCTGCCCGGTGACGGCAACCAGACCATCACCCAAGCCTACAGCGCCGCCCTGCTGTTCGGCGCCGCGCGCTGCAATCAACTGCGCCAGAGCCATATCGCCCAGTTGACCCTGCATCTGGATGACTGGGCCGGCCTGGTTCGCCTGCAGGGACCGGAGCAGACCGGCACCCTGATGGTGGTGGCGCCCCAGATCGATGCGCCGCCACGCTATCGCTCGCTGCTGCGCGAAGCCAACCTCAGCGGTCTGCTGGGCCTCGCCCCGCAGGCGCTGGTGCAGGCCATCGAAGACTATCTGGCCCTGGCTCCGGAGCAGCGACCGCGCGCGCGCCTGCCGGTGCATGGCGATCTGTCCCTCGATCTCTTGCAACACCTGGTCGGCGCCTGGGGCCAGGAGGCGGATCGTGCCTTCCAGCGCATGCCCGGCAACGGCCAGGTGCAGGTCTGCATCGGCATGAGTGCCCTGCACTATCAGCTCGCGGGTGGCCAGGCCTTCGCCGAGACGCTGCAACAGGCCGCGGCCCAGGTACCGGAACCCTTCGCGCCCAAGCCCAAGGAAGATGTCTGGTCGCTCGCCTTCGATGCCGATACGCGCACCTCGGACACCTTGGAGTGGGATGCTGGCGCGCTGGAAGAAATCCACTACGACGTCCTGCCAGGCGAGGGCGATTCCGCCAGCCCCGCCTTTCCGATCCATAACGTACAGGTGGTCAACCACAGTCCGGGCGGCTATTGCCTGAGCTGGAGCGGCGAGGTGCCCGAACAACTGCAGGCGGGTGAATTGCTCGGTGTGAAACTGCCCGAGGACCACAATTGGGGACCCGCCGTGGTGCGCTGGGTCCGCCAGGTACCCGGCAGCGGCACCCAGATGGGCGTCGAATTGCTGGCTCCCACCGCCCGCCCCTGCGGCTTGCAACTGCTGCGCAAGGCAGAACAGAACAGCCAATACCTGCGCGCCCTGCTGCTGCCCGAGATCAAGGCCATCGACCAGGCCCCGACGCTGATCGCACCGCGCCTGCCCTTCCAGGAAGGCAGCAAGGTGCAGATCAATCAGCAAGGCGTCGAGCAGCGCGGCATGCTGGATCGGCGCCGCAGCATGACCGTGAGTTTCAGCGTGTTCGAATATCACCTGCTGGAGCAGGCCAGCGCGCAACCGGCCGGCTCGCCGTCCGGCAGTGGTGGGGGACGCCAGGAGGAAGACTTTGACTCCCTGTGGAAGTCTCTGTAGCTTCAATGGATTGTCGTTATCGCCAAGGTGCGAGTAGACCATGGCTGCCGAATACAGTGCGATCCGTCTGTTGCTGCTCGAAACATCGCAGAACGAGGCGGAGCGCCTGGTCAGCCTCTTCCGCAATGCCGGTCGCGCAGCGCGGGCCCACCGCCTCGCTGACCCTGCCGGACTCGATGAGCTCCTGAGCCAACATTGGGACCTCGTCATCCTCGCGCCCGCGGCAGAGGATTTTGACACCCAGGCCGCCCTGAAACGTCTGCGCATGCGGGCGCCCCAGCTCGCGGTGATCCAGCGCGTACCGCCCGCCGATCCCGAAGCGGTGGTGAACGCCCTGCGCCAGGGTGCGCGGGATGCCATCGCCAGCGACAATGACGAACACCTGCTGCTGGCCTGTCTGCGTGAACTGGGCAATCAGGCCGAACGCCAGGAATGTCGCCGTCTGACCCAGGCGCTGGCCGAGGCGGAACAGCGCTGCCAACTCCTGCTGGCCAATGCGGTAGACGCGGTCGCCTACGTTCACGACGGCATGCACATCCATGTCAACTCGGCCTATGTGGAGCTGCTCGGCTACCCCTCCGCCGACGACCTGGAGATCACCCCGCTGATGGACCTGATCGCCGCGGCCGACCAGCCGGCGTTGCGCGATGCCTTCCGCCAATTGCGCGACGATCCCAATGCCCGCGAATTGAGCTGCCAGTGCGTCCGTCACGATGGCAGCCTGCTGGCGGCCCAGTTGCGCCTGACCCCGGCAATCTACCTCGACGAGCCTTGCGTACAGCTGCAAGTCCGCGAGGAGCGCGTCATCGACGTCTCCTTCGAGGAACAGCTACGCGAGGTGCGCTTCCAGGACACCCTGACCGGCCTGATCAATCGGGGCCGCATGCTCGAACTGCTCGAAGAGGCCCTGGAAAGCGCGCGACTCGGGACTCCGGCCAGCTTCGCCTACCTGACCATAGACCGTTATCCGACGTTGCTGGCGGAACTCGGCATCGGCGCCATGGATGAATTGCTGGTGACCCTGGCGGAACGCCTGCGCGAGCATTTCGGCACCCTGGTGACCCTGGCACGCTTCGCCGACGACGCCTTCGCCGCCCTGCTGCCCCAGCCCGCCGACACGACCCTGGACAACGCCTTCGAGCGGCTGCTCGGCCGCCAGGAACGCCAAGCGCTGACAGTTGCGGGGCGTGCTTTGGTCGTCAGCTATTCCATTGGCGTGGTCGCGCTGGACAGCCACGCCAAGAGCGCCGGTGATCTGGTGGACCGCGCCCACCGGTGCGCACGTCAGGTCGCCCAGCGCGGCGGCAACGCCAGCAAGCGCTACGATCCGGCGGAAGAACTGGCCGCCGCCGCCAACCGTGGCAACCTCGTCGCCATGGTCAAGCAGGCCTTGCAGCAAAACAGCTTCCGCTTGCTGTTCCAGCCGGTGATCGGCCTGCGCGGTGGCAGCTACGAGTACTACGAGGTGCTGCTGCGGCTGATCAATCCCCAGGGCGAGGAAGTCTCACCGACCGAATTCGCCCTTACCGCCCGCGACAGCGGCCTGAGCGGCCAGATCGATCGCTGGGTGATCCACCAGGCCGTGCGGCAGCTGGGCGAACACCGCGCCCGCGGCTATGGTACGCGCATCTTCGTCCACCTATCCGGCGCCACGCTGGGCGATCTGGAGTTACTGTCCTGGTTGGACAAGACGCTGCAGACCCAGGGCCTGGAGGCCGAGGCGGTGATCTTCCAATTGGCCGAGGAAGAGGTGCTGGCCAATCCAGAGCAGGCCCTGGCCATGGTCCAGCGCCTACGGCGCCAGGGCCACCAGATCACCTTCAGCGGTTTCGCCGGCAGCGCGCAGCCGCTGGCGGCGCTACGCCTGGTGGTGCCGGACTACGTCAAGCTGTCCAGCACGCTGATCAAGGATCTGGCGCAGCCCGAACACCAGGCCCGCCTCAAGGCCCTGGTCGCCGAGCTGAGCGAGCAGAACGTCCTGGCCATCGCCCCCTTCGTCGAAAGCGCCAGTGTCCTGGCGCAGCTGTGGCAGGTCGGGGTGCACTTCATCCAGGGCTACTACCTGCAGGAGCCCAGCCAGGCGATGGACTACGAATTCCAGGCCGAGTAGCGGCGATATGGCGATCCTGACTGACCGCAGGAGCCACTACCTTATCGCGACCATGGGCCGCTCTTACAGGCTCGATGTAACCGTAGGAGCGGCCCATGGCCGCGATAAGGCGTTTCAGCCGCGGGTGTGGCGGTCTTCCACACCCAATAGATAGAGCACGCCATCGAGCCCCAGCACGCTCACCGACTGCCGGGCCGACTGGCGTACCAGCGGCTTGGCGCGAAAAGCCACGCCAAGACCAGCCAGGGCCAGCATCGGCAGGTCATTGGCACCGTCACCCACGGCGATGGTCTGGTCGAGTTCCAGGCCTTCGCGGCTGGCCAGCTCGCGCAGCAGGTCCGCCTTGCGTTGGGCGTCGACGATGGGCTCCACAGCCCGACCGGTCACCTTGCCCTCGACGATCTCCAGTTCGTTGGCATAGACGTAGTCGATGCCCAGCCGCGCCTGCACCTGACGGGCGAAATAGGTGAAGCCACCGGAGAGAATGGCGGTCTTGTAGCCCAGGCGTTTCAATTCGGCGAACAGCCGCTCGGCGCCCTCGGTCAGGCGCAGCTGGGCACCGATATCCGCGAGTACCTCTTCCGACAGCCCCTGCAGCAGCGCCATGCGCTCGGTGAAACTGGCGCGGAAGTCGATCTCGCCGCGCATGGCGCGCTCGGTGATGGCCGCCACCCGCTCGCCGATGCCGGCCGCCTTGGCCAGTTCGTCGATGACCTCCGCCTGGATCAGGGTGCTGTCCATGTCGAACACCGCCAGCCGACGATGCTGGCGCTGCAGATCGTCGGGCTGCCAGCCGAGATCGGCCCGGCCCTCCTGGGCCAGGGCCAGCAGCGCCGCGCGAAACGCTTCGGCATCGCGCGGCTCGCCAGTGACGCTCAGCTCCAACGCAGCGCGCTCGGTGGCGCCCGGCTCGCTCAGGGTACGCACGGCCTGGATGGTCAAGCCCTGCTGGGCACAGAGTTCAGCCACGGGCGCCAACGGCAGGTCCGCCAGGCAGCGGCCCATCAACGTCAGCACGTGCGGCTGGCCAGGTTCCGCCGCCGGCTGCACCAGGGGCGCGACCTGCAAGCCTAACGCCTGCAGCGCCGCGGCCAAGGGTTCACCGGCTGCGGCCGGACTGACCAGCAAGGTCAGACTCGTCTCCGCGCCCAAGCCGCGCTGTTGCAGGGCTTCCAGGCGGGCGCCGACCGCCGCCAGGGTCTGCTGGAGGGCCGCCAGTCCGCCGGCGGGCAGCCTACCCATGGCCTGGAGTCCGATAACGTCTTGCATGGCGATCCCCTTGACGAAAAGCGCGCAGTCTACCTTTTCGCTCGAGCGGTGCCGAGCCGTGGCCGCCGGCTGGCGGCGGGAGCCCACCGCCGGCCTCTTTTGCGGGCAAGGACCCGCATTCGCCGTTTTCGCCCCCCCACCCGCTGGTTATACTTGCCGCACACTTTTTATCCAAAGAAACGATTTCTGTGACCCGCCCCGCGACCGTCAAGCCCGATAATTTCTTCCTGCTGATCTACCGAGCCCTGCGCCAGCGTCGTGTGCCGGTGGCCTTGCGCATCGTTTCCCACAGTCTGCTCCTGGTCGCCGCCGCCCTGGTGATCTATGCCGGCATTATGAGCGTGCAATTCCGCCATGCCATGCAGCAGCAGGCCGACGCCGTCGGCCAGAGCCTGGTGACCCAGACCGCCAACTCCGCCGCCGAATTGCTGGTGGCCAACGACAACCTCAGCCTCAACGTGCTGCTGAGCAATCTGGCGCGCAATCCGCTGGTCGCCCATGCCGCGGTCTACAGCCCCGACAACCGGGTGCTGGCCGAATCCGGCACCCGCCCGAGCCAGGGTCTGCTGACCGCCACCGACGGCATCTACAGCACGCCGATCCGCTTCCAGGATGTCACCGCCGGTCAGGTCCGCCTGGCGCTGGACATGAATCAGTTCCAGCAGCCGATGATGATCAGCCTGCAGAACATGGGCCTGCTCGGCCTCATCCTCCTGGCGCTGACGCTGATCCTCAGCCTGCGCCTGGGTCGGCAGCTGTCCACTCCGCTGCTGGAGCTGCGCGTCTGGCTACGGGATCCCGACGATCCGGCGCCGGGCGCCGGGCGCCTCGACGAACTGGGCGACCTCGCGCGCCAGCTGCAGAGCCGGCTGGTACCGCCCAAGCCGCCCAAGGCGGAAACCGCCGAAGACGACGATCCCTTCGCCGATGAGCAGGGTGGCCTCAGCGTCAAGCCGCCGCCCGCGCGCAAGGCCGCCAGCGCCAAGCCGGCCGCCCGCAAGCCGGTCGCGGCGGCGCAGCCGGAAGCTGACGAACTGGACGCCGACGCCTTCGCCGACCTGGTCCCCGACTCCTTCACCGAACCGCCGGCCACCCCGGCTCCGGCGATACCCACCGAGCCCGACATCGTCACCTCCGCCGTATTGGCGATCCAGCTCGGTGCCCAGGACCAGCTCAGCCGGCTGCCACGCAGTCGCCTCGAACAGTTGCTCGAACGCTATCGCGACTGCCTACAGCAGGCTACCGAGCTCTACGACGGGGAATTGCACACGCTCAAGGACGGCGGTAGCCTGATCCTCTTCCACGAGCGCAGCGATGACGACGACTACCTGACTCGCGCCCTCTGCTGCGGCGAGATCATGCGTGCCCTGGGTCACGCCCTGCAGGTGGAAGTGGTCGGCAGCGGTGCAACCCTGCAGCTGCAGTTGGGTCTGACCCAAGGCGAACGACTCGCTGGCCTGGAGCTTGCCCAATTGCTGGACAACACCACCGTACGCAATGCCCAGGCGCTGAGCCGCCACAGTCGCAACCTGCTGCTGGTCGAGCAGAGCATCGCCGAGGACGAACTGCTGCGTAAGCGCGCCCGTATCCGCACCATCGCCAGCCCGGCCGGTGCCAGCTGCGTGGAGCGCCTTCTGGAACCCTACTCCGCGACGCTGGAGCGTCATCTGGTCCGGCTCGAGGCGCGTTAAAGCGCCCGCCGGACCCCACCTATGCGCGCCCTCCTGCTCCGTCTCGCCTTCGCCGCTCTCCTGCTGGTGGCCTCTGTCACCCAGGCGGCGCCCAACGTGAGCACCGTGAGGCTGCCCGATGGCGGGATCTACACCGGCGAGATCGTCAGTGGCCTGCTCAACGGCAGCGGTCGCATCGAATGGCCCAACGGCAACTGGCTCAAGGGCCGCTTCAAGGACGGCCTGGCCGAGGGACCCGGCGAACAGCAATTCGCCGACGGCACCTACTACCAGGGCACCTTCCGCCGCGGCCTCTATCATGGCCAGGGCAATCTGATCAGCAGCAGCGGCTGGGAATATCACGGCAGCTTCGTCAACGGCCGCATGCAGGGCCAAGGCTCCAAGCTCGACAGCGACGGCACCCAGACCATCGGCACCTTCAACGACGGCCACCTCAATGGCGTCGGCCAATGGCAGGAACCGGGTGGCGACCGCTACGACGGCGAATTCGTCGACGACCAGTTCGAGGGAGCCGGTGTCTATCGCAGCGCTGGCGGCGATCTCTGGCGTGGCCGTTTCTCCGCTGGCGAGCTGACCGGCAATGGTGAATTCGTCGGCGACGACGGTAGCCAGTACCACGGCGGCTTCCGCAACTGGAAATTCGACGGCCCAGGCGTGCTCACCAACAACGATGGCAGCGTCTACCGGGGCAATTTCGCCGACGGCGTCTACGCCGGCATGGGCGTGCTGACCCGCGTCGACGGTCAAGTCGAACGCGGTCTCTGGGAAGGCGGCAAGCGCATCCGCGATGATCAGGGCCAGTACATCGCCGATCCCCTGGAGCTCACCTTGCTCGACGAGGGCAAGATACTGGACCGGGAACTGCAACAGGTCCCGGCCTCCACGCCCGCCCCCGAACTCTACGGCCTGGTCCTGGCCGGCGATGGCAACCAGGGTGTGTTCCAGCGCGAAGCCAACTACGTCGCCAACTTCATGACCACCACCTGGGGCGCGCGTGACGTCATTCGCCTGATCAACGCCAAGAACTTCCGCAGCGATCACCCACTGGCCACCCGCGAGAATCTCTACCAGAGCATCCAGACCCTGGCCCAGCGCACCGGTCCGGAAGACCTCATCGTCCTCTACCTGACCAGCCACGGCTCGGCGGACCACCAATTGGTGCTCGACCAACCCGGGCTGGATCTCTCCAGCCTGCCGGCGGCGGAACTCGGGCGCCTGCTCGCGCCCCTGCGCGGCCGGGATAAGGTGGTCATCGTCTCCAGTTGCTACAGTGGCGGCTTCATCCCCCAACTGCAGGACGACCACACCATGGTGATCACCGCCTCCAAGGCCGATCGCACGTCCTTCGGCTGTACCGACGAAGCCGACTTCACCTATTTCGGCCGTGCCCTGTTCGGCGAAGCCTTCCAGCACACCGACGATCCCGAGCAGGCCTTCCAGCGCGCCCGCGAAACCGTCGCCGTACGCGAGAAGGCCGAGGGTTTCGATCCTTCCGAGCCGCAGATCTGGGCCCCGCCCGCCGTGCTGCAGAAATGGCGCGCCTGGCGCGCGAGTCGCTGAGTGCCACTCTTGCCAGTGCCCCTGACGAACAACCGGAACGCCTGCGGTCCAATTCGGCATGAGCGGCCGCCGCTACCTAGGAGAGCCCCGTGTACCTGACGCCCCAGCATGCCCTCATCGCCGGCGCCACTGGCCTGACCGGTGAACACCTGCTCGATCGTCTCCTCAACGAGCCGACGGTACCGCGGGTGTTGGCCCCGACGCGCCGCCCGCTGGCGGAACACGCCCGCCTGGACAACCCGGTCGGCGATCTCAACAGCCTGCTACCCACGCTGCAGGGCCCGCTGGACGTGGCCTTCTGTTGCCTGGGCACGACCCTGAAGCAGGCCGGGTCCGAAGCGGCCTTTCGCGCGGTGGACTTCGGCCTGCCGCTGGCGGTGGGCCAACGCGCCCTGGAACTGGGTGCCCGCCACTACGTGGTAGTCAGCGCCATCGGTGCCGATCCGCAGTCCTCGATCTTCTACAACAGGGTCAAGGGTGAACTGGAGGAGGCCTTGCGTGGCCAAGGCTGGACACAATTGACCCTGGCGCGGCCATCCCTGCTGATCGGTCAGCGCCAGGAAGAGCGATTGGGTGAACGCCTCGCCGCGCCCCTGTCGCAATGGCTACCGGGCAAATGGCATGGTATCGAAGCCACGGTCCTGGCCCGCGCACTGTGGCGCCTGGCCCTGGAAGAAAGCCAGGGCGTCCGGGTGGTGGAGTCGGACGAATTGCGCAAGCTGGGGCGCTGAAGGCTCACGCGACGCCGCCGAAACGAAACCACAGCGCGGCCGCTCCTACGGACCACTGTAGGTTGGGTTGAGCGCAGCGAAGCCCCAACATTCCTCGGGTGCCGGCAATGTTGGGCTTCGACGATAGAGCCGTCTCAACCCAACCTACGCCCCGTCGCCGCCATGGCCGCGATCCTTTCTGGATACACCCGCGCCGATATCGCGAGCGCAACCAGGCAATGTCCCTCGTTCTTACGCCGGCCTTGCCAGCACCATCTGATCGGCTTCCTGCACCAGCCAATCATGCAGGGCGCGCAGCCGTGGATCAGCCAGGGCGCCCTGGGCATAGAGCAGCATGTATCTCTTCTGCGCCGGCACCGCACGGCCGAACGGCGGAATCACCAGCACGCCACGCGCCAGTTCGTCGGTGATCAGGGCGCGCCGGGCGATGGCCACGCCCATGCCGGCAATGGCCGCCTCGATGGTCAGGTGATTGCGATTGAAGGTGTGCCCGCGCCGGACATCCAAGGCGGGTGCGCCGATGCTGGCGAGGTAGAACTCCCACTCGGCGTATTCATAGCTGCCGCGCCAGGCGGTGATGTCGTGCAGCAGCGGATAGAACTCCAGATCCTCCGCGCGCTCCAGCGGCGGTCGCCCCTGCAGCAGGCCCGGCGCACAGACCGGAAAGATCTCTTCTTCCATCAACGGTGTCGAGGCCAGCCCGGGATAGCTGCCGTCGTTGAGGTCGATGGCCAGATCGAATTCACCCTCGCGCAGCGACCAGCTGCTGTCTTCGGCCACCAGCCGCAACTGCAGGTCCGGAAAGCGCTCCTGCAGCAGCGGCAAACGCGGCGTCAGCCATTTGCCGAGGAACGAGGGAATCGACCTGAGCCGCACCACCCCGCCGAATTGCCCGGCATTGAGCCGCCGCAACTCGGCGTCGATCAGCCCATAGGCCTGATTCAGGGTGGTCGCCAACCGCTGCCCCTCGGCGGTCAGTTCCAGGCCGCGGGCCACGCGATGGAACAGCTTGAAGCCCAGGCGCTCTTCCAGCTGGCGCATCTGCTGGCTGATGGCCCCCGGCGTCACATGCAGCTCTTCGGCGCAGCGCGTGAAGGAGAGATGTCGGGCGGCGCAGGCGAAGACCTGCAGCCAAGCCTGGGTTTGGGCGTTGAGGATCCGGCTCATCGATGAGTTCCGCTAAAGGATCGCTTAGAAGCTTTCGTTTGTGCGAGAGGGCGGCTAATCACCACTATGAGCCATCCGCCGGCACCCTGTCTGGCGCCCATTCAAGCTCACCTTGGGATTATCGTCATGGCCATCAGCGTCTTCGACCTGTTCAAAATCGGCGTGGGTCCGTCCAGCTCCCATACCGTGGGACCGATGCGGGCCGGTGCCCTCTTCGCCCAGCGCCTGGTCGACGAAGGCCTGCTGGAGCAGGTCAAGCGCGTCGAGGTGCGCCTTTACGGCTCGCTGTCGGCTACCGGCGTCGGCCATGGCACCGATCGCGCCACCCTGATCGGCCTGATGGGCGAATGGCCGGACCGGGTCGACCCCGCCGCCGTGGAACCGCGAATCGAAGTCCTGCGCAACGAGCGCAAGCTAATGCTCGCCGGTACCCAGCCGATCAATTTCGATTGGCAGGAAGACATGCTGCTGCTGGACGAGAACCTGCCCTACCACCCCAATGCCATGACCCTGACTGCCTTTGGCGCCACCGGTGAAGTGGCCGAAGCCACCTACTACTCCGTCGGCGGCGGCTTCGTGGTGGACGCCGAGCAGGCCGCCAGCGGCGTACTGGACAGCGACACCACCGAATTGCCCTACGAATTCTCCAGCGGCGCCGAGCTGCTGCACCTGTGCCGCAGCCATGGCCTGGGCGTAGCCGAACTGATGCTGGCGAACGAAAAGAGCTGGCGCTCCGAGGAAGAGATCCGCAGTGGTCTGTTGCGCATCTGGAACGTCATGCGCGAGTGCGTCGATAACGGCCTGCGCAACGAAGGCATCCTGCCCGGTGGCCTCAAGGTACGTCGGCGCGCCGCACGCCTGCACCAGAGTCTGCAGGCCATCGGCAAGCCCAACGTCATCGGCTCCACCCTTTCCGCCATGGAATGGGTCAACCTCTTCGCCCTGGCGGTGAACGAGGAAAACGCCGCCGGCGGACGCATGGTCACCGCCCCCACCAACGGTGCGGCCGGCATCATCCCGGCGGTGCTGATGTACTACATGAAATTCAACCCCGACGCCTGCGACGACGACGTGGTGCGCTTCATGCTCGCCGCCGCCGCCGTTGGCATCCTGTGCAAGAAGAACGCTTCCATCTCAGGGGCCGAAGTAGGCTGCCAGGGTGAAGTCGGTTCGGCCTGCGCCATGGCCGCCGCCGGCCTCGCTGAGGTGCTGGGGGCCAGCCCCGCGCAGCTGGAAAACGCCGCCGAAATCGGCCTGGAACACAACCTGGGCCTGACCTGCGACCCAGTAGGTGGGCTGGTGCAGGTGCCCTGCATCGAGCGCAACGCCATCGCCGCGGTCAAGGCGATCAACGCCGCCCAGATGGCGCTACGGGGCGACGGCGAACACTTCATCTCCCTCGACCAGGTGATCCGCACCATGAAGGAAACCGGCGCGGACATGCACGACAAATACAAGGAAACCTCGCGCGGCGGCCTGGCGGTTACCTTCGTGGAGTGTTGAGTCGGTCTTGACGAAAGCGGAGCGGATTGTCGAGAGTCGGGCTTTGCCATCAAAGGAATGCCCATGAGCCTCGAATCCGTCCGCCAGCATCTCGCCCTTATCGCGCCTGACCTCGAGGTCGTCGAGGCGCAGACCAGTACTGCGACCGTAGCCCTGGCTGCAGCGGCTCATGGCGTGGAGCCGGGACGGATCGCCAAGACCCTGGGTTTGAAGGTGGGCGATCAGCAACTGCTGCTGGTCGCACGGGGCGATGCCCGGCTGGATAACCGCAAGCTGAAGGCGACCTTCGGTGGCAAGGCCAAGCTGCTCGATGCCGCCACCGTGGAAGGCCTTACCGGGCACCCGGTGGGGGGTGTCTGCCCCTTCGGACTGGCCACGCCGCTGCCGGTCTATTGCGATGTGTCCATCAAGGCCTTCGACGAGGTGCTACCGGCGGCGGGCGCCACCCATAGCATGGTGCGCCTCACGCCGGAGCGGCTGGCGGCCCTGACCGAGGCGCGCTGGGTGGATGTCTGCGAATTGAGCGATCAGCGCAGCTGATCGTTCTTCTCCACGTCGCGGCGGTCCTTGTTCAGGACGACGCAGGCGTAGTAGCCACTGCCGAGCAGGATGAGTGCGAGCAGGCTGAAGAGAATCATGAAGATACCATCGTCCATGGCTGCCTCCGTGGGATGCCAGAAAGGGATGGATAAAGCTTAGGCTTCCGGGCGCCAGTGTTACAGCAGCAGGTAGACACATGAAAAACCGGATCAGATGGCCGGTGCCTCGCTATAGTGAGGGTCTCCCCTGCCCCGGCCCCGCATGAAGCGCTACGAGAAATTCGCCGACCAGCTCGCCACCCTGATGACCACCGGCGTCCTCACGCCCGGTGAACGCCTGCCGTCGGTACGCAGCGCCAGCCGGACCCATGGCATCAGCCCGTCCACGGTGTTCCAGGCCTATTACCTGCTGGAAAGTCGCGGGCTGATCGAGGCGCGGGAACGTTCCGGCTATTTCGTCCGCGAACCCGCGCGGTCGCACGACGCGGCACCAGTGCTGGCGCCGCTGGAAGGCACCGAGGTGGCGGTGAGCGACCTGGTGTACTCGGTGCTGCAATCCTTGCAGGACCCGGACATCGTGCCCTTCGGCTCGGCCTTTCCCAGCCCGGATCTCTTTCCCCTGGCACGGTTGGCCCGCAGCATGGCCCATGGCCTGCGCGACCTGCCCGCCCACGACCTTACCGCCTACGTCACCCCCGGGCACCCCGAGCTGCGCCGACAGATCGCCCGGCGCTATGGCCTGGCCGGGATGCCCGACGTCGGTGAAGAACTGGTGATCACCCATGGCGCTCTGGAAGCCCTCAACCTGGGGCTGCAGAGCCTGACCCGGCCCGGCGATCTGGTGGCGGTGGAAAGCCCGGCCTTCTACGCCAGTCTGCAGGTGCTGGAGCGGCTGCAACTCAAGGCGGTGGAGATTCCGGTCGATCCCGAACGCGGCCTGAACGTGGATGCCTTGGCAGAGGCCCTTGGCCGTCTGCCGATCAAGGCCTGCTGGTTCATGAGCGGCCTGCAGAATCCCACCGGAGTCAGTCTCGACGACCGCGCCCAGCAGCGACTCTACGGCCTGCTGCAACGCCATCAGGTGCCACTGCTGGAAGACGACGTCTACGCCGAACTCTACAGCGGCAGCGAACCGCATCGACCGATCAAGCGCTTCGACAGCGAAGGCCTGGTGCTGCACTGCGGCTCCTTTTCCAAGTGCCTGGCGCCCGGCTACCGCATCGGCTGGATCGCCGCCGGACGCCAGGCCGGCGCCGTCGCCCGGCTGCGCCTGATGACCACCATCACCCCCTCGATGCCGGCCCAGGCCGCCCTGGCGGATTATCTGCAGCACGGTGGCTACGATCGCCATCTGCGCCGGCTGCGGCTGGCTCTCGACCGCCAGCGCCAGGCCATGCTGGCTGCGGCGCGCCGCTATTTTCCCGCGGAAACCAGGATCAGCCGGCCCCAGGGCGGTTACTTCCTTTGGTTCGAGCTGCCCGCTCAGGTGGACAGCCTGGCGCTCTATCGTCAGGCCCTGGCCGAGGGCATCAGCCTGGCGCCGGGGCCGATCTTTTCCGCGCAGCAGGGCTTTCGCCACTGCATCAGACTCAATTGCGGGCCCCCCTGGGACGCGCGCAGCGAGGCGGCCATGGCCACGCTCGGTGAGTTGCTGAAGGCGTTCTAGAGGCCGCCCCGCACGCTGCCACGTCCACCAATGGCGGCCGGCAGGGACAGCGGTAGCAGCAGGGTGTCGAGCAGGGCGCTGCCAGGCAGATCCAGCGCCGGCCAAGCCGGGGCTTCGGCGCCGAAGCGCTCTTGGGCGCAGCAACCGCCCTGCAGGGCATAGAGATCCAGCCGGGTACCGGCATAGACCACCGGCGCACCGGGCTTGGCCGCGTCCAGGGTGCGCGCCGTGGCGCAGCCGCCGAGGGCCAGGACGGCCATCAGCAGCAGGCCGAGGCGCGAGGCCTTAGTCATCGTTGCCGGACAGGTGATGTTCGCCCCAGCGCGGCAGCATGTCCTGGGGGATGCCCAGGGTGTTGAGGATGCGCGCTACCACGAAGTCCACCAGATCGTCGAGGGTCTGCGGCTGGTGGTAGAAGCCAGGCGAGGCCGGCAGGATGGTCACCCCCAGGTTGGACAGCTTGAGCATGTTTTCCAGGTGGATGCTGGAAAACGGCGACTCGCGCGGCACCAGGATCAGTTGCCGGCGCTCCTTGAGGGCCACGTCGGCGGCGCGCTCGATGAGGTTGTTGCTGGCCCCGGTGGCGATGGCCGAAAGGGTGCCGGTGGAACAGGGGCAGACCACCATGGCCGCAGGGGCACTGGAGCCGGAGGCTGGCGGCGCCATCCAGTCGCTTTGGCCGAATACCCGCACCTGGCCGGGGGCCGCGCCGGTGTATTCAGTCAGAAAGGCCTGCATGGCCTGGGGCTTGGGCGGCAGAACCACGTCGGTCTCGGTGGCCATCACCAGCTGTGCGGCCTTGGAGATGAGGAAGTGCACCTCGCGCTCTTCCTGCACCAGGCAGTCCAGCAGGCGCAGGCCGTACTGGGAGCCGGAGGCGCCGGTCAGCGCCAGGGTGATACGTTCCGGGCCGGCCATCATGCCTGCCCCAGGGCAGCGGCCAGCTTGCCATGCAGGCCGCCGAACCCGCCGTTACTCATGATCACCACATGGGTGGGTCCGTCCAGCTCGGCCTTGACGCGTTCGATGATGGCCTCCAGGGAGTTACAGACCACGGCGGGCACGGCGCAGGCCTCAGCGGTCCCGGCCAGGTCCCAGCCCAGATTCGGCGGGGCGTACCAGACCACGCTGTCGGCACCGGTAACGCTGTCCGGCAGACCGTCACGATGGGCGCCCAGCTTCATGGAATTCGAGCGCGGTTCGATCACGGCGATGATGCGCTCGCGGCCGACCCGGGCGCGCAGCCCCTGCAGGGTGGTGGCAATGGCGGTCGGGTGGTGGGCGAAATCGTCGTAGACGGTCACGCCCTTCACCTCGGCGACCTTCTCCATGCGCCGCTTCACGCTGCGGAATGAGCTCAGGGCGGCGACGCCCAGGCTCGGCACCACGCCCACGTGACGGGCCGCGGCCAGGGTGGCCAGGGCATTGGCCACGTTGTGCTGGCCGGTCAGCTCCCAGGCCACGGTGCCCTGGACTTCACCAGCGAACAGCACCTCGAAGCGCGAGCCGTCCTCGGCCAGCAGGCGCGCCTGCCATTGGCCGCCTTCACCAGTGGTCTGCACCGGGGTCCAGCAGCCCATCTGCAGCACCCGCACGAGAGCGGTCTCGGCAGTGGGATGGATGATCAGACCGCTGCTAGGGATGGTCCGCACCAGGTGATGGAATTGCCGCTCGATGGCTGCCAAATCCGGGAAGATGTCCGCGTGATCGTATTCCAGGTTGTTGAGGATGGTGGTGCGCGGCCGGTAGTGGACGAACTTGGATCTCTTGTCGAAGAAGGCGCTGTCGTATTCGTCGGCTTCCACCACGAAGAAGGGCGTACCACCCAGGCGCGCGGAAATGCCGAAATTCTGCGGCACCCCACCGATGAGAAAGCCCGGACTCATGCCGGCGTGCTCCAGCACCCAGGCCAGCATGCTGGTGGTGGTGGTCTTGCCATGGGTCCCGGCCACTGCCAGCACCCAACGGCCCTGCAGCACATGCTCGGCCAGCCACTGGGGGCCGGAGACATAGGGCAGCCCCTTGTCCAGCACGTATTCCACCGCCGGATTGCCGCGCGACAGGGCGTTGCCGATCACCAGCAGGTCCGGCGCGGGGTCGAGTTGCGCCGGATCGTAGCCCTGGGTCAGCTCGATGCCCTGGGCTTCCAGCTGGGTGCTCATAGGCGGATAGACGTTGGCATCGGAGCCAGTCACGCGATGGCCGGCTTCCTTGGCCAGCACCGCGAGCGACCCCATGAAGGTGCCGCAGATACCGAGGATGTGGATGTGCATGACAGGTGGGCTCCGCTACAGAATTGAACGGCGGCAAGGTTAGCACGGGGGGCCAGAGTGCCGGCGCGCTAGCCGTCGCGGATGCTCCCGTGTAACGGTCGCGAAGTCGCCACGAACTTCGATTAGAGTGCGATAAGCATCACGGCTCTCCGGATGCCTTTGCATCTTCGTCGGTACGTTCGCCTTAACGACAATTACAAGAGGTCGACCATGCTCAAACGCCTGCTGATCACTGCAGCAACCCTTTCTTTCGCCGGACTCGCCTTCGCTGCGGCGCCAGTCAAGGTCGCCGACACCGCCCTGGGCAAGGTGCTCGTCGACAGCCAAGGCATGACGCTCTATACCTTTACCAAGGACAGCGCGGGCAAGTCCGCCTGCAATGGCGGCTGCGCCCAGAATTGGCCGCCGCTCAAGGCCGAAGCCGGTGCCAAGGCCGGCGATGGCTACAGCCTGGTGACCCGCGACGACGGTAGCCAGCAGTGGGCCTATCAGGGCAAGCCGCTCTACACCTGGGTCAAGGACAGCAAGCCGGGCAATACCACCGGCGAGGGCGTCAATCAGGTGTGGCACGTAGCCAAGCCCTGACGATGAGGCGCTGTTCTGCGGAGTAGGGCAGCGCCTTATCTGCCATTTAGATTATTATTTTATAATCATTCACTTTTAATGATACTTGAGATTTTCTAGGCTAGCGGCATTCCTTTTCAGGAGCCCTGCCATGGCCTTCCCCACTGCCTTCGTCCTACCGCGGGACCGCAGACCCTTCAGCCAGCTTGACCGCCCTCTGGAGGTCATCCGCCAGTTCACTCCCAATTGGTTCGCCGTGACCATGGGTACCGGCATCCTGGCTCTCGCCCTGGCGGCCTTCCCCCTGCCGCTTCCCGGACTGCGCCAGGTCGCCGAGGGCCTCTGGCTGCTCAACGCGCTGCTGTTCACCCTGTTCGCCGGGCTCTATGTCGCCCGCTGGCTGCTATTCTTCGACGAAGCCCGGCAGGTGTTCGCCCACGCCACGGTGTCCATGTTCTTCGGCACCATCCCCATGGGCCTGGCGACGCTGATCAATGGGCTGTTGCTGTTCGGCCTGCCGCGCTGGGGTGAAGCGGTGGTGCCCCTGGCCCTCGGCCTCTGGTGGCTGGATGCGGCCATGGCGCTGGCCTGCGGGGTGTTGATTCCCTATCTGATGTTCACTCGCCAGGAGCACCGCATCGACCAGATGACCGCCGTCTGGCTACTGCCCGTGGTGGCTGCGGAAGTCGCCGCCGCCAGTGGCGGGCTGCTGGTCCCGCACCTGGCGGCTGGCGAGCAATTCACGGTGCTCATCGCCAGCTATGTGCTGTGGGCCTACTCGGTGCCCGTCGCCCTGAGTCTGCTGGTGATCCTGCTGCTGCGCCTGGCGCTGCACAAGTTGCCGCCGGCCAGCATGGCGGCGTCGAGCTGGCTGGCGCTCGGGCCAATCGGCACCGGTGCCCTGGGCCTACTGGTGCTGGGCACCGATGCGCCAGCGGTGTTGGCCGCCCACGGCCTGGCGGTGGTCGGCGAGGTCGCCAAGGGCCTGGGACTGCTGGGCGCCGTGTTGCTCTGGGGATTGGGTCTCTGGTGGTTGGCGCTCGCGCTGCTGATCACCGGGCGCTATGCCCGCCAGGGGATGCCTTTCAACCTGGGCTGGTGGGGGTTCACCTTTCCCCTGGGGGTCTATGCGCTGACCACCCTGCGCCTGGGCGAGGCCCTGGCGGCGCCTTTCTTCACCGGCCTGGGCGCCGTACTGGTGGTGGCGCTGGTCCTGCTGTGGACCCTGGTGGCCAGCCGTACCCTAGCGGGTGCCTACCGGGGCAGTCTGTTCGTCTCGCCTTGCATCGCCCACCTTTGTCCGAAGATGGCGCACTAGTCCTGCGGGCGCTGCAGGCCGTGCTGATGCAGCCACCGATAGAGGGTGTTGCGACTCACTCCGAGCCGCTTGGCCGCCCGGGTCATCTGCCAGTGGCAATCCTCCAGCACCGCGCGCAGCTCCTCCCGGGCACTGTCGACTGGTGCGGCGCCGGACGGAACGCGCGGCGTGGCAGTACGACAATCCGCCGGTAGGTCATCCAGACCTATATAGCCATCCTCATTCAGGGCCACCAGGGTGCGCAACACGGTCCGCAGTTGGCGGACGTTGCCGGGCCAGGGCTGGGCCAGCAGGCAGGCGCGCGCCGCGGGATCGAGGTGGATGGGCTCACCCCGTGCCTCTTCGGCCAGCAATTGGTCGAGCAGCACGCCACGGTCGCTGCGGTCGCGTAGCGCCGGCAGGGTCACCACCAGGCCACGCAGGCGATAGTAGAGGTCTTCGCGAAAGCTGCCGGCCGCCACCAGGGCCTCCAGGTCGTGGTGGCTGGCGCTGATCAGCCGCAGGTCCAGGGCCCGCGGGGCACCGCCGCCGAGAGGAACCACCTGACGTTCTTCCAGCACCCGCAACAGACGCGTTTGCAGTACCAGCGGCATGTCGCCGATCTCGTCGAGGAAGAGGATGCCGCCATCGGCCTGCTGCAGCTTGCCGGCCATGCCTTCCTTGCGCGCCCCGGTGAAGCTGCCGCCGCGATAGCCGAACAGCTCGCTCTCGATCAGGGTTTCCGGAATGGCCGCGCAGTTGAGGGCGACGAAGGCCTTACCGGCGCGACTGCTGGCGCGGTGCAGGGCGCTGGCGAAGGCTTCCTTGCCGGTACCGGTCTCGCCGTGCAGCAGCACCGGCACGTCCCGTTCGAGCACCTTGAGTGCCCGGGCGAAGTCCCGCGCCAGTGCCGGATCAGCCAGGCAGATACCGCTGGAGGGCGGCGTCTTGGGTACCACTTCCGGGGTGACCGGACGCACCTGAGGCCCACGAACCAGGCCATGGAAGCTCTGCCCCTGGCGTCCGCGCAGCGCCCAACAGGCGCTGGGTTGCGGTCGGGCGCGCTCCAGCAATTCGTCCAGTCGCAGCTCGAACAGACTCGCCATCCCCTGCCCCACTACCGCCGCGCGGGCCAGGCCGAGCAGCATCAGGGCGGTCTCGTTGGCGGCGCAGATCCGGCCCTCGCCGTCGAAGGCCAGCAGCCCCTCGCTGAGCAACCCGACATAGGCCGCCTGGGCATGGAAGCGCAGCAGATAGCCATCGGCGTAGCGGTCGAGGAAATAGCAGCTCTCGATCAGCTTGGCCGAGAGATTGACCAGCGCCATGGTGTGGAACTGGCCCTGGCGCGAGGCTTCCTGGCGCGCGGTGGAGACGTCCAGTACCGCCAGCAGCTCGCCCGCCGGATCGAATACCGGACTGGCCGAGCAGGTCAGTTGGGTGTGGCGACTACGGAAGTGTTCGTCGCGATGGATGGTCAGCGCCTGCCGCTCCACCACGCAGGTGCCGATGCCGTTGGTGCCTTCGCAGGCCTCGCTCCAGTCGGCGCCCAGCCAGAGGCCGGCCTGCTGGAAGATGCCGCGCTCGGCCTCGGCGGTCACGCAGTCGAGGATCAGGCCACGGGCATCGGTGAGCAGCACGGCATGGCCGGCACCGCCGAGTTGCTGGTGCAGCGAATTCATCTGGCCGCGGGCGATCTGCAGGACCCGCTGCTGGCGCTCGCGATGCTCGTCGAAACGGGCACGCTCCAGCACCCAGGGCGCCATTCGGGCAGCCGGGTCCAACTGGTGCTCATCGAGACAGCGCCGCCAGGAGCGGGCGATGGCCGGATCGCTGGCCGGGCCGTCGAGGACGGCGCCGCGGGCGAGTTCGAGCACCTGGCTGGCATGACGATCGGACGGGGTGGCGGGCATTGTAATTATCCTCCGCGGGGGCGTCTGCGGCCTCCAGCATAGGCCAAATCGGCGGGGCTGGGCACTCTGTCACTCCGAAGTGACAGGCTGTCACGCCAAGGGGTGACACCTCTGTCACAGTGACAGGGTGCGGCGTCCACCCTCACGGCAGAAAAGGCAGCAGCCATGCGGGTTAGCTCGATTTGGCCCGCGCCTTGCTCAGGATGAGGGCGTCGCTCTTACTAACAAAAACAACCAGGAGACCCACCATGCGCTATGCAGCCCCCGGCACCCAAGACGCCCTCGTCACCCTGCAAGCCCGCTACGGCAACTATATCGGCGGCGAATTCGTCGCCCCGGTGAAGGGCCAGTACTTCACCAATACCTCGCCGGTGAACGGCTCGGTGATCGGTGAATTCCCCCGCTCCGATGCCGCCGACATCGAGCGCGCCCTGGACGCTGCCCATGCCGCCGCCGATGCCTGGGGCCGCACCTCGGTGCAGGAGCGTTCGCTGATCCTGCTGAAGATCGCCGATCGCATCGAACAGAATCTGGAAAAGCTGGCCGTCGCCGAAACCTGGGACAACGGCAAGGCGGTGCGCGAGACGCTCAACGCCGACGTGCCCCTGGCCGCTGACCACTTCCGCTATTTCGCCGGCTGCATCCGCGCCCAGGAAGGCACCGCCGCCGAAATCAACGACACCACCGCCAGCTACCACTTTCATGAGCCGCTGGGCGTGGTCGGCCAGATAATCCCCTGGAACTTCCCGCTGCTGATGGCCGCCTGGAAACTGGCCCCGGCCCTGGCCGCTGGCAACTGCGTGGTGCTCAAGCCCGCCGAGCAGACCCCGCTGTCCATCACCCTGTTCGTCGAACTCGTCGGCGACCTGTTGCCCCCCGGCGTGCTCAACGTGGTGCAGGGCTATGGCAAGGAGGCCGGCGAGGCCCTGGCCACCAGCACCCGCATCGCCAAGATCGCCTTCACTGGCTCCACCCCAGTGGGTTCGCACATCCTCTCCTGTGCGGCCAAGAACATCATCCCCAGCACCGTGGAGCTGGGCGGCAAGTCGCCCAACATCTACTTCGAAGACATCATGCAGGCCGAGCCGAGCTTCATCGAGAAGGCCGCCGAAGGACTGGTGCTGGGCTTCTTCAACCAGGGTGAGGTGTGCACCTGCCCGTCCCGCGCCCTGGTGCAGGAATCCATCTATGCCCCCTTCATGGAAGCGGTGCTGAAGAAGGTCGCCCAGATCAAGCGCGGCGATCCGCTGGACACCGACACCATGGTCGGCGCCCAGGCCTCCCAGCAGCAGTTCGAGAAGATCGTCTCCTACCTGGAGATCGCCCGTCAGGAAGGTGCCGAATTCCTCACCGGCGGCAACGTCGAGAAATTGCAGGGCGACCTGGCCAGTGGTTATTACATCCAGCCGACCCTGCTCAAGGGCCACAACAAGATGCGCGTCTTCCAGGAGGAGATCTTCGGCCCGGTGATCGGGGTGACCACCTTCAAGGACGAAGCCGAAGCCCTGGCCATCGCCAACGACACCGAATTCGGTCTCGGCGCCGGCGTCTGGACCCGCGACATCAACCGTGCCTACCGCATGGGCCGCGGCATCAAGGCCGGTCGCGTCTGGACCAACTGCTACCACCTCTACCCCGCCCATGCCGCCTTCGGCGGCTACAAGAAATCCGGCGTCGGCCGGGAAACCCACAAGATGATGCTCGACCACTACCAGCAGACCAAGAACCTGCTGGTCAGCTACGACATCAACCCGTTGGGCTTCTTCTAAGAGCGGCCAGCGAGACGTCCGGCGCGGCTTCCAGGCAGCCGCGTAGACGTTAGCGCTGCTCCTAGTACGACGCCTGGATCGCGCGCCTCAGCAGGAAGTCGGGGCGCGCCTTCCGCCTGACCTGGATCAACACCCGCTCCCCGTGGGCAGCCGAAGCTAGACGCAACGGCCACCCGCGGTGGACCGGTGCATCCCGGCGCAGGCCCCGTCTGGCTTCATCCACGCATCATGCATCCATGAGGGACTCGTCATGCCTAAAACAATGAAAGCTGCCGTCGTCACCGCCTTTGGCCAACCCCTGGAAATCCGCGAAGTCGAGGTGCCCACCCCGGGCGCCGGCCAGGTGCTGGTCAAGATCGCCGCCAGCGGCGTCTGCCATACCGACCTGCATGCCGCCGAGGGCGACTGGCCGGTCAAACCCAATCCCCCCTTCATTCCCGGCCACGAGGGCGTCGGCCACGTAGTGGCGGTCGGTGCCGGGGTCACCCACGTCAAGGAGGGCGACCGCGTCGGGGTGCCCTGGCTGTATTCCGCCTGTGGTCATTGCGAGCACTGCCTGGGCGGCTGGGAAACCCTTTGCGAATCCCAGCAGAACACTGGCTATTCAGTGAACGGCGGCTTCGCCGAATACACCCTGGCCGATGCCGGCTATGTCGGCCGCCTGCCGGACAACGTCGGTTTCGTCGAGATCGCGCCCATCCTCTGCGCCGGGGTCACCGTCTACAAGGGCCTGAAGATGACCGACACCAAGCCCGGCAACTGGGTAGTGATCTCCGGCATCGGCGGGCTGGGCCACATGGCAGTGCAATACGCCCGGGCCATGGGCCTGAACGTGGCGGCGGTGGACGTGGACGACAAGAAGCTCGACCTCGCCCGCCGGCTGGGCGCCGAGGTCACGGTCAACGCTCGCCAGCAGGACCCGGCCGCCTACCTGAAGAAAGAGATCGGTGGCGCCCACGGCGCCCTGGTCACGGCGGTCTCGCCCAAGGCTTTCGAACAGGCCATCGGCATGACCCGCCGTGGCGGTACCATCGCCCTCAACGGCCTGCCACCGGGCGACTTCCCGCTGTCGATCTTCGACATGGTGCTCAACGGCACCACGGTACGCGGCTCCATCGTCGGCACCCGCCTGGACCTGCAGGAGGCGCTGGACTTCGCCGGCGAGGGCAAGGTCAAGGCCACGGTGAGCGCCGAGCCCCTGGAGAACATCAACGCCATCTTCTCCCGCATGCATGAAGGCGGCATCGAGGGTCGGGTGGTGATCGATATGGCGATGAGCTGAGAACCGGTCCAACACTCCCGCGTCCACCACGGCGCGGGAGTGAACCTTTAGCCTACCTCGACCTCTGAGCGGCTGGCGTTTTTTCCCGGCACCTATCTCGACCAGGCCACAAAAACTGGTCTCGACTGCCCCTATAATCGCCGCTGGACCCTCGCAACCACGGTAGGCACGCTCCATGGAATTCAACCCGATCGACCTGATCCTGCACCTCGACGTCTACCTCAGCGGCTTGGTCGCCCAATACGGCGCCTGGATCTACGCCATTCTCTTCGCCGTGATCTTCTGCGAGACGGGGCTGGTGGTCACCCCCTTCCTGCCCGGGGACTCCCTGCTGTTCATCGCCGGCGCCCTGTCCGCCCTCGGGAACATGGACCCCTACCTGCTGGCGGGACTGCTGATGTTCGCCGCGGTGGCGGGCGACAGCACCAACTACCTGATCGGCCGCTTCGCCGGGGACAAGCTGTTCAGCAACCCCCACTCCAAGGTATTCCGCCGTGACTACCTGCTGCGCACCCAGGCCTTCTACGAACACCATGGCGGCAAGACCATCACCCTGGCGCGCTTCCTGCCCATCATCCGTACCTTCGCCCCCTTCGTCGCTGGCGTGGGGCGCATGCACTACCCCTACTTCCTCGCCTACAGCGTGCTCGGCTCGCTGCTGTGGGTCGGTGGCCTGGTCAGCCTGGGCTACTTCTTCGGCAACGTACCCTTCATCAAACAGAACCTCACCCTCATGGTGCTGGCCATCATCGGTATTTCCCTGCTGCCGATGATCCTCGGCCTGATCAAGAGCCGCCGCACCTCGGTACAGAGCGGAGCCTGAGCAATTGGGCTTCTGGCGCGCCTGGCGCGAACGGCGCCTGCTGCAGCGGGTGGCCATCGCCGATGACCTCTGGGCGCGCCTGCGCCAGCGCCTGCCCATCCTCGATGGCCTGACCGTCGAGGAAGACGCCTGGCTGCGCGAGCAGTGCGTGTTGTTCCTCGCCAGCAAGCGCCTCACCCTGCTCGAAGGCTTGGAACTGGACGACGGCGACCGGCTGCTGCTGGCCGCCCAGGCCTTGATCCCCCTGCTGCATCTACCGGAAGCGGCGCTCTATCCCAATGTGCGCGAGATCATCGTCTACCCGGATACCTTCGTCAGTCCCCAGCGCTATCGCGACGAGGGCGGCCTCGAACATGAGTGGGACGATGAACGCGACGGCGAGGCCTGGGATCGCGGCCAGGTCATCCTGGCCTGGCCCGGCGTCCAGGCCAGCGGCGGCTGGGAAGCCTACAACTTGGTCATCCACGAATTCGCCCACCTCATCGACCTGCTCGCCGGTGGTCTGTGCAACGGCCAGCCGCCGCTGCACGCAGGCATGCCCCAGGCGGCCTGGACCGGCGCCCTGCAGCACGCCTATGACGACCTCAATCGCCAGCTCGACGCCGATCCGGACGCCGAGACCGCGCTCGACCCCTATGCGGCGGAAAGCCCCGAGGAATTCTTCGCCGTCGCCTGCGAGTACTTCTTCAGCGCGCCCGACCTGCTGAGCGAGCACTATCCGCAGGTCTACGGGCAGTTGCAGCAACTGTTCCGCCAGGATCCACGTACCCGCCTCGCCGTCAGCCTGGCGAGCGTGCCGCACCCGGCAACCCCGGGGTCCGAGGCTCGAACCCCGATCTGAAAGCGCCTATACTCCCGGCCACTTTTCCCAACCGACCAGAGGGACCCGTTCATGAGCTACAGCAAGATTCCCGCCGGCAAAGACCTGCCGAACGACATCTACGTCGCCATCGAGATTCCGGCCAACCACGCGCCGATCAAGTACGAGATCGACAAGGACAGCGACGCCCTCTTCGTCGACCGCTTCATGGCCACCCCCATGTTCTACCCGGCCAACTACGGCTACATCCCCAACACCCTGGCCGATGACGGCGATCCCCTGGACGTGCTGGTCGTGACCCCCTACCCGGTCGCTCCCGGTGCCGTGATCCGCGCCCGCCCGGTCGGCGTGCTGCACATGACCGACGAAGCCGGTGGCGACGCCAAGCTGATCGCCGTCCCCCACGACAAGCTGACCGTCCTGTACAAGGACGTGCAGGAATACACCGACCTGCCGGCCCTGCTGCTGGAGCAGATCAAGCACTTCTTCGAGAACTACAAGGATCTGGAGAAGGGCAAGTGGGTCAAGGTCGAAGGCTGGGGCAACGCCGACGCCGCCCGCGCCGAGATCACCAAGGCCGTGGCCGCCTACAAGGGCTGATCCGCGTCGCCTAGAAGAGCCCGGTTCGCCGGGCTTTTCCGTTTCTGGACGTCCCGCCTACCATCCCGGGCTTCCTATCCGGCGGCAAAGCGACTACCCTGCATCCCTCGTCGCCATCCGCGACCCCGCGGCGATCCGCCATCTGCCGATCGCCGTCCGAGGCTCAGGCCTCTTTCTCACCTGCCCGGCAAGGGCAACCCGGGCGGGCCGGGCTCACCAAAAATCAGCTCAACCCGCCCTCGAAAGCCGGCCACAAGCCGGCTTTTTTGTTGTCCGAAGAAATCCCTCGACATCCAATCAGGCTAGCAACCACGCGGCTTACAGCTTAGCATTCGTCCAAGGACATCCACCGAGAACCTACAAAATCCACGCTCAAGGTGTGGGTCAGAATGTGGGTCGAAGGGTGTGGGTTAGAGGAGGAACAATGGGTAAGCTGACCAGTAAGACCGTGGGGTCGATCGTTAAAGCTGCAACTCCAGGCAAGACCAACGATGGCGACGGCCTCTACTTCCAGGTCTCCAAGAGCGGCGGCACAAGCTGGATTTTCCGCTACAAGCTCGACGGCCGAAGCCGCGAAATGGGGTTAGGCCCCTACCCTGCCGTTACCCTCAGCCAAGCCCGTCAACTGGCCGCTGACCAGCGCAAGCTCCTTGCCTTAGGGAGCGACCCACTCGCATCCCGCGATGCGGCAAAGGAAGCCAAGCGTGAGGCAGAACGCCAAGCCGCAGCGCGTCGCATTACGTTTGAGGATCTGGCTCACGAATACCAGCAAGCACACGGGGGCAGCTGGTCTGAAAAATGGCGGAAAGGCTGGCTACGTAAGCTGGAGCTCTACGCCTTCCCAACCATGGGTAAATTGCCTGCGGACGCCATAGGTACTGACCAAGTGCTGGCTGTCTTGCGCCCCATCTGGGCGACCAAGACTCGCACCGCCGATGAAGTCCGCGGCCAGATCGAACAGATACTGGATGCAGCCAAAGCCCGGCGCCTACGCGAGGGGGAAAATCCTGCCCGCTGGCGTGGCCATCTAGACAACTTGCTGAGCAAAGCAGAGAAAAAGAAAGCCAGGCAGCGGCAGCACTTCCCAGCACTGCAATGGAAAGATACTCCGAAGCTGATAGCCGCCCTGGCCAAAATCGAGACGCGTGACGCCGTCGCCGCCAGGCTGCTGATCCTAACTGGCGCGCGCCACCATATGATCCAACATGCTCAATGGTCTGAATTCGATCTCAAAGCAGGGACTTGGGCGCTGCCTGCTGAGCGGATGAAGATGCGGAAACGCTTCGTCATCCCTCTGCCACGTCAGGCAATCGAGATGCTGGAGATATTGAATAATAATCATTCAATATATCTATTTCCCGGACAGGGAAAGAGCGGCGTCATGCACAGCAATGCAATACGCAATCTGCTACACAAGCTGGGGTATGAAGACATCACAAGACACGGCTTCCGGTCCACCTTTCGGGACTGGGCAAACGAGTGCACAAACTACCCAAGAGAGGTTTGCGAGCTTGCGCTTGCCCACGATGAGCGCGATCAGACAGAGGCAGCCTATTCACGATCCGATCTTCTTGAAAAACGCAAAGCACTGATGGCAGATTGGGCAAACTTTTGTACAAATTCACAATAAGTGAAAGTACGGTGCCCGTAAAAGTGCCAGATCAAGTGCAGACGTCGATGAATACCTGATTAATTGAAGACTTAGAACGTATCTGTCAACCGCAAAACAGGTTAGCCAATAGCGACCTCGATCAGATCTCAGATAAAACTAGCCGCGTTTATCAATGGAGAAAATTTAGTTCGCAAATTTATTCAAAAAAAAATCGCCCCCTTATCATTCCACCTTGCGCGCTTAGTTACCATTTCAGAAATATCTTAAAAGTACTTTCTACCAGATCTGAAATGCCGTACAAACAAACCAAAAAGAAAAAAGAGCATTGAGACACTTTTACGAAGACATAAAAACCCCAAAAAGCTTTAACTAATAAAGACGCGCAAGCTTTAAAAAGAAAAACGTCCCTCACTTATTAGCCTTAGGTATTCCGAATCACTAACACCTATTCGCATCCAGTTGCGTAAGAGCCCTGCCATTTCACTAGCTGCACGGGTATACCGCACTTCTCCGAGCCAGGAAAATTTTTGGCCCTCCAAATCTTGAAACTCATATTTTCCTGAACCATCCTGATCACTACTGGCCAATACTCTTTTAAGAGAATTATCCGGAACAAAGAAGAAGGTTCTAATAACTGGGCTTTTTTGATCTATACGAAGGAAAATATCCTGCCCCTCGGAATCCTTCAAAACAATCCCATACTTCTCCAAGTCAATATTTATTTTTAAAAAAACAAATGGTGTCTTTTCCTCAAGTCGTAACGTATCACATGCTGGCGTCAGACAAATAAGGTATTCGAACTCCTCTGAAATGGCTTGCCCTTGGTTATCAGTTCCTGCGGACCTCAACACATACTTGATTATGGTTCCGGTAGTAAGTGATGGACACCATCCTACAGCGCTGCATGGTTTTGAGCGACCATGAGCCTCACGTTTGAGAACAACCAACCGAGCAAATTCGTGTTCAGAGCTTTTAGAAGAGTCAGGCCCACCTGCTAAAGCAGTAGAAATCAAATGCCGAGATTTTTCAGGAAACCTAATGTCATTAGGGGCCCCATTGAAAGCCTTATGATCTCGCACACCACCAGCCAAAATACTTAGAAGAAGGGACTTATCTAAAACCACATCTCCACCTACTCTCTGAACAGATATGGCGCGCTCCTTAGCATTGATCCACTTAATAATAGGCTCACTCTCTAAGTACCTTTCAGCAACAGACTCTAAACCTATAGCAGAATCACATTCCGATACAAACAAGTCGCGGAGCATTTCCGAAACATCACCTGGAGGATTTGTAATAATTCTATTGGCAATATAGGCAGAGTCCAAATTACTACCAAACCTCGTTAAAATATGATGAGCATTTTTTCTAACAGCCCCAACCGCTGCCAAGGAAAATGCAGGTATCAGTCCATCTGCAAAAAAGGAGAATAGATCTATCAAATCGAGTGGCAACTGAGAGGCCGAAGTCAACCTCTTATTCTTTAATACGACTAGCGTATTATCACCATAAGCACAGAAATCCTTCCCCTCGACATCCAAAACAGAGACGCCACCAATACGCAAATATTCCTTAATATCTTTAAATATAGAGTCTCCCAGAGGCTCTCCCGTATAAACACAGATGAGTCGGAGCCTCCCATTTTCGGCTGAGTCTGACTCCGCAATCTGCTGAAGAATGGAAAGCGTTAGTGATGAATCCTTCTTTTTCAAATACCAATCAATAACGACAAGATCTGAGACTTTTGCTGCAGCTACTGCACGGGCAATCTTTTGGTCTTGCTGCGAATCTTCGTCATCCGGCAGGACAAATGCACATGCAACGCCATTAGATGCAAACTTGTCAGATATAGCACGCAGATCTAGATCGTGTAGTTGATCTACCTCAGTATCAACGGGTGCAACAGTCGCCTCGACCGCTAGAAATCCAGAATCCAAACCATTGTCTGTTGGCAGATCGATCTGGTCGATAGTTGCTGTTTCTCTTTCACGAACCCAAGGCTGATTGTCAATCACAACCGCCGTCTTAAGAAACTCTTTTACGGCACCGCGTATATGATCAGACCAAATAGCGGCATAATCCATAGCCACTTGTTTTTCTATGACACCCTGACTTTCCATATCATTCACCCTGCGAATCCTTCGAAAAGATCCTAAATTCTGGACTCACATTAAGCCCCGACTGCACAAGCTCAATATCAAGCCCTTCTCTACGCAATGCCTGCTGACTAATGGCAAGCCCCATGCCACGCCCGCCAGGCTTTTGTGTCTCGCCAAAGTCAAATATTCGCCGCCGAATGCGCTCTTCTATACCAGGCCCATTATTGGAAATCAAAAAACCTTGATTATCCGCATCTAATATTATCCTTTTCTCTCCCTGAGCACGGCTATTCAACCAATAAATAGCATTATCAATGACATTTACAAAAGCCCCTATCAATGCCGAAGACTTACACTGCACTGTAAACCCTCGAAATGCCAAAGTAGCGTCAAGCCTTATCGAGAAAGTCTCTAGAGGCTCACTGAATACACCTCGCACGACGCTTAATATTTCACTACCTGAAACTTCAACGGTAGAGCGATACAATCTCCTACCCAGGGGGTCCAAGACCTTTAAATAACCCTCTAAGTGCTCAATATGATCGCGAAGCTTTTTATATATCGAAGCCAGAGGTGGATTTCTATCAGCCCATGGCTTAAGCTCCAACATGGCTGACCTGATACCTCGCGACGCTCCCTCGAACTCATGCTGAAGAATACCTACCGACATCCCCATTTGAGCAAAATCAGAATAAAATTCAATCTGCTCCTCTAGGACTTGGTTTCTTGATTCAAGAGCAGCAAATCGATCATCCAAAGTCTCTCGAGCCTGGACCCCTTCAGATAACTCTATCATCTGTCGCTTCAAAGAACCCAATAGCTCAAATTCACGACTTTTTAAATCTAAAAACCTCTTTTCTATCTCGCTTCGAATTCCGTCTAATTCGTCTGGCTTCTCAGCTGTGCGCTTTGCAAACTCATCAACTAACTTCTCAACATTAACCCTGAAATCAGAAAACTCGTCTTTGAGAACACCGTGAATAGCGCTTTGCATTCGCTCAACAGAACTTGATGTTTCACGACGCAAGCTTGCCAGATCACGGACAATATTTTCCTTCTCTCGCTCAATATCTTGAATTGCTATATTTCTTCTTTCTGAGGCAGCTATACGTCCATCGCCCGCTTTTCTTACCTGATCATCCAACTCGGACCTGAGAGGTTCTAACAACTCTCGCTTTAGCTGTTCAGATATTGATTCGTACGCAACCCAATCCCTTTGCAGCTTTTTGGTTAGAGCCAACCCCCGAGGAAGTATTAACTGTACCTTGCCGCTCAATATACGTAGCCTCTGTTTCGCTTCTAGATCCAGCTGGCGCAACCTTGAAGCAAAATCCCCCAGATCAAACTCGAGACCGATAAGATCCAGCTTGGCCTTAAATACATTAATAATATCTGATGACTCGGACTCGAAGTACCCCGAGTTATAATACTCAAAAAACTCATCAAGCTCTGACTGCAATAGCTTACGACGCTGATCGGCTTTGTTCTTCTGTTTTCTTAGCAATTCAGCTTGTGCAATTAATACACCTTTCCCCTCGTTATAATCATCCCCCTGAGGAGACGCGGTCCTAAAAAACTCATAAGCCAACTGCCTAAATAGATTAACCAAAATAGATCGAAAATCTCGATAAGCCAGGTTCTCTCTAAACCCTTCGCGGCCAGCCTTCTCGGTTAAAGCGCCGTTTTCAGAGTGCTTAATTCCCACGTAACCAAAACCACGGCGATAAGAGAAAAACCAATCTCTCGCAGAATATGTCCTTCGCTTTTCGATATCGAGCCAGTCGACATCTGAATTACCATAAGGAAGCACACGAATCCCATCTCGATATATGTAAATCCCTCCTACCCTCTCCGTTTTGCTAGTCATTTCTGACCAGTCTTCTGGTGAAAGACGAGATTCACTAGCTCGACCTTGAACATATCCATAACGAAAAGAAAAAGGTCCGCATTTGGATGCACGCCCCCCTCCGTCCGTCCAGTTACAGACGAACTCCCTTGAGCGACCATATACAGAAACCTTTCCTACAAACTGACCGAATTCGTCAAACCCCCCTTCAAAGTAATGATCAGTTTTTTCAAAATCATCACTAGTAAAGAAGCTGCTAGGCCCGATACGCTCTATCACTCCATCAAAACTGTGATCACGAAATTCCGTTTTGATAACTGGTTCATCAGATGCCATTGCATTGGAGAACCCGAGGAGGTTGCGCTCCAGCTTCGAAGACTCCCTCTCGCCCTTTCCATCAATATCGTCATCTAACTCGGGAGCGACAGGAAGTACAATGAAATGTGTACCATAACCCTTACCAGTGAGAGTTAATGGGTCCTCCCTATATGCTCCCGCATCGTTTTTATTTAGTGTTTTATCCAGCATGTCGGGGCCTATCGCCCGAACTCGATCCAAATCATCAGTTAGCTGCTTGAACGCTGCGGGAGCAATTTTTTCTTCAAGGGCCTTTAGATTCACAACTACTCTATCAGCTAACCGCCCAATATCATCTCTAGTTGGCAGCGTACCACCGGCAAACTCTTCCAGAGGCACGTCAATTGAGCTGACATCCAACCCCGGCTGCTCAAAAAGCCCCCAATGAACCAATGCTACAACTAGATCTTTAAGCCCATCTGGTCGACTTGCCCGAGACATCAATATTGTAATTGGGGCTATAACTGCTATGGCTAGACGTCCAATCCCTTTTTCTCCCATAATGGAACGCTTAGGTAATTTTTTTGGACCTCGCCATTCCTGATCGCCCGAACCATGATTGGCGTTAACGCGGGATTCAGTTCCCAAAGTTAACCAACGGTTCTCAACGTCTTCCCGAGTCATGCCATATCCGTCGTCACGGAGGACAAGTACACGGTTTCGGCGGAAATAGTCAACTTCGACTCTTTCCGCATAGGCATCATGTGAATTCTTGAAAAGCTCATGAATTGCGGTAGGAATACCCGCAATTTGCTGCCTGCCGAGCATATCGACGGCCCTAGCTCTAACCCTGAGCTGTGTCATGAAGACTCCTGGTCTCTAAGGAGTTGTAGACCTTTGTGTAGTTGATCCATGACGATTGCTGCCATGGACTCAGGAGACTGGTGGGTCCAAAAGCGTAAAACACTCCAGCCTGTAGCCAACAAAACTGAGGTCACCCGCTCGTCGCGGATACGATTGCTCTGTAGCTTTTCCGCCCACCAACTTCCGTTCGCTTTCGGGATAGTACCGTGATCCGGACAACCATGCCAAAAACATCCATCAATGAAAACGGCGAGTTTAGCCCTGGGAAAGGCAATGTCGATGTTCGATCGTCCTAAAACGCCGGATTTAGGCTTGTAGTGAATACGGTAACGAAGTCCCGCGGAGAATAGTAGCTTTCGAAGTGCAAGCTCAGGGGCGGTGTCTTTCGTGCGAATACGCTTCATAACGGCCGATACCTGATCCGAAGACGGTAGCGGTCGAGATGAGCGACTTTTTTTCACAGCACATCAAGCCCTGATTGCCGCCCTAAGGCTACGGGCAATCGTACGCATCATTTCCGGCGGCACGGCATTGCCGATCTGGGTTGCAACCTGGCTAGCGTTACCGTGGAATATGTAGGTGTCGGGGAACGATTGAAGCCGTGCGGCTTCGCGTAACGTGATGGCCCTGTGCTGTTCAGGATGTGCATATCGGCCCCGGGTGATATCAGTACATCCGGTCGTAAGGGTCGGGGCGACATCGTTCCAACGCATACGCCCATAAGTGTCGGAGAAAGAAGAGGCTTTTTCCGCCCGCTGATGACAAGCTAACTGCAGCTCTATAGGTAAGGATTCACGCCCCCCGCCATTTCTGGGGATGTGCTGCAGACGTTGAATATTGAGCGGTGAGTGCCTACGAGCGAAGTGAAGCGGATCCAATCCGGACTCAGGCCGCCCCACAGGCGGCACAGGTAATTCCGAGATTGCCCGGTGCACGGTCTTTCGGCGACGTTGAACGATCTTCGTAGCGACAGATAGCGGAACACCTTTGGCTGCAACCAGGATCATCCTAGTACGACGCTGTGGTACTCCCAGGTCTGCAGCGTCCACCCGTATGGGCTCAGCTACGGAATAACCGTTCTTTCTCAGCCAGCGCCTGAAGCTCCCGAAAATACTAGTAGAGGCTAAACCAGGGACGTTCTCCAGGAAGACCAAGGAGGGCTCGAAACGAGTGATGAATTTTTTGGATTCTCCTACCAGATCCCGGCGCGAATCAGTGTCGCTCTTGTATCTGTTCTGGCTGCTGAACGGCTGGCAGGGGGCACACACCACGAGCAAGTCCAAATTTTGGGGTATGACGTCAGCGAACTCTTCAGGGCTCACCTGACGAATGTCCTTCTCCAGAAGACGTACTTCTGGATGATTCTCACGGTAGGTGCGGCAAGCACCTGCATCAAAGTCAACGGCCCCAACGACTTGGAATCCTGCTTTCCGTAGTCCTAGAGAAACAGCACCGGACCCGCAGAACAAATCCAGAGCAATTGGCCTTGACATTAAGAATTACCTGACAAATGAGTGAACGCTCTACCCTCTGGGTCTCGACGGAAACCAGAAATGGCAACGATTTTGCCACTGATGAAAATGTAGCCGCAAGTCCTTGTAGAGTCTAGAAATTTAGAACTGTAGGGCTCAGTTGTACAAGCAAAACGTACGTGACATGGACGATTTCCGCCAGCAGGTGTAGGTCGGAGCCCCTTTTTGATGCTGCACACCCATGAGCCTTCCGATAACCTCCAAAAAGCCAAATGCGATCATCCGATGGTAGTGAACGTACGCAGGACCTGGGTGACCGAAAAGAGAGCTGACTCGCAGGCCCCTAAGACCAACCCACTCCTTCGCTATAGCAGAATAGAGTTAAGGAACGAGGAATGACCAAGCTGTCGCCTGATGAGCTCTTTGCTCCTTTACAGCGCGAGCACCTACTCAGAGCAATTGAGTTGATCGACTTAGGAGCACAGAGCCACTTTGCAGACTTAACGAAATTTGATGTCCTCTATCGCGAGAGGCGCTATGCGCCTAAGGAAGTGATAGGCCTCGCACTAGAAATATTTAATAGCAAAAAATTAAGTCCGCACGACTTTAAAGGAGGCGAGAACTCGGCATGCTTTAAAAAACTGGAAACCCTAGGCCTAATCATTGTCCCCAAGAACGAATCCCGCCAGCCAACCACATTAAAAAAGATAATCTCCAGGATACTCATTCTTCAATTAAAATATTCTTCTAAAAACACAGAGGCCATGATTGAGCGTGGAAATCTAATTAGAAATGACCTTAAAAACCTCATATATAATAAATTTGAAAAACTCGCTCCAATCTTCACCAGCGCAGGCTATTCATGCAAGGTAGAGGGAAGCGACGGCATAGGTAGAAAGTCTCGTTCTCCTTGGATTCGCATATTCTACCCAGCGCTATCTCCAACACCGCGAGAAGGTTGGTATTTCGTAATCCACTTTTCCAGTAAAGGTGACTATTTTTATTCAACAATTAATTGCGGATCAACATGGTTCCAGGGAGACGGTAGCTTATATGCCATATCTGACGATGAGCTCATAAGAAAAATAGAATGGGCTAAAGCACATCTCATCCGTAGAGGCTTAGATTTTTCACAATTTCAAGAAAAAAAATTGAGTTGCATGGCAACTCTCTTTCGCGTCAATTTGAAAAGGCCACTCTTCTCGCAAAGCGATACTCTCCAGACTCGTTAAATGAATCAGCCTTCTGGTCCGATGCTCAAGAGCTTTGCTCGCTTCTGACGTGCCTTTACGACGGGGAAAAGCAGAAAAATGATCCACTATCCGAAGCAGCCGAACCATTGGAAATAAGTGACGTAGAGCTCTTGATCAATCCCTTGAAAAAAGGAGCTGGGCAGGGACGGGGCCTGAGCTATCCAGAGCGAAGAGCGGTTGAACTGCGAGCCATGGCTGTAGCTGAGTCCATGCTTGTATCTTGCGGATATATCAAAGTAGTGGATACGTCTGCTCATGAGCCTTATGACTTCAAGGCGCAGAAGGAAGAAGTAGAATGGCGAATCGAAGTAAAGGGATCGACATCTAATCAGATTGACAAATTTATGCTCACAGCCAACGAGCTGAAACTCCATCGAAGTGGACAAGGTAATACTATATTGATAACTGTCAGCGGGATTGCCCTCAGCCGCGACGGTGAAGAGCCTAAAGCCTCCGGCGGAGTAGCCGAACTACACGCACCATGGGATTTGTCTAAATGGGACTTTCTCCCAACCGCCTACGTTGCCAGCCGTCGCAAGCAGACCTAAACAACTAGTGGCTACAAACGGTGCTGTACGGGTTTAAGCAAGGCCAAGTAAGCAGAGCACTTCCATTAAAAAGCCGATCTATGGGCCTTTTAGAGGAGCTACCATTCTCAATGCAACCACAATGCTTGGCAGCAATTCGATTAGAATTTTTTTCAACTCTACATTACGGCAGTGACATTCCTACCACGAAGGCTTTCCGCTCATGTCATTGCAGTGTCCTCGCTGTCACTCCTTCAAAGTCGATTCCCTCCATCCCGCCATGAAAGCCGGTGCCACCATCGGTACCGTTGGTGGCGTAGCACGTGGCGTCAGCGCTGCCCTAGCCGGCAGCCAGACAGGTGCAGCGCTCGGCGCTATTGCTGGACCAGTCGGTATCACCCTTGGCTCCGTATCAGGTGCCATCCTCGGCGGCCTGGTTGGCGGCGTGGGCGGCTGTGCCCTTGGCGCTCAGCTCGGTGAATCGCTCGACCGCCACGTCCTGGCCAATAACCTCTGCTTGCTCTGCGGTCACCGCTTCAACCTGCCGACCTGATCGGCGCTCTCCCTCTTCATCTCCCCCGTCCGGTCGGTGCTGCGCCTCGCGCAGCGCTTTATGCCGGCGTGCACCCAAAGGAATTGCTCACATGGCACATCTCGTCGACACCATGGCCTACGCTGGCGCCACCCCGTGGCATGGCCTGGGTAATCAGCTCACTCAGAAACAGCCCATCGAAGTCTGGCAACGCGAAGCCGGGATGGACTGGCAGATCCTCGAAAGTCCTGTGCACTTCAAATCGGACGCGGTCGGTCACCTGGGTGCTATCCACTCGTTCCCCGAGCAGAAGGTGCTGTTCCGCTCCGACACCAAGGCGCCGCTTTCTGTCGTCTCACAACGCTATCAGACGGTGCAGCCGCGCGAGGTTCTGGAGTTCTACCGCGACCTGACCGAGGTCTCCGGCTACCAGTTGGAAACAGCCGGCGTGCTCAAGGAGGGTCGTAAGTTCTGGGCCCTGGCGCGGACAGGACAACGCATGACCCTGAAAGGCAACGATCAGGTCAACGGCTATCTGCTCTTGGCCACCTCCTGCGATGGCACCCTGGCCACCACCGCGACACCGACCACGGTCAGGGTGGTATGCAACAACACGCTCAGCATCGCGGTGAATGGCGCTACTCAGGCGATCAAGGTTCCCCACAGCACGCGATTCGACCCTATAGCCGTGAAGAAGCAGCTCGGTATCGCCGTCGCTGGTTGGGATGAGTTCATGTATCGCCTGCGGCTGCTGGCTGATCGCAAGGTCGGCGATGCCGAGTCGACGGGCTTTTTCATCCGGGTGCTCTGTGATTCAGCTGGGAGCAGTCATACCCAGGGAGGCCTTCCCAATGAGCGGGCCCTGAGAACGGTGCAAGCCCTGTACGAGGGACGAGGTCGCGGCGCGGTCCTTGAGTCCGCACAAGGGACCGCCTGGGGCCTGCTCAACGCGGTCACCGAATTCGTCGATCACGAACGGCGGGCGCGGAGCTCTGAGTATCGGCTCGACTCGGCCTGGTTTGGCCAAGGTGGTCAGCTCAAGCAGCGGGCACTGTCGGCCGCACTCGACCTGGTGGCCTGACGGCATTCCCCCCTCGCTACTGGCTACGGCATTCCTCAGGCCGCGCCAACGCCATTTCAGATTCGCAGCACTGCCCTCCTTTCTGACACCTAGCTCAGGCGGCTTCGTGCCGACTGAGCACTCTATGCCGTACAGGAGCTTAATCATGAGTCGTTCCTCCCTGATCACCACACAGCAACACCCTCGTCCACTCCTCCACCTCGTTACCACCGCTACGGAATCTCACCTCGCAGCTCCTGAAGCTCGACCTGTGAGGCTCTTCAGCCAAGACGCTGCAGCGGCCCTGGGGCTAGATCCGGACAAATCTCAGCTGGAGCTCTGGCTCGAGAAAACTGGACGGCAAACGGCTCCTCTGGAGAGCGATCCCCAGGACGACAGCACGCCCGCATTCTGGCAAAGCGTGCTCGAACCCATCATCTTTTGGCGCTACAGCAGGAGCACCGGCCGCAAGGTTCGGCGCTACAGCCGGGAGGTGTCCCATGCCTCGCCCGATCTGCCCTGGATGGTTACCCGCATTGAACGCGAGGTGCTGGATGACGAAGACGTCCAGTTGCTCGTGTGCAGGGCCGTGGGCGCCAGCGAAGTCTACCGGTGGCAGGAAGGTGTCCCGGTAGCCATGCGCCTGCAGGTCATGCACCTACTGGCAGTGACAGGCAAACACGCGGCCGACGTTGCCGTACTGCTGGGTGGTCAGCAGTGGCAGATCCACCGTATCAAGCGCGATGAAGCCAGCATCGCGCAGCTGATCGAAGGAGAGCGTCAGTTCTGGCACTACCTGAACAGGGATCGTCCGCCGCCAGCCGATGGCTCTGCCTCTGCAAGTAAGGCACTCGCGCGCCTGTATCCAGAAAGCTCAGGCGCGCGACGCGACTTTCGCCAGCACGCTGGCCTCCTTGCCATCTATCTGGAGCTGAAGGTGTTGCGCCAAGCACTCCAGGCCAAGCAAGCACGAGCAACAGAACTCCAGCAGCGTCTTCAGCAGGCCTTGGGCGACGCCACCTACGGCGGTTTCCCGTATGGATCCATTCGATGGCAACGGACGCAGGACCGTACGGTACTCGATGTCGACCGCCTGCTGCAGGACCAGCCAGAGCTGCTCGAGCGCTACGCCAAACACCTGCCAGGAGAGCGGCAGTTCTTCATCAGTTGAAGGCGGTAGCCCCCGCTCTCTCCGCCTCAGCTCCCCCCTTTTTGAAACCTAACCTTTGTCGCGAGACCTCTCATGATTGCGAGCAAACTCAAGGCTGGCGAAACCGCTGGCAGCTATCTCATCGACTCTCCAGTAACCGAAGCCGACATTCTCGGTATCGCGAGGCAACTCGTTGCCCAGCGATTGAGCAAAGGCAGCAGTTTGACCGAGCCCCAACAGGTCATTGCTCATCTGCAGACGCTGCTCATCCAACAAGAGCGGGAGGTCTTCGCTCTTCTGCTGCTCGACAGCAAGCACCGTGTGATCTGCTACGAAGAACTGTTCCAGGGCACCCTGGATGCGGCGAGTGTCTATCCGCGCGAGGTGGTGAAAACCGTGCTGCGGCACAACGCGGCGGCGGTGATCCTGGTGCACAACCATCCTTCGGGAGATCCAGAGCCAAGTCAGGCGGATCGCCGTCTCACCCAGACGCTCAAGGAGCTGTTGAACTTGGTGGGTACCCGTACCCTGGACCACATCATCGTGGGACACGAGGGCTGCGTCTCGATGGCGGAACTGGGCCTGGTCTAGCCTTCGATCTGCTCCGCCCGCCTCACAGCCTCCCCCGCTGACACCTGGCGCTCCCCGCGCTTTACCAGCACGTCTCTTCCCGTTCCCTCATGACGACTATTGGCTCGACCGCCAAGGCACGCGCTCGCGTCCTGGTTGCTTGGCCAATCGCCACCTGAAAGGAGACTTCACCATGCCGCTTCTGCGTTTTCTCGCCTCGCTATTCGTGTTCGTCGGGCTACTGGCCAGCAGCCTGCTCGCTGTTGGCCTCTTGGTACTGATGCTGCGCTTCTGGCCGTTCGCCTTGGCCATCGCTCTGGCCTTGGCGCTCTTCGGCGGGCTGCTTCGCCGTTCCGGTACCGCGTTCACTACGCCATCCACGACGGCATAAGGGCAGGCCCCTTGGCCTGCCCTTTCTCATTCTGAATAGCCGTTCTGCCCTCTCTTCTGACAGGAGCTTTAGCCATGCCCACACCTTGCTTGATCTGTAACTCATCGGTCGTGCTGTCCAAGGAAGCGGCCCAGGTGATCGCCAGCCTCATCGGTAGCCTGGACGCCTTTCTAAGGGGTATTCAGCCGCCGACTGAGCCGGGGGCTCCCACTCAACAGGGACAGCGCGGTCCGCTGGAACAGGCGTTCAATCGCATGCTCCAGGGGCTATCAGCCGTCCACACGAGCTGGCCCGATACCCATGCTTTCATCAAGGACGTTCATCGCCATCAATTCATGGAGTATCAGTGCCTGTGTCTACGCTGTGGCGCCAAGTATGACGAGCCGTCGCCGTCTCCCGGCCAGGAGACGGCGACCTGATCGTAGGTGACCAACTGTCATCCCTGGCGCAGGCGCTCACCTAACCCCTGCACCAGTCCCAGCACCAGTTGCCGGTCCGCCTCGGTCAGGGCGTCCAGTAGGCGGCTGATTTGGCGCGCCTGATCATCGCTGCGCGGGCTGGCCTCGCTGAGTAGCTCTGCCGCCTCACAGTGAAAGATGGATGCAAAGTCGTAGAGCCGGGCGATGTTAGGAATGACCACGCCTCTCTCGATCCGAGAGACGGCCTCGTTACCTATACCCAGGCGCTCCGCGACCTCCTCCTGCGTCAGCCCCACCCGAAGCCGATGACGTGCGATAGCCCGCCCAACCGACTCCGCCAAATTCTTCTGATCGATACCGCTCATGCCAAGGCTCCAACCGTCCACCCGGATGGTTGGGTATCCACTCGTTGACATGAAGTGCGTCACAAGTTGAAATCCAACCTAATAGGTTGCCTAACAACTTCTTCTCCCTTCTCCGCTTTCCCCTTTGCCTCCCTAAAAGGATGTTCCTGATGAGCACGAAAACCTTCTGGCTTCCCCTACTGTGCGGACTGGTCTGCAGCCCTACCTTTGCAGGCACCTATGAATGGTCAGCCGGATATGCCCAAGGCGTTGCCGAGCACCTGGTCGATGACGGCAATGGCAACGAACTCAACATCTCCTGCCCGGATGACGGTGAAACTGCGGTGACGGCCTACGCCACCATCGCTGGCAAGGCCTACGCCTCTGATAAGGATCCGGGCTTCGATGTGATCGTGGATGGCGAGCACTACAGCAATCCGTTCTTCACCGACTGCAACGTCTGCAGCCAGAACTTCCCGGCCTTCTGGAAGGCACTGCGTAACGCCAACAACCTGCAGATCAGTGCAGGAGGCAAAACCGTAAAGCTGCCGACCAAGAACCTAAAACAGGTGCTGAAGCCGTTCGACAGCAAGACCAATCAATGCCGCGTGACTTGGTAGCTGCGCGGCGCTCATCCCGAATTATTAGCCTTAAAGGAATACCTCATGAATGGCTCCAACCAACCTCAGCACTCCCACTCTGAAGACAGCCTTCCACCCTTCAATCTAGGACTGATTGGATGGGGAGTCGCAGCGCTGGCGCTCGGCATCCTCTCCGTAACGTTCAATACCTCGGCGATGGTTTTGGGCGCTGGCTTGCTGGCCAAATGCTTTGCGGTCGTGGTGGGCACGGTATTGGGCTGGATCGGGGCAGTGGTCGGCGATGCGATCCGCAAGTTCGCGCATCCTGATGCTGTCTTTACCAGCGGCGGGCTGCTGAGCCTGCTGTGGATCAAGATCTTCTGGCGAGTAGGACCACAACTGATTGGCTTGGTGTGCGGCGTGATGCTGGGCTGTGCGCTAGTGCTGCGTTGAGGGGACTTGGATATGAAGAAGTACCTGGCACTCCTCGCCTCTCTGCTGCTGATCAACGCGTGCTCGGACGAAAACTCCAAGATCCGCGGTGATTTTATCGCCGGCTGCATGAATGGGGGCTCGAGCAAGGCCGTATGTGCTTGCACATTCGAGAAGCTCGAAACGAAGTACAGCCCAGCAGAACTGCGAGGGATCAATCGCTTAACAGCACCGCCGGAATCTTTCCTAAGGGAAGCTTTTCAATCAGCACAAGCGTGCCGTATTCAGCACAACTGATCCCAATGCGCCATATACCGCTGCCCCTGCCAACAAATTAGCCTACGCATATAAGTCAAGACGTTCGAAACCTTAATGAGGAAGGGCTGCTCAAAGCAGCCCTTCCTCATTAAGAATGAACAATATTTTTATTTTTCTGTTCGGTGCCTTTTAGCATGCAGATATTCAAACTTAGACGATCTGAAAGCAGGTCCAATGACAAAAATTCAAGCCACCTCGAAGATCTGACAGAGGTTCCAGCCACTCTACTATTGGTCCGTCTTCGACATGCGAAATGGCAGTACGCCCCAATGGATTTGCCCAGGAAGCCAGGGTCAGCTCCTGGAGGTGTATGAGCACAGGCAAAGCCGGTACCGGGCACCGCGCCCCTACTTTACGAAACCGCTCCAGGCTAATTGTCAGTCCAGTCCTAAGCGCACCCCATCTGCACTGTGCGCTGCGCCACTCGCGCCTCACGTCGTTGCAGCAGGTTCAGCAATGGCGCAGTTATCAGGGTAGAGAACAGCGCCATGATCACGAGGATCGAGAACAGCTGTGCCGGCATCAAGCCCAGCTCATGGGCGATGTTCAACACCACCAACTCCATCAGCGCCCGGGTGTTGAGCAACACTCCGATCTTCAACGCCTCACGCCCCGCCATCCCCCCCAGCCGGGCGGCTAGCGCGCAGCTCAGGCCTTTGCTGGCACAGGCGCAGAACACCCAGAACAGACACCAGAGCAGGTCATCGGCCGTGCCGAGGGTGCCCAGGTCGATCTTCATGCCGGTGTAAAAGAAGAACACCGGCACCATGACGATATTGACCAGCGGGCGCATGCGCAGATCCCACTGCTCGCGCAGCACGTCACATCGGTACAGCGCGGTGCCGAGCACGAAACCGCCGACGATGGCGAACACGCCCAGACATGCAGTGATGACCGCCATGACGAAGACCGTGGCGACCACCAGGCCGAAACGCATGTCGCTCAACCCCTCGCCCGAGGGCGACTCACGCTGCAGCCAACGGTTCAGCCAGGGCGCCACCCCGCGATAGAACAGGCCGAGGAACAGGCCGACCGCGCCCACTTTCAACAGCGTGGCGGTGAAGCCTTCGCCGGCGCACACCACGATGACCAGCCCCAGCGCAATCCAGCCGATCAGGTCGTTGATGCCGGCAGCCGCTATGGCGGTCACTCCGGTCTCGCTACGTGCCATGCCGCGCTCGAGCAGAATGCGACCGAGAATAGGCAGGGCCGTGATGGAGAAGGAAATGCCGCACACCAGCATCAGCCCGGTCAAGTTCTCCACCGGCTGGTACTGAGTATAGAGATACGCGCAGGCCATCCCGGCCAGATAAGGCATTGGAATGCCCAGCACGGTGATCCAGCCCAGGGCACGCTTCAGTCGGCGCTCGCGCAGCAGGCCGAAGTCGAACTCCATGCCGATCTGGAACATCATCAGGATGATGCCCAACTGCGAGATCGCCGTGAGAATACCGCCCACCGAGCCGTTCAGAAACGCCCTGCCCTCGGGCCAGAACATGCCCATTAAGGTGCCGAGCACGATGCCACCAGCGATCTCGCCGACCGCAAACGGCTGGCCATGACGCTGCGCCAGTCGCCCCGCTAGCTGGCTGCTGACGATGATGATCGCCAAAGCCCCTAGGAGCGTGACCAGTTGCTGTTCGTGATGATTCATGGCTGGACCTCCTAGTCCGAAAGAAGGGCAAGTTCGCCCAGCAGCCCGTCGAGGCCTTGTTTGAAGGAGTGCATGTGCGCCACGCCAGTGTCCGGGTTGCTGACCGCGACCCGCAGGTACTGACGCCCTTGCCAGTCCAAGATGCTGGGGTAGCCCAAGCCACGTTGCTGGCAGAGCTCCACCAGTTGCTGGACCTGCTGGTCGCTGGCCGCCCTTGGACGAAACGCCAGGACCGGCATCAGTCCCTGATCCGGCACCAGGCTGTAGCGCGTATCGGCCCGCACCTGCTCACGAAGGCTGGCGGCGGCGGCTGTCATGCCGCGCAACGTCTGGCGATAACCCTGTACGCCGAGGTGGCGCAGCAGGCACCACAGACCCAGGGAGCGAAACTGGCGGGTGCCGTACAGGTTCATCTTGAAGGTGTCGAGCTCTCCCTTCTCTTCCCAGTACGGCCCGCCTGACCAGAAGCTGCCCGCCAGCAGCTCGCCGTTGCGCACCAGCAGGCAGCCCACGCCAAAGGCAGCGAACATCCACTTGCAGGGGTCGAAGGTGATCGAGTCGGCCTCGTGCAGGCCGTACATCATGGCCCTGGCCTCGGGCAAGGCAGCCAAGGCCAGACCAGCGGCGGCATCGACGTGGAACCACAAGTCATGCTGGCGAGCACAGTCGGCAATCGCCTGCAAAGGGTCGATCGCGCCAGTGGCAGTGGTGCCCAGCATGCCGATCACGCACATCGGACTTAGGCCCTGGGCGATGTCCGCAGCCAATTGCGCAGTCAAGGCATCGACCTGCAGCACACCATGGCTGTCGACTTCCACCGAGACCAACACCTGCGGATCGAAGCCGAGCACATCCAGGGCCTTGGCCACCGAGAAGTGCCCTTCGCGTGACATGTACACCCGCGCCCGAGAGAACGGTATGTCATGTCCGACGCGAGCCTGCCAGTGCTCGCGTGCCAGCTTGAGGCCGATGAGGTTGGCCAAGGTACCGCCACCGGTGAAGATCCCTCCCGGCAGACGGCCCTGCACTGGCGGCAGGTCGAACAGCCCGCGCAACGCGTGCAACACCTCCGCTTCGATCATCGTCGCGCTCGGCCCCGCGCGCCAGGCGCCTGGGGTCTGGTTCAACGCGCTGCCGAGCAGGTCGCCGAGCACGGTGGCGGGGTGTGGCTTGGGCGAGATGTAGCCGAAATACTTCGGGTGGCTGACATTGCACAGCCCTGCGCTCATCAGTTCGATGGCCGCCGCCAGGGTGTCGCCCAGCGGTTGGCCGTCGACGGTCAACGGTTGCGGCGCGTTGATCCGCTCGGCGATGGCGTCGTGCGCGTGCCAGAGCGGGAAGCGCTCCGGCGCCACCTGCATGTCAGCGAAGAATTCCAGCACCTGGCGTCCGGCGCTCAACAGCGCCTGCGAGCGCCCATGCTGCAAGGGATCAATCACGCTCCACCCCCGAGGTCTCGACGTGCAGACGGATCTGACGCTGGATGCGCATGTGCCGCCCCAGTACAGCCTGCCGGTCTTCGCCGGCGATCAGGTAGTAGCAGTAGTGCGGCTGAGCCGAGTCGGGCATCGCCTGTACCCAGTCACCGGGCTCGGCCAGGATGATCCGCTCACACAACCCCGGCATGTCGTCGAACACCTCCAGCCCCTCGACCTCGCGCAGCACACCGCTGCGCTCGATCACCACGCCACCGAACAGCATCGCGCCCTGGGGCGGAGCTAGGGCCGGCAAGGCCGGAAGGCCGAGCAACTGCCCAGCCTGGGCGGCATGCACATCCAACCCGGTAAGGCGGCCGATCGCCTGCACAGTGAAACCGCCGCCTGGCCGCAACCCCGCCTCTAATACGCAGGGCACGCCCTGCCGGTAACGGATCTCGACGTGCGCGGCGCCCTGGGTCAGCCCCAGGCCCCGCGCCGCACGGATCGCCAACGCGCCCAGTTGGCGCTCCTCGTCACGATTGCCGGAGGTCGGCCAGACCGATGCCGATTCGGCGAAGTACGGCCCATGTCCGCCTTCCTTCTCCAGTACCGCTAGCACCAGATCCTCGCCGTCAGCCTGCAGCAGCACGTCGATACCGAACTCACGCCCTTCGCAGTAGGCCTGGGCAATCATGCGTAGGCTGCCGTGACCGTAGGCGAAGCGGTTGCGGTCCTTGAGTGGATCGACCGCGATGGACTGCGCGATGAGGCCTTCGAGCCTGGCCAGCGCAGCCTGGTACTGCCGCTCGTCAGCGACCGCGATGACCCCTTGGCTGTTCATCGAGTCACTGAGCTTGATCACCACGCGCTCGCCCAACTGCTCACGCACTCGTGCCCACGGCGTGCGCGCATCCAGGGGCAAGGTCGGCGGCACGACGATGCCCTGAGCCTCCCAGAGCAGCGCCGCCAGGTACTTGTTGCGGCTGGCGACTGCCGTGGCCACCGACATGCCCGCCAAGCCCAACTGCTCGGCCAGTTGCGCCGTCGCCAGCACGGTGCCTTCGTTGACCGGCAGCAAGGCATCGAGCGGCTGCCGCGCGTGGTAACCACGAACAGCATCGAACAACCCCTCGAGCGGCCACAGCGGCACATTAAGCACCGCCTCCACGGCAGGGTGCTCACACCACGCCTCGCCGTTGCCGATCAGTACCACGCGCAAGCCCGCTGCGCCCAGGCCATCGAGCAGGCGTCGACCGGGATAGGCGTGAAGCACGCCTATGCGTTTTCCCTTCATTGCAATTCTCCTCAGAAGGACCCCGTGCGGGCGCCCGGGCGGCTTTCGAGCAGCGTCAGCACTTGCCCGCCGACCTGGCGCTGGGTGGCCTCGAACAGGTCGGTGGTCATGTTGTTGGTCCACAGCCGACCTCGCTGGGAGATCTCGTAGGCGTGCTCACCGTCGGCCAGCAGGCCGTGCTCGACCCAGCGCTCCAGCAACCGCGGGTCAATGGTCTGCAGCGCCTGGTGGTGGGCCTTGTCCAGTCGCAGGAACTTGGGAAACATCACCGCACCACGGTTTTCCGGACGCTCCAGCGCCAGCGAGCTCTTCTCGATGCTCGGCAGCCCTTGCTCGATCGCCTCCATGTAGCGGTTTACGTTGCTTTGCTTCATGTAGCTGAAACCATCGACGTAGCCGCGCGCCGAGGAGCCGACCGCCAGCGTCTCGGCGCGGTGCTCGCCACCACCGCCGCCCCACAGCAGGCGGAAGTACTCGCACACCTGATCCTTGCGGCTGTAGATCTGGTCGGCGACGTTGCGGTAGCCCGACTCTGCCAGGCGGTGGCGCAACTGTTCGAACATCGCAAGCATCAAGGTATCGCTGGGCTTGGGCGGAATGCTGCCCTCCTCCATCTGGCGCTTGAACTTGGGCGGGAAGGCGAAGTAGTGCAGGTTGTAGTAGTCGACGCTGTCGAAGCCGTCGTCGATCAGCCGCGCCAGGTCACGCTCCAGCGACACCAGAGTCTGCCCTGGCAAGTTGTACATCATGTCGACGTTGATCTCGTCGAAGCCGAAGCGCCGCCCCTGATCGCGCACATTGGCCACGTCATCCAGAGTCGCGGCGATATTGAAGTGGTCGCGCAGCGACTGGTCATAGGTCTGAAGGCCGAAGCTGATACGCTGCACGCCATTGGCCTTGAGTACCTCCAGGCGATGCGGATCGCCAAGAGTCTTCGGCTCGCCCTCAAAAGTCCATTCGGCCTGCGGGTCGATGGTGAAACTCTGCCTGATGGTATCCATGATGCGTTGCAGCTGCCCAGGCGACAGCACCGAGGGCGAGCCGCCACCGAAGTAGATAGCGCGCAGCATCGAGGACTGGCCACGCACACTCGCCGCCTCGTTGCGAATGTCACGGCACAGCGCCTGGGTGTAACGCTCGTAGACCGAGGTGTCCTTGTCCACACGCACGTGGAACGGGCAGAAACGGCACATGTCCTGGCAGTAGGGTATGTGCACATAGAGCAGGGTTTCTATGCCGGCCGCCACCGGTTGCTGGAATACGCCTGGCAGTCGGGCATGCACCGCATCGCCGAGCAACGGATAGAAATAATAAGTCAGCGGATAGTAGGCCTCGTACATGCTCGCCCCCTAGCCCAGCAAACGGTTGGCGTTGTCTTGCAGCACGGCACGCAGTACCTGCTCGTCCAGACCCGCGCCGAGAATGCGCTGGCACACCGCCGAGTAGCTGCCGCTGACCGGCAGGTCCGAACCGAACAGCACCTTGTGGTGAATCTGCGGCCGGTCGTGCAGCCAGTCCGCCAGAACCTCTGGCGGCACCAGCGCGGTATCGAGGTAGACCCCCGGATAGCGCTCTGCCATTTCCAAGGCTTCGTCGTACCAGGTCGGCTTGCCGCCATGGGCGAACACCACGTTCAGCGTCGGGAAGGTTTCCACCAGGCGGCGATAGTCGCTGGGGCGAATATATTTCTGCTCGGTGTCGCGCTGGGCGGTCAGCCCGGTGTGATACATGATCGGCTGGCCGGCCTCGGCGCATTTCTCGTAGACCGCCATCATCGAGTCCAGGTACGGGTCGAAGTCGTGGTCGGCTGGGTAGAATTTGTAGCCCTTGATGCCGCGCGCATGGTCCTTGTGCCATTCGGCGAGCGGATCGGGATGATGGTTGGGGTTGATGTTGCCGAACGGCACGAAGAACGGATCGTTGCCGCAGAACTCTAGAATCAGCTCACTATCGATGGAGAAGCTGGTGCCCGGCCCGCACTCGGCCAGGATCACCGCGCGCACCACGCCACAACCTTGCAGGTAAGCCTTGAGCGCGGCCGGGTCGGAAAAGATCTGGCGCACGTCGACACCCGACTCGAAAGGAAACTTGGTCAGCAGGCCCTGGATGTCGTCGCGCAGCAGAGCGAACTTGCCGGCATGAATGTGAAAGTCAACGAAGTTCATTTCAAAAGTCCTTTTCAAAATGTCGGAACGGTCTGGAACAGGGACATGTAGTGAGGGGCGACACTGGCGTGCAGACGCTGTTCGAGGAACGCCAGCAGCGGCTCGACATGCTCGGGCTCGTGCCATTCGGCGGCCAGGTCCTCGATCACGTGGTGTTCGGCCAGCAGTTCGCCGTCCTGGTAATGGCGCACGATCGGATGGAGGAAGTTGGAGTCCTCGGCGCGCTTGACGTTTTCTCGGCCGACGCGCTCGACGTTGAACGGGTTGTCGAACTTGCGCTGGCCGAACTCCAGGGTCAGGGTGAGGTATTCCTGCCCAGCGAAGCGCTCGGCGACCTGGAGCATGGTCAGTTCCTCGAAGAAGGTCAGCGTATGCTCCTTGCGGTCGAGCACCGCCACGTCCTGCAGATAGCCCGGTTGCTGCCAGAGCGCCGAGGAACGGTTGATTCGCGCCAGCAAACGCTCGCACAGCGCCTCGGTCTGCAACGCCAGCGTCTGGCTTGGCAGACCGATGCCTTCGTAGCGCTCATGCAGCAGGCGGCACAGGGTGCGCACGTTGTAGCGGAAACCATGGATGAAGCCGGACATGTACTTCTTGTAGTCCAGGTACTGCATAAGGGTGCCGGCGAAATACAGGTCCGGTACGTTGGCGGACTGCCAGTCGGCACTCTGCACCGGCAGCCGGCCCTGGGTGCATAGCTGTGGGCGGCAGCTGTCGTCGAACAGCGAATCGTCGAAGCGGAAACCAGTGCAGGCAATGACCCGGTCGTACTCGATCATTTCCTGCTCGCCCTCGGCGTGCTGGTAGGCGAACCACGCTTTGTAGCGCTCGCCGTCGCGCTCGATACGCTGCAACTGGGCATCGAGCACAGCGTTCTGCGACTTGAGCTGGTAGGTATCGAGCAGGTTGTTGTTGACTGCCCGGACATGGCCTACATAGTGAGTCGACCAGGCCATGCGCAACGGGTTGGGGCTGGCCACGTGAATCATCGCGGCGTGCTCAATCAGCGCATCGGCGGTCTCGAACGCCGAGTTGCCCTTGCCCAGGATCAGCACTTTCTTGTTGGTCAGTGGCTCGGGATCGACATCCATGTCGGCATAATGCTCGGCGTGCTCGATGCCCTCGATGGCCGGCAGCCAGCCCAGGTGCACGCCGGTCGCCACGATCAGCACACGCGCATGCAGCTGCTCGCCGTTGCCCAAAGTGACGATGAAGTGCCCGTCACGCTTGACGTTGGTCACGGTGCAGCCGCTGCGCACGTTCAGTTGATGCTGCTCGGCGAAGCTCTTGAGGTAACGGGGCATGTCATCGGCGTCAGGGAAGTAGCGCCGACTGAAATCAGGGAAACGCTGGCTCGGCTGCTCGTCGCTGAGCAGCGAGTTCCAATCCCAGCGCAGGTTGATTTCCGGATCGTCGTAGCCGGTGTGGACCTTGTTGATGGAAATCAGCTTACGGTGCCGGGGGAAGCGCTTGAAGCTGGTTCCCGGCGCTTGGCCACTTTCGAGTATCAGGTAATCGCAGCCCTGTTCCTGCAGGCAGTAGCCTGCCTGCAAACCGGCCGGGCCAGCACCGATCACCAAGTATCCATACATCCTTGAGTTGGGCATTTCGATAACTCCATTTATTCATGGTCTGTGAATAACGGGCACGCGGCGTCGCTCAGCCATCGCCGGTTGGCGAAAGCTGTGTGCGCTCATCGAGTCGTTAAGTCAGTGTTAACGTGTTGTTGTAAACATCGGGCTCAAGGCCCCCGGGTGGGCTACACGAAGCCGATCACAGCATGCTTTTCGCCGCTGCCGCGGGTTACCTGGGTCCTGCTGAAACCGGCGGCGCGCAGTAGCGCCTCGAACTGCTCGGCGGTACGGTGCCGGCCACCGGTTTCCAGCAGCATGGCCAGGTCCTGCATCACGGCATTGAAGGGCGCCGCGCCCGAGGCCTCGAGCAGGCGGTCGAGCACCAACACCCGACCATTCTCCGGCAAGGCTTCGCGCACCCGGCGCAGCAGGGCGCACGACTGCTCATCGTCCCAGTCCGAGAGGATGAAGCCCAAGGCATAGGCCTGAGCCTTGGGCAACGGGCTGTCCCAGAAATCGCCGGCCACGAAACCGACCCGACCGAGCAGTTCCATGCTCTCGACACGCGCCAGGCAATGGCGCTCGACGGCGGGCAAGTCAAACACCGTCGCGCGCAAACCGGGGTGACGGCGAGCCGCGGCGATGGCGAAGGCCCCGACGCCGCCGCCCAGGTCGACAATGCTGTCGACTTCATCGAGCAGGCCAAGCCCTACGAGCTCTTCGGAAGGTTGGTGGCTAAGGCTCCACATGGCGTCATGAAACGCGCTGCCACGCTCCTCAGCCTCCAGATAGTCGAACGGTGCCTGGGCTTCCTGGGCCAATTGCGACCATTGCGCCTGGCCGCTAGCCAGCGCCGCATCCAGGTGCTCGAACAGCGGCTGGGTATTGTCGGCGAAATGCTCCAGCAACGGTCCCAGGAACTGAGGTGACGCCGGATCCAGCGAGCGCTGGGCCCCGGATGTCAGGACATAGCCGTACGCGCCGTGACCGACCAGGTTCCAGGCCATCGCGCCACCGAGCACGCGACGCAGGGTGTCCTGGTCAAGGTCCAAGCGTTGCGCCAGCGTGTCCAGTGCAACGCCGTCGGGGGCCGCCGCCAGTTCGCGATACAGGCCAAGACGATGGCCATGGAAGAGGATGCCACTGCCCATGAAGCCGTAAAGCGCCATGTTCACCGGATCCTGAGCGACGAGGGTGTCGAATGCCGTTTGCATGGGTAAAACCTCCTTGTTTCGGGGGCGCGAATTCAGGTGCCCAGTTCGAAGGTACCTTCGGCCAGTACCTGTCCATTGACTATCAGCTGTATCTGATGCGCACCGGGGTAATAACTACGCACCTGGTTGGTGGCGATGCCATGCTCGCGCTGCAGGCGCACGCTGCCCTGGGCCTGCTTCTTGCGCTTGCTCCACTTGAATACCCGGCGATTGGTCTGCCCGCGAGCACCGGGAGCGAGGATGGCGTAGTCGACCATCAGGCCATGTTCGCCCGCCCCTTCGACCTGGATATCGCAGTCCAGCGTGATGCTCTGGCCGGCCACGATGCTCGGCGGACTGACCTCGAAACGCTTAACCTTGACCGGTGTCGTGCGCAAATAGCCAAGCAGCTCGAGGGCCGCGGCGTTGCCCTGGCGCGTCAGAGTGCGCGCGGCGTGGCGTACCATCCACTGCCCCTGCTCGCTCGGCAGCTCGGCTTTCCAGCGGCTGAGCAGCTCGACCACCAACGCGGGATGATCCTTGCTGATGTCGTTGAGGTTGTTGGCCACCGAACGCCGCACATAAAGACTGGGATCGTCGCGCAGACGTTCGAGCAGCGGCAGGATCGGCGTCGGATCGAGCAGCAGCGAGGGCACACGTGAAGCCCAAGGCAGGCGCGGCCGAGTGCCTTCGCTGATCAGCCGGCGCACGTCGGAGCTGTCATCGTCTAGCCAGCCGGTCAGCACCGCCAGGGTCTGCTGCGGACAGGCCACCAGGTACGGGCGAATGGCGAACTCGCTGGTGAAGTGTCGGGTGACCTTGTGAATGGCCTGCATCGCCAGCTCGAAATCGTCCAGGCCACGGGTCTCGACGATATCGGCGATGACCCACACCGGGAACCCGCTCATGCGCCCCAAGCGCGTCTGGGGCAAGGCATCGAGCATGCCCGTGAGCACCGGCACGGCTTCGTCGAACGACAGCCCCAGCCCGTGCCACAGCGCCTCGGCCAACGCCCGTACCCGGGCTTTCATTTCCAGGCCTTGCAGCTCGGTCGGCAGGGCCGCCTGGTAACGCTGGGCATCGAAGCCCGGCGCCAATGCCGCGGCGCGCAGGCCCAGCTCCTGGCACAGTGCTTGATCGAAATGATCCTTGAAGTCCATGTCCTTTCTCCGTGCCTGTCAGCGCCGGGCTTCCAGGCTACTTCTGTCGAAGGCAAGCGCGTCGTAGCCGTTGCCGAAGCGATAGTTGCTCCAGCGCATCAGTGTCTGTTTGCCGGTCTGGTGATTGACCATGCGCATCTGTCCGGCACGCCAGTAGCGCTCGCCATAGACCTGGTAGTCCTGGTAGGTCTGGGTCTTGAGCAGCGCGTTCTTGCGGTCGTAGTACTCGACTTTCAGAGGCCGGTAATGTGCCTTGTCCAGCCAGGTTACCTGACGCGTGTAGCCCGAGCGCGGATACGCCGGCACCATCTGCAAGCGGTACGCCTGCTGCCCTTCGACTTCCTCGTCGCCCAGGTACTCGTAGCTGTACTTGTCCAGCTCCCAACTGGCCATGTCCTCATAGGCGAACTCACTGCCCATGAACGGCCCGGACTTGTTCTCCGAGGCGATACGCTTGACCCTGCGAAGCGACGGGAAGTACTGCCACTGATCGTCTGACTGCAAGCTGTGGGCGTGGGTCAGCAGGGTCGTACCGCGCACATCCGCCGGGCTGAGAAATCGCGCCAGGCTCTTGTCGCCATCGCCCTGCACTTCGAGAAACTGCACCTCTAGCTCACGACTGCTGGTCGCACCGTAGGCATTGCGCAGTTCCATCTGCAGTTCGGCCGCCATGTCCTGCCAGCCCGTGTTGCGGCGATCCGCCTCCTGGGCAATCTGCAGGCCACGCTCATCGGCCAACGCCGCGCCCGCCTCAACGAGGCAGAGCAGGCTGACCAGCAGCTTCAATTGTTTCAGTCCCTTCACGTTTTCTCTCCAGAGTCAGTTCAAGCAGCCGTGGCAGTAGGAAGAAGTCCGCCAGCAGGGCGATCACCAGGGTCAGGGCGGTCATCAACCCCATCTCCCGGTTCAAGGCGAAGTCCGACAGGGCCAGCACCAGGAAGCCGGCGGTCAGGGTCAGCGTGGTCACCAGCAAGGCCGGCGCCGTGCTGCCGAAAGCATCGACTACCGCCTCGGCGACGCTACGCCCTTCTTCGCGGGTGCGTTGCAGCACCGCATACATGAAGTGGATGGTGTCATCGACCACCACGCCAAGCGTCATCGACGCGACGATGGCGACGGAGAAGCCGACCTGGCCAACGAACAGCCACCAGATGCCCAGCACCATGGCCACCGGAATGATGTTCGGCACCAGCGACAGCAGGCCGAGCTTCCAGGAACGGAACAGCACCATCAGCAGCAGCGCCACCACCAGCGCCGAACTGGCGATGCCCCACATCATGCTTTCGACGTTGCGCTGGCCGATATGGGCGAAGATCAGCGTGGTGCTAGCGGCCGTGGCGGTAAGCATCGAGGCGTTGGCCTGCAGCCAGTCCATCGAGCGGCGCTCGAAGGCCAGCATCTGCCGCGTGCTCAGCTCGTGCAGCGCGACCACGGTCCGGGCGGTGCCACGGCCGACATCAATCTGGTTGTTCAGGTCGAGTCCGTAGGGCAACGACTGTTCGTACAACAACAGGCTCTGGGCCGCGATTTCGGTGTTGGCCGGCAGACGGTAGGCATCCGCCTCGCCGGTGGTCAGGCTGCGGTTGATGCGCTTGACCACATCCGACAGGGTGCCCACGTGCGCCACTTCGGGCTGCTGGCGCAACCAGCTGGCGAAGGCGTCGACATCGGCGAGGAAGCGCGGATCGTTGACACCAGCGTCGGAGCGCGACCGCAGGGCGTATTCGATGGTGTAAAGGCCGGTAAGGTTATGCTCGGTGAAGTCGTTGGCTTGGCGAAACGCGGTGTCCGGGCTGAACCAGCGCAGGTACTGGTCGTTGAGATCGTTGCGCCCGGCCAGCGACACCAGCACCACCACCACCGGTAGGGTCAGCCACATCAGCAGCCGCGAGCGCGCCTGGACCCAGGTGCCGAAGCGACGCATGCCACGCTCCAGCGGATCGCTGCCCTTGCCCGGCTTCAATGGTAGCAACGCCACCAGCCCCGGCAGCAGGCACAAGGTGTACAGCCAGGCCATGCCGATGCCGATCGAAACGATGTTGCCTAGGTCGCGGAACGGCGGGATCTCACTGAAGTTCAGCGATAGGAAGGCGATGGCGGTGGTAATGCTGGTCACCGTCACCGGTACGGCGGTTTCCTGCAACGCCTCGCGCACCGCCACTAGGCGCGATTCGCCCTTGTGCAGGTGGCTCAACGTCACCGACAGGACATGCACCACGTCCGCCACCGCGATCATCAGCACCACCAGCGGCGCCGAGGCCGACAGCGAGGTCAGGCTCATGCCCAGCCAACCGGCGATGCCTTCGGCGCTGTTCATTGCCAGGTAGACCACCGCCACCGCCGCCAGCGTGGCCAGCACGCTGCGCAGCATGACCAGCGCGGCGACCAGGATGACCAGGTAAACCCACGGCGTGAGGCTGATCGCATCGCCCATGGCCGCCTCAAGGAAGGCATTGTTGTACATGGCCATGCCAGTCAGGTGCACCTTCAGGCCGGGATAGCGGCTCTGCGCCTGATCGGCAAGCTTACGGGCAAAGCCCACCACCTCGCTGTTCTCGAACGGCGACTCACCGGCCAGATGGTAGATGACGTTAACCGCGGCAACCTTGCCATCCTGAGACACCAGACGGCCGACCAGTTGCGGTTCGGCCAGGGCCACGGCGCGGATACGCTCGCGCTCGGCAGGCTCCAGACGGGTCTGCTCGGACACCAAGTCGGCGACGCGGATGTTGTCGGCGTCGGCATCTATATGCTGGAAGTTGGCCAGCGAGTCGACGCGCACCGAATAGGGCGTCTGCCAGGCTTGCCGGGTGATCCAGCGCAGGGCCTCAAGGGATTGCTTGTCGAAGGCGTCGCCGGAGGCAGGTGCCAGCACGATGAACAGGTTGTCCGAGCGGTCGAAGGTGGCCTGCAACTGCTCGAGCGCCATCAGCTCGGGGTTGTCCTTGGCCAGGTAGTCACGGTAGTCGGTGCTGAAGCCGAGCCGATCCTTGCCCAAGCTGGCCAGCGCGGCCACGGCAAGAAAGGCAAGCAGCAATCCCCAGCGCAGACGCACCAGCACCGAGGCAATCGTTCTCATCATTTTGACATCCATTCCAAAAAGACCGGGGTAATCGGTGGCTACGCAAGCTATAGACCTATAGTTCATATGTCAACAATTGACGTATCAACTTTTGACTTGTAATTTTCGGCCCTTACTTTCCCCTCGCAAGGAGCGATACATGAAATTGACCGTTAGCCACTCCGCCGAAACCCAGGCCATTGCCAGCGGCCTGCTGGACGGCCTGGTCGCCCAACCGCTGTTCGGCGAGCTAGACGTGCGCCGTCTGCAGCTCGCCCCCGCCGGCACGGGCCTGGCCGTGATGCAGGTGAAAAAAGACCTGGCGCGCTGGAACAGCCCCACGGGTCAAAAAATGTTGGTGGTGTTCCAGTTCCACGAGCGCGATGCTGACCAGCACGAATCGTCCTTGGCCCGCTATGTCGACGACCGCGAACCAGCACTGGCCCGCCACGGTGTGGCGGTGGTGCTCAGCGCTGTGACCGAGCGCGGCGAGCATTGGCCCTTCGATGGCTTCGAGATCATCGACTTCCCAAGCCTGGAAACCGTTGGCCAACTGATGCAGGACGACGACTACCGTCAGCGCACCGCAACCTCCAGCGCCGTGTTCGGCGGTGCCTTCGCCATGGCGCCGATCAAGGCCGCCTGAAGCCGCAATCAAGGACGATGACATGATGGCTTTCGCCCCAGGCCCTCGCGGGCATGTTCTCTTTGGCTGTGCCCAGCAGTTCCGTGAGCGCCCATTGGCGCTGCTCGACGAGTGCCACCAGCGCTACGGGACGCTGGTACGTCTGCCGGTCGGTTTCGGCATGGCCTTCTGCCTTGCCTTCGACCCCCATGACCTGGCCACGATCTTCCACAGCGACAACTTCGGCCGCAGCGATATCGCCAAGGCCTTCGAGCCGCTGGCTGGCGGCAGCATGATCATTGCCGATGGTGATCGATGGAAGGAGCAGCGCAAGGCTGTCATGCCCTCGTTCGCGCTACCACGACTGCGCGCCCTTGCCCAGGTGGTCGATGACCTCGCCGCCGAACGCGTCGCCGGCTGGCAACACCACCAGCGGGCCGGCGCGCCCCTGGACCTGCAAGCACAGATGGTCGCGTACGCCATGGACGTGCTGACCCACTTCCTCTTCGGCCGGCGCATTGACGCACAGGCGATCGCACGTATAGCCGATGGCTGGACGCAGAGCCTGTACTACATGAACATCCGCCTGTCGGCCGCCGTGCCGGTGCCCGACTGGCTGCCGACCCCCAACAACCGACGCCTGCACCGTGCCGCGAGCCTGATCGCCGATGTACTGCTGGAAATCATCAGCGAACAGCGCCAACGTCAGGGTAGCCAGGACGGTGGCTTTCTCGGCGACCTGATCGGCTACCGCGACGAGCGTGGCCATACCCTGCAGGACGCGCGCATCCTGCGCGAAATCATGGGTGTATTCCTGGCCGGTTTCGACACCGTAGCCAGCGCCATGATGTGGACGCTAAACGACCTGACCAACCACCCGCAGTGGCAGAGCAGGGTCGCCGACGAACTGGCCAGGCCTGGCCAGGAACCGCGCCTGGATCTGAAGGACACGCCATTGCTGGAGCAGTGCTTCAACGAATCAATGCGGCTGTCGCCACCACTCTGGCTGGTGGACCGCAAAGCCAAGGCCAGCTGCATGCTCGGCGGCCAGCGCATTCCGGCAGGCACCAACATCATCACCAGCCCCTGGGTCACCCACCGAGACCCGCGCTACTGGGCCACGCCATTGCGGTTCAACCCCGAGCACTTCTCCGCGCACGCTCCCGAGCGCCCGAAATACGCCTACTTCCCCTTTGGCGGCGGACGCATGAAGTGCATCGGCATAGGCCTGGCCCATTTACAGCTCAAGGCGATCGTGCGCCATGCCTTGGGGCATTTCGAGCTCGCTCCGGCCGCCGACCACGTCCCTCAGATCGAGCCGGCCTTCGTGCTGCGTACCCGTGACGGCCTGAAGGTGACATTGACCAGACGCGAAGCCCGACGTGCAACGGCCGTTGCGGTCTAGCGCCTGCGGGCTGCTGGGCTGGCTGTGCTGCGCGCTCGCCCAAGGCGAGCCGGGACACACCGAGCTGACCGTGCAGGGCAATGGCTACGAGGCCGCGCGTCGCAGCTTCGTTGGCCTGCAGTACAAGTGGGATCGCCAGGAGGCGCTGACACGCGGGCTCATGCTAGATATAGAGGTCGAGTTGCAGATGGCAGGCGTGCCACGCTACGACGCCGCCGACCTGCGCGAGCTTTCCATCACCTACGACAATGGCCCCTGGCAGCTGCGCGCTGGCGCCAGTCGCGTGTTCTGGGGCGTCACCGAATCTCGCCACCTAGTAGATGTGATCAACCAGCTCGACCAGCGCTTCGACCCGGACGGCGATGTACGCCTGTCGCAGCCCATGATCGCGCTCAGCTATCGCCAGCCCGGACGCAGCGTCACGCTGTTCGCCTTGCCCTGCTACCGCGAGCGGCAGACCACGCTGATGGTTATGCCCAGGGATGATGCGGCCTACGACGACAGCACGGTGTCAGCGCTGCGCTGCGACGGCGCGCCCGGCTTCGCCCTGCGTGCCAGCCAGGTGGCCGGGCCGGCAGACCTAGGCCTGAGCCTGTTCCAAGGCCCGGCGCGCGAGCCGTACGGCGGGCGTCGGGCCGAGCCCCAGGACGATCCCTATCCTCGCGTGCAGCGTGCCGCGTTCGATGGCCAGGTCACTCTGGGCCCCTGGCTTCTCAAGCTCGAGGCCCTGCTGCAGGACAGCGAGCGTGGCAGCGACCGGGCCGCGGTAGCCGGTTTCGAATACACCTGGCCATCGGCCCTTGGCGGCGCCAGCGACCTTTCCCTGCTGATCGAGCACCTGGTCGACAGCCGCTGCGACAGCCTCGTCGCGGCCTGCGGGGAAATGCTCGGCGTGCGCTGGCTGGCCAACGACAGCGAAGACAGCAACCTGCTGGTCTCGGCCGTTCGCGATCGAACCAGTGGTCGCGTGGGCCTGAAGATCCAAGGCAGCCGGCGCATCGACGAGCAGCTCAGCATGCTGCTCAACAGTGGCGGAATGCACCGCACCAGGTATCTCTCCATTGGGCTATCCTATGCTTTTTGAGCTCGTCCTTCTCCCCTTCGACAGTACGTATGCTCGCCGCTCCACCAGGATGGCGCCAACCTATTGCGCGTCTTGCTTGGTCGCCTATCGCATCCAGAGGTCCTGAACAGTGGCAAGCAACGCTGAACCTGTATTACGCAGCCTATTTTGTTTCAACTTCTACCGTGGCTGGAGAGGCATCTCCGAGTTCTATCGCAAGTACCTGCCCGAGGGTATTTCCGCCCAGCAGAGCTACCTGCTGGAGCTGTGCAACGTCGATGAGGGCATCCTGGTCGGCGAGATCGCGCATCAGCTCGAAATCGAGATGTCGGCCGTGTCCGGCCTGCTCAAGCGCATGGAGGCCAGCGGTCTGGTGCGCCGCGAGGTGGCGCCGCAGAATCGCCGCCAGACCCTGGTCTACCTGACCACCGAAGGCGAGGAACTGCGTAGCCAAGTGCACACGGCCATGATGGCGGCGGATAAGCAACTGTCCAAAGCCATCCCCAAAGAAGACAAGGTCGCCTTGATGAAGGTGGTTGACCAGATCCGCGTGCTGATTGGCGAAGACGGCTGAAGTCTGTTTTAAGCAGCAACGCTTTGCTTGCAATGATACTTCACGAAGATTGAAGTACCACCAGGCCCATCAGCGTCTAGAAGCGCATGATCGACCTACAGGATCGCAGCGTGCAGATCACCCACGGCGGCTACCCAAGCTCTATCAGATGAGTCGGCGGGACCTTTCCAATC